>NZ_JAUSZT010000003.1:460000-3208459 GCF_030817885.1 Phyllobacterium ifriqiyense
TAAAGGCGCCCGTGTTGCGGCGACCACCCCTATTCAGAAAAACCGCGACCGCCGACGCCTTGATGTATCAACGATGTTTAAAGAGGGTGAACGCGATGTTATTCGTACAATGCCTTTTGAACTCGTTCATATAGCGCTCGCAGATGTTCACAACACCAATCGCAGATATCCTTCATTTAATCCGCTGAATGTGTTTGCCGAAGCAAATGCCAACACCGATCCTGCCCCCCGAACCGGCTTGATCTATGGTGCCAAGGTTGAGAGTGAGGTCAGTCTGCGAACATTGGACTTTCCCTTGGCAACAGCCCAATACGATCCTTCTGACGATCTGAGCGTTGATGAGGTTGAAGAAGTCGTCCGAAATACCGGCGCATTGCTTTCCGATGGTGCCATTCAAGTCGCCTCACTTCATTATGTGGATCCATTGCGCTTTGGTTCCGATGAGGACCCTTACAATTTGCGCAGCCCCCTTGCGGTCAAGATTATTCAAGAAAATGTAAGCGTATCGCCCAGAATGGCTGAGGACGCTGTGAGCGCCGGCTATTCGGAGGAGCTGATTCCATTCCGGCGCGACAATGACGTACTCGCTGCGCTTAGCGATGCCGGCTATGAAGGAAGCGACGCCGAAGGCATGGCAGGGGCAATCTCAAAGCTGCTAAATTCCACGCGACTGAAAGCTGGCAGTGTGTTGCGGCTTGGTGTTGAGTCGGAAAACAATACCGACCGGATCATTCGTGCCAGCGTTTATAATCGTTCGACCCATATTCTCACAATCGCTCTCAATGATAATGAGCAATATGTTCCCGCTGATGAGCCGGAGATGACACCGGGACTTCAGGTCGCATTCGACGATAGCCCGCCCGTCATGCGCCGCGCTGAAGACCTGCCGACCGTCTATGATGGTATCTATAGAGCAGGACTGGCATATGGCATGACCGACACGATGATCCAGCAGCTGATAAAGATGCTGGCTTCCGATGTCGATTTCCAGGCTCAACTATCGCCAACCGACCAGCTGGAAGCATTGTTCTCTTTGCCGACAGGCTCCGAGAAAGCCGATGAACAGTCTGAAATTCTTTATGTAGCTGCCAATTTCGGCGGTGATCTGAAAAAATTCTACCGGTTCCATAGTGATGATGGCACCACGGATTATTACGACGAGAATGGCAAGAGCTCTAAACAGTTCCTGCTGCGCAAGCCTGTTCCAAATGGCGTCTTCCGGTCACCCTTTGGAATGCGTCGGCATCCAATTCTCGGTTATTCGCGCATGCATACCGGCGTTGACTGGTCAGCGCCTCGCGGCACTGCAATCATCGCGTCGGGCAATGGCGTGGTGGAGCGGGCCGGATGGACCAACGGTTACGGCAATCAGACTTTGATTCGCCATTCCAATGGTTATGAAAGCAGCTATTCCCACCAAAACGCTATTGCGAGCGGTGTAACCCCCGGTTCAAAGGTCCGGCAGGGGCAAGTCATCGGCTATGTCGGTTCAACGGGTCTTTCGACCGGTCCACACCTGCATTATGAAGTGATGGTGAATGGGTCGAAAGTCGATCCGATGCGCATACGCCTTCCAAGCGGCGGCGAACTTCGCGGAGATGAGCTCGTAGCGTTCAAGCGTGAACGCGAACGAATCGACCAGCTCATTCAGGATGATGGAACACCGCCGACCAAAGTGGCAGCCAGCGGCTGATCCTATTCGTGGAACTCTACAGTCACGCCTTTTTGCACGAGCTTTGACAGTTCCGTCGCGTCCCAATTGGTAAGACGCACGCAGCCATGGCTGTTGGTCTTGCCGATCTTGGAAGGTTCCGGCGTTCCATGAATGCCATAAGTTGGTTTCGACAGTGCGATCCAAACCGTCCCGACCGGACCATTGGGGCCGGGCGGAATTGTCAGCACCTTGTCATTTTCGCCCTGCTTGAAGTTCAGCTTTGGATTATAGGTATAATTGGGATTGAGTGCGATGCGCTCGACCTGAACTGTTCCGGAAGGCGAAGGCGTGTCTGTTGATCCGATTGTCGCCGGATAAGCCACAATCAGCTTGCCCTCGGCATTATATCCACGCACCTGTTTGCGCCCCTTGTCCGCAATGATCTTGGTCACCGCGCCACCGGCATTCTGTCCCGTATTAACAACCTGAATCGTTACCCCGGGCGTATTAAAATCAACGCCCGGATTAATCTCTTTCAGATAATTCTCATCCATATGGAACCGTTCCGCCAGCAATTCCGTCACTGAAGTAAATGCCATGCGCTCAAGCTGAGCCTTGTGAGCATAGTCCTCGGGAATGGAAGCGACATAGGGGTATGCGGCATCCTCCGATGAGATCGTATAAGACGTGAAAGCGGGACCGCCGGTTTGCTCCAGCGAAGCATTGATCCCCTCTTCATTCAGCGGATCAAACTGCTGTCCTGTCATTTCTTCAAATGCGGCGACGGCTTTATCAACGTTACCGCCCTTATGGCCGTCGATAACGCCAGGTGAGACGCCAATTCTGTCGAGCAAGACCTGAATAGCCGTAATCTTCGCCTTGGCGCCCTGCCCTTTCGGCAGTTCGACAGTTGGAGCTGGATTTGGATGAGCTGGAATTTGCTCTTGAGGCGCATCGCTCAACCCGTCAGCTGGAAAATCAGGATCAATGAGATTGGGATCAGATGGCTGCAAACCGGGTTCGCCATTTGCAGGCGGCAAAGGCTCACGGGACACACTTCCATAGTCCTGCTCGGAGGGGCCAGATGGTTGCCCGCCATAGGGATCGTTGGGAATTGCGCCTGTACCGTAAGGATCTTGCGGCGCTTCGGGAAAGTAATCCGGGCTTTCGCCATATTGATCGTTTTGCGGCTCTTCTACAGATACAATCCTGCCGCGGCGATCTACCGTAACCCGGCGGCCATATTCATCAAAGTAGGATCGGAATGCTTCACGGCGCGGACGACGTTCTTGCGGCTCGAATAATTGTGCAACCTCAAAGGATTTCTGGTTGTTCGCATTCACGCCAGGTTCGGCAGCCGCCATTCCCATGCCTATGGTGCCCGCTGAAGCAGCGAGCAGAATCTTCATCAACGAACCGCGGTAGAACGTCATGCCTAAGCTTCCGATTTCTCTAATAACTTGTCATTAATCATAAAATGACGCGTTTTCATGTTTTTATGGTTAATGAACAGAATGATCGTCGCATTTATCGGATGAACGAGACATGAAAATGGCCGCTATGTGGCGGCCATTTTGTATCTTGAGAAAGCCGCCTACGCAGCTTCATTGTCCTCAATGACCGGACTCGCTTTCGAAGCCTTGAAATTGAGCCGGTCCGATCCAGACGTAATCTTGACAGTCGAGCCGTCCAGTATTTCACCGAGAAGAATCTTCTCCGCTAGCGGATCCTGCACCTGCTTTTGGATAACCCGCTTGAGAGGGCGCGCGCCATAAGCGGGATCATAGCCCTTATCAGCAAGCCAATTTGTAGCATCGTCGTCGATTTTCAGAACGATCTTTCGATCGGCGAGAAGAGACTGCAAACGCTGGAGCTGGATCGCAACAATGGTGCCCATTTCCTTGCGCTTCAAACGGTGGAACAGAATCACCTCATCCACCCGGTTGAGGAACTCCGGCCTGAACGAGGCTTTGACCACGTTCATCACATTCTCGCGCACATCCTCAACATCCTGGTCCTCACCCAGCGAAACAAGATATTCCGCGCCAAGATTGGATGTCATGATGATCAGCGTGTTGCGAAAATCGACAGTGCGACCCTGTCCATCGGTCAGGCGACCATCATCAAGAACCTGAAGCAGCACATTGAACACATCAGGATGCGCCTTTTCGATCTCATCGAAGAGAACAACCTGATAGGGACGACGACGAACCGCTTCAGTCAGAGCTCCACCTTCTTCATAGCCAACATAGCCGGGAGGCGCACCGATCAAACGGGCTACCGAGTGCTTTTCCATATATTCCGACATGTCGAGGCGAACCATTGCCGTTTCATCGGAAAACAGGAACGAAGCCAGCGATTTTGTCAGCTCGGTTTTACCCACACCTGTCGGTCCGAGGAAGATGAACGAACCGATAGGCCTGTTCGGATCCTGCAAACCGGCACGGGCACGGCGCACTGCTCTGGATACAGCTTGCACGGCCTCGCCCTGTCCAACCACCCGTTTGGCAAGTTCATCTTCCATGCGGAGCAACTTGTCGCGTTCACCTTCCAGCATCCGGTCAACCGGAATGCCGGTCCAGCGGGAAACGACCTGTGCAATATGATCCGGCGTTACGTTCTCCTCAACCATTGAGGTCGAACCGTCATTCTTCTCCGACTCAGCCAGTTGTTTTTCCAATTGCGGGATCGTGCCATAGGCCAACTCGCCCGCCTTTTGAAATTCACCATTACGCTGTGCCGATGCCAATGCATTGCGTGCGTCATCAAGCTGACGTTTGAGATCAGCTGCCAGACCAAGCTTCTGCTTTTCCGCCTGCCACGTATTGGTAATTATGGTCGACTGCTCTTCCAGATCGACAAGTTCTTTTTCCAGTCTCTCGAGACGTTCGCGGGAAGCATTGTCTGTCTCAACCTTCAAAGCCTCGCGTTCGATCTTCAGCTGCATGATACGCCTATCGATTTCATCCAGCTCTTCGGGCTTGGAATCCACCTGCATGCGGAGTCGCGCAGCACTCTCATCGATCAGGTCAATGGCCTTGTCCGGCAAAAACCTGTCCGTGATGTAACGGTTCGAAAGAGTGGCAGCAGCGACAAGCGCCGAATCGGAAATGCGCACCTTATGATGCTGCTCGTATTTTTCCTTCAAACCGCGAAGAATCGAAATTGTATCTTCAACAGTTGGCTCATCGACAAACACGGGCTGGAAACGCCGCGCAAGGGCAGCATCTTTCTCGACATGTTTGCGATATTCATCAAGCGTGGTGGCGCCAACGCAATGAAGTTCGCCCCGGGCAAGCGCTGGCTTCAGCAGGTTCGATGCATCCATCGCACCTTCGCTTTTGCCCGCGCCAACAAGCGTGTGCATCTCATCGATAAACAGAATGATATCGCCATTTGCAGACGTGACTTCGGAAAGCACACCTTTCAGGCGCTCCTCGAATTCACCGCGATATTTTGCACCTGCAATCAATGAACCCATATCGAGGGCCATCAATTGCTTGTCCTTGAGTGATTCAGGCACATCACCATTGATAATACGCAGCGCCAGTCCCTCGGCGATAGCTGTTTTACCAACGCCAG
This sequence comes from Phyllobacterium ifriqiyense, assembly GCF_030817885.1. NCBI lineage: Bacteria > Pseudomonadati > Pseudomonadota > Alphaproteobacteria > Hyphomicrobiales > Phyllobacteriaceae > Phyllobacterium > Phyllobacterium ifriqiyense. The sequence goes on from NZ_JAUSZT010000003.1 coordinate 465,237, forward strand.
GTTCACCGATAAGCACCGGATTATTCTTGGTGCGGCGCGACAAGACCTGAATTGTCCGGCGAATTTCATCATCGCGGCCAATGACAGGGTCAAGTTTCCCCGCCCGCGCATCGGCAGTCAGATCTCGTGCATATTTCTTCAAGGCATCATAGCTGTTTTCCGCCGAAGCAGAATCAGCCGTCCGGCCTTTGCGGATATCGTTGATAACTGCATTGAGACCCGCAGCCGTAACGCCGGCGCGGCTTAATATTTCGGATGTCTTGGACGATTTTTCGATAGCCATGGCCGTAAGCAGCCGTTCTACCGTGACAAAGCTGTCACCAGCTTTCTGCGCCACTTCCTCGGCTGTAGCAAAAACTTTTGCCAGCGGCTGGGCAAGATAAAGCTGACCATTGCCGCCTGTTACTTTAGGCAAAGCGTCCAGTGCCGCCTGCAGTCCAAGCCGCACATCGGCAATTCGCCCGCCGGCCCTTTCGATCAAGGACGCAGCAAGACCTTCTTCATCGTCAACCAAGACTTTCAGAAGATGCTCTGGGGTAAATTGCTGATTATTGGATGAGAGGGCAAAAGTCTGCGCGGACTGTATGAAACCGCGAACCCGTTCGGTATATTTTTCAATGTTCATTCTTGTCTCCTTTTACCCGGCAACCCGATTTTCGGCATTGCCTGGCGTGTTGGTGACGGATCCCCTGCAACGAGGCAGATCCATTCGCTCGATGCTGATATGGGAATATTATCCCCGGGGTACAAGACCGGATATTCTGCTTTTATGACGCTTTAAATCTAGCATGTATGCCCCCTCCTTGCCACGCCCGCTTTTGCGTCTGGCTATTGCTTGTGGTGGGAAAGACGGGCGGTCATCGAAGCGCGTCTTTGTAGTAGGTTAAGCGATCCGAAGACCGCCCGTCCGGCGATTTTGCATTCTGCCCGTTCCGCTTGGGAGGCCTCGGCTACCCAAGGAGTGCCATTTGCGGCACGCCATGCGTTAGCCTTGCGCCCCTTAAAGTGCTCGTCCAGCACGCGCCGTTCCTAGTAACGGCAGGGGAACCCTTGGACAGAACGTCCCCGGATGGCGGGTCCGTAACCCGCCATCGGAGGCGCCCATCCTTCCCCAAACTTCGAACGGCTCCGGAAGCTGTTCCCCGCGGGAAGGACGCGAGCAGAATAATTCAGAGCGGGAACTGTTGGATAAGTTTGTCGAGATTATTTTAGGAAGGCCTGATTTGCACAAGCCAAATGCGCCCTTCGGACAAGCTCAGGATGAGGGAGGTCGGTTGATTGCAGGGAGCTATATTCTGGAACGCCGAAGATTACCTGTGCAGTTCGCCAATCTTCCTCATGGTGAGCTTGTCGAACCACGCACCAACTTCAAATGCAGTCAAATAAAAAACGCCACCCGCAGGTTTCCCCGCGGGTGGCGCATTATTCAACTCGATCAGATCAAACGTCAGATTCAGCCGCAGCGCGGCGCTTTTTGACTTCAGCCACAATACTGGCCGGAGAAAGATCCGACGCAGCTTCTGGAGCGTTTGTCGCTTCCGCATTGCCTTCAGTTACCCGTGGCTCACGCGGACGGGCAGGTCTGCGACCACGCGGTGAACGGCGAACAGCGGGCTTTGCCTCCGCAGCTTCTTCCGAACCAGCAGCGACAGCCTCAACTTCCTGATTTTGAGCAGGTTGGGCCTGCGGCTGACGCTGGCTGACAGTGTCATCATCATAAGCAACCTCGGCGGGCGTGCCTTCGATGACGGGCTGAGGACCGCTGCCATTGATCGGCTGGTGCACAACGCGCTCGGGTCGGTCACGGCGTTCTGAACGTTCTGGACGATCCTGGCGCTCGTGGCGCGGCTGGCGCTCCTGCCGGTCTTGACGTTCAGGGCGTTCCTGACGCTCGGCACGATCCTGACGTTCAGGACGTTCCTGGAACTCCTGCTCGTTATTGCCGACATTGTTGCCGTCGTCTTCGTAATTATTGTCGTCATCCTGTTCCTGATCATCGCGATCGTCGCGCTGATATTGAACGGGTGCTGCGGCCTGTGCAGCCATGATGATTCGATTGTAGTGTTCTGCATGCTGAAGATAGTTTTCAGCCATAACGCGATCGCCCGCACTTTGTGCATCACGTGCAAGGGTCGTATATTTCTCTGCTACGTGCTGAGCATTTCCCCGAATTTTAACGTCAGGACCGTTGCTCTCATAGTTACGGGAAAGTGGGTTAGGACCTTTGCTGCGGTTATTGTTGTTACCGCGTCCGCGCATGCGCCTATTCTGCTGTACTGGCCTCATACTTATCTCTTTTCAGAAAATCAGGGGCGCTCATTTGCTCAACATTTCGAGTCAAAAAGCTTCGCTTCTCAAGTGCCGATCTGAAGCGCGCCCCGCGCTTCAATCGCATCCAAAGTTCATAAAACTTTTGTGCTACCCCAAGAACCATTTCTCCAAAACAAATGTAGGGAGAAATCAAACCCCGGAAATTTGCGTATCAATTATCTTGATAGGCAGAACCAGAGTTGTTCGGTTTCGAGCGGTAACTGGAAACTAGCGGGCTTCTCCGCAAATTCCAAGCCTTTTTTCATTATTTTTCGATTGTTGTGAACAGAAGGGCGCGGTCGTGCCCTCCGAAATCCTGCCTCACACCGCTCATCACGAAATTCCTGGCGTTAAAAATCGCCTCAATATCCTGCCGCTGCCCTGCCCCGATCTCCAGTGCGACCACGCCACCAGGACGCAAGTAACCAGCGGCATGATCAGCAATGATCCGATAGGGCTCCAGCCCGTCTGGACCTCCATCCAGCGCCCGAACCGGATCATGAAGAACAACTTCTCTTTGCAACTGCGCAATATCGCCAGTGCGGATATAGGGCGGATTGGAAATAATCATGTCATATGAACCAGTTAGCTCGGAAAACCAGTTGGACGACAATGCCGCAAAACGCGAAGAAACATTCGAAAGCACCGCATTTTCACGCGCGGTAGCAAGGGCATCGGCCGATATATCCACGCCCACGGCGCGCAATTGCGGCAACTGATCGAGCAGCGAAAGGGCGATCGCTCCTGTTCCTGTTCCAAGGTCAACAATGTCGGCGACACCATGGTTGGAAATGCGGTTTTGGAGAAAGGGCAAAGCCAGTTCCACAAGCGCTTCCGTGTCGGGACGCGGCTCGAGCGTTTCTGTGGAAAGGCTCAATTCAATGCCGAAAAATGCCCGCTTGCCGATAATGCGATGCACCGATTCACCCTTGATTCGGCGAGCAAGCTTGGCCTCAAGCGCCTCATATTCATGCTGGCCAAGCTCGCGATTCGGGTTACGGATTATTTCCAGCCTGTCGCAGCCTGCAATCCATTCAAGCAAAAGACGGGCATCAAGCTCCGCAGATTCTATTCCCGCTTCGGCGAGAGAAGCACGCGCGCTCCGCAGAACATTCATCAATTGGTGTCTGTGGTCAGAAGCCGTCATTCATCTGTGCCAGCAAAGCGGTTTGGTAATCGGAAATGAGCGCGCCAATCAACTCATCCAGATCGCCTTCCATGATGCGGTCTAGCTTATAAAGGGTCAGATTGATCCGATGGTCCGTGACCCGTCCCTGCGGAAAATTATAGGTGCGGATGCGTTCGGAACGATCCCCTGAACCGACCTGGCTGCGGCGGGCTTCGGAACGTTCGCTATCTGCTTTTTGGCGCTGCATATCGAACAGGCGCGAGCGCAGCACCTGCATGGCGCGGGCGCGGTTTTGATGCTGCGACTTTTCGGCCTGCACAACGACAATTCCAGATGGAATATGGGTAATGCGAACCGCCGAGTCGGTTGTATTGACGTGCTGTCCGCCCGAACCCGATGCACGCATCGTATCGATACGGATGTCATCGGGGCGAATGTCAATGTCGATCTCTTCAGCCTCCGGCAGCACCGCGACAGTTGCAGCCGATGTGTGGATGCGTCCGCTGGCTTCGGTATCGGGGACCCGCTGGACGCGATGGACACCCGATTCAAACTTCAGTTTGGCGAATACGCCCTTGCCGGAAACCATGGCGATAACTTCTTTGTATCCGCCCGCTTCGCCGTCACTGGCCGAGATCAGCTCAACCCGCCAGCCATTGGCCGACGCGTAGCGTTCATACATGCGGAAAAGATCGCCGCCAAAAAGTGCCGCTTCCGAACCGCCAGTACCTGCGCGTATCTCGAGAATGGCGTTGCGCTCATCGGCAACATCCTTGGGCAAAAGCAGAACCTGAATATCCTTTTCAAGCTCTTCAATGCGCTCTTCGATTTCCGGCAATTCAGCTTCGGCAAGCTCGCGCATGTCGCGATCGGTTGAGCCATCATCCAGCATTGCCTGCAAATCAGCCGCTTCGCTGCGGGCGGCAAGAAAATCGCGGATCTTGAATACGACCGGCTCCAGTTCGGAATATTCCGAAGCAAGCTTCACATATGTTTCGGAATCGGGATTGCTCGCCATCTGCGTTTCCATCATCGAAAAACGCTTCAGCAGCTGATCCATGCGATCCTGCGGAATAGACATCAGATTAGCCTCACAGTGATATGCCTGCCCGCTCTGCAAATTTGGTCAGGATGTGGCGCAGCGAGCCGGTATCGCCATGATTATCCATGGCATCAGCGAGTTGCGCCCCAAGCTCGTTCACATCAAGCGAACCAAGCATTGCCTTGATCGGCCCGATGGAAGCAGGCGACATTGAGATCGAGCGAAACCCAAGGCCAAGCAGTGCGAGCGCCGAAATTGGCTTTCCGGCCATTTCGCCGCAAAGCGTTACATCCGTATTATTGCGGATGCCTGCTTCGACGATCTGGCGAAGCACGCGCAGGAATGGCACGGAAAGATTATCGAAGCGGTTGCTAATGATCGAATTGCCTCGATCAACCGCCATGACGAATTGGAACAGATCGTTGGAACCAACCGAGACGAAATCAACCACCGACATCAGTTCGTCAAGTTGCCACAGCAAGGAAGGCACTTCCACCATGGCGCCGATCTTGACCCGGGTTGGCAGATTATGAGCAAAGCGCGAAAGGTGCTGTACCTCGCGGTTGATCAATTCGCTCGCTTTGCGTACTTCCGCGATTTCAGTGACCATTGGCAGCATTAGGCGCAGCTCGCGCCCGCCAGCAGCCTTCAACAAGGCGCGAACCTGTGTGCGCAATAGCCCCGGGCGATCAAGCGTCAGGCGGATCGCCCGCCAGCCCAATGCCGGATTTTCTTCATGGGTCTCGCTGCGGAAATAGGGCAGTACCTTGTCGCCGCCAATATCGAGCGTCCGGAAAGTCACCGGCTTGTCGCCTGCAGCTTCAAGCACGGAACGATAAAGCCGCTCCTGCTGCTCCGCCCGCGGGAACGTTGATGCAACCATGAATTGCAATTCCGTCCGGAAAAGTCCGATACCGGCCGCGCCTGCCTCAACGAGTTGCGGCAGATCGACCAGCAAACCCGCATTCATCAGCAAGGTGATCGGCACACCGTCCCTGGTCACCGAAGGACGGTCGCGCAATTCGCGATAAAGTGCCTGACGCTTGGCTCGGAACTTGACCTTCTCGGAATAGGCCGCTTCAACGTCCGATTGCGGACGTAAATGCACCTTGCCATCATCGCCGTCGACAATGATCGCATCATTGTTTTCAGCCATGGACACGACGCCCTTGACCTGACCTGCAACGGGAATACCCATAGCGCGGGCAACGATCACCACGTGACTCGTCGCAGCGCCATCTTCCAGCACCAGGCCTCGCAGGCGTTCGCGCGGATAATCCAGCAGCTCGGCAGCGCCCATGGAACGCGCCACAATGATCGCATCCTTGGCCAGCGACCCGGCCATGGTCTTCACGTCACGGCCCATCAACTGACGCAACAACCGATTGGCGAGATCATCGAAATCGCTCAACCGCTCACGCATATAAGGATCGGTCAGATGCATCATGCGCGCACGTGTGTCGCTCTGCACTTTTTCCACTGCCGCTTCCGCGGTCAAGCCGTTGCGGATCGCTTCTTCAAGACGGCGAACCCAGCCATTATCATGGGCAAACATGCGATAGGCTTCCAGCACCTCGCGGTGCTCGCCCTCAAAGGCCACGTCACGGCGCGACAGCATGTCATCAATAGAAACACGCAATGATCCAAGCGAGCTTTCGAGCCGGTCGATCTCGGCATCAATATCTTCATTGAACAGGTTGGTCACAACAATGCGCGGCTCGTGCAGCACAACATGCCCAAGACCAACACCATCATTGAAAGCACTGCCGGCAAAGCTCATCGGCTTGCCCATATCGAGTTCTACGCCCGGACGCGCCAGCCGCGTAAGACTGCCCGCTGCAACCATCTCGGCCAACACCATGGCCGTGGTTTCCAACGCCTCAATCTCATCTTCGCGGTAGACCCGCTTAGTCCTGTTCTGGACAACGAGAACGCCGAGGGTTCGCCCTGCCCGCAGGATAGGTACACCAAGGAATGAATTGTAAATTTCTTCGCCTGTTTCCGGCAGGTAGGCGAATGCCGGATGGGTTTGCGCATCTGTAAGATTGAGTGGACGCGCACTAGCAGCAATCGTACCAACAAGACCTTGACCAAGGCGCAGTTGCGCCAGATGAACGGCCGACGGGTTCAAACCTTCGGTGGCATAAAGCTCAAGCACGCCATCGGAACGCAGCACATAAAATGAGCACACTTCCGCGACCATGTTCTGAGCAATGTCGCGAACAATGCGGTCAAGCCTCTCCTGTGGCTCAAGAGCCTCCGCCATCAACTCGCGGAGCCGCTTCAGCATGACACGAGGGCCGGTTGTCTGCTCGCGCGTGGGCACCATTTGCTCCATAGCATTTATTGGCAGAGCCGGAATGACCTTGCCAATGTGAACTTTAGATCATCTTAGTCGGCAGAAATACCGGCAAACAGAATCTCTTCTGTCAATGCTTATCCAGACCGTAGACAGAATGCAAAGTGCGTACTGCAAGTTCTGCGTATGGGCCGTCAATTAGAATGGAAATCTTGATTTCCGATGTGGTGATAGCTCGGATATTAATGCCCTTGTCAGCAAGCGCCCGGAAGGCCGTTGCTGCAACACCCGCATGGCTGCGCATGCCGATGCCGATTACCGATACTTTGACCATGCCAGCTTCCGACTGGATAATATCGCAGCCGATTTCGGCTTTGACCTTTTCCAGCACCGCAAGCGCCTTATCAAGATCACCGGATGGAACGGTGAATGTCATATCGGTCTTGGTGCCGTCTTCAGACACATTCTGTACGATCATGTCGACATTGATATGGGCCTCAGCAAGCGGGCCAAAAATACCTGCCGAAATACCCGGACGATCCGCAACGCGGCGAAGCGATATCTGTGCTTCGTCCTTGGCATAGGCAATTCCTGTGACAACCTGCTGTTCCACGATTTCTTCCTCGTCGCAAATAAGAGTACCGGGCGGATTGATCAGATCACCCATGCCCGGTGCATCGGGGTCTTCGAAACTGGACCTGACAAATGTGCGCACTTTATGCACCATGGCAAGCTCGACGGACCTGACCTGCAAGACTTTCGCGCCAAGCGAAGCCATTTCCAGCATTTCTTCAAATGAAATGCGCGAAAGACGGCGCGCCTTGGGCTCAACCCGGGGATCGGTAGTGTAAACACCGTCGACGTCCGTATAGATATCGCACCGATCCGCCTTGACCGCTGCTGCAATGGCGACAGCACTTGTGTCCGAGCCGCCGCGTCCGAGCGTAGAAATACGATTGTCCGGGCCGATACCCTGAAATCCGGCAATAACAGCCACCTGACCTTCCTCGAAGCGCTCAATCAGGAAGGAGCCGTCAATATCGGTAATACGCGCAGCACCATGCGCATTGTCTGTCTTGATGGGTATCTGCCAGCCTTGCCAGGAGCGTGCATGGACGCCCATCGCCTGCAAAGTGACCGCGAGAAGACCGGCCGTTACCTGCTCACCGGAAGCAACGATAGCATCATACTCGCGCGCATCGTGCATGGGCGAGGCCTGACGCGTCCAGGCAACGAGTTCGTTGGTTTTGCCCGCCATGGCCGAGACAACCACTGCGACTTCATGACCGGCATCGACTTCACGTTTGACATGCCGGGCCACATTACGGATGCGGTCGATATCGGCCACCGAAGTGCCACCGAATTTCATCACAATGCGAGCCATGGGAATTACCGTTCTGGAAAGGCCTGAAATTATATTGGAAGAGAACCAGTCGAATGAACAGGTTCCGCGCCAGTTGAATGCGGCTTCCCATAACCAAATTATGACATAACTGCAAGAACGCGGGACGATTTGCGCCTTGACATTTTTTACGTGAATGGGCCACTCGATAGGAAGAGCAAAGGATAAGGCAATGGCCCAGGCAGAGCGCAGTACAATTGATGCCGCAGAAGTGGAGCGTTTTTCACGCATGGCTGCGGAATGGTGGAACCCACAAGGCAAGTTCCGCCCGTTGCACAAGTTCAATCCGACCCGTCTTGCCTATATCAAGGAAAAGGTCTGCGCTCACTATAATCTCGACCCGAACAGCCCCCAGCCATTCAAGGGTCTGCGATTCCTCGATATTGGTTGCGGTGGCGGGTTGCTGTGCGAGCCGATGGCACGGCTTGGCGCGACGGTAGTCGGTGCCGATGCTGGCGAAACCAATATTGAAGTTGCCAAAATTCACGCCGCCCAAAGCGGATTGGACATAGACTATCGCGCGACGACAGCAGAAGCCCTGGCCGAAGCCGGCGAAAAATTCGACGTTGTTCTCAACATGGAGGTCGTCGAGCACGTGGCTGATGTCGATCTGTACATGTCCGCCTGTTCGCAAATGGTCAAGCCGGGCGGCATGACCTTCGTCGCTACGATAAACCGGACATTGAAAGCCCTTGGCCTTGCAATTTTTGGCGCGGAATATGTGTTGCGCTGGTTACCACGCGGCACGCATCAATATGAAAAACTCGTGCGCCCTGAAGAGCTGGAAACGGCACTCGTCGCAGCCGGTCTGAGTGTAACCGAGAAAGTCGGCGTGACCTATAATCCCTTTGCCGATAGCTGGAACCGCTCAAACGATACCGATGTGAATTATATGGTGCTGGCTGTTCGAAACTAAACCACGCCAGACCTAAGCAATCGTCTATCCTGCTTTTGTCGCCATCAGTTGCGCCTTCGTGGTCATGCCCACACCAACTGTAATAATTGCCGCCCCCAGCCACGTCGTCAGCCCATAGGTTTCTCCCAAAAACAGGGTTCCTGCCAGTAAGGCTACCGCCGCTCCAACATATCCTATCTGGCTGAGATAAACCGGGCCACCAACCGCTTGCAGCCGGAAGTAGAGTGCAAACATGCAGGTGGAGGCCAGAATTTGCGCTAGCACCAGCCACGGCACATTAGCCAACGGCGCAACTGGAAAGCCACCGGTCATGAGCCAGATAGCTGGCACCAGCATGACCGCCGTCACGATATGGCTCCCTGCCGCCAATTCAGTCGGGTCAGCACCTTTGGGCCAATCAATGGTGCGATAAACATTGCCCAAGGCAAGAAGAACCGGAATCAACAGGCCGATTATAACCCAGAGCGGTTCGGCTGGCTGGCCCACCTGACCGCGGGTAAATCCAACGATCACTGCGCCGATAAAACCAACCAATATGCCCAAAAGTCCAAGCAGGCTGGGGCGTTTGAGTTTGAACAGGATCGACAGCATCAAGGTGAATACTGGCGAAAGCGTATACATGATGCCCGTATAGCCAGACCCAAGATGCGGGATGGCCGAAAGCGTCATGACATTAGGCACGGCATAGGAAATAAATGCGGCGATAAGGTAATAGCGCACCATATGCGCGTCCAGCCGCGGGCGCTTGCCCATAAGCAGGAAGGCAATCAGCAAAACGGTTCCCGCACCGGTTGAAATAACGAAAGCCCAAAGCGAAGGCGCAATCCCGGCAGAAAAAGCCAATTTGCCGAATGGCAAAGTCAGCCCCAAAAACGCCCCTGTTAAAAGCAGCAGCAGGGGCGCGGAATTCAAAAATTGCATGGAAAATCACCCGGGCGGTCAGAATCGACCACCGCACCATAGACCTTAGTGCTATGAGATCAATTGTGATCTTCGGGAAAGACAGGAAGCGGCATGACATCCACGCCATCTTCCAGCAGGGCTTCCACATCTTCGGGAGTGGCTTCGCCATAAATGCCCCGCGCCTCGGCCTCGCCGAAATGAATTTTGCGTGCCTGTTCCGCAAATTCCGCGCCAACATAATCCGCATTCTCGCGGACCTTCTTGACCATTTCCTTCATTTCCTTGGCCATTTCGCTCATGGCAATGGCAATCTTCTCTTTTTGCCTGCCTGTCGAAACAGAAGGTGCCATTAGAGCTTTGCCGACCTTGTTCGAGCCGCATGATGGGCAGCTTACGAGACCTTTTTCAGCCTGAGAATCGAAGTCGTCATTGCTGCGGAACCAGCCTTCAAATTCATGGTCCTTGTCGCAATGAAGAGAAAAACGGATCATGACGCGTCTGCCAGTCTTTCGCTCCGGCCATCATTCTCGACAAGCACGCCGAACGGGCGGGCATTTTTCAAATTAGGCACTTTGGCACGGGCAGCCGCACTCAATGCCGGATCAATATCAGCAATGATGATCGCAGGATCGGCATGTGCCGCTTCAGCCAGAACTTCACCCCAGGGCGCGACAATGATGGAATGGCCAAATGTCTCGCGGCCATCTTCATGGACGCCACCTTGCGCAGCAGAAATCATGAATGCACCATTTTCAATTGCGCGTGCACGTTGCAGCACATTCCAGTGGGCTTCGCCCGTCTGGCGGGTAAAGGCCGCAGGCGCAGTGATGACCGATGCACCAGCCAGTGCCTGCGCCCGGAACAATTGCGGGAACCTGACATCATAACAAATGGCCAGACCCAGCTTGGCAAATGGCAAATCAAGAACCACCGTATCGTTGCCAGGCGAATAGACAGCAGATTCGCGCCAGCTCTCGCCATTATCCAGATCAACATCGAACATGTGGATCTTATCGTAGCGTGTCAGGATATTTCCGTCCGGACCGAAAAAGAAGGCACGATTGGCAATTTTGCTATCCTCAACCGCAATGGCCGTCGAGCCGATATGAAGGTGAATTTTGTGACGCGCCGCCAATTCGGAAGCTGTGCGAACAATTATGTCCTCGCTCTCGCCCCTTAAGACGCTGGCAAGGGCCTTGCGATCCCGCTGCAGCGCCCCGGTCATTTCCGGGGTTTGCACATAGACCGCCCCTTTGCCAACAGCATCGTCAACATAGTCAACGAGATCAGCAGCATTGCGCTGCGGGTCGACGCCCGAGCGCATCTGGATAGCAGCAGCACGAAATACACTCATTCCACTGTCCTTAAACGAGTTCGCCAGTCTTCAACAGTCCGTCAAGTCGGCCTTGGCTTTCAAGCGCGTAGAGATCATCACAACCACCAACATGGGTCTTGCCTATGAAAACCTGAGGAAATGTTGTGCGCCCATTGGCACGAGCCAGCATTTCCTGCCGTGCATTTGGTTCCACAGTTGCATTGTGCTCAACAAAGGCTACGCCTTTTTTCTCAAGCAAGCCTACAGCTGCCGTGCAAAAGCCACAGCCGTTACGCGTATAGATTGTCACATCGACCATCATGGCACTCCAATTTTTCCCTTATATAGGCGTGAAAACCTGACGGGAAAAGGCCCGTTCGTTGCGCAAGAGCCAGCTTAGACAGACAATTCGTCTCCCATAACCCTGGCGAAGGTCAATACATCGACACTTTTTGCTCCAGCCCGCATGAGCGCGCGGGTTGCTGCCTTGACCGTCGCGCCAGTCGTATAGACATCATCGATCAGAAGAACATTGCGCCCTCGAACCTTTATCTCCTGCGCCTCAGGCACTTTAAAGGCACCGCGAACATTTGTAAGGCGCTGGCTCGGACCAAGCCCCACCTGTTGCCGCGTTTTTTTGATGCGTTTGAGGGCGTCAGGTTCAAAGGCTTTGCTGCTGACATTCGCCAGATAGCGGGCAAGCTCTGCCGATTGGTTGAAACGGCGCAACCAGAAACGCCTCGCATGCAGCGGCACTGGCACGATCACGTCACAATCATCGATCAGTTCGCGCCCTGCCCGCGCCATCCACCCTGCCATCCAGCGGCTTAGATCGGTGCGATCATTATATTTGAGCCGGTGAATCATATCGCGAATGACGCCTTCATGAATTGCAACGGCGCGGGCACGAGCAAAGGGCGGCATATCCGCGATTGCTTCAGCCGAAAGAATTTCAGAACCCAGATCATGGCTGAAGGGCGTTCCAAGCACCGGGCAATAGGGCTTTTCGATAAATCTGACCTTGGTCCAGCATGTTCCGCACAAGGAACCGGGTTCAGCCACATGCTTGTCACATCCGGCACAAACAGGCGGGAAAAGCACATTAAACACCTCCCGCACGGCACTGCGCGCGCCTATGCCGATGCTTGTGCGGACAGTTTTCCCAATAGTTTTCATTGCAATTCATGTCCAAGCGACGCATCTACCGGGCAATTATACATTCATCAGAGAAATTCGGAATGGATCGGCATCAGCTATTCGATCGAACTTTAGTTCTACAAAGAAGATTACGCGCGCTCAAACAGCACGGAACTTCTGCCGACTTTCTGCTCGCACGCGCAGCCGACGATCTTGAAGAGCGACTATCGGCTGTCGAGCGCCAGTTCGAAGTTGCGATTGACCTCGCCAGCCACACAGACCTTGCAGCCGAAGCGATGCAGCGCTCGGGCAAGGCTTCGATCATCATTCGCATTGAAGAAGCTGGGCCGTTCCTGACAACCCGCTTTCCCGCAATTGTCGCCGATCAGGAAATATTGCCACTTGGAGCTGCAAGCATTGACCTTGCGGTTTCCTTGCTGTCCCTGCATTTGACAAATGACACACCGGGGACCTTGCTCCAGATAAGGCGGGCATTGAAGCCGGATGGGCTGTTTCTCGGCGCCATGGCCGGTGAGAACACTCTGACCGAACTGCGCGAATGCCTGATTGCCACTGAGAGTGAAATCAGCGGGGGCGTATCACCGCGTGTCGCACCGTTTGCCGATGTGCGCGATGTCGGCGGTCTGCTGCAACGGGCGGGTTTCACATTGCCCGTCACGGATATTGAAACCTATACGGTGCGATATGATAATCTTTTCGCGCTGATGCGCGACTTGCGGGCGATGGGCGTCCAGAACAGCCTTTTCGGGCGTTCCCGTAAGCCGCTGACCCGGCAATTCTTCATGCGGGCAGCAGAAATCTATGCCGAACGCTTTAGCGATCCTGATGGCCGCATCCGCGCGACATTTTCATTCATTTGGATGTCTGGCTGGGCGGCGCATGAATCGCAACAAAAGCCGCTCAAACCCGGCTCTGCGAAGACTTCACTGGCAGATTTCCTTAAAGAAGCTGAAAAAGATTAAAGCCCCTAACAGTCGCCTGTTTTCGTACCATCGCTTTTGAGAATGCAAACCGAATTTGGCGTGCTTTGCAGCACGCTGCGGCGGACCGTATAGGTCGATGGATCGGCTTTCTTGATTGATCCTGTCTGGATTTCGTCCAGCGAACGTCCTGCCGAATAATCCACGACAGCTTGACTGCTCCGATTGGCAAGCGGGGCTATGATCAGCGCCAATGCGACGGCAGCAGAGCCAAACAGCAATGTAATCCGCAGGATTCCTCCAGCTGCCCCGGACAAACCGCCGGTTCGCATCATCAGATCATCATCGATGTAATCGTTTTTGCGCGCCATAAACCACCTGAAAAATGCGCCTCAAGAATGTTTAAAAGTCGCTCAATCAGGTGAAGGATGAATTAACCGTTAGAGTTAACGGGCGAGAATACAACTTAACATTGTATAAAATTACAGAAGATCGATCAAAAACGGTATGAGCGGAATATCGGCTGCGGGCATTGGATAGTCACGCATATCTTTAGGATGCACCCATTTCAGCGCCTGCCCCTCCATCGAACGGGGCATGCCTTCGTAACGCCGGCAAATGAACAGCGGCATGAGAAGATGGAATTTCTCATAGGTGTGGCTGGCAAATGTCAGGGGTGCAAGACAGGCGGGTTTGACCGTAATGCCAAGTTCTTCTTGCAGTTCTCTGATAAGGCTGGCTTCCGGAGTCTCGTTCGGTTCAACCTTACCTCCGGGAAACTCCCACAGCCCGGCAAGTGATTTTCCCTCCGGACGCTGCGTCAACAGCACCCTTCCGTCGCTATCGACCAAGGCACAGGCCGTGACCAGCAGAATCGGGAGTGTTTTGTCAGTCATGTTCTGCCCGCCAGTAAGCGTATCGGTATGCTTCTTTGAATCCCATGGATTGATAAAGGGCGATAGCGCCTGCATTACCCGCTTCAACTTGAAGCCACGCCTTGCGGGCACCTTGCATGACTGCCCACTTCAGTGCCGTTTTCACAATGGCGCGCCCATGCCCGCGCCGGCGCTCAAGTTCTGCCGTTTCGATTCCAAGCAGCCCAGCCATCGCGCCGTCACATACGCAAATAGCCGCTGAGACAGGTACATCTGCGTCTTCGCGGACAAACAGGCCTTTTGCCGGTCTTATGGCGTTGATCACGTCGACCAGGCTGGATTTCTTTTCAGGTGATTCTGCCTGAACACGCAACGAGGCAGCGGCGAACCGATCAGTATCCCTCTCCGGTTCCTGCTCTCTCGCATCGGATAGATCGACATCCGCCAAATCTGCAATCATCACCAGCGATTCGTCGAATCGTGTCCATCCGGATTTTTCCAGATATGATTCAAGCTTTTGCGGTGCCAATGGAGAAAGTCTGAATATAAGCGCACGACCTGCGGCCCGAAACCGCTCCGCGGCCGCGGCCACCCGCTTTTCAATATTCTCCGTATCACCCGGATCAAGCGGATTAACCGAGTTCAGCCGTTTTGCCGGATGATTTGGAGTGATTCGGATACTCCAGCTTCCGTCATAATGGACGGATGAAGCTGGCCACGCCCGGAAGCCCAGCGCCTCTATCTGCCTGACTTGCGTTAAAGCGAACGGCATCAGCTGCGGTAATCACCATTGATCGCCACATATTCCTTGGTCAGATCGCAAGTCCAGACTGTGGCTTTGCCTTTGCCAAGACCGATATCGGCGCGAATTTGGATATCTTCGTTCTTCATATAGGCCGAGGTCGCAGCTTCCGAATAATCCGGATCGCGTTCTCCTTCGCGGGCAACGCGGATGTCGCCGAACCAGATTGCCAGAAGATCGCGGTCTGCTGGTTCGCCAGCCTTACCCACAGCCATGACAACCCGGCCCCAATTGGCGTCCTCACCAGCGGCTGCTGTCTTGACCAAGGGAGAATTGGCAATGGACAAGGCAATCTTTTTGGCTGATTTGTCCGATTTTGCGCCGGTGACCGTGATCTCCAGCATCTTGCGGGCACCCTCACCATCGCGCACGACCTGCAAAGCCAGATTCTTGAGAATGCGTTCCAAAGCCTTTTCAAACGGCTTGAGACGCTTATCTTTCAGCTTGGTGACAGGCGCCGCACCGCGTTCGGCAGCCGAACCGGTCGCAAAAAGCAGCAAAGTGTCGGACGTGGACGTGTCGCTGTCGACAGTTACTGAATTGAAGCTCTTGCCCACCGACTTGGAAAGAAGTTCCTGCAAAACATCGGAAGCGATCGGAGCATCTGTTGCAACGAATGAAAGCATCGTTGCCATATCCGGCGCGATCATCCCCGCGCCCTTGGCGATTCCGTTGATGGTAACGGGAACCCCGCCTAGCAATACGGTTTCCGTGGCAACTTTTGGGAATGTGTCGGTCGTCATGATCGCACTGGCCGCATCCTGCCAACGTCCGGAGACTGCCTGCTTTGCCATGTCGCCAAGCAGATGGCTGAACTTTCCGGCATCAAGCGGCTCACCGATTACGCCAGTGGAGGCAAGGAATATCTCACCTGGCTTGCACCCGACAGCTTTGGCAGCAGCAGCAGCAGTGACCTTGGTTGATTCCCTACCCTTTTTGCCCGTGAATGCGTTGGCATTGCCGGAATTGACAATAACGGCGCGCGCATAACCACCTTTCAAGCTGGATCGGCAGAAATCCACTGCAGCAGAGGGGCATTTCGAACGGGTGAAAACGCCCGCCACAGCTGCTGGCTTATCGAAAACCATCATGACAACATCGGTTCGGCCTTTATATTTTATGCCTGCCTCAGCCGTCGCAATCCTGACCCCCTGAATCTCGGGCATTGCTGGATAATGTTTGGGAGCAAGGGGCGAAACCGCTGTGGACATCTACAACCTCGAAGATGGAAATGAAGGATCGAAAGGAGTAAAGGCCCGCTCTTTACCAGCGGGCCTTTGATTTTTACTGCTGGCCTTCGGTGGCTGCCTTGAAAGCTTTTTCAACTTCGGGGTCGGCATAGACAATCTTCAGCGACGTCCGCTCCTGCTTGATCAAATCCGTATACCGATCGCGGATCAACATGGACTTGACCTGATCCTTCACCTGATCAAATGCTGGCGGCTGCTTGGCACGCTTGTCTTCAAGCTTGATCACATGAAAACCGAATTGAGTCTGCACCGGAGTCTTCGAGTATTTTCCAATCTCGAGCTCGTTTGCTGCCTTTTCGAACTCTGGAACCATTTGCCCCTGTCCGAAATATCCAAGGTCACCACCCTGAGCGGCGGAACCGTCTGTCGATTTTTCCTTGGCAATGTCCTCGAACGAGGCTCCACCATCCAGCTGCTTGATGATTGCTTCCGCTTCTTCCTTGGTCTTCACCAATATATGACGGGCGCGAACTTCATTCGTCGCTGGCATTGCAGCGATTTCCTTGTCGTAGCGCGCGCGGACATCCGCATCCGTGATCTTGTCGATAACCTGCTGCTTGAAATATTCATTGTGCAGGGCGCGTTCTTTGAGGAAGGCCATGCGCGACTTGAAATCCGCCGTCTGGTCGAGCTTATCTGCCTCGGCCTTCACAGCAAACGCCTTGATATCAATAATTGCTGCAAGGGCGGCAACGCGACGCTGCTCTTCAGGCAATTGGGAAATCTGCGGGTCGAGATCTGCGGATGCCTGATCCAGATCCTTCTGCGTAATCTTGTTGCCATTCACAGTGGCAATAACCGTTGTCGGGTCCAGCGGGGCAGCTTTTGCAGCCGGTGCGGGGGTCGCATCCTGGGCCAACGCGCTGTTTTGGACCATGGCCACTGTGGAAACGCCCGCCAAAAACGTGGCTACAGTCATCAATGAAATCGTCTTACGCAATAGTTTCATTTTCAATTTTCTCCTTGGGAGGATCGGTACGGGCTATGAATATGGCAGAATTTGGCCGTAGTGAAGCAACGCTTCAACATTGACATCATTCAAGGCCCCTCTTATCTGTCCAACGGCTTTGCGTCCAGATAGCTTGGCAGAAGTTGCTTTATACCTTTGACTTGTTAGCTCAGATATATGGCAGCTTTGTAGTTCCGGACATCAGACGCTTCAAATGCCGGGACTCACCGGCAGAACGTATTTAAAGAGAGGACCAGGGATGGTCAGTTTCGGCGGCTTAGCTCGCAAGCTTTTTGGCTCTTCAAACGAGCGTCGCGTAAAAGGATTCAAGCCTCGCGTTGATGCAATCAATGCGCTTGAACCGGAAATTTCGGCCTTAACGGACGAACAACTCAAGGGCAAGACTGCGGAGTTCCGAGCGCAGTTGGCAAATGGCACAAAGCTGGATGACCTGCTGGTGCCCGCATTTGCTGTGGCACGCGAGGCCGCCAAGCGCGTTCTCGGCATGCGTCCCTTCGACGTCCAGCTTATCGGCGGCATGGTCCTGCATGGGGGCGGCATTTCGGAAATGCGGACCGGTGAAGGCAAGACACTCGTCGCGACCTTGCCGGTTTATCTGAATGCGCTAGAGGGCAAGGGTGTTCACGTCGTTACCGTCAACGACTATCTGGCCAGCCGCGATGCGCATTGGATGGGCCAAATCTATAATTTCCTCGGCCTAAGCTACGGCATCATCGTCCACGGACTCGATGATGAAGAACGCGCCAAAGCCTATAATGCCGATATTACCTACGCGACCAATAATGAGCTGGGCTTCGATTATCTGCGCGATAACATGAAGTATGAGCGCGTGCAGATGGTTCAGCGCCCGCACAATTATGCCATCGTCGACGAAGTGGATTCGATCCTTGTCGATGAGGCGCGTACGCCGCTGATCATTTCAGGCCCGCTGGATGACCGCTCCGATTTCTATAATCTCATCGATACATTCATCCTGCCCCTGCAGCCGGAAGATTATGAAATCGATGAAAAGCAGAAAACCGCTATCTTCACGGAAGACGGCACGGAAAAGCTGGAAAACCTGCTTCGCGATGCCGGACATCTGAAGGGTGATGGTCTTTACGATATTGAGAACGTTGCCGTCGTCCATCACGTCAATAATGCACTTCGCGCCCACAAGCTTTTCCAGAAGGACAAGGATTACATCGTTCGCAACGATGAAATCGTCATCATTGATGAGTTCACCGGCCGCATGATGCCGGGCCGCCGTTTCTCGGAAGGTCTGCATCAGGCGCTTGAAGCCAAGGAACATGTGACAATCCAGCCGGAAAACCAGACACTGGCTTCAATCACTTTCCAGAATTATTTCCGCATGTACAAGAAGCTGGCCGGTATGACCGGTACGGCCTCCACCGAAGCGGAAGAGTTCGGCAATATTTACGGTCTTGAGGTTACGGAAATTCCGACGAACAATCCGGTCAAGCGTCTGGATGAAGATGACGAAGTTTACCGGACTGTCGAAGAAAAATATAAAGCCATTGTTCGCGATATCCGCGAAGCAGCGGCAAAGGGCCAGCCTGTCCTCGTCGGTACGACCTCCATCGAGAAGTCCGAACAACTGGCCGATCGCCTGCGCAAAGAAGGTTTCAAGGACTTTCAGGTTCTGAACGCCCGGTATCATGAGCAGGAAGCCTATATTGTGGCGCAGGCGGGCGTGCCGGGTGCTATTACAATCGCTACGAACATGGCTGGTCGCGGCACCGACATTCAGCTCGGCGGCAATCTCGAAATGCGCATTGCGCGTGAACTCGACGACATGCCTGCTGGCGAAGAGCGCAAGGCCAAGGAAGACGCTATTCGTGCCGACATCGCTGTCCTGAAGGAAAAAGCGCTGGCTGCCGGTGGCCTTTATGTTTTGGCGACGGAGCGGCATGAAAGCCGCCGCATCGACAATCAGCTGCGCGGTCGTTCAGGCCGTCAGGGTGATCCGGGCCGTTCGAAATTCTTCCTGTCCCTGCAGGACGATCTGATGCGTATCTTCGGTTCCGAGCGCATGGATGGAATGCTGCAGAGACTGGGTCTCAAGGAGGACGAAGCCATTGTCCACCCTTGGATCAACAAGGCACTTGAAAAAGCGCAGAAGAAGGTCGAAGCGCGCAACTTCGATATCCGCAAGAACCTTCTGAAATATGACGATGTGATGAATGATCAGCGTAAAGTGATCTTCGAGCAGCGTCTCGAAATCATGGATGGCACGGACCTCAGCCAGACGACCAAGGAAATGCGCGAGGACGTGGTTGAGGACCTGACCAACCGGCATACGCCGGAAGGCGCTTATGCGGAACAGTGGAACATCAAGCAGCTGGATGAAGACGTCCGCAATATTCTCAATCTCGACCTTCCGGTAACAGATTGGGCGCTTGAAGATGGTATAACGTCAGATGATGTTCGTGAACGCCTGTTCGACGCGGTCGAAAAGGCGGCGGCGGATCGTGCTGAGCGCTTTGGGCCCGAAATCATGGCCTATGTCGAAAAATCGATCATACTTCAGAGCCTTGATGCGCTTTGGCGCGAGCATCTGGTCAATCTTGACCACTTGCGGTCGGTTGTCGGTTTCCGCGGATATGCCCAGCGTGACCCGCTCAACGAATACAAGACCGAAGGATTCGAGCTGTTCCAGACAATGCTGGTCAACCTGCGCCAAAACGTGACATCGCAGTTGATGCGCGTTGAACTAGTTCGGGATGCGGCAGCTACTCAAGAGCCGGAATTGCCTCCGATGGAAGGCCATCATATTGATGGCACGACCGGCGAAGATGATTTCGGCGAAGGCAGCATGCTTGCCGTGCAAGAAGATTTGCGCATCGTGGATCCGGCGGATCGCGACCCCAATAATCCACAAAGCTGGGGCAAGATTGGCCGCAACGAAGCCTGTCCTTGCGGCTCGGGCAAGAAGTACAAACACTGCCACGGCTCTTTTGCCTGATTACAAAAAAGGCCGCTTCAATGCGGCCTTTTCATTACCGAGCATTCGTGTCTACTTTTCGAACCGTTTCTAAAGGTTTACTGAGTAAAGCTCCCTCATTGGCCATAATTGGAGCTGCCCATTGCGATTTTCTGCGGTACAGACTGCAGACCGGTTTCTGCCGGAGAAACTGACCCGCCAGCTCCATCCATGGCTCCTTCGCCTGGATGCTTTGCTCGACGGGACCAATCAGCATGCCGTAGCGCAGCGCGTTTCGTTGATTGCTTTCGGCATTCGTATTATCAGTGCAGCCATAGCTCTCCTATCGCAGGTCATATTCGCCCGCTGGATGGGGCAATTTGAATATGGAATTTTTGTTCTCGTATGGGTGACAGTCGTCATCCTTGGCAATCTTTCCTGTCTCGGCTTCCAGACCAGTATTATCCGCTATGTCCCGGAATATCTTGAGAGCAACCAGCTAAATCGCCTGCGCGGTATCCTGTTTACCAGCAAGATATTTGCCATATCCATGACGACCTTTCTGGCGCTTGCCGCCGCGGCAGGCATTTATCACTTCCGCGATGCGCTTGAAGCTTACTATGTCACGCCCTTCCTGCTTGGATTTGTTTGTCTTCCGATGATCGCCCTCGGCGATACGCTTGACGGCACAGCACGCTCACGCTCATGGGTTCTGGTTGCCCTCACCCCAACCTATATCGTCAGGCCGGTCCTGACCCTCATCATCATGAGCATTGCCCATGCGGCCGGCTTTACACCCACAGCTATTATCGCCGTGATCTGCTCAATTATCGCAACCTACCTTACAACGCTGGTTCAATTGCTCGTGGTCAATAACCGGTTCAAGTCTGTTATCCCTCCTGGAAACAGGTCCATTCGTTTCGGCGAATGGTTCACAGTCTCGCTACCTATCTTCCTTGTTGAGGGCTTTTTCTTTCTTCTCACCAATGCGGACGTGCTGATGGTCGGGCGGTTCATGGAGCCTGACAAGGTCGCCACCTATTTTGCCACTGTGAAACTTCTGGCTCTCGTGCACTTTGTCTATTTCTCGGTAAAAGCCGGTGCCGCGCAGCGATATTCCGAACTGATCCATACAACCGATCACGCCCAACTGGCCGCATTTGCAAGAGACACGGCGCGCTGGACATTTTGGCCCTCTCTTGCAATGGCGCTGGTGCTGCTTTTGCTGGGCAAACCACTGCTCTACCTGTTCGGTGACGAATTCACGGAGGGCTATCCCCTCCTTTTCATCATGGTTATCGGTGTGGTTGCCCGGGCGTCGGTTGGGCCGGCTGAAAGCCTGCTGAACATGGCCGGAAAACAAAAAATCTGTGCTGCAGTTTATGCTCTCACACTGATTGTTAATATCTGTCTCAGCATTGTGCTCATCCCGGCCTATGGTTTGACCGGAGCCGCATGCGCCACCGCTTTTTCAATGGTATTTGAAGCCGTGACCTTAACGCTGACTGTTTACAAACGTCTGAACATTACGATGTTCGTTTTTGCCGGCAGGGTAATCGAGAAACCTGCCAAGGAAGAAGTCTGATGGCCGCGATCCCGCTCCTTGAAGAACTGGCCGGTGGTCCTTCTGCGCATATCATTGCGCAGTTGTCGGGCATGGATTCTTCGCGCGATGCGACAAAGCAGTTCGAGGAAACTCTTAGCACGCACGCCATTCCCCGCAAGCTTTCCATCTATTCGGCTTCCGCCGGTTTTGAACTCCTTGATGAGCTGGAATATCTCACCTACCGGACGATCGAGCCAAACATCTTTTTCAATCCTCGGTTTCTGGCGCCCGCCATGCCACGCCTCGATGACAGGCAGGTCCGGTTCATGGTTATGCGCGACGAGAACGACATCAAAAGCCGCCTTCGCTTCCTGATGCCCTACACGATAGAGCGCCCGGGCTTTGCTTTTTCAGGTTCGATCTTGCGCGCTTGGGCGACGCCGTTTGGACCACAGGGAACGCCTTTGATCGATCGCGACGACCCCGTTGGCGTTCTGAATGATCTCTTCGATATGCTGGGTCGCAAACATCTGAAACTACCGGAAATCCTGGTTTTCCCGGATATGCTGCTCGACCGCCCGGTGGCGCAGCTTATCCGTTCAATAGCCATGGAACGGAACCTGCCACTGGTCACGACGCACCAGATGGAACGTCCCGCAATTGAAAGTACCAAAGAGGGGGCCGAATATTTACGCGAAGCCATTGGCGCAAAACATACCAAGGAGTACCGCCGGCTCTGGCGGCGTCTCTCAGAAAAAGGCGCCCTCACTTACGTCGTCAGCCGTAGCGAAGAGGATATAAGACGCAAACTCGAGGATTTCCTGGCACTGGAAGCCAGTGGCTGGAAGGGACAGCGCGGCTCGGCGATGGCCGTAGACCGGTTCCGTGCGGCCTTTGCACGTGAGGCCGTCAACAATCTTGCTGCACGTGATCTGGCTCGCATCCATACGCTGGAATTGGATGGCAAAGTAATCGCGGTGCTGATCGTGTTCATCGAAGCGGGCGACGCGTGGACTTGGAAAACCGCCTATGATGAGCGTTTGGCGAGTTTCTCACCGGGTGTTCTTTTGATGATTGAAGTGCTGAAGAATCATTTGGAAGATCCCAATATTGACCGGACCGATTCTTGCGCCGTGCCGGATCACCCCGTTGCGTCTCGTCTTTTCCAGGAGCGGGAGAAAATCGGAACTCTGGTCATCGGCCTTACCCCGCAAGCAGATCGCGCCACCCGGCAGGCGGCTTCGCAGATCCACCTTTACCGGCGCACCCAGAATATTGCCCGCCTCATGCGCGAGCGCTTGCGCAATTTGACCGGACGAAACTAGGCCCTTTCTTGCTTATGCTTGGCATAGCCCAGATTTATCAGATGGCGCATGACATCGGCCGGAACATCAGCATCTGAAAACTGGTCATGATATGCTCCCGTATGCTCGAAGGGGTTTTCAGATACGTGGTCCCCATTGTTTTCGGCATCCGACCCCAACAGCACATAAGCAGCATGCCCGGCGCTCTGCAGTGTAAACCCGCAATAGTCGGCAATGTCTGCGGCGATCTTCTCGGGATACTGCAGCAAGTCCTCCTGTCTTATTGCAAGGTGATCAACCCGATCTTTCCATGAAAGCCAGGCTTCAATGGAATTCACCCACCGTTTGAAACCTGGGCCGGGATCTTTCTCTATGGTCTTGCGTAACATGCTGGCGACAACGTCGCGCCCATCACGATAAATGTAGATAATTTTGGCATTAGGAAAATGGGCTTTGACAGCGTCAACGTGGAAAACATAATCCGACCACTTGTCTCCCCAACGCCAAGCATCACGCCTGCCATAGACCGAGTGCAAGGCTGCCGAATAACCTTGCTCCGCCTCCAAACCTGTCAGCTCGATTTTATAGTGCCAGAACTGCAGCCAAAGGTTTTTCTCCACTTGAGCACGTTTGTTCTCAAGCCACTCAGCCAATGAAAACTGCTCTTGCCAAGCGGGCCACGCAAACAATGCCCATTCATTGGAAATCATCATTCCATTATCGTTCAAAATCCGGACGATGGCGGTCGTACCACTTCTTTGACACCCGCAAACTATTATCGGGCTGCCTTCAGCATGTTCATTCATTAATCTTCCCCAATTTAGATTTATTTTCTACAGGATCGGAAGAACTCACAATACAGATCACGACAAAATAGCCCCCAACACATTGATTTAATATTGTATCTTCTCGCCCTTGAGAAATTTGATCGAGCAAAAGACAGCGCGGTGGCGCCGCCCTGAGAAAACATCTCAACTGAAATCCGTTTCACACACGGCCCATCACGCGCTAAACAGACGACTACCGCTGATCAATTGGAATGAAGCCTATGACCGATACAGTTACCGACCGCTTTCTTCGCTATGTCGTGATCGACACCCAGTCGGATGCCAGTTCTTCAACACAGCCCACGACCCAGAAGCAGCTTGATCTTGGCCGCATACTTGTCACTGAACTGCTCGAAATTGGCCTGACTGACGCGCCCATCTGGACGAACATGGTTATGTCTATGCAACCATCCCCTCCAATGTCGACAAGGACGTGCCGGTCATTTGTTTCTGTTCGCACATGGATACGGCGCCCGATTTCACAGGGACAAATGTGAAGCCCCAACATGTGCTGAATTATCAAGGCGGGGACATTCAGCTGACCGGAGATACGCAGCAGATCATTCGCGTGAAAGATCATCCTGTCCTGCTTGATCAGATTGGCAACGACATCATCACAACCGACGGCACCACTTTGCTTGGAGCCGACGACAAAGCGGGTCTCGCCGAGATCATGACGGCTGCGCAAATCCTCATGGATAATCCCGACATCAAACATGGCACCATTCGCATCCTGTTTACGCCGGATGAGGAAGTAGGGCGCGGCGCTGACAAGGTTGACCTTGAAAAGCTCGGTGCGCAATTTGCCTATACTGTCGACGGTGAAACCGCCGGACATATTGAAGATGAGACATTCTCGGCAGATGGCGTTGAGATCACCATTCAGGGTGTCGCAATCCATCCGGGTTTTGCCAAGGACAAGATGGAAAACGCCATCAAGATCGCCAGCGCGATTATTGCCGCTTTACCCAAGAATATTGCCCCCGAAACGACTGAAGGCCGCGAGGGTTTTATTCATCCGGTCAATATTACGGGTTCCATGGAAAAGGCCACGCTCGCCCTTATCATCCGTGACTTTAACGATGAGGGTCTGGCGGTAAAGGAAGCCATGCTGGAAGATCTGGTCAAGAAAGTGATCTCCGATTTCCCCGGCTCTTCTTACAAATTCACTGTGAAACAGCAGTATCGCAATATGAAAGCGATTCTCGACCGGAACCCCGAGATCGTGGAAAACGCAATCGAAGCGATTCGGCGCGCGGGCATGAAACCCGTGCGCGGCAGCATAAGAGGTGGCACGGATGGCTCAAGACTATCCTATATGGGCCTTCCTTGCGCAAACCTCTTTGCTGGCGGCCATGCCTTTCACTCGCCGCTAGAATGGATCAGCAGGCAGGACATGGAAAGAGCTGTAAAGACAATCGTGGAATTGGCAAAAATATGGGAGGAACGCGCGTGAGGATGGCTCATCGCTTCATGCGTCCGCGTTGCCCACAAGTGGGCTAACGGTAATCTCATTGAACATTCCTCAATTAAGTTTCTATAGAGTTCGGAGGAAACACATTGGGGGGGGAATGATCGTCTGTGGAGTTGACTTAAAATCAAGTGAAGCGCGGCTAGTTTTGGTCTCGGTGGAGAACAACGACCCACATCTCATACCGTGTAAAACAAAGAAGCTCACTTTAGGAGACGATAAAGACAGCAGCGCTATCAAGTCGTTCCTTCAAGCCATAAAAACCTTTGCCCACGAAAACGGTGTCGCTGTTTTTGCAATTAAAGCGAGAGCGAAAGGCGGGCAAATGGGTGGAGGAGCTATATCATTTAAAATTGAAACACTCTTTCAGCTTTCAGATTGTGACGTGGTATTTGTCAACGCTACCGCGCTATCAAAATTTTCAAAGACAAACTTGGGAGGGATTCCAGACGGCGTACTAAAGTACCAATACGATGCCTACCGTTGCGGAGTGTTCCAGCTCGCCAAAGCCGGAAGATTATAATGGCTCTGGATTTTTCGCTTTTGCCGGAGTCCATCAGGCAAAAAGCCGAGGAGCTGACCAAAAATATAGAATTCAAACTGATGAACGACAAGGGAGCCAACGGTCATGTGCTGATCGGCTACAACACGCTCCTAAAGCGCGATGTCGTTGTAAAGTTCTACTATTGGGTAACGGAGATCATGCAGAACCCGCCGTACTCGCTCAACTCGAATCCGATCACATTCTTAAGGTATATCATGCTGAAAGCATCAATAAAGACGATGCGTTTTTTATGACGCAGTATTGCACGTCTGGTGACTTAGACGACGCCTTGAAGAGTCGAAAATTTGGGACTGTTGAGGCGATTGATGTACTGAGCCAGATTGCAGGCGGGGCAAGCTTTTTGCATGGGAATGGCTACCTACACCGTGACTTGAAGCCTGCAAATATCTTTTGTTTGTCCAAGGACAAGTTCGTAATTGGAGATTTTGGTTCTGTTGTCGTCCAGAACGACGAGGGCTACGCAAAAACACTAACCCGACATTCGCTTCTTTATCGCCCACCTGAAGAGCTCGAAGAGAAACGGTCGTATCGTGAAGGAGATATATATCAGCTGGGTATGATTTTTTATCAACTCTTAGGTGGTCACCTGCCCTACGAAGAACGTGCATGGCTTTCTGAAAAAGAGGCCATAAAATATGACGGCCTCGGCGGTTGGGAACAGCAAAATTATGCCACGTCGATCATCGAATCAAAAATTGTTCGAGATCGTGTCGTTAATCGCTCAACGCTTCCCGCATGGGTACCGGCTGGTCTTAAAACGGTGGTTAGAAGATGCTGCGCTACCAAACGCGAAGACCGTTATTCATCAGTCGCAGATCTGGTAGTACAATTAAATAATTTGAGAAGTACAGTTCCCGAATGGCGCGTTGGCGAAAATCCCATACTACATCGGGGCAAGAGACGGTTTCGTATCGTCCCACACAAAGGCAGCTATGTCATTGAAAAGTGTATTGGCGCTCAATGGAGAAAGGACCGGACTTTCTTACCAGAGACTTTGTTTGATGCAGTCAAATTCGCAGAGCAGCTTTAATTCTCTACTCTATTGAGTCCTAGACAAGCCTACATCATACTTTGGTGTCCGCCGTGAGCCACGTATGGATGCTCAACGCCCTGCTTAAATGATGTCGTGAAAAGCCTCTGGTGCCCCTTGCCGGAATGCAGTTTTTATTGAAAATCAATTAGATATCAATCAGTGGGACAATTATAGGTGGTGTAAAATCATTATGCTTTATTCTGAGAATGTCCCACCAAATCTGCCCCATATCATTCTCTAGAACTTCTTGGCGAGTATCGATATTCTTATCGCATGAAGATCACATGGGAAAGAACTGTCATCGGTGGAGAGACGGAAACGGGCGACTTTGTTGCAGTTGTCGAGGGGGAAGTAGTCGGGCGCATCTATCCCTATCTCGTCGGTCCGAAAAAAGGTTATTATTGGACGTTCCAACTCGGCCATGGTGAGTTCCGCAAAGCCCACTTGAGTGGAATCGTGGATACCAAGCAAGAAGCTGCCGACAAGGTTAAAGCCGAGTTTGCCCGCTGGCTCGAATATCCGCACGAACAAGGTGGCGGTAAAGATTTGCCAATCAAGTATTGGTCGCCGGGATCCATCGCTTATTCGAAAGCTCTGAAAGATCGCGAGGGTAAGGATTAACGCCCTTCCTTGACATAAAGACCGGCATCCTTGGCAGCGGCTACAAAGGCCTCTCTGGCGGCATCTGTGGACACAGCACCCTCCAGACAATCGAGACATGCGATACGAGCGTCAAGCTGTAGCTTTCCCTTCTCAACCGGCCAATCATAGACCAGATACTCGGAAGCCTCCTCAACGGACGCTATGACCCGATACCGGCCTATTCTCTTGGTCTCGACTGTGACTGTTTCAAATGGATGTGCGCGCATGGGCTTGAAACGGGGATAGTGGGAATCCGTTCCAGAACGCAAAAAAGCGCCGCCCCATCCCAAAGGACAGAGCGGCGCGTTTCAGTTGTTAGGAAATTCCGAACTGCTCAAGGTGGAGGAATGGATTGACGCTTGTCGCGCTCAATTCTTTCAAGCCGATCCAGCAATTGCATATTCAAATCACGCTGGCCGAAGAACCCAGATTGCGTCTGTTTGATTTCATCGACTTGCCGCTGGATGTTTTGAATGGCTGCCATGCGGGCCTCACGGTCTGCCGCAAGCTGCGCATCGTACGACACCCAAACCCGCTCATGTTCCTTGCGAGGAACCTGGTCATCCTTGATCTTGTCGATATCCTTCTTGATATCGCCAAACTTATCGATGCTTTCTTGCCGGGAAATCACTCGATTATTCTCATAGGTGTTTTTGAAGTCAGTGAAGGCCGCAACGGACATGGCGGATGAGGCGGTTTCGCGGATATCAGTTTTTGTTTCCGAGAGGCTATCCTTGATCGGACTGAGCGCTTGGCTACCCGCCGCCACAATGATGGCAAGGCACACACCCGCAGCCGCCCAGATCACGGGCCATTGGGTTCGACTATTGCTTCGAAGCTCATTCGAGAGTGTCCCGATACTTGACCGCAGCTCGTTCGAAATCGTGCCGATACTGGAGTTGACCGACTGAAACCCCGTGTTCATGTTGGACCGAAGGTCTACAATATCCTTGCCTTGGTTCTCTACCCGCTCGGAGAGGCGGGCATATTGGGCCATCGGATCGAATATTCCATTGTTACTGTTGGGCATGTCTGCCTCCAATTTCGTCATTCCCCGCCCCACCAATCATGCGATGCTATTTCCAGCAGCCAAGGCGTGAGCCGTTGGCATCGTTTCCTTCAATCCGCTCTGATGCCGGTCGATCCAACTGGATCACCGCGACAGTTGCTGCCGGATTAAGGTTCGCTTTTCGGAAGCCCGCGCAGCTGCTCGCAGGCATCGACGGGCATCCCGCGAGAACGCAGAGACTGAACACACAAATCAAAATCGCTAAGGGCCTGAAGTTTCGCATCGCTCTTGTTCCTGTCTCTCTCGGCTTTTACATCGGATTGAAGTTGCTCCACAGCGGCTTGCTGACGGCCTTCGCGCTTCCCATAGACATAGGAACCGGACACCAGCACAAATGCCGCCAGTGCCCAGATCAGAGCCGTTTTGATAGGTCCGGGGATAAGTGCGAGAAGCGCGGTCATAACGCCACCGGATCAACATCGAGAGCGCTGGCAAGCTGTGCTTTCTTACGCCGAGCATAGATACCGTAACCGATACCGCCGAGTGTAATGACGACAGAAGCCACGACGAGGATGGTGTAAATGTTGTCGATGATTGAACTGCTCCCGATAATCGGGGCGATTGAATCCTTGGCTTGGTCAATTCCGGATGCACCGGAGAAGCCGCCTACACCAAGACCAGCAGCAGCATCACCGGCAGCCCGGTTAGGAGCCTTCTTGGCATCGACAAAAAATGCCTTGCCGTCCATACCATCTTCATAGACTGGATCAGGCCCAACCGAACCCGTTGCCCATGCCTGCCCGATCTTCTTGACCTGAGCAACGCGGGATGACCAGCCCTTGCCAAACGTGCTCCATGTCTTCAGGGCCTTCATGAACGCAAGACGGTGAGCGCAGATGCGAGCCACAAGAGCGTCGTTGTCCCCGATAGACTTGAGGGCAGCGAGAGTGCCGACACCTATGGAACCATCCACAGCGCCACTGTAGGCCACGCCAAGAGCACGCTGCAGCCACTTGACCGCCTGGCTCACACCGGAATTAACGGCACCATCAAACACTGCATAGTCAACGCCGGCCGGAAGCTGGTCGCCTTTGATCGGATCCCAATACTGTTTCTTGTAGATGGCGCTGCGCTCTTGAACACTGATGTTCTTGACGGTCTGGGTTTTCTTGCCGAGACCTTTGCGATAGCCATCATAGACGCGCTGCGTAACACCATACATCGTGGCGCCGCCGGGATCTTGTGGATGGTTGGAATAGCCGCCCTCATGGACGAGCACAGCCGCCAGCGCAGCCGGAAACTTCGCTTTCATAACAGATTTTCCTTGTGGATTAGCGGCGCACGAAGCGCAGGCTAGGTCGCGGTGGATGTGTAAACTTAAGCTTTGCTTGACCGCGCAAGCACGATGCCTCAATAAACATGAAACAAAAGGGAGGAACGTCACTTGAACAGAACAGAACTTTTACTTTCGCTCTTTGATTCAAGTGGCTTTGGTCTGGAGGTTGGTCCCAGCTACAATCCACTCCTCCCCAAATCGAAGGGGTATAATGTTGAGACGGTTGATTACGCCGATGCAGCTACTTTACGCAGGAAATACAGTGCCAACGCTTCGCAGATTGAAGAGGTTGACTACGTTTCGGATGGATCCAGCCTTCTTGAATTGATCGGGCAAAAAGAAAGATACGACTTTGTATTTGCCTCTCACGTGATCGAGCACGTCACAGACATTGTGCGCTTCATTCAAGACTGCGAAGCGCTACTGAAACCGACAGGTGTCTTGGTCTTAGCAGTGCCAGACAAGCGGTTTTGCTTTGACACCCTTCGTCCCGTTTCAACGGTTGGCGCAGCGCTTCAGGCTTATATAGAAAAGCGTACGAGACATACCCCAGGAATGCTTTTCGACCATCAGCTTTCCATCTGTACTAAGGCCGGTGGCATAGTCTGGATCGAGCCTACATTCGACGATGTGGCCTTGGTGCACGAACCGAAACAGGCGCAAGACCTTTTCGAGATATCGCAGAAGGATACAGACTATCACGACATACATGGCTGGCAGTTCACGCCCACATATTTCCGCTACTTTATCAAGACATTGCGAGCGCTCGGATACATCAAATCAGGTGAAGTCGCTTTTAACAAGAATGATGATATCCAACTGCATCTGCATGAGTTCTATATTACCTTATCCAAAAACGCCCCTACGTTGGATATTGCAGATATCGACTTATTAAAGAAATCTGAGGAAGAACTTAGAGAAATACAGTTAAGTCGAGCACCCAACCCGTTAGAATCTGCCTTGAAATCCAAGGAACAAGAGATTAGCAGATTACGTGATGAGTTTGCGAAAGCAACTGATACTCAAGAATCCAAAATTCTTACCCTGCAACAGCACTTGCGCCAATCACAATTGGAAACGCAGACTTTGAAA
The DNA here is from genome assembly GCF_030817885.1 of Phyllobacterium ifriqiyense. Taxonomy (NCBI): domain Bacteria; kingdom Pseudomonadati; phylum Pseudomonadota; class Alphaproteobacteria; order Hyphomicrobiales; family Phyllobacteriaceae; genus Phyllobacterium; species Phyllobacterium ifriqiyense. Next base: position 496,276 of record NZ_JAUSZT010000003.1, read on the forward strand.
GCATCCTCTTCATGGAAGATTACAGCTCCCCTTCGATTTCTAAGATCGGTAGTAAGGTGACAGAAACGTCCTTAAAAAGGCCCATCGATACAAAGGTTCCAACCGTTGTCGTTGTCATACCATTTTACAATGGGTCCGAGTTTATTGAGAGGGCGGTGCAAAGCGTTCTCAATCAAACCGTTGCTCCAAATGAATTCATTGTAGTGAACGATGGTTCCACGGAAAACGAGAAGCAGTTTCTCCATGATCTTTCCACGCGATATGAATTTCGGGTCATTGATCAAATCAACGGCGGTCAAGGATCGGCAAGAAACGCTGGCGTAGCTAATAGCAAGTCCGATTTCATATGCTTCCTCGACCAAGACGACTTTTATTTGAAGACCCATATACAGTCCCTGGTCGAAGCCATACCGGAAAATGACCCACATTTTGGCTGGGTTTACGGCGACCTCATTGAGGCAGAAGGTGATGGTAATGTCATTCGCACAAGTATGGTGCGAGAACACAGTAAGCACCCAAAGACCCATATCTTGGATCTGCTACGCAATGACATGCATGTCTTGCCATCCGCCTCACTTATCTCCCGCACTGCATTTGAAGCTGTAGGTGGGTTTGATCCCCAGTTTATGGGATATGAGGATGATGACCTATTCTTGCGGATATTTCGGAAGAACTTCACCAACACATTTATTGATAAATCTGTCACGGTTTGGTGCATACATACTGAGAGCACATCGTATGGGATTCGAATGAGCCGAAGTCGTTTAAGATATTTCAAGAAGCTTGCAGCGGCATTTCCTGACGATCCCATTAAAAGAAGGTTCTACATGCGCGATGTTTTTATCCCTCGCTTCCACAATCAGATTGTGTCGGAAGCCATCGTTGCTGCCACACAAAAGGACAGTAAGTTCGCCCAACACAAGGATGAACTAATTGGAATGTACAAAGAGTACGTGGATATCGTATGCGCTAGCCCTGCGGTTTCCGAAGCGACAAAACGGAAATTGAGAGCGCAGGCGCGATTATTATCAACCGGCTCCTCGGTTGCAATAAAAGCCGCTCATTTCGGCGTAAGAACGCTTCAAGGACTACGAAAAATAAGGCTGAGATAGAGTTCTAGATAATCACGGCTCTGGCGCTTGGGGTACAGACTTCGACACCGGTGTCTCAACGGCAAGCAAATTTAACTTTCGGAACGTCACGGCGTCGAGCCGCCACCCTCTCCAAACATCGGAGATAAGCGCCCTAGCCGACGAAATTCATGATGCACATGATCGATTATCTCGTCTTTTGTTTTTTTTCCTGTCATCGCAAACGACATTGCGATGAACATCGCAGCAGCTAGATCTGAACCGTAACCACCTTCTCGCTCTTCCCAAAGGTCATAGGCCACAATCCCAGCGTCTTCCATTTCAGGCGTGATCTCAATGCCTTGTGATTTTTTTGCTTCGGTCATGATGCTTCCCTATCACAAAGATGCTGCGGCGGTGAAGAACTGGTTGATCTGCTCTTCCGTGAAGCCCAAACCCGCGAATCCTTGCTGCAGCATTTCATCCGTGCGCAGGAACGTACTGCTGTCGGCATAGGCTGCTTGCGTGCGGATATCTTGGGTAGCTATCCAACCCTCAACCTGTTCAAGCAGTCCCGCATCAATTAGCGCGAGACGGAATTGACGTCGGGACAGACGATCTGGAACGACAGGTTTAGGAGTTGGTGGCTCGTAGGGAACAACGTGACCGTCTTGCCATTTGCGCAGACCGTTGTTATTGATGAAGGCCCGCCACTGCTGTTCGGTAATAGGAATTGCGTCGGAAGGAATGAGGCAATCAGGATTTGGCTCCTCACCAATGATAGGCGCGACAGGGTTCGGCTCATCTTCAGTTGGTTCCGGGACCGGGCCATAGATAGGTCGCATACGGGTGCCGTGAAGCTCCTCAATATAGAAGCCAGCAGGAAATCCTTCATCGGTAAAAACTGCGAATTTGGTCATGATCAGTATCCTATCGCTAACCAGAAAAACGGAAGATTAGCCTGTGCCGCCACTAAACCACCGTTGGAGATCGCGCGCGCTCTGGTATCGAACGTGGAAGCGCTTACGTTACTGGTGTTGATGACATAGGCGTTCGTAGAGGCTGTATTGAAGTTCGTGTTCTGATAGACGCCGATACATGCAGTCGGAAAGGCAACCGGAAAGGCCGTGGCAAAATCCGACGAAGCGTTAAACGTGCTGCCCCATTGAACCATGATTCCACTTGGAAAGCGGTACCATCCACCGTTTCCGATTAGATTTTTAGTAATACCCAAGGATGTAAGTGCGGCTCCGCCATCGGTATCGTCGAGCAGAGCTTTGATGAAGGTAGAGATGCCCAGCGTAGTTTGTGCTGCACTGGCATTTGCGTCGTCGAGCAAACCTCTTGCGTACGTCGTCAAATCAGCAAGTGCGGCAGCAGATGCACCGGTGAGATATGGCAGCTTATCTGCAGCAGGTGTTCCGGTGATATTTAACGATGCTCTGCCTGCAGCCGTTATATCGGCCAGCGCCATTGTGTTTGCGCCAGTTCCATAGGGAAACTTGTCAGCGGCCATCGTCAGGCCGAAGAGCGACGTTGTCCATGCTTTGGCAGCAGCGAGTGTTGCGCGGGCGTTGGCGCCGAAATCTGCCAGTGCCATAGTGTTGGCACCGGTAAAATATGGGAGCTTGTCAACTGCCCCGGTAATCGCTTGAAGAGCGGCCAATGAGCCGCCACCGATCGCCGTTACCAAGTCTCGCAATGCCGCTGTGAAACGCGATCCATCAGGTTGATACCTAATGCGGTATGGAGAAGCGCTTAGGGCTCCACCCGTCCATGGCTCAGCAAGTGTGATCTGCGTATTGGAAGTGACTGTCGCAATAACGGCATCAAGGTTTTTGACCTTAAGCGTGTCGCCTGGTTGAATATCAGCCGATACCCACTGAGACCCCACGCCGGTAACAACGGTGCCATCAGCGGCAACCGTTATCGTTCCAGCCATATAGTCCGGTTTGATAGCCATTATTTGCTACCCTTCTTTTCTACAGTCTTCTCGGCAAGCTCAAATTCCAGCGCCGCATTGGCGTCATCCAATTGCTTGCGCAGAATCTCAACGGTTGCGTTCAATTCGTGCACTGCCTGAGCGAGCAATAAATTCCGGTTGAGCAGTTGATCCTTGAGCCAAGTTGTTTCGTTCAAAGCAGCTTGGGCGCTGATAGCAACTTTGCCATCTTCGTTGGGTGTCGACATTGGTTCTCCTCCCCGCCGAGGCAGGTGATAAAGATTAGAAATGATGGATGGATCAGAGAGACGCGACTATGGCGTCGATTTCGCTTGCCGATGTGGCCGCGTCGATGCGGGCTTGAAGCGCTTGGCGCTCTTCCTCTACGCGAATAATTGAAGACAAAAGCAGGTTGTGCCTTTTAATTATGTCGCTGGGCTTGCCGAACATATTACTTCCCTCGCGCGCTACCGCCGCCTTCGCCTGATATAACGCGAACTTCGGCCCCATGGCGGCGTTGATACGGGGCACCATGACAGCATCAACCGCTGCCCTGCCCCGCAGACGTTCAGCTTCGATATTCTTCTTGCCGGTGATCTTCATTTCGCCACCACATTCACGCGCCAATCGACAAACGGAAAGCCTGCCTCAAAAACATATGTGCCTGCATCTTTCGTTGCGAAGTGCAAAACGCCGCCTTTAACTTCGTAAGGCTCTCCGTCAACACTGATCACACAAGGCCGTGGAAGGCCGTCAAGCGTATAGGTGTCTTTGCCGTCCGCTTTGATCTCAACATCGCCAGCGGGAAGCGTAGGCCGTTCCACAACATTTCCATCGACAACCATGTGAAAATCATGCGTTGCGATGGGTGTAGTGTAGCCGGGGACTTCCTTCTTGACTTTGCCATCCTCAATTACCACTCGCCCGTCTTTGTCGCGTACAGCAACTGCTGGCAGTGGAATAGAAGGAAGGTGCAGCCAATCACCCTTAGCCAAGAATTGGTCAATTATCTCTTGGCTTTCCGGATCACTGCGGATGTGGGTTATCTTGCCCTTCGGTTCGATCTTTCCATCAGCGTCAAACTTTATCAGCATCTCAAAACCCAATCCGATAGTCGAAGATCAAATAATTGATCGTGTAGCTGTAAGCCGATTGCGCACTGATCATTGAGAAGTTCACTCTGTCATTTTGAACATCAACCTTGAACCACGACCATGAGAACGTGAAATCTGTCCAAGTAGTGTAACTGTCACCAAATCCCTTGATGGGATAAGCCAAACCGGGATTACTCGACCCAGAACCACCAATAACGTTGGTCATCACGAAGGGCTTGACTGAGTATGTCTTGCCGAACAGAGCGGTATGAGTGGATGTTCCCCCGCCGCCACGACTGCCTGCAATAGACCCCTTGATAAACTTGGCTGGTGACCCGTTGTCACCGTTGAACAAAAGGCCTGCGTTGTTAGCTGTTGTTACCTCAATACCCGGTCGAGACAGGCGCAAAATGCCAGGTTCTGTCCAAAAACGATTGACCATTATGGTTTTATGCTCCGAGTGACGATGTAATAAACCGTGGCCGATCCAGTTGGCTGATCGAGCGCTCCATCGCTGAAAGCATTGCTGGCGCTCACCTGTCCGCTGCTGGTTGAAAGATATTGGAAGCTCAATCTGAACTTGTCATTCGATAGAAAGATAATTGGATAATATCCGAGGTCTGCCCACGAAAAACCAACAGCGCCAGAGCCGTAAGTTATTATGACACTTCCAGACTGCAGAATCTGGAATTGCGCGTAAAGCGTGCTCCATGAAAACTGAAACTTATTGGCGCTGAAAACACTTACGCCGGGAATGGATACGTATACGCCCATGCCAAATGTCGGATGAGATCCTATAAGAATTCTATCAACCATCAGCCATGCTCCGCAAGATAATGTAGCCAGCCGTGTAAGCCTGAAATGCCGTATTGCCGGTATTGCGAAGCGCCCCGTAGAACCGAAGAGAGGTCTGAGAAGCAACGGGGGTGATATAGGAGCGGTAATTAGTATCGGATGTCACAACATCACATACCGTAAGATCAGTCCCACTGTTGTACCTCCACGCAAATACGAAGGGTATGTTTGGCATTGTTTCGCCAAACGGAACTTCCACATACGAAGTTTGGCCCCCCGGATAAACAACAGAGCCGATCGCATAGACCACCGCCCCATCTTTCCATGTGCTATCGAAGGCCAGTCTTTCAGGATCGAGAGCAGCGGTAACATCATAGCCAGGCTTTGAAAGCCGGATACGATAATTACCACCGCCAAAGTCGCCAATCAGCGTTCTGTTTGCCATGAATAAGCCTGTAGTTTTGCCCGAAGGCTAATCCGCAATGAGAATGCGCCGGTTGGTTAGATCGATCTGCATCTTACTATCCGAAGACCGCAACATGCCTGCCGCGATATCGTTCACCCTTGCTGCGTTCATGGTCAACACTCCGCTCTGAAAGATAAACGGGAACTGCGCAGACTCACCCGGATTGGAGATAGACAGACGATCAGCGATAAGGTTGATCGTGGATATCCCGCCAGTCTTCGCGCTGAGGAACAAGGCAGCCTGGCCCGTGGTGATCCCATCAGAAGCCACCGCATAAAGACCGATGGTTGAAAGCGCGCCCGCCTCCGTGGCGACTGTCTCGACCCGAAACAACCCGCCTGCCGACATCTTGCCGACCGCTACATTGACGCTCGTAATCGCATTGGCATTCGCGGTTATAAGCCCACCCTGATTACTGACAGTGACCGTGAGTGCATCGACCGCAGTCGCGGTCGCAGCAACACCCGTGACCGGATTGTTAACTGTGGCCTCAAGCGTCTCAATACGCGATACCGCAGCCTGTGTGGCCGTAGCAACCACCAGAATGTCTCTCGTATAAGACGCCGTGACATTGCCGATCGATGCAAGCAACTCGAACTTGTCAGTTGCAGACTGTGCACCTGTCTCGGCCGCCAGACTGTTAAGCCGCTCAATCTGCTCTGTGAGCCAGCGTGTAGTATTGCCAGCCCATTCAAGATGCTCGCCAATCTGCTCGTTAACTTCGTCAACGATGTCGTCAATATAGACATCGTCACTACCCAGCAGGATGTTGTCTGTCAGGACTGGCAACCAGCCAGACCACAAACATGTACGGGGCGTACCAGGTATATATCGGCCGCGCACTCCGTACAGCGTGTTGGGCAGAAGACCTTGACTGATGAGGATCGAGCCCTCAGCAAAACGCTCCGTGCGGCTCGCGTAGACCACGATAAGACTTGTTGCCAGACGCACCTCAAACTCAATGCCGACGATATCCACTTGGTCTGGATCCCAGCTTAAACGGATGCCGGGGCGGCGTAGATTGCCGTTGTTGTCCGGCACCGCTTCAGCCTCAGCAAACCAATCCACAATAGGCTGTGGAGCAGGTCTGCCCGGAATGATCGGAACGAATACGGGTGGCGTGTAATCTGTGCCTTGGTTCCAATCATAATCGGCGGGATCGACTTCCGTCATATCCAGCGTAACGTCTAGGTTCGCGTGATCGGCAACACCGTCGATGCGAAATAGCTTTGTTGCGTATCCGTTACGCTCAGAAGTCCATTGGATGATATCGCCGGGCTCAAGCACCCAAGCAGATGGTCCCAATGTTATTGTATGGCGCCGCGCCCTACGTGCCTCCTGCAAGGCAGACCGCATAAGACGCTGCACCTGAGAAGAGCGATAGACCATATCCAGTTGGATATCAGCCATCAGACGCCGGTTGCCGTCTTCAGCCTCGAACGCCGAATTCAACAGTGCTGGTGCTGCCTTCATGTTCCAGCTTTCAGCCGGTTCAGGATAGGAAGCGTTTACACCATTGATGGTATCCGCCAGTCCGAAAAATGGCGTGAAGGTCTGTTCTTCCGTCGATAGAATGTCGATATCAGTAATCGCGTAAACTGCAGCGTCTGGAGCACCGACGAATATCTTGTACGTTCCGCCAGTTTCGCTTAACCGACCTTGGCATCCCGTAAGGATAGCCTCAATTGCTTCCGTGACCTGCGCACCGATGGCAATCTCGCCACCGGTCAAATATGTGGGCTCAGGACCATCAGGCCCATCAATGAGCGCGCGGCACTTGTTAATCTGTGCGATCCAGTGCGCATTTGGCAAACGCGCTGAGGCTAAACCCTGAAGGCCGTAGAACCACTGAGTTCCATAGCGGATACCACGCAGCAGATTGTAAATCTGGACTGCCGGCAGATCGTCGCCATCACCACCCCATGTTGACGGGGTGTCGTATCGCTGCGGGCCAACACCGCCAGCCGTGGTGTCTTTAGACGGGTCGTAAAGCTTGATGCCTTGCAGTTCGAACTTGAACGCGGGGAAGCCCGTGAATAGTTCAGGATCAATCTGCGAAGTCAGGATTGCATAAGCAACGCCTTGGCCGATACGCGTTGGCTGCCATGGATTGTTCGACGTTGAAACTGTATCGGTGAGGAAACTGTCAGCGGTTACCTGAGTGCCATCATGAAATTTAATCCAGAGATGGTTGTTACCACCGCCTGTTTCATATTCCGTGATGCGATTACCCTTGCCATCCGGATCCAATGTGCCGATTGTAACCGCTTCACCGTTGACGAATAACTGTGAGACGCCAGAAATCGGAATGTCAGAAAGCGCGATAACCTGGGTGAAGTACGCGTTTGGCGTCTTACCTGAGTTTCCCCAAGTATTAGCGTAGACCAGAGAGCCCGCCGTAACAGTGTGGCCCATGATGAACGAGCGGGGAACGTCGCCGCCAGATTGCATCTGTCCGTTGATACTGAACGGTGTTTCTTCTGGTTTTCCGGCGAGAGCTTTTGCTATCAGGTTCAGCCCAACGCCAACAGCCGCTTGCAGAACAGCGCCGACAACCGCGATACCAGCAGCGCCCAAACCAAGCGCACCGCCAATAGCAGTGGCTATGGCGGTAAATACAGCCATGTGTTTATCCTAATTTTGGGATGCCGTTTGAGGCTAGATAGACTTCATAAAGTGGCGCTCAGTGGCGCTGTAGCCACGGCGCTCATAGAGTCTTGTTGTGAGTGGATCAGCGCCGAGCCCAACCATGTTGACGAATACACAGCCCTGCTCTCTTGCCCACTCTTCGTAAGCGTCCAGCATGGCTACGGCAGATCGTCCGCGATATGCTGGCTCAATCCACCAGATAAGCTCACTGGCGACTTTTACGGGAGCAAGTGGTAGTGTTCCTGATTGTGCGGCCAACACTCCCTGTGGCCCGCTGTCGTCGAGAACAAGGCACAGCATCGCTGGATTGCTGATCAGTGTATCGAATAACATCGACGCATACGCCGCGTTGAATGGTATTGGCAGTCCGGATGCGACTTGAAAACTCCTAGCCATCATAAGGACGCGGGACTTGTCCTGAGGCAGTGCCTTTCGAACAAGCATCACGATCCTTTTAGAGCCAGGGCCTGTTTAAGCTTCCATGCCGCACTTTGCTGTGTGTCCAGTTTTCCCTGCTTGGCACCCCAGAAGAATTCCTTCTCGCCAACGGTCGTAACGTCCTCATAAAACCTATCTGTGGACAGGCGGCGTTTCTGGCTGTCTGTGGATCGGGTATCCGGATTACCTCTGGTCATTTCCTGAGTATGGCTGGCGCACGTGAGTTCGATGCTACCGGCCTCATTCTCTTTCGGTGTGGTGATAGTTACATTGTCCACAAACCCGACAAAGCGGCAGAATGCAGCGTCAACAATTAAACGAGTATCGGGGTTAAACATCCCTCGGTAAATTTCTATTCCCGCCTGTTTCAGATCGTATCCACGGGCAATGTTCTCCACCGCAGGGTCAATCTGGCTCAAAGCTACATTCACATTCTGGACTGAGATGTTTGAAACGGCCGGAATATTATCGATAGCAATGAGACTTCCCGAACCCTCAAAGTTTCGAGTGTTGGAAAGGCCAGTATCTGGATTAAGCACTGGAGCGCTGATGTCTCCCCAATCATTCCAAAACCCATATGAGAACGGTGCACCTGCCAGCGTCCGGGCTTTCAACCAAATGAAGTCGCGCGCAACAAGCCGCCTCGCCTGTAAAAGCGCTAGATTACCAGATGAAATGTTGCGCATTTATCGGCTCTCGACTGCTTGAAAGGATATTACGCCACGACCAGTGGAGAGGTCCGCTGTGGATGATATTGAGCCTGGAACAATCGTCATGAGGCAAAAGGGATTGTGAATTGCCGCGAGATTGTTTTCCGCCGTCAAAGGCCATAGGTGCGGACGGATTTCAAACTGCGGAGTAACGCCAGAGCCATTGGCTGTAGCGGCTTCCATCACGCGATGAAGATTGAATGTTGTCCCGCTGCCAATTGTGATCATGTCACCAACGCTCAGCTTGTAATTGGCTGGTAGGTTCTTGAGAGATATCGCCTTGCGGTTAGCATTGATTGAGTTGATTGCGGCCGCACCAAATGCCGGAAACAGTGAATCAAACACAGGCCTTGGATAAGCGATAGGATAGCACCGGCTGAGCGGCCTACCGACAAACTGGTTTAATCCATTTTCGAGAACATCGAGACGGGCACGCCAAGCATCCAATTCATTGGGTCGCAAAGTGCGTGTTAGATACGTTGTGGACCAAAGCGGCGAACCCAAGTCCTTTACCAGTGTCTGACCGCCAGCCGTGCGGCTTTGCTCCTGCCGCCACAACAGTTGAAAGTCAGTCGACCAGCCGGGAAATCCTTCGAGAACGTCGTAGGGAAATGCGATTGCCATATTATCCCTACCTCAACTTCACATTGGTTTTATTGGCCTTGCGTATAGCTTTGATGGTGTTGGCCTCGAATGAGGCCCTGTCCTTGGCTAAAGCCACCTCAAGTCGCGATACGGCCTCAGCGGAAGCGCCTCGATTGTCGATGACTGGAGCGTAGGTAAATGTGCCGACACCACCGCTACTGCCACTACCAGACCGGAGTGTTGGCATACTCGGTGCACGCAACTTATGGTTTGGTATGATCTGGGCGCCCTTCGGGACATTCATCAATTCCGGGCCTTTTTCACCCACAACAGATAGACCACCAGGGGCGTTGTTTGTGCCCTTGGCGAACCCCAGAACCTTACCGATGCTACCAAAAATACCACCAAATGCACCGCCACTAGACGAGCCAGAAGCAGGCTTGAACAAACTGTCGAATGCTGCGTTGAGCAACATATCGCCAAGCTTCTTAAGCACCCCGGACAACGCGTCGCTCAGGCTTTCCGCCCCAGTAATGGCGTCTATCACCCCAGATTTGAATGTGTCGTAGAATTCGGCCGCGGCTTGCTCGGCCTTATCCTGCGTTTCTTGAACTTTTCGAAGTTCATCGGCCTGCATTGCATATGCTGCTGATACGGCATTGATCTGCGCAACCTGTTCTGGCGCAAGCTTGATGCTATCCAAATCGGTCTGGCCTTTTTTACGGGCTTCCTCGCGCAAGTCCGCCAAGGCAGATTGCTCAAGGTCCAAGGCCATCTTTCGCTGCTCTTGGGCAAGATAAGACTGGCCTACAAGTGCGGTTTCCTCTGCGAGCGCAGCGGTTCTGTCTTTGATGGCTTGGATGTCGTCGTTGAATCGACTTTCAGCCGTCCTTGGTACAGATTTCGCTCCCTTGGCTTTCTTCTTCTTTTTGTCGTCTTCAGTTTTGTACTTGGGATCGTTGATAGATATCTGATTGATACCAAGGCTATCGTCTTTCGTGCCCATAGTTGGGCGCATAACAACCGGCTGTGTATCGCCAAGCTGTCCGCTTGGGTATGTATCAGGCAAGCCAGACATAGCACCTTTGATGCTATTGATCGCCGCCTGCACTCCAACCAACCTAGCCAAGGCCTCGGTGGTATCTATTCCAAGCTTGGTATTGTTTTCAATGACAGCCTGAAGGTCTTTAACCTCACGCTCGAGCGCTATTGCCTTATCTTCAGCCTGCTTTGTTTCAAGGTTGATCATCCGGCCTTCGCCGTCTGTGTAACCTAGCGCCTTGTTCAAGTCTTCGAATACGCTAGCATTGCCAATCGTATTCAGGAAAGCTTCAAAAGCTCCACCAGCTTCTTGGATTTTGGCAATGAAGCCAGCGATATCAAAGTCACTGATAGCTTGAGCAACAACATTAATACCATCTGCAAATTTGGCGCTGGCACCAGTAGCAGTATTGAACTCTCGCGCCGTATCAATAAGGCGCAGTCTGCAAATTCTCCATTGCCTGACCAAAGGTCAATTGAACATTCTTGACGCGCTCCTCAAGAGAAGCGGAACCTGCAATAAATCCATCAAACAGAGCCTTGGATGACAAACCGCCATCCAGCATGATCTTGCGCAACTGCGCGACACTGCCACCAGCTTCTTTGATCCCGCGTGAAGCAGCCTGAAGGATTGTTGGTGCGCCTTCAACGATGGAGTTGAACTCTTCAGCGCGAACCACTCCGGATCCCAGAGCTTGGCTTAACTGAAGCAATGCACCCGAGGATTCTTGGGCAGACTTGCCGGATACTCGAAGCGCCAGAGCCACTTTGTCAGTGAATGAAATAAGCTGCTCGCTCGATACACCTAGTTCTTTCTGAACCAGTGAGGCGCGACCATAAAGTTCTACAAGTGATTCAAACGGCGCAGCATTTTTGACGGCGCTGTCACGAAGCTTACCATAGACCTGCTCTAGTTGCTCACCAGAGAGTCCCGCAACCTTAAGTGCATTATCGATGCGGGTAGCAGCTTCGGAAAACTTTACTGCGCCTTTAGCCAAAGAGGCGCCGGCGAATACCCCACCGATCTTCGCTCCTAAACCTGCGAAAGATGAAGACACATTGGCGTTCATCTTTGTGAAACGCCGCTCAATGCGTTGAGCATTCTTGTTGGTAATACCTTGGGCGCGATTTATGGCGTTTTCGTATTTCTTGATGTCCGCGCTTAGCTGAACTACAAGTCTCTCTAAGTCTTGCGCCATTAGGGGTCCAGTCAATGAATTTTTTACTTGGGATATTGTCAGTGGCACAAATTCTGATGGCCGCACTTATCGCTTTGTTCGCTGTATCGGCGATCCATCAGATTCTTGCCGCTATCCTGTTCGGATTCGGCGTATTGACAGCTGCTCTCGTAGTGTTGATCGTCGCTGTTGAGCGCCCGCAACGCAGTTAGATACCAATCCAATCTGCCATTTCGTCTTTTTCAGATTCTGTCAACTTACCAGTATCTTCAGGTGAGTTCGCTTTGATGTAGCCTTCCAATGCGGCCAGAAACTGCCACATGGACATCGCGTTGACCTCTTGAGGAGTAAAGCCCATCACAGCGCCATTGGCATAGATCGCAGCAAAGCGAATTTTACCGTTTGGTAGATCGTCTAGGCGTTCGCCAGATCGCTTTGCTGTTTTGGTTTTCCCACGTCCTCTTCAGGTGCCCCCTGCAATGCTGCCGAGAGTATTGCCTGTGCGAATAGTACGTTTTCCAAGGGCGGTCGTTCTTCGACGTAATCCCTGACGAGCTTTAATGCCTCACCTGGCTTAGTTTCTCCGCCGATCAAACCCCAGCGAATAACTTCTCGGATGTCATTTAGACGCCAAGAGTTATCGTACAGGCGTTGCAACACAACGTAGGGTCCTGAGTCGCACGCTTCCTGCACCTTGGCAAGCTCGCCCCAACCGAGACGGAACGTATAGGTCCCGTCCCCAAAGTTCAGTTCAATCGAAGCATCGCGGCTCATTATGGAGCAACCACCCGAACCATTTCACCGTCTGACTGCATGGAAACAGTGAGAGTTGCACGCTGGCCGTTCGGAGCTTCGGATTCAACACTTTCCACCTGCATGTAGCCGGTCCAAGTGACGGTCTTGGCTGGGAATTCCCATTCAATCTTGACTGGGACAGACTCAACACTTTCCCAAGCGTCAAGCCAGTCCTCAACGGATTCAGCCGCAAGAACACCCTCACCTGAAACTCCCATCGACAGACTGGTGGCATCGCGGCCTACCCAATCTACTTTATCGGGATCTTCGCAATCCGGAATATTAACTTCTTCCAGATTTTTGGTGAGTGTGATCGATCGGGAGGTGAAACCGCAAGGCGCAGCATATGTGATCGGATCGGCAGGTAGAGCACCGGGTGTGCCGAGCAGAACGCGTACTTTGCCGCCTTTGATAGTAGTAGCTTGTGCCATAATTGTATCTCCATAGAAAAAGCCGCCTTCTGAGGGGCGGCTGTGAGTGTTCTGTTTATCTTTGCGGTCAGATCAGAAAGAGACGCTTAGCGCCCTTACTGACGTTTTCCCCAGACCACAAAGGCCGGAGATTGGTTAGAGCCCATGCAGCTTTGAAGGCATGGCACTCAGGAGTGCTAAAATCGAACGAAGCTAGAGGGAGAATATGGTCGATATGCCATTCGCCTCGGTTCTCCCAAGACATCCCCCTGATAAATTGCCGCTCCAAGTGCCGCATCAAATCGTTAAGAGAGTATCCTACAAGGCTTTCCCATCGCCTTCCGGATTTTCTCGCCTTCAGCGCCATACGCATCTGGTGAGATACTCGATTACTGATTGCGTATGCGGGATCAGTCTTCCGCTTTTCTGCTTTGGCCTTCGCCAATCTAGCGCTATGGCGACTTGTGTAACTCTTGGCTCGTTTTCTAGCCATTTCCGCGTCGTGAGCGCATCGGCACTCGATACAAAACCGCTTTGTGCCGCTACTCTTTTTTATTGCGATACCACAGGTTGTGCAGGATATTGTCTGACCTAAAGGAACTTCGGCAAGATATCTGGTGTTGAACCTGCTTCTCCAATCCCGTTGATACTTGTCTAAGCAGACGCCACATCGCTGATTTCTACCGCCAGTTCGGACAAAAGACTTGTTGCAGTCGATGCAAGTCCCTTCCTTCCCGGCTGATCGGACCTCATAACCTACCTTGCGCGCATAGCCAGATCGCGCCTGCTCCTTTACAATACCGATACGGCAAGAAGTGCAGTATTTTTGGCGAGGCGATATTCGGGGATATTGCTTTGTGCATACGCAGCATGTGAAAATGCTATTAGCCACTCGAACCTCCTATGTTCGGGCCTTGGTTAGAACCCGTCGAGTGTTAGCGCACTTGGCGGGTTCGTTTTTTATACTCCCTATGGCTGCTCTGCGAAAGCGGAAAAAGTTAAAGCTGCGTGGCTTGTTGAGCCATCCGGATCACGGAAAACTCGGGTTATTCGGTGAGTGAAATAGACGATGGCATTGTCAGTAATCGTCAGATCGGTATCGACCAGGGCAGCGCGAACCGCGTCACTGATCCGGCGCACCTCGGGAAATCCGACAGCACGAGACCAACAATCGATCTGCATGGTGATTTCAAAGCCAGTGATACAATCAACGTCATCGCTCAACTCATCGGCCGGGCCAAAACCTACATAAGGGAATGTGGGGTTTGCCGGGACAGCATCATAAACCCGCCCTCCGATCAGACCATTGACCGTAGCATTGGCTTTCAAGCGAGCCACGATGGCAGCCTGCAATTCTAAAACCGGAGATGTCATGATGCAGCAACTTTCCTCGCGGCTTTCGTCGTTGCCCGACTGATCCGGCTTTTTGTTCGTTTGCGTAAGGCCCGATATGCAACGAAGAAGAATGGTTGAGCCGACTTCTTCTGGGTTCCGAATTCGACCCAACGTGCATAATAAGCAGCATCGCTACCGGCGTAGATTGTAATCGTCATGTCTGAGGCGGTTGCAACAGCCACCACAACCGAGCCGTCTGGGGCCTTGCCCCAAGTCCACCCGATGGATTCAGCTAGTTCACCGCTATCCTTGGGAACAAGTGATTTCATTAATGCGACGATTTCGTCTGCACTTTTAGCCATTGCGTCACGGATGGCATCACGCGCAACTTTGGGTAGAAGCGCGAACTTCTTGTTTAATCTCTTGAGTCCAGAGATCGCCATTAGAGCGCTACGCCAGCCTCAACCAGAATATCAATGAACTGGCGATCAAGGAGTGGAGTGACATCGCGAACTGCGAAATACTTCAAATCTCGCTTATCTTGTGCGTACCAGTCACTTTTGATTTGCCGCGTCTGTGAGGTAGAGCGAACACGAATGATCTGTGTGTGCTTTCCCTCAAGGCGTCCCGCCAGCACGCTTTCACCGCCTCGCAGGTGAATGTATCCCGCACGCTGCGAAAACTGCTCCACGAACGCGCCCTGCGTGTTTCCATATTCGTCTGTGACTTCTTCCCGCTTACCGAACGCGACGGAATAGAACAGATCACCGGCACTAGGCTTTTTCGCCATTGTCCGTTTCCTTGCGCGGCTTGTCCGCAGCTATAGCCTTACCCGCAGCAATGGCCTTATCAGCGCAATCCTGCTTTACGGTCATTTCCATGCCCGCGAGATAGGCGATTGTCGTGCCTGGGGTTGGCTTGTAATCGAAATCTTTAGTGAATTTTACACGTGCCATCAGGGATGCATCCTTCTGTATGGAGCGACTAAGAGGATCACAGCGACCACTTCTTGTAGCTGCGCAATAGATCATCGATCGCACGCTGCATTCCGGCGCGACCGGGTTCATCGAGTGGATCAAAGTTCATTTTGATGTGCAGTTTTACCGCAAGCACCACGTCTGCCGGCACAGTTTCGAACCCCGCAACATAGCGGATTTTCACTGGATCCGAGACGGCAGAAACAGAAGGATAGGAATACCCAGACACAAAGTGCAGGCAGTCTCCATCAAGGAAGTAGTTCTCTTCAGGAACAGTCTGTTCGACGCCCTCGCTGTCGATGTACTTGACGCTTTCGACTGATTGAACGGGTCCGAATGGCAGTTCAACGTATCGGCAGCTATACCAAGTATAGCCGAGCTCAAGGGTCTGGGTGCCTATGGCGCGATCCAGCCAACCGAATGGCCCGTCAATATTCTTGCTGGCTGCCGCGATCAATCCGTTGATAAGCGTATTGTCATCATCGAAATCAACCCGAAGGAAGGCTTTTGCATCTGGCAACGTCACGACAGGTGCTGGAGGTGTGATGACCTTGATATTCATGGCCGCACCTTCGCAAGCAGTGGATAAAGGTCACATCGAACAAAAGAGCCATCACCATTCGTCAGTGTGAGCAATCCGTCATCATCAACATCGATCGCAACAACTGGCATTCCAGCCTCGCCGCGCTCGCCTTTCTGACCCGTCAGACCTCTTTCGCCTTGGCTGCCACGTTTGCCTTGGGAGGCAATTAGCTGCCAGTCAGCACCGGGGCATTCGCCGGGATTGTCACGACGGGCGACGAATGAAGCGCCATTGACTGCAACCACGTCCAGTTCATTGTATTCCGTGCCATCAACCCATGTTCCGCGGACCTGAAATGAACGGCCGTCAGCACCATTGCTTCCCGAAGATGCGAGACAAATCCAATCCTCATGCGGTGGCTGCTTGGCTGTGTCGCGGATCGCCTGATAGGTAGAGCCGCCGAATGCCACCACATCCGATTCATAATGGATTGCATCAGACCAGTCTCTTACTTGTGGAAGCTTGCCAGCCGGACCTTCTGGACCGCGTTCGCCCGGCAGTCCGCGCTCACCAGGTTCCCCTTGAGGTCCATCCAGCCCACGTTCGCCGTCTTTTCCATCCAAACCGCGCTCGCCTTGAGGGCCTTCTGGTCCTCGTTCGCCGGCAGAGCCATCTACACCATCCCGACCGGGTTCACCGCGTTCTCCAGCGACTCCCGGTTCACCGGGTAGGCCTCTTTCCCCTTGAGGGCCTTCTGGACCGTCTTCTCCAATAGGACCGCGCTCTCCATCCTTTAGTGTTTCAAGGCGCTGTGTGACCTGCGCTTCCAAAGCAGCGACCGCTGCAAGGCGCGTTTCCAGTTCAGCCATACGAGCACGATGCTCAGACTCGCGCAGTTCTTGCTCACGTTTGCCTTCTCGGTGAACCGTTGCAATCGCCCGAGCAACGGCATCCGTTGCAGCATCAGTGAAGGAGCGCGTCAGCTTGTTCATTGATCGCCCGCAAGTGGTCTTCATAGCTGCGCCCGTCATCTTCTTCATCTTCCTCGTTTTGTGGCGCAGCTGACGCCGGAGCCGGGAGTGCAGGAGGTTTCATTGCAGCGCCGTAGCTAAGCGGAACCACTTGCTGCTGAACGCGTGGCATAGAGCCAAATCCGCCTTCTGTGGCGGGAAGGTCTTCTTCTGCTCGGGCTTCATCGGAGCTATAGACGCCGCCGATCACACCACGAACGAGACCTTCGATGCGTTCCTTAAATGCGCTGCGCAGCAATGCCTTGGTGTTGAACTCAAGGTATTCATCCGGCATTCCAGACAGATTGAACAGTTGCCCGAATGCTTCCTCGATATGGTTCAGAGCGAAGCCAAGACCGCTGGCGATCCACGACTGCATCAGCATTTCAGTGGATCCCAAGGCTGAGCCGCCGATTCCAAGGATTTGCAGCGGCATACGGAAGGCGAGAGCAACGTTCTGTTCAGACATCTTGAGCATTTCCGCAAGCTGTCCGTCGTTCGCCGTCTTGCTGACTTCCTTGGCTTTCAGACCCCATGTCAGAATTGGCGTACCACCGGCCTTTTCGCCTTGCGTCTGCTCATTCCAAGCTTGTCGCAATTCCCGCGTTTGCTCGATTGTAAGCTTTTCGTCAGTCTCCAGCATGAAGGACGGACGTGCCTGATTGATGTAGAATGCAATCTGCTGCTCAAGAGCAGCGCCGGCCATCTGCCTATCAAGGAGCGTGGCAAGGATCGGACTTTCACCCTTCAAGGGATGACGAGGCGTGTGCAAGCGAACATGAAGCACATCGCGAGCCGGGATCGGAAGCGACAAATCATACCGCGCCTCGACAATCTCATTCCCGCTCAAGCTATAGAAAATATCGCCTGTGGTCGCCAAAACCGGCTTTCCATGACGCATAAGGTGGATTTCTTGGATTTCACCGCGGTTGTTTCGCAGCGCCAGACCGAAACCTTCACCCTGCTTATACAGGCTACGGGTAAGATTGAGCAAAAGGTCTGAGATTGACTGGTAATCGTTCGGGCGCTTCATGATGCGCGTCAGAGCGCTCTTTGAGACGCGCTTACGGCCACCGTTTGCAAGCTTCTTCCAATGATCGCCGGGGCACATCGCAACAGTCTGCGAATATGCCGAGATACACGCTTCAACCATAGCGCTGCTCTCGCCATATTCCCGAAGATTGTAGCCAGACTGCCACCAGTTCCACAATCGACCGGGACCGGCAGGAAGCCAGCCATCCGATAGATGATAAGGACCGGGACGATATTGACCCTCGGCAGCCCTCGCTTCCGAAGGTCTGAATATCTTTGACAGCCAGTTTGCCATGATCAGCGCGTCTTGTACTCAGAGGCACCGCCAACGGACTTCATGTCGCGGGATTTGCGCACGTCATCGACGGTTTTCTTGCCTTCCTTGATCGCGTCAAGGTCAGCTTGGGATGGATAAGGTGCCTCGACGGTTTCAACCGTTTCAGAGGCATTTTCTGCCTTTTCCTTGGCCTTCTCTTCGACCTTGGAATCAGTCTTATCAGATGCAATGTCAGCCATTATGGCCTCCTGTTTTCAGATGGATTGATTGAACTATTCGGCACCCTTGAGACGGAAAGTCTCAACAGTCTTGCCGGTGCTGTTCATGACGAAGACAACGCCACTGTCGATTGAGCAGTAAACGCCGTCATCCTTCTGGAAAGTGACCTGTTGATTGCCGCTTGGACCAGTCTCAAGGCTCGGATCGCGGCCTTCGTAAAGGCGAACGGCATCATCTTTGCCGGACTTTTGGCCCGAGCGGACAACTTGTTTGATCGTGAACATGTTCTATTTCTCCTGTTTCTACTTCTACTGATCTGCGATTACCCGCACAGACGGTTAGAGCGATGAGGCGCGGACGCCTCACCGATTGTTGAATTCGGGCTTATGGTGTTGGTGGGGCCCAATCGACTGCAGCGATATGCTGCACCATGCCAGCGCGGCGCATTGCCCATGTGATATCCAGGATCATGCGCAGAGCGATCTGTGCAGTCTGGAACATCGACTGAGTTGGAGCTGCAACAGTGTTTGGTGTGCCTGTGGAAGCGATCTGCAGAGGAGTGGTGTCTTCCATGTGCAGAACTGTCTGCTCACTGACATCAAACTCTGGAGCATCGCCAGCAGCCGTCGCAAAATCAGCCGCGTCGATCATGTACACATGACCGGCTGGGATCGTGGTGGACACGATGCGGGTGAATTCGCTCAGGAACTGCTCTGCCCAACCGAAGCCAGAAGCGTTCGGACCAGCGGTCATTGACAAAATGCGGGCTTCCGCAGGGTTCATCAACAAGACCAACCGGCGACCGGCGTTAGCCGCATCAAACGGGGCTGCCAAAGTCTGGATATCGGCCAGAATTGCAGCATAGCCACCGGCAGTAGATGCAGTCAGGGCAGCCACACCATTCGTCAGACCTGCAGGACGTGTGCCGGAACCGGCGACAGCATCAAGCAAGAGAGAGTCAATGGTGAGTGCTGTGTCAGACTGAATTTCCTGACGAAGCAGACCTTCAATCGCCGGATTGGACAAGCGAGCGATTTCACGGCTGAACACCGAGATAACGCCCATCTTGTGCGGGTTGAGGGTAACTGAAGTCAGACCGAGACGGCGAACCGGGATCGGTGCAGATTCAGCTACGAACGAACCGCTGATCGAAGGAGTCGGTGCACGGGATGGCAGTTTGATAGCTGCACGGCCGGGACCGAACGACAGGCTTGTCCCAAGCGCAGCAAGGCGAGGATAAACCGAGATCGGGCGAAGGGATTCCATGAAGGCTCCCATTGCCGTTTCTACGAGTTCAGCAGCCCATCCAGCCTGCGTTGTGGTAGCGCCTGCCACAGCGGCACGAACAACAATCTGAGTTGCTTCGTGATCGCGGTAACGCTCTTCCATGATCCGGATAGGATCACTGCCGGTTGCATGTGCCAGCACATTACAAACAGCCGCACGAATGATCAGATCTTCCGGCTTTGGTTCGCGCAGATTTACGCCAAGAGGCTTGCGCACGCTTGGAGCGGCTGGACGGCCTGGCTCAACGATATCGCTTGCAGCACGGGACGCCAGAGCTTTCTCGGCTCGCTTGAGCGATGTAAGGCGCTCTTCGCGGGCTTCGATCTCAGAAGACAGTGCTTCTGTCTGGGTCGTGTCTGCGTTGTCATCGGCAAGGTGCTCAGTCAGAGCGTCCCGAGCAGAATTCAGTTCGTTTTGCGCAGCTTCAATGCGCTTGGAGAGGGTGGTTTCCATTTTGGAAGTACCTTTCAAGTTAGAGACGGGAGGTTTTGCGGCGTGCTCGCCAGTAGACACATCGCGTTTGCCGTCTCTGGCTTGCTCGCCAAAGGCCAACTCGATAGTGGATTCAGAAATGTTGAGTGATCGCGCCATTGCGAGCGCGTTCTTGTTCGAACCAACAGAGACAAGAGACACCTCTTGCAATTCCTGTTCGTCGTAATCGTAAATGCTTTTGCCCGGCTCGCCTTCTTTCAGGACAGAGAAGCCGACAGACACAGCGCGAAGGATGCCCTGCTCTACGAGATTTCGGAGCTCATCAATCCGCTGGCTTGTACCGGCGGCAGCCATAACCAAGCGCCCCAGCAATCGGCCGGCTTCTACCCGGACGTTTTCCCAGCGCCCGATCGGGAAGCCAGAGCTATGTCCAAACAGCGCTACCGGATTGCGATTGAAGTGAGACAAATCCCAACCTTCGGGATTGATCCGTGTACCATGACGGTCACGACTGCCATCCGAAATGACAAAGTCAAAGCCGTCGCCAGCGGACTCCGCCGTGCGATAAAGAATATCAGTCATGTCTGGGTTCTCCTGTTCAGGCTACCATGGCTTGAACGTCTAGGCTGATTGCAGCCTCTGGATTTCTGCTCATCACAGTCACAGCGTCGAATAGTGCCATCACCGGATCAATCTTGGCGTCACCGGCATTCTGCTTTGTTGCCCGGATCGCCGTTGCTGTTGGTTCAATCTTCAAGTTGCTGACGCACCACGACATGAGCGAGGAACCGCTGTGCCGGAATGTGCCGTTTGCCAGTTTCCGCTCGGTCGTCTTGATCGCGTTCATCATTTGGTAGCCTTGGAGAGCACCAATAAGGTTCTCGGCTTCCTGCGTGACACCGATTGCGTCCAGAGCATCAACCAGTTCGCCTACACCGGCAGGATCGATTGCAACTGCAGCGAGCTTATTACTGTCTTTTACGACCTGAATTATCTCGATGATTGAGGACAAATCGTCCAGTTTATCATCCACAATCGTCAGTTCGCTCTTTGCCTGAAAGTCAAGCAGTCTGGTCGAGATGGACTTGCGTCGCTCAAGCACACCTTTGTGGCACCAAGCATGGGACCAACAGAGCCAATCTTTTGTCACTTTATGCCGACCAACGACGCTCAGACCGAACAGATCGTCCAGACCACCGCCATCAATACCGGGAACAATCACTTCGCACTGGTCGAGTATCAGATCCAAAGTGATGGTTTTGTCTGCCTTGGCTTCCCAGAAATCAGCACCCGCCCAACGGTTCGACCGTAGATTGAGGCCAATTTCCACATTGAGATGCTTGGCAAGAAATGTGTTTCGGGTCTCGCTGCCCTTCTCCATTTCCTTTCTGAGTTCGTCTTCCAGCCATTCTTGGCTGACTGATCGACCCAGATTAGGATTGGTAACGTAGAAATTCTTTGGATCGAGATAGGATCCGTCCTCAAGCATGGGCTTGGGAAACTCATAGATGATCGGCAGAAACTTCTTGTCTTCAATTATCCCGTCGCGGACATCCCGCGCATAATTCAACTTGTCAGCAAACACACCGGCAGGCGGGGCATCAGCCTGCGTCGTGATCGAGATGATGAATCCTTCCGGTCGAGAAACCAGACCGCCCGTTGCCTCTCGCAACATCCCATCTGCATTGTTCTTTGTGCCGAACTCCCAGAGCTCATCCAGAAGGATGAACCCTGCCTTCTTGCCAACAACCGTCTTGCCGTCCGCAGCCACCACTTTGAGCGTTGCTTTGGTTTTGAGATGGGTAATGGTGCGCAAATGATCTTGGATATGAAGGAACCCTTGAGCACTCGCGTCCAGTTCAGGATCAGCACGAACCATATCCGCTGCTGGCTTAAAACTGTTCTGAGCCGCTTCGATGGTCGGCGCCAGGATCAGCAGTTCTGCCGAATGTCGCCAATTGCGGATCAATGCTGTCAGCATCACACCGGCAGCAAGCGTTGACTTCCCGTTCTTCTTAGCAATGCAGAGAAAGAACTCCCTGATCAGTCTCCGGCCAGATTCGTTATCATGTGCGCCGAAGATGGCAGCCACGAAGTCGAATATCCAATCTTCGCCAGCTTCTCCAAACGTTGGAGATCCGGCAACATCGACAACATAGAGGCCCTTGAACACATTAAGCGCGGCTTCCGCCTCATCTGGGAACAGCGGCAAGCAAGGAATGAGTGACTGTCCCGCAACGATCCGCTTCTCCCATCCTGGGCAAGCCGTCGTCCAGTTGGTCATTTATTGTGAACTACCAGCTTTGGAGGCGTAGGAACTGCGAACTTGCCAGAAACAGAATTGGCTGTTGCCTGCCGCTGATCCTTTTTGCCCAGCTTTTCCTCTTTGGTGGAACGGGTTTCCCGATCTTTGGCCGCTTCCACCGATGAGGCCACGCGTCCCATCTCTTCCAATTTCTTGATAGCTGCAACATTCTTTTGAGATGCAGCCTCGAACAGATAGCCCACCAATTCACGCCGACGATTGGCATAACCGTTCTCAAGCTCTTCCGCGAAGTGCTTACGCATCGTATCCGCGTCAATTCCAAGCGCTCGGGCAATGATATTGTCGGATTCACCGCAAAATTTCATTTGCTCGACAGTGACCCGCTCCTTGATTGTTGGGCGATATTGAGGACGCCCACCCTTCAAAGGCTTGGTAGGTTTTTCGGTCATTTGCTAACTTTCAGCGAAAATTCCGGTTCAGAGGAAAAAATCTGCGCAGTTCGGGGACGCGGGTCTAGCGGAAAGGGGCTTTCAGGATTTTCACCTACCCCCCCCCTCTATCTATTTGGCTCATATCTGCCCGTGGAGAGGCATTTAAGCGATATGCTTGTGTCTTATGTACCAATCACATGCCGCGTCTGGGTGAGGCTCTGGTACGTGGATCACAGTGTTTTCGATGTCTGCCTTGCTTACCACGGACAGTTCCATCCCCTTATCGAGAACAATGGCCATCACCTTATGACCCAGCTTGTCTGTCACTGTGGTTATGTTGGCCTTGATGCGCTCGCACTGCTCAAGGGTCAGCCTCTGGTCAACGTTGATCACTACCAAGTCGCCGTCCTTCAACTCCAATTTACGGATGTGATCGAATGGATATGGCTTTGCACGCATGGATGCTGGGTCTTGGGGGCGAGTGACGACCTTGGATGGTTCTCGATTGATGCCGCCTTTGCGCATCTCTCCACCCATGGCGATGCAGAGCAGCCATGTTACCCCGACAGCTACACCACTGATCCCAGCTATAGTGCAGTACATATTCCAAAGGTCTTGCGTCACAGCCTGCGCTCCATCTTCTGTTTCGTGCTGTCATGGCAGGTCTTGCATAGAGTCTGGAATGGACCGGACCAGAATGCTTCCTCGTTACCGTGATGCTGATCGACGTGGTCACATACCAACTGCGATGTGTTGGTCTCCATCTTCCTGCACATCTGGCAGGTGAAGAGATCGCGGACCAGTACGCTCATCCTCAGCTTCTGCCAACGGGCGGTCTTGTACCATCGGCGCCACGCTTGTGTTTCATCCCGGTAGCGTGAGCGCTCTGTCTCATCACCCGGTGCATATCGCTTTAGCCTTGGGGCAAGCATTGCTACCTTGGGCTTTAGGGTCCTGAGTGCCATGTTATTCCCGCTTCCCCGATTAACAGCCCGTCTATGATGATTGCGGCGGCCGTTGCAAGCGATCTAGCGTGATCGGAAGGCTTGTCCCTATCGCGGGTTGGGTAGGTTAAAGGAGCGCTGCTTATTTCGGATTTCGGTATTTGCGAGGCTTACGCGGAAACGGCCTGTCTGGTTTTGGCAGGGCAATTGCAGCCGACGGGATCAGCAAACCCAGTGCAGCAATGAATGCACGCCTGGTCACTCGGCCAGTTTCTCAATGATCTTGCCAGCGTCTTTACCCAGCCGTTTGACCTTGGAGACCGTATAGGGCTCAGCTCTGTCCACAAGCGCACCACCAAGGGTAACAACGTCAACAGCGGCGGACACTGGCAGCGTGACAACATCAACGGCTGCGCTGAATAGCTTTCCGAACATACTGTCTCCTAAAATGCGAAAACCCCGCACTAGGCGGGGCTGATTGGCTATCCGGGCCTTGTTTAACCGACCAGATGAGATAGGTGGCCCGGAAGACCCTCTTTCTCCAGCGCGCCCTCTAGCAGACAAACTGCTTGGCAAGGAACGCTCGGTCTTATGCCGCCTGCTTTCTATGTTCTCGCTGGCGGCGCTGTTCCTTGCGTGCTTCGTAGTATGAGAAGTCTTGCAGGGTCTCATCAAATTCGAGCGGTTTTGCACTTTCCGAGCGCCAGAATGTTGGCTGCTTGTCGTCGTTCACATCATCCGCGATTGTATCCATAAACTGCCCGATTTGGGCGCAAGGTTGCAAGGTGGTAAAACGGGACAAACCGTTATGCTGCAATGGCTTGCTCCGGATAGAGGCGCTGATTTGAGCCAAAGCCCGATTTGCACACTCAATACCATAGTTGCGATGGATGTTCTCCACTGTCCTGCACCACTTGCTGAATGACAAGCCTTTTGCTTTCGATTTTGCCCAATTCCAGAGGCACCGGCGATCCCGTTCCCGCTTCACCCGAGTGATGAGCATCATGCAGCTTTCCCACTGTGTGACATCCTCGGGTTTGATCTTCGATGACTTTCCATCCCAGAAATCGATTGCCTCTTGGTCTAGCCGTCCGCTATCACCAATTTCAAGCTGATCGCCTGTTTCGCGCTTGCGCTGGATCATGACACCGATCTTGGCATCTTTCTTATGAGGAGGAGACCAGCCGTTCATGTCTGCCACGTCATGGACATACGCGAAAGCTTGAGCTTTCAGACGGGCTGGTCGCTCACCGGCAGGTGGTAACCTCTGCTCAATCTCTGCAGCCTGGATAAAGAGTTCTGCGATTTCACCGGCGTTCATGCTGTCCTCCGTCGATCATCTAATAAGTCGGGCTGCACTGCCAAATCACCGAACCGCCGGCGCATTCTCTCATATAACATCCCACCAAGGGCATGTCGCTTCGATATGACGCCTTCAAGGTCCGTACACCAATATTGAAGAACCCCTAGCGGCAGACTGTCGAAGAATTGAAACCATGCCTCGACATTATCAGTAACTATGCTTGGGAAGTTCTTCTCTGCGGCTGTTACCATGTCATTCACAGCCCACAATACAGTCTCATCAAGGCATACGCGGTTATTTGCAGTGTCTGCCAGCGTTCCGAGCACAAACCGTGCCCTTGCCTCTCCATGGCGCTTTGCAATGCGCTCTATGGTTCTAGGAGCGCGCGTCTCTCCGATCTTCGGCGCTACGTTGGCCGGTACGATCTGGATGTTGAACTCCTCACATAGAGAAGCTGCGCGCTCAGTGTTCATCAACCCACCTTCCCCAAGGCTTTCTCAATATCAGCCATACATGCTGATGCTGCTTTGCCTTGCCGGTATTCGGTCATGATCTTGCGGACAGACTGAACAATAGCCTTTGTCCGTCCAGCATTGCCGCGTATCCGGTCTCTGTCTGACTTGGAGGTGATGGGCTGGGTCATGCTGCCTCTCCCGCGCAATGAAGGCCACATTCGGCATCAAAATCTTCATCATCCTCCAGCAGTCCGGGCATGAATGGCTGAGTGGATACCTCTTTCTCCAAGGCCGAGTAGCTATACTCTGTTACAAATCGGCATCCTGCGGCGGTCGCCCGAGTGCTCTTCATTGTTATTGAAGCTTCGCGATCCTTCCACCAATCCGCCATGCCTGGGTTGTCGCGAATAAGGCGCTTAAGAGATCCACGTGATTTCAACATGCACAGGTCACAGTTTCCCTCCAGATCGCGAAGGCCAAGGTCAAAGCCCTGTGGCAAGGGAGATGTGAGGTTGATAGGATCAACATTCTTACCCAACCAATAGGGCAAAACATGACCACGCTTTGTGTGCTTTGCTTTTGCCATCGGCATAACGGACGTCCACCGTTCTTTTCTGGCGTCGTTATTGGCCAGTTGCTTTAAAACGCGGTGACCTTCGTCATACCGCAGGCCAATGACATTCTTCCAATGGGTCCAGTTCATCGAAAGGCAGAACTTCTTCATCGGTCGAACCTTTAGCTCCGAGGTGCAAAACCGAGTAACCGCATTTGGAAGATAGCCCTTCTTATCAATTAGGGCAGTGAAAGGCTCTCCATTTCGTGAGGCACTATTAAATCCAACTTCTTCGAAACCAACCTCGCCAATTCGGTATTCGAGCCAATGGATTTTCACATTCCACCGGATTCCGCACTCATGGACGAAACGCAACGTCTCCTCGCGCTCCTTGCCGGTATTTGCGAAGCAAACCACGATGTCATCCGGTAGTATGCCACCATGGGCTTGGATGATCTGATAGAGCATATATGCCGAGGTCCGACCGCCTGAGAACGATATGAGTGCCGGACCCTGAATGAGATAAGGATTGCTCACGCTCTCGCCCTCGCCTTCTCAACCAGCACCGGCTTACGTCCTGCCTTGCGGAGTATTGGCTTAAATAATGCCTCTGCCTCAGACATGGCCCTGGAGAGCGTAACGCCTGATCTGCGGTAGTCGCCATTCATATAGGCCAGAAGGTGCTTGATGGCTGTCTCTGTGGCTTCCAGCTTGCATGGCAGGACAAGAGGTTTGTTACCTACGTCCATAACAGGCTTTGGGTGCCCGTCTCTTGAGAACCGGAGCATCACGCGCCATCCGCCGGGAACTGGTTGTGTGTACGCGGAAAATTCGTTCATTATAGCATCTCCGGCTGGTCTGGCTGGCGTAGTGAAACATAGCGGGTGAACCTGGCTTCAAATTCCACCCTTGCTGTGATGGTAGGATTGCCAAAGCGAACCTTGATGGCACCTAGTTCGGCTATGCCCTCGGCGTTCTCGGCAAAGACCTTGTTGATTGTCTTCCAGTCCCGATCGCTGGCGGCTGTAGCAACGCGCTCTGCCTTGAACTTCTCCTGCCGGTACAGGTAAATCACAGCGTCATAGGCTTGCTTTGCACCCTCACCACCATACAGATCGGCAGCTATCGGCCTTGGGTTGTCGCGGCTCATGCCTTTTGAGTTGCGCTGATTAAGCACAAGCCAGACCGCGTTTTCATGCTTGGCAGTGGATTTGAACACCTTGTTGATGTTCTTTGCCTTTGTTCCTTCATCGGCCCGGGCGTCTTCTGCGCGTGGCGCAACAGATCCGATGTGATCGGTTACTATGAATGGGACTTTTCCATTCCCACGTCGCTTGATGAAGTTGCGCGCATAGCCTGCCAGTTGAGGCGCTGTCTCGTCGTTGCACTCGATGACCTCGAACAATCGGCTGCTGTCGATCCACTGAGCGAGCTCCATCGCCTTGGCGAACTCTTTCTCTGCTATCTCTCCGGAACGCTGCCTACGGGCTTCTATGCCGTATTCCTGCGCCACCATCTGCCGGATGCATTGGTCTGGGGATTGATCATAGCTTTGAAACTGGACAGGATGGCCGTCACGGAGCGCTTTGTAGATCAACTGGATTGTAAGACTGGTCTTGCCCTCGCCTGATGACGATAGAAGCCCGTAGAGATTACCGGCCTCAAAGCATGGCTCTGAAATGACATCGCATATTTCGGGAAGGCATATACCAACACCTTTGATGGTCTTGCTCTGATATGCACCATTCAGGCTTTCAATGAAGCGGTGTCCGATCCCGACGCTTAGGCTTTCCCGCAGCCGTTCCGCTCTGATCTGGATAAGCCGTTCCTCTATCGAGGCGATTTCATCAATGATGTTCTTTTCTGGCGCCAGGCTGTAAGCAGTGGCAGCAAGTTCCTCACCCATGACGATTGACTGCCGGCGTATCCACATTTCATGGATGACCTCGGCATAACCTCTTGCTCCGCTGTGTCCGGTCGCATGATCGGTAATACCAAGTAGAAACTGCCCGACTGTTCGGCCTTCTGAAACAATCTCATGCTCTGGCAGTTTGCTTTTAACCGTAATGGGAGAGACATGCTTCCCGGCCTGCAGCATTTCCGAAATGATTTCATAGGTGCGCGCAAAGAGACGTTCATTGAAGTGCTTTGGCTCGATAATACGGGACACGCTGTCGAATATCGTGTTGTCGACCAGTATAGAGGCGATCAAGCCGCCTTCTGCTTCAACGTCCTGGGGAACGATGCGGATTGGCGTCTGGTCAGTCATGCTGCCCTCGCTACGCCGATCGCATCGGATCCGGCAAACATGTTGTAAAGCTCTCGATTGGTGAATTTGCTCGACAAAGGTTGAGCGTCAAAACTGCCTCGCTTTGGCTTAGAGACTGCTTCCTGAAGGGTGTAGCCATACCGCTGGATACGAAGCCAAATGAACTGGTAATTAAGGCCAACTTCCCGGCAGGCTTCTTTCAATGTCATCTCTCTTCCTGCGAACGAGACGATGAAATTGCTTCGCTTATTATTCTGCTGCGTTACCTGAGTGGCCCATCGGCAGTTGCCGGGCTCATAGTTGCCGTTGGTGTCGATCCTATCGATAGTATGTTTTGACGACGGTCGATGCCCCATATCGACAAAGAATGCTTCATAGCTATTCCGCCAGCGGTCACATACGGTTATCCCTCGACCGCCATAATTGTGAAAATCGGGTACATTTTCATTGTAACATCGATTTCTTAAGTGAAGCCAAGCTCTATACTCCGCCGTGTAACCGCCCCTTGTCTGGCCGTGAGTAGTGTTTCTGGCCTTGTTCTGGGCAATTAACATCTCAATGGAGAGACAACCACAACTCTTTGAAGTGCCATTCAGCATGGTGTTTTGATGAACGATCTTTTCAGATCCGCAATCGCAGACACAGACCCATCGCAAGGCGTTACTTGCAGATCGAGTGGCTGGACTCACGATTGTCCATCGGCCATATTTCTTGGTGGGTACAAACTTGCGCCTCATGCCGCCACCTTTGCTTTCAATGCGCGAACAGCAGCGTGATGAGATGCCGCAAACGCAATTCCCACGGCGTCAGCCTGGTCAGAATTGGTCACTACGATACGGAGGGATGCGCATCTATCCCGGACGGCTTTCTTCCAGTCCTGACGGGTCCAGCCCTTATGTGTGCCGAAACCCAAGAATGATTTTCTCCAAGTAACAGGTGCTATCGTGACAAACTCTATGTTGTATGCCCCGACAATAGCCGATATAGCCCCAACAAGCTGATTGGATGAAATGACAGCATTCAGGCCCGAACCGCTTGATTCAATCTGCTGTTCCTCGCCCATAAACTTGACGTTGCGCTTCTGCTGTCCGGGCTGGGTGCGGATTGGCATTTCAATGGCGATGAAGTCAGGGCGTTTGGCCTTGATGATCTTGACGAGTGACCGGCCCAGAGAGGCGGCTTTATCTTCATAGCTTTCGCCAATGCATTTGATTGTGCCAGCCTCGATCGCAGCCAATGGCGCTTGGTCATCGTAGTAGGCATATCCGGTAGTCTGGGCGGGATCGAACGAAAGGATCAAAGTCATAGCCGTGCCCTCTTTTGTTCAAACACAGTTGTTTTCCCGATCCGGTTGTCTCGGTTTTCCGTCAGGACGCGGGATACCCAAGCTTCGTGCCGGTAGATCGATTGAGCGATTGTCGCCGTGTCAGCGCCATATCCGAACAGTTCAACTGCTCTCTGGGCGTCCATTTCAGCATTGGGTTTGGTGAGAGGTACGGTCATGCTGCGTTCTCCGCGAATAGTGGGCCGTGATCATTTGATTTCCGCTTGGGTTGGACGCGCCATTCCTTTTCAATCCGGCGCTGTGTGATGTCAGCGTATTCAGGATTGAGTTCGATCAGCGATGCCTTGCGGCCATGGCGCAGCGCTACCAGAGCGGTTGTTCCGGCACCGCCGAACGGATCCAAAACCAAGCCACCCTTTGGACAACCAGCAAGTATGCAGCGTTCTGCAAGCTCTGGCGGGAATGTAGCGAAATGGGCTTCTGAGAATGGCTGGGTGGCGATGTTCCATGCTTCAAGCGGCGCTGGTTCATAGTTGCGGAGATTGCGATCTCCAGTACCGGGAACGTTACCCGTTTCAGTTCGCTTGCCGGGCTTTCCGCCGACATATGAACCACCTCGAAAGCCATTGGCGTTCTCATTCATGCGTGGGCCACCGACCGCTTTCATAGTGCCATTGGTCTTAGCTCCACCGTTGGCTCTGTGCGAACCTTCTTGGCTGTCTATGTCCTGTGACCAACGTTGCAGTGATGATCCTGCTGCAGCTTGCCTCACTGCTTTGGCGTCATAGAAGTACCGGGGCGACTTCGTGAGCATGAAAATCTTTTCATGGCTGGTCGCAGGCCGGTCACGAATGCTTTCAGGCATTGGATTGGGCTTGGCCCAGATGATCTCGCTGCGAACCCACCAGCCAGATTCTTGAAGGGCAATCGCAAACCGGTTCGGCACCATGCAAAGGTCTTTGGCTTTCAAAACACCTTGTATGGTCGAGAATGGTTTGTCGCGGAATGTGCGGTCATCATTGCCAGTTGCCTTTGTATCGGCGGCAGAACGGCCATTGGGCGTCGTAGCGTAGCAATCCCCATAGTTTACCCAGCAAGTGCCGGTCGGTTTGAGAACGCGCTTGACGGCCTCGAATACGCGAACCATGACGGCAAGGTGTTCAGCCAATGTCGGCTCAAGTCCGATCTGACCTTCGACGCCATAATCGCGAAGACCCCAGTATGGTGGAGAAGTCACAATGCAATCGACAGAGTCGGGCTCCATCGTTTCGAGGACTTTGATGCAGTCGCCTATGTGGAGGTGGACGCGTCCGTCGAGCAGATCGATCATAGCTTTGCCCCACCCGCAAACAGTCCGACGATTATCAAGCCGACGAGAGATACGGATAGCGCGAACAAAACGGCCAGTTCCCAAATCTTAAGGCGATACGTCTTGACATTGTCGTTCATGCTGCTTCCTTCACCAATATGATTGATCTGGAGCGATGGGCCATGAGGCGGACAATGCCCCGCTCTTCCATCCGCTTTACAAGGTTGAATGCTGCCACCCTCGACACGCCGATAGCTTCGCCGATTTCGGAGTAGGTAGGGGCAATCCCGTGCTTGTTGAAAAAGTCCTCAATGAACCATTTGACTTGGTTTTGACGCTTGGTCATCGTCGGCGTAAGGGTCTTCTCTCGCGCTAGGTCTGCAATTGCTCTGGCGAGGTTAGGATTGAGCTTGAAGAGGATTTCCGCCCTCTCCTTTGTTGTGCAGCCGGAACGCGCCAGAAGTGTTCTAAGCGCCTTCTTGAGCAACTTCACATCACTGCTGGGCTTTACCCTTGGCTCGGCATATTCATACCCAGCCTTTTCCTTGCCTGCGTATGGGACCAGCATCGTGGTTACTCCCCGTCCGGAAAGTCAGGTTCGGGATTCAACGCGTCCGACAAATCCTTATTTGCGAAAGCTGTCCCTTCGTTAAAACCTCTCTGCCAAGATTGCCCCATTGCGCTGTCAGCACCGTATGGGTTCTTATTATCCTTGCGGCCTTTACCAGCAGCCAAGCCTTCTGCATAAGCGCGCTCTTCACCGTCGGCTCGGTCTACATCCAGCAGATCAAGCTGGCGACCGAGTGGGTGCCCAAGCCAGCGAGCAACTTTGATCTTCCATTCCAGATCGCGGATGACTTCGTTGATATCCTTGTCTTCAAGCTCCTGAGCCCATTTGAAAACAGACTTGGGAATACCGACACCTTTGGCCTTGTCGTAGGCGTCCTTAATGCCAACCATAATGCTGGCAATTTCACTCTTGTCCTGCTTGATGGTTCCGAGCGTGTCATGGAATACCTGCTCGACGTATTCGTCATTCGAATTGTGGCCTACAGACATGCTCAGTTCCTCTTTCGTTGTTGCCACTGCTCCCATTTGAGCAACAGCTTTTCCTTCGTCCGCCTAAGCAGACTTGCGATTAGCCTCATGGGTGTTCCTAATTGTGAGCCGCTCAGCCTTGTAACCTTCAGCAGCCGCGTCGTTACGCTGGATCATTTCCTCGTATGCCAGCATGAGTTTGATGACCGTTTCGCCACCAACATCATTCATCGTCTGCCAGCGCTGCCAGATACGCTGCGCCATCGTTGGTTCGACGCCAGCCTTCTTGGCTGCCCTGTCTCTGGCAGCAGTCCATGTGTCGTGTCGGCCCCGATAATGAGCCTGTGCCAACTTCTCCAGCCAGTAATTGGCCTTCTGTGGTGTTGGCATCCCCTGAGTATCAGCAAGCGCACGCATTACATTCTCGCCATGTTTGGTGTCGGATTCGACACGACTGGTGTCAGACATATTTTCCCATCCTCGATAGATTGATCGACATCGAGGGGGCGGATTGAACCGCCGTTGATGAGAGAAGATTGAAATGAAAAAGCGCACCCGAAAGAACTGGAAAACCTCGACAGGTGTGCAACTAAGTTTGTTCTCGTGGGAGCCATCATCTCCCTCGCAGAAAGTTCGCAAAGCCAAGGACGGTGGCGCCAACCACCGTGACAGGCCAAGCCAAAATGAAGATCCATTCACGCAAGCCCGCGGGCGCATCCCTCTGTACGGAAGCGCAAGCGCCGATTACCCCGATTAAGTAGAGAGAAATCGCGAGGACGGTCATTTAAGTGGCCTTTCGCGCTTCACGCTGAGAGGCTAAAAACTCGTCATACTTCCTGATCTTCTCGGCATTGATAACGCCAATGCTGTCACCCAACGGTATAAGGGCTTCACGAAGCTTGATCAGACCGTCTCGTTGACTTTCGTGTTTCCACTTAGGCTCATCCCCTGCGCAAAATATTGAATGAAGGCAGTTGTCAGCAGCATGCATCACGTCTGCGATTATCTTGTTCTGTTGAGCTGTCTCAATATTTCGGTCGAACTCCGACCAATCGACGTAGCTCAAATCGAAATTACTGCTCACTTCTTCACCTCGTACTCGGAAGGATCAATTGTGCGGACGTCAGAAGCCGCTCCAAACGTACCAAGTCGCTTGGTGCGAAATTCACGCGTTCCCTGCGGATCAAACGTCGCGGCGGCTCCAGTGCGGAGCCATGTTGGGGCTTTTGCAGCGGCTCGCTTCATTTTCTTTTGGGATTTCTTGCTCACGCCGCTTGCTCCACGAAAGGTCTGGAAACTTCCTCGGGCCAAACTGCATCATCAGGCCAGTTCGATGAGAACCAGCGAAGAGCATCATTGAACCGCGACACAGTGAGATCAGAACCGCTCCTGAGTGCGGTCAGCTTTTTGGAGTCATCGAAAACACGGCTGCTGACCGTTTTATCTTCAATGCAAAGTGCCTCGCGGTATGCGTCGGCTACTGTGAGGAGGTGCTGAATGTTTATCATTAGACAGTTATGCGGTAATCCTACCGCTTTTGTCAACGGTTATCTTACCGCTACAAACATTTTATTTATGCGGTCATTCTACCGCTCATGCTGAATGATGTATTGAGACGAGTAGAAGAGCGCTTGAAGGCTGTCGGGCTATCTGCCCAAGCAGCGTCCACGCAAGCTGGGCTGAGCAAGGATGCGATCCGCAATATGCAAAGGGCCATCCAACAAAAAGGGCGCGCTGGTGTTTCCACTAAAACCATAACGGCATTAGCCCCGGTTCTGGAAACGTCGGTGGCCTGGTTGCTGAATGAGGAAGGCGACGAAAGCATTCAGCAGTCCGATCACCGAAGGTCAGTCAAGGTTGTTGGATATCTTGGCGCTGGCGCTGAAGTTGAGCCTGATTTTGAACAAGTGCCTCCAGAGGGTCTTGAGCAAGTTGACCTACCCTTCGAGTTACCGGACGATATGATTGCATTTATCGTGCGAGGCGATTCTATGCTTCCCGCTCTCAAAGATGGGCATTTGATGATTGTATATCGGGAACAGAAGAAGCCTCTCGAATCCTTTTACGGAGAAGAAGCTGCTGTCCGCACATCAGACGGGAGGCGCTTCATAAAAACGATTATGCGCGGAACGAACGGGGTGAACCTTTTTTCATGGAATGCGCCACCGATAGAGAACGTTCAGCTTGATTGGATTGGTGAAATATTTGCCGCCATACCGGCTGGAGCTATACGAAGAACCGTCAAACAGGGCGGTATTCAAGGCCAGCTTAGATTGCGGGCTTAACCCTTGGTTCTATAATACTCCTTACTCAGAGCCTCTATATCAAGAAAAGAATCTTATGTTATTAGGCTACCGTTATTAGGGGTGGCACCAGTGCAACTTTGCCGAAGTAGTACTGGTGCAACTTAGAGCCTAACTCCAAGGAAAAATTAGACGGTATCGATTGACTGCGCGATTGCGTCTACCGCGCTGTAATTGTTCCCGATCAATCAGCGCAACATCATCATCACGCAACCGCTTTATCGCTCTCTTCACGGTATCGACATGGATACCAAGATCCTTTGCAATTGTTGTCTGCTGGTGCTTGGCATGATTATCGACGCGATTCATGTGCATGGCTATAAAAATACCGACGAGCTTTTGAGCATCGGTTAAGTACGTGCGGCCCATTAGATGTCGGCACCATTCGTCCCTGTCTCTATACCATTTTCCGGCTTCGGTTAGTTCTGGTTCATCCTGCAATTTTTATTCCTTGAAATGTTAATCGCCACGATTAGCGCGAGCATTCCTTTTGCCATCAAAATATATCGCTTGCAAGAAAAAGCGGTAATGTTACCGTTTTATTGTTGACTGGCGGTAATCCTACCGCTATACATAGCCCTACAACCACCGAGCACCGGCCTTGCCGATCTGCTCCAACATTCAGGGCGAGACAGATGAACACGCAATCTCAGAATGACCTGCTGGAAACCGGAAAGACGTTCATCGCAGCTGTTGAGCAGTTGCTTGATTGGATGAATGGCAATGATCTGGTTTCAGATCACGCTGACCAGTGTCCAGAAGATTACAAAATGCTTTGTGATGCGCTTCCAGCGTTTCGCTCTGCCATTGAAACCGCATCGACTGGCGGTGCGGCATGACCACGCGCCTTCAAGAACTCCTCGGTCTGGCGACGATTGTTGTTCTCGTCACAGCCTCACTGCAGCTTACGGGTTGCTCGACAGGTTACAACCAGTGGACTCCCCGCAATCCTGAGCCTGTTGCAGAGCGCTCCTGCGCTTCTGGCTACTATCAGTGCCGGTCTGGTAGCATGGATCACGATAAGAATGGATTGGCACGATGAGCGCGCCCGTCAACACCGGTGGACCGGCTTTTCCTTTAATCAACCGCGACTATCAAGAAGCTTACGGCGGTCATCCTGGAATGACACTTCGCGACTGGTTCGCGGGGCAAGCATTGTCAGGGCTGTTGGCAACGTACCCAACAGATGAAGTGGCTTGGGAGAGAGTAGCATTCCGTTCTTACGGATTGGCTGACGCCATGATCGCAGAGCGCGAGAAAGGCGGTGCGAAATGAGTGCCGCCCTTTCAAACGCAGCCTTCCATGCTCTCAACAAAGCGATGGAACCAAGCCTTCAAGAGCGATTGGAGGAAGCTGAATATCAGCTGTACGTCGCTGAGCGCCGTTCTGACCCGTACATGCATCGCCGTGAGACTGCCCGTTGGTCTGCCGAGATCAAGCGCATCAAGGCACTGATGAAGGGAGCAACATCGTGAAACGCTATCGCATCCTGAACATCGATACTGGCGAAGTCTTTGCCGACGGCATCTATGGCAAGCGCACCGCTATCGACAGCGCGTCCGGCCTCCATGAGCGCTATGGCCACAGCTACATCGTGATCGAAATTTCAACAGAAACGGTGTTCCGCACCGAACAGTCAGCGAGGGCGGCGTAATGGATAATCGTATCTATCTGGACGAAATAGACTTCGTTCGTACCGCCTGTGAAAACCGCGCCCGTCGCGCCTTTTGGGCAGCATACATCCTGCTCGCGACCGCTGGCTTTTCCTTCATCATTCTATTTCTCGGGAGAGTTTCATGACCGATACATTCACATCGATCGGTGCTGAGGCATCCAAGATCGTTAATCGTTGGGCTTGGTGGCAGAACGCATTGAAAGGCAATTTCGGGCCGATCCATGAGAGCCATCCTGAACAGGGCTATTACCGGACTCGCTCCAAGGGAAAGCCATGGGAACCGGTTGCAATCTTCTATCCAGAAGGCTCAGACGAGCTTGTAGCCTATCGTAACGGCAAGGAAGTCGATGACATCCACTCCCTATGGACATGGGCCTGCCGCAACCCGATTAGCTTTGAAGCCTATGAGAAGGCTTTACATGGCGAAGGTTTCGATGACGAGCCCAAGGAAGCATTGGCGCCAAAGAATCACAACTCTGTTGATGCTGATCCCATGGAAGCGCTGCGTATTGAGTACCTGGGTGAGAAAGAGCTTGCCGAGCAATTCCTGAAATCACCAATCAAGACGAAGGCTGATGCCGATAAGGCAGCGATATGGTCGAAGCGTCTGGCAGATATCGCCAAGCGCGCCACCGATCAGCACAAGGTCGAGAAGCAGCCGGCGCTAGATGAAACTCGTCGTATCGATGACAAGTGGCGTGAACTCAAAGATGAGCCGAAAGAACTCTCCACAAAGCTCAAGCGTCACATGGACGAGTAT
Source organism: Phyllobacterium ifriqiyense (assembly GCF_030817885.1). Classification (NCBI taxonomy): domain Bacteria; kingdom Pseudomonadati; phylum Pseudomonadota; class Alphaproteobacteria; order Hyphomicrobiales; family Phyllobacteriaceae; genus Phyllobacterium; species Phyllobacterium ifriqiyense. The sequence continues at coordinate 533,132 of NZ_JAUSZT010000003.1, forward strand.
CTGCGTGAGCAAGATCGTATTGAGCAGGAACGCCAGCGCAAGGCGCGGGAAGAAGCTGACCGCATTCGTCGCGAGGCAGAACAGGCCGCAGCAGAAGCATCGCAGGCTGGAGATGTTGCCGTCGCCAATCGTGCCGAAGCGTTGGCTCAACAGGCCGCAGACGCCGAGAGAGAGGCGCAAGCCCGTAATGCAGCCGCTGGTCGCACCGGAGCAAAAGTCGCTCTCAGGACGTTCGTGTCAGCCCAGATAACCGATGTTGAGGCTTTACTCATCGCATTGAAGGATCGGCCGGAAATCACCGAGCTTGTCCAAAGCCTAGCAAACCGTGCTGCCAAAGCAGGCGTGTCCCTACCCGGCATGAAAATCATTGAAGAAAAGAGGGCTGCATAATGAACGCGATAGCGAACATTCAACCATCACGCATGCCGATACCGGCAGCCGTAGCCAAGGAATTTGAAATCCAGCCTGCCGAATGGCGTGTTCTGGTAGAGCAGATATTCCCGACTGCGAAATCCATTGAAGCTGTCATGATGGCGCTGGCTTATTGCCGGAAGCGCAATCTCGATATCTTCAAGAAGCCAGTTCACATCGTTCCCATGTGGTCGAGTGCCAAGCGCGCCATGGTCGAGACGGTTTGGCCAGGTATTGCTGAAATCCGCACCACAGCCACGCGCACCAAACAATACGCCGGTATTGATGCTGTCGAGTTTGGTCCAATGATTGAACGAAGTTTCTCTGGAAAGATCAAACAAGGCGACAATTGGGAGGATGTCAACAAAACTGTCCGATTCCCAGAATGGGCCAGTGTTGTGGTTTACCGCATGGTTGCGGGTGTCAAATGCTCGTATCACGCAAAGGTATTCTGGGAAGAGACTTACGCCACTGTCGGCAAGTCCGACATTCCCAACGATATGTGGGCCAAGCGAGCCCGGGGCCAACTCGACAAATGCGTTGAAGCCGCTGCATTGCGCAAGGCGTTCCCGGAAGAGCTTGGCAACACATATGCTGCTGAGGAAATGGAAGGCCGTTCTCTGGATACCGGCGATGTGATCGACCATGTAGCGCCGAAGACACATACACCGCCCAAGCCGCCATCACAGATAACGGAACAAGCCACGCAGCCCGACAACGTGGTTGACGCCGAAGTCATCGAACAGGATTTCAACAACGACATCACAGCCGATGGCGAGGTGTTAGACGATACTGAGTTCTTTGAACGTCTTGAAGAAAGCTTGGCTGTCACATCCGACGAAGCCAGCATTGAGGAAGTCTGGACCGAAGCCGACCCGATGGCGCGATTCCAGAATGACGAGACAAGCCAGTCCATTGCCTTGGCAATCAAGAAGCGCGCCTTGAAGCGTGTAGGAGGCTGATGTGACCAAACATGAGCATCCAGCATTCAAGATGGTGATTGAAAACGCACGGTTAGTGCCGGCAACAGCTTATGACGAAGAGCGCCTTCAATCATATCGCCGCGGCACAAAGGTTTGTGTTCGCTTCACGGAAGAAAAAGACCGGATATTCGTTCGCAAATGGTGGGCAATACTTGGGAAAGCCGTCAAGGAATGCCAGACACCTTGGCAGACAAAGGATCAGGCCAGTGAAGCCATTAAGCTTTCACTCGGGATTGTGAACCTGTCAAAGACTGTTGGCGGCGCATTCATGCAATATCCGAAGAGCCTGACGGAACTGACGGATCCGGAACTTGAAGAAGCCGTCGAGCAAATGATGGCAATCATTCAGCATATTACCGGCGTGGACCCTGCAGACTGGCGCAAGGAAATCGCTGACCTGGGCGAAGAGGAACAGAATACATCGGCAGGTTCGCCCCAAGCTGCTGGTGTATCGGGAGAGGTTGAGCTTGGCTCCCTCTCCCAATCCAACCAAACTGCTGATGAAGCAGTGAATGAGCCCGGCGATGATTTGGTCTCCTCCGGCGAAGAATTGCCGGGCTCTGACAATCAAGACGAAAGCGACCATCCTTTTGATGAAGCCGAATGGCTCAAGGCATTTGCCAAGGTGATTGTCGCGGCCATTGGTCCGGACGAGGCGGTGGTCGTTGATGCCAGCAAGGGTCAGTTCGTCGACGGGCTGTCAGAAGACACCAGCTCACGCGCCCGAACAATCGTCAATTATGCCCGCCAAGCCTGCCGCGGTGAAATCGAACCGGATGATGCGAAAGAGATTATCGCCGGCAAGGCGCGCATGGAATCCGTGAAGGAGCTCGTTTGATGCCAATCTCAGCAGAACGCATGAAGCTTTATCCCGGCGGGTCGATTCATTCGAAGGAATGGAAATCCTTTCGAGCAAGCCTATTGGAGCGCGCCGGCAACGCTTGTGAAGGCACACCGCAGCATCCCGAATGCCGTGCGGCAAATGGGCAGGCTCACCCTGAAACCGGAAGCAAGGTGGTTCTGACCATCGCCCATATGGATCACGACGAAAGTCATTCTGATCCCGAGCGTTGCCGCGCACTTTGCCAGCGTTGCCATCTGAAATGGGATGCTCCGCACCATAAAGCGAATGCCGCAAAGACACGGCTGGCCAAGTCTCCACAGATCGTCATGGAGGGTTTGTGATGGCTGGCTTCCGCGTAGCTCGGGAACATACCGCGTTCCAGATGACGGCACCCAAGGTTTCCAAGAAGCCTCGGCAGAAAGAGGAATCACACCTCAAGTTCATTCGAACCCTGCCCTGCGTTGTCACCGGGATTCGCAACGTTGAAGCCGCTCATATCCGCTATGGTGATATCAGCTACGGAAAATATGAAACCGGCATGGCTGAGAAGCCCCATGACAAATGGGTGCTCCCGTTATCTCCGGAAGAGCATCGCAAGCAGCACGACATGAACGAGCGCGAATACTGGACGCTCGTTGGCATCAATCCTCTCGACCTGGCTATGCGCCTTTGGTTCAACACCGGAGACGAGGAAGCCTGCGAGCAGATCATTCTACAGGCGAGGACGCGTCCATGACCAGCAAGCAGATAGAGCCAGCGACGGATGCTCGTACGGCACAGATCGCTATCATCACAAAGATAGCCCAGATCGCCACAGCAGTAGGATGGCAGGCCAACGAACCTGCAATGGAGCTTGCCGGACAGATTGTATCTGTTCTTGCAGCTAACCCGGAACAAATCGATCGTTTCATGGCCGAGGGAACAGAACTGTTCCTAGATGGAACGCTTAACTGTGAAAACGGATCACTAACCTATCGCGCCATCAGCGGATCAATCCTTTCGCCAAGTGATTTACGCACATCGAAAGGATCGCAGCAATGAGCGAGGTAATAGCACCAGCAACGGATATCAGAGAGGTACTTGCGGATGCATCAGCTGAATGCGGCCTCGACATAACCGGCTATCAGCTCGCATACATTTCGGAGCAGGCTCGTTCCGCCCTCTCCTCCACCCGCGAGCAGGCCGTAAGAGAGTGTGCTGAGATAGCGGGAACGCAGCGCGGCGAGACGGCAGACGGCCAATACACGTGGTGGGAGGTGTCGAATAACATTCGCAATCGTATCCTCTCCCTTATTGACAGAGGCAGCAAATGAGCCAGACAGCGATAGAAGCAGCCTTCCATAAAGCGAGTAATGCATATTGGGAAAGTGCGGTCTTGTCCGAAACTTCACCTGATAGATTGAAAGCAGCCTGCCTCGCCTATGCCGCCGCCCTAGCCAACACACAAGGGGGCGTGAAGGAGTGTCCGCATGAGGCGTATCTTGGTCATTGCGTTCATTGTAATGCGCCGTTTGTTGATGGTCGCGCTGTTGTCAAGCCCGCCGCCCTGACCAACACACAAGGGGGCGTTAAGGGGTGGCAGAGTGAAGCCAAGGCGCAAGCAGCGGCATTAAGCGAACGTGCTGGAATAGATATGGATGACTTTGATCTGTTCGTAGCCGATCTGGAAAGCACCCTTATCAAGTTCGCCGAATGGACGCACAACAAACCCCACATCCTGTCTGCAATCACACTACAGGGTGAGCCGGTGGGGGAGAGTCCAGCAACGCCAGAAATCAAATGGAAGCGGACAGAGCAGGGCTACACTTCTAAAGACGGGCGCTTCACCATAACCAAGTCTCAAGGTCGCGCTTACACGCGTGGACCCTTCCGCAATTGGTGGTCTGTACGCGATATCCAAGATGATGCCGGTCACAATGACTTGCCATCTCTTATCGAAGCAAAACAGTGGGCGGAGAAACGTATATGACCCTTGCATCAATAGTCTTTTTGATAGTTTTTTTGTTTCTGATTGTCATAGGCATCATCGGTTGCATCCGAGAATGCAAACAAGCGGGTAAATATGATGGTCGATAAACAAGACACTGTGACAACCCCGCGAGCAACTTTCGAATATTTACTTCAACGCGCCTATCCGCTTGTTCGACCTGAACAACTCGACGGCATACGTGAGCAAATGGGCACCACCCTCGCCCATCAACCAGTTACTGCGGGTTGGGAGAAAGAGCGTGAAGCCTTGATGAAAGTGGCTTGGGCCGCAAAAGAGTTCATAGACGATTGGACGAAGGGCGATTTCAGTCTGTCAACTTTGGCTGCATTGGATGCTCAATCTCTGGATGATGCTCTGACCGCCCTCGCCGCCCTGAAATCGGAGGGCCGCAAATAATGTGCTGTTGTGCAATCTGGGAAGGCACGCGGGAAGCCTTAGAGAAATTTCCGATATGCGAAGATTGTCAGGGCGCTCATGTTGATGAGGGCGGCAATGCACTTGAAGGATGCGGTTACAGCCCTGTTGAATGCAATACTTGCGGCTGGCGTCCATGCGATGGGAGTTGCTGAAAATGACCGATTTCGAGAAATGGCTTCGTGATGGGGAGTTGTGCGGCTGGACTATGCCTAGAGCCACATTATGGAAGCGACTGCCCGTGATACGCCAGCTTCGTTCGGCGTGGGCTCAATATCAGATTGAACGTTGGTATGCTTACGGTCCTGGATCAATAGGCCTTCGCACTGGCTATGATGAATGGGTTGCGTACGGCATCTGGCATGGAAAGGAACGGCCATGAACCATAAGCAAATAGCCGTGGGGCAGGATAATTTGTCCGCAGTTCTGAATTATTTCAAAACCCATCTTTGCGCGACGAATGTTGAATGTGCTGAGGCTTTGGGATTGTCAGTGATGGCTGTTGGGAGGCATGTGAAAACCATTCGTGCCTCTCCTGCCCTCTTTACGAATCTACAAGATCCGGACACCGATAAAAACTGGCATTCAGATATCTGGCCGGGACAGACTGCACAAACGGTAATTAAAGAAATGATCACCGTAGCAACTGGCGAGTATGAGGAATTCGAAGGCGATTTTGATCCTTGGTCATGTGACAATCGTGCCGACATCGATAGGTGGCAGGCTATACTTTCCACAGCCCTCGCCCATGCCGGTCGCGCCGCACTGAAAACGGAGGCCAAGCCATGACCGCCCCCAACAACCCTACGCCGGAGGTTGAGCTAGAGCCGGTAGCTTGGGCTTTTAATCGTCCTGAAACACCATATCAATTCTGGACGACGAACCCCGAAGCAGACAACTTAAAGCGGGAAAAGCTAATACCTCTTGTTCGACTGGACCAAGTCGCCGCCGCCATCAGCCGCTTGACGGCGGAACGGGATGGCTTTGAAGCCCGCTTGATAAGTTGCGATGAAAACCTAACCCATACACTCAAATCCTATACGGAAATGACGCTTGAGCGTGATCGGGCGGAGAGGCGCGTCAAGGAGTTGGAGGCAAATCGAGATACGTGGAAAGCCAGCCGCGATAGATGGAAAGCCGTTTGTGTTCCAGAACGCGTTCTTGAGTTAGAGGCCGCCGAAGCCTCAAACAAGCTCCTCTCAGAGCGGGTAGCGGTGCTTGAGGGTGCGCTGGAGCCAGCCGAGAAACTTATTCTTTCTCTCTATCGAACTTGGATCGCGGATGACACTACAGCAACCCCATCTGCCGGTTCTGAGGTAGGGCAGGTTTACTACGACCTCCGCCGTGCCCGCGATGCTAGGGAGGGTAAGTAGATGGTAACTGTACACAAGCTGAAAACCCTAGATACCTACTTTGACGCTGTAAAGGCTGGAACAAAGACCTTCGAGATTCGATTGAATGACCGAGCCTTCCAGACCGGAGATGTCCTTGAGCTTATACGATGGACGCATACCAGTCTTGGAATGTGCGAGGATACAGGCCACAAGGTAGTCCGCAAACGTATCACTTACCTTTTGCAAGGCGGTCAATTCGGCATTGAACCCCAGTATTGCATTCTTGGCCTTGGAGAAGTGGACACCACCCATGACCAATAACCAGTCACACAGGGCGCTGATCGAGAAGGCGGACGGGCATATTTGCGGGTATCCTGAATGTGGTGAATACACTGGTCAGGTTGAGCTTGTGCCGCCTCCACACTTGGCCCGCAAAGATGGGCGAGGCATTTGCATAGACGTTTGTCTGGCTTTGGAGATTACAGAACTATGGAACAAGCACAGTATTACCACGACTGGATGCTGTTGCGGCCACGGCAGACTTCCCGGCTTCATAGGTGTTATTGACAGTGACATTCCAAGGATGAAAGCGCTTGGCTATAAGGTTCAGCACAATCCATGCCGACCAGGTGATGAGGATAGTTTCGATCCCAAGACCGCTCTCTTCGCCAGCGCTATAGGAGGGGGTGAGACATCGCCTGTGAATAGCGGGGATAATTCGCCATGAAAACCCAACGCAATGAAGTCTTGCCATCATCACTTCCACCGTTCGGAGTCAGTCGAGTAAAGGCGGCCGCCCTGATTGATATCAGCGAATCTCACTTCGATAAGCTCGTAATGGCTGGGAAAATGCCCCAACCACGAATGGTTCAAGGCCGGTTGATCTGGGATGTAATGGAAGTTGCAGAGGCATTTCGTGCCCTTCCACACCGCGAAGGCGACCTTGACCTCCAATCGGGCTTAGACAATCCTTGGGGATGAGCAAGAAAAACAATCTCCCCAAGGGCGTGGTGGCTGACCGCGACCGCCATAACAATGTGCGGTTGTATTTTCGTGTAAAAGGCCAGCCAAAAGTCAGACTGACTGAAAAGCCAGACACACCGGAATTTGAAAAAGAGCTTGCATGCGCCCGCCTTGGCGTACCGTACAACGAAACAACGGCGGTAAAGACCGAGCAGAAGCGCATTACCAAAGAACACACCTTCCAATGGCTGGTCGAGCAGTATTGCAGCCGCGTCAAGAGCCAGGTGAATGGTACACTGCTTGGACGGCGTAGACGCATATTTGATGAGATAAGCAACAGCACGACGGCTGCCGGCCATAGGCGCGGGGATCTGGATTTCCGGATGATGACGCGCAAGCATGTGATTGAGTTGAGGGACACGCTGCGGGACACGCCCGGCGCTCAAAATGAAATAGTGAAAAGCATTTCAGCAATGTTCGGATGGGCAGTCGAGGCAGCGGTAGCCACCGTCAATCCTGCTACGAAAATCAAAAAACTGGATTCAGGTGACGGCTTCCACGCTTGGACCGAAGAAGAAGTTAAGCAATACGAGGAACGCCATCCCGTTGGCACCAAGGCGCGTCTGATGCTGCACCTCGCGATGTTCACCGGCCTACGCCTGAGTGATCTTGCCATAGCTGGTAAGCAGCACATTCAAAATGGTTGGCTTGTAATCAGACCGAAGAAAACCGGCAAGTCGAGCAAGGTAGTGGTAGAGGTTCCTATCCTCCCCATCCTGCAAAAGACGATAGATGCCAGCCCATGCGGCGATCTGACATTTCTTGTCAGTGAGTGGAATGCGCCATTCACAGTAAACAGTCTGGGGAACAAGATGCGGGATTGGTGCGACCAAGCCGGATTGCCGCAATGTTCAACCCACGGCCTGCGAAAAGCAGGAGCAACCATCGCCGCGAACAATGGCGCGACCGATGAAGAGTTGATGGCAATTTTCGGATGGACGACAAAACAGCAGACAACGCTTTACACGAAATCTGCGAACCGTCGGAAGCTTGCAGGCAAGGCAATGCACAAGCTGCTACCGGAACAAAAACAGGACGAAAAAAGTCCCACCGATTTGCCGGTTGAAGAAAGTGGGACAAAAACCGCTTAAAAATGCAATGAAATCAATAGCTGAGAAAAGCCTTGGTGCCCCTTGCCGGAATCGAACCAGCACTCCTTGCGGAACCTGATTTTGAGTCAGGCGCGTCTACCAATTCCGCCAAAGGGGCCGCCAAAAAGCGTCGGAGATGAGCGAACTCAACTCCGTGACAGCCAAATACATGCAGAGGGCACCTTCGGTCAACAGCAATAAAAGCTTTTATCGCGGATAACACACTCGTGTGTTGCCCCTGCCCGCGGTCAAAGCTAGAGGCGGGTGCAAGAATACCTGCCAGCGAGGTTGCGAAAATTGATCGTCCCGATTCCATTTGGCGAATGTTTGCTCTAAGAGACCTTGCATATTTACTCCAGGCGGGAACCGATAATGCTGCGCAGACTGTATGATTGGACAATGTCACTGGCCGCGCGCAAGTCGGCTGAAGCATGGCTTGCGGTCATTGCCTTTGTCGAAAGCTCTGTTTTCCTCGTTCCCGCAGACGTGCTTTATCTGCCGATGGCCCTTGCCCGTCCCGAACGGGCCTATCGCTATGCGCTGGTTGCCACTATTGCCTCTGTGCTTGGCGGAATAGCCGGCTGGATGCTGGGCTTTTATGCTTATGAAACCCTCGCCAAGCCGATACTTGAAATGTATGGCAAGCTTGATGCCTTTGAGGCCATGCGCGGCTCCACCAGCGCTGACGCGATCCTGCTCCTGCTTGTAACATCGGGACTTGCTCACCTGCCTCCCATCAAGATAGTCACCATTCTTTCAGGCGCGGCGGGTATCAACATCTGGCTGTTCATCGTCTCGGCAATTATCGCACGCGGTGCGCGCTTCTTCTTTCTCGCATGGCTTTTGCGCCGTTACGGCGAACCGATCCGCGATTTTATCGAAAAACGCCTCGGACTCATTGCCGGTGCAGCGGCACTCATCCTGATTCTGCTCTACGCCGTGTTCCATTATCTTCATCTGTAGTTGCGTCAATTCAAGAGGACCAGCGCCGTCATGATCAATACCAAACCCCATTTGAAGACCGCACTTTTTCTGCTGCTGGCCATGATTGTCACAGTCGGCTCGGCATTGGGTTTTCAACATATTGGCGGCTATCTCCCCTGCAAGCTATGCCTTGAGCAGCGCTATCCCTATTATGCGGGCATCCCCCTGATGGTGCTGGCGGTTGCTTCATCATCCCTGAAATGGCCCGCAGGTCTGACGCGATTGCTTCTGGCTCTGGGCGGCCTGCTCATGCTCATTGGCCTTGGTCTTGCAATATTTCATGCGGGCGTGGAGTGGAAATTCTGGGCGGGCCCAACTGATTGCACGGCGGTGGCAATGTCGATCACAACGGACGCAGGCAGCCTTCTAAGCGATATGAATTCTGTTCGCCCGCCTGCATGCGATACCGCTGCTCTGCGCGTTCTCGGCCTGTCCTTTGCTGGCTGGAATGCCATTGCAAGCTTGGTTCTGATGATCGTAGCATTTCGCGGCGCAGCGAAATCCTAAATCTAATCCACAACGCAGAAACCTTCTGAAAATTCATCCCGATGAGTCAGGTGATGTGATTTTTGAGAACCGTAGCGCAGTGAACTCTCGGGTTCGTGAGCAACGGAAGCGCAGAAAATTGCAACAGATGGCCATCGGGGTGGATTGGCAGGAGGTTTCTACGGCTCCAGCTCGACATCCCAATAAAGATAATCCATCCAGCTTTCATGCAGATGGTTTGGCGGGAACATGCGGCCATTATTATGCAGATCGTGAACTGTCGGCGGGTAAGGCTTTTGCCTCGGCCACATCTTGGCGCGATCCGGCATAAGGCCTCCCTTGCGTAGATTACAGGGCGAACAGGCAGCGACAACATTTTCCCAAACTGTTTCGCCACCGGCGCAACGGGGAATGACATGGTCGAATGTCAGATCTTCTTCCGAACCGCAATATTGGCATTCGAAGCGATCGCGCAGGAAAACATTAAACCGCGTAAAGGCCGGGTTGCGCGACGGCTTGATATAGCTTTTCAGCGAAACGACACTTGGCAAACGCATCGCGAATGAAGGCGACGAGACTTCATGCTCGTATTCGGCCACGATATTCACACGGTCAAGAAAAACCGCCTTGATCGCGTCCTGCCAGGACCAAAGCGACAAGGGATAATAACTGAGCGGACGATAGTCCGCATTAAGTACCAGAGCCGGCAGTCCGTCCGGCGAGACGGCTATTGTCAAGGAATCAACTCCAATCCAACCATCAGGCCTTCATATTGTAAGCTTGACGTGACAGGAATGTGAAGCGAATTGCTGCGCGGCAGCAGAAAAAGCACCGTTATTTCAACTTCATGCGACGGGTGTAGCATCACGGCCACGGGTTGCGGCGTAGTAAGCCCAGAAAAGTCTGGCAGCCACACCCCGCCAAGGCGACCAGCGCTCGGCAAAAATCTTCAATGTTTTCGAATCCGGCCGCACTGATTCGCCATATGCATGCGCATAGGCATGTTGAAGCGCGACATCCCCTGCGGGAAAGACATCCGCATGACCGGCTGAAAAAAGCAGATAGACCTCGGCGGTCCATGGGCCAATCCCCTTGACGTTCGTCATCACCTGCATCGCCTCTTCGATGGGCCGCTCACAAAGGTCGAACAGGTCGAGTTCGCTGGCGACGATCGATTGGCTTATCCGGGCGAGCGTCGCCTGCTTGGCGCGGGAAAGACCCGCGATTCGCCACGCTTCCTCGCCTCCTGTCAGATAGTTTTCCGGCGTCAGCGGGTCGATAACGCCAATGAGGCGTTTCCATATAGAATCGGGCGCTCGCCTTGGACACCTGCTGGGAAACGATGACCGATGCCAGGCTTTCAAAACCCGGCGCGGAGCGACGCAAAGGCAACGGTCCAGCCTTCTCTGCAATCACCGCCAGTTCGGGATGAGCGCGCAACAGGTCCGCAAGGCCTTCGGCAATATCGTCGAGTGTATCAATTCTGCGCATATGTCTTCATCCTTGCATGATCCGGCAAACACCGTATCAATGAGTGTGAACAACGCCAAGAATGTCCAGCGCGCATGACAGTTCCGGTTTTCAGATTCGCACCCAGTCCCAATGGCTGCCTTCATCTCGGCCATGCCTATTCCGCTCTTCTGAATCAACGGATGGCACAGAATATGGGTGGTCGGATGCTGCTCCGCATGGAGGATATAGATCGCGAACGCTGTACACCCGAACTTGAGCATTCAATGCTGGATGATTTGGAATGGATTGGCCTGAATTGGGAACAGCCTGTTCGCCGCCAGTCAGAACATTTTCCAATCTATCAGGAAGCTCTGGATCGCCTCGTCAAAATGGAACTTGTCTATCCGGCATTTCTTAGCCGCAGTGGTATCAAGCGGGAGATCGAGCGTTCCAACATGGATGATTGGCCGCGCGATCCGGACGGCGCGCCATTCTACCCTCCGATTGAACGCCTGCTTTCAAAGCGCGAACAGCAAACACGCATGGCAAGGGGAGACCCTTATGCTTGGCGCTTGAACATGGACCGCGCTCTTGAGGTGGCAGGAACGCAACTGATCTGGCATGAATTTGGTTCGCGTGAACACAAGGTCAATGCCCGGCCTCAGGACTGGGGCGACGTCATCATCGCCCGACGCGATATGCCCACCAGTTATCATCTCTCCGTCGTCATTGATGATGCTTTGCAAGGCATTACGCATGTGGTTCGTGGCAAGGATCTCTATCACGCCACCAGCGTTCACCGCCTGCTTCAACACCTCTTCGGCATTGAACCGCCGCTCTACCACCATCATAGGCTCGTTCTGGATAATGACGGCAACAAATTATCGAAAAGCCGCAGGGATACGTCCCTGCGATCTTTGCGTGAGCGAGGGATAACACGTCAGGAGATATGTGATTTGATCGGTTTATGATCTATCGCGTCTCACTTTGCGGGTATAAGTCAGTTGTCTCCTTCAATGATCCGGCTGTACCCCCAATGTCCGTACGCTTCCTTCCAGCCCTGTTCGTTCTTCTGTGGGCTACCGGCTTTATCGGCGCGCGCTACGCGATGCCCTATATGGAACCGTTTCTGTTTCTCATGGCACGCTTTGCCATTGCAGGCGCAATATTAGGCGTATGGGTTATTCTGGCGGGCAATAATTGGCCCGATAGGCGCGGAGCGATGCACGCAATCATCGCCGGCTGCCTGATCCATGGCGCTTATCTCGGAGCTGTGTTCTGGGCCATTCACAAGGGCTTGCCCGCTGGCATGTCTGCATTGGTCGTCGGCCTGCAACCCCTGATCACTGCGCTGATTGCGGGTGTAACGCTTGGCGAAAAAATACAGCCGCGCCACTGGGCGGGACTGGGTGTCGGCTTCATCGGTGTCGCCATGGTGCTTTGGCCCAAGCTTTCGATTTCTGCCGATGGTATTACCCCGGCAACTGTCGGCGCTTCGATCTTTTCGGTCATTGCCATCAGCGTCGGCACCGTCTGGCAGAAACGCTTTGTTGGCCAGATTGATTTAAAGGCAGGAACAACCTTGCAATATCTGGGTGCGATGGTGGTCATGGCAATCATGACATTGTTGTTCGAGACTCATGAAATCATCTGGTCAGGCTCACTGGTATTCGCCATGTTCTGGCTGGTCGTCGTTCTTTCCATCGGCGCGGTCCTGCTGCTGATGATCCTGATCAACCAAGGCGCAGTCTCGAAAGTCGCGTCGCTGTTTTATCTCGTGCCCGGCGTCACGGCCCTGATGGCCTATGTCCTTTTCGGGGAGACATTGACGTTATTTCAGCTGGTTGGCATGGCCATTGCCACGTTGGGCGTTGCGCTTTCGACCGCAGGTCAAAGCCGCCGCGCCACCCTTCCCTCGCGATAGATAATAATCGCAGCGTTTATTTCAGCTCCGATAATGAAGATGGCTGCGATTATATAAAGGAAAACAATAGCGGCCATAATCGAAGCAAGTCCCGCATAGGTCGAGATATAAGACGCAAATGTCTCCAGATAGCTGGCAAAGATCGTGGCCCCAATAGTCCAGGCAATCAGTGTAAGCAGAATGCCGGGCAGAATATCCACAAAACGCCTGTGCCCTGCTGGCAGCCAGAGATGAACCACAAGAAGGCCGATGATGAGCACGGCCGATGCAATGCAATAGCGCCAGAAACTGATCGTTCCCGATAGAAGATAAATTTCAGGATACCATTTCGAAGCAATCCGCATCGCCAGCGGGGCAAGCACCAGCAGAAAGCTGATCGCCATGATGCCGATGGTCGCGATGATCACATAGCCAAGACTTTGCAGACGGCAATAAATGATCGAGCGCGTATCCACCACACGATAAGCCCGGTTGAGCGCGACCCGCAAAGCTTCAATACCATTGGATGCAAAGTAGGCAGCGGCAATCACGCTGATTGTCAACAACCCGCCGCGCTGCACATTGAGAACATTGCTCACTTCCTGCTTGATTGGGTTGGCGATCACCTCCGGCCAGGTGTCGAATACGACATGCACTGCCGTCTCGGTAAAAGCACTTGCTCCGAGAAAACTCGCCAATGCCGTGGCAAAAATCAGAAACGGAAAAAGCGCCATGATTCCTGACAGCGCAACATGGCTCGCCAGTGCCCATCCATCATCCGTGCTGAAATGCCCCAGAGCGTCACCAAGAATACGCCGAAGAAAACCATATAGTTTACGCATCAATGCAGGTTTGCCCCCATGGTCATGTACGCGAGATTGCAAGGCACAAGCGAATATGTGAAGTGTTTTTTTGCGCAACCTATTGAATCGAAACCATGCCCCGTTCCAGAACGATTTTGATTACAGGATGTTCCAGCGGCATGGGCGCTTATTGTGCACGCGCCCTGAAGGCTGATGGCTGGACCGTTTTTGCTACTGCCCGCAAATTATCTGACATAGATGATCTTAAAGCGGAAGGCTTTTCGGCTCATTACCTTGACTATAGCGAGGCGCAATCCATCAGGGATACGGTCAGGGCTGTTCTTGAACAGACCGGCGGCACGCTCGACGCACTCTATAATAATGGCGCTTACGCGGTGCCCGGCGCTGTGGAGGATTTGCCGACAACGGCGTTACGCGAGCAATTTGAAGCAGCATTTTTTGGTTGGCATGAGTTGACGCAACTTATTGTTCCGGTGATGCGGCGGCAGGGTCATGGGCGAATTGTCCACTGTTCATCAATTCTCGGCTTGGTACCCATGAAACTGCGCGGAGCTTACGTCGCTTCGAAATTTGCACTCGAAGGGTTGATGACAACACAGCGGATGGAACTGGCTGGCTCCGGCATTCATGTATCGCTGCTCGAGCCGGGGTCGATCGAGTCCCATTTCAGGACCAATGCGGCGGCCCAAATAAGCAAATATATCGATATTGAAAAATCATTGCATCGCGAGCAATACGAGAGAGAAATCGCCAAATTCTCACAGGCAAAGCCGCCACGATTCGCGCTTGGGCCAGATGCCATTTACAAGGTTCTGAAACACGCATTGGAAAATGAGCGTCCCAGACCCCATTATGTGGTGACGGTTCCAGCTAAGCTGGCAAGTTTTGCCAAAAGAATGCTATCGGCACGTGCGCTATATCGCATGCTTGCGAGCCAATCATGACAGGAGCAGACTGCAAGTCAGCCTGATAAGGAATAACATCATGGACATCATCTTCAAGTTTCTGGCAATTGTCGCCATTGCCGCCGTCGCTATCGTGCTTCTCGTCGGTCTGCGCAACATGATGAAGGGCGGCGATGCCAACTTCTCCAACAAGATGATGCAACTGCGTATTCTGCTGCAGCTCGTTGCCATCATCCTGATTGTTGGCGCCATCTACTTCCATCGCGCTGCAGGCTAGGGCGGATATAATGGTCAAGCTCAACAAGATTTATACGCGCACCGGCGATGATGGCACCACCGGCCTCAGCACTGGAGCGCGCCGTTTAAAGCATGACTTGCGCGTAGAGGCTTACGGCACTGTGGACGAGGCAAATTCCTTTGTTGGCCTCGCCCGATTGCATACGGAACGGGATTATCCCGAACTCGATGCCATGCTTTTTCGCATCCAGAATGATCTTTTCGATCTCGGGGCTGATCTTGCCACCCCGGATACGGGTGAAACTCTCGCCTACGAGCCTTTGCGCATCATCGATACCCAGGTTTCAAGAGTTGAAGCTGATATTGACCAACTGAACGAAAAGCTTGAGCCTTTGCGCTCCTTCGTGCTGCCGGGAGGCTCCCCTGCATCAGCCGCTTTGCATCTGGCGCGCACGGTTTCGCGCCGTGCAGAACGTCAAATGGTCGAGCTTTCTCAAAGGCCCGATGAGATCGTCACGCCCGCCGCATTGAAATACATCAACCGCGTTTCCGATTTCCTGTTTGTTGCGGCTCGGGTTGTCAATGACAATGGCGCGAAGGACGTGTTATGGGTGCCGGGTAAAAATCGCTGACAGGCCTGAGGCAGGAACCCGGAATTAATGTTCATTCCACTATATGACGCCAATCGCCTCAAATACATCAAACTACAATATGTTACGCTTTCACTCATTGTTTTGAATGTTCTGATTTTTGGGCTTGTGGCCCTTTTCGATCCGGACACCCAAAAAGCCTCAATGATATTTGGCTACATCCCCGCCGTAGCGCAGGGTCTGGTTGTTCGCCCGCCGGAATATGACTTCATAGCTAGTGGATGGACCTACATCACCTATACGTTCATGCATGCCGACATCTACCATCTCGGCGGAAATATGCTGTTTCTCTGGGTTTTCGGCGACAATGTCGAAGATGCCATGGGGCATATAAAATTCCTGATCTTTTATTTTCTTTGCGGTGCCGCCGGTGCCTTAATGCACGGTTTTGTTTTTTCCGACTCTCATGGCCCATTGATTGGCGCATCGGGAGCGATATTCGGGGTCGTCGCCGCTTATCTCATGCTTCACCCGCGGGTCTGGGTTTGGGTCTTCGCCTTCGGACGCATTCCTTTGCCGCTTCCGGCAATCTATCTGCTTGCACTTTGGATCGCCGAACAGTTCTTGATGCTCTTCGTACATGGCGATGAACGCATCTCCTGGTCGGCCCATGTCGGCGGAATTATTTCGGGCGCATTGCTGGTTGGTATTCTCAAACGCTGGAGCATTCCGCTGTTTGATCGCACCATTGTCACACCTCGCGCCGTCGTGACCGAAGACAAGCAAAACAATGAGGCCTGAAGCCGCGGCTTCAAGGTAGCGAAGAACTTACCTGTCTAAATTGGGAATCTGCTGGAGGTTGTTTGTAGACAATACCAAAGCTTTGGCTCAAATTCACCACGCACATTGGTTTCGGTGCGCTTCCAGTGTCCACGTCACGTCTCTCGATATCCGGTAGAAAGACACCAATGTTTATTCCACTGCATGACGCCAACAGCTTAAAATACATCAAGCTGCAATATGTGACACTTTCGCTGATAGCGCTGAATGTCATCATTTTTGCGCTGACCAGCATTGCCGGAGATCATGCGGAAGCCACAATTATTGGACTTGGCTATATACCCGCCATTGTCCATGACCTTGCAGCTCTGCCTGCAGCCTATGATATTGTGCCGCCAAATGCCACTTACATCACCTACGCATTTCTCCATGCCGACATTTTCCACCTCGGCGGCAATATGCTGTTTCTCTGTGTATTTGGAGACAATATTGAAGACGCTCTCGGCCACGTAAAATTTTTGATCTTCTATCTTTTATGCGCGGCGGCGGGAGCTCTTCTCCATGGCGTCATTCTGCCGGATTCAGAAGCACCATTGATAGGCGCTTCCGGTGCGATAGCAGGTATCGTTGCTGCCTATCTTATACTCCATCCTCGCGTGAAAGTATGGGTTCTGGCCTTTGGACGAATTCCGCTGCGCATCCCGGCGATCTATCCACTCGTCCTTTGGGTTGCCCTGCAATTCGGTATGCTTTTGTGGGGTGGCGATGAGCAAATATCGTGGCCTGCGCATGTGGGCGGGATTATAGCAGGTGCATTGCTCATTCTCATTTTGAAGCGCCGCAATGTTCCGCTTTTTGACCGTGCCATAGTCTCTCCGCGTGCCGTCGTGGTCGAAAAAGAGCCAGCTATCGCAGTCACGCAAACCGAGCCTGCGAAATGGGGCAGATAGACCCACATCATTCAATCGGTTGAAGTACAGATTGTCGCATACCGCGCATTGACCTTTACGTCACTCATATTTACGGTCCCGCGCTGTTCAGACACAAACGTGTCGCTTTTTTCACCTCAATGTCGGCATCCGGCAAGCAGGTACTGTGATAGGACAGTTAAAGCTGTCATTTGAATGTTGAAGAGGGAGTCCCCATGAAAGTCCTCGTACCGGTAAAGCGGGTAGTCGATTACAACGTCAAGATCCGCGTCAAAGGTGACGGTTCAGGCGTTGAGCTTGCAAATGTGAAAATGTCGATGAATCCGTTCGACGAAATCGCGGTCGAGGAAGCGCTTCGTTTGAAAGAAGCCGGCAAGGTCGAGGAAGTTGTCGTCGTGTCGATTGGCCCGGCGCAGGCACAGGAAACTTTGCGCACAGCACTCGCCATGGGTGCGGACCGTGCCATTCTGGTCAAGGTCGACGATATTGTCGAGCCGCTGGCCGTCGCCAAGATTTTGAAGGGCGTCGTTGAAGCCGAACAGCCGCAGCTCGTTATTCTTGGCAAGCAGGCAATCGATGACGATGCCAACCAGACCGGCCAGATGCTGTCAGCGTTGCTCGGTTGGAGCCAGGCCACCTTCGCCTCCAAGGTTGAACTTGGTGACAAGTCGGCCAAGGTAACACGCGAAGTCGATGGCGGCCTGCAGACCATTGAGGTCACTTTGCCGGCAATCGTCACCACCGATCTGCGTTTGAACCAGCCGCGTTATGCTTCGCTGCCCAATATCATGAAGGCTAAGAAGAAGCCTCTCGATGAGAAGTCAGCTGCTGATTACGGCGTTGACACTGCGCCGCGCCTCAAGGTCCTGAAGACTGAAGAGCCGGGCGGACGCAAGGCTGGTGTGAAGGTCAAGGACGTTGCGGAGCTTGTCTCCAAGCTGAAGAACGAAGCTGGCGTTCTTTAAGGAAAAGGATAAGGAATTCACCATGGCTATTCTTCTTTTTGCCGAACACGATAACGAAACCCTTTCCGACCAGACAGCCAAGGCTTTGACCGCAGCGCTCGCCATCGGTTCGGATGTGCATGTGCTGGTAGCCGGAAAAGGCGCCAAGGGCGTTGCAGATCAGGCTGCCAAGCTTGCGGGCGTCAAGAAGGTTTTGCTGGCCGATAGCGATGATCTGGCCAACCGCCTCGCCGAAGCTACCGCTGCATTGATCGTCTCGATTGCCGACGGCTATGACACGATCATCGCCGCTGCCACCACCAACGGCAAAAACATCTTGCCGCGCGTTGCAGCGCTGCTCGATGTCATGCAGGTGTCAGACATTATCGAAGTTATCTCGGCTGACACATTCAAGCGTCCGATCTATGCGGGCAATGCCTTGCAGACGGTGCAGGCCACCGATGCCAAGAAGGTTATCACGGTTCGCACGGCAACCTTTGCCGCTGCTGGCGAAGGCGGATCAGCCTCCGTCGAGACCATTTCGGCGGCTGCCAATCCTGGCCTTTCGACCTTTGTTGAAGCAAAGCTTTCCGGTGGCGATCGTCCTGAGTTGACCTCGGCGAAGATCATCATTTCCGGCGGACGTGCTCTTGGCTCCAACGAAAAGTTCAAGGAAGTGATCCTCCCGGTTGCTGACAAGCTCGGCGCTGCGGTTGGTGCTTCGCGTGCGGCTGTCGATGCTGGCTATGCACCGAATGACTGGCAGGTTGGACAAACAGGCAAGGTTGTCGCGCCTGACCTTTACATCGCCGTGGGCATTTCCGGCGCGATCCAGCATCTGGCCGGCATGAAGGACTCCAAGGTCATTGTTGCCATAAACAAGGACGAAGAAGCACCGATTTTCCAGGTTGCCGATTACGGCCTCGTTGGCGATCTCTTCGTTATCCTGCCGGAACTTAAAAAGGCGCTGTAAAAAAATATAGCCGCAAGTTTGAAATGATTTGCATGGCCGGGGTAGACGAAAGCTACCCCGGCCATTTACTTTGGTGCTAGGAAGTTTGCGCTTGAACAAACAAACGGATGGAAACATGGCTGGATCGATCAAGACTGTAGGCATTATCGGAGCGGGGCAAATGGGCAGCGGCATTGCTCATGTATGTGCCGTCGCCGGCTATGACGTTTTGATCCATGACCAGTCTGCCGAACAGCTGGAAAAGGCTATAGCCACCGTTAATGGCAATATGGCGCGGCAGGTCTCGCACGGCAAACTTGATGAGGCGGCACGCGAAAAAGCCATGGCGCATATCCGCCCTGCTCTGCGCATGGAGGATCTTTCCAGTGTCGATCTTGCCATCGAAGCGGCGACCGAGGATGAAACAGTCAAGCGCAAGATTTTTGCGCAGCTTTGTCCAAACCTCAATCCGGAGGCGATCCTCGCCACCAATACTTCATCGATTTCCATCACACGGCTCGCCGCAACAACCGATCGCCCGGAACGGTTTATTGGCATTCACTTCATGAATCCGGTGCCGGTGATGAAGCTGGTTGAACTCATTCGCGGTATCGCGACCGAGAACACCACCTTCGAAAGTGCGCGCGAATTCGTTACCAGCCTCGACAAGACCTTGACTGTCTCGGAAGATTTCCCGGCCTTCATCGTTAACCGCATCCTGCTGCCGATGATCAACGAAGCCATTTACGTTCTTTACGAAGGTGTCGGCTCTGTGGATGCCATTGATACAGCCATGAAGCTCGGCGCAAATCACCCGATGGGCCCACTGCAACTGGCTGATTTCATCGGCCTGGATACATGCCTTTCCATCATGCAGGTCTTGCATGATGGTCTGGCGGATTCGAAGTATCGACCCTGCCCGCTTCTCGTCAAATATGTCGAGGCCGGTTGGCTGGGCCGCAAGACCGGTCGTGGCTTTTATGATTATCGCGGGGAAAATCCCGTTCCGACACGCTGATCATGCCCGCATGAAATTATCCCATGGATAGCCAACAGGACGCGGAATATTCTGCCGGAACAAAGCGGCTATCCACCATTCTTGTTGAGCTTGGGGACACAGACGCGACCAGAATTTCCTTCGACGACATTCTTGTCGCCTTGTCGGAACGCAGCTTTGGCGCCTTGCTCATCCTGTTTTCCGCATTGAATCTGATTCCACTACCGCCGGGTTCATCCACCATATTCGGCATTCCACTGGTTCTGCTTTCCATCCAAATGTTGATTGGCTTCGAGAATCCGTGGTTTCCGGCCTTTCTGCGGCGCAAATCAATGCGGATAGAAACCTATCGTTCCGGAATCGCCAGACTGGAAAGCGTTCTTACACGTTTTGAGCGGCTTGCCCGCCCGCGTTATTGGCTCTTGCCGCAAATTATCGTCGAACGGGTCGTCAGTATCGTTGCGCTTTCAATGTCCCTGATCGTCATTTTGCCGATTCCACTTATTAACCAGATACCGGCATTGAGCATAATCCTGCTGGCAATTGGTCTTGGCGAACAGGACGGCGTATGGTTGGGAACAGGATTTCTTGTTGCGGCCCTGGCAGCTGGAATTGCTATCGGGCTCGGCGCCTCTGTAGGTTTGGCCGCGCTGCATATTTTTGGTTGAAAATGACAGAACAGAAAAACATATCCATTTACGTCGATGCAGATGCCTGCCCGGTAAAAGCAGAAATTTATCGTGTTGCGGAAAGATATGGCGTCAAGGTTTTCGTCGTGTCCAATTCCATGATGGCAATCCCGCGCGATCCGATGATCGAGCGGGTCATTGTCAGCGACGGTTTTGACGCCGCCGATGACTGGATTGCCGAGCGGGTCTCCCGGGGCGATGTGGTCATCACCGCCGATATTCCACTTGCAAGCCGCTGCGTAAAAGCCGGTGCAGACGCCATTTCCCCAACGGGCCGGGCATTTACCGAGGCATCCATCGGCAATACCCTGGCAACGCGTAACCTCATGGATGAACTGCGTTCGGCGGGCCAGATCACGGGTGGACCGCGACCATTTTCACCAAAAGATCGTTCCTCCTTTCTTTCTGCGCTTGATCTCGCTATTGTGCGGTTGAAACGTGCGGGCTTCACCTCCTGAAGGGTAAGTGGATGGGAGCTATGCGTTTCGTGGCATTGACGGAACGCGTCGCAGGCTCTACGAGAGCGCAACAAAGCTATATGCGTGCCGCTCGTGCTCCATTGACGCCGAGCTAAAAACACGCCCAAAACCAGCACTGAAAGTTCATTTATGACCATTTTCGATTCTATCGCTCCGGCGCTGTCCGGTGCTTTGAAAGCCCGTGGCTACGAGACCCTGACACCCGTTCAGACTGCAGTTCTCGCTCCTGAAGCCGAAGGAGCAGATCTTCTCGTCTCCGCCCAGACCGGCTCGGGCAAGACCGTTGCCTTCGGCATCGCCATCGCACCGACTCTTCTGGAAGATGGAGATCGCTTCACTTCTATCGGCGCGCCCTATGCACTGGTGATTGCGCCCACACGCGAATTGGCTTTGCAGGTTCGCCGCGAATTGGAATGGCTTTATGAGCCAACCGGGGCGCGCATCGCCTCTTGCGTTGGCGGTATGGACATGACCAAGGAGCGCCGCGCCCTTTCGCAAGGCGCGCATATCGTTGTTGGCACACCGGGCCGCCTACGTGACCATATCAGCCGTGGCTCGCTCGACATGAAAGAACTGCGCGCAGTGGTTCTGGATGAGGCCGATGAGATGCTCGATCTCGGTTTCCGCGAAGATCTCGAATTCATCCTTGGTGAAGCGCCGGAAGATCGCCGCACACTGATGTTCTCTGCAACAGTGCCGAAACCTATCGCGCTTCTGGCAAAACAGTTCCAGAAAGACGCGCTGCGTATTTCTGCCACCAATGACCGCGAGCAGCATGCGGATATTGAATATCACATCATGCCTGTTGCACCGCGTGAGCGTGAAAACGCGATCATCAATTCGTTGCTGTTCTACGATGCACAGAACACGATCATTTTCGGTTCGACCCGTGAGGCCGTCAAACATTTGACCAGCCGCCTGTCAAATCGTGGTTTCTCTGTGGTTTCCCTGTCGGGTGAACTCAGCCAGGCTGAACGCACCAATGCCTTGCAGGCCATGCGTGATGGTCGTGCCCGTGTTTGTGTTGCCACCGACGTTGCCGCTCGCGGTATTGATCTGCCTAATCTTGATCTCGTCATCCATGCCGATCTGCCCAACAATTCAGAAACGCTTCTGCACCGCAGTGGCCGTACAGGTCGCGCGGGTCGTAAGGGCATCTGCGTTCTGATCGTGCCGGCCTCGCGTCGCCGCACTGCCGAGCGTCTTTTGCAAGGTGCAAAACTAACGACAACGATGGTGCCGCCACCGGATGCCGACGCAATCAACAAGCGCAACAATGACCGCATCCTCAATGATCCTTCTCTGTCTGAAGTCATAACCGAGGACGAGGGAGATTTCGTACGCGAATTGCTCGCCCTTCATTCCGCTGAACAGATTGCTGCTGCTTATTTACGCCAGCAAATGGCTGCTCGCCCTGCGCCGGAAGAGCTTTCCAACACGCCGTCCCATGTTCTTGAGCCTATCCGCAAGGGTAGCTTTGAAGACCGTCCGGGCCGCGGCGAACGGACATCGCGCTCGGATCGCTTTACCGATTTTGAAAGCGGCGCATGGTTCAGCGTCAGTGTTGGTCGCAAGCAACGCGCCGAACCACGTTGGCTTTTGCCGCTTATCTGCAAGGCCGGTGATATTACTAAGACCGATGTCGGCTCAATCAAAATTCTGGAAACGGAAACACGCTTTGAGATTACCGCCAGCAAGGCTGATGCTTTCCTTGCACGCATCAAGCAGTTCGGTACAGGCGAAAAGGGTGTAAATATCGCCCGCAGTGAAGGCCCCGGCGGCTCTGCTCCGCGCAGCGATTTCAAGCCGAAGAAGAATTTCGGTGAGAAGCGCGAATTCGACAACCGCAAGCCGCGCGGCAACGATGCCAATCCACGTACAGAGTGGGCAGCCAAACCTGCAAAGGCAAAGCCGGAAGGCTGGACAGCGGAAAAGCCGAAAAAGCTTCCAAAGGAACGCAAGCCCGGTGAATTGCAGGGTTTTGACAAATACAAAGCAAAAAAAGCTCGCAAAGCCGCCACAACTGGCGAGTAAGCAATTGCATTCCTTATCTCCCTCTTTGCGAGGGAGATAAGGAATATGCAATGATTTTGCATGAGCTTGGTGCGTGCTTCGACAAGCTCAGCATGAGGAAGTTAGTGGGTTGCAACATCTACCTGCGACGTCGTCTTGTAACATGTCAGAACTCGTTCCCTGCCAATCTCCACCTTCCTCATGCTGAGCTTGTCGAAGCACGCATAATGAATTTGCCAATCCAGCGGTCCTGATACTATTTTCTAAAGACCCAAAGCGGCATCCACAAATCGCAGAGCGTCATCGCTGGACCAGTCTGCCGGGCCGTTCATCGCTGCGATCTGGCAGCCTTCCTTATCGACCAGCATTGTAACCGGGAGCCCAAAGGCCAGACTTTTCCGCTTAAGCTCGTTGAACACGCCCATTGATGGATCACGATAAAGATCGAGCGACTTGACGCCGATCTCGCTCAGGAATGCTTTGGGTTTCGTATCGTCACCCGTGTCAATATTGATCGTGACGACCTCAAATTTGTCGCTGCCCTTTTTTGTTTCCAGCGCATCAAGTGCGGGCATCTCCTCGCGGCATGGCGCGCACCAGGTCGCCCACAGATTGACCAGCAATGTCTTGCCCTTGAAATCGCTGATGCGCACCAGCTTGCCATCCGGTCCGGTGAAGGACAAGCTCGACATGGATTGCGGCTTGTCGGCACCGCGCATGGCAGCAATGGCACCAACAGCGGCAGCATCAATCGCTTTTGCGCCCTCTGCCTTCATCGGGCACTGATCAGCCGTATTAGTCACGGTGGCAATATTGCCAGATGGCCGTTCCATCACGTATACCGCAACCGCACCGGCGGCAATGCCGGCGAGCGCGGCAAGGGCGATGATCTTTTTGTTGCTATTGCGTGGCGTTTGTCGTGGGCCGTCTGTCATTTCCGTTCTTTCCGCTTCACACTCAAGGCGTTTTCCATGTCCGACAAGAAGAATAGCAATGAAATGTGGGGCGGTCGTTTCGCCTCAGGTCCTGCCGCGATCATGGAAGAAATCAATGCTTCCATCGGCTTTGACCAGAAGCTTTACGCCCAGGACATTCAAGGTTCCCTTGCTCATGCAGCCATGCTTGCGAAAACCGGCATAATTGCGAGCGACGATTACGACAAGATCACAAGCGGCCTGAACACGATATTGTCAGAGATCGAGAGCGGAAATTTCACTTTCTCACGCAAACTTGAAGACATTCACATGAATGTTGAGTCGCGCCTTGCCGAACTGATCGGCGCATCGGCGGGCCGGCTGCACACTGCACGCTCACGCAATGACCAGGTCGCTGTCGACTTTCGCCTCTGGGTAAAAGCTGAATTTGAAAAGACTGCGGTGCTGCTCAAGAAATTGATCGAGGCTTTTCTGAAGCGCGCCGAAGAACATTCAGCAACCCTGATGCCAGGTTTCACCCATCTCCAGACAGCGCAGCCCGTCACCTTTGGTCATCATTGCATGGCCTATGTCGAAATGTTTGGCCGCGATCTGAGCCGAGTCAAAGATGCAATTGAACGTATGAACGAATCGCCGCTCGGCGCCGCAGCCCTTGCCGGAACCGGCTTTCCGATTGACCGGCATATGACGGCAAAAGCGTTGGGTTTCCGCGAACCGACCCGCAATTCGCTCGATAGCGTGTCTGACCGCGATTATGCGCTGGAATTTCTGTCAACAGCTGCGATCACTGCGACCCATCTTTCCCGGTTGGCTGAAGAAATTGTCATTTGGTCTACTTCCCAGTTCGGCTTTGTTCGACTGTCCGACAGTTTTTCGACCGGCTCCTCCATCATGCCGCAGAAAAAGAACCCCGATGCTGCCGAGTTGGTTCGCGCCAAAACTGGCCGCATCACCGGATCGCTCGTCGCTCTGCTGACAGTCATGAAAGGCCTGCCTCTGACCTATTCCAAGGATATGCAGGAAGACAAGGAAGCCGTATTCGACGCTGCAGAAACGCTGGAACTGGCGCTTGCCGCCATGACTGGCATGGTTGGTGATATGACCGTCAACACCGCCGCAATGAAGAAGGCCGCGGGTTCGGGCTATTCAACGGCCACCGACCTGGCCGATTGGCTGGTGCGGGAACTTGGCCTGCCTTTCCGCGAGGCACACCATGTCACCGGCCGGGCAGTTGCCCTTGCCGAGCAGAAAAAGATCGACCTTGGTAAATTGTCGTTGGAAGATTTGCAGCAGATTCACCCGGGGATTACCGCTGCCATCTTTGGATTCCTGACTGTGGACAAATCCGTGCGCAGCCGCAAATCCTATGGCGGAACGGCTCCGGAACAGGTGCGCAAGCAGATCAAATTCTGGCAAAAGCGCATTGCGAAATTGTAAAACAACATTGACCGGCCATGGGGGTGCAAAGCGCGCCTTCTTAGGCTAGAGCCTTTCTTGCTCAAATAGAATCGTTCTGCCGGAGGGAATTTGTGGACAAGGTCGAGGGGTTTTGCGAGACCGATGTTTATCCATCGGGCGAAGCTGAAACCCGATGGATTTGGTGCAAATTCACCCGGCCTTTGGGTTTCCGGCTGGCGGCCAATCACTTTGTCAGGCGGCATCGGACGATGGATAAACATCGACCTTGCCACCTTCCGCGTGAATTATCTCGCCATCCGAGAAACAGAACTGCTTCTATTTGAACAAGAAAGGCTCTAGACATGGCAGACCCATTTCGGACGACAGGATCAACAATGACAAGCCGTTCCCTATTATCGACAATTCTTATGTCGATCGCGATCGTAAGCGCCATATCGGCCTGTGGCCGCAAAGGCGCACTGGAGCCACCGCCCGCTTCCGTAACATCAATGCCCGGCGAGCCGAAAACTGTGGCGCCGCCCGTCCAGGACAAGCGTTTTATTCTTGACCCATTGATCTAGAGCAAGCTGGATTTTCCGTGAATCATTTTGATTATAAAGACGGCGTTCTTCATGCCGAAGGCGTCAGTATTACTGAAATCGCCAAGGCTGTCGGGACACCATTCTACTGTTATTCGACAGCAACGATCGAGCGTCATTTCAAAGTGTTTTCGGCAGCTTTTGCCGACATGGACACGCTCGTCTGCTACGCGCTCAAGGCAAATTCCAATCAAGCAGTCCTGAAAACGCTTGCGCGACTTGGTTCTGGCGCCGATGTGGTTTCTGAAGGTGAATTGCGCCGCGCGCTCGCCGCTGGCATTCCAGCCGAGAAAATCGTTTTTTCCGGCGTCGGCAAGAAGCCCAGCGAAATGGATCTCGCATTGAGCGCCGGCATTCATTGTTTCAATGTCGAATCCGAGCCAGAGCTTGCCATTCTCTCCAGTCGTGCCGTTGCGGCGGGAAAGATCGCGCCAGTTTCGCTGCGCATCAATCCCGATGTCGATGCAAAGACCCATAAGAAGATTTCGACGGGGAAATCCGAGAACAAGTTCGGCATTCCCCTCGCCAAGGCAAGTTCAATCTATGCACAGGCAGCCAGGCTGCCGGGGCTAAAGGTTGTTGGCGTGGACATGCATATTGGCAGCCAGATCACTGATCTTGAGCCTTTCGACGATGCATTCCGCCTGCTGGCGGAGTTGGTCGGGCAGCTGAAGGCCGATGGCCATGATATCAAGCATGTTGATCTTGGCGGTGGTCTCGGTATTCCGTACCACTTCGACAACAATCCGCCACCACTGCCCGATGCCTACGCGCAGATCGTTCAAAAGCATATCAAGCCGCTGGGATTGAAGACGATCTTCGAACCGGGCCGACTTATTGTTGGCAATGCTGGGATTCTTGTCAGCGAGGTAATCTTCGTCAAGGAAGGCGATGCGCGTAACTTTATCATTGTTGACGCGGCCATGAACGACCTCATCCGGCCCACGCTTTACGATGCGTTCCACATTATCCGCCCCATCAAGGAACCTACGGCCAATCATCCCCGGATTCGCGGCGACGTTGTCGGTCCCGTTTGCGAAACAGGTGACTATCTGGGCTTGGATCGTGAACTGCCGCGTCCTGCCCCGGGTGATTTGATCGCAATTGGCACAGCGGGCGCCTATGGCGCGGTTCAGGCCGGCACTTATAATACGCGGCTGCTCGTGCCTGAGGTTCTGGTCAATGGCGATCAGTTCCATGTGGTGCGTCCACGCACAAGTTATGAAGAATTGATCGGCCTCGATTCCATTCCGGACTGGCTGTAATTTTCGCGCCTACACAGAAGTATGATTGCGTTTTGCCGGGTAAGGCCTCGCCTTTGCCATGATGAGTGGTATTGTTAGCTTTGTCTGGTAATGCCGATACCGGAAAGATGGAGCGAGAATGGCCGATCACAACCCGGAAGAACGGGAAGCGACCAGCATCAAATTCGATATTCTGAAAAATATCGATCGCCTCCGTTTGTCCGCATGGTTGATGATCGCGCTTGAGCGCCTTTGGCCGCTCTTGCTGCCCCTTTTGCTTGTTATTTCAGTCTTCCTCAGCGTGGCATGGTTCGGCCTGTTTCGCCTTATGCCGGATCTTGCAAGGCAAGCCTTGCTTGCCCTCTTTCTGCTGAGCATCCCTGTTTGCGTCTATCTGCTGCTGAAGTTCCGCTTACCTCGCCCGTCAGAGATCACGCAGCGGCTTGAAAACGTCAATGAATTGGCGCACCAGCCCATTACCGTGCAGACAGAAGAGCTTGCAGCCAACAGCACTGATCCCTTTGCGCAGGCATTGTGGAGCGAGCATCGCAAGCGCATGGCAACACGCATTGCCAATCTGCAAAGCGGATTGCCCCAGACGCGGATTGCTGAACGCGACCCTTGGGCTTTGCGCGGCGTTGCGGCGCTGCTGCTCGTCATTGCGTTTGCCTTTTCCGGTGGACCGCTGGGCGGCCGCATCAGCGATGCATTTCTCAGTCATGCCGCGAGCAATGCAATACCGCCTCGTATTGACGCCTGGGTTACCCCTCCGCGTTATACCGGTCGCGCTCCGCTATTTCTGACCACCGCAAGCAATTCGGCCGACACGCAGTTCTCAGTACCCCAAAACAGCACGCTTGTTGTCCGCATTATCGGTGGCAGTGGATCGGAAGCTCTCACACAGAAGCTGTCTGATGGAAAATCGGTAGAGATTGCAGCCAGGGAAACGCCTAAGATCGAAGACTCGGCAACTGGTAAAGCAGCACCACGAAATTTTGAACTCACACTTGATCAAAACAGTTCTATTGATCTGGTGAATGGCCGCTCTGCCCTCTCCAGTTGGGGCTTCACAATCATTCCAGACCAGCCGCCCGCAATCCGTTTTACCAAGGAGCCTTCCAGCGCCATCAATGGCACGATGGACGTCTTTTATGAGATCAAGGACGATTATGGCGCGATAGCTGCACAGGCAAAAATCGAACAGGCACTGCCTGCCGAAAAGGATGCACGACCACTTTATTCCGCTCCGGAATTGCCGTTGGCATTGCCGCGTCGCGGTGAACAGGCCAAGGAGACTAAAACTACCAAGGATCTGACGCAGCACCCATGGTCTGGGTCTGAAATCCGCATGACTCTCATTGCGTCCGACGACGCAAAGCAGGAAGCCCGCAGCGAAGTCAAAACTTTCGTCATGCCCGAGCGACCATTCGCCAATCCGCTTGCTCGCGCGTTGATTGAACAACGCCGCAACCTGGCGCTGAATGCCAATGCCAAGCCCAATGTGCTGGAAATGCTGGACGCAATCACAATGTGGCCGGAAGAGACAATCAAAAACTCGTCCCACTATCTTGGGTTGCGCAGTGTTCGTTCCCGCCTTGACCTCGCAAAAAGCGATGAACAGTTGCGCGAGGTAGTAAGCTATATGTGGGACGTCGCCCGCGGCATTGAGGATGGTGCCTTGTCTGATGCGGAGCGGCGACTGCGGCAAGCGCAGGAAGCCTTGAAAAATGCCATCGAACAGGGTGCCAGCCAGGAGGAAATCGAAAAGCGCATGGCTGAGTTGCGCGATGCCATGAAGGAATTTCTGCGTGAATTTGCGCAGAAAGCTCAGAAAAACCCGAACATGGCGCAAAATCCAAATGCCAAACAGCTGCGGCAAGAGGATATCGATAAAATGCTGAACCAGATTGAAGAGCTTGCCAAGCAGGGCTCGAAGGATCAGGCACAGCAATTATTGTCCGAGCTCGAAAACATGATGAACAACCTGCAGATGGGCCAGCAGCAACAGGCTCAACAAGGCCAGCAGGGACAGATGAAACAGCAGATGGACAAGCTCGGTGAGCTGATGCGCCGTCAACAGGACATGATGAACCAGACCCACCGGCTGGAACAGCAGCGCCAACAGGGCATGCAGCAGGACTTTGGCGAGGAGCAGCAAGGCGAACAGGGTGAGCAAGGACAAATGTCCGAAGAGGATATTGCCAAGGCCCTGCGCGATCTTCAGCAAGGCCAAGGCAAGCTCCAATCCGAACTCGGCCAGTTGATGAAAGATCTGGAAGGCATGGGTATCAAGCCCGGTGAAGGATTTGGTCAGGCAGGCAAATCAATGGGTGAAGCTGGCAAATCACTTGGTCAAGCCGATGGCGATCAGGCACTCGGCCAGCAAAGCGATGCGCTGGATGCGCTGCGTCGTGGTGGTCAGGACATGATGAAACAGATGCAGGAGGCCATGGGGCAAGAGGGACAAACCGGGCAAGGCGATCAACGGCAAACCGGGGGGCGCGATCCTCTCGGCCGCCCGCAGCGCGACGGCGGGCCCGATGATGGCACCAATACCAAAGTCCCCGGCGAGATCGACATTCAGCGCGCGCGTGAAATTCTCGACGCCATCCGCAAGCGGCTCGGTAATTCGCTCAGCCCGCAAATGGAAAAGGATTATTTGGAGCGCCTGCTCAAGTTCAATTGATCAGAAAAATGTTGGGCTTTAATCGCGAACCACACCGACATAAGGCAGTTGCCGGAATGAATGGCCGACATCCATGCCGTAACCGACAACGAAATAGTCCGGGCATTCGAATCCTTTGAAATCAGCCTCTATTTCGGTCTTGCGCTTGACGCTTTTGTCCAGCAGCACGGCAATATAGACATTGCGCGCACCGCGTTCGAGCATGAGCTGGCGCGTAAACTTCAATGTGCGTCCTGATTCAAGAATATCATCGATCAAAAGTACGTCACGGCCATGCACATCGCTGTCAATATCGCGCATAAGTCGCACTTCAGTGCTTTCCGTGCCCTTGCCATAACTGGAGACAGTGATGAACTCCACATCCGGTTCTGCACCGGCATCATGCATGGCGCGGATCAGATCGGCGGCAAAAATAAACGAGCCCTTGAGGATCGAGATAACAAGCAGGTTTTCAAAACCTCGCGCCACGATTGCTTTGGCAAGTTCTAGATTGCGCGCGGCAATTGTCTCGGCACTGAAAAGAACATCAATATTTTTAGTCCCGACTTTTGGCATGCAAGTTTCCTGTGGCGCGTTTTCAGACCGAATTTCTTCATATAGCTCCCGCACCTATAGCCTGATCATCAGCCAAAATGCAAAAACCGGCGCTGCCGTATAAAATTCATGTTTCCAGTCATGCTGGTTCATGTTTGTTGGGGTGGTCAAATCGGCTCGCGCAAAATAGAACACGTTGCAGATAAGATCGGAAAGCACACTTGATTCGTTTTGAGAATGTCGGATTGCGGTATGGGATGGGCCCGGAGGTCTTGCGTGATGTCAGCCTCCACATATCGCCGCGATCATTTCAGTTCCTCACCGGACCTTCCGGTGCAGGTAAAACGTCATTGCTGCGCCTGCTTTTCATGACACTCAAGCCGACACGCGGTTCCATCACCGTCTTCGGCAAGGACATAGCGACAATCTCATCCAGGGAAATGCCAATGCTGCGCCGACGCATAGGCGTGGTCTTTCAGGATTTCCGGCTGCTCGATCATATGACCACCTATCAAAACGTCGCCTTGCCCTTGCGGGTACGCGGCAAGGAAGAAGCGACCTATCGCGCAGAGGTCGAAGAGCTTTTGCATTGGGTGGGACTTGGCGAGCGCATGCATGTGCTGCCACCTGTGCTATCCGGCGGTGAAAAACAGCGTGCCGCTATCGCCCGCGCTTTGATAGATCAACCGGAAATTCTGCTTGCCGACGAGCCGACGGGCAATGTCGATCCGCCCCTGGCGCGGCGTCTCCTGCGCCTTTTCGGCGAGTTGAACCGCTCCGGAACAGCCGTTGTCATTGCCACCCACGATTTGACCCTGATGGACCAGATCAATGCGCGGCGTATGATCCTCGATCAGGGAAGGCTCGACGTTTATGATTGATGCCGCTGCCCTCAAGGATCGAGCCGTAGAATTGGCAGACAGGCTTTGGGCCCGTATCCGCAAAAACAGCGGACAGGCACCGATCGTACCCGCAGGCAATGTGGTTGGCCATGCCTTGATGATCGTAATCGCCATCATGACCTTCCTCGCCTGCCTCACCGTCGGCTCAGTCAGCCTTGTTCAATCGACAGCCGCCACCTGGCAAAGTCAGATTTCCACCGAAGCGACTATTCAGATCAGACCGGTGGAAGGTCAGGACATGGAAGCAATGCTCGCTGAAGCGAGTAAAATTGCGCAAGGATTTGCTGGCGTGAAATCCACGCGGATCATCGACCGGGATGCGACAGCCCGCCTTCTCGAACCATGGCTTGGAACCGGACTCGATATTGATGAACTGCCTGTTCCCCGGCTGGTGGTCGTTACGCTGGACGAAGCCTCGCCGCCAGATTTCGCAGCGCTTCGCAGCATGCTCGTCGGGCAGATACCGGCAGCCAGTTTTGACGATCATCGCACATGGGTCGACCGGTTGGTTTCCATGGCTCGCTCGACTGTTCTCATCGGCACCGGCGTGCTTTCCCTTGTCGTTGCAGCAACTGTTCTCACCGTGATTTTCGCCACGCGCGGAGCAATGGCTGGCAACGGCCATATTATTGAAGTGCTGCATTTTATCGGCGCGGAACAAAAATTCGTCGCCCGCCAGTTCGAGCGCCATTTTTTCTGGACAGCACTTAAAGGTGCAGCTTTTGGCGGTGCGCTTGCCATGTTCATTTTTTTGATGATCGGATGGTGGTCCTCGCGTAATCTGGCAACACCCGAAGCCGATCAGGCGACAGCGCTCTTCGGCAATTTCTCCATTGGATCCGGTGGATATACGGGTGTAGTTTTGATCATATTGGCGGTCAGCGTTCTGACCATGATTACAACACGAATGACAGTCATAGCGCATTTAAGACAAGTTGATGGACGCACGGGCGAAAATCACGACACCTGAAATATTCATTTTATTTTATAGACGTATCGCTTCCAGTTTATGAGCGGCAGAAGCACTCGAGCAAGGCATTTACGGCACAAGATGGACGGCCTTAACGACAGCAACAAGTCCCCCGATGCGGACGTAGCACGGACCCGTGGATTGTCTGCGACCATGGGCAGATATTTCGTGCGTTTTCTGTTTCTGCTTGCCATTCTTGCGATAGGTTTGTTCATCGGTGGGTTTATTGTCTTCAGCGATCGCGTCACCACGCTCGATATACCCGATATTACCGAGCCCGCTGACGGTATCGTCGTCCTGACAGGTGGCTATTCACGCATTGAGGGCGCTTTGGAATTGCTCAAGAACAAGCGCGGCGAACGTTTGTTCATCAGCGGCGTGCATCCCTCGACCAAGCGTAGCGAGTTGCAACGCGTCACTGGTGGCGATGCAACATTGTTCGAATGCTGTGTCGATATCGACCGGTCTGCCCTTGATACGGTGGGCAATGCGGTTGAAAGCATCAAATGGGCGAGCGCCAACCATTATAAGCGCGTGATTGTTGTCACCAACAACTACCACATTCCCCGCACCATGCTCGAACTCAGCCGCGCCTCGCAGGAAATCGAATTCATTGCCTATCCAATCACGAACACCAATCTCAAGGAGGGTGACTGGATAACGCGAGGACAGGTAGTACGGGTTCTGCTGATGGAATATATCAAATATCTGGGGGCCGTTGCCCGCGCCCAATTGCCTGACAGTTTTTCGAGTGTCACTGACAAATTGCTGCATCAGATCAGGGAATAGCCAATTCCAGGTCAGAAACTGGCATATACATGGTGCGTGGTTCGTCCTTCGACAAGCTCAGGAGGGGCTCACCACGCATAACGAGCCTGCAACCCTCAACGAGATCTCCATGACAATAATCCGGTCGATCATCTTCAATGTGCTTTTCTACCTGAACCTGATCGTCCAGATGATCATTTTCACGCCATACTATTTTCTCAGCCCGCGTAAACGGGCTTGGGCCATTCCGAAGAATTGGGCGCGGTCAAATCTCTGGCTGCAAAAGGTTTTCGCCGGAACAGATATGGAAATTGAGGGCCTGGAGAATATACCGGATGGCCCCTATATCTGCGCGCCGAAACACCAGTCCTTCTGGGATGCCTACGCGTTCCTGCCCTATATTGCCGACCCGGTTTACATTCTCAAGCGCGAGCTGATGTGGATTCCGCTTTTTGGCTGGTACATCCAGAAAATGAAAATGGTGCCTATTGATCGTGGCAAACGCTCCGCGGCGATGAAGACGGCCGTCAAAGGCGCGCATTTTGCCGTGTCGGGAGGCCGGCAATTGATGATCTATCCCGAAGGCACACGCACCAGTCCGGGAGCCCCGCCCGCTTATAAATATGGTGTTGCACATATATACGGCGAACTTGGCGTTCCGGTTCTGCCTATCGCGCACAATGCAGGCCTCTATTGGCCCCGCCGCAGATTTCTGCGTCACCCCGGGGTTATCCGCTGCCGTATCCTGCCGCCCATCCAGCCCGGAATGGATAATGACGCCTTTTTGAAGAAGCTTCAGGAAGTCACAGAGGCCGCCTGTGACGAATTACTGGTCGAAGCAGCAACCTCCGCCAACCCGCCTCCCATGCCTCCCACCGCCGTCAGGCGCCTCAAAGAACTGGGTGTGGAAATCTAAGCCTTGTTGTGGTCCACCGCAGCGGCCACCGCTTCCATCCAATGGTCGCGTATATTCATCTTGCGCATATGGTCGAGCGTATTATGCACATAGTCCTCATTGCGGCCTGACACGCCCACTGAACCGCATACAGCCTCCGCAGCTTCGGCGACCGAGAGCGACCCCGCATACTGAACATGATTGCGGTCGACAATATAGGTCAAGGCTTCGACCCTCTGGCCATCGGGAAGCCGTATGCCAAGACGGCGCTCAAGATAGACATGAGTGACAAGCTCGCGCTCACGTAGATAGGCCACCACTTCGTCTTCAAGCTCGCCCGGCACGCGAAATGCCATGCCAAGGCAGGAACCACCACGATCCAGGCCGAGTACAAGTCCCGGACGTTCCGGCGTCCCGCGATGCACATAGGAGCGCACGCACAGTGCCCTGCGATAGCCATGAAGACGGGCATGATGCGTCTCTACATGTGCAAAGCCGGGCTTCCACATGAGTGAACCATAGCCAAAGACCCAAAAATCGCCCATATCCATCCCGATAGTTAGTGGTCTGATTCTAACATTTGCATCCCGTTTCGATCACGCTCGCAGCAAATGTTAGAATCAACAAGACCACTAGTAAGCCTATGTTTCTAGTGGAGTTTTCGAATTTGACATTTGTATAACAGTTTGCGATCGGATGGGAATCAAATGTCAAATTCACTCCACTAGATTTGAATCACATCATCTTCTGACCGATAGCGAGAGCCGCACCATGCCGTCAAGCAGCACCACTGAAATCCGCAAGTCGGGGAAGTTTCTCAAATATCTGGCAGGCTTCATCATCTTGCTGGCGATCATCTATACGGGCGGATGGTTTTATCTGGCCAACCAGCTTGAATCGCGTGTGGCAACAAACCTTGCCGCCTTCAAGCAGAAGGGCATCGACGCCACCTGCGACAATGCTGCGGCCAGCGGTTATCCGCTCAGGCTTGGCCTTGAGTGCACCAAAGTCGGCTGGGCCGATCAGGCGAAACAGCTTTCCGTCGTGGCAGGCAGTTTCAACGCCGCTGCACAGATTTACGATCCGATGCATATTGTCAGCCAGATCGAAGGACCAGCCGCTGTCGATGCGCCCGGCATGGTTCCCTTGGACATTACCTGGAAAGATCTTGGCTCCAGCGTCCGCCTCGATAAGCCGCTGCCCAAGCAGATTTCGGTTCAGGGCAATGATATTGTTGTCAATCAGCGCAATGCGGCGGCAGGGAGCGCGCCCATTGCCATCATGCAAGGTGGAAAGCTTAGCTTTTCAACCACTGAGCCAAAAATGAACATCGCGTGGTCATTTGAAAAGCTGAAAATCGCAGACAATATCGTTTATGAGCATCCCCTGCCTGAGCTGACGGGCGCCGCCGATATTGAGCTGGAAAATGGCTTTGCGCTTCTGGCAAAGCCTGAAAGAGATATAACGATTCTGCGTGGTCAATCGGGACTGTTGAACAATGTCGATCTAGGCTTTGCCGACGGCAGCGGCATTGCGATTTCCGGACCGTTCTCAGTCGATAATGAAGGCCGGATCAGCGGCGATTTCAACGTGACCATGCGCAATCCGGAAGGTGTCGCCCAGGCAATGCGCGGCATTCTGCCTGGCGAAGAAAACACAATCTCATCCGTACTTCAGGCGATGGCTTTCGTGCCCAAAGATGCGAACGGCGCACCGACACTTCCCATTACCGTGAAAAACGGGAAAATGTCGGTGGGTTTCATCCGTATCGGGCGTCTGCCCTCTCTATGAGGGCGGCGTTGCCTTCTGGCGTCCGAAATCCGGTGCGTCGATTTCCTGCCCTGCATCGATAATACCGCGCCGCACAGCGCGTGTGCGGGTGAAAAGATCAAACAGCGCATCACCATCACCCCAGCGCACGGAACGCTGCAAGGATGCAAGATCCTCGGAAAAACGCGCCAGCATTTCGAGGATCGCGTCCTTGTTGTGCAGGCACACATCGCGCCACATCGTCGGATCGGATGCGGCAAGGCGAGTGAAATCACGGAAACCGGAAGCCGAGTATTTGATGACCTCGGAATTGGTGACTTCTTCCAGATCGCTGGCTGTACCGACGATATTATAGGCGATCAGATGCGGCAGATGGGAAACAATCGCCAGAACCCGATCATGATGCGCCGGGTCCATCGTGTCTAGCCGCGAGCCGCAGGCCTCCCAGAATGTCTTCAGCCTTTCGATGGCAGTCGCATCAGTGCCCTCAAGCGGCGTCAGAATACACCAGCGATTGATAAACAGGTCGGCAAAACCGGCATCAGGACCTGAATATTCCGTTCCCGCCAGCGGATGACCTGGAATGAAATGCACATTTGCAGGCAGTTCTGGCTGCATCTGCGCAATGACAGAGCTTTTGGTTGATCCCACATCGGTTACGATTGCGCCGGGCTTCAAGAAACCGGCAATCTGCTTTGCAACGGCGCCGGAGGAGCCAACCGGGACGGAAACCACGACGAGGTCGGCATTCTTGACGGCTTCACCACTATCAAGCGTATAAGCATCGCCGAGACCAAGTTCTTTGGCCCGTGCCAGTGTGCTTTCACTGCGTGTGGAAATGATGACATGGTCGGCCAGACCTTCGCGTTTGATCACGCGTGCCAGTGACGATCCGATCAGGCCAATGCCGATCAGTGCGATTGTATTGAAATGAGGCTTGGACATTTTTTACTTCAGGAATTCGGAGAGTGCAGCGACTACGCCGCGATTGGCTTCTTCGGATCCAATGGTAAGGCGCAACGCGTTGGGAAATCCGTATCCCGCAACGCGGCGCAAAATATAGCCCTTGCTCGTCAGATAGGCGTCTGCCGCTTCTGCCGATTTGGCAGAATCGTCGGGGAAATGCACCAAAAGGAAATTTCCCACCGATGGCGTTACCCGCAGGCCAAGCTCTGTCAGCTGCTCCGTCAGCCAAGGGAGCCATTTTTCGTTGAACGCAATCGCCTGATCGACATGCCCCCGATCACGGATCGCGGCAGCACCGGCCAGAATGGCGGCGGAATTCAGATTAAATGGCCCACGTATCCGGTTAACGGCATCGACCACATGGGCAGGCGCGAACATCCAGCCGATGCGCAAAGCTGCAAGCCCGTGAATTTTCGAGAATGTGCGTGTCATCACCACATTTTCAGATGATGAAACAAGCTCTACACCAGATTCGTAATCATTGCGGCGAACATATTCCGCATAGGCCGCATCGAGAACCAAAAGCACATTCTTTGGCAGTCCCGCATGCAGGCGGCGCACTTCTTCGAAAGGCAGATAGGTGCCGGTCGGATTGTTCGGATTGGCAAGAAACACGATTTTCGTGCGCGTCGTCACCGCATTCAATATTGCGTCAACTTCAGCCTGCTCGTTCTTTTCGCGGGCGACAACAGGCGTTCCGCCGGCAGCCATGATGTAGATTTTATACACCATGAAACCATGTTCGGTATAAATCGCTTCGTCGCCGGGCGCGAGATAGGTCTGGCACAGCAAGCCAAGCAATTCATCGGAGCCATTGCCGCAAAGAATATTTCCGGCATTCAGGCCGTGTACTTCCGCGATGGCCTGCTTCAGGGCATTGGCCTGACCATCGGGATACATTTCAAGATTTCTTGCCGCAGCCCCAAATGCTTCAATGGCAAGTTTGCTCGCGCCAAGCGGAGATTCATTCGATGACAGCTTATAAACCTTGGCAACACCATGCGCATGTTCCTTGCCGGGCACGTAGGCCGCAATATCAAGCAAACCGGTTTTTGGTGTTGGACGTAGGTCTTGCAGTGTCGTTGACATGATTGTTCATCCGTTAAGCGGCAAAAATCTCCGTCGCGGACATAACTGTCTGGAGACGAGATGTCGAGAACAACTTGACTTTGGCCCATGCGCGACCATAGCTACGCCCCAATCTGTTTCAGCAGGACTCTACGCCAATCAGCACCAATATGACCAAAGCCACCCGACCTACCGCTTATAAAGCACCGAAAAGTCAGGAAGCGACGAATCCCCACAGTCCAGTGGTTGAATTTGGCGCGGATAAGCCTTTGAATCTCGACAGCGGTGTATCGCTTTCGCCTTTTCGCATTGCCTACCAGTCTTATGGCACGCTCAATGAGGATAAATCCAACGCGATCCTGATTTGCCATGCTCTTACCGGCGATCAGCATGTGGCGAATGTCCATCCGGTCACCGGCAAATCGGGCTGGTGGGAATTGCTCGTTGGCCCCGGCAAACCAATCGATACGGATCGTTATTTCGTTCTTTGTTCAAATGTTCTTGGCGGTTGTCTCGGCTCAACCGGTCCCGCTTCGATCAATCCGGCCACCGGCAAGCCCTATGCGCTTGATCTTCCCATCATTACAATTGCCGACATGGTGCGTGCACAGGCAATGCTGGTCGAGCATTTCGGTATTGAGCAGCTTTTTGCCGTTGTCGGCGGTTCCATGGGCGGCATGCAGGTTCTGGAATGGGCGTCCAGCCATTCCGACAAGGTTTTCGCAGCCGTAGCGCTGGCCACCGGCGCGCGCCATTCTTCGCAGAACATAGCCTTCCACGAGGTCGGGCGTCAGGCCGTCATGGCCGATCCAGAATGGAAAGAAGGCCGTTATCTCGAAGCTGGCACGGTGCCCCGCAAGGGGCTTTCTGTCGCCCGCATGGCGGCCCACATCACCTATCTGTCGGAAACCGCCCTGCACAACAAGTTCGGGCGTAACCTGCAGGACCGGCAGAATGTGACATTCGGATTTGACGCGGATTTTCAGATCGAGAGCTATCTGCGCCATCAGGGCAATACATTTGTCGAGCGTTTCGACGCCAACTCATACCTCTATATGACGCGTGCCATGGATTATTTCGATCTGGCCGCTGAGCATGAGGGCAGACTTGCCGATGCCTTTGCCGGGTCAAAGACCCGTTTCTGCATCGTCTCCTTCACAAGCGATTGGCTGTTCCCAACCAGCGAGAGCCGCACAGTTGCCCATGCGTTGAATGCGGCGGGCGCTTCCGTTTCATTCGTTGAGATCGAATCGGATCGCGGCCATGATTCGTTCTTGCTGGACGAACCGGAGATGTTCTCGGCCGTCAACGGCTTCCTGCGCTCTGCAGCGCGCGCAAAGGGGCTTCTTCCATCATGAGTATCAATAGTCATCCCCGCGTTGATTTTGCCGTCATCGCTTCACTGATCGAGCCTGGTTCGCGTGTGCTGGACGTAGGCTGCGGCGATGGTGAATTGCTGGAACTGTTGCAGACCACCAAGGGCGTGGATGGGCGCGGCGTCGAGCTTTCGCAAAAGGGCGTCAACGAATCTGTTGCCCGGGGCCTTTCTGTCATTCAGGGCGACGCTGACAGCGATCTGAAATATTACCCGGATGGCGGGTTTGATTATGTGATCCTCAGCCAGACTTTGCAGGCAACCCGCAATCCTAAATATGTTCTGACCGAGCTTTTGCGCATCGGCGAAAAGGCAATTGTCTCGTTTCCCAATTTCGGCCACTGGCGCATGCGCGCGTCGCTGGCCATTAATGGGCGCATGCCGGTTACCAAAGAGCTGCCCTATAGCTGGTATGACACACCAAACATCCACTTCTGCACCATCAATGATTTTGTCGACATGACAAAAGAAGTCGGCGCCCACGTTGAATCAGCCGTTGCGCTGAATGCTCTGGGTCAGCGTCTCGGCTTCAATATGCCCTGGGGCTTCTGGAATCTTTTCGGCCAACAGGCAGTGTTCCTGCTCCGCCGTTAATCTTCTTTCGGACCATCGCGCCGCATGGCAGTGCCTTGCGGTGAAAGCACGGGCACAAAGACGCGCCGGGACGAACGCTTGGCCACCGGCAGGCCCTGATAGACACGCTTTTGCGCTTCCACGATCAGCACGCCTGAAAACATTGGCCAGAACCGCCTGCCCATTCTCTCAAACAATGCGGAGGGCCGCATCATCGCGCGGCGCGATGATGGCGGAAAGAACAAGGCTTCGCCCCATGGACCGGGGGTAAAATTGGTTTCTCGCAAAAGCCGGATGAGCTGGCCTCGGCTATAGGGCCTGCCACTGCCGAAGGGCGTGTGCTCGAAGCGAGCCCATAATCCGCGCCGATTGGGTACGACGATCACCAGGCGGCCATTGGGAGCCAGCACACGCCACATTTCCTTCAATGTCTCGCGTGGGTCCTCCGCATGTTCCAAAGCATGAATAAGCAACATTCTGTCAACTGCGGAATCCGGCAGGGGAAGCTCTTCCTCGAAAACCAGTGCTGTCGATGAAGGCTCAAGTGGCGGCCAGCTTGCGGCACCCTGCCCCGCTGGCATGAAGGCAAAGGTGCGCTCCGTATCGCTTCTGAAGCGATCAAGGTAAGGCGCGGCATAGCCGAGCCCGACGAGACGCTCACCCGGGAGCTTGGGCCACATGGCAGCAAGCGCCATGGTGATCGAACGCTCCGCCAGATGACCAAGGGTTGATGCGTAGAAAGTGCGAAGATCGATGATATCGAGATGCATGGTGGGCAAACTACCACGCTAATCAATAACATCAAGAAAATGCCGGTCTCGTGGCTTGCGCATCCACGGCAGCGGCTTATCTTGGTTCTGACAGGAATAAAGAGAAGCTATATGTCCAATTTGCAGATCGAACAGTTTAACGCCCGAAGCGATAATTTCGGCGTTCTCATCCATGACCCGGAAACAAATCTCACTGCGTCTATCGATGCGCCGGAAGAGCAACCAATTCTCGATGCGCTCAAGCGCCGCGGCTGGAAACTGACGCATATTCTTACCACTCATCATCACAATGATCACATCGAAGCAAATCTCGCTTTGAAGAAGCGCTTTGGC
Organism: Phyllobacterium ifriqiyense; assembly: GCF_030817885.1. NCBI lineage: Bacteria > Pseudomonadati > Pseudomonadota > Alphaproteobacteria > Hyphomicrobiales > Phyllobacteriaceae > Phyllobacterium > Phyllobacterium ifriqiyense. Next base: position 574,172 of record NZ_JAUSZT010000003.1, read on the forward strand.
GTTGAGATCGTCGGTCCGGAAGCTGAGAAATCGCAAATTCCGGGTATTGATCGCACATTGAGTCACGGTGACCATTTTCAGTTCGGCAGTTTTGAGATTGAGGTGATTTCCACTCCCGGTCACACAAACGGGGAAATCTCGTTCTTTATCCCTGCCGCGAAGGTTCTCTTTGCTGGCGATACATTGTTTTCCCTTGGTTGCGGGCGGCTGCTGGAAGGCACGCCGGCGACCATGTTCGAATCGTTGCAAAAGCTCGTCGCTTTGCCCGGCGATACGCAGGTCTATTGCGGACATGAATATAGCGAAAGCAATGCGCGTTTTGCCTTGTCAATCGACCCTGATAATTCGGCGTTAAAAGAGCGAGCCAGGGAAATTACAGCGCTTCGCGCAGCAGGTCAGCCTACATTGCCAACCACCATATTGCGCGAAATGGCCACCAATCCGTTCCTGCGCTGGCATGATCCCGTCATTCGCAAGAACCTCAAAATGGAAAATGCCAGCGATGAGGCAGTCTTTACCGAAATACGCAAACGGAAGGATCATTTCTGATGGATCTTACCGCACAACAGATCAAAGACATTCTCGGGCTTGAACCTCATCCGGAAGGGGGCGCCTATATCGAAACCTTCCGCGACAACAAGGCAGAACCGCAAGTCTGCAAGCGCGGATATTCCACCGCGATTTATTTCCTCCTTTCCAAGGGGGAAATATCCAGATGGCACCGCGTCAAGGACGCATCGGAGGTCTGGCACTATTATGGCGGCGCGGCGCTGGAACTTTCCATAACCTCTGGCAAAGAACCCGTGACCACCCAAATACTCGGAATGGATCTTGCCAATGGGCAACGCCCACAGGCGGTTGTTCCCGCAGGGCACTGGCAGATGGCGAAAAGCCTTGGCGACTGGACGCTGGTTGGCTGTACAGTCGCTCCGGGCTTCAACTTTGCTCAATTCGAATTGGCTGAACCCGGCTGGGAGCCTTGATTTTTCTTGAGCAGCATATCCTTGGCAGCAAGCACCGCGCCTGAAGTGATCAAGGCACATGCAAGCAATACCCGTGTCGTTGGCTCGGTCACACCAGCAATGATCAATACAAGCGTCGATAGCAGAGGCGCGGCATAGCTGGATGCCCCCAGCACCTGAATATTGCCGCGCTTGACACCGTAATCCCATACGTAGAACGCAGCGCCGACCGGAAAAAACCCGAGTCCCAAAACTGCCAACCACTGAACAAGCCCTTCCGGCCATATGGTCTGCTCAAGAAACAGATGAGAGATCAGTGAGAGGATCGACGTTGCGATGCAAAAACCCGTTACCGCATCGGTCGGCACCTCGGCAAAACGTCGTGAGAGCAGCGAATAAGCCGCCCATGTGAGCGCGCAAAGACCCGCCATCGCATAGCCGAAACTATATTGCGGATCGAAACCGAGCCCGCCGCCTTTTGTGATGATCAGGACAGTGCCGGACAGGCCAAGCAGCGTCCCGACAATGTGAAACCAGCGCAGACGTTCCCCCGGCATCAGCGCCGAACCAACCACGATGAACAGAGGCCACAGATAGGCGATGAGGCTTGCATCGATCGCCGGTGCATTACGCAGCGCGGTAAAATAAAGAAAATGATAGCCAAAGAGCCCGACAACCCCGAGCGTCCAGACCTTCAATGGCTGGCGCAAATGTCTGGCCGCGCCCGGACGCCACAACCATGAGACCAGTCCAAGGCAAGCACCGATGGCAAATGTCATTGCGGTCAGCTGGAATGGTGGCACCTTGCCTGACACATCCGTGAACAGTGCGAGCATCGCCCACATGATAACTGCGAGAAATCCGACAAATGTAGCCACGCCGCCCCCAAATCAACAGGCGGCGCTCAGCCGCTTACTGCGTCTTTTCGAAACGGGTCGCGTAAACTGTCACCGTGCCGATTTGCGTGCCGATTTTCGCCTGCACCGGCGAATAGATACCGGACTTGCCTAATGATGCAAAGGTCATACTGATCTTGCTGGAGTTTTTCAGATATTCAATGGCTTTCCGGCCCGATTGATAGCCGGAAATCGGGATAAACTTGGCAGTACAGGTAATAGCATCACCCTTGAAACCGTTGGTTGCGAAAGGCCTGGATCCGCCCTCCGGCGAAAGCTTGAGATCAATGCGGGTCTGACCGTCATACATTTGCAATGTCCTTGAACAGACCTGATCGAGATTGTCTGCCGCGACCATGACGCCGGAAATGGGATCGGCAACAGATTTCAGATCATCGGGTTTCAATTCGACCCAGTTTTCTTTCTTCTTGATTGGGGGCACATTGACCGTCTCCGTCACATTGCCGTCTGTGAACGCAATTGATGTCGTCTTGTTGCGCTTGCCGTGCTTGTATTTCACCGCATAGGAGCTTGGAATCGGCCCGGCCTTGCCATATTGCCCCTTGGCATCAAGCGTGCCGCTCGTATCGTCAAAGAGGCTGCCCAGCCCGGAACTCATCAATTCGCCGCTGACCTCATAGGCATGGCTGTCGGAGACATTCGTTGAAAAATTGGCTTTCGCAATGGTTAGCCCATAGAGCGAAACCCTGTATTCGGACTTATAGGCCTGCGCAGCATTGGCGGCACCGGCCATCATGATCGCGCATGCGGCTAGACTGACCGCCACCGGTGCTCGATTGGAGGAATGCCATCCGGCTTTCATTTGTCGTATTCCCATCTAACACCGTCCCTGATGGTAACTGCTCGTTTATAAAGCAGGCAAAGTTGTGTTAAACACCCCATGATCCTGACGAAATGCACAGTGCATGGAGCAAACAGCGTAGATATACACTTGACGCGTAGGGCTCATATCACTATAGAAACGCAACTTCCCAATAGGCCGCCTTTCCGAAAGCTGAGCCGCTGCGTGGCAACATGCGATGGCACCAGACAGAATTTGGATCGGCGGGAATGAAATTTAAAGGTGAGACCCAATGTCCCGCACATGTGAATTGACCGCAAAGTCGGTCCAGTACGGCAACAATGTGAGCCACGCGAACAATCGTACGCGCCGCCGCTTTTTGCCAAATCTTTGCCAGGTAACGCTGATCTCCGAAGCTTTGGGTCAGAGCTATCGTCTGCGCGTTACAGCCCATGCGCTTCGCAGCGTTGAGCATCGCGGTGGTCTGGATGCGTTCTTGGTCAAGGCTGACGAGAAGGAGCTGTCACAGCGCGCTCGTCTTCTCAAGCGCCAGATTGCCAAGAAGCTTCTTGAAGCTCCGGTTGCTGCTGCTTAATCAGCGCTTCTTCATTGCTTGATCATCGGGGCCAGCATATGCTGGCCTTATTGTTGCTGGTTCCATTACCCAGGATAAAAAAATGCCGCTCAGCCGCGCTTATTCCCTGTCTGATTTTGTTTTGCCCGTTCTGGCCATGTGCGCAGTCGTGGCTGCGTCCAATATTCTGGTGCAATATCCATTCCATCATTTTGGTTTGGCCGAAATTCTCACCTATGGCGCGTTCACCTATCCGATAGCTTTTCTGGTCAATGATCTTTCGAATCGCAGGTTTGGTCCTGTCTTTGCCCGGCGCGTTGTCTATGCAGGTTTTGCCATTGCCGTTGTTTTGTCGATCTGGCTTGCGACACCCCGTATCGCCATCGCATCCGGCACGGCGTTCCTCACGGCCCAGCTTCTCGATATAACTGTCTTCAACAAGCTGCGTCAGCTGACATGGTGGAAAGCCCCCTTCGCTTCCGCAATCTTCGGATCATTGCTCGACACCTTGCTGTTCTTTTCTATCGCTTTTGCCGCACGCTTTGCCTGGATTGACGCCATAACGGGCCACCCCGATTCGTCACTGGCAATGCCAGTGCCGTTCTTCGGTATGGAAATTCCTCTATGGGCATCGCTGGGCTTCGGTGACCTCTTGGTCAAGATCGTCATGGCTGTGGTCATGCTTGTGCCCTATGGCGCGATCCTCGCCATTTTCGCCCCTGCCATCTACTCGGCTAGCCGAAATTCCAGATAAAGATTTCTTTGCACAACTGAGAAATTATCGTCCGATATCATCGAGACGCGGGTAGAGCCATCAGCGGCCTGCCAGACATCCAGCCCCTCCATATTGTCGATCTGGTAGCTTAGATCGGCATTGAAAATTATCCGTCCATCAACGGTCGCATCCGGCTTGATCATATCGCCCGGAATTAGCCGAAGGCGTACGCTTATGCCGGTTATGAAGCTGTATTTGCGCTCAAGCAGCAAAAGGTCGCCACCCGGCAGAAAGTCGCCATCGCTTATATCAAAGCCATCCCTGCGCTGGACATAGAATATTCCTTTTCGCGGCCCTTCAAGCACAGCAGCAAAGGCATTGCCCGCCTTGTTCAGGCTCATCTCAGTCACGGCCACGCGTGCACCACGCAGAGGACCATCGGGAGGCGAATAGGCAATGGTCTCAATGCCGCGATTGGTTCTTAGCTCTTCTTTTGGAATGGGCAGCGGCAGAATCTTCGGCCGCGAGGCGAATTTCTCCAGATCAAGTTCATATTCGGCGATCCGATGATTGCGTTCAAAAGAAACCGTGACCTTCTGGCCGGAGATATTCATGCCTTCTGCATCAGAATCCCGTTTGCCGTCGAGAGGCAAACCGTGTTCATCCAGGATTGGCGCCAGCAGATAATCGTCGATCATTGTCGGCCTGCCCTCGGCATCGCGCAAAATCTTGCCCGCAAACCACGAGCCCGTATCGGTAACACCAAGGAAACGTTGTCCCGCATCAAGGAAATGAAATGCGGACATGCTGCCAAAGCGGGCATTTGTCGATGACATATCCAAACCACCGATAAATTCGAGCGGTCCGAAGCGGGTTTCAGCCGGAACCCAGTTGGAAATTGGAGATGATACGGGATTTGATTTGTAGAGGCGAAACGCCCTCTTGCGCCAAGGCCGTGTTGGTAGCCGCCGCAGCAAAGATCATGATCAACCAGACGCGCCAGCAACGTAGCGCAGCTGATTTCATCTTATCGGCGTCCAGCTTTTTTGGCTGCCGCGCGTCCTTGCTCTTCAAACAGGGAAGCGAGTTGTTCGGTCATCGCACCCGCCAGCTCTTCTGCATCGACAATCGTCACTGCACGGCGGTAATAGCGCGTCACATCATGACCAATACCGATGGCAATAAGCTCGACTGGCGATTTGGTTTCAATCTCTTCAATCACCGCACGCAAATGCCGCTCAAGATAATTGCCCGGATTGACCGATAAGGTGCTGTCATCAACGGGAGCACCATCGGAAATCATCATCAGAATACGGCGCTGTTCAGGACGCGCCAGCAGACGTTGATGCGCCCAGATCAGCGCCTCACCATCGATATTTTCCTTCAGCAGCCCCTCGCGCATCATCAGGCCGAGATTGCGCCGTGAGCGCCGCCATGGTGCGTCAGCGCGCTTGTAGACGATATGGCGCAGATCATTCAGCCGGCCTGGATTGGCCTGTTTGCCCCGCTCCAGCCAAGCTTCACGGGCCTGTCCGCCTTTCCACGCCTTTGTGGTGAAGCCGAGGATTTCAACCTTCACGCCGCAACGCTCCAGCGTACGTGCCAAAATATCGGCACAGGTCGCAGCAACAGTAATAGGCCGACCACGCATGGAGCCGGAATTATCGATCAGCAGCGTAACCACGGTGTCGCGGAAATCCGTGTCGCGCTCCATCTTGTAGGAGAGGGGCTGAGTGGGATCGATAACGACGCGCACAAGGCGGGCGCTGTCGAGATATCCCTCTTCCAGATCGAAGTCCCAGGAACGGTTCTGCTGCGCCATCAGGCGGCGCTGAAGCCTATTGGCCAGACGCCCGACAACGCCGGATAGGTTGGCAAGCTGCTTGTCGAGGAATGCACGCAGACGCTCCAGTTCAGCTTCGTCGCAAAGCTCTTCCGCGTCGGTCGTCTCGTCAAATTCCTGCGTATAGACCTTATACCCGCTTTCAGCCCCAAGATTGGAGAAAGGCTGGTTAGGGCGCCTTGCTTCGCCCGGAATCTCCGCATCCGCGTCCGAATCTTCATCCATATCGTCGGATGAAGCGTCCGCAGCCTCGGTCTCGCCCGCCTGACTATCGTCGCTGGATGTCTCGGAATCATCATTTTCGGATGAATCGCTGCCTTCGTCCTCGTCGGAGCCGCCCTCATTGTTTTCTTCAGGCTCGGGCTGGTCTTCTTCGTTGCTCTGGCTGTCGTCGTCTTGGCTTTCCTGCGCCAGTTCTTCCGCCATTTCCATCGAAGCGAGCATTTCACGCACAACGCGCGCAAATGCGTTCTGGTCGTTTATCTTGTCAGACAGATGATCAAGATCGGTCGCGGCTTTCTCTTCGATCCAGTCACGCCAAAGATCGAGCACATTGCCCGCTGATTCCGGGGCTTTGCGCCCCGTCAGCTTTTCGCGCACCAGCAAGGCCACAGCTTCTTCGAGCGGAGCTTCTGCCTGATCCGTGATTGCGGGAAAATTGGCGCGGACATATTTGTCCGCCAACATGGAGTTCAGATTTTCCGCCACGCCTTCCATGCGCAAAGAGCCGATAGCTTCGACGCGAGCCTGTTCAACCGCATCGAAGATTGCTCTCGCCTGCTTGCCTTCCGGCGCGAGCGTCGCGTGAATACGATCATTATGGCATGCCTGACGCAATGCCATCGAATCGCCAATCCCGCGCGTGACCGCTATGTCATTGGCACTCGGACGTTTGGGCAGATCAGGAAGCCGTGCCCGGTGGCCGGTCAGCGCAGGCTTGTCATTGCCGAAGCCGACTTCCAGCTCATGATCGCCGGCAATTGCACGCATACAGGCCGTGACAGCGCGCTTGAAGGGCTCGCTATCAACCGGACCTTTCGGTACCGCACGTGAATTGTCTCCCGGACCTGCCATCTTCTGCTGTGCTCTTAGCTCATAACCACATTGGCTGTGGATTCAGGCAGTTCCTTGCCAAAGGCACGCTGATAGAACTCGGCAACGATTGGACGCTCCAATTCATCGCACTTGTTCAGGAAGGTCAGGCGGAATGCAAAACCGACATCCTTGAAGATATCGGCATTTTCAGCCCAGGTGATCACCGTACGCGGACTCATCACTGTCGAAAGATCGCCATTGATGAATGCTGCACGGGTCATATCGGCAACGCGGACCATCTTGGAGACGATCTCCATGCCTTCCTTGTTCTGATAATGCTTGGCCTTGGCAGCAACGATTGCCACCTCATTGTCATGCGGCAGATAGTTGAGCGTCGTCACGATCGACCAGCGATCCATCTGCGCCTGATTGATCTGCTGCGTGCCGTGGTAAAGACCGGTCGTATCGCCGAGACCGACCGTATTGGCCGTAGCGAACAGGCGGAAGGCAGGGTGCGGACGGATAACGCGGCTTTGATCCAGAAGCGTCAAGCGGCCGGATGATTCCAGCACGCGCTGGATAACGAACATAACATCCGGACGACCGGCATCATATTCGTCAAAAACCAGAGCAACATTATGCTGGTAGGCCCAAGGCAGAATGCCGTCGCGGAATTCCGTAACCTGCATGCCCTCTTTCACCACAATTGCATCCTTGCCGACCAGATCGATACGGCTGACGTGACTGTCGAGATTGACGCGAACGCAGGGCCAGTTGAGGCGCGCAGCGACCTGTTCAATATGCGTGGATTTACCCGTGCCATGATAGCCGGAAACCATAACGCGCCGGTTGAAGGCAAAACCTGCCAGAATGGCCAGCGTCGTTGCCTTGTCGAACAAATAGTCCGTGTCGATTTCCGGGACATAGGCATCGCCGGCCTTATAGGCCGGGACCATCATGTCGGATTGGAATCCGAAAAGCTTTTCTACAGAAACCGTTGTATCCGGCAAATTCGCAATATCGCGATCAACCTTATTCATCATGCCTCCAGCGCGACTGCATGCGCAGACGCATAAAAATAGCGAACCCCGCAACGAGATTCTGAATTCAGCCCATGAGTGGTTAGCAGAAACCAGCCGTCTTGAGCAATTGATAGGCCTGGATTACGTCACGGAAACGATCCTCGGAAGCCCGATCACCGCCGTTTGCATCGGGGTGGTGGCGCTTCACCAGTTCTTTATAGCGCGACTTTATATCTTCGCCAGTGGCTTTTGCACCTAGTCCAAGCGTATCCAGCGCTTTTGACTCCAGCGGCTTCAATTTGCGCACATGGACACGTGCATTATTGAAAACACTATTGGGATCCCGGAACCTGTTTTGGTAGGCAGCACGCCCCGATCGCAATTTGGAAAAATCCGGCGATGTCTTGGCGCTTGCACTGGCCTGCGCGCGGGTGCTGGCGCTTGGCCCTGCCCCGCTGCCCGGCAATCCTGCAACAGTCCATGTCGGGCGATCGCCCGTCAGCGCTTCCTTCTGGTAGCGCGCAACCTCTGCATCAGACAGGCCGGAGAAATAATTATAGCCTTTATTATACTCGCGCACATGGTCGATGCAGAAATGGAAGAACTCGCCTTCCTTTTCGCGGCCCACGGGAGCGCGGTGCGGACCAGGTTTCTCACAGCCGTCCCACTGGCATATGGGCGTGCGCGATTTCTCCTCTTCCGCCTTTTTCGGGCGGATACGGATGCTGTCGAAATATTTAGAGCTTGTCGTCATCGAATACGTTTATCTTGGCTTGGCGTGAATTGACATTCGGACATGATTTATGACCTAACGCCTGAAATGGCGGTAAATTTATGAACATGTTCGGATTTGCCAAATGAAACTACCATATGGGCGCAGGAGAATGAAATGTCCACTCAGTCCGCGATCGAAAACAAACTGACACAGGCTTTCCATCCCGTTTCATTGGCTGTCATCAATGAAAGCCACCTTCACGCAGGCCACCATCATTCTGACAGCGAGCATCATGGCACATTTGACGGTTCAGGCGAAACGCATTTTCGCGTGCGGATTGTCGCGGAGGCTTTTTCCGGCATGTCGCGTGTCGAACGCCACCGCGCAATCAATGAAGTTCTCGAAGCAGAATTGAAGGGAAGCGTCCATGCCTTGGCGCTTGAACCAGCAGCGCCCGGCGAAGCAACACGGCGGTAAAAAGCTCAACTAAAGTGTGACTTGCAATTCCTGAAAAGCATTGCGACAGGAAACTGCATACATCCAGTGCGTCGAACCACGCACTGAATGTATGCAACTAATATTCAGTCCTGCACCAGTTGCCGCTTCAATCGCGCAATCATTCCAACTTGCAATTCACTCGGCTCACCGTAGGCTGATGCGGTCTGTTGCAGCATGTCGATCAATTGCAGCCGTTCTCTTCTCGTCAGGCGTTCGCGCAGCATGGGTGCCATTTCATCAGCCATGGGCGAAAAAAATCCCCGCTGCTTGGTATAAGTCCAGGCCTTTCGAAATAATGCGTCTGGATCTTCGATCTGAAGCGTTTCGCTAATCAGTTCCAGAATCTTCATCTTTTCGTCTGCGGTCACCGGGGCGCCCGTCCGCACAAGCTGAATCATCAAGATCGCAGCAGCCAGACGCGGGTCTTTTATACGGCTGTAGGGTGAGCCGATCAGATTCTGAAAACTGAACTTTGCCTTCCGTTGCAGGCCTTTCGTGTCGCGATCAAGATCGCGTACTGCCTTGACAGTCGAATGGGCTCGCAGGGTCCAGAATAAAACAACAGCCGCCAAACCGATAATCGCAATGAGAATATGCATTTTAATCCCAGTTATATGAACCTGAATGCCTCGTGAACTACCGCGCCTTCGGTTTGTCCTCACCTTCAATCGGCCGGATGCGCAGTCGCGTTATTCTGTTTTTTTCCCGCTTGATGATCGTAAACCGCTTGCCATGGAACGTATAAGCCTGTTTTTCCTTTGGAATGCTCTGCGTCTGATGGATCACAAACCCTGCAATGGTTGTCGCCTCCGTATCGGGCAGATTCCAGTCGAGCGCGCGGTTAAGGTCGCGTATCGGCACGGACCCGTCGACAAGGATTGAGCCATCCGGCTGCGGGCGAACACCCTGCACGTCAATGTCATGCTCGTCGGCAATATCGCCAACGATCTCCTCAAGAATATCTTCCAGCGTGATCAGCCCCTGCACGTCGCCATACTCATCGACGACAATGGCAATATGTGCCTTGCGCCGCAAAAACGCATTGAGCTGGTCCTGGAGCGTGGTCGTATCCGGCACGAACCAGGGCTTTGTCGCAACCTTCATAATATTGATCTTCGAGAAGTCGCGATTGGCATCCCTGATCGCCCGTACAAGGTCTTTGGCGTGGACAACCCCGACAAAATTATCGTTCGTGCCTCTCCACACAGGAATACGCGTATGATGGCTGGCAAGGATTTCGGTGATGATCGTCTCGATTGGATCATCGGCATTGACCGAATCCATATCGGTGCGGTGGATCATGACGTCGTAGACTTCAAGCTCGCGCAGATCGAGCAAGCCACCAATCTGGTCCCTGTCGCCCTTCACCACGGAACCTTCCTTGTGGAGCAGGTCGACCGCACCGCGCAGCTCTTCCTGCGCCGAAAACATTGAAATTCCCGCAGCAAGATTGATCCCGAAAATCGCAAGTATATTGCGCACGATCCAGTTCACCAGATCGGAAAGAGGACCGAATATCCAGACTGCAAGCTGCGCAAACCGCACCAGCGAAAGCGAATTGCGTTCGGGACTCGATATTGCCCAGGATTTTGGCAGAACTTCCGCAAAGATCACCAGAAGGACGGTCATGATGGCTGTCGCATAGGCCACACCAGCCTGCCCGAAAATATCAAGCAACATGCTGGTCATCAGCGACGATGCGAGAATATTGATGAGATTATTGCCGATCAGCATGACGCCGATCAGCCTGTCGCGTTTCTCGATGAGATTTTCGACAATGCTTGCACGCCCGTCACCGCGGTTCGCCAGCCGATGCATGCGTGCCCGCGACACCGCAGTCAATGCCGTTTCGGACCCTGAAAAGAGAGCGGACATCAGGATCAAACCCAAAATAACCCCGCAGAAAATCCAGAGTTCCAAGGTCATGCTGGATGTTTCTCCTTCAGGAAGCTTAAGACCGCCGATGGTGGAACATCTTTGGCGATGAATGACTGACCGATACCGCGCGTGAGAATAAAGGTCAGCGTACCACGCGTCACCTTTTTATCCTGCGCAATATATTCCATCAATTTTTCCGCTGGCGGAAGCTGGCCTTGTATCTCGTTGATAGATACCGGCAGGCCGACATCGCGCAGATGCTTTTCCACCCGCAAAGCATCATCCGGGCTGGCCAGATTCATTTTGGCCGAAAACTGATGCGCCAGAACCATTCCGATGGAAACGCCCTCACCATGAACAAGGCGTGAGGAATCATACTTGGTTGCTGTTTCCAGCGCATGGCCGAATGTGTGGCCAAGATTGAGCAGCGCCCTGTCTCCCATCTCGAACTCGTCGCGTTCAACGACATCGGCTTTTGACTGGCACGCTATGGCAATCGCCTGGGTCCGTTCCGGCCCTCCATCGAAAATCCCGCGCCAGTTGGCCTCCAGCCAGGCGAAAAAATCCGGACGGTCGATCAGACCATATTTGGCAACTTCCGCATAACCTGCACGAAATTCACGTAGAGAGAGCGTGTTGAGCACATCCGTGTCGGCCAGAACCAGCTGGGGTTGATAGAACACGCCGACAAGGTTCTTGCCATGCGCCGTGTTAATTCCGGTCTTGCCGCCCACGGAACTATCCACCTGCGCCAGCAATGAGGTTGGTATCTGCACAAAACCCATGCCGCGCCGCGCAATGCCAGCCGCAAAACCGGCAAGGTCACCAATGACACCGCCACCGAAAGCAATGACAATATCGCCGCGTTCTAGCCGCGCCGCTAGAATGGCGTTGGTAACAGTCTCCAGCGTCGCAAAACATTTTGATTGCTCGCCCGGGGCAACCACCACCGGCGTCGATTCTATTCCTGCGGCAGTGAGCCCCGCTTGCAACCGCTCCAGATGCAGCCCGGCAACTGTCTCGTCGCTGACAATGGCCGCCCGCATTGTCTTGCCTGCCCGTGAGACGATCTCTTGTCCTGCACGCTCAATCAAACCACCACCAATCAATATGTCATAGGAACGATCGCCGAGCTTGACGGGAACGATTGTGCTTGTCGCTTGATCCGTCATGACCCGGCCTCCTCATCCGTTTTTGTCTCGTTGGAAGGGGCTTGCCAGCCCAGATGCCCTGCAATGGCCTGCATCGCTTCGAAAGCGATGATTTCTTTCTTTTCTTCGCGCGAATTGATCGTGAGATCGGCAAATGCATAGATTGGATAGCGCTCGCCCATCAGCCGCTCCATCACACCGCGCGGATCACTATTCTTCAGCAATGGACGGTTCTGCTTGCGCACGACACGCGACATCAAGACATCAAGCTCTGCTTTAAGCCATACGGAGATACCGGTGGATGCTATGGCGCTTCGCGTCTGCTCGTTCATATAGGCACCGCCTCCTGTTGCCAGGACAATCGGCCCCTCTTCAAGCATGCGTGCAATCACCCGCCGTTCAAGATCGCGAAATTCGGCCTCGCCATAGGCTTCGAAAAGCTCGGGGATCGACATTGTCGAGACCTTTTCAATCTCGTGATCCGCGTCGAAAAAGGGCAGTTCCACCAGCGAGGCCAGTTTCTTTCCCACTGTCGACTTACCTGCACCCATGAGGCCGACAAGCACGATTGAACGCGCGCCAAGCCGCTCGCGGATGGATTTTGCCAGCTCAGATGTTTCATCTGGCAGAGGTGTTTCTTCCGTCGTATTCATGATTGCGTTTCGACAGTAAAACCTTGGTCCAGTCAAGCAGACTATGGCTTTAAGGACCATCGATGTTTCATTTTACATCAATAGCGTGCGTGGCCTCGACAGGCCTACACTCGCCTGTGGCGATCATTTTGGTTGCAAATCGCAATCTCGCCTCATCGTGAGCTTGTCGAACCACGCAGAACGTCAGTGCAGCAACTCAGCCATTCACCAAATTATTAAGAGTTTGCGTCCAAGATTATGGAACCGACCAATGCAGCCTGTTCGATAGAGAAAATGCCGACACTCACGCGACTTATCATTGTCCTCGCCATCCTTGCGGGGCTTGTCTATGCCGGGATGGTCGCGCTTGTGACCTTTGTTCACCCCACCCAGACCGAGATGACCATTCGCGTGCCGAGCGAAAAGCTCAATCCGAAACCCCAGCAACCAAAGTAAAAATCATGCGCGCTTCAGCAGCCATCGAGAATTTTCTTGAAATGATGAGCGCCGAAAGAGGAGCTGCGCAGAACACGCTCGACTCCTACAGGCGAGACCTTGAGGATGCCGCATCCTTCAGCGCTGGCACCGGCATACCGCTGCCCCTGGCGGAGCCGGTCACCATTCGCACCTATCTTGACGATATTGCCAATCGCGGCTTTGCCGCCACCTCGCAGGCCCGCAGGCTTTCGGCGCTTCGTCAATTCTTCCGGTTTCTTTACATGGAGAACATTCGTGCGGACGATCCCACCAGCACATTTGACGCCCCGAAGAAGGATCGTTCCCTGCCGAAAATCATGAGCGAAGCCGATGTGGAAAAGCTGCTTGCCCGGGCGGAAGTGGAAACGCTCGATGCAAAGGCTTCAAACACGGTACATTTCCAGGCTTTGCGCCTCCATGCGCTGCTTGAAATACTTTATGCAACCGGCTTGCGCGTTTCTGAACTTGTCGGCCTGCCTGTCACCGTTGCGCGCTCCGACAATCGCTTTTTGATGGTGCGGGGTAAGGGATCAAAGGACCGTATGGTCCCGCTTTCCGGCAAAGCCCGCATCGCCATGATGAAATATCTTGAACTGCGCGACGCCCTGCCCGGCCTTTGTGACAGTCCGTGGCTCTTCCCGGCAGTCTCGGAAAGCGGCTTTCTGGCGCGTCAGGTCTTCGGACGCGACCTCAAAGGGCTTGCAGCTCGCGCTGGCCTGAAGACCTCCGCGATTTCACCCCATGTCCTGCGTCACGCATTCGCCAGTCACTTGCTGCAGAACGGTGCTGATCTACGCGCGGTACAGCAATTGCTTGGCCATTCGGATATTTCTACCACGCAAATTTATACGCATGTCATGGAAGAGCGGCTGCACCAGCTTGTCACCAAGCACCATCCATTGGCCGATTAACACCACACCTTTGCCGGAATTCACCGTATAAGTTGCGTGGCTTATGCCTCATCTGAGGCATGGTTCCTTGACATGCGCGCTCGCAACAGCCAGTTAGGCTTTGAAAAATCCACCTTTTTGCAGGCAGATATTCAGTCCATGTACAACTATCTTGATTTTGAAAAGCCGGTTGCCGATCTCGATGGCAAGATTCTTGAGCTGAAAAAGCTTGCAGAAGAAGGCGGCGCGCTCGACACCAATGACGAGATTGCGCGGCTTGAAAGACGTTCCGGCGATGCATTGCGCGATCTTTATCGCAAATTGACGCCCTGGCAGAAGGCGCAGATCGCACGTCATCCGGACCGGCCCCATTGCGTGGATTATATTGCGAGGCTCTTTACCGATTTCACACCGCTGGCAGGTGATCGCAACTATGCCGATGATGATGCGGTTCAGGCTGGTCTTGCCCGCTTTAATGGTCAGGCCGTTGCAGTCATTGGACAGGAAAAAGGCAGCGATACCAAAACGCGCCTCAAGCACAATTTTGGCATGGCCATGCCCGAAGGCTACCGCAAGGCCGTGCGCATCATGGAACTTGCAGACCGGTTCAACCTGCCCGTGCTGACGCTTGTTGATACGGCGGGCGCATTTCCAGGCATCGCCGCCGAGGAACGCGGCCAGGCCGAGGCCATTGCCCGCTCAACTGCCGCCTGCCTCAATGTGAAGGTGCCAATCGTTTCCGTCATCATCGGTGAAGGCGGCTCCGGCGGCGCTATCGCGATTGCCACGGCCAACCGCGTCTACATGCTCGAACATTCCATCTATTCGGTTATTTCGCCCGAAGGTGCCGCGTCTATTCTCTGGCATGATTCGACCAGAGCCAAGGATGCGGCCACATCAATGCGCATCACTGCGCAGGATCTTTACGAATTGAAGATCATTGACGGCATTATTCCGGAGCCTCTCGGCGGCGCCCATCGCGGCCGGGATGCAGCAATAGAAGCGACTGGAAACATCATCAATGTCGCGCTGAAATCCATGAGCAATATGGATCGCGATGCTTTGCGTCAGGACCGCCGCGAGAAGTATCTGGCCATCGGCCGCAATCTTTAGGAATAAATAGTTGCGGTTTTTTTGGAAACCGGCTTGCATTTACGCAGCCAACCAATTAGGAACCGGCCTGCGCAGACGAACGCGCATTTGTGGCACGCGCCCGTAGCTCAGCTGGATAGAGCACCAGACTACGAATCTGGGGGTCAGAGGTTCGAATCCTTTCGGGCGCGCCATTTTTTCCCACACACCCAAGTGTAATAATTTTTCGAAAACTGCGACAGGGCAGATCAACGTTTGCGTCTCGACTATTTGAGGTTGCAACGGGTGGAAATAGCCTCTTTCGACCTTATCTCCGTTGGCACCGCTCAGCTCACTGACGACAAGCAGACCTACAGGACAGGACGATCAAGATGACCGAAGCGCTGGATAAAGGCCCCTTCTTTCATGGCACAATCGCGGATTTGCGCGTGGGTGATTTCCTCACCGCAGGATACAGGTCAAACTATCGTCCTGAAGTGGTAATGAACCATATCTACTTCACTTCTCTTGTGGATGGCGCCGGGCTTGCCGCTCAAATTGCGGCTGAACTCACCAAAGGCGGCGCAGTTCCGCGTGTTTACATCGTAGAGCCCACAGGGGCATTCGAGAACGACCCGAACGTGACCGACAAGAAGTTTCCTGGCAATCCAACGCGGTCGTATCGCAGCAGCGCACCGCTCAAGATCATTGGGGAAATCACGGATTGGACCAGATTGACCCCCGAAGCACTACAGCTATGGAGAGAACGTCTGATCGCGTTGCCTTCGCACGAACGAGGCGAAATCATCAACTGATGCGGCGCGGCGCGCCGTGTGCTCATTACGCAAGCGAATCGCTAAAGGGAATGATCAGCTTTCCACCAATCGCAGCCGTTCAAGGATAAATACCTTGGCAATCGACATTCCATTATCAAGCATGAACAGCACCTCAGTCATCTATTTGCAATGGCTGTCTTGTTCATTGTAAATATTCCAACTCACGTGATTATTGAGGAGGCGCAAGATGGACCGGTTCACGGGCGGGTGCAGCTGCGGAGATGTCCGAATCGTTGCAACGGGACGGCCCTATCGGGTCGGCATTTGTCACTGTTTCGACTGCCGCAAACACCATGGCGCTCTTTTTCACGCTTCAGCAATATTTCCTGAAGCTGCTGTGTCCATCGAGGGAGAAACGGGCGATTATGCCGGGCGTCATTTCTGCCCCCGTTGCGGATCGTCGGTTTTTGCCCGCACCGACGACGAAATCGAAGTGAACATTGGCTCGCTGGACGATATTGACCAGCTGACACCGACTTATGAAAGCTGGGTCATCCGCCGCGAATCCTGGTTACCGACCTTCCCGACCAAGCATAAATACGAGCATGATCGCGACGCCACGACCCGCTTTGAGGATTAATCGCCTCGTCCAGTACACACTAGTAGAGGGCTGATTTCAGCTTTGACTACGCCCTCTTACGGACGGCGGGATACCGCGCCAATCCGACGGGTGCACAAATGCACCGGCCGGAGCTACAAATCAAACAGACTATTGAGGAGTGGTGACCTTTGGCTCCGGCTCGGTCGTTGTCTGTGTCGGCACCGTATTTGCGGGGAACAGGTATGTGGCCGCAGCGCTGAGAATAACTGTTGCTGCCCCTTGGATTTCGGGGGATGTCAGCTCCGGCGGCAGGGCGTAGCGTGAGGCAAGCCAGCCCGCAATACCTCCGATAATCGATCCAATCAGCTTCGAATAGCTACCCATGTCGGTATTCCCTTCGCAAGGTTGGCGATTCTGGAAGGATAATAGCCGTTTACGTCAAATGCTAGTTTTACCGGGAAATTTGACCATCTGCCCCGTATTCCACCATACGAGGCAGATATTGCTTTTACATTTCGTGCGCCGGAACAACTGCACGGTAAAGGTGCCAGGTGGCATGTCCGAGAACGGGTATGAAAATCGCCAGACCCACGAACAATGTTGCGAAGCCCACAAACAGCAGTGCGGCGACAATCAAGCCCCAAACGATCATGGGTAGCGGATTTTTTGCCACCACGCGCGCTGACGTGGCTATCGCCGCATAAGCGCCGCCATCGCGGTCGAGCAGGAAGGGAAAGGCGATCACCGTCGTGCAAAGCACAAAGGCCGCGAAGACAAAACCGATTGCATTGCCGAGTATGATCATTCGCCAGCCTTGAGGCGTGTTGAAAACCTGATCCATGAATACCGCGACCGAAGCCGGGGGCGTATCGCCGAAGAGGTTCACATAAAGCGCCTGGGCGATCAGCAACCATGCCACGAAAACGGCGACAAGCATGGCCCCTATCGCAAGAATGGATGGAACGGCGGGTGAATGCACCACCTGCCTTGCATGCCACCAGGATGTGTCCATACCCCGCTCGCGTCTGCGGCTGATTTCATAAAGCCCGATGGCTGCCAGAGGTCCGATCAGTGCAAAACCTGACATTAGTGGGAAAATCAGCGGCAGGGTGTTAGCACCGGACGACCATCGGATCAGCACCAGACCGGCAATGGGATAAATCAGGCAGAGAAACACATAATGCGACGGCTTCTCCCAGAAATCGTCAAGACCTTTGCGCAGCGCCGTGAAAACATCCCTGACGGCAATCTTGCGCACATCGGGATGGGCAATACCTGAATCAGCACCGGCAATCACATGGAAATTCGCCATCTCAAACCTCCCATAAGTTCAGGGCGGAAAAGGAGCTCGGTGACCATGGACGGGTCACTATGGACCTCAACCTGCATGGTTAAGCATACGCTCCCGGACGTTTTTTGACCACCCTGAAACGCAGACGCATGTTGGTTTCCTGTCGCGGAACCAACAGCCTCGTTCAAAAGTTATTGAGTGCCAGACTCATTATCGCCGGTCACAAAGAGGATTACGCATGTTCGATCAGATCTTCACCAAGGTCGCCAACACTGTGGCTTTGGCTGCAGGCAAACCTGTAACCTTCATCCTTTGCGTGGCAATCGTAGTCATATGGGCATTTAGCGGACCGATATTCGGCTTCAGCGATACGTGGCAGCTCATCATCAATACCGGCACGACAATCGTGACCTTCCTCATGGTGTTTCTCATCCAGAACACGCAAAACCGCGATAGCGTAGCCATTCAGGCCAAGCTCGACGAGCTCGTGCGCGTCAGCAACGGAAAGAATGCTTTTATCGGCATCGAGCATCTCACCGAGGCTGAAGTCGAGAAGTTTCGCAAACAATGCGAAGAAGCAGCGAAGAAGGCCGACGAGGAACTTAAGAGCCGCACCGCTGCAAAGAAAAAGAGTAAAGCTGCACCGCGCGAAGCGGCCAGAAAGCCACCCCCCGCGAAAGCGCACGCCTGAAGCAGTTTTCGCCGTTAACGAATATGGCCGACTTGGGCAGTTTTACAGCCGAATCCACCATTTTTCTCAAATTTCAGATCGATAATGACAAATTAATGGCGGAAACCTTCAGTTTCAGTGGTTTAGAGGCCCATTTTCCTGCAAACCAGCTATGCAAACTTGTGACTCCAAGTTCTGAGTGCACTGCACTATATCCAGCTCACCGATCGATAACGATCCAACAAACAAAAGAACTTTAGGTGAGTGAAATGAACTTGATCCGCTCGTACAACAACTGGCGCCGCTATCGTGACACAGTCACGGAATTGAACCGCCTGTCCGCACGTGAACTGAACGACCTCGGCATCTCCCGCGGTGACATCGCTTTCGTTGCGAAGAAGGCCGCTTCGGCATTCTAATTAAACAGACCTCCCACGTCCGTGGCACTCCTCCTCCCAGCCACGGCCGCTTAAAGAACAGCGTTCCTCCCAGAGCCG
The DNA here is from genome assembly GCF_030817885.1 of Phyllobacterium ifriqiyense. NCBI lineage: Bacteria > Pseudomonadati > Pseudomonadota > Alphaproteobacteria > Hyphomicrobiales > Phyllobacteriaceae > Phyllobacterium > Phyllobacterium ifriqiyense. The sequence continues at coordinate 593,168 of NZ_JAUSZT010000003.1, forward strand.
TTCTTTACAAGTAACACCCATCGCTCCTCCCAGCGGTGGGTGTTCTCTTTTGTGCTGTCATCTGCGATTGCGCCTTTCCTGCTTTCCCCTTATCAAGCGCCTCATGAAAAGAGGGACCTCGGACATGACAGGCGGCATTCATCACATCACACTGATCACCCGCAAGGTTCAGGCGAATGTCGATTTCTATGTCGGGTTTCTCGGGCTTCGGCTGGTCAAGCGTACCGGCGGCTTTGAAGACGCAACACAACTCCATCTGATTTATGGCGATGCCTCTGGCACTCCCGGCTCCCTGATCACATTTCTGGTCTGGGAAGATGGCTCGCTTGGCCGCGTCGGCTATGGCCAGCCCAGCGAGGTATCTTTCGCTATTCCAACTGAAACTATTGGTTTCTGGCTGACCCGTGCGCTGCAATTCAACATCGCGGTTACAGGACCCGCGCAGGAATTCGGCGAAACCGTCCTGCGATTGCACGATCCTGACGGGGCGATCATCAAACTGGTCGGAACAGACGCCGTCAGCCCCGGGGACCCGTGGGAAAGCGATGGCATATCGCAAACGGATGCGATCATGCGCTTACGCGGCGCAACGATCCTCACGGAAAAACCTGCTGAGACTGCTGACTTTCTCAGCAGATACTTTTCATATGAAAGTGCAGGGCAGAGCGACACAATAACGCGAATGGTTTCCTCGTCAGGAGATTGCATTGACGTTCGCGATGCAACCGGCTTTTGGAGCTCCGCCCCCGGCACCGGCACCGTGGATCATATTGCCTTTCGCGCCGCAGATATTGCCGAAGTGAACGCGACTTATGAGCAGATGATTGCTGAAGGTGCCGATGCAACTGCCCTGCACGATCGCAAATATTTCCATTCCATCTATGTGCGCGAGCCGGGCGGTACTCTGCTCGAAATGGCGACGGATGGTCCCGGCGTGCTGATTGACGAACCATTGGAGACTTTGGGCACAGAGCTTTTCGTCCCCCCGCATTTTGCCGATGAAACGGCGAATGTAAAAATCATCTTGCCGCAATTCGGTCTGCCAAAGGAACCGCGTTTCATTTATCGCGATCTGCCATTCGTCCATCGCGTCTATACGCCCGAACCGGCAACCGGCCAGGCATTTATCCTTCTTCATGGTTCTGATGGCAGTGAAACAAGCCTTATGCCCTTGGCGGCCAGTATCGCACCCGGCGCAACGCTGTTTGGTCTGCGTGGTCGCAGCACGGAAGAAGGAACTGCGCGCTGGTTCCGCCGTTTTGGACCTTTGAGCTTTGATCAAAACGACATCCGCTCGGAAGCGGAAGCCTTCGCCGCATTCATTGAAGGCGCTGTCGAAGCCTATGGTCTCGACCTGCAATCAACGATTTTCATGGGATATTCCAACGGCGCCAATCTTCTGGCTGCCATGATGCAGTTGCATCCGGGCCTGGTGCGCAATGCCATTTTGCTGCGCGCAACCAAAGTGCTTGAAGAGACACCTGAAGCTGATCTGAGCGGCACGCATATTCTCAGCTTGACCGGCGATCACGACCTCTTTGGTGCGCATGCCCCCGCACTCGAAGCCGATCTGCGGCAGGCTGGAGCCAATTTGACTGCCCTCAGCGTTCCTGCCGGTCACGAGACCAATCAGCATGATATTGACGCCGTCAGAAGCTGGCTGACAGAAATGGAAACAGGCCGGAATTGATCCGGCCTGTTTGCTGCTTTTTCATAATCAGACGAGCGGCTTAAGCCCGGCCTCGATTGCAGCACGCTTGCTTTCAAGGAATGGCGGCAAGGAAAGCTCTTCGCCCAACGTTTCCAACGGCTCGTCCACTGTGAAGCCCGGACCGTCGGTTGCGATCTCAAACAGAATACCATTTGGTTCGCGGAAATAGAGCGAACGGAAATAGTAACGCTCGACTTCACCGCTGGATGGCATGCGGAAACTTTTCAAACGCTCTGTCCATTCATGCAAGGCATTGACATCCGGGGCGCGGAAAGCCACGTGATGCACCGCCCCTGCACCCTGCCGTGCGGCGGGAAGATCAGGTTGAACGGCGACGTGCAACTCCGCAGCCGGACCGCCCTCGCCCATTGCAAAAACATGCACATGCCCGATGCCATCGGGATCGGCATAATCGCGGACCTTTTGCATGTTCATCACATGCAACAGAATTGCTTCCGTATTGGTGATGTCCGGCACGCTGATGGTGATCGGGCCAAGCCCGCGGATCTGATGTTCGGCAGGCACAGGGCTCTTGTCCCAAGGGTGGGAGTCGCCAGCACCGCCATCATCAATCAACCGAAAGCGCTGTCCTTCGCCATCCTCGAAATCCAGCGAAGCATGACCGCCTATCTCTGTCACCTCGCCGGACTTGACACCCAATTCGGTAAACCGGGCTTTCCACCAGTCGAGGCTGGCCTTGCTGCCAACCCGCAAACCAGTGCGCGAAATACTATGGGTGCCGCGGCGCTCCGGTGCAGTTGGCCAGTCGAAGAAAGTCAAATCCGTACCGGGCGTTGCTTCACCATCGGCATAAAAAAGATGGTAGGCGCTCGTATCGTCCTGATTGACGGTCTTTTTGACCAGCCTCAAACCAAGCGTCTTTGTGTAGAAACGCACATTTTCTGGCGCATTGGCGGTAATTGCCGTCAGATGGTGAATGCCTGTCAGTTGTAAGCTCATCAAAGCCTCCTGCGTGGTTGAGTGGCGAAATCGCCGTTGGGGTGAATATCTGCGCAGTTGTTCCGGCAATAAAGACCATAAAGATGCAACTCATGTTCGATAAAACAGAACTATAACGCCATCAAACTTCTGTTCAACGGCAATCATGTCTCGTATAAGCAAACCATGAAGTGGCGTTTCGAAGATTTATTGACGTTTCTCGACGTGATTGAAACCGGCAGCATCACGGCCACAGCCGCGCGGCTTAACCTGTCAAAATCCGTTGTCAGCAAGCGCATCTCCGATCTGGAGGGTGGGCTTGGCATTGAATTGTTTCAGCGAACGCCGCGCAAGCTGGTGGCATCGGCAAATGCGCTGGATTTCGTCGAGCGCATCCGCCCGCTTGTCCGCGACATCATGGAGGCGGCTGATACGGCCGCGACACGCAATAGCGCCATTCGCGGCACATTGCGCATCGCTGCGCCCATGACCTTCGGCACAATGTATCTGGGGCGGATGATTGCGGATTTTGCCCGGCAATATCCCGATCTGGAAATCGCCGTGGAGTTTGAAGACCGCATGATCGATCTGGTGCGCGGCGGTTATGATGTCGGCATACGCATTGGTATATTGCGCGATTCCAGCCTGATCGCGCGCAAATTATGCACCGATCCCCGTGTCATCTGTTGTAGCCCGGATTTCGCCAATACGCATGGCCTGCCGGAAACGCTGGGCGCGCTGGATCGCTTTTCCTGCATCGACTATTCCAACGTCAATACCAGCCAGCTCTGGCAATTTGAAAATCCGGACAAGGATGGCGAACCGATTGCCGTGCCGATGCATGGCCGCATCGTTGCCAATAATGGCGAGGCGATGCGCGATATGGCGATTGCCGGCCTTGGGCTTGTACTCCTGCCGATGTTCATCGCCGCCGAACCGTTGCGGGCAGGAAGACTCATCCCCGTTTTGCCGCAAGCAAAGCCGCTACCCTACAATATATATGCCGTCTACCCTCCCACGCGCCATGTCTCTGCGAAGGTGCGCGCCTTTGTCGATCATATTGCAAGACATATTGGCAGCCCGCCAATCTGGCAAATCAACGAAGCTTATCGCCCTGTCGATAGCTGATTAAGGGCCCGCACAAGCCGAATCACTTGGCGCGATTTTTGGGTCAACCGGCATCGCCATCTGGCAAATCAGGGCTTAATTCGAAAAAAACCCCGTAAACACTGGGTATAAACCCGCTTTTTGCCTGTAGTTCCTGATGACAGAGTGCGTAACGCGTGCCATACAGACCCCTCCGATCAACGAATATACTGAGGAAACCGCCAAATGAATACGTCCGATCTCATTGATAAGCTCGTCGCTGATCAGGGTCTTACAAAAGTTCAGTCCAAGGCGATTGTTGATAGCATCCTTAAAGGCATCACCGATTCAGTCGTAGCTGGCGATGAAGTTTCGCTGCCAGGCTTCGGCAAGTTCAAGGTACAGGCTCGCGCCGCTCGCGAAGGCCGCAACCCTGCAACCGGCGCAACAATTAAGATCGCAGCTTCCAAGAAAGTTGCTTTCCAGCCTGCAAAGGCTCTGAAGGACGCCCTTAACGGCTGATCTTTCGGACTAGACTTAAAAAAGGCGGTGCAATTTGCGCCGCCTTTTTTGTTTTGCGGCACTTCGAAGCAATTATGTGTGCTTCATGATTGTTTGCCATAAATCCGCCGTCAGTGCGTGAAAGGTGACATCTGCGTGATCGGGGCAATTTTATGCGGTTGCGTCAAGACTTTATCAACTATAACGGGTGCATCTATAATGGTGCGAATGTTATATTCGCGGCGAATCCGACCTCGGCAAACACATTGATGAACTGGCAACTGCTGCTGCAATGAAGATAAAGACACACATTCTTGCGCCTTTGATGCTCACGCTTTTCCTTGCCGGATGTCAGGGCGGGACGGTGAACGATCTCGTTCCAAATGGCGCGAACACGCAACTGCCCGCCAAACTTGTCCAGAGCATGAAGACGAAAGGCATGACTGCCACCTCGCCGATCATGTTCCGCATCTTCAAGGAAGAAAACGTTCTTGAAGTCTGGAAGCGCAAGGACAATGGCCGCTACGATATCGTCACCAGTTACCAGATTTGCAAATGGTCCGGGAAACTTGGCCCGAAATTCATTGAAGGTGATCGTCAGGCGCCGGAAGGCTATTATGCCGTCCGCCCCGCTCACATGAATCCGAAATCCAGTTACTATCTGTCATTCAATACTGGCTTTCCCAACGCGCTTGACCGCGCGCTTGGCCGGACGGGCGCAAATCTGATGGTTCACGGCGCCTGCTCGTCTTCCGGCTGCTATTCGATGACCGATGGTCAGGTTGCGCAGATTTATGCTTTCGCCCGCGATGCCTTCAAGGGCGGGCAGGAATCGATCCAGCTACAAGCCTATCCGTTCCGCATGACTGCCGCCAATATGGCGCGCTACAAGGATGATCCCAATTACGCTTTCTGGAAAAATCTGAAGGAAGGCTACGACCACTTTGAAATCACCAAAGTGCCGCCGAAAGTCGATGTCTGCGAGAAGAAATATGTCTTCAACCACACATCCGACCCGAACGCGCCTATCGCTGCGACCAGCACCTGCCCGCCATCTGATCAGCCGGAATCGCTGAAAATGGCCTATCAGTCCTATCAGACCAATTATGAGAGCGCTTTCTCATCCATGGTTGGCAAGGGCAAGATTCAAGCCCCTGCCCGCTCGATCCAGGGTCTGACCGAGGCTAAGATCATTGCTGAATGGAGCCAGCGCCGCGCGCGCGGTGAACGCGTAACGCAAGAGCCGCCATCCTTGTCACCACAAGATGCCGATGCGGCGAACAAGCCACAGATCATGGTCCGGCTCGCCTCTGCTGTGGCAGCCGACAAGGCGAAGGAAGAGCGCGAAGCTTCCAAGCGCTCGCGCATGCACACGCCTGCCGTTGCAGCTACGCCTGTTCCACAACAGACGCCGGCACCTGCTCCGATGACAACAGCCGCCATTGCAGCGCCTGAAGCCGCCGCACCGGTTGCAGCACCCGCGCCCGCCAAAAAGGCGTGGTGGAAAATCGGCGGCAATTAAGCACGTTTAATTTCTTCGCGGATGAGCAGGATTCAAAACGCATCATGGAAGCCGAAGTCTACGATCTTCGCGGCCTGAATTGCCCGCTTCCCGTGCTTAAAGCCCGTAAAAAACTGGCTGAAGCCGCAGCTGGAACGCGCTTATGGGTAGAGACCACCGACCCGCTGGCCGTTATCGACATGCCCAATTTCTGCCTGACCGAGGGCCACCGTCTGATTGAAACAATCAGCGTCGAAGGCGGCCACCGCTTTCACATCGAGCGCGGCTAAAGATAGGCTGCATTACCCGATTGCGTGGTTCGACAAGCTCATCATGAGGAAGTTGGCGAACTGCAAAGATAATCTTCATCGCTCCAGAACATGGCTCCCTGCAATCAACTCTCTCCCTCATAGTGAGCTTGTCGAACCACGCACAACTGCCCTGCAGCAAAACTTAAACCCGCTTCACACCCGGTATAGCCAGTGGATTATCAAACAATGCGGCGCGGTCAGGCATATCGATCTGCGGCCTGTTGAGAAACGCGTTGAAAAGCTGCTGTACATAGCTCTCCGGCAGATCCTTGACGATCATGACCAGTCTCGTTTCGCGCACACCTTCCGGCCATGCGGCGAGCCGTACGGGGGGGTGAAAAATCTGCTGGACGCCATGAATGACCAGCGGCCGCTCGGGGTCATCCTCCAAGAGAACAATGCCTTTGACACGCAACAGCTTTTCCCCATGGGCCGAGCGTAGCAGATCGATAAACATATCGAAGCTCGATAGCGGCACAGGCTTGTCATGGGTCAGGGAGAATGACCGGATGGCCGCATCATGGAGGTTCACATCATGGTGATGGTCATGACTGTCGTGGTCATGATGATCATGATGATGGTGGTGTCCATGATGCTCAAGCTCGTGGCGCTCGTGCTCACGGTCTCGCCAGGCTTCGCTTTTCAGCCAGCGCTGCACATCGACCGTCTTAGTTTCCGGATTATAGACACCACATTCAAACAGTGCCGCAAAGCCCGTCCGTTCATCGCTGACATCAATAATATCGGCACCAGGATTAAGCGCCTGCAAACGCGCGCGCAGTGGATCGACCAAGCCCACCGACTGACGCAGATCCGTCTTGGTGATGACGATGCGATCAGCCACAGCCGCTTGCTTTACTGCCTCTTCATGTGCATCCAGCGTCGCCATGCCGTGAACCGCATCAACGGTCGTGATCACGCCGTCCACACGAAATGCTTGCAGCAAAACGGGGTGTCCCATAATCGCATGAAGCACCGGCGCGGGATCGGCGAGACCCGTGGTTTCGATGATGACGCGCTTTAGCCGCTGCAATTTTCCGGTCTGCAAACGATCGATCAGATCAGCAAGCGTATCAACGAGTTCGCCACGCACTGTGCAGCATAAACAGCCATCCGAAAGTTCGATAATGCCTTCGCTCGCCTTTTCCACCAGCAGATGGTCGATGCCCACATCACCAAACTCATTGATGATAACGGCAGTATCGGTAAGCGCCGGATCTTTCAGCAGGCGATTGAGCAAAGTCGTCTTGCCGGAGCCGAGAAAGCCCGTCAGAACGGAAACTGGAATGGGACCAGCCATTAATTGATCACCTTCGCAGCACTGCCCGCATCGCTGAGCGACGAACGGTCGGGGCGAGGCGTTGGCACTGGCAGGCGATTAAGTTCCATGCCGAGCGCATTGAGCTTTGACGGCAGCAAGGCGACTTTTTCAGCCACCGGCTCGCGGTCCATGCGGTTCATATAAGGCGATCCGGCAATGATATGACCTTCAAGATCCTTGCCGTCCCATGTATCGGAACCCGACGTCTTGGAGCAGACCTCCGGACGCATATTCACAGCAACATCAAGCTCCGGCGAACCGTTGGATTTCAGATTGTCGATCGTGATGCTAGTGCCATGGGTCTCAAAACCCTTGGCAAGAAGTTCAGCAGCCTTGGTGGCACGGGTCGAAAGCTTGAGTTCGCCAAGAACGACCGTAATCACCGTCCGGCCATTGCGCGTCGCTGAGCCGATCAGATTATAACCAGACGGGCAGACAAAACCGGTCTTCATCCCATCCGCACCGGGAAAGCGTCCAATCAAGGCATTCAAATTCGGCTGAACTTTCTTGCCGCCGTAATCGATGGCCTCAATGTCGAAGAAATGCGCAAATTGCGGAAACTCACGTCGCAGTTGCAGGGTCAAAACTGCCATGTCGCGCGCTGTCGTATAATGATCGTCCGAATGCAGCCCGTTCGGATTAACGAAATGCGAGCCTTTCATGCCAATACGTTGGGCTTCCTCGTTCATAAGCACCGCAAATTTTTCTGAAGAGCCGCCCAGCGTCTCGCCAACCGCCATGGCAACATCATTGGCCGATTTGACCATCATGATCTTCAGCGCGTCACTGAGCGTCAATTCCGAGCCAACCTTGTAGCCCATTTTGCTCGGTGGTTGCTTGGCTGAAAGCGCGGTGATTCGAACGGGCGTATCAAGCGTTACCTGCTTTGATTCGAGCATGCGGAAAGCTACATAGACGGTCATGAGCTTGGTCAGGGACGCTGGATACCAGCGCTGAAAGGCGTTTTTTTGCGAAAGAATCTCGCCACCGCCAGCATCAAGTGTGATATTCGCCTCGGCAAGGGCCGTTGATCCAAGACCGAGCATCGCAACGGTTGACATCGCGCTACCGACTAGAAAAAGTGCTACAGTTTTCCGCATTCCTGAAATCCAGCCTGTCTGTATAAAAACCTTGGGAAGGCAAAAGGCATTAAGCCGCGCTTCACGTGGAGCGGCAATGGCCTTATCTATCTTATGTGGCATCGAAAAGGCAAAGTGCCTTTCTTGTCACAGGTAAATTGGAGTTGATGTAAAAATGCCCGTGCTCAATCGCGCTGTCGAAATGCAGGATGAAGTATCGCAATGGCGCCGCCATTTGCACCAAAATCCCGAATTGATGTTCGATGTGCACCAGACTGCAAAATTTATTGAAGAAAAATTGCGCGGTTTTGGTTGCGACGAAGTGGTTACAGGCATTGGCCAAACCGGCGTTGTCGGCATAATCCGCGGTCGTCACGGCGAAGGCGCGACAATCGGCCTGCGTTCCGATATGGATGCCCTGCCGCTGACAGAAATCACCGGAAAGCCCTGGGCTTCGACCAATGCCGGCAAAATGCATGCCTGTGGTCATGACGGGCATATCTCCATGCTGCTTGGCGCAGCGCAATATCTGGCCGAAACACGCAATTTCAAAGGCTCGGTAGCCGTAATCTTCCAGCCTGCCGAAGAAGGGGGCGGCGGTGGCCGCGAAATGGTCAAGGACGGCATGATGGAGCGTTTCACCATTTCCGAAGTCTACGGACTGCACAATATTCCCGGCATACCGATTGGCGAATTTGCGATCCGCAAAGGCCCGATCATGGCCGCAACCGACGAATTCACCATTACAATTGAAGGTCGTGGCGGCCACGCTGCACAGCCTCACACAACGATTGATCCTGTTGTTATTGGCGCACAGCTGGTGAATGGACTGCAGACAATTGTTTCTCGCGGCACCGATCCGCTTGATTCTGTCGTTATTTCAGTCACCAAATTTCATGCGGGCGATGCCTACAATATCATTCCGCAAAAAGCGGAACTGGCGGGAACGGTCCGCACGCTTCGCAAGGAAATGCGAGACTACGCGCAAAAGCGGCTTACTGAAATTGTCGAGGGCATCACGGGCGCCTTGGGCGCGACAGTCACAATCGATTACGCACGTAATTACCCGGTTACATTCAATCATGATCGCGAGACTGATTTCGCCGCCAAGGTTGCACGTCAAGTTGCCGGAAATAATGCGGTAAATGAAGAGGTTGCGCCTATGATGGCAGGCGAGGACTTCTCCTATATGCTTGAAGCGCGTCCCGGCGCATTCATTTTCATGGGCAACGGAGCAAGCGCATCACTGCACAACCCGGCCTATGATTTTAACGATGACGCAATCCCGCACGGCATCAGCTATTGGGTAAATATTGCCGAAAGCGCGCTCCTGCCATCCACCTGATGGCTTTGCCGCGCATTCTACCAAAGTTGAGACTTGGCGGCGGCATTGAAAAACGTTAAGTCTCTGCGGATCGCCCCTATTCGCGATCCGCTTAAATGGTCCCGTAGCTCAGTAGGATAGAGCGACAGATTCCTAATCTGTAGGCCACTGGTTCGAATCCAGTCGGGATCACCATTCAATATCAATGACTTAGTTGAGTCGCTTTTGTCGCCTGTCTCTGCATTTCACCCATAAGTAATGACCCTACAATGACCGTTCGAAGAGAACACGGTGACCGTGAAGGCTTCGTCTAGTGCTGATTTGAACGTCAAGAGTCGTGCAACTGCCAGCGAAGCAGCCTGAAAAAGAACTCCTTGCCCCAGAGACCGCCAGTAGACCCCCATGGAGGGGTGACGGGGGTACTAGGCTATAGTGTATTACACCCTCAAATTTTCTCGCAAAAATTATTGTATTTTGATACCGTTCTTCGTCAGTCATGGTCGGGGGATACAATGGTTGAATTACTTTCAAGTCCGATAGGCGTCATCATCCTCGGTGTCGTTGGATTTATGCTTTGGAAAACTCACCGAGCAAACGGAGATATAACTCTCCCGTTGAACGGTTACGAGAAGTTGTCTGATGAATTGATCTTGTATACGAAAGGCCAGATTTACGTTCTAAAAGAGCACGATCAAGAGACTGATAGATGGCCAGACACCTACGTTAGGCCGGGCTATACAACAGCCGTGGCTACACGGATCAAGGCCGAGAACTTTCCAAGAGAACGGATTCATGACCTCAAGAAAAAGGTATTGATCCACTTCGAGTCAGACCCAGAGTATCGGGGCAAGAAGGTGCTCGACCAAATTAAAAGCGCCTTCAAAGCTATCGATGCAGCCTACAGTGAATACGACAAATCTTGGCAAACCGTATTTTATGAAGCGGTGCCTTAAATGACAACAAATTTCAAAATTCAGTGTTTAGTCGCCGCAGTCGTAGGTGGGTGTGCGTCATCACTCTTAGGAAATGCAGTAGTAAGATTGAGCAGATTACCCGAAAGTATCAGGACCATAGGCAACTGGCTGACATCTGCTTGGACAGGAGGGTATCTTTGGTTCTTAATGGGGGCAATTATCGGGGCAGGAATCAGATTTAGCCTACGAAAAGCTTAGGGTCCCTTCGGGACTTATCGACATGGAATTATTAAGACATGGGCAGTGAATGAGGGGAATCTCCCATGATCACGACCTATTCGATTTGTACGGCAATCTTATTAGGGGTCTATATAAGAACACCCGTACATTCACCGAAATTGAACCTCTCCTGATCAAATCTCAATTGTATTCAAATCTTATATAGATCCCTTATAAGATCAGGATACATTTTCTTGTCGTATGTCAATAAGCCCCCCCAGTTGTGAGTATTGGCACGAGGTTTTTCTTAAAGTTACTCTACGTAATCAATCAACGATCCATTGACAGTTTCACCTTATTCACGTCATCTACATTAAGGCGTCCAAAAAAAGAGGCGCTTTGGGGGTACTATGAAAATCAAAATATGTGCTGCGGTCGTTCTGACCGCAGGATTAGTCGGTTGCGCAAAGCGGCCGGATGCGATCGTGCCTGTCGATATTCCAATGGCGGCCTACTCGAACATCGAATGCCCGGGCTTGGCACAAGAACTTGTAAAAGAGCAAACTACGCTTGCCAGCCTGTCCAAGCAACAAAACCAAGCAGCAACCGGCGATGCCGTAGGTGTATTCCTCATCGGTGTGCCAGCGTCCAGCACGTTTGGTGGTGACAAGGCGGGGCAAGTAGCTGTGTCGAAGGGCAAGGTGAACGCCATCGAATCCGTGATCAAAAGCAAGGGATGCAGATAGTGATGTGGAGGTTTGCACTATGTCTAATATCGCGACGTGGTGGTCAGATTTTGCGACTGCGCTTGGACTATTGATAACAGCCATAGGCGCTGGTTGGGCAGCTAAGGCCGTGTTTGTGTCCGAAGAAGATGCAATTACGATTGCGGCCTCTCGATGGGCCCCTGAAACTCATGAGCAGGGGATGAAAATTCCCACAGTTATCAATTTATTGAAGGCCTCGCGTGCCGCAAAGGTCGGACTATGGATGATCTGCCTTGGCACAGGTCTTCAAGTTATTCCAATTTTGGCTCGTTTGTTTGTCTAATTTAGAAATACGCCCGAGGGGTGCGATGGATATTGATAAAGAAAGCTTCGAACCGAATAGCAAAAGCGAGCCGCTTGTTCTCAATAAGGAGTTTAGGATTGATCTGCTGTCTATAAAATTCGGTACAATGGCGGTCTGGCAGTTCGACTACCATGACTACCCTTGTAGTTCTGATTCCTACGCTAATTGTTCACACCGGGGATATCATGCGCGTATCGGAATATTATAAGCTCAATAAAAAGCAACCCAGCCTCAGTTTTCTTGATGTCGATATTGAGAACGACGTAAAGCTCTTCGTCAACGCTAGGGCGTTGCGAATTCTGGAGTCTGATTGGGGTGAACACTGCACTCATCTTTTGCATACGTTTTTCTCAGCTGTGGTCGATTCCATTAGATCTGGAAACGATACCCACGCCTTAGATATTCTAACCGTGCTGAAAGAGCCCAATGAGACCCATCTTGGTCTGTCCAAAGGACGATCAGACGGACGAGGACTTGGGCCTGAGAAGGCCAAGCAAATCTGGAATGCCTTTAAAAAAAGCAAAGCAGTTAAATCAGGACTCTTGTCGGACCTTGAGGATACCGTTCTCTTGATCGACGGCGTGTCGACCGACATTCTTTCAGACATCATCACCAATATTATTCGGGGGCCACTAATTGCATTCACGCAACGGGTTTGCGAAGAATACGGGATTCCCCTGATTAACGACGTTGATTCCGGCCCAGTTTGGAACCCAAACACAAAATCTTGGGACCAAGATTACGTGCGCCTTCCAATGCCGGATGACACAAAACTCATTCTGGTGCCCAAATCCATCGTTCGTATCGACATGGATTATAGCGTCGAGAAGTACTATCGACACTACGTCTTAGAGCGGTTCAAGGAAGAAGAGATGGAGCGGAATACGGGGCTCGTTCAGATCCTCAAATCCGGTAAAAACAAAGGTAAGAAAATTGTCTATAAGAAAGATGTAGAAGCGAAGTACGGATCAGAGGCTAAAGCACTATCTATCAAGAAAACCGACGAAAACCCCGATCTACTTATGAAGTACAAAGCAGATAATTCAGGGCCAACACCTGCTCTTTCACATCGACAGATTGCCGATGTGCAGGGAACCGAGCTTCCCGATTGGGCAAGGTTGCTGGAGAGCGTTACAAGCCTGCAACCGGGTAAGAAGGATGCTTATAAATACGAGGACGCAATTGGCGATCTGCTCTCAGCGTTATTTTATCCGGTGTTAGTCGATCCTGAGACCCAAACCTCAATACACGATGGTATGAAGAGAGTGGATATCACCTTCACGAATTATGCTCGGACTGGCTTCTTCGAATGGCTAGCGCGACATTATGATTGCTCCCATGTCTTCGTAGAATGCAAAAACTTCGGAAACGAGCTTGGGAACCCTGAAATCGATCAAATTGCAATGCGATTCTCAAAGGATAGAGGTAGGTTTGGCATTGTGGTATGTCGAACTATCGAAAACCGAGTCGCAATGCAAAAAAGATGCAAGGCCGTTGCCACAGACGGCCATGGATATATTGTCGCCATCGACGACAAGGACTTGGAAAGTTTGATCGCTGATGCCGAAGATCGACTTCTGCAGAGGTACGATTTCCCCACCGTGAAACGTCTCTTTGATAAGCTGATATTCTAATCCATTCAGCGAGGTTACAGCTTCCAATGTGTAGGTTGCAATATTCCCTCACTGACCGCCGAGGAGCCTGTCATCAAAAACTGCCATGAAGGTCACCGGCGCGATCCTCTACTTAATCCTACTGCTGCATCTGCCATTAGGGAACCCGACTTAAAACGTTCGACAAAACTCGATAAGTCTCAGGCTCGGGGTAAAAGTAAGGTTTCCCAATCTGGTCATGCCTTCGTCTTCACCATCACCCCACACGAGTCCAGTTTCTTTCCATTTGAACCTGACTTCGTCCACACGCTCAACGCCGCTGAGTGTCTGTGCGCAGTTTTCATACTCATCTTTTGTAAAATCGATGCGCTGTATTTTCCCTGGAATTGCCGAGCTAATAACGCGCAGGACTCTCGGAGCTACCGCCCCGAGTTCGGATAGTGCTCGACCAATCCCATTTTCAAAAACGTATGCATTTTCGAACTCCACGATTTTTGCATTAAGCGCATCTACATCGACATCTGGCGTCGAAGAGCCAAGTTTTTCCGCTACAAGCTCGAACACTTCCAATAGTTTCTTTTTATCAGTAGCAAGCATTCCCTGCAGAAGCTTAAGGGGAATGGGAAGGCCGCTAGGAGTCATGCCGGAATGACAAACCGGAACCACCTCGATTCCCTTCACCCATCCCGCCCCTGCTTCAAAATTGATCCAAGGTCTTCCGACGCTCTGTGGGCTGCAAAACACCAACATAGCCGCACATTCTTTCAAACCATTTGAAATATTATCGAGCCAGCGTTGACCAATTGATATGCTGTCAGCGTTCGACGACACAAACACGTTCACAGTGTTCAAGAAGCTTTTTTCAATTTGATTCTTAAAGAGTATGGCCAGCGCGGCTTCTTCGCTAATGTGAGAAATGAATATCGTTGGTTTAATCGCCGACTTATTCGCCATGAGAGCCCTCGCCATTTTAGTCAGGTAATATCTATCAACCTCCGACTTGGCAAATCCGCAGTATTATGCCGGAGTTTCCATAAATGCTCCGCTGATTTTGTAAGAGTTTCGTCAGCAAAAATTGCATTCCCCTATCAAGCGTGGATATGGAACATATCATAAGAGCCCCTACCCTGGGATCAGGGATCGGGGGTAGTTCAATCATTCTGATTTCATACGCTTCACATCTTCGCGCTCACGTCGAAACCAGAAACGTATTTCGATGAGTCATGTTACTCCCGATTTCGGGAACGGCAGGTGAGGCCAATCATACGGAAACAGCAAGCAAAGAAGTCATGGCAGCTGCACCAATCATGGCGATTTGTGCGAGCTTCTCGGCGACCGCCCGTTGACCTTCATTCCGACGAGTATCACCGAAAACGACAATGCACGTTGCAGCCAATCCGCTGGCAGCTGTCAGAATAACCGTGGCGATAAAGACGATATGTAAGGGAACCATATTAACCTCCAATTTGCACTGGAAGCATTATCGCTCATGCTGAAAGGGGGTGGATAAGTTGAGCGTATTTTTTCAGAATGCGTACAATTCAAGGTATTCGGGAAGCCTGTTAAACGTCCTAGTTGCAGACACTTCAGTTCTGCTCGCTATGCGAGTCGATACCAATTGCTACGAAGATTCAAAGTGATAACCATGTCATCATCTATCTATTTAAGATGGAGAGAAGCATGAGTGCAGCGATTTTACAGAAAGTAATCGATGATCTAATCGCTCTTCGCCAGATCGCAGAAGCAGACGGTCATGATATGTTGGCGTATCTGATTGAGATACCAATCCTTGAAGCCAGCGACGTTCAACAGAAGCTTTTGGCTGCTGAGATTAGCCGCAAGAGAGGCAAGCCTACTGGCGATTGAAATAGTGTCCGCACTCATTCTCCAAAGAGTCGACCTTTGATTTCTATTCTAAGCTAGTATGGTCCATCACAGCTGGGGGCAAGAAACAAATGTCGCTTGGGACGGGAGTATTTCTGTCGGTATTGGTGGTCAGTTTGCTAGTTTTGTTTCTTCAGACGAAGGATCGATGGAGCTGGCGAAAGATTGCGCTGCGCAGCTTCGGGCTGGTTATTCTATGTGGTATTGGTATCTGGGGTTACATTACCTATCAAAGCCGACCGATAATTCAGACGGATTATTTGAACCTTTCTCTCGGTATATCGAAGGAAGAAGCCATCTATCGCCTCGGAGAACCGTCTGGTTCCTACCGGGAACCGACTGAAGAAGAGAAAGAAACTTTCCCAATTTGGATGAAGGATGATCTGATTCTGGCAAATCAAGCCGGTAAATACCCTTATGGGAAGAGTGCAAAGGACTACAATTATTGGCACTGGGAAAAGACTTCGAATCCAAGAACGGATGTTGGGTTTGAGGACAACAAGCTTGTGAGAATAAGATGCTTCGCTGTCGCCGGAACTTATTGCCCACCAGTACTCGGTATAGGTACCGGCTATAGTGAGGAACATGTGATCCAGAGGCTTGGACCACCCGAAAAGTCTCAACTGACGTCGGACACTAGTAAGGCTTTTGAATATCCTAAGCTGAATCTGACGGTGGATTTTGGTGCGCAGAAAGTTTATGCGATCACAGTCAAAGAATTTAAAAAAGCCCCATGAACTATCTTTCACTCCGCAGGGTTGAGGGCGCTGATAGTTTGGGCATAAGCTTCATAATCGGTTTAATAAGGTTCGACGGGCACTTTCTGCTCTAATATGGCATCAAACTTTCTGATCGTCGCTTCAACTTCAGAGCAACATCCCGGTACCGTTGCACTCCATTCATGCACCCGCTGCAATGCCAAATCCCCAATCTGCCATATTGCTCGCTGATGAAATCAGTTCACTGATGATTTCGGTTTGAGAATAGATTTGTGTGACGTTGCTCTGCATTGCTTTCTAGGACTTTGGTGCAGTTTGCAGCAGTCGCGGCATCATCCGGGCAAAGCTCAAGAAAACGTCGTTGCAGTCGCGGCCACGCATTCTGAGGTGGCCTATAAAGACTCCCCCTCTGATCCAGCGCCTGAGAGGTGGAAAAATGGGTGACCTCCGAACAGTCTGAGTGAATCCAGTCGTTGTTAAAGCGAAGGTCTCCCGCGTCGAGTTCGATCTGGTAATCCCAAAGCATAAACTTTCCATTTGCGGATAGCCGACTATTCGGGCGGGTGATGTCTTGGATCGAGGTGTCGCCTTGCATTTGCCAATCCAGCGAAATCCTCAGAACGGACACGTTGTTGAATTCCAGCGTGCAAGGGGCACATCCCATCCCCGCACCGCTTCGCGGTCCCAATGCCATTTGGAAATATAGTCAATATCCAAACGTATCGCGTGGTTCGCTTGGGGGAAGCTCATGGAGTACAGGACGGCGTCGTGCCAACCCATGTCGACAAAATCCGCCTCCGTCCATATCTCGCTGTAGTTCATTGCGCCCCCAAAAATACAAAGACATACTCTCGCGGGCGCTTCATAGCAGCGTTTGGCGCATGGCCGCAATTAGACCATAGCAGGTGGGCTACAGGCCTCCGCGCTACCGATATTTGAGAGATTATGATCTCACGAATGTGTAGGAAGAACACCGCTTTCGAAGTATCCAACAGCACATCAATTGAAGTGTTCCCAAACCACTTAATTTGATCGGCAATCCCGAACCCAATCCTGCACTTTACAGAGCCGTTTTAAGATTGCGCCACAATTTCATTCACTAACACTGCTTTAGAAGGAGAATAGTTACACTTGACAATCAACGATTGGGTACTTCCCAATTGGGCCACGTTCAAGCAATGGTCGGCGCACCATAGCAGTCTGTTATGGTAGTCTTTTATGGCAAGAGATAAGAGTACAAATCGATGTATGTTGATGCAAGCACTAGAAAAAAAGTACTCGCTCTTAAAGACGTTGCGGTGAAAAATTTCACCCAAGAAAATTGGCTTGAACTGGGAACATTGACAGGATGCTACGATATCGTCAGGTCTCATTCACGACTTCTAAGAAGTCTAAGTTTTGGCGATGACGACTATGCGGGATGTGCACTGGAAGTCCTCATGCGGATTGTCGAACAAGAATCGGCTAACTTTCTCGATATTGAACGCTATATATTTAATAAATTTGGTGGTGGTGGCGAAACTATCTCAAGTGCAATGATTGCAGGACCAAAGGTTTACTTTCAGCCAGCTGTTTTCAATATTCCATCGGAACTGCCAGACCCATTTCTTGTATCGGCAATGATGCCATTCTCCGGTTCATTCAGCGGTACATACAATGCAATCAAAGAAGCATGTAAGCAAAGCCAAATGAAATGTGAACGGGCGGATAATATCTGGAAAGAATCAGCGGTTATTCAGGATATTTTTGGATTGATATATCGTTCCTTTATTGTCATTTGCGATTTCACCGGCAAGAATCCCAACGTATTCTATGAGGCCGGTATCGCGCATACACTCGGCAAACATGTCATACCTATTACACAGAGCGCTGAGGACATACCGTTCGATTTACGTCACCATCGTTACCTACAATATTTGAACAATGGCGAAGGATTAGAGGAACTCACGCTAGGGCTTTCGGCTCGACTCAAATTTTTACATATCCATCGTGACGAAGCTACTTCTCATGCTGCCGGTCGTGGCGATTTCGATTAACTAAAGCGACGCATGCTTTGCAAAACGATGATGAAGGATAAGACCAAATACAGTAAGCATTATGGGGGCACACAGTGACAAAAACAGATAACCCAAATCAATCGGTGTTTGTCGAACAATGGAATCAAGAGGATCGTGATCGCTACGTATTACATGCACGCGAATCCTACGACTCGAATCGATATATGGAGAGGGCTTCCATGCAGGCCCACATTGACTACGCCAAATGGATTCTGGCTTCGTTGCTTGCGGTCCACGGTGGTGCCATCTATGCGATCAGCGGTCTCCGCGAAAAGGTTCTAGTGCCAAAGGAACTCCATCTGCTAACTTGCGCCGCTGGATTCAGTGTTTCAGGCGTTTTTTTCACATTGTTGGCTGGTGGTCTTATTTGGTTAAATTTTCAAGCTAGTGAGCATTTATATGCATCCTTAGCCAATCCAGCGACGCTATATCGAAGCGACTTATATAAATTACCCTCTCAGACTAGAGCCGGTAAATTTATGAATATCCTTTACTATGCTTCGATAGCGACTACGACGGTAGCATGGCTTACATTTGCGATAAGTGCAGGGTTTGTACTCTACGCACTCTAAAGCACTGTGTCCCCTGATAAAAGACATCCGTCAACCTACGCGCCATGTGCGATGACTGCGCCCCACGCACTAGAGAGGGTGATCCTGTGTTCGGCCAGCGCCGCATTTACAACAGGGTCTTTGAGCGACTTGTTGAGATTTGCCCTATTTGTTATTCCCGTGAGTTCGATAAGACGGTCATTGGATATGCGAGTAGGTTGATCGACTAAGTAAGCCGACTTAATTGCTTCTACGACCTTGAGATTATTCCCCTTCAAATCCCAGACAGGTAGCCAGTCTATGATAGGAGCTTGAGGGAATATTCTACTCAGTCCATCACGAGGGAAACCCCTTTTCTTGTCGGTAGAGAAGATCAAATATAGGTGACACCCTTCTGGACAATCGCCGTTGACTGTCTTCCTTGCTTCACCCCGACATGCAGCCTGAAAGATATTATGGGCTATCTCCCCGAAGCGAGTCTTCTGGAAATCATTGTCGTCAAACTCTTCCTCTGTCTTAGCCTTCTTTGCCGCCCTCCCGTGGGCCTCATATTGAGCTTCGTTATATTGGAGGATTCCAGCAAGGATGACATGACGGATATGAGCATATTGGTTTGTCGCCGTATGCTTGCCCCAGTTACAGAAGTAGACCTTCGCCTCAGGGTTGATTGAACCTCGTATGAGCTTCACCATATCGGGGTCACGCTTCTTGACCTGACGATGATGGATGACAAGGACTTCCTCACCCAGAGGAATCTCAGTGTTGATCGCCTTCGCTACCCCCTTGGCAATCTCTAGGGCTTTGTTCCTGTCCCGATAGACTGTCTTTCCAGCGCCACGGTCCCAATGATGGAGGGTCAATCCTGAATAGGTCTTCGTCGGGGATGGGAGTGACTTAAGACCTCCCCTGTCACGACGCCAAAACGAATAGGTTTCACGAAGGCCACCACTGGCGTCAAGGATGAGCATCGGAGCTAGGTCTTCCGGTAGGTTATCCTCGTAATCGAACGTCGTGGCCGCTGAATCCTGAGACCTTCTGATCCGTACGGTACGGCCCGACAGATACCAAAGGGCCTCCGCCTTATCTTGGTCCTGCTGGTTGTCGAACACCCCTCTGAAAGCGTCGAGAGACGAAACGTAAGGCTCGATATCAGGAACCTCGACTGTCTGTCCGGTCTCCATGTTACGAAGAGCGATTGACCAGTCTTCCAAAAGATCACGAAGAGACCCCAGACTGTTTTGTCGAAGGTCACGGAACATGCTGGATATGTCGTCTTGGTCGAGGGTGAGTATCTTACTGGGTACAATCGCCTCATCCCACACTCTAACGAGACGTGGGCGCCCTAGGTAGTGGAATGCCGCTATATCCGTGAAGGTCGAACCGTCCTTTAGCCTTGCCTCAAGCTGCTGTTGCGTCGTGAAGAGAACCCTTGCCTTCGAAGCGACAGGATTGCCTAAATCGTTGACATCACCCTGACGGCTTTCAGATACGAGGACCGAGAAATCTGACTTCTCCAATCCCATGGCATCGACTAGGGCATTGATTTCCTCAAGACGTGATAGGAAGTAAATCACCCCCACAGACTTATAGGCATCACCAGCGATAAGGGCCTTCGTGCACTCAGTAGCAACGGTGGTTTTACCCATCCCGCAAGGCAGGGAACTCAGATAGAACACCGGCGCAGCGACACCAGCCGCCATGTACTGATAGACCTTGGCGATATGCCTAAGGCCCCTCCAATGCTGAGACGATGGAGCATGTCCCCAGTCTACAAACTTCTTATGGACGTTGCCTATCGCTTCAAGGGCTAGGTGATCGTCATCGACTTTCATCGAATCTAGGTCGATATCATATTGATCCTGGTTGTCGGCTTCGAACGTCTGCCGGACGGCATTAAAACTATTCATGAAAACCTCTTTAAAAATTGATTAAGTATTGGTCGAGCACCGCCTCTGGATAGGCATTCTTTGCCATTCTCAGCATCACAGACAGCGTTTGTAAGGGCTTGGCTACAAAGCAAGCACTCAGAGGCAAACGCCTCTCTCCGATTGCGCGTCTAGAACTTGCAGACGGGCTACTTGAATTGCTCGCTGGCTCGCACTCGACAAAAAGAAGAAAGGCAGTCTTAAGGAATCCCCATAGAATCTCTTTAGGTATTTTATACGAGGTGTAAATCTCTAGGAATCCTGAGGAACCTTTAAGGCATCCCCTATAGGATTCCTTAAGGGATTTATTACAAGGGAATTACCTAGAGAATCCTATGGGGATTCTTAAGGGTAACCCTAAGGTATTCTATTAGTATTCTTTTGGAGCGCACGCGCACGTAGAAATCATTGAACAATTTCCGCTTAAGGAAACCTCCCCAAACCCCACAAAAGTGAATCATACAGAGGCGTTTGATGTTTTGGCTAGGTAAGCACCAGTCAACCCACGAAACGCGCTGTACGAGTCTGCATGAGTCAAGGAAGGGCCTATCCACTAATGGTGGAGCTATGAATGAATCAGCCGTCGCTACTCCTGAGCGGAAAGGTCTGGCAGTTCTTCAAGCAAAGATTCAGCAAAGCCGCTTATTGTCCCGACCTTGACCCTGATACCGTGAAGAAGCTCTTCCACCGTCGTCGCCACCCTCTGCTCAACCCATTTTCGGTTGATGAGTTTTTGCAGGCTGTATTCCGTGCCGCCCGTAGGGAAGTAGACACGCCAGTCGTCCTTAATCTCAAGACAGAATGGTGTCCGGCTCAATTGTATCAGCCCACTACCCTTCTTAGGTTTCTGCTTTTCAGGTTGAACCAAACCGTACCTGTCAAACGTGGCATAGACCTTCGATGATCCAATGCCGGTCGAGTGTATTTTGTTGCTCGTCATTCTGTTCTCCCATGATTGATGTGAAATCCGTTGGCACGCTCTGCCGCCTCTCTCGCCTTGCACGCCTCTTTGAAATCGGAGTATCGGCCTAGGTGCTTGAGTGCTGGACCGACTCGAATTTGAGCAAGCCAACGCCCACGAGACCGGTCCCAAATGACACCCATCCGGCCCGACGTGTTATTGTTAGGACGCTTCCGGTTTCTACCATTCTGTATGAGGGTTGCTGTCCTGAGGTTATCGAGCCGGTTGTGAGACCGCCTTCCGCTCTCGTGATCGAGAACACCGTCAGGCATCGACCCATGGACATAAAGCCATATGAGACGATGGGCTAAGCGACGACGACCTAGGACTTGAATGTAGGTGTAGCCATCTTTGTCTAAGTGACCGGCATCTTTTCCGGCATAGCGGGAATTGCGTGCTTTCCAAGCTCTGTCAGTCTTGAAGTGCTCCCTTGGTCTCTCTCTCCAAACCAGAACACCCCGTTCACTATCGAACTCGAAAAGCTCCCGAACAACCTTAGCGTCCAACGAAGACTGATCGATCATCGTTGATGGAAAAGCCCTTGTCCTCCAGAGAGAGATTGGAACGACGAAGGTTTAACGGGTTGCCGTCAGTGTAACGGACACGCTGTCCCGCCTTGGCATCCATGAGGACACGAGCGACAAGGACTTTATGGCCGATCCCACGGGACGCGACTGACGAAGAGCAGATTTGCCAATTAGGTGAAACGCCCAATGATAGGAGTTCGTCATAGTCCTCGCGATTAATGGCCGCCTCTTGGTTGCCGGAACGTCCCAACGGGACACAGACGACATACTGCTTTGCGCCGGAGGCCCAATCGGACTCCATGCGAATAGGTCTTGCTTTCATGAAAATGTCTTTCTGAAAAAGGGGAGCCACCGCGAACGATGGCCCCCATGACTGAAAAAATTAGAAATCGAAAAGGCTTGTCGTGCCTTTCTGTACGGGCTTATCGACGGTGCGGGTCTGATCGAGCAGACGCTTTGCAATCTCGTGACGGAAGTCGTTAGAAAGCTGGTGATCCCCGACGATCTGGGAGACAAACTTATCGATCTCCTTGTCTGCAAGACGCTTCTCGGCGCCTGTCAGGTCATTCCATTTCTTCTTGAAGGAAGAGTCTTTGTAGATGGTCAATGCCATTTGAGTTCCTAATAGTTTGATTGAAAATTGGTGGTCTTAAAGTAGTTAGAAATAGCGACGGTCATCCATCGAGGCATAACGCTCGATTTCCCCGAACTCGATCTTGTTGTCATCGAGGTATTTTCGGAGTTCGGTAGAGGCCTCATGGAGGGTCGTATATTTCCCCTTCAAATGCTCTGGGGATTTGAGTCCTTTGAACTCGATAGAATAGAGATTGCTGGAATTATGCGGGAGGATTTTAACTGACCCTTTGCCGGGCAATTCAACAATCATCTCGCGGGTAATAAGGCGGACCATGTATTTCTCATGCTCACGTTCTGGAAATGCGTCCATAATTATCTTTCTGTAAAAATAGCCATGCGCCCCCAAACGGCATGACCGAGTGAAATGACCTCTCGATGGAGGAACTGCTGGGGGATTCGGTGAAAGCATAGGCGATAAAATCTCAGCCTATCGCGTCCCTATAGCATACTTTTGGTATCAAAGTCAATAGGGAAAATGAATATAAACCTATTAAACAAGCTAATGCGTTGTTTTTACTTATATATTCTTGTGTCCACTGGGAGAAAAGAAGGAAATTAATCCTTTACGTCCTCAATAACATCCAGAAATCTGACAAAATCTAGCAAATCAGCCTGCCAGAATAACTTATTAGATCGGCCCGAATGGCGAGTTTTTAGGATCATATTCCCCATAATGATAGGAAGGCAAGAACCCAGTCCTTTACAAGCGACCCGTAACACGGACCGACCCTGCATAGATTATCTCACGTGTCCCGACAGGCTGGTTGGACCAATACTGGATTGCCCTCGGCGGTATCACGTCGATCAACGCACCATTTGGAACTTCCATTAAAGAGAAGTCTGAAAGGTGTTGGTTGACGTTCGGCGCAACTGGATCGCAGGTGTAGACGTAAGCCCCCTGTCTGTACGAGTTCCGAAACTGTTCGGCATGGGCTTGGACATCACACAGGAACACACAATCCAATCGACTCGGAAGTGCAGGATCGATTCTGAGCCTAGCCGCCTCAAAGCATGACTCCCATATCATCGTCTTTGTGTACGACAGGGGACTAAATCCGAAATCAATTGGGATCGAGACAGTACCTAGTTGCCTTAACTGACGCCCCCAATTTCCGGGCTGAATGATTGCGCCTATTTGCCAATTCGCATAGCTAACGTGAAAGTACATTCTCTTCTCCGATTGCAGGGTAAACAGCACTGGGACAGATTGAAACCTCACCAAGGAGAGGCGCTTGAAGTCTAGGCTACCAATGCACCTAAAAAGCAAGAGATGCGCTGTAGGATGGGCCCCTGAGTCAGGAAAACACTATCTGTAGCGCCGCTCTCGACCTCAATTGTGGATAGAGTGGATAAGTCAAAGGCTGATTGTTTACTAGAGATGAGTCAGTCATATTCCCTCAAACAAAGGTGGGAACAAATGGCCGAACCAAAACCTCTTTCGTCTATAGCTGATCTACTATTCAACGCGCCACTCTATGCCAAGTTTACAGTAGCAACAGGCAGCAAGGCGCTAGCAGTTCTTTATGATAAAACAAAAGACGATCGCATAGACGGATTTTGCAAGGAATGCAGGAAAGACTCTACTTTTGTGGTCCATGGCGCCCGTATTGGCGACCATCCTTTTTCCGACATAGACGCTCGAGTTGCCTACGACGACATTTACATCGAATGCAGCCGCGACCGTAACCATGTCTTCAGGTACAATATCTTGATAAGCAAACTAGTCCTCCAGAAGGTCGGACAATTCCCTCCCCTTGCGGAAATTGCGATTGAAGAGACCCGCCAGAAGTACAAATCAGTACTAAAAGGTGACAACTGGTCAGAGCTTTACAAGGCAATAGGACTTGCGGCTCATGGTGAAGGCATCGGATCATTCGTCTACCTTAGAAGGGTGTTCGAACGCCTCATTCAATCTCGGTTCGATGAATATAGAGTTACTGAGGGGTGGGCTGATGAGCAATTCAAGGTCAGGATGGAGGATAAGATTGATCTGCTGAAAGCTCACCTACCGGAATTTCTTGTCGAGAACAGAAGAATCTATGGGATATTTAGCCAAGGCATCCACGAGCTAGAAAACGATGTGTGCCTTCAATTCTTCGACGTAGGTAAAGAGTCGATCATTATGATCTTGGAAGAAGACCTTCGACACAAAGAGAAGCTTGATCTGAAATCAAAGTATAGCAGCTTGATAGCGCAGTTCGACGGCTCGCCCAAAGTAGGGACGTGATAGGAAGCGACTCACAATCATGCCTCCGTGAATGAACACGGATAGTCAGGACCCAACAATAGTGAGGGGTAAAACCCTGTGGCTAAATCCGTGCGACACTTAAAGACAAGGCTCCTAATCATGCCCGCTCGCACTTCGTCTAGTCTCTTGCAGTGTCGCTTGACACCTATAGCGGTTTCTCGCCGCGCTCACTAGACCCGCCCTGTGTCCGTCAGAAACTCTCGTTTCCTACCTAAGCTTAGAAGGCCACTCACCACTTCGTCAGAAGAAGCTTTTACCCGCATGACCAAGCAAACACAGTACTCGCCAATGCAGCGCTAGTGCTCCGCAATATTGTTCGTTTTATGACGAATACTACGTGAGGCTAAGAACATGTTCTCCCCATGCCATCAGCGCTTCTCGTCTTTCTTTCATAAACTCATATCGCTGATAGACACCCTTCACGCCCGACTGAGACCCCGATACGTGATTGAGCAGCCTATCGACT
Source organism: Phyllobacterium ifriqiyense (assembly GCF_030817885.1). NCBI lineage: Bacteria > Pseudomonadati > Pseudomonadota > Alphaproteobacteria > Hyphomicrobiales > Phyllobacteriaceae > Phyllobacterium > Phyllobacterium ifriqiyense. Next base: position 618,732 of record NZ_JAUSZT010000003.1, read on the forward strand.
ACGTCCGTCGCATATCCAGCTTGAGCAAGACCTGAGACCATCGTTCTCCGAAGATCATGGACACGCCAAGGTGTGAGTTTAAAGGTAGGATTGTCGGCCTTCTCTTTCAGGTAGGCAGTCATGAGGGCATCGACATTAGCTTTCGACTTACTAAACCCTTTGATTGACCCCTCGCCCAACAGTTTCTGGTCCTTCTTCCTAAGACGTTTTGCAGGGAATACAAATCCCTCTTGTTTATTCGACAGAGAACGAAGTTCATCGATAGACTGGGATGATAGGTGGACGATATGAGCCTTGTTATTCTTGGCTCTCTCTTTCGGGATGGTCCAAAGGGCCTTCTCCATATCGATCTCTTCCCATCGCATCCCTGAGACCTCACCGATACGTTGGCCCGTCAGGATGAGCAGACGATAGAATTGACCCCATGGATTGCTAAGACCCTTCGAGACCTCCCATAGGGCTTTGAGTTCTAGGTCCGTCAATAGACGGTCACGTGAGGCCAATGGATCAGGAGCAGAGATAGACGAGACAGGAGAAGTGACGATTAGGTCATGCTCTACGAGGAACGAGAAGAAAGGTCTCAACGCAGCAAACAGGTTTCTCTGAGCAGCAGGACGGCCTCGCTTGTCATCAAGCATCTTACGGACATCAGCCTTGGTGACCTCTATGATAGGACGCTTCAAGAATGACGACAGGGACGCCCTCAATAGCCTCTCTGTATCCTTCCAATACCGAGTGTCCTTACCGTTCGCCTTGATGAACTTCTCTATGGCTTCCTCTGTCCTCATGCTGTTCATCTGGTCGCGTACCTTGTGACGCAGCTCACGCTTACGGGCTAGGACATCGACACCCTTCTTGATGTCTCCAATCTCTGAGACTGCGAGCTTCCTTGCGTCAGTCAGTTCCATGCCATCCTTGGCACGACCTATCGTCTGCCTGACAGCACGACCACCACGACCGCCTATGAACTTCTGGACAAGCCAAGAGACCTCACCAGAGGGCGACAGACGAGCACCGAAGCCTGATAACTCGGTATCCCATAGGTAGACGGCATTACCGTCCAGACCCTTCACCTGAGTCTCTATGGCCTTCTGTGTCAGCTTGAGCTTCATGTCGAACCTCCCCTTCGGGATCGTAGTGACCCCTCGTCCGTCGCACCCAAAAAGTAATGACTAAGTAATGACATACTACGGAATCTAGGGCAAGAAGAAGGGTGAAACTAGGGGGCGCTTTATTGGGCCATTCCCAACGACTCAGAGGGCGTGATAGGAAGAAGACCGAGAAGAGAGATGGGTAAATTCTACTGTATTATCAATATCTTGCGTAGCGACATCGTGTCTCATGAGGATTTCATGGTCATAAATGGGTGCATCACACGACCTAAAGGCTCATTCCTCGAATTTGCATAACCATCTTCGTGTTTATATTATTTATTTCAATTACTTGTGTCGCATCGAGCGTGAGATTCCTGTCTGACATCGCCAAGAGAGGGCATGAAAGGGCCAAACCGTAAGAATTCCAGATTCCTAATCTGTAGGCCACTGGTTCGAATCCAGTCGGGATCACCAATAATTTCAAAGACTTATGCGTGTATCAGGTCAGCCACCATTGATTTACAACGGTTTTCTTTGAAGCACGGTGAATCCATGCAACATGGATGCAACATGAATGCCATGGGCTTTGGTTATGCCCGTGGTTGGAAGCCAAAGCTTTCGCGGCATTGAGATGGCCCGAAGCAGAGGCGAGCCGCCACCCACTTTGATCGAAGGAATATCCTTTTCGGGTCGCGCTGCATTGTGAGGATGTGGGGTTGCATTTTGACAGGGTTGGTTTCTTGTCGAAAACGCTTGGCTGCTATCGATTGAACCGGAATGTTTATGTTCATCCCGATCGCTACATTGTCTATATGTTTGCAGAACAGCGAAACGCCGAGTGCTTCTTAAAGCCCTTGACGGGGAATGGATAACGCCAGAACAGAGTAGAAGAGGCAATTGGACGCCGCGATATAAGCGCATGCTGGTTGGCTATGATATCGAGAAGACAGCTTAGACCGATCCGCGAAACGAGCCGGACCAAGAAGCGCTTCAATTGCCACGGCCGCTGCCCGACAACAATTTAGTTCGTTATACCGCAACAAAGAAGATAGAGAAAGAACCGCTCTTGCTTTAGGATTTGGGTTCACTAATCGCCGCAATGTAGTCGTCATCTAACAGCATCAGACTGAATTCTATGACAGAAAAAACAGCGACCGCGCCCTCTGGTTCAAAGCCATTTTCAGCCTTTGAGCGTATGATTGCCTGGCGCTATCTGCGTGCCCGGCGCAAGGAAACGTTTATTTCGGTTATCGCCGGGTTCTCGTTTACGGGTATTATGCTTGGGGTGGCGACGCTTATCATCGTCATGGCGGTGATGAATGGTTTTCGGGCCGAGCTGTTGACCCGAATTCTCGGAATCAACGGCCATGTCATCATGCAGCCAATGGATCGGCCTTTGGATGATTTTGATGCTGTTATCAAGCGTGTCGATGCCGTGCCAGGCGTATCTTTTGCCATCCCCGTCGTCGAAGGCCAGGTCCTGGCCAAAGGCAATGTGGGGGCCGGATCAGGCGCGCTTGTCCGCGGTTTGCGCGAAGACGATATCGCCAAGCTGCAACTTGTGGCAAAGAACGTGCGGCAGGGCACATTTCAGGGTTTTAACACCGCAGGCGGCGTAGCAATAGGTACGCGCATGGCCGAGAATATGGGCTTGGGTCTCGGTGACCGGCTGACGCTGATTTCTCCTGATGGCGATGTGACGCCGCTTGGGATGGCGCCACGGGTCAAATCCTACCCGGTGACTGCCATTTTTGAGATTGGCATGTCAGAATATGACGCCTCAATCGTGCTCATGCCGCTCGAGGAATCGCAGCTCTATTTCAATCAGGACAACAAGGTTCAATCGATCGAAATATTTGCCGACAGACCGGACGATGTTGACGCACTGAAAAAGCCGATTGAAGAAGCGGCACAGCGCTCTGTCATGTTGACCGATTGGCGACAGCGCAACCAGACATTCTTTTCCGCGCTGCAAGTGCAGCGTAACGTCATGTTCATGATTCTGACGCTTATCGTGCTCGTCGCGGCGCTGAACATCATATCGGGACTCATCATGCTCGTGAAAGACAAGGGCCGCGATATCGCCATCCTTCGAACCATGGGTGCAACGCGAAATTCCATCCTGCGCATATTCCTGATGACTGGGGCTGCTATCGGAGTTGCTGGCACCATTGCAGGTGTTGTCTTAGGTATCGTTGTTTGCCTGAATGTCGAGCGCATCCGGCAATTCTTTTCGTGGCTGTCCGGCACAACTCTATTCGATCCGAAGCTATATTTCCTAAGCACACTGCCAGCCAGGATGGAGCTCAACGAAACCTTATTCGTCATATCGATGGCGCTTGTCCTGTCATTTCTGGCGACGCTTTTCCCCGCTTGGCGTGCAGCCAAACTCGATCCCGTTGAAGCTCTGAGGTACGAATAATGTCAGTTTCATCATTACATTGGCTGACTGATTAGCCGATGTCTGAAGCACCGCCCAAGCCCGAAGACTGCAAGGCGTGGGGCAGCTTTGGTTTCTCGGGACGATACGGGATTGTCTGGTACTGCGGCGAGCATAAGGGTGAAGGTGAACGCAGAAATAATTCCGGAACCTAATGCTCTCCGGCGGATTGTGTAGTTCGAGTAGTTCTTGGCAACTGGCTTGGTGCACCCTCACCCTCGCGCGAAGATGACGGATGCCAAGCCCTTAATCTTCTTGCACAAGGAAACGGCATTGCCTTTTTCAAAGTCTCCGGGACTGAGCTCTACCAATATAGACTGGCAAGTAATTTCAAAAGCGCAAAATCTTGCATCCGCGTGCCTTCAGCGCCATCCAAAAGACCACGAACACAGTCAGCGCCTCGCACGTTCAATCGTCGATCTGTACCGCCGCGGAATATCGGACCCAGGGGTTCTCAGCACCTTGGCTATCAATCGCGAGAAGGCATTGGAAATCCGGGAACAGAAGGATATGCGGGTGGCGAAGCGACTCGAGCAGCAAGAACGAAGGAAGGCATACGTACCGAAGCAAAGCCAACCGCAAGTTGAATAATGTTATTTCTGCTTTTTTTCAGCTTCTTCCAACCGGACAAGAAGAACTTCAAATCTCTTGTTTGTTGGTATTGGAGCCTTTGCCGAACGCAAGGCTTCTCTAAAGCCAGGAGTACGCATTTGATCGCGAAACTTGTTCACATCGCTTCGATTCGTTGTTGGATTGTTTTCACTCACGACAGAGCCTTTCAAGCACCATACCCGTCAACCTATTAGTCACCGAATAAGTTCCGCGACACAGATTTATTGCTATAAAATATTTTATGGACTCTGGCCGACATCGGCGTATTCTGAATTCAACATCGATAGTATTTATTGGACCGGCGATCGATGTTTGAGAGATACGATGTGCTCTTCGCCTAGTGGGAGAGCACGATTATGCCTTTTCGTAGTCAAATCTACGTCAACAAGTATTCATCCCTTGATTGGGATATCATGGCGATAGCCTTTGAATTAGCTTTCCAGCAAATTGGGACCAATCCCCTGGTGCGAAAAGACCGGCTGGCGCGTTGCGTCATGACGTTCTTTGACAGAGGCGTGCATTGTCCCAGTACGTTGAGTTCGCTGGCTATGAGCCGTGAAATGAGTTTGGTAGACATTGAGCGTACGCGTGGGACGCCCGCCGGCAACTATGATATCAAAGCAGAAGACGATGGGTTTCACTTCAACGGGGCAACAGGGGAATGGAAAGACTCAACCATAAATTAGACTGCAAGGATTGCGGTACAATTTACCTCACCATTCCGGATAATGTCACGGGTAACACTCCGATATTCTGCAGTACCTGCAATCAGTTCATCGGAAGATGGGCAGACCTTGAGCGCGACTTCGATCAGCAGGGTGGCCAAGACGGCGTATTTTCAATGCATGATGGGAAGATTGATCGGATTAGCTAGGGACTGATTCCCTGCAAGAGTCGTTCACCGACTCATGGAAGATAAACCATTCAAAGAAATAACCTTAATGACCCGCCAGCTTGGCAAGATGAAGGTCATAACCTCCATCATGCAGGCGGCAGAGTTCATTGTGAATGAATGGCCGGGCACGGATACCGAAAGGCTTGATATCGCCAAACATGCGCTGCTGGAATGCTACGATGGCACGCTGTCTCCCGGCATTGTCGCATGGCTTTTATTGATGCAGCAAAGGAAGCCGACATTTACGTCGAGGCAGTTGGTCGCCCGCCATCAAACGACAAACTGGAAAAGTGGCGCAAGGGAAAGATGCGGCGCAGAGCTTAACAGGACAAGTCTTTGATAAAAAAGACTTCACTTTGTGGTTGAAAACTGCCGAATGAAATTCTGCCTTGTTCGTGGAAACCGTTGGATCTATGCCAAGCTTGGGGCTCAAGCTCATCAACCACACTCGATGTCATAAGGACATCTCCCCCCTTTGCAAGCATCAGCATTTCCCAATGACGAAACATTTTTCTCCCGATGCCCCTTCCTCGTTGTTCGGGGACAACATAGACCATATCCATGTAAGGAATTTTGCCCCAGAACCAACTGTACCGAATAAAGCCGACTGGACTGTCGCCGCACAGGGCGATGATGTATTCGCCACCGAAAATGCAGCGATTGATCCAAGACGTATCGACGTGAGGATCGTGCTCGATAAGCCACGCTTTGTGCGTGCTGTTAGCTGTCGTTATGTTTGGGTCCGTCATACCGCCTTCATATAACTGACAGCTTGTTTGGCAATGTTGACGCCAATCGCGCTCTATTCGCTTCAGCCAATATTACAACTGACGAAGCCGTCGCATCATGTCTGACGTCATCGCGCAAAGGCTTGAACGTTCTACGGAATAGTAGGTTTTAGGGAAAGCCTGGAGGTCAACGCCTCAATCGGTGCTGTTCGAAGAGCTCTCATGAGGCTTTCGCCAGATCCGGCGTGAATAGATTTATTGATTGGGAGGGATCATGGTAACAACTACTTGGATTGGCGGCACTGACAACATGCAGTGGTCAAATCCCAACGTCGACCCGATTTTCAATCCTTGGAACACTTCGTCGAACTGGGATAACGGCATTCCAGGAATGGATGATGTTGCAATACTGAACAACACAAGCACTACTTCCTATGTCGTGGACGTAGCTAGTTTAGTATTAAACAACTCCTCGCTGCTGGTCAGCAACTCAATACTGGTCGGATACCTCAATCCCGGAGTGATTTCGGGCGGTTTGATATATTTGCATGGCGCCAATTTCATTGCCGGTTCTGGCGTGTCCTCAGCCACAGGGATAGTTGAGATTGGCAGCGGAGCTTCTTATGAGTGGAATGGCACAAATTCTACCCAAACCATCAAGATGGCATCGGTTGATCCCGACCATTCGCCTGTGGAGAGTTCTGTATTCTCTTTCTCCACTCAGTTTGACGGGACCATTGAAGCTTTTTACATGCACAATGTTATCAATTTCAATGTGAATGGCGCCAGCATAACCGGGATGTCCTTAGACGGTCATACGGTGACTTATACGACAACGGCGGGCACCTATACGCTCAAGTTTGGTGTTAACGTAAACGTCTCCGATCTGGTCTTCGATGTAGGCACTGGAAAAATCACCACACTCCAAGTGGATCCAAACGCTCCGTGTTTTGTGGAAGGAACTCTCATCCGCACGGCGAGAGGCGATGTCGCCGTTGAGGCGCTAAAAGTTGGTGACTTGGTGGTCACGTCAAGCGGTGCTGAGCGTCCGATTGTCTGGCTTGGCTGTTACAATCTGAAACGCACGCGCTCGAGCCAATACGAGATATCCCGCCCGGTTCGTATTCAAGCCAATGCCTTTGGTGAGCAACAGCCATACGCCGATTTGTGGATCTCCCCCGGGCATGCCGTCTGCGTGCGAGTTCTGGATGAAGTGCTTATTCCAATCGGTTATCTCATTAACGGTGCGACAATCAAACAGGTGGATGTCGCTGAAATTACTTACTGGCATGTGGAGCTCGAATGCCATGACATCCTGATAGCCAATGGCTTGCCCACCGAAAGCTATCTTGATTGCGGGACCCGGGCTTTATTCCACCAAAGCTCTTACAAGCGGCGCAGAATCGACATCTGCGAGGTTACCGCACAATATTGTCGCCCCCTGACGTTGGATAGATCATCCGTAGAAGCTGTGGCTATTCGGTTGCGTGAAAGAGCAAAGCTACTCGGCTGGTCGACGACAAGTGATATGGATATTCATGTTGTTGCCGATGGCATGCGTATTAATCCGCAGGGCACCGGTAATCTGATGCGGTTCCAGATTCCATCAAATGCTCGGGACGTCCATATTTTATCAGAAACGTTTATACCGGCGGAGTGGTCTGACGGCGGAGACACGCGAAAACTTGGTATCTCCTTCAATGGGTTCCAGATCAGCGATGACAAAGGACAATGCCGTCGTATTGAGATGGCGGACGTTTACCTGGATCAGCAATGCCACCCCGTCGAATCTTACGACAACAAATTATGGCGATGGACCAAAGGTTTATTAAGGGTGCCAGATACGTTATTCGCAGACCTTTATGGAAGCAGATGCTTGGAGTTGAGCGTGAATGCTGGCGGTCAGCAGCGATGGTTAAAACCCATCATCGCAAGTGAACGGCGTGAAAGTGTTGAAACGGCACCACTGGGAATGGTTGCTGCTTGCGCTCTATTCGCTCCAGCATCTGCATTTCCAAACCTACTGTTCAAGTCTCCATCGACTCTGAGCGTGGATTTAGATTATCTCAATGCAGGAGACGAATAATGGCCTATTCGACGAAACCATTTTTCAGAATCGCCCTTATCGCAGGGATTGCTCTCGGCCTAGCATCGCCTTCATTCTCACAGACACCCGTACCGGATCCACAACAGAAAACGGGGGGCCAAGCTGGCTTATTGAGCGAAAGTGAGATCAAAGGAAACAGAGATATTGTAGTCGTAGTGAAACTTCGACTGAGCCGCGCCGGCAAGATCATCGGCACTCCAATTGTGTCTGGCAAAGGTGGCGATTTCATAACTCGCAGCAAAATGAAAAACCGGGCGCTGCGATCGGTATATCGTGCTCAACCGTTTAAACTATCTCCAGATAAGTATGATCAATGGAGCCAGGTGACTCTTACTTTCTATCCGTAGTCACTCAGAAAGGTTCATTCCGATTGGTGAAATACTGTTGGCTGAAACGGCATGACCAGCACGCTCGACAGTACCTTAACTTGACGTGATGTACGATCCCACCGGACTGGTCAGTCCAAGCGCTGGATCATGTTAAAGGATCAGATAAGCACCTGATACAACTGCGATCAGGACCAGGATCAATGAAACCGATTCCCACCATTCTTGGGCCATCTCTTTTTTTGTTCGAATCCTAAAAGCATTATCTTGAGGGTTTTTCATCTCATCCATAAATTTTTGAACTTCAAAATGATTGTTGGTTTCATTCTGTTTCATGGCGGAAATCTCAAGAGTCGTTCAGACAAGGACTGGGCTCCTACAGTTATGGAATTGCAGCTCGTCGGTCACGCTCTATTTTCTCTAACCTATTTAAAACGTGCAAATTGAGATCACGCTGGCCAAAGAACCCGGATTGCGCCTGCTTGATCTCATCGACCTGGCGCTGCAGGTTCATGTCGGCCGCAATCCGAGCTTCGCGGTCTGCCGCGAGTTGCGCATCATATGAAAGCCAAGCCCGCTCGTGCTCCTTGCGGGGCAACTGGTTGTCCATCAATTTATTAATATCGCCAGATTCATAATTATTGTGCAGCGCAGCAACTATTTCGCACTTGCAGCATTGCTGTAAAGTTGATGTGAAATTCTTCACAACGAGGTGCGCGCAATGAGAACGATTTCCGACACAATCAGGCGGTTGAATAAACAGCAGAGCGTCCTGTCAAACGGAAGTGCAAACAACCGAGGGCGATTGTCCCCTCTCGCTGATTTTGGTTCCAATCCCGGACAATTGCGAGGTTGGACTTACCTCTCAGACAAACTGCCGCCCGACGCTCCGCTCGTTGTGGTTCTTCATGGATGCACGCAGTCGGCCGACGATTATGATGTTGGTTCGGGCTGGTCACTTCTTGCCGAGCGCTACGGATTCGGCGTGCTTTTCCCAGAGCAGCAAAGAACGAATAATCCCAATCTCTGCTTCAACTGGTTTTCGACCAGTGACACAACGCGCGGCGAAGGTGAAGTTTGTTCAATTTCACAAATGGTAGAGACCCTGCTGAAAAACCACCGGATTGATCGAACGCGCGTCTATGTGACGGGGCTTTCTGCAGGGGGAGCCATGACCGCGTCGTTGCTGGCAACTTATCCTGAGTTATTCAATTCAGGGGCGATCATAGCGGGAATTGCACATGGCACGGCATCCACCATTCCCCAAGCATTTGACCGAATGCGAGGTCATGGACTTGAAGATGGGGCCGCACTTGCCGCACACGTTCGTCAAGCTTCAAGCCATAAAGGCCCTTGGCCGAAGGTATCAGTCTGGCACGGAACGGCAGACACCACCGTAGACCCGATTAATATGGAAGCGGTTATTGGCCAGTGGGGAATTCTGCACGAATTAGACCGACCTGCATCAAAAAGCACTCTTGACGGACATCAGGTTCGAAAATGGCAAAATGCGGACGGTCAAACAGTTTTGGAGGCTTATGCTATCAACGGTATGGCTCATGGCACTCCCATAAACAGTAGAGGTGAAAACGCTGTCGGGTCAGCGCGGCCCTTCATGCTCGACGTAGGGACTTCATCTACCTGGCATATTGCTCAATCGTGGGGACTAATCGGCAAATCCACAGAGACCGCTCCGGCTTTAAATCCGACGGCCGGCTTGTACTCAGTATCTCCAGACAAACAGAGCGGCAATTCGATTAAGAACACGATCGAAAACGCTCTCAAATCGGCTGGTTTATTGAGATGAGGCGCGAATGGGAACAGGCGACGGAATTTGTTAAAGCCGTTTACCTATTGGCAGCGCGCAGGTCTTGAGCAACGCACAATCGTCCAATATCGCCAGCACCTTGATCTACACATAATTCCATTCCTCGGATCAACTTTGCTCTCGCGCCTAGCTGTGCCAGTGGTTCGCAACTTCGAAGATGAAATGATCGACGCCGACCGTTCGCCTTCGATGGTGCGCAAGGTTCTCGTAAGCCGGATCGCTTCTCGCCGATGCACAAGAGCGCGGTCTGGTCATAAGAAATCCCGTACGAGAGAAGAGCCACGCCCGACAGAAGGGCAAAGACCGACGTCAAGAGACGCGTCAGAAAGGCAAGCTGAGATCGGGATAGACCATTTCTTCCCGCGAAGAGATCAAGGCTATTTTGGACGCCCTGGAGGGTAAATGGCGGCCATTGCTATTGACTGCGATATTCACTAGGCCCACGCGCTTCGGAGAAGCGCGGGCTGCGATGGTCAGATGTCAATATCGAAGGGCGAGAAATCCGGGTTCACCAGAGGGCCGATCGCTTCAATCAAATTGGCAGACCTAAATCCGAAGCCGGGGAGTGAACGGTGCCTATTCCGCTCTTGGCCTGGAATGCCCACGCCCGCGGACAGGGCAGAAGGATGTAGATGGAACCATCTGACGGAAGAAATCCGGCCGGAGCAATTGATATTTCCAAACAGTCTCGGGAAGGTCGAATCTCTGTCAAAAATAATGCAGCGCGGATGTCAACCATCACAGATACGAGCTGGCGTGTCGGTTCAGACCGGAGAGACAGACAAAGACGGCAATCCAATATCGAAGGCGAAATATACCGGCTTCCATTCGCTGCGGCATTTCTATGCATCATGGTGCATCAACAGACGGGAAGACGGCGGGCTTAGCTTGCCGCCTAAAATGGTGCAGGAACGCCTTGGACACTCTCACCCTGCCATGGATACCTTTGGCATCTGTTTCCACGCAATGACGATGCCGAACAATTGGCCGCTTCAGAGCTCGCTCTTTTGAGATAATTGCGACACAGATGCGACATGGAGCTACAAGTGATTGATATTACTATTGGAATATAAGTTTCCTAATCTGTAGGCCACTGGTTCGAATCCAGTCAGGATCACCAAAAAATTTAAAGCTCGCGCAGACAGATAGCGGAACAACGCTAGGAGTGCCTCACCGCCTCGATTTCGGCCCCACTATACTGCTCCAAGGCATCGGCAACCTGATCGGCAAAACGCACGCGATTACGCCCAGCCTTTTTAGCCTGATAAAGCGCCAGATCAGCCTGATTGACTGTTTCGCTCCAGGACTGATCTCCGACTTGCGCAACGCCGAAGCTCGCCGTGATTTTCAAAACGCTCCCATCCGAAGTCGTCATGGCAAGGCGCTCGACCGCCAGTCGCAATTTCTGGGCAATGATGGCTGCATCCATGCACGAACTGTCATTCAGCAATATTGCAAATTCCTCCCCGCCAAAACGGGCCACGTAATCGCTGTCGCAAATATTGTTTTGCATCAGCTGTGCGATTTCTCTCAAGACCTCATCCCCCACAACGTGCCCATATTTGTCATTGATGGTTTTGAAATTATCGATATCCACAAGCATCAGGAAAGGTATCGACTCCAGATCGGTGTAGTTTTCTGTTGCCGAATTGCCCAAAATATCCAGCGCCCGCCGGTTGAGAAGCCCCGTGAGCCCATCCGTATGTGCCAGATGTTCAAGCCGGGCGACCAGAAAAGATCGTTCTTTCAGCTTGATGGCAATGACCTCAAGCGCAGAATAAAGCGTCTGGATTTCGGCAACATGCCTCGTCTCCCGGTGCAGATCCGTCGGCAGGTCATCGGCAAGCGACACGATTGCTTCGGCTCCGCGGAAAAGCGGCTTGAATATATAATTCTGCACCACCACCACCAGACCGACGACCAGCCCGAGGATCACAAACGCCATCGCACTTGTATAATAGAGCGCTTGGCGCGCAATCCGTTCGCGCTTTTCAAATTTGGCGACGGATGCAGCAAAATAAATATCCCGCAATTCTGCCAATGGCTTCATTGCAGCGGAATATTGCTTAGTAAACGTAACCGCATCAAGAGCCGGAACTCCATTCTGCTGAGCAGTGCGAATCTGATGATCAATCAGCGCAAGCACTCCAATCATGTAGCGTGAATTTGCTTCTTCGTGTTTTTGATCATCTGATGAGGCTTCAACGTCGGGTTTTCGGCCGAGTTCCAGCAAATGCCAGATTTCACGGATCCGCCCCCCGATAATCCGCATATGGATCACATTCTCGGCAGGAATTGGTTTTCTTACAGCCATTGGCGCAATCAAATATGATCCCAACCTACCAGCATATTCCCGCAAATTGCTGAGCATCGTCACCCTGAATACAACGGCGGCCAAATCCTCATCATGGCGTAGCAGCTCGGTTCCTTGCTGCTGAACAATTTTGTCGTAACTCTCTCGGGCCTGGAACAGGTGAACAATGGCCTCATGGATCTCGCCATAGCGTAATGTGCCTGGATTTGTGAATTGTGCCGCCTCGACTTTCATGCGTCCAAGCCGCAACTGCTCGCGCACATCCTTGAGGAGATTTCTGGGAACACTGCTTGTGTCCAGTTTGCTGAGCGCAGCGTCAGTCTTTTGCAAGGCGATCTGCCAGTTTTCATAGGCTTGGTCGCGGGAAGCATCGTCCACGCTCATCAAAATATTGGCAGGGCCCCGTTCCGCTGAAATAAAACTTGCAGCCATGAAAACAAAAGAAAAACCCTGTATATCCGCCAGATTAGTCACGGCTCTGTTAAATGCCTGAATAGAATTATAAATAGACATGCCTGCCATTATCAAAGTGAATATCATAACAAGCAGAGCCATGCACCAAAGGTGCACTTTCAAGCGGCCTCTTGTCGATTTTCTTGACCGCAAGCCTGCGTATAGAATATCTGGCTTGTTCACGTTTATGGCTTTCTGAAAAGATATGTACGTATATAATTAAAATACTGATGAAAAACAAAACAATCGTATAAAATACTTATTATTATTACAGAACAATACTTTCGATCAGCTCGACTGCATGATCTGACTTCGTACAAAATAAGTCTATCAACCCGAAACCGGGGAAGCGTAAATATAGTATAATCTTCGAAGGTTACAACCATACCAATGGATTACAAGGAATGTTATTTCAGGCTTCCTATTACATCCTCACACTACTTAAAGTAGTTTCGATATATTAAATTTCTGCGCCATCATTTAAAAGTAACGCACGTAAAAACCATTGTTACAACTGCAGCAAAGCTATTAGCCCGAAGCTGATTGTAACAAGCGATGCGAGGGAGAGGGTTGCCACCGCCATCACTCGCCCGCCAGCATGAGCAACAGAGCGAATATCAACCGATAATCCAAGCGCGGCCATGGCAATAATCGTCAGCACGCTGGAAAGCTGCCCCATTGGCGCAATTGCCGCCTCGGGTATCAGTCCGGTCGAGCGCAGCATCATCATTATGCCAAATCCGCTGATGAACCACGGCACCAGGGCAATCCGCTTCCCGCTTGGATTGGCGTAAAAGCGCAAATCATCTTGCGGGACTTCGCGCCCTCCAATGGTTTCATGGCGCAAATCGGCCTTCATGATCGCACCAAGTACGAGAAGCACAGGGCCAAGCATAAGCACGCGCACCAGCTTGACCAAAGTTCCGGTTTGTACACCCAGCAATCCTGCGGGAGCCGTCGCAGCAATGACCTGCGGCACGGCATAGACGGTCAGGCCCACCAGCGTCCCATATTGCGGTACGCTCATTCCGGTGCGGAAATAGAGCAGCGGCAGGAAGAACACGGCTGCTATGCCCAGCACCGCCGTAAAGGTCAGCGCGGCGGCAATTTCCTTGCGGTCTGCCTCTATCACTGGCGCGACCGCAACAATGGCGGAGTTTCCGCAAATTGAATTGCCGCAGGCAATCAAGGTCGCAAGTTTTGGTGGCAATCCGAAGAGCCTGCCAATGCCGTAGCTGATGCTGATCGACAAAATGACAACGCCCGCTATTCCGGCAATCAGTGTGGCGCCTGCCCCTTTCATCGCTGTCAGGCTGATCGATGCGCCAAGCATAACGATTGCCAATTCCAGCAGGAGTATCGCGCTGAAATCAATACCGGCAAGCAGCGATTGGCCCGGTTGACGCAATGATCGGATGGCAATGCCAATTGCTATGGCCAAAACCAGGCTTTCCACCCATCTTACGCCAAACAACGCGCTCTGGATATATTCGCCAGCCACCGCTGCAAAAGCAACGGCGCAGCAAAGGGCAAGCCCAGGGAGAACAGGAAGGAGGCGATGAGGAATGGTCATAAGCTTGCCATTTGAGAAATTTCAATCATGGCAGACTTATCTCATGCAATATTATCGACTTCTATCGAATATTCTGTCATGTTTTGTTCGGTAAAATCGAATGGTTTTCTGATGACCTTTGAACAACTCGCCATTTTCGTTGCCGTGGCAGAACGCGAGCATCTCACTCAAGCCGCAGCAGCAATTAACCTCACGCCGTCGGCGGTCAGCAGCGCCATTAAAAACCTCGAGGTTTTTTACGGCGTCGAGCTGTTCCACCGTGTGGGACGACGTATCGAACTGACGCAGATTGGCCGCGTTTTTCTTGGTGAGGCCAAGGCAACTTTGGCGCGGGTACGCTCATCTGAGTTGATGCTATCAGAGCTTGGCGGTCTGCGGCGCGGCAAGCTTAGCCTTTATGCCAGCCAGACAATCGCCAGCTATTGGCTGCCGCCTTTCCTGATGCGCTTTAAACAGGATTATCCCGGCATTGAGATTGACCTGACCATCGGCAATACAAGGACGGTGGCCGAAGCGGTCACGGAAGGCGGGGCAGAGCTCGGCTTTGTCGAGGGGGAGATTGATGCACCGCTTCTCGTCTCGAAAGTCGTGGCGGAAGATGCTCTGATTATCGTTGTCGCGCCATGCCATCCTTGGGCGGATAAACGTCCGTTGAAGGCTGGGGATATCGTCGGCGGCACTTCATGGGTCATGCGGGAACAGGGTTCGGGCACGCGTTCGGAGTTTGAACATGCCATCGATAATCTCAAAGTCTCCCACGACGATCTGAAGATCGCGCTGGTTCTCCCCTCCAACGAGGCGGTTCTTTCCGCTGTTTGCGCCGGAAATTGTGCCGCCGTCATTTCCAGCGCTGCTGCCCGCGCCTATTTACGCGAAGGGCTTGTCGTCGAGGCCGCCTTCAAGCTGCCGATCCGCCGCTTTCGCATGTTGCGGCACAAACAGCGGCACAGCAGCAAAGCATCGGAAATATTGGAGGGGCTGTGTGGGTAACTCATTCTCTTGGATTGCCATGTCGTTGTGCGTGGTTCGACGGCATGGCAAAACAACCTCAAACCGCACGCACATACCAGCTCATGCTTGAATATCGTTTTTGCGGGCCATGAACACGCCACGCCTCCATCCAAGCATTGCTGTTCTCAAACAAAAACCGTCCATTATAGAGATCACTGCCGCATAGATGCGACACACGTTGTGATGGGCCATATCGCAGGCTGACAAATTCATTGCCGCTCGGGTAGAGCACCCGCACTGCCCCATCTTCAAAGGCAAGCCGATAGGTCCGGACTGCCTGCAGCACATTTGCTCCGACAGACATTTCGCCGCGCTCTTCAAAAAGCTCGGTGGTTATGATGGCGCGCCCGGTAAATCCATATATCGCTCCGGCGCGATGATCGATCACCTTGCGTTTTACCTGCCATGCGCCGCAGATTATTTTTGCGTCAAATTTTTCGATCGCCTGGCTTGATCGATCAAGCATGGAAATCAATCCGCCTGTTCTTCCCAGACGCATGCGGCCGTGTAGATTGCTGCCAATCTTTCCACCCCTGCCTGATCATCCTTGTCAAAACGCGATGGTATAGGACTATCGAGATCAAGCACGCCAAAAACCCGTCCATCATGGATCAAGGGCACCACCAGCTCGGAGCGGGAGGCCGCATCACAGGCAATATGGCCCGGAAAATCGTGCACATCGTCAACGAGGATAGAGGATGCTTGCAGAACTGCGCTTCCACACACGCCGCGCCCCACGGGAATGCGCACGCATGCCGGTTTGCCTTGAAATGGCCCGACCACAAGCTCACTTTGTGAGCGCAGGAAATAGAACCCGGCCCAGTTGATGTCCGGCAGCATCTGGAAGATCAGCGCCGAACTATTGGCCGCATTGGCAGTCGGATCATTCTCGCCCGCAAGCAGCGCTTCCAGTTGATCGCCGAGTTCCCTGTAGAACTGTGGCTTGTCGCCTTCTGTGATCGCTTTTGCAGCAAACATGAAAAATCCTTCCCTTATAGCCTGCGTAACATGGCCACATTTCTGCCGATGCACCTGCCTTGTCAAGCAAACGAAACCCGATCCGGCAATGTACACTCCCTCGCGCCCTGCTATAGATAGGAACCGATTTCCACAGGTGCAATTACAATGAGTTCAAACGCCAAAGGCGACCTGCAAACTTATGTGCGCATCGACTTTCCTGACAAGGAACGGTTGGGGCCGGGGAAAATGCAGCTGCTTGAACATATTCGCGAAACCGGCTCCATTTCTGCGGCAGGCCGCGCCATGGATATGTCCTATCGCCGCGCATGGTTGCTGGTCAGCGCCATGAACACAATGTTCGCAGCGCCAGTGGTCGATTCGCAGCGCGGCGGCGCGCAGGGCGGCGGCGCTGTCGTCACGGAATTCGGCGAAGAGCTTTTGCGCCGCTATCGAAACATGCAAGCAAAAGTCGATACGGCCCTTGAGTCTGATTTTGAATGGATCAACCGCAATCGCAGCAGCCACTAAACTTTCGCAGAGTTGTGCTGTTTGCGTGGTTTTGCAAAGCTGACACGGAAGTACATCATATAGGCTATCACAGCGAAAATCATTGTCAGACCGCCAAGGATGGCAGACCCGCCCCAGAGCGAAAGCCAGTCATTGATAATCGCTGATTGCGGATTGCGCGGATCGTAATACACGCTCACGCTTTCCCCCACGCTAAAGCGCGGCGGCGATGTGCCCAGCCACGAAGTAAACTCGACAGTGGCACCCTCAACTGTTTGAAACTCAACAACCGGCTTATAGACATTGGACTTAGTTGAGTGGCTCTTGACCAGATTTGTCACATGGCCTTTACCTTCCATTGCATTGTTTACGAAGTGACGGACATACAATACGGACCAGCCGAAACTAAAAAACAAAACAACGCATATGGTGCACAGTAGCACTTTGTGGATGACGCGTTTTTCCATGCCAGCAATCCGGATCAGTGACTCATGCGTAAGCCAGTTTTCGCAATTTTTATCATTTGCACAATTCTCTGCGTTCTCTCTTTTCCGCCGGCCATGATGTCATTGGCCTTCACTGGTGCCTTTCCAAAGAAGTATTTTTACATTCTCAGCGTCTGGCCGGTCAGTGCAGTTCTGGGCCCGATTCTCGCCTGGAATACGCGCCGCCGTTTCGGCACATGGGCTTTGCTCTGGTTTGTCCCATGTCTTGCCTATGCGCTGTTTTTCCTGACAGGACATGACCTGGGGACTTAGTCCGGCATTTTACCCGCTTCCATCTCATCATTCTTCCGCTCCAGCCAACGCATGACTGGCGTAACCGTGATGCCATGCAACACGACAGATATAAGCACGACGAGTGACACTGTTACCCATAGAATATTGGCATTTGAAAACGGCGCGTGACCAAGCGCATAGGCCAAATAATAGAATGAGCCGAGGCCGCGAATACCGAAAACAGCGATAACGGCCTTTTCCCTTTTTTCGATGGGGCTTCCCAGCAGCCCCACCCAACCGGCAATCGGGCGGATAAGAAGAAGGATGATCAGCGATGCCACCACGATCCGCCAGTCCAGCGGATGAAATACGCTGCCTTCCGCAATGGCGGCGCCAAAGCAGACAAGCACGACCATCATCATCAGACGTTCGATCTGTTCGGCAAAACTATGCAGATTTTCGTGATAGCCACTGTTGCGCTCCGCATGGCGAAGCGTCAGCGCAGTGACAAACACGCCGACAAACCCATAGCCATGCGCCATCTCTATAAGCCCATAGCTCAGGCATGTGATCCCCAGCACCACGAAACCGTCGCCCGTATGGGCAAGCCCCGCCCTGTTCGGGAGCCGGAAGGTCAGATAGCCAAGCAGCTTGCCGGTAGCCCAGCCAAGCCCCGTGCCCGCAGCAAGCCGCCATATGACATCGGTCGTTAGCCAGTCGAAAAACCACGGAGCACCCGTTGTATTTGAAGCCGCGAGCGCGATTGCCAGATGCACGAATGGAAAACTCAGCCCGTCATTCAGCCCCGCCTCGGAAGTCAGGGCAAAACGTACCTCGCTCTTCTCCCCCGATTGCGGCGGCCCCACCTGAACATCGCTGGCAAGCACGGGATCTGTGGGCGCCAGCGCTGACCCGAGCAGCAAGGCCGAAGCAACTCCAAGCCCGAGAAAACTCCAGCCGAGCAATGCGATGGCACCGATAGTCAGGGGCATCGATATGGCCAGCAGCCGCCACGTTGTCATCCAGCTACGCCAGCCCAATATCCGGTCGATCTTCAGACCGGCACCCATGAGGGCAATGATGACGACAAACTCGGTTATTTTTTCCGTGAGAAAGCGGCTGTCGAGGGGATTGTCGCCGATCATTGCCGACAGCGGCGTCCAGACAAACAGGGTGCCGAAAGCAATGCAGACAATGGGCAGGGAAAGCGGAAATCCCTTCAATAACATGGGCAACCAGGAGGTCATCAAGACGACCAGCCCGAACAAAGCGATCAGAACGAGATAGCTGTTTATTCCCATACTTCACTTCAAACCATCGGCCGGCGCTTTGGTTCCGTGAACATGAAGTTCCCTTCACTGTAAACGTCAATCATTCGAATTTGCTCTATGGGCGATTTCGTATAGACACATCGCAAACACCGGAAATCCTTTCATGACCGCCCAGAGCATACAGACCGTCAACGCCAATCGATTAGCGCTTGCTGCGTTGCTGCTTGGAGGTATTGCCATCGGCGGCTCACCGATTTTCGTGCGCCTGTCCGAGGTCGGTCCCATGACAACCGCTTTCTGGCGCGTTGCGCTGGCTTTCATTCCGCTTCTGGTCTGGTCGAAAGCCATGCCGGATGTCAAACGCAATGCCCGCCCCGAAAGCCTTGCCGATTATTTCTGGCTCTCCATGCCCGGCATCTTTCTGGCCGCTGATCTTGCTGCCTGGCACCTCGCGCTGCATATGACATCCGTTGCCAATGCAACACTTCTGGCCAATCTCGCGCCGATCTTTGTTACGCTCGGCAGTTGGGCAATTTTCCGCGCCCATGTCAGCAGGATTTTCCTCATCGGCCTTGCGACCGCGCTCATCGGCGTTGTCGTGCTAAAAGGTGGTCCGGCAGCGCTGGGTGATGGCAAGCTTGCAGGCGATGCAACGGCGGCTGTCGCGGCCATTTTCTATGCGGGCTATATTCTCGTCATCGGCCGTCTTCGCGTGCGTTTCTCCACCCGCACCATCATGATCTGGAGCACAGCGTCCGCGGCAATCTGTATGCTGCCCGTAGCACTGATCTTTGAAACAAACCTCATACCGCTGACGCTGTTTGCCTGGGCAGTGCTAGCAGGTCTGGCCTTCATTTCTCATGCGGCGGGCCAGGGGATGATCACCTATGCGCTCGCCTTCCTGCCGCCCGCCTTCTCATCGCTGACCCTGCTCTTGCAGCCGGTCGTTGCCGCAGCATTGGCCTGGTTTGTGCTCAGTGAGCCGATAGGCCTCATGCAGGCCATAGGCGGCGTTATCGTGATCCTCGGTATCCTTGTCGCCCGCCGCGGCTGACTACAATTCCCCGAGCAGACCTGCATCAAGCTGCGCCTCGCCAAACCAGTTCAGCCGGTTAATGCAGACATAGCCACGATCGATCAGATCGTTGTCGTCGCCCTCTTCGCTGGTGTGAGCGCGGCCGCGCGGCACGATGAGCGTGGTTTCATCGCCCTCGGCGCTCACCACCTCCGAGCGAAGCGCGATCTTGTCACGACCGATGCGCGGCTGGCGAATTTCCGCTGGCAACAGGGTCGGCAGATTCACACTCAGCCAATGCCCCTCCAGCACCCATTCATCACGCTCGTTCCAAAGGGTGCGAACAAAATCTGCCAGCCATTTGACGTCATTCTCCGTCTGCTCCGGCTTCTTAACCCGCGAAAAGCCAATTGCAGCAATGCCCCAAAATGAAGCTTCCCGGGCAATGCCCAGCGTACCGGAATAGGCCAGATCCTCGCCTACGTTCCGCCCATCATTAATGCCCGAAAGCACCAGATCGGGCCGGTCCTCATCCTTGAACAGCCAGCTCATCGCGGTGACGACACAATCGGCAGGCGTGCCAGAACAGGAATAGCGTTTGGGTGCGAGCTCCCGCATTATCAAAGGTTTGCCAACGGTGATCGAAGCGCCTGCGGCAGTGCGCTTGCCATCCGGCGCGACCACCCAGACATCATCCGTTATCAGCTTGGCCGCCTCTGCCAGTACTGCCAGTCCCGGCGCGTCAATCCCGTCATCATTGCAAACCAGAATTCTCATCGCATTCGCCTTCTATACGTCAATATGGTCGCCGGTGCGCACCGTATCGTTCAGCGCGGGCAGATATTGTTTCAATGCACTGAGTGCGGAGAGCGAGCACGAGTGCCCTAGCGTTGCAGGACGCCCTGCCCCTTCCCATATCGCCACATTGCCTTGCCGGGTCGGATGGGTCGGCAGCCTTATCCACTCTGCCCGCTTTGCCTCAAATAAAGCAGAAGCAGGTGTATTGGGTGGAATATGCCCCGTAAGCAGAATGGGATATCCTTGATCTGCCGCGCGTTTGATCGCCTCCACCGAAGGCCCGGCGCTTCCCATGCCATCGAAACTCATGAGCGGGCAGCCCGGCAAAGCATCCAATTCCGACCAGTCCAGCGCCTTGGCCAGCCGCTGTGTCAGCTCTGCTCCAACGCCTGGATGGAAAGCATCTCTTGCGGCGATCTGTGCCGCCACAGCATCGCGCATGCTTGCATGAATCGCAAAGCGCTGAGGCAGGATAGCCATCAGTTCCAGCGGCTTACCGGAAAGCGGCACGGGCAGCAGGCAACCATTCGGTTGCGTCTCGATCCATTGCCGGATCGCGGAAACGCGCTCATCGCTCGATATGGCATCATCGCCATAGGAGGCATCGAGGATCAAAAGATCGCAAGGCGGAATCTGATCCATGGCGAAAACCGCGCTGTCCGGCACCACATCGGCGGTGTAAACAGCGGACTTGGCTCCGTCACTTGCCGCAAACCATACGCCGCCTGCCACATGGCCGGAACGTCCGGTTGAAACGCTCAACTCTCCAAGCTGAATGATATCGCCCGCCGTAAAAACTTCGGCAGAATGAGCGGCAATCTCGAAGGCCTGCATGTGACCCTGCTCGCCATATTGCCCCAGCATGGAAGCAGCTTCCGTCGATGTTTCTGCCGTCATGAAGATACGGCCGCGAAATCCGCGCGACAAAAGCCACGCCAGACCGCCAATATGATCCTCATGCGCATGGGAAACAAAGACGGCATCAAGCTTGGCAATCGTTGCATCGTCAATTGCCGGATAATAGTCGCGGCCCGTCGCCCCAACCTTGATGCCAACATCCAGAAGTATGCTCTTGCCGCCGCCCGAAATGCCGACACTGGTCCGGCCTTTTTCGCCAAAAACCGCCATGTAGATCAATCCGCATCAGACATTTGCCTCCGGTATGACCCAGCCCGAGGCGATGGCAATGCGTGTCGTTTCTCCTTCGGCAAGCCGCTTCGGATCAGCCAGATCGAAATGCAGTTCCTGTGTTTCATTGCCCGCAACTGCCTCGATGCGGGAGCCTCCCCCGCGATAGATGCTGCGCTTCACGGAAACTTCGATTCCGTCCTTGGCTGCCGGGATGATATCGGCGGCACGAATGCACACCTTTGCATCGCCTGTCACGCCTTGGCCGGGACGGCAGCGGAAAACAGCCTCCTGTCCAAGCACTTCCACCTTGCATTGCCCGTTTTCTTCGACAGTCAGAACTTTGGCCGGAAACACCATACCCTGGGCAATAAACGAAGCCACCATGGGCGTCGCCGGTTGTTCATAAAGTTCGCGCGGCGTTGCAAACTGCACGAGATGCCCCTTGTCCATGACAGCAATACGATCCGCCAGAGCCATGGCTTCGGCCTGATCATGGGTAATGTAAATAATCGTCGTGCCCGTGCGTTTATGGAACGAGGCAAACTCATCCTCCATCGAGGCGCGCAAATGCACATCCAGATTGGCAAGCGGCTCATCAAACAATACCAGCGATGGCGCTGACACAAGGCACCGGGCCAAAGCCACGCGCTGTCTTTGCCCGCCGGAAAGATTGGCCGGGCGGCGATCGCCATATCCTTGCAGATCGACCAGTTCGAGCGCTTCCAAAATGCGCCGGTCCCGCTCTGCCTTGTCGACCTTTGCCACTTTCAGACTATAGCCAACATTTTCTGAAACGCTCATATGCGGCCATAAGGCATAATTCTGGAAAACGATACCGACACGTCTTTGCTCAGGCGGGACGTTCAATTTCGGGTTGGACATCTCCTTCCCGCCAACGGTGATTGTGCCCTGATTGACCTGTTCAAAACCGGCAACAAGGCGCAAGAGCGTCGTCTTCCCGCAGCCGGAAGGTCCGAGCACTGCAACAAATTCGCCATTGGCGACATCCAGCGAGACATTCGACAAGGCGTCATAGTCGCCAAATGTCTTGGTCACATTTTCAATTTTCAATCCCGCCATGGCAGAACTCCGTTTGGAAGGCTGCGTGCAAACAGATTGGTCAACAGCATCAGCGCAAAAATCACGACAATTGTCAGGGTTGATATGGCGGCGGCGTAGTTGGAATCGCCGCCCTGCTCAAAGGAAAAGATCACCACACCGATCGTCTCCGAGCCGGAAGCCCATAGCAGGGCTGAAACGGTCAATTCGCTGAAGGCCGTCATGAAGATCAACACGCCGCCGGCAAGCGTCGCGGGCGCGACGAGCGGAAATACGATGGTTCGCATGCGCCTTATAAGTCCGGCACCGGCAACTTGCGCCGCCTCTTCAAGCGAGCGATCGATCTGGTGCAGGCCGCTGATTGTGGGCCTCAATGCCAATACGAGAAACCGCGCAAGATAGGCATAGAGAATGATCCAGATTGTATTGTAGATCTGCAAGCCGATGATCGGCAGTGGCTTCAGGAACAAGAGCAGCGAGGCAATCGCCAGAACCACGCCCGGCAGTGCATAGGGCAATTCTGCGGAGAGATTCAGGAACTTCGTCCACCACCTTTTGCGCCAGGTGATGAGATAGCCAAGCGGGACTGCGACGAGCACTGCGAAGGCCGCTGCGGCAAGGGAAAGACCGAAACTGTTGAAAAATGCGCGTTTCGCCGCCGCGTGGTCAAACAGCACAAAAGCGTAATTGGCAAGCGTGACTGTCTTCATGCTCAGCGGCACGCCATATGCCGCGACAAGCGAGGTCAAAAACAACCCGACAATCGGCAGAACCAGCACAATGACAATCAATAGCCACATGGCGAATTCCGCCAAAGCGCGCCAGCGCCCAAGCTCGAAGGGCGCGGCAGGCAGGGAGGTGGAAGCGATACGATAATCGCGGCGGCGGGAGGCATAATCCTGCGCAAGGATTCCGGCCATGGCGATGAGCCCGATGAGCATGGAAAGAACAGCAACTTCGGAAAGAACAGCGGGACCACCGCCAGCCAGCCGCTGATAGATCAATGTCGGCAAGACGAGATAGCCTGCCGGGATGCCAAGAAATGCCGGGATGCCGAAATTGCCCACACAGGAAACAAAAGCTAATGCGGTGGCACCGATGATGGATGGCGTCATCAGTGGCAGGATGATTGTACGAAGTACCGTTAGACGGCTTGCACCACTGCTTAAGGCGGCTTCCACCAGTTCACGCGGCAGCTTGCGCAATCCGGCCCGAACCATCAGGAAAACCAGGGGGCCATATTGCACGCCAAGCAGTGCAATTATGCCGGTCGTCGAATAGAGCGGATTTTTGCTGCCAAGCGCTGGCGCCATGCCAATCAGCTTGAGGAACGGGCTTGCAGGCCCGAACAATTGCAACCATGCCAGTGCCGTGACTTGCGGTGCGATGAGAAGTGGAACGACATAGAGCAGAACGAAAGTGCTGCGACCGCGCACATTGGTCAGGCTCACAAGAAGGGCAACGGCAGTGCCAAGAATAACTGCCAGCAATGTGCCGCCTATGCCCACCTGCAATGAGTGCCACGTGGCGGTCCAGGTGGCCGAACCGGAAAGTGCCGTGCGAAGCGGTGCCGCAGAAAGGCTGCCTTGCGGCATGACTATCTCGAAAGCGAGACGCAGCATTGGTACGATGGAAAGCATCGCGACAATGACCGCCACCCCTGCAATCAGGGCTGTATCAGTACCCTGACGCTTTTCAGCAAATATAGTCATTCACAGTCCCATATTGCATTTTTGCCATGCGTGGTTCGACAAGCTCACCATGAAGAGGGTGGATAGTTGCAAAACCTATCTGCAACGTCTCAGAACAATGCCCTTTGCAAACCACCACTTTCTCATGGTGAGCTATCCTGAGCTAGTCGAAGGACGAACCACGCACAGCGCGATTGCCAAACTGGAAACGGCAAGAGAACTCAATTGAACTCTCTTGCCGGAATAGTTTTAGCCGCCGAACATTCCGGAGAATTTCGCCTTGTCAGCGTCAGTCGCTTCGAGAACCTTCAGAGTTTCGATTGGCATTACCTTGATTTCAACACCTTCAGGCAGCCAGGAAGGACGGCCAATCGATGGTTTGGCAGGCAGATAGCCCTGTGCAAGCGCCAGTTTCTGTCCATCATCCGAAAGGATGAAGTCTACGAATTTCTGCGCGGCAGGAAGGTTCTTCGTGCCAGACATGATCGCGACTGGTTCCGTCACCGCAGGAACACCTTCCGAGGGGAAAACGAATTCAACCGGAGAGCCTTTGGCCTTTGCATTCAGCGCCATGAAATCGACAAGGATGCCATAAGGCTTCTCTCCGCTGGCTACGGATTTCAGCACCGCGCCATTGCCGCGTACGGCTACTGTTTCATTGGCCTTGAGCTTGTCGAAATAGTCCCAGCCAAGTTCGGGATTGCCGACGAAACCGCTCAGCAGATAGGCTGCGGCACCAGAATAAAGTGGGCTTGGCATGACGATCATGCCCTTATATTCCGGCTTGGCAAGGTCTGCCCAATGTTCGGGCTTAGCCGTTGCAGCTGAATTATAGGCGATGCCTGTAGTGATCAGCTTGCTGCCGAAATAGGTCTTGTCCTTATCAAAAGAGTCTTTGCTGAAACCTTCGACATTAGCCTTGTCATAGGCCTGGAGTTTGCCCTGTTTCTTCAGGCCTTCCATGCTCACCGCATCTGCGATCAGCAATACGTCGGCCTGTGTGGCACCGGCAGAAAACTCCGCCGCCAGCTTGCTCAAAATATCGCTTGTACCGGACCGGTACACCTGAACCTCGATATCTGGATTAACCTTGCGAAATGCCTCGACGGTTTTTGCTGCATCAGCATCGGGCTGTGATGTGTAAAGGCTAAGCGTTTCAGCATTGGCCGCACCAAAAGCCAGCGACACAGCAAAAAGAGCTGGCACGCCGAGTGTCATTTTAAGAAACTTATTCATTTTTTCTCCTCCCAAAGGGGATTCGGTTTAATCGGGGGGACATGTGCCCACGAAAAATCCTCCTCCGTGCATTCCCGGTTCTTTACGACCTGTCATGCCGGAGGAGTGTCCATGTTCAATTGTCTTTTGTCAAATACATTTGAACAATGAAACTTATGTGACAAACAAAACTGAATTCATAAAAAATCGCTGGAGACCCGGTGACGGTTAGAAAACTTAGCCGACAGATTTTAGTGTTCGCATCTCATCTTGATCAGGGTCTTAGAACCGAAAGGCCCGGTCCGGAACCCATAGCTGGGCTGATCGTCAAGCTTATGACAAGACATTCGATAGATCGGCTCGACTTATTTTAAAGCACACCTCGGCTGCGTAAAAAATCCATCAGGCCGACATGGGTAATGGCCTCAAACTCGGTCGCGGCAGCGGCAAACTTTTTACGCTGATTAAGCAGCATGCCGAAAACCTGTTTCATCTCTGATGATACGCCAAAACGCTCCCAGCGCTCTGCCACGTGAGGCGGCAAATCGAGATCACGGCAAAAATCTGAAATCGTGGCATAGCCCAGCAGCGCGAGATTTGTTTTCACCTCGTCAACGGGCATACGCTCTTCAACGGCATGGTCATGCAGACGCTGGGCAACCAGACGAAGGTCAGCCGGAGAAGATCCAATGACTCGATTGAGGATGGAACGAACCTCATTTGGAAATGACGACATGTGCAACTCCAGATTTCAAATTACATGTAACTTATAATGATGGTGCCGGTCGGGCCAGTGGAATTTATAGGACTGCCCCAACGGCCTCTCAAATATGTGAAAAAGTGGCAGAGAAAATCGGGACCCGCCTCTCTTTTCCCGGAAAGATCCGAAGATTTGCTGAAAAACCTTCGATTCTTGCCCAAAATTTACAATCCAAGGATGTGTTTTAGTTGTGCTTGGTTGAATGGGGGCGCTTCGCGAGATTGGCCAACAGACATATCGCCGCCATTTAAATCAAGCCGCGCAGCTTCAACTCGTCCTTGAGATAAGCATAGTAGATAGGCGCAGCGACAAGTCCAGCAATGCCGTACCAGGCTTCAAAAACAATCATTGCAAGCAACAATTCCCAGGCGGCAGCCTTGATGCGCGACCCGATAATCTTCGCATTCATAAAATACTCAAGCTTATGAATAATAATCAGAAATGCGAGAGATCCGACCGCGGCCCCGAAGGAAACGCTGAGCGCAACAATGACGATTACAGTGTTTGATATCAAATTGCCTATGACTGGAAGCAAACCGACAAAAAATGTTACTGCAATCATGGTCTTGACCAATGGCAAGTGAATGCCAAACGCTGGCAATACTACGGCCAGGAAAATTCCGGTAAAAAATGTGTTTAACGCAGAAATACGCAACTGCGAAAAGACGATATTGCGAAATGCATTGCTTAACAATGCTGCGCGCTCTGTCAGGGCTACAGCCAGAGGGCCGGGCTTTTTGGTCGGCGATACAGATGTCAGCGCGATCAATCCACCAATGACCATGCCAAGAATGATCCGTATGAGCAGGACACCAATATCGCGACCGACGAGCTGTAATTGCCCGGCATGATTGCGTAACCATGCGGCGGCAAAGCTTTCCAGCTCTTCAAGGTTGGATGGAAAATAGTCACGCGCCCAAGTCGGCAGATGAAGCTGCGCTGTATCAATGATCTCAGCCATTTTTTGGAACAGTGAAACTATGCCTTCCGACCCATCAGTCAGCAGCACCATGCCCCGCATCACACCAATAACGACGAGAAGTATAAAAATTAGCGCAAGTATCGCCAGCGCCAATGTTCTTGTTAAACCATTGGAAACGCCCATTCTTCCAAGTAAAGGGGCGGCCATATGCACCAGACTATAGACCAGAAGTCCAGCCAGAAGCGCGGAAAGCAATCCAAGTTGAAGGGCGCCTACAAGTGCGACAAGTGCCAATATATACGAAGCTATTTGAGGCTTTGAGATCGTCTGCAAGAGGTCACCAAACAAGGAGAAAATGGATGGAACGTTCCTAGACTTGAAACCTCTTGCTGCGCAAGGCCAACTACAAGAATTGATGCTCCGCTATGGCAATAGTCGCCTGGCACAGATTATTTTTTGGTATTTCATCCATAAAAACCGATCACTTACCGATGCAATGCAAATGATTTGATTATCCGCTATTCTTTGACATTCAACGCTTTTCTTACGCTCTTGTTCAGCTCGATTTTTGCGAAAAGAAAATCCGGGACGGTCGTCCAATATCGTAGCGTTACACTCATCGTCGTTTCGCCCAACTCAGCAATGAATGTATCCGGGGCGGGGGTTTCTTTCACATAAGGACTGTTTACGGCAAGAGCGGTCAGCGTTGCTTGTATCTTGTCGAAGTCGTCAGCATTATCAATAGTAACCGTGATGTCATTTCGTCTTGCACCATTGCGCGTGAAATTCTTCACCGGCTGAGTCCAAAGAGTTGAATTTGGCGCAAGCAAATATATACCATCGGCAGAGCGCAAACGTGTTGCGAATAGTCCGATTTCCTCGACGGTGCCGGAAATACTGCCGACCTCTACATATTCGCCAATACGCAGAGGACGAAGCGCAAGCAACATGATCCCCGCAGCAATATTCTGCAAGGTTCCCTGCAGCGCCAAGCCAATGGCCAGACCGACTGCACCAATGGCAGCGATCATCGACGCGGTTTGAATTCCGAACTGGCCAAGAACCATAACGATTACAAGGCCTAAGACCATATAGCGCGCAATCTTTGAGAAGAACCGGCGCAGCGTCATGTCAAACCCGCTCACCTGCCCAAGTCCAGCATAGACCCAGCGCTCTACCAAACGGGCGGCAAGAAAGCCGACGATCAGCAACAAGATCGCGCCTATGACCGAGAATGAATAGGTGACGATCAGCACTCTGGCTTGATCAATCGCTGCCTGAATGGCGGAAAGGGAGTTCTGGGGATCAAGTTCCATAGGGGTGGTCTCCTTTTGGCAAGAAGGTTCAACCCCTATGGCGTTCGGATAGTTCCGTCAAACGGCTAAGCTTCGATAGCTTCCGGATTACGGCGACGATAAATGATCGACGAAACCAGCGAGAATACTATCAGCGTTGCACCAATCAGACCGGTGATTACTTCCGGAATGTGGAACAGTGTCTGGCAATACATGATGACTGCTAGAACGAGGATCGCATAAAATGCGCCGTGCTCCAGATATCGATACTGACCGAGCGTTTCCTTTTCGACCAGCATGATTGTGAGCGACCTTACATAGAACGCACCGATACCAAGGCCGATGGCGATGACAAAAAGGTTGGTTGAAAGGGCAAAAGCGCCAATGACACCGTCGAAAGAGAAACTCGCATCGAGCACTTCGAGGTAAAGGAATGCGCCCAATCCACCCTTGTGAACAGTATCCATCTGCTCCTGAGTGGCGTCCAGTACGGCACCAATACCTTCGACAACAAGGAATGTAAGCAGCCCGTAAATGGCCGATGTCAGGAACGTTACCGAGTCTTCTCCAACGAGTTGGCGGGAGAAGAAAATGATCAGGACAAGAACAACGCCGACTTCAATGCCCTGAATTGATGCAAAGCGGGATGCGCGGCTTTCGATGAGCTTGATCCAATGAACGTCTTTCTCATGATCGAAGAAGAATTTAAGCCCCACCATCAGGAGGAAAGTACCGCCAAAAGCAGCAATTCCGACATGCGCCTCCTTCATTATGCGCGCATATTCTTCAGGATTGGAGATGGCCAGTTTCATCGCGGAAATCGGATCAATCCAGGCGGCAACTGCCACAATGGCAAGCGGGAAAACAATGCGCATGCCGAAAACGGCTATGATGATGCCCCATGTCAGGAAGCGATGCTGCCAGACCGGGTCCATGTCCTTGAGTATTTTGGCATTTACGATGGCGTTGTCGAATGACAGCGATATTTCCAATACACCAAGCACAACGCAGATAAACAGCACCGACAATGCGCCCTGTATATTTCCGGAGTAGATGAAGCCTATCCAGGCCCCGGCCGCCAATCCGAAAATTGTGAAAAGAATTGGCCAGATGAAATATTTATAAGTTGCCATGCGTGTTTCCTGCTCCTGACTCCCTGATTGCCATCAGGACGGGACTTCAACGTTTTTTATTACGTTAAGAATATGAATTTCCACCCGAATGCAATCTCCCACTACCCTTAGAAAGCATAATCCTGTCTTAATCCTGTCGCGAACTCCTTACACCTGCTTGCGAACGGTATAAATAGTAACGGGCAAGGCTGATCGCCAACTATCAAAGCTTCCAAGCGGCTGCGCATGCGACACGCTTAGCTTGATGAGATCTCCACCATGCACTTCCCGCCAACCGACCAGCGCCATTTCGCTTTGAATGGTAACAGCATTTGCGACAAGCCTGCCACCCGGCTTCAATGCAAGCCAGCATGCATCCAAAACCCCGGGATCAGTCACGCCACCGCCGATGAAAATCGCATCGGGAGTGTTGAGCTCCGCCAGTGCATCCGGCGCTTGCCCCCGCACAAGTTCGAGGCCGGGCACGCCAAGCGTTTTACTATTCTGGATAATCAGAGCCTGCCGCTTCTCGTCGGCCTCGATCGCAATCGCCTTGCATGTCGGGTGCGAGCGCATCCACTCAATGCCGATCGAGCCGCATCCTGCTCCGACATCCCAAAGCAATTCGCGCGGCAAGGGTGCCAGATGCGCCAAGGTTACTGCTCGCACATCCCGCTTCGTCAACTGCCCGTCATGTTGGTAAGCCTCGTCTGACAGACCCGCCATAAGGGGATATGAGAGCGAGAATTGATCAGGCTGCCCACAATCCACTGCAAGAACATTGAGGTCTGCACAACGCAATTGGTTCCAGCTTTGTGCAACACCATCAATGCGCCGTTGATTCTCGCCTCCTAAATGCTCGAGCACAGTCAGACGAGCCGTAGTAAAGCCCGACTCGATCAAAAGCCGTGCCACATGGGTAGGCGTTTCACCATCATTGCTGAGAATAAGCAGCTTTGCATCAGGCACAAAGGACTTCGCCAAGGTTTCGAGCGCTCGTCCATGAACACTGAGCAACTCTATGTCTTGTATGGGCCAACCCATAGCAGCAGCAGCAAGCGAGAATGATGAAGGCGAAGGCAAAACCAGCATTTCCTCCGCGCTCAAGTACCGCGTGAGCGTTGCCCCCATGCCGTAATGCATCGGATCGCCGCTTGCCAGAACGACAACTGCGTTTCCACGCAAGGCAAGCAGCATCGCATAGGCGTCTGAAAACGGTGTCGGCCATGCTATACGCTTGGCGCCAAATTCTTCGGGCAGGAGATCAAGGTGACGCTTGCCGCCGAATATGGTGCCCGCAGCCTTCAGGGCGGCCCGTGCATTCTGCCCAAGCCCCTCATATCCGTCTTCACCAATCCCGATTATCGTAAGCCACTGCGCCATCATCTATCCCGTTGAACGTTCAATGCCATGCATGCCCGAAAGCGCAAGATGGGTCAACGAAGGTTACAGCTATGAGAATGGTTGGCACACCCTGCGCCATCCTGTAAAACCGTCAAAGCCATGAGCCTGATAATGAAACCCGTCCGCAAAATTTTAGTCCATGACCGGCGCTCCGCCTGTCCGGGGTTGTTTCGTATGGCACAAGCGCTGGATGGCCGAATATGCCGGGTAAAACTGACGTTCGGCAACCTCACTTCCGATCAGGCAAGAGGGATAGCCCGGGCCGCTGAAGAGTTTGGTAATGGAATCATCGACATTACCAATCGGGCAAATGTGCAAATCCGCGGCGTTCGCCCGGACAGCGAAGACGCGCTTGTCGACAGTTTGCTCGCGCTCGGGTTGGGGCCTCTGACTGACAAGGGGGATGACATACGCAATGTCATGATCAGCCCGCTTGTCGGACAAGACGATAAAAAAAGCGACATCAGGCCTCTGGCTATGCGCATTCTGACAGAATTGCAGACAAACCCTCGCTATCAGACGCTCTCACCCAAATTCTGTATACTCATCGATGGAGGTGAGGATGTTGCTATGGTCACTCATCCGAACGATCTTTGGCTAAGTCCGATCAACCCGGAAAATCCGGCTTCTGCCTACGCCTTTGGTATCGCTGGCACTCCCCCTGTTCTTGCAAGGGATCAATCCGCTCTGGGACTAGTCAGCACAGAGAGATCCTTCGAACTGGTAACCGCCATTCTCGATCTTTTCATCGAATGGAACATTGCCAATCCAGATGCATCGCGTTTACGCCATATGCTTGCGGATTTGGGCCGGGATCACTTTATTGGTCGTGTTGAGGGGCGATTTGACAAGTCTCTCCGCAATGCAGATCTCGGTCAGTGGCGCAGGACTCCACCGCAGACAAATGGTCATCTGGGTATCGTGAAAACCTCCAATGCGAGTTTCCAGATGGTCGGCGCAATGCCACCACTTGGTCGCTTAAATCCCGATATACTGCGTAATCTGGCCGCGATTGCCGATCGTTACTGCTCAGGGGCGCTGCAATTGACGCCATGGCAAAGTGTGCTTTTATCCGGAGTAGCGAAGGATCATGCCGAAGATGCGCTCGAAGCACTGCGTGCACTTGGGCTTACCAGTGATCCTCTGGAGCCCATTGCAACGATGATCAGCTGCTCCGGATCGGCTGGCTGCAAATCCGCGCTGGCGGCGACGCAATCGGATGGTATCCGCCTCGCCACCTTGCTTGCCGGCAAATCCGAGATGCCGCAAATACACCTTACCGGATGCAGCAAGTCCTGCGCCTCACCTATGGCAAAACCCGTAACGCTCGTAGCAACCTCTGCGGGTCGCTATGATATCTTTCTGCAAGCGACCAATGGACCGTCGCGATTTGGCAAGCTATTGGCTAGCAACCGCACTATCGAGGAATCGGCCGAACTGATCGGCGCTAATTTCGGCTCCGGGGGGCCATCACATGCTTGACTACATTCGCGATGGCCAAGCGATCTATGATCGCTCCTTCGCTATCATTCGCTCTGAGGCTGACCTAAGCCGCATTCCTGCCGATCTGGAAAAACTTGCCGTGCGCGTTGCCCATGCCTGCGGGATGGTTGATGTGATTGAGGATCTGGCATTTTCGGATGGCGCTGCGACAGCAGGACGAAACGCCTTGCTTGCAGGCGCACCGATCTTGTGTGATGCGCGCATGGTTGCGGAGGGCGTCACACGCGCCCGCTTGCCTCGTGATAATCAAGTCATCTGCACATTGAACGACCCCTCCGTGCCAGCACTGGCAATGGAGATGGGTAACACACGCTCTGCTGCGGCTCTTGAACTCTGGCATCCTCATCTGGAGGGGGCTGTCGTTGCCTTTGGCAATGCTCCAACCGCGCTTTTTCGGCTTCTCGAAATGATTGAGGAAGGCGCTCCGCGTCCCGCACTGGTGCTTGGCTTTCCAGTTGGCTTTGTCGGTGCAATGGAATCAAAAGCTGCGCTTGCCGAAAATACCCATGGCATTCCTTTTGTCGTTGTTCATGGGCGTCGTGGTGGCAGCGCCATGGCTGCAGCCGCCATTAATGCGCTTGCGTCGGAGAAAGAATAATGGCGGCGCAGGGAAGACTGTTCGGACTGGGCGTCGGTCCCGGCGATCCGGAGCTCATCACATTGAAGGCGTTGCGGCTACTTCAGTCTGCGCCGGTCGTAGCCTACCATGCCGCAAAGGGCAAAAAGGGTAATGCTCTGACCATTGTTGAAAAATACCTCAGCGACAGCCAGTTGCTGGTGCCGCTGATTTATCCGGTTACAACCGAGATATTGCCAGCTCATATGAATTACGAGGCGATTGTCAGCGATTTTTACAGCGAAATCACCGGCGTTTTGCGCACTCATCTGGATGCGGGATTAGATGTGGCAGTCATCGCTGAAGGCGATCCCTTTTTCTATGGCTCATTCATGTATATCCATGATCGCCTGGCCGAAGACTATCAGACAGAGGTCGTGCCCGGTGTGTGTTCGATCCTGGGCGGCGCGGCAGTTCTTGGCGCACCGCTTGTCTACCGCAATCAAACCCTGACGGTTCTCTCCGGAGTGCTTCCGGCGGAAGAATTGAAGACAAGACTTGCCGCCACGGAAGCCGCAGCGATTATGAAGCTTGGCAAAAACCTCGCAAAGGTGCGTGATGTTATTGCTGAGCTCGGCCTGATGGACCGCGCGCTTTACGTTGAACGGGCGACTATGGACGCCCAGAAAATCGTACCGCTCAGCGAAGTGGATCCGGCGTCATCCCCCTACTTCTCGCTGATTCTGGTTCCCGGAGAAAAGTGGCAAGGCAACGGCGAATGATGGCCTCCCCCATTATTTTGGTTCTCTCCGCCTTAGGTTTGCAAACAGCATTGCAAATTAAGTCGGCCTTGGATGGAAGCACCATCTACGGGCTTGATACGCGCGTCGAAGGGGCTGACGAAAGCTTCGAAAATTTTGGTGACACTGTCCGCCAGCTTTATCAGACAGGCCATCCCATTATCGCACTTTGCTCGGCAGGAATTATCATTCGTTCGCTCGCATCCATCTTGGAGAACAAGGGCGCGGAGCCGCCTGTACTTGCCGTCGCGGATGATGGTAGCACAGTGGTCCCGCTGCTCGGCGGAACGACTGGCGTCAATATTCTGGCGCGCCAGATTGCTACGATTCTCAATGTTCCAGCTGCTATCACTACCTCTGGCGAGCTTCGTTTCGGGACATGCCTGCTAAATCCACCGCCCGAATTCCAGCTGAAGAATCCCGGAAATGCCAAGAAGTTCATTGCCGATATGCTTGCCGGAAAGACCGTGCGCATAGAAGGAAGTGCGCCTTGGCTTGCCGATGCGCGTCTGCCACTGAATGATGAGGGCGAATTGCTTATCCGGGTGACGCCCGATGACGTGGTCGCAGGCGAAAATGAATTGGTATTTCAATCAACCGCACAGGTCGATCAGACTCGTCCACGAGGAAAACTCAGTGTTATAGGTCTTGGCCCGGGCAATCCCGATTTTATGGTTCCCGCCGTCAAACATGCACTGCAACAGGCTCAAGACATTCTTGGCTATGAAACCTATATTCGCATGGCTGGAACCTTTCGGCCCAACCAGACCATCCATGCGACCGATAATCGCGAAGAGATGCAGCGTGCCCGCCATGCTTTTGAACTTGCTGCAACAGGCCGGTCCGTGGTGATGGTTTCTTCCGGTGACCCCGGCGTTTTCGCCATGGCTGCAGCGGTGATCGAAGCCTTGCACGACTCCGACAATCCTGCATGGCATAGTGTAGAGCTGGAAATATTGCCGGGTGTCTCTGCTGCACTTGCTGCAGCGAGCAAAAGCGGTGCGCCCCTTGGTCATGATTTTTGCATCATTTCATTGTCGGATAATCTGAAGCCTTGGGAGATTATCGAAAAACGCATTTCACTGGCCGCCGAAGCAGATTTTGCTTTTGCCTTCTACAACCCGATTTCCAAGCCGCGGCCCTGGCAATTGCCCCGGGCGATAGAGTTGCTGCGCCAGCATCGCAATCCCGATACGCCGGTTG
Source organism: Phyllobacterium ifriqiyense (assembly GCF_030817885.1). Taxonomy (NCBI): domain Bacteria; kingdom Pseudomonadati; phylum Pseudomonadota; class Alphaproteobacteria; order Hyphomicrobiales; family Phyllobacteriaceae; genus Phyllobacterium; species Phyllobacterium ifriqiyense. The sequence continues at coordinate 654,034 of NZ_JAUSZT010000003.1, forward strand.
TCCTGGGCCGTGATATTGGCCGCCCGGCTGAGACCCTGCGAACGATACGGCTGGAAGACTTGACGCCAGAACAGGTCGACATGCGCACGGTCATCATTGTCGGCTCGTCATTAACGCGCAGTTTTCCCAAAACGGATGGCGGGGAATGGACTTACACACCCCGATGGTATGGCATCAAGCCTGACTCCTGATGTAATCCATCATCTAATCGACAAAAGACAATCGCCTCGGTCAAGGATGCCGGAAAAAGGACTGAGCACTTCGTTTTTGTGTCGACGCATTTCAACGGTGCCCCCTATGATCCCGCACAATTGCCAAGATCACTGAATGACGACAGACGGAGTTCCCATGCCAGACCAGAATTATGTCCTGACGCTTACCTGTGAAGACCGGCCAGGAATTGTTGCCTCGGTAACCACAGAACTAGCAGGCATGGATGCCAATATTGCTGAAAGCAATCAGTTCTGGGATCGCCAAACCAACCGCTTCTTCATGCGCATTGCATTTACGGCTGCCGAAGGAACATCGAAAGACGATGTAGAGCGAGCGCTCAAACCTGCTGTTACTCGCTTCGATATGAAGACAAGCCTCATCGATCAATCAAAGAAGCCAAGAATCATTATCATGGTCTCGCGTTTCGACCACGCTTTGCTGCACTTGATTTATCAGATCAAGGTAGGCTGGCTCGATGCGGAAGTCGCGGCGATCGTCTCCAATCATGAAGACAGCCGACGTTTTGCCGACCACGAAGGCATCCCATATCACGTGCTTCCCGTGTCAAAGGACAACAAGAAAGAGCAAGAAGATGCGCTGCTCAAAATTGTCAAAGACACTGGTGCTGATCTTGTGATTCTTGCCCGCTACATGCAGGTCCTTTCCGACAATCTCTCGAAGCGGCTGTTTGGCAAGGTTATCAATATTCACCACTCCTTCCTGCCAAGCTTCAAAGGTGCAAAGCCTTATCACCAGGCTTTCGAGCGTGGCGTGAAGCTGATTGGTGCAACGGCTCATTACGTGACGCCCGACCTTGATGAAGGTCCCATTATCGAACAGGAAACTGAACGCGTAACCCACGCCATGAGCGCAGAAGATTTTGTAGCCACGGGCCGTGATATCGAAAGCCGAGTGTTGGCCCGCGCGGTCAAGAAACATCTTGAATCGCGCGTTATGCTCAATGGCCACAAGACAGTCGTCTTCGGCTAAAGCTTTCTTGCCTGAACGGAAGTTGCTCGCGGCCTATTTGGCCGCGAAATAATTATCGAGATTGGAGACAACGCGGTCAGCCATGGCCTTGCGGGTTTCAACCGTGGCGCTGCCCATATGCGGCTGTAGAACTACATTATCCAATGCGAACAAGTCCGCAGGCACGTTGGGCTCGTCAACAAAAACGTCAAGCCCGGCCCGGCCGAGTTCCTTTGACTTCAACAATTCGACCAGTGCAATTTCATCAACGACGGTTCCGCGAGCAACATTGATGAATGTTCCCTCGGGCCCAAGTGCCTGCAAAACTTCGCGAGAAATGACACCCTGCGTTGCCTCGCCGCCCGGCAGGATAGCAATCAATGCTGCGCAGTCGCCGGCCATCTCAACCAGATTGTCATAATGCTTAAATGAGATGTCGGGCTTCTTGTTACGCGTGTGGTAGACAACATCGCAGCCAAAAGCCAAGAGCTTGGTCGCGATTACGCTCCCAATCCGCCCCAGCCCGACAAGCCCGACTTTCTTTCCCTCAATGCCGAGCGCCAGAGGAGCGGCTTCGCCCTTCGCCCATCGGCCTTCCCGTACAAACCGGTCATTGGCGACGATGTCTCTCGTTGAGGCAAGCAAAAGTGTTATTGCCATGTTTGCTGTGTCTTCGTTGAGAACATCCGGCGTATTGGCAATTTTTATGCCCTTCTTATTGGCATAGGCCACGTCAAGAGAGTCGGTGCCGACGCCAAATGACGAAACAATTTTCACGGCGGTTAGAAGGTCAATCATGTCTGCCTTCAGCCCCGTGAAAGTGCTCGTCACAGCCGCCTCAAAGCGTGGCGCATGGGCTTGCAGAAAACCCAGCGCATCCTTCTCCTCATATAGCTTCTCGATCTCGTACTTTTTACCCAACTCTTCAATGAGATAGGGCATAAGCGGTCCGAGAATGAGAAGTGGTTGCTTTGACATGAGAATGAGTCCTATGGATCATGCGTGAAGAATATGCTGAACATAACGATGTTTCGATAACAATGACAAACCATTTACTCGTGAAGCGCTCACTCGTATATGATTATCGCGTACAAAGTGCTTGCCTCACCGAGCCACTCATATGAAAAACAGATATTTAAAGCGGGAAGAATATGGCCAAGAATCTGGAAATAGCTGACCTGAAAAGAATCGCGCAGCGTCGCGTTCCAAAAATGTTCTTTGATTATGCTGATTCAGGCGCCTGGACCGAAAGCACCTATCGCGCCAATGAGGAGGATTTCGCCAAGATCCAATTACGTCAGCGTGTTGCTGTCGACATGGCAGAGCGGACCTTGGAGTCAACAATGGTTGGCCAGCCAGTTTCAATGCCAGTCGCATTGGCACCGACCGGCCTGACCGGCATGCAGCATGCGGATGGCGAGATGCTCGCAGCTCAAGCCGCAGAAGATTTCGGCGTTCCGTTTACCCTGTCCACCATGAGCATCTGCTCTATCGAGGACGTTGCATCAGTTACGAAAAAGCCATTCTGGTTTCAGCTTTATGTCATGCGTGACCGCGACTTTATCAATAATCTGATTGATCGTGCCAAAGCGGCCAAATGCTCAGCTCTTGTCCTAACGCTGGATCTTCAAATTCTCGGCCAGCGCCATAAGGATATTCGCAATGGCCTGTCCGCCCCACCCAAAATAACACCATCCTTTCTCTGGCAGATGATGACCCGTCCACAATGGTGCATGGGCATGCTGAAAACGAAACGCCGTGGGTTCGGCAACATCATCGGTCACGTTAAGGGTGTAGAGAGTATGGCGTCGCTGGGTGTCTGGACCGCTGAACAGTTCGATCCGCGCCTTTCTTGGAGTGACGTGGCATGGATCAAGGAAAGATGGGGCGGCAAGCTCATCATCAAGGGTATTCTTGACGTTGAAGATGCCAAAATTGCTGCGGCCACGGGCGCTGACGCAATCATCGTGTCCAATCATGGAGGACGGCAGCTGGATGGCGCTCCCTCTTCCATTTCCGTGCTTGCCGAAATCGTCGACGCCGTCGGTGACAAGATTGAAGTTCTGTTTGATGGCGGTATTCGTTCTGGGCAGGACGTTCTGAAAGCACTTGCCATTGGCGCCAAAGGGACCTTCATTGGCCGGGCTTTTCTCTATGGTCTGGGCGCTGGCGGCAAGGCCGGTGTGACGGAAGCGTTGGAGATTATCCGCAAGGAGCTCGATATTACGATGGCTTTGTGCGGCGAACGGGATGTGAAGGTCCTTGATCGCAACAATCTCTATAAGAGCGGTCTTGAAACCAAACCGCGCATGGCTCAGGTCAAGAAAAAGAAAACTGGCTGATAAAATGACGCGTTCGCTCTCAGGTCTGTTCAAAAGGATTGTCATCGTTGGCAATGGACCTGTAAGGCCGGGCGTGGCTCACGCCATAGATAGCGCTGACATCGTTATCCGGTTCAATGAAGCGGTTATCATTCCTGAATTGACCGGCAGCAAGACTGATATTCTCTTCCTGATGAACTCCGGCAAATCAATGCAGGCACGTTTGGAAACGCCCTCTTATTGGCAAGAGCCGTTTGTGCGAGATGCGAAGGAGATTATTCTCCCCTACCACCCTTCAATCGTCAGACAGTATCATCCGCGGCCAAACCTCCTGTCCCGTTTAAAGGGTCGCAAGGCAGATTGGACGGCAGAAACATTGAAAAAGGTCCAGGCACTGGGCAAAAAGACGACCGTCCTCTCCGCCGAATTCTACTACGAAACCTGCCGGATACTTGATATCTCTACCAGCGATTTCAGTAAGATTTTTCCAAGCTCCGGAGTGCTGGCTATCCGCTATGTGATTGAAACTCTTGGAACGGATTCAACCCGTGTTGAGTTCTGCGGCTTCAGCTGGCAAGGCTGGAAAAGGCATTCCTGGGGAAATGAACAGCATTGGGTCGACGAACAGATACAACAGGGACGTATTTTCCCGCTGGTTTAACGACCTGACAATAAAGATGAATTGGTACGCCCAAGGGGAATCGAACCCCTGTTTGCGCCGTGAGAGGGCGCCGTCCTAACCGCTAGACGATGGGCGCATCGCAGTCGATGTCGCGGGTATAATCAAGGCAGGCGAAAAGTGCAATGGTCATTTGCAACCACCACACTCTTTGCCTAATTACCGGTCGCTTCGGCAATACGGGCTACGACGCGCTTGGTCGCTATGTCATAAATAAGGATTTGCCGAGTGCCGTTGGCCAATCTGGTTTCCAGTGAAAGCGTGTTATCGGAAAGGTTGTGCGACAATATTCGGGTGCCGGGATCTAGGACTATCGATTCTCCCGTCAGCGCTGCACCAAGAGCCTGGCCGGGCGAAACGACGCTAGGCGCAACTGGTACATCCGCTACAGGCTGGTTAATCTTGTAGACAATCGCCGCAAGCACCGCCATAAGACCAATGACCATAATACCGATGGACACAGCTAGCAGCCGGATCATCTTGCGGCGAACCCGCTCCATTGCCGGGTCCAGAGGCTGTTCTTCGCCATCCAGGTCTGGATTTATATTTGCCATGCACGGCATCTCCGAGTTTTAACTCGCACTCGCATCTCGCTTAAGCTAGCGGACGCAGCGCGGTAGGCTTCTGTAACGAAGGGACTAGGTTTTTGAAAGCGCTAATTACCGATATCGATGCTGCAGGCAAGCGTCTCGACGCTTGGTTGTCTGCTCAACTGGCGCCTGACCTGTCGCGAAATCGTATTCAGGCGCTGATAGGCGGCGGTCAGGTAACCATTGACGGCAAAGTAATCAGCGAGACCAAATATAAGCTTCGCGACGGCATGAGCATTGAGATCATAATTCCAGAACCGGAAGATGCAGCGCCATCCGGGGAGAACATTCCTCTCGATATTCTTTATGAAGACACAGATCTTATTGTTATCAACAAGCCGGCTGGCCTTGTCGTTCATCCCGGCAATGGCAACTGGTCCGGCACGCTCGTCAATGCCTTGATACACCATTGCGGGGATACGCTATCAGGCATTGGCGGCGTAAAACGGCCCGGGATTGTTCATCGCCTCGACAAGGAAACCAGTGGTGTCATCGTGGTCGCTAAGAACGATCTTGCCCACCGGCATTTGAGTGCACAATTTGCTGATCATGGCCGCACCGGAGACCTTGAGCGTGCTTATCTGGCAATAGTCTGGGGCACGCCCGACAGGACAACTGGTACGATAGATGCCCATCTTGGCCGCTCGCACCGAGACCGGACCAAACAAGCTATTGTTCACGAAGAACGGGACGACGCCCGCCATGCTGTCACGCATTTTGAAGTGCTTGAACGTTTTGGTGCTCGCGAAGATTCCACAGCGCTTGCATCCTTGGTCGAATGCCAGCTTGAGACCGGCAGAACACACCAGATCCGCGTACATATGACTCATATCGGCCATCCGCTGGTAGGCGATATGGAGTATGGCGGTGCGTACAAAACCAAGGCAAATAAATTTGATGAGCCATTGCAATCTATTGTCAAAGGCTTCAATCGCCAGGCATTGCACGCGCGGCTTCTGGCCTTTGAACATCCGATGACAGGCGATCTTATGCGTTTTGAAGCCCCACTTCCCACCGATATGGCTGAACTGCTTGAGGCATTTCGCGGATATCAATAACAAGGGAACCTTTCGGCTTCTGGCGCGTTTGGCTCGGTGAATATATATGACACGATTGTTCACATTTATGTGACGCTTTGTTTCATTACGAAATGCACCGTGTTTTTGACAAAATGATACCTATATATGCATAGCATTAATCTGCTCGCGCCAATGTTTCTGGGCGGGTGGTTGCTGCGAACCTGCCGATAATGGAGGTTCATTTCAAAATGAGGAGGGGTGCTCTATGGCCCAAAATCTTCCAAGTATTCTAGGCGGTGACGGCGGACTTACCCGTTACCTAGAAGAAATCCGCAAGTTTCCAATGCTTGAACCGCAGGAAGAGTACATGCTCGCCAAGCGGTATCTGGAGCATACTGATGCTAAAGCCGCCCATAAGCTGGTAACAAGCCATCTGCGTCTCGTTGCAAAAATTGCGATGGGTTATCGCGGATATGGCCTGCCAATCGGCGAAGTTATTTCCGAAGGCAATGTCGGCCTGATGCAGGCCGTCAAACGCTTCGAGCCTGAGCGTGGTTTCCGTCTGGCGACCTATGCCATGTGGTGGATCAAAGCTTCCATTCAAGAATATGTCCTGCGCTCCTGGAGCTTGGTCAAAATGGGAACGACCGCCAATCAAAAACGCCTGTTCTTCAACCTGCGTAAGGTAAAGAGCAAGATTCAGGCGCTGGATGATGGCGATCTGAATCCTGAACAGGTCAAGGAAATCGCAACCCGCTTGAGCGTGTCCGAGGATGAGGTCATCTCGATGAACCGCCGTCTTTCCGGCGATGCGTCACTTAATGCGCCAATCCGTTCTTCGGATGGCGAGGCAGGTGGCGATTGGCAGGATTGGCTGGTTGATGATCACGACAGTGCCGAAACCATGCTCATCGAACAGGACGAGCTGGAAAATCGCCGCGAAATGCTCTCCGGCGCCATGTCATCCTTGAATGATCGTGAACGCCGGATTTTCGAAGCCCGTCGATTGGCGGACGATCCAATTACGCTCGAAGATCTGTCTACCGAATTCGGCATTAGCCGCGAGCGTGTCCGGCAGATCGAAGTTCGCGCTTTTGAAAAAGTTCAGGATGCTGTGAAGGCTGCAGCCATTCGCCAGCAGAAAGCGCTGGTTTCCAGTGGTGCCGACGCAAACTGACAGACATCTTTACTCAATTAAAAAAGGCCGCTTAAGCGGCCTTTTTTAAACCTATTAACCGCCGACCTTTGTCGCCCATGATTTGAGCACGTCATCAAAGGCCCGTTCGCCCGGCAAACCCTTTTCAAGGGTGATAAGCGCGCGGCGGCCAGTCTTGTATGCGATAGGAATATCAATCCAGGACATGCGCCGCATCAGCGAAGTGTTGGTATCGACGGCCGTTTTTGCATCATTCATCGCAATAATGAAGAAATTATCCGCGATCTTGGCTGGAATGGCGACAAGCGGGCTGCCCGGCGCTTCTTCCCTGTCCTTGAAAGTCATGCGGGAAACATTGTCGATAGAGCCACCGGCAAAACCTTCAGGCACCGTGAAAATCATCTCGATGAGATGGCTTGCAGGCAAGGTCTTGTCACCATTGCGGCGGATAATCATGCGCAGCTTGATCGCAAGTTCCGGAATCGTCACTTCAGCGCGAATCGCAGGCTCCGGCGGCAGATCATTGCCGGGAGATTCCTGGACGACGGACCATACGACGCCACCTTCTTCGCGTCTTTGCGCATCCTGCCCGGATCGTTCCTCATAGAAGAACGCCTTCTGACCAATCGGCAAGGCCGCAGGAGGTTGGGTCTGTCCTGAAGGTTGCTGACCTGACGTTTCCGGTTGCGCTGCCGGATCGGATGTAGAGGTCGCTACAGACGTACCTTCGCCCACTGACGGCGTGTCATTGGCACGGCCGGGATCGATCTCCTGCCCATCAGGCAACAGCCTTTGCGTGAGCTTTGGCTCACCCTTCGGCTCCGTTGAGTTGGGTGTTGCCGTGGGCGTCGTTGCCGGTTGCGTGGGTTTGGCTGGCTGTTGTGGCGCAGGCTGATTGGCAGCCGTCTCAGCCGGATTTGTGGCCGTTTCGGGCTCAGAGCTGGTCATCAGGCTGGCAATATAATCTTTGGCGGCAACAGCCTGCTTCGAGATATCTTCTCGCCAAGTATAACCCGCATAAGCTACACCGGCGACGACAGCGAGCAGGGCAACGATGCTCAAGAGCGGCGCAAAGGACCGTTTCGGCTCAGCTTGTTTAAGCGGCCCGCGGGTATAGACTCCATAATCATTGCGTGAATCATCAACACTGCTGATGCCAAATTCTTTCTCGTCAATCTCATTGCGAGAAAGGTCCGAACGGGCAGGCGCGCCTGGGAAGTCCTCTTCTTCGTTATCGGCACTTGGCTTGTCCTGGCTGGAAAGAAAATCTTCAAGCGCGTCTGGTTGCGATTCGATCGGCGTAAAGACTGGCGCAGCGGCAACCGGCTCGCTCCGTGACCACGAAGGGCCAGCTTCCTGCCTTGTGTTTGCAGTGGGGGGCGGTGCAAGATCTGGAACGGGTGGTGGTGGCGCAACCGGCAGCGGCTCCGGAACGGTCACTGCCTTTTCCTCCACCGGTGCGAAACTGGCTTCCACTTCGGCAATGGCATCATCAATCGCAGCGATCTGACGCTTCGACACGGCTTCAGGCGCATTCAATGTGACAAGTTTTTGCTCGATCGTTGCACGAGCCTTTGCATATACACGTTGACGGAGCTCGGGAGTTGGGTCCGCAAGCCCGTCAATTGTTTTCCTCAATACTGCAACGAAATCTGCCATTCACCCAAACCTATGGTTTTGTTGTGAGATTAACCTCAAGCCACCCGCACGACTCTAATCATGAAACGGATCGGTAACAAGTATCGTATCGTCCCGTTCCGGGCTGGTCGACAAAAGTGCGATCGGCGCACCGATCAATTCTTCCACGTAGCGGACATATTTGATTGCCTGTGCAGGAAGCTCGCTCCAACTGCGAGCACCAGCCGTGGTATCTTTCCAGCCTTCCAATGTCACATAGATTGGCTTGACGCGAGCCTGCTGGCCTTGGCCTGCCGGAAGATAGTCAATGACCTCGCCATCCAGTTCATAACCGGTGCAAACCTTGATCTCATCAAGCCCATCAAGGACATCGAGCTTGGTAAGAGCGATACCGCTGATGCCGTTATTTGCCACAGCCTGACGAACCAAAACCGCATCGAACCAGCCGCAGCGCCGCTTGCGACCTGTGACCACGCCAAATTCATGGCCGCGCTGGCCGAGGAACTCGCCGACCTCATTTTGCTGCTCGGTCGGGAAAGGCCCCTCGCCTACGCGCGTGGTGTAGGCTTTCGTAATGCCAAGCACGTAATGCAGCGAACCGGGTCCGATGCCTGAGCCAGCCGATGCCTGACCCGCCACGGTATTTGACGAGGTAACAAACGGATAAGTACCATGGTCGATATCGAGCAATGTTCCCTGCGCGCCTTCGAAGAGAATTCGCTCACCTGCGCGCTTCTTCTGGTCAAGGACGTACCATACGCGGTCCATGAATGGCAGAATATGCGGGGCTGCATCTTTCAGTTCGGCTAGAAGCTTTGCTCCGTCAACTTCTTCAATGCCAAGGCCACGGCGCAGCGGATTATGATGTGCGAGCAGACGTTCAATCTTTGCAGGCAGTGTATCGGGATCGGCCAAGTCAAGAACGTGAATAGCGCGGCGTCCAACCTTGTCTTCGTAGGCAGGTCCAATACCACGGCCTGTCGTGCCGATTTTGGTGCCCGAATTCGAAGCTTCGCGGCGGCGGTCCAACTCACCATGGATTGATAGAATAAGCGTCGTATTTTCGGCAATCTTCAGCGTCTCTGGCGTAATTTTAACGCCCTGCGCTTCCAGTTTTGCCTTTTCGGCGATGAAGGCGTGAGGATCAAAAACGACGCCATTTCCGATAATGGAAAGCTTGCCCGTACGAACAACGCCCGAAGGTAAAAGCGAAAGCTTGTAGGTGACGCCATCAACAACGAGCGTATGGCCGGCATTATGCCCGCCTTGAAAGCGAACGATGACATCAGCCCGCTCTGAAAGCCAATCGACAATCTTGCCTTTGCCTTCGTCACCCCATTGCGAACCGATCACGACAACGTTTGCCATTCAAAACTCCTTGAGTCGAATCCTACCAACGCATTTTGCTTAAATGCGGTGCTTCTATACAGGCTGGTTTGAAAAAGCGCGACTATTCTTTACGCTTTGCGAGCGACTATTTGGCTTTCTGTGACGAATAAACCTAATGTTGCTCCAAATGGTTGTAGCAATCGTGCAAACAGAAAAGCTGATCCCATGCATCGTACCGCCTATATCTATCTTCTGATCACTGCTTTCCTCTGGGGTGGCAATGCAGTTGCTGGGAAATTTGCCGTTGGACATATTTCTCCCATGCTTTTGACCGTGCTGCGCTGGCTCTTTGCTTTTCTGATCGTTGCCATTATCAGCAACCGCCAATTGCGGCAGGATTGGCCTGTTCTGCGCAAATACATGCCTTTGCTCGCCGCACTCGGTGCTTTCGGATTTACTTTCTTTAATATGGCCCTCTACAGCGCCTTGAATTACACGTCGGCGATCAATGTCACCATTGAGCAGGCAGGTATTCCGATGGTGATCTTCATTGCCAATCTTATCCTGTTTGGGACACGTGTTCGCCTGGGGCAAGTGCTCGGCTTTAGCCTGTCGCTCATCGGCGTCGCATTGACGGCTGGCCATGGCGACCTTGCCAGCCTATCGGGCTTGAAGGTCAATCTTGGCGACGCCTTGATGCTGATCGCCATTCTTGTTTATAGCGGATATACGGTGGCGCTACGTTTTCGCCCGGAGCTAAACTGGCAAAGCCTGATGGCGGCGATGACCTTTTTCGCCTTCCTGACCGCAGTTCCTTTTGCATTTTGGGAATGGCAAGTCGGGGCGGCAATGCTGCCGGACACAACGGGCTGGACTGTCGTGATCTATACAGCCGTGTTGCCTTCAATTGTAGCACAAGTGCTTTTCATCAAGGGTGTCGAATATATCGGCGCAAATCGCGCCGGGCTTTTCATCAATGCCGTGCCAATATTTGGCACTTTTCTCGCAGTCTTTCTGCTCGGTGAAGCGTTCCAGCCTTACCATGCCGTGGCTCTCATACTCGTTCTTGGCGGCATATGGATTGCGGAGCTTAGTGGCCGCAAACATGCAACAGTCAGCCCAGATATCGCACCATGAAACGCGCATCGTCAGAATAGGTCCGAAGCTTCGTTTCGAGCTCCGGTCGATCATCCGGTTTAAATCCCTGCTTTTGCCAGAATCCTGTGGAGCCATTTACCGCAATCAAGGACATTGTTGCGAATCGGGACCTTTGCGCATGATCAGCAAGAATAGACACGATTTCTCGCGCAGCGCCGGTGCCGCGGGATTGAGGCAGCAAAGCTATATCGTGCAGATAGTACGTCGTGGGTTCGCTGGGTAATTGATCAAGCAGGCTATTGAGCGCCGGCATTGTATAGAGGAGCCATGGATGGGTAAGAGCATATCCAATCAGCTTCCCATCGCCATCCTGCAGGACATGACATCCATCCGGATAAAGCTGCAGCCGTTCTTGATAAACGGCATCCGCCTCGAAGAAATCCGTATGGATAATATTTGCCATGGCGCTGACAGAGGCAAGATCGCTCACCTTCATCGGGCGCCATTGCAATATTTGTGAACCGGATACCATAAATGGCTTCTACTATCAGGAAACGTCGAACTCCAGCGGCTTGGCGGAAACGATCGCTTTATTGTCGATCAATTCCTGCAGAACTGCCTCTGGAATACGTTCGTCAAGATAAAGCAGTGCGATCGCATTGCCGCCTGGATGATCGCGGCCAAGCGAAAAGTTCGCAATATTGACTGCGTTCCTGCCGCAAATAGTTCCCAACGTGCCAATCATGCCAGGCGTATCATTGTTGGTTGTATAGAGCATGTGTTGGCCCACTTCCGCATCGAGGTTGATTCCCTTGATCTGAATGAATCGGGGCTTGCCGTCAGAAAAACAGGTTCCAGCAATTGAACGCGTGAGTGACGCGGTTTTAACTGTGAGCTTGATATAACCATCGAATACGCCCGACTTGTCGCGGCGCACTTCAGACAGCACAATCCCACGCTCTTTTACCATAACTGGCGCGGAGACCATGTTGACGTCGGCGACCTGCGGGCGGATCAAACCAGCCAGGGCCGCACTGATCAGCGCGCGTGTGTTCATCGCGGCTGTTGAACCATCGAAAAGAACTTCAACTTCCTCAATAGGCTCTTCGGTAACCTGGCCGACAAATGCGCCCAACACTTCCGCCAGTTTGACAAATGGCTTCAGTCGAGGTGCCTCTTCAGCGGTGATCGAAGGCATGTTTATCGCATTGGATACTGCGCCCTTGACCAAGTAATCCGCCATCTGTTCGGCAACCTGCAAGGCGACATTCTCCTGCGCCTCACTGGTTGAGGCACCAAGATGCGGCGTGCAAACCACGTTTGGAAGATGGAATAATTCGTTTTCAGTCGCCGGCTCAACTTCAAAAACGTCAATACCGGCTCCGGCAACCTTGCCGGATTTCAAAGCTGCGACGAGATCTTTCTCCACGATCAGACCGCCACGTGCGCAATTGATAATGCGAACACCATCTTTCATCTTGGCGATAGCATCAGCATTGATGATGCCACGGGTCTTGTCCGTCATCGGCGTATGTAGGCTGATGAAATCTGCGCGCGCCAGAAGCTCATCCAGTTCAACTTTCTCAACACCGAGTTCCTCGGCGCGTCCCTCCGAAAGGAAGGGATCGAAAGCTATGACATGCATTTTGAGGCCAACACCACGCGTGGCCACGATTGAACCGATATTGCCGCAGCCAATGACACCGAGGGTCTTGCCGGTGATCTCGACACCCATGAAGCGGTTCTTTTCCCACTTGCCTGCACGTGTCGATGCATCAGCTTCCGGCAATTCGCGAGCAACGGCAAACATCAGCGCAACGGCGTGTTCTGCCGTTGTGATCGAGTTGCCGAACGGCGTATTCATCACAATGATACCGCGGCGGGATGCAGCCGGAATATCAACATTGTCGACGCCAATACCAGCCCGTCCGATGACTTTGAGGTTCTTGGCGGCAGCTATGAGCTTTTCCGTAACCTTGGTCGCAGAGCGGATAGCAAGCCCGTCATACTGATCAATGACGTCGAGCAATTTGTCTTTGTCCTTGCCAAGATCAGGAAGGTAATCGACTTCAACGCCGCGATCCTTGAATATTTGCACGGCAGTTGGAGAAAGCTTGTCGGATACGAGTACGCGTGGTGCCATGATGGCCTCCATCTTAAGATCACATGATTGAATGGGAATGGCCGCATGGTTGCGGCCACCACTGAATGAAATCAGGCTGCCTGCTTCAACGCGGCTTTCTGTGACTGGAAAGCCCAGTCAAGCCACAATGTCAGAGCCTGGAGATCCGAAGCCTCAACCGTCGCACCCGCCCATATACGCAGGCCTGAAGGCGCATCGCGATAGGCGCCAATATCGAAAGCGACACCCTCTTTTTCCAGTGCCGTCACGATGTTCTTGGCAAAGGTTGCCTGCGCGTCTGGTTCGAGAGCCGTGATTTCTGGGTCAATAATCGTCAGGCAAACTGAAGTGTTGGAGCGCGTTGATGGGACAACAGCCAAATTGCCAAGCCATGGCGAATTTTCAACGAAGGCATCAAGCACCGCAAAATTTGCGTCGGCGCGGCCAACCAGACCATCGAGCCCGCCGATAGACTTTGCCCAGTTCAACGCATCGAGGTAATCCTCGACGCAGAGCATTGAAGGCGTATTGATCGTTTCGCCGGCAAAAATGCCTTCGATCAGTTTGCCGCCAGATGTAAGGCGAAAAATCTTTGGCAGAGGCCATGCGGGCTTATAGGTCTCAAGACGCTGTACGGCACGCGGGCTCAAGATAAGCATCCCGTGCGCGCCCTCGCCGCCAAGCACTTTTTGCCATGAGAAGGTCACGACATCGAGCTTGTCAAAATCCAGACGCTGCGCAAATGCAGCCGATGTTGCGTCACAAATCGTCAAGCCTTTGCGGTCAGCCGGAATGAAATCGCCATTCGGCACACGCACACCCGAAGTTGTGCCATTCCAGGTAAAGACCACATCGCGGTCAAAATCCACCTTGGAAAGATCCGGCAACGCGCCATAACCTGCTTCGATAAGACGGGTGTCGGCAAGTTTCAACTGCTTCACGACATCTGTAACCCAGCCAGAACCAAAGCTCTCCCAGGCAACCATGTCGACACCGCGCTCACCGAGCAGCGACCAAAGTGCCATCTCGACAGCACCGGTATCTGAGGCAGGAACAATGCCGATACGATAATCGGCAGGCACCTGCAGAATTTCACGGGTAAGATCAATTGCCTGTTTCAGCTTGGTCTTGCCGACCTTCGCGCGATGCGAGCGACCAAGCGGTGCGTCGGCGAGCGCTTGGAGCGACCAACCGGGACGTTTGGCACAGGGACCTGATGAAAAATTGGGGTTAGCCGGGCGCTGCGCCGGCTTGGAAAGCGTCGTCATGTTTTCTCCTATCCTCTCAGATAGCTTGCCTCTCGTTGGGGAGAGGTGGCCCACTGCGGGAATTAGGAGAAATGTCGTTTGCAGTCAAGAAATATGTTTAGGTGCGACACAGAAAACAAAAACGGCGAGCCATCCGCCTCGCCGCTTTGTTGAGATTAGCCGGTTCTATCAGAATGCGTAACGCACGCCGAGCTTGAAGTCATGCGAAGTAATATCCTTGAACTTCACTGACTCACCACGATTTGATCCATTATTATTGTAGAACGTGCCCGTCTTGGCATCACCGAGATCGACGTAACTATAGCCAAGATCAATAGTCATGCGTTCAGTCGCCTTGATGCCCACACCCGCATGCAGGGCCCATGCAAGGTTCCATTCCGATTCACTAGCTGCATAACCGCCGCCATTTGTCACAACATTGACATCCCGGAACCCGGAGATTGTGTTGCGCGATGCACCGATACCAGCACCGAGGTAAGGTGTTATGCCCGCATAGGTTCCAAGATCGGCATAGGCATTGGCGAGGAACAGCCATTCGGATTTTTTCGCGCTATAATCATTGGTCCCATTATCGCCACCACCAGGAACGCCGTCTGTATCGTAGTAATCCTGCGCACTGAAATCGGTTTTCCCGCGATACTGCGCCGTGACGTCTGCACGAAGCCAATCATTGAACTGATAGCCGACACCGATCTGACCGGTCATCCCAGCGTCAAACTCGCCATCATTGTTCCACCCGAAATCCTCGGGACCAGAAAAAGCTGAGTAGCTGAGGCCCTTCAACCGCTGGTTGCTCATACCGAGATCGCCGCGCAGGTACCAACCACCGAATTGCTCTACCTCGACGATGGGTGCCTCCTGAATATCCGCAGCGAAGGCGGGGGCAGCCCCCAGGCAAAGAAGTGCTGCGCTCAGTGCAGCATATTTGTTAAAGGCGCTCATTTCTGTTCCCTCATAGGCCAAAAGTCATCGCAGCGGATGCCACCAATAGTTGTGATCCGTACTATGAGTGGAAAAAGTTAAATCACGCTTAACCGTGTTTATTCACCATATCCATTAACGTTAATAAATTCTCACCGCGACAACGGACAATAAAAAAGGCCCACAAGGGGCCCTTTCTTAACTTGGTGAAATCACATTCTATGCAGCTGACGAAATGACCGAAATAATGTCATTTACAACTGACTCCACCAGCTTGCGATCGTCCCCCTCCGCCATGACGCGGATCAATGGTTCTGTACCAGACGGTCGAATGACAAGGCGGCCCGATGTGCCCAGACGACCGCGTGCGTCGTCAATCGCGCTTTTCACGTGCTTGTTCTCAAGCGGCTTTGTTCCCGTCGTGCGAACGTTCTTGAGAAGTTGCGGGACAGGTTCGAATTTGCGGCAAACCTCACTGACAGGTTTTTGCAATTGTTGAACGACTGCAAGTATTTGCAAGGCTGATACGAGACCGTCACCCGTGGTCGAGAAATCTGAAAGTACGATATGCCCCGATTGCTCACCACCAATATTGAAACCATGGTTTCGCATATGTTCAACGACATAACGATCCCCCACTTGCGTGCGCGCCAGCGTCAGGCCCCGATTGTCAAGGAAGCGTTCAAATCCAAGATTTGACATGATGGTAGCGACAACACCGCCCCCAACAAGGCGGTCCGATTCCTGCCATGACTGGGCAATCACCGCCATCAGCTGATCGCCATCAATGATCGCGCCGTTTTCATCAACAATAAGCACACGGTCTGCATCACCATCCAGCGCAATACCAATATCGGCGCGAACCTCATGCACCTTCTTGATTAGGCCCAAAGGATGGGTGGAACCGCAATCTTCGTTAATATTTGTGCCGTTTGGTTCATTGTTGATGGTAACAACCTCGGCGCCCAGCTCCCACAGGGCGGCCGGTGCCACCTTGTAAGCTGCGCCATTGGCACAATCGACAACAATGCGCAGACCAGCCAGCGAGATATTCTTGGGCATGGTACGCTTGGCAAACTCGATATAGCGATAGATGTCACCATCCACACGCTTGGCACGCCCAAGCGCTTCGGAAGCAGATAGCCGATCGGCAAGATTTTCATCCATCAATCGTTCAATTTCGAGTTCGATAGCATCTGAAAGCTTGAACCCGTCCGGCCCGAACAGTTTGATGCCGTTATCCTGAAACGGATTGTGCGAAGCCGATATCATTACACCTATGTCAGCGCGCAACGACCGGCACAGCATCGCCACTGCGGGCGTCGGGATCGGGCCCAGAAGGAAAACATCCATTCCGGTTGACGTGAAGCCAGCCACCAAAGCGTTTTCGATCATATAACCGGAAAGTCTGGTATCTTTGCCGATAACGACGCGATTGCGATGCTCACCGCGTTTGAAGGCGAGTCCGACAGCCATGCCAACTTTCATGGCGATATCGGGTGTCATGGGATAGGCGTTTGCCTGTCCACGAATGCCATCGGTGCCAAAATATTTGCGAGCCATATACGGTTATCCAGTTGTTGCGACACGTAGGCGTATAACGGCTACGATTATGGTTGAGTGGTCTTGCTTATTGCAGAAGGACATCTCTTTCGCAGTTCACAAATTGTGTGAGGATTATACTAGAGCAAGTTTCGTTCACAAATCCCTCCCGCAGAACAATTCTAGTTAAGCAAGAAGGACTCTAAATACCGAGGCCTAAACAATTCGTGCAAAAGCGGCCGGTTTTCACCAGCCGCCTTTTTCATTCTTGTTGCAATCACGATTGCGGTTGAGGTTCTAGACCTTTGTCCGGCTCATCGCCCTTACGTGGTTTCTTGGCTCCGGCCTTGGGCACAGCCGATCCACGCGAAGGCGGTGTATCATCCCCAAGGTCGCGGGCAGGCTTGTTGCCAGCCATCAATGCCTTGATTTCTTCGCCGGTCAGCGTTTCATATTCCAAAAGGCCTTCCGCAATCGCAATCCATTCCTTTTTCTTCTTCGTCAAAATGGTGCGAGCAGCGCTATAGGCATCGTCAATCAGCTTACGCACTTCCGCATCAATCAACTGCGCTGTTTCTTCAGAAACATTCTGCGTGCGAGCGACTGAATGGCCGAGGAACACTTCTTCCTGGTTCTCGCCATAAGCAACCTGTCCGAGTTTGTCGGAGAAACCCCAACGCGTAACCATGGCACGGGCAAGCTTCGTTGCCTGTTCAATATCTGACGAGGCACCGGAGGTGATGTTTTCCTTGCCGAATTTGAGTTCCTCAGCAATTCGTCCACCCATCATGATTGCAAGGCGGGAAATCATCCACTTGTAACTCATGGAATAACGATCCGCTTCCGGCAACTGCATGACCATTCCAAGAGCCCGACCGCGCGGAATGATCGTCGCCTTATGCAAGGGATCTGCCAGTGCTACGTTCAGCGCCACGATAGCATGACCTGCTTCGTGATAGGCGGTCAGTTCTTTTTCTGCCTGCGTCATCGCCGTCGAGCGGCGTTCGGCCCCCATCATGATCTTGTCTTTAGCGTCTTCGAATTCCTGCATGGTGACAAGGCGTTTATTGCGCCGTGCAGCCATCAAAGCACCTTCATTGACAAGATTCATCAAATCGGCGCCCGAAAAACCCGGCGTACCACGTGCCAATACTTTAAGATCGACATTTGGTGCCAAAGGTACATTGCGCACGTGAACCTTGAGAATTTTCTCACGACCGGCAACATCAGGATTTGGAACAACGACTTGTCGGTCAAAACGACCCGGACGCAGCAATGCTGGATCAAGAACATCCGGACGGTTGGTGGCGGCGATCAGGATAACACCCTCATTGGCCTCAAAACCATCCATCTCGACCAGCAACTGGTTCAATGTCTGTTCGCGTTCATCATTACCGCCACCAAGACCTGCACCACGATGGCGACCTACCGCATCGATTTCGTCGATGAAGATAATGCAAGGAGCATTCTTCTTGGCCTGCTCGAACATGTCGCGAACGCGGGAAGCACCCACACCGACAAACATTTCCACAAAGTCCGAACCGGAAATGGTGAAGAACGGCACATTGGCTTCGCCGGCAATGGCGCGGGCAAGCAAGGTTTTACCGGTACCGGGCGGCCCGACGAGCAGGACACCGCGTGGGATACGTCCGCCCAAGCGCTGGAATTTTTGAGCGTCACGCAGGAACTCGACGATTTCCTCAAGATCTTCCTTGGCTTCATCGACACCAGCTACATCCTGGAAAGTAACCCTGCCATGCGCTTCGGTTAGAAGCTTGGCCTTGGATTTGCCAAACCCCATAGCGCCACGCGAGCCGCCTTGCATCTGCCGCATGAAGAAAATCCACACGCCGAGAATAAGGATCATCGGCAGCCAGGAAATCAACATACCAACCAATGAGGTCGAACCGTCAGATTCAGGGCGGGCAGCGATCTGAACATTCTTGCTTTCCAAACGGCCAACCAGACCCGGATCGCCGGGTGAATAGGTCTGGAAGTTGGAGTTGTTGTCCGTATACGTGCCTGTGATGCGATCACCAGTGATGGTTACCGACTTCACGCGTCCGCTGTTCACATCAGTGATGAATTGCGAATACGGCACATCACTCGATGCTGAACGCGATGTAGGGCTTTGGAAAAGATTGAACAACGCAATCAGAAGCAGAGCTATTATCGCCCACAGCGCGAAGTTCCGGTAGTTAGGATTCATGTCAGGTCCCATCAATTGCACCCGCAAACGCGGAATTTGCATGTAACATAGGTTCGAAGCGCGCCCTTGCCAAGGCTAGCATTCGACTTCAGCTCAATTCTTGTTAATCTGGTTTACAGGATAGCGCTTGTAAGCCGGTATTTTGAGCATCGTAGCAACGCATTGCGCCAATAATTGGTCGTATCCTACGAGAATATTGTCAAACAAGCCAACATAACGCTCGATTATCAATCCTTCAGGCAATTTACCGTGATCATCGAAGACAGGACTGTGCCTGACGCCGTTCATGACAATAGCCGGGCTCGACTGGGCTGACGGACCGTGAACATTGTCCATCCGGCTTTTCAATTCAGCAAGTCCCTGCACGCCGCAAGCATCAATGATGACAGAGCGCTTTCCGGCATTGGTCAATCTATAGCGTCCGTCCCAGATCACGGACATTCCCGGCTCAACGGTCAGCGTAGGAATTGAACGCATTTCGCGATAGAGCAAAGTATTTTCTGGTCTCGATTCAATGATGCAACGCCCGATCGAGAGCTTGCTATGCGTGTCAGCCTCTTCGATAAATTTCAGTGCTTTTCTGCATGATGTTGCAGAGGGCAAAAAAGATTGGCCTCCCATGATAGCAAGCAGCACGCTAACAGCCAATTCTTGCACTCCCGGCTTCTGCTGATACCAATTTTCCCGGTTGATCTGCGCCTTGATGCCGCCCAATACCGTTACGCAGCTCGGCAATGCCGTCGTTACCTCCGCGTTGAGATTCAGCCGCTTTGATGCCTTGTGCTTGATTTTTGATTGAAGTTCGTCGAGATCATTTTCCTGAATGCTTTTTCGAACCCGGACACGTTCATATTTAAGACTATCGTTCGAGGGGTCGTCTTTCCACGTCACTCCAAGCATCCGCAGATAATCTCGAAGCTCTTCACGGCGCATGTTCAACAGCGGTCGCACCAGCCACACTTCGCGCTCCAGCAAGGTCGCAAGCGCCATGCCCGCCTGCCCACGCTCGCTGCTATCAGCAACGCTGCGATCAGAGCGCATCAGGAATGTTTCAACCTGATCATCAAGCGTATGGCCCGTGAGGATTATCCCTGCTCCGGCATCGCGCGCTGCATCACACAGAAGCTTGTAACGTATCTCACGCGCCTTGGCAGAAAGGCCCGTGTCTGGTTTTTGTCCGTGCCATGACAATATCCGATGGGAAATTCCTGCTTTTTGGCAAAGTTCTCCGACATAATTTGCTTCATCGCGGGATTCTGGTCGAAGCCCATGATCAATTGTTATAGCTACGATTTCGGGAAAGGACGGCCGGGATTTACGATACTCGAGAAGCAGATAGAGCAGCGCCAAAGAGTCACTACCGCCGGAAACCGCAACGACGATCGATCGCGAGCCTTCAAAATCAATTGCCGAGAAGATCCCGTTCAGATCGATCGTTTTTTCAGCACTTATTGGCGGCACGCTCATTCTTCACGCGCTCTTTGATCGCCGCCGAAATGTTTGGATATCTGGAAGTAACAGATGCAAATGTCGCGCAAGCCACATCATGATCTTTCATTTTTGCCAGCGTCATGCCCAGTTTGAGCAAATTCTCCGGACTTTTCTTTGAATCTGGAAATTGCTTGTGATTGTCCAGAAAAACCGATGCAGCCTGTTGGTAGCGGCCCTGCCCGAAAAGCGATTCTCCAAGCCAGTAGCGGGCGTCGGCATCAGCTGGATCATTGGGAAAGCGGTCGACATGGCTACGGAATGCAACCTCTGCGCTGCGATAATCGCCCGACAGGAAAAGTTGATAGGCCTGGCTGTACAGTGCTTTCGGATCATCGGTCTGCGGTAGAGCGGCGACAGTTGTGTTATCCGCCTGCTCAGGATCTTCGTTGCGCGTTCCACCGATTACGTTGCCATTGGCATCAAATTGAATCTGTCCGAGCGTTTGCGGCGGTACGCCAAACACCGAATTGTTGGAAGGATCAATCTGTGGGTCAATAGCAGCGGAATCGGTGGAGGCATCTGTCGATGCCTCCGTATTATGCGGCGCGCGGGGAGCTTCGGCGACCGTCCGGTCGCCCTTGCCGCCAGCGTCGGAACGCTTGCCCTTTTCAAGTTCCTGAAAGCGGAACTCATTATCGTCCTGAACTTTCCGCATTTGCTCTTGCATTTGCAGAAGCTGGAAGTTCAGTTCTTCGATTTTACCGGTCAGTTGCCTGATCTGCTCTTCCAACTGGCTGACACGAGGATCACCCGCTTGTGCCATGAGAACAGGCGCATCCATAGCGCCGACCGTCGCCTTGGGAGCTGGCGGAAAAACCCCGCCGCCTCCACTGGCCGCGTGGCTCGCGCCGGTTGCCAGTAATGGCACCAGCGTCATCGCCACTACAAAACTCTTCAATCGTTTGTTCATTCCTTTACCGCCCCTGATATGGGAATTTAACACTGCAACCTTTTGCAGCAGCCCTATCTATCATGAGCAAGGCGACTTCGGCCAAATTTTGTTTCAACATGTTATAAAATACAAAAAGCGGCCCTAAAGCCGCTTTTTATCAACTTTTAACAGTAGGCTTAGCTGCCAGCGCCACCGAGAACGGTGATTGCACGACGGTTCTGCGACCAGCAGGATTCCGAATCGCAAACCGCGACAGGGCGTTCATTACCGTAGGACAGTGTCTTGATGCGCTGGGCTGGAACTCCGCGCGCCGCCAGGAAGTTGCGGGTAGCGGCTGCACGGCGCTGGCCAAGGGCCAGATTGTATTCGCGAGTGCCGCGCTCGTCGGCGTGACCTTCAACAGTGATTGCATAGTTAGGATAACGCTGCAGCCATTGCGCCTGCTTTGACAGGGTCTGCTGAGCATCAGCACGGATAACTGACGAGTCAACGTCAAAGAAAATACGGTCGCCAACGTTAACTGTGAAGTCCTGCGTCGAACCGGGCGTTGCAGCGCCGGCACCCAGGCCGAGGTCGCCGGCACTGTTGACTGGCTTCTTTGCGCAACCCGCGATAGCGAGCGACAGGAAGAGGGCGACGAAAACTGGACTGCGAGCGATCATTTCGAAGCGGCGCATGAGCCTGAACTCCTTGAGAATTGGATTTGTTTCGGTGAACAAGCAGTAACCATATTGAGGTTAAGACCAATTCAAGAAACAGGGTTAATCCACTCTTAACATCAGGATTAACGGCGAAACTTAATGGTTGTGCCGCATCCTTAATGCAAGGAATGCGGCGGAAAAACGACATTCCCGGCGATGTTGGAAAACAACGCCGGGAATCGCCTTAATTCATCAAAACAGGTGCCTTTATTCCAGCAATGGCGACCAAGCCGGGTCAGAAGCCAGATTTGGAGTCTGGATTTGCCGCAAGTTGCGTCCTGTCAGATCGACGGTCATGAGATGCGGACTGTTTGAGCCGGGAGGCATGCGGAAGAACATCAGCACGCGACCGTTTGGCGCCCATGTAGGACCTTCATCATGATAACCGCTTGTCAGAATACGCTCGCCGGAACCATCGGTTTTCATCACACCGATGGAAAATTGTCCGCCGGATTGTTTGGTGAAGGAAATAAGATCACCGCGAGGAGACCAGACCGGGGTTGAATAAGAACCGTCGCCAAATGAGATACGCTGCGGATTGGAGCCATCGGCGCCCATCTTATAAATCTGCGGGCGTCCGCCGCGATCAGACTCGAACACGACCTGCGTTCCATCTGGCGAGTAGGATGCGCCGGTATCGATTGCAGAAGTACTCGTCAGACGTGTCGTCGTGCGGCTGCGCAGATCCATCGCATAAACATTGGCACTGCCGTCTTCCTGCAGAAGACTCATCACAACCTTTTGCCCATCCGGCGAGAAGCGCGGCGCAATCGTCATGCCGGGGAAATTTCCGACAAGTTCGCGCTGGCCGGTCTCAAGCTGCAACAGGTAAATCTGCGGCTTGCCACCTTCATAGGACATATAAGTGATTTCCTGACGGCTCGGTGAGAAGCGCGGTGTCAGAACGAGGTCCTTGCCATTGGTCAGGTAGCGCACATTCGCGCCATCCTGATCCATGATTCCAAGACGCTTGATGCGTTTTTCCTTGGTGCCGGATTCATCAACGAACACGATGCGCGTATCAAAGTAGCCTTTTTCACCCGTCAGCTTTTCATAAATCGCATCGGCGATAATATGAGCAACACGGCGCCAGCTGTCAGGAGCGGTAAAAAACTGCTGACCTTCAAGCTGTTGGCCGGCAAATGTATCCCAAAGCCGGAACTCTGCCTTCAGCCTGCCATCACCTTGCTTGGTCACGCGGCCGGTGACCAGTGCTTGCGCATTGATAACCTTCCAGTCTTCAAAACGGGGTGCAGCATCTGGATTGGATATCTTCTCGATGAAGGCTCCCTTGTCGACCGGAGCAAACAATCCTGAGCGTTCAAGGTCAGCAGCGATAACGCCGGAGATTTGAGCGCCAAGCTGATCGCCGGACAGAAAATCTGTAATCGCGATGGGCATAGGCTCCACAACACCTCTGGTGATGTCGAGTTTAAGCTCAGCGCGGGCTGGCAAAGTTGCAATCATGGACGTCGCCATGACCAGCGCAACTGCGGAGAGGAATAAACGGGATAATTTCAGCATTAGTTCAGGGCCCTCTTTTGGCTGGCCTATGGTGATTTTCAGGTTGCACCCGGATAGAATGTCAATTCGACAGTCGACCAGGTATCATACTTGTCTTGCGGCAGGTTGAACGGCGCAGATCGCATAACAGCTCGCAATGCGCTGCTCTTGACTGCATTCAAAAGTCCGGCATCCGCTCCAGTGCCGCTAACTTCAGGGCTGCCGTCAATCTGGCCGTCCTGAGTAAGGCGGAACCGCACAATAATCTTCATATCCGGCGATTCTTCCGCGCCAACCGGCTTGTTCCAATTGCCTTCAATGATACCACGCAATGCGTCCATCTCGCTCTGGCTGAGAGAACTGCCGCCCGTCGTTTTACTTGCACCCAGCGAAGCTTGGTCGGTTGAGCGTTTTGCCCCGCCAGCTGATGCTTTTTGCTTGTTGAGCAAATCCGCAACTTGATCCGCGATACCGTCCTTTTCCTTTGATGGGGTCGAAGCGGTCTGCGTTTTCGGTTTCTCAGGCGTTTCCTTACGATCAGGTGTCTTGGCGGTCTGCGCTGGCGGCGTTGGCTTGGCTTGCGGCATCGCAACCTTTTCCGGCAACTTGAACTCTTCTTCGGCAGGCTTTTCGGCTTGCGGAGCAGGTTCAGCCTTTGGCGTTTCAGCGGGTGCCGGTACAGGTTTCACATCATTAATTGCTTCCGCAACAGGATCAGGCTTGACCTCCTGCTTGGGCTCCGGCTCTGGCTTGACTTCTGTAGCGGGTACAGGTGTTGGCTTCGGCTCAGGCTTTACTTCCGGCTTTGGTTCAGGCTGAGGGTCCGGTTTGGCGACAGGCGTTTCCGAAGGCTTGGGCGCTTCTGCCGCCTCTACAGGCTTCGCTTTTGTCTCGGTTGCGGGTTTGGTTTCCACATCCGTCTCGCTGTCACCGACATTTTGTGCGTCAGGAATCGTTTGCGGCTTCTGTGTCGGCTTTGGTGCCGGCTTCTCGTTCTTCTCGGCTTTCTTATCGCCTTTTTGCAGCTGGCTCACATCGGACACAATATCAATGGGCATGGATTCCGAGTTAGCCATATCCATCGGGGTTGGCGCAGAAAACGACAATAGACCCCAGCCGAGCAAAGCGGCGTGGATTATTGCTGAAGATGTGATGCTGCCCCGCATAATGGATTAGTTACCTTCCGGCAGACTTACGAGACCGATGTTCTTGAAACCCGAACCCGATATCTGTGCCATAACCTTCATGATCGTACCGTAGTCAGCAGCCTTGTCGCCCTTGACGAAAATGCGTTCTTTATAGCCTGTCTTGGCGATTGCCTGCAGTTTGGGCACGATTTCTTCAAGAGGAATTTCTGTTTCCTGGAGATAGATCTGACCTTGCTGGTTAATCGTTACATAGATCGGATCCGCTTCGCTATTCAGCGTCTGTGCCGATGTTTCCGGCATATCGATCGGCACACCAACGGTCATCATCGGTGCGGTTACCATGAAGATGATCAACAGCACGAGCATGACGTCGACCAGCGGTGTCACGTTGATCTCACTCATCACGCCCTTGCTGTGCCGACCGCGACGGCGGCGGCTGCCACCAGAACCATTATTTCCTATAGACATGCCCATGGCATCAATTCTCGCAATTGCTGTATCTGTTGCGCAGGCTTATGTACGCGGCAGTTTCTCATCGATTTGCCGCGATAGTATGGCGGAAAACTCATCGGCGAAGCCTTCCATGCGGGCGGTCAATTTACCGGCATCACTTGAAAGCTTATTGTAGGCAATAACCGCAGGAATAGCGGCGACGAGACCAATTGCCGTCGCCAAAAGCGCCTCAGCAATACCCGGTGCGACGACCGCCAAACTTGTCGACTTTGAGCCCGCAATACCCATGAACGATGTCATGATACCGATAACAGTTCCGAACAGACCAATGAATGGACCGGCGGAACCGATGGTAGCGAGCGAAGTCAGCCGGGCAGCGAGATAATCGCTTTCGCGGGCAAGTGCCACGTCCATCGCCTTGTCGATACGCATCTGCAAAGCAATGGGTGAGCGGGCGCCCTTTTCGAACGACTTCTTCCATTCGCGCATCGCAGCGATGAAAATAGCGCCCATTCCCGTTGTGCGCTTATCGCCAAGATTGCGATAGAGTTCCTCAAGCGATTGGCCGGACCAGAAAACCTGCTCGAAGCGGTCAAATGCACGTTTGGCCCGCCCAAAGCCGAGACTCTTGTCGAGAATGATACCCCAGGTCCAGATTGATGCACCCAGCAATCCCACCATCACGAGCTTGACGATAAAACCTGCCTGCCAGAACAATCCCCAGAGGGAAACATCTGTATGAACGGCAACGGCTGTTAGATCTTCCATATTTATCCTCGAATCCGAAAACCCGGCTTGTTGACCGGGGCACAATCGTTTCAATCCAGATGAGCCACGTTTAAAAACCGGATTTATTTCCAGTAACCTTAACGCGGCTTCTTTACGTTAATTTTGGTAAAACGAAGGCGTTAACGCCAAACGCCCCGTTTCATAGCCTTATTCATGATTTGTTATGGTTAAGGATCAGTTATGATTCATGGGACTGATCAATATAAATGGCAATATCTTATGTCCGTGGATTGAAAAGCTTGACCCACTCTGCCGGAAATCTTCGCGGACGACCTGCATTATTGACCATCGCTGCCTCGACAACAGCCGAGATGAGCAAATCACCGTTGCGTTTTATAGCCTGATGCATTTCCACCCGTGCTCCCGATATGGCGGCAGTGTGAGTTTCAACCGTTAATACATCGTCGATGCGGGCGGGCGATCTGAAATCGATTTCCATCCGGCGAACGATCCAGACGAGATTTTCACCGAGTTTTCCTTCGGCAAGTTCCGTATGGTGTACCCCCAGCAAGCGCAGATAATCCGTGCGACCGCGTTCCAGAAACTCCAGATAACGCGCGTGATAGACGACACCTGAGAAGTCCGTATCGGCATAATAGACCCGGGCCTCAAGCCTGTGCCCCTCATCTGTCAGCGCGCCAGCCAACCCGCTCATCAGTCGTCATCCTGAAAAAGCGCGATCTGCTGCTGAACAATGTCGGCAGGCGCGGTCAATCCCAGATGTTTCCAGGCATTCACGGTCAATACCCGTCCGCGCGGCGTGCGTTGGAGAAAGCCCTGTTGGATCATGTAGGGCTCAATGATATCTTCAATAGCGTCACGCGGCTCTGAAAGCCCAGCGGCTATTGTTTCAATTCCCACAGGCCCGCCACCAAAATTATGGGCAATCATCGCCAGATAGCGTCGGTCCAGCTGGTCAAGGCCAAGCCTGTCGACTTCCAGCCTTAATAGCGCCGAGTCGGCAGTTTCACGGTCGATCTTGTCTTTACCATCGACAATGGCAAAGTCCCTCACCCGGCGAAGCAAGCGTCCGGCAATGCGCGGTGTCCCGCGTGAACGCCGGGCAACTTCCAGTGCGCCATCATCCGTCATGCCGATTCCCATGATACGCGCACCGCGACGCACAATGTGCTCCAGCTCCTCAACGGTATAGAAATTCAGCCGGACGGGAATCCCAAACCGATCACGCAAAGGCGTTGTCAGCAAGCCAAGCCGGGTGGTCGCGGCAACAAGTGTAAATTTTGCAAGATCAATCTTCACGGACCGGGCCGCTGGTCCCTCGCCAATAATCAGATCGAGCTGATAATCTTCCATAGCAGGATAGAGGATTTCCTCGACGGCAGGATTCAACCGATGGATTTCATCAATGAAAAGAACGTCATTTTCTTCCAGATTGGTCAGGAGCGCCGCAAGATCGCCTGCCTTGGCGATCACTGGTCCGGAGGTCGAGCGGAAATTGACACCAAGTTCTTTGGCCATGATCTGCGCCAATGTTGTTTTGCCGAGACCGGGAGGGCCAACAAAGAGCACATGATCCAGCGCTTCACCGCGCGACTTGGCAGCTTCGATGAATACTTTCAAATTGGCGCGCGCCGCTGCCTGACCCACAAAGTCGGCAAGGGTTTGCGGGCGCAGCGAAGTATCAAGATCTTCCCCGCGCTTTTCCGGTGTTATCAGACGGCTTGCATCACTCATGCGCCTGTCCTCGCATAGACTGCACGTTCAGACAATGCATCACCGTGACAGCTCTTTCAGCCCCAACCGTATCAATTTCGCCGAATCCGCATCCTCGCCGGCATTTTTTAACGCGGCGGCAATGGCATTGGCAGCCTGGTCGCGTGAATAGCCAAGATTGGTCAGCGCTGAAACAGCATCTGTAACTGGCGCAGGGGCGACGCCCTCACCCAGTTCCTGTTTGAGCCCGATGGTTCCCATTGCTTCACCCGCAAAGGCGGGAGCTTTGTTCTTCAGCTCCGTCACGATTCGCTCGGCAACACGCTTGCCGACGCCGGGGGCTCTTGAAACCATCGCGATGTCACGCAGCGCTATCGCGTTGGCAAGATCAGATGGCGTCAGAGTGCCGAGTACACTCAAAGCAACCTTGGCACCAATTCCCTGAACGCTCTGCAAGAGCCGAAACCACTCGCGCTCGAGAGCGGTTCCAAAGCCGAACAAGCGGATAAGGTCTTCACGCACATAGGTTTCAATCAGGAGCACAACCGCTTCGCCAGCCGCCGGGAGATTGGATAAAGTGCGCATTGAGCAAAATACAACATAACCAACACCGTGCACGTCGACGATCACGTGATCTTCGCCAATTTCGTCTACAGTACCCTTGAGTTTACCAATCATGCCATTGCCGCCAATTTTTGTTCGATCAAAAGACGGCCGATTGCGCTCTGTCGGTGATGTGCATGGCAAATGGCGACGGCTATAGCATCGGCCGCATCATCCGTATCGAACATTGCCTTCGGCATCAAAACCTTGACCATCATATGAATTTGCTTCTTCTCGCCATGGCCGACACCGATGACGGCTTTCTTGACAGCGTTGGGAGCGTATTCCGCAACCTTCAGTCCTGCAAGCGCGGGAACGAGAAGAGCAATCCCTCGTGCCTGCCCCAGTTTCAGCGTAGCAGTCGCGTCCTTGTTGACGAAAGTGTGCTCGACAGCCGACTCGTGCGGTTTCTGATCGTGGATGACACCGGCAAGCCCATCATGCAACTGGCAAAGCCGGGAGGCGAGATCAAGTTTCGCATCGGACAAAATCGTCCCGGAAGCAACGAAACGCAGCGAATTACCCAGCGTTTCAATGATGCCCCAGCCTGTGCGGCGGAGGCCGGGATCAATACCGATGATGCGAATCGCTTCTTTCATTGCCAAACCTTATCTGCGTGTCATTTAACATGACAGCACAAAGGTGAACAAAAGCGAAACAAACGTTGGAAAAATTATCGATGCCCGAAAGCAGTTGCCAAAAGGCTGATCTGATCCGACACGGGATTCGTCGACATGAAGCGATCATGCTCAATGCCCGCTCCGTCATTGTAGATTTCATCATCCATCTGGCGAACGCGCGCTTGCAGCCTCAATGAACGATGAACAATATCGCAGTAGGAAAGCGGAATCTCATCCCAGCCCTCCACTGTTTCAGGTGCCGAATCCGTATCAAGCCGAACCTTGGCTTTTTCTGACATGACTTGTTCAAGCGTCATCTCGCCACTGCGCGACGCCCTTTGCAGCAAAAGCCACGAAGCGACCTGCATCAAGCGTGTCGTCAAGCGCATCGATTCGGCAGCGTAAAGCGTGGCTGCGGTCCGTGAAAGCCGACGCGCGGCCTCGCGACCCTCGCCGTCAAGATAGGCCGCCGCCTCCTCAACAAGGTTCATTCCTTCATCGTAGATGTGATTGAAACTTTCGGAGCGAACCATACGATCTGCAAGCCGGATCGTGTTGTCTGCCTTGAATTCCTGTTCACCCATCATATGCCCTGTCATCTAAAATATGCGCTGCCGCAACCCGCTATTTTCGTCAAAGCAGTAGCCCCTTACTGAAGGAGGAGCCGGAACAGCACAACGGTCGGCGGGCAGTAATCCCCGCAACCTGCCCGTATGTGCACAGTGACGCAAGTTTATCCTTAATAAAGGGTTAACGGCAGGGCGATCAGCGAATGGACAGAGGATATAAACATAAAAAAAGAGCCGCAAAAACGAGGCGGCTCTCAGGAGTCTAACAGGGAGGCGTCAAACAAAGTGGCCAAACCACTTGGTAAGAATCCAGAAAACTGGATGACTTATTTATAGATTGTAATGCTTAACGAGTGGTTAACCTGAACAAGTCGAGAAAATTTGCCTAAAAAGCTGCATTCGTTCCTGCTGGTTACAGATCACCTATTTCACGTGCCCTTTTGCGCAATTCAAACTTTTGGATTTTGCCGGTTGATGTCTTGGGTATTTCCTCAAACACCACATGCCTGGGACATTTATAGCTCGCCAGCAACCCTTTACAATGAGCCATCAACTGCTCAGCAGTCGCTGTACATCCCTGTTTCATTTCGACAAAAGCCAAGGGTGTTTCGCCCCACTTTTCATCAAGTCGGGCCACTACGGCACAGGCACCCACACCCGGAAATTTATAGAGCGCGTCTTCCACTTCTATGGAGGAAATATTCTCTCCGCCCGAGATAATGATGTCCTTGGAACGATCCTTAAGTTGAATATACCCATCCGGATAGGTCACGCCCAAATCGCCCGAATGAAACCATCCGCCCGCAAAGGCTTCATCGCTTGCTTGGCGATTTTTCAAATAACCTTTCATAACGATATTGCCGCGAAACATGACCTCGCCAATAGTTTCGCCATCTGCCGGCATTGGCTCCATGGTTTCCGGATCGAGCACTGCAAGGTTCTCCAGCGCTGTATAACGGACCCCTTGCCGTGATTTCTTGACAGCCTGTGACGATGGAGAAAGCAGGTTCCATTCATCCTGCCATTCATTCACCACCGCAGGGCCATAGGTCTCCGTAAGCCCATAAAGATGCGTCACTTCAAACCCTGCCTCTGCCATACCGGCCAGTATGGATTCAGGCGGCGAAGCTGCCGCGGTGTTAAACGAAACCGTCTGGGGGAATGTCCTTTTATCGCTCTCGGCGGCATTGATTAAGGTCGACATGACAATGGGTGCGCCACAAAGATGCGTGACGCCATGATCGGCAATCGCATCGTAAATCGGCTTTGCCCTGACCCAGCGAAGACAGACATGGGTCCCGAACTGTAACGCCAACGTCCAGGGGAAGCACCAGCCGTTGCAATGAAACATTGGCAACGTCCAGAGATAAACGGGATAACGCCCGAGCCCTGAGGCAACAATATTGCCATAACCCATCAAGGCTGCGCCGCGATGATGATATACCACACCCTTGGGATTGCCCGTGGTGCCGGATGTATAATTGAGCGTTATTGCATCCCACTCATCATCAGGCATCGACCAGAGATAGTCCGGATCGCCGCTTTGAACGAAAGCCTCATAGTCCAGTTCGCCAATCCTGGGTCCCTGTGCATGAGGCGCATCCTCGGCGTATTCCGTATCCACGAAATCAATGACAATCGGCTTAACCTTCGCCAGCTTGAGCGCTTCGTTGAATACCTTTGAAAACTCGGTATCGACAATCGCGATCTTCGTTTCCGCATGGTCGAGTTGAAAAGCAATAATCGCCGGATCCAGCCGCGTGTTCAGTGAGTGCAATACGGCTTTTGTCATGGGCACGCCAAAATGTGCTTCAAGCATAGGCGGCGTGTTGGAGAGCATCACTGTAATGGTGTCACCTTTACCGATGCCCTTGTGGGCTAAGGCGGAAGCAAGTTGGCGCGTCCGTCGATAAAAAGTGCCGTAATCAGTCTTTTGCGAGCCATGGATTATGGCAGTTCTGCCAGGATAAACACGCGCCGCACGTTCCAGATAGGAAAGCGGCGTCAACGGCTGATGGTTTGCCAGGTTGCGATCCAGATCCTGCTCGAAAATATTGCCCATACAGGTCGCCTCCCACAACGATGAAGCCATCTTAACTTAGCTTTGTCGGCGGGGGCTAGAGCCTTTCCTGCTTAAATAGAAGCAGTTCTGTTTCTAGTTAAACAGGAAAGGCTCTAGTGGCCACGCTCGCAACAAAATTACGAGCGCGATCTGATTGGGCTTGGCTGCTTATGTCACGGCCTTCAAAGTGGTCACGGCCATGGTTTTTCCGACCAGCACAGGTTTTGCCGGACTCGGTTTTTGAACCGGACGCCCGCCCCAACCAATGCGGGGCAACCATTCCAGATAATAGGCAAGGGCAAATTGGGCCATGATACCACTGGCGACCAGCAATGTGTCATCCAGCAGCCCACCTGGGTTCATGACCTTGACGACCTGCGCAACCATGGCAAGGATCGTCCCTGCCACAAACACTGGCAGTGAATGTTTGCCCAGGATCGCTAGTGGATGATCCTGCGAGGTGCGTGCAAGATTGGAAAGCGCAGGGACCGAGACGATCACATAGGCCAGCGCCAGAACATGAGCCAAACGGGTCAGAGACAAGAATGTCTTGTCAAAGCCTGTCAGAACCATAGGCAGGCCAAGCGACGTATCCACGCCCCAAAGCGGCCAGCGCACCCAAACCAGCGCGATCAGAATATAAGCGATCGACAGACCAAACAGATATTTGTTGAAGGCAATGGCGCCGCCACGACGAACATGCATGACACCCGCAATACCGATGACGAACAGGAATTGCCACGACAGCGGATTGAGGAACCACACGCCATCCGTCGGATAGTTTGGTGGTGCGATCTGATAGATACCTGAAACCAGCCACAGCACGCCCGAAACACCAATCATGGCGCTCAGACTGATGCTGCCAATTGCCAAGAACAATGGCAGCATTAAAAGCAGCACGCCATACATGGAAAGAATATTATTATAGCCTAGTTGATGGCCCATCGTTGCCAGCCCGATCAGCGCCTTTGCAGGCTGATCCATCAGCGGTCCGATATTGATAAAGGACATGAATTCAGGACGTTTCAAATAAAGACCTGCAGCACAGAAAACGGTGAGCGTCGCTATCGTCGTCAGAATATGTGTGCTGTAGAGCGTGGCCGCGCGCCGCCAAGCCTTCAACGTCATAAGCATACGATTGCCTGGCTCGAATTTGGAGCCGTAAGCCAAACCAACCGCGATACCTGAAATCAGAACAAACGCCTCTGCGGAATCGGAGAATCCCAGATTCTTATGCGTCAAATGTTCGAAAATAGTGCCCGGAATGTGATTGACGAAAATGGTCAGCAGCGCCAAAGCCCGAAAGACGTCAATGCGGGTATCCCGCTGTTTTGTCAGGGACTGTGTCATGAAATTCACCATTTCCTATCAATACTATGCAAGCATTGCGTTCCCGGCCTCGTTGGGAACGACTCATTTGGGCAGTTGCGATTTGATAATGCCTAGGTAAGGCAAAAGTTGCGGCAGCGCCGATCAACTTTGGTTCACGAATATAACAACGAGGCAATTCCGTCGTATGTTAACTTGAGCCCCATCAGCAAAATCATCCCATACATGAAGGGGTAAAA
Source organism: Phyllobacterium ifriqiyense (assembly GCF_030817885.1). Taxonomy (NCBI): domain Bacteria; kingdom Pseudomonadati; phylum Pseudomonadota; class Alphaproteobacteria; order Hyphomicrobiales; family Phyllobacteriaceae; genus Phyllobacterium; species Phyllobacterium ifriqiyense. The sequence continues at coordinate 687,181 of NZ_JAUSZT010000003.1, forward strand.
CACCTCCGGCCGCATGCGTTTGACGATCCATGCTCCCGCAAAAGTCGCCAGTGGCGCGAGCGGCATGAGAACCGCCGATGCTTCAAGATTCGTCGCATCAAATTGCCCAAGCAGGAAATATGGTATGACTTTCACCGCATTCACGACAGCGAAGAAAATCACGCTGGTACCATTATAAACCTTGGGATCCTGACGCAAAGGGAGAGCGTAAACCTGATAGGGCGGCCCCCCGGCATGAGCGACAAAACTTGTGAACCCGGCTATGGCTGACCAGAAAGTCGCTGCTATCGTATTGTGAGGCTGCGCCTTGGCTCGCCGTTCAGCGCTGGCAAAAACATATCGCGCAAAAAAGATGATCGCGACCAGGCCGACGATAAGTTTAACCATGTCGTCAGTTACGACAGAAGCCGTCAGCCAGCCGATTCCAATGCCAAGCAAGCCGCCTGGCAGCATCAGCTTGAGCGTTTTAGCATCGCTGTGGCCGCGCCATGACCAGAGGCTGGCAACATCCATGACGATCAGTATGGGCAACATGATTGCTGCGGCCTGAACCGGCGGCATGACCAAAGCCATGAGCGGCACGCCCACTTGCCCCATAGCGCCACCAAGACCGCCTTTTGACAATCCTATGAGAATAGTCGCAGGCACGGCAGCGGCATAGAACCAAGGGTTCAATAAAAGATCGGACATGGCAGGAAGACCCGTAGAGAGGAGATTTGTCTTAATCCTGATCGCAGATATTGAGAAATGCTTTCTCCGGAAAATCACCGAAAAAAATCAACTTGCCGTTTTCAGAAACCGCGCAGGGTCTGTTCAAAGCACACACCATCCTTTATGCCCGAATTCGATCATGATTTAACAGTTAAAGAAGAACGATAGTCGGGGTAACAGATGAACAGCGAACCGAATCTAAAGCGTTGCCGTATTGTTCTGGTTGCGCCCAATGCAGCCAGTGTCAACGAGCTTGTAGCAAAACTCGGCGCGGCGCTGAGTGGCGGTGACGTGGCTTCGGTGCTGTTGCCTCCCTATGAAATGGACGAAACCACATTCCAGAATTTGGCCGAGGCTGCGGTTCCGCTGATTCAGGAATCGGGAGCGGCTGCCATTATTGTTGGCAACACCCAGATTGCGGGCCGGGTCAAAGCTGATGGGTTGCATTTTGAAGGCCCCGTTGCCGAGCTTGCCGACACTATTACGCGGCTTTCGCCCAAGATGATCGTTGGGACAGGCAACATCAAAAACCGGCACACCGCGCTTGAAATTGGCGAGGCAGCTCCGGATTATGTGCTTTTCGGTAAAATTGGTGCCGACAATAAACCGGAAGCGCATCCGCGAAATATTGATTTGGCTGATTGGTGGGCGTCGATGGTCGAAATCCCCTGCATCATCCAGGCGGGGAATACGCTGGAAAGCATCCCGGATGCAGTTGCCACGCGCGCCGAATTTATTGCTTTGGGTGCCGCGATATTCGACGGTGCGGACCCTGCCGCAGCGATTAAAGAGGCCAATCGCCTGCTTGACGAGCACGCACCCGCATTTGAAGACGGAAACTGATGAAAGCGAAGCAGGACTGATGGAATTGAAGCGCGTTGCTCTCTTAAGTTTTTTTTCGGCAGCTTTGATGGCAGTGTTGGCAGGCTCTGGTTTTGCGCAGCAAACGCCTGACACATCGCCATCCATCACCAGCCCCGCTCAAAATCCAACCGATCCTGCACCTGCACAGCTTGAATCACCCGATACAACTCCCAAGCAAGATAAGCCCAAACCTTTGGGCGCTCCCGTTACCGAACCAATTAATCCCACCCGTTTTGGTAAAGGCGCCGAAGACGAAGCTTTTGGCGCTTATCAACGCGGGCTTTACAAGACCGCCTATAATCTGGCGATGCCGCGTGCCGAAGCTGGCGATGCGACAGCGCAGGTACTCGTTGCAGATATTCTCGCCAGAGGCTTGGGTGTTCCCGCCAGTCTTGCTGAATCGGCAAAATGGTATGCCAAGGCGGCCGAGCAGGGCCAACCGGAAGCGCAATTTCGCTACGCAGGCATTCTGCTTGAAGGCAAATATGCAACTAAAGATCCCGTCAAAGCCAAGGAACTAATGAAAGCGGCAGCCAATGCGGGCAATGCCGCAGCGCAGTTCAATCTTGGACAGATTCTCATGCAGGAACATCCGGGCGAAACCGGGCTGGACAATGCCTATCCGTGGTTCCTGCAGGCCGCAGAAAAGGGCCTCGCTGATGGCGAGTATGCCGTCAGCCAGATTTTAGCCAATGGTACAGTCAAAATTCAACGCGATGAGCCTAAAGCGCGCCAATATCTGATAAAGGCTGCCATTAAGGGTTATGATACCGCCCAGATGGACCTTGGAACATGGCTTGTGGAAGGGCGCGGCGGCAAACGCGACTATAAGTCCGGTTTCGGCTGGATGCTTCGTGCTGCGGTGGGAGGCAATGTTGCCGCACAGGCACGGCTTGCAAAACTATATCGCGATGGCTTGGGCGTGGAAGGCGACAGCATCAAGGCAGCAGCATGGTACATCGTGGCACGACGTGCCGGACTGAACGATCCTGATCTGAATTCTTTCATGGATGGGCTGGATGACGATCAGATGAAAGCAGCAATTACCGAGGCAAATAAGCTCCGTTAGTAGCTGTTTTTGCGCTTTCGCTTGCCTATTGCGCGAATTTGTGGTCTTGGAGCGCCATTATTGGACGCCGCTTTTCATGTTGGCGCCAACTCTCAACTTCAATCCGGATAGACAAATGAAAATCAACGGTAATGAAATCCGTCCTGGCAATGTGATTGAACATGATGGCGGACTTTGGGTCGCGGTCAGAACAAACCATGTCAAACCCGGCAAAGGCGGCGCCTATAATCAGGTAGAGCTGAAGAACCTGATCAATGGCACAAAGTTGAACGAGCGTTTCCGTTCCGCTGAAACAGTTGAAAAAGTTCGCCTTGAACAGAAGGACTTCTCCTTCCTTTACGAACAGGGCGATGCCCTGGTCTTCATGGACACAGCCAGCTACGAACAACTGGAACTGCAGAAAGATTTCGTTGGCGACCGCGCCGCTTTCCTTCAGGATGGCATGATGGTTACCGTCGAACTTTATGATGAGCGCCCGATTGGTATTTCCCTGCCAGATTATGTCACGCTTGAAATCACGGAAGCTGATCCTGTCGTCAAGGGCCAGACCGCTGCGTCCTCTTATAAGCCTGCTGTCCTCGAAAACGGAATTCGCGTTCTTGTGCCGCCATTCATTTCGTCCGGTGAACGTATCATCGTCGACACCAATGAACTGACATATGTTCGTCGGGCTGACTAAGACCGGACACAAGCGGCAGCACATTGAAAGCGTGTTGCCGCACTCATTCTATACTACGGAGAAATAAGTCGAATGGCGCGTTCAGCGATACTCAATGTGATGGTTCAGGCTGCAATGAAGGCAGGCCGGTCGCTCGCTCGTGATTTTGGCGAAGTTCAGAATTTGCAGGTATCGCTTAAAGGCCCCGGCGATTATGTTAGTCAGGCCGATAGGAAAGCCGAAGAAATCATCTATGCCGAGCTGAAGCGTGCCCGCCCCGATTATAGTTTCCTGATGGAAGAAACCGGCGCGGTCGAAGGCACTGACGGACAGCATCGCTGGTTGGTTGATCCATTGGACGGCACCACAAATTTCCTGCATGGCATCCCGATGTTCGCCGTTTCAATCGCGCTTGAACGTCAGGGCCAGATCGTTGCCGGCGTAATCTTCAATCCAGCCATGGATGAGCTTTATACCGCAGAACGTGGCGGTGGAGCATTCCTCAATGATCGCCGGCTGCGCGTTTCGGGACGCACAAAACTTGTGGACTCCATCATCGGCACAGGTGTTCCTCATCTTGGCCGTGGCGACCACGGCAACTATCTGCTCCAATTGCGCAACATCATGGGTGAAGTTTCGGGCGTTCGCCGGATGGGCGCTGCTGCACTTGACCTCGCCTATGTAGCCGCCGGACGTTTTGACGGCTTCTGGGAGGACGGCTTGAACCCTTGGGATATCGGCGCAGGCATCATCATGATCCGGGAAGCTGGCGGCTATGTGACCGACCTTAATGGCGGTCAGGATGTGGTTGAGAGCAAAGCGATCGTGGCTGGCAATGAAGCAGTCCAGAAGGCACTGGTAAAAGCCCTCAAGAAGCCCATCTGATCCGAACCACCGCCTGCGTCACTCGAATGGAATTTATTGTTCCATCGTTGCCCTATTGCGTCTTTCAATTGCAGCGCATTTTCGGTTAGGGTTCGCAGAAATCGATTTGGCACGCGCTTGAAGCGCGCAGCCAACCGAACCGCGGAGACGATATGATGGCTGATTTCAGTTCGACCCGCCAAGGGCTGGACCACGATGATTACGATCCCTACCGGCTTTCAAGCCCAAGGTTCGTTCTTTTGTCGATGGCGATTTTCCTGGTCATCGTTGCATTTTTGGGCGCCATCCTCTTTCGCCAAATATCCGGGTTTTTCACCACCAATCCCGGCTTGAATGGTCTCATCATCGGCGTGCTCGTTGTCGGCATCCTTCTAGGCTTCGGTCAGGTCATCCGTCTGTTTCCCGAGGTGCGGTGGGTCAATTCATTCCGGCGCGGCAATGTTGATCCGGATGCACGACCTGTCATGCTTGCGCCAATGCGCGCGCTGATCGGCCGGCGTCAATCCATGGCTCTTTCAACAAGCGCCATGAGTTCAATGCTTGACTCCATTGCAGCCCGGTTGGACGAAACGCGGGATATTTCGCGCTATCTCATTGGGCTTCTGGTTTTTCTCGGTCTGCTCGGTACATTCTGGGGTTTGCTGGAAACGATCGGTTCTATTGGAACAACCATTCAGTCTCTCGACCCGCGCGCGGGCGACGCCAATAGTGTTCTGGATTCCTTGAAGGCTGGTCTTGAGTCGCCGCTACGCGGCATGGGCACAGCATTTTCCTCATCCCTCTTCGGTCTTTCCGGCTCATTGATCCTTGGTTTTCTCGACTTGCAGGCCGGGCGCGCCCAGAACCGTTTCTATACCGAGCTGGAGAACTGGCTTTCCAGCGTCACTGATCTCGGTTCCGACCTGCACGCAATTGATGCGGTGAACAGCGGGACATCCGACGAATTGCGCGCCCTTTCCGAGCGCTTGCAAAACATCCAGGAAACCGGCGGTTCAAGTCAGCGAACGACGGCTGCCTTGGCCAGCCTTGCCGAAGGTATTCAGGGCCTCGTCAAAAACATGCGGGCAGAACAACAAATCATGCGCGATTGGGTTGAGAAACAAGCCGACGAGCAAAAAGCCATCCGCAAGACGCGCTCGATAAGCTCGGCGATTCTATCGAACGCAACAAGGCAAGCTGACGATGGGTCTTGGTCGCAAACGCCGCCCCATCCGTCATGTGGATTATTGGCCGGGCTTCGTTGACGCTTTGTCGACGCTTCTGCTCTCCATCATGTTTCTGCTGTCGGTCTTTGTTCTGGCTCAATTTCTCTTGAGTCAGGAAATTACGGGCAAGGACGCGGTACTCAACCGGCTCAATTCTCAGATCAATGAATTGACGCAGCTGCTTTCGCTTGAGCAAGGCAATAAGCAGGATCTGGAAGACACGATCGCAAATCTGCAGGCATCCTTGACCAATGCGCAAAGCGAGCAATCGCGTCTGCAATCATTATTGTCGCAAGGTGCTGGTGCCGGTGCCGCGGCAGAAGGCAAGATCAACGAACTGTCGACCGGGCTGGAGAATGAAAAACAGATCAGCGCCCGCGCACTGTCCCAGGTGGAATTGCTCAATCAGCAAATTTCGGCCCTTCGCAGACAAATCGGTGCGCTCGAAGAAGCACTGAACGCCTCTGAATCGCGTGATAAAGAGTCTAATGCGAAGATCGCTGATCTCGGCAAACGGCTCAATGTTGCCTTGGCACAGCGTGTACAGGAGTTGAATCGCTATCGTTCTGACTTCTTTGGACGGTTACGCGAAATCTTGTCGGATCGTGAGAATATTCGCATTGTTGGCGATCGTTTTGTTTTCCAATCCGAAGTGCTGTTCCCCTCGGGCGCTGCTATCTTGAACCCCGCCGGTTCGGAAGAAATGAAGAAACTGGCGTTGGCGCTGATCGATCTGCAAAAGGAAATTCCCGACGATATCAATTGGGTCCTGCGTGTGGATGGTCACACGGACGATATTGCATTGTCCGGCACAGGCCAGTTCAAGGACAATTGGGAGCTTTCTTCGGCACGCGCAATTTCAGTGGTAAAATTTCTGATCGCGAATGGCGTACCTGCAAACAGGCTTGTAGCAGCCGGTTTTGGCGAATTCCAACCGCTTGAGCCGGGAGAGACACCTGAAGTACGCGCAAAGAACCGCCGTATCGAACTGAAACTGACTGAGCGTTAAATCCCGAACAGGGTAGCCAACAACGCCAGAACGGCTGGGAGAGCCTGTACATAGAGTATTTTTCGGCCGACTGTTGCCGCGCCGAAAAGACCCGCAACGACCACGCAGCCAAGAAAGAATATCTTGATTGCAAAACCATCTTCGCCGAGCCACAGCCCCCAAACAAGTCCAGCAACCAGAAAGCCGTTGTAAAGCCCCTGATTCATCGCCAACGCTTTGGAGGCGGTAGCAAACTCCTGTTTAAGGCGAAATGTTTTTAAACCCAGCGGCTTGTCCCAAGCAACCATTTCCAAATACATGAAATAGATATGAAGCAGCGCCACCAGCGCGATCAGAATATTGGCAACCATCACTCATCCCCTGCTTATTCGGCTGCACCTTTGAAGGCATCCGCCCCGGCTTCAAACTGCAGTTTTGCAAGATTGGCATAAATGCCATTCTTTTTCACAAGCAACTGGTGCGTTCCTTCTTCGACTATACGGCCGTTTTCCATCACCAGAATACGATCTGCTTTCAGCACGGTTGCAAGCCTGTGAGCGATCACCAACGTCGTGCGTCCTTCCATCAGGTGATCAAGCGCCTTCTGCACGAGCATTTCGCTTGCTGCATCAAGTGCGGAGGTCGCCTCATCGAGCAGCAATATCGGCGCGTTGCGCAAAATCGCGCGGGCAATTGCCACGCGTTGGCGCTGCCCACCTGAAAGCGTTACGCCGCGCTCTCCGACTTGCGTATTATAACCATGATCCAAAGCGCAAATGAAATCATGTGCCAAGGCCGCTTTGGCGGCAGCTTCAATATCAGCCTCGCTCGCACCGGGACGGCCGAAACCGATATTCTCACTGACAGTGGCCGCAAAAATAGTTGTGTCCTGCGGGACAATGGCAATGCGGGCGCGCAAAGCCACAGGATCAACATCCCGAATATCAACGCCATCGACTTCGATCCGCCCAGAAAGCGGATCATAATAGCGAAGCAACAGTGAGAAGACCGTGCTTTTTCCAGCGCCGGAGGGGCCAACAATGGCGACTGTCTCACCGGGCTGGATGGTAAAGTTGAGTCCTCTTAGCGCAGGAGCATCAGGGCGGGCCGGATAGTTGAATTGGACATCACCAAAAGTCACCGAACCCACAGGCGGTTGCGGCAAGGCAACTGGATTGACTGGCGCTGCAATAGCAGGCTGTTCGTTGAGAATCTCGGTCAAGCGTTCCGCGGCACCGGCTGCCTGCGATAATTCTCCCCAGACCTCGGAAAGTGCGCCCAACGCACCTGCGGCAAAAACGGAATAGAGCAGAAACTGCCCCAATGTACCGGGTGTTATGACACCGGACAGCACATCGCGTGAGCCAAACCAGAGCACCGCGACAACGCTGGAGAAAATCATGAAAATTGCAAATGCCGTCAGCACTGCGCGTGCCTTCACCGACGCCCGGGCCGCCAGAAACGCATCCTCCACCGATGCGCCAAAACGCGATATCGCCAGTTTTTCATTGGTGAAAGCCTGCAATGTTCGCACGGATACAATGGATTCGCTGGCATAGGCTGTGGCATCGGCAAGTGTGTCCTGTGCCCGGCGCGAGCGCCTGCGCACGGAACGGCCAAAGGCTATCAGCGGAATAATGATCACGGGAATCGCCGCGATGACCAGACTGGAAAGTTTTGGGCTCGTGATCACCATCATGAAAATAGCGCCAAGGGCGAGTATCAGATTGCGCAAGGCTATGGATGCTGTTGCACCTACCGCTGACTTGATCTGCGTTGTATCGGCAGTCAGACGGGAAACGATCTCGCCCGATTGCGTGCCGTCGAAGAACGCTGGAGAAAGCCTGGTCAAATGCGCGAATACATCACGGCGAAGGTCGGAAATAATCCTCTCGCCTAATGTGATAACGAAATAATAGCGCCCGGCCGAAGCGACCGCCAGCAAAGCGGCGAGGAGCACCAGCATTCCAAAGTAATTGTCAATGAATGCACCATTGGCGCCGGTGAAGCCGTGATCAATCATGCGCCGGACTGCAAGCGGCAACGTCAATGTCGTCACGGCGGCGAGTATCAGGGAAGCCAAAGCTCCTGCCAGCATGCCTTTATAACGGGACATATAGGGGAAGATCCGGCTCAGCGGCTTTAGCGAGCGGCGCTTTCTCTCTGTCTCATCAAGGCGAGATTGAGCCAAATCTGCCATTAATCAATATCCTCACATCGCTTTGGCGACTTTGCAGCCAGATGGCCTTGTTATTGCTTGAAGGCTGATGTATAGGCTCGCCAACAGTTTTGGAAGCCCCAACCGTCTGCAGTTTCTGTGGCGTTTGGCTTCATCTTTAACAATCGGCTCCTGACCAGCACTGCCACAATCAAAGTGGTGCCGGTTTTGCGCCCTCCAGTTTAGGACACTACCGATGAAAGCCAACATTCATCCTGACTACCACAACATCAAAGTCGTCATGACCGATGGTACAGAATACATGACCCGCTCCACATGGGGCAAGGAAGGCGATACGATGAACCTCGATATCGATCCATCCACACATCCAGCATGGACTGGCGGCAATGCGCAGCTTTCCGATCGCGGCGGCCGTGTTTCCAAGTTCAAGACACGCTTCGGCAATCTCGGCATATAATTCTTTTTGCCTTTATGGCATCTTTAAACGGCCCTGCTCTGCGGGGCCGTTTTTGTTTGCGGATTTTTTCGGGGGACACCATTCGTGAAAATTGCTCTGCTGCATACCGCCGAAAGCAATATTGCGGGCTTCGAAGAGGCTGGCATGAAAATCGGGCTTTCTGCCGGGACACTTATGCACAAAGTGCGGGCCGATCTTTTGCAGGCCGCGCGTGAGGCAGGCAAGCTGACGCCATCTATCGCACAGGAGACGGCAGCGGCATTGCAAGCCCTGACCGGGGATGCCGACGTGGTTATGCTGACTTGCTCCACACTCGGCCCTTCAGTTGAACAGCTTGGATCAACCGGCGTCCCTGTCCTGCGCGTCGATGCGGAACTGGCAAAACGCTCTGTCCGCAATGGCGGCTTGGTGGTTGCGCTTTGCGCTCTCGATACAACGATCGAGCCAACGACGCGGCTTTTTACACAAGCTGCGGAGAGTACTGATGCAACGATTGATGTGCGCTTGATCCGGAAATCTGGGACCTTCTTCTGGCCGGTGATCACATCGCCTATTGCGCGGCAATCGCCAAGGCAGCGGATGCTGCATATGAAGCGGGAGCCGATATTGTGGCCTTGGCTCAAGCATCAATGGCGGGCGCAGCCGGCAATGTTACCAAAGGTCCAAGACCTTTCGATTCGCCAAGTTCAGGGTTGGCGGCAGCGATTGCCGCTTGTCGCCCCAGCGTTTGACAAGCTGCTGTTTCGCCAATAGCTTTTCTCATACATCTGCGTGCATAGGGAGGGACCATGCAATGACTGACGTGACTTCCGGAGCCAGCACAGTGCCTGGCGCGAAGATTGAGCCAAGCTTGCATAGGGTGATGGGACCTTGGCTTCTCCTGCTTTTCATTGTTGGCGATATTCTCGGCACAGGCATTTATGCATTGACCGGACAAGTCGCAAAACAGGTCGGCGGCGTAGTCTGGCTTCCATTTTTGATCGCTTTCGTTGTGGCCGTTGTCACGGCATTCAGCTATCTGGAACTGGTAACAAAATATCCGCGGGCTGCGGGGGCAGCTCTCTACACGCATAAAGCCTTCGGAATTCACTTCGTGACATTCCTCGTTGCCTTTACGGTCATGTGTTCCGGCATCACCTCGGCGTCGACAGCCTCGCGCGCATTTGCCGCCAATCTCTCCGGTGCATTCCAACTCAATCTTGAGTCCGGGATAGGTATCTCGCTCGTTGGCCTTGGTTTCATGGCGCTGGTTGCAATCGTCAATTTTCGCGGTGTCGGAGAAAGCGTGAAAGCCAATGTGGTTCTCACAATAGTTGAGCTTACCGGCCTTCTGATCATTATTTTCATAGGCTTATGGGCCATCAGCGCCGGTCAAGGCGACGTTTCCCGCATCACCCAATTTGCCAGCACCCCAGATTCCAGCATCTTCTGGTCAGTCATGGCAGCGACCACCCTGGCATTTTTTGCAATGGTCGGCTTCGAGGATTCCGTCAATATGGCTGAGGAATGCAAAAACCCTTCCGGGATTTTCCCGAAAGTACTCCTCACCGGGCTCTTCATTACCGGCGCCATCTATGTGTTGGTTTCGATTTCAGCCATCACACTCGTTTCGCCTGCCGATCTTGGCGAAGGCGAAACACCTTTGCTCAAAGTGGTACAGGCTGGAGCTCCCAATTTCCCGCTTTGGATTTTTGGTTTCATAACAATGTTCGCAGTAGCCAATAGCGCCTTGATCAATATGCTCATGGCAAGCCGATTGGTTTACGGTATGAGCCGCGAACATGTCCTGCCGCCCATATTCGGTAAGGTGCATCCAACGCGTCGGACGCCCTATCTTGCCATCGGCTTCACGACCCTTCTGGCCTTTGGGCTCATCCTGTTTGTCGGCGAGGTCCCTGCACTGGGCGGGACAACCGCGCTACTGCTGCTGTTCGTATTTACAATCGTCAATATAGCCGTTCTGATCTTGCGCCGGGAGAAAGTCGAGCATGAGCATTTCCGCACACCGACCTTCCTTCCTGTTATAGGTGCCATCTCCTGCGCTTTCTTCGCAGGTCCATGGACTGGCCGCGATCCGGTTCAATACAAGATCGCCGGAGTTTTGATAGCTGTTGGGGTTGTGCTGTGGATCGTCACGGTACTCGTCAATCGCGCTACCGGCGTTACGGAAAAGTCCGACCTCAGTGCTTTGGGCGGCGACGGACCAGTGAACTAAGTTAAATGCAAAAAACCCTGCCGGATTTTCATCCGGCAGGGTTTTTAGCTTGTACGGAACCTCAAATCAGGCGGCGCTTAACTTGGCGAGAACCTCGTCACTAACCTCGAAATTCGCATAAACATTCTGCACGTCATCATCATCGTCCAAAGTCGCAAGCAGACGCAGCACAGACTGTGCCTTCTCTTCATCGACCGGAGCCGTTGTTGCAGGCTTCCAGATGGCCTTGACGGATTCAGCTTCGCCTAGTGCCGCTTCCAGAGCCTTCGATACGTCGCCAATGTCTTCAAAGGCGCAGATAATGACATGGCCTTCTTCATCGCTTGTAACGTCTTCAGCGCCAGCTTCGATCGCTGCTTCCATAACCTTGTCGGCGTCGCCAACATCAACCTTGTAGGTGATTTCCCCAACTCGGTTGAACATGAAGCCAACCGATCCGGTTTCACCCAACGCACCGCCCGCCTTCGTAAAGGCTGCACGCACATTGGACGCTGTGCGATTCCGGTTATCTGTCAGCGCTTCGACGATGACAGCAACGCCACCCGGGCCGTAACCCTCATAGCGCACTTCATCATAATTCTCGGCGTCGCCACCGGATGCCTTCTTGATGGCCCGCTCGATATTATCTTTTGGCATTGATTGCGCGCGGGCGTTTTGTACAGCCAGACGCAGGCGTGGGTTCATCAGCGGGTCAGGCAGACCCTGCTTGGCAGCGACAGTGATTTCGCGCCCCAGCTTGGAAAAGATTTTCGACCGCACGGCGTCCTGACGCCCTTTGCGGTGCATGATGTTCTTGAATTGTGAATGGCCTGCCATGGCACCCCTGCATGCTTGTCTGCGGTTTTGGAATGGGGGCCCTTATAAGTAAAAACAGCCGCGCCGTCCAGCACCGCCAAAATTCATTCAACAATGTGCAGTTTTACACTGTCATAGCCGTCTGCGGATACGGTCGTACAAAGTTCGAACCATTCGCAGCCTACACAGGCCGTGCGCGTCGTTCCGCCAGCAAAGCTTTGGCGCAATCCTTCAAGCGTCGAAAGATTTATCTCGAGCCGGTCACCGACCTGCAATGTCCGCCCCAGCAGCTTGCCAACGTCGAGCAGCGCTTGCGTATCGCGCTCTGTTACACTCACATTGTGGCAGTGTGGCTCAGTAGTTTCGAGAAGGGGCTGACAAATCTCGTCCGGCCCCTCCCCGATAATTATTTCTTCGCCCCCAGCCAGCCTTTCGATGACCCTGTCGTAATTGTCGGTAAAGGCCTGACTATAGCCTTTGCCGACATAGGTCAGCATGCAAAGCAGATGGTGCGGACGAAGCTTTACCGTCAAGACAAGCGGATACCCGAACGACGCACAGCTTCAAGCATTGCAGCAGCCAATGCAGATTTGAGAACACCGCCAAGAATGAATGGCGCAACGCCCGAAGCCCAGGCGACATCAAATCCAAAAAGACCTGCCAGCCACAATCCGCCGACAGCAAGGCAGAGCGCATTGCCCATAAGCATGACCACTGCCGAACTGAACGGGTTGCGTGTAAACCCGCGTTCAGCCAGATAACCAACCATCGCGGCAACAACTGGGAATGCAAACAAGTAACCTGCCGTGGGCCCGGCGAAGGCCAGTTGGCCGGGCATCCCTTCGGCGAGAACCGGCAGTCCGATGAAGGATTGCAGAAGCCATGCGACCACGGTAATTCCGCCCAAACGCCAACCATACAGTGCGCCAACCATGGTGACCGCAAAGGTTTGCATCGTTATCGGCACGGGAATCATGGGTACGGATATCCATGAACTTACGGCCAGAAACATCGTACCTATAACAACCGCCAAAGCTTGAAAGCCGAGCGAACGATTGGCAAGCTTCAAAGGCACGAAGGCTTGAGCAGGATTAGTCTGTGTCATTTTCACTTTTCCCCAGTGAGGTTGAATACAGTTCAATGCTTCTTGCGGCGGCGCGCAAACATATTGAGCGCCTCGACAAGAGCAGAGAAGCCCATCGCGGCATAGATATAGCCCTTCGGTACATGGAAGCCGAAACCATCCGCAATCAGTGTCATACCGATCATGAGCAGGAAGCCCAAGGCCAGCATGACAATGGTTGGATTATTGGCGATAAACTTCGACAAGGGCTCTGCTGCAAAAAGCATGACAGTAACAGCAGCAAGAACCGCGATAACCATAATCACGATCTCGTCGGTCATACCCACAGCCGTGATGATTGAGTCGACAGAGAAAACCAGATCGAGCAAAAGAATCTGACCAATGGCGGCGCCCATGGTCAAGGTGACTTTTCTACCGATAATGTCATCCTTGGCGTCTTCATGATCGACCGTATGATGGATTTCCTTCGTAGCTTTCCACACAAGGAAGAGACCACCGGCGATCAGGATGAGATCTCGCCACGAGAACCCATGGCCGAAAGCTTCGAAGACCGGTTCTGTCAACTGTACGATAATCGATATGGTAAACAGCAGCGCAATGCGCAGAACCAGCGCGGCGCCAATACCAAGACGGCGGGCGCGGGCCTGCTGTTCTTTCGGCAATTTGTTGGTGAGGATCGAGATAAAGATCAGATTATCGATCCCGAGCACGATCTCCATGACGACCAGCGTTACAAGCGCGATAAGGCCTGCTGGTTGATAAATGAAATCGAAATAAGAAAGGAAGGTTTCCATGGGGTCGTATGTCCCTTGTTAAATGACCGGATGGGATGCAAATATCAATTCACTCCACTGGGAGTGTACGGAACCAAACGTCAACTTATTTCCAGAATGCGGGAATTGTTTCTTCAAGTCGCGGACCGATACGCAATGGAGCGATCTTTTCGGCAAGTCCCGTCCTATCAGAAATTTCAACACCGACACCACATATTGTAGCCTTGCCGCTCGCCGCTTCAAATCGCCCCTTTGGCACCTTGGAAAGAAACCGGTTCAGCGGCTCTTCCTTGTCCATGCCCAGTGACGAGTCGTAGTCGCCGCACATGCCCGCATCAGACATATAGGCCGTGCCGCCATTCAATATCTGTGCATCAGCAGTCGGCACATGAGTATGCGTACCCACAACAAAGCTGGCGCGACCATCAACGAAATGGCCGAAACATTGCTTCTCGCTGGTGGCTTCCGCATGAAAGTCGAAGATCACGGCATCGGCCTGTTCACCCAGAGGGCAGGCTTTGAGAATTTCCTCGGCTATCGTAAACGGGTCATGCAGATCGGGATGCATGAAAACGCGACCCATAATGTTGGAGACAAGAACACGCGCGCCATTCTTGGCTAAGAATACACCCGAGCCCTTGCCTGCTGTGCCAAGCGGAAAATTGGCGGGGCGCAGAAAGCGTTGCTCCCTATCGGCGAATATCAGGGCTTCGCGTTGATCCCACACATGATTTCCGGTGGTGACGACATCTGCGCCGGCATTGATCGTATCGTGGAATATTTCTTCGGTGATACCGAAGCCGCCCGCGGCGTTCTCACCATTGACGATGGTAAAGTCGAGTTTCAGATCGGAAATCAAACCGGGCAGTTGTTCGTAAACTGCTGTCCGCCCGGACCGGCCCACCATGTCACCAAGAAAAAGTAATCTCACGCATACATCCTGAATTTCGTTAATTGGCTTTATCGATACTGCCAAAGCTGCGCAACCCGCTTTCCGTCAAGATTGCTTCGAGCGGCACATCATGCGGCTCGTCAGGCACAATTTCGACTTTCTGGCAGTCAAATGCGACTCCAAGCAAGGTGGGATTGGCGCCGAGTGCCAGTAATCTTGCTATTGCCCTGTCATAATAGCCCGCACCATAGCCGATACGATGCCCGCGCTCGTCAAAAGCAGCCAAAGGCACCAGCATAAAGGAAGGGTCGACGACAGGTGCATCGTCCGGCGGTCCCGACGTTCCAAATCCTGTTTCAATCATCGGCGCGTCTTGGGTCAGCTCCCGAAATATGATCGTCTGCTTGTCGATAATGACTGGAAGGCAAAGCCGGGCACCCTTATCGCGCAAAGCAAACAACAGCGGACGCAGATCAACTTCCGAACGTATCGGCCAGAAACCCGATACAATTTCGCCCGGTTGCAGCGAGATGCCCGACAGGCCGTGGGTGGCAAGCTGTAATGATGCGTTGCTCCTATAATCTGCGGACAAGGCATCGCGGCGCGCCAAAGCTTCGAGACGCAGCGCTTTCTTCAGTTCTTTGATCGGGGATTGGGTTTGCAAAGCGATAATTTCATGAGGCGCCGGAAACCGGCTCGGGATGAAACAGTGGCGTCCACACAACCGATGGAGAAGTCGATCCCGGGAACCTACAAAGTAGGTGGGTGCCGTGTGAAGAAGCCCACGGGCCTCTCCAGGGACAGCTCCCTAAGGGATCATTAAGGCCCCGGGGAATATGTCTCTCCTGTCGTGAGGCGCAGAGCGCCGATCCGAATATAGGACGCCTGTAGCAATAGCGCCAGTAGATCGAACACGATTTTCTGTTCCTGACACAACATTGTCTGTAACCATGTTGTTGATAGCCGCCTGTCGCGATAGTTTGTGCGCGTTGAGGGGGAGACTCGATATATGACGATCACAATGTACCAGGCATCCGTTCCGGTTTTTCAGCGATTGCTGGATAATTGCATAGCGATTCTCAAGAAGGCCGAGGCTCACGCCATTTCAAGCGGCGGTGACACACGGCAAATGATCGAGGCGAAGCTGGCCTCCGATATGTTTCCGTTGAAAGTTCAAATACAAATCTTGGCCGACGGCGCACGCGGTTGCGTGGCGCGACTTGCAGAGCAGGCTTTGCCTTCACCGGATGCCGGGCAGTTTGCGGTGTTCAACCGCGGGTATCATCAGGATTTCGTCGAGTCCCATCAGACCTTTACATCACTGATTGCCTATCTTCACGACGCAATTGATTATCTGGATGCCATTCCGCCGGCTAAGCTGGAAGGCAGCGAAACCACACCCGTTGAGGTTACATGGCGCGGCAATACCCGCTATTTTCACGGGCTGCCATTTCTCCGCGATTACGCGCTGCCGAACTTTTATTTTCATTTGACAATCAGCTACGCGATCTTGCGTATTGCCGGAGTTCCTCTGGGGAAACAGGATTTCGAAGGCACCCCCGTCTATTCCACCGGGCCAGCAGGCCCACACCAGACTTGGCAGCATTAAGGATGCATGATCATGAGCGTTCAAATACGCCCGTTGCAAAAATCGGACGAAGCAGAATGGCGCCGTCTATGGACCGGTTATCTCGATTTCTACGAAACGAAAGTATCGGAGGACGTTTACCAAACCACCTTCGCCCGTCTGAACTCCGGTGATGATCATGAATATAGCGGCCTGATCGCTGAGGTTTATGGCAAGCCGGTCGGCCTTACTCATTATCTGTTTCACCGGCATAATTGGAGCATTGAAAATGTCTGCTATTTGCAGGATCTCTATGCTGACCCTGAAATACGCGGCAAAGGCGTCGGCCGGGCATTGATCGAAGCCGTTCACGCTGAAGCAAAAAAGGCCGGTGCCCATTCGGTTTATTGGCTGACCAATCAGAACAACGACACCGCTCGCCAGCTTTATGATCGGATCGCGAAAGTAACGCCCTTTATCAAATACGTTAAATCAATCTGACTGAACTCCTCAGCTAAGAATTCCTAGCGGTAGTAATCGCCCACCTTGACGCGGGCGATACCCAAGCATATTAATCAAGTCATCAGATGACTTGAGGACTTTGGAATGCAGCCTGCCGCGCGAACAAATCTTGCCGACAATGCGGTCAGTAATATACGGGCTGAAATTACCGCCAAACGGTGGCAGGTGGGCGAGCGCATCCCCAATGAAACGACGCTGGCGGACATGCTGGGCGTCAGCCGCGGAACCGTACGTGAAGCTGTCCGCGTTCTCGTTGCGCAGGGCTTCCTCGATACGCGGCAGGGCTCTGGCACCTATGTCCAGTCTATTACCGGATCGGAAGACCGTCTTTTGCGTATCCGCCGCACGGGCCTGCGTGATCAGGTCGAAACCCGCTGTGCTTTGGAGGTTGAAGCGGCCCGGCTGGCTGCCACGCGCTTCACGCCGGAAACAATCATCAAGCTACGCGACATACTTGCAGATCGAGGCGAGTATAATCCTGCTACTCATGATCGTTACATCGAGCGTGATCTGAAGTTCCACAAGGCAGTGGTGGACGCATCGGGCAACCGGGCTTTGATGGAAGTCTATGATTTCTTTTCGCTGTCCATAGGGGAAATCATCAAGGCAACCGTCACGGGCGAGTTGCCCGAACCTGATATGGCGGCTCATGCCGCGATCATCGACGCCATTGAATCGGGAAATCCCGAAAAGGCCGAAGCCACCACACGCGCCTTCATGGCACCTATCCTTGCTGAACTTGATCGGCTTCTCACATCATGAACCAACATATGCCTTCCAATGACGCTCAGCCCGCAACGATCGAGCAATTGATCGACGCCGAAATCGATTCCACGCCAACACCGCGCGCACCGGTTTTTGCAAGCAGGACGATTGAGATCATAACCGGCATGAGTCTCGTCCTGATCGCATTCAACCTGCGACCTCTATTTTCCAGCGCCTCCGCACTCCTGCCGGAAATCATTGCGCAAACCGGATTATCGTCATTCGGCGCTGGCGTTCTGACAACGCTTCCCGTTGTTTGCCTTGGTGCGTTTGCACCCATAGCGCCGAGATTGGCACAACGGATTGGCGCGGAGCGCACATTGCTTGGCGTTCTCCTTTTGCTGGCCTTGGGCACGGCCTTGCGTGGCTTCTCCTCCCTGCCCTTGCTTTTCATTGGAACTGCGCTCGCCGGTGCATGCATAGCCGTCGGCAATGTCCTGCTTCCGGGATTGGTGAAGCGTGACTTTGCCAGCCGCACCGGCATGATGACCGGCCTCTACACAATGGCACTTTGTGCAGGCGCGGCAAGTGCCGCAGGCGTCACAGCACCATTGCAGCATGTATTTAGCGGGTCCTGGTCTTTAGCACTGGGTGCTTGGGCGGTACCGGCTTTGGTGGTTGCGCTCATCTGGTTCCCGCATGCATTTTTCCGTAAAGTTCGAACCAAGCATGCGGGATTTCGCGTTGAAGGTCTTTGGCGCGACCGCCTCGCCTGGCAGGTTACCCTCTTCATGGGCCTGCAATCATCTCTTGCCTATTGCATCTTTGGCTGGCTGTCGCCGATCCTGCGTGATCGGGGAATGGACGGCGTTACGGCAGGTGTGGTGGTTTCAGTTTCAATCATGGCCCAAGTGGTCACGTGCCTTGGCGTTCCCTCCGTCGCCGTCCGGTGCAAGGATCAACGGCTTGTCAGCGTCACTCTCGTCGCATTTGCTCTGATTGGGCTACTGGGAATGCTGTTTGCACCATTGTCAGGCGTATGGCTCTGGGCAGTCATCCAAGGCATAGGCCAAGGTGGTTTGATCGCACTGGCTATGACGATCATCGTTCTGCGCTCTCCGGATTCTCACATTGCTTCTCATTTGTCAGGCATGGCGCAATGTGTTGGCTATACACTTGCTGCGATAGGACCATTGCTTGTTGGCCTCATCCACAAATTGACAGACAGTTATAGCGCCACATCGGTACTATTTGTTTTGCTGGCTCTGGGTGCTGCCTTTTTCGGTTGGGGTGCCGGTCGTGCACTCCTTGTCGGCGCGCGCACTGTCGAGCTTTCTGGCAAGCCATCCAATAAGTAGGCGCTTGGAACAAAAACTCCTTACCCGCATTCTTCCAAATGGCGTGTAAGGAGTTGAGCTTTGGCACCGAGAGCAAATTGGAAGGGCTATTTGAAAGTTGGCGAACTGACTTGCCCTGTCGCGCTCTATACCGCGGCTTCGACATCTGACCGCATCGCCTTTCATACCCTTAACCGCACGACCGGCAATCGCGTCCATCGCCAATTCGTTGATAGTGACAGCGGTAAGCCTGTTGAACGGGAAGATCAGGTAAAAGGCTACGAGGTTGGCGACAATGATTATATTGTGCTTGAACCCGAAGAAGTAGCGGACGCCGTACCGGAAAGCGACAAGACCCTTTCGATTGAGGCATTTGTCGGAGTTGACGATCTCGACGACGTCTATTTTGACAAACCATACTATCTCGCGCCAAGCGATAAAAACGGGGAAGAGGCTTTCGCTTTGATCCGGGAAGGAATGAAAGCCAAGAAAGTTGTCGCTCTTGCCCAGACAGTGATTTTCCGACGCGCTCGAACACTCCTCATTCGGGCTGAAGATCAGGGCCTGATCGCAACAACCTTGAATTTTGACTACGAAGTCCGTTCCGCCAAGGATGCTTTCAGCGATATTCCGGAAATGAAGATCAAGGGCGAGATGCTCGATCTCGCAAAGCATATTATCGAGACCAAAAAAGGCTCATTCGACCCGTCAAAATATGAAGACCGCTACGAGGCAGCCTTGGCCGAACTGGTGAAGGCAAAACTTGAGGGCAAGAAGATCGAAGCCAGAAAACCGGTCAAGTCCGACAAGGTGGTGGACCTCATGGAAGCGCTGCGCGAGAGCGCCAAAGCGCTGGGCGGCAAAAAGCAAGCCACTGCCAGCAAAACCAAAGCCAAAACCAAAGCAGAACCGGCACGACGGAAGGCAAGCTGATCCATGGTTGCGCTTGAAACATACCGCAAGAAACGCGACTTCAACACAACATCGGAGCCTAAAGGACGCAAAGCTCGCAAAGCCGGAAACAGCTTTGTCATACAGAAACATGACGCCACGCGGCTGCATTATGACTTACGTCTGGAAATGGATGGCGTTTTGAAAAGTTGGGCAGTGACACGGGGCCCAAGCCTTGTACCAACGGAAAAGCGGCTGGCGGTTCATGTCGAGGACCATCCGCTCGAATATGGCGATTTCGAAGGCACAATCCCAAAAGGCGAATATGGGGGCGGTACTGTCATCGTGTGGGATCGCGGCACATGGGAGCCCATCCATGATCCCGAACGCGGTTATGCCAAAGGCCATTTGGAATTCGAGTTGCATGGCGAAAAGCTGGGTGGGCGCTGGCATCTTGTACGTATGCATGGAAGGCCGCGCGAAAAACGGGAAAACTGGCTGCTGATCAAGGGTGACGACGATGTGGCCCGTACTTCCAAAGACCCCGATATTTTGAAAGAACAGCCCAATTCTGTGAAGACCGGTCGTGACCTTGCCGCTGTGGCGGGGGAAGAACCCGGCTGGTCATCCAAGACGGGCAAAATTGAAAAGAAGAAACCAACAAAATCCAAAACTGCAAAACCCGCAAAAACAGAGCTTGTCCAACCCGATGTGCCAGACCCTTCAGATGTTAAAGGTGCCAAAAAGGCTCCGCTTCCCGAATTCGTCGAACCCACTCTTGCAACGCTAACCGCAAAACCGCCGGAGGGAGACCGCTGGATTCATGAGATAAAATATGACGGCTATCGCCTCCAAGCGCGCATTGAAGCCGGACGCGTTAAACTGCTCACGCGCACCGGCCTCGATTGGACAAAGAAGTTTGGCAAAGAGGTTGTCGGCGCATTTCAGGATTTGCCGATAGGTACAGCGATGATTGACGGCGAACTGGTGGTCGAAACCGCTGCTGGCGCATCAGACTTTTCCTCATTGCAAAACGATTTGAGCGAAGGTCGCACCGACCGTTTTATATTCTACGTGTTCGATCTGCTCTATCTCGATGGTTATGATCTGCGCGCACTTCCGCTCATTGAGCGCAAGGCAATGCTGGAACAGCTCGCAGCCAATTCAACGGACCCCATTCGCTACAGCGGCCACTTCAATGAAAATGGCGCTACCGTTCTCAGTCATGCTTGCCGTCTTAGCCTCGAAGGCATTGTCTCAAAATTGCGAGACGGCCCTTATCGTTCCGGGCGCGGCAAAAGCTGGATGAAGGCAAAATGTTCGTCGCGGCAGGAGTTTGTCATTGCTGGTTACGTCCCTTCAACAACTTCCCGCAGAGCCATCGGTTCATTGGTCATGGGCGTCTATAATGGCAAGAAGCTCGAGCATGTGGGCCGCGTTGGCACAGGCTATAGCGCCGCCGTGGCAGAAGACCTGTTCAAACGGCTTGAGCGCATTCGCTCCCCGGAAAGTCCCTTTGCCGAGCGCTTGAGTGCTGATGCGTCAAGAAAGGTCCGATACACCAAACCACAGCTTGTTGCCGAGGTGGAGTTCCGTGCCTGGACCGGCGACGGTAACCTGCGTCATGCTGCTTTTCGCGGTTTGCGGGAAGATAAAGTGCCAACCGATGTGGTGCGGGAAATACCGAAATCCGCAGTTACTTCACAATCTCAACCTAAGAGGCGCACCGTGAGACTCACCCATCCGGATCGCATTTACTGGCCAGAGGAAGGCGTGACCAAGGAAGGTCTCGCCGATTATTACACCGATATATGGAAATATATCGAGCCATTCATCACCAAAAGGCCCTTGGCATTGCTGCGCAGTCCTGAGGGTATAAATGGACAGGCTTTCTTCCAGAAACATGCGTGGAAAGGGCTGAACCCCAATATCACGCTGGTCAAGGATCCAAAGGACAAGGATGACGAGCCCCTGATCAGCATTAATGATCTCGATGGTTTGATCGGTCTGGTCCAATCCGCAGTTCTTGAAATCCACCCGTGGGGCTCGACCGTGGCGGATTGGGAGCACCCGGATATGATCATTATGGATCTTGATCCGGGCGAAGGTGTGGATTGGGAAACAGTCATTGCCGGAGCTTATGAAACCCGCGACCGGTTACAGCAGGCTGGACTGGCCGCCTTCGTCAAGACATCTGGCGGAAAGGGCTTGCATGTCGTCTCGCCAATCAAGCCCAAAGCAAATTGGCCCGATGTAAAGGCTTTCACCAAAGCTATTGCAGACAGTATGGCAGCCGACAGTCCTGATAAATATGTTTCGACCATCACCAAGTCGAAGCGTAAAGGCAAAATACTCATTGATTATCTGCGCAACCAACGAGGCATGACTGCGGTAGCACCGTATTCCACACGCGCAAGGCCCGGCGCGGCCGTGTCCATGCCGCTCGCATGGGATGAGCTTACCCCCGGGATCGGCCCTGCCTATTTCACAGTGTTGAACGCGCCGACCCGAATGGCATCGATCAAACGCGATCCTTGGGCTGACTTTCGCGCCGCCGCAACACCAATCGAGAAGACCAAGACCCCGCGAGGCAAGAAGCAGGCTTAGCTCTTTTTCTTGCCCTCGCTGGCAATGCTCTTGCGCAGCGCATCCATAATATTGATGACATTGCTCGGCTTCTCGGCCTCGACCTTGGGTTTTGGCGGACGCTTCTTACCCTTTTTCTTGGCTGCGATGACCTCAAGCAATCGATCTTGAACCGGATCATCGACCATTTTTGGGTCCCAAGGCTTGGTACGCTCATCGATGAGGGTTTTGACCAGCGCCATCATCTTGCTCTCGGACTTGCCATTCTTGGTATCGCCAAAATATTCATCGCGACTGCGAACCTCGTCGCCATATCGCAACGTCCATAAAATGATGCCTTTGCCGCGTGGTTCCAGCATGACTGCCCGCTCGCGCCGATACATGACAAGCCTTGAAATGCCAACGCGCCCCGTTGCTTCCATGGCATCCCGGATCACTGAAAAAGCCTCCTCGCCGACGGGATCATCCGGCGTCAGATAATGAGGCTTGTCATACCATATCCAATCGATGCTATCGCGCGGGACAAACATTTCAATATCAATGGTTCGGGTGCTCTCCAGACCAACGGCGTCAATTTCGTCCTCTTCGAGCATGACATATTCATCTTCGCCGCGCTCATACCCCTTGACCTCGTCATCCTCGTCGACGGCCTTGCCGGTAACGCCATCCACATATTGGCTGACGACGCGGTTGCCCGTCTTGCGGTTCAAAGTACGAAACTTGACCTTTTCATTGTCGGTCGTAGCCGGAGCCATGGCGACGGGACATGTCACCAGCGAGAGCTTCAGGTAACCTTTCCAGAATGAACGCGGTGCCATGAGCGCAAACCTTTCCCATACGTTTCACGCAACGGATTCATCCTGCATTTTGTTCCGGCAATGGTTTTTTCCAGCTGGCGGAACAGCAGGACCGGATCAGCGTTACACTCCGGCGACAAGGGGAGATAATATGCAGTTCGACCACGCTTACTACGCGAAAAAATTGGGATTGAAGCTGGTCGACCCGGAAACTTTTACACTCAAACGCGAAACCACAAAAAACGGCGCCCGCTACATTCGCGTGGATGGCCGCCCTGCCGCAAAGAAGCATATTGAACGTATTCTCGCCCTTGCTATCCCACCGGCCTGGACCAACGTTTTATGCTGCGACGACGATTGCGGACATATTCAGGCCATCGGCTACGATGTTCTTGGGCGGCGTCAATACATCTATCATCCAAATTGGGAAGCTGTCCGCAATAGCACGAAGACCCATCGCCTGCTGGCATTCGGCAAAGCACTGCCGCGAATCCGCAAACGGATTGCGCGTGACATCCAGCGTGCCCCCACATCAGGTAAATCTCTTGCAGCCCTGGCCGTAAAGCTCATCGACAAGAAGGCTTTTCGGGCCGGGCATGAAAAATATGCCAAGGATGGGGGACGCGGCATTGCCACGCTCAAAAGCAGTGACTTGAAGATCAACGGCAATATCGCCAACTTTATTTTCGCCGGCAAATCAAAGAAAACGAACAAGATTTCCATCGCGGATCGCTCTGCCGTCAAGCGCTTGAAGGCGCTGAAACGACGTGGGCGATTGTTTCAATACAAGGACAATAAACGATGGCGCAGCCTTCATGCTCAAGAGCTCAACGATTATTTACGCGAAGTTTCCGGCTCAAAAGTTAGCACCAAGGATTTTCGGACATTCCACGGATCGGCACGCGCACTGGCATTTCTTGCGGAAGTGGAAGCTGAAACCGATACGCAGAAAAAACGTGCGGTCGCGGCAGCCATGCGCGATGTAAGCAACTTCTTGCGCAATACCCCGGCGGTTACCCGCTCAAGCTACGTCCATCCCCTGGTCACGGAGAGTTTCTTTGCCGGCGAACTGGATCGTTCCTTGCTGCGCGCGCCCCATCGCAAGGGCCTGACAGGACCCGAAACCGGCCTTATGCGTCTCCTTGAGAAAGCTGGCACTTAACCAAAAAACAGGCCATGCTAAATTTTCTGTTCGGCCGGAAATTTTGCATTGCGGTAAGTAGCGCACAGATAAAGCAAATTAAATGCAGTTTGCGGGACGTGAGAAAATACGCTTAGCTTGGCAGGATTGCCGAGCATCAGGGACGTGTCCCACGTACGCTTGATATGTGCTCGCGCCCAACAATGGAGGCGTATGATGGCACTATTAGATAGAGACAGGCGCATATTTGCAACCAGTGACTGGGAGGTCATGCAGCGAGCACACGACAAGGCTTCGCAAATGTTGGACCGCTGCCCGAAAACCCATTCCCGCTGCAACGAATTGGCGAGAACCGTTATGGCGCTCTTTGACAGTGGTGTTCGAGATGTCGACGAATTGGCGGCAATGGCCGCCAATCGTGAACTCGGTCATCTGGCCGTAACGGGCTATTTTCAAAAGCCCTTCGCCTTCAAATCATCATCGGTGATAAGCGAGAATCGTCATTAAAAAGACTGCTGCAGGCGGAACATGCGATGATTGAATCTTGCCAGCAAGATTCAATCATATTTGCCTGACGTTGAAACGACCATATCAGACAATTCACCCGGACCCCGACATCCGTTGAGGCCCTCGGTCGGCTATTTCACTCTCTCCCTCGCATTTTCACCGCCTCAAGTGCCTTTTCGCCAAAGATTAGTCCGTCTTCCCCCAATATCTTCAGCCGGAAAACTGGTTTGGAACAAATTCTCTGCTACATGCAATTGAACGGCTAAATTCAATACAATCATTGGGGGTGATTACATGCCGACACTTTACTCGATAAAACCGGCTTTTCAGAATTTGCTCCGCCCCTTGGTTGGACGTCTTGTGGCAATCGGCGCCACTGCAAATCAGGTCACTGTCGCCGCTACGCTCATCTCCGTGGCCACAGGTGTTGTGATCGCGCTTTTCCCCGATAACACATTGTTGTTCTGGCTGTTGCCCTTGGTACTTTTCGTTCGCATGGCCCTTAATGCGATTGATGGAATGATGGCGCGGGAGTTTGGTCAGGCATCCAAGCTTGGTGCCTATCTGAATGAGATCGGCGACATTGTTTCGGATGTAGCTCTTATACTGCCGTTTACGTTGGTATGGCCCTTCGAACCTGTCGAGGTTGTGGCGTTCGCCATTACCGCAATCATAGCAGAATATGCAGGTGTGCTGGGGGTGATGACAGGCGGTGGCCGCGCCTATGACGGCCCATTCGGAAAAAGCGACCGCGCTCTGGCGCTGGGCATTATCGCCGCCTTGATCGGCAGCGGTCTTGATCTACCTTCGTGGTTTGGCTGGGTATTCCCGGCTATGGCGCTTCTATCCGTCTTTACCATGATAAATCGTATCCGCGCCGGTCTTCGCCGCGCCAATTCCTGAAATCACCTCTGCCGGAGCAAACCCATGTCCGTTGACTCAACTCTTGATCCCGCAACAGATGGCGTCGAGGAAACTACCTTTCGCACCCACGACGGAACCGAGCTCTTCTATCGCAAGTGGCCAGCGAAATCCAAAAAGCCGAAGGGTGCGATTGTCCTTCTGCACAGGGGGCATGAACATGGTGGCCGTGTTTCCCACCTGGTTGAGGAGCTTGGTCTGAGTGACTTCGCATTCTATGCCTGGGATGCCCGTGGTCATGGCCGTTCACCTGGCGAACGTGGTTATTCTCCATCCTTTGCGGCCTCTGTCCGCGATCTCGACAGCTTTGTAAAACATATATGCGAAACGGGTGGCTTTGCAGTCAAAGATATCGCGGTCATTGCGCAATCAGTGGGTGCCGTTCTGGCGGCAACATGGGTCCATGACTATGCGCCGCCGATCCGCGCGCTGGTGCTCGCATCCCCGGCTTTCAGCGTGAAACTCTATGTGCCATTTGCGCGTGAAGGCATCTGGCTCTGGCAGAAACTAAAGGGGCAGTTCTTCGTAAACTCTTACGTTAAAGCCAAATTTCTCACCCACGATCCAGCGCGTATTGCCTCATTTGACAATGACCCGCTCATCACTCGCGCTATTGCCTCCAATATATTGCTTGACCTATACACAACTGCCGAACGCGTTGTGAACGATGCGCGCGCCATCATTGTGCCAACGCAAATGCTTATTTCCGGCAGCGACTGGGTGGTCAGACATTCTCCCCAGCATCGGTTCTACGAGAATCTGGCCCATCCTTTAAAAGAACGGCATGTGCTTAAGGGCTTTTACCACGATACTCTTGGCGAGAAAGACCGCGCAATCGCCGTTGCCCATGCAAGGCGGTTCATACTTGAATGTTTTGATGTAAAGCCAGAGGCGCTTGATGTCACAAAAGCCCATCAGACAGGTTTTACCCGCGATGAACAGGACAGATTGTCATCGCCGCATGACCTGCTTTCCTTGAAAGGCCTTTACTGGGCGCTCTATCGCGCCTCCATTCGCTTTAGTGCACTTTTTTCAAAGGGCTTGAAAACAGGCGTTGATACCGGTTTCGATTCCGGTTCCACACTTGATTATGTCTACGAAAATGAACCGCGTGGCATGGGTCCCGGCGGCAAATTAATCGACAAGCAATTTCTGCAAGCCATCGGCTGGCGAGGTATCCGCCAGCGCAAAGTGCATCTGGAAGAGCTTATCGACACTGCTCTGTCAAAGTTGCAGCAAGCAGGCCGAAGCACCAATATTCTCGATATTGCTGCTGGTCATGGCCGCTACGTGCTTGATGCGATTGCTAAATCCACGCTGAAACCGACAAGCGTCCGGCTGCAGGATTATTCGCCGATTAATGTGGAGGCCGGGCGGAAATCCATCGCAGAGCGTAAGCTGGAAGAGATCGCAAGTTTCCATCAGGCTGACGCTTTTGATGGCGAAAAACTTGCCGCGATCCAGCCCGCGCCGGATCTGGCGATTGTCTCCGGTCTCTACGAGCTTTTTCCGGATAATGCCCTCATCGAACGCTCGCTTGGTGGTCTTGCCAAATCCATGCAGGCTGGCAGTCTTCTGATCTACACCAACCAGCCATGGCATCCTCAACTTGAAATGATTGCACGAGCGCTCACTTCGCATCGTGGCGGCGAGGCCTGGGTCATGCGTCGCCGCACTCAAGCGGAAATGGATCAACTGGTCGCGGCGGCTGGTTTCAGGAAGATTGACCAGCGCATCGATGAGTGGGGCATCTTCACTGTTTGCGTCGCCGAACGCATATGACGGAACAAACCACACCCATCGGAGCATGGCGCTTCGACCAGACTGTCGCCAAACGGGCACTGATCTGGCTTGTTTGTCTTGCGCCCTTGTTTTACGCAAGTTACGGAACTGCCAATTGGCTGGCATCGCAGCGTGCAGATGTTCCCAACATCACCTTTGCCTGGGAACATGCCATTCCCTTTATTGCATGGACGATCTTTCCCTATTGGTCGATCAATCTGTTTTATGGTCTTTCGCTGTTTTTCAACGACACCCCACTTGAAGTTGATCGTTTGGCAAAACGCTATTTAACAGTGCAACTCATCGCCGTTGCCTGCTTCATCGCATTCCCACTGACCGCAATCTTCCAGAAGCCCGCCACCAGCGGCGCTGCCGGGTTTCTTTTCGATATGCTCGGAGGCTTCGACAAACCATTCAATCAAGCGCCATCGCTGCACATCGCCCTTTTGACAATTATCTGGTCGCATTGGCGCATTCGACTGTCAGGCATCACCCGCTGGATGTGGCATATCTGGTGTGCATTGATTGGACTTTCGGTTCTCACCACCTACCAGCACCATTTCATCGACATCCCGACAGGACTGCTTCTAGGCCTGTTTGCGCTATGGCTCTTTCCGGCGCGGGCTCCTTCACCTCTCGCGGCGTTCCGCCTGACCAATGATACCAAAGCGCGACGCATTGGCACCTATTATGCGGCAGGAAGCCTGTTGTTTCTGCTAGCTGCCATTTTTGGAACGGCATCATCGCCCGCATTTCTGTTTTGCCTGTGGCCAGCTCTTGCACTCGCAATAGTGTCTCTTGGCTATTTGGGTGCAGGGCCCGCTGTCTTTCAAAAGAATTTTCAGGGCACGTTTTCTTTTGCCAGCAAATGGCTGCTGGCGCCCTACCGCTTCGGCGCGATCATCAATAGTCGCATCTGGACACGCAATCTTACGGCCTCTGTTGCCATTCGCAAGAACATTCATCTGGGCCGGCTGCCGCGAAGAGACGAGCAGTCGCGATTTGCAACAATCATTGATCTCACTGCTGAGCTGGCAAAGCCTTCCGGTATAAATGTTGACTGGCAATCAGTCCCACTTCTGGATCTCGTTCACCGCCATCCGCTGAACTGCAGCGAGCAGCTGACGCTATAGAGCTCGCCCGAAACAAGGGTCCCGTTCTTGTTTGCTGCGCTCTCGGCTTCCAGCGCAGCGCTGCCGCAATTGCCATGTGGCTCATGCAGTATGACAGCGCCAAAACTGCTGCCGATGCTATCCAGATAGTCGCATCCAAAGGCAGGCGCATTCATCTAACAGAAGACATGCTTTTTTCAGCGCCAAATCCGCATGAATGAGCGAGCCGGAGCCTTTGCTTCTCGCCTCCAGCGCCAAGGCATGGGTTTTGGCATCGTCACTATTTGCCTGATGCTGATCCTTCTTTTTGGCGAAGCCCGGCGATGGGGTCATATCGCGACTGCCGCCAGCGGCTTCATCGTCTTGTTTCTCACCGCCTATATGCTTTTTGAAGCCGCTCTTTTCAGGCTCATAGCTTCAAAGCCAAGCGAAGAAGAAGGCTGCCGTGCCGTGGATAAATTGCTGGCAAAGCTGCATTTGCGAAGATTTCCGCAGGCGATACGCATGCTGGATGCGCGAATGGCGGGCACAAACCGCCTCTTGTTAAAGCTGCATCTTGCATTTGTTGTTTTTCTTGTTCTATTCGCTGGCATTACAACCTATGGGTTGTGGGGGCACATATGAATTTAAAAGCAATGATGAGACGAAGCTGCGCAATGCTGCTGGCCGGGCTGGCACGCGGTATCACGGGTGTTCGTCCAATCTGGCAAGGATGCTCACCATCAGATCGCCAGCGCATCTATTTCGCCAACCATTGCAGTCACGGCGACTTTATCCTGCTTTCTTCCAGTCTACCGCCACGTGAACGCGAGCGCACACGTGCTGTTGCCGGGGCCGACTACTGGAAGCGCAATAAATTGCGGCACATTCTGGCAAAGGACTTGCTGAATACGGTGCTGGTTGATCGCAATTGGGTCGAGCGTGCGGATGATCCGATGGTCATCATGCTCGATGCACTTACGCAAGGCAGCTCGCTGATTGTCTTTCCCGAAGGCACGCGCAACATGACGGAGGAACCGCTGCTGCGCTTTCGCTCGGGGCTTTACAATCTTGCCCTAGCGCGCCCCGATGTTGAACTCGTGCCCTGCTGGATCGAAAACATGTCACGCGTCTTGCCGAAAGGCGCATTTTTGCCAGTCCCGCTACTGTGCCGCGTGGTCTTTGGCACGCCAGTGGTGCTTGAGCCGAATGAGGACCGCAAGGATTTCCTCGCGAGAGCACGCCAATCCCTGCTCGATCTTTCGCCGGAACGGCAGAAGGTGCTTAATCATGGCTGAAACGGTCTGGCTCTTTATCGGCTTGCTCGGCGTGCTCACACTTGCCAGCGCCATTGCGACCATGCTGACTTGGAAAAGTCGGCGCACAGCGGATGTTCTGCCCTCCACGCTGATCAACCTCAACTCGCGCATCAAGGCGTGGTGGATCATGATTGGCGGCATTTCCGTCGCCTTCCTGTTTGGCAAACAGGGCGTTATCCTCCTGTTCGCTTTCGTCTCATTCGCGGCTTTACGCGAATATGTGACCCTTACCCATACGCGCCGCGGCGATCATCATATCCTCATCGGCATGTTTCTGGTCATCATTCCCATCCAATATTACCTGCTGTGGATTGAATGGTACGGCCTCTACTCAATCTTCGTGCCGGTTTATTGCTTCCTCGCCATGCCAGCCCTGACTGCGATTTCCGGTGATACGGAGCGCTTTCTTGAACGTGTCAGCGAGCAGCAATGGG
Source organism: Phyllobacterium ifriqiyense (assembly GCF_030817885.1). Lineage (NCBI taxonomy): Bacteria > Pseudomonadati > Pseudomonadota > Alphaproteobacteria > Hyphomicrobiales > Phyllobacteriaceae > Phyllobacterium > Phyllobacterium ifriqiyense. The sequence goes on from NZ_JAUSZT010000003.1 coordinate 717,556, forward strand.
GCATCATGCTGTCAGTCTATTGCATCAGTCATGTACCAGCTCTGCTGACATTGCCGATCCCCGGCTTTGAAGGCAAAGGCCTGCTTCTCATCGCCTTCCTGATCGCCACCGTCCAAGGCAGTGACGTGCTGCAATATGTATTTGGCAAGCTGTTTGGAAAGCACAAGGTTGCGCCCAAAATCTCCCCTTCCAAGACTTGGGAAGGTCTGATCGGCGGCATTATCAGCGCTTCGTTGCTGGGAGCGTCATTGGCGTGGCTGACACCATTCACCGTGATTCAGGCCGGTCTGATGGCCGGTCTTGCCTGTATCATGGGATTCTTCGGCGGCCTCGTTGCTTCAGCTATCAAGCGGGATCGCGGCGTCAAGGATTGGGGCCATATGATTGAAGGCCATGGCGGTATGCTCGACCGGGCGGACAGCCTGATTTTCGCCGCCCCGGTCTTTTTTCACATCGTTCGCTATTTCTGGGTTCCCTAGGTCAGACCCTAGAGCAAATCCGCCTTGGCGAGATCACGCAGCAAATGGCTTGTTCCGTAAGTCCAGGCTGCACACTCAGTCGAAAGCCTGACACGGTTCGACAATGTACCCAGCGTCGGCGTGGAAATTGAAACCACGTCATTCATCTTATGGGTGAAGCCCTTGCCCGGACCATCGCGGTCTTTGACCGGTGCGAACATGGTACCGAGATAGAGCACCAGACCGTCAGGATATTGATGGTGTCTGCCAATAGTCGCTTCCACCAGCGATTCCGGCGTGCGCGAAATCTTGGCCATGTTCGACGCACCATCCAGAACAAAGCCATCCGTGCCCTCGACACGCATGCTGAGCTCGGCGTTCTTCACCGTTTCGATTGTAAAATCTCCATCGAAAAGACGAATGAGCGGCCCGACTGCCCCTGATGCATTATTATCCTTGGCCTTGCCGAGAAGCAGTGCCGAACGACCTTCAACGTCGCGCAAATTCACATCATTGCCAAGCGTCGCACCAACAATCCTCCCGGCACTCGAAACCACCAGCACAATTTCCGGTTCCGGATTGTTCCAGCTTGAAATTGGATGGAGACCCACATCAGAACCGTAGCCGACTGTCGACATCGGCTGGCCCTTGGTAAAGATTTCCGCATCGGGTCCAATTCCCACTTCGAGATATTGGCTCCACGCGCCTCGGGCAATCAAGGCTTCCTTGACCTTCATGGCTGCCGGGGAACCTGGCACGATCTGTGATAGATCCGCACCAATCAGATTGAGAACATCGGAACGCAGCGAATCCGCCTTTGCCTTGTCGCCTTTGGCTTGCTCTTCAATGACACGTTCAAGCATTGATGCCACAAAGGTAACACCTGAAGCCTTCACGGCCTGCAAATCGATGGGCGATACCAGAGACGGTGCGCTGGAATTGCCGGTTTCCGACCAGCTGTTTTCGGCAATCGTGTTGATATCGCCGATTTCCACGCCTTCAGCCTGCGCCACATAAGCTGCGGGGTTTTCCAGTTCAGCTATATCGCGAACCGTTGGCGCTGATTTACTCGTTATATCGAAGACTGTCCCCCCACGCACAGTGATGACACGCGGATAGTTGCAACCCGGCAATTTGGCTCTACCGAGTAGAATACCCTTGTCAGGAACAGTTGCACTGGACATGGCTCGACTTCCTTCAGACTTGCAATAAGAGTTCATGGGCGGGGATAGGCTGGTATCATTTATGCGGCACAAGACTGCGCCAATCAAGGCCGCAGCGTAAACTTTGCCAGACGCAGATCTGCTGACACCGATATGTCAGCAGGCGTGAGTTTGCTGCTGCTGCTTCATTGCATGTCCAGTCGAACCCGGCTCTAATTGTTTTGGATATACGACAGATGGAACAACCAGAATGATATCTCCATACCGGCTGGGGCTGATATTTGTAACGGCTTCCGCAATCGCCTGGAGCCTTGCCGGATTGTTCACCCAAATCATACCCCTGGACAGTTGGACCATCCTGTCGTGGCGAGGCATATTTGGTGCTATCGGCCTTGCCGTGGTGATCTTGATCACCGAGCGCGGCAAGCATTGGAAAGAAATCTTCCGTATCGGCAAGCCGGGCTGGCTCTTTGTAATTGTGTCGGGCATCTGCATGGTCTTCTTTATAAATGCACTCAAGGAAACCACCGTTGCCCATGTGGCGGTAATCTACGCGACAATTCCTTTCTGTGCGGCGACGCTAGCTTGGCTCGTTATGGGCGAGCAGCCGGAAATCCGCGCGATAGTGGCCAGCTTGGCCGCGCTCGCTGGTGTGGTCATCATGGTCGGGTTGGGCACTGAAGGTACACTCTTCGGCGATCTTCTTGCTTTTGGCATGACGTTGGGAATGGCAGTCCTCATGATTATTGTCCGCCGTCATCCAGATATCGCCGTCATGCCTGCAACTTGTCTATCTGCCCTGTTCAGTTCGGTCATATGCTGGCCGTTTGGCGATGCTCTTGCAGTATCCAATCAGAATCTGCTGCTGATCGCCCTCTTTGGACTGATGGTGTCCGCGGTTGGCGTTGCTCTCTTCGCGCTCGGCGCCAAGCATCTTCCACCCATTGAAACAGCCCTTATCGGGTCGCTGGACGCGCCACTCGCTCCGCTCTGGATATGGATCGCATTCGGAGAAATACCGGGCAGCAGCACCTTGATTGGCGGCAGCATTGTCTTTGGCGCTGTCATGCTTCACATCATTTTCAGCGCGTCGAAAAGCAAGCCAGCACCCATTCTAAGTTGAACATCCCTGCTCTCAGTGGTTGACGATTGGCCGCTCTCCGGTCATTCCTGAAGCACATCCTACTTGGTGCCAACCGGCGCCTCAGCGTACTGGCAGACAATAATGGCCGCGACCAACATTTCCTTCGCCCGCTCTACCTTGATCATGCTCACCGTGGGGGTTCTTATCCTGCTCGGTATCGTTGCCTCGACCATCTGGCTGGTTACCGAAAGCCGCCAGCGCTTCGATAATGTTGTCGCTGCGCGCAGCATTCGCAGCAACTCAGCCGATCTTCTCTCAACCATGCAGGATGCCGAAACAGGTCAGCGGGGCTATCTTCTCTCTCAAGAGGACAGTTTTCTAAACCCCTATAAAACCGCATTGGCAACCCTTACCGCACGGCAGGAGGCACTGGGGCGAAGCGTTAAAAACAGCCCGAAATTTGCCGCCCGCCTGCCGGAGTTGAACAGGCTCATCACGCTGAAGACAGAAGAAATGAACCGGACATTGGAGCTTGCCGGTAGCGGCAAGACAGCCGAAGCCATTGGCATCGTTCGTGCGGGCTCCGGGCAGAGGTCAATGGACGGCATCCGGGAATTGTTAAGTGCGCTCATGGTCGAGTCTGAGCTTGACCTCCAGCGCGGAATGGACGAGCAGTCCAGTGCGATCGCGGCATTGCAACGGGCGACAATAGTGGGCGCAGTAGCCATTGTGGCTGTACTTGGCGGCGCGATCTTTATTATTTTCCAGCATGTCCGCGACCTGTCGACGGCACGCCGCGAGGTTGAACTTCTCAATACCAGCCTTGAGGAACGCGTCAATGAGCGCACCGAAGACCTCATTCGGGCCAATCAGGAAATCCAGCGATTTGCCTATATTGTTACCCATGACCTGCGCGCGCCGCTCGTCAATATCATGGGCTTCACCAGCGAACTTGAAACCTCTCTCAAGGCGATCCAGGGCTATATTCTGAACGACGGCGAGCCATTGACTGAAGAAGACGCAAAACTTGCACGGATCGCAGCCAGCGAAGATTTGCCGGAAGCCATTTCCTTTATCAGGTCATCAACGAAGAAAATGGATGGGTTGATCAACGCGATCCTTAAAATCTCCCGCGATGGCCGCCGTGAATTGAAGCCGGAGCCAATCGATCTCAAGGCCCTGCTGGAAGTGAGCGCAGCCAGCATAAACCACCAGATCGCTGAACTGGACGGCAAGGTGGATATCTCTGGTAAAATGCCAAAGATCACAACTGACAGGCTGTCTCTTGAGCAGATTTTTGGAAACCTGTTCGACAATGCCGTTAAATATGCCAGCCCGGACCGACCACTGGAATTATCAGTCCGCGCCTATAATGACGGATACAAATTCATACGCGTAGACGTTTCCGATAATGGACGCGGCATTTCCGAAGACGACCTTGAACGTGTCTTCGAACTGTTCCGGCGTTCGGGCCAGCAAGACAAGCCAGGAGAAGGTATCGGACTTGCCCATGTACGCTCTCTTATCCGAAAGCTTGGCGGCGATATCTTCGTAAAATCAACATTTGGAAAAGGCAGCACCTTTGTGCTACGGCTTCCCTCGGATTTGACTAAAGTAGTAGGAGTTTAGCGGCGTGCAAGGTACTGGCAAAGAAGTCACTATCGTTATGATCGAAGATGATGAAGGTCACGCACGCCTCATCGAAAAGAATGTTCGGCGTGCTGGCGTCAACAATCCGATTGTTCCCTTTTCCGACGGCAATTCCGCGCTCGATTTCATTTTGGGCAAGGAGCGTACCGGCGAAGGAAACAAGAATAATTATCTTCTTATCCTGCTGGATCTCAACCTGCCCGATATGTCTGGCATTGATATTCTGGAGAAAATAAAGAGCAATCCGCATACCAAGCGGTTGCCCGTGGTTATTTTGACGACAACCGATGATGAAGGCGAGATCCAACGCTGTTACGACCTCGGGGCGAATGTCTATATAACCAAACCAGTTGAATATGACAGTTTTGCCAATGCAATCCGGCAGTTGGGTCTATTCTTCTCCGTCATGCAAATTCCTTGATCGATCCGAAAATCATGCCGGGCAAAATTCTCTATGTTGATGATGATCCAGCGCTCGTTCGTCTGGTGCAAAAAGCGCTGGGTCGTTCGGGTTTCGAGATCGTTCATGCCGATAATGTTGCTACCGGGCTGGAAATACTCGGCCAGGGCGACATCGACGTCATTGTCCTTGATCATTATTTGCAAACCACGACTGGCACCGAATTTCTGAAAATACTGCGCGAGAACGGGATAACTGTTCCTGTTGTTTACGTGACAGGGTCGAGTGAAGCGAAGATCGCCGTTGATGCCCTGAAGGCGGGTGCTGCCGATTATGTCATAAAGACAGTCGGCGAAGAGTTTATGCCCTTGCTTGAAAGCGCCGTAGCGCAGGCTATTGCAACTGCGGAATTACGCCGTGACCGTGAGCGGGCCGATATGGAAATTCTACGCGGCAAGGAACGTGCCGAGGTACTGCTTGCCGAAGTCAATCACCGTGTTGGCAACAGTCTTGCTCTCGTTGCGGCCCTGATACGATTGCAAATTTCAAGCATCGACAATGAGGAAGTCAAGCACGCGCTGACCGAGGCGCAAGCACGCATCACGGCCATTGGCGGGATGCATCGCAGTCTCTACAGTTCCGATGACGTGCGTCAGGTCGAGATGGACAAATACCTCGCCAGCCTCACCTCGGAACTTCGCAGTTCGTTGGAACACGCTGATCGTAAACTTGTGATTTCGCTCGATGTGCAAGACATCCGGCTTTCGTCGGATCAGGCTGTATCTGTCGGCATGGTGGTAACGGAACTGGTCACAAATGCCTATAAATACGCGTATCCCGGAACCAATGACGGTGAGATCAGAATATCGTTTCTTCGCTCCGGAGACGACAAGGCAGTGCTAGCTGTCGAAGATGATGGCGTTGGCTTGAAACAAGGCGACCAGCCAAAGGGCACTGGACTTGGCACCCGCATCGTCAAGGCCATGGCTGCCAGTCTCGGTACTAAAATAGATTACACTGCACGCGATAAGGGAACGCGGGCCGAAATGGCCGTCAACGCTGCTGGCTGATCGAAACGCTCGGATTCCGTCATTGCATCGTGCAAATCCATGGGTTAACTCTGTACTCCGCAAAAGCCCCACTGATATCCGCAAAGGAACTGTGGGCGGCAATAGCCAGCAAATTCGAGGATCTGCGTAACTGATATGGGAGGGGCCTGAATGTCACCGTTGCTGACTGTCACCGGTTGGATCGACGAACTCAGTCGTCGGATAGGTATTGTTGCGATTTATTTCGTTCTCTTTGCCTCATTGGTTTGTGCGTTTAATGCCTTCTTGCGCTACAGCATCGGAGGCCTGATCTGGCTGGAACAGAATGTGGGCGGTGCCGGGCTTTTCCGCGGAATTCTGGGCGTTTATGGACGCAATTCCAATTCGCTTTCCGAGGCGCAATGGTACCTTTTTGCCGGAATGGTCATGTTAGGCGGCGCTTGGACCTTCAAGCTGAATGAACATGTCCGCGTCGACCTCGTTTATGGTTCGGTCAGCGAAAGAACCAGAACATGGATCGATCTTCTCGGTGGGATCTTCTTTTTGCTGCCGATCTGCGCCTTGATGATCTACTTCACCTGGCCGTGGTTTGTTCTTTCATGGGTCACCAATGAAGCATCGTCAAATTCTGGCGGCCTGCCACTTTGGCCGGTCAAGCTCAGCCTGCCCGTAGGATTTGCGCTCGTGGGCCTTCAGGGCATCTCGGAAATAATCAAATGCTATCTCGCCCTAACATCCGATTACGTGCGTGAATTCGCCTACGAGAAGCCTGTTCAATGATAACATTTTTTGCTGATAATCTTGCCCCGTTGATGTTCTTCGGGCTGATCATCTTTATGGTGATCGGCTATCCTGCCGCCTTCTCTCTTGCAGCTGTTGGCCTGTTTTTCGGGTTCATCGCCATCGAGATGGGGGCTATCGGTCCGGACTTCCTTGGAAACCTGACCTATCAGATGTTTTCGGTGCTCTCCAACGAATTGCTCCTCGCTATCCCGTTCTTTACCTTCATGGGCGTGATTCTCGAACGATGCGGCCTTGCCGAAGATTTGCTCGATGGTTTCGGACAATTATTCGGCGGCGTACGCGGCGGCCTTTCCTATGCAGTCATCCTTGTCGGCGCCATCCTTGGCGCAATCACCGGCACGGTGGCTGCCTCTGTCATCGCCATGGGCCTCATATCGCTGCCTGTCATGGCTAAATATGGCTATAATATCCGGCATGCCACGGGTGTCATCGCGGCATCCGGAACAATAACACAGCTCATTCCACCGTCGCTCGTCCTGATCGTTCTTGCTGACCAGCTCGGCAAGTCGCCGGGTGACATGTATATCGGCGCCACTGGGGCCAGCATCGTTCAAGTTCTGTTGTTTGCCGGTTGGGTATTCATCCTCAGCATTATCAAGCCACATTACGTTCCCGCACTTCCTCCGGAAGCTCGCACCCTGCGCGGCTGGCCGCTATTTGTTCGTTGTGCACGCGGCATGATCCCCTCGCTCGCCCTTATCTTCATCGTTCTCGGCACCATTTTCATGGGCCTTGCTACACCGACAGAAGCTGGCGCGATGGGCGTTGTTGGCGCCATGCTCATGGCTTGGCTGAACAGCCGCCTCACATGGAAACTCGTCTATGAAGCAATGACCATGACCATGCGGCTAACCGCCATGGTTGTCTTCATCCTTCTCGGCGCGCGCGTTTTCAGCCTGGTTTTCCAGGGTGTGGGCGGCAGTCACTGGATCGAAGGTATGCTGACATCCTTGCCTGGCGGTGTTGTCGGCTTCCTCATCTTCGTCAATATCTTTATCTTCGTCATCGCGTTTTTCCTGGATTTCTTTGAAATCGCCTTCATCATTATTCCGCTTTTGGCCCCCGCCGCCAGCGCATTGGGCATCGATCTGATCTGGTTCGGCGTCATGATCTGCGCCAACATGCAGACCAGCTTCATGCACCCGCCATTCGGCTTTGCACTGTTCTACCTGCGAGGTATTGCACCCAAATCAATCAAGACCAGCGATATTTATATGGGCGCAATCCCATGGCTGGTGCTGCAATTGATTCTGGTTGGCCTCCTCATTGCCTTCCCCGGCATGGTGACCTATTTCCTTGATCCTGCTGTGGCCGTGGATATGGAGAACTTCAAGATCGAGCTGCCCAATGCGCCAGCGAATGATCTTGGCAACGCACCATCATTTGACCTCGGCCAGCCACCCTCGTTCAAATGATTGCTATAAACCGGCGAAGTATAAATTTCGCCGATTTAACCTTCCGCAAATTTTCTGCTGAGGAAGCGGGAGCTCTTCGCGCCAAACCGCCAAGGCGTTTCCGCGCCCTTTGTGATGCCGATACGCGGTCCGATGCTTAGTTCAATCGGATCCGCGCGCTGTTCGAGAGAAAAGGGCGCTTCCAGAATAGGCAAACCATCGTGGGACTTGGTAACACCGAGAGCCTGCGCAACCCTGCCCGGCCCCGAGCACAATAGTCGTGGATTGTCGGTTGACCGTCTCTCACTCATCGTCTCCATACCCAGCAAAGGCTCCAATGCTCTGATCAAAACTGCGGAGCCGGGCAGGCAGACAATATTCAGGCACCAATGAATGCCGTATGATCGGTAGACATAGGCGTTTCCCGCTGGCCCGAACATTGCCTTGTTGGAAGGGCCAGGGCCTCTGAAACTATGCGATGCCGGGTCGTCTTGCGTATAGGCTTCAGTCTCGACAATCCGTCCGCCGACACCATGAAGAAAGAGCTTCGCGCCAATAAGATCTCTTGAAACTGTAACCGCGTCACGTTGAAAGAACTCCGGCGTAATCATCGCACCTCCTTTAAATTAGCCGCCACAGTTTTCATCCTTCAACGCTTTGAAAAAAATTTAAGAGCACTTGTAGGAGATATTACCCATGGTTCGTCCTTGAGGCACTACATCACACTCAAAAGGACGAACGAAGATGGAAAATATCGCATATGCCGGCAACATTTCCGGCAAGAGCCTGTGGGTTGGCCGTATCCTCAGCGGCATTTTTATACTGTTCATGATCTTTGATGGCGGCATCAAGCTCGTGCCACTGGATATTGTTATCCAGACAAGCGCTGAAATCGGGCTTCCAACCACGGTGGCATTCGCGCGCGGCCTTGGTATCTTGGGCTTGGTCTGTACCGCTCTCTATGCCTGGCCGCGCACTTCCATACTGGGTGCGATCCTGCTCACAGGCTATCTCGGCGGCGCAATCCTCACACAATTGCGCATTGGCAATCCGCTGTTTACGCATCTGTTCTTCGGCGTTTATCTTGGCCTGATCATGTGGGGAGGTCTTTATCTGCGTGACCGTCGCCTTCGGGCTCTTATCCCATTCAATTAGGAGTGGCGCAAACTTTCGATCGCGTCAGAAATCGGACTTCCCGGCCATTATCCAGCGAGAACATTCCGCCGCGGCCGGGAACCACATCGATAATAAGCTCGGTATGCTTCCAGACATCATATTGCGACGCGCTGATATAAACCGGCGCACCGCCAATCTCACCAAGCTTCACATCATTATCGCCGATGATAAAGTCACCCTGCGCATAGCACATGGGAGACGAGCCATCGCAACAGCCCCCAGACTGGTGAAACAGGATTGGGCCATATTCGGATTGCAAAGTTGCGATCAACTCAAGCGCCGCTGGTGTCGCGCTCACCTTGTTTTCAACCATATGGTCCATGCACACCTCCAACCTCTCCTCGGCTTACCAATCCGGTAGTAAAACCATTTGAGAATTCAGCCTGACAAGGCATGGTACGCCCGTCAGGCTGTATTCACATCGGTTTTTTAGAAGAAGCCGAGTTTCTTTGGACTATAGCTTACCAGCATATTCTTGGTTTGCTGATAGTGATCAAGCATCTTCAGGTGGTTTTCACGGCCGATGCCCGATTGCTTATATCCGCCAAACGCGGCATGAGCCGGATAGGCGTGATAACAATTGGTCCAGACGCGACCGGCCTGAATGGCGCGGCCAAATCGGTAGCACCTGTTAGCATCACGGCTCCAAATGCCTGCGCCGAGGCCGTAAAGCGTATCATTGGCGATAGACAGGGCTTCGTCATCATCTTTGAACGTCGTCACTGAAACGACAGGGCCAAAGATTTCTTCCTGGAAAATCCGCATCCGGTTATGACCCTTGAACACGGTCGGATGCACGTAATAACCCCCGGCAAGATCGCCGGACAGAACATTGCGTTCGCCGCCGATAAGAACCTCAGCGCCTTCCTGTTTGCCAATGTCCATATATGACAGGATTTTTTCCAGCTGTTCACTGGATGCCTGCGCACCAATCATGGTCGCTGGATCAAGCGGATCGCCCTGTACGATGGCTTCCACGCGCTTAAGGGCACGCTCCATGAAACGATCATAGATTGACTCGTGAATGAGCGCGCGGCTCGGGCAGGTACAGACCTCGCCCTGGTTAAGCGCAAACATGACAAAACCCTCGATGGCCTTGTCAAAGAAGTCATCATCCTCAGCCACCACATCCTTGAAGAATATATTTGGTGACTTGCCGCCCAGCTCCAGCGTAACGGGAATAAGGTTCTGGCTGGCATATTGCATGATCAGACGACCCGTCGTGGTCTCGCCGGTAAACGCGATCTTGGCAATGCGCGGGCTCGACGCGAGCGGTTTTCCTGCTTCCAGACCAAAACCATTGACGACGTTGAGAACACCCGGCGGCAGGATATCGGCAATCAGTTCCGCAAGTACCAGAATGGATGCCGGGGTCTGCTCGGCAGGTTTAAGCACCACGCAATTGCCCGCCGCCAATGCCGGGGCGAGTTTCCACACAGCCATCAATATTGGGAAATTCCACGGAATGATCTGTCCGACAACACCCAGCGGTTCGTGGAAGTGATAGGCCACAGTATCGTGGTCAATCTCTGAAATTCCGCCTTCCTGCGCACGGATGGCACCGGCAAAATAGCGGAAGTGATCGATTGCAAGCGGCATGTCGGCTGCCGTCGTTTCGCGGATTGGTTTGCCATTGTCCCAGGTTTCAGCCTGCGCCAACATAGCAAGATTATCTTCCATTACCTGTGCAATCTTGTTGAGCATGACGCTGCGCTCAGCGGCACTTGTCCGGCCCCAGGCATCCTTTGCAGCATGAGCGGCGTCCAACGCGGCCTCCACATCGCTGGCATCAGATCGGGCAATTTCGCACAGCACCTGCCCGTTGACCGGCGATGTATTCTCGAAGTAACGGCCTGCCTTCGGCTCGACGAATTTCCCGCCAATGAAGTTGCCGTAGCGTTTCTTGAAGTTGGGTTTGACGGTTCGGTTGAATTCTACCTTGTTCATTGAACTTCCTCCCTGAAGCAACGCGTCAGGGTAAGGACCGGACGCATTGCACGATTTCCATACCGCCTCCTCGCGGCATATTCAGAGGATCGCGCTTTACAGCTTGAGTGTCATCCCTGGCAGGCAAAGCGAATGCAGGATTTGTCGCAATATTGAGACACATGAAAGTCTCAGTTCAAGCCAAGCCGTTTAAGCTTGCGATGCAGGGTAGCTCTGCTCATGCCCATCATGTTCGCGGCAATGGAAACATTGCCATCTGCTTTTCGCAGAACTCGCTGGATCACGCTGCGTTCGGCGGCTGCAAATCCTCGTTCCGCATCGGTATCCTGCCCGAGCAGATTCGCCGCCGGCAACGGACTGTTCAGGCTTTCGTCAGTCAGCCCGAGAAGTGCACGCGCCGAACGCGATGCGCCAACCACAAGATCGTCTTCGTCCACTGCAATTAATGCGTTCAAAGCCCGGTCATGGCCGCGTTCGCTACCCTGTGCCATGACGATGCGCGCTTTGGGAAAGGCCAATCGGAAATTTTCCGCTTCCACCCGCCGGGCGGCATCCACCACAGCCATGGCAATGAGTTTGACAAAGCCCTCGGTCAGATCGGAACGTGCCGACGATACGTCAATCGCTGCCATCAGCCGCCCGCGATGATCGAAAATCGGTGCCACAGTACAAGAAAGCGCTGTGTTGCGACTGCGGAAATGCTGGTCGCGGTGGATCGTCAGGGCACGTTGTTCAGCCAGCGCTGTGCCAATGCCATTGGTGCCCTCGCACTCTTCGCTCCAGACTGCTCCCGTCCAAAGTCCCGCCTTGCAAAAGGTGGCATCATCGCCCTCATAGCCCCGGCGATCGACTGGAACACCATTCTTGTCCGCTAAAAGGACACAACATCCCGCACCACCCACCGCCGAATAAAGCCGGTCGAGTGCGATTTCTGCGGTTTCTATGAGAGATCCCAGCTCTTCACGCGCTTCACGCAATTCCTGATCGGTCAGCATGTTTGGCGGCGTGCCCTCATCAGGCTTCAAGCCGTAGAGACGCATTGAACGCCCCCACGATGCAACAACCGCTGACTGCGCAGCAGCGTCACCTGTCACGGCAGATTGGATATGCTCGGCATGTAAGCCGTCATCCTGCGTTCCCATGGTCCTCCTCCGAAGTCCATGTACAGGGTGACGCCTGTTCTCGCCTACGTCAAGTCACCTATTGATGGCGGCAACCGGGGCTGCTCTACCGCCGCGATTTAAGGGCGTAGGTCCAAAACGCCCCCGGTTATAATCGCAGCTATTCTCCAATCTCGTCATATGACCTTTTCAGCAAATATGTATCCATGATCCAGCCCTTTTGCGCGCGCGCAACATTTCGCAACCGCTCAATATCGTCAACGACATCGCGCAGCTTGCCGGACATGAGAATCTCGTCTTCCGTTCCTATGTAAGCACCCCAATAAATATCGACATCTTCATCAATTGCCTTGAACGCGCCCTCGCCATCGAGCATCACAATCACGCTTTCCGAATTGTTCGGAAAACCTTCGGCAAGCTTGCGCCCTGTGGTTATCGTAATGGACTCGCCGATTCGATTGAGCACAACCTTATGCTTTGCCGTGAGCGCCTGAATGCTGCTAATGCCGGGAATGACATCATAGTCCAGTTCGAAATTGCCCTTTGCGTTAAGTCTGTCGAGAATGCGGATCGTGCTGTCATAAAGCGATGGATCACCCCATACGAGGAAAGCACCACACTCATCATCGCCAAGCTCCTCCATCAGCAGGTGCGCATAGGTCGCTTCCATTTTGTCGTGCCAGTCCGTGACACTTGTTCGATAGGTAGAGGACGGTTTCTCGCGCAGCGGCGTTTCAAAATCCACCATGCGGTAGTGGGGGGCGGTGATGAACCGCTCGCAAATTTCCCGACGGATGCGGGATAGCTGCTCTTTCTCAGCTCCCTTATCGGGAATGAAAAACACATCGACCTGATTGAGCGCATTGACTGCCTGTATGGTCACGTAGTCTGGGTTGCCCGCGCCAATTCCGATGATGAGCACTTTGCGTTTCACTGGGGCACACGCGAGGCCGACGATAGTTCCAGCCTTTGACTCCCTTCGATCAAAGCACAGAACAGTTCGTGGAGGCGTTTTGCCCCCGCATGTTTTCCGGCATAGGCCTCAAGCTTTATAATCTCCTGACTTGCAGCTGCAACGATATTGGTGCCGCGAGGCCGGGAAAGCAGCCAGGCAAAAAACACGTCTTCCGGCACAGTTGCCGCGTTGACCGATTGTGGGTTGTTATATTGATTTGTATTGGCGCCGAGTATCATGCTTAACCCCGATTGTTGGGGACAAGGGTCAAGCGCGAAGATTGCAGATAGTCAGCCTGCGGCAAACCATTACAAGCGACACACCGGGACACCCCGCCCGTGGACGTTCATCATGTTTCGGCAGGTCTCCTGGCTCACAGGTCAGTATTACTGTCTGGCCTTCCCGGGAAATCCCAGTGACCTTTTGCCTGAACGAATTCAAGCGACAGCAACTCGCTGTTTACAGTTGCGGGGGCAGCGCCGGCATTGGTGAATATCACTTCACCGGCTTCCCTCTTAGCTCCCGGCTTTGCAGCACGGGAGAACCGGAACACTCTTATAAGAACCCAGCCCACCTATTGAGGTCAACAGGCAGGCGTAAATTTATCGGGGGGAAACCGGTAAACGGCTGAATGCGGCGCATCACCAATAGAAAATGGCGCAGGCTGGTGCCCGCGCCATTCCAAACTATTCAAACAAGATCAAGCGGCGAGAACTTCTTCCGCATCTTCCGGCACTTCAGAAATTGTCCGCAGGATTTGCGACGCGATCTGGTAGGGGTCGCCCTGCGAATTCGGACGGCGATCTTCAAGATAACCGCGATAGCCATTGTTTACAAAGCTGTGCGGAACGCGGATTGATGCACCGCGATCAGCAATGCCGTAGCTGAACTGGTGGATCGACTGGGTTTCATGCTTGCCGGTAAGGCGCATATGATTGTCCGGTCCATATACGGCGATATGGGCAGCGCAATTCTGCTCAAATGCCGCCATGACCTTTTCGAAGTAATCCTTGCCGCCGACTTCACGCATATAGGTGGTGGAGAAGTTGGCATGCATGCCCGAACCATTCCAATCAGTATCGCCGAGCGGCTTGCAATGATATTCGATATCGATGCCGTATTTTTCAGTCAGGCGCTGCAGGAGATAGCGTGCAATCCAGACCTCATCGGCAGCCTTCTTGGAACCTTTTCCGAAAATCTGGAATTCCCACTGGCCTTTTGCCACTTCAGCATTGATGCCTTCATGGTTGATGCCGGCATTCAGGCAGATATCGAGATGCTCTTCGACGATCTTGCGGGCGATATCGCCAACATTGCTGTAGCCAACGCCTGTATAATATGGGCCCTGCGGCGCAGGAAAACCTGTCTCAGGGAAGCCGAGCGGGCGGCCGTTCTTGTAGAAGAAATATTCCTGTTCGAAGCCGAACCATGCGCCGTCATCATCAAGAACAGTTGCGCGGGTGTTGGAAGGATGCGGTGTCTTGCCATCGGGCATCATGACTTCGCACATGACGAGAACGCCATTCTTGCGTTCACTGTCCGGATAAAGAGAAACAGGCTTCAATACGCAATCCGAGCTTTTGCCCTCTGCCTGCATTGTCGAGCTTCCATCGAAGCCCCAAAGCGGCAATTGTTCCAGCGTCGGAAATACGTCGAATTCCTTGATCAGCGTCTTACCGCGAAGATTTGGCGAAGGGACATAACCGTCGAGCCAGATATATTCGAGTTTATATTTTGCCATTCCGTTTCTCTCATATTTTATTGTGCAGACCGGTTGCGAGGCCTGCATCGTGGAGCGCAGTTCGCAGATAGAATTGACAATGCAAACAGCGTGCCAATTCGCTCAGCCGGATCGCAAAAATTTGAAAAACATATTAGCCGGATATTTTTAGCGGTGCTTTTTGCAGTTTGAAGCTGCCATTGCTATGCTGACGGCTCAGAAAAACCGCTTTTACCAATCGCCACGTTGATGCATTTTTAGGCAGGTGCGGAATTTCTAGGCATGATAAGGCGCAAATTCTGTCGCGAGCTTGGAACCAATAACTCACTTCCGGATTAACGATCTGGAATGAACGAAATGGAGAGTATTATGGAAAGTGCCGGAATC
Source organism: Phyllobacterium ifriqiyense (assembly GCF_030817885.1). NCBI lineage: Bacteria > Pseudomonadati > Pseudomonadota > Alphaproteobacteria > Hyphomicrobiales > Phyllobacteriaceae > Phyllobacterium > Phyllobacterium ifriqiyense. The sequence goes on from NZ_JAUSZT010000003.1 coordinate 732,864, forward strand.
GGGTGGATCGCAGCAATCATCATTGGTGGCGTTGCGGGCTGGCTTGCAGAGATGTTCATGAAGAGCAACATGGGCGTCATCATGAACATCATACTCGGGATCGTGGGCGCGATAATCGCCAACGCGATCCTTTCCATGGTCGGCGTCGTCCTTACAGGCTGGCTGGGCTATTTGATTGCAGGCTTTATCGGCGCCTGTATTCTTATCGCTGTTGCCCGCATGTTCAAACGAACAGCCTGATTTGATTAATGAGAAACGGCAGCGAGTATAGCCTCGCTGCGAATTTCCTCGGTCAATTGAAGCCGTATCCGGGCAAACTCGGGTGCGGCTTTAACCGTGTAATGGCGCGGATGTCCCAGCGGTACCGGCGTGATCGACTTGATACGGCCCGGCCGTGCTGACATCGTAACCACGCGTGACGCCAGAAAAATCGCTTCTTCAATATCGTGCGTGACAAAGATAACTGTCTTTTGTTCCCGCTCCCAAATACTGAGCAGCAGTTCCTGCATCAAGCCTCGCGTCTGGTTATCCAGCGCTCCGAAAGGCTCATCCAGAAGTAGTATTTTCGGATCATTCGCCAAGGCGCGGGCAATTGCCGTGCGCTGCTGCATGCCACCGGACAATTGCTTTGGCCAATGGTTTTCAAATCCTTTAAGTCCCACCTTGTCGATGTAAGAGGCGACAATTTCAGCTTTTTCCTTTGCGCCGACGCCGCGTTCTGTCAGGCCGAAACCGATATTCTGTTCGATCGTCAGCCATGGAAACAGCGTATAGGACTGGAACACGACACCGCGATCTGCGCCTGGACCTTTCACCTCTTTGCCATCAAGCGTGACCGTGCCCGTGGTCGGCCGGTCAAGCCCCGCAACAATACGTAACAGCGTGGATTTTCCGCAGCCGGATGGTCCGAGGATGGACACGAAATCATTGTGCGGAACAGTCAAATCCGTCGGTTGCAGCGCCTGCACAGGCTGCCCGCCGCGAACACCCGGAAAGACACGGCTCACGCCTTTAATGATGAGCGTGCTCATGCGAGCCTCCATGCAAAAAGGCGGCGATTGACCGACTTGAACAGGAAATCTGAAATCAAACCGATAATGCCGATGACAATAATGCCGAAAATAATCTGACCAGTAGCGAGCAGCGCCTGACTGTTGATGATCATATACCCGATACCGGAGGATGCGCCGATCATTTCAGCCACGATGACATAGGTCCACGCCCAGCCCAGAACCAGCCGCAATGTCTCAGCCACGTCCGGGGCATTGGCAGGAATAAGCACGCGCTTGACCACACCCCGGTCATTGGCGCCGAGTGTATAGGCCGCTTCCACCAGGTCTCGCCTTGTATTGGCAACGGCAACGGCAACCATGAGAATGATTTGAAAAACGGCACCGATGAAAATCACCAGCAGCTTTTGCAATTCGCCGATACCCGCCCACAAAATGAGAAGTGGAATAAATGCCGATGCAGGAAGATAACGCGCGAAGGATACAAATGGCTCAAGGAGGGCTTCGATCGGTTTGTAAGCTCCCATCGCAATGCCAAGCGGCACGGCGATAATGGCAGCGATGATGAAGCCGCCAACAACACGCCAGATCGTCATTCCGATATCATAGAGAAAGTTCTGCTCCGACAGCAAAATCCAGCCATCATTCACCATGGTCAGAGGGTCTGCAAGAAAGGTGCTGGATACAAAGCCGCCGAAAGTCGCAAAAGACCAGCCACCGACAAAGAGAATGAAAAACAGAATACCCAGAAGTATCCGCGCTTGCGCCCCGATGGGCTGTAAAGGTCTGAACATAAAGTCCCCTTGGCAAAAACGAAGAGCGGACAATGCCCGCTCTTCGCGCAAGCCTCATTATTGTATGAAGCTGGTATCTACAATTGTTGAAAGATCGGGCTTCTTTTTGATGATGCCAATTTCAAGCAGCAATTCTGCAGCTTCCTCAGAAAAGGTCATGAATTCCTTTTCGAAGAAGATCTTGTTTGCAGCCTGATCCTGCCACTTCAGGTATTGGGCAGATTCTGCGAACTTTGCACCGGACTGCTTTACATCTGCTCCCATGATCTCAAAGGATTTATCCTTGTCTGAAGCAATCAGGGCCAATGCATCAAAATAGCTTTTGGCCAGCGCTTTTGCAGCTTCAGGATTCTTCTCCAGAAACTCATTCGTGCAGCCGAAAGTATCCATCACAGCCGGATAATCCAATGTGGTGGCGATGATCTTGCCCTTGTCTGGCGCAGCGCGAACAGTGGACAGATATGGCTCATAGGTCATGGCCGCGTCATTCTGCCCAGCGACAAAAGCCTGTGCCGCCGGTCCAGGTTCCATATTAACCACTTTCACGTCTTTGATCGAAAGACCATTCTTCTTCAGCATCCATGCCAGCACGAAATAAGGCGAGGTGCCAGGTGCAGAGGCCGCAACGGATTTGCCCTTGAGGTCAGCAATCGCGTTGACATCGCTGCGTACCACCATTCCGTCCGCGCCAAAGGATTTGTCCATCTGGAAAATCTGCTTCGTCGCGACACCATTGGCATTCCACGAAATCCATGTTTCCACGGTGGTTGCCGCGCATTGAACATCGCCGGAAGCAAGCGCCAGATGACGGCTGGCTTGCGGAATTTTGGTCAGCGTCACATCAAGACCGTTCTTCTTAAAAATTCCGGCCTGCTTTGCCAGCGTCAGCGGCGCGAAACCTGTCCATCCGGAAAGGCCGACGGAAACTGCTGTTTCTGCAAGTGCAGCGGTGGGAAAAAGTGCAAAAGCAACAGACGCGATTGCGATGTATTTTTTTAAACTCATCGTGACAGAACCCCTTTGTTTATTTTTTTGGCAAGCAGATATCTGACTATATGATAGGCAGGCCGGGTTTCTTTTGTCTACACATATTCGAAGAATTTATGTGAACCCAACTCACCCGAGCCGCGGCGCATAACTTGCAGGATCAATATTTTCTGGCCTGCCTGCAAGATCAAGCGCGCTCACCTTTGCCGGTGTTTTCGCGATCACTTTGCCGCCCTTTATAACAGCAAGGCGGGTTGCCTTCAGGCGTATGGCTTCTATCGTATCGGCGGCTTGCAGCAGCACCATGTCGGCCTTGCAGCCGACATCAAGCCCGTAGCCTTCAAGATTCAAAATCTTGGCCGGCTCTGTCGTCACCGCAGCAAAGCACTGGCGCATGGCGTCGCGGCTGGTCATCTGCGCCACATGCAGTCCCATGCTGGCAACGTCCAGCATATCGCCCTGCCCCAGCGAATACCAAGGATCCATCACGCAATCATGGCCGAAGGCGACAGTAACGCCATGAGCCAGAAGTTCCGGAACGCGTGTCATTCCGCGGCGCTTGGGATAGGTGTCATGGCGGCCCTGAATGCCAATATTGATCAGCGGATTGGCGATTGCGGCCACACCAGCTTCTGCAATCAGCGGCAAGAGCTTGCTGACATAATAATTATCCATCGAATGCATGGATGTCAGGTGCGAGCCTGTCGAGCGACCGCCAAGTCCGAGCCTTTGCGTTTCATAGGCCAGAGTTTCGATATGGCGTGACAGCGGGTCGTCAGTCTCGTCGCAATGCAGATCGATCATCAGCCCGCGCTCGGCAGCGATTTCGCACAAGGCCCGAACGCTTGCTGCGCCATCTGCCATGGTGCGCTCGAAATGAGGAATGCCGCCGACAACGTCGACACCCAAATCCAGTGCGCGCTTAAGCAGATCGACCGCACCGGGATAACGATAGTAACCGTCTTGCGGGAAAGCCACGAGTTGCAGATCAATATAGGGCGCAACGCGCTTTTTGACCTCAAGCAAGGCTTCGACGCCAAGCAGGCGCTCATCGCAAATATCGACATGGGTGCGGATAGCAAGCAGCCCTTGCGTGACCGCCAGATCGCAATAGCGCATTGCGCGCTCAATCACGGCTTCATGCGTCAGGAGCGGCTTCAACTCACCCCATATCTGAATTCCGTCCAGCAGCCTGCCGCTCTCGTTCAGACGCGGCTGACCCAGCGACAGCGTTGCATCCATGTGAAAATGGCAGTCGATGAAAGGCGGCGATACCAGGAGACCCGCCGCATTGATCACCTCACCCGCTTCGCCGGTCACATTGGCTTCAACCGCTGCAATACGCCCGGATATTACGCCGATATCCATGCCTGAGCGACCATCAGGCAGGGTTGCATTGGTTACTTTCAGATCGAACATGATGAAACCTTTATCTTTGACCCTTGAACCAGGGCACGAGCAATGAACGCGGATAGTCAGCCTTGCGGGCAACCAGAACCAGCGCCAGAATGGAAAGGAGATAGGGCATCATCAGGAAAACCTGTCCTGGAACGAATGCTCCCACTTCGGTTTGCAGTCTGATTTGAAACGCATCAAATGCGCCAAACAGCAAGGCTCCGAGCAGCGCTTTTCCGGGTTGCCATGACGCGAATACGACGAGCGCAATGCATATCCAGCCACGTCCGTTGACCATGCCGAAGAAGAAAGCATCAAAGGCTGACATTGTAAGGAATGCACCGCCAAGAGCCATAAGCGAAGATCCGGCAATTACCGCACCTATACGCAGGCCGCGCACCGAAAGGCCCTGCGCTTCCACTGAGGATGGATTGTCGCCAACAGCCCTCAATGCAAGGCCAAGCGGCGTGCGGTAAAGCAGCCACGCGACCACGCCGACCAGGACGAAAGCCAATAGGGTCAATGCTGTCTGTTGAAACAGTACCGGACCAATAAACGGGATATCGGAAAGAACCGGGATATCAAGCGGCTGAAACGGGACAATGCGCGGTGGCGTCGACACATTGGGCAGGGCCGTGCGATAGGTGAAATATCCCATGCTTGTTGCCAGCAGCGTTATGCCAATGCCGGAAACATGCTGCGACAGGCCCAGCACCACCGTCAGAATTGCATGCAGCAATCCGAAGATTGCTCCTGCCAGCGCCGCGACCAGCACACCGGTCCATAGGCCGCAGCCCATCCAGACCGCCATCCACCCGGCCATCGCGCCAGCAGTAAAAATGCCTTCAATGCCGAGATTGAGCACGCCGGCACGCTCACAGAGCAATGCTCCGAGCACGCCAAAAATCAATGGCGTGGCGATGCGGATGGCTGCCGCCCAGAAATTTACTGTCAACAGGATTTCGAGAATTTCCATTCTACTCTCCTGCCTGCAGGGGCGAAATGCCACGTTCGAATTTCAAACGGTAGCGCAGGAAAAATCCGCCCACGAGAACGCAAAGCAGCGACAGCGCGACCACGAGATCAGCAAGATAGTTGGAAACGCCCGTCGCGCGGCTCATGGAATCCGCGCCGACAAAGACTGCCGCCACAAACAGTGCCGCAAGGACGACGCCAAGGGGATGCAGACCAGCAAGCATCGCAACGACAATGCCGGAGTAACCGAAACCGGGCGATAGGTCGGCGGAAAGATAGCCCTTGACACCGGCCACCTCGCTCACCCCTGCCAGACCTGCAAGTCCACCGGAGATCAAGGCCACTTTCAGCACAGTCGCATTTACAGGCACTCCGGCAAATCGCGCCGCTGGCTTGTTTTCACCCACAGCCCTGATTTCAAAACCGAGAACAGTTTTGGAAACGGTAATCCACAAAATGAGCGCTGCGACCAAGCCGATAATCAGCCCGCCATGGACACGCATGCGCGCAAAGAGCTTGGGAAAGGCAGCTGCATCGGCCAATGGAACCGATTGTGGCCAGCCCAACGCAAGCGGGTCCTTGATCGGCCCCTCTATCAGCATCTGAACGAAGAGTATGACGATGAAATTGAGCAGCAATGTCACCACGACTTCATCGGCACCAAAGCGTAGTTTCAGCAGCGCAGGAACGATCATCAGCAGACCACCGGCAATGATACCGGCAAGGATGATGGCGGGTATCAGCAAAGGTCCCGGCAAGGATAAAAGCCCGCTGCCCACACCAACTGCCGCGAGAGCTCCGGCATAAAGCTGGCCCTCCGCACCAATGTTCCAGAGCTTGGCACGGAATGCGATGGCAGCGGCGAGGCCGGTCAAAACGAGCGGTGTTGCCCGGGTAAGCGTCTCGGAAAAGGCAAACATGGAGCCGAACGAGCCCTTGAACATGAGCCAATAGGCCGTCAGTGGCGATACGCCCGCAAAACTCACCGGCACAGCCACCAAAGCAAAAGCGGCAAGCGCAGCTATAACGGAAATGATGATGCGCGCATTGAGCGAAACATCGTTACGAGGCTGCAACGATATCCGCATCACGATGCCACCTGTAGGGTATGTCCCGCCATCATCATTCCTACTGATCCCCGGTCCAGTCCTTCTGCTGGTCCTGCATCCATCACTTCGCCCGTATGCACCACGAGCAACCGGTCGGAAAGTGCAAACAACTCATCCAGATCTTCCGAGATCAGAAGCACGCCGGCACCACGATGCCGGGCAGCGAGAATACGCTGATGGACCTCCGATTGGGCGCCAATATCGAGGCCGCGCGTTGGTTGATTGGCGAGGATAAGTTTGGGAGAACGCTCCAATACACGCGCCAGAATGAGCTTTTGGATATTGCCGCCCGAAAGAAGCCGCGCCTGTGCATCTGGTCCCTGGCAGCGTATGTCATAGGCCTTGATGGCATCGCTCGCCCTTTTGCGCATGGCCTTGCGCTTGATGAATCCGGCGGTCTGAAACTCTTTGCCGTGCAGATCTTCTATAGCAATATTTTCGGCCACCGACATGGACCCGACCACACCATCATGCTGGCGATCTTCCGGCATGCGTGCAACGCCCGCCGCAACCAAAGCGCGCGGATCGCCAGTTTTCATGGGCTTGCCATAGAGCCGTACCGAACCTTTATCGACTGTCTCAAGGCCTGAAACCAAAGCCGCAATTGCCGATTGGCCATTGCCTGACACACCCGCCACGCCGACAATTTCCCCTGCCTTGATGACAAAGGAAACCTCGTTGAGCGATTGACGCACCGATCCGCGTTTCAACGACACTTGATCAAATTCCAGCACTGCCGCGCCAATCTGCGATGGCTTGCGCTGCAATGGCGGCACAGCGCGCCCGACCATCATATCAGCGATCGAACGTTTATCCGCAGAAGCCGTAGTCAATTCTCCGGCCTTCTTGCCGCCCCGCAACACCGCGATGCGGTGTGAAACCGCCAATACTTCACCCAGCTTGTGTGAGATGAAAATAACGCCCAATCCGCTTGCAGCAAGCCGGCGTAGAATAATAAAAAGCCCGTCCGCTTCCTGCGGCGTCAATACTGCGGTCGGTTCATCCAGAATCAACACCCGCACATCGCGGTAAAGCGCTTTAAGAATCTCGATACGTTGTTTTTCACCGACACTCAGTTGCGCGGTTTTCACGTCAAGATCGACGGTCAGTCCGCTTTCATGCATGATTGCGTCGATCCGTTTGCGCAAGGCACGACGGCTGCGCCAGACCTGCCATAGCGATTCCGTGCCAAGCACAATATTGTCGAAACCCGTCAGATTTTCGGCCAATGTGAAATGCTGATGCACCATGCCGACACCAGCATCCAGAGCTGCACTCGGCGAGCCTTTGGGCAATTCATGCAGAACACCTGAATCATCCGCGACACGTATCGCCCCCTCTTCCGGTACATAATGCCCGAAAAGAACGTTCATCAATGTCGTCTTCCCGGCGCCATTTTCGCCGAGAAGCGCGAGTATCTCACCCCGTTTGAGGGAAAGGCTCAAATCATCATTGGCAACGAGAGAACCGAAGCGCTTGGTGATGTTGTCGAGAGCCAGGACGACAGAGCCATTCTCCGCCTGTCCTTTTGTCTGTGTCATGTCTCTGCCCCACCAAAAGCGATCTTGTCCATTTCTTATATTATCCTTGGCATACACATCATGCGTGGTTCGACAAGCTCACCATGAGGAAGGTGGCGTTTGGCAAGAAGCAATGATTTGCACAGTCGCGATTATCCACGCAATCAACCCACCTCCCTCGTGGCGAGCTTCCTGAGCTTGTCGAAGGGCGAACCACGCAGCGCAAACTGTGCAATTAATCCACCCTCTTCAATGCGTTATAGTCTGCCTTGATTGCCCTATTTCGTCGATTTGGGTTCCGCGTCATTGATCTCGATCTTCAGCGTCCCCGCCTTGATCTCGGCTTCCTTGGCTTTTGCGATCGTGATTGATTCCGGAGTTGCAAGCTTTTCATCGACGACGATGCTGCCGCCGCCGGCACCGAGGAATGAATAGATCCCGAAATCAGCCGCTTTGAAGCTGCCCGCCTTCACCTCCGCGATCGCCTTGTCGGCCGTCGGCTCAAAATGCCAAAGCGCACTGGCAAGAACTGTTCCGGGATAATCCTTAGATGTATCGATCACATTGCCAATGGCCAGAACGCCGCGCTCCTTGGCAGCATCGGACACGCCGAAGCGTTCGGCATACATAATGTCCGCACCGGCATCGATCATCGCGAATGCCGCTTCCTTGGCCTTGGGCGGATCATACCAGGAGTTGATAAAGGTCACGAGGAACTTGACGTCAGGATTGGTTTCCTTGGCGCCTTGAATAAAGGCATTCATCAGCCGGTTAACTTCCGGAATTGCATAGCCACCGACAAGCCCGATTATATTGCTTTTGGTCTTGGCGCCAGCAATGAGCCCGGTCAGATAGGCAGGCTCCTGAATGAAATTATCAAAGGTGGCAAAGTTCGGCTCTACCGGCGGTAGCGAAGAACCCATGAGGAATTTGATATCTGGATATTCGGCGGCAACAGCGCGCGAGGGCTTTTCAACGCCAAATGCCTCGCCAACAATCAGATTTGCTCCCTGTTCGGCATATTCGCGCATAACGCGCTCATAATCCGTATTGGAGACATTTTCCGAGTAGGAATAGTCAATATCGCCACGCTCCTTGGCGGCATTTAGCGCCAGATGAATCCGGCTAACCCATTGTTGCTCAATCGGAACCGTGTAGATGCCAACCACTTTGATTTTTTCCTGAGCTGCCGCCGGTCCAAAAGCGGCCATTGTCAAGGCAGCGCCAGCGACGAGCCCGATGAAAGCCCTGCGGCCTAATTGGAAAACAGTTTTCATATCATTCCCCTTATTGTTTATTTTTTGATCACAACCCCATCACCGCTACTTAATAGGCAATGGCAGTTTTTCGCAATGTGAAAGGGAAAATGACAAGAGGATTATCTAGATTCTGCACAGCTCAACTGCGCAAGAGCACCAAAAGAAATTGGCGCCGTGTCGGGCAGGACAGGCGCCATCTCATGCCGGAAGGTCCGGTATATCATGCAGCTCTATTTCGGGCAGCACATTGAACGCTCTGCCGCACCCGGACGATAAAGCCAATTGGGTGGCATTTTCAGAACGTGAAATGCGCGTTCCTGTCTTTGCGGTGCCTGGCTCAGCCTGCCGACGCGCGCCATTAATGTGCGAACCTCATCCGACTTCACGCCATCACTCGCCATCATTTGACGGATGATCGGTTCAGCCAGCAATTCGTTCAGTGTTGGTTCAATCGCTTCCAGCATGATTCTCTCCTCAAATGATGACAGTGCTGGTAATCTGACCGCGCTCAATGTCGCTTGCATGTCGTCATTATGGCGGTTGTAAGAATTGCTTCGGGCGATCTGGAAAATCTTGCCATAAAGTGGAAAACTCCAAAAGCAATCAATGGACGCATGCGCATGCATCATTTGAATTTTGCTGCCAAGCGGCTTAGGGTCAGGGCTTGTCGCTATAACCAAAAGACGCCCGAAACGGCATATTTTCCCGCAGTTCGAATAATTCAAAGACTGTTCCATGCTCCGTAAGTTTACATTGCGTCGTCTCGGCGTCTTCTCCATTTTTCTCGCACCGAGCCGCTTGCGTGCCTTTGCACGAAGTCATGAAGCAGGTCTTGTTCTGGTTGCCGTACTCGTCGGCATTGTTTCAGGTTTCGTCGTGACCGCGATGAGCCGCATCGCCCAATATCTGCACTTGGTGATCTTCAACCTGCAACCCGGTGAACGTCTGTCATCATCAATGTCCGCAAGTCATACGGCGCTCTTTTTCGCTCCAATTGTGGGGGGTGCTATTCTTGGTGTCCTGCTCTTCCTTCTGGCGCTCTACCGTAAAAAGCCGATTGTCGATCCGATTGAGGCGAATGCCCTGCATGGTGGCCGTCTCTCACTCAATGACAGCATCATCGTCACCGTCCAGAATCTGATTTCCAATGGCTTTGGCGCTTCCGTGGGACTGGAGGCAGGTTATACCCAGCTCGCCTCCGGTTTGGCGTCAAAGTTTGGTCTGTCCTTGCGCTTGAGACGTTCGGATATGCGCATCCTCGTTGGTTGCGGCGCTGCCGGCGCTATCGCCGCCGCGTTCAACGCTCCATTGACTGGCGCATTCTATGCCTTCGAGCTGATCATTGGTTCCTATACTATTTTAAGCCTGACACCCGTTGTTGCCGCCGCACTTGTATCCAATCTTGTCGCGCGGGCACTTGCCGGTGATAATTTCGTTATCGACATTGGCGAGTTCGGCACCGTTGTTCCCGCCGACTATGTCCCGGCGCTTCTCCTCGGCTTGCTTTGTGCCGGTGCTGGTATCGCGCTGATGAAGGGCGTCGCTTTCGTTGAAGAACTCGCCCGCAAAAGCTTCATCCCATTCTGGATGCGACCCGTCCTTGGCGGTGCGGTTGTCGGCGGACTGGCCTTGATTTCCCCGCAGGTGCTGTCGGGAGGTCATGGCGCGCTGCATCTCAATCTGGATTACACAGGGCCTATTGCCGGCATTATCGGTATTATCTTGCTGAAAGCGCTTGCGTCCGCCATTTCCATCGGTTCGGGTTTTCGCGGGGGCCTGTTCTTCGGCTCACTTTTCCTAGGTGCACTCCTTGGCAAGCTCTTTGCTTTTTCCGCACCCTATGTCTTTGCCCACGCAACCCTGACGCCGGTGACCTATGCGGTTGTCGGCATGAGCGCTCTGGCAGTCTCGGTGATCGGTGGCCCTTTGACTATGACCTTCCTCGCATTGGAAATCACAGGGGACTTTCCGATAACGGTTCTCGTGCTTGCCGCTGTCATTGCGGCATCCATTACAGTCCGGAATACATTCGGCTACTCCTTTGCCACATGGCGCTTTCACTTGCGGGGTGAAAGCATCCGTAGCGCCCACGATGTGGGTTGGATTCGCAATCTGACAGTGGCCAAGCTGATGCGTACAGATGTGCGCACGGCTTCCGACAAGATGAGGATCAGCGAATTCCGTCAGGAGTTTCCGCTCGGCTCAACGCAGCGTGTCATCATTGTCAGCGATGAGAATAAATATGTCGGCATCATAATCGTTGCGGAAGCGCATTCAGGCATCACGGAGACAACCGATGAAGCGCAACCTATTGGCCCATTGATCAAATATCAGGGTGAGTATCTACAACCGCAAATGAATGCGCGACAGGCCGTACGCCTGTTCGACAATGCCGAAGCCGAAGCTTTGGCCGTCGTTAATGACATTGTGGAACTGAAGGTCGTCGGGCTTTTGAGCGAAAGCCACACGCTGCGGCGATACAGTGAAGAGCTCGACCGGCAACGCCGACACGTGTCCGGCGAAATCTGATCGCTCATCATATTCGCAAATTTTAACCCCATTTTAACCACGGTTTGTTGCAATGCGTAACATTGTGTTACTGTAATTGGAATCAAACCGGGGCAATCTCTTGCAATCAGGCACCAAGTCAGTTGGGAAATCATCTCCCGTCAACGGAAACTCCGCATTGGCATCAATGTGCAGCTTCTGGGGACTGCTTAGGGCGTACTGGACCTCCGAGCGCTGGGTTGAAGCCTGGACGCTGACAATCGCCATTGCGCTTTTGACCGCCGCAGCCAGCAAGGCCAGCGTCTGGATGGCGATGGCGTCGGGCGAGTTGATCAACTCGCTGGTCGATATACACGACCCTTTTGTCGTTAATCCGCTCAATGTGATCCTCGCAAATGCCGGTATTCTCGTTGCAATTGTTGCAGTCAAGGAAATTGGCTTCATCGGTGTCCGTCATCTCCTTTCGACAACCTTGCATCGTAAATGGCGCGGCTGGCTCAATGGCCGCTTCGGTGAGGCGCTGCTTGATGAACAGCACACACATTATCATTTGCAGCAGGGAAGTTCGGCGGAGCAGACTCCCGACAATATCGACCAGCGCATTCAGGAATCCATCAAGGGAATGACCGGCGGCGCCATTGGCCTGGCCATGGGCGTGCTGGGCGTCACAATGTCCATTCTTTTCGTGGGCCAGAAACTCATTGAACTTTCAACGCCAATACCCGGCCTTGATTTTCTTGGAGATTATGGCAGTGCCACGCTGGCCTTTACGGCCATTGCGCTCTACGTGCCGGTCAGCACATGGATTGCTATGCGTATTGGCCGCGCTCTTGAAAAACTCACCCTCGCCATGCAGCAATCCGAAGGCAGTTACAGAAGTGAGCTGACCACATTGTTGCGCCGCAGCTTTCAGGTTGCCGCTGCCAATGGCGAGACTGTTCAAAAGTCGTTAAATGACAAGCTCTACAGAAGCGTCGACAATAATTGGGGGCGTTTCAATGTGTTCGATGCCTGCTATATGTCGTTCACCTCGATCTACAATTTCTTTTCCGCCCGTATTGTCGCCTATATACCCGGTCTTCTGCCCTATATGGGTAATACCATCAGCTTCAAGAACTATATTACCGGTTCCGAGCTTGTTGGTTCGATGATCAATGAATGCTCCTGGTTTATCCATGTCATGCCCGCAATTGCCAATTTGAAGGCAAATGCACGGCGCGTTACCGAATTGGCCCAAGCGGTCGAGCGTGTCAGCCAGCCCTCGGAATATTATCGGTCCACAGGTGTCAGCGAGTTCAAATTTGCCACACAGCATGAAGCCTTTGGCGTCTCGGTGCGGGGACTTGAATTGATGCATCGCGACAGCGAGGCCAAAGCTTTTCTCACACTTGGAAATATGCGGTTGCGCAAGGGCCAATGGGCTTACATCAAGGGTGATTCCGGTAGTGGAAAAACCTGTTTGCTCAAAGCAATGAACGGGCTTTGGGGCTATGGCCGTGGTGAAATCTTTTACCCGAAAGATGCGGCAACAATGTATGCGGCGCAGGAGGTCAAACTTCCCGGCGTGTCGCTGAAACAGCTCGTATGCCTCCCAATGGATGAAAGCCGTTTTGGCGATTCCTCCGTTGCGGCCGCCCTGCACCGCGCCGGCATGGGCGACTTTATTGAAAACCTTGGTGAAGAATGCCGCGATGGCACGTCTTGGGACCAGCTCCTGTCGGGTGGCCAGAAGCAGAAACTGGTGCTTGCGCGCATATTGCTGCACAAGCCTGCGGTTTTGTTTCTTGATGAAGCAACCGGCGCGCTGGACCCGGACTCCAAGATCGCCTTCCATCAGGCCATCAAGGATCATTGTGCCGGAACCACCGTTATCAGCGTGATGCATGAGATCGAAGCGCCACGCTCGGTTTCCGGCGAAAACTTCTATACGCATATTTTGGAGATCAATGGCGGCACAGCTATCCAACGGCCACTTCTGGAGACATTGGTCGAGCCAGATCCGCTACCAACAACAAACTTCCCGCTGATTGCCGCCGAATAGCCCTTTTCGGAACACCGCGCTTTTTGTCCGGTAGAAGCAGTTCTGTTTAAATGAGACTACCGGTCATTTGCGCAAGCCATCTCTAGCGCAAATTGGCTCATATAACGCCGATTCTGTTCCCGGCCGAGACAGAAATTCGATAAAGAAAAACGCGCTTTAATCCTATCCGAAGGAATAGCCTGCACCGCGCACGGTCCGGATCGGATCAAGCGATCTGCCAATATTGATTGCCTTGCGCAAACGGCCAACATGCACGTCAACCGTGCGGTCATCGACGTAAATATCCGCGCCCCATACATTGTCCAGGAGCTGTCCGCGCGAGAACACCCGGCCTGGAGACTGCATCAGGAATTCCAGCAGGCGGAATTCTGTCGGTCCGAGCTTGAGTTCACGCTCTTTGCGGAAAACCCTGTGCTGTTCGCGGTCAAGTTTCAGATCTCCAAAGCTCAACACATGCGACAAGAGACTTGGATTGACCCGGCGTAGCATGGACTTGATGCGTGCCAGCAATTCCGGTGTCGAGAACGGCTTGACCATGTAATCATCCGCACCGGTTGAAAGACCGCGAACACGCTCGCTTTCTTCACCGCGCGCGGTCAACATGATGATCGGCAGGATTTCTGTCTCGCGCCGAGCACGCAGGCGGCGGCAAAGTTCAATACCGGAAAGGCCTGGAAGCATCCAATCGAGGATCAGCAGATCCGGCACCTTTTCGCGCAAGGCGATTTCGGCTTCGTCACCACGGCTGATGGTTTCGACAATATAGCCTTCTGCCTCCAGATTATAACGCAGGAGAACACTGAGGGCATCTTCGTCTTCAACGACTGTGATTCTGGGAGCTATAGGCATGGTCTGCTTCCGGCAATTATGGCGTTACTGGCTCGTCAAGAATAACGGTATGCGACTGATCTTCCTTCGGGCGTTCCGCCGGAAGCTGTGTTCCCGTTACAATGTAATAGACCGTCTCGGCGATATTGGTGGCATGGTCACCGATGCGCTCAATATTCTTGGCGCAGAACAAAAGATGCGTGCAAGCGGATATATTGCGCGGATCTTCCATCATATAGGTCAGGAGTTCGCGGAACAGCGACGTGTAAAGCGCATCAATCTCATCATCGCGTTCACGGACGATATTGACCTGTGCCACCGAGCGTGTCGCATAAGCGTCGAGAACATCCTTAAGTTGTGTCAATGCCAGTTCTGCGATGGTCTGCAGGCCGCGATAGACAGAGAGCGTCTGGCGCGTATCGTTGACAGCTACGACACGCTTGGCAATGTTCTTGCCAAGATCGCCGATACGCTCAAGATCGGATGAAATGCGGATCGTGCCGATTACTTCGCGCAAGTCGATCGCCATTGGCTGGCGCTTGCCGATGATGGTGATCGCCTTTTCGTCAATCTCGCGCTGACCGGCGTCGAGGATAAGGTCATCAGAGATCACGCGCTGGGCAAGCGCATTGTCCGAATTGACCATGGCCGACACAGCCTGTTCGACCATGCGCTCCGCATGTCCGCCCATCTCTGCAATCTTGTGCGTCAGAAACTTCAGTTCATCGTCATAAGAGCGGACGGTGTGTTGTGCTGTGTCAGTCATTGTCTAACCCTCTTCCCGTGAGATCAACCGAAACGTCCGGTAATGTAGTCCTGCGTGCGCTTTTCGGTAGGGCTGGTAAACATCATTTCAGTGTCACCGACTTCAACAATATTTCCAAGATGGAACATTGCCGTGCGTTGCGACACGCGTGCCGCCTGCTGCATTGAGTGTGTGACGATGACGATCGTGTAGTTCTGGCGCAATTCGTCGATCAGTTCTTCAACCTTTGCCGTCGCGATAGGATCAAGCGCCGAGCAAGGCTCGTCCATCAAAATCACTTCCGGGCTGACCGCAATGGCGCGCGCGATGCAAAGACGCTGCTGCTGTCCGCCGGAAAGACCGGTGCCAGATTCATGCAGACGGTCTTTCACTTCCGCAAACAGGCCTGCACGCTGCAGGCTTTTTTCCACGATTTCGTCGAGATGACTCTTGCTTTTGACAAGACCATGAATGCGCGGGCCATAGGCAACATTTTCGAAGATCGACTTCGGAAATGGATTTGGCTTCTGGAATACCATGCCGATACGGGCGCGCAACTGAACCACGTCGATCTTGGGATCATAGATATCGCGCTCATCAAGCGTGATATTGCCCGTGACCCTGCAGATCGAAATCGTATCATTCATGCGGTTCAGGCAACGCAGGAAAGTCGACTTGCCGCAACCCGATGGTCCGATAAGCGCGGTGACTTCCTTTTCCCTGATATCGAGACTGACTTCAAAGAGCGCTTGTTTGGCTCCGTAAAATACGGAGACGTTTTCGCCCTTCATCTTTATCGCAGGCTGGTTCGAGGAGTTATGCAATTTCTTTTCCACATCAACTTCGGATAACATGTTCATGTCCTTGTACCTCATTACCAGCGACGTTCAAAACGTCGGCGCAGCATGATCGCCGCAGCATTCATCACGAATAGGAACACCAGCAACACCAGAATGGCTGCGGCGGTCTTTGCCTGGAAGGCGACTTCAGGAAGGTCGGACCACAGATAAATCTGCACCGGCAGCACCGTCGAAGCGTCGGTTATCCCACCAGGAATATCGACGATGAACGCGACCATGCCGATCATCAGCAGCGGAGCCGTTTCGCCCAGAGCATGCGCCATGCCGATAATCGTGCCGGTCATGATGCCGGGCATGGCCAGAGGCAGCACATGGTGGAAGATGGCCTGCTGATGCGATGCACCGACGCCCAGCGCCGCTTCCTTGATTGAAGGAGGTACGGAGCGAAGTGCAGCGCGCGATGCAATGATGATTGTCGGCATTACCAACAGTGCCAGCACCAGCCCGCCAACCAAAGGGGCGGAACGTGGAAGGTCAAAGAAATTCAGGAACATCGCCAGTCCGAGCAAGCCGAAGACAATTGATGGAACGGCTGCAAGATTGTTGATGTTGATTTCAATGATCTCGGTCACGCGGTTTTTCGGCGCAAACTCTTCAAGATATATGGCAGCGCCGACCCCTAGTGGCAAGCAGAGCAGCAATGTTACGGCGAGCGTCCAGAGCGTTCCGGTCAACGCACCGCGAATACCTGCAAGTTCAGGCTCACGCGAGTCACCCGAGGTGAAGAAGCGGGTCGCAAAAGCACGTTCCACCAAGCCCTCGGACTTCATCTTTGTGAGCCAGATCGCAGCCTGATCCTGCACGCGGCGGTTTGATTCCGGCGTGACAAGCGTCAGCATGGACCAGCTGCCGGGAGCAGCAGCTTCGGCGCTTGCAGGTGTTATCAGCTTGACGCCATCAATGCCCGAGGGGCTGATCTGGCTCGCCTTGATCGTCCCGCCATTAACGTTGACAAGCAGGCTTGGCAGCTTCTCATCCAACTCAATAGCGACATTAGCGTCGGTGATGCGGGCATTCAGCGTCTGCGCCTCTGCTTTGATCGCATCGATCTGGCTTTGCAACGAGCTTGCTGCATTTGCATCAAGGCCAGGGATCAGCTTTTCAAGACGTGCGGATTCTGTCGTCAACTTTTCCAGACGCTCAAACAGAAAACCCTGCATTTCCTGAAAAGCCTTGGCGAAATCATCACCCGATGAACGCAGCGAATAGGTCTCGCCGTTAAGGGTCTGGGAAAGCGTTCCCGTACCTTCCAGCACGATTTCCGATGTCTGATAACCCTTCAGGAACTGATCTGCATCATCTGAAAGCAGAACAGGGACGGTCACTTCCTGACCGATCAGCGAAGGATTACCCGAAATCATGCGGCGGAAATCGTCGGATGCACCTGAACTGAGCAGGCCATTCAACGCGCGACGTTCCGCACGGGTTGAAACATCAGGAAACTGAGCGGCCAATGCGTCACGAATGATCTTGTCGTAATTACCAGCAAGAAGCGTCACAGGGTCGCGGGTGTTCTGTGGATCCAGTGCCGCCTGATCTGCGGTAACCTTCAGATCCACCCGATATTCTGAAAACGCGGGCAAGCCCTTGAACAGAACATCGAGCAGAACAACCGACAGAAACAGTGCCGTCAGAATAATTGCCGCGATCCCGTAGAACTTGAAGCGCCGCTCTGCGCGGTAGCGCTTCTTGACCAATGCATCGCGTGGGTAGTCGGTAACGGGAATGCCGTTGGATATGGTGATGTCAGTCATATTGTTCCCGATATCTCTTGACGATCTGGAGCGCGATGAAGTTGAGGACAAGCGTGAAGAAGAAAAGCACGAAGCCGAGAGCGAAAGCCGAGAGCGTTTTGGCACTGTCGAATTCCTGGTCTCCAACCAGAATGGTCTTGATCTGCACGGTAAAGGTCGTGACCGCTTCGAGCGGATTGAATGTGAGGTTGGCAGCAAGTCCGGCTGCCATGACCACGATCATCGTTTCGCCGACTGCACGGGAAATTGCCAGCATGAATGCCGACACGATGCCCGGCAAAGCCGCAGGAAGGATAACCTTCTTGATGGTTTCGGACTTTGTTGCGCCCATCGCATAGGAACCATCGCGCAGGCTTTGAGGCACCGCATTGATCACATCATCCGAGAGCGACGACACGAAGGGGATAATCATCATGCCCATGACAAGTCCGGCAGCGAGTGCCGATTCCGACGAGACCGAGAGACCAAAGGTTTCGCCCCATCCGCGGATGAATGGCGCGACTGTCAAGGCAGCGAAGAAGCCGAGCACAACAGTAGGCACACCGGCCAGAATTTCGAGAATAGGCTTCACAATTGCACGCGTGCGCGGGCTGGCATATTCAGCCATGTAGATCGCTGCAAACAGGCCGAGCGGACCAGCAACTGCAATAGCGATCACAGTGATCAGCAATGTGCCGACCACCAGCGGCACGATGCCAAATGCGCCGGATGAACCGACCTGATCAGCCCGGATCGCCGTTTGCGGCGACCATTGCAGACCAAACAAAAAGTCGATCGGCGATACTTTGGTGAAGAACTGGATGGTTTCGAAAACCACGGAAAAAACAATGCCGATTGTCGTCAGGACAGCAATGGCCGAACAGGCCAGCAAGACATATTTGATCAGTCGCTCGACGCTGTTTCGCGCGCGAAACTGCGGCCCGATCAGACGAAAACCCATCATTGCGGCGGCCAATGCAAGGGCAACGCCGCCAATCAGCAATAACCAGCCAGTAAGGCTGACAGCGCTTGAATAGGCCGATGCGGCATTGGCCAGTTCGGGCGAGGCAGTGCCTGCATAAGTACCGGCAAGAATTGAATGAATGTCGCGAAACACCGCGCTGCGGCCAAGACCATCAGCAATAGTGGCCGGGTCAATACCCGCAAGTGCCTGCGCCTCGACATATCGATTGGCAAGCGGCGCTCCCAGAACATAGACCAGAAGCATGGACAGCGCGATCAAAGCCGCAAGAAACATGCCGTGATAGGACGGAAGCGAATGGAGAGACGAAGGCTCCGCTCCGGCAAGGGATGACGCCCTTTGGCGACCCACCAGAAACAGCGAGACTGTCAATAGCGCGAGTATCAGGAAATATGTTGCGGTCATAGGCCTACCGATCCAGGTCCAAGGCTTGGCTTCAATGTATTTGAATGGCAGCCGGTCAGATCACCGGCTGCCATTCTTGATATAAAGCTTATTTCAGCTTGTCGCCGTTGATGGTCTCCATGGCCAGAACAGCCTTGGCAGCTTCAGCATGGCGCTCAGCTGGCAGCGGCACGAGGCCCTTTTCGGAAAGGTAACCTTCTTCGCCGCTTGCAGTGTCCGACACGTATTCAGCAGCAAACTTGTCCAGACCCGGGATAACGCCGACATGGGCCTTTTTGATATAGACGTAAAGTTCACGAGAAGGCTTGTAAGTACCGTCGGAAATTGTTTCGAAGGTCGGAACAACACCGTCGATTGGCACACCGGCCAGCTTCGATGCATTTTCCTCAAGGAAGGAATAGCCGAATACGCCAAATGCCTTTGGATTTGCTTCAAGCTTCTGAACGATCACATTGTCGTTCTCGCCTGCTTCCACATAGGCGCCATCTTCGCGAAGTGACTTCCAGACAGCTTCAAATGCCTTGGCGTCCTTACCCTTCAATTCCTTCAGAGCAGGAATTTCAAGCGCACCGGCTTCCATGAAAAGCTCATGCATGGAATCGCGTGTGCCGGATGTTGGAGGCGGGCCAAGTACTTCGATCTTCTCGTTAGGCAACGAAGGATCGATTTCAGACCAATTCTTGTATGGGTTGGCAACGAGCTTGCCATCAGCACCCGGAACTTCCTTGGCAAGAGCGAGGAAGAAGTTCTTGCGCGAAAGCTTCAGAGGAATACCGGCCTTTGCCTGGGCAACGGTCAGACCATCAAAGCCAACAAGAATTTCAACGATGTCCTTGACGCCGTTCTTGTTGCAATCGGCAAATTCGCTCTTCTTGATTGCGCGCGATGCATTGGTTGCATCCGGGAACTTTTCGCCAACGCCTTCACAGAAAAGCTTCATGCCGCCGCCTGTGCCGGTGGATTCGACAACTGGCGTCTTCATGCCGGATGTCTTGCCGAAATTTTCTGCAACAGCAGTGGTGAAAGGATAAACCGTCGAAGACCCGACGATGCGGATTTGATCGCGTGCAGATGCAGTGCCGAGCGAGGCTGCAATGCCGATGGCCGCAATTGCCACCGTTGAAAAAAGCTTGTTCATGGGTTTTACTCCTGTTTGAAAACTTTTGAAGTCACCGCTATCTACAGAAGGTTTATAACAGTCATGTGACACTAATATTACGGTTTGATCACAATGAGCGAGCCGCAAAAGCGTTACGATTAAACATTTGTATTTATTATATATTTTAGCCACGCTTATTCCCGTGGCAGCAAATGAAACTTCGGCGGCGAATTTCAACCCTGTTGAATTATATCACGATATCCGGAGCCCGTCGAAAGGGGATGCAGCTCTCCATTTGATGGATGTCCGTTCTTGTCCTGCGCAATGCTGGCAAAAATTTCAGGCCCGTTTTCGCCCTGCCGTTGATATGATTTACAAATTTCCTATTTAAGGATATTTATTATCCTTAAATCGAGCATTTGAGCCCTAAAACTGTCACGGGCAGGATTGAGCAATGATACTGAAAAGTCAGGTCGAATGGGTACTCCATTGCTGCGCCCTTCTGGCCGGGCTGCCGGAAAACCATTATCTTTCAACCAAGACATTGGCTGAGTTTCATGGTGTTCCCAAGGAATATCTATCGAAGGCGCTGCAAAATCTTTCGCAGGCCGCGATTGTCGAGACGACACTTGGGCCAAGCGGTGGCTACCGGCTTGCAAGACCGACCTCAGAAATTACATTTCTGGATATTGTCGAGGCTGTTGAGGGGAAAAGCCCGACCTTTGTCTGCAATAATATCAGAGAGAACAATCCTTGCCGCTCCGCAGACCATTGCGATACGAAGCCATGCTCCGTGGCTCGCATCATGTGGGATGCTGATGAGGCGTGGCGCAGCAAGTTGCGCAGTGTAACGCTGGCCAGCCTGGTCGAAACACTCGCTAAGGACGTTCCAGCTGATCTTTGGAAAAAGAGTTCCGAATGGGTTATGGCCCGCACGTAGATAACATGCGGGCCAACCCGGTTCGGCGTGATCGGCTGTTATATCGACAAGAATGTTACTTGATCGGGGTGGTCAAAGGGGTTTTCTCGTTGGTATCGACGACAAATACGGCAAGCAGCCGTGCCGGGTCGGTTTTACTGTCATTCGCGCTCACACTATGGCGATCACCCGGCATTTCAGAAAAGTTTTCCCCGGCTCGATAGACCTTCACGGGGCCGTCATTGACCTGGCTGCGAATGGCCCCTTCCAGAACAGTCGCATAGATAAAGGCGGAATTCGGGTGGGTATGTCCCGGCGAAGACCCGCCCGGCCCATATTCCACAAGAATGCCCTTGATGCTTTTACCCGGCACATTCGGCAGTTCATGTTCGTAAACAATAGTAACCTTGGCATCTGTCCCGTCGGCATGTGTGGCAGCGCTGTTCATGAGCAGCAAGCCAAGCGCCAATGCGGTGATTGAGGTTTTGATCATTTCAGTCTCCTTCGACTTTCGCTGTCTGGCGGCTCACTTGCGGCGGGGCGCCGTTGCGAACCATTCTTCAAAACCGATGGATCCAAGCCGCGGATCAAGGCCGGGCACGAGCGATTCATCGTTGAGTTCCGCGCCGAAATATCTGGCGTGAGCATCGACCACGACCGACCTTGGATCATTGGTTGCTTTCAGGTAACGGCCAACCAGATCGCTCAGCCGGACCTTTTCCGGGCCTGCGATTTCCACCGTCCCCATGACCGGCGGTGCAAGCGCCACTTCAGCCATGGCGTCCGCCACATCATCAGAAGCAATAGGCTGTACATAGGCAGGGGATAAATGCACCTTGTCGCCGACCGTCCCGGGTTCTGCGATGCCGCTGAGAAACTCGAAGAATTGCGTTGAGTGAACAATCGTATAGGGAATCGGCGACTTTCTGATCAGTTCTTCCTGCGCAAGCTTGCCGCGAAAATAGCCGCTTTCCTGCAAACGTTCGGTGCCGACCACGGAAAGCGCGATATGGTGCTTCACGCTTGCCGCTGCTTCGGCTGCAAGCAGGTTCTTACCGGAGGTCTGGAAGAATTCGAGAACATCCCTGTCCGCGAAGGATGGCGAATTGGCCAGATCAAGGACGATATCCGCACCGGCAAGCGCCTCGGTCAGGCCTTCTCCGGTAATCGTGTTGACCCCGGTATTCGGCGAGGCGGCGACCACCTCATGACCCTTCTTGCGCAGGCGTTCAACGGTCTTCGATCCGATCAGACCAGTTCCCCCAATAATAACGATTTTCATGGCAATTGTCCTTCGATGCCCGTTAATCCGGGTGTTAAGAGATCAATGTTCAAAGGTTTAGTTCAGGCCAGCCTTATCGAGACCAAAGGCCTTGTCCGATGATCCGGGCACAGTCCTGAAGGCCACATTGGCGCGGTTCCAGGCATTTATAGCCATGACCGTATAGGTTAGATCAGACAGCTCCTTCTCGGAGAGCTGGCCGCGAACGCGTTCGTAAACATCATCCGGAACGCCCTGCTCCGGCAGCTTTGTCAAAATCTCGGCCCAGGCCAAAGCTGCGCGCTCGCGCGGGGAGAACAGTGTCGATTCCCGCCAAATAGCAATGTGGTAAAGACGAAGCTCGGTCTCCCCATGCATCTTGGCCTGCTTAACATGCATATCGAGACAGAAGGCGCAGCCGTTCATTTGGGAGGCGCGGATATGTACGAGATCCTCGATCTTCTCTTCAATGGCACTGTCCTTGAGCGCCAGGCTGAAATCCATGAACTTTTTGAAAAACTCGGGCGACTGCTGAATGTAGTTAAGGCGCTGGCTCATATGTCTCTCCATTCGTCTATTATGGATATTTATTATCCTTAAGGATATTTAATATCCTTAATAGAAAAAATGTAAAGTGGGGCGCCTGCAATAAATTGCGCCTGCGCTCGCTCAGCTGCCCACATTTCACGTAAGTATTTGATTTAACGAACTATCGGCGATCCAAAAAATTGCCATCAAGCCGGTTGTTTTAGACCTGTGCCTCCGTCAGTCGCCCTCACGCCTTCGGGATGCTCTATTTTTCACCAGCCGGCCCTGTGATGCATGGTGCCCACAGCAATCAAAGGCAGGCGACATTGAGAGGCCGCCGAAGCGCTGGACAAAGGTTGTGGCTTTGTATTGCTTGAAAGCTTTTAATGGTTGGAACCAAAATTCACCGACACCGGTTACTTTTCGAAAGGAGGTAACCGTAATATCTTTGGCTTTTTGTTGTGCTCGGCGGACCCATTATTCTCGGGATAATAATGGCCTATGGCATGCTCAGACGCCGACGGTTGACCCCGTCCGAAAAAGAAACTCGCAACCGGAAAACCAGACAGCTTTACCAGTCGAAAAATTAGACGGATACGGCGATGCCAATTGATCCAATTCCAAGATCCAGCTTTTTGTGCCTGATGAAATCACCACTTCGAATGTCATGACATTTACGACCGCTGCGGAAGCATTCGCGGATATTCATTCGGTGTGGAAAGTTCACATCAATGATCATGGTCCCATGACACCGGACGAATTCAAAACCGAGTGTCTGCGATGGAACTGATCGCTATTACGCTCGTTTCGGGACTGCCAGATAGCTGCCACTGGCAGGCAAGCATGAACGGGCTCAGGGCATTGATGTAATGGGTAAAGTCTACAATGAATTTATCGAAAGACTCCGTCTGGCCGTTCAGGAGCATGAAGAGCGCATTGTCCGGTTGGAGGAAGGTGTCGAAAAAGCCTTTCGTAAATCGCGGTCAGGCGAGAAGGAAGACATTTCCCTGCAAACTGCGGACCATTACCGCCGCCTCGCTCACCATCTGCGGGAAGTCATTTCACGGCACGACCTGAAGCTTGCGCAAAAATCTGAACCCGAAGCCCAAAAGAACGCCGCTCTACCGCGAAGGACAGAGCGGCGTTGATCGATTTTTGAAGCGGAACAACTCGTCCGCTCATCTCCACGCCCCTTGAGGGAAAAAACGGAACTTTTGGTGAATTTCAGTGGTGGTAAATTGTTACCGAAGGCCTTGTTATATCCGGCGACAGGGTTGAGCAGCAAAAAACACTGTTAAATTGGATCGTCCTGAAGCTCTCTGAATCGGAGGACATCGTTGGAACCATCGATGCTGGCGAGCAATGCCAGTTTATCCGTGTAGGCCGAGGCGGAGCGGGCGATCAAATCCGCGACACCTATCTGAAGGCTCTGCGCGACATTACCCATTTCGAACTGCTGATCGAAACATTGGACGTTTCTCAACCTTTTCAGGAGGCAACTATCCTTTCAACTGCAAGTGCTGACACCGTCCAAGTGAGTCAAGGAGACCGCTATGGGCCAGATTGAAAATCCAAAACTTCCTGAATTGCATGACCGGATGGCTTCCGGTGGATATACGATCCTATGGGAAGAACTTTCGGGCTGTTTTGTTGTTTGGGGCGACAGTGGTCAGATCAGGGATGGTTTCGCTACCAAAGAGGACGCCACTTCATCCCCAGCGCCGCGCCCAAACGAAAGGACCGTGCATCGCACGATCCCGCATCGTTCACTAAAACCCAGCCCGCAGGCTGGCTATCATTCCATACCCAAGGCATTCATATAAAGTTCAAGGATCGCTTCTTCTTCCTTGCGCTCATTGGCGTCCTTCTTGCGCAGGCGAACAATGGTGCGGATGATCTTCGTGTCGTAGCCGCGGCCTTTGGCTTCAGCCATTACTTCCTTGATATCGTCGGAAAGCGTGGTCTTTTCTTCTTCGAGGCGCTCAATGCGCTCGATGAATTGACGCAATTCTGCTGCCGCTACACCTTCGACACCGCCCTGTGCGCCCAAATCATCCATGCTCATATTTCACTCCGTAAAACGTAACTGGCGACTCGGGGTTAAGCCGCGCGGAGCGTTCCGATGCCCGACGAAGGGCTAGGGAGTCAAGGAAATAGAGTCTGCGACCGCAGCCATCCGGACCTTTCAATGCCCGGGCTTGTTTGTCTCGAAGGCTGCCTTGGCTGCGTCACTTGCTTCGCGTTGATATTTTGCCTGCCAATCGGCATAGGGCTCGCCATAGATGATCTCGCGCGATTCATCCTTGCTGATCGCGATGCCGGAAGCTTCCGCCGCTTCGCGATACCAGTTGGAAAGGCAGTTGCGGCAAAACCCTGCCAGGTTCATCAAATCAATATTCTGCACATCGCTGCGGGCGCGCAGATGCTCCACCAAACGCCGGAAAGCCGCCGCCTCCAATTCGGTTTGCTGTTCCCGGCTTAAATCAGTCATGGATGATCTCCTCAATTATTCCCGTTCTTGAACCATAATGCCGAACCTCATGCATATCGGGTACTGCATTCATGCCTTCAAGGATTGGCCCCAGACGCTCAGCCCATAAGGTCGTGCCCGCATCATCGCCAATCAGATCCTGGCGTACCTCGATCAACGCATGGGCATAACCCGGCAGGATGCAATGCGTATACATTGTGTCGCCCTTGAGTGCCCCGTCATAGGGCTCATTATCGCCAACGACCAGCAGGGGATCTGCCCGTAAACCCGCCAATAAAGGCAGCACAGCGCGTGGATCCTTGTCCCAAAGTATGCCGGCGTGCCAGGGCCTCGGCGTCGCTTTCCAGAATGCGGTAAACGAGTGAACGGAAATAACCAGGGGCGCCTTGCCGCTCTGTTCCACCGTTTCCGCGATCGCCGCGGCAACCGCATCGTGATAGGGCCTGTAATATTGGTCTATGCGCTTCTTTCGCTCATCTTCAGACATTGGATTGTTGCGCGGTATCACGGCACCATCAGAGAGACGCATGATCAGGGTTGGATCATCATCGCCGCGATTTGGATCAATCAACAGCCGCGAAAACCCGCCAAGCACCGCTGGCACACCAAGCATGGCGGCAAGTTTGCGGGTCAACTGCTCGACGCCAATATCATACGCAATATGCCGCTCGAATTGCGCGGCATCCAACCCCAGCGAGCCATATTCTTCCGGCAACGCGCGGCTCGCATGATCGGCAAGCAGGACAAGGCCCTTGGCATAATCGCCATCAACCAGATGATAGGGAGAAAAGGACATGAAGACAGGCTCTTGCAACGGTGAATCTGACCGCTTTTGTCTTTCATGCCCTAGGCAGCAATGCAAGGCAGATTGTTCGCCGGCCTATTGGAACCACAAGAGCAATAAAGATTGGAGCACGATATGTTACTTCCATTGCGGCGGCTAAGAAGATAATAGCACTGCATGTCCAGTCGAATATCATCGTTAGAAAACGCCACTAAATATCTCACGTCTGCGGACAGAGATCACTTCTTCAAAATAAAACGTGAGATGGAAAAATCCGGAGCCTCGAAGAAGGATATCGAGGAGCGCTTGCACGCCTTTATGTGGAACATAATTGAGTCTGACGATGAAGACGAAGAGGATGAAGTGACCACGGACAAGGCGCCATAACAAATCGATTAGATCGAAGCCTGAGCCGGATCGTCCCAAAAACACCACAGCCGATCACAATCTTGTCGTGGCACCCCTCTACGACTTATTCACGCGTTGACAATGCGCGCGAAACTACCGAAAAGGAACCTCGTCTACCTGCCCTGAAGCCATTGGCTTAATTTTGGTGCTGGCAGGACCCTAAAAGACCGGACGGAGGCAATATTGAGTATGAGCATAAAGCTAAGATGGGGAAGCTTCCTCGCGGCATTTCTGTTCATATTCATTTCGGGAAGCGTTTTTGCGCCGACCCAGGCCCATGCCGATTTCCGCGTGTGCAATTCCACCCAAAATCTGGTCGGCGTTGCTCTGGGCTACCGCGCCAAGACTGGCTGGATCACGGAAGGCTGGTGGCATGTCAACGCCTCTTCCTGCACCACCTTGGTTGTCGGACCGCTGACATCGCGCTATTATTACCTTTACGCCGAAGATGCTCAAAGCGGCGGGCGCTGGGACGGCAAGATCAACATGTGCGTTGCCGAAAACCAGTTCAAGATAACCGGTATCAATGACTGCTTCGCACGCGGTTTCCAGCGTTCCGGATTTCAGGAATATGATACGGGCGAGCAGACGAGCTGGATGGTCCAGCTGACAGAAGAAAATCCTCCCTCATCTCCAATTGTAACGGATACCCCTCCTCAATGAGACGTCGCCGCAAGGTCAAAATTCTCGCCACGCTCGGTCCTGCTTCCTCCGACGAAGGCATGATTCGCAAACTGTTCGAAGCCGGTGCCGATGTCTTCCGCATCAATATGAGCCA
This sequence comes from Phyllobacterium ifriqiyense, assembly GCF_030817885.1. Lineage (NCBI taxonomy): Bacteria > Pseudomonadati > Pseudomonadota > Alphaproteobacteria > Hyphomicrobiales > Phyllobacteriaceae > Phyllobacterium > Phyllobacterium ifriqiyense. The sequence continues at coordinate 760,283 of NZ_JAUSZT010000003.1, forward strand.
TGCCAGCCACGACCTGATGCGTGAACTTGTGCGCCGCTTGCGCAATGTGGAAAAAGAAGTCGGACGGCCAATCGGCATTCTCGCCGATTTGCAGGGACCCAAGCTGCGTGTGGGCAAATTTGCCGAAGGCAAGGTGGAACTCGTTGCAGGCCAGACCTTCACCCTCGACAACAATGAAGCGCTTGGCGATAACACCCGCGTTTACCTGCCGCATCCGGAAATTCTCAAAGCCGTTGAGCCGGGTCATCGCCTGTTGATCGACGATGGCAAGCTGGCGCTTGTCGCTGAAGCATCCGATGGCAAGCATATTCGCTGCCGGGTTGTTTCAGGAACGAGTATTTCCGACAAGAAAGGCGTCAGCCTGCCTGACACCACACTTGATGTCGGCGCTCTGACCGAGAAAGACCGCCGCGACCTCGATGCCGTGCTGCAGGAAGAAATCGACTGGGTTGCCCTGTCCTTTATCCAGCGGCCGGAGGATCTTGCCGAGGTCCGCAAGATCTCGCGCGGCCGCGTTGCTCTTCTCTCAAAGATTGAGAAGCCACAGGCCGTTACCCGCCTTGATGAGATCATCGAGCTTTCCGATGCGCTTATGGTTGCGCGCGGCGATCTCGGCGTTGAGATGCCGCTGGAATCAGTGCCTGGCATCCAGAAGCAGATCATTCGTGCTTGTCGCCGGGCAGGTAAGCCCGTTGTCGTCGCCACGCAGATGCTGGAATCGATGATCACTGCCGCCGTGCCAACCCGCGCCGAAGTGTCCGACGTTGCCACAGCCGTGTTCGAAGGTGCCGATGCGGTTATGCTTTCGGCAGAATCTGCAGCTGGCGATTATCCTGTAGAAGCCGTCGCAACAATGGCGCGCATTGCCGAACAGGTGGAGCGCGATCCAAATTTCCCCGGCATCATCCATGCCCAGCGCCCCGAGCCCAATGCGACCGGCGCCGATGCAATTTCGCTCGCCGCCCGCCAGATCGCCGAAACGCTCAATCTTTCGGCTATCGTCACTTATACCGCCTCGGGAACCACTGCCTTGCGTGCCGCGCGCGAACGGCCACTTTTACCCATCATCGCGCTGTCGCCTGTCGTTGAAACCGCCCGCAAGCTAGCGCTCGTCTGGGGGTTGCATTGCGTTGTAACCGACGAGGCCTATGATCTTGATGAGATGGTCGATCGTGCTTGCCACATTGCCTATCAGGAAGAGTTCGGTAATCCGGGTGATCGCATCATCATCTCGGCTGGCGTGCCCCTGCGTACCCCAGGTTCAACGAATATGCTGCGCATCGCCTATATCGGCTCCGACGGTCTGACCAGCGTCTGACGTCTAGCGCTGCAAGCGGTTGATTATAAAAATTCCGGCATGCGTAAGCATTGCCGGAATTTGCAATTTTAAGCTGAGCATATTGCTGGTTGCTACTCTAACGAAAGCTACGGCAGTTTAGAAAAGAGTGCGGACGGCATTGCAACGAGCCGCCAGCGCAACAGCTATGGAGCTTCCCGCTCATTTTCAGCATCTTAAGCAAAATACCCACAAAGCTAAATGATTTTCCCGAAAAAACGGGCAAATTTGCCGAAGAATTACAATCGATAGTGGTGATTTAGTTGTGATTAGTTGCAATCAACGAAATTACGTGCGTTGGCCGGTTAATTCATCTGCCAGTTCACCGACTTCTTTCTGAGCCTGACGCATCATCGGATAGACATTCAAAACCTGCTCGAATGCGCCCAGCGCTGCCTCTTTGCGGCCCGTTTCCTTGAGGATGGAAGCCATACCGGCCATGGCTCCAAAGTGCCGTGGTTCCAATGTCAGCGTCTTGTGAATATCAGCCATGGCGCGGCCGTAATCATTCATCACATAGTTCAATGTGGCGCGGCGGTTCCAGCCTTCCGCATAGTCCGGCTTCATGACGATGACTTGATCAAGAAAATCCAGCGCAACGGAATACTTCTTATCTTCCATGGCCTTAGAGGCCCAGCCCATCATCAGATCGATGCTTGCGCTGCCGGAATTCTGCCACTGGGCTTGGATTTGCGAGGCAATCCGCGATGCTTTCATCGCGTTGGTTTCCCGCTTCAATTGACCGAAAAGCTCATCCAGCCGGGCGGCACGCTTTTCCGCCAATGTTTTGCCGGGCAATGCGGCCTGTTGCGGAGTGAGGGCCTGGCCTTCAGCAGGTTTCCCCTGCGTATCAGCCCTATCTTCCGTTCCCGTTCTTTCTTGCGCCCAAGCGCTCTCCGCCATTGAAATCATTGGCGAAAGTACCGTTGAGAGCCCGAGTAAAATAGCAAAGACGTTCTGCATGACACGAATGTTAGTCCGTATCAGCAAAACGTCAAATGCAAATAACCGTGAAACGGTAAGATCAGCCCTGGCGTGCTTTGAAGCGCGGAGCAGTCTTGTTGATGATGTACATGCGGCCCTTGCGACGGACCAGCTGATTGTCACGATGACGGGCTTTGAGGGCCTTAAGGGAGTTCTTGATCTTCATTTCAGCACCGGTATCTTTCGCCCGAAACCGGGCACCAATAAAAAGCGCGCCTTTTAAGCGCGCCGGAAACACGTTGCGGGGAAATAGCCAAGGAATGCCTGCATTGTCAACTCCCATCCCGCGATTCATCGCATGATTCAGCGAGAAAACTTATCTTTTCCAGCATTCAGAGGCGTTTGGTTATGCGAGTCACATGCCCCATCTTGCGCCCCGGACGCGCTTCGGCCTTGCCGTAAAGATGCACCACGGCTCCGCTTTCTTTCAATATCTCTGGCACGCGGGCAATATCATCGCCAATGAGATTTTCCATCACACAATCGGAATGCCGCCTCGTATCGCCCAGAGGCAATCCTGTAATGGCGCGTATATGCTGCTCGAACTGTGAAACGGCGCAGGCTGCTTCTGTCCAGTGGCCGGAATTATGCACGCGCGGTGCAAATTCATTGGCAAGCAAAGTTCCATTGGCAAGCGCAAAGAACTCCATGCCGAGCACGCCGACATAGTTCAATCCTTCCAGCAGCTTGCGGGCCGCATCCGCAGCCAGGCCCGCCATTGTCGAAGACACGGAAACAGGAACTGTCGAGCTTGCGAGAATTCCATCCTTGTGAACGTTCTCGGCAATGTCATAAACCCGGATATTGCCGGCTTCGTCACGCGCCGCAATGACCGATATCTCGTGAGTAAAGTCCACCAGCGCCTCAAGAATGGAAGGAGCATTGCCAACGGCGGCAAATCCGGCCTTGGCCGTTTCGCCCGGCACGCCGGAAAACTTCGCCTGGCCTTTTCCATCATAACCGAAGCGCCGGGTCTTAAGGATGCCCTTGCCGCCAAAAGCAAGCAGGGCAGCTTCCAGCTCCACCTCATTTTCGACGACGCGCCATTGCGCGGTCTGAATGCCGAGCTTGTTGAGAAACCGTTTCTCGGTGACGCGATCCTGTGAGACTTTCAGTGCCTCTGCTGGCGGAAATACTGACTTCGTTTCACTCAAAAGTTCCGCTGAGTCGACGGGCACATTCTCAAATTCGTAGGTAATGACGTCGCTTAGCTCAGCCAATCGCTCCAACGCGTCATGATCATCATAGGCTGCGGTAATAACTTCATTGGCAACTTGCGCTGCGGGGCAATCTGCTTGGGGCTCCAGTATCACTGTTCTGTAGCCGAGACGTGCAGCAGCTATAGCCAGCATGCGTCCGAGCTGACCACCACCGATTATACCAATCGTCGAACCTGCAGAAATCATTCTCAAACCTCGTCGGAAGGCCGCATCGCAACCTTCTCGCTTTGTGCCTGCCGGAAAGCATCAAGTCGTTTTGCCAGTTCCTTATCGTGCAGAGCCAAAACCGCTGCTGCCAGCAATGCGGCATTGACCGCGCCTGCCCGGCCAATTGCCAATGTCCCGACGGGTATGCCCGCTGGCATTTGCACTATGGAAAGCAGCGAGTCCTGGCCGGAGAGAGCCTTCGATTCAACAGGTACGCCAAAAACCGGCAAAGGCGTCATGGACGCAGCCATGCCTGGCAGATGTGCAGCACCGCCTGCACCCGCAATAATGACCTTGAAACCAGATTCTCTCGCGCTTTTGGCGAACTCGACCAATCGATCCGGCGTTCTGTGCGCCGAAACGATCCGGTCATCGTGAGAAATTCCAAGGCTGTCCAACGTTTCAGCCGCATGACGCATGGTCGACCAATCGGACTGGCTTCCCATAATGATTGCTACGTCAGCACGTGTATCAGCCATTGAGCATCCTCTAATAATGGAATGGGGGAATTAGTGTAAAAGCAAAGAGCCTGCAAGCATAAGTCACAGCACCGCAGATTGCTCTTGGATATCAGGCGATTATGTCGGGGATGATTTTGTCTTCCAGCTCGATGAGCTTATCTTTGATGATGAGTTTCTTCTTTTTCATGCGCTGGATACGCAGCTGGTCGCAACCAACTTGGATCATTGCCTGGATAGCTGCGTCGAAGTCCAGATGCTCTTGCTTCAATCTTGCGACTGCCAATCGAATGTCAGCCTGATCTTGATCGGACATGCAGTGATTCCCGGTATTTTGCTGTAGAATTATCAAAAGCGGTCCGGAGTAACACTGTCACTTGCCGGTATGCCGCAATATCACATTTCATGTGACAATAAAATCCTGCGAAACATATTCGACAATTGCTTCAAGTAGTGGCAGAGTGTCACGGCTCTGTCATAAAGCCGCTACTTGGCTGACAGGGCATTACGAGCAAGGAAATTAACCAAGGGAGAAGCCGCATGGCCATTGAGTCTCATCTTGAAACGCTTGAACGTAAGCATGGAGCACTTGAGAAAGAAATCTCCGATGCAATGCTAAGTCCAGCTACGGACGATCTTAAGATTAGCGACCTCAAGCGTCGCAAGCTTGTGCTGAAAGAGCAAATCGAAAAAATTCGTACGCTCGTTACTCACCACTAAAACGACTCCGGGTCGCAAGGCAAGATAGACCCCGAATTCCGCCTGAGTATATCACGCGGCAGATCCGAAAACCCGGCACGGTCAGACAGCCGGGTTTTCATGTCTTTGGATTAGTTTTCTGCCGGTGCTATGGCGGATTATTCATTCCAGAACTGATCAAGCCACAAATTCAAATGGAAAAAGCCGCTATCGTCGACTGCATAGATGCGGCGGGTGCCTTCTGATTTCACCGAAACCAGTTGCGCATCAAGCAGTGCTTTAAGGTGCTGGGAGACCGCGGGGCGCGATATAGGAAGACCGGACGCCAACTCATTCACGGTTTTTGGACCCCGCCTCAATTCCTCAAGAAGGTATCGGCGGTTGGGATCGGAAATTGCAACAAAAGCATCTGTTTCGACCATGTTGCAGTTTCGGTTTAAACCGCCAGCAATGTCAACGGATTTGTCGCTATTCGGGCAGGGTTTCCGCACGTGGATCAAGCTTTACACCTTCGGGTGTTGCACGTTCCGAATGCACCGTCTGAAAATTATCCCGCAGTTCGATTGGCACCGGCGCGCGCATTCGCGAGCGAATGATTGCATGACACATGATTGCCGCATGAGCCAGTGCCGTGATCGCAAACAATCCTTCGGCTCCGATGGTCTCCATCGCCCAGGCGCCCAGTACCGGGCCGATCATCGTGCCAAAACCATAGAGCAATAACAGGCCACTCGTCACTTTGACGAAGTTTTCGGAGTCCGAAAAGTCGTTGGCATGCGCAACAGCCACGGGATAGAGCGTATAGGCCAAGCCACCATATATCGCCGTCATGATGAGAATGATCGTGGCATGCCTTGGAGCGATGAAGAAAATCAACAGCCCGATCAATGCCGCAGCACCGCCAACGAAGGCCAATACATAACGCCGGTCGGTTCGATCAGACATACGCCCGACCGGAATCTGCATCAGCGCGCCGCCGAGCACCGAGGCGCTCATCATCAAGGCGATTTCACCGACCGAAATCCCTGTCGCAGCGCCATATACAGCGCCCAGCGTACCGAATGCGCCATTGGCAACGCCAATAAGTATGCAGCCAAGAAAGGCCACCGGCGAATTACGGTAAAGCGCACGCAAATCAAGCTGCACTTCCGTCAATGGTTTTGGACTGCTGGCTGTTGAAATAGCTGTCGGAATCAATGCGAGACAGAACAATATGCCGGACAGCATAAAGAACGTGCCATTATGCACGTCGCCAAAACCGATCATCAGCTGGCCAACCGTTATCGACCCGAAATTGACCACCATATAGAGACCGAATATTTGGCCGCGATTGGCGTTCGTGGCCCGCTCATTAAGCCAACTCTCAATCACCATATAGGAGCCTGCCATGGCAAATCCGGTGAGGGCGCGCAGGACAATCCAAGCCGTTGAATTAACGAGTATTCCGGTCATCAGCGCAACGATTGCCGCAATCGCGGCAAAGGCGCTGAATGCACGAACATGTCCGACTCTTCTCACCAGTCGCGGGGCAAGAAGGCAGGCTGTTATAAAGCCACCTGCCCATGCTGTTCCCAGCAAACCGAGCGATGTCGTTGAAAACCCTTCGGCGCCGCCGCGCAAGGGTAGTAATAATCCATGCAGGCCTGAAGCCATGACGAGAAAAGATGTGCCGCAAAGAAGCGCAAAGACCTGAATGAATGAACGAAACACGAGATATCCTTCGGACGAGCGGGGGAAGACGGCTCTGTATTGATAGGGATGCAGCTTTCTCTCGGTTATCAATGCGGAAACTTGATGGCACCTGCACCAAATTGAAATCAATCAGCGAAAGAGCGCCTCTGCAGCAACCTTGCTATCTCCCTTTCGCGAACGCTCCTCCTCAAGACGTACAATCTCCGCACGCAACAAGCCTATACGCTCATCAAGTTCTGCAACAGATAGCAAAGACAAGTCCTGGCCGATATCATGAACAGTCTTGCGCCGGGGCTCTTCATCGAAAAGTGACATTTCTTTCCTCCACTTGTCGCCTCCGCGTAGTAAGATACATTCCAACCACTTGGAATTGCAAATTATTCCAATGAATCAATATCAGGGAAGTTCATAATGGCAGAAGAGATTCCAACAGTGATGACGGCGATTGAGATCAGTTCTCCAGGTGGCCCAAGGGTTCTCAAAGCGGGCGAGAGACCCGTTCCTGCGCCCAAATCCGGGGAGCTTCTTGTGCGAGTGCGGTCCGCCGGTGTTAATCGTCCCGATGTTTTGCAACGGCAAGGCCATTATCCACCGCCACAAGGCGCTTCAGACATTCCGGGGTTGGAAATTTCCGGGGATGTTGTCGCAACAGGGGAAGGTGTAACCCGTTTCCGCCTTGGTGAACGTGTTACGGCACTCGTGGCCGGCGGCGGCTATGCCCAATATTGCACGGTTCATGAATCCAACGCCCTGCCGATCCCGGCAGGCTACGGCTACATAGAGGCCGCCGCAATTCCCGAAACATTCTTCACCGTCTGGCACAATGTTTTTGAGAGGGGTGCCCTGCAAAGCGGCGAGACATTTCTCGTCCATGGCGGCTCGTCTGGTATCGGCACGACAGCGATACAGCTGGCCAAGGCCTTCGGGGCGAGCGTATTTACAACGGCTGGATCAGGCGACAAGTGCGAAGCATGCGTCAAGCTTGGGGCCGATCACGCAATCAATTATCGCAAAGAGGATTTTGTCGAGGCTGTTAAGCGACTTACGGATGGCAAAGGTGCCAATCTGATCCTCGACATGGTTGGCGGCGACTACGTCGACCGGAACTATGACGCGGCGGCTATTGATGGCCGTATCGTGCAGATTGCTTTTCTCAACGGGGCAAAGGCAACGACTGATATGACCAAGCTGATGGTCAAGCGACTGCAACATACGGGATCAACGTTAAGGGCCCGAACAATCGAGTTCAAAGCCGGAATTGCCCGCGAGCTTGAACTTAACGTTTGGCCGCTATTGGCTGAGCGTAAAGTCGCGCCGGTGATCGATATGGTCTATCCACTGCATGAAGCCTGGCGCGCGCATGAGCGTATGGAAGATGGCCAGCATATTGGCAAAATTGTTTTAGATGTAAGCTGAACCAAGACTGTAAAGGCCGCTATATGCGGCCTTTATCTTATTTCCGGTTTTATCAGTTTGTAGCCTGGACCTTACCGATGCCGAAAAACAGGGTTTCCCCCGATGAGTCATCGACACCATCATTGTCAGTAACGGCATAACCATTGCCATCAACATCAATAGCGAACCCTTCAAGCTTTTCCGAAATGTAGCCATTGGCGCTCTTGAGATCGTCAATGAAATCATGTGCCAGCACCTTTTCAACGACGGGTAGCTTTTCGCCGATCTTGGCAGGTTTCAAACCCTCTAGCGCCACACGATATAACCGTTTGTTGGCAGCCTTATCACCAATCTGGTTATCGCGTTCAACGATATAAAGCTGACCGTCATGAGCGGTAATTTCGGAAAGACCGACCCAACCTGCTCCGCTTTTATCGAGCGGATAGGAAACAGCAGTCCAGGATTTATCCTTGATGTTGTAGTTCAGCAGTTTGACGAAACCTTTTTCGTCATCCTTCCACTCGCGCTGGATCGCCATCCACAATGTGGCGTCATCACCTTCCCCAACACGCGTAATCCCTTCCAGGCCGAAACGAACCTGGTTTGGCAGAAGTTCTTCGGGAAGTGCTATTTCCTTTTTGATCTCGCCTTTCCCGTTTACGTTGAGAATTGCATGGGGCACGAGCTTGGCCTGGTCACCTTCATTGGCGAGCCAGAAACCGCCATCGCCATCCGTGGTGATGCCTTCAAGATCAAGTTTCTGTGCCGGTTGCCCACCGCGTTTGACGACCAGTGCTTTGGTGATCTTTGCCGGGCTTTGGTTCGCATCAATCGTGAAGATCGAAGGCGCCGCGGAGTAGAAGGAATCCGATACGGCATAGAGCTTGCCCGCTTCCTTTAGATCAGCAACCAATCCCGATAGAGCGCCCCAGCCAAGCGGCGTTCCATCATCCTTCATCGTCGAAACGATCTGCGGATAATTCGGCTTCTGATCCTTGAGTTCATAAATCATAACATGCGAGCGTACGCCGCCATCTTTAATCAAATCAGCCTCATTGGCTGTTACCAGCAGATTGCGTGATGGGATTGCCAATACACCTTCGGGGGCGATGCCTGATGGCAGCAATTGAACAAATTCCGGCTCAGCGCCCGTGTCCTTGTAGACACCGACAATCGAAGCACGCTCACTGGCAACAAACAGGTAGTTTGTATCGCCGAATTTCCCGACCTCAGCCCCTTCAAGCTCAACGCCCTTCTTGTTGCGCTTATCGGGATAGTGACCAGCTTCAGCAATCTTATGCTCAAGCGATGCGCCGGATTCGTAGGCAACTTTCCCGTCTTTGGTGAATATTGTAAAGCTGCGCGATCCGCCTTTGTAATCGCCTTCATTGGCAACAATCACGCGGTTATTGTCGAGCCATTTGATCGTGTCAGGCTCTCTCAGAACACCTTTTGCACTGCCATCAAACTTGAGAGCGCCATCTTTTTCCACGTCGATTTTATCCAGATCGACAGTGCCGGCAGAGAAATGATTTGTAATTTTTCCGCTCGCCGCATCGATAATTGCGATATGGTTGTTTTCCTGCAGTGTTACCGCAATCTGGTTTTCCCGGTTGATGGAGACAAACTCAGGTTCGGCATCTTCCGGTGCGATTTCGGAAAGTCCGGTAAGTTCAACGGTTTTCGCTGTTGCGCAATCCGGAGCACCATCCTTCAGCGAAATTATTTTGAGATTGCCGCTTGGAAGCTGCGGGATTTCTCCATCATTCAACTCTTCATCACGTTCATTTTCGATTGCTATGGCAGCAAAAGTCTTGTCGGGAGAGATAGCGACAGAATCGGGCTGTCCACCGAGATCACATGTAGCAATCACCTTGCGGGAGGCCAGCTCGACCACATCGAGGCGGCCTGAAGGATTAGCCTTGTCCTTGGAAGTATTGACCGCGGCAAGGACGTTTGCACCGACGGCTGCTACCGATGTGGGTTCGCCATCCAGCTTAAGTTGTCCCAGCGGCTGCGGCTTGCCTGCTTCAGTGATATCAATAAAACCGATCGCACCATTTGGGCTGTCAGAATAAACCAATGTCTTGCCATCTTCTGATGCTGTGATGATCTCGGAAGAAGTAACCTGCGAGAGATCGGAATCCTTTGGCAGGTTGGAAATCACGGGAAAGCTTGCAATGCGGTTGAACACTGGTTCTGCCATTGCAGGTATTGCTGTGGATGCAGCCAGAATGGTCCAAAGACCGATGGTGAGAAAACGATGCGACATTGGAACAATCTCCGATTGAATTGAAGAGACTGATCGCGTGCGTCTGTTGCAGTGTCATGACATTTACATGACAGTTTGATGAAACACTTGCCCGAGGGAATGTGCGGTTATTTGGAACATGGCACGAATCCCCAAAGCGATTCTTGCTCATCGATTAAAATACCGCTATATAACGGCTCGAAATCCCGGAAATTGTGGTTGAACCCACGTCCCGCCCCTCCGGAGCGGACGAACAAGAGGACTATATCTATGGCCACCCAGCTTCTAATGCCAAAGGCAACGGCCGTCTGGCTTGTCGATAATACGGCCCTGTCTTTTGATCAGATCGCTGCTTTCTGCACGCTCCATCCGCTTGAAGTTAAGGCTATCGCGGACGGTGAATCGGCCCAAGGCATCAAGGGCCTTGATCCATTGATCACCGGACAGCTATCCCGCGAAGAAATTGCCAAGGGCGAAAAAGACCCGAACCATAAGCTCAAGATTTCGGACCCCAAGGTTCGCGTTCCCGAGACCAAGCGCAAGGGCCCTCGCTATACGCCATTGTCCAAGCGTCAGGATCGTCCGAATGCTATTCTCTGGCTCGTTCGCAATCATCCAGAGCTCAAAGATGCGCAAATTTCGCGCCTGATCGGTACGACCAAATCGACAATCGAACAGATCCGCAACCGCACCCATTGGAACTCCAACAATCTGCAACCAATGGACCCGGTTACACTGGGCCTCTCGTCGCAGATTGATCTGGATATTGAGGTCGAACGTTCTTCGCGCGGGCGTCCAGTACAACCGGGCGAAGGTGGCGATACACTTCTGCCAGCTTCCGCGACTGAAAATCTCGACATTCAGCCAACGGTTCGTGAAGAAGACCAGGAGCTTGACGCAGACAAGGTTTTCGCCAAGCTTTCGTCGTTGAAAGGCCGTCAGGACGACGAAGACGAGGAATAATCGTCTCCGCACCATTCGACTGACTATGTAGCAAAAGCCTCGTCCGTGACGAGGCTTTTTACGTCAAGGAGTGAGCAATGCTTCCAGGTTTTGAAACTGAACGTTTGCTGTTGCGACCTCGGACCATGGATCATTTCGAAGATTGCATTGCCATGGATCGCGATCCCGCTGTGACAAAGTTCATCCCCGGTCCATGGACCGATGACACCAGTCACAGACAGTTTCTGACGGATCGGATAACAACCGATTTCGGTATCGGCCTTGGCTACTGGTCAATCTTCGAGAAAACCCGTTCGGATCAATTTCTTGGCTGGGTGCTGTTGATTCCCCATAATGCTATCGGGCCCGATGTGGAAATCGGCTGGCGTCTCAACCGTCTGGCTTGGGGCAAAGGAATCGCAACGGAAGCAGCCAAGCCTGTTCTTGAACATGGTTTCAAGGCGACCACCGTGGATCGAATTATCGCCGCTATTGATCCTCGCAACAGCGCATCAGTCCGAGTCGCCGAAAAGCTTGGAATGGAGCTGATGGGCGAAACTGAGGAGGACGGCTATCATTTCGTAACCTACGCAATACTGCGCGCAACTTTCCAGACCGCCATTGATCAATTGCCCAGTTAAAAGGCTTTATGAAGCACGGGCTTCGGTATTGGGTGTTTCGCTAAGTTCCACCCTGCGGTAGAAATCGGCAAGCGTCCTGCCGCGCTCCTGACGGAAGATGCGATCAGCCTTCTCAACCTTCGTGATGCGATCGATCCGGAAGGTCCGAAAGTCATTACGCAGCTCGCACCAGCTGATCAATGTCCAGACTTTTCCCCAAAACCACAGACCGAGTGGCCTGATATCCCGCGTACTGTCCTTGCCCTCAAGGTCGGTATAGGTGATCGAAAGCACACGGCATTGTTCGGCAGCATTTTCTGCCAGATCAATCAAAGCGCGTGCGCTATCACTAATATTGGTGCCCGATGCGTGAATATGTGTATTGGTGATACGCGGGCGATCCTCCTTTGGCAGGACGGCTCCGATCTTTATAATCGCCTCTTCGGCCGCGCGCGCCATGGAAGCACCGCCCCAGGCAGTTATCAGCCGCGCGCCAGCAACAAGCGCTACCACCTCATCCCGGGTGAACATCAAGGGTGGTAGGTCAAAACCTTCCCGTAAAATATAGCCAACGCCCGCTTCGCCATCAATGGGAACACCCGTAGACTGCAAATCGGCAATGTCGCGATAGATCGTACGTTCTGACACTTCAAGCTTTTCGGCAAGTTGCCTTGCCGTTACAAGTCGCCCGCCACGCAGCTTCTGCACAATCTGGAAAAGTCGGTCTGCTCTACGCATCGCTCAAGCCTTCTCACTTCGGGAAGTAAATTCTCTTGCAATCATTTCACGCATCTCGGCGATTTGGGGCGCTTGTTCGGGAAAGAGCGCTTCGAGGAAGGCAATGGCAAAGGTTCCGGGCGCAGTTCCCGCCGCACTTACAACATGCCCATCGCGTACTGCATAGGGCACATCCTGATAATGCTCAGACCCGGCATAAGTATCCAGACGCGATTCGATCCAACCGGCTCCATTGCTGGTATGCTTGCGGCCTGAAAACAGGCCCGCACGCGCCAGTGCAAGAGTACCGGCACATATGCCACCGACAATTCCACCGCGCGCCAGAACATCCTTCAATAAGGGTGTTATGTCAGGAGCATCCGCGTCCGACCATGTGTCGGATCCAATGACGGCAACCGCATCAAGATCAAGATTGTCTGATGGATCGACACCGCGATCCGGGAGCATGCGAAAGCCGCCAATTGATTTTAGCGGACCCGGAGAAGGTGAAAGGCAGACGGCTCGGCCACCAAACCACTCATTGACCGAGCCGGAAAGCATGCCAAATTCCCAATCGGCAAAGCCTTCAACGAAAACAAATCCAACTGTTCGTTTCTTTTCCATTGAAGCCCTCCTCCATGGCAGTCAAATTCAACATCCCAGCTCTAAGGGGCTGGATTTGCGAGCTTTTAAGCTCTCATAGTGTTTTGGCCAATCCAACTGCCATGGCGTAAGCTCATCACTGGTGGCAGGCACGGCAGTGTCGTCTTCGCCTAGGGAATTGCGTTTTGCCAATCGTTCAGCATAGGCATCCGGCCAGCCAATGTCTTTCAAGAGATGCTCGGGAAGCGAGTTAAGATGCCGTTCCGTACGCAGCTCCTGCCGGTGAATTGCAAACTCGGAAAACCAATGCTTCACACTCTGTACGATATCAAAATCGAGGTAAGCCATATCCCTGTCTCCTTCTGACTACGGGAACATAATGGCATACCCCTCCTGACAACCTTCTGTCAGTAGGATGTCAACAGCCTAAAAAATCATCCATTGACCGGCACTGTATAATTCAATGGTAATCGACCACCATCGGCATAGATCGTTTGCCCCGTTATGTAGCTCGCATCATCTGAAGCCAGGAACGCCGCCACAGCAGCTATTTCGGAGGGCTCTCCCACCCGGCCCAGCGGTGTACGGGACAATATCCGCTGTTTTGCGGCCATATCCGAATTGACCGTATCCAGCATCTGGGTTTTGATCGAGCCTGGACCGATTGCGTTCACGCGAATCCCATAGGGTGCGAGCGAAAGAGCCATGACTTTGGTCAATTGACTGACGCCACCCTTCGAAACCGAATAGGCAATTTGCTCCGGCAAACCGACGACTGCATTGATTGACGACATATTGACTATGGAGCCTGCATTACCTCCGTCTTTTATCTTTTTGACCATATACCGGGCTACAGCCTGACCACAAAGAAACGATCCTTTTAGATTAACCCGCAGAACCCGATCAAAATCATCCTCGTTCAGGTCGAGAAAATCGGCCGTGTGTACAATACCAGCATTATTGACCAGTATATCCACATCACCGAATGCCTCGATTGTTCCAGCCACGAGATTGTGCACATCCAGCCTGCTGCTGACATCTGTTGAGGAAAAGCGGACTTTACCCAAAGGGGACAGCTCTTTTACCGCCGCGGCTCCCTGAGCATCATTGATGTCAGCAAGCATAACACTGGCCCCATCTTGAAGAAAGCGCCTTGCAATGGCCAGCCCGATACCCTGAGCGCCACCCGTTACAATTGCGATTTTGCCATCCAATGCCATTGCCAGTCTCCAATTTGACAACAGAGCTTAACCTTGGATGGCAGATGGTCAACCAGTAACCAGACCAATTCCTCGTGCATTGAGCACCAACTGGATTTCCTCAAGAATCGCTGGATCGTCAATCGTTGCGGGCATATTCCACGGCTCCTGATCGGCAATCTTCTGCATGGTGCCCCGCAATATTTTACCGGAGCGCGTCTTGGGCAGACGTTTTGCCGTTATGGCCATTTTAAACGCAGCAACCGGGCCAATCTTCTCCCGCATCAAAGCAACGCAATCTTGCTCAATATCGGCTTCGCTCCTTGTAACGCCGGATTTCAGCACAATGAACCCGCAAGGAACCTGACCTTTCACACTGTCGGCAATGCCGATAACAGCGCATTCGGCAACATCCGGATGGCTGGAAAGAACCTCTTCCATCGCCCCGGTCGACAGGCGATGACCGGCAACATTGATGATGTCGTCGGTGCGGCTCATAATATAGATATAACCGTCCTCGTCCATGATGCCTGCATCTGCGGTCTTGTAATATCCCGGAAACTCGCTGATGTACGCCTCGCGAAACCTCTGGTCCGCATTCCACAATGTCGGCAGGAATGCCGGCGGCAAGGGCAGTTTGACCACGATATTGCCAAGCTCGCCGCGCTTGACTGGATGACCTGCATCGTCAAGAACCTGCACGTCATAACCGGGCATTGGGACCGTCGGCGAGCCATATTTTACCGGCAACATTCCAAGCCCCGCCGGGTTGGCTGCCATGGGCCAGCCGCTTTCGGTCTGCCACCAATGATCTATGACCGGAACGCCTAGTTTTTGTTCGGCCCATTTGATCGTATCCGTATCGGCGCGCTCTCCCGCCAGGAAAAGATACTTCAACGAAGAAATATCATATCTGCCTATAAGCTCGCCCTTGGGGTCTTCTTTCTTGATCGCCCGAAATGCGGTCGGCGCGGTAAATAGTACCTTGACCTTGTGGTCAGCGATTACGCGCCAGAATGTACCAGCATCGGGCGTTCCAACCGGCTTGCCTTCATAAAGAATGCTCGTCGCCCCAACGAAAAGTGGCGCATAAGCGATATAGGAGTGGCCGACGGCCCAGCCTATGTCCGAAGCCGCCCAGAACACATCTCCCGGGTAGGTGTCATAGATTGCGCCCATCGACCACGCCAAGGCGACCAGATGGCCGCCATTGTCGCGAACAACGCCTTTTGGCTGTCCCGTCGTACCTGATGTATAAAGAATATAAAGCGGATCAGTCGATTTAAGAGGCTCACAGGGAACCTTACGCCCCACAGAGGCGGCAACTGCTTGGGCATAGTCAATATCCCGCCCCGAAACCAGTTCATGCGGCTGTTGCGGGCGCACAAGGATCAGACAAGTAGCCACTTTGTGCTGGGCCTGTTCGATAGCCTTGTCGAGCATTGGCTTGTAAGCAACCACCCTGCCCGGTTCCAGCCCGCAGGACGTAGCGATAATCATAACCGGCTTGGCGTCGTCTATCCTTGTGGCAAGCTCGTTAGCGGCAAATCCTCCGAAGACAACCGAATGAACTGCACCAATGCGCGCGCATGCGAGCATTGCAACAACGGCTTCAGGCACCATCGCCATGTAGATAATGACGCGATCCCCCTTCCCCACCCCTTTATCGACCAGCACCGACGCCAATGCCTCGATTTCGGCCTGTAAATCACTATAACTTATCTTGCGAACCGTTCCTGTTATGGCGCTATCATGGATCAGCGCGTCCTGATCGCCACGCCCTGCGAGAACATGCCTGTCTACGGCGTTGTAACAGGTGTTGCATTCAGCTCCCGCGTACCAGCGGCCATAAGGGCCACTGTCTGGATCAAAAACCGTATCCCACGGCTTGATCCAATCGATGGCTACTCCTGCTTTGGCCCAGAATGCCAAGGGATCGGTCTGCCAATCCTGATAGACCTGCGCATATAGTGATGTCATGAAATTCCTCCCGTAAGAAGCATCCTAAATCCGGAAGGCGGAGTCAAAGGGCGAATTGACAATTCTCCGCGCTTGGCACACTGCTCAATTCAATCAACAGGATATTGCAGACAGATCATCCATGACCAAAATCCTGTCCTTTGTTTTCATCGTCATTATGGCGCTGCATCTATTCAAGCCGCTCGGCTTGCCCGGATTGAAAAAGCGCAAGGATTTCTGGAAAATCGCCGTCGGAGCAGTGCTGGCTATTTTGGTCGTTGGCGTCTCAAGACACGTAGGATAGTGCGTTTAGCCGCCAGCGGGGGAAGCGGCATCCTTCTCATCGACCTGGGGGCGATTGAGGATGTAGGGGACGAGATGTTTTGCCCAAGCATCATAGCCCAATGCCGAAGCGTGAAAGCCGTCCGTGGAAAAACCTTCGGCAGATTCCACTGGTAGGCGAAGCGCTGGAATAGCCATTCGCTCGCGGCACAATCTTTCGCCGAGCTTGTTGATTGCGACAGCGCGTCCTTCCAGAATACGCCCGAGCAATGGAGGCATAGCCGGAACATCGCGAAAATCGATAACCTGTGACCATACCACGTGGGCCTCAGGCCATTTCGCTCTCAGTGCATAAAGAAGCCCGCCAAATTCGCGCTTGAAGCGTGGCAGCGAGTGAAAATTCTTTGTGTCATTTGTGCCGGTTGATAGCACGATATGCGTCCACATTCCGCGTTCAAGATTTGGCACGACATGATCGCGCAATTGTCCCGATGTTGCTGAATTGAACCCTGCAGCACGCCAGATGACCTTACGGCCTGTCCGGCCCTGCAGATAGACCGCCAACCGTACACAAAGCCCCTGCCATGCATCAGTGACACCCACCCCTGCGGCAGACGAGTCCCCCAGAACAAGCAGCCGGATAGCCGGATCTTTGCCCGCAATTTCCCCCACGGGCAGGCCAACAGGCGGAATCATTCGCTCTGTCTTCAATCGTACATTTATCCCCTGCCATGCATAGACAGGATAAAGAAACCAACTCAGCAAAGGATGGAATGGCGCAGGTTTCATTCGTCTTTGGTTGTCCCATAAAAAAGCCCGGGCTGATTCCCCGGGCTCCATGAGATACGCTTTTGGATAAAAAATGCTTAAGAGACCCTTAAGCAGCCTTTTCCAGGTCTTTCTTCCAGCCGCCAGTGGCAGCAAGACCATTCATTTTTGCACGATGTGCAAAGGCGCGCTGACCTGCTGCAACATTTTCTGACTTCCCGTTCCAGGCGCTCAACGCTGCTGCCTGCAAGGCACGACCATAGGAGAAAGTCAGCTTCCAAGGCATGGTGAAATTAGCGTTCATCGCCGATAGATGCGCTGTTGCTTCTTCTTCCGTCTGACCGCCGGACAGGAATGCAATGCCTGGTACAGCGGATGGAACAGTCGACTTCAACAGGCGCACAGTCAGCTCAGCAACCTGCTCGACGGAAGCCTTCTGGGCCTTCTGTCCTGCAACGACCATGTTCGGCTTGAGGATCATGCCTTCCAGAACAACGCGTGCATCATAAAGCTCGTCGAATACGGTCTTCAGAACCCATTCGCTGACTTCATAGCAGCGTTCGATCGAGTGATTGCCCGGTGTGCCGTCCATAAGCACTTCCGGCTCAACGATTGGTACAATTCCAGCTTCCTGACAAAGCGCGGCATAGCGTGCCAGAGCTTGGGCATTCTGCTTCACGGCACCCCATGTTGGCAGACCGTCGGAAATCGAGATAGCAGCCCGCCACTTGGAGAAGCGTGCGCCAAGCTTGTAATATTCCGCTAGGCGCTCGCGAAGACCATCCAGACCTTCTGTGATGGTTTCGCCGGGAAACCCAGCAAGCGGCTTGGCGCCTGCGTCAACCTTGATGCCTGGAATGCAGCCTGCATCCTGCATGATCTTGACCAGTGATGTTCCGTCCTTGGCATTCTGGCGAATGGTTTCATCGTAAAGGATGACACCGGAAATGTAGTTCTTCATCGCCTCATCGGAGCGGAACAGCATTTCACGATAGTCGCGGCGGCTATCGGCGGTGGATTCCAGCCCGATACTATCGAACCGCTTTTTGATTGTTCCTGAACTTTCATCGGCGGCAAGGAGGCCCTTGCCATTGGCAACCATTGCAACCGCTATATCTTCCAGACGTTCGCTCATAGACTGATGTACTCCTTTTTCCCTTATCCGCCCCATAACAGAAGCCTATGACAAACGAAACGGTGCACCAAGTAACTGAAACGATTGAAATTTTTTCAACCGATTTAACCGGATAACATTTTCTTATAATTGGTAATCAAGCCCGATTTCCGGGCTTGATCAGGGAGCAAAACTTACTTCTTCAGCACATCGACGCCGGGCAATGGCTTGCCTTCCATCCATTCAAGGAAAGCGCCTCCGGCAGTTGAAACATAGCTGAAATCATCGGCGACTCCGGCATGATTGAGCGCCGCCACGGTATCTCCGCCGCCAGCAACCGAAACCAGATGTCCGGCCTTGGTACGCTGCGCAACGTGACGGGCTGCGGCCACCGTTGCCTTGTCGAATGGCGTCAGCTCAAAGGCACCAAGCGGGCCGTTCCAGACGAGGGTGGATGCATCATCAATTGCCGCCTTTACGCGCTCGATGGATTGCGGCCCCACATCAAGGATCATGCCATCATCGGGGATCGCATCGAGCCCATAGGCGTGGAATGGAGCATTGGCCTCAAAATGCCAAGCCACAATGGCATCCACCGGAAGAATGATTGTGCAGTTAGCTGCTTTTGCTTTTGCCATGATCTCGCGCGCGGTTCCGGCCAGATCGTGTTCGCATAGCGATTTGCCGACCTTGACGCCCTGCGCCGCCAGAAATGTATTTGCCATGCCGCCGCCAATGACCAGTGCATCGACTTTTTCTACCAGATTGCCGAGCAGATCCAGCTTGGACGAAACCTTTGCGCCGCCAACAATGGCCACGACAGGGCGTTTTGGTGCACCGAGACCCTTTTCCAGCGCTTTAAGCTCTGCTTCCATCGTTCGTCCGGCATAGGCTGGCAGAACACGAGCCAGACCTTCTGTCGAAGCATGCGCACGGTGCGCGGCGGAAAAAGCGTCATTGACGTAGATGTCACCATTGACTGCCAGCGCCTTGACATATTCCGGGTCGTTCTTTTCTTCGCCTTTATGAAAACGCGTATTTTCCAAAAGCAGCACATCGCCATTCTTCAACTTGCCGACAGCTTCAGCAGCCTTTTCACCGATACTATCGGCAGCAAAATGCACACTGTGGCCAATTATCTTTGCGGCGGCATGGGCGATCGGCTCCAGCGAAAACTGTGGGTCCGGGCCATCCTTCGGGCGACCGAAATGGGCAAGCAAAATGACCTTTGCGCCCTTTTTCGATAGTTCCTGGATAGTTGGAGCTACCGCGTTCTATCCGTGTCGCATCTGTCACGACGCCATCGCTCACCGGAACATTCAGGTCAACGCGTACGAGAACACGCTTTCCGGCAACATCAGCATCATCAAGCGTTTTGAAATTTGTCATGAAACTCACCTCATCTGCACACAGCCGCTTGGGAAAGCCCGTATAGCCGACTGTATAACCATCAAAAACAAAAATGGCGGGTGTGTCGACCCGCCATTTGAAATCAAATCACTTCAAAGCCGGTCAGATCAACTTGCCGAAAGCAACTGCTGTGTCGCTCATACGGCTGGAGAAGCCCCACTCATTATCATACCAGGAAAGGACACGAACAAATGTGCCGTCCATAACCTTGGTCTGGTCAATGTGGAATATCGATGAATGCGAGTCGTGATTGAAATCAATTGACACGTTTGGCGCATCGGTAAAGCCCAGAATGCCCTTCAGCTTGCCATTGGCCGCCGACTTGATCGCATCATTGATTTCCGCAACGCTAGTGGATCTCTTGGCAACGAATTTGAAGTCGACCACAGACACATTCGGTGTTGGAACGCGAATGGAGCTGCCATCGAGCTTGCCATTGAGTTCAGGCAATACCAGACCGACAGCCTTGGCAGCACCGGTCGAAGTCGGGATCATGGACAGGGCAGCTGCGCGTCCACGATAGAGATCCTTGTGCATAGTATCCAGCGTTGGCTGATCGCCCGTATAGCTATGGATCGTGGTCATGAATCCGTGATCAATACCAACGGCTTCATTCAGTACATAAGCAACCGGCGCAAGGCAATTTGTCGTGCAGGAAGCGTTGGAAATGACCATATGGTCTTTGGTCAACTTGTGATCGTTTACGCCAAAAACGACAGTCAAATCGGCGCCATCGGAAGGAGCCGAAACAATAACGCGCTTTGCGCCAGCTTCAAGATGCGCTGCAGCCTTGTCGCGGGCCGTAAAAATGCCTGTGCATTCCAGCGCAATATCGACATTCAACTCTTTCCAAGGCAATTCGGCTGGATTGCGAACAGCGGTGACTTTGATCGGGCCACGGCCCACGTCAATTGTGTCGCCAGCCACTGTTACCGTACCGGGAAAGCGTCCATGAACGCTGTCGTAACGCATAAGGTGAGCATTGGTCTCGACAGGACCCAGGTCGTTGATGGCAACAACCTCGATGTCGGTACGGCCTGATTCTACGATAGCGCGAAGAACGTTGCGGCCAATGCGGCCAAATCCGTTAATTGCAACGCGAACTGTCATGTTTTTTCTCCTGAGGGGTATGGAGCCCTTGAATGGATCATAGAGGAACGAGATGGATTATTTCAACTTTGCTTCAGCAGCAGTGACGATATGTGACGCCGTAATGCCAAAATGCTCGTAGAGTTCTTCAATCGGACCGCTCGCGCCAAAGCCGTTCATTCCGATGAAAATCCCGTCCGTGCCGATAAACCGGTCCCAGCCCATGCGGATCGCAGCTTCAACAGCCACCTTGACCGGCGCATCGCCAATCAATGTGCGCTTGTATTCTTCACTCTGAGCTTCGAAGAGCTCAAAGCAAGGAACCGAAATCACCCGCGTTGGATGTCCGTTTTTCTCAAGCTGTGCTCTTGCATTGAGAGCGATTTCGACTTCCGAACCGGTTGCGAATATGGTCACTTCAGCCTTGCCGCTTGCAGTGGCAAGTTCATAGGCGCCGTAAGCGCATTTATTCTCATCAAAATGCACGTCACGAACCGTCGGCAGATTCTGACGGGTCAATGCGATGGTTGATGGCGTGGTGCGTGACTTGAGCGCAATTTCCCAGCACTCAGCTGTTTCAACAACGTCCGCCGGACGGAAGACATAATTGTTTGGAATTGCACGCAGGGCAGCTAGATGTTCGACCGGCTGATGCGTCGGGCCATCTTCACCAAGACCGATGGAATCGTGGGTCATGACATAGATGACGCGGATACCCATCAGGCTCGACAGACGCATGGCGCCGCGTGCGTAATCGGAGAAAGTCAAAAAGGTACCAGAATATGGAATGAGTCCACCGTGAAGTGCGATACCGTTCATCGCTGCTGCCATGCCATGCTCCCGGATACCGTAGTGAACATAGCGCTGGCCGTAATCCTCAGGAGTGATCCCCTTGGTCTGGCTGGTCTTGGTGTTGTTCGAACCTGTCAGATCGGCGGAGCCACCAATTGTTTCAGGAACCACGCCATTGATAACCTCAAGCGCCATTTCAGAAGCTTTGCGGGTCGCAACCTTTGGCTTTTCTTCAGAAAGCTTCTTCTTGTAAGCTGTAATTGTTGCTTCGAAGTTCCCCGGCAGATCACCGCGCATGCGCCGCTCAAACTCCGAACGGATCTCCGCGTCAGTCGCATTCAGACGCTCAGTCCATGCGGTATGTTCCTTGGCAGAACGCAGGCCGGCAAGGCGCCATTCGTCGAGAGTTTCTGTAGGTACGACAAAAGGCTCCGAAGTCCAGCCCAACGCTTTGCGCGCACCGGCGAGTTCTTCGGCACCAAGCGGCGAACCGTGAACCTTGTTCGTCCCAGCCTTGGTCGGAGCACCAAAACCGATTGTGGTTTTGCAGGCGATCAGTGTCGGCTTGTCGGATTTCTTGGCGCGCTCGATAGCGGTGGCAATCGCATCCTGATCATGGCCATCGACGCTGATTGAATTCCACCCGGAAGCCTCGAAACGGGCTGGCTGATCGGTATTGTCGGCCAATGTAACCGGACCATCGATCGAGATGTTGTTGTGGTCCCAGAAAACGATAAGCTTGTTCAGCTTGAGATGACCAGCAAGTGAAATCGCTTCCTGGCTGATGCCTTCCATGAGGCAACCATCACCGGCAATGACATATGTGTAGTGATCGACCAGAGCATCACCGAAATGCGCATTCATGATGCGTTCGGACAGCGCCATGCCAACAGCATTGGCAAGGCCCTGACCCAATGGACCGGTTGTTGTTTCAATACCGGCAGCATGACCATATTCAGGATGCCCAGCGGTACGGGAGCCAAGCTGGCGGAAATTTTTGATTTGGTCGATGTCAATATCTTCGTAGCCGGTCAGATAAAGCAGCGAATAAAGCAGCATCGAACCATGACCTGCGGACAGTACGAAACGGTCGCGGTCCGGCCAGTGCGGAGCCTTTGGATCGAATTTCAGGAACTTTGTATAAAGGACGGTCGCAATGTCGGCTGCGCCCATGGGAAGTCCGGGATGGCCGGAATTTGCTTTTTCCACTGCATCCGCAGATAGAAAGCGGATTGCGTTGGCCATTTGATTGGATTTTTCAGAATTGGTCATAGTCACCGTCTTTCGAAGTGGAAAAGAGATGCCGTTTCTGGATGCCGGTTAGACAATATCCAAAAGGCACGCGACAAATAGCAGGTGTCGAGAGGGAGTCAACAAAAGCTGGCCAAATTGGGACGGTATTGCAGGAAGACATTCATTGGAGCACATTATTATCGGTGCATGAGTGCCACGGCGCCGTTCGGATTGATTGACGCAGCATTAATGTAACCACTAGACTCTCTGTCATAAGTCGTTCTTCTTTTTGCGATTCGTTGAAAAGATTGAGACACAGGGGAAACGTCGAAAATGGCATCTGAAGCCACCCTCAAACAAGTACTGGAAAGATTGGCCAAATCCCTCTCCACGCTTGAGAATGCAGTTGAAATGCGTCTTGAGCATGAGGGCGATTTTGCTGAAGCGGAAGAAGAGGTCCAGCGGATGAACATGGACCGGCGTAAGCTGGCTCAGGAGCTTGATGCGTCTGAAGGGCGGGCTGAGCGTCTTGAGGCGGCAAACAAAGAAGTTTCCCGCCGCCTTGTCGCTGCGATGGAATCCATCCGCACGGTCCTTGATCGATAGAACAGGAAGAAACAACCATGGCTACCGTTACCGTAACGATCGATGGCAAAGCCTACAGAATGGCCTGTGACGAGGGTCAGGAACAACATCTGACCGGTCTGGCAGAACGTTTTGATCGTTACGTGACGCATCTGAAATCCTCGTTCGGCGAGATAGGAGATCTGCGCCTGACAGTTATGGCCGGCATCATGGTTACAGACGAACTCCATGAATTGCAGTTGCGTCTGACCGGTCTGGAAAACGAAGCGGAAGCCTTGAGAAAGAGCCGGGATGAGGCGTTAGCCAAGGCCGACAAGAATGATTCGGCTATCACTGGCGTTCTGTCCGAGGTGGCTGGACGCATCGAAACGCTTGCAGCGCGTCTCGCTCCGAAGGCCAATTGACGGATTTCCTGCCCTCCTCAAAGACAGCTCCATGACAGATTCTTCCCGCAGCCTCTGAAGGCTTTGTACAAAAGTGCAGAGCAAGGGAGCTTTCAGGGAGGAAATACATGAAACTTCGCACGCTTGCTTTTGCGCTGGCCTTTGCCATGGCCTCATCGGCTCAGGCCGACGCGGTAAAGAATATCGAAATCATCGCTCCGGCAGGTCCGGGAGGCGGCTATGATCAATTGGCACGCTCGACACAACAATCGCTTCAGGGACCTCGAGCTCGCTGGCGACATCCAGGTTGTTAATCGACCGGGAGCCGGTGGCACTATTGGCTTGGCCGAATTTGTTTCGAAGAAATATCCCGATACGGGCCTCATTGTTACGGGGATCGGCATGGTTGGCTCGATCCTGACCAATAACGCACCCGTAACAATGGACCAGACCAAGCCCATCGCGCGGATGACAGGCGAGTGTCTTACGCTGGTCGTCCCGGCAGATTCGCCATTGAAAAATATGGATGATCTGGTCAAAGCCTTCAAAGCTGATCCGGGATCAGTATCGTTGGGCGGTTTTGCCGCCGGTGGTGTCGACCATTTGCTGTATGGCATGATCGTCAAGGCAATTGGCGGCGATCTTTCCAAGATGAATTACGTCGCCATCGGTGCCGGAGGTGAGATGCTCGGACAGGTGATGGGAGGGCATATTTCCGTTGGTGCAGGTGGCTATTCCGAGTTTGCCGGACAAATTTCAGCCGGAACAGTGCGAGCACTCGGGATTTCTTCTGCAACGCGGCTCGAAGGCATTGATGTGCCAACGATGAAGGAACAAGGGGTCGATGTTGAGTTGGTCAATTGGCGCGGCTTCCTCGGACAAGCCAACCTGTCGGAAGAACAGACGAAGGATCTTGATGCAGCCTTTTCTAAAATGGCGCAAAGCCCGGAATGGCAAGCAACATTGAAAAAGCATGGTTGGGTTGATCTTTACCAGCCATCCACCGAATTTGCCGCTTATATCAAAGAACAGCAGGCGACGGTCCTCGCAACATTCCGTGAGCTTAAGCTCGTAGAATAACCGCTTATTTACTGCTGTCTTTCAAATCGGAACGAGAACTGGAATCCCGGTTTTTCGTTCCGATCGTTGGGCACAATTGCAAGTTTAATCTAGCCTTCGATTTCCTCGCGCAGCATTTCAAGCTCCAGCCATTCGTGCTCGAGCGCTTCGTGACTTGCACGCTTCTTGCCGATCTCCTCAACCGTCTTGTTGAACAGGGGCCGGATTCTTTGCAAAAAGATCGGGATCGGCCAGCTTCTTTTCCAAATTGATAATTTCGCTATGCAGCGCTTCAATTTTAGCTGGAAGCGTTTCGAGCGCAAATTTCTGCTTGTAGGAGAGTTTGCGCTTTTCATCGCGTGCAGCAGGCGCCTTTTCAGCAGCCACACCAGATGAAGCCTGCGGCTTGGCGGCTTTCAATTCCTTCCGGGTCGCAATCGCCGTTTCCTTGCGCTGCGCCAGCATATCCGTGTAGCCGCCGGCATATTCCAACCATTTCCCACTGCCTTCGGGAGCAATGACTGACGTTACGGTACGGTCAAGGAAATCGCGATCATGGCTGACGAGCAGCACTGTCCCGGCAAAGCCAGCAACCAATTCCTGCAACAGATCCAACGTTTCCATGTCGAGATCATTCGTCGGCTCATCGAGAACCAGCAGATTGGCAGGCCGTGCCAAGACCCGCGCCAGCATCAGACGTGCGCGCTCACCACCCGATAGCTCGCGGATTGGCGTGCGCAACTGCTCCGGTTGAAACAGGAAGTCTTTCATGTAGGAGGCAACGTGGCGCTGCTCGCCATCGACGATGACATTCTCTCCGCGCCCGTCGGTCAAATAGTCTGACAAGGTTTGTTCAAGATTTAGACTGTCCCGCCGCTGATCCAGCACCGCAATCTCAAGATTTGTTCCCAGTTTGACAAAGCCGCTATCCGGCTTGAGCAATCCTGTCAGCATGGAGAGGAGCGTCGTCTTACCCGCTCCATTCGGCCCGACAAATCCCACGCAATTTCCGCGTTGTATACGGGTGGAAAAATCATCCACGAGAATGCGGTCATCATAGCTCTTGGAAAGATGTTCCGCCTCGATAACAAGCTTGCCAGATTCCTTGGCATCGCTGGCCTTGAGAACCGCCTTGCCCTGCGCGCCACGATGGTTGCGAAACTCGCTGCGCATGGATTGCAGGTCGCCGAGCCGACGCATGTTACGTTTGCGCCGTGCCGTAACGCCGTATCGTAACCAATGTTCCTCGCGTACAATCTGACGTCCAAGTTTGTGCAGGTCGCGCTCTTCTTCTTCCAGAACCTTGTCGCGCCACTCCTCGAACGAGCCAAACCCTTGATCAAGCCGTTTCGTAACGCCTCGATCAAGCCAGATGGTAGAACGGCTGACATTCTCCAGAAACCGCCGGTCATGCGATATTACCACGATGGCCGAGCGTATCTGCCGTAATTCGGTTTCCAGCCATTCAATGGTTGTCAGGTCAAGATGGTTGGTCGGCTCGTCAAGCAGAAGGATATCCGGCTGCGGTGCAAGAACCTTTGCTAAAGCAGCACGACGTGTTTCTCCTCCCGAAAGATTTTCCGGCTTTTCCTCGCCCGTCAGTCCCAGATGCTCAAGCAGGTAACTGACACGGTAAAGATCATCTGCCGGTCCAAGCCCCGCTTCGACATAGGCCCGCACATTGGCAAATCCATCCATATCGGGTGCCTGAGCCAGATAGCGTACCGTGACAGCCGGATGTTTGAAGACTTCGCCGTCCGTTGGGACGACAAATCCGGCGGCGATTTTAAGCAGTGTCGATTTGCCCGAACCGTTGCGTCCTACAAGCGCAATGCGATCATTCTCGCTGACAGAGATGGCCGCATCGGTCAAAAGGGGCGTGCCACCGAAAGTCAGGGCAATTCTATCAAGGCGTAACAGTGGTGGAGCCATCAAACGTATCAATCCGGGAGTTCGAGCAGGTTTTGTCAGGGCTTGTCGATGAGAATATCTGTTCTGTCAAACGAAACAGGCCGGAAATTCCGGCCTGCTTGCGCTAAATCGATATTCTGTGATCAGTAATTGTCATCGCGGTATGGGTCGGAACTATACCGGCGGCGCTCAGACCGGTATCCATCATCATCCGGATATCGTCCATTTCCATAGGCACCCCCGCCATTGCCTTGGCAGGGGGCATTGTAAATCGATCCGTCAGGCCGCTGATAACGGCATAGATTCTCGTTTCCACCGCGCGGTGTTGTGGCTGTACCAACAGCCGCGCCAAGCAAAGCGCCACCCGCAGCACCGATTACCGTGCTTTTCGTATCACGCCCCAAAGCCTGTCCGGCCAGGGCACCAGCGCCAGCACCAATCAATGCACCCGTCCCGGCACGTTGATTTTGCTGGCTCGTCTCACATCCGGCGATCGTAAATGCCAGAAGTGCTGTGGCTGCTATGGCAGCAAAACGAATTTTCATAATAACCTCTCCATTTAAAAAGTGCGGGAAAATCCTGCTTCCTCAATACGGCAGAAGAAAGATCAACGGAACACGCGTCCGGTACGCACAAAAAAACAGGCCGGAAAACCGGCCTGTTTTTCGAAAACTCTAGCTGCTTAACGGCAAGGTGCGCGATAGCGCTCGCCGTAGCGATTTTCATATGTGCAGTAACGGCGTCCGCCGTCTGATGTTGCTGCGCCAACGACAACGCCTGATGCGCCGCCGATTGCCGCACCGGCCAAAGCACCACGACCACCACCGATAGCGCCACCTGCCAATGCACCAAGTGCTGCACCACCGACACCATATCCGGCTGTCCGCTGTTCACTCGTTGTACAACCAGCAACCGAGAATGCCAAAACTGCGGCAACTGCAACTGTAGATAAACTTTTCAACATGGAAGACCTCTCCCGTTTCTAAAACCAAACTTACCAGCTTGCGTCCCCAATGCTGTGCTGCACACATTACACTTTCCGCTTATATTGACAAGCGTCAGGCAACTGGCGGCGCTGCAATCAGGATTGCTTTGCCCGAATGGAGCGATACGTGGAGGGTTCCACATACGGCATTCGAGACAGTAAGCGATGAACCGAAAGAAAGTTCCACATTTTCAAGCGGCCAGCGTGCTCCATCGATAAAAAGTCCGTGTAATTGCGAAAATGCAACAATGCTGAACTGCGTCTTATCGACGAAATCGAAAGCATATTCGCCGCCCACAAGTGGGTGGGCTTCTTCGCTTCCGCTGGTGAGGATGATCTTATGTCCCTGCGCCGCATGGGCGGTCGCCATCGTCAAATGCAGAAGCGTGTGATCGGTGCGCACTCCACCAAATGCACCGCAAAGTACAAGCTCGGTCGCCCCCAGTCGATATGCCTCGTTCAAGGCCAGTTCGCCATCGGTCATATCCTTCGCTGCCGGAAAAACCTGGCGCGGCACATGCGCATATTCTTTTTCCAGCTCGGGCGATGTCGAGTCGAAATCGCCTAGCCAAAGTTCAGGCGTGAGGCCCAGTGGTGCGGCATGGGCGATACCACCATCAGCCGCCAGAACCCTGGCTCCGGCTACCTGTTTCAAAAGGCGATCGGTGACATGGACGGAACCGCCCAAAAGAAGAACGAATTTGCTCATGACCCGCCCATAGCATGCGTCAAACGCTTCCACCAGACAGCTCTGCGTCCGATATCAAACGCTTGCAAGCGCGATAGCAATGCCCTGTCCAACGCCAATGCACATTGTCGCCAGAGCGAGTTTTCCCTCGCGCAATTGCAATTCAAGCGCTGCCGTTCCCGCAATGCGTGCTCCTGACATGCCCAGCGGATGCCCCAGGGCGATAGCGCCGCCATTCGGATTTACGTGTTCCGCATCATCGGGAATTCCAAGATCGCGCAATGTTGCAAGTCCCTGCGAGGCAAAAGCTTCATTGAGTTCGATAATGTCAAAATCAGCTGGCGCCAAACCGAGGCGCGCGCAAAGCTTCTTCGTCGCAGGCGCTGGGCCAATTCCCATAATACGGGGTGCCACGCCCGCCGTCGCCCCGCCCAGGATGCGCGCGATGGGATTGAGGCCGTACTTTTTTACAGCCTCTTCGGAGGCAATGATGAGGGCTGCCGCGCCATCATTAACGCCGGAAGCATTTCCTGCCGTCACAGTTCCGCCGGATCGAAATGGCGTCGGCAATTTGGCTAGAGCCTCAATTGTCGTTTGGGGGCGCGGATGCTCGTCTTTATCAACGATAATGGGCTCGCCTTTTCTTTGCGCGATGCGAACCGGGGTAATTTCGCTGGCAAGCCGACCATTCTCCTGAGCCCGCCCGGTTCGCTGCTGGGAGCGCACAGCAAAAGCATCCTGATCGGCGCGGGAGACAAGAAACTCTTCGGCAACATTTTCGGCGGTATCAGGCATGGAATCCACACCATATTGCTGCTGCATAAGTGGATTGATGAAGCGCCAGCCGATTGTCGTATCGTAAATTTCTGCATTGCGGGAAAAGGCGCTGTCTGCCTTGGGCAGCACAAAGGGCGCGCGTGACATGGACTCGACACCGCCGGCAATGGCAATGTCCATTTCACCGGCGCGAATGGCGCGTGCGGCTGTGATGATGGCATCCATGCCGGAACCGCATAGCCGGTTCATCGTGGTGCCGGGCACCTCCACGGGCAATCCCGCAAGCAGTGCCGACATGCGGGCGACATTGCGATTGTCTTCGCCAGACTGATTGGCGCATCCATAAATCACTTCATCGATTGCTGCCCAATCGACCGATTTATTACGCTCCATCAATGCCTTGATTGGAATAGCCCCAAGATCGTCCGCCCTAACTCCAGCCAGTGATCCACCAAAACGGCCAATGGGCGTCCGGATATAGTCGCAGATAAATACGTCACCCATCATGCTGCCTCATATGCTTTCTTCTTGCCTGTTGATTTGAGCCGGACTGTTGCCGCTTCATCAATAGATAATTATTCGGCGGTTGATCGTCCCTGATCATTCATTCTACAGAACCGTACGCACATATCATTCTGGATAAAAGGGAGAGCAAGGTGCAATTTGCCGATATAAATGGTGTGACGCTGCATTATCAGCTGATTGGCGGACCAGCGTCAAAACCTGTGATCGTTTTTGCCAATTCTCTGGGCACTGACTTCCGCATCTGGCGCGATGTCATTATTCGCCTGGCGGGTGATTTTGCTATCGTCACCTATGATAAGCGCGGCCACGGGCTTTCGAGTGTCGGCACGTCTCCCTATTCTCTCGACGATCATGTCGTCGATCTGGCAGGTCTGCTGGATTTCCTCAATGTTAAAAATGCAATCATTTGCGGTCTTTCTGTCGGCGGACTGATTGCGCAGGGGCTTTATGCTTCCCGTCCCGATCTGGTTCGGGCACTGGTCTTGTGTGATACCGCGCACAAGATTGGCAATGCCCATTCCTGGAACGCACGTATTGCCGCGCTTGAGGAAAATGGTATTGAAAGCATCGCCGACACGATCCTCGAACGCTGGTTTACCCCGACATTTCATCGTGAAAGCAGCCCTGCCTTAACCGGCTACCGGAACATGCTGATCCGTCAACCATTGGCCGGATATGCCGGAACCTGCGCAGCAATTCGTGATGCAGACCTGACAGAAGACGCAGGCCGAATATCGGTTCCAACAATCTGTATTGTGGGGGATCAAGATGGCTCAACACCGCCGGACGTCGTGCTTTCAATGGCTAAATTGATTCCGGGCGCGCGCTACGAAGTCATCAAGGATGCCGGGCATATTCCCTGCGTGGAACAACCCGAAATGCTCGTCGCGATCATTCGCGCCTTTATCGATGAGTTCAAACTTGAGGGCAATCCAATTTTGAGCAACTCAACCCTCAACTAGCTCAGGATGACTCGCCGCGAGTGAGGTGGATAAGCTGCATTCGATATAGTGCGTGGTTCGACAAGCTCACCATGAGGGAAGTTTTGTGGGTTGCAGCGACAACTTGCTAGCGTTGCAAGAGTTGCAATAGTTGCAATAGTTGGTGCCCTGCAATCAACCGACCTCCCTCATCCTGAGCTTGTCCGAAGGGCGCATTTGGCTTGTGCAAATCAGGCCTTCCTAAAATAATCTCGACAAACTTATCCAACAGTTCCCGCTCTGAATTATTCTGCTCGCGTCCTTCCCGCGGGGAACAGCTTCCGGAGCCGTTCGAAGTTTGGGGAAGGATGGGCGCCTCCGATGGCGGGTTACGGACCCGCCATCCGGGGACGTTCTGTCCAAGGGTTCCCCTGCCGTTACTAGGAACGGCGCGTGCTGGACGAGCACTTTAAGGGGCGCAAGGCTAACGCATGGCGTGCCGCAAATGGCACTCCTTGGGTAGCCGAGGCCTCCCAAGCGGAACGGGCAGAATGCAAAATCGCCGGACGGGCGGTCTTCGGATCGCTTACCTACTACAAAGACGCGCTTCGATGACCGCCCGTCTTTCCCACCATCTCAATAGCCAGACGCAAAAGCGGGCGTGGCAAGGGGAAGGCATAACAAAAACAACCAGCTAGGCGATGGGCGCTTGCGTTGGCAGGACACAGTCACTAATCTGGCTTTGCTCTAACGGGGTGCCTGCATCAACAGGCTGAGAGACTGGAACCAATCCAGTCAACCCGCGGAACCTGATCCGGTTTGTACCGGCGGAGGGATTAGATGCGGCTTCACAAGCCGGCGCACCTATCCTTTTGAAATTCAACTTTAGGAGGCGCCTATGCAGCCACTCGAATTTATGAAATTTGCCCTTGTTTCCAGCGCATTGGCATTTGGCCTTTCCAGCCCAGCAAATGCGGATGGCAAGCTGACAGTCTACACCTATGAAAGCTTTACCTCTGAATGGGGGCCAGGGCCAAAAGTCAAAGAAGCCTTTGAGAAGCAATGCACCTGTACTGTTGACTTTGTAGCAGTCGCCGATGGCGTTGCGCTGCTTAACCGTCTGAAGCTTGAAGGCGCATCGACAAAGGCGGATATTGTTCTCGGTCTGGATACGAACCTGACTTTTGAAGCTCAGCAAACCGGACTTTTTGCGCCGCATGGCATAGATACAACTGCTATCGACATTCCTGGTGGCTTCAAGGACAGCATTTTCGTTCCCTATGATTATGGCTACTTCGCTGTCATTTATGACACAGAGAAAGTCAAAGACGCACCGGTTAGTCTGAAGGATTTGGTTGATGGCGATCCGAAGCAGAAGATCGTTATTGAAGATCCTCGCACGTCTACACCGGGCCTTGGTCTCGTATTGTGGATGAAATCAGTTTACGGGGACAAGGCCAGTGAAGCCTGGGCCAAACTCAAGGATCGCGTTTTAACCGTCACGCCCGGCTGGTCAGAAGCCTATGGGCTTTTTACCAAAGGTGAAGCGCCCATGGTGCTTTCCTATACTACGTCGCCCGCTTATCATCTGATCGCGGACAAAACCGATCGGTACCAGGCAGCATCCTTCGATGAAGGACATTACCTGCAGGTCGAGGTTGCAGCGCAAACTGTAAACGGAGCCAAGAACCCGCTTGCTGCGCAGTTTTTGACATTTGTTACCGGTACGGCATTTCAGGATACCATTCCCGAAAACAATTGGATGTATCCTGCAGCTAAAACCTCAAATCCGCTCAATCCAGCCTTTGACACATTGGTAAAGCCAGCAAAGACACTGACTTTCACATCTGAAGAAGTGGCGAAAAATCGCAAAGCCTGGATCGACGAGTGGCTTGAAGCCATGAGCAAGTAGCATAGATGGCCGCCTCTTCGATGAAACCCTTGGCGGGAGGTCTCGCTCTCGCCTTTCTGGGCATATTGGCGGGCGGCTCTCTCCTCAGTCTCGCCATTGAATCTTTCCGTGGAGGCACGGAGGGCTTTGCTACTTTTGACAGCTACATTTGGCGGATTGCACGCTTCACAATCCTTCAAGCGCTCCTTTCCATGGTGCTTTCTGTCGGCTTTGCCATCCCGCTTGCCCGTGCATTGCATGCGCAGCAGAGCTTTCCGGGACGCGCAATGCTCCTGCGTCTGTTTGCCTTGCCTCTGGCGCTGCCAGCGCTCGTTGCCGTGCTCGGTGTCACCAGCATTTACGGACGAAACGGTTTGCTGGCTGCTATCCTCGGATGGCTGGGGCTTGATTTGGTTCCCGATATTTACGGGCTGACGGGCATTCTTCTCGCCCATGTATTTTTCAATTTGCCATTGGCGACACGGCTCATTCTCTCAGGTCTGGATTCCATTCCCGAAGATTATTGGAAACTCTCCTCACAACTGGGGATGAGCAACTGGACACAGTTCAAATTAATCGAATGGCCGGTCATTTTACGCAGTATATCGGGTGTAGCTGGCTTGATCTTCATGCTGTGCATTACTTCATTCACCGTGGTGCTGACACTCGGCGGAGGGCCTCGCGCCACGACACTCGAAGTTGCAATATACCAGTCGCTTCATTTCGATTTTGATATAGCCAGAGCGGTGTCCCTGACGCTTCTTCAGCTTTGCCTGACAATTATCGTGCTCGGCCTTCTATCGCTCGCTGGGCGTCCGACAGAAGAAGGCTTCAGCTTGCGTACCACGACCCGCCGCTTCGACATGCCTTCATTGCCGCAAAGACTATGGAACATTGTTCTGATTATATCCGGTTTTCTGTTCGTCGCCTTGCCCATGGCAGGCACTGTCATTTCCGGCTTGTCGGCAGATATTACCCGTCTCCTGTCCGAAGCGACCGTCTGGCGCGCAATTGCCACCAGTCTTGTTCTTGGTGCAATCGCGGCCGCACTTTCACTGATAATTTCGCTTAGTCTTGTGATTGCGCGGGAGTTTTTGGCAACCCGGCGGCGCTACGCCAGAGCTGGAATATTTGAGCGCTCGCTTGATCTTGGTACGAGCTTGATCATGGTAGTGCCGCCTATCATCATTGGTGCGGGATGGTTCATTCTTTCCCACCACTTTGTCGATCCATTCAGCCTCGCACCCTTCATGGTAATATGCGTCAATGCCGCTATGGCCATCCCTTTTGCGTTCCGGATTCTTCGACCGTCATGGGATACAGCGGCAAGCCGCCACAACAGACTGTGCGAGCAATTGGGCATTGCGGGTTGGAACCGACTCCGAATTATCGATTGGCCAATTTTAAAACATCCGCTCGGCATAGCCTTTGCCTTTGCCATGGCTTTGTCCCTTGGTGATCTCGGAACAATTGCCCTGTTTGGCAACGACACTGTTCTGACCCTGCCCTATTTGCTGTTGCAACGCATGGGAAGCTATCGTACCGCCGACGCCGCCGGGTTGGCACTAATTCTTGCTGCGCTGTGCCTCATTCTCATGATCATCGCCGATAGAGGCGCAATTCGACTGGCCAAAAGGGACAGCAGTGCAAATGGCTAAGCCCGCAAAAACAAATGGCGTCTCTGTTCGTCTCAACGCCGTGCGTTTCGACTATGGGGACATGGCAATGCACTTTGATGTGTCCATTCAAGCCTCCACAATAACCGCCGTCATCGGCCCGAGCGGATCGGGAAAATCGACGCTGCTTAATCTCATCGCCGGGTTCGAGAAGCCCGTTGGTGGCTCGGTACTAATCAATGAGGTTGACGTGACCAGTCTTCCGCCATCGCTCCGTCCAGTCTCCATGGTGTTTCAGGACAATAATCTTTTTTCCCATCTGGATGTGATGTCCAATGTCGGATTGGGCCGCCGTTCGGATTTGAGGCTTGATGAAGTCGACAAAGTGGAAATTCAGGCAGCGATTCGGAAAGTCGGGCTTGCCGGAAAAGAGGGAAGGAAGCCCGAGGCTCTTTCCGGGGGAGAACGTCAGCGCGTGGCAATCGCCCGCGCATTGGTGCGCAACCGTCCCGTATTGCTTCTGGATGAAGCTTTCGCTTCCCTTGGCCCTGCTTTGCGTCACGAAATGCTGGAACTTATTGAGAATCTTCAAAAAGAAACCGGAATGACAATTATCATGGTCACGCATCATCCCGACGACGCTTTGCGGCTGGCATCGACGCTGATCTTCGTTGATAATGGGCACATTGCTGCTTCCGGCCCGGCCAAGGATCTTCTGTCAGACGATGGCCCTGCCCTGTTGCGAAATTACCTCGGTAGCAAAGAGTCTGGTCTTTGACATATTTTCGACGCCTTGCCCCGGTCAGGAAAACAATGAAATTCTTGCTCCGGGCCGCACATCGGGCTAGCAAGAACAAAGACATACGAGTCTCCTGGCACTTAATACAAAAAGGATATGATTCTGGGTTCGCACACGTCTCCCTTGAATACAGGATGGTTTCAAGCAGCTAAGCAGGGCAGAAAGCCGGCGCAGCTCATGCTGATGCTTGCCTTTCTCTCAGGTTGCCAAGTGCTGAATATTAGCAAGGAAGATGCGGCGCTTGGCCCGTCATCGAACCCGGTCACGGTAGACAATGTTAATAAGAACGACCGGCTCGCCAAACTTAGCGCTGAGCAGCATCCCCGTATTCTCGCGACCTATGGCGGCGAGTATAAGGATGCAAAACTGGAGCGCATGGTCGCCAAAGTCGTTGGCAATCTGACAACGGTTTCGGACAACCCGACCCACACCTATCGCATAACGATTCTCAACTCGCCCAACATCAACGCCTTTGCCTTGCCGGGCGGGTATCTTTATGTCACTCGCGGCCTCCTCGCCCTCGCCAATGACAGCGCGGAACTGTCCGCCGTGATTGCTCACGAAATGGGCCACGTAATCGCCAATCACGGTATAGAGCGCCAGCAGCGCGAACAGGAAGCCGTTATTGCCGGACGCGTCGTATCGGAAGTTCTGCAGGGCGACACCGCCGGACAGGAAGCCTTGATCCGCGGCAAGCTGCGGATGGCGCAGTTTTCACGCAATCAGGAACTTCAGGCCGACGCGATCGGCATCAAGATGATTGGCGAAGCGGGTTATGATCCATTTGCTGCGCCACGTTTCCTGCAATCCATGGCTTCCTATGCTGATTTCCGTAACGTGTCTGGCGCTACCGATGCCAGCCTCGATTTCCTTGCCAGCCACCCCTCGGCACCGCAGCGAATTGAACTTGCGCGTGGGCATGCCCGCCGTATCGGTGCCCCCGGCGTTGGCACGACCGACCGCGAATCGTTCCTGCAGGGTATAGACGGCATCCTATATGGCGATACGCCGGAAGAAGGCTATGTGCGGGGCCGCAATTTCGTCCATCCACTTCTGGGCGTGAGCTTCACTGTTCCTGAAGGCTTCACCATCGACAACAGCGCCGATGCCGTTATGGCGACGGGCCCGGGAGAAGTAGCCGTCCGGTTTGATGGGACACAAATATCCGGCAATCCGTCAATGACCGACTACATGCGCAGCGGCTGGGTGACCGGGCTTGTCGACGCCAGCGTTACCGCTACGACCTTTAACGGCATGCCTGCGGCCAGCGCCAAGGCAAAGGCCGATCGCTGGGAGTTTGATATTTTCGTGATCAATGCCGGTAATCGCATTTATCGCTTCCTGACTGCGGCTCCAGCAGGAAGCTCAGCGCTAATACCCGCCTCGCAAACGGTTGTTCAGAGCTTCAAGCTCCTGACGCCTGAAGAGAAAGCCGCCATAAAGCCTTTGCGCATCCGCGTTGTGACAGTAAAGCCGGGCGATACTCTTTCATCACTTTCAAGCAAAATCCTGGGTACAGACCGCAAGCTTGACCTCTTTCGCCTGATCAACGCCATGCCGCCCGGCGGAACCGTATCCGTCGGCGACAAGGTGAAGCTTATCAGCGAATAGTAAAAAGCCCGGCATCGCCGCCGGGCTGTGTTTGGCGAGAAAGACAGCTCTTATGCTGCCTCTTCCTGCTCGTCTTCAGCAACTACATCTGCTTCAACTTCTGCCTCAGCATCATCGGCCTTAGAACCGCGCTTAGGACCCTTAGCGAGATTTACCTCGATAAGACGGACAGCTTCGGTTTCTGACATCTTGTTGACGGCAGAAATTTCACGAGCCATGCGATCAAGTGCTGCCTCGTAAAGCTGGCGTTCTGAATAAGACTGTTCCGGCTGATTGTCGGCACGGAATAGATCACGCACAACTTCCGAAATCGAAATCAAATCGCCTGAATTGATTTTCGCATCATATTCCTGCGCGCGGCGAGACCACATGGTGCGCTTGATACGGGCCCGTCCCTGGACGACCTTCAATGCGCGCTCTACATAATCTGTTTCAGAAAGTTTCCGCATGCCGATGGCTGTTGCTTTGGCAACTGGCACTTTCAGACGCATCTTGTCTTTCTGGAAATCAATAACAAACAGTTCAAGCTTGTGGCCCGCAACTTCCTGTTCTTCAATATTGACAATTTGACCAACGCCGTGTGCCGGATATACAATAAATTCGCCCGTTTTAAATCCAATACGCTGGGCGGCTTTTTTCTGCGGAACTACTGTCATGCGCTTCATTACTCCCTGCTGCGCCCGGCAAAACGCACCGGTTAAACCAACCACTGGAAACCGGAACCCGGTTTGTCGGTCGTCAATAGTGTCGCGCAAAAGCAATCCGGACGGATCAGTTGGGCTGAATGACAAACAAGCATACCCTGAACTGTTGCGTCCGAAAAAAATCTAGCCAAGTGGTGATTTATACTTTAGCGCCACGAAATTGACGTCCAATGATCAACATATTTCAGCACCATAACATGAAAACCGCGTAGAATCAAATTTTTGCTGCAATTGCTCAAAAAATGGGGCTCAAAGCCTTGCTTATTGCACCAACTCCAGTTTAGCCAAGTCTGATTCCTAGGCTATTAATCGCCTTCGCCAGGCTCCGGAGAAAAGAATTTCTCGAATTTGCCTGCCACACCGTCCATTTCCTTGGCATCCGACGGGGCGTCGCCCTTTGTAGAGATATTCGGCCACTTCTCGGAATACTCGGCATTCAGCTGCAACCAGCTGTCCAAACCTGGCTCAGTGTCCGGCTTGATGGCTTCCGCTGGACATTCAGGTTCACAAACACCGCAGTCAATACATTCGTCCGGGTGAATGACGAGCATGTTTTCACCTTCATAAAAACAGTCGACCGGACAGACCTCAACGCAATCCATATATTTGCAGCGGATGCAATTGTCGGTCACAACATAAGTCATTTACTGGCTCCAGAAGACACCACGATCAGCGGGGTACAATCGTGAGGTAACGGTTTGCTGCCAAACTGACAAGAGGTAAGAACAAGACTGCGGCACCAGAACGCGGGCGTTGGTTTACCGGCGAGCCTTTGATCGCATTGTTCGCACCTTCAACAAGCGCAAACAAGCAATTCATTCCCGGCGAATGGTGTATTATCGGTATAGTGTACTCTACTTAGGTCAAAATCGAGCAAATTTATTTCGATTAAACGTCGGCGACATTATGAGTTGGAATCATCGTTTTTGTCGTGCATCAAACGATCAACTTGCCGGCGCTCCCTTTTTGTTGGTCGGCCGCTGCCGGCATCACGCTTTGGCAAAGCGTCCAGACGGCTAATTTCTTTCGGCATGGGCGGCGGAGACAGATCCCTGTAGAGTTTCTTCGCCTCTTCAGCTGGCCCGCGCCTTTCTCCACCCGCAACAACTTCATAAACCAGGACACGACGGTCCAAGGAAATTGTCAGCACATCGCTTACTTTGACATTCTGCGATGGCTGATCAATTTTCACTTTGTTTAGACGGACATTCCCGCTGGATACCAGCTTGGCCGCAAGGGAGCGGGATTTTACCACCCGCGCAAAGAACAGCCATTTATCAATGCGCCGTCCTTTCTTTCCTTCGTTATCGGCCTCTGCCATCATTTTATTTTTTCATTTGTTCCTTCAAAGCGAGCAGCTTGGCAAAAGGCGAGTCCATGTCGATTTTAACTGGACGTTCCTCACGCTCGGGACGCTTGGTTGGAGCCTTATGTTGTCCCTGTGGTTTTCCGCCATGTTTCGCGCCATCCTGTTTAAAGCGCTCATTGCCTGCGGGCTTGCCTTTGCCCCGGGAATGTTCCTTGCGTTCACCACGTTCATTCTGCGGCGCAGCCGGGCGGTTGGGCTGGGCAGCTCTCTGCTCAGATTGGCCGTTCCGTGCTTGCCCACCACGCTGATGATCGCGTTTCTCGTGATTTCCACGATTATTGCGATTATCGAAACGTGCCTGACGCCACAAGAGAATTGGCTTTGGTGCTTCTTCCGGCACCGCTGGCGTTGCTGTTTCAGCAGTCGGCTGGGATGGTTTGGCTACAGCTTGCAC
Source organism: Phyllobacterium ifriqiyense (assembly GCF_030817885.1). Taxonomy (NCBI): domain Bacteria; kingdom Pseudomonadati; phylum Pseudomonadota; class Alphaproteobacteria; order Hyphomicrobiales; family Phyllobacteriaceae; genus Phyllobacterium; species Phyllobacterium ifriqiyense. Next base: position 799,470 of record NZ_JAUSZT010000003.1, read on the forward strand.
CACTGGTGCATTTGCAAACCCTGGACCAACCGGTTCTGCAGCAGGCACTGCAGTGTCTTTCGTTGGTGCAGCACTTGCGACCGCTTCTAGCTCCGCCAATTTGGCAGCAACAATCGCAGGTTCAACGGCTTCCTGACGATAGCCAAGATTTTTGAGGATCTCCTCCATATCATCGGCAGTTGCACCGAGGATCGACATCATGGCTGGGATTACCAGAAAGCGTGATCCGTCATAGGCGCCATCGGGACGAGTGCCCGTGCCGGGCTTCCAGGCCAGCGCAGGACGGATGAGATCCGCCAGACGTTCAAGGATGTCGATGCGGACAGCTCTGCGACCAAGCAATCTATATCCTGCCAGACGATAGAATGCGGGATCAAAGCTTGCATCGGTCACCACAGAGGTTCTGCCTGCGGACAATACCTGAACGACGTCGCCATACCCGGGACGGTCCTTGGCATCTTCTTTGAGCGCCCAGAGCAGCGTCAAGAGACCAGCGGGAGCCGGTTTCAGCAGAGCCGGCAAGAATACATGATACGCGCCGAAGCGCACGCCGAGACGGCGCAAGGCTGCTCGGGAGTCCTGATCCAACCCGCGAACTTCTTCTGCAACATCCCGGCGCTGCAAAACACCGAAGTTTTCGACCAGCCGGAAGGCAAGACCTTTCGTGATTCCAACCAGCGCATCCGCATTGGCAAGATCAACAAGCGGCTTTAACACCGTGACTATATGGTGGTTGAGAAAGCGATCAACCCGCGCGGCAACCTTGTCGCGAGCCGGGCCAGTGAGCTGCTCATCAGCCAGCAATACGGCGCGCGGCTTGAGCGCTTGCTCTCCGGATACAACGGAAGCAATAGTCGCACCGATCCAGCGCAGCGTCCCATCTGACGCCAAAGCAAAATCGCCATTGGCGGATGCCGAAAACCGCTCAGCGCGATTTTCGAACTCTGCCGCCAGCGCTTTTTGCGCTGCAGCTTTGATCGCCTTGGCGTCCGCTCCATCATCTTGAGCATCCGCAGTGAAACGGAACCCGTCTAATCGTCCAACATGGTGCCCCTCGACAACAACGTCCCCGGCAGGGCTAATTTCGGCTTCTAGCATTGTATTCTCTCTCAGGCGCCTCATAAGCACGCTTGTCCTGCGGTCTACGAAGCGTTTCGTCAACCGTTCATGCAGTGCATCGGATAATCTGTCCTCAATTTCACGCGTCTTTTCTTGCCAATGTGCCTGATCTGCCAGCCAACCGGGTCGATGAGACACAAATGTCCACGTTCTGATCTGGGCTATACGCCGCGAAAGAGCGTCGATATCGCCATCAATGGAATCAGCCCGCCGAACCTCTTCTGCCATATAATTTTCGTTCACATGACCTTTTTCAACAAGATCAGTATATACGGACGCAATGATGTCAGCGTGTTGCGCCGGTGCAATCTTGCGATAATCCGGCAAGGCGCAGGCGTCCCATAAAAGTGCTACACGTTCGGGCGTATTTGCGAGTGGAGCAATATCGGGATCACGCGAAAGAAACTCCAAAGCTTGCTGGTCAACCGCCGGAAGAGCTCTGGTCAGACCATCAATCGGTGCCGGAGTGTCAATGGAGCGCTTCAGCGCATCGAGGCTGGAATAGTCAAAATGAGCACTCCGCCACTGCAAAATCTTCACTGCATCGAAAGCATGGGATTCAACACGTTGAACAAGCGCTTCGGAGAAACCTGACACATGGCCCGTCACGCCAAATGTTCCGTCACGCAAATGGCGCCCGGCTCGCCCGGCTATCTGACCGATTTCTGCCGGTGAAAGATCGCGGAACTGATATCCATCAAATTTCCGGTCCTGTGCAAACGCAACGTGGTCCACGTCGAGATTGAGCCCCATACCAATGGCATCGGTTGCCACCAGATAGTCCACATCCCCGGACTGATAAAGCTCCACCTGCTTGTTTCTCGTTCGTGGGCTTAGCGTTCCCATGACCACCGCAGCGCCACCATTCTGCCGCCGGATCAATTCCGCGATTGAATAGACTTCTTCCGCCGCGAAAGCCACAATCGCCGTGCGCGGTGGCAGGCGGGTAATCTTTTTCGAACCGGAATAGGCGAGATTGGACAATCTTGGCCGTGTAACCACGGATATGCCCGGCAAAAGCTTCTCCAGAATGCCACGCATCGTTGCAGCGCCCAGGAGGATTGTTTCCTGACGCCCGCGGAGATGCAGAATGCGATCCGTGAAAATGTGGCCACGCTCAAGATCGTTGGCAAGCTGAACTTCGTCAATGGCAACAAAATCCATATCCGTATGGCGCGGCATGGCCTCTACGGTGCAAACTGAATAACGGGCGCCAGGCGGACTGATTTTTTCTTCGCCGGTAATCAGCGCGACATTGGCAATGCCTGCTCGCTCCACGACACGATTATAAACCTCGCGCGCCAAAAGCCGCAGCGGCAAACCGATCATACCGGATCGGTGCGCGAGCAGGCGCTCAATCGCAAGATGAGTCTTGCCAGTGTTTGTAGGCCCCAAAACTGCCGTAACATCGCGGCCAGTCAGTGTGAGAGGCAGTTCGGTCTTGGGCATAAGGTTCATCAACTACAATCCAGTACCGCCCAAATGAGCAAACCAAAGTTTGGCGTTCATCCAAACAGCATTCTCAGCATCTACAGAACGTAAGTGGCTCAATCCAGATAAACAATCATTAATCGATTCACGGAATATACCGTTAAGAAATAGAACGCGAGCAGAACGAATCGGCTACGAATCAGCTTTAGGCTCATATTCCTGATTTGTTCACGGCGATATATAGATTTTTTCCAAGCATAATCACTACATGCTGAATCACTCAACTTGTTGGAAGCCCACATCGCGCAAAAAAATTAACTTTTGCGCATCGCCGCGAATTATCAGTTTTTACCAAGAGTCAAGCACCTCTGCCGACTGGATTCTCCAGCCGGCAGAGCGCCTGCAGTAAAAACGGTCTTAGCTCAGATATTGTCCGCCATTGGCTGAGAGCGTTGAGCCGGTTATGAAACCGGATTCGTCTGAGGCCAGGAAAACGACACAGCGCGCCACCTCTTCAGGCTCGCCAAGACGACCGACCGGAATCTGCGGGATGATGCGCTCGTTTAAAACCTTTTCATCAATTGCACGCACCATTTCCGTTCCGATGTAACCGGGACAGATCGCATTGACAGTAATGCCAGCCCGTGCACCCTCTTGTGCCAGTGCCTTTGTAAATCCTATATCGCCCGCCTTGGCAGCCGAATAATTGACCTGTCCAGCCTGACCCTTTTGCCCGTTGATCGACGATATGTTGATGATGCGTCCAAATTTGCGGTCTCTCATCCCCGTCCAGAGCGGATGAGTCATATTAAACAGGCCATTCAGATTGGTATTGATGACATCCGTCCACTGCCCTGGTGTGAGCTTGTGAAACATAGCGTCGCGCGTGATACCGGCGTTATTTACGAGCACCGAAATGGGTCCCAGATCGGCCTCCACCTTGGCAATACCGGCTGTACATTCTTCGTAACTCGATACATCCCATTTATAGGTCGCTATACCGGTTTCATCACTGAATTTTTTTGCCGCTTCATCATTGCCTGCATAGCTTGCTGCGACTTTGTAGCCTGCATCTTTCAAAGCGATGCTGATTGCGGCACCAATACCGCGCGTACCACCGGTTACGATAGCTGTTTTTGTCATGTTTCCCCTCCCTGAAATAATCTCTCGTAAATGCAGTCAATAAATCACAAGTGTGAAGTGCACGACGCACCGCAGAAACGCCGACCCCGCTAAGCGCAGAGCCGGCAAAATTTGGTTTATTCCTTGATGCGTTCGACGCAGAGAGCGACGCCCATACCGCCGCCAATGCAAAGTGTGGCAAGACCCTTGGTCCCGTTGCGCCGCTTCAATTCAAAAAGCAATGTATTCAACACGCGCGCACCGGAGGCACCAATTGGATGGCCTATAGCGATCGCCCCACCATTGACGTTGACGATATCCGGGTTGAAACCCAGATCCTTATTGACCGCGCAGGCTTGGGCCGCAAAGGCTTCGTTTGCTTCTACAAGATCAAGGTCTTCTGCCTTCCAGCCAGCCTTTTCCAGTGCTTTGCGTGAGGCCGGAATTGGCCCTGTTCCCATAATGGCCGGATCAACACCTGCCGTTGCCCAAGAAACAATGCGCGCCAATGGCGTGATGCCACGGCGCTTTGCCTCGTCCTCGCTCATGAGGACAACAGCCGCGGCGCCATCATTCAGCCCCGATGCATTACCGGCGGTGACTGTTCCCTCTTTATCGAAGGCCGGGCGCAACTTCGACAGCGACTCCAGCGTTGCGCCGTGACGAATATACTCATCATCGGCAACGACCACATCGCCCTTGCGGGTCTTGATGGTGAAGGGCACGATTTCATCCTTGAATCGTCCGGCTTTTTGCGCAGCCTCAGCCTTGTGTTGAGAGGCCAAGGCGAAATTATCCTGCTCCTCCCGCGTCAACTGCCATTTCCGGGCGATGTTTTCCGCAGTAATGCCCATGTGATAGCCATGAAACGCATCAGTCAAACCGTCCTTGATCATGGTGTCGATCATCTTGAAGTCGCCCATTTTGACGCCTCCGCGCAAATGGGCGCAATGGGGTGCCATCGACATGGATTCCTGTCCGCCAGCGACAATGATGTTGGCATCGCCGGTGGCGATTTGCTGCATGCCCAAGGCGACAGCCCGCAAACCGGAGCCACAAAGCTGGTTCAACCCCCAAGCTGTAGCCTCCTGCGGGATTCCTGCTTCCATCGCAGCCTGCCGCGCCGGATTTTGCCCTTCGCCCGCGCCAAGAACCTGACCCATGATCACTTCATCCACGTCTGCACCATCAACCCCAGCGCGGCTGAGCACCTCTTTGATAACCGCTGCCCCCAGCTCATGCGCGGGCACATTGGCAAATGCACCATTGAAAGAGCCTACCGGGGTGCGCGCTGCACTGGCGATAACGATGGATTGGGTCATAAACGTTTCCTCATTTTTTAATGCTCAATTCAAAATACTTCTGCCGAACAGAATTCCCTCCCTTCGTACATTTGACAAGGCCCAATCCAGCTAGAAGTAGATTTATCCTTCCCGCAGTGCAGCATAAGTTTGGGTGTAACCGGTTGTATGCAGTGCACAAAACACTTTGAAATGATGCGCTTTGCCCCTATCCTTTATTTCTACCGTCAAGCTGGCGCGTGAGTTCGGCAATGGGATATGCTTGGGGAGTTAAGTAATGGCAGCGAAGACCGGCGAAATCATCATCAAGAAATACGCTAATCGACGTCTCTACAACACCGGCACAAGCACTTACGTGACGCTTGAGGACCTGGCTGGCATGGTTAAGCGTAATGAGGATTTCACGGTGCAAGACGCTAAGACAGGTGAAGACATTACTCATTCCGTCCTGACCCAGATCATTTTTGAATTGGAAAACAAGGATGGGCAGAACATGCTTCCCATCCCTTTTCTTCGCCAGCTGATTGCATACTATGGCGACCAGATGCAGGTCGTACTTCCAACTTTCCTCGAACAATCCATGTCTGCCTTTGCCAAGGAACAGGAGCGCATGCGGGAACAGCTGACAGCCGCTTTTGGCAAGTCGCCGATTGATATGATGAATGTCAGCACGCCGATTAAACTGGTCGAGGAGCAGGTGCGCCGGAACACTGAGATGCTGCAGCACGCGATGAAGATGTTCACCCCGTTTCCGCTCAACAAGTCCACGAATGCGGTTGAGGCGGACGAAAGTTCCGCCACTGAGAAACCGGCCGATACATCCGGGTTGAATGAACTAAAAGAGCAGATCGCAGCGATGCAGCGCAAACTGGATTCTCTCGACAAATAATTTTCAAAGCACGTGCGGGAGGAAGAATGACCGGGTCAGCCAAAGCAACCGTTTTCATCGATAATGAAAAAGTCATTGTAACCGAATATCGGTTTGAGGTTGGGGATAATACCGGCTGGCACCGTCATGGCCATGACTACGTTGTCGTGCCATTGATGGACGGAAAAGTGAAACTCCTCACAAAAGACGGAGAATCAATAGCCGAGATGAAGAAGGGCGTTCCCTATTTTCGATCCGAGGGCGTGGAACACGATGTCGTAAACGCCAATGAAGGCGAATACGCCTTCATTGAAATAGAGCTGAAGTAGCCCGCTTCTAGCGAAAATTTACGTCGCGGCCCGCTGACCGAAGAGATACGGTGAAGCCCGCAAGAATATCAAAAAACGCCATCGCCATGAGAATGAAGAAGAGTGAGTGCGAAGCGCTTGGCACAAGCAAAAACTCTACGAGAAACGCCACAAACACAAATGTAGAGAGCAGATGATCGACAACTGAGGCATTGCTCGTGCGCGTTGACTTCATGATCTCAAAGAACAGAAGCGCGAGCGACAAAACGATCATCAGGTCGCCGAGCGTCATGACCCAATTGCCACCTGACAGCATCTGCATTGAATAAAGCTGGGTAGCCCAAGGATCAGCGCCACCAATGCCAGCCAATCCGGCAATAACCAGATTGAAGACAATGAGCGGCACGATCATCAACGGTATATTTGAAATCACGAAGCAATCTCCCACAAAAGCCGCTGGCCCCAAAATAAAAGGACCGGCACATGGCCGGTCCTTTTAGCATGCTTTCGAAGGAAAGATCAGCCTTCTTTAGGCGTCAAAACCTGACGGCCACGATACATGCCGGTCTTGAGATCGACGTGATGCGGGCGACGCAGTTCGCCTGAATTCTTGTCTTCGACGTAAGTCGGTGCCTTCAACGCGTCAGCGGAACGGCGCATGCCGCGCTTCGACGGAGAAGTTTTTCGTTTAGGTACAGCCATTGTTCCAGCTCCAGTAATCAGTCAAAATCCGGCACTGGCCCAACTGAGCCTGTCACAATGGACAAAAATCCGGAAAGTTCGGCTGGGCTATACACCGCCAAAGAGCTTTTGACCAGCATGAGTCTCATATTTTTTGTCATGAAGCTGTTAAACGAGGCATTTGACCGCTATTGACGCCTAACCGATGCATCCGACATAGGCTCCTGCGGCCCGCGCGCGCCGCTCATTCACCCTTGCCAGCATTTGCAAGCCACGGCCAGGTTTAGCCGGGTTTCGCATAATAGGATTAGGAAGCGTGACCGCGAGATAGGCGGCCTGACGTGCAGATAGTTTTGCGGCGCTGGTATTGAAATGGTGCTGTGCCGCAGCCTCTATTCCGTAAATCCCCGGCCCCCACTCTGCAATATTGAGGTAAATCTCCATCAAGCGCCGTTTTGGCAGTATCAGATCTGTCATGACTGCCAGCGGAACTTCCAGCCCTTTGCGAATAAATGAGCGGCTGTTCCACAAGAACAGGTTTTTCGCCGTTTGCATTGGAATGGTCGAAGCGCCTCGCGTTTGCTCCCCATCGATTGTATCGGACACGACCGAATTTAATGCGTCCCAATCAACACCGGCATGCGAGCAGAACTTGGCATCCTCGGACATCATAACTGAATTGACGAGGGTTGGCGATATATCATCAATGGAAACCCACTGACGGTCATAACCGGAGAACGTCACGAGGTCCTTGACCATCAAGGTGGAAATCGGATGAACAAAGGGCAATCTGTACAAACACAGCAGAATTAAAGGCAGCATCACCAATACAATGCCGATCAGAATCACATAGCGCATGATGCGCCCTAAAGGCGAGCGTCCCGGATCGACAAGATATCCCCTGCCCCGCTTGTTTCTGACCAAAACCCTTGCCACGTAGACCTTCCGCTTGAATTGCCTCCACGGACATAGAGCATCAGGAAGAAGAAGGGAATTCTTTCTGCAAGAATCTGCATAGCATTTGCCAATTGAGCAGAAAATTTATCTCATGCTTGACCAAAAGACCATTTATTGGTCATTGGGCAACCATGCACGATAATGATTTCTCACTTTTTCAGCTAAGTTTGCAGCAACGGGCAGCATCTGTGGAGATGTTGCTGTCAGAGCTTTTATCCGACCGTCCGCAGAGCGGTGAGATTACGCGCCCACCAAGATTGCTCGCGGCAATGAGACATGGGGTTCTCAACGGCGGAAAACGGCTTCGGCCTTTTCTGGTCATGGAAAGCGCAGCATTGTTTGGCGCCGACAATTCGGCGGCTTTGCGGGTTGCAGCAGCGCTGGAATGCATCCACAGCTATTCGCTCGTTCACGACGATCTGCCTGCTATGGACAATGATGATTTGCGCCGGGGACAGCCCACTGTTCATCGTAAATTTGATGAAGCCGCAGCGATACTTGCCGGTGACAGCCTTCTGACTTATGCCTTTGAACTCGTCGCAAGCGAGGCAACCGAAATCAGCGCTCAGGCGCGCCTCTCGCTCATAACAGAGCTGGCGCGTTCCGCAGGAATTGGCGGCATGACAGGCGGTCAGACGCTTGATCTGGAAGCTGAAAAAGTGAAGCCTGATGAGCAGGGTATCATTCGGCTTCAAGCAATGAAAACCGGAGCCCTTATCAGGTTTGCGTGTGAAGCGGGTGCCATTATTGGCAATGCTGACCAGCGCGAGCGCGAATGCCTTGCCGAATATGGCTCTGCAATCGGTCTGGCATTCCAACTTGCCGACGACCTGCTGGACGTGACTTCTGATGCTGGCAATATGGGTAAGGCGACAGGGAAGGACGTGGCAGCCGGCAAAGCCACACTTGTTTCCATTCATGGGATCGAGTGGACCAAGCGCCAGCTATCAGGTCTTGTCGAGCAAGCGCAGCTTTTGCTTGAACCTTTCGGCGAGAAGGCCGGGCTTTTAAAGGAAGCGGCCCGCTTTATTGCCGAGCGGAAGAACTAGCAGCCTTGCTATTCGGCGGCCTGGCTGCCCTGTCCAAATCGATTTTCGATATAATCTGCAACCATTTTCTGGAATTCTTGAGCGATGCCTACACCACGTAGTGTCGCAACTTTCTTGCCATCGACAAACACTGGTGCGGATGGTGTTTCACCGGTTCCGGGCAACGATATTCCAATATCAGCCATTTTGGATTCGCCAGGACCATTGACGATGCAGCCCATGACGGCCACATTCAAAGCTTCAACGCCGGGATATTTCTCGCGCCAGATCGGCATGTTTGTCCGGATATCGCTTTGAATAGACTGCGCCAGCTCCTGAAATACTGTTGACGTTGTGCGGCCGCAGCCGGGACAGGCAGCAACGATGGGAATAAACTGACGAAAGCCCATGGTTTGCAGCAGTTCCTGCGCCACCTGTACTTCCCGCGTACGGTCTCCACCAGGCTCGGGTGTCAATGAAATGCGTATCGTATCGCCAATACCCTGCTGCAAGAGAATGCCCATGGCGGCTGATGAAGCCACTATGCCCTTTGTTCCCATGCCAGCTTCAGTTAGCCCCAAATGTAATGCATGGTCGCATCGGCGTGCCAGCTCAGCGTAGACAGCAATCAAATCCTGGACCTGGCTCACCTTCGCCGAAAGAATGATCTTTGAGCGCGGCAAACCAATTTCTTCCGCCAATTGCGATGAGATCAAGGCAGACTGGACAATCGCCTCGCGCACAACGGCTTCGGCTGTCAGCGGCGAACCTGCCTCACTGTTTTTATCCATCAGGACTGTGAGCAGTTCCTGATCGAGCGATCCCCAATTAACGCCAATACGCACAGGCTTGTCATAGCGGACTGCCATTTCGATAATGGCACCGAATTGCGCATCTTTCTTATCTTTAAAGCCCACATTTCCGGGATTGATCCGGTATTTTGCCAATGCTTCGGCGCACGCCGGATGATCGGCCAGTAATTTATGCCCGATATAATGAAAATCCCCGACAAGTGGCACATTCAAGCCAAGCCGATCGAGTCTCTCCCGAATACGTGGAACAGCCGCAGCGGATTCATCACGATCTACCGTAATGCGCACAATCTGCGAACCTGCACGTGATAGCGCGGCAACCTGTGCAACAGTTCCATCCACATCCGCTGTATCGGTGTTTGTCATGGACTGAACGACAACCGGGGCACCGCCGCCAACCATAACGCCGCCCACATCGACACCAATCGACGAGCGCCGGGCAAAAGGTTGCGAAATATAGTCGGACATCATCAAGCTCCAAAGATGCTGTTCAGGTGGCGCAGACACGGCCATTTGTCAACACCAAGCAACATTAGCCTATTGCCTCAATGGCTGGCAAAAAAACCGCATGACAAAGTGTTCATGATCGCAATCTAGTAATTTTGCTGCAATGCAATATATTCCCCGCACGGGTCGCAGAAACCTATTGCAGTTCAGGAAGCTTAAATCATGGCCAAAAAGACAGCTATTATTACCGGTTCGAATTCAGGCATTGGCCTTGGGGCAGCACATGCGCTTGCGGCGGCGGGTTATAATGTCGTGATAAATTCGTTTACCGACCGGCCAGAAGACCATGCACTCGCCCAGGAACTTGCCAAAAGATACTCAACTGGTGTTGTTTATATCAAGGCCGACATGTCCAATGGCGCCGACTGCCGCACGCTGGTCGAAAAATCAGCCGAGAAATTTGGCACTGTCGATGTGCTGGTAAATAATGCTGGTATTCAGTTTGTTGCCCCGGTCGATGAATTCCCCGTTGAAAAATGGGATGCCATCATTGCGATCAATCTGACATCTGCCTTCCACACCACTGCCGCCGCCTTACCCCATATGAAGAAGGCTGGCTGGGGCCGGATCATCAATATCGCATCCGCTCACGGGCTGCGTGCCTCGCCTTTCAAATCCGCCTATGTTGCTGCCAAACATGGTGTCATCGGCTTTACCAAGACTGTGGCGCTCGAAGTTGCTGAACAGCACATCACCAGCAATACGATTTGCCCCGGTTATGTACTTACTCCTTTAGTCGAAGCGCAGATTCCAGACCAAATGAAAGCGCATAACATGGATCGTGAAACCGTTATTCGCGACGTTATGCTTGAGAAACAGGCAACCAAGGAGTTTGCGACGGTAGACCAGATCGGTGCTACAGTCGTATTTCTGGCCAGTGATGCCGCCGCACAGATTACAGGAACATCTATATCTGTCGATGGCGGTTGGACTGCTGCATAATGGCCAAGCCCAAAACCATCAATGTTGCCTTACAGGGTGGCGGTTCTCACGGGGCCTTCACCTGGGGCGTTCTTGATCGCATTCTTGAAGACGGCCGGCTGACTATCGAAGGCATCTCCGGCACCAGCGCCGGTGCCATGAATGCCGTAGCACTTGCCGACGGATGGTCACAAAATGGTCCCGAAGGCGCGCGGGCCAAGCTTCACGAATTCTGGCGGGCGGTTGGTCGTAGCGGGCGCTTCAGCCCTGTGCAACGCACGCCATGGGATGTCTTCTTCGGCAATTGGTCTGTCGAAAACGGCATTGGTTACAATATTTTCGAGAATATCACCCGGATGTTCTCGCCTTATGAATACAATCCGCTCAATCTGAACCCGCTTCGCGATCTGGTGGAGAAAGAAATAGACTTCGAACGGGTGAAAGCCTGTTCGGCGCTTAAGCTTTTCATTTCTGCGACGAATGTCGAAAGCGGACGATTGCGGGTTTTCTCACAGAGTGAGCTCAATGCCGATGTCATCATGGCATCCGCATGTCTTCCCTATATTTTCCAGGCTGTGGAAATTGACGGCCAACCCTATTGGGATGGTGGTTATGGTGGCAACCCGGCCTTGTTTCCGTTTTTCTATTCCGGCGCCAGTGAAGATGTACTCCTGATCCAGATCAATCCTATCGAGCGCAGAGGAACACCGCAGACGGCCCGCGATATTACCGATCGCATTGACGAGATTACCTTCAATGCCGCGCTTCTACGGGAATTCCGCTCAATTGCCTTTGTCAACTCGCTGATCAAAGCGGGCAGAATCGAGCATGGGGAATACCGCAACATTCGCATGCACAGGATTGATGCGGACGAAGCATTGGCAGGCCTTTCGGCCTCATCCAAAATCAACGCGGAATGGGCTTTTCTCGAATATCTTCGCGATCTTGGCCGGGCAGCGGCCGAAGACTGGCTTGAAGAACATTTCGACGCAATCGGCGAACACGAAACACTCGACCTTTCAGATGAACTTGCGCCGGAAATGAATATTGGCTTGAAGAAGAAGAAGCCTGGCAGACGGGTTACCGACTTCCTCATTCAGCGCAAAAAGCCAGCCGCCTAGAGCAGTTTTTGACGAGGTTTCATAAACAAACTTGCTCTAATTCTTTGCCCGATCGGCGGTAGCGGCAAGGTTAGCCATCAGAAAAACGACAATGAGCAGCGCGGCGAGCACCATATAGATAGGGCCGAAACCTGTGCGTCCACCGACGAATCCGATCGCTGAAGGCGCTACCAATATTCCCGAATAGCCCATCAGCGTTACCATGCTAAGCGCTATGCCGGATGATGTGCCCGGTTGATTGCCTGCGGCGGAAAAGGCGATCGGTACCATATTTGCAATGCCGAGACCCGAAAATGCAAAGGCGAGAATTGCTATCCATGGCGTCGGTGCAATGCTCGCGACCAAAAGTCCGGAAGCGCCAATGAGAGCGGAGATGCGCAAGGTTCTCACAGCGCCAAAACGGTTACGCACGCCATCGCCAAGGAACCTCATAATTGACATTGTGCCCGAGAATGCAGCGAATGCGAGTCCGGCGGTTGCTATATCCGCCCCTTTTTCCTGCTGCAGATAGAGGGCGGCCCAGTCGAGAACCGATCCCTCAGGGACCATGGAGAACAAGGCCATCAGTCCAATAAGATAAATCAGCGGATTGGTGGGGAAGGAGAGCTTCTGCTTTTCATGAACGACCGGTTTATCTTCAGTGATCATATGCCGGAACGCCACCAGTCCCAGAACAATTGCAATCGCCGTCACCACAATTGCGTGGATCAAATGTCCCTGCGCTTCGATGAGGAAGCCGCCGAGAGCACCTCCCGCAAAACCGCCAAGACTCCAAAAGCCATGCGAGGATGACATGACGGCACGCGATAGTTGTTTTTCGACCTCAACTGCATTGGCATTCATCGCAACATCCATGGCGCCAATGACGGCACCAAAAAGGAAGAGCGCCGGTGCTGCGGTGATGAGATTCGGCGCCAGGGCAACCAGAAGAAGCGAAAACGAACAAAAGAAGGCAAAGCCTTTAACGACGGCACGCGAACCAAACCTGCCTATCAGATAGCCGCACCAAGGCATGGCAACGAGCGCGCCAACTCCGAAAATCAATATCATCAGACCGAGCGTAAATTCGCTAATATTCAAACGCGTCATGAATACTGGTATTTGTGGTGCCCAACTGCCGACGAGGAAACCATTGAAGAAAAACGCGCAGGCAACAGCCCAACGGCCATATACGGCACGTTTGCGATAAACAGAAGCATCCATTGATTTCACAGCCATACGAAAATTGCGGTCGCCCGAACTTTTAAATCGATTTAATTTCCTGTCAAATCACTCTTTTTGATCATATATGAACAAAATTGAGATGAATTCTGCGCAATCGACTCATTCATAGACGATCATTAGGTCCTTTGCATCGATTTGATCGCCTGAACGAACAAGCACTTCTGCGACCACCCCGTCACGCTCCGCACGCAGTGCAGTTTCCATCTTCATCGCTTCAATCGATAGAAGAACGTCACCCGCATTAACTTTCTGGCCTGCCGAGACACCAACAGTCGATACAATGCCCGGCATTGGCGCGCCAACATGCTTCTCATTAGTAAGCTCTGCCTTACGTCTTACGCCGGCACCGCTAGCCCCGTGGGTTCTGTCAGGAACTTTGACGCGCCGCGGTTGGCCATTCATCTCAAAGAAGACCGTGCGCATGCCCTTTTCATCCGTCTCGCCCACGGCTTGATTGCGCACAACCAGGGTCTTCCCACGTTCAATGGTAAGAAAGACTTCCTCTTCCTGTCCCAGACCATAAAAATAGACAGGCGTTGGCAAGACGCTGGTTGGACCATATGTATTGTGCGTCACAGCAAAATCAGTGAACACTTTGGGATACATCAGATAGGACGCAAATTCCTGATCGCTGATTTTGCGCTCCAGCTTCTCTTCGATTTCCTTGCGTTCCGCAGCAAGATCCGCAGCCGCCAGCAACGCGCCGGGACGCTCGGTAAAGGGCTTCTCGTCCTTCAATATCTTTTTCTGGATTTCCTTTGGCCAGCCTTGTGGCGGTTGGCCCAGATCACCGCGCATCATCGAAACAACGGAGTCGGGAAAAGAAATATCCTTCTCCGGATTCTTCACGTCTTCGACCGAAAGATCCTGGCTCACCATCATCAGAGCCATATCACCAACAACCTTCGATGACGGCGTTACTTTGACGATATCGCCAAACATCTGGTTGACATCCGCATAGGCTTGCGCGACTTCGTGCCAGCGCGTTTCCAAGCCAAGCGAGCGGGCCTGTTCTTTGAGATTGGTAAACTGACCACCCGGCATTTCGTGCAGATAGACTTCCGAGGCAGGCCCCTTCAAGTCACTCTCAAATGCGGCATATTGCGTGCGCACAGCTTCCCAATAGAACGAAATCCGGCGAATCCATTCTGGATCAAGACCCGGATCACGTTCCGTTCCTTTCAGCGCTTCCACAATGGAGCCAAGGCAAGGCTGTGAAGTATTCCCTGAAAGCGCATCCATAGCGGCATCGACCACATCGACGCCAGCATCCACCGCCGCCAGAACAGTGGCCGCGGCAATGCCGGACGTGTCATGGGTATGGAAGTGTAATGGCAAATCCGTAGCTTCTCGCAAAGCCTTGAAAAGCACCTTGGCGGCGCCTGGCTTCAATAGACCAGCCATGTCCTTGACCGCTATGATATGCGCTCCGGCCTTCTCCACCTGCTGTGCCAGAGCAACATAATATTTGAGATCATATTTCGGTCGGGCGGAGTTTAGAATATCGCCCGTGTAGCAGATCGCGGCCTCACAAAGCTTGTTCTCCTCCAGCACTGCATCCATGCTCACGCGCATGTTTTCGACCCAGTTCAAACTGTCGAAAACGCGGAATACATCAATTCCACCGCGTGCGGCCTGTTGGACAAAATACTTTACAACATTATCCGGGTAACTTTTATAGCCAACCCCATTGGCTCCCCGCAGCAACATCTGGAGCAGGATGTTTGGCGCCTGCTCCCGGATTTCCGCCAGCCGCTCCCAAGGATCTTCCGTCAAAAACCGCATTGACACATCAAACGTCGCGCCGCCCCAACATTCCAGTGAGAAAAGTTGTGGCAGAGCGCGCGCATAAGTGCCTGCAACACGCGCAATATCATAGGTGCGCATACGTGTAGCAAGCAACGACTGATGGCCGTCGCGCATGGTGGTATCGGTGAACAAGACGCGTTTTTCGTTGCGCATCCATTCCGCGAATTTTTTCGGCCCTAACTGATCAAGAAGCTGTTTTGTCCCATCCGGAATAGGCGTTTCGATAAATGGAACGCGCGGCAATGCTGCCTCGGCAGGCGGGACTGCCCGTCCCTTGGTTTCTGGATGGCCGTTCACAGTCACATCAGCAAGGTAGGTCAGAAGCTTGGTCGCACGGTCCTGACGTTTAACTTGCTCAAACAGTTCTGGCGTCGTGTCGATAAAATTCGTTGTGTAAGTATTATCCGTGAACTTGGGGTGGGTAATGATTGCTTCTAGAAATGTCAGGTTCGTTGCAACACCGCGAATGCGGAACTCCCGCAAGGCACGATGCATGCGGTGGATGGTTTCCTCAGCGGTTGGAGACCAGGCGGTGATCTTCTCGAGCAGCGGGTCATAGAAGCGTGTGATGACTGCGCCGGAATAGGCAGTTCCACCATCAAGACGTATGCCGAAGCCCGTTGCCCCGCGATAGGCAGTGATACGGCCATAGTCGGGAATGAAATTCTGCTCCGGATCTTCCGTTGTGATGCGGCATTGCAAGGCATGACCATTTAGCCGGATATCTTTTTGGGCAGGAACCCCGGATTCCGGCGTACCAATCGTTGCGCCCTCAAGAATACGGATCTGCGCTTTGACAATATCAATACCGGTTACTTCTTCAGTAACCGTGTGTTCGACCTGAATACGCGGATTCACTTCGATGAAATAGAATTCATTGGTATCTGCATCCATCAGAAATTCGATGGTTCCAGCACCGATATAGGCCGTCTCCTTGGCGATCTTCAGGCCGTAATCGGCGATCTCCTTGCGCTGTTCCTCACTGAGATAAGGCGCTGGGGCACGTTCAACCACTTTCTGGTTACGTCTCTGAATCGAGCAGTCGCGTTCGAACAGATGAACCGCATTTCCATGCGTGTCGCCCAATATCTGTACTTCAACGTGTCTGGCGCGCTGGACCAGTTTTTCCAGATAAACTTCGTCTTTGCCAAAGGCTGCTTTGGCTTCGCGTTTGCCTTCGGTGACTTCACGGGCAATATCCTCCGGCTTGAAGATGGCCCGCATGCCGCGACCGCCGCCGCCCCAAGAAGCTTTGAGCATCACCGGATAGCCGATCTTCTCCGCCATCTCCTTGATGGTATCCATGTCATCCGGCAAAGGTTCCGTTGCAGGCACAACCGGGACACCAATTTCAATTGCCAGATTGCGGGCAGCAACCTTATTGCCAAGGCGGCGCATGGTTTCAGGCTTTGGGCCGATAAATGTTATGCCGGCTTCTGCGCACGCATCAGCAAATTCCGGGCTTTCTGACAAAAGTCCGTAGCCAGGGTGGATTGCATCAGCACCCGACAGCCGCGCTACCCGAATTATTTCTTCAATCGACAGATAACTCTCGATTGGTCCCATATCCTTTGCCAGATGCGGACCACGACCAACCTGATAGGATTCATCAGCCTTGAATCGGTGCAAGGCAAGTTTGTCCTCTTCCGCCCATATCGCCACGGTTTTCATGCCAAGCTCATTGGCCGCACGGAATACGCGGATGGCAATTTCTGATCGATTGGCGACGAGGATTTTCTTGATGGGCAAAATGAAAACTCCGGGCGAGAAGCAAATCAAAATTGATTTGAGGTTTTTAAGACGGCTGAAAGATTGCTGCAGTGCAAACAATACATATTGATCACAGGAACAGGAAATTTCCAATAGCAAAATGCCCGGTACAAGACCGGGCATTCGCTAATGTCAAAAGCAGGAAAATTACTGCTGTGTATAGGTATACTTGCCGTCTTCGCCCTTCTTCCATTCGTACATGACGTAGCCTGGAAGCTTTGGATCGCCCTTTTCGTCGAAAGCAATATCACCGAGCACAGTCTTGAATGGTCCTTTTTCCTTCATCGTCTTGGCGACGGTTTCAGGATCATTGGACTTGGCAAGTGTTGCTGCTGCGGCAATAACCTGCGTCGCTGCGTAGGAATACAGCGTGTAAGCTTCTGGTTCGAAGCCCTGTGCGCGGAATTTCTCAACGAGTTCCTTGTTTGCAGGATCCTTGCTTGGATCTGGACCGAACGTATTCAACGTGCCTGCAACTGCATCACCAGCAATTGAAGCCAATTCGTTCGATACGATGCCGTCACCGGAAATGAATGTAACTTTCAGGCCCTGATCGGCGAGCTGGCGAATGATCAGACCAGCTTCCGTGTGCAGACCGCCCCAATAAAGAACAGTTACACCAGCTTGTTTCGCCTTGGCGATAAGCGCGGAGAAATCCTTGTCGCCAACATTGACACCTTCATAAAGGGCTTCGGTTACACCCTTTGCATTCAGTGTCTTCTTGGTTTCGTCAGCAAGACCCTGGCCATATGGTGTCTTGTCATGAACGACAGCGATTTTGGCATCCTTGAACTTTTCGGCAATGTAACCGCCGGCAACGACGCCCTGCTGGTCATCACGGCCGCATGTACGGAATGTGTTCCACAGACCGCGTTCAGTGAATACCGGGTTGGTCGCAGCTGGTGTGATTTCCAGAATGCCGTTTTCCGCGTAAACTTCAGAAGCCGGGATTGAAACGCCGGAGTTGAAGTGACCGACAACAAACTTCACGCCGTCTGCAACAAATTTATTGGCAACCGAAATACCCTGCTTTGGATCGGAAACGTCATCGCCGAGCGAAAGCTTGATCTGCTCGCCATTTACGCCGCCAGCGGCATTGATTGCCGCAACGGCTGCCTCTGCGCCCTTCTGCAGCTGCGCACCAAATGCAGCATTCGGGCCGGTCATTGGGCCACCAACACCGATTAGAAGGTCAGCATAGGCGTTGCTGCTCAGAGCGAGCATCGCAGCGAATGCAACGCCTGAAAACAGTGACTTCTTCATTTGAAAACTCCCATTTTTCTAGGTACTTACCAAACCCCTCGCGACGATTTTTGGCATCGCTTAAGACTACATTTGCCGATTTTCCGGCGGTTGTCACGCTGATTCATTTCGCATCAGCGGGATAGATCAGGCTCCTGTTCTTTCCTTCCAATTGAAAGGAGAAACTTTTTCGTAGAGCCAGTGATATTGCCTCACCATCTGGTTTGTTCTTGTGTACTTATACCCCAGTGTTCCGATCATGATGAGAACGATAGTGTCGATGATGTAATAGTGCAGCGTGACCATTGTGCCGCCGAAAAGGGCAAAATGGATGAAGCGTACGCCGACGCCCAGCAGCAGCATGTAGAAGACAAGGATAGCGATTGGCCGCCACGTCTTGGCGCAAGCCCGTCCAGCCATCCATGCGGCCCAGCCACCCATGACGCAGGTGACCAGAATGAACAGCCAGATGGAAGGTTCTTCGTATAATATGCCCTGCATGGCGAAGTTCTCCTTGCGGCCCTTTTGAGCCGTCTTGTCTTGTCTTGTCAGTGACGCCCGCCTTCGAGATAGGCCGCCCGCACTTCCGGATTGGCCAGAAGGTCCTTGCTCGCGCCGCTCATCGTCACAATGCCGTTGACCATCACATAACCGCGATCGGCTAGCTTCAACGCACCAAAGGCATTCTGCTCGACCAGAAACACAGTCAGGCCGGTTGTCTTGTTGAGTTCCTTGATCGCCTCGAAAATATGCTTGATGATCAGGGGAGCCAGGCCAAGCGAAGGTTCATCCAGCAGCAGCAGCCGGGGCCGGGCCATTAGCGCGCGGCCAATGGCGAGCATCTGCTGCTCACCACCCGAAAGCGTTCCGCCACGTTGATTGATACGTTCCTTGAGACGCGGAAACAGGTCGAAGACCTTGCGCACGTCCTCATCGAAATATTCCAGCTTGTCGAGACTGGCACCCATCTGCAGATTTTCCTGCACGGTCATGCGCGGGAAAATCCGTCTGCCTTCAGGAGATTGTGCAATGCGCAGCCTTGCGATCTCATGCGTCGGCAACTGCGTGATATCCTTGCCATCGAACATGATGCGGCCCGAGCGCGCGCGGGGCATGCCGAAAATCGTCATCATCAGCGTTGATTTGCCTGCGCCATTGGCGCCGATCAGCGTGACGATCTCACCCGCATCCGCATGAACGGTCACACCGCTCAGCGCACGGATATTGCCATAATAGGTCTCGACATTCTCGATGCTGAGAAGAGCTTTATTCTCCGCCATTATTCAGCTCCTCCGCTCTTCTTGGGTGCCGGTTTCTTTTGGCTTGCCTTGGCCATGGCCTTGGCTTGACCAATCCAGTCTTCGCGAGCAATGCGCCCGTCAAATGCCAGATAGGCCTCGGCCGCAATAACATCCGCTTTCTTCCAGGAAGCAATCTGATCGAAGTGAAATATGCCGTGCTCATTGAGCTTGCGCTCATTAACCGGCCCAATGCCCTTGATATCGATCAATCTGTCGGCTTTCCCGCCACGTGGTGCCGCCAGCGCATTGGCTGTCGCGCCTGCCTTGATCTGTGAGGCCGAAGCCGCAGCTTTGGCAGGCGCCTTTGGTGCAGGCTTTTTTGCAGCCGCTGGTGCTGCCGCAGCGGGGGCGGCTTTCTTGGGTGCAGCGGGCCTTGTAGCGACGGGTTTTGCTGGTTCAGCTTTGGCTGGTGCAGCTTTCACTGGCGTTTTCTTCGCTGCTGGCTTGGCTTCTGAAGTTCCCGTCGCCGTGGACGCCGTTGTCCGTGCCGGCTTGGCTACAGACTGTTTTTTCGCTGCTGCGGGTTTTGCCGGGCGAGCCGGTCCCGTGGTAACGAGGCTGACAGCCGCCGCATCCGGATGGGTTTCTTCCAATTTATGAATAGCTTCGCTCGACATGAGATCGACGGCAGCAGTCAGATCGTCAACACCAGCAGCTTCTGCCTGCTCAAGCATCTCGACGATTTCTTCGTCTTCAACGCCGAGATAGGCCGCAATAACCTTTGGATCGTTCTTCACGCTATCCGGCGTGCCGTCAGAAATCTTGGTGCCATATTCGAGCACGACGACATGATCGGAAATTTCCATCACAACCGACATATCGTGCTCGATCAAAAGGATGGATGTGCCTGTCTCGTCGCGAATGTCGAGCAGAAGCTTGTTAAGCTCGGCCGATTCACGTGCATTGAGGCCAGCAGCTGGTTCATCAAGGCAAAGCAATTCCGGTTCGGTGCACATGGCACGCGCAATTTCCAGACGGCGCTGCGCACCATAGGGAAGATCGCCAGCAGGATCATCGGCTCGATCCACAAGATTGATCTTTTCCAGCCAGAACCTGGCTTTCTCAATCGCGTCAGCCGCGGCCTTTTTGTAGGTCGGAAAGCCGAGCAACCCGAGTATCGTATAGCCCGATGACAGCATCAAAGGATTGTGCTGGGCAACGAGCAGATTCTCCAGAACAGTCAGGCCGGAAAACAGCCGGATATTCTGGAAAGTACGCGCCACTTTCGCCTTCTTGGTGATGACAAAATCCGCCATGCGTTCAAGCAGATATTCCTCACCATTCTGGCGGGTCATGGTCAACATGCCTTCAGTCGGCTTGTAGAAGCCGGTGATGCAGTTGAAGACCGTTGTCTTGCCTGCTCCGTTGGGGCCGATCAGTGCGGTGATGGCACCGCGCTTTGCCTCGAAGTTCAGATCGTTGATGGCGATCAGACCACCAAACTTCATTGACAGACGCTCTACACGCAAAATTGCGTTGTTATTTTTTTGCACTTCCGAAACCATCAGCCGTGCCCTTCTTTGGTGAATTCGCTCGATACCAGTTTTCGTTTGTGCAAGAATGCACTTGGTTCACGGTTCCCCACAAAACCTCGCGGCTTCCACACCATGACCACAATCATGGCCAAACCGAACAACAGCATGCGGTAGAGCTCCGGCGTAAAATCATTGCCGAAAATGTGCTTGAGGAATTCAAGCTCGCGCAATAGTTCCGTACCGCCGATCATGACAGCAGCAGCAATCGCAATACCGACGAGCGAACCCATGCCGCCCAGAACCACAATCGCCAGAATAATTGCAGATTCAAGGAAGACGAAACTTTCCGGGCTGACAAAGCCCTGACGTGCGGCGAAGAACGATCCGGCAAAACCGCCGAACATTGCGCCTGTGGCAAAGGCCGTCAGCTTGGTGGTCGTGGTATTGATACCGAGCGAGCGGCAGGCGATTTCGTCCTCGCGCAAAGCTTCCCATGCGCGACCGATCGGCATGCGGCGCAGGCGTATGGTCACCCAGGCCGTCAAAAGTGCCAGAAGCAGGATCAGGTAATAGAGGAATATTTTGTAATAGACGCCGGAATTGGGCAGGCCGAGCAAATTGGCGAAGCCGCCGGGTCCGGGCGTGAACGGAATGCCGAACAATGTTGCCTTAGCGATACCGGAAATACCGAATGTGCCCTTGGTAACGACGGTCCAGTTGATCAGCACAAGGCGAATGATTTCACCGAAGGCCAGGGTCACGATGGCAAGATAGTCGCCGCGCAGGCGTAGGACCGGAAAGCCCAGCACGATACCCCACAATGCAGCGAAGATACCTGCCATGGGCAAGAGAAGCCAGAATGACAGACCAAAATGCGACGACAGCAACGCGTAGGAATACGCCCCGACCGCATAGAAGGCGACATAGCCAAGATCCAGCAGCCCGGCCAGTCCGATAACAATGTTCAGACCCCATGCCAGCATGACATAGATGAGAATCTGGATACCGAAATTGTCGACATATTTGAGCGAGCCCTGCAGTCCGCCCATCATCGAGCCATTATAGAGCGCAAGCGTTCCGATCACCAAAAATGGATAGACAAACAGCAGCGCAAGACCGATTTTGGGAAAGCTCTTGCGAAAGGCAGACTGTTCTTTTGCCTCTTTTGCCGCAACGGTTCGCTTGCTCAGCGCGCGTGCTGCATTCCAGGGCGTGACATATGCCGTCAGCAGAAACCGGCCGACACCAGCAACCAGAACAAATATCGCAAGCAGGCCCCAACGCTGGTTTAGCACAAGCTCATTGCGAATATTCTGATCCGTGCGAAAGCCGACAATGAGAAGGAACAATCCCAAGGCAAGGGCGGCAGCGACCAGCCCTTCTTTCACCGCTTTGGCGAAATTAGATTCCGGGTTAGACGTTTGTACATCGGCCATATGCTTAAACCTTTTCGACTTCGGGCCGGCCGAGAATGCCCGACGGCAGGAAGATCAGAACGATCGCCAGGATCGAGAATGCCGCAACATCCTTGTAGTCGATAGAAAAATAGGCCGACCAGAGAGCCTCAATCAGGCCAATCAGCAGTCCGCCGATCACCGCGCCCGGCAAAGAGCCGATACCGCCAAGAACAGCCGCCGTGAAAGCCTTTACACCGGGCGTAAAGCCGTCCGTGAAGGAAATAACGCCATAGAACATCAGGTATAGCGTACCAGCGACAGCTGCGAGCATCGCGCCCATCACGAATGTCATGGAAATTGTTTTATCAACGTCAATGCCAAGCAAGGCGGCCATCTTGCGGTCCTGCTCACAGGAGCGCTGGGCTCTGCCTAACGTCGTCTTGTTAACGAGGTACCAGAAGGCAACCAGAAGGATTGCGGTAACAATGATGATCACCATCTGCTTGTAAGCAATGCTGATATCGGTACCAGGAATTATAATGCCGCCATTGACCAGCGGTGGAATTGGCTTGTTGCGAGGGCCCTGTGTAACCTGCACAAAATTGGACAGCGCAATCGACATGCCGATAGCGGTGATCAATGGTGCCAGCCGGAATGAACCGCGCAAGGGCCGATAAGCTAATCGCTCGATTGTCCAGCTCCAAAGGCCGGTCAATAGCATGGCGACAAGCATCATCAATAACAGCGCCAGCACAACCGGAACGCCACCGATAAATGTTGTTAATGCAAGAAAAACAATCATCGCCATAAAGGCGCCAAGCATGAATACATCGCCATGGGCGAAATTAATCATACCGATGATCCCATAGACCATCGTGTAACCAATGGCGATCAGGCCGTAAATTGAACCAAGCGTCAACCCATTGATCGATTGCTGGATGAAATACTCCATTGCAACGATACCCCTCGTTTTATTGGGAAGTTTCTTGTCCGGTTTTTTTATCCGGTTACTGTTGCCCCAACATTATTACACCTAGCGCGTGCAATACAGAAAGCAAATGCTTTTTTGCGACCCGCCACACACTTTATATTTGCTGGCACAGATTCTCCAGAATTTTGCACCAAATTTGCCCCAATCCTTGGCGTTTTTTACAGCGTATCCGTCCATTTTAGCAGAAATCACCACCTGAGCCATAATTTTGCAATGCAGCGAAAAGCGTTACTTCACCACAAAACCGTGGGCAAACGGGTCCCGGTCATCTATAAAAATTGTATTGTAGCCGGTCATGCGCGCCCATCCCGCCACGGACGGAACAATCGCTGGCTTTTCTCCCACTGTCACCGCCTCTTCAACCCGCCCATGAAACAATGAGCCTATGATCGATTCGTGCACAAAATCATCGCCCGGCTTGAGTTTTCCCTTGGCCGCAAGCTGCGCCATGCGCGCTGATGTGCCCGTGCCGCAGGGTGAGCGATCAATCGCTTTGTCGCCGTAAAAAACAGCATTCCGCGCATGAGCCTCCGGATGAATCGGGGCTCCGGTCCACAGGATGTGGCTGAGTGTATTGATCCCGGGATTCTGCGGATGAACGAATGTGTAACGCTCATTCAAGCGCTCCCGCAACACAGGACTCCACCCGATCAGATCCAGCGCCCTGTAATCAGCCATATCCCTATAATTGGCCTGAGGTTCTACGATGGCGTAAAAGTTTCCTCCATAAGCCACATCGACAAGGAGCGTCCCCAGATCCGGACACTCGACTTCCAAACCCTCCTCATAAAGGAAGGCAGGTACGTTGGTGATTCGCACGCTCGTTACATATTGCCCCTCTTGTGTATATTCGGCGACGACAAGACCAGCGGGCGTGTCCAGCCGCAAAATACCCGGCACTTTTGGAGTAACCAGTCCATGCTCGATCGCCATGGTCACGGTCCCGATCGTTCCGTGACCGCACATGGGAAGGCATCCGGATGTTTCGATAAACAGGATAGCGATATCGCAATCATCCCGTGTTGGAGGATAGAGTATCGAGCCCGACATCATGTCGTGTCCGCGAGGCTCAAACATCAAACCGGTTCTGATCCAGTCAAATTCGCTGAGAAAATGCGCGCGCTTTTCCATCATTGATGCGCCCGTCAGGTTTGGGCCACCGCCAGCCACCAGCCGAACTGGATTTCCGCAAGTATGGCCATCTATACAGAAGAATGAATGACGTGCCATCTGAGCTAACTCCTGAAGCGTTTGGGACTGTAAGGGTCAATCGATATAGAGGAAGCATGACCACCAATCAGATCGCTGATCAGCCGGGCTGTTACCCCAGATTGGGTAAGTCCGAGATGGCCATGCCCAAAAGCGTAGAGAACATTATCCGTCAATCGGGAAGTACCTATAACAGGAAGTGAATCTGGCGTCGAAGGCCGGTATCCCATCCATTGACGCCCACCCTTTGATTGCAATCCCGGCATGAATTGCTCAGCTTTACTCAACATGATTTCAGCGCGCTTGTAATTGGGTGGCAATTTCAAGCCGCCCAGCTCCACAGCACCACCAACACGCACACCTGTTTCCAGCGGAGTAACCACAAACCCATGCCCGGAAAAGATCAATTGCCGTTTCAGATCGAAGGCGCCAACGGGCAGCGTCGTATTGTACCCACGCTCCGTTTCCAGCGGAATCCGATCACCAAGATTTTGGGCCAGATGATGTGACCAGGCTCCTGCAGCAACCACGATCTTGGCAGCATTGATTGTGCGCCCATCGGCAAAATGCGCAATTGCGCCCTGCTCTCCTGCACTTATTGAGGCAACTTCCCCTTGGTAAAAAATCGCACCATTCCGCTGCGCATAATTCCACAAACCTTCACCGACATGTTTTGGGTCGCTGACGGTCTTCCACCCAGGCACAAACGTTCCGGCGATGAACCGGGGGGAAAGGCCCGGCTGACACTCTCGCAACTGACTGCCCCGCAAATGCTCAAAGGCAATCCCGGCAGCGCGTCTCGCATTCCATCCGGATAACGACGCATTCAGTTCATCTTCACTCTCGTAAAGCTCCAATGAACCATCTTCACGGACCATCCGGCCGAGACCGGCGCGCTGCATCAGCCCGAGCATTTCAGGCTCAGCGAGACGCATCATCGCCCCTTGCGCCCGTACTGTATGCTCAAGCATGTCGGCGCTGCTGGCCCGCCAGAATCGATACAACCAGGGCAAAAGTTTTGGGAGGTATGACGGGCGGATAGTAAATGGACCAAGCGGGTCCATAAGCCAGCCAGGGACTTTTGCAAGCACGCCCTTCGAGGCCATCGGCAATATATCCGAAAAAGCCAAAGCTCCGGCATTGCCGGAGCTTGTTCCTTCGCAGATACCCTGACGGTCGACGACGAGTACTTTGCGGCCACTCTCTGCAAGAATAGCTGCTGCCGCTACACCGACAATACCGGCGCCGATAATCAGAATATCGATATTGTCTCTTGGCATGATCAATAAAGTGACACGAAACTCAAAGCGACGGCAACGCTGGACGTGAAGCTATTGCATCTCTCACTGTCTTTTCAACGGATGCTCGGCGTTCTCCGCGCAGAGGTTGACGCGGCAAGCGTACACGATCATTCGTTCCGATCTCCAGCACTTCTGCCAGCTTGATATTCTGCACAAGATAGGTTGAAACATCGAGATCCAGAAGCGGGCGGAACCAACGGTAGATTTCCAGCGCCTCAGCGTAACGCCCCGCGAGCACAAGCTTGTAGATGGCTACTGTTTCTTTCGGGAAAGCTGTTACGAGACCTGCAACCCAGCCAACAGCACCGGCAGTCAATGCCTCAAAAGCGAGATTATCGACACCCGTGAACAGATCGAAACGTGTGCCGAACTCATTGATAATGTCCGTCGTGCGGCGAATATCATCTGATGACTCTTTGATCGCAACAAAATGATCATCCGAAGCAAGCTCGGACAAGATCGCGCTGGTAACGTCGACGCGGTAGGCGATACGATTTGAATAAATCATCACTGGAAGATCGCCCGCAGCCGCAACGGCTTTCAATGTGGTGACCGTCTCTTCCGGGTCGGTATGATAGATGGGGCTTGGAACAAGCATCAACCCGTCTGCACCTGCCTTGGCAGCGCGTTTTGCAAGAGCTGCCCCGTCGCGGGTGGCCGCCTCATTGATTGTGAGCAGAACCGGCTTACCCTTGGCTACACCTTGCGCTATTTTCAGAACTTCAAGTTTTTCATCATGGCTAAGCATAGGGCCTTCGCCAAGCGAACCGGCAACAATCAGACCATCGCAGCCAGCCTCCATCAACAGGGAGAAGCAACGTTCCATTTCGCCGTGATCAAGCCTATCATCATCGGTGAATTTGCTGGTAACTGCGGGAAGAACACCTGACCACATGATCATACTCCTTGTTGATATATCAGAAATATATCTGTAGGATGCGTTACTGTCAATCGTTTCATTGAAAGATCCTTGCACATGTTTCAAACCACTGCACATACACCCGTCCAATCAGGTGAAAGCCTCGCAGAACTGGCGTACCGGCAGATTGAAGAAATGATCGTTACGCTCAGCCTTGAGCCCGGCGCTATCGTCAATGAACGTGCGCTAACCGATATAACGGGAATGGGGCGCACACCTGTTCGGGAAGCGGTGCAGAAGCTTGCATGGGAAGGGTTGATGGAAATCAGACCCCGCTCAGGGATAGCGATTGCCGAACTGAATCCGCAGGATTTTTCCAAAGTTCTCGATGCCCGTGAAGGGATAGAACGCGTGTTGGCACGCGGTGCAGCGCAATTTGGTGCGCAGTTGCATCACCGCAGGTTAAGAGAAGCCTCCGATGCGATGAGCAAAGCGGTGAGTTCGGAGGATGTTGCCGGGTTTTTGACAGCCGATAAGACGTTCGACACTGTATTGGGTCAGGCCGCTGGAAATCCATTTGCAGCCCGCCTTGCCTCGCCCTTGCAAACCCATAGCCGGCGTTTCTGGTTTCGCCTGCAACGACCCGGCGGACTGCAACAGTCAGTCGCAGCGCATAAAGCGCTGATTGAAGCGATCATCAACCGCAATCCGGAACGTGCCGAAGATGCGGCAAGCAAGCTGATCGAACATCTCAGGGTACTTGCACCATAAAAAAAGCCGCCGGCAAAATTGCAGGCGGCTTGATACTATTCCAGCAGAACAGCTTAATTCATTGTTGGAATAACAAATTCCGCGCCATCCTTGACGCCCGAAGGCCAACGAGATGTGACCGTCTTTGTCTTGGTATAGAACCGGAATGCGTCCGGACCATGCTGGTTCAAATCACCAAAGCCTGAACCTTTCCAGCCACCGAATGTATAATAGGCAATTGGAACCGGGATCGGCACATTAATACCGACCATGCCGACTTGCACACGTGATGCAAAATCACGCGCCGCATCGCCATCGCGGGTGAAGATAGCGACGCCATTGCCATATTCATGCTCGTTAGGCAGACGAAGTGCATCTTCGTAAGTGTCGGCGCGGACAATACCGAGCACCGGCCCAAAGATTTCCTCCTTGTAGATGCGCATGTCAGGCGTCACATTGTCGAAGAGGCAGCCACCCATATAGTAGCCATTTTCATAACCCTGCATCTTGAAGCCGCGCCCATCAACGACGAGGTTCGCGCCTTCTTTCACGCCAAGATCAACATAGCCCTGGATACGCTCAAGCGCCTGTTTCGTTACAACTGGACCGTAATCTGCCGTCAGGTCAGTAGACGGCCCGACCTTCAGAGCCTCAACGCGTGGAATAAGCTTTGCAACGAGACGGTCTGCTGTTTCCTTGCCCACTGGAACCGCAACCGAAATCGCCATGCAGCGCTCGCCAGCCGAGCCATAACCTGCACCGATCAGCGCATCCACTGTCTGATCCATATCAGCATCGGGCATGATGATCATATGGTTCTTGGCACCGCCGAAGCACTGTGCACGCTTACCATTTGCCGTGGCACGGCTGTAAATATATTGAGCAATCGGCGTGGATCCGACAAAGCCAACTGCTTTGATGTCCGGGTCGTCGAGCAGCGTGTCCACGGCTTCCTTGTCGCCATTGACAACGTTGAAAATGCCTGCGGGCAATCCAGCTTCGATAAAGAGTTCTGCAAGACGCATCGGCACGCCGGGATCACGCTCTGAAGGCTTCAGGACGAATGCGTTACCCGAGACAATGGCGGGGCCAGCTTTCCACAGCGGGATCATCGCCGGGAAGTTGAAGGGTGTTATGCCTGCAACGACGCCAAGCGGCTGACGCATTGAATATACATCAATGCCCGTGCCTGCACTGTCGGAAAATTCGCCCTTGAGCATGTGAGCCGCACCCAGGCAAACTTCAACAACTTCCAGACCGCGCTGGATATCGCCTTTGGCATCAGGGATGGTCTTGCCATGTTCGCGGGCAAGGAGTTCAGCCAATGAGTCGTATTCCGCTTCAACAAGTTCAAGAAACTTGCGCATGACACGAACGCGGCGCTGCGGATTGGTTGCTGCCCATGCAGGCTGAGCTGCTTTGGCGTTTTCCACGGCTGCGCGTACTTCGGCCGGAGTGGCCAGTGCAACCGTTCCCTGAATTGTACCATCCATGGGCTGAAAAATTTCGGTCGTGCGACCGCTTGTGCCAGCGACATGCTTGCCACCGATAAAATGTCCAACTTCGCGCATTGCGAGCAACCTCCCTTTGATGATCTTCGTATGCGGCATAATAGGCGCTTCAAAATGTTAAATGCAAGACGTGCAAAAGCGCATCCGTTGTGCAAAAAACAATGTAAGATACATTAGGAGGTGGTTGATGAACTGGGATGATGTCCGCATTTTCCTGAGCGTAGCACGTTCAGGCCAGATACTCGGCGCAGCGAAAAGGCTGGGCGTCAACCACGCGACGGTAGCAAGGCGACTAACGGCTCTGGAGACAGCGCTCAACACCAAGCTGCTGACCAGACGCACAAATGGTTGCGAACTGACGCGCGCGGGAGAAGAGTTTCTTCTTTCAGGCGAGCGTATGGAAGCGGAAATGCTGGCTGCGCGCTCTTCCCTCGGAGATGCTGACGTGGCCATATCCGGTTCAGTTCGCATCGGCGCGCCGGACGGATTTGGCGTAACTTTCCTGGCACCGCGGCTTGCCCGGCTAACGGCGAATTATCCGGATCTCAAGATTCAGCTTGTTCCGGTTCCACGCTCTTTCTCACTGTCACGGCGGGAAGCCGATATTGCAATTACCGTGGACCGTCCCGACCAGGGTCGTCTGGTCGCAAGAAAACTCGTCGATTACAGTCTGTGCCTCTATGCCAGCCGCGCTTATCTAGCCGCCCATCCCGAACCCCAATCAATCGAAGAACTACCCCAGCACCGACTGGTCGGCTATGTCGATGATCTGGTGATCAGCCAGTCACTGAATTATGCGCCGGAAATTACCCGCGAATGGCACCCTGGTTTTGAGATATCGAGTGCTTTGGGTCAGGTCGAAGCGGTCAAGGCTGGCGCTGGGATCGGCATTCTTCATACTTTTATCGCGCGCGAGCATGAGGAACTGGTAGCCATTATGCCAGAACGAAAAATCCGCCGCTCCTATTGGCTTTCCTATCACGAGTCAGTGCGTACGCTTCGCCGCATAACCGCAGTATCAGGTTTTATTTCCGATCTGGTTCACAGTGAAGCGAGCCGCTTTTCCTGATCTATTCTGAACTCAAGGCAACCGCCGGCTGTAGCTTGGAGGCGTTTCTGGCCGGCAGATAACCAAAGACCAGACCCGTGAGAAACGAACAGGCAAAGGCCAGCGCAACTGGCCCAACGGTGAAGCTGATGGGCGCGCCCATCAGCTTTGCCAGAACTCCTGTGCCAAGGCCCGCCACAACGCCAATGGCTCCGCCTACCGCCGAAACGACCAGCGCCTCTATGATGAACTGCAGCAGAATATCGCGCTGTCGCGCGCCCGTAGCCATACGCACCCCAATCTCGCGCGTCCGCTCACTGACGCTGACGAGCATGATGTTCATCACGCCAATTCCGCCTACCAGAAGCGAAATGGCCGCCACGGCGCCAAGAAACAATTTCAACGTATTCGAAGTCTCTGTCACAGCCTCACGAATTGAAGCCATATTGGTAATTTGCGTGTCCTGCCTTTTTGTGACGCTCATCCAGCAATTGCTGGATAGTCGTTTGCGTGGCATCTATAAGCGAGCCGTCTTTAACCTGCACAGTAATAGAGCGCACATTCCGTTGGCCGAATAGCCGCGTGCTACCCGTCGTCAGCGGCACGATAATCGTATCATCCTGATCATTTCCGCCCGGCCCTGCTCCCATTTCACTCATGACACCAATGATCTGGAAAGGGATTTTGCTGACGAGGACATATTTTCCAAGCGGGCTTTCACCGTCCGGAAAGAGCGTCTTGGCGACCGTTTGGCCAAGTACGGCCACCGGCGCATAATTGGTCATATCCTGTTGATTGATGAACTCCCCCGCTCCGACTTTCCATGATTTGGCATCGGTAAATTGCGGAACTGTCCCATTGGCTGACGTCTGATAATCAACATTCCCATAACGAACAGTCACTGTACTGGTCATTTCAGGAACGGCGAATGACACATTTGGAACGTCCAGAATTGCATCGGCATCGGCCGGAACCAGCGTTACAATGCTGCCGCCCTGCCCCCCGCGAAAATTCGCCATGTTCGGTCGCACAACCAGCAGGTTTGAACCCATTGATGAAATGCGGTCCAGAACCGAGTTTTGGGCCCCCGTGCCAATCGCCAGCATTGCCACCACTGAGCCGACTCCGATCACAATGCCCAGCAGGGTGAGAATTGTGCGAAACAGATTTGCGCGCAAAGCGCGAACCGCCATCTTGATTGCTTCGGATACGTCTGCGATCGCGGCAACCCCATCAACCGCCTTCTGCTTCAAACCAAAAGCCGCTTCAGGATTGCTGCGTCCTTTTTTGGTACGATCAGAGACGACGTGCCCGTCACGCAGTTCGATTAAACGATCCGCCTGCTCGGCCACTTCTCGCGAATGGGTAATAACAATAATCGTGTGGCCGCTCTCGTTCATTTTTCGCAACAGCGCCATGACTTCTTCACCACTTTGGCTATCCAAAGCGCCGGTTGGCTCATCTGCCAGAATGATCCTCCCGCCATTCATCAAAGCCCGTGCAATCGAAACGCGCTGCTGCTGTCCACCGGACAGTTGGTTCGGCCTGTGATCCAACCGATCACCCAGGTTGAGTGTGTTCAGCAGCGCTTCCGCCCTATCGTGCCGGTCTTGTGCCGAAGCACCGGCATAGACTGCGGGCACCTCAACGTTTTCTTGCGCACTGGCAGTGGGAATCAAATTATAGCTTTGGAAAACGAAGCCAAAGGTTCGTCGCCGCAATCCGGCCAGTTCATCTGGCTCAAACCCCGAAACACTCTCTCCATCCAGCTGATAACTGCCACTGGTCGGCTGATCCAAACAGCCCAGAATATTCATCAGCGTTGATTTGCCCGACCCGGACTGCCCGATAATGGCAACGAACTCACCCGCCTCTATATCGAGTGAGATGCCATGCAGAACCTCGACTGAAAGGTCGCCATTATAGTAGGTTTTGCTGATGTCCTTGAGCGATATGAGCGCTGCCATATCTAGAACATCCGTGGCATGCGTTGGCCGCGCTGCGAGCGATTGCCGGAACCGTTTGCGGCATTGGTGGAATCGCTTGCCTGACCGACAACAACAAGATCGCCTTCCTTCAGGCCGCTCTTGATCTCCACATTCACGCGATTGCGAATGCCAACTTCAACATCGCGTGTGGATGTTTTTCCGGAGGCATCAACGACGCTGACCTCGAACTGGCGTTTGTCATCCGCAGCCGCGCTGGAACCTTTTTTCGCGCGAATTGCCGAGCTCGGAACCACCAGCACATCTTTCGCCGCTGATTGCAGGAAGAAGACCTGTGCGCTCATTGAAATCATAAGGTCGCCATCAATATTGGGCACGTCGAATAGCGCATAGTAAAGCACGACGTTGTTTTCAATGTCAGGCGTAGGCTGTATCTGGCGAAGCTTGCCGGTATATCGTTTGCCCGGTTGCCCGAGCAGTGTGAAATACGCGTCCATTCCCAGCTTGAGTTTGCTGACATCAGCTTCTGAGACCTGTGCCTTGACCGTCATCGTAGAAAGATCGGCGATTGTCACAATAGTCGGCGCTGTCTGGCTGGCGTTCAGCGTCTGCCCCTCCTTGACCGGCACGGCTGCGATGGTTCCAGCCATTGGCGCATAAATCTTCGTATAGCCGAGATCGACCTGATCGCCGTCCAGGGTCGCCTGTTGCTTTCGGATTTGCGCTTCAAGCGCATTCACATCAGCCTCCGCCGTCGCCAGATCGGCAACAGCCTGATCGAGCGTCGATTGCGAGACTGAGCGGGTTGCCACCAAGTTACGCTGCCGTTCGATATTTGCCTGTTTCAGCACAAGCTGAGCCTTTTTTGACACGAGTTGCGCTTGTAGGTTGGCAAGCTCCGCCTGATCGATCTCAATCCGGTTTTGAATGGTTGCCGGATCGATCTCACCAATCAGTTCATTCTGGGTTACCTTGTCACCGATTTCGACATGCAGAGCTTTCAACTGACCAGAAACCTGCGCACCAGCATCGACTGACTTAATCGAATCCAGCGTGCCAACAGCAGTGACTGCGTTCTCGATGTCTGCTCTCACAACGGGTTGGGTGATCACAGCGGTTGTTGATGTGGAAGCACTGTAAGACGTCCATGCATAGTAACCGGCGCCTGTTGCAAGGATAGCGACAGGCAACCACAGCCAAAGACGCGAGCGCTTTTTCTTGCGTCCTGGAGGAACCGCGCCTGGGATAAACGTTACGTTCGAGTCTTCCAGCGTTGGCTTCTCATGACCGGTCACCTTGGCAATTTTAGTCATCGACCCATTCCACCTTCTTCGCAGATGAAGCACTCCACCTCGATTGATACTATCAAGAAATGGACAGGAGTGGTTCGTTCGAAAAGCTTTGAGATCATTATATTTTTGTAATGATCAAGAACGCCTATTATGAAGTGCTCAGATGAATGATGGCTGAATTACTTATTTGTAATGTTTTTACTCAAAATCCCGCGCTTAAACGCGGTGATACGGGTGACCTGAAAGTATTGTTGTGGCCCGATAAAGTTGTTCGGCGACAAGAATACGGACGATTTGGTGCGGCCAAGTCATGGCACCAAGCGCGAGAACAAGGTCCGCACGCTCCCTCAACGCAGCATCATGACCATCCGGCCCGCCAATCGCCAACAGCAGCTGCCGTTTCCCCTCATCGCGAAATTTGGCGATGCTGGATGCAAATACATCAGACGCCATGGTTTTTCCGCGTTCGTCGAGAAGCACCAACACACCACCAGCATCAAGAGCTTTCAATAACTGAGCAGACTCTTCCTGTTTTCGCAGGTCTGCCTGCTGCGCACGGCTTTCCACTATTTCCGTCACAGACGAAAATTCGAGGCCCAATGAAGCGCCTGTCTTTTTGAACCGGTCGAGATAGCGGTCCGCCAGCTCACGTTCCGGACCGGACTTCATGCGGCCCACGGCAAACACACTGATACGCATGATACTCCAGTCCGGCAGACCTAAAACTGCTCAACCGGACCTTTCGCCGGCTAAAAAAACACCAGAGCTATTCGGCGCTAGTGTACGGTTTCACCGTCAAGTTCCGGAGCCTGCCACATCTTTTCGATGTTGTAGAACTCCCGCACTTCGGGGCGGAAAATATGGATGATGATATCGCCCGTGTCGATCAGCACCCAATCACCGCTGGTAAGACCTTCAACCTTGGCATTATTGCCATATCCGTTCTCTTTCAGAGTCCGAAGGAGCTGATCCGCAACCGCCGTGACATGGCGATGCGAACGTCCGGACGCAATGACCATATGGTCAGCGATGACAGATTTGCCGCGAAGGTCGATGGGGACAATTTGTTCAGCCTTGGAGTCATCGAGACTATCAAGCACTGATTTGAGGGCGCGAGCGACGGTATTGATACCGCTGATCTCTGCCGTTGAAGGAGCCAAAGCTTCCTTCTTTTGAATTGCTGTTCTCAGTGTAATTCCTTTCCCTTTAAGAACAACGCGCCGCAGCTACTAAACTCACTGCACACGTATAAGATAGGCAGAGTCGCATGGCAGTTTCAAGACGTCATCTTGATCTAACCCGCAACAGGTTCTTTTAGCCGCCTGTTTTCATATTCCCATTGCGTATTTCAGTGGATGAAAGCAATGACCTTGGCCCATGAATGAACGTCCACGCCGGCGCTTGAGCTCGCGCGAGAATGGGCGCATCATCCTCGTCGATACGGGCGTAATCAAATGTCTTGGCCATGCGCGACGACAGAAATGCCAGCGTTGATCCGGGGCGATCAATAACGGCAATCGGAAATGTCGTGGCAATTTGCTGCCATCGCTGCCAATGATGAAAGTCCGCCAGACTATCCGCACCCATTATCCATACGAAATGCACGCCGGGATTCCGCAGTTTTATCAAAGCCAGCGTATCCGCCGTGTAACGAATGTGGTGAGCCGCTTCAAATGCCGTGACCTTCACCCGGGGATCATGAATCAACGCTTCACATTTTTCCAGGCGATCGGAGAGCGGCGCTAGTTCCCGCTTGTCCTTCAGGGGATTTCCCGGCGTGACAATCCACCAGAGCTGATCGAGTTTGAGCCTGCGCATCGCGATTTCTGCGACAAGCGCGTGACCCGCATGCGGGGGATTGAACGATCCACCGAACAAGCCGACAGCCATACCCTTTTCAACAAATGGCATACGCAGATGCGCATCGCTAATGCCGGGGATACTCGCCGGTGTAAATATCACGGACGTATCTGACCCGTGCCGCGGACGAGATATTTGAATGAAGTCAGTTGTTCAACTCCAACAGGACCCCGCGCATGCATCTTGCCGGTGGCGATACCGATTTCTGCACCCATGCCGAACTCACCGCCATCGGCAAATTGCGTCGATGCATTGTGCAACAGAATCGCTGAGTCGATTTCATTGAAGAACCGCTCCACGACACTTTCATCTTCGGCGATGACCGCTTCCGTGTGATGCGATGAATAGCGATTTATATGATCCAGCGCACCCTCAATACCATCGACCAGTTTCACGGAAATGATCGCATCCAGATATTCAGTTGACCAATCCGCTTCCGTCGCAACTTTCGCTTTGCCGTAAAGCTTGGTCACCTGCTCGTCTCCGCGAATTTCGCAGCCCGCTTCAACAAGATCATTCAATAGCGGCGTGAGATAAGTCGGTGCAATGAGCCGGTCGACCAGAAGCGTCTCCGCGGATCCGCAAACGCCTGTCCGGCGCATTTTAGCATTCACAACAATCTTGCGCGCCAGATTAAGGTCGGCCGATCCATCAATATAGACGTGGCAGAGCCCCTCCAGATGCGCAAAAACCGGAACACGTGCCTCTGCCTGCACTCTTGCAACAAGGCTCTTTCCGCCACGTGGGATGATTACGTCGAGATTGCCATCAAGTCCTTTGAGCATCTCTCCAACGGCGCTACGATCGGTTGTCGATACGAGTTGGATTGCGTCGCGTGGCAAACCCGCCAACTCCAACCCCTCTGAAAGGGCCGCATGGATCGCCCGTGAGGAATGCACTGAATCCGAGCCGCCACGCAAAATTACGGCATTGCCGGACTTTAAACACAGCGCTCCAGCATCCGCTGTAACATTCGGTCTGCTTTCATAGATGACGCCGATAACGCCGAGCGGAGTACGGACACGCTCAATATGCAAACCATTCGGGCGGTCCCACTCTGCAATAACCTGACCGACAGGATCAGCCAAGTCGGCAATGACACGGATACTGTCGGCGATACCACTGATCCGTTTGTCATCAAGCTTGAGCCGGTCAAGCAGCGCAGGCGTCATTCCCGCAGCTGCGCCATTGGTCATATCCTGCTCGTTGGCTTGAAGAATTTCCGCTTTGCGGCGTTCGATGCAATCCGCCATTGCCAAGAGCGCAGCCGTTTTGACTTCCGGCGATGCTATAGCCAATGGACGCGCGGCCGCTCGTGCCTTGCGGCCTGTCTCTGCCATCAATTCAACTATGGCTTCAGCCTCTGGAGTGTTTGCACCTGTACGTGTCAACATGTTCTACTCCTTCGCAACAGCAAGCTGTTTTGCTGCGCGCACCACCAGATCATCGCGGTGTATCATCGCTGAGCGGGCATCATAACCCAATATTTCCGCAATCTCGCTCGTCTTGCGGCCAGCAATTTTTACGGCATCTGCCGCATCATAGGCAATCAGCCCCCGTGCCGCCTCTTTGCCATCGGGCCCCACGACGGCAACAGTATCACCGCGCATGAATTGTCCGTAAACCTCGCGAACCCCTGCCGACAACAGCGATTTGCCTGATTTCAATGCCACCAGAGCCCCATCGTCGATCACCAGTCGGCCTGATGGTTCCAGATTGCCGGAAATCCATGTTTTCCAGGCATTTACCGGTGATGTGCTTGCCCGGAATAAAGTCGAGCGTTCGCCACCGTCAATGGCCGCAAGCGGGTTCAACCGCGTTCCCGAAGCGATGATCATCGCCGTGCCCGCAGCATTTGCAATCTTGCCCGCATCAAGCTTGGTTTTCATGCCGCCACGCGAATATTCAGAAGCTGCGGCTCCCGCCATGGCTTCGATATCGGGCGTAATCGCCTCAACCATTGGTATGAATTGCGCGTCAGGGTTCTGATGCGGCGGAGCCGTATAGAGCCCATCAATATCTGAAAGCAGGATCAGCAAATCTGCGCTCATCATCGTTGCAACACGCGCCGCAAGCCGGTCATTGTCGCCATAACGGATTTCCGTTGTGGCAACCGTGTCATTCTCATTGATCACAGGCACGGCCTTCAATCGTAACAATGTGCTGAGAGTCGCACGTGCATTAAGATAGCGGCGCCGCTCTTCCGTATCAGCTAGCGTAAGAAGGATTTGCCCTGCCCGTAAACTGTGACCACTCAGGACCTCGGCATAGGCCTTGGCAAGTTCGATCTGTCCGGCTGCTGCGGCGGCTTGACTTTCTTCCAGCCGCAACGCGCCTTTTGGCAAACCCAGCACATTCCGTCCAAGAGCGATGGCACCCGATGAGACGATCATCACTTCCACGCCTGAAGCGGCAAGCGCGGCAACATCCGCGCCCAGGCTTTCCAGCCACTGCCTCTTCAATCCGCTGGTCCGGTCGACAAGCAATGCCGAACCGATTTTCACAACAATACGCCGATAGTTCCGCAGCGTTGGCGAAGCGCCCGCTGCGCCATGCTCATTATCACTGCGGTGTTGTGTGGATTTCACAGACATTGCGATACTCAATATTTGTAGCGGTTATCGACCTCTACAGGCGCTTCTGATTTTCGCGATTCAAGAATAATCGCTGACAATGCCCGCAAGACTTGCTCGACGCCCTCGCGGCTGACTGAAGACAAGAGCATCGGCTCAACACCGGATGCTTTCTTCAGCGCGGCAATCTTCTTTTTGCGTGCTGCGGCGTCCAATGTATCGATTTGGCTCAAGGCAACAATTTCCAGCTTTTCCGCCAGTCCTCCGCCATAGGCTTTCAATTCATTGCGCACAGTCTTGTAGGCCTCGGCAACATTTTCTTCCTGAGCTGAGACCAGGTGCAAAAGGACACGTGTCCTCTCCACGTGACCAAGGAACCTGTCGCCGATCCCTACGCCTTCATGAGCGCCTTCGATCAAACCGGGAATATCGGCAATAACAAACTCGCGAGCGTCAACACGCGCGACCCCCAAATTGGGATGAAGCGTCGTAAATGGATAGTCAGCGATCTTGGGCTTGGCAGCCGTGACACTGGCAAGAAATGTCGACTTACCGGCATTGGGCTTTCCAAGAAGTCCGGCATCCGCAATCAATTTCAGACGAAGCCAAAGATTACGCTCCTCACCCTCTAGACCGGGATTGGCACGTCGTGGAGCCTGATTGGTCGAGGTTTTGAAATGCGCATTGCCAAAGCCGCCATTACCGCCCTTGGCCAGACGATAGCGCTGCCCCACCACCGTGAAATCGACGATCAGCGTTTCATTATCATTTTCGAAAATTTGCGTGCCGACCGGCACTTTCAAAACGACATCCGCGCCCTTGCCGCCGGTCATGTCCCGGCCCATGCCGTGCATGCCTGTCTTGGCCTTGAAATGCTGCTGATAGCGATAGTCGATCAATGTATTCAAGCCATCGACGGCTTCGGCCCATACATCGCCACCGCGACCTCCATCCCCGCCATCAGGGCCACCAAATTCCAGGAATTTTTCACGGCGAAAAGATACCGAACCGGCACCACCGTCGCCGGAGCGGATATAGACTTTCGCCTGATCGAGAAACTTCATGGAAATTCAGTCCTTTTGTGTCGCTTGCAGGCAATACAGCAATTCCAGCGAGAATAAAACTGGCCAGTTCCCGTCAGTTTGAGCATTCGGGAACCAGCGCGTTGAGTTTTTATTGTCAGCGCTGGAGGTCGAAAATACCTCCAGCACCATCTTACTTCATCCAGGGCGTTAGGAAGTCCAACTCCGAAGACCAATCCAGGTACGTCTGTCGAGCATATAGCGCTCCACTGGAACATTACCCGCATTGATGGAATCCATCATACCCGTATTCGTATACTGGAATCCGCTCTTATAGAGCACCCGGCGCGATGCAATGTTCGACACACGGCACGAAGCGTAAAGCTTTTCGACCTGCGTTGCGCGGAACACCAGATCCACCAGCGCATGAGCAGCTTCGGTCGCATACCCCTTGCCCCAATGCGGCTCACCAAGCCAGTAGCCTATTTCCAGTTCATCCTTGCCGGCGCCACGTCGATAATTGATTCCGCAACAACCAACGAAGGTTCCATTTTGAGCAAGGGTAATGGCATAGACGCATTTGCCAATCTCGCCCGCATTGGCGCGGCGCACGAAATCAACCGCATGGGCTTTCGTGTAGGGGTGCGGCATGCGTGACAGCATTTCTGCCACGCGCAGATTATCGGCAAGATTGGCAATTGCGTCCACGTCCTCAATATGAGGCGCCCGCAAGATAAGGCGGTCCGTAACGAGAACCGGACAGTCTATCAGATCCAGCCGTTCATCTTCTTCTTCAAGTATATCAGCAACCATTTTTCATTCCTCCAGATACGAAAAGGGAGACGGGTAGTGCCCCATCTCCCTTTGATCTTTTGGCGATTGCCATTTTTTCACCGGGTCCGATGGGACGCCGGTGCTTCAAGCATGACCGGCTATTCTGCTGCTTCGGCGATCGGGGTGACGATCGACACGAAGCTACGGCCGTTGGCTTTGGTACGGAAAGAAACTGTGCCTGCTTCAAGCGCAAACAGAGTATGGTCCTTACCAAGACCAACATTGACACCGGGGTGCCATTTGGTGCCGCGTTGACGAACGAGAATGTTGCCAGCAAGCACGCGCTCGCCGCCGAACTTCTTTACGCCAAGGCGCTTTGATTCTGAATCACGACCGTTGCGTGATGAACCACCAGCTTTTTTGTGTGCCATGGGATTGCTCCTTTAAACCTGTTCTTATTCGCCCGAAGCGGGCTTCTCAGCCTTGGCAGCAGCCTTCTTGGGCGCAGCTTTGGCCTTTGGGGCGGCTTTGGTCTCTGTCGCGTCAGCAGCAGCAACTTCAGCCTTTGCAGGCTTCTTGTTGGCCGGCTTTTCAGCGGCAGTCTTCGAAGGCTTGGCACCACCGGTAAGAATCTCAGCGATACGGATCGTTGTCAATTCCTGACGATGACCGCGTGTACGCTTCGAATTCTGGCGACGGCGCTTCTTGAAGGCAATAACCTTGCGTGCGCGGCCCTGTTCAACGACTTCGGCTGTGACCAGCGCGCCGCTGACTACAGGAGCGCCGATTGTTGCGTCAGCACCGACGCCAACCATCAGAACTTCTGCGAACTGTACGATATCGCCGGCATTGCCGGAAACTTTTTCGACCTTGAGTAGGTCATTGGCGGCAACGCGATACTGCTTACCACCGGTCTTGATGACTGCGAACATTTTGTGCCCTTTCGGCGTTCGGTTCGGTTTTCTGCCAGTTTCCCGGCAATAACCGTCTTTTTGTCAGTCGTGACAGATTGATCGAAAGGCACTTTTATCCATAAGAACGAAGGCACCCGAATTCAAAAACAAACGGCGCGGAGAATCCCCCACGCCAGTCGTTGGGCGCTTATAAGATCAGGAGCGAGGCGGAGTCAAGAAATTTAACGCAAAATTGCTCTTGTATCTGCGCGCTTTGCCCGCTATCTAGCGCGTCGCACGCTCAAGCCAAGCCCTTTGGGGCATCGCAGCACTAAAAATACGGGTCTTTACGTGGATCCGATATGCGGAGAGGTGGCTGAGTGGTTGAAAGCACCGCACTCGAAATGCGGCATGGGGGCAACTCCATCGGGGGTTCAAATCCCTCCCTCTCCGCCATTTACATTGCGCCAGCAGGCGCGTTCAGAGAGCTCACTTATCACTTGCCTGAGACGTAGTCGGATCGGTCAATCCCGTGACGCTGCAGCTTGTCGTAGAAGGTTTTGCGCGGGATACCGAGTGCCTGGATCGTGGAGCGCACATCCCCGCCATTTGCTGCCAATGCTTGCTGGATAAGCCGCGCCTCATATCGTTCCATGGCTTGCGGCAAACTCGAACCGTCGCTTTCAATATCTGATTTTGTTGTTTCAATGCCATCAAGACCAAGTGCAGCACGTTCGGCAAAATGCACCAGCTCGCGCACATTTCCGGGCCAGTCATGCTGCATGAGATAGGAGCGCTGCGCGGCTGTGATCTCTGGCACATCTGTTTTGAATCTTGCCGAAGCGCGATGCAGAAAATGGGTAAACAGAAGCATGATATCATCGCGCCGCTCACGCAGCGGAGGAATTGAAACAGTCACGACATTGAGCCTGTAGAACAAATCCTCGCGAAAATTGACGCGCTGGTCGGCGCTCCCAAGGTCAACCT
The DNA here is from genome assembly GCF_030817885.1 of Phyllobacterium ifriqiyense. Classification (NCBI taxonomy): domain Bacteria; kingdom Pseudomonadati; phylum Pseudomonadota; class Alphaproteobacteria; order Hyphomicrobiales; family Phyllobacteriaceae; genus Phyllobacterium; species Phyllobacterium ifriqiyense. The sequence continues at coordinate 840,880 of NZ_JAUSZT010000003.1, forward strand.
TGGCCGCGGCCACCACGCGCAAATCGACGGGCCGGTGTTCGTTGGTGCCAAGCGGTGTAATTTCCCGGCTTTCCAAAACGCGTAGAAGTTTTACCTGCGTTGAAAGAGGCATGCTCTCAATCTCATCGAGAAACAAGGTTCCGCCACTAGAGTGCTCGATGCGGCCAACACGCTTCTTTTGAGCCCCCGTGAAAGCTCCGGCTTCGTGGCCAAACAATTCGCTTTCTATGACTGTTTCCGGCAAAGCCCCGCAGTTCAGCGCAACGAAGTTCCCCTGTTTGCGCCTGCTCCATTCATGCAAAAGTCCGGCAACAACCTCTTTTCCCGTCCCTGTTTCACCGGCAATCAATACGTCTACATCGGCACCTGCCACATGGCGCAGGGTCTTTCGAAGGTTTTGCATAACGGGCGTTTGACCGATCAGCGGCAGTGATTCATTCGTGTTTTCCACCGCCAAACGCAATTCGCGGTTCTCCATGACGAGCCGGCGTTTCTCCAATGCTCGCATTATGCTTTGCACAAGGCGATCGGCTGGATAGGGCTTGGCGATAAAATCATAGGCGCCCTTATGGATCGCCTCGACAGCCATATCGATATCACCATGTCCGGTTATAAGGATGACGGGCAGATCAGAATCCATTTCACGCAAACGGCGAAACAATTCAAGCCCGTCAATGTGAGGCATCCTCACATCGGTCACGACGACACCCGGAAAGTCCGGCGTCAGGAATCGCAAAGCGAGCATTGCATTGGGAAAGGGCTGCACGTTGAAGCCTGCCAGTTCAAGCGTCTGGCAATTTGCAGCACGCAGGTCGTCATCATCTTCAACAAAGGCAATATGATTTGAATCCATGGTCAGACCACCTTTTTCAGATGCACGGTGAACTCGGTCCCGGCAGAGCTGCTTTCAACCTCGATGCGCCCCCCATACTCCGCGACAATGTCATGGCAGATCACCAGCCCAAGCCCCAGGCCCCGATCCTTGGACGTGTTGAAGGGTGTAAAGAGCATCTGCATGATTGAATCGGGTATTCCGGGACCATTATCAGCAACAATCAATCGCAGTTCGTCTTCGTCAATGGAATAGCGCACGCTGATCTTGCTGGCGGGTCCACCTTCGGTCGCTTCCAGCGCATTTTGCATGAGATTGATCAGAACTTGTTCGAGGCGGATGCGGTTGCCATAGACCTTCACCTCGGGAGGGGGCATTTCAGTCAGGATTTGTCCGGCACGCTGGCGAAATCTGCTTCCGAGAAGCAGCATTGCACCTTCGATGATATCACTGACACTGACAGGCCCAGAATCTCCCGTGCCTTTGCGGGAAAAGGTCCTGAGTTCGTCGGTGATGCTTCCGATGCGTTCCGTCAGCCCGGCAATAGTCTTCAAATTGTCTTTGGCGGAATCGACCTGATTGCGCCCCAAAAACGTTGCCGCATTATCAGCATAGGATCGAATGGCCGCCACAGGCTGGTTAATCTCATGCGCCACCCCTGCAGTCACCTGACCGAGAATTGCCAGGCGGTTCGCCTGCACAAGCTCCAATTGGACGGACTGGAGTTTTGTTTCCGTCTTTTGACGTTCTTCCGCCTGCATGACCAGCTCGGCATGCGCCGCACTCAAATCCGCAGTGCGGGCAGCAACACGGCGCTCAAGTTCAACCCTCGCCACTTCCTGTTCGTGCGCCCGGCGCAATGCCAGTCCGCGCCGGCGAAGAATAAAAGCAGTGAGACCCAGCAAGGGAGCAAGAAAGAGCAGTGTAATCAACTGAGCGGTACGGACAGACTCGGTCACCGTTGGTGCGGCAGGCGTCAATGATTGCAATTTCCAACTCGTGGTCGGAACCGAGGTTTGAACCCGTACGAATTCTCTTCGGGACGGGGCGCCCGGCAACCTGGCTTGAACAATATCCGGCTGCACCGTTGGCATGGGCGGAGAAATATCCAGCGGCTCCAATGGCGCGCCGCCAAATTGCAGGCTCTCACGAAGCGGCCCCATTCGCTCGGCGGGGATGACACTTTCTGTCATAAAACGCCAGTCGGGAAAGCTTGTGACCAGCACGATACCGCGTTGATCAACCACCAAGGTCGGATCGCTGTTGCGGCGCCAGTCCGCTTCGATTTCATCAAACTCCAGTTTGACAACAATGACGCCTAGTGGTCCAGCCGGGCTATCAATGCGCTTTGAAATATAAAGTCCCGGCCGCTTGCTGACAGTGCCAAGGGCGTAATGTTCTGCGCTGCCATTTCTGATGGCGCGTGTGTAATAGGGCCGAAAACTGTAATTGGTTCCGACGAAACTGATCGGCTCGTTCCAGTTGCTCGCAGCGATTGCCAGTCCACTTGCATCAAGCAGGTAAATTACAGCAGATCCGGTGCCACCGATAAGGCTTTCAAATTTATGATTGAGACGTTGGAGCTGGCTCTCGCTGCGAGTGGAAAGCGCACTCATGACATCCCTGTCTTGGGACAGGACAAAAGGAACCGCTCTTTGCTTTTCGAGCACGGTGCGCAGGAGAACTGCATTTAATTCAGCTGTGCTTTTCGCACGGTCCATCACGATCTGATACCCGCGTTCGCGGCCAATATTGCCCGCCACAAAAAGCGCCGCAAAAATTATGATTACAGCAAAGGTGGCCAGAACAGCCTTGCTGGCCCAACCAGATCGCGCTGTCGGGGTGAGGATTTCAGAGGCCTTTTGTGGATGATCATCCATGAACATAGGTGTGCATATATCCGCACAAAATACAATTAATCTGTGCGGCATACCACACAATTTGAGGCGGAGTCGACGTTTATGCATAAAAAAATGCATTAATTTCAAAGAGTTATAGAATTACAAATAATTGGCACGCCATTTGCATTCCATGGCTGCAGACGGCCGGTCCGTCTGTAATTGAGCCTGGGAGGCTAGCAGGTTGGTCCTGTCAGACGAGGCTCGCATCATGGAGGAAGTCATGAGTCCGGTGACACTAACCACGGCCAATGCTGGCCTGCAGCCATCAAAAAAGGCTCCGATCTATAGCCATTTATATTTTCAGGTACTTGTCGCAATCGCCATCGGCATCGCGCTTGGGCATTATTATCCTGACCTTGGAACCAGTATGAAACCGCTTGGCGATGCTTTCATCAAGCTGGTAAAAATGATCATCGCCCCTGTCATTTTTCTGACCGTATCCACCGGCATTGCCGGTATGAGCGATCTTAAGAAAGTCGGCCGCGTTGCTGGCAAGGCCATGATCTACTTTCTGACGTTTTCGACGCTTGCCTTGATCGTCGGACTGGTCGTTGCCAATGTTGTTCAACCCGGTGCAGGCATGAACATTGATCCTGCCTCGCTTGATCCAAAAGCGGTTGCAACCTACACGCAGCAGGCGCATGAGCAGAGCATCATTGGATTCCTGAACAATATCATCCCGACCACGATCGTCGGCGCTTTCGCATCCGGCGATATTCTGCAGGTGCTTTTCTTCTCGGTGCTGTTTGGTCTTTCGCTTGCCATGGTCGGTGAGAAAGCCGAGCCAGTCACCAACTTTCTTCTGACGCTTTCGGCGCCGATCTTCAAACTTGTTGCCATCTTGATGAAGGCAGCGCCCATTGGCGCATTCGGAGCAATGGCGTTCACCATCGGGAAATATGGCATCGGGTCTGTCGCCAATTTGATCATGTTGATCGGCACATTCTATTTGACATCACTCCTGTTCGTGCTTGTCATTCTCGGCGCGGTTGCCTGGTATAATGGTTTTTCCATTTTGGCTCTGATCCGCTACATCAAGGAAGAGCTCTTGCTGGTGCTTGGTACCAGCTCTTCGGAAGCAGCGCTGCCAACCCTTATGGCCAAGATGGAAAAGGCGGGTTGCAAGAAATCCGTGGTCGGCCTCGTTATCCCGACCGGCTATTCTTTCAATCTGGACGGCACAAACATTTATATGACCCTGGCGGCCCTGTTCATTGCTCAAGCAACAAACATCCATTTGAGCATGTCGGATCAAATTCTGCTTTTGCTCGTCGCCATGCTGAGTTCCAAAGGCGCTGCCGGTATCACCGGTGCCGGCTTTATTACCCTTGCGGCGACGCTTTCTGTTGTGCCGGCGGTTCCCGTTGCGGGCATGGCGCTAATCCTGGGTATTGATCGCTTCATGTCAGAATGCCGTGCCTTGACCAACCTTGTTGGCAATGCCGTTGCAACGATTGTCGTAGCGCGTTGGGAAGGCGAGCTCGACAAAGACAAACTGGCCCAGGCGCTTAACGGCGAACTGGCCGAAGAAGAAGCACTGGTCTTGGCAAACTGATTATTCAGTTTGATCGCTTGTCCATGTAATAAAAGTCCTGCGGTGTGCCATTTCCTTTGGTGTCGCCGCAGGCGCTGGGAGGTATCATGAAAACACTTCTTTATGCACTGACATTGGTTGCGAGTGTTCATAGCGGCGTTGCAATCGCTGCAGAACAACCACCGAGGGACGAATTCTTCTGGTTGGGCATGATCAACAAGGCAACGATCATTATCAATTCCGACGAAGGATTGCTCGACAAAGACCTCACGCCAAAGATCGCCGCCGGGCTGAAGAAGGTCCTTGCAGATGGGGCTCAACCTGGAGCAAAGCGGCCCTCAACCGTAATCGCATTTGAGCCTTTGCTCATTGAAGCAGCAGGCCCGGAGGTCACGTTAATCCATGCCGGGCGTTCAAGCCAGGATATGCATTCGACCTACAGGGCCGCCATCATGCGGGATGATCTACTAAGACTTGCACACCAGCTGGATAAAACAACAAGCGCCCTCGTTGATCTTGCAGAGCGCCATGTCGATACGATCGTACCCAACTATACCAACGGCGTCGCGGCGCAACCCAATAGTTTCGGACACTACCTGCTTGGCCATGCAGCAGGTCTGGAGCGAGATGCTCAGCGTATCAGGGAAGCCTATGCCCGTGTTGACAGAAGCCCGATGGGAACCACTGTACTGAACGGCACAAGCTGGCCACTCAATCGAACTCGAATGGCGGATTATCTCGGCTTCAGTGGCATCGTTGACAATGCATATGACGCCTCACAAATATCCCCGGTAGATGAACCGGTCGAAGTTGGAGCGATCGTTACGAGTATCGCACTCCATACCGGACAGTTCATTGAAGATATCATGACGCAATATGCGCAGCCCCGCCCGTGGATATTGCTGCAAACAGGGGGAGGCAACACATATGTGTCCAGCGCGATGCCCCAGAAGCGCAATCCTGGAATTCTCAATTCCACAAGGCAAGCTGCTTCCACGGCAGTGACATTGGCTATGGGACCCATTATCCAAGCGCACAACATTACGCCCGGCATGCCGGATGCAAAAGACGAGGATGCCAACACAGAAATTGTCGAAAGCGCGATCAAAGCGCTGGAAGGCTGGGAAAAAATAATCGGCTCACTCGTGATCGACCCGAACCGTTCCCTTGAAGAGCTGAACAGCGACTGGACTGCTTCGCAAGAACTCGCGGATGTTTTGATGCGCAAATATAAACTGCCTTTCCGCGTCGGGCATCACTTTGCGTCCGAGATCGTGGATTTTGCCAAATCACAAAATATCAAGCCACTCGACTTCCCCTATGCCGATGCGCAGCGAATCTACAAGGAAGCTGTCAAGGGATCGAGCTTTTCAGACCAGCTCCCTATGAACGAGGAAGAGTTTCGAGCAACGCTCGACCCAGTCGCAATCGTTAGGAATCGAGCCACTAGCGGCGGGCCGCAGCCCAAGGAAATGGCGCGGATGATCAAAACGGCCAAAGAAAAAATCGCCTCGCAAGAAGCTTGGGTCGCAGACAGACGGCGCGTCGTAACCACAGCGCTTAAACGGCTGGATGAGGATTTCGACAAGCTTTCCACAAGCCCAAATTAACAGCATTGGCTGACAGATAGAGCCCGGCGAGTTTGGAATGCTCGCCCGGCTGCAAACGGGCTATTCATCATCATTGATACTAAGATTTTCCAGATCTTTCTGGCCAGCAGCGAGAGCTTGGTCTTCGGTATCGTGCGGCCCCATCAAGGCGCCTGTCTCACCATCGATAACGACGACATAATACCATTTGCCGTCGCTTTTCTTGTCGGTGTGCACATAGCATCTCTGTTCGCTTGTCATGCAGCATTTTCATGTATTGCAAGGCCAAAAGCAAATTGTATAGCGCCCTGGGACGGGCGCACCTTGTCAATAAACGGAGCGGTCTCCATAAATGCCGCTTGGATCGTACATCTGGAACATTTCCAGCTCCACCGCGCTGAAAAACGCCCCGACTTCTTCATCCTGCTCGTCTTCGGAAAGGCCGATCCGAGCCAGATGTTCGAACAGGCCATCAGCGACCTTGTTTCGATAGGCTTCAGCTTGGCGACCGTTTTTTTCCTTCAGCGTGGCCGCAACTTCGCGAACCGTAGCTAGCCTCTTCGTCATCGGAAAAGGGATTATTTGGCAATTCGTAGCAGGGTTAACTTTTTGCATGCTCGCTTATTCCCGGACGGCATTTGCCGCGTTTGCATTGATTCGTGAGCAAGAATACGAGCAAGGTTCCTAACAATTTGTTCAGCATAAATTTTCAGAAAAAAATTCAATGTTTTCAAACGTTACGTAACATTTAACCACACTTTATTGGGCAACAGATTTGTGCGTAACACCTCCTGAATCTTGCCCGTTACGGCATGCAGGCCTATCACAGGTGGGGTAAGTGATTCGTTTGTTAACGGCGTAGACATTCATACATGGCACTGAGCAACGCAGAACGACAGAGACGGCACCGCGAACGGCAGAAGCAAAAACTGGCCGCGGTAGCTCCCGATATCGCCATGCAGTATGAAAATGTGGGAGCCGATCTGCGAGAAAAACTTTATGCTCTGATCGATAAAGAGAATGCTGCACGGCAGCGCGCAGCCGCAGGAAAACCGATCGAGCTTACAGATTTCCGGCGCGTTATACTCGACATCGCCCTCAATGAAAATCAGTCGTCGATAGTCGACGAAGCGCGAATGATCCTTTTGAAAGCACTTTCAATGGGAGAGAGTTCGGAAAGAGAAATCATTGAGGCCCGGCGTCTGAAGTCTGCAAAGGCAGTTATCAAGCCTGAGACGCGGGTGTCGCCAGAAAGCCGCCTGCCCAAGGAACAAATAACCCCGCTTCCTCATTATCTGCGTGTGCCCAATTTCGGCTGATGGCCTCGTAAGTTCAACGCCTTGAAAAGCTCCTTCATTTCGCAACGCATTTGAGGACGACTGTCATGAACCATCCCGCTTTATCCCCGTCCTGTGTTGCCGTAATTTCTGGAGGGGCCTCGGGTATCGGTCTGGCGGCGGCAAAGCGTTTTGCCGGTTTGGGGATGAAGGTTGCCATTGCCGATCTGGGCGGAGAGAGGTTGGAGCAGGCGTGTCGGGAAGTTGCAGATTTGCAGCCAGCTCATCCGGATGCCGTCATCGCAGTTGCTACAGACGTGACACGCCCCGATGATCTGCGGAATTTGAAACAGATTGTCGATGAGAAATTCGGCCAGACCGACATTTTAATGAACAATGCCGGCATCCAACCTGGAAGCAGCGTCTTCGACGGCAGCAATTGGGATCGCATTATTGCAACCAATTTGATGGCCGTGGTTCACGGCTGTCAGATATTCGGCCCGTCAATGATCAAGCGTCAGACGCCGGGTTTGATTATCAACACGGGATCGAAGCAAGGCATAACCACTCCACCGGGTGACCCCGCCTATAACGTTTCCAAATCAGGGGTAAAGACCTTTACGGAGGCGTTGCAACACGAGTTACGTAACACGAAAGACTGTCACGTAACCGCACATCTGTTCATTCCGGGCTTTGTTTATACGGCCCTTACAAAGGGCGACCGCGTTGAGAAACCCGCTGGCGCGTGGACACCGGAACAGACAGTTGATTTCATGTTGGAGAGCGTGGCGGCTGGCGACTTTTACATTCTGTGCCCTGATAATGACGTCACTCGCGCTTTGGACGAGAAGCGAATTCTCTGGGCAGCAAATGATATTATCCAAAACCGTCCGCCGCTTTCGCGGTGGCATCCGGATTTTGAATCCCGGTTTGCCAATTTTCTCAAACAAAATGCCTGAGAAATCAGTCCGGCGTGTGGGCTGAATAAATCCACATTACCGACTTGAAGAGGGCGGTAAACCCGCTTTATGTTGACGCAAACTTTTTAACCGCATGGGTATATTATGAATTCATCTCAAAAGATCCCTTCCATCGACCCAGTCAAACTCGATCGGCTGGGCGAGGTTGCCGTGAAAATCGGTTTGCAATTGCAGCCGGGACAGGACCTTTTGATCACAGCACCGCTTGCCGCCCTTCCTCTTGTTCGCCGCATCACTGAGCATGCCTATAAGGCAGGCGCGGGATTGGTCACAACCTTTTACAATGACGAAGAAACAACGCTGATGCGTTATCGCAATGCGCCAGAGGATAGTTTCGACCGTTCCGCAGGCTGGCTTTACGAAGGGATGGCAAAAGCGTTTTCTGCCAATACGGCGCGCCTCGCCATTTCTGGCGATAATCCCATGTTGTTATCGGCAGAAGATCCCGAGAAAGTCGCGCGGGCGAACAGGGCGCAATCGAAAGCCTATCAACCAGCGCTGGAAAAAATCACTGGCTTCGACGTTAACTGGAACATCGTCTCCTATCCAAACCCCTCTTGGGCTAGGCAGGTTTTTCCCGATCAGGAACCCGATACGGCTGTCATAATGCTTGCCGATGCCATTTTCTCTGCTTCCCGTGTGGATATTGATGATCCGGTCAGCGCCTGGCGCGACCACAATGCCGCATTGCTCAAGCGCAGGGAGTGGCTGAACGGCCTGAACTTTGCTTCCCTAAACTTCAAAGGCCCCGGCACAGATCTGACCGTAGGGCTGGCCGATGAACATGAATGGCAAGGTGGCGCTTCAAGGGCCAAGAATGGCATCACCTGCAATCCGAATATTCCGACCGAAGAAGTATTCACCACCCCGCATGCTCTTCGGGTTGACGGTCACGTATCCAGCACCAAACCATTGTCATATCAGGGTACTTTGATCGAAAATATTCAGGTTCGCTTTGAAGCTGGAAAGATCGTCGAAGCCAAGGCGACACGCGGCGAGGAAGTATTCAATAAAATTCTCGGTACGGATGAAGGTGCCCGCCGCCTCGGTGAAGTGGCGCTTGTCCCGCATTCTTCGCCGATTTCTGCTTCAGGGCTGCTGTTCTTCAACACGCTGTTCGATGAAAATGCTGCAAGCCATATAGCACTCGGTCAATGCTACTCGAAATGCTTCATCAATGGCGGAACGTTGAGTCCGGAGGAGATAGCATCAAAGGGCGGAAATAAGAGCCTTATTCATATCGACTGGATGATTGGATCTGGAGAAATCGATGTGGATGGCATCCATAAGGATGGCTCGACTGTTCCCGTTATGCGCAATGGCGAGTGGGCATAGTTAAACCACGCAATTCAATCGCCACCGCGAAGGCGGTGGCGATCTATTTGATCTCAAATACTATTAGGCAACGAGACGCCCGGCAGTCTCGGTCTGGGCATAGGCCTTGCCGAAACGGTTGGCCAGAAATGCATCAAGTGCGATGTCTTCCTGTTTGATGAAGCCCTGCTGTGGCAGGTCACCCTTCGCAAGCATGTCCACAACAGCGCAAATGGCCGATGCTGTGGTGATCTGGATACCGCTATAAAGCTGCGATCCGATATGGCCGCTATAGACCTTGTTTGCATAGGTTTCCTGCAACAGGCGACCCTTCTTGCGGCCGCTGACCGTTACGAAGATCACAACCACGTCCTGCGTGGTTGATGGCAAGGCGTTTTCAAGAATGTCCTTGAAAACATCCCGGCGATCGCGCAGTCCGAGATCGTTCAGCAACGCCTTCATGATGGCGGCATGGCCGGGATAGCGGATCGTACGATAATTGAGCGTACGCACCTTGCCCAAGAGACTCTCGCACAATGTGCCAAGTCCGCCCGATGTGTTGAATGCCTCGTAGGTTACACCATCGAGCGAAAATTCTTCGCGCTCTTCAAGCGGTGGAACTTCGGTCAGTTCACCGTCGACAATCGCTTCACATGGCTCGCAATATTCATTGATCACGCCATCCGTCGACCAGGTAAGATTATAGTTGAGCGCGTTGGATGGATATTGCGGCAGCGCGCCAACGCGCATGCGAACGCTTTCTAGCGTATCGAAGCGCTTGGCCAGGTCATTGGCAACGATGGAGATAAACCCGGGCGCGAGACCACATTGCGGAATGAACGCAGTCTTTGCTGTTGTCGCCAATTGCTTGACAATGCGCGTGCTGGCAACGTCTTCCGTCAGATCGAGATAGTGGACGCCGGATTTGGCAGCGGCTTCAGCGATGCGTGTGGTCAGATGGAACGGTGCCGCGCTCAGAACAGCGAACTTGCCGTCCAGCACTTTTTCAAGCACACCCGCTTCAGCAATTTCAATACAGCTGGTAGCCACATGCGCTGAAACTTCAAGTGCATCCAATTGCGTCTGCGCGCGATCAACGACAGTTACGTGATATTCCCCTGTCTCGCTCAGCAAATTGGCAATCGTTCCTCCGATTTTACCTGCCCCTACAACGACGATCTCTTTCATGTGATTCCCCTGAATATGCATAAACCTTTCGGAATTTTCTCATATTGCTCGGCGAAATGCAGTGTATATACTGACGATATAACTCTTAAGTTTAACTAATATGCCGAGTGGATTTGTCATTATGCTGACACAAGCTGATCATGCCCTGCTTTCCCTGCTCCGGGAAAACGCCCGGGCCTCCACAGCCGACCTTGCGCGTAAGCTCGGGCTGTCACGAACCACAGTGCAAAGCCGCATCGAACGGCTCGAAAATCGGGGAATGATCCGCGGATACAGCGTCCAGCTGTCGCCGGAATATCAGCAGAATTTGGTCAAGGCGCATGTGCTGGTCACTGCCTTGCCCAAATTTGCTGTACGGGTCGAAGCTTCGTTGCGCAAAATACCATGGGTCAGAACCCTGCATTCGGTTAGCGGGCAGTTCGATATGATTGTTATTGTTGAGGCCCCATCAATCCAGGAACTGGACAGGTTGCTCGACGAAATCGGCGCATTGGAAGGCGTCGAAAGAACGATGTCGTCAATCATCCTTTCCACACGCATAGAACGCTGATCGGACCTATTTCTCAGATTTAGCCAGTGCAACCCTGTCGACCGCGGCAATCATGCATACTTCGAGATCACCCAAACCATCCTTGATCTCGGCTTCGGTGATACCCGCAGCCTCGGCATCGGCAGCACAACGTTCCGCGAGACGCTGAGGGCGACGATCGTGATGCTCCATATCAACTGGCTTGTTGGTATCGATATTAGCTTCAATCCAGTTATTAACGAAATCAATAGCTCGCTGACTCATTTTGTGCTCCTGGAATTATTGCCCGTCGATCCAGTAAAACAATTAGATAGCGATAAGGTTGCGCATTAAAGCATCGGACCGAAAAGCGGGATCCCGGTTTTCGGATAATCCGTTGCTAAAATAAAAGGATAGATCGCCATCTTGAGTCCATGAGGACGTCCGGCGATCTAGCGGGCTTCCTTCGCCCATACCTTGAACTTCGTCAGCAAATTCGGGCCAAAAATATTGGTCAAAGGCACGTCTGCCGCGTCTCGGCCATGCGCTACCTTTATCCGGCCGATACGAGGCTTATTGTTGCGCGGATCAAAAGCGTGCCAGGCACCGCCAAGATAAACTTCCATCCAGGCACAAAAATCCATCTCGGCATGCGGCGGCGGCACGCCGATATCGGTGATATAGCCGGTGCAGTAGCGGGTTGGAATGTTCAGGCACCGGCAAAATGCAACGGCCAAATGGGTAAAATCACGGCAAACACCACGCCCTTCATAATAGCCAGACGAAGCTGTGCGGGTCGGATTGGAAAACTCATAGCCAAAGGTGATATGGTTGTGCACAAAGTCGCAGACAGCCTGCACCCTCTGCCATCCCTCCGGCGTATTGCCAAACAAGCGCCAGGCCTCGTCACTCAGCAGATCGGTTTCGCAGTAACGGCTACCCATGAGATATACGAGCGTTTCATCCGGCAGGTCCTGTACGCGATGTTGGACAGCATCCAGCACAACAGGGTCCGGCAACCCGCTATCCCGCACAAGAGCATTCGTAGAACAGATAAAGGTGCCTGGCATGGCGACAATGCGGTTGCACCAATTACCGAATTGATCGTGATAGCCTGTGATCGTTGAATCAAAGTTTGTCTGAAAAGTTTCGATACCTTCCAGATCGTCAAAACGTGAATGATGGACATTCAATATCGCTACAAGGGGTGTTTCCTGCGTGAACTCAAATGTTAGCTCGCACCCTACATGTAATATCATCCACGGTTCCCTTGATTATTTTTGTGTTGAAACAGCATCGGCAGAGTCTGGCGCAAAAAGCAACCGGCCCAAAAGCGGACCGGTTAAACTTTTCACATTCTTGGACTATCAAGCCTTGTCGACGACCTTCTTAACGGCGTCTTTTGCCTTACCCTTGGCTGATTGCACATCGCCTTTCAGCTCCTGCGCCTTTCCCTCAGCCTCCATCTTCTTGGAACCAGTGGCCTTGCCGGCTGCCTGTTTTACATTACCGGCCATCTTGTTGGCCGCGCCGGAAATCTTGTCGCTAGTGCTACCCATTGGATACTCCCTGAAAGCTTTTTCAACTACATCACTAAACGGGCTTCACGCAGGATTGTTCCCAGAGAAAATCAATTAAACTATTGATATAAATAGATAAAATATTCGAATAACGAACGACCCGGCACCCACGGGGGAACAGGCACCGGGTCTTATGTTACCGATCAAAGGCTCGATCAGCTTGTGAGAAACGCTGCAGCTATATCTTGGTTCCGCTGAAATCCGTCCCGAAAAAGAAATACATAAAACGACGGCTCAGGAACATAGTTCGCCGATCGCATCCTCGATCGAAGAGGCAAAAATGCAGTTGCGTGTGGAGCCGACAATCTTTGCAGCGTCCACATTTTCGGCATCCTCACCCCAAAAACCGATTATGATTTTTATTCGTGCGTTCCGCCGCCTGATCCGCCGTATCAAATATCGCGCATGGGCAATGGATGAGGTGTTAAGGTAGCTGATGCAGATAGCGCTCACACCGGCAAGTTCGAGCTTGGCGATATTCGCAGCCTCGAGCTCGTCATGGGTGATGTCGTCAACCTCACAATCATTGCGCTCAAGGATGTCACCCATAATAACAGCGGCAGCGTCGTCCAGATTGCCGCGTCCGCCAGCCGATATAATGGTCTTTGGTTTGGTCGGTTCTACCTTTTTGGTCTTTGCCTTGGCGGTTTTGGCTTGCTCATCTACCTTGATCTCTTCTTCGAGAATTTCATGATAGTCAGACAGGTTTTCAACGAGAAACACCATGCTTTGCGCAACGCGATTGCGTCTGGGAGCATCCAGCACCCCGCGCCCGCGATCATGTTCGGCTAATAGAAGTGCAGGAACGGCCACAGACGAATAATAATCGACGATGGAGTTTGACTGGAGATATTCCTCCGCTTTCTCTGTTGCCTCATCGGGGTCCCCCGACAGCAATCGTTGATACAATTGCTGTGGTGGCAGAAGCACAGGCTCGTTGCCAAGCAGCACATCTAGAAACTCAAACTTCGGCACATGCCTGCCGAGGACCACAAGACACACGGTCAACGGTGTCGAGAGAATAAGACCGATAGGTCCCCAAATCCATGTCCACACGATTGCCGCCATGAGAATGGCAACGGGCGAAAGGCCCGTCTTCGACCCATAGAGCAATGGCTCCATAATATTATTGCTGATCAGCTCAAGCACGATGAAAAGGGCTGCGGTCCAGACCAGCAGCATCCATCCCGGATCGACGGCAAGCGATAGCATCAAGGGGAAAAACGCCGCCATAATGGGACCGATATAGGGCACAAACCGCAAGACAATTGCCAGCATGCCCCACAACATCGGATTGGGAATACCTATCAGCCATAGCCCGATCCCAATCGGCACGCCAAAACTGATATTGATGATAAGCTGCATCAGCAAATATTGCCCCACACGTTTGCCGGCATCGTGCAGTGCTGTCGTCGTTCGGTGAATATCACTTGCTCCGACCAACTTTATGAAGCGATCCCGCAAATCTTCCCGGCGCATGAGCATGAAGATAACCACGACAATGACGATACCGATGGTTGCCAATGGCTGAATCAACGGTCCGGCAAATGTCTGCAAAAGGCTCAGCGGATCAGGCGGAGGATAACGGATTTCGACGGGCACAGGCTTGTTCGGATCTTGTGCTTTCAGTGGAGTGCCGATTTCCTGATTTTGTACTTCGACATTTTCCGGTGGTTTGCGTGCCTGATCCCGACTGTCAGGGCCATTGTCGACGGGAAAACGCTCCACTTCATCCGATCGCCCGATCTCTTCACTGAATTTTTTGAACATGCGGGCGCCGCGGTCGAAGATGCTGTTACCAGATTGAGCATCCTTGATCGTCCGGATCTTTGTTTCGATATTATACTGATAGCTTGGCAGGTTCTGCGCCAAAACCGTTAGCTGGCTCACGACAATTCCGACAAATATGGCAATCACCATAAAGGCCGTGACAACCACGCTGATGACAGCCGCGGCTTTTGGTATGCCGTTACGATGCAACCGCGTTACCAGCGGCGAAAGAGCAAATGTCAGAAGCAATGCCAATGCCAATGGCACAAAGACATCACTGGCCAGATAAAGCGCTGCAACAATAGCTATGGCGACGATAATTGGTGGAAACTGCGCTCGGGTATCCACTCCAACAATTGCTGGTGAAGAGACAGACTTTCTCGTCACGCGCTCCACGGCACGCGGCGACCGCCCGCTGAAATCTTCAGAAGGCATGAAATACCCCTAATCCAAAATGCATAGAACGCACCTCTCCATTAAATCCCGCCACTCCAACGCCGCCTGAGCAAATTGGTTGCATCGGCATCGGCGTTTCATCTTTAACTGCAAAGGTTTGGAACGAAATTCGCTGTCGCAGTGTTTATTATCCGAAGAATAAATCGGAGGGTTTGAACATGTCGCTAACAACAATTCTTGTCGTTATCCTCATCCTTGCATTGATTGGCGTGTTTCCCACTTGGCCCCATGCACGCAATTGGGGTTACGGCCCTTCCGGTCTTCTTGGCATCGTTCTGGTAATATTACTGGTTCTGCTGCTGATGGGCCGTATCTGATATAAACGAAAAGGAGATTAAACCCATGATGCGTGGCGCTTTACTTTGGCTTATCGGCCTGCCGCTTCCAATAATCATCATTCTTTGGCTGATGGGCTATCTTTCATAAAACCATTTAAATTCAGTCATTTACAAAAACACCAGCTCCCCCTGGGCTGGTGTTTCCCTTCCGGTGCAAAGGAACATGAATGTTAAAACGACTTATCTCCAGTTCTGCCATAGTGGTGGCTCTCACTATCACGGTAGCAGCACAGGATGGCTCCGACATATTTGGCCAACCAATCGTGGCAGCACCCGCACAGGATCGATATCTTGTAGCGGCCCCAGGGCAGGTATTGACCGCCGGTCTTATCGGCCAGACGGTCTATAATAGTTCGAATGACGATGCGGCTTCCATTGGCGAGATCAAAGATGTTGTGCTCAATCCTGAAGGGCGCACTGAAAGTGCCGTCATTGCTGTGGGCGGATTTCTCGGCGTCGGCCAGAAAGAAGTGGCGGTAAGTCTCGATCAGCTTTCATGGGCGGAAAAGCCGGATAATAAACGGTGGTTGGTAATCGCCGCCAGCAAAGAAGAGCTGGAAAAAGCTCCTGCCTATGACCGCTCCGTATTGTTGACAGATGGCGCCTCGGATCCCGCCAAGGCGCCTGAACCAGCCATCAACGCGACAGAACAAGACATAAAAAAGTCACCCGCTAAACTTCGCAGCGCCCTGAAAGCGGTGCCCTCAAGTGCAATGAGCGCCGATAAGCTGATCGGCTCGGCGGTTTATGGACCGGAAGACGAAACACTTGGAAGTGTTGGTGACGCGCTGATGACACCGGACGGTCAAATTGAGGCCTTTGTAGTGGATGTGGGAGGATTTCTGGGCCTGGGCAAAAAACCTATCGCCGTCTCCATTGAAAATCTCGATTTGCTTGCCGATGACAGCGGCAAAATCTCGGTTTTCACGCCCTTCACAAAAAAGGAACTGGAGGCGCAGCCCGCTTACACCCCAGAAGCCTATAAGGCCGACAGCGAGAAAATTCTGTTACGGGGCACTGCCGAATAATAAAAGCAGTTGCTTTGCGATAACGGTCCGGTCATCGCGGCTTGCGGTGGCCGGTTTCGCATGGAACAAATAGTTTCGAGCAACGTTTCGAAATCATATGCATCTATTTTCCAAGGAGTTATCGTATGGCCACAGTTTCCTCGAAAATTAAAAAAGCAGTCGATGATGCCACCGAAACCAACCCTGATTTGCAGGCGCAGGTCGCGGCGCTGAAGGAAGATATTGCAAATATTGCTGCAACGCTTGCAAAAATCGGTAAAAATTCGACCAAGGATGCGCGCGCCAATGCTGCAAATTCCTTTGAAACAGCCAGGGTGCGCGGCGAGGAAGTGTTCGAAGAACTGAAATCGCAAGCTTTGGATATTGAAGATCAGTTGGCCGAAACTATCCGCGACAAACCGCTGACATCTATAGCAGTGGCAGCTGGAGTCGGCTTTCTTCTCGCTTTGATGTCACGTCGCTGATCATGTTGAAACTGCTAACTCCTTTTTTGACCAGTCTCGCCGCCGGTGAGATTGGCCTGACCCTCAGTCGCGTCAAGCGAAGCGCAATCTTCCTGAGCATTATCGGAATATTCGGCGCCATCGGTGCCGTCTTTTTGCTGGTCGCAGCCTATATTGCCTTGTCGGATCGTTTCGGTGAATTGCGAGCTGCCCTTTATATTGGCGGCGGCGCAATTGCTGTGGCGATCATATTGTATATCATCATGAAAATATCCGACGCCATCATTCGAAAACGCCAGCGTGACCGGGCAAAAACCGACACAACAGCCCTATTGACTGTCGCTGCCATCGCTGCTGCACCAATGCTCCTGCGTTCACGTGGCTTGCTGATGCTGGCGCTACCCGTGCTTGCTTTTGGCGGTCTGTCGATGCTCGGGAAAAAACCCAAAACACGGCAACGGCGCCGCCGCGATGTATCAGAGGAACTCAGGGACTGAATTATCCTTGATGGGCATGGAGATAATCGCCTCCATGCCGCTTTCCGAGTAACTTAACCTGACGCTGCTCGATATCACCTTATCAAGGCTCCGCTCAATGAGACGCTCGCCCAGTCCACGTGTCGCAGGTGTGGCTACGGGCGGCCCGCCCGCTTCTATCCAGTGAATAATCACGCGTGATCCGTCCAGTCCCTGCTCAATCTCCCAAGAGATGCGCACCTGGCCCCCAGCCACTGAGAACGCACCATGCTTGGCCGCGTTCGTCGCAAGCTCATGCAGGGCAATACCCAGACCCAAGGCGTGATCAGGCGGCAGGATGACATCTTCGCCAACCAGCACCATTTGACCGGCATCGTAGATCGCATAGGGTTCAACCTGTCTCGTGATCAAATCGATGAGGTTGATTCCACTCCATTCGCGGTCGGACAAAAGCGTGTGCGCTTCAGAAATGGCGCGCAGCCGACCTGAGAAGGCTTCCATGAATTCGGCCGGGTCAGCTGTCCGATTTAAGGTCTGGCGTGCCAGTGATTGCAGCATGGCCAAAGTATTCTTGACGCGATGATTGAGCTCACGAAGCAAGAGCCGTGTTTTCTCGGCAGCATTTTTTGTCGCGGTTATGTTGATGTTTACACCGACAGCAACAGTAGGGCGGCCTGATTCATCGCGTTCAAAGATCCGTCCTCGACCCAGTAGCCATTGGCCTGAAGAGGCGGCGCGGAATTCTCCCGCATAATCCTGGTCATGTGCCAGAGCGCGGGTGATTGACGACTTCATCATTGGAAAATCATCCGGATGCATTGCCCGGAAAACGTCCTCGCCTGTAACGGGGCTGTCTTCGCTCAAGCCCAGCATGGAATAAGCCATCTTATTGCCGGTAAAGATTCCGGTTTTCAAATCCCAAACCCAACTGCCGACGTTTCCCACCTCCAGCGCCATGGCATTGCGATCTTCTTCGAGGTGCAGTTTTTTGACAGCGGTTTCATCAAGGCGGGAGTTGCGCTTCAACTCCATAAGCGATCCCGCCAGACGGGCCAATTGTATCAATTTTTGTTGCTGCTCATGGGTAAATTCGGAATGCGGCTTGAGCGACAGAATGCTTAGAGTGCCGACACGCTCATTTGCTACATGAATTGGCGCAATAGCCAGAAACCTTATGCGCGGTGCCTGTACGACCGCGCTGGTTTCAGCAAACCGCACATCCCCGGAAGCATCCGGAACAACGAAACATGGTTCCGATGCAGCAATTGAATGCGCCTCGAGCGTCCATATATCGATATTACCCACGAGCCCGCAAAAAGACAAAACGTGGCTTTGATCGCTGTCCACCAGAGACAAGCGCGCCCCATCAACATTGAAAATCGATAATGCCAGCTCCGTTAGATTGTCCAGATCGCTATCATCTTTGCCTATAGGCCGGAGCGTAGAAAGAACCTCACGACGCGACGATTCCGCCAGGAACAGAAAATTACTCTCGGAAGTGTCGGTCAACTTCATATCCCACGTGACAGCCCGTCTGAAAGGCGCCCCTACTTCACTAAGTTATATATCCAACGACTTCAACGCCGCCACGTTGGCATTGTTCCTCGCACGGAACATTTAATCACCCCATTCGTTTTTAATCTGCCATTACAAGGAGGACAAAATGCTCAACGCAAACGACATTCTATCGGACGCGGGCCTTAGCAAAGTCCAAAAAATTGCAAAGTTGGAAGAACTTCTGTCGGAAGCCCGCGGACTGCAGAGAGCGGCCACTGAGGGCGGGATGGACCCCGATGACGGAGTCACCAGGAATCTGCGTGATATTGAACTTGCTCTGGATCAATTAAACGCGGAGAAGCCTGAAACCGGTGCCGCCACCCTCTGAAATGGAGGTGCCCTTAGATATAAGGCCGGGGTGCAGGCGGTAACCCCTGCCATTTGGCAATATCCAGAAGAATTTGATGATCAATGACTTCACAACCCCGATCAAGCCAACGCAATGCGCCTTTGGCTGCAAGTTTCTTCAAGGTCTTATTCGTGTGAACAATTGATAGACCCAAAGTATCGGCAACATGCTGCTGGCGAAGCGGCACCATCAGCGTGTTGTTTTTCACCATTCCGACCGATTTGGCGCGCTGATATATGAATGCGAAAAGATAGGCTGCCCGCTCGAGCGCCGACCGGCGACCAACGCTTAGCAATATCTCATCAAGCATCTGCTCCTCGCGTGAGGCTAACCAGGTAATGTCGTAGGCGATTGTTGGATAACTTTGAAACAGGGCTGGCAGTTTGTCTCGCTGAAACATGCACATCACCAAGGGCGATAACGCCTCGACCGAATGTTGCATTTCTTTCATCAATGAGCCTTGCAGGCCAATCAGGTCGCCCGGCAACACATAATTCAGAATTTGCCGGCGGCCATCTTCGAGAGTTTTATACCGGAACGCCCAACCGGAAAGGACGGTGAAGAGATGCGCGCTGCTTCTGCCCTCGCCAAGTACGGTCGTGCCGACATCGGCAACCAGCTCGCCCATCTTGAACCCGGACAGAAACTCGACTTCATCTTTTTCATGCTGCTGGAAATGTGGATAATTTTGTAAAGGGCACCTTTCGCAAGGATACTGTCTTACCGTCGATGCTCCATTATTTTTCATTGTTTGTCCGGTTTTTGTTGGGCGCAAGCTAGGGTCCGGACCCTAGCATGCCTTCAAAAATTCATATGAGCTTTCTTCGCAATTGATATGTCTTTGTTAAATGACAGAACTGTCAAGCCAGCCCCATAACCAACTCCAAATTGGAGTATTGGAATATGGAATTGGCTGGCAAGCGCCTTTTGGTGCTCGAAGACGAATATTTGATAGGATTGGAACTTGAACGAATCGCAGAAGAGTGCGGCGCCAAATCCGTTCATGTTGTTTCTACGATCGACCAATTGATGAGCTGGATAAATAGCGGTCAAATATGCGATCTCGCAATACTTGAAGTAGAAGCCCGTGGTGTGTCCTCCCTTAAAGCCGCCTCATTGCTTCGGACGCGTGACGTACCTCTCCTGTTCACCAGCGCCTATGATGCCGATCTGAGTGGTATTGCCGAATTCGCAGGTACCCCTGTTGTGGGAAAACCTTACGGCAGAAGCCAGATTATACGGGCAGTCGCTTCGCTCAGTGGCTCTGCAAACGATCAATCGTCGAGCAAAGGCAATTCATCAGGCGAACTTGTTTGAAGTAACCTGTGTAGCGATCGCGTCCGGGCCGTAGTCGACCTCCCCCTCAATTTCCAGAAGTTCCTGCAGCCGGGTTCGGGCACGGCTGACGCGGCTTTTGATCGTTCCGACGGCACATCCGCAGATTTCAGCGGCTTCCTCATAGGAAAACCCAGAGGCTCCAACGAGAATGATTGCTTCGCGTTGATCATCGGGAAGTTTTTCCAAAGCTTTTCGGAAATCCTGCAGATCCAAGGACCCGTATTGCGCAGGGTGAACCGATAATTGTTCCGTGAAAATCCCGTCTGAATCCTGCACTTCTCGACCGCGTTTGCGCATCTGACTATAGAACTCATTACGCAGGATTGTGAAAAGCCACGCCTTGATGTTGGTGCCAAGCTCAAACGAATCCTGCTTGGCCCACGCCTTCATAATCGTGTCCTGAACGAGATCGTCTGCTCTGTCAGGGTTGCCGATCAACGAAACCGCGAAGGCTCGCAATTTAGGCAACGAGGCAATCAGATTTCTTTTGAAGTCCTTCGATTCATGTACCATTCAAGGGCCCGCTTACTTCGAGGATCGCGAATGCAGGCGTTCAGCCTCGTCGAGCTTTTCAAGAAGATCGAGAAACCGCGCCGGTATCTCTTCTTCTTGTACTGACGCATATAGCGCCCTGAGCTTTAAACCAATTTCCGTTTCAGCATTTTTTGCATCGCGGCGAAGAACACGCGCCTTGGCGGGCGCAGGGGACGTTTTCATTTTTGCGTTCATTGCTAAATCTTTGCTGATATGTCGACGCGATGTCTATAGGCACATTAATGCCGATAATGTCTGAATGCAGAAAAAGTTCCGAGCGGGGGAACTTTTTTTTTGGATAAGTGTTGTAGGACGGAACTCTCTTTCTATTCTGATCAATATCGCCTGAACAGGAACGCTCACGAATGTCATTGTCCACCCGGATAGCCCCCCACCTGCCTTATCTCCGCCGCTTCGCCCGTGCCATCACTGGCTCGCAGTCTTCAGGCGATGCTTACGTAGCAGCGACGCTCGAAATTTTGATAACCGACGTTTCCCTGTTCCCCGACGCGGGATCGGATCGGGTTGGTCTGTACAAATTGCTGGTCAAGCACTTCAACTCGGTCAATGTCCGGCCTTTGGAGATGCAGTCGGAATATGGCTGGGAAAAACACGCCGCTGCAAATCTGACCTCGATTGCCCCGAAGGCGCGTCAGGCATTTTTGCTTATAAGCCTTGAAGGGTTCAGCCAATCCGAAACGATGGAAATTCTCGACGTTTCCGATGATGAACTCTACGCACTTCTTGATGAGGCGTCCGTCGGCATCTCCAGGCAGATCGCAACAGATATTCTTATCATCGAAGATGAACCTTTGATCGCTATGGATATTGAGCACATGGTGGAAAGCCTGGGCCATAAGGTCGTAGGCATTGCCCGCACCAAAGATGAAGCGTTGAAGCTATATGCCGAGACGCAACCGAGCATGATATTGGCGGATATTCAGTTGGCAGATGGCAGCTCGGGCATTGATGCTGTCAACGACATCCTCAGCCAGGACGCTGTCCCCGTAATCTTCATCACTGCGTTTCCAGAACGCCTGCTCACGGGCGAGCGTCCCGAACCAACCTTTCTTGTTACCAAGCCATTTAATCCGGACATGGTAAAGGCGCTTATCACTCAAGCTTTGTTCTTCAAAGAAAGCAGTAAGGCAAAAGCATAGGAAAGCAAACAATCTCCCTGAATATTGCGGGAACCAAACGAACTCTGTTTCGTTTCTGATTCAACAATAAAGGGAGATGACAATGCTTTATTATGCAGTAATTTTTCTGATCATCGCGCTTGTCGCGGGTGCTTTGGGTTTCGGCGGAATTGCAGGCGCTTCTGCGGGTATTGCGCAGATTATATTCTATGTGTTCTTGGCTCTGCTTGTTGTGTCGCTGATAGCAAGTATCATACGACGGGCCTGAATCGAGTAAAGCCGCCAGTAAAACTGGCGGCTTTTTGGTAGCCACCTACACTTAAATTCAACTTGATCGCGAGGCGGGATTGCACCTGTCCATCTATCGTAGTAGTCCACCCCAATAAGCAAGCGGTGGGGTTTGGGAGTGACTTGGCGGAAATTCAACTTGGCCTCACTTGACGGGCCGGAAATAAATTGGGCGTGGTTTGCGCGCCGCGCGCCTCGCACAATCGCAGTTTACATTATCCTTCTTCTGGCCGTGCGCCTGTTACTATCCCGCTTCATGGAAATTGATGAAGCCCAGTTTGTCGGCGCTGTCGATTTTTCATGGATATATGGCAATTCACACCCTCCGCTGTACAATTGGCTGGTTCGGCTGGCGCTTGAGCTGACAGGTTGGAATTGGGTGCTGTCGCTTGCGCTTGTGCGCCTATCATTGCTCGGTCTTTATCATTGGCTGGTATTTGATTCAGCAAGACGTCTGGCGGGGGACCGGGCGGGCGTATTGGCACTTATAGCTTCGGCGTTTCTGCCGCAAATCGTATGGATGTCGATACAAACGACGGCGCACACCGTTCTTGTTCTCGTTGCCGCGATTGGAATAATTCATTCTCTGGCGCTGCTGAGATCCGGTGCAGGCAACGTTGCTTATGCGTGGTTCGGGCTTTGGGCTGCCATAGGTGCACTGGCCAAGTATAATTTCTTTATATTTCTGATCAGCTTCCTGGTCGCCGCGGTCCTGACATCATCTATCCGCCGCCAGCTTTTTAACCGGCGAATCTGGATATCAATCCTGATCTTCATGGCGGCGTTCGCTCCGGTTGCTATCGCCTCACTATATGCCCCGCTCACTGCAACGGCAGGGCGTATGGTAAAGTTGAATCAACCCGTAGATTATCTCAATGTGATCGACCTGCCCCATATAGGTCTGGATGGGTTTCTTAGCCTCATTGTTTCCGCTGCGCTTTGGTCCGGATGGGCTTTTGCCGTATATGTCATCGGCAGAACCCGGGATCATCCGCGACCGGCAGCCGACGGCGATGAAGACGTGCGGAAACTGCTCTTGCGCACGATATTGATTGGCCTGGGCGCTTTCGCACTGCTGGTATTGCTGGCCGATTATCACTCGGTAGCCCAGCGTTACATGGCACCCATTCTGGCGCCAACGGCGATCTTGCTTGCATTGCGTTTCCCGCAAGTTCTTGGAGCACGCAACCTTTTGATTCTGGCGGCCTGCATGTTCGTGCTCGCCCCGCTAGGCTTTGCCGGCGTAGCGCTTTTCGGGACGCCGCGATTCACATTTCCTTTTGATGCGATCAGCAGCGCCATTCGCGGTCAAAATCCGGCTCCGGCGACAGTCATCTCAAATCGTCAGGATGATGCAGCCAATATCTCTGTTCTCCTGCATTGGCCGCCCGAGCGGGGTACAGCCAGCGATGTCGTGCTTGTCTGGCAGGGTAATGATGCCCCGGCCGAAAATCTTCTCGCTCAATTACCCGCCAATGTTTTACCCGCGAGCCCGGTTACCCGTGTTACCGCACCAGTCAGAAACTTCAGCGGAGAGTTGCGAACTTTCAGCTTTCAGCGCTTTTCATCTCCGTCACCTGTATCGGATCAGAATAACGGCGGATAAGCCAGAACACGCCAACCGTATCGAGAAAAGCAACAGCGGCCCGATCAAAGAAACCATATTTCGAAACGCCAGCCAGCCTTGGCCGATCTTCTATATCGACCTCGACAACAGGCATCCCGGCGCGTCGTGACAGCGCCGGGATAAATCGATGCATATTATCAAAATAAGGAAAATGCCGCGCAGCGGCAGCCGGCAGGATTTTGAAACCGCATCCCGCATCCCGGCAATCATCCTTCAGAAGACGCTTGCGAACGAAATTGGCAAAGCGAGAAGTGAGAAGTTTGATCAAACCATCGTTCCGACGCTTGCGCACACCTGCAAAAAGCACAGGGGGTGATGCTTCTATACGGCTCCACAGTTTCTTTATATCGGCAGGATCGTTCTGGCCGTCACCATCCAGCGTGGCAATCCACCGACCATTCGCGGCTTGAAAACCGCTGAGCAACGCGCGCGATTTGCCAGCACGCTTTTCGTGCCGCAGCACGCGAACCTTGCCGTCCGCGCGCAAGGCTTCGCTCGCTGATTCATCCGTCGAACCGTCGTCAACGATAATGATTTCATGGGCCGGACCATCGGCCATGACGGCGCTGATCTCTTTGACAAGCAAACCAATATTGCCAGCCTCATTATATACAGGAACAATGATTGTGAGTTCGATCATATCGGGAAACCATTAAACAATACCGGCAGAGTGCTGGCGGCAGAACCAGTTCACACTCGATACGATAATTTGCTATGTATAGATACGTCGAAACGATTTCCATCCCTTCTAATTGGACAAAATCAGGCCTTTCGCCGTGCAACTATGTGGCTCGTTATTTAACGCCGCAATTCCGCCATCCCGATTGCTAGTAGATAAAGGGCTATCGATACGAACCGATCATGGTTAATGCTTCATTAGGCGGAGCTTTCTAGAGTGGTTCAAACAACATCTTGATTCCGGACAGGTAATGAAAGTTGAGCTAACCAGAGCGTTTATCGGTTCGGGGAAAAGCATTTCCGGAGCGGTTATTCTTGCCTGCGCCATGGCTTTCAGTCCAGCTACCCGTGCCCAGACGGCGATCACTCCAGCCGAGCAATCTTCAATCGAGGCAAAACGTGCGGAAACCGCAAAAGAGCTTCAGGATCTGACCAGTCAAATATCGCTCTCGGCCGACAAGGTCGCTTCGCTCGATAAAGAAATATCGGGTTTGAAAAAAGACCAGACGACAATTACGGCCGCTCTTATTCAGGCGGCGAAAACAGAAAAAAAACTTAGCGAAGATATAACCAGCTTTACGGACCGGCTCACCGGCCTGCGGGAGCGCGAGGACGGCGTAAGGCTGGTCTTGCGGCAGCGCCGGGGCGCCTTGGCCGAAGTTCTCGCCGCCTTGCAAAGAATGGGCCTAAGCCCGCCTCCAGCCCTGCTGGTACGCCCTGATGATGCTCTGGCATCTGTGCGCAGTGCTGTGCTTTTGGGCGCGGTTGTACCTGAAATGCGCCAACAGACGGAAGTCTTGATCGCTGATCTGAAAGAATTGACCAGGATCAAGACGTCGATCTCAGAAGAGCAAGCCCGGTTGACCGCGGCGCTGTCCAGTCAGGCAGAGGAAAAGAAACGGCTCGACCTGCTGCTGGCTGAAAAGCAAAAGCTGCAAACAACCTCTGAGGCAACTCTTGCCGCTGAAAAACAGCGGGCAGAGAATTTGGCCAAGCGCGCCACTTCGCTGCAAGGTCTTATCGCCTCTATGGAAAAAGATATGGCGGAGGTGCAAAAAGCCGCCACCGAGGCCAGCAGCGAAGAGCAGCAGAGGCTGGAAGCCAGCCGCAAACGGGCCGAAGAATTTGCAGCAAATCAGAACCGCCTGGTTGCGCAGGAAAATTTTGCTTCCTTGCGAGGCCGGCTTGCCATGCCGGCGGCGGGCAAACTCGTTAAGCACTTTGGCGATAATGACGGTCTTGGCGGCGCTCTTCAGGGCGACACGCTGGAAACCAGCCCCGGAGCGACAATAACAGCTCCGGCGGATGCCCTTGTCCTTTATGCGGGCGCATTCCGATCTTATGGTCAACTCTTGATACTTGACGCCGGCAATGGCTATCATGTCGTTTTGGCGGGAATGTCCAGAATCAATGTCTCGCAGAACCAGTTTGTTCTGGCAGGAGAGCCGGTCGGTGTAATGAACGAACAACTTATTGCGAGCAGTGCACCTGTACCGATGGGAAATGGAGCTCCAATGCTTTACATTGAGTTCCGGAAAGATACAAAACCTGTTAATCCCGCTCCATGGTGGGCGGATCGACTTGCTGGAAGGACCGCAAATGATACGTAGACTATCGCTTCTCATGGCTGGAGCACTGATGGGCGCTACGGCAATGGTTGTTGTGCAGGGTGCCCTGCCCACTACCGCTGCAGAGGCTGCGGGCAACGACACCTATAAACAGCTATCAATTTTTGGTGATATATTCGAGCGTGTCCGCGCCCAGTACGTCACGCCGCCGGATGACAAGAAGCTAGTCGAGAATGCCATTAACGGCATGCTGACCTCGCTTGATCCGCACTCATCCTACATGAATGCTGAACAGGCGCAGGATATGCGTGTTCAGACCAAGGGTGAATTTGGCGGTCTTGGCATCGAAGTCACCATGGAAAACGAACTGGTCAAGGTCATCGCACCGATTGATGACACGCCAGCCGCAAAAGCAGGCGTTCTTGCCGGCGATTACATTTCAAAGATCGATGGCGTTGAAGTTCGTGGACTGACGCTCACCGACGCTGTCGACAAGATGCGCGGTGAGATTAAAACCCCGATTGAACTTACGCTTATCCGTCAGGGTGCCGACAAGCCGATCGTGCTGACGATCATTCGCGACGTGGTTAAGGTCCAGGCTGTCAAATCTCGCGTTGAGAATGATGTTGGCTATGTTCGGGTGATTTCATTCACCGAGCAGACATTTGACGATCTGCAAAAGGCCATCAAAGATATCCAGAGCAAGATCCCCAAGGACAAGCTCAAAGGCTTTGTTCTTGATCTTCGCCTGAATCCAGGCGGTCTTCTCGATCAGGCGGTGGCCGTTTCGGATGCTTTCCTCGATAAGGGTGAGGTTGTCTCGACTCGTGGCCGTGATCCCCAGGACATCACCCGGTTTGATGCCCGTGCAGGGGATTTGACTGATGGCAAGCCGCTGATCGTGCTTATCAATGGCGGCTCCGCCAGTGCATCCGAGATCGTTGCCGGTGCCTTGCAGGATCATCGCCGTGGTACGATTCTTGGCACGCGCTCGTTCGGCAAGGGCTCGGTCCAGACGATTATCCCGCTTGGCGAGAATGGCGCGCTGCGTCTTACAACAGCGCTCTATTACACGCCTGCCGGCAAGTCCATTCAGGGCAAGGGCATCATACCGGACATTACCGTTGAGCAGCCATTGCCGGAAGAGCTGAAAGGCAAGGTTGAGCCAATGAGCGAATCAAGCCTGAAGGGCCATATCAAGGGCGCTCAGGAAGATGCAGAAGGTTCCGGCTCCATTCCTTATGTTCCACCGGAAGCAAAGGACGACCTGCAGCTCATACAGGCAATGAAGTTGTTACGCGGCGAACAGGCAAATGCAGCCTTTCCTGCTGACCCCAAAAAGGGTGTACCCAACTAATATGATAAAAGCGGCCGGGATTCCTTGATTAGCCCAGCCGCTTTCCTCCCTTATCGCAGTATTTGCTGCCAGCACTTCCTCCCTTTTTCCGGCCAATAAGCGTGAATTCAGAATTGAACAGGCCGCTGGGGCAAACCGGCAAAGGGCCGAACGTCAGAGCGGGCAATAAAACGGCAGGGTCATGGATACTGCCCTCGACTGTTTTTACGCTCATGCTGGTTGCGTCATCCGTAATTTCCTATACCAGCCATCAAGGCTTCCGGCGGCCTGAAGCAAAACCAGCTATCCCCATTGCCACGCAAGCTCCTACTCCCGAGCCGATTTCACCTACCCTGCCGAAAACAACAATCTCCAACCAGTTGCCAGGCAATATAGCCAATGAGGTTGCGGGCGGACCAAAGGTCATTGTCGTTGGTGACCCGGCAAGACGTGCCCAAGACCCTCGAACTGCGCATCTGCCAGAACCGGATTTGCTCGAGCAGTCCCCGCAAGGGCCGCTCCCGATCATTGCGCCGGATGGGCGTCGTCCGCTTGATGCCTATGCAAGACCGTGGTCAGGCGCGCGCGGTGCGCGTGTGGCGATTATTATCGGCGGTTTGGGCCTGTCTCAGACCGGCTCTCAAAATGCTATCCGCGTCTTGCCGCCGGAAATAACTTTGGCCTTCTCGCCTGAAGGTAATAGCCTGGGCCGCTGGATGCAGGCGGGCCGTCAGGAAGGCCACGAAATATTGTTGCAATTGCCTCTGGAGCCTTTCGACTATCCGCGGGTGAACCCCGGCCGCAATACACTCACCGTGGATGCACAACCCGCCGCCACGATTGAGAACCTGCACAAGACAATGGGACGCATTACCAACTATACGGGCGTCATGAACTATATGGGCGCGCGTTTCACATCGGAGGCAGCGGCAATGACGCCTGTCATGCAAGAGATTACCCGCCGTGGCTTGCTTTATCTGGATGACGGCACCTCGGCACGCAGCCAAGCAGATGCAATTGCCACACAGCAAGGCACGCCCTACGCTGCCGCAGACTTGTTGATTGATGCAACGCAGGAGCGCGGCAGCATCCTGAAAAAACTGGATGAACTGGAACGCATTGCCCGCGCCAAAGGCACCGCGATTGCGACTGGCTCGGCGTTCGATGTAACTGTTGAAGCAGTCGCCGCATGGGCGAATGAAGCCAAGGCGCGTGGCATAGAAATCGTCCCCATATCGGCGCTTGTCCGCGATCCGCAAAAGGGCTAGCACTCCTCGAACGCGCGCACTGGAGCATCCGCATGAGCAAGAACAAAAAGCCTGTCGATCCACAATCCCTGCCCTATCGCCCCTGTGTCGGCATCATGGTGCTCAACAAGGAAGGACTTGTCTGGGCCGGTCATCGTATCGTCATCCCCAATGACGAGATGGATGGGCAGACCCAGCTTTGGCAAATGCCGCA
Source organism: Phyllobacterium ifriqiyense (assembly GCF_030817885.1). Taxonomy (NCBI): domain Bacteria; kingdom Pseudomonadati; phylum Pseudomonadota; class Alphaproteobacteria; order Hyphomicrobiales; family Phyllobacteriaceae; genus Phyllobacterium; species Phyllobacterium ifriqiyense. The sequence goes on from NZ_JAUSZT010000003.1 coordinate 869,969, forward strand.
AGGCGGCATTGATCCAGGTGAAGCTTCGCAACCGGCAGCGCTGCGCGAGCTCTACGAAGAAACCGGCATGAAGTCCGTATCTTTGCTCGCCGAAGCGCCAAACTGGATCAATTATGATCTGCCACCGCATCTGATGGGTGTTGCTCTTAAGGGCAAATATCGCGGCCAGACACAAAAGTGGTTTGCCTATCGCTTTGAAGGCGACGAAAGCGAGATCGCCATCAACCCGCCGCCCGGCGGACATACCCCCGAATTTGACGAATGGGCATGGAAGCCAATGGCGCAATTGCCTGATCTGATCGTTCCATTTAAGCGCGCCGTCTATGAAGAAGTTGTCGCCGCGTTCCAGCATTTGGCGGCAAGCCCAGGCTAAAGACTTTTCCGGTCTAAATAGGAAACCGTTCTTTCTCTCGGATGGCGCCGCAATTCACGCGCAAGGTGGCGAAGTCGATGTTTATTCATCGTCAGATGCCGCCTGACAAAGTGATTGGCTGCGAGCCGAACCCCGCACAGTACTTATCGCACAACCCAAGGCGAACCGCAGGCGTTTCAAGAGACACAATGCACACCCCGGATTCGAGACATCGTGGCTCGCGAAAAAGCATAATAAAAAAGCGGGCCAATGCCCGCTTCATCATTATAGCTCATGCTGAAATACTCAAGCTGCCTTGATGGCTTCCTGCAATGTTGTCAACTGACCGAGCAGATCTTCCGCACGCGACTTCTCTTCGCGTGTAGTCGCATCTTCGAAGTCTTCCTTGGCGTCCTTGATGCGGTTTTGCAGTTCATCAGCCTTTATATCAGTGACGTGTACCGCCGATTCCGCGAGAAGAATGCAGCCATCTGGCGTCACATCAACGAAGCCGCCGAAAACAACATAGCTGTCGGGCTTTCCATCAGGTGTCTTTACTGTGACGACGCCTGGCTTGATCGTTGCCATCAATGGAGCATGGTGAGCCAGGACGGTCATATAGCCTTCCGTGCCCGGAACAACGACTTCAATGACCTGCTCCGAAAGAAGCAGGCGTTCTGGCGAGACGAGTTCAAACTGGAAGGCTTCAGCCATGATATCCACTCAATTCCTGTGATTTAGAGCGCTTGACGTCTTGATGGATCAAAACTGCACTCTAAGCCTTTGTTCCTACGCAACTCCGGACGCAAAACCGTTTCACATTTTTGCTGCTATTGCTTTAGACCCGATCAGTTCAAGCAATTGCAAAACGCGGGAATAGGTTTCCCAATAGAAATTGCCAAATTAGATAGAAAAGGGCGGGCCGTAGCCCGCCATCATTTCCGAATTAGGCTGCTTCTGCTGCCAGACGCTGTGCCTTTTCGATTGCCTCGTCGATCGAGCCAACCATGTAGAATGCTGCTTCCGGCAGGTGATCATAGTCGCCATTGCAAAGACCTTTGAAGCCCTTGATGGTGTCGGCCAGATCAACCAGCTTGCCCGGCGAACCGGTGAAGATTTCCGCAACGAAGAACGGCTGCGACAAGAAGCGTTCGATCTTGCGGGCGCGTGCCACTGCAATCTTGTCTTCTTCCGAAAGCTCGTCCATGCCGAGAATGGCGATGATGTCCTGAAGCGACTTGTAGCGCTGCAGAATTGACTGCACCTGACGGGCAATCTGGTAGTGTTCTTCACCAACGATCAACGGATCGAGCATGCGTGACGTTGAATCGAGCGGATCCACAGCCGGGTAAATACCCTTCTCGGAAATCGCACGGTTCAAGTTCGTCGTCGCATCAAGATGCGCGAAGGATGTCGCAGGCGCCGGATCGGTCAAATCGTCGGCGGGCACGTAAATGGCCTGAACCGAAGTGATCGAACCCTTATGCGTCGTGGTGATGCGTTCCTGCATCTGACCCATGTCGGTTGCCAGCGTTGGCTGATAACCCACAGCAGAAGGAATGCGTCCGAGCAAAGCCGACAATTCCGAACCAGCCTGCGTGAAGCGGAAAATATTATCCACGAAGAACAGAACGTCCTGGCCTTCATCGCGGAAATGCTCCGCAACTGTCAGACCGGAGAGAGCAACACGAGCACGTGCCCCTGGTGGCTCATTCATCTGACCGTAAACAAGTGCGGCCTTGGAACCTTCGCCGCCGCCAGCCTTGTTCACGCCGGACTCAATCATTTCGTGATAGAGATCGTTACCTTCGCGGGTACGTTCACCCACACCGGCAAATACCGAGTAACCACCATGCGCCTTGGCGACGTTGTTGATCAATTCCATGATCAAAACGGTCTTGCCCACGCCGGCACCGCCGAACAGACCAATCTTACCACCACGAGCATAAGGCGCGAGAAGATCGATAACCTTGATGCCTGTGACCAGAATCTGAGCTTCTGTTGACTGATCAACATATTCAGGCGCTGGCTGGTGAATAGCGCGGGTCAAAGTTGTCTTGATCGGGCCAGCTTCGTCAACCGGCTCACCGATAACGTTCATGATACGACCAAGCGTTTCAGGTCCAACCGGAACCATGATCGCAGAACCCGTATCATATACGACCTGACCGCGAACCAGACCTTCTGTCGAGTCCATGGCGATCGTGCGAACTGTGTTCTCACCGAGGTGCTGAGCAACTTCCAGAACCAGGCGATTGCCGAGATTGTCGGTTTCCAGCGCGTTGAGGATCTTTGGCAGAACGCCGCCATCAAAGGCAACGTCAACCACAGCGCCGATGACCTGGCTGACACGACCGACAACGCCGGTTGCCTTCAGGGCAGTCTTCGGTGCCGAAGGCGCCTTGGCAGACTTTGCTGCAGGAGCTTTCGTTGCTGCTGCCTTGGCGGCAGGTGCAGCCTTGGCTTCAGCCTTTGGAGCTGCCTTCGCCGCTGCTGGCTTAGCGGCTGCCTTGGGTGCAGCTGCTTTTGCGGCTGCGGGTGTTTTCGGGGTCGCTGCTTTTGCCATCGATCCTTACCTTCGCGATTAGAGCGCTTCCGCGCCCGAAATGATTTCAATCAGTTCTTTGGTGATCTGGGCCTGACGCTGGCGGTTATACGACATTGTCAGCTTGTTGATCATGTCACCGGCGTTGCGGGTTGCGTTGTCCATGGCGGACATACGCGCACCCTGTTCCGATGCCGCGTTTTCAAGGAGAGCGCGGAAAACCTGGACAGAAATATTGCGTGGGATCAGGTCGCCGAGAATGGCAGCCGGATCCGGTTCATATTCATAGACTGCATCGCCCGCGGTTTCCGGTTCGGCATCGCCAATGGCGCTGGCCGGAATCAGCTGCTGTGCAGTTGGAATCTGCGAAATCACAGACTTGAACTCGGAATAGAACAATGTAGCGACATCAAAAGCGCCTTCATTGTAAAGTCCGATGATCTTGTGACCGATCTCGTCAGCATTGGTGAAACCAACCTGCTTCACTTCACGCAGATTAACGTGATCGATGATAAGCTTGCCAAGATCGCGGCGCAGAATGTCCGCGCCCTTCTTGCCAACGGTGATGATCTTCACTGTCTTGCCATCTGCAAGCAGGCGGCGGGTGTGGTCACGGGCCAAACGCGCAATCTGCGAGTTGAAACCGCCGCAAAGTCCGCGTTCCGATGTGCAGACAATCAAAAGATGCACATCATCTTTTCCGGTTCCGCTCATCAGTACAGGCGCGTCATCACCATCCACATTGGAAGCAATATTCGCCAAAACCGCAGCCATACGTTGCGAGTAAGGGCGCGCGGCTTCCGCAGCTTCCTGCGCACGACGCAGCTTCGCCGCGGCGACCATCTGCATCGCCTTGGTGATTTTCTGCGTCGCCTTGACCGAGGCGATCCGGTTTCTCAGATCCTTTAACGAAGGCATCCGTTCATCCCGTCAGTGGTTAAGCGAAGGACTTGGCAAAGGCATCAACTGCTGCCTTAAGCTTGCCCTTGGTGTCGTCGCTGATCTGCTTTTCTGATGCGATTGTGCTCAGAACATCCTTATGTTCCGTGCGCAGCCATGTCAGCAGGCCCTGTTCAAACTTGCTGACCTGATTGACAGCAAGCTTGTCGAGATAGCCGTTAACACCGGCGAAAATCACAGCAACCTGTTCTTCCGTCTTGAGCGGCGAGAATTGTGGCTGCTTCAAAAGCTCGGTCAGACGCGCGCCGCGATTAAGCAAGCGCTGTGTCGATGCATCGAGATCGGAACCGAACTGCGCGAAAGCAGCCATTTCACGATACTGCGAAAGCTCGCCCTTGATCGAACCCGCTACCTGCTTCATCGCCTTGATCTGCGCAGCAGAACCAACACGGGAAACCGACAGACCAACGTTAACAGCTGGACGGATACCCTGATAGAACAGGTTGGTTTCGAGGAAGATCTGACCGTCGGTGATCGAAATCACGTTGGTCGGAATATAGGCCGACACGTCATTAGCCTGCGTTTCGATGACTGGAAGGGCGGTCAAGGAACCTGCGCCATTTTCGTCGTTGAGCTTGGCAGAACGCTCCAGCAAACGGGAATGCAGATAGAAAACGTCGCCTGGATAGGCTTCACGGCCCGGAGGACGACGCAGCAAAAGCGACATCTGGCGGTAAGCAACAGCCTGCTTGGAAAGATCGTCATAAGCGATCAAAGCGTGCATGCCGTTATCACGGAAATATTCACCCATGGCGCAACCGGCAAACGGTGCCAGATACTGCATTGGTGCAGGATCAGAAGCAGTTGCGGCAACGATGATCGAATATTCAAGCGCGCCGCGCTCTTCAAGGATCTTCACGAACTGGGCAACAGTTGAACGCTTCTGGCCGATAGCGACATAAACACAATACAGCTTCTGGTTCTCGTCGCCCGCATCATGCGCTGGCTTCTGGTTGAGGAATGTGTCGAGAATGATTGCAGTCTTGCCGGTCTGGCGATCGCCGATGACCAATTCGCGCTGTCCACGGCCAACCGGGATCAGAGCATCGATAGCCTTGAGGCCGGTCGACATTGGCTCATGCACCGACTTGCGTGGGATGATACCAGGAGCCTTGACGTCAACGCGTGAACGCTGAGTGGCTTTGATTGGGCCCTTGCCGTCGATTGGATTACCCAGAGCGTCAACAACGCGACCGAGCAATTCCTTGCCGACAGGAACGTCAACGATCGCGCCTGTGCGCTTGACCGTATCACCTTCCTTGATGTCACGGTCGGAACCGAAAATAACGACACCAACATTGTCGCTTTCAAGGTTCAGGGCCATGCCGCGAGTTCCGTCAGGAAACTCCACCATTTCACCGGCCTGAACATTATCCAGACCGTAAACGCGGGCAATACCGTCACCGACGGACAGAACCTGACCAACTTCGGAGACTTCTGCCTCCTGGCCGAAATTCTTGATTTGATCTTTAAGGATTGCGGAAATTTCCGCGGCGCGGATGTCCATCAGCCGACCTCTTTCAGTGCAAGCTTAAGCGAAGAAAGTTTTGTGCGAAGCGAAGTGTCGATCTGGCGGGACCCCAACTTGACGATGAGACCTCCAAGGATCGACGGATCAATGGTGACATTGATTGTCACGTCCTTGCCGGCGACGCTTTTCAGCGTGGCCTTCAATTCTGTCTGCTGCGCCGCCGTCAAGGCATGCGCGGAAGTAACGTCCGCCGCAACCTCACCGCGATGGGCGGTTGCGATCTGGCGGAATGACTGGATCATGGCAGGCACCGAGAAAAGGCGCCGGTTCTGCGCGACAAGACGCAGGAAATTATTGACGAGACCGCTAATCTTGGCCTTGGTCAGAATGGCGGAGATCGCCTTGACCTGATCGCCTGACGAGAAAACCGGGCTAATGATCAAACGCTTCAGTTCAGGACTGCCATCGATAAGAGCCTCGAACCTGCCGAGATCTTTCTCTACCTGCGCAACGGAGTTTGCCTCCAGTGCGAGATCAAACAATGAACCCGCATAGCGCTGGGCAACACCGGAAATGAGCGACGAAGTTTCTGCCACGAACGACAAGCTCTCTGCGTTTTGGCCAAAAATCGGGCGACCTGAAGGGATTTCGGGTCAAATCTTTGGCATTATTGATTTTTTTAACCTCAGAACATGACCCGAAGGCCATCCCTGACGAGATTTGATTGCCGTCTAGCATAGGAATACCGGACTCGCAACACGGGAATCCGGTAAAATGGCGATCAGAATTGCCTGAACTCTGGATAATCTTGAGTCAACTATTCCACTCTGGCCTTTCTGACTATGCGATAAAGCCGAAAGCAAAGAGCAATGGACCTGCGGCAAGGGCCAGTTCAATAATGACCATTACCCAGTTGTAAATCGTATTGCCACGATCTGACATCATCGAGATCAGGCGACCGAAAAGCGTAATTCCCCAGGATACGCCCAAAGCGATCCACAAAAAGGGCTGCGAGAAAATCAGCGCGGAGAGGCCAAGGCCGAGATAAAAACCGGCAAGCGGGCCACGAACCGCCGAAAGAGCTTCCGGATGCGCGGGAACAGTTTGGAGGCGCAAAACTTTCAAGGCTATGCGCGGCGCAAAAAACAGGATGATACCGAACGCCACAGTGATGGCCGCAGATAACCAGGCCATCCACTCCCCCTGACTTGCTGGCCAGTAAAATTCCATTTCTTGCACCCTTTTCTAAACAAACAACTCGACCGCTTATAGATCACCGGACGTCCTCACGGACGCAAGATGGCGATCTATAGTTTTGTATAGCATCGGATTATCCGAAAACCGGAATTCCACTTTCGGTCCGATGCTCTAACAGCCCCTCTTATAGCGCCGCGCTTAAACTTGTCATGGGGCGGCGAAAATGGTGATTTTCGAACCACGGAGCGGAATGTACTTTTGGGTACATGAGCACCGGAGTGCAGAGCGCCATTTGCAGCCCTCCATGACGGGTTTTATAGGAAACTCTGCGGATCAATATCAACCTGCACCCTAATCGACCCTCTTTCTTTTGGACCGGCACCCAGCATCGCGCGAATAAAGCCCTGAATGTCCGCTTTGCGTGTGCCGTGGATAAGCAACCGGAAGCGATGACGGCCCCGCACCAGCGCCAACGGCGCTTCTGCCGGGCCCAGAACATTGATCTGTTGTGATGTGGGCGCGGCGCGGCGCAGGGCGCGCGCATGCGCCTCTGCCTCCGGCCTTGTGGCTGCGGAGATAATCAATGCTCCAAGCCGTCCGAACGGCGGAAGGCCAGAGCGCTCACGCTCTTCTATTTCCCGGTCATAAAATGCCTGGGCATCGCCTGAGACAATGGCCCGCATCACCGGATGGTCCGGCTGATAGGTTTGCAACAGGCCAGTACTTTTCTTGCCGGTTCGCCCGGCGCGGCCCGTTACCTGATTAAGCAATTGGAAGGTGCGCTCCGCAGCACGCGGGTCGCCATTGGCCAAGCCAAGGTCGGCATCGACCACGCCAACCAGCGTCATATTGGGGAAATTATGCCCCTTGGCGACAAGCTGCGTGCCGATCACAATATCGGCCTCGCCGCGCGCAATGGCATCAAGCTCCAGCCGCAGGCGCTTCACGCCCATCAAATCTGATGACAGCACGATAATCCGTGCATCCGGAAACGTTTTTTCGGCTTCTTCCGCGATACGCTCGACCCCTGGCCCGCAGGCGACAAGATGGTCGAGCGTCCCGCAGGAAGGACATGCGTCCGGCTTGGGTTCATGATGTCCGCATTGATGGCAGACTAGCTGCCCGCGAAACCTGTGCTCGACAAGCCAACTGGAGCAACAGGGACATTGGAAACGGTGACCGCAAACCCTGCAAAGGGTTAGAGGTGCGTAACCGCGCCTATTGAGAAAGAGCAGCGACTGCTCTTTGCGCTGTAATGTTTGATTAACCGCCTCGACCAGTGCGGGCGACAGAAACCCGCCCGGACGCGGCGGCGATTTTCGCATGTCGATGGCGCGTAGATTAGGCATCGCCGCCTCGGCATAACGCCCGGTCAGGCGTATGCGGGTATATTTGCCCTGTATCGCATTGACCTGACTTTCAATTGACGGTGTTGCCGAGGCAAGAATCACGGGAAAACTGCCGATATGCCCACGCACCACAGCCATGTCCCGGGCATTATAAAACACCCTGTCTTCCTGCTTGTAGGCAGAGTCATGCTCTTCATCGACAATGATCAGGCCAAGATCATTGAATGGCAGAAACAGTGCTGACCGCGCGCCCGCCACAACCCGGACCTGCCCTTCCATCACTTGCCGCCAGACACGCTCGCGTGTTTTTGGCGCAAGGTCCGAATGCCACTCCGCAGGCTTGGTCCCGAAACGGTCGTGGAAACGATCGAGGAATTGCTGCGTCAGCGCGATTTCCGGCAAAAGGATCAGCACCTGCTTGCCCTGCTCGATCGCCTTGGCAAGCGCTTCGAAATAGACTTCGGTCTTGCCCGAGCCGGTGACGCCATCAAGCAGAGTGACCGAAAAGTCCTTGCTCGATACTGCTTCCACGAGCCTGTCGGCAGCTTCAGCCTGATCGCTGGAAAGAACCGCTTTGGCATAATTGATATCCGGCGCAGCCACGATGGGACGCGGCGGGATCATCACCTGCTCAAACACGCCAGCCGTATGAAGACCATCGATCACGGTAGCGGAAACACCGGCGGCATGGGCAAGGCCGGTGCGGGTCCACGCCATGCCATCTTCGGCAAGCTCAAGAACGCGGGCGCGTGCCCCCGTCATCCGCTCCGGCTCCCTGCCCGAAAAGCGCAAGCCCGGCACGTGTGGCTCGGGGTCGAATGCAGCGGGAACTCGCAAGACCATGCGCGCCACCATTCCCGGCGGCGAAATCGTATAATCGGCGGCCCAGCGCATAAAGCGCATCATGCCATCATCAACAGGAGGGCAATCGAAAAGCTCCGAAATTGGCCGCAATTTCTTGGCGGAAATATCATCGGTCACATCACTTGTGACAATGCCAGCGACCTCGCGCGGGCCCAGCGGCACACGTACGATTGATCCCGGCTTTACATCCATTCCCTCCGGCACGGCATAGCTATAGGGCCGCTCTGCCGGCATAGGCACGAGCACCGGAACGATTTTTTGCGGGAGGCGCGAATCTTCACTCATATGTGCGTGACCTTGACGCGGCTTTGGTCTAAAGAAAAGCCACTTTCCGGAGATATATCCCATCTCCTCTCCAGACCAGCTGTCATATTAGGAAGGAATGCCCCAATGAAGTTTTTTGTCGATACTGCCGATGTTAAGGATATCCGCGAGCTTAACGACCTAGGACTGGTCGATGGCGTTACGACGAACCCTTCGCTCATTCTCAAATCCGGCCGCAGCATTCTCGAAGTCACCAAGGAAATCTGCAGCATCGTCAAGGGACCTGTCTCTGCAGAAGTTGCTGCCGTGGAATATGAGCAGATGATGAAGGAAGCTGCTGTTCTCGCCAAGATCGCTGACAATATCTGCATCAAGGTTCCGCTGACGCTTGACGGCCTTCGCGCTTGCAAGGCGCTTCGCTCCGACGGTCATCTCGTCAACGTCACCCTATGCTTCTCCGCCAATCAGGCGCTTCTTGCTGCCAAGGCCGGTGCAAGCTTCATCTCCCCCTTCATTGGTCGTATTGACGATATTGGCATTGACGGCATGGAGCTGATCTCCGAAATCCGCACCATCTATGACAATTACGACTATCCGACTGAAATTCTTGCTGCGTCTGTGCGCACCGTCAACCACGTCAAGAGCGCGGCATTGATCGGCGCTGATGTCGTCACAGCACCGCCTGCCACTTTGAAGGCGTTGGTCAAGCACCCGCTGACAGATAAGGGTCTCGAAACATTCCTGGCCGATTGGGCAAAGACAGGCCAATCCATCGCTTAGTTTGATCTGATCTATAAATACAAAAACGCCCGTCTTGTTCAATCAAGGCGGGCGTTTTGTTAGGTAAGAGATTTTCAAATCAAAATTTGGAAAGGTCCTGCGCGACACTCAGGTTCAGTGCCTCGGCCAGTTCACGTGCGGCACGATTATTTGCGTCGCGCGCTGCACGGGTGGCCGCAAAACGCTGCCGTGGCGAATCATAATTCGACGTCACAATTCTCGTTCCCTGACCAACAACCTGCCCGTCTGACGTCCGCTTCAAAACGTAAGTGCCGGTCATGCGGATCAAGCCCGCCGTCGGCTGGCCTGATTTATCATTGGTCGCGTTCTGGATAAGGGCCAGAGAAAGGTCCTTCGAACTCACACCGAGCTGCAGCGAATATGCGGGACTTGCTGGCTGACCAGCACCACCTGCAAACAGGAAGATCAAATGGTTCCGCACCTCCTGCGTAACGCGGTCGCCAGGCTGGTTGATGGAAACACTCGCAAGCTTGGAGCGCATGCTGCCATCGACACCGACGCTGCTGCCAACAGCAGGACCGGCATCAGAATAAAGCGGGCGCACCTGACAGCCACTGGCAACCAGCGCCAATCCTACAACGCATAGGGACAACAAACGCTTGGAGCTAAAGCCCTGCATCCAACGATCAGACAACGACATTGATGATCCTCTGCGGTACAATAATGACTTTCTTCGGCGAATTGCCATTCAACGCTGTCTGCACGAAATCAAGTGCAAGCACGGCCTTTTCGACCGTCAATTGATCCGCATCGCGGGCAATTGTCAAATCCCCGCGCTTCTTTCCGTTGATCTGCACGGGCATGGTGACATCGTTCTCGACAATCAATGCCGGATCGAACTGAGGCCACGGACGGTGCGCAATCAAATCCTGCCCGTCCAACGCTTTCCAGCATTCTTCGGCCAAGTGCGGCATCATCGGCGCAATCATCGAAAGCAGCATTTCCGTGGCCTGACGGCAAGCGCCGGTCAACGCAGCATCTGCTTCGCCTGCGGCAATTTTTTGCAAGGGACCAGCCAAAAGATTCACCAGCTCATAGAGACGGGCCACGGCTTTGTTGAAGCCCAGTTTCTCCAGGTCTTCGCCAACCAGCTTGACTGTCCGGTGGGCCACCTTGGAAATCTGCAAGGCGTCACCGTCAGTCGCTGCCACTGGCGCCACACCTTTCAGGCTCTCTGCTGCCTCCGATACCAGCCGCCAAACGCGCTGCACAAAACGGTGCGCGCCCTCTGCTCCCGCTTCTGTCCAGATGACATCGCGTTCGGGCGGTGAATCGGACAGCATGAACCATCGGGCTGTATCAGCACCGTAGGAAGCAATAATATCATCCGGATCGACGACGTTTTTCTTCGACTTCGACATTTTCTCGATCGAGCCGATTTCGACTTCCTCGCCCGTGGCAAGCAAGACCGCGCGGCGCTTGCCATCGATTTCTTCCAGTTTGATTTCAGCCGGAGTAACCCAGCCTTCCTTGCCCTTATAAGTCTCGTGCACGACCATGCCTTGGGTGAACAGACCCTTGAAAGGCTCGCTAATGTCCAGATGACCGGCAACTTTCATCGCCCGCGTAAAGAAGCGCGAATAAAGCAAGTGCAAAATGGCGTGCTCGATGCCGCCAATATATTGATCGACCGGCAGCCAATGATTGGCAATTTTCGGATTGGTCGGTTCATTTTCCCATGGCGCCGTAAAGCGTGCGAAATACCACGATGAGTCGACGAATGTATCCATCGTGTCGGTTTCGCGGCGCGCAGCCTTGCCGCATTTCGGGCAGTTGACATGACGCCATGTTGGATGACGATCCAGCGGATTGCCGGGACGGTCAAATTCCACATCGTCGGGGAGCTTCACCGGCAAGTCAGCTTTTGGCACAGGCACCACACCGCAATCATCGCAATGGATCATGGGGATCGGGCATCCCCAGTAACGCTGGCGGGAAATACCCCAGTCGCGCAGACGGAAATTGACCTTGCGTTCGCCTTGCGGGCGATTGCCGATTGTCTGGTTCTCCAGCTTTTTTGCAACCTCGTCAAAGGCCTCAGCAGGTGTCAACCCATCCAGAAAACGTGAATTGATCATCACGCCATCATCCACATAGGCCGTCTCTGTTACCTGGAAGGTCGCAGCATCTGCATCCTTCGGCATGACAACCGGCACCACCGGCAAACCATATTTATTGGCAAAATCCAGATCGCGCTGATCGCCGGAAGGACAGCCGAAAATCGCGCCCGTGCCATAGTCCATCAGGACGAAATTGGCGACATAGACCGGCAATGTCCAGCTCGCATCCAGCGGATGGACAACGCGCAGGCCCGTATCGAAACCCTTCTTCTCAGCCGTTTCCAGGGCAGCAACGGAGGTTCCCGCACGGCGGCATTCCTCATTGAATTCCGCCAGAGCAGCATTGTGCTCAGCGGCTTTTTTCGCCAGCGGATGATCGGCAGCAATCGCAATGAACGAGGCACCGAACAGCGTATCGGGGCGGGTTGTATAGACTTCGATCTCGCTAGCTTCGGACGTGGCTGACGTCTCATCCAGCGCCCAGCGGATCAGCATGCCTTCCGATTTGCCGATCCAGTTGCGCTGCATCAGGCGCACCTTGTCCGGCCATTGGTCCAGCCCGTCCAGCGCGCTCAGCAATTCTTCGTTGAAGTCGGTGATCTTGAAAAACCACTGCGTCAGCTCACGTTGCTCAACCAGAGCGCCGGAACGCCAGCCGCGTCCGTCAATGACCTGCTCATTGGCAAGCACCGTCATATCCTCCGGATCCCAATTGACCTTGGAGGATTTGCGCGTCACGAGCCCCTTCTCAACGAAATCGAGGAAAAGCATCTGCTGGCGGTGATAATATTCAACATCGCATGTTGCGAATTCACGCGACCAGTCGAGTGACAGGCCCATGGACTTCAACTGTTTGCGCATCGAATCAATGTTCTGATAGGTCCAGGTTTTCGGGTGAACCTTGTTCTGCATCGCTGCATTTTCGGCAGGCATGCCAAAAGCATCCCAGCCCATCGGGTGCAGGACATTGAAGCCTTTGGCACGTTTGTAGCGCGCTACAACATCGCCCATGGCATAATTGCGCACGTGACCCATGTGGATACGGCCCGATGGATAGGGAAACATTTCCAGCACGTAATAAGGATCACGCGGATCATCATTGCTGGTTTCAAAGAGCTTGGCGTCGTCCCAAACTTTCTGCCAGTGCTTTTCTGCCACACGCGGGTTGTAACGTTCGGTTGCCATGAACGGGATTCTCTTGCAAAGGATACTGGATTAGGGTGCGTCGAAGTTCAGGTCAGGGTGAGCCGAAAATGGTAGTTTTCGAGAACCGGAACGGAGTGAACTTTTGGTTCATGAGTACCGGAAGCACAGAAAAGTGCCATTTGCAGGCCACCATGGCGTGAATCTCGCACACCCTAGTTGGGCGGACCTTCACCACGTATTAAGTGAACCGTCAACCACTTGAGACTTTCGGGCGGGCGAAAACCGGCTCGAACCATATAAATAGGAACAGAACCTGCCATGTCGACTGCTGTTGATCAACTTTTTGCCGTTCGTGCCGCAATAGGAAAAGCTTCCATTGAAGCTGGGCGCAAGATGGATTCGGTACAGCTGGTAGCGGTATCCAAGACTTTCGGCGCGGACGAAATACGTCCCGTGCTTGATGCAGGTCAGCGCGTCTTCGGAGAAAACCGCGTTCAGGAGGCGCAAGGCAAATGGCCAGCCGTTCGCTCTGAGTTTTCTGGTCTTGAACTCCATCTCATTGGGCCGCTGCAATCCAACAAGTGCGAGGATGCTGTCGCGCTGTTCGATGTCATCGAGACTGTCGACCGTGAGAAGATCGCAGCAGCACTGGCGACTGAAATGAAGAAACAAAACCGCTTTCCCAAACTATATGTTCAGGTCAATACCGGCTCTGAGCCGCAAAAGGCTGGTATCGAGCCCAAGCAAGCGGTGGCTTTTGTGCAGCGGTGCCGCGACGTGCATGGCCTCGCGATTGAGGGACTGATGTGCATCCCCCCCGCTGAAGAAAATCCCGGACCTCATTTTGCCCTGCTGCGTAAAATCGCAGGAGAGGCAAAGGTGGAAAAACTATCCATGGGAATGTCGGGAGATTATGAGGTTGCCATTGGTTTCGGCGCGACTTCCGTGCGTGTTGGCTCGGCAATCTTTGGGGGCCGTCCTTTGCCCGCAAAATAACTGTGCTCACACAAATAATGGCCCGTTGTCGCACATCTGCGACGGAACGCCTTCGTTAGATATCATTTGCTGTATTTACGCAGCAATTTGCATGGTGATAATGAAATCAAATGCCTTCCCCCGGGAAGGATTCCGGGTGGAGGCCCGTCAGATCAGTTTGGAGGAAATGAATGTCCGAGAAGGTATATCCCGTGCTGGCCAGCGCGAAGAAGAACGCGCTTATCGACAATGATACCTATCTCAGCTGGTACAAGCAGAGCATCAAGGATCCGGAGAAATTCTGGGGCAAGCATGGCAAGCGTATCGACTGGTTCAAGCCTTACACGAAAGTCAAGAATACTTCATTTTCCGGAAAAGTCTCGATCAAATGGTTTGAGGATGGCGTCACCAACGTTGCCTATAATTGTATTGATCGGCACCTGAAAAAGCGCGGCGATCAGGTTGCGATCATCTGGGAAGGCGATAATCCCTATCTCGACAAGAAAATCACATATAACGAACTTTACGATCAGGTTTGCCGGCTCGCCAATGTGATGAAAAAGCACGGCGTCAAGAAGGGCGACCGGGTTACCATCTACATGCCGATGATCCCCGAGGCCTCCTATGCGATGCTGGCCTGCGCGCGTATCGGCGCTGTTCATTCCGTGGTCTTTGGCGGCTTCTCACCTGACGCTCTGGCCGGGCGTATCATCGACTGCGAATCGACATTTGTCATCACCGCCGATGAGGGTATGCGGGGCGGCAAGCCAATCCCGCTCAAAGACAATACGGATAAGGCGATCGACATTGCTGCCAAGCATCACGTTATGGTCAAGAACGTATTGGTGGTCCGCCGCACCGGCGGCAAGACGACTTGGGCGACCAGCCGTGACCTTTGGTATCACGAGGAAATCGCCTCGGTGAAAGGCGAGTGCAAACCGGAAAAGATGAAGGCGGAAGATCCACTTTTCATTCTTTATACGTCAGGCTCGACGGGCAAGCCGAAAGGGGTTCTGCATACCACAGGCGGCTATCTCGTCTACGCGTCCATGACGCATGAATATGTCTTCGATTATCATGAGGGCGATATTTACTGGTGCACCGCCGACGTTGGCTGGGTTACGGGCCATTCCTATATCGTCTATGGCCCGCTTACCAATGGCGCGACCACCCTCATGTTTGAAGGCGTTCCCAACTATCCTTCCGTATCGCGTTTCTGGGAAGTTATCGACAAGCACAAGGTAAATATCTTCTACACAGCCCCCACTGCCCTGCGCGCTTTGATGGGTGCGGGCGACGAACCGGTAAAGAAGACCTCGCGCAAATCCCTGCGCGTTCTGGGTTCCGTCGGCGAGCCGATCAATCCGGAAGCATGGGAATGGTATTATCAGGTAGTGGGCGAGAAGCGTTCGCCTATTGTCGATACCTGGTGGCAGACCGAAACCGGCGGCATCTTGATTACTCCGCTTCCCGGTGCAACGGCCCTCAAGCCCGGTTCTGCAACGCGTCCGTTCTTCGGCGTCCAGCCACAATTGGTCGATAATGAAGGCGATGTTGTTGAGGGCGCAGCCGATGGCAATCTGTGCATTACCGATTCATGGCCGGGTCAAATGCGCACCCTTTATGGAGATCACAAACGTTTCATCGAAGCCTATTTCTCCACCTATAAGGGCAAGTACTTTACCGGAGACGGCTGTCGCCGCGACAAGGATGGTTATTACTGGATCACAGGCCGTGTTGATGATGTTCTCAACGTGTCCGGCCACCGCATGGGTACGGCAGAAGTTGAGTCGGCACTGGTCTCGCATGATACGGTGTCGGAAGCGGCAGTTGTTGGCTATCCGCACGATCTGAAGGGCCAAGGCATCTATTGCTATGTGACCTTGATGGCTGGCCTTGAAGGGTCGGATGAATTGCGCAAGGAACTCGTCACCCATGTGCGCAAGGAAATCGGCCCTATCGCTTCGCCGGACAAAATCCAGTTTGCGCCGGGCCTGCCGAAAACACGTTCCGGCAAGATCATGCGCCGTATTTTGCGCAAGATCGCCGAGGATGATTTCGGCTCACTTGGCGATACGTCGACACTCGCCGATCCGGCAGTTGTCGATGATCTGATTGCCAATCGCCAGAACAAGAAGGGCTAGGCCTGCAGGAATTATCGTGCGTGGTTCGCCCTTCGACAAGCTCAGGAGGGCGAACCACGCATTGTGCGTTTTGCAGCAATTCGCATACAAATTCCGTGAACCAATCAGCAGCCGATCTGCCGCCTGATCTCGTCAACTTGTTCTTTCGAATGACAGATATTCTCACAGGGAATGCCGTCATCATCAGCATCGGCACGGGCATATCCATCGCACCATATCTGCACGGCCTCCTCGCAGGAGTTGACCTGTTTGCAAGTTGTTCTGGCAGACAGCACCAACCAGGGGGATTGCTGTGGTTTTGCAGTCGTTTGTGAAATCGGGGCTGGGAGCGCGCCGGTCGTAGCTACGACTGAACAAGCGACTCCGATGAACACACAGGCAAAACTCGGCAGGCGCATGAATACCCCAAAAAATGGTTCTCATGCCACGATACAACCAGAAGTAGATTTGTCTATCCTACCTTCTATTTATATAAATCAGCCCGCGTTTGCGGCACGGCTGATATCCCGCGCTTGCGTCTGGATGCCAATGTCTGGTTGATCTGTACGGTCCCGCGTTCGAATGCCAGTGCGCAGCCGGTGAGGTAAAGCAGCCAGAGCCGGGCTTTGGGTGCACCTACTTCGGCAATTGCTTCATCAAAGCGCGCATGCAGCCGGTCAGCCCATATGCGACAGGTTTTGCCATAATGTTCGCGCAGATTTTCCGCATCATGCACTTCGAAACCATGACCTTCAAGGTTCTCGACAGTCATGCCAAGATGATCTAGTTCGCCGCCCGGGAAAATATACTTCACCAGCGCCAGATGCTCTGCACTCTTGCGACCGAAGGCTTTTTTATTGCGCTTCATGCGACGGGTGATCGCGTGGTGCAAATAAAGCCCGCCCGGCTTCAAAAGCCTGTGCACGCTCGAATAATAAGTATCGTAATGCGCGATACCAACCGCTTCGAACATGCCGATAGACGAGATTTTGTCAAAGCGCATTTGCGGGTCCTTTGCCAATTCCTCATAGGATTTGACATGGATCGTAATCTTGTCCTCAAGACCTTCCGCCTTGATCCGTTCCCGCGCCAGCGCCGTCTGCGCCTCCGACAGGGAAACACCTGTGCCGGTTATACCATAATGCTTGGCCGCATAGATCAGCATGGCACCCCAGCCGCAACCAATATCCAAAAGCCGCTCTCCGGGCTTCAGGCGCAGCTTGCGGCAGATCAGTTCGAGCTTATCCGCTTGCGCCTGATCGATAGTGTTGTTCCAGTCCGTGAAATAGGCACAGGTATAGACCATGCGATCATCGAGGAAGAGCTGATAGAATGCGTTCGAAACATCATAGTGATGTGTGATCGCCTCTTTATTCGAGCCACTGACATAGGGATTTTTGCCACCGAGGCCGGATGATCCTCTCTTGCCGCCGCTCAAAAGCAGTGCAGGAATGTCCTTTAACAATTGCCATTTCGGCAATGCCTTGATCTTCTCTTTCAGCTTGCCCTTTGGCCCGCGCTCGACAAGATCGAACAATGTGCCATTCTTTACATCGATCTGACCGGAAACCCACAATTCGACAATGGAACCAATGTTCGGCTTGAGTGCCAGCTGGCGCACGGTCATCGGGTCATTGATCACCAGCACAGGCCCGTCAGCATCGCCAATACGGGTGCCATCCCACAGTTCGACCGAAAATTGCGGTTCGATCAGATCAATCACGGTGCGGATAATTCGCGCTGCCCGGTGCTCAGCTGCCATTTCTTGCCTCCAGGCACTGAAACAGTGCTTGCATAAATACGAAACCTGATTTGCTCTAAGCAGGTTTCTGAAAACTGTCCAACGGTTTTGCGGTAAAATCCTCGACAAAGAAGCTTGCAGAAAGCCCATTTGCAATCGAACCGGCGCACACGGATGATTTTTCTCTTGAAATCCGCCAAAAGCCACCCCATTCTCTTCGTGTGTTCAACGAACGTAAAGGAGGTGATCCGATGTCTAGTGATTTCGATATGTGCCACAAGGCGTCTGATGCTACTCTGCGGAGATCATCTCTCCGTTGAAAACAGCAGCCCGGTCGCGACCGGGTATAGGCCCTTAGGCCAGACGGAATTACGGGGCCATCCTTCAAGGGTGGCCCTTTCCTTTTGGGGTTGTTGCGGGCGTTCCTTATAGCGCAGATTTGTTGACATGGGCGGTGAGCCCGACATTGAGCGCCTTCAAAACTGCAAGTGTTGTTTCAAGGGTAGGATTGCCGTTTTCGCTCAAGGAACGATAAAGCTGCTCGCGCGCAAGTCCCGTCTCCCTGGATATTCCAGTCATCCCTTTTGCTCGCGCGACGACGCCGAGAGCATGCGCGATATAGGCAGCATCATTTGTGTCCAATGCCTCCGTCATAAAAACAGCAACCGCTTGATCGGAAGTAAGATCTTCTGCCGGATCATAGTCGTAAAGTTTTTCGGCCATTTATTCGCTCCACTCTTCTGCAAGACGCTTCGCCATTTTGATGTCTCGTGCCTGAGTACTTTTATCGCCAGCACACAACAGAATGACAATCACGTCGCCTCTACGCTGGAAATAAATCCGATATCCCGGCACTTCATGGATGCGCAGTTCACTAACACCTAGGCCTACCGGTGCTACATCACCAAAATGGCCAAAAGAAAGACGGTCGAGTCGAGAGGATATCAATGCGCGTACTCTTGGATTTTTAAGACCCAATCGCCATTTTCTGAAGGTATCTGTCTGCTTCAACTTCGTGGTATTGAATTTTTTAAATTACATATTGTCAATATAAGATCACTGTAATCGGATACCTGTTTAAACGACACCAACTCGCGATTGCAGAGGAAGTGCTTTGCTTCCGATTTTAATAATGATACCACCTGATTTGCCTGAAAATGGTGCATCTCGCCTTTTAAAAAAGGCATTCCCTTTTGAAAGACTGAACAATGTCGGTGGTTACAACTCAAGAAGCCGTGCCGCAGCATGCATGGCGTGATGAAATTGTGGCGATGCTCACCTTGAGTTGGCCCATCATCCTGACCAATGTCGCGCAGGTCGCGATGACCGCTACCGACGTGATGATGCTGGGCTGGCTGGGTCCGCATGCGCTGGCTGCAGGTGCTCTTGGTACAAATCTCTATTACGTCCCGATGATTTTCGGTCTGGGCCTCATGACGGCAACAACGCCAATGATCGCACGCGAGCTTGGGCGTAACCGGTTTACGGTGCGGGAAATCCGTCGCACCGTACGGCAGGGTTTGTGGATCGGCGTCACCATTTCCATACCGATCTGGCTTGTTCTGTGGAACGCAACACCCATTCTTCTGGCAATGGGACAGGATGCCGATTTGGCTCAGGAAGCCGGCACTTATGTTCGGGCGCTGCAATGGGCCGTGCTGCCATTCTATTTCTATATCGTCTTGCGCTCATTCATGGCCGCATTGGAGCGTCCCGGCTGGGCGTTGGTCATCGCCTTCCTGGCCGTTGGTTTTAACGCGCTGGCAAACTATGCCCTAATTTTCGGCCATTTCGGATTTCCCAAGATGGGCATTATCGGTTCGGGAATAGCGACTGCTCTCTCCTCGGTCCTGATGTTTTCCGGCCTTGTGGCCGTTATTTCACTTGATCGGCGGTTCCGGCGCTATCGGCTTTTTGGCCGCTTTTGGCGCGCCGACTGGCCGCGTTATGCGCAATTGATGCGATTGGGCCTGCCGATTGCTGCGATCCTGAGCTTTGAAGTTACAATCTTCAATGCTGCCGCTTTCCTCATGGGCATTATCGGGCCAAGCTCCCTTGCTGCGCATGCCATCGCCATTCAGATCGCATCCATAAGTTTCATGGTCCCGCTTGGCTTCGGGCAGGCCGCCACTGTTCGTGTCGGCCGTGCCTATGGCGCACAGGATTCCGACGGAATTAAAAAGAGCCGGCTGGGTCGCCTTCACTGCCGGTACAGGTTTCATGGCGCTTACCGCCCTGTTGATGATACTGGCACCTTTACAGCTCATCCGCGCCTTCATCGATATTCATAATCCGGCCAATGCCGAAGTGATTGGTTTGGCCATATCATTTCTGGCTCTGGCCGCCCTGTTCCAGATTTTCGATGGCGCGCAGGCGGTTGCCAGCGGCATGCTGCGCGGTCTGCATGATACAACTATTCCGATGGTCTATGCCGCGATTGCCTATTGGGGGATTGGCCTGCCCCTATCCGTAGCCTTTGCCTTCTGGCTAGGCATGCAGGGCGTTGGAATCTGGCTAGGCCTTTTGAGCGGCTTGGCTGCCGCTTCTGTGCTGCTGCTGGGTCGCTGGCTAAGACGAGAGAAGCTCGGGATCGAGATTATCCGCTAGCATCGGACCGAAAACTGGAATCCCGGTTTTCGAGTAATCCGATGCCAAAACAAAAGGATAGATCGCCATCTTGCGCCCGTGAGGGCGCCCGGCGATCTAAAAATCGATTGTCCGGCCTTTGATCTCCCAATCGCCAAATCGGGCGGGGTCCTTACCACCTCGTCCGCCGATTTCGCGGGGCTGATCAGATGCAGCTTTTTCCGCCGCATGCCGCGCTTTAGCTTCCTTTAATGCCCGTTGCGCTGCCGGTGGCAATTGGTCAAAACTTGGACGCGGGCGCTGGTCGTCATTATCGGCCTGCGGCGGCGTGGATGACTGTTCACCAAAATTGGACGGGGTCATGTTATACTCATTCCGAATATACTGATCATTGAAGCTTGCGATGCGAAACCCCATCATATAGGCGGAATAAACGCAATAAAAGGAATAACCTTGACTATCCTGCTGTTACTGGAAGAGAGACTTCTATCATGAACGTAATGCGCACAGGCATGCTCCTCGCCTTCATGACAGCGCTATTCATGGGCGTAGGGTTTCTCATCGGAGGAACCGGCGGCATGATGATCGCCTTTGTTGTAGCTGCGGTCATGAACCTTTTCAGCTATTGGAATTCCGACAAGATGGTGTTGCGGATGCACCATGCTGTCGAGGTCGATGAGGCGAATGCGCCCGAATATTACGGGATCGTGCGCGATCTTGCAGCCAACGCCAATCTGCCCATGCCAAAGGTTTACCTGATCCAGAATGCGCAGCCCAACGCATTCGCGACCGGGCGCAATCCTGAAAATGCCGCTGTTGCCGCCAGTACCGGTCTTCTGCAAGCCCTGTCCCCGCAGGAAGTCGCAGCGGTCATGGCACATGAACTGGCCCATGTAGAACATCGCGACACACTGATAATGACCATCACGGCTACGCTGGCTGGTGCCATTTCCATGCTTGGCAATTTCGCCATGTTCTTTGGCGGCAACCGCCAGAACAATAATCCTGTCGGGTTTATCGGTATTATTATCGCCATGATTGTTGCGCCCTTTGCTGCAATGATTGTTCAGATGGCCATTAGCCGGACCCGCGAATATGCGGCCGACCGGCGCGGAGCGCAGATTTGCGGCAATCCTCTGTGGCTTGCTTCTGCGCTGAACAAGATCGCGCGTGGCGCAAAACAAATCGTCAATGAGGATGCCGAGCGCAATCCTGCCTCCGCCCCATTGTTCATCATCAATCCCTTGAGTGGTCGCGGCGCGGATAGTCTGTTTTCAACCCATCCGGCCACGGAAAATCGTATTGCAGCGCTGGAAGCCATGGTGCAGGAATTTCGCCAGGCTCAACCGGCGCCGCAGCAGGGACGTGCCGTTCAAGCTCCCGCAGAAGACGAAGTGGAGGACGACCGCCCTTCGCCCTGGGGACGCAATGGCGGTGGGCGTAAAGGCCCATGGGCATGAGTGTGGAGCACGGTACGAAACGGCCATTCGGTAAAAAGCCAAAAGATTATATCGACGCTGAAGACCGTCCGGGTCTTGCTGCCCGGCAATGCGCGACGCGGCTTCTAGGGGCTGTGATTGAAAAACATACGTCGCTCGACGGGCTGACCGATAATCATAATGGCCATCCGCAATATATGGAGCTTGAAGACCGGGACCGTTCGCTTGTGCGGGCGATTCTCGGTGCTGCCTTGCGTAACCGCGGCACGATCGAGACAGCGATCGGCCAGATGATCGACCGGCCATTGCCTGAAAATGCCGTGGCCTTGAAACATCTGCTCCACGTTGCAGCAGCCCAGATTCTTTATCTGGATATTCCCGATCGCGCTGCCGTCGATCTTGCGGTGACCGCTGCGAATAATGATCCGCGCAATCGCCGTTTTGCCTCAATGGTCAATGCCGTTTTGCGCCGCCTGTCCCGTGAGAAAGATACATTCAAAGCGGGCGCCAGCAATGTGCCAGAATGGTTCGAAGAGACACTTATTTCCGCCTATGGCAAGGATAAGGCGAAAGCCATTCTCGACATCCAGGCGAAGGAGCCTCCCATCGATCTGACGGTCAAGGGTGACCCCGCAGAGTGGGCGGAAAAGCTAGGCGGCATTGCTCTGCCCACAGGCTCGGTGCGGCTTGGTACCGTTGAGGGCTCACTGACTGAACTTCCCGGTTTTACGGATGGCGATTGGTGGGTGCAGGACACCGCAGCCAGCCTTCCCGCCAAGCTCTTTGGCGATATTAAAGGCCAACGCGTTGCTGACCTTTGTGCAGCGCCCGGCGGCAAGACAGCACAATTGGCCCATGCAGGCGCTAATGTTACCGCGCTTGATCTTTCCGCCAACCGGCTGAAGCGTCTGCGCGGCAATCTTGAACGTTTGGGCTTGGTAGCTGAAACCGTTGAAGCCAATCTTTCTGCTTATAATCCCGCAGAACCATTCGACGCCATTCTTCTTGATGCCCCGTGCTCTTCGACAGGCACAGTTCGCAGGCATCCGGATGTGCCTTGGACGAAAACGCCGGAGGATGTGCGCAAGCTTGCCAATCTTCAGGCGAGACTGCTTGATCATGCGGTGACCATTGTTCGTCCGGGCGGGATTGTCGTGTTTTCCAATTGCTCGCTCGACCCGCTTGAGGGTGAAACTGTTTCCCGTGATCTTCTTGCAAAGAACCCCGCCATTGAACTCGTGCCCGTAACGAAAGATGAAGTCGGCGGCCTTGCGGAATTGATCACGGCGGAGGGATTCGTCCGCTCGACGCCAGCGGACCTGCCCAACGAAAATCCCGCCCTTTCCGGCATGGACGGCTTCTTTGCAGCACGTTTTCGCCGAAAATACTAAAATTTTAACTCTTCTGGCCGCATAATTACTGACTGTCGGCAAATTCGAAGCAATAACAATATGGTCGCGTTGAGCGAAACACCGCAACTATGGGGACTTGCAACAGCGCAGCTTTGGCGCCGTTTCCGCAGACGTGTGCGTATGGGCCCGCTTTACCGCTGGCGTTTTACCGGCTTTACGCCCGAGCGTGTGCTCATAGCACCGCAAGATTTACGCCCTGCCGATCCGCAGCTCGCCGAAGAGTTTTACCATGGCCGTTTCGCGCTTGCTGGCCGCGTGGTCGAGACCGGCGGACGCTCGCCCTTCCTTGTCGAGCCACCCAATGCCGCCTGGCAAGCTGCGCTGCATAATTTCGGCTGGCTCCGCAATCTGCGTGCAGCAGGTACAGAACTTGCAACCGCAAATGCCCGCGCGCTTCTCAGTGACTGGATCACCACCCATGGCCGCTCGATCAGCGGACCTGCCTGGGCACCCGAGGTCACGGCCCAGCGAATCATAGCCTGGCTGCAGCACTCCAACCTTATTCTGGCCGGTGCAGAACTTCGCACCTATCGCCAATTTATGCGCTCACTTGCCATGCAGGTGCGTTATCTGCGCACCATGGCCGCCGTTATGGATGATGGCGAAGAAAAGCTGCGTGCGCGCATCGCCTTGGCTCTTGCCGCTCTGGCCCTGCCCGTCTCTTCAAGCACCAGCCGCTCGGCTCGCCGCAATCTGGAATTGGAACTTGTCCGGCAGATATTACCCGATGGCGGCCATATCTCGCGCAATCCGCTGGCGATTCTGGAATTGCTGGCCGATCTGCTGCCCCTGCGCCAAACCTATGCCAGCGGGCAGGAAGCGCCGCCTAAAGCGCTCATCGAAGCAATCGAGCGCATGCTGCCTGCATTGCGCTTCTTCCGTCATCATGATGGTAGCCTGGCGCTCTTCAATGGCGTTGGCGCGACCATGCCGGAACGGGTAATCGCCGTGTTACGGCACGACGACATTGGCGGCCTCCCGCTTATACATGCCGCTCATTCCGGTTACGAACGCCTTTCCATGGATTCGACAACCATCATTGCCGATACGGGCCTTGCGCCTCCCGTTACGGCATCACGTGACGCACATGCGGGTTGCCTATCCTTTGAAATGTCTTCCGGGCGCAGCCGCTATATCGTAAATGCCGGTGTAGACCGTTACGGACCGGCGGAGTTCCGGCCCTTGGCACGCTCCACCGCAGCGCATTCGACAGCAACGATTAACGACACATCATCCTGCCGCTTCAGCAACACATCCGGCCTTTCGACGATGATCGGCACGCCCATCATTGCGGGCCCGAGCAAGGTCAATATTGAGCGGATTGAAAAACCGGGCGTGATTGGCTTTGTTGCAAATCACAATGGCTATGTCCGCCCCTTTGGCATTTACCACGAGCGCCAGATTGTTCTGTCGCACAATGGCAGCGTGATCGAAGGTATCGACAGTTTCTTTGCTGCCGGACGCAATCCCTTGCGCCACACCGGAGCAGAAGAAATCGTCATCCGTTTTCACCTGCATCCATCCGTGAATGTCAGCGTGGATGATCACGGCCTGATTGTGCTGCAAGCCGATAATGACGACATCTGGATGTTCTCATCGACCATTCAGCCCTTCGTCGAAGATTCGCTGTTCTTTGCCGGTTTTCGCGGACCCGTGAAAACCCGGCAGATCACGCTTTCAGTCAACGCTGCCAATCGCCCGGAAGTTGAATGGCAATTTACCCGCACGACCCTCGGTGTTTACGGCTGATCCGAATTCACCGAATCTTGTATGAGCAAGAGGCGACAAATGCCCGCTGATCGGCTATACGGAACTTAACGCCATCGCCGCATTTTCCGGCACAATCCCATTCTCAGATATATTATCAGGAGCCGATCATGGAGTATCGTCAGCTTGGCCGTTCCGGTCTTAAAGTATCCTCGCTCAGCCTCGGAACCATGACTTTTGGCGGCAAAGGCAATTTTGCCAAAACCGGCGACACGGATATTGAGGGTGCAAGGCGACAGGTCGATATGGCCCTTGATGCAGGCATCAATCTGTTCGATACCGCTGATATCTATTCGAACGGCGCATCCGAGGAAATCCTTGGCCAAGCTTTAAAGGGCAAGCGCGATAGGGTTCTTGTTGCGACCAAGGCGCGTTTCCGCATGGGCGAGGAAATCAACGATGCGGGCCTGTCGCGCTATCATCTTATCCGTGCTGCCGAAGTGAGCCTGAAGCGTCTCGGCACAGATCACATTGATCTTTACCAACTCCACCAGTGGGACGGTATGACACCGCTCGACGAGACCCTCGAAGCACTGGACACACTCGTTCGTTCGGGCAAGGTTCGTTATGTTGGTGTCTCAAACTTCTCTGCGTGGCATCTGATGAAGGCGATGGGCGTTGCCGCACTGGAAAAATTCATCGCGCCGGTTAGTCAGCAAATTCACTACAGTCTCGAATCGCGAGACGCAGAATATGAACTGATCCCAGCCACACTCAATCAGCAGCTTGGTGTACTCGTTTGGAGCCCGCTCGCCGGAGGATTGCTTTCGGGCAAGTATCGCCGCGGCACTCCTACGCCGGAAGGTACGCGTCAGCTTGCCAATTGGGGGGAACCACCTATCCGCGACGAGGAACGCCTCTATGATATTATTGAAGTGCTGATTGGCATTGCTGAAGCCCATAAGGTTTCGGCGGCGCAGGTAGCACTCGCATGGCTTCTTGGTCGCAAGGGAGTGACATCTCTCATTATCGGCGCAAGAACGGACGCGCAGCTCGCAGATAATCTTAAAGCTGCCGACCTGGTGTTGACTGCCGATGAGCGCGCAAACCTCGACAGAGTAAGCCAGCCACCATTGATCTATCCTTATTGGCATCAGGCACGCACTGCATCTGATCGCCTTTCTGCGGCAGATCTATCCCTCATCGAACCTTACCTCAGCAAGTAAAAAGGTCCGGCGGAGGGAGGCCACCGGCAGAGAGAACATAATGGCCTATTCAAACAAGCCCGCCGATCAATCTGATAAATCGGAAGTGACAGCGGCAGAGCCCAACGGCTTGTCGCCTGCTCTGACCTTCCTGTTTGCCTTCGCCTGCGGGGCGATGGTTGGAAACATCTACTATGCTCAAGCACTGATCGGACTGATCAGCGACGATCTCAATCTGCACGGCGGGATGGCGGGCTTCATCGTTACGGTAACCCAGCTCGGTTATGGCGCGGGGCTTCTGCTGCTTGTCTCCCTTGCGGATCTGTTCGAAAACCGGCGTCTCGTGCTGCTCACTCTCGGTGGCACGGCGCTGGGTCTTGCAGGCGCTGCAGTGTCCGGCTCTGCAACCACCTTTCTTATTTCATCCTTCGCCATCGGCTTTTTCGCCTGTGGTGCGCAGGTGCTTGTGCCCTTTGCCTCCCATCTTGTTCCTGCTGCCTCGCGCGGCAGGACTATAGGCAACGTGATGGCGGGCCTTTTGACCGGCATCATGTTGGCGCGGCCACTGGCCAATCTGGTAGCGTCGGAATTTGGCTGGCGCGCCATCTTCTGGATATCGGCAGCCGCAATGCTGGCAGTACTTGTGCTCCTGCGTATTGCCCTGCCGCAACGCCAGCCGCAGGGTGGAATGCGCTATGGTGCGATCATCAAATCCATGTGGCATCTTTTGATCACGACACCAGCCTTGCAGCGGCGCGCCTTTTACCAAGGGATCATTTTCGCCAGCTTCAACTTGTTCTGGACTGGCATTCCGCTGCTTCTGAGCGAACAGTTCGGGTATAGTCAGCGCCAGATTGCTTTGTTCGCATTGGCAGGCGCAGCCGGTGCTCTTGCCGCGCCCATTGCTGGCAGGCTGGCAGATCGTGGCTATACCCGCCAAGGTACAGCTATCGCGATGGTAACGCTGACCCTGTGGTTTTTGATTGCCGGCTGGGCAGGCACTGCCATCTCAATTGCCGCATTGGTACTTTGCGCGATTTTCATCGACAGTGCAGTTCAGACCAACCAGATTCTTAGCCAGCGCATTATCTTTTCATTGAATGACGCGGCACGCGGACGGCTCAATGCGGTCTATATGACCATCGTCTTTCTGCTTGGCTCGAGCGGATCAGCGATTGCCGCCGCCAGCTATTTTTATGGCGGCTGGTGGGCAACCTGCATGACCGGTGCAATCATGGGGCTTATCGTTCTCGGGGCCTTCGCTACAGAAAAAGCCTCCAAATCACCCGTGTGAACTTGTGCAAAAAGGTAGGATTCCGGCTCGGCCTGTGCTAACGGCCAAGCCAATCCATTGACCCCTACGAAATTTAAGGACGAATCCATGGCCGTCGCCGCGAAATCTTTTCCCGCTCCCAATCTCCATCCGGTCAAGCGGGCGCTTATTTCCGTTTCCGACAAGACAGGCCTGACTGCGCTTGCTCATGCGCTGCATCGTCATGGCGTCGAGATCCTCTCGACTGGCGGCACATCCAAGGCGATTGCCGCCGAGGGCATTCCGGTACGTGATGTTTCCGACATTACTGATTTTCCCGAAATCATGGATGGCCGCGTCAAGACATTGCATCCCAAGGTGCATGGCGGCCTGCTTGCGGTGCGCGATGATCCCGAGCATGTCGAGGCGATGAAGGCCCACGGCATTGGCGAAATCGATCTCGTGATTATCAATCTTTACCCATTCGAAGAAGTCCGTCACTCCGGTGCCGACTATGCCAATATCGTGGAAAATATCGACATTGGCGGCCCCGCGATGATCCGCGCCGCCGCCAAGAACCATGCCTATGTCGGCGTTGTTACCGAAACCGGCGATTATGACATGGTCATTGCAATGCTGGACAAGCATGACGGTTCGCTGCCCTATTCTTTCCGCCAGAGCCTTGCTGCCAAGGCCTATGCGCGCACAGCCACCTATGATGCAGCCATTTCCGGCTGGTTTGCCGAAGCGCTGATGACGGAAACACCATCACGCCGCGCGATCGGCGGGCATCTCCATTCGGTCATGCGTTACGGCGAAAACCCACATCAATCGGCTGGTTTTTATCTCACCGGCGAAAAGCGCCCGGGCGTCGCCACGGCAACCCAGCTACAGGGCAAGCAGCTCTCCTATAACAATATCAATGATACCGACGCGGCCTTTGAACTGGTTGCCGAGTTTGATCCCGCCCGTACATCCGCCGTTGCCATCATCAAACATGCAAATCCATGCGGCGTGGCTGAAGGCGCGACCTTGAAGGAGGCCTATCTGAAGGCCCTCGCCTGCGATCCGGTTTCCGCATTTGGCGGCATTGTCGCGCTCAACAAGACGCTGGATGCGGATGCCGCTGAAGAGATCGTCAAGACATTCACCGAGGTCATTATCGCCCCTGATGCGACGCCCGAAGCGCAGGGCATTGTTGCGGCCAAGAAAAACCTGCGGCTGCTTGTGACAGGCGGCCTGCCTGATCCGCGCGCTGGCGGTATCAGTGCAAAGACGGTCGCAGGCGGCCTTCTGGTTCAGTCCCGCGACAGTGGCGTTGTTGACGATTTGGATTTAAAAGTCGTCACCAAGCGCGCGCCGACCGAGGCTGAAATGTCCGATCTCAAGCTCGCCTTCCGTATCGCCAAACATGTAAAGTCCAACGCAATTGTTTATGTCAAGGATGGTGCAGCGGTCGGTATCGGCGCCGGTCAGATGAGCCGCGTGGACAGCGCCCGCATCGCTGCCCGCAAGGCGGAAGATGCTGCCGAGGCTGCAGGCCATACAACGCCACTTACAAAAGGCTCAGTCGTTGCGTCAGACGCTTTCTTCCCCTTTGCCGATGGTTTGCTTTCCGCTGTCGCGGCTGGTGCAACGGCTGTCATTCAGCCCGGCGGTTCAATGCGCGATGATGAGGTGATCGCCGCTGCAGATGAACATGGCATCGCCATGGTCTTTACCGGCATGCGCCATTTCAGACACTGATCTTTGCGGCTGGATATGGCGTTCTTGCAAGGATCGCCAGACCGATGAGCAAAAAGATCATGATCATCGCCATGCCAAGGCGTGGCGATCCGCTGAGAACCGTTACGGTCGCTACCATGAAGGGCGCTAGAAAGCTTGTCGCCCTTCCTGACAATGCATAAAGGCCGAAATACCGTCCCGCTTCGTCAGCGGAAATACTGCGCGCCATATAGGAGCGCGATGAAGCCTGCACCGGCCCGAATGCGATGCCTATCAGCAACCCAAAACCGATATAGGCTTTTTCCGCTGGCGTACCGAACAGGCCACCAGTGTCAACACCAGGCAATTGCAGCAAGCCAAAAAGCGTATAGCCGGGTCCGGTCGAAACAATCCCAAGCGTCGCGATGGTAAGCGAGATCAGCGATGCGATGACCACGGTTTTTGACCCGAACACTGTGTCAAACTTGCTGGCGACAAGGCAGCCGAAAATAGCCACGACATTCAGGATAATCCCGAAAATCCCGATCTCCGCTGTTACCCAGCCAAACATCGTTGTAGCGAAGGCCCCGCCAAGGGCAATCAGCGCATTAACGCCGTCCTGATAGATCATGCGCCCGACGAGAAAGCGCACGATACCGGGCCTCTGCCTTGCTTCCTTCAAGGTGGATTTCAGTTCGCTCAGGCCAGCGCGCACGGCCCTGCCCGCTGGCAAGTCCTTCAGGGAATCCGGCGTAAAGAAAAACATGGGCAGGATAAAAATCAGATACCAGAGCGCCGCCAAGGGGCCGGTGGCCCGATCCCCTTCGGAAAGACTTGGATCAAGCCCGAAAATCGGGCTCGCCCCGAGAAGGGTCTTTCCCGTTTCCGGAGAGGCAGCCATGAAAGCCACGACAAAGATTAGCACAATCATCCCGCCAAGATAGCCAAGACCCCAGGCAATATTGGAAATACGGCCAATGTCTTTTTGCGCCACCAGGCGCGGCATCATGGAATCATTGAACACGATGGAAAATTCGGCGGCAATGGAGGCCAGCGAAAAGAAAAACAGCGGTGCTATCAGTCCCGAACCCGGCTCTGCAAACCATAGCATGCATAGTGACAGGATTTTAACGGCAGCGAAAAAGCCGATCCAGGGTTTGCGCCGTCCGGTCTGATCCGCAATTGAACCGAGGACCGGCGATAATATGGCGATGAACAGGCCGGAAATAGCGATGCCATAACCCCATGCTGCCTGCCCCATTGCAGGATCGGCAGCCATGCGCGAAACAAAATAAGGCCCGAAGATAAAGGTCGTTACAACTGTGAAAAAAGGCTGCGCCGCCCAGTCGAAAAACATCCAACCCCAGATACCGCGTTTTGGTGCTTGTTCCATGCAGACTCCAGTGATCGGAAGATCAACTTCGCAAATCTATGGCACTGGTTATCTCTCCCCTTGCGGGAGAGATAGGATTTTCCTGGATTTAGCCTCTTTGTTAAATCCTTGGATAATCCAAGTGAGGGGATAGTTCGATGACAAAATCCCCTCTCTTGTGATTCCTAGCACTTAGCAAGAGCTAAGGTGCTGAAATCACATTCTCCCCCACAAAGGGGGAGATAGCCACCTCCAAATCACGACAAATCAGACAGCAGCCCCGCTGCGACAGCCAGACGTGACACGGTAAGATCACCGGTTTCGACGATATTTGCCATGCGCTGGCGCACTTCATCCAAACGCGAACCCCGGCTTGCCAGCCATTCCTTGGCTGGGTCGGCCTTCTTGCCATGCTGGGTCAGTGCTGACACCGCAATGCCCCGCCGCGCCTGACTGATCAGATCTGTGGCCCGGGCAAGCGCCAGACCATCATAATAATCAGCAACAGATACGCTGCGTGC
This sequence comes from Phyllobacterium ifriqiyense, assembly GCF_030817885.1. Classification (NCBI taxonomy): domain Bacteria; kingdom Pseudomonadati; phylum Pseudomonadota; class Alphaproteobacteria; order Hyphomicrobiales; family Phyllobacteriaceae; genus Phyllobacterium; species Phyllobacterium ifriqiyense. The sequence goes on from NZ_JAUSZT010000003.1 coordinate 901,015, forward strand.
TGCATCCTCGATGCGGCCAATACGGAACGCTTCCGAAATATCGAAATAGGCTTTGGCCGCGGCGGCAATATCGACATTGGCCGCCTGCGCCACCGCTGCGATATCCGGGATGATCGGCGCAATTTCCAGACGCGCCATCTGTTCCGCAAGCGCCTGCGGCGCACCAAGCGCAACATTATTGGCCGTATCTTCGCGAATGAGTGCCATCATCGTTACTGGCAGAAGCTTGTCGAGCCGCGGCAGCAGCGCATTGCGACCAGCCTTGATCTCGGCAATAGCGCCTCCAAGGTCGGCACTCTTGCGATTGCGCAAAACCCAGGCTGTCGTCCAGTTCAACATCTGCGCAACCTTGGCGTAAAGCCCGTTCTGCACATCGCCCGGCATGAGATTATCCAGGCGATCAATCGCGTCGAACAGACCGTCCACTTCAAAACCATCGCGAACGATGACATAGGCACGGACGATTTCCGGCCCCGATTGGCCGGTCAGGTCCGAAAGCCGGCTGACAAAAGTCGGTCCGCCCCGATTGATCACATCATTGGCGAGCTGCGTTGCAATGATTTCACGGCGCAGGCGATGCGTACGTATTTCGTCGGCAAAGCCTTCCTTCATCTGGATGGGGAAATACTCCATCAGCTCGCGCTCAAAATAGGGATCATCCGGCAGATCGCTGGCCAGAAGCTGGTCCGAAAGCACGATCTTGGCATAAGCCAACAGCACGCCAAGCTCGGCGCGGGTTAGCGGAATGCCTTCGATCTGGCGTTCCTGCAATGCCTTGTCTTCCGGCAAGGTTTCCACCTTGCGGTTGAGCAGCTTTTGCGCTTCCAGATCGGTGATAAAACGGGCCTGATAGGCAAGATCCACAATACCGCGCCGCTGTGCCAGCGAAAGCGCGAGTGTTTGCAGGTAATTATTACGCAGAACCAGAGAACCGACCTCATTGGTCATGGATTCCAGCACCTTATCGCGTTTCTCACGCTTCAGCTTGCCGCTGCGCATGGCCTGCGCCAATGCAATCTTGATATTGACCTCAACGTCCGACGTATTGACGCCGGCAGAATTATCGATGGCGTCTGAATTGCAGCGGCCGCCCAAAAGGCCAAATTCGATACGTGCTTTCTGGGTAACGCCGAGATTGGCACCTTCGCCGATAACCTTGGCCCGAACATCGCTGCCGGTAATGCGGATGGCATCATTGGAACGATCGCCAGCTTCCGCATCGGTTTCGAGCGAGGAGCGGATATAGGTGCCGATACCGCCAAACCAGAGCAAATCAACCGGCGCTTTAAGGATAGCCGTCATGATTTCAAATGGTGTCGCTGTGGTCTTGCCAAGTCCAATGGCTTTCGCCGCTTCCTTGGAAAGCGTAATGGACTTTTGCGAACGCGAGAATACACCGCCGCCAGCGGAAATCTTCGACTTGTCGAAATCCTGCCAGCTGGAACGCGGCAGATCAAACAGACGCTGCCGCTCCTTCAGCGTTGCTTTTACATTCGGTTCCGGATCGATGAAGATATCGCGGTGATCGAAGGCGGCAATCAGCTTTGTCTGTGGCGACAGCAGCATGCCATTGCCAAACACATCGCCCGACATATCGCCGACACCAACAACCGTGAATGGCGTGGTCTGGATATCAGTGCCGATTTCACGGAAATGGCGCTTGACCGCTTCCCAGGCACCGCGCGCGGTAATACCCATTTTCTTATGATCGTAGCCGACAGAGCCGCCAGAGGCGAAAGCATCGTCCAGCCAGAAGTCATGGGCTTGACTGATTGCATTTGCCGTATCGGAGAAAGTTGCCGTGCCCTTATCGGCAGCAACGACGAAATAGGGATCATCGCCATCAAGCCGGATGACGTTTTCCGGCGGTACGACAGTTTCGCCCTGCAGATTATCGGTCACGGAAAGCAATGTCGAAATGAAGGTAATATAGGCCGCGCGCCCTGCTTCGAAGATCGCATTGCGGTCGCTTCCTGTCGGCAGACGCTTCGGATAAAAACCGCCCTTGGCACCAACCGGCACGATGACGGCATTCTTGACCTGCTGCGCCTTGACCAGTCCGAGAACCTCGGTGCGATAATCCTGAGCGCGATCCGACCAGCGCAGACCGCCACGAGCAACCGGGCCAAAGCGCAGGTGCACACCCTCGACCTCGGGGCCGTAAACGAAAATCTCGCGATAAGGCCGCGGCGCAGGCAATTCATCCAGAGCCCGTGGATCAAGCTTGAAGGCCAGGGTGACGCGTTCGCTGCCATTTTCTTCCGGCGCAAAGGCATTGGTGCGCAATGTCGATTCAATCAGGTTGAGGAATCGCCGCAAAATGCGATCATCGTCAAGGCTCGGCACACCCTGCAAGCCTTCCTCGATGGAAGCCCGAAGCTTTTGCTGCGCCGATTGGGATTTTGTTGCTCCGGCCTTGTTTTTCGCAGGATTGAAACGTTGGTCGAACAAACCAAAAATCTGCTTGGCAATAGCCGGATACCGGTTCAGCGTTGCTGCAATGAAATCCTGGGAATAGGGAATGCCGGCCTGCTGCAAATAGCGGCCATAGGCGCGCAGGATGATGATCTGGCGCGATGAAAGCTGTCCCGTAAGTGCCAGCGCGTTATAGCCGTCATTGTCCGAGGCACCATCCCAGATACTGCGGAAAACCTCCTCAAACAGATCCCCATCATCAGCAAGATCGATTGGGATTTCAGATGTGCTGGTCAGTTCCATATCATGGACAAAGAGCGGGCTGCCATCGGCTGCGGGCAGAGCGAAAGTCTGCTCGCTGATGACGCGAAAGCCCATATTCTCAAGAAGAGGCACGCGCTGCGAAAGCGCAACCGCCGAACCATAATGATAGATCTTCAAGGAAGCGGCGCCCGGACCATCGGTGCGATGGCGATAAAAATCCACGAACAGCGGATTGTTGCGTGTCAGCCCGGCAATACGCCCGGCATCGACAAGCGCTTCTTCCGGTGAAAAGTTTTCACGGTAGCTGTCAGGGAAGGCCGCAGCCAGAGTGGTAAATTCCGCCGCGCCAGTGCGGTCGCCAACCTCGGCAACAGCATCCTCCCAGGTGCGGACGATAGCGCGGACATTTTCTTCCAGCACCTCGCGTTTGACCTTGGGGAAGTCATTTTCCGCATGACCTATGATAAAGTGGACGCGGGCCAGATTGCCTTCCGGAAAAGCCGGATAATAAGCCGACACATGCCCATCATAGACCGCGGCAAAATAGGACCCCATCTTTTCGCGAACAACAGAATCGTAGCGTTCACGGGGGACATAGACAATGATCGAGGCGAATCGGCCAAACGGATCAATGCGTGGCAGAACACGCACGCGCGGCCGCTCTCCCAGAGCAAGAATGATCTCGGCATTTCGGGTCAGTGTCTTGACGTCGATCTGGAAAAGATCGTCGCGTGGATAGCCCTCAAGAACCTTTATCAGCTGCTTGCCGGAATGATCTTCCCGGTTGAAACCAAGGCGGCTGATAACGCTTTCGGTCTTCGAGCGCAGATAGGGGATTTTCAGCACGGAGCGCGTATAGGCGCCTGATGTAAACAGGCCGACAAAACGCAACTCGCCGCTAACCTTGCCTTCCGCATCATAGGTTTTGACGCCGATATAATCCATATAACCACGGCGATGCACCAGCGACTTCGTATTCGCCTTGGTGACAATCAGCGGCTCAGGGCCGGTGAGAAAGGCAATGATCTGCGGCGTGGTGGTTACGCCCTGATTGCCACGCTTGAGCACGCGAACATCCGGATCGCGCAAAATGCCAAGGCCAGGCTTGCCCGAACGTTCCAGCTCGCCCTGGCTGCCATCGCCCTGATAATCATATTCGCGGACACCCAGAAAGGTGAAATTATTGTCGCGTAACCATTCGAGAAATTCGACCGCCTCATCGCAGGCGGCTTTCTTCATCGGTGTTTTGCCGGTCTTGTAAGCCTCGATTGCATCGTCAAGACGAGCCGCCATCGCGCCGCGATCATTGACCGCTTCCCGGACCTGCTTGAGCACAAGATTAAGCGCAGCCAGCATGATCTCACGCGCTGGAGCGTCCAGCGCAGGCACATGGATCTGCATCACTGAGACGCGAGCTTCGTCCTTGCCGGGCTTATCGGGACCAGCGGCACCGATAACGGCACCGCTCTTCTTGTCCACATCCATCACCGGATGCAGCACCAGATAGACAGAGCTGACCCTCTCGCTGATCTCGCCAAGGACAGAGTCGAGCAGGAAGGGCATATTGTCATTGATCAGTGTGATGACGGTGATCGGGCGGCCATCACGGGAAACAGCACTTCCATCGGAAATATCTATGAGGGGTTTGCCCGACTTGAAGCGCCTCAGTGCATCTTCTGCCAGCTTTGCAGAAGCTGTCAGAGCACCCGCATCATAGACCGCCAGATCCTCTTCCGGAGCGCGCACAAACAGCAGTTCCTCGAAGAGCCGGACCTTGTTTTTGGCGTTTGCAGACTTTGCAGTTTTCGACGTCGGTGCGGATTTCTTCGCGGAATTTTCGCTGGAAACCATAAAATACCCCCCTGAATTCTCAAAACTGGCTAATCATAGCTATTAAATAAGGCTTTTCGACCTCAAATTGCATGCAAACGTGAAAATAGCGTGACACGCAAGAATATTACAATTCGACGAGATGATCATCGAGTTCATTGACATCTTCATGACCAATCGGGAAATGTTCCTCCAGCAGCAAACCGGCTCTCTCAATCGCCTGAAGAAATCCTGATGCAACTTCGCCTTTTTTTGCGTGATCCGTAAGCAGGCTGACAATCCCGTTCCACTCTTCCTGTCCAACCTTGGCATTGATTCCGGCATCGGCAATCACTTCCGCATAGCGCTCGGCCTGCGAAACAAACAGCAATATGCCGGTTCGCTCCGTTGTCAGGTGAACATTGCGCGCAAGAAACTGCTGAATGGCATTTTGATGCGCGCGGCGATATCGGACCTGCCGCGGCACGAGCAGCATCGTTATGCCGGGCACAAGCCAAAGCACCAGCACTGCGGTCAGGAATGCGGCAAGAATGGCAAGGCCAAATGTCGGTAGCGGTATGATGAACCAGTACCAATGTGCGGCAAGCGCGACGATCACGGCGGCGAGTAAAATACCGCATGCGGCAGTAAAACCGGCAACGAAGAAGTAGCTGTCGCTCCGCCGTGCAACCACGGCATAGATCTCGCCGCTCGTGCGACTTTCAGCAGACCGGATCGCCTCGGCAATACGTTTGTGATCAATGTCTGTGATTAAGGCCAATCTACCAGCTCCCCGATGCGCCGCCGCCGCCGGAAGAACCGCCGCCGCCCGAAAATCCACCACCACCGCCACCGGACGACCAGCCACCACCACCGGAAGACCAACCCCCGCTGCCGCCACCGCCATTGCGCCTTGATGGCCTTGTATCGATATTCATTCCGAGCCAGCGATATTGGCCGGGTCCGATCTTTTGCCCGAAAACCGGGGCCAATACCGCCATGCCGAAACCGCCGAAGAAAATGATGACCCATACCGTGATGAAGATCACCATGAACCAGTCGATATCGGTATTGGGCTCTTTGATATTGCGCTTGGCGCGAGCCTCAAGCTCGGCTGAATCACCGGAAAGAACCTGGACTATATCATTGACACCGCGCGCTATTCCCCCGGAATAATCACCGGACCGAAAACCGGGAATAATGCTGTTCTCAATTATGAGCTTTGACAGCAGGTCGGTCAGCGTGCCTTCAAGACCATAACCGACCTCTATCCTGACCTTGCGGTCATTCGGGGCAACGACGAGCAAGACGCCGTTATTTTCCTGCTTCTGTCCGAGTGCCCAATGGCGATAAAGCCGGTTGGAGTAGGATTCAATATCTTGACCATCGAGATCAGGCACTGTCACGACGACGACCTGATCTGAGGATTTCGTTTCAAACGCTTCCAGCTGACGTGTTATCGCTTCGCGAGTTTCAGGCTCGATGACATTTGCACCGTCAACAACACGGCCGGTCAGCGCTGGCAGCTCTGCTGCAAAGGCATGAACGGAAAAGACAGCCAGCAGAACAAGAGCCAGCCAAAGGCGGCTGGCACCGGCAGCTATCGGACGCATTGCTCTCACATCAAATGCCTAGAATTTTACCTGAGGCGTCTGCTTCGCCGAATCTTCGATGTTGAAAGTCTGATAAGGCTCATTGCCGGTAAACCATATCCACGCCCAGATCATTGTCGGCATGGTTTTCAGCGCCGTATTATAGACCCGCACCGCTTCGATATAATCGCGCCGCGCAACGGCAATGCGGTTTTCCGTACCCTCAAGCTGCGATTGCAGGGCCAGGAAATTCTGGTTGGATTTCAGGTCAGGATAGTTCTCGACCACCGCCAATAGCCGCGACAGCGCGCCGGTCAGCTGAGCCTGATTCTCCTGGAATACTTTCATCGCATTGGGATCGGTCAATGTCTCCGGCGACACCTGGACCGAAGTGGCTTTGGCACGCGCCTCCACCACGGAGGTCAGCACGTCCTTTTCCTGAGCGGCATAACCTTTGACGGTTTCCACGAGATTGGGGATCAGATCGGCTCGGCGTTGATATTGGTTCAGGACATCGCTCCATGCTGCCTTGGCGCGTTCTTCATTGGTCGGGATCGTGTTGAATCCGCAGGCCGATAGCAGCGGGACAAGCAACGCCAGTGCCAAGACGGAAAGAACCCGTCCCATTTTGCGACGGGGTGCCAGCGATGAGCTCATATACAGCATAGTCCACTCTCCAATTTCTACTCGTCCCCAAGCGGCCATGACCGCATATGTGTGAGCCTAGCCATTTTTTATTCCAAAAGGAACTGGCAAAGCGCTATGCTGAGTGTGAAGCAATGGGGCCACCATGACAGGCAGCAACAAAGACAATCAGCAGGGCAAGGAAGCGCAGCGTATCCTGCAACGTGTAGGAGATGAAACCGTTTCAAGCGGCCTTTCATTTACTGATCGCACCAAAGGCCATTTTTCGGCCAAGGACGCCGATGCTTCCGACCCTATCGAGGTTCTCGGCACACGCATTGGCAGGGCTTTGGGATTGCTTGTCGTCATTGCCATGTTTATCTGGTTTTTGATCTCGTTCTTCGGCTAGTAAAATGGACCGCCTAGGCCGCCTTTTCCCAACTCGCGCATGAGTACCCAATGAATAATCCCGCTATATCTTCCAATGCCGTCATCGTCATTTCCAGTCATGTGGTGCGCGGCTCGGTGGGCAATCGCGCTGCTGTTTTTGCGCTGGAGACACTGGGGCATCCCGTTTGGGCCGTCCCGACCGTCATCCTGCCATGGCATCCGGGACATGGCCCGGCCAAGCGGATTGTGCCGCCTGCCGAACAGTTCGACGACCTGATTGCGGATCTTGAACGCGCGCCTTGGCTCGGCGAAATAACCGGCATCATGAGTGGTTATCTTGGCAATGCTGCGCAGGCCTCTTCCGTGGCCCGTCTTGTCAAAACCATTAAGGAAAAAAACAAGAAAGTACTTTACCTTTGTGATCCCGTGATCGGTGATGAAAAGGGCCTCTATGTTCCCGAGGCGACAGCGATCGCTATTAGAGACGAACTTATGCCGCTGGCCGATATCTCGACGCCCAATCGGTTTGAGCTTGCGTGGTTGGCCGGAGCCGATCTGCCTGATAACAAGGCTGTCATGCAGGCAGCGCTTCACGCGGGTCCCGCCACAATGCTTGTCACGTCAGCCCATCCCATGCTGGCAGGCGGAACAGGTAATCTTCTGATCAATCACGCGCTCGCGCTTCTTGCCGAGCATCGCCTCGTCACCGGGCCGACCAATGGCCTGGGTGATCTGACTTCTGCCTTGTTCCTTGCCCGTATGCTTTCAGGAATCGAATTGGAACAGGTGCTGCAACGAACCACCGCCTCTGTTTTTGAGATCATGGCGCGATCTGCCAAGCGCGGCGCGGACGAACTCATGCTCGAAGCCGATGCCTCGAGCCTCTCTACACCAATGGCAATGGTGCAAATGCGCCGTCTGACTCACCCTACCAAGGGCATCAGGGCCTGAAGTCATGACAATCGTGCTGAACAACCTCACAGCAGCACATGCTGATGATGTGGAGGCAATTGACGGGTCATTTCATATTAAGTCCCGCCTATTGCTTTCATCAAGCCAAAACATCGTTGATTTTACGGTTGTTCCTGCAGAGCCACGCGTAAAACGCTACGAGCATGACAACCCTGACGATCTCGCCAGCTATATTGGAGCCGAAACCAAGCTTGCCATCATTGCCTATAACAATCAGCGGCCGGCGGGCCTGCTTCTCGTCAGCGAGAATTGGAACGGCTATGCGATTGTTGACAGTATCAAGGTGGATATAAGCCACCGCAAGGCTGGTATCGGGCGAATGCTGCTTGACGCGGCAATGGAATGGGCAAGGTTACGCAACCTTTCCGGAATTATGCTCGAAACCCAGGATAACAATGTTGATGCCTGCCTTTTCTATCAGCGTTACGGCTTTATCCTGCGTGGTTTCGACACAGGCATTTACTCCGCTATTCCTGCTACCCACGATGAAACAGCATTATTCTGGTATCTGTTGTTCTAGCACCCAGCCGCTGGTGCCAGCCCAATTGAATTTTTGAGCAATCAGGATTAGAGCATGCCCATGACCCTGCTTCCCGAGAGACTCCTCACCGGTTATCGCAACTTCATGGCTCATCGCTTCTCCAACGAGACGATGCGCTACAAGCAATTGGCAGAACAAGGCCAGACGCCCGAAACCCTGGTCATCGCCTGTTGCGATTCGAGATCAGCCCCGGAAATCATCTTTGACACGGCACCGGGCGAAATCTTCGTTGTTCGCAATGTGGCAAATCTCGTGCCGCCCTATTCGCCCGACGGCGAATATCACTCCACCTCGGCGGCACTCGAATTTGCGGTGCAGAGCCTGAAGGTCAAGCATATTGTCGTCATGGGCCATGGCCGTTGCGGGGGTATCAAAGCTGCGCTCAATCCGGATAGCCAGCCGTTGTCGCCGGGCGATTTTATCGGCAAATGGATGAGCCTTGTGGCTCCTGCTGCAGAAGCTGTTGCTGCCAATGAGCTGATGACGCCTTTCGAACGCCAGACCGCACTGGAACGCATCTCTATCCGCTACTCCCTGAAAAACCTTCGCAGTTTTCCCTGCGTTGATATTCTGGAGAAAAAGGGCCGGCTCACGCTCCATGGTGCCTGGTTCGATATTTCCACCGGTGAACTGTGGATCATGAATCCTGAAACAGGCGATTTTCTAAGACCGGACCCGGAAGAGAATGGTGTCGCCGAGATTTCAGAACAGAGTTAAAAAAAGCGGCCTTCGAGGCCGCTCTTTAGTAACAATCTTTAGTTTTTATCCAGCTATCAATAGGCGCGGATAATGAAGGCCGCGCGCGGATACCACCAGCCATCATGACCGCGGCGATAGCCATGGCGCTTTTCGCGGTAACCACGGTGACCATTCCAGCGGCGCTCGCGCCTGTTGTCATAATGTGAGCGACGCTCGTAGCGATCATATCGATCACGGCGATCATGGCGTCTCTCGGCACGGTGCTTGCGATTTTCGCGATACTGCGCCTTTTCGACGAGAGAGGTGACCTGAACCTGTGATGGCGCAACAGGTGCTGCGTAAGATGACACCACCGAAGTAAAACCGATAATGACGGCTACAACACCGGCACCAATCGCTGAGATTATTCGTTTCATGAATGCTCCTTGAATTCCACAACCTATGAGTGCGCCTTCACTCATGAACAGAGTGTGAACGATCGGTTATTATTCAAGGATGCGGCTTAGCGTTTCTTTTTACGCTTGGAGGTTTCGGCCTTGGTTTCGAAAAGATCCGTGCCGTCTTCACTCTTATTTACTTCAATAGCCGAAATTTCGGCGTTTTCCGCAGGCTTTGCCTTTGGCGTCGCCTTGCTTTCCGGCGGAGTTTTCGTGTCGCTTGTCTTTTGTGCGAATTTTATCGCCATTTGCCTGATCTCCTTGCCGGTATGTGAGGACATAACGTGACATCCGTCGCATGCCTATCACGCAACAGCCGGATGATCGCGTTAATTCGCAATCTTTCAGCGTCTTTGTTGAGGAATACCGTTGCCAGGCCGGGTATTCTATTGGGTAATTATGCTGCACCTGCTCAGAAATGCACCTTCAATGATTATAATTTCACCGCAATGCATAGCAGCTATGCATTTATAGCGATTGTTGCGCTGCAAAAAGAGGCTTATGTAGCAATCAGTCATCGCGGTACTCCTCCCATTTTGCCGCGATGGCTGTTCCCCTCTGGAGGTTTTTAACCTTCACAATTCAGGCCGGGCTTTTTAGTCCGGCTCTTTTTTTTGCCCGTAATTCAAGATCGCATACAAAATTTATACAATAATCATTCACCTTGTTTCGGAAAGGTTTTTTCATGGCTAAAGCCTATGCTTGCCCATGAATGCTGAAAGGTGGAAATGCGTTTTTATAACCTCTGGTCGACACGATTTGCAGGTCTGTCGCCGGTAATGCAAGTTTTGATCATGGTAGTGATTGGCACTGTGCTGGCAGATGCCATGGCTGCGGCGTTCTTTTTGCTTGGCGGTTACAACCGGCTCGATAAGACAATTTATCTTACGACCCTCATTGTCCTCACTGTCGGCGGGCCTCTTTGCGCGTTTCTCGTCAGTTGGAATCACCGGTTGAAACAAATGACCGGTGAGTTGGATACAGCCTTTCGCAAGGATGGGATGACAGGGCTCTTCACCCGGCATGAGTTTTACCTGCGCGTGGACCATTTCATTCAGTCCGGCAATCCCGTTTTGAGTGCAGGCGCTATCCTCTACGTCGATGTCGATCACTTTAAACAGGTCAATGACCGATACGGACATGCGCTGGGAGACGACATCCTTTTGGATATCGGCATATTAATTCGTGGAATGATGGGACGCCGCGACGTTGGCGCACGCTTTGGCGGCGAGGAGTTTGCCGTTTTTCTCGCCGATGCGGATTATGGCCAGGCGGCCTGGGTTGCCAACAGGATACTTGCCGGCTGCCGGGCTGTTACGCGGCGCGCAGGCGAGCGCGATGTATCGGTCACCGTCAGTATTGGCGTCGCATTTCACGCGTCCGGCCAAACTCTCGAGCAGCTTGTTGATAGTGCTGACCAATGTCTTTTTCAGGCAAAGGAACAGGGGCGCGACCGTATTGTCTATGGCCCTTCCAGTTGAGAGCCGCCTTGAGTGACTTGAATTAACAGCAGACTCCCATCATCTTGGAGGGCAGCTATCTCCTTCCGAAAAATCTCCCGAGGTACGATCATGAGCCATTTGTTCCAGCCATTGCGTTTGGGTACGCTAGACCTTTCAAACCGCATTATCATTGCTCCCATGTGCCAATATTCATCCGAGGGCGGCAACGCAGCGGATTGGCATATGATGCATCTGGGCAATCTCGCTTTGTCAGGCGCGGGCTTGTTGATCACCGAAGCAACCGCCGTGACCCCGGAAGGGCGCATATCCTACAAGGACCTTGGACTTTATAACGACAACAACGAAGCTGCTCTCGCCCGTGTATTGCTGGCGATAAGGGAACATTCGCCCATGCCAGTCGCGATACAACTGGCCCATGCGGGACGCAAGGCATCGGTTGATCTGCCCTGGAAGGGCGGCAAACAAATAGCACCCGATCATGCGGATGGCTGGAAAACCGAAGCACCATCAGCAATTCCTTATCTGGATGAATATGATGCACCCGTCGCATTGGACAAGGCTGGGCTTGCGCGCATTCGTGATGCCTTCGCAACTGCTGCCGAGCGTTCCGCCCGGCTGGGAATAGATGGCATTGAGTTGCACGGCGCCCATGGCTATCTACTGCACGAATTCCTTTCACCGCTTTCTAACAAGCGTGAGGATGAGTATGGCGGCAGCCTGGAAAATCGCATGCGCTTTCCGCTTGAAGTATTTGAAGCGGTTCGTTCGGCCTTCCCTGCCGATAGGCCCGTATGGATCCGTGTTTCAGCAACCGATTGGGTTGAAGGAGGATGGGATGCCGATATGACCGTAACTTTTGCCAAGGCGCTGGAGAAACTTGGTTGTGCGGCAATCCATGTGTCGAGTGGTGGTCTTTCACCCTTGCAGCAAATGATGCTGAGCCCCGGCTATCAGGTCAATCTTGCTCGAAAGATCAAGGCGGAAACCGGGATGACAACTATTGCTGTGGGTCTGATCAACGAGGCGGAACATGCCGAGGCGATTGTCGCCAATGGAGATGCGGATGCGATCGGACTTGCCCGCGCAATTCTCTATAACCCGCGCTGGCCATGGCACGCAGCAGCCAAACTCGGTGCCCAGACATTTGCACCACCGCAATATCTGCGCTGCCAGCCCCGTGCTTACCCGAAACTGTTCGCCCACACAGATTAAAGCCTTTCTCGTTCAAATAGAATCGTTCCGTGGGGATCGGCTTGGAAGGCTGTCCCCAGCTTTCGTATAGTGCTGGTGCTTGTCCTCATACATGAGCAGATCAGCCCTTTTGGCAACGGCTTCTAGTTTTTCTCCCATTGCGCTCGTCGCCCATCCAATTGAGACCTTCAACACAATGTTCGAATAATACTGGTTGTTGATCTCGATCAGGCTGCGTATTTCATCGACCATGCTGGCTACACCGAGCTCATCGATTGATGGCAGGAGCACCGCAAATTCGTCACCGCCTATGCGTGCCGCATAGGAAGGAGACTTTACTGCTTCGCCGAGCACCTCGCCCATGCGCCGCAACAGGCCATCGCCAACCCCATGGCCCCACTGATCATTAACGGCTTTCAGACCGTTGAGGTCCAGGATGATGATGGAAACCGGGAAAAATTCGCGTCGCTCAAGCCGGTTCAACTCGTCGACATAGAATGCACGATTGTGCAACTTCGTCAGCACGTCATGCTTGCCCAGATATTCCAGATAGGCTTCCGCTTTCTTGCGCGCGGTAATATCCGTCAGTGAAATCTGAACCAGCGACCAATCCTGTTCATGTCCCGGCAGGACTGAAAACTGCAGAAGAACATGGCGCTCCGTACCATCGAGCGCGTAGTTCACTGTCTCGCGAGTGTGAAACAGATTGCCGTTCCATAATTCTATGAGTTGCTCGCGAAAATGGGTGTTCATGACGTCGCGAAAAACGTCCGGCAGACGCCGCAGCAATGTCATTTTATCCGGAGCCAGAAAAAGCTTCAGCGTTTCGCGATTAACATCAATGACGCGGATTTCACTGGCACACTGCCCGACAAACTCCGGATGAACGTCAGTAAATATCCGAAAATCCGTTATGCCCCGGTCGCGCACTTCATCCAGCAGCTTCTTTATGCGGCTGAAATCCTCGACCCATAATGAAACGGGAGAATGTTCGAACAGCCCTTCTGCATATTGTTTGCTGGCAACCTGCTGACGGCGCGCATCTTCCCGGTCCGTAACGTCCTCGATGGAAAGCAGAACACGTTCCCAGGTCTGTTCGTAGCCAGGCAGTATCGCACCTCGCAACTGAATATCCAGCCGCCCTCCCGACAAAGTATAGTTGACCGTATTACTGGAGAACTCTGTCTCTCCATTCCACAGCGCTGCCAGTTCCTGAACATGGGACTGAAGCATGTCATCGCGGAAGATGGAGCCAAGATTGGCTGTCAGGCTTTCGAAACTTTCTGCCTGAAAAAGCGAAAGCGTCTTCCTGTTGACCTTGAGAACACGGATCCGACGCGAACATTCGCGAATACGCGCAACATCTTCCAGCAGGTAGGCTTTGACGTCCGTAATACCGGCCTTGCGCCACGTTTCGAAAAGAGTCCGGACATCGCTGAAATCTTCCAGCCACAATGAAATAGGCGCGAGATCGAATGTATCGCTCTCGGTACTTTGATCAATATGGTCGTTCATTGCAGTTTGGACTCTTGGGCTTTGAGGAGCGTTCTGCTTGGGTAGACCCGGCGCTTTGCACCGGGTCTACAGGGTCCGACGATGGTTATTGGCCGTCGATCTGTGCACCCATGATGGCGATTGCCTGCTGATAGACGCTCGCGGCATTCCATCCTTGAATAGCCGAATAATTAGGCTGTCCGGGCTGATATCCAGCACCCTTTTGCCATCCATGACCGCGCAGGAAGTTTGCCGTGGAAGCCAGTGCATCGGCCTTGGAACGCACCATGTCGATGCGGCCATTGCCGTCACCATCGGCTCCATACTTCAACACGTTGAGCGGCAGGAACTGGGTCTGGCCGATTTCGCCATGCATTGCGCCCTTTGCATCGGGAGAAAGGGTACCATTGTCGACGAGTTGCAGCGCTGCATTCAGATGCGGGCGGAAATAATCAGGACGGCGGCAGTCATAGGCAAGTGTAGCGACTGCGGAAAGCGTATTCTGGCTGCCAAGATAAGCGCCGAAGCCTGTTTCCATGCCCCATATGGCCAAAAGAGGACCTGCAGGCACGCCATAGCGCTGTTCAATTCGATCAAACAATGCCGCGTTCTGGGCTTTCTGCTTCTTGCCACGGGAGACAATTGTCTGCGCGCCACGGACCTGCATGAATTTGTCGAGCGAATATTTGAAGCTCTTCATATTCCGGTCGGCATTGATCGTCTTGCTGGCATAAGTAACATTGTCCAGCGCCCGGATGCCACGGCTGCCAATACCCTGCGCCTGTGCTTCCTGCTTGTACTGCTGAATCCATTCGGGGAAACCAGACGAATTGTTGCCACATTGAGCGGCCGCATGCGCTGTACCGGCCAAGCCGAGAAGAGCGGTCGCTACGCCCGCAAAAAATCTGCTTTTGGCAACAAATGCCATGGATATCTCCTTAAAAGTTGAATCGTCTCATGCCTATCTGCCACTTTTCACGTGTCCTGTCATCTGGGTGAATTGCACCATAGCCCCGGAAATGACGCTTGTTTCGGCGGTTTTCAGGCGGTTTTGGCTAAAAGCACACACTTTTGGTTCAAGCACAGACTGTTTCCTAGGCCGCACCAAGTACAATCTTTGGTTGTGCTTGCGGGGTTTTTCGCTTCTGGATCTTGTACTAATTGATAAGGGTCTGACTGCTTTTCAGTGTGATAATCTATTCTGATAACCGCGAGTTCATCGTATTTTTGTATATACAAAAATTATTGACCAAAGCTATTTTTGTGAGTAGGCTGGAATGGGACGAAGAAATGAACCGAAGCAACCAGCGAAAGCATGGTGTGGCCTTCGCCAAAGCTTACGACTTTGAGTTTAGCACGTGCCTGGAGCATGTAGATGACAGGGAGTTTTATGGTGAAGAGCGCATTGTCGCGCTGGGATTTATTGGCGGTACACTTTTTACCTGACCTACACGGAGCGTGGGGAGAAAATTAGGGTTATTTCGCTTCGAAAATCAACAAAACCGGAAATGGTGAAATATGCACAAAATTATGACTGAGGAAGAGCGCAAGGTTCACCGTGCCCGTATACAACGCGCTATAGATAGCATTACGCCTGAAGAAGATGCCGCTCTGACAAAGGCTGCTCTTGATGATCCTGATACCGTATTGATCACGTCTTTGACCAAACGCCGCCCCGGCCGTCCCATTGCCGCTGCGCCCAAGATGCCGGTTTCCATCCGCCTCAGCCCCGACGTGCTCGACTATTACCGCTCAACCGGTCCCGGCTGGCAAAGCCGTATTGATGAAACCTTGCGTAAAGCAGCCGGGTTGAAAAAGAACGCTTAAGCGCCAGTTGGAGCCAAACATCTTGACTCCGCCTCCTATTTCCTGTTTAAGCCGCGCATCAATCCGCGACGAGCAATAAACTCCGAGCAGCCAACCGGGACCCCGCAAGGGTTCAAACGATCCCGGAGGTCAACACCCGACAGCGCGATGCGCCCTCGGGTGTCATTTTGCTTTGAGCTCTTTGCCATGGCGCGGTTGGTACTTATCTTTCGGGGAACGGTCTTCGAAGGGATAAAGGAAAGTTTGAATGTTCGAGAGCTTACAGGAACGCTTAGGTTCTATTTTGAACGGCCTTACAGGCCGTGGCGCGCTATCGGATGCCGATGTTTCGGCAGCCCTGCGCGAAGTGCGCCGTGCGCTGCTCGAAGCTGACGTTGCGCTCGATGTCGTCCGCTCTTTTACTGACAAGGTTCGTGCCAAGGCTGTCGGCGCAGATATTCTGAAAAGCATCAAGCCCGGCCAGATGGTCGTCAAGATCGTCCATGACGAACTGGTGGACATGCTGGGCGCCGAAGGCGTCACCATTGATCTGAACGCCCCGGCTCCGGTTGTCATCATGATGGTCGGTCTGCAAGGCTCGGGTAAGACCACTACCGCCGGCAAGATCGGTAAGCGCCTGACGGAACGCTCAAAGAAGAAAGTTCTTCTCGCCTCGCTTGATACGCGCCGTCCCGCCGCGCAGGAACAGCTGCGCCAGCTCGGCGTTCAGACTGGCGTCGATACGTTGCCGATCATCGCTGGTCAGACACCCGTAGAGATCGCCGCGCGCGCCGTACAGGCTGCCAAGCTCGGCGGCCATGATGTCGTCATTCTCGATACTGCTGGCCGAACCCATATTGACGAGCCGCTTATGCTCGAAATGGCCGACATCAAAAAGAAGGCCAATCCGCACGAAATCCTGCTGGTGGCCGATGCGCTGACCGGTCAGGATGCTGTTAATCTTGCCCGCTCCTTCGATGAGCGCGTTGGTATTACCGGTCTTGTTCTTACCCGTATGGATGGCGATGGACGCGGCGGTGCTGCTCTCTCCATGCGTGCTGTCACCGGTAAGCCCATCAAGCTGATCGCCACCGGCGAAAAGATGGATGCGCTGGAGGAGTTTTATCCCCGCCGTATCGCTGATCGCATCCTCGGCATGGGCGACATTGTTTCGCTGGTCGAGAAAGCGGCTGAAAACATCGATGCGGAAAAAGCCGCTGCGATGGCCAAGAAGATGCAGTCCGGCAAATTCGATCTGAATGATCTGGCGGACCAGATTGGCCAGATGCAGAAGATGGGCGGCATGGGTGGCATCATGGGAATGATGCCCGGCATGGGCAAGATGAAGGATCAGATGGCCGCTGCCGGTCTTGACGACTCCATCTTCAAACGCCAGCTCGCCATTATTTCGTCCATGACCAAGGCCGAACGCAGCAATCCCGATATGCTCAAGCATTCCCGCAAGCAGCGCATTGCTAAGGGTTCAGGCACCAATGCCGCCGACATCAATAAGCTTCTGAAAATGCATCGCCAGATGGCGGACATGATGAAGTCGATGGGCAAGGGCAAAGGCGGCATGATGAAGCAGATGATGGGCGGTCTCGGCGCCAAGATGGGCCTTGGCGGGCTCGGCGGCATGGGAGGAATGCCCGATCTGTCGAAAATGGATCCCAAGCAGCTTGAGGCTTTGCAGAAACAGGCTGAAGCAGCAGGTTTCGGTAAGGGCGGTGGCCTGCCGGGCGGACTTGGTGGACTTCCAGGTGGCCTTGGCGGTCCAGGCGGATTACCCCGGCTTCCAGGACTTGGTGGCGGCGGTCTGCCCGGCTTTCCAAAGAAGAAAGGCTGATCATGAGCTCATCATCCCTGCCAAAAGAATTGCTCGAACTGCGCGCATCCATCGACAATATCGATGCCGCGTTGATCCACATGCTCGCAGAGCGCTTTCGCTGCACCAAGGCGGTTGGCGTTCTCAAGGCGAAGAACGGTCTGGCTCCGGCTGACCCGAACCGCGAAAAACAACAGGTCGAACGACTGCGCACTCTGGCGCTGTCTGCCGACCTCGACCCCGATTTTGCCGAGAAGTTCCTGAACTTCATCGTCAAGGAAGTGATCAGGCATCACGAAACAACAGCTGCCAAAGAAAACGGCAGCTAAGCAATCCCAGGAAAAGCGAATTTCGGTTTTCCATCAGGAATTGCGGCAACAGAAAAGAAAGCTAGGAGACTAACAATGCCATTGAAAATCCGTCTGGCCCGTGCAGGGTCGAAGAAGCGCCCTTACTACCACGTCGTCGTTGCTGACGTCCGTTCGCCACGCGACGGCCGTTTCATCGAAAACGTCGGCTCATGGAACCCGATGCTCCCCAAGGATGGCGATCGCGTCAAGCTTGATGCAGAGCGTATCAACTACTGGATCGGTCACGGCGCACAGCCAACAGACCGCGTTCTTCGCTTCCTTGATCAGG
Organism: Phyllobacterium ifriqiyense; assembly: GCF_030817885.1. Taxonomy (NCBI): domain Bacteria; kingdom Pseudomonadati; phylum Pseudomonadota; class Alphaproteobacteria; order Hyphomicrobiales; family Phyllobacteriaceae; genus Phyllobacterium; species Phyllobacterium ifriqiyense. The sequence goes on from NZ_JAUSZT010000003.1 coordinate 919,176, forward strand.
CTGGTATCGCCAAGCGCGACACCCGCAGCAATCCTGAAAAGGCACTGCCAGGCAAGAAGGCGCAGGAACGCGTTGCTATGGCCAAGCAGGCTGAAGAAGATGCGAAGGCAAAGGCTGCCGCTGAAGCAGAAGCCGCTGAAGCTGCCAAGGCCGCTGCCGCCGAAGCTGCTGCTGCTCCTGCAGAAGCACCTGCCGAAGAAGAAGCTGCCAGCTAATCGGCAGTTTCACTTATTGAATGCAAACGGGTGGCCTTGTGCCGCCCGTTTTGCTTTCGGCGCATGAATTGTCTTCATTCAAATTGCGACGCGTCGGCTGGCGGCAAATGTAAGCCCTTTCCAATGACCCGGCGTCATGCCGAAGGTCTTCTTGAAGTGCCGTGTAAAATGGGCTTGGTCGGCAAATCCGGAACTCACTGCCACATCGGCAAGATCGGCACCTTTCGATAGCCACGCCTTGGCTTTGTCCAGACGACGCATCAGGAGATAACGATGCGGGCTTGTGCCAAGAAGACAGCGAAAATGTCTGGCCAGCGTATATCGATCAAGACCACAGATTGCTTCCAGTTCTCCAGATGAAACAACGCGGTCGCAATTGTCCTGGAGAAATTCACGGCATAGCAGAACCGCTTTTACCGCAATTCGGTTCGATGTGCGCGATTTTTGGCCGGAATGACGATCAAGTCCTTCAGCGAACCGCCCGATAAGATCGTCAAGCTGAAGGTCATCCAACCTTGTTTCAATCTGACAAAGAGCCTCGGCGAGACAGCGTTGGAATGTTACATCCGAAATCACAGGATCGGCAACGAATGGCAGGGAACGCAATGTATCCGCCGCTTCGATAAGGCGTTCCGGCGGGAGATACAGCATCCGGTAGCTCAGGCCACTATCGGTTCCGGCCGCACCATCATGCACTTCATCGGGATGGAGAATGATAATATTGCCTGGCAGACTGAAGCGCGAAGCGCCGCGATATCGGAAGGTCTGAACGCCTGAAAGGGTTAGTCCAAGGGCATAGGTGTCATGCCGGTGTGGTTCGAAACCCTGGCCAGAGAAACGGGCTTCAATCCTTTCAATACCTCGTGAGGGCGGCGCCTGGACGATTCCATCCCTCCCCGTGTTGCACAAACGTACAAGACCCTCAGTTCCCCCGACTGCTATGGCCGACGTTTCAGCATATCCACGAATGGAGTTTGATTTCATGTCTGATACCAAGATTGTTATCGTTCTGCGCGATGACCTTGCCACTTGGCAAAAGCTCAATGTAGCAGCCTTTCTGACAAGCGGCATTACGGCCCAGTATCCGGCCATCATTGGCGAACCATATAGGGATGGCGCGGGAAATGTCTATAATGCGATGGCAATCCAGCCCATGGTGGTGCTGGCTGCAGATCAAGAGACGCTGCGGAAAATTCACAGACGTTCACTTGAACGCAACATAACCACCTCAGCCTATGTCGAGGAGATGTTTGCAACCGGCAATGACGTTGCCAACCGCGAAATGTTCGGCCGTTTCGAACCAGACAATGCCAAGCTGGTTGGAATCGCATTACGGGCTGAAAAAAGAGCTGTCGACAAAATCACCAAGGGAGCAATCATGCACCCTTAATGCCGGTCACTCCGAGACCAGACCTTCCCACGCCGCCATGGCAGCTTGGGCGGTCTTGGTCAATTGCTCCAATGTGGCTCCATCCCGCGCCGTAATCGACATGCCATGCTGCACGGTCGCATAGAATTCGGCCACTTGCTGAAGATCGACGGAAGGCGCAATTTCACCCTCACGCACGCCGCGCTCCAGCCTTCCGCGCAATAACGTTACATTGTCGAGCCTGCGCTCGCGCAATAGCGAGCACGGCGTGCCCACCGCCTCGTCACCATGCAGCGCGCCGAGTACCACCATGCATCCATGCGGCTGGTCGGGGTCCGTATGCGATATTGCGGTTTGCATGAGGAAGTCGGCAACGCCTTCCTTTGCGGTGGCTGCATTGGGGAGGGAGTTCTTTATGCGCTGTCCAATCTTGTTGGTATAAAGCTCCACGGCCTCCTTGAAGAGATCAGCTTTGCTGCCAAATGCCGCGTAAAGGCTGGGCGCATTGATTTCCATTGCCGCCGTCAGGTCAGCCATCGAGGCGCTCTCATAGCCCCGTTTCCAGAAAACCTGCATCGCGCGTTCAAGCGCAGCATCGCGGTCAAATGCGCGCGGACGGCCTTTCGCTGACATGATGGAATCCTTTCTATAATGATCGATACATAAATCACTTGACCTCTGGATGCAACCATGACAAGCATTATGTATCGAGCATTACATAAAAGGAAATGCCATGTCCCGCCTCGACAATAAAGTAGCCTTCATCACTGGCGGAAGCCGCGGAATGGGCGCAGCCATTGCGCTTAAACTGGCACAGGATGGGGCAGATATTGCTATCACCTATACCAGCGCCGCAGCCAAAGCAGATGAAACTGTCAAGGCTATCGAGAAGCTAGGCCGCCGCGCTCTCGCCATCAAGGCGGATAATCTTGATGTTAAGGCCCTCGAAAACGCTGTTAACGAAGCCCACGCCAAGCTTGGCCGTCTCGATATCCTCGTCAATAACGCAGGCGTCTACACCATGGATACCGTAGACCAGCTGGAACTGGCTGAATTTGACCGGGTTATGTCCATTCACGTCCGCGCCAGCTTCGTCGCCTCAAAGGCCGCAGCAGTGCATATGGGCGCCGGCGGCCGCATCATTTCCATCGGCAGCAATCTTGCCGAGATCGTTCCCTCCGCCGGGCTGATCGCGTATTCCACCAGCAAGGCGGCACTCATTGGCCTGACTAAAAGCGCTTGCCCGGGATCTTGGCCCACGGGAAATCACAGCCAATATCGTCCACCCCGGTTCTACCGATACGGATATGAATCCCGCCAATGGCGACCATGCCGAAGTCCAACGCGCCCGAATGGCGATCCCGAAATTTGGCGAAGCGAAGGATATTGCCGGACTGGTAGCCTTTCTCGCAGGTGAAGAGGGCCGCTTCATCACCGGGTCAAGTTTCGTCATTGATGGCGGCGCGAATATCTGATTTTGCCGCCGCTCTAATAGGCCGCTATCTCTCCGCGCTAAAGAGAGATAGCGGCGTCACGATCCTAGAACATACTGCTTTGCGCAGTAATCGGGTGAAACACCGGGCTTCCGGAAATACCCGCAACTACGCGGTGTTCCAGATCCAGCAAATAGCGTTTGCGATGTTTGCCCCCGCCATATCCGGTCAGGGCTCCATCGGCACCAATCACGCGGTGGCAGGGAATAATAATCGCCAAACGGTTTTGTCCATTGGCCGCCCCGACTGCCCGGCTCGCATTCGGCCTTCCGAGATCGCCAGCGATACGGCCATAGGTGCGGGTTTCTCCGTAGGGAATATCTTGCAGCGCCGTCCAGACCTGTTTTTGGAAAGGCATGGCTGGCAACACCAAAGGTGTTTCAAACTTTGTCAATTCCCCATCGAAATAGGCGTCCAATTCTGCTTGTGTCTGTTCAAGTACGGCATTGCTTCCCGAGGCAATCGAATAGCCGTAGCGTTGCTGCAACTCTTTCAACTCATAAGGCAGGATCGGCCGGTCGTGAAATTCCAGCAGAACCAGGGCTTCGCCGGTAGCCATGGCAATCATTGGACCGATCTTGGTATGGATGGATTTGCTAAGCAGCAGTTTGGACATAGGCGCGCTCCGACTCAGCTTAAGAATAGCTGCGAATGTTCCAGAGCCAATCCGTTTCTTGCTCGATAGCTATTGGCGCGCGGCTATGGTCAAAATCGCCCCGGCATCAGCCAGAGCCTGGGCTATATCCGCGGGCGGCTCCCGATCCGTCACCAACTCGTCAAACCCATCGAAACCGCACACTTTGACCAATCCGCGCCGCCCGAATTTTGTGGCATCGGAAATCGCCAGTTTGCGGGCGCCCCGCGAAAGCACGGTACGCGCAAATTCTGCCTCCTCCAGATCATAGTCCATAATGCCGCCCGAGGCATCGATTGCGCCTATGGAAATGACGGCGTGATTGACACTGAACCGGTTGACAAATTCCATTGCGGATACTCCGAACGCAGCACCACTATCGCTGCGCAATTCCCCGCCGGCCATGAAAACCCTGTTTCCGTTAACCGTTGCCAGAGTGCGGGCAATATCGGACGAATTGGTAATCACCGTCAGATTGCGATGCTGCAGAAGTTGACGGGCGAGAAAGCTTGTCGTTGTTCCAGTATCCAGCATGATGGATTCGCCATTCTGGATGGTGCGCGCCACATAATGCGCGATCACACGCTTTGCATCGGCATTCTCTCGCATACGCAGCTCAAATGGCGCCTCTCCAAGGTGGAGCGGCAGGCCTATTGCTCCATGGACGCGGGTAATTGCGCCCTCATCATATAAGGGCTTCACGTCACGCCGGATTGTTTCAAGAGAAACACCCAGCTTCAAGGCAAGATCGGCAATCGAAATTGTCCCCTCATCTTGCAAAAGGCGTTTAATTTCACCGCGCCGTTTCGAACTCATGACCGAACCTTTGACGAAAACGTAAGAATACAGGCATAAATATCACAGAATTTCATATTACCAGTCACAAAAACCACAAAATCCCACATAATTCTGTTGACAGACGTCTTGGGATGCGGGAACCTGCCTGGACAAATAAGAAGCGTGGTTAGACAGGCTCATCGTGAGGGGAAGCATCCTCAAATAATAAAAAGCAGTTAGTGGGATGCTACGCAGTACATCTTGAATAGCCGTTCTGTTCATGGAGAGCTCACAATCCCATGAAACAAGTTCGTTGCTCATGATGAGTCTGCCTGACTGCACTTTGCGCTCCGTCAGCGAGCAATGAGGAGCGGATGCATAGCATGAAATCTGTGACAAGCCTTGCCGATAACAGGCTAGCGGAATCGCGGATTGCCGCCTTGCCCTTGTGGAAAGGCGATATAAGCATTGCCCTGCTTAAGGGCGGCATCAGCAATGAAAGCTATGTGGTCGAGGACGATACGGGCAAGTATGTGGTTCGTTTCGGCACGGATTATCCTTTTCATCATGTATTTCGCGCCCGCGAGGCAATGACGGCGCAGGCGGCACATCGCGCTGGCTTCGCGCCTGAGCTGTTCCACGCGGAAGATGGCATTATGGTCACCGCCTTCCTTGGTGCGAAAACATGGAATGCCGATGATGTGCGGGCAAACATCCCACGTATTGCCCAGCTCATCCGGCAGTTTCACACCAGCATGCCGGAATATATTCAAGGGCCCGGCTTCATGTTCTGGGCATTTCATGTAATCCGCGATTATGCCCGCACGCTCGAGGCCGGTAAAAGCCGGTTCGTTTCTCAACTTCCCTCCTATCTCGAAATAGCCGAGGAAATGGAAGCCGTGCAAAAACCGCTGCCCATTATCTTCAGCCATAATGACTTGCTTCCTGCCAATATCCTCGATGATGGAGAGCGGCTGTGGCTGATTGATTTTGAATATGCGGGGTTCTCGACAGCGATGTTTGACCTTGCTGGCCTTGCATCAAATGCCGGACTTGACGGCGAAGAATCCAATGCCTTGCTCGAGGCCTATTTCAGCGGCCCGCCTGACCCTGAACTCCAGCGTTCTCACGCGGCGATGCAATGCGCTTCTCTGCTGCGCGAAGCCATGTGGAGCATGGTTTCAGAACTTCATCTCAGCGCGCCGGGCGTTGATTATGCCGCCTATACGGCTGAAAACCTGCTTCGGCTCGATCAGGCATTGGAGAGGTATCGGACAAGTTATGGATAAATTCCAAACTGCAATCCTAGTTGTGCGTGGTTCGACGCGGCTCACCATGATGGTTTGCTTGCAGGGCGTGAAGTGCACAACGCTGGCGGCTCTCGTTGCAACACTTTGACCTTCCTCATGGTGAGCCCTCCTGAGCTTGTCGAAGGGCGAAACACGCAATATCGATATGCAATAAACAGCAGAGTACTCACATCATGACCCTTCCTTCCCACGCTCAAATTGTCATCATTGGCGGCGGCATTATTGGCTGCTCCACAGCCTACCATCTTGCCAAGGATCACAAGGCTGATGTTATTCTGCTCGAAATGGGTCAACTGACATCCGGGTCCACATGGCATGCCGCTGGCCTGGTCGGTCAACTGCGCTCCTCGGCATCCATAACGCGCGTTCTCAAATACTCCGTTGATCTGTACAAGCGGCTTGCTGCGGAAACGGGACTTGAGACCGGGTGGAAAATGACCGGGTGCCTTCGGCTTGCCACCAATCAGGACCGCTGGACCGAATACAAGCGGCTTAAAACAACAGCTGGCAGCTTTGGTATGGATATGGAGCTTTTATCGCCGAAAGAGGTCAAGGCGATGTGGCCGCTTTTGAATGTCGATGATCTCGTCGGCGCAAGCTGGTTGCCAACGGATGGACAGGCCAGCCCTTCGGATATCACGCAGTCGCTGGCCAAGGGCGCGCGGATGAATGGCGCCCGGATAATCGAGAACATAAGGGTTACCGGCTTCGAAATGGACGGCGACAGGATCATGAAGGTCAAGACGGACCAGGGTGATATTGCTTGCGAAAAAGTCATTAATTGCGCCGGGCAATGGGCTCGGCAGGTCGGGGATATGGCAGGTATCAACGTGCCTTTGCAGCCGGTAAAACACCAATATATTATCACTGAAAAGATCGAAGGGCTTGCTGCCGACGCGCCGACATTGCGTGATCCGGATCGGCGCACTTACTTCAAGGAAGAGGTCGGCGGACTGGTTATGGGCGGCTATGAGCCCAATCCGCAAAGCTGGATGACAGGCGACGTGCCCAATGACTGGCAATTCCGCTTGTTTGACGATGATTTCGATCATTTTGAGCAACATATGCTTCAAGCCATTGAACGCATTCCGGCGCTGGAAACGGCAGGCGTCAAGCAAATGATCAACGGACCGGAAAGCTTCACCCCGGATGGCAATTTCATCCTCGGTGTCGCACCGGAATGCTCGAATATGTTTGTTGGCGCTGGCTTCAATGCTTTCGGCATTGCCTCCGGCGGTGGTGCAGGCTGGGTTCTGGCGCAATGGGCGATCGATGGGGAAGCACCGCTCGATCTGTGGGCCGTCGATATTCGCCGCTTCTCCAATCTTCATCGCAATCGGGTTTGGGTACGGGACAGGACGCTGGAAGCCTATGGCAAGCATTACACAATCGGCTTCCCGCATGAGGAATATGTCTCTGGCCGTCCCGCTATTGTTTCGCCGCTTTATGAACGTTTGAAAAAGTATCGCGCCGTCTTTGGTTCAAAACTTGGCTGGGAGCGCCCCAACTGGTTTGCGCCGGAAGGCGCGCCTTCCGAAGACGTCTATTCTATGGGTCGCCAGAACTGGTTTGACGCCGTGGGGGAAGAACACCGGCTGGTCCGGGAAAAAGTGGGCATTTTCGACCAATCATCCTTTGCCAAGTTTGAACTTTCAGGCAAGGACGCCGCCAAGGCTCTGGATTACATTTGCGCCAATGATGTTTCCAGGCCCGCAGGCCGCCTCACCTATACCCAGCTCCTCAATACCAGAGGCGGCATTGAGTGCGATCTGACTGTCGCGCGGCTTGCCGAAGACAAGTTCTACATCGTCACCGGAACGGGTTTCCGCACCCACGATTTTGCCTGGATCAGGGATCATATCGGCCAAGGTCTTGACGCCGAACTCACCGACATAACTGAAAATTACGGGACGCTTTCGCTTATGGGCCCAATGGCCCGGAAGGTGTTGGCAAAGGTTACCAGTGCCGATGTCAGCAACAGCGCTTTTCCGTTCGGTCATGTTCGCGAAATTGAAATAGCCGGAACGATTATTCGTGCATTGCGCATCACCTATGTCGGCGAGCTCGGCTGGGAATTACATGTACCGCTTGCTGCAACCGGAGCGGTATTCGACGCACTCATGTCAGCGGGCGAAGAGTTCGGTATCCGGCCTGTCGGATACCGCGCCATTGAATCGCTCCGCCTCGAAAAAGGGTACCGAGCCTGGGGCTCGGATATTACACCCAATGATTCCCCATTTGAGGCCGGACTTGGCTGGGCGGTCAAGCTTCGCAAGAATACCGATTTTATCGGCCGCGCTCCCAGCGAAATCATCAATGCCAAACCGCTGAAGAAATGCCTTGCGGCTTTTACCGTCGCAGACAGCAATGTTGTCCTTCTTGGCCGTGAAACAATATTGCGCAACGGAGTCTTTGCCGGATACCTCACCAGCGGCGGCTTCGGATATACGATCGGAAAACCGGTTGGATATGGGTATGTGCGAAATGATGAAGGCGTTACCGGCGACTTCCTTCGGGAGGGCAAATATGAACTCATCATTGCCAATGAACGTTTCGCGGCAGAGTTGCACATCGAACCGCTTTACGACCCGCAGAACGTGAAAGTGAAAGCCTGAACGGAAATTTCACCTCGTTCTTTCCGAGCCCGCAATAAAATTCGGATCAGTTCAACGCTCTTCCGGCGTTTTACGGGGAGAATTTCCTCAAATGGCAGACCATGGCTGGAGTTTCGCCGATTTTTCCCGAAGAATCGTCGATTCTTACCCAATTTTTGCTATTTGTTGGTGTGTTTTGGTTGTGCTCGGTAGCAATGTTCATGCGGGGTTGACTTTCCCTTGCCGCGGAGCCAAATGACGCCATGCAGGGTCCGCATTCCGCGCCTGCTTGTTTTAACCAGGAATCTACTTCCATGCCCAACGACGACAGTAGTCGATTGTTTGCGCCGTCAGCGGTGATCCTGGCCTGATTTGAAATCAGCTCGCCTTGATCCCCCTTGACGGCGGATCGACGGAAAGGCGAGTAAAATGAACAACATCCTCGTACATCAGGATGCGGTAAACGCAGACCTGAACATCACGCAGCGCCTCGCATCCATGCATGCAGCCGATGCGATCGAGCTTCTCAATGAACTAGAACTTACTGATATCATTGATATTTTCAATGAAATGCCGCTTGAACATGCCGTGCTTATTCTTGATCAACCCGAGCTGCATTCAGCACCGGCCATCATCAAGAGTCTGCCTGCCGCCAAAGCCCGGGACATTCTTGATGAGATGTCAATTGACCGGGTTACCGACATTTTTCAGGAATTCGGACCAGAAGACCGGGCGCGTCTTGCTGCTGGTCTCGGGCCTGAAACCACCGCTGCGCTTCGCAAGCTCCTGCGGTACCCACCCCATACGGCGGGTAGCCTGATGACGACGGAGTTTGTCAGCGTGCCATCCGGCTGGACCGTTGCGCAAACCCTGCAACATATCCGCGAGGTAGAGCGTTCCCGCGAAACAATATATGCGATCTATGTTATTGATCCTGCAACGAAAGTTTTGCTTCGCACCGTAGCATTGCGTCGGCTGATCAGCAGTGAGCCCGAGGCTTCCATATTGAGCGTTGGGCGCGACGTTGCTCCTGTCGTGGTTACCCCGCTGACCGATCAGGAAGATGTTGCACGTCTATTCCGCAAGCACGATCTTTTGGCCGTGCCAGTTGTGACCGACAACAATCAAGTCATTGGAATCGTTACTGTTGATGACGTCATTGATACCATGACGCAGGAGATGACGGAGGATACTCTGAAGTTTGGTGGCATGGAGGCTTTGAACAAGCCTTACATGCAAATCGGCTTCTTTCAGATGATCCATAAGCGTGCCGGTTGGCTCGGGATTTTGCTCCTGGGCGAAATGTTAACCGCCAGCGCCATGCAGCATTTCGAGGGTGAACTGGAAAAGGCTGTTGTTTTAACACTGTTTATTCCTCTGATCATGAGTTCCGGCGGTAATTCCGGTTCTCAGGCTACGTCCCTGCTTATCCGTGCCTTGGCCTTGCAGGACCTGCGGCTGAAGGATTGGTGGAGGGTCGCCCTGCGCGAAATACCAACCGGACTGGTGCTCGGATCATTCTTGGGCTTGATCGGCGTTGCACGTATTGCCGCTTGGCAAATGCTTGGTCTTTATGATTACGGCCAGCATTGGCAATTGGTTGCCGCCACTGTCGGCGCTGCGCTGGTCGGTATTGTGACCTTCGGCTCGCTCGTCGGTTCGATGCTGCCTTTTGCTATGCAAAGGCTTGGTTTTGACCCGGCAAGTGCTTCTGCACCTTTTGTCGCAACGCTCGTCGATGTCACGGGTTTGGTGATTTATTTCAGCATTGCGCTGGTTATCCTGTCCGGAACCTTGCTCTAAAAAGACAGGCGGAATGCGATCTGGGCGGCATATTCCTGTGCCGCCCCCTTTCGCAATTGCGAAAAAACATGTATGGAGCGCGCAAATGTAAAGCGTCGCATGCAATTTTGCGTCCACAATCCTCCAAAGAGAACCTCATGAAACTGCGCAACATCGCGATCATCGCACACGTTGACCATGGCAAAACCACGCTTGTTGACGAACTATTGAAACAGTCCGGCAACTTCCGCGATAATCAGCGCGTTGCCGAAAGAATGATGGACTCCAACGACATCGAAAAGGAACGCGGGATCACCATTCTCGCCAAGGCCACTTCCGTAGTCTGGAAAGATTCCCGCATCAACATCGTTGATACACCTGGCCACGCCGATTTCGGTGGTGAAGTCGAACGTATTCTTTCGATGGTCGATGGCGCCATCGTTCTCGTCGATGCGGCTGAAGGTCCGATGCCACAAACAAAGTTTGTTGTCGGTAAGGCTTTGAAAGTTGGGCTTCGTCCAATCGTAGCGATCAACAAGATCGACCGTCCTGATGCACGTCACGAAGAAGTCGTAAACGAAGTTTTCGATCTTTTTGCTGCACTGGACGCTACTGACGAACAGCTTGATTTCCCGATCCTTTATGGTTCAGGCCGCAATGGCTGGATGGCAAAAAATCCAGAAGGCCCGCAGGATCAGGGCCTATCCGCCTTGTTTGACATGGTTCTTGATCATGTGCCCGCGCCAACCGTTGGCGAAGGCCCTTTCAAGATGATCGGAACAATCCTTGAAGCCGATCCGTTCCTGGGTCGCATTATCACAGGCCGCATCCATTCCGGTACAGTCAAGTCCAACCAGCCCGTCAAGGTTTTGCACGGCGATGGCACACAGATCGAAACCGGCCGTATCTCAAAGATTTTGACCTTCCGTGGTCTTGAGCGCCAATCGATTGACGAAGCCCATGCGGGCGACATCGTTGCAATCGCCGGTCTGCAAAAAGGAACTGTTGCTGATACTTTCTGCGCTCTTGAAGTGACCGAACCGCTTCATGCGCAGCCTATCGATCCGCCAACGGTTACCATGTCCTTCATCGTCAACGACAGCCCGCTCGCCGGTACTGAAGGCGACAAGGTTACCAGCCGCGTCATTCGTGATCGCCTGATGAAGGAAGCTGAAGGCAATGTTGCGCTCAAGGTCGAGGAATCGGGCGAAAAGGACTCATTCTTCGTATCAGGTCGCGGTGAATTGCAGCTCGCCGTTCTCATCGAGAACATGCGCCGTGAAGGCTTTGAGCTTGGTGTTTCCCGCCCGCGCGTTGTGATGCAAAAGGACGATGCAGGCAATCTGCTCGAGCCTATCGAAGAAGTTCTGATCGACGTTGATGAAGAATATTCCGGTACGGTTGTTCAGAAGATGTCAGAGCGCAAAGCCGAAATGGTTGAGCTGCGTCCCTCTGGCGGCAATCGTGTCCGGATGGTTTTCTACGCACCGACACGCGGCCTCATTGGCTATCAGTCAGAGCTTTTGACAGATACACGCGGCACCGCGATCATGAATCGGCTGTTCCGCGCCTATGAGCCTTTCCGGGGCGAAATCGCAGGTCGCAACAATGGCGTTCTGATCTCCAACGATCAGGGTGAATCCGTGGCATTCGCCATGTGGAACCTCGAAGACCGTGGTCAGATGATTATCGAAGCAGGCGTTAAGGTCTATGCCGGTATGATCATTGGCATCCATTCGCGCGACAATGATCTTGAAGTGAATATCCTCAAGGGCAAGAAGCTGACCAATATCCGCGCTGCCGGCAAGGACGAAGCCGTCAAGCTCACCCCGCCAATCCGCATGACGCTCGAACGCGCTCTGTCTTGGATTCAGGATGACGAACTTATGGAAGTTACGCCGAAGTCCATTCGTTTGCGCAAGCTTTACCTTGATCCGAATGAACGCAAGCGTTTCGAAAAGAGCAATAAGGCTGCCGGCGCAGCTTAATCGCCATAACTTATAGACTTTGGAAAAGCGGCGTTTATCGCCGCTTTTCTTTTTGATGCTCCCAAAAATCGTTCGTAATGCCGTTGCGAAATCGCGTGTCGCAGGTTTATGCTCTTTGCCATGAGCACGCACGTAACCGAGATAAGAAAAGCCGGTTTGGCTGATGCGGTGGCAATTTCTGCCATTCATCTGGCTGCTTGGCGCGGTGCCTACACCGGCATCATTCCTCATCGCGCTCTTAACACCATGCTGGAACGCAGAGGAGCAGATTGGTGGGCACGAGCCATCAAGCGCTCTACGCAAATTCTGGTGGCGGATATTGGGGGCGTCGTCGCCGGTTACGCAACACTCGGGCCTAACCGCGCCCGCCAATTGCCGGAGAAGGGCGAGGTTTACGAACTCTACATCCGTCCGGAATATCAAGGCTGCGGTCTCGGCTCACGATTGCTCGGCGCAGCAAGGCGCAGCTTGGGCGACCAAGGTCTTAAGGGTATGGTCATCTGGGTGCTTGAGGACAATGATCTTGCCGTTTCGTTCTATCACGGCGCGGGGGGCCGTGACGTAGCTGAGGGTGTTGAATGTTTCGACGGCAAGATGCTCAAGAAGCGCGCTTTCGTCTGGAGTTAAAATCATCTCTCTGCATCAATCATACTACGATATATCCTGATTTTGCGCCCAATCGTCGCAAGAATAGGTTGGATGACGACCTAAAAGGCGGCGCCTTGTTGCGCAAAGGGCCAAAAATCAGTACAGCACTCCCAAACCAACAAGGACTCCTAGAATATGCGCATCGATGCCATTCCTGTCGGCAACAATCCTCCTGAAGACGTTAACGTGATCATCGAAGTCCCCGTCGGCGGTCAACCTATCAAATATGAACTGGATAAGGATTCCGGCGCGCTCTTCGTCGATCGCTTTCTGCACACGCCCATGACCTATCCAGGCAATTATGGTTTCGTACCCCATACATTATCGGATGATGGGGATCCCATCGACGTTCTTATCTGCAATACCCGCGCATTGATGCCTACAAGCGTGATCAATGTCCGTCCGATTGGCGTTCTTGTCATGGAAGACAATAAGGGCCAGGACGAAAAAATCATTGCTGTTCCCTCGCCGCATCTGACGCTGCGTTACGAGAAGGTCCATAATTACACAGACCTGCCGGAAATCACGCTAAAGCAGATCCAACATTTCTTTGAACATTATAAGGATCTAGAGCCCGGCAAATGGGTGAAGATCGGCGATTGGGGCGATGAAGATGCCGCGCGCCAGTTGATCAGAGAAGCGATTGAGCGCCATAACGCTAAAGTTGGCACTGCGTAATCTATTTAGAGTTTTATTGAACCGGACAGCTTGGCAATCAGGCTGCCCGGATCGCCTTCAAATCTGATTTGTTTAAGCCGCGACGTTGCCCCTGCAACAATCGTGATACTTCGCGGTGCAACATCTAGCCATTTTGCCAATAGCTTTATAAGTGCTGCATTGGCCTTCCCATCTTCGGGAACTGCCCGCACCCGCACCTTGAGATGCGCACGGCCATCATCCGTTGTTTCCACACCCTCCACTGCGTCTTTTGCAGATTTTGGGGTCAACCGCACAAAAACCGTTAGACCGTCAACTTCCTTGCGAAAGTACTGGCTCGTCACTGTTTAAAAGCAGGATTGGCGCAATAGTGGTCCATAGCAGCTGACGGATGAAGAAGATCAGCAACAGCAGGACTATGGGAGAAATATCGATCCCACCGAGATCGGGGAGGAACCGCCGTATCGGGCGCAAGGCGGGTTCGGTCACGCGATAGAGAAAATCGCCAATGGAAGCGACGAATCTGTTGCTCGAATTGATGACGTTAAAAGCGTAAAGCCATGAAAAAATCGCGCTGGCAATAAGAATCCAGGTATAGATATCGAGGGCAAGATCTATGGTTCGGATGATAGCGAGCATCTGTTTCTCCTGAAAGTCACAGGTTATGTAGCGATTGACTGGCCTACGAGCAAGAGGCCAATGGCCAGGCGTATTTTCCCAGTTACTCGTTCAAAGGTCGCTCATAGTATTTCCATGTCGTGTACTGTCTTAGAAAGACTAGAGCCGGTCCATTTACCAAGGTAACCCACTAGATATTGTTGAACCAAAAAAACAGGAATAAATATAGAGCGTGTGATTCGGGCCAATCCGGCCCTTTTTCATCTAGGGGGTTACCATGCTAAATAGACTATCAGCGGAATTCTTCGGTACATTCTGGCTAGTTCTTGGTGGTTGTGGCAGTGCTGTTCTGGCAGCCGGGCTACCTGACGTTGGTATCGGCTATCTAGGCGTTGCATTGGCCTTTGGTCTTACCGTTCTCACCATGGCCTATGCGGTCGGCGGTATCTCAGGGGGGCATTTCAATCCGGCAGTATCGCTTGGACTGGCTATAGCCGGTCGCTTCGACGTTAAACAGCTGATCCCATACTGGATAGCACAGGTAATTGGAGCAATCGCTGCGGCAGCCGTGCTCTATCTTGTTGCATCAGGGAAGGCCGGATTTGCCGCTGGGGGCTTTGCATCAAATGGATATGATACGCTCTCACCGGGCGGCTATGGACTAACAGCAGTGCTTGTGGCCGAAGTCGTGCTGACGGCATTCTTTCTGATCATTATCCTGGGGGCAACTTCTGCTTCCGTTCCAGCAGGCTTCGCGCCAATTCCTATTGGCCTTGGTCTGACATTGATCCATCTGGTTTCCATCCCTGTCAGCAACACTTCAGTCAATCCGGCCCGCTCCACGGGCGTGGCCCTGTTTGCCGAAACTGCGGCCCTCGGCCAGCTTTGGCTCTTCTGGGTAGCCCCACTCATTGGCGCTGCCATTGGTGCAGTTATTTGGAAATCTTTGCTCGGCAAAGACTAACAACCTGCCGGAGCGAGCCGCGTAAAACCTGCTCGCTCCCACTTACTTTCACTCTGCAATATAAAGTGCCGCTTTTTTCTCTACTTCCGCAGTAAATTGTTCTAGAAGAAATTTCCATCTCCCGGAGTTTTCCTCACCGAAATGACCATTCCTGCAACGGATGCGGTTCACGATCGTTACGCCGCCTTTCGCCACTCTTCCTTCACATTTTACTGGCTTTCACGATTTTTTGGCTCATTTGCCATTCAGATCATCAGTGTGTCTGTTGGCTGGCAGATATATGATCTGACACGCGATCCCTTTCATCTTGGCATGGTGGGGCTCGTGCAGTTCGCACCAGCGCTCTTGCTGGTTCTGGTTACCGGCGCTGCATCGGACCGTTTCGGGCGCCGCCTTATCATGGGATTGTCGATCGGCGTCGAGTTGATCTGCGCTGCGCTGTTGCTTTTGCTTACCGTGACACACAGCTTCAGCCCTGTGCATGTTTTCCTCGTGCTGGCTGGTTTCGGCGTCGGGCGGGCATTTCTCGGCCCTGCCTCTTCGTCACTTGTCGTCAATCTCGTGCCTGCAGAGATATTCTCGAACGCCGTTTCATGGAACTCCTCGGCTTGGCAAATCGCTACGCTGGTTGGTCCCGTCGCCGGAGGGTTGCTCTACGGTATATCGCCTGTGGCAGCATATGGCGTCGCCTGCATCATGTTGCTCATTTCCGTCCTCGCCATATTCTCCATTCCTAAACCCACGCAACATACATTGAATGAGAAAAAATCTCTTCAAACCCTGCTGGCAGGCTTCCACTACATCTGGAAAGAGAAAGTCGTCCTTGGTGCCATTTCACTGGATCTTTTTGCAGTTTTGCTCGGTGGTGCTGTAGCGCTATTGCCCGTCTATGCGCGGGATATTCTGGAGCTCGGACCATGGGGGCTGGGCATGCTGCGTGCGGCACCCGGTATCGGCGCAATCCTGACCGCTGTCTGGTTGACAGGCCATCCCATCCGCGATCATGCCGGACTTATCATGTTTGTCTTCGTAGCCCTGTTTGGCTTGCTCACCATCATGTTTGGCGTGTCAAACCTTGCCTGGCTTTCCATAGTGGTTCTCGCATTGATGGGCGCGGCAGATATGGTCAGCGTTTACATTCGCGAAACGCTGCTTCAACTCTGGACACCGGATAATGTGCGTGGCCGCGTTAATGCCGTGAATATGGTGTTTGTCGGCGCCTCAAATGAATTGGGAGAATTCCGCGCAGGGATCATGGCCTCTATGATTGGAACAATTCCAGCCGTGGTGTTTGGTGGAATTGGAACTGTTGCCGTTGCCGGATTGTGGGCTTGGTGGTTTCCGCAGCTTCGCAAGGCTCGTAACTTGCAAGGCAGGACCTGAAGCTTTTAGGCAGCAACCGGAGCGCCGAAAACAATACCTAAAAAGCGTTGTAGCCAAGCTTTTAGAACAGCGTCATGGATCATCCGGCCTTCCAGATGATCCCGGCCCTGCTGGGCGCCGCAAAGCGAAAACCGTTCCGACCCGCGAACCACCCAGCGCTGCATCATGGCGCGCGTCAACTCCGCATGGAACTGCACGCCCCAGGCATTCTTGCCGTAGCGGAAAGCCTGATTGGCATAGGTGTTGCCCGTAGCCAGCAAAGTGGCTGATTTTGGCAGTTCAAAGCCTTCACGATGAAAGTGATAGACCATGGATGGCCAGTCCATAAGGGTCCTGCCAGCCTCTGTCGGTTGCAAAGGGTACCAGCCTATTTCGACCAGCCCGTCGGGATGAGGGGAAACTTTTCCACCGAGGTGATTGGACAGCATTTGGGCCCCAAGGCAGATACCAAGAAATGGCTTTTCCTCAGCCAACGGTACCGACAGCCAATCTGTTTCCCGCCTTATATATTCTTCTGGATCGTTGGCGCTCATTGGCCCGCCAAAAATAACAGCGCCGGCGTGATTTTCCAAAGTATCCGGCAATGGATCGCCAAGCGGCGGGCGCCGGATATCCAACACAAACCCGGCTTCCAGCAGCAGCTGTCCGACGCGTCCAGTGCTAGATCTTTCCTGATGCAGAACTGCGAGGATTTTTGGGCGCTGTGTATGACCCGCCGCTTCCATCCATTCTGTCTGGAACATCCGCTTTTGTCCTATTCTTCGGGCACATCCCGTTCGGCTCGAACTGCAGCACGTTGCTTCATGGTAACCCGGTCTCGGGTGGATACGCCGATCAGTTCGGCAACCCGCCAGACAACATTGTCCTCAAGTTCATGGGCAACCCCATCTGCAAAAACAACTTCCCACATCAACTCAATGAATTTGATCCGGGCATCCTCGTCAAGATTGCGCTTTATGATGCTGGTAAAGCTGTAAAGATCAACTGCCTCTTGATCGGCCTGCTCACCCTCATTCAAAAGGCGCTTCAGTGCCTCGCCCTTCAGCCCATAAGCATTGGATATGAGTTGTGAGACACGCTTGCGTTCTTCTTTGCTGCTTGAACCGTCTGCATCCATGACATGAAAAAGGAGGGCAGCGGCCGCAAGACGGGGATCAGATTTTGAAAAATGCTCGGCGCCACTTTCACCGGACGGTAAGGTTTTAAAAAAAGTAACAAGGCGATCAAGCATTTATGGGAGTCTTTCCGCTTTGGTATCACTTTTCAATTGATAGCCCGAGTCGTCCTATCCCGCTACTGTGCATCTTGCCGCAAACAAGACCCGATGGCTTTTGCCACCATCAGAACAACTTGAATTTCTTGTTCGATTGCGATGATTTATACTCCGGTTTCACACCTGGATCATCCGGTACCGGTCCAACAAATGGCTCGCTAGTAGATTCCTTGGGCTTCTCCGGCAGTCGTGGCAGAACCGATGCAATTCTCTGGGGCGAATCCGAATTCGCCGAAGATTTGTCCAACGAAGCCTTTGCAGTTTGTTGTGTTGGCGGCTCAAACGGCACAATTTCCGCATCCACCACGTCCTGATCCTCAGGAAGCTCCACCGGCTGCGATTTTGTGTCCTGTTTGCGTGGGGGTAAAATCGGTTTTGCCTCTATTGTAGGCTGCTCCGGTCTTGACGGCTCCGTCGCCAACGCTTTGTCAAAATCATCGCCCGCATCGATCACAGGACCAATTTGTTCTACCGGGACTTTCCACACAAATGCGTCCAGCTTTCCCGTTACCGGGGAGGCTGGCGCCCAGCGCTCGGAGACGTAGCCATCGGCGGTCCATGCGGGATCGCGTGGCGCTTTTACCGCGCGGGACAGCCATTGCCGGACACGGCCTTGATCGCCGGTCTGCGCTTCCTCAATATCCGCAAGCAGCAAATAAGCACTTTCACGAGGCGTACTGCGCAGAACTGCTTCGGCAGCTTCACGCGCTTCCTTGAGTTCGCCAGCGGCAAGAGCAGCGTGAGCAATTGCCAAATTGGATTCTGCATGATGCGGATAGAGCCCGGCTAAGTGGCGCGCGCGCTTTAAGCGATCAATAGGTGAATCCCCAACCCTGGCATGAACATAGGTATCTGCAACGCCGGGATGCGGCTCCCGCTTCCAGGTATACTCAAGAATTTTCGAACCCTTGCGCAAATCGCCTTGAGCAAACAGCGACTTGGCCGCAACGATTGCCGCCGGAACAAGGTCAGGAGCCAGCTTGTTGGCTTCTATGGCCAGTGGCTTCGCATTCACCGGATCGCTCTCATATGTCTCGATTGCCTTTGCGGCAAGGATGACGGCGCGCTCGCGCTTGGCCTTTTCCTTGTCGATCTGCTTGGTCGCTTTCTGCTTGTCGAGCAGCAACAGAGCACCATCCCAATCGCCATGGGTGGTTTTTTGACCAAGTGCTGCGGTAGCCGCCCACTCGACATTGGGAGCCAGCAAGGCAGCCTCTTCGGCATAATGGCGGGACGCATCACGTGCACCCAATCTTTGTGCTTCCAGATAAAGCCCTCGCAAACCGAGCAACTTCGTCTCAGGATCATCCAACATGGCTTCAAACTTGGCTCGCGCATCATCAGTGCGGCCTTCAAGCATTGCAGCTTGCGCATCCAGCAGTTTGATCAATGGCTCCTGATCGACATTGAGAAGCTTTTCAGCCTGCTTGATCATCAAACGTGCTGTTTGCCCATCGCCTGCACCAGCGGCAATGAGGCCTGTGGAAAGTGATTGATAACCACGGTCGCGTTTGCGCGCACGGAAATGCCGCCGCAAGGCGTATGGCGAGGTGACGATGCTTTTCACCAGCCACCAGCTCAGCATGACGCCGGCAACAATGGCAACAATGCTCGTTGCTGCCACCATAAGACTGACTTTATATTGCATGCCAGCGAAGGTCAGAACCAGATCGCCGGGTCGATCTGCCAGCCAGGCAAAGCCGACACCCAGCAACAACACGACAATGAAGAAGAACAGAATGCGCATCATGATCTTCTTACTCCTGACCGGTCGAGGTCTTGATGCCGCTCAGGGCATCGGACAGGGCTTTTGACACCACTGCGCTTGCATTCTGCCGTGCCTTCATAGCACTGCCAAAATCTGCAGACGCCGTTTTAGCTGCATCTGGGAGTTTTTCCCACTCAGCAATCGCAGCGCTCAGATCACCGGCATTTAAATGAGCTTCGATACGCGCCGATATCGCGTCGGCGCCCTCGCCTTCAACCATACCGACTGGTCGCGCCTCGACCAAACCAGATGCACTCGCCCAGAGACGATCCAGAATTCCGGCATTGGGGTCGACAGTGCGGGTGCTTGATATGATCCTGGCGGCGACATCGCCAAATTCGCTTGCCAGCGCATTGACGGTGGGTATGCCTTTAGTTTCTGCTGGCCGTAACGATTCAACCTCTCCTGCCGCCGGAGCAACAGCCAGATAGGTATCAAGCTCGGCTTTGTAAGGCTCGCCTCGATCAACGGCAGCCTTTAATCCCGTTGCGGCCATTGCGAGCGCCATATTGGCTTGTCCGGACGTGTCATTGACCTTCGCTTCGAGCGCGTCAAGCCTTGTTGTTGCGCCCGCAGCCGCACCATCAGCCTGAACAGCCTGCTGCCTGTTGTCACTGATTTCCTTTTCCAAAGTCGCGATGCGTGCATCGATAGCGCTGGTGTCGACAGCAGCACCCGTAGGCGAAGCACCGTTTTGGATCTCAGTAAGGCTCTGTTTTACCGAACTCAACTCTGCCGCTAGCCCAGCAACCTGATCAGCTGCCTGCTTGGCGCTCGCCAAAGCCTCATTCAGCGCCGTTTGACTGGCTTCATCAAGCGGTTTTGCCGGCGCATCCCGCAACTGCGCGATCTGCTGTTCTAAAGCGAAAACGTCTGTCTTGGGTGAGGGAAATATACCAGCCCATTGCAGCGCAGCAGCACCGGCAAGAACAACAACACCGCCAATGAGACCTGAAACGAGTCGCCCCAATGAGTCGGTCGACTTTTGGGGAGGGGCGGCGCTGACAGAACTCATCCTTGGCGGATTTTTGTCCGGCGCCGGGTCAGCGCGACCGAAATTTGGCACTGAGGATGGCGGCTCTGCACTTACCTTTAGTTCGACCGTTTCAACTGCCGCTGCTGCAGTTGCTTTAGCTGCTGGATCGAAGCCTACGGGTTCCGGCTCCGGCACATTTTTTGGGAGTACGGCGGACTTTTGTATCGAAGAGGGCTCCAGTTCGATCGTCATCGATTTGCGGGTCGTTTTGGAATGACGCGGAACAGTAGATTTGGCCATGGAAACTCTCTTCAGGAACAGATGCTTCGATTGAACTCTAAAGCTAGCAAGGAAGTTCCTCATATGAAACCACCCGTCGTACAAGCTTCGCTGCTAACAGGCGGGATCAAGCATGCAGTAATTCAAATAATCCTGCTTCATCTTGCACTCTGGCAACGTGGACATGGCGGAAACCCTGGTCTGAAACGATGTGCGCTATATTGTCAGACAGACATAAAAACTGTGCATTTTCAAATAGATGATGAGCATTCGCTTTGCCAATGACGGCGAGAAGCGCCAAAGCACCCCTTTTCGAATAGAGTAGACAAATATCGACGGGCGATGACTCGAAAAGCTGGGCCAAATAATCGGTCTCATAATGGTTCAAAATCGTGTCATAGACAGGAATTGCTATCACCCTTCGACCTGACTGCCCCAGAATATCTTCAAACTGAGGCGCCCTGACTCGCCCGGTAAGGTAAAGTATCCGTGCGTTTTCAGACGTTGAATTATTGATCTGTTCAGCCAGTGATAGCCCATCTCCGTTTCCCGAAAGAACCTGTTTGAAACCTTTTGCACGAGCTATTTGCGCGGTGGAGCTACCAACCGCAAAACAGGGAAGGTCATAAAGCGTAGCAAGAAATTCTTCTGGCACATGCCGCAACGCGTTCGCACTGGTAAATGCAACGGCATCATAGTGCCCGGACACTTGTGATATTGGCAGGGGTTTGATTGCACTAAGCGGCAAAACCAGAGGCTGGAAGCCCAAATCGGCCAGTCGTTGGGCTGTTCTGGTTGCTCCGGGTTCGGGCCGTGTAACCAAAACAGATTTCATATCAGAGCCAATCCGTAAAGAAATGAGCACCCGCCATTTCCCGAACACGCAGCGCCGCATCGCGTCCGATCTGTGCGGCATCGGCAACAGCTCCCTCACCGGTAACCTCATGAACCTCGCTACCGTCAGGCAGCAAGATCATTCCATGGAAATGCAATACCTCACCCGAGATTGTCGCAAGCCCGGCGAGCGGGGTCCGGCAGGAACCATCCAAAGTGCCAAGGAACGCACGCTCGCAAGCCAGGGCAGTCGAAGTTGGCAGATGATTGATCGGAGCGAGCAGGTTGTCGATCCGGTCATCGCCGATACGGCTTTCGACCGTGATTGCACCTTGTCCTGGTGCTGGGGGAAAAGCCCTGGAATCCATCAACTCCGTTACGACATGGCCAAGATCAAGGCGCTTTAAGCCTGCATAGGCCAGAAATGTTGCGTCAACTTCTCCATCGGCAAGCTTGCGCAGGCGCGTTTGCACATTGCCGCGAAAATTGACAAGTTTCAGATCAGGCCGAAGGCGCTTGATCAATGCCTGGCGCCGAAGTGATGCAGAGCCCACAATTGCGCCCAAGGGCAAGTCGGCCAGCGATTTAACGTCCCGTCCGATGAAAGCATCCCGGGGATCTTCACGCTCAAGAAACACCGACAGATGCAGCCCTTCGGGCAGGAATGTCGGCATGTCCTTCGAGGAATGAACAGCAAAATCAATACGCCCATCCGCAAGCTGTTCTTCAATCTCCAATGTGAAAAGACCTTTGCCGCCAACTTCCGACAGGGGCCTATCCTGAATCCGGTCGCCACTTGTCGAGATAACGACGATCTCTATATCGGACTCGTTCAAACCATGAGCTTTGACCAACCGGTCGCGTGTCTCATGGGCTTGCACAAGCGCAAGAGCACTCCCACGTGTACCGATCTTGAGCGTTTTTGTTTGCATTGGCCGCAGTCCGTGTTACGCGAGTTCCATGTTCATGGCCTCTACTAACGGGCTTTTATTCGACGGGCAATGCGACGAAGGATATCGATGCGGGTTCTGGGTATTGAAACAAGCTGCGATGAGACGGCGGCAGCCATTGTCGAGCGTGATGAGCTTGGCTATGGCACCATTCTTTCAAACGTCGTCTTAAGCCAAATCGAAGAGCACGCGCCCTATGGCGGTGTCGTGCCGGAAATTGCCGCACGCGCTCACGTTGAAGTGCTCGACCGGCTTATCGGACAAGCACTGCACGAAGCGCATTTGACGCTCAACGATGTTGACGCCATAGCCGCAACTGCGGGACCAGGGCTTGTTGGCGGACTGATTGTTGGACTGATGACCGGCAAGGCAATAGCCTTGGCAAGCCAAAAACCATTTTACGCAATCAATCATCTTGAAGGTCATGCACTGACACCTCGCCTGACCGATAACATTGAATTTCCCTATCTCTTGCTCCTCGTTTCCGGCGGTCATACGCAAATGGTTCTGGTCAAGGGACTGGGAGACTATGAGCGACTTGGCACGACCATTGACGATGCGCTTGGTGAAGCATTCGACAAAACCGCCAAAATGCTCGGGCTCGCCTATCCGGGCGGACCTGAGGTTGAAAAGGCGGCAATGCTCGGCGATTCGACGCGTTTCTCCCTCCCGCGCCCGTTGAAGGGTGAAGAACGCCTGGATTTTTCTTTCTCTGGCCTCAAAACTGCCGTGCGACAACTGGCCACCAGTCTGGAACCGCTATCTCAAACGGATGTCAATGATATTTGCGCAGCTTTCCAGACCGCCGTGGCCGATACGCTGGACGACCGCGTTGCACGCTCTCTTATGCGGTTTCGCGAAACATTTCCTGTTGTAGATCATCCTGTTTTGGTCGTTGCCGGAGGTGTTGCCGCCAATAAGGTTCTGCGTAGCGTGCTCCAGCAGCTTTGCGACAAGAATGGCTTTCGTTTCATTGCTCCTCCAATGGCTCTATGTACAGATAACGCGGCCATGATTGCATGGGCGGGTGCCGAACGGGCAAACCAGACACCTCCCGATTCCCTCAATATTGCGCCGCGCTCACGCTGGCCATTGGATATGTATTCCGCACCCCTGATCGGCGCCGGCCGTCGTGGAGCAAAGGCATGAATGAGCGGCCACCAATCGCCGTATTGGGCGGAGGCGCCTATGGTACGGCGCTTGGAACAATGGCTGCATCCAATGGCAGCTCAGTGGTGCTTTACGCCCGTGATTCCACCACAGTCGCAGCAATAAATAACACGCATCGCAATGATGCCCATTTGCCGAACATCTCCCTCCACCCATTACTGACAGCCAGCAGCAATGCCCGGACCGCTCTGACACATGGACAGTATATTCTGTGCGCTGTTCCGGCGCAGGCACTTTCGACGGCTTTAAACGAGCTTAAAGATCACATTCCCGCGTCGACACCGCTGATCATCTGCGCCAAGGGAATTGACCGATCCACCGGACTTCTCATGTCGCAGGTGACAGATCAAATATTTCCCGGTCATCCGCTTGGCATACTTTCGGGGCCAAGCTTTGCAAGTGACGTTGCAAAAGGGTTGCCTACCGCAGTAACCGTCGCGTCCCGTAATCAAGCGCTGGCTGACAGCATTGCCGTCGCTCTCTCAGGCACAACGTTCCGTTGTTACTCGACAGATGATGTAACCGGCGTTGAGATCGGCGGAGCACTGAAGAACGTGCTCGCTATCGCCGCCGGTGCCGCTATAGGCAGGGGATATGGTGCCAGCGCACAGGCGGCGCTTGTGACGCGCGGTTTCGTTGAACTGCGCCGGATCGGGCATGCCTTGGGGGCAAGATCCGAGACCATCATGGGCCTCTCCGGGCTTGGCGATCTCATGCTGACTTGTTCGACACCGCAATCGCGCAATTACTCTTACGGTCTTGCATTGGGCAAAGGCGAAGACTTGACGGGGCGTCCGCTGGCAGAAGGCGTCGCAACAGCCTCCATTGCAGTTGAACTCGCCGCGCGCCATGATATCGATGTCCCGATCATTTCAGCTGTATCAAAAATCCTGGCTGAAGACATAACTGTCGATGAGGCCATGGAAGCTCTGCTTTCTCGGCCACTCAAAAATGAAGACTAGGAAAAATCATGCTTTTTGCGTTTTTATGCAACGACAAGCCCGATAGCCTGCAATTGCGCCTTGATACGCGGACCGCGCATCTTGATTATCTGAATGGCCTTGGTGATCAGCTAAAATTCGCCGGCCCTTTTCTGGGCGATGACACAAAGCCAAATGGCAGTCTGGTCATCGTAGATTCTGTCGATCTGGAGGCAGCAAAGCAGATAGCTGCCAATGACCCCTATGCAAAGGCAGGACTTTTCGCCTCTGTCGATATCCGCCCTTGGAATTGGGCAATCAAGAATCCGGACAACAAATAGGTTTCAACATGGCATATTGGCTGTACAAATCAGAACCCGACGCATGGTCGTGGGAAAAGCAGAAAGCTGCAGGTGCTAAGGGCACAGAATGGACCGGCGTGCGCAACTATCTCGCCCGCAATAATATGCGCGCCATGAAGATTGGCGATAAAGGCTTCTTCTATCACTCCAATGAGGGTCTCGAAGTCGTCGGTATCGTCGAAGTTTGCGCACTCAGCCATCCGGATTCGACAACTGATGATCCGCGCTGGGATTGCGTTGATATCCGCGCGGTTCAAGATATGCCAAAGCCGGTGACTCTTAAGGACGTCAAAGCCAATCCAAAGCTTGAAAAAATGGCACTTGTCACCTCGATGCGGCTTTCCGTGCAACCGGTTACCGAGGACGAGTGGGAAGAAGTTTGCCGGATGGGTGGTCTCGTTCCAGCCCCCAAATGATCACTGAGACTGCGCTAGATCCAACCAGTGAACGCTACCGCCAATTCATACTGGCAAATACGTCAATACAATCACCGCCCCACGTTCCGGAGATAAAGCTTCATCTCGCCGATGAAGCTCATGATCTATGGCAACGCACGGAAGACGAACTCGCAACGATCGGGCTTCCGCCACCATTTTGGGCCTTTGCATGGGCGGGCGGGCAAGGTGTCGCCCGCTATGTAATTGATAACCCGCAAATGGTCAGCGACCGCTCGGTTATTGATTTCGCTTCAGGCTCAGGTTTGGTTGGTATCGCCGCTGCAATGGCCAATGCGAAACATGTTCTTTGCTGCGATATCGATCCTTTTACTCAACCCGCAATTTCCCTCAACGCCGCTGCCAATGATGTAGTGATGGACGTGCAAATAGCTGATCTCATCGGCACAGATGCGGGTTTGGGATGTCGTGCTGGCAGGCGATGTTTTCTATGATAAACCTTTGGCAGACCTGCTTCTTCCCTGGTTTGCCAAACTTGCTTCACGCGGCGCCGAGGTAATCGTCGGCGATCCGGGGCGATCTTATTTTCCCAAGGGTTCTCTTCAGCCATTGGCTGTTTATTCGGTTCCGGTGACGCGCGTTCTTGAAGATGCTGAAATCAAGAAAACCACGGTTTGGCGTTTTCCAACCTAACGCAGCACACGAATGATTGTTTTATCCGACAGAAGCGGCAAAAGTCGGTTCATATCTGCGCGACTCAAAGCAATACAGCCCTCAGTTGGTGTATAGCCCGGCCGCGCCAGATGGAAGAATATCGCACTGCCCCCGGCCCTTCTGCGTGGCCGGATATTCCAGTCAAGAACAATACAGACATCGTACAGATCGTCCTTGCGCCACATGGTTTCGTGGCTCGCATTATAGGGTACCTGAACTTGCCTATTATAGTTGCGGTCACTGCTGACCTCGCACCACCCGTCGTTTATTTTCAATGAGTTAAGCTGCAATAGCGCCGTAGCCTTCACCTGTTTATCCGGTCTTTTAAACCCATAAAGAAGCCGCATGGATGCCAAGGGAGTTCCACCATCACCCTCACGTTTCCTCGATGTAATACCGCCCTTGCCAAGTGCGCAACGCAAGACGATCGGGCCAGCAATCAGCTGGCCTTGGCTTTTGTGGCCGGGGCGCGGGCGGACATCGATATACTTCAAAGTGGTTAGTGGCATGCTTGCCTCATAAAAAGCATTTTTATGTCAGACTGATGCGCCGCATAAGCAATATCAAGTCGATGCTCTTTCTTTCCTGTAGAATTCGACTTAAATTCCAACGACTTCTTTCCATCCGCGGGAGATCCCATGACAGCACGTACCATTCTAATCGTCGACGATGATGCAGACCTGCGGGCCATTCTGGTTGAGCAACTGAGCCTTTATGAAGAGTTTCAGATTGTTCAGGAAGACAATGCAACTAAAGGCATACAGGCCGCCCGCAATGGCGTTGTTGACCTGTTGATCATGGATGTCGGCTTGCCGGACATGGATGGACGTGAAGCCATCAAGCTTTTGCGAAAGGGCGGTTTCAAGGCTCCGGTGATCATGCTGACCGGCCATGATACTGATTCTGATACGATTCTTGGCCTGGAATCCGGCGCCAATGATTATGTCACCAAGCCATTCCGCTTCGCTGTACTGCTGGCGCGCATTCGCGCGCAGCTGCGCCAGCATGAGCAGAGCGAAGACGCTACCTTCGTTGTTGGCCCCTATACGTTCAAGCCCGGCCAGAAAATGCTGATCGATGCAAAGGGCGGCAAAATCCGGCTGACTGAAAAAGAAGTCGCAATTATCAAATATTTGTATCGCGCCGGTGGCAAGGTCATCACACGCGATATTCTTCTGGAGGAAGTCTGGGGATACAACTCTGGGGTGACTACGCACACGTTGGAGACGCATGTTTACAGACTACGGCAGAAAATCGAGCAGGATCCATCGAATTCAACCATACTCGTCACGGAAAGCGGGGGATACAAGCTCATTCCTTGATGCCGATCGGGTCAATCTAGGTATATGTCTGTAATTGCATGGCAATTGAAGATGATATTCGAATTCTGGAGACAGTGGGGCTGTTCGGCACGTTTACGCGCGACCAGTTGCGTCTGCTCGCCTTCGGAACAGAGCGGCTTGTCCTGCGGGAAGGCCGCGAGCTTTACCGCGAGGGTCAGTCGGCTGATTGCGCCTATGTCATTGATCGCGGTACGATTTCCTTGTTCCGCGAAGGTCCTTCCGGTCGCGTCGCTCTGAAAACCGTGGGGCCAGGAGCGGTTCTTGGCGAAATGGCAATCATCGCCCAGACCAAGCGCCTCACCAGCGCAATGGCAGACACCGAGACCGAGGTCATCCGTCTCAACCGCTCATTGTTCCGGCGTATCCTTGAAGAATATCCGGAAATTGCCGCTGCGCTGCACGACCAGATTTCCTCAGATCTGACCGAAATGATCGCGGAAATTTCCAAGTATGAAAAGCTGTTTGGCGAGAGCTAACTCGCCTCTACACAACTGATTTTCTCGCTACGATTGAAAATCTTCAGCAAGAATCGACCTTTTCTCGGCAAAAATCGCCGCATCTTGTGGAATTTAATGTCAGGTCGCGGAAATCCTGCTCAAAATCGGATTAATCCAGATCAAACCGCGCGATAACCGGAACGTGGTCGGAGGGTCGTTCCCACCCACGTGCTTCGCGCAGGATTGTGATGTCTCTCAGATCGGCCTCAAGGTCGGGCGATCCCCAAATATGATCCAGTCTCCGGCCACGATCCGCAGCCGCCCAATCGGCGGCCCTATAGCTCCACCATGTATAAATTTTCTCGGAGGGTGGAATATGATGGCGCATCAGATCGCTCCAGCCGCCATTTTTGCGCAAGGCTTCCAGACCTTCCGTTTCGATGGGCGTGTGACTTACAACCTTCAACAACTGTTTATGCGACCAGACGTCGGTTTCAAGCGGTGCGATGTTGAGGTCGCCCACCAGCAATGAGGCATGGCCATCCCCATAGACCGCATTCATCGCTTTCATCTCGTCAAGAAAACCGAGCTTGTGCTTGAACTTGGGATTGATCTCCGGATCGGGTTCATCTCCGCCTGCCGGAACATAGAAATTGTGGATACGCATCCGCTTTGAGCCGGCAGTTACAACTGTGCTCAAATGACGGCAATCGGGGATATTGCAAAAACCAACACGTGCCGGTTCTGTCAAAGGACGGCGGGAGAGCGTTGCTACCCCGTGATACCCTTTCTGGCCGCTGATTTCGATATGTTCATAACCGGCCATGTGGAAAGCTTCCCGCGGAAACAAATCGTCGGGGCATTTGGTTTCCTGCAGGCACAGCACGTCAGGCTGATAATCGCGCAGAAATTGCAGAACGAGCGGCAAGCGCAAGCGCACCGAATTGATGTTCCAGGTAGCAACGGAAAAAGGCATGGAAAATTAGTCTCGCGGGTGGTGAATGAGCAGCAAGACTAAAACAAGTTACGGATGATTGGAACCGGATATCGCCAGCTTGAACGACTGTTCAAGCCTTATTTGTTCTTCATCGCAATGCGGGTGTAGTCAATTGTAAACATATCCTTGGCGAAGCGAACACCGGTACGGACATTGGTTATCATCACTGTCGTATCGAGACCCTGCGCATCGGTGATAGTCCATTGACGCAGTTCGAAAGTCTTTGGATCAAACATCATCGTTATGGTCGAATTACCGAAGATTGATTTGTCGCCAAGAACGATCGTTGTCATATCGGGCTCTTCCTTGACCGATTTGACCGTATTGCCGGTCAAATTAATCTGATCGCTCAGAAGCAGCTTTAATGGCGTCTTCGACAGCGGGACCAAATCCCATGTGTCGAGCTTGCGATTATTGATCACAACGGATTCGCCATCCGAAATGACACGAATCGGTGATGGTTTGTTGTAGTTGAAACGTATCTTGCCCGGACGTTCTATATAGAACGTTCCCTCGGTCTGCTCCCCGCGCGGGCCAAACTGGACAAAGTCACCCGTCAGGGTTTTAACGCTCGAAAACTGATTGGCAATCTGCTGGGCTGCGCCCGGCACCGCATTCTGAGCAAGAGCCGGTGCAGCAAGGAGTCCCACGCCAAGTATCGAAGCAGCTACAACGCGCCGTGCGAGCGGGCCTGCAACGCGAAACAATGCTGTGATGGTTTTCATGGGTTTAGGGTCTCCTGTCATCTTGCCTTAAGCAATACTCGATCAGTTTGGCTTGAGTATGGCTAAGAAACGGCGGGTTGCGGCACCCGGTTCCATATTTCCGTCACGTAACACCGGACTGCCACAGGAACTGGAAGGACTCAGTTCCATAACGCATGATGTGCCGTTACGTTATGTTTGAATTTTTAAGCAGTCTCAGCAGTTTAATGCCTTTTTGCCTGTTAAAAATCATCATCCTGCGTTGGTACGAGAATCTCACGCTTGCCCGCATGATTGGCCGGGCCGACAAGCCCCTCCTCTTCCATGCGTTCAATAATCGAAGCAGCACGATTATAGCCGATGCCAAGACGGCGCTGGATATAGCTGGTCGAAGCTTTTTTATCACGCAGCACGACCGCGACGGCCTGATCATAGGGGTCATCGGAATCCTCAAGATTGGACGTTCCTGCAGGTCCTGCCCCGCCATCGTCCTCATCATCTTCCTCGGTGATCGAATCGAGATATTCCGGCACGCCCTGTAATTTGAGGTGCTGAACGATTTTCTCAACTTCATCGTCACCAACAAATGGTCCATGCACACGCTGAATGCGTCCCCCACCAGCCATGTAGAGCATGTCGCCCATGCCAAGCAGCTGCTCGCCGCCCTGCTCACCAAGGATGGTGCGCGAATCGATCTTGGAGGTAACCTGGAAGGAGATACGCGTCGGGAAGTTGGCCTTGATCGTACCCGTGATAACATCGACTGACGGACGCTGCGTCGCCATGATCACATGAATACCGGCGGCACGCGCCATCTGCGCCAGACGCTGCACGGCACCTTCAATATCCTTGCCGGCAACCATCATGAGGTCGGCCATTTCGTCGATGATGACCACAATATAGGGCATCGCGGTCAGATCGAGTTCTTCGGTCTCATAGACTGCCTCGCCGGTGGCGCGGTCAAATCCGGTCTGCACTGTGCGGGCAATACGCTCCCCCTTCTGCCGGGCTTGCTCAACGCGCTGGTTAAAGCCGTCAATATTGCGGACACCGACTTTCGACATTTTGCGATAGCGGTCTTCCATCTCCTTGACCGTCCATTTGAGCGCCACAACGGCTTTCTTGGGGTCGGTAACAACCGGAGTGAGCAGATGCGGAATGCCGTCATAGATGGAAAGTTCGAGCATTTTCGGATCAATCATGATCAGGCGGCATTGTTCCGGCGTCATCCGGTAGACCAAGGAGAGGATCATGGTATTGATGGCGACAGATTTACCCGAGCCTGTTGTACCAGCCACGAGCAAATGCGGCATCTTGGCAAGGTCTGCAATGACCGGCTCGCCATTGATGGTCTTGCCCAATGCCAGTGCAAGCTTGGTTTTGGTCTGCTCAAAATCGCGGCTGGCCAGCAGTTCGCGCAGATAAACCATTTCACGTGTCTGGTTGGGCAGCTCAATGCCGATAGCATTGCGGCCCGGGACAACGGCAACGCGAGCAGCGATCGCGCTCATGGAGCGGGCAATATCATCGGCAAGCGTGATGACGCGCGAGGACTTGATTCCAGGTGCTGGCTCCAGCTCATAAAGCGTGACAACCGGGCCAGGCCGGACGTGGATTATTTCGCCGCGTACACCGAAATCCTCCAGGACACCTTCAAGAAGACGCGCATTCTGTTCCAATGCCTCTTTGGAAAGGCTGGGGTTGCGCACGACATTCTTTGGTTCGCTGAGGAAATGCAGCGGTGGCATTTCAAAACCATCAGATTTGATAAGCGAGGCTTGCGCCTCGCGCTGAATGCGCGCTCCAGCCTTTGGAGCTGGCGCCGGGGTTGCTACGCGGGTCGCGGGCTTCGCTGACGGGCGAGCGGGGGCTGCCTGCGGTGTCCAGTCATCCACGGCCTCATCTTCGTCGCTGAAGGCCAAGGGATCAAAGCGGTCAGCTTGGCTGTCAAAATCATCATTGTCGATTTCAATCGACGGCGCTTCAATTTGCGGCGATGCGCTGTAAAAGCCTGGCTCGCGGCGTTCGCCATTATTGCTGACTTTTTGACGCGACACCGGAATGTCATCAAACCCATCGTCATGGCGAGCGCCAATATTACGCGCGCTATTATAGATTCCGGCGCCCCTGCCGGAGAGACGGCGGAACAAGGCACGCGTACTATAAAAGAAATGCGTGACAGCACCCAGAGCAAGCAAGCCTCCGCCTTCGCGCTCATCATCCTCATCCTCGTCATCGTCGAAGTCATCGGCTTCGGCCACGTGACGCGTTGTCTTTTTGGCAATGGCAGGCTCGCTGCCGCGATAGGTAAGACCGCTGGCAAAGGCAAATATCCATAAAGTAGGAACGGCAAGGACACCGACCAGGATCATGGCAAGGCCACCGCGCGGGAAAGTGCCCGTGAAAATAGCAGGAATCTTGAGAACCATATCTCCGAGAACGCCGCCAAGACCAATGGGCATTGGCCAGCTTTCGGGTATGGCAAAACAACCGGCCATGGCTGCAGCAAGCAGCGACGCGCAGAACCAAGCAACAGCGCGCCGCGCCATGCGATCAACACCGCGACCGGTCATGAACAACCCACCCCAGAACACGGCAGGCATCAGAGCAACAACGGTCGACAGGCCAAAAAACTGCATTCCAAGATCGGAGAACACTGCTCCGGCATAACCAAGGGCGTTTTGCGTGGGATTGGACGTGGCATGACTGAAGCTTGGATCAAGCACATTCCAAGTTGCCAGACTACCGACAGCCAAAGCGACAAGACAAAGGATCGCCAAGCCGATCAGAATATTTATCTGCCTGCGGAAAAGGCTGTAGAAGCCAGTCCTATCGTCATCGATGGCATAAGAGGCTGAATAACCTTGACGCATGAAATCCGGTCCCACGTGAGTCTATCCCTGTGGCTGTGCAATCCACGGAGCTGATTCCAAACTTACGGGGTGGATGGTTAAGGGGCTATTAACCATGGGCGAATGTCATGGAAATTGTCAGGTTAGCAGAGGATGCTGACGGAGACTTCGCCTCGCCCTGATCTTGGCACGCCCCTTTCCGTCATCCTCGGGCTTGACCCGAGGACCGATCTTGAATGCCCGTTTTAGATTTTGGATATTGAGAAGGTGCTTCGCTGATCTCTGCAAATGTTTAATGGGTCCTCGGGTCAAGCCCGAGGATGACGGAAAGGAAGGTGCTTATGATCCTTGAGGGCTAGGGAGCTACAATAATGTGAGAAACAAAGGAACTCACCAAAGCACTTCATAGAGATCGTCCCAATTTGGATTGATTCCTTCAATCAATTCTATCTTCCATTGCCGGTACCAGCGTTTCAAGGATTTTTCCCGCTGAATTGCATCGACAATCCGGTCATGCTCTTCGTGCCAGACCAGACGCTTGCAGCCATATTTCCATGCAAATCCGGTAGTTCTGCCTTCACGATGTCGTAAACACGCGCGACGAGATCGGACGCCACACCGATATACAGCGTTCCATATTTCTGGTTGGCAAGGATGTAGACATAGCCCGGCATGCAAGTCCTCCGCGCGTAAGACTGCACATCAAGTTCGGGCGGGTAAATTCAACGAAGGTCTAACCTCAAAACAAAAGGCCCGGAAAACCGGGCCTTTCGAAATCCATGGGTGCAGCTATCAATTGTGATAGGCAGCTTCACCATGTGAGGTGAGGTCGAGACCGATAGACTCGTTTTCGGCCGTTGGACGCAGGCCAACCAGCACGTCGACGATCTTGTAGAGGATGAACGAACCCACACCGCTCCATACGATGGTCACGGCAACTGCCTTGATCTGTACAAAGACCTGGCTGCCCATTGTTACGCCATCGGCGAAACCTGTGCCGCCAAGGGCCGCGCTGGTGAAGATACCAGTGCCGATAGCGCCGACGATACCGCCAATGCCATGCACGCCGAACACATCGAGGCTGTCATCATAACCGAGCTTCGGCTTGACCACTGCGACCATGTAGTAGCAGATCGCGCTGGCAATCGCGCCAAGGGCGATTGCGCCCACCGGTCCGATAGTACCCGCTGCTGGCGTGACTGCGACCAGACCGGCAACAATACCTGATGCTGCACCGAGCATGGATGCTGTCTTGCGAGCAAAGGCTTCAATGGCAACCCAAGCTACGATAGCACCGGCTGTTGCGGTGAAGGTATTGATCATGGCAAGCGCCGCTGTGCCATTGGCTTCGAGCGCCGAGCCGGCATTGAAACCGAACCAGCCAACCCACAGAATTGCAGCACCGATCATGGTCAGCGGCATGGAGTGCGGAGCCATCATATCGCGGCCGAGGCCAGCACGCTTGCCGATAACGATAGCACCGACCAGACCTGCAACACCCGCGTTGATGTGAACAACCGTACCGCCCGCAAAATCAAGAGCGCCCCAGCCGAAGATCAGGCCGTTTGCATCCCAGACCATATGTGCAATCGGGAAGTAAACGAAGGTAACCCAAAGCGCGACGAACAGGATGGTCGCCGAGAACTTGATACGCTCAGCAAAGGCACCGACGATAAGCGCCGGAGTGATACAAGCGAATGTCATCTGGAAGCAGATGAAAACCAATTCCGGAATCTGGACGCCATCGGTGAAGGTGGCAGCGGCAGAATCAGGGGTAACGCCGGCAAGGAAAATTTTGCCCAATCCGCCCCAATAAGGGCTGGTGCTGCCGCCAAACGCAAAAGAATAACCATAGACAACCCAGATGATCATCACGACAGCCGTGATACCTGTGCACTGCATGAGCACTGACAGAACGTTTTTGGCGCGGACAAGACCGCCATAGAACAGGGCAAGACCCGGGAGGATCATGAACAGGACGAGGATTGTGGCAACCATCATCCAGGCGGTGTCGCCCTTGTTGATTGTCGCCACGGCTGCAGCTGCAGCTTCAGGAGCGGCGGGCGCTGCTTCCTGCGCAAAAGCGGCCAGCGAGCCGAATGCGGTCAAAGCCAGCGATCCCAGAAGGGAGCTGCCTGCCGCTTTGGTTAAACTGTTTGGAATTTTCATTATGCTCTCCTTGAACCCCAATAATTTACAGCGCTTCGGTGTCGGTCTCACCCGTGCGGATACGGACGGCCTGCTCGATGCTGAGAACGAAAATCTTGCCGTCACCGATCTGGCCGGTCTTGGCGGCGGCAGTGATGGCTTCGACGGCGGTATCGACGAGATCGGATGCGACAGCGACTTCCACCTTCAGTTTGGGAAGAAAGCTGACGGCATATTCCGCGCCACGATAAATTTCGGTGTGCCCCTTTTGGCGGCCGTAACCCTTCACCTCAGTGACGGTCAGGCCCTGGATGCCGACAGCGGTGAGTGCTTCGCGCACCTCGTCCAACTTGAACGGCTTGATGATGGCCATCACAATTTTCATTGACTATACCCCTGCGCTTTGCGCGGTGCCCCTCAGATGGAATTATCTGAACTCTCAGCAACCGCGTTGAACCCATCGCCTCTGGCCATAGGCCATTGGTGACTGCTCAGGAGTATTCAAGTTCCGTGCCAGATTCGAAAAATACTTCTAATATACTGAAATCAAAAAGATATTTTTTAAGTTCGGCTTACAATATCAGTGCAATGCAGCAATATGCCTAAAATTTAGGCGATTAGCAGGTGGCGATCAGAGTTCACTCCGCACTATGCACACGAATTAGGCCTTCCTGCGCGGTAGAGGCGATTAAAGTGCCGTCACGGCTATAAAGTGCGCCACGATTAAAGCCCCTGGCGCCCGATGTACTGGGACTATCTGCGGTATAGAGCATCCAATCATCGAAACTGAAGGGCCTGTGAAACCACATGGCGTGGTCGAGGCTGGCAACCTGCAGATCCCGATCAAAAATATTACGGCCATGCGCGTAAAGCGACGTATCGAGCAGCGTCATGTCTGAAAGATAGGCAAGAACTGCTGCCTGGATCGCACGATCCTCCGGCACGGGACCGGTGGCCTTTATCCACACGCTCTGCTCAGGTGGGAGCTTATCGCGGGTCAGATAATGCCGAAGCGAAAGCGGCTTGATCTCGATGGGCCGGTCCTGCTCCCAATATTGCCGGATAATCTTGGGAGCGTTCTGGAGATATTGCTCCTTCATATCTTTGTCAGAAATGAGATTTTCCGGTTCGGGAACATCCAACGGTTTCGGCTTTTGGTGCTCGAGTCCTTCCTCCTCAATCTGGAATGAGGCTTCCAGAGAGAAGATGGCATGGCCGTGCTGGATTGCCACAACGCGCCGTGTGGTAAAGCTCGAACCATCGCGGATACGGTCTACCTCGTAGATAATCGGCACTTTGGGATCGCCCGCCCGCATGAAATAACCATGCAGGGAATGTACGTGCCGGAGCGGGTCAACGGTGCGCTGTGCCGCAACAAGCGCCTGTCCGATAACCTGGCCGCCAAAAACGCGCTGCCAGCCCACCTGGGGGCTGCGACCTCGAAACAGGTTGTGTTCAAGCGTCTCAAGGTCGAGTATGGACAGAAGCTCGGTCATAGCTGTTGACTTGGGTGCTTCGGACATGATCGGACATCTCCAGTTCGTCTGTTTCATCGCTTGCAACAGGAACAGCCCGACAAGTCAAGTATTCACCATCCGGAGGCAATCATGGACGCAACCCGCACAGACATTATTATCGCCGGAGCAGGTTATGTCGGCATGGCCACTGCTGTCGCGCTGAAGTCTTCTGCACCGCATCTCGGAGTGACCGTTATCGATGCAGCCCCCGCTGGTGTCTGGCGTAATGATACACGTGCATCGGCTATCGCGGCGGCGGCGAGCCGCATGCTGGACAAGCTTGGATGCTGGCAGAGTATCTTGCCGGAGGCTCAACCGATCAATGAGATGGTCGTGACGGACTCACGCACCGCCGATCCAGTTCGGCCCGTATTCCTGACCTTTGATGGCGAGATTGAACCGGGAGAGCCATTTGCGCATATGGTAGAAAACCGGCTTCTGAATGCTTCGCTACGAGAAAAGGCCGACAAGCTGGGCATTGTCTTTATTGAA
Source organism: Phyllobacterium ifriqiyense (assembly GCF_030817885.1). Taxonomy (NCBI): domain Bacteria; kingdom Pseudomonadati; phylum Pseudomonadota; class Alphaproteobacteria; order Hyphomicrobiales; family Phyllobacteriaceae; genus Phyllobacterium; species Phyllobacterium ifriqiyense. The sequence continues at coordinate 955,739 of NZ_JAUSZT010000003.1, forward strand.
GGCGCGCCGGTGCATGGCTTTGAGCAAGGTGATAACGGTCTGACGGTCCGCTATGGCGATGAAGAATCGTTGGTGGCGCGGCTGCTGATTGCGGCGGATGGCGTGAAATCACGCCTGCGCGATATGGCAGGCATCAAGACTGTCAATTGGGAATACGGCCAGTCCGGGATCGTGTGCACAGTCGCCCATGAGCGCCCGCACAATGGCCGCGCGGAAGAGCACTTCCTGCCTGCCGGACCCTTTGCGGTGCTGCCGCTGAAAGGCAATCGCTCGTCGTTGGTCTGGACTGAACGGACTGCGGATGCTGACCGGCTCGTCAAGGAGGATGAATTCGTATTTGATGCCGAACTCGAACAACGCTTCGGTTTGAAGCTTGGCGAATTGCGCGTGGAAGGTCCGCGCAAAGCTTTCCCGCTAAGCCTGACGCTGGCACGGGATTTCATCAAGCCCCGTTTCGCGCTTGTCGGTGATGCGGCCCATGGCATCCACCCAATTGCCGGACAGGGCCTTAATCTCGGCTTCAAGGATGCAGCAGCGCTGGCGGAAACGATCGTCGATGCGGATCGGCTCGGCCTCGATATTGGCTCTATTGCAGTGCTGGAGCGCTACCAGACATGGCGCCGTTTCGATACGGTGCAGATGGGAGTAACTACGGACGTTCTCAACCGGCTTTTCTCTAATGACAACGTGCCCATACGCGCCTTGCGTGATTTTGGTCTCGGCCTTGTCGAGCGCATGCCGCGGCTCAAGGGGTTCTTCATCCGCCAAGCCGCGGGCTTGTCACCGACCGCCCCCAAGCTGTTACAGGGGCAGTCGATTTAACATTTGCACTACAGTCGCCGCCTAAAGCGGGCGCGGATATTTCCGGTAGATCGTTTCGATTTCAGCCAGAACTTCCGGCGAAAGCTCGAGATCGGCCGCAGCTATGTCGGTCTTCAGATGATCCATTGAAGTTGCTCCGATGATCACGGAAGTCATGAATGGCCGGATGAGCGCGAAAGCAATGGCCATTTGTGCCACGTCAAGGCCGTGTTTCCGCGCCAGTTCCACATAGGCGCGCACCGCTGGCTCGGAATGCTCATTATTGCGCCAGAGCCCGCCGGTCTGGATCGCACCACGTGTACCGGCCGGAATTTTTCCATCCAGATATTTGCCAGTGAGCACACCTGAAGCGAGCGATGAATAGGCCAATAGGCCCACATCCTCATGGTGACTGAGTTCGGCAAGGTCGAGATCGAACACGCGCTGGATCAGACTGTATTCGTTCTGCACGGAGACAACACGCGGCAAGTCGCTGCGCTCCGCAAGTTTCAGCCATTGACCGATACCCCAAGCGGTTTCATTGGAAAGGCCGATCTGCCTGATCTTGCCTTCCTTGACCATATCTCCAAGGCCAAGCAGCGCATCTTCAATCTGGTCAAGAACCTCAGTCTGGTTTTGGGTATGCGGCGCGTACTTCCATGCTGTACCGAAATGATAATGGCCGCGCGCGGCGTAATGCACCTGATAAAGATCGATATAATCGGTCTGCAGTCGTTTCAGGCTGCCTTCCACCGCTTCGCGCACACTGGCACGGCTTGGCTTGTTGCCTTCACGAATCCAGCTATTGCCGCCACCCGAAATCTTTGTCGCCAGAACAAAGCGATCACGCTTACCGGTCTTCTTGAACCAGCTGCCAATATAGGACTCGGTTTTGCCATAGGTTTCGGGACTGGATGGAATCGCATAGACTTCCGCCGTATCCATGAAATTGACGCCCGCATCCAGAGCATAATCGATCTGGTTGTGCGCATCGGCTTCAGTGTTCTGTACACCCCAGGTCATGGTGCCGAGGCAGATTTCCGTGACGTCAATATCCGTCCGGCCAAGTTTCTTCAGTTTCAAGGGAAGTTTCCTATCTCGATTGATCAGTCGACCTCAAGGCCAAGCTTTTGTTTGAGCTTCTTGACACGCTGGCCGTAAGTGGGAGGAACGGTGACAGCAGCCGCAGCTTTGCCTACCATATCAATCAATTCAAGCTTTTCCATATCGTTTAACCTCTGCCGCAAAAGTGGCGCGGTCTTTTCGATGACGGTGACCGCATCATCGATCTGGCTTGAAGCCCATTTTGCATAGATCACGGCCTCATCTGCCTTGGCAGGATCGCAAATATCGATAATCGCATTCCGGACGGCTTCGTAGTGTTTTTCTGTGATCGGAGTATCTTCACAAACAATGGCGAAGATGAGCGTTGCCGCAGCAAGAACCGGATCCTCAATCGCCGTCAAAGGCGAGTGTTCATGCTGAATGCGTATCTTTCTGCGACGCAGATAGCCACGCGCCTTTCCGGCAGTATCAATGACATCACTTGCTGCGTCACCCAAGGTGCGCATACGATACCACCAGAAAAGACCGCCCCCGACAATTCCAAGCAAAGCCAGAAGAATATGCATTTACAAGATCCCGTTTGATTTTTTCGTTCTACAGGGAGGATATCCGTTTGTATATTATGCCAAGGTAGGGCCGCCATGGATTTGATACGGAACACTGATAGATATTACACGTTAACGGACGTACACCGATACATATCTCAACGAGGGAGAGATACTCATGGACAGACAAGCAACGGCAATTTGGCAGGGCGCGCTGAAAGACGGTAAAGGAACGCTGGACACGCAAAGTGGTGCCCTGAAAGCTCTTCCCTATAATTTCAAGGCGCGCTTCGAAGATGAAAGCGGCAAATCAGGCACCAACCCGGAAGAATTGCTTGCTGCTGCCCATGCCGGCTGCTTTGCCATGCAGCTTTCGCATTTTCTGGCTGAGAACGGCACACCGGCCGCCAACCTCGATGCCAAGGCAGTTGTTTCCATCAGCCCTGCAGCGGGCGGTGGCTTTGAGATCACCAAAAGCGCCTTGACGCTTGTCGGCGATGTTCCCGGCATTGACGCCGATACATTTGCAAAGCTTGCCGGTCAGGCCAAGGCAACCTGTCCGCTTTCAAAGGCACTCGGCGCGATTGAAGTAACGCTGGACGCCAAGCTGGCTTGATCTGATAAATCAAAAATTGCATAAAATTAAGAACGGGCGCTCTTGCGCCCGTTGCTATGTTAAACCCGGCGCTCCACCATCATCTTCTTGATTTCGGCAATTGCCTTGGCAGGGTTCAGACCCTTGGGGCAAGTTTGCGCGCAGTTCATGATCGTGTGGCAGCGATAAAGCCGGAAAGGATCTTCCAGATTGTCCAGGCGTTCGCCTGTTGCCTCGTCACGGCTGTCAATCAGCCAGCGATAGGCTTGCAGGAGAACCGCAGGGCCGAGATAGCGGTCGCCATTCCACCAATAGCTTGGGCAGGATGTCGAGCAGCATGCGCAAAGGATGCATTCGTAAAGACCGTCCAGCTTGGCGCGGTCTTCATGGCTTTGCAGCCATTCTTTTGCAGGCTCCGGCGAAACGGTTTTCAGCCAAGGCTCAATCGAGCGGTGTTGCGCATAGAAATTCGACAGGTCCGGCACCAGATCCTTGACCACCGGCAAGTGCGGCAAAGGATAAATCTTCACTGCGCCTTTGATCTCATCCATACCCTTGGTGCAGGCGAGTGTGTTTGTACCATCAATATTCATGGCACATGAGCCGCAAATGCCTTCACGGCAGGAGCGGCGCAAAGTTAGCGTCGGATCGATCTTGTTCTTGATCCATAACAGCCCATCAAGAACCATCGGGCCGCAATCATCCAGATCGACATAATATGTATCGATGCGCGGGTTTTCACCATCATCCGGCGACCAGCGGTAAATCCGGTATTCGCGCAAATTATTGGCACCGGCCGGACGCTCCCAGGTCTTGCCGGGCTGCATCTTCGAATTTTTGGGAAGTGCAAGTTCAACCATAATGCTCTTATTCCCTTAGTACACGCGCGCTTTTGGCGCGATCTTGGCGAGGCTGATGCCGCCGTCCTCTTCCTTGACCAGCGGATCAAGGTGGACAGGACGATAGCCGAGCGTAACTTTGCCCTCAGGCGTCAGCCATGCAAGACTGTGCTTGCGCCAGTTGACATCATCGCGGTTCGGAAAATCCTCATGCGCATGCGCGCCGCGGCTTTCCTTGCGGGCTTCCGCAGCAACAACTGTGGTCAGAGCATTGGCCATGAGGTTTTCCAGCTCCAGCGTTTCCACCAGATCGGAATTCCAGATCATCGACCTATCGGTCACCTTCACGTCAGGCAACTCGCTCCAGATTTTCTCCATGCGGATGACGCCGGACTTCAGCGAGTCCGATGTGCGGAACACAGCAGCATCTTCCTGCATTGTCCTTTGCATCTTCTCGCGCAGCACAGCCGTTGGCGTTCCGCCATTGGCATGACGCAGCCGGTCAAAGCGATCCATGATCTTCGTGACCGAGGCCTCGTTTATTTCCGGGATTTTTGAATTGCGGTCGATCACCTGACCGGCGCGAATGGCAGCGGCACGACCGAACACAACCAGATCGATCAGCGAATTGGAGCCGAGCCGATTGGCACCATGAACCGAAGCGCAACCGGCCTCGCCCACAGCCATCAGACCGGGCTGGATGCGATCCGGATTTTCCGGCGTCGGATTGAGCGCCTCTCCCCAATAATTGGTGGGAATCCCGCCCATGTTGTAATGAACCGTCGGCAGAACCGGAATGGGTTCGCGGGTCAGGTCGACACCGGCGAAAATCTTTGCCGATTCGGAAATGCCGGGCAGACGCTCGTGCAGAACCGCAGGGTCAAGATGATCCAGATGCAGGAAAATATGATCCTTGTCCTTGCCGACACCGCGACCTTCGCGAATTTCCAACGTCATGCAGCGGGAAACCACGTCGCGGGAAGCAAGATCCTTTGCGGAAGGGGCATAACGCTCCATGAAGCGCTCACCTTCGGAATTGACCAGATAGCCACCCTCGCCGCGCGCACCTTCAGTAATCAGGCAGCCGGCGCCATAAATGCCGGTCGGGTGAAACTGCACAAATTCCATGTCCTGCAAAGGCAAGCCAGCGCGGGCAACCATGCCGCCACCATCACCGGTGCAAGTATGCGCCGAGGTTGCGGAGAAATAAGAGCGGCCATAACCGCCTGTTGCCATGACCACCATCTTGGCGGCAAAGCGGTGAATTGTGCCGTCATCAAGGTTCCAAGCAACAACGCCAGTAATCGTGCCGTCTTCATCCTGAATGAGATCAAGCGCGAAATATTCGATGAAGAACTGCGCATTGTGGCGCAATGACTGGCCATAAAGCGTGTGCAGGATAGCATGACCGGTGCGGTCTGCCGCAGCGCAAGTACGCTGCACGGGCGGACCGTCGCCATAATTCATCATATGGCCGCCAAATGGACGCTGGTAAATCTTGCCTTCTTCGGTACGGGAGAAAGGCACACCATAATGCTCAAGCTCATAAACCGCAGCTGGTGCCTCGCGGGCCAGATATTCCATGGCATCGGTATCGCCGAGCCAGTCGGAACCCTTGACGGTATCGAACATATGCCACTGCCAGGAGTCTGCACCCATATTGCTGAGCGAGGCGGCAATACCGCCCTGCGCCGCAACCGTATGGGAACGGGTCGGGAATACCTTGGTAATACAGGCTGTTTTCAAGCCCTGTTCGGCCATGCCAAGCGTGGCGCGAAGACCGGCGCCGCCAGCACCGACGACAACCACATCGAACTTGTGGTCAACGAATGTGTAGGGCTTTGCGGCTTTGTTTTCTGTAGTTGCCATAATAGAGCTTAAACTCCGAAACTCAGCTTGAGGATCGCAAAGAGCGAAACAACACCGACTGCGATGGTGAAGAAGGTATTGAGCATGATGCAGGCGAGCTTTGCGCCTTCTGCATGCACATAGTCCTCAATAACGACCTGCATTCCAAGGCGCATATGGTAAAGTCCGGACAAAAGTACCAGAATGAGAACCAGCGCTGTCAGCGGATGTGAGAGTGCCGCGCGGGTTTCCTCAAAGCTTGCCCCATGCAGCGAAACAATCAGGCCGATGAAAAACAGCATCAGCGGAATGTTTGCGACTGCTGTCAGCCTTTGACGCCAGAAATGTTCGGTGCCTTCTTTCGCAGAACCCAATCCGCGAACTTTGGCAAGCGGCGTGCGCATATCAGCCATTGCTAAAGCTCCTCAACGCAGTGTGAATACGGCGACCCAGACAAGGGCCGTCAGCAGAACGGATGCAATGAGCGACGCCCATGCCATTTTGGTGGTCGTGTCTTTTTCCAGCCCGCGCCCTGTATCCCAGATCAGATGGCGGATGCCGCCAATCATGTGATGAATGAGCGCCCAGGTGTAGCCAAGAAGCACCAGAAGGCCGATCCAGGAACCATAAACCATGGAAACAATATCGAACTGCTGTTCGCTCGTCGCGGTTGCGATCAACCACCATGCAACCAGCAGTGTACCGAAATAGAGCGCACAACCGGTAATACGGTGGACAATGGACATGACCATGGTCGGAATTGGTTTATAGATTTGCAAGTGAGGCGACAAAGGCCGGTTTGCATGCAAATTTGTTTTGCTCATAGCGTCCCCAATGAGAAAAGCCACGCCGCAGGGATGACAGAAAGGCGGGCAGGGCCGAAAGGCTGTTAAAGCCAATTTAGAAGGGTTTTAATGCGGTTTTTGCACTGCGTCAAAGCCCCATTCAAAACCCTCATGCGGCGAATTGGCCCGAATAGCAAGTCAATAAGGTTTTTCTATAAAATTCAATCGTTTAAACGCGGAAAATTGACGATCCGAAGGTCAGATTTACCAATCAAAATGCCGTTAAAAATAGTTGAGTGAGTCTATCCAGATTTACCCTAGCGCGGTTGAATTCAGCGCAATATGGGCAAGTTCATCTGCGACGATAAGAGTCGCTCACAGGTTGGAGCGACTCCATCCTCTATTTGCCGACTATTGATTGCCGAAGCGGATGACGAAGCTCGTCCAGTCCGCAGGCGCTGCAACCTGCTCGTATAGCTTGCGGCCATCCTCCGGCACACGCGGCGCATTGAGGGACAGCTTGGTCCAGCCGCGCTCTTCCGCCTTATCGGCAAGCACGTCGATCAACGCCTTGGCGATACCCTTGCCGCGATGATCATGATGTACATAAATATGGTCCACCTGCCCTGCCCGCATGCCTGAAACCGGTTCCGGAAGATCATAGAAAATAACGAACCCGACCAGCTTTCTATCCAGCCGCGCACCAGCGATCTCCGCGGCACGGTCGCGCAAGAGGTTTTCAGCATAGTAATCGTCCGGGCGGCGCGGTGCGCCACGCTTCAGCGCTTGCGCGTAGCTGGCAAGCAGTGGTGAAAATTCATGCGCATCGTTCAAATGCAGCAGGGATATATCAATGGCGTGTTCGTCTGGAGCTTTCTTGGTCATTGTCGCTTCCGTCCCTTTATTACTGCCTACCGTTGCCGGGGTGCTTCAGGATTGGTTGATTGTGCCGTTCGCGTCAACCTTAACCCGGAATGAAAATCGATTTGAATCCATTCAGGCAGATGACAATCGTTAACAAATGGTTAAAGCTGATGTAACCGCCACCTGTCTTGAGGTCTGCTTCATGCTGCGCACATCACTTCTGGTCTTGTCCGTCCTGTCGGGTCTACCGGGTATCGCGTTTGCTGACGGCAATACCTATGGCGATGAATATGGCAATGTCATCATGCAGGAAGCGGGCGGTCCGAAGATCATCTTCGTCGAGTCAAGAGCGGCAAAGTCCGACGTGATCGGACGGGATGTGCGGCGCACAACACCTATCTATAAACGCGCCAGCGGACCTTCTGTTATTTACCCTGCTGCCGATCCCCTGGTCGTGGGTGTCATACCCGCCCCCAATACGAGCTGTGATGCACCAATCGTCATCAAGGGCTTGAGCTATCGCTATAGTCTGGATCGTAACGAGATCGCAATCCTCGGACATCCCGGCTGCCCCGACTGATCTAAGGACAGATTTAATTTGCCTCAAATGCGCAGCGCCTGTATGGCACCCGCACATTTGAAAGGTATTGAATATGACTCAGCGCTCCGGGGGCGCCCTCGTTCTATTTTCCGGCGGACAGGATTCCGCCACCTGTCTGGCTTGGGCACTATCGCAGTTTGACCGCGTTGAAACTGTCGGCTTCGACTATGGCCAACGCCACAAAATTGAACTTGAGGTCCGCAAAGGATTCCGTGCGGCGCTGACCAAACAATTTCCCGAATGGACGTTGCGGCTTGGCGAGGACCATATGCTCGACGCCGGCATTATCGGTCAGCTGGGCGGCTCGGCCATGACTGAGAGCATTGCCATTGAAATGGCAGAAAATGGCCTGCCCAATACATTCGTTCCGGGGCGCAATCTGCTTTTCTTTACACTGGCGGCGGCATTGGCCTATCGCCGCGGATTGCGGGTGATCGTCGGAGGCATGTGCGAAACCGATTATTCCGGCTACCCTGATTGCCGCGACGACACGCTGAAAGCCCAGCAAGTGGCTCTTTCGCTGGGGCTGGATCGCCGTATCACCATCGAAACACCCCTCATGTGGCTGGACAAGGCGCAGACATTTGCACTGGCCCAAGAACTTGGCGGCCAATCGCTGCTCGATCTGATCGTGGAGAAGAGCCATACCTGCTATCTCGGCGATAGGAGCAAGCGCCATGACTGGGGCTATGGTTGCGGCACATGTCCCGCCTGCGAGCTGCGATCAAGCGGCTGGCAAAAGTTCAAGGCGGAGGCCGCGTGACCTACGCTGTCAAGGAAATCTACCTGACTTTGCAAGGCGAAGGCAATCATACGGGCCGCGCAGCGGTATTCATGCGCTTTGCCGGATGCAATCTATGGTCTGGTCTCGAGCGGGATCGCAAAAAGGCGATCTGCCAGTTTTGCGATACGGATTTTATCGGCATTGATGGACCGGGCGGCGGCAAATTCAAAACTGCCGACGCGCTTGCCGATGCTGTTGCATCCCGCTGGCCGCAAGGTGGCGGTGGCAAGCCCTATGTGATCTGCACAGGCGGTGAGCCTCTGCTGCAACTTGATGCGCCGCTCATCGACGCATTTCATGCACGGGGCTTTGAGGTCGGGATCGAGACCAATGGCACGCTGGAAGCCCCGGGCAGCATTGACTGGATTTGCGTCTCGCCAAAAGCGGCAGCGCCGCTGGTACAGACGCGGGGCAATGAACTGAAACTGGTCTTCCCGCAAAAGGAAATTGAGGCGCATCCTTCACGTTTCGAGCAGCTTTCCTTTGAGCATTTCTACCTTCAACCTCTTGACGTCATCGGTGATCCGGCGCAAACCGCCGCGCATGTGGCATCTGCAGCGGCCTATTGCCTCGCCCACCCGCTTTGGCGGCTGAGCACGCAGACACATAAGATGAACGGTCTTCCATAGGGCAAACCCTTTCGGTGCCGTGTTTGACTTTGCGGGCGCCTGTATTGCGCCAAGGCTAATGGAGCACTTATGAGAATCTTCAACGAATTTACGTTTGAGGCGGCACATCATTTGCCGCATGTTTTTCCTGACGGGCACGTCAATACGCGCCTGCACGGACATAGTTTCCGCGTGCGTGTGACGCTCGAGGGAAAGCCTGACAAAAGGACCGGTCTTATCGCCGACCTTGGACAGGTCGAGACCGCTTTCGGCACTGCCCGGGAAAAGCTGGACCATCGCTATCTGAACGAGATCGAAGGGCTCGAAACCCCAACTCTGGAAAACATCGCCATGTGGCTGTGGCGGCATTTCTATCCTGAGTTGCCGAGCCTTGCGCAGATCGGTGTCTATCGCGATACTTGCGGCGAAGGCTGCGAATATCAGGGTGAGTATGAAACGCGGAGGGTCGCAGCATGAGCCATTATGCAGAAAGCTCAACCATGTTGGGCAAGGATGTGAAGCTGCCGCAGCATCCCGATGAGGCAATTCTGGAAGCAGTTCCCAACCCGCAGGCCGGAACATTATTCCTCACACGTTTCGCCTGCCCCGAATTCACCTCGCTTTGCCCCGTGACGGGCCAGCCGGATTTCGGTCATCTGGTTATCGATTATGCGCCGGGCGAGACATTGCTTGAGTCCAAATCACTCAAGTTGTTTTTGGGCAGTTTCCGCAATCATGGCGCGTTTCACGAAGATTGCACTGTGAGTATTGGCAAGCGCATTGTTGAAACCGTCAAGCCCTTATGGCTGCGCATTGGCGGTTACTGGTATCCGCGCGGCGGCATTCCCATTGATGTCTTTTGGCAAACAGGGCCGATGCCGGAAGGGTTGTGGTTGCCGGATCAGGGCGTGCCGAGCTATCGGGGACGGTAATTCGTTTCATAAAGCCCCGCCTCTCCGTCATCCTCCGGCTTGACCCGAGGAACTAGTTGAGGAGGGGCTTGCCCCCTAATACTCGCACAGAAGGTAAGAGTGGGTCCTCGGGTCAAGCCCGAGGATGACGGAGAGGGAAGCGATTGGATTCCAATCCTGTGCAGTAACAACCCTGCTCCCTATGGAGAGAAAGCTACGGTAGGCCTACTTCCACTCACGAATATCGACAAAATGTCCGGCAATTGCAGCGGCGGCGGCCATTGCAGGCGACACGAGATGTGTGCGGCCCTTGAAGCCCTGACGGCCTTCAAAATTGCGGTTTGATGTCGATGCGCAACGCTCACCTGGCTTCAGGCGATCATCATTCATGGCAAGGCACATGGAGCAGCCCGGCTCGCGCCAGTCAAAGCCTGCTTCCTTGAAAATCTTATCGAGACCTTCGGCTTCCGCCATTTCCTTGACCAGACCGGAACCTGGCACAATCATCGCATCCACAGTTGGGCTGACCTTGCGGCCTTCAACAACTTTGGCGACAGCGCGAAGGTCTTCGATACGACCATTGGTGCATGAACCGATGAAGACGCGATCAAGCTTGATATCAGTGATCGGAGTACCTGGCTTCAGGCCCATATAATCCAGAGCGCGCCATTTTGAGGAGCGCTTGGTTTCATCCGCAATATCGTCTGGATTTGGAACAGCACCCATGACGGAGATGACGTCTTCCGGTGATGAGCCCCAGGAAACGATGGGCGGCAAATCAGCGGCATTCAGAACAACAACCTTGTCGAAATGCGCGCCCTCATCGCTCTGCAAAGTCTTCCAATATTCCACAGCACGATCAAACTGCTCGCCTTTGGGGGCGCGCGGCTTGTCTTTCACATAGGCGAATGTCGTCTCATCAGGCGCAATCAGGCCAGCGCGTGCGCCACCCTCAATCGACATGTTGCAGATGGTCATGCGACCTTCCATCGACAATGCGCGAATGGCTTCGCCCGCATATTCGATGACATAGCCGGTGCCGCCAGCGGTGCCGATTTCGCCGATGATGGCGAGAATGATATCCTTGGCTGTCACACCCTCCGGAAGGACGCCATCAACACGCACCAGCATGTTCTTGGCTTTTGACTGAATCAGCGTTTGTGTGGCGAGCACGTGCTCGACTTCCGACGTGCCGATACCATGGGCCAATGCGCCAAACGCGCCATGGGTCGAAGTGTGGCTATCGCCACAGACAATGGTCATACCAGGCAGGGTGAAGCCCTGTTCCGGCCCGATAATATGAACGATGCCCTGACGAATGTCTTTTTCCGAATAATATTCGACGCCGAAATCCGCAGCATTTTTCGCCAATGCTTCAACCTGAATACGGCTTTCTTCATTCTTGATACCGTTGATACGATCCGGCGAGGTCGGAACATTATGATCGACCACGGCAAGCGTCTTTTCCGGATGGCGAACCTTGCGACCGGTCAAACGCAAACCTTCAAAGGCCTGCGGGCTGGTGACTTCATGCACAAGGTGGCGATCAATATAGAGAAGGCAGGTGCCGTCATCCTGACTGTCAACCAAATGGTCATCCCAGATCTTGTCATAAAGTGTGCGTGGCGCAATCATCGCGATATCCTGGCAGTGGGGTCTTTTCGATTATTTCGTGGACATATGCACTTGAGGCCTCTCAACGTCAAGAAACAAGCATGAAAAGTGACAATGCGCCGCTACCTGTCAGGTGAAATCACCGGTTGCGTTGCGCAAGACGCCGTTCAACCCATCGCAACAGCAAAGAAAGGCTGATGGTCAAGATAAGATATATATAGGCGACCACAGAATAGGTTTCAAAAAAGCGGAAAGACCCTGAGGCATAGACCTTGCCCATCTGCGTAATATCGACAACCCCGAGGACCGATACCAGCGATGAATCCTTGACCATGGCGATGAAATCATTGCCGTAAGGCGGCAAAATAGTGCGGATCGCCTGCGGCATCACAATCAGCCGGAATCGCGGAAACCGACGAAGTCCGAGCGCCTTGGCTGCTTCGATCTGGCCTGCATCGACAGCTTGAATGCCAGCGCGGAAAATCTCGGCAAGAAAGGCTGAATAGGCAAGAACGAGCGCAATGATCGCACGCCAGAGCAGGGAGAAATCCCGCACCAGCAGCGGCTCAGTGTAGCCAGCATTTTGCAATGGGTGCGTTATGAAATTCCATGCATAGACCAGGGCCGGGGCGCCGACAAAAGCGATATAGAACAACAGCACCAGCAGTGGAACACCGCGCATGATCTCCACATAAAACCGCGCGATCTGCCGGACGGCGATATATTCCGACCGGCTCATAATGGCCAAAACGAGCCCCAACACCGATGCAAGAAAGAACGCAACGATAGACACCCAGACGGTTATCCAGATGCCTTGCGCAACGGTTGAAAAAACCTGCCCGTAAAGCGGATTGATGAGAATAGCGAGGCCCAAGGCGATAGCGATCCCCGCGGCGACAATGAGCCACCACGGAAAGTCAGCCTTTTCCGCCGGGCGTGATGCGGCTTCGGGCTTCAAGAACGCATACTCACCTATTGACCAAGCTTGTAGTCGAGAAACCACTTCTTGTTCAGCGCGTCGAATGTGCCGTCAGCCTTCAATGCAGCAATGGCCGCATTAACCGGAGCGACTAGATCGGAGCCTTTTGGAAAGATAAAGCCGAAATCTTCCGCACCGAGCGGCCCGCCAATCAGCTTCAATGCACCGCCGGATGCATCCACATAGCCCTTGCCCGCGGTGCTGTCAGTCAGGACCAGATCAACATCGCCGGTTTTCAGCGCTTGAATGGTTGCGCCGAATGTTTCAAACAACTTGATACGCGAATTCTGCTCATTGCCATCGAGGACATTGTAGACGGCAACATAGAAATTACTCGTTCCCGGCTGCGCGCCAACCAGCGTATCCTTCGACTCCGAAAAGCTCTTGGCGTCGGTAAAGCGCTTCTCGTCGCTGCGGACGAGCATGAATTGTTCCGACCGCATATAGGGCTCGGAAAAATCCACCTTCTGCTTGCGCTCGTCATTGATGGTTATGCCGGTCATACCGATCTGGTATTGATTATCGGAGACAGCCTGGATCATCGCATCCCAGCTTGTATTGAGATACTCGATCTTGAAGTTGAGGCGCTTGGCGATTTCGTTCATCGCATCATATTCCCAGCCCACCGGCTTACCGGTCTTGGGATCGACGAATTGTAACGGCGGATAGGCATTCTCCGTAACCACAGTCACCTCTTTGCCGCCCAGATCAGGCAGATCAGCGGAGAAAGCGGAAATGGGAAGCATGGCCAGCGTTATCGCTGCCAGAAAAACGGCCGAAAAAATGGAACGCAAGTTCATCGGAGTCCCCTTGTCGTGAAATAGTTGGCAAACTGATTTCACCTTGTCACCGGCGCGTCAATCCCCGCAAGCATGTCTGTTTCTTCTAACGGCAGTCACGAGGAAAAAACGCTCAAAAACAAAAAGGCGGCCCAAGGACCGCCTTTTTCAAAATTCATGCATAGCGCTTATTCAGCAGCAGGTGCCTTTGCAACAGTTGCTTCAGTCACTGTTTCGGCAGTGCCTGTTGCAGGAACTGAAGTCTTGTTCTTGCGGTTGTCTTTTTTCTCGACGATACGAGCAGCCTTACCTGTAAGACCACGCAGATAGTAAAGCTTCGCACGACGTACCTTACCGCGACGAACAATATCAACACCTTCGACCAGCGGTGAAATGATCGGGAATACGCGTTCTACGCCTTCGCCATAGGAAATCTTGCGAACTGTGAAGTTCTCATTGATGCCGGCGCCATTACGGGCAATGCAAACGCCTTCATAGGCCTGCACGCGGGTACGTGTACCTTCGGTAACACGAACATTGACACGAACTGTGTCGCCTGGCTTGAAATCTGGAAGCACGCGCTTGGCTTCGATTTTTGCTCTCTGTTCGAGATCGAGCTGACGAATAATATCGACGGCCATTGTCTTATCCTTTTATTGTTCAAACAGTCAGAGCGTCCACACTTGAAAGCAGCATCCTGGCCGCGTTTCTATGTCTCGCGAGAGACAGGGGCGAATTCACCATCCATTGATTAACAGACTTCGGATTTTCCGAGTTGGCGGGCAATTACACCATAAAAGCCGCTTTGTCACCTGTTTTACCGATTCTTTTTATCCCAAAGATCCGGCCGCCGCTCGCGCGTCAGTCTTTCAGCTGCGGCCCGCCGCCATTTATCGATAGCGCCATGATTGCCGGAAAGAAGCACATCCGGAATACGGCGTCCCTCCCATTCCTGCGGTTTGGTGTAGTGCGGATGCTCCAGCAGCCCCGTTTCAAAACTTTCAGTTTCGCCGGAAAGCGCATTGCCCATGACACCGGGCAGAAGCCGTACAATCGCATCCAGCACCACGATGGCCGCTGTTTCGCCGCCCGACAGAATATAATCGCCGATGGAGACTTCTTCGAAATTCCGGCCTTCGATGAGGCGCTCATCCACGCCCTCAAAACGTCCGCAGAGCAGGATCGCCCCCGGCCCTGCCGCAAGTTCACGCACACGCGCCTGTGTCAAAGGTTTGCCGCGCGGACTCATGAACAGTTTCGGACGCTCGTCCGCCACCTGATCAACCGCACGCCCCAGTACATCGGGTTTCATCACCATGCCCGCACCGCCGCCCGCAGGCGTATCATCGACCATGCGGTGCTTGTCTGTCGCATAATCGCGTATTTGTACGGTCTCGAGCGACCATGCCCCCTCGGCCAAGGCTTTGCCTGCCAGCGAAATGCCAAGGGGTCCCGGGAACATTTCAGGGTAAAGCGTCAGGACAGTTGCGCGAAAGCCGGTCATCAGGACTTGTCTTTGCCTTCACCGCCAAGCTGACGGCGGCGCTCCTCATCCTCATTCTCATCAGGAAGAAGACCAGCGGCGGCAGGATCGACAACGATATGTCCGGCCTTGAGGTCAACCTGCGGCACAGCAGCCAATGTGAAAGGGATCAGCATGGGACGTTTGCCCGGTATGGAAAGCTCCAACAGATCGCCACCACCAAAATCAAACATGGCCGACACCTTGCCATGCCTGTTGCCATCTGCGTCGATTGCTTCCAGCCCGATCAGATCCGAGTGGTAATATTCGTCTTCGTCCAGATCCTGCGGCAGTTGCGAACGCTCAATAAACAGCGTTGTTCCATTCAGTGCCTCGGCCATATTACGGTCATTGACGCCGCGAAAACGCACGACAACGACAGTCTTGGACGGACGGATATCCAGCACTTCGAAAGCCCTGCCGGTCACATCATAAAGCGGCCCATAATCGGCAAGCGCCATGGGGTCGCCGGTAAATGTTTTTACCCTGAGTTCGCCGCGCGTTCCATGTGCCGCACCGATCACCGCCAACTGAACCGGATCATTCAACTTTGCCATTGGTCTATCCATTTAAAATCTGTTCTGCCCGAATTAGAGCAAACGCCGGATAAAACCAAGGCGAAACGTTCTCGTAAGGGTTCCTATGCCATTGTCCGCATAACAAAGCCGAGGAGCGATGCCGTGGGTGTCCAACCGAAAACCGAACAGTTTCTTATTTCCGCGCGCCCCGATCTGATCGATGCGCGCGAAAACTGGCTGAAGTCGCTCAAGAACACGCGCCGCCTCGCAACAAACACGCTTGAAGCCTATGAACGTGACACACGGCAATTTTTCCAGTTCCTGACTGGCCATCTGGGTGAGCCTCCGGCCCTGAAAGATGTTGCGACGTTGCGGATCGCCGATCTTCGCTCATTTCTGGCGCGGCGGCGCAACGATGGTGCGGGCGCACGCACGCTCGGACGCGGGCTTGCCGGTATCCGCTCCTTCCTGCGCTATCTGGAAAAGCAGGGGATGGCCAATGCAGCGGCCTCCATCGCCATGCGTGCGCCAAAACAGCCCAAATCACTGCCAAAGCCGCTAACAACAATCGACGCACGGCGCGTTGTCGAGATTGGCGGGCAGCTCAATGAAGAGCCATGGATCGCAGCCCGCAATGCCGCCGTGCTGACACTGCTCTATGGCTGTGGCCTGCGCATTTCCGAAGCGCTCGGATTGGATGGTGGAGCATTGACCGATCCCGATGCCCGCTCAATTCCCATTACCGGAAAGGGCGGCAAGACACGCATGGTTCCCCTGCTTCCGGTTGTACACCGGGCGATTGCGGAATATCGCAAGCTTTGCCCCTATGATTTGGAGGAAGGCAAGCCGCTGTTTCGCGGTGCGCGCGGCGGCGATCTGCATTCGGCCATAATCCAGCGCGATATGCAGAAAATGCGTGGAGCGCTGGGCCTGCCTGATACTGCAACGCCACATGCGCTACGCCATTCCTTTGCGACGCATTTGCTGGGTCGTGGCGGTGATCTGCGGACCATTCAGGAACTACTCGGTCATGCCAGCCTTTCAACGACACAGGTCTATACGGGCGTCGATACTGATCGCCTGATGGAAATTTACGACAAAGCGCATCCCCGCGCGTGATTGAAGCAGTTGAGACTATTGATGGACAATAATATTTCGTCTCCATTTGACCATTATGCCGATGCTTTGTTGCGGCTTTGCGCGGGATTGAGCTGGCTTCTGCTGGCATCATTTTTCGCCGTGGTTTTCAGCGCTGGCTATGCCCGCGCGGACGAAACGTGCGCGGGCAGTAATCTGATAGAGGAAATGGCCAAATCGGACCCTGCAAAACTTGAAACATTGCGCAAAGAGGCCGCCACCACACCCAATGGCCATGGGCTGCTCTGGAAAATCGAAAAGCCCGGCATCAAACCTTCCTGGCTTTACGGCACAATGCATCTGACTGATCCGCGCGTTCTGAAGCTCTCCGATGCGGCTCAAGCGGCTTATAGTGCCGCCGATCCGATTGTGATCGAAACAGATGAAATTCTGGATCCCAAAGGCATAATGAAGGTAATGGCCGAGTCGCCGGAACTGATGATGTTCACAGATGGAACGACCTTGGAAAAGGTCATCCCCGCAGACAAGCTGGATGGTGTCAAAGCCGCCCTTTCCGAACGGGGAATTCCGTTGAGCTCTGTAAACAAGATGCAACCCTGGATGCTCACAAGCATGCTTGCCCTACCCGCCTGTGAAATGGCCCGGAAAAAGCAGGGTGCCGCGTTTCTTGATATCAAGCTGGCACAGGAAGCCAAGGAAAAAGGCAAGCAGATTGCCGGACTGGAAACGATCCGCGACCAGTTGGGGGCCATGGCCTCGCTGCCTGCAAAATTTCATATTGATGGCGTAGTCGAAATGCTGGCGCTCGGTCCCAAGATGAAAGACATATTCGAGACAATGACCGTTCTTTATGTGCAGGGTGATATTGGCATGATATTTCCGCTCATGCGATCAGTGTCGCCCGACGGCACAGCCAGCGGCCAAAATTATGCGGAATTTGAAGAAAAAATGGTCAGCGCACGCAATCGAACCATGGCGGAGCGTGCAGAGCCAATAATTGCCAAAGGAAACGCATTTATAGCTGTCGGTGCTTTGCATCTTCCCGGCGAACAAGGCTTGGTATCTCTTCTCAAAGAGCAAAACTATACAGTGACAGCGCAGTAGAGCGCGGAACAGGCATAAAGGGTTCTGGAACTTTACAGCATGCCATCCGTTATCCATTCATCGGCATCGCTTGAATGCCATGGAGGATAGAACATGACCTACGATCCAAATGTGCAACGACCGGCAAATGATCCGTTGGACCCGGCCAAAACAGATCGGCCTTCTACAGTTATCAACAATAAGTCCGGTAGTGGCGGAACCTATCTGGTTGCTGCCATCATTATCGCTGCAATCGTTATCGGCGGTTATTACTTCCTGAACGGGAATACCGAAATGAACGCTCCGGCGCCGACAGCGCCAGCCACCGATACCACAACGCCGCCAGCACCGGCGCCGGCTGAACCTCCAGCATCAACTGCACCGGCTCCTGCCGAACCTGCTCCTGCGCCAGCCTCCCGCCGAGCCCGCACCAGCCCCGGCGCCTGCACCAGCCCCTGCTAATTAATGCGGTGAACCATAATAAAAAGGCCCGAATGTTCGGGCCTTTTTTTGTGCAGTTTTTTGACAAAGTTACATATGGATAGGCTTGGCGAATGTGGCCAATGCGGCTTCGCGCACGGCTTCCGACATTGTCGGATGCGCATGCGTTGTACGCGCCAGATCCTCAGATGAGCCGCCAAATTCCATGAGAACCGTTGCCTCGTGAATCATCTCTCCGGCACCATAGCCAAGAATATGAACGCCCAGAACGCGATCTGTGGCCTTGTCAGCGAGAATTTTAACGAAACCGTCCGTATGCAGCATGGCACGGGCGCGGCCATTGGCAGTGAACGGAAATTTACCCGACTTATATTCGATACCAGCCGCCTTGAGTTCTTCTTCTGTTTTGCCAACAGAAGCAACTTCCGGCTGCGTATAAACAACGCTTGGAATGGCATCAAAATTGACATGACCAGCCTGTCCGGCGAGAATTTCGGCAACCGCGATACCTTCGTCTTCCGCCTTGTGCGCCAGCATGGGACCCTTGACCACATCTCCAATGGCATAAATGCCGGAGACATTGGTCTGCCAATGATCGTTGATGGCAACGCGGCCGCGATCATCCACCTCGACACCTGCCTCTTTAAGACCGAGACCGTCTGTGTAGGGTCTGCGACCTGTGGATACGAGAACAACATTGGCCTCGATTGTCTGGGCATCGCCGCCTTTGACTGGCTCAAAAGTTACCTTTGCACCCTTGCCGGATTTCTCGACAGCGGTCACCTTGGCGGAGAGTTTGAATTCAATACCCTGCTTTTCCAGCATGCGCTGGAACTGCTTCGAGACTTCGCCATCCATTGGTCCGAGAATCTTGTCAAGGAATTCGACCACTGTCACCTTGGCGCCAAGGCGCGCCCAAACCGATCCAAGTTCCAGACCGATAACACCACCGCCAACGACAACAAGATGCTCCGGAACAGCCTCAAGCTCCAAAGCACCGGTTGAAGAAATGATGACCTTCTCATCAAAAGCCACATCAACGCCCGGAATGCCTGCAACATCGGAGCCAGTGGCAATCACGATATTCTTTGCTTCGACTTCCTGAACCTTGCCATCTTCACCGGTTACTGAAACTTTGCCCGCGGCAACGACCTTGCCGGTACCAATGAACGTGTCGATCTTGTTTTTCTTGAACAGAAACGCAACGCCATTCACATTGGCATCCACGGTTGCCTGCTTATGGGCAAGCATGGCCGGTAGATTGAGCTTTGGCGTACTCACATCAACGCCAAGCGTCGCGTGGGAATGCCCAGCCTCATGGAAAACCTCAGAAGCGTGGAGCAAGGCCTTTGAGGGAATGCAGCCAATGTTCAGGCAAGTGCCGCCAAAGGTTGCGCGCTTTTCAATAACGGCGGTTTTTAGCCCGAGTTGTGCTGCCTTGATTGCGCACACATAGCCACCGGGGCCTGATCCGATGACGACGACATCATATGCCATGATTGATTCCTTTGCTTTAACTCACATAATTATTGTTGGGGAACGCATTCCTTGAAGCGGAACACTTCCCACGGAAACGTTTCGATCGGCTTTTCCAGCTTGAAGTTGAAATTGCTCATTGCGCCGGAGAGATTGGGCATCAGCAAAGCTTGCGCTGCCGGCTCTTTGGCTTGTGGAAGATAGTCGGCTTGTGCGCCGTCTTTCAGCGCATAAGGCACGCCCTCCCACACTGTACAAGCCGCCAGTTCATCACCTGTCGCATCGCCGCTTGGGCAATTATACATAATCAGCGCATTCGGCCTTGCGGCTTCGTCATGCATGACAACACCTTGAAGCTTCAAATCCGCGTCATTGCGCTGCAGGACAAACTCGTTTGATGTTGCAACAGGCTGATCTTCGGGAAAGTGCTTGAATGTCAGCGTGTAGTCATCGTCGCGGTCGGTATAGACAGCCCGGTCCTGCGTACAAGCGGCATAGGCCGAAGAGGCAAACAGAACTCCGAGCGCCGATATGGCAGCAAGACCTTGTTTTCTGGCGTTGGGGAAAAAAACAGTCATAGCGCTCTAGCTTGCCTGGCTGGTCGCGAGCTTGATACCGAGCCCGATAAAAACCATGCCGGTTACGCGATTGAACCACTTGCCCCAGGATACAAAGCGATCCCGCACTGACTGGATCGTAAAGAAGGTGGAAACCGCAACGAACCATGCAATCAGCGCAAGCGCCATGAACACGCCATAGCTAGCCTGAATCAAAACCGGTGTTTCATGACTGACCAGCGCCGAAAACAATGACAGGAAGAACAGGACGGCTTTCGGATTCAGCGCGTTTGTCACGAAACCCATGAGGAAAGAACGCCCATCGGAAATCTTCTTCTGCGGAACATTCTCGACGACATCCGCCGGTGCTTCCATGGCAGGTGCACGCAGGGCCTTGATCCCGAGATAAACGAGATAGGCCGCACCCGCCCACTTCAGCAAGCCAAACAGAAGCAGCGATTTTGATACAAGCAGACCAAGCCCGAGCACAGTGTAGCTAATGTGGAAAAGCAGTGAAGAGCCAATGCCGAGGCTCGTCATGATAGCGCTGCGGCGGCCATGCACGATGCTCTGCCGGACAACAATGGCAAAGTCAGCTCCGGGCGAGACGATCATGATCGAAAAGACCGCCATCAGACCAAGGAATTCGTACATGTAGTGCGACATGCTTATTCTCCAGAGACGACATACTGGTGCCGGTCTGCTCCCGACCCGAGAGCAACCGGCACAGCTTTATTGCTTAGAGCGTTTTGCGTTTTGAGATTCAAAACGACGCTCTAAACCTTTATTTTACGCAATTCCGGACGGAAAACCGCTACACACTTTTCCTGGAATTGCTCTAGAGATCGAGAACGAGACGCTCCGGATCTTCAAGGCTTTCCTTGACGCGAACGAGGAAGGTAACTGCTTCCTTGCCGTCAACAATACGGTGGTCATAGCTCAAAGCCAGATACATCATCGGGCGGATGACAATCTGACCGCCAACCACAACCGGACGATCCTGAATCTTGTGCATTCCAAGAATACCGGACTGCGGTGCGTTAAGGATCGGCGAAGACATGAGCGAGCCATAGACGCCACCATTGGAAATGGTGAATGTGCCGCCCTGCATGTCCGCCATCGACAGCGCGCCATCGCGTGCAGCTTTACCCAGACGGCCAATATCCTTCTCAATTTCGGCAATCGACATCTGGTCTGCATTACGCACGACCGGAACGACAAGGCCCTTATCCGTGCCGACGGCAACGCCGACATGGGCAAAATTCTTGTAGATGATGTCGGTGCCGTCAATCTCGGCATTAACCGCAGGAATTTCCTTCAAGGCATGGGTGACAGCCTTGGTGAAGAAACCCATGAAGCCGAGTTTGACACCATGCTTCTTCTCGAAAATTTCCTTGTAGCGGTTACGAAGGTCCATGACCGCAGACATATCCACCTCATTATAGGTGGTAAGCATGGCAGCCGTGCTCTGCGCATCCTTGAGTCGGCGCGCAATGGTCTGGCGCAACCGTGTCATCTTCACGCGCTCTTCGCGCGAAGCATCATCTGGCGCGGAAGCCGGACGGGCAACGGCCTTCGGTGCTTCGGCAGCAGCCGGTTGCGACGTAAAGCCCTTGGCAACGGCATCAAGAACATCACCCTTGAGAACCTGGCCTCGCTTGCCGGAACCTTCGACCTGCGAAACAGATACACCTTTTTCGCTCAACAGCTTGGAAGCAGCCGGGGAAGCTGGCATTTCACTGGGCTTGCGCTCGGAAATAGGCGTATTGCCTGCAACCTGAGCAGCCTTGTTTTCTGCCTCACCTGTGGTTGCCGCTGAACCTGGGCCGGATGCCTGTGCTACCGCGTCAGGCTTGGCTTCTTCTTTCTTGGCAGGTGCAGCGGCCGCGCCCTCGCCGGAGCCGATCATGCCAAGCAAGGCGCCAACTTCAACCGTATCGCCTTCCTTGGCGGTAATTTCGGCAAGCGAACCAGCAGCCGCAGCGGGCACTTCAATAGTCACTTTGTCGGTCTCAAGCTCGACCAGCGGTTCGTCGACAGCAATAGCTTCGCCGACCTTCTTGAACCATTTGCCGATTGTTGCTTCGGAAACGGATTCGCCCAGTGTTGGGACGCGGATTTCGGTTGCCATATTCTCAGCTCTCGTTGATCTATTTTAACTGCTCAAAGCGACGTCACGCCGCTCTATCTTTGTTTACTTATGAACCCAGAGCATCTTCAAGGAATGCTTCAAGTTGTGCAAGGTGCTTGGACATCAGGCCGGTCGCCGTTGAGGCTGCGGCAGGACGTCCGGTGTAACGGACCCGCTGATGCTTGGCATCAATATGCGCCAACACCCATTCCAGATAAGGATCGATAAAAGCCCAGGCACCCATGTTCTTGGGCTCTTCCTGACACCAGACCATCTCCGCATTGCGGAAACGCGAGAGTTCAGTGATCAGCGCCTTGGCCGGGAACGGGTAAAGCTGTTCGACGCGCAACAGATAGACATCGTCAATGCCGCGCTTTTCGCGCTCTTCGTAAAGGTCGTAATAGACCTTGCCGGAGCAGAGAACCACACGGCGGATTTTCGAATCCTTCTGCAGCTTGATCGGCTGATCCTTCAGCAGCTGCGCATCATCCCACAACAGACGGTGGAAGGAGGAATCGCCGGTGAAATCGCTGATCGACGATACCGCACGCTTATGACGCAGCAGAGATTTCGGCGTCATCAGGATCAGCGGCTTGCGAAAGTCGCGTTTCATCTGGCGGCGCAGAATATGGAAGTAATTTGCAGGTGTTGTGCAGTTCGCGACCTGCATATTGTCTTCCGCACAAAGCTGCAAATAGCGCTCAAGACGAGCTGAAGAGTGCTCCGGACCCTGACCTTCATAGCCGTGTGGCAGCAGGCAAACCAGGCCCGACATACGCAGCCATTTACGCTCACCCGATGAAATGAACTGGTCAAATATGACCTGCGCGCCATTGGCAAAGTCACCAAACTGAGCTTCCCAAAGGGTAAGCGCGCGCGGATCGGACAGCGAATAGCCATACTCAAACCCAAGGACAGCCTCTTCCGAAAGCATCGAATTGATGACTTCGTAAATTGCCTGACCTTTTTGAAGATTGTTCAGCGGAATGTAGCGTTGTTCCGTGTCCTGATCATAGAGCACCGAATGCCGCTGGCTGAATGTACCGCGCTCGACGTCCTGACCTGACAGGCGAACGGGATGCCCCTCAATTGCCAGTGAGCCGAATGCCAGTGCTTCTGCCGTCGCCCAATCGAAACCTTCGCCGGTCTCGACCATCTTGGCGCGATTATCCTGAAAGCGCTGAATGGTGCGGTGAACATTGAAGCCCGCTGGCACTTCTGCCAGCTTCTTGCCGATTTCCTTGATGGTCTTCAGCGGAAGCCCCGTTTTGCCACGGCGCTGCTCATCAGCATTATCTGCTGTGCGCAAGCCGCTCCAGGCGCCATCCAGCCAATCGGCCTTGTTGGGCTTGTAGTGTTGACCGGCCTCAAATTCCTGCTCGAGGTTTTCGCGCCATGTGGCACGCAGCTTTTCAAGATCGGCTTCAGTAATCAGGCCTTCTTCGATCAGCTTGGAGGAATAGAGCTGTACAGTCGTTTTCTGGCCTCGAATGGTCTTGTACATCAGCGGCTGCGTGAATGCAGGCTCATCGCCCTCATTATGGCCGAAGCGGCGATAGCAGAACATATCAATGACGACCGGCTTGTGGAAGGTCATGCGGTATTCGGTGGCAATCTTCGCCACATAAACAACGGCTTCCGGATCGTCACCATTGACGTGGAAAATTGGCGCCTCAATCATCTTCGCCACATCGGATGGATAGGGCGAGGAACGCGAGAAACGCGGATTGGTGGTAAAGCCGATCTGGTTATTGATGATGAAATGCACCGTACCGCCGACGCGATGACCGCGCAGACCGGAAAGGCCAAGACACTCGGCAACAACGCCCTGACCGGCAAATGCCGCATCGCCATGCAGCAGCAGCGGCATGATCTTGGCACGCTCGGAAAGCGGCACAACTTCATCACGGTCACGGCCGGCGAGCAGATCCTGCTTGGCACGGGCCTTACCCATGACAACCGGATTTACAATTTCCAGGTGCGAGGGATTGGCTGTCAGTGACAGATGCACCTTGTTGCCGTCAAATTCGCGATCCGACGAAGCACCAAGATGATATTTTACGTCACCCGAACCTTCCACGTCATCCGGTGCGTAAGAACCGCCCTTGAACTCGTGGAAAATGGCGCGATGCGGCTTGCGCATGAACTGGCTAAGTACATTGAGGCGTCCACGGTGAGCCATGCCAAGGACGATTTCCTTGAGGCCCATCGAGCCGCCACGCTTGACAATCTGTTCCAGCGCCGGAATCAGCGATTCCGCACCATCAAGACCGAAGCGCTTGGTGCCTTTATATTTGACATCAATGAACTGTTCAAAGCCTTCAGCCTCGACCAGCTTGGAAAGGATCGCCTTCTTGCCTTCTGCGGTAAAGGCAACGCCTTTATCCGGGCCTTCTATGCGTTCCTGAATCCATGACTTTTCCACCGGATCGGAAATGTGCATGAACTCCACACCGATCGTCGAGCAATAGGTGCGCTGCAGGATATCGAGCATCTGCGGAATGGTCGCATATTCAAGACCCAGCACATTATCGATGAAGATCTTACGATCATAATCGGCTGGTGAGAAACCGTAGCTCTCTGGCGACAGCTCGTTATAGTCTTCCTTGACCTCGGCCAATCCCAGCGGATCAAGCTTGGCATGTAGATGACCACGCATGCGGTAAGCCCGGATCATCATGATGGCGCGAACAGAATCGCGCGCCGCATGAATGATGTCGGAGTCAGATGCCTTCGCTGCGGCAGCGCCGTTTGTTGCCGCTGCGCCGTTGGTGCCTTTCGACTTCAGCTTGTCCGTAATGTGCTTTTCGACTTCGCCCCAATTGCCATCAAGAGCAGAAACCAGCTCGCCATTACCCGCGATTGGCCAATTTGGCTTTTCCCAGGACGCACCCTTGGCGTTTTTCTGGATATCGTCTTTATTATCGCCGAGATTGGCAAAGAATTCCTGCCATTCAGCATCCACCGATGCCGGATCTTTCTCGTATTGTGCGTGAAGTTCCTCGATATAATGGGCATTGCCACCATAGAGAAATGAAGTGAGGGCAAAAAGATCGTTGGCCTGTTCTTGACGTGCCATATTCGTGACCGGAGCTGTGCCCCGTCTCCCTTGATAAGAGCGCACCGGCCTTCCGGTGCCACCCTGGGTGAGGCTCGCTCAAGCTATGAGCGTCCCCGCGGATTGATCAGGGCAGCAACTGCCCCGATCCTTCTTAGCTCTGATAAAGGCGAAAGTTCGCCTCCTTTAAGGTCTTATCCCTTAAGGACTTCGACCAATGTCTTTCCAAGCTGCGCAGGCGATGGCGAAACGCGGATACCCGCTGCTTCCATTGCTGCGATCTTGTCTTCAGCGCCGCCCTTGCCGCCGGAAATAACTGCGCCGGCATGACCCATGGTACGTCCGGGAGGAGCTGTACGTCCGGCGATGAAACCGGCCATTGGCTTCTTGCGGCCGCGCTTTGCTTCATCAGCAATAAACTGCGCTGCGTCTTCTTCCGCCGAGCCGCCGATTTCACCGATCATGATGATCGACTTGGTTTCTTCGTCAGCTAGGAACATTTCCAAAACGTCGATGAACTCGGTGCCCTTGACTGGATCACCGCCGATACCGACAGCTGTTGTCTGGCCAAGGCCTTCATTGGTCGTCTGGAACACTGCTTCATAAGTAAGCGTGCCGGAGCGCGATACAACACCCACCGAACCCTTCTTGAAGATATTGCCTGGCATGATGCCGATCTTGCATTCTTCAGGGGTGAGAACACCCGGGCAGTTCGGTCCGATCAGGCGTGACGACGAACGGTCAAGGCGAGCCTTGACGCGAACCATATCCATGACCGGAATGCCTTCGGTGATGCAGATGATCAAAGGAATCTCTGCTTCAATGGCTTCCAGAATGGCTTCTGCCGCGCCTGCTGGCGGAACGTAGATCACGGAAGCATTTGCGCCGGTCCGGTCCTTGCCTTCGGCAACCGAAGCAAAAATCGGCAACTGCGCGCTCGAACCGGTAGGCAGATTGCCTTCCCAGGTCTCGCCACCCTTCTTCGGGTGAATGCCACCAACCATCTGTGTACCGTAATAGGCAAGAGCCTGTTCGGTGTGGAATGTGCCGGTCTTACCGGTCAGGCCCTGAACGAGAACCTTGGTGTCTTTGTTAACAAGAATAGACATGCCTTAGTTTCCCTTCACAGCCTTGACGATTTTCTGCGCCGCATCATCCAGATCATCGGCGGAGACGACATTCAGACCACTCTCATTGATGATCTTCTTGCCGAGTTCAGCATTGGTGCCTTCGAGGCGAACAACCAGCGGCACCTTGAGGCCAACTTCCTTGACCGCAGCGATAACACCTTCTGCGATGATGTCGCATTTCATGATGCCGCCGAAGATATTGATCAGAATACCTTTTACAGCTGGATCAGCAGTGATGATCTTGAACGCAGCCGTTACCTTCTCCTTGCTAGCACCACCGCCAACATCGAGGAAGTTTGCTGGCTCCGCGCCATAGAGCTTGATGATATCCATCGTTGCCATGGCAAGACCTGCACCATTGACCATGCAGCCAATATTGCCATCAAGAGCGACATAGGCGAGGTCATATTTGGATGCCTCGATTTCCTTCTCGTCTTCTTCGGTGGTGTCGCGCAGCTCGACCACATCCGGATGACGGAAGAGAGCATTGCCATCAAATGAAACCTTGGCATCCAGAACACGCAGACGACCGTCTTTCATGACGATCAGCGGGTTCACTTCGAGCAGGCTCATGTCCTTCTCGGTGAAAGCCTTGTAGAGAATCGGGAAAAGCTTTTCGCCATCGGCGCGTGCTTCGCCGCTCAAACCATAAGCATCGCTAATCGTCGCGATATCTTCTGCCGTAACGCCTTTTTCAGGGTCGATTGCAACAGTGATGATCTTTTCAGGCGTATCGTGAGCAACAGCTTCAATATCCATGCCGCCTTCCGTGGAAACCACGAATGCGGGACGGCCAACAGCACGGTCGACCAGGATCGACAGATAAAGTTCGCGATCAATATCAGCGCCATCTTCGATGTAGAGGCGGTTGACCTGCTTACCAGCGGGACCGGTCTGCTTGGTAACCAATGTGTTGCCGAGCATTTCCTTGGCATTTGCAACAACTTCCTCGACGGACTTGGAGAGGCGCACACCGCCCTTTGCATCCGGACCGAGTTCCTTGAACTTGCCTTTACCGCGCCCACCGGCATGAATCTGGCTCTTCACCACATAAAGCGGACCGGGCAGTGTCTTTGCCCATTCTTCCGCCTGCTCGACCGAGTAAACGGCAACACCATTGGCGATTGGCGCACCAAATGTGTGCAGCAGACGCTTGGCCTGATATTCATGAATATTCATATGATATTTCCTCTACGAATAATCCTGAGCCGTAGCTCAGGATCGTTTCAGAATTGTTTCGTGAACCAAATTACTTGAGGTTCGGTGCGATATTGATGCAAGCTTCACAAAGCCCGGCAACCGAAGCCACCGAAGCTTCAAACTGCTTTTCTTCTGCCTTGTTCAAGTCGATTTCGATAACGCGCTCGACACCGCCTGCGCCGATAATGACCGGCACGCCCACATACATATCCTTAACGCCATACTGGCCGGAAAGATGCGCAGCGACAGGAAGAACACGCTTTTTGTCCTTGAGGAAGGCCTCAGCCATCTGAACGGCCGAGGAAGCAGGCGCGTAGAAGGCAGAGCCGGTCTTGAGCAGGCCAACGATTTCGGCACCGCCGTCGCGGGTACGCTGGATGATCTGATCGAGCTTTTCCTGGCTGGTCCAGCCCATCTTCACCAGGTCCGGCAGCGGGATACCGGCAACAGTCGAATAGCGCGCAAGCGGAACCATGGAGTCGCCATGGCCACCGAGAACGAAAGCGGTGACATCTTCAACCGAAACCTTGAATTCATCGGCAAGGAAATAGCGGAAGCGTGCGCTGTCCAGAATGCCGGCCATGCCGACAACCATGTTTTTTGGCAGACCGGAAAATTTCTGCAGCGCCCAGACCATTGCGTCGAGCGGGTTGGTGATGCAGATCACGAAAGCGCCGGGGGCGTATTTCTTGATGCCCGCGCCGACCTGCTCCATGACCTTTAGATTGATGCCGAGAAGATCGTCGCGGCTCATGCCCGGCTTGCGGGGCACACCGGCGGTGACGATGACAACATCTGCGCCTTCAATGGCTGCATAGTCGTTGGCGCCGGTAAGCTTGGCGTCGAAATCATCAACCGGGGAGGACTGAGCAATGTCGAGACCTTTGCCCTGAGGCGTCCCTTCTGCGATGTCGAAAAGAACGATGTCGCCGAGCTCTTTGAGCCCGATCAGATGTGCAAGCGTTCCACCGATCATACCTGAGCCGATGAGGGCGATTTTGTTACGTGCCATGCTGGATACTTCCCTGATCTGAAGTTTTGCCTGAACTTAATGCCTTAACCGACGTCAAAGACCAAAATAACGATTATCAGAAATGCTAGTCGGCAATCTGTCGCCATATGCCTCTGCGTTGGGTGGTTCGAATATTCCTCTTTCAAAAATAACTCAACTTAAAATTTTCCCCTCAATGAATTCAATCGTTTAGATTTGATGGGACTTACGTAAACGTCAATCAGATTTAGCATTTTGAGCTATTTCGAGAGTCTCTTTACACGCCAAAAGTATCAGTCTCATGAAGCTGCGGCCGTTGGGCGGGCGGCATGTTCAAGATAATCTTCGCTTTGCATTTCGAACAGCCGTGATGCGGTACGGTCAAATTCAAAAGCCTCAGTTCCGCGGTTGGCGACATAAAGTTTGTCGGGAGAAGCGGCGGCCGAAATCACGATGTGCACGTGATTGTCATAGAGAATATCGATAAGGATGATGAAACGCTTGGCCTCATTCCTGCGCGCGTGATCGAGCACAGGCACCGCATCGATGAAAATCGTCTTGTATCGTTGGATGATGGCTGTGTAGTCCGCCGCCCCGAGCGGTTTGGAGCAGAGATCAGCGAAGGTAAATCTTGCTGCGTTGCTGCCGGCCTTCGGTATCACCACCGAGCGGCCCTTTACCGTCACGCTGTCGGATGCGACTGTCGCGCCTTCGGTGGCTGCGTGCCATGCCTCATCCATCAAACGATTCGATTCATCGTTCAGAGGGGAAAGATAAACCGGCATGCGATTAAGCTTCTCCAGCCGGTAATCGGTGCGCGCATCCAGATTGATGACGTCCACATGGGTTTTCAGCAAATCAATGAACGGCAGGAATAGCTGGCGATTGAGCCCGTCGCGATAAAGGTTATCGGGCAAAACGTTAGAGGTGGCAACAAGGACAACGCCGCGTTCGAACAAGGCTCGAAACAGGCGCGACAGGATCATGGCATCGGCAATATCCGTAACCGTGAACTCATCGAAACAGAGCACCCATGATTGTTCAGCCAGAGCGTCGGCAACAGGCGGTATCGGATCCTCCTGTTTTGTTTCGCCGTTCTTGAGAGCCTTGCGATGCGCATTGATACGCTCATGAACATCGGCCATAAAATCGAGAAAATGGGCGCGGCGCTTGCGTTTTACCGGGACAAGTTGATGAAACATGTCCATGAGCATGGTTTTGCCCCGTCCAACTTCACCATAAATATAAAGGCCCTTGACGATCTCGTTGCGCGGGGATTTTCGACTGAAAAGCCAACCCAGGGCACTGGATTTCGTCGCAAGACGCTTCGTTGCGACATCGCGGATAAGCCGGTCGAAACGCAAGGCCAGCTGCTGTTGCGCGGGGTCCATATCAAGCTCCCCCGACTGAACGAGCGCCTGGTAGCGCTCGTTCACCGAGGGAAACACTTTCAGATTATCATGCGACATGCGGGAAGCAGTCTCTCAAGGCCGCGCCTTGTTTTTAGCGCGAGAGCGTCAGGTTCTGTCCACCGGATGTCTGACCGTCAAATTTTGACCCACCTGACGAATAAAGCCGCGCCACAGTACCGCCTGCTGCATCATACAGGGTAAGCTGCTTGCCACTGACTGCCCACGAGGACAGCGTTGCTAGCTCCCCGGGGCAACGAAGCGGACCGGCGCGATAACCCTGGCCAAATTTTGTCTGCGGGGTCGCAATCTTGCAGCTCTGACCGCCCATACTCGCATTCCATACACCGGCCACGCTGCCAGCGGTAAGGTCAGGCGCGTTTTCAGGCGGCAACGATGCCACTTGCGTATTGGGTTGAGCGCTTGGAGCCGCGCCAGCAGTGGTTGGCGCCGTCGGAAACTGATTGCCGCCGGGCGGTGGAAGCTGGCTCTGCCTGACAGAGCCGGAAGGAGCCGCTTGCAACGGTGCTGGTCCCGAATCCATCGGTTCCATCCGCGAACTCTGGCATCCGGCCAACACCATGCCAACAGCGGCAACGGTCAGCAAATTGACCTTCAAAGTTCCCATAACCTCAGTTCTCCATCTGCATAATCTGATTCGGGAATACCAACCCATTCCCCTGTGATTAACCATGATACAATGGCCATCTGGCCGAAATTCTCAACCCAAATACCAAAAAAACCACCGTTCAACGGCATTTCCATTGGCAAATGCACCCAAAAGCTGGCCGGAATGACAATATCGCCACACATGACCGCGCCAGCCTTTCGGTCAGTTGAGTCGCATTAACCAGTTTAAGCATTTCAAGGTGAATAAAGTCTTATTATGTCGTGCGAAGCTGCGACCAAAATTTAAAGCCCAAACCCATTGAACTTCCACAAGTGCCGACGTATTTCTTGACAATGACAGTCATAAATAAAACACCCCAGAGAATTCGTCACGAAACCCGCCTTCGCGTGCTTGAGGTTCAAGCTGTGAGGCATTTGACGCCGCTCATGTTGCGCGTCACCCTTGCTGGAGATCAACTCGAAGGTTTTACCAGCCCCGGATATGGCGATCACATCAAGATTTTCTTTTCGCCGCTTGGTGAAGAGCCTGTATTGCCGACACTTGGCCCCGATGGCGTTACCTTCCCGGAAGGCAAGCCACGACCGCAAATGCGCGATTATACACCGCGCAATTATCACGCCGCCACCAACACGCTTGATGTCGATTTCGTCCTGCATGGTGATGGGCCAGCCTCAAGCTGGGCTGCCCAGGCTGCTATTGGACAGAAGCTCGTGATCGGCGGGCCCCGAGGCTCGATGATTGTTTCCGATGCCTTCGACTGGTATTTTCTGGCGGGAGACGAGACTGCGCTCCCTGCAATCAGCCGCCGGTTGGAAGAACTCCCTGCTTCATCCCGTGCCATCGCAGTCATAGAAGTGGCCGGTAAGGAAGAAGAGCAATCGATCAACACCGACGCAAATGCCGAGATCATCTGGGTTCATCGCAATGGCGCTGAAGCCGGGAATAATGATCTACTGCTACGGAAAATTGAGACGCTCGATCTGCCAAGCGGCGATTGCTATGCTTTCATAGCCGGCGAAAGCAGCGCTTCAAAAGCAATACGCCAATATCTGGTTGAGCATCGTGGCCTGAACGGCGAATGGGTAAAAGCAGCGGGCTATTGGCTGCGCGGCGTTGCAGACGCGCACGAGCCGCATTGATCTCTTGACGTTGCGACGTTGAAACGGGTCAGTTAGGTTCGTCTGCAACTCTATGGGAGCAGTCATGTCACAGCCAACGAATACCCGTATCGTTCTCGCCTCTCGCCCTGAGGGGCGGGTCAAACCTGGGAACTTCCGGATAGAAGAAGCCGCGATCCCAACGCCCCGTGATGGCGAAGTGCTACTCAAAATCCTCTATCTGTCGCTCGATCCTTATATGCGCGGCCGGATGGATGATGCAAAATCCTATGCAGCTCCTGTCGCGATAGATGCTGTGATGGAGGGCGGCACCGTAGCGGAGGTTATTGAAAGCAGGCATCCCGGCTATAAAAATGGAGATTTTGTTCTTTCGCATTCTGGCTGGCAAAGCTATGCGATTTCCGACGGCGGCGGTTTGCGTAAGCTCGACCCTGAAGTCGCACCACTTTCAACCGCCGTTGGCATCCTCGGCATGCCGGGCTTTACGGCTTATACGGGCTTACTCACGATTGGCCAGCCGAAACCCGGCGAAACCGTTGTCGTTGCGGCTGCCAGTGGTCCGGTCGGCTCCACTGTCGGCCAGATTGCAAGGCTAAAAGGAGCGCGTGCCATAGGCATTGCAGGTGGCCCAGAAAAATGCGCTTTCATCAGGGATGAACTTGGCTTCGATGCAGCAATAGACCACCACTCGCCTGACTTTTCCGAACAGTTAAAGCTGGCATGCCCGGATGGAATTGACGTCTATTTCGAGAATGTCGGCGGCGCTGTCTGGGACGCTGTCTTTCCGCTGCTGAATACGTTTGCTCGCATACCGGTTTGCGGCCTCATCGCCCAATATGATGGCCTTGATACGTCCGGTAAGGACCGTCTCCCCCATCTCATGCGCGATGTCCTGAAGAAGAGCCTCCTGATACGCGGTTTCATACAGCGGGAGTTCGTGGATCAGCGCCCAGCCTTCACTGAAGATATGGGAAAGTGGCTGCAGAGCGGTGAGGTGAAGTATCGCGAGGATATTGTCGAGGGCCTCGCCAATGCGCCAGAAGCCTTTATGGGACTGCTTCAGGGGCACAATTTCGGAAAACTGGTTATCCATGTGACAGATTGAGCAAATGATGCGCGCCGCCAATGCTTGCAGGGACTGGCATTTCTTCACCTTTTCCGCCATATAGACCCGATAGACACGAAAACTGATGGCAGGACCAGACGGCATGATCACGCGCGCACCCTTCGCGAAGATGAACGGGCTTGGCAATGAAATTATCGTTGCCGACATGCGTGGACGTGCGGACAGAATTACACCGCAAGCGGCGATAGCGCTTGATCGCGATCCTGCAACCAAGTTCGATCAAATCATGGCGATCCATTCTCCCCACAGCGATGGCACGGATGCTTATGTCGAGATCATCAATTCTGATGGTACTCATGCACAAACCTGCGGAAATGGTATGCGCTGCGTCGTGCAGGCGCTCAGCGCCCAGACGGGCAAGCGCGAATTCTCCCTCGAGACAATCGCGGGAATTCTGACCGCAAGCGAGCACCCGGACGGCCAGATTTCCGTCGATATGGGAAGGCCGCACTTTGAATGGCAAGAAATCCCGCTCTCCGAACCCTTCCACGACACGCGTAAGATCGAATTGCAGATCGGGCCTATCGATGCGCCGGTCTTGCATTCGCCTTCCGTTGTCAGCATGGGCAATCCACATGCCATTTTCTGGGTCGATCAGGATGTCTGGAATTATGATCTGGAACGCTTTGGTCCAATGCTCGAAAACCACCCCATGTTTCCGGAACGGGCCAATATTTCGATCGCTCACGTAACGAGCCGTAACGCAATAACGCTGCGCACATGGGAGCGTGGTGCGGGCATTACACGCGCCTGCGGTTCTGCCGCATGTGCCGCCGGTGTATCGGCGGCGCGCACCGACCGGACAGACCGTGCCGTAACTGTAACTGTGCCAGGCGGCCCGTTGGTTATTGAGTGGCTGGAAAACGATCATGTCCTGATGACAGGGCCAGCCGAGTGGGAATTTTCAGGCTCTCTCGATCCTCAAAATGGCAACTGGGCACGCAGCGAAGACGCACAGGGAGCGGCCTGATGGCTGTGGACGTCGTTACCTTCGGCTGTCGTCTTAACACCTATGAATCCGAGGTGATGAAGCGGGAAGCCGATGCTGCCGGTCTTGGTACGCTTGAAAATGGCGCGATTATTTTCAACACCTGTGCCGTAACCAGCGAAGCGGTGCGGCAGGCGCGGCAGGCAATCCGCAAAGCCCGCCGGGATAATCCGCAAGCGCGGATCATTGTGACCGGTTGCGCGGCCCAGACAGGCGCCGATGATTTTGCCGCCATGGATGAGGTTGATCTCGTCCTCGGCAATGAGGAAAAGCTCAAATCTAACTCATATCGCATGCTGCCGGATTTTGGCGTGAACCAGTTTGAAAAAGTGCGCGTCAACGACATCATGGAAGTGCGCGAAACCGCGTCACACATGGTTGATGCCATTGAAGGGCGCGCACGGGCCTTTGTACAAGTGCAAAATGGCTGTGACCATCGCTGCACCTTCTGCATTATTCCCTATGGCCGGGGCAATTCGCGTTCGGTGCCGATGGGCGGCGTAATCGAACAGGTCAAGCGGCTTGTCGGCAATGGCTATCATGAAGTGGTCCTGACCGGCGTCGACATGACCAGCTATGGCCCGGATCTTCCCGGCAATCTGCGCCTTGGCAAGCTGGTAAAGACCGTCCTGAAAGAAGTGCCTGATTTGCTGCGCCTGCGCCTTTCTTCCATTGATTCCATCGAGGCCGATGAGGATTTGATGGAAGCATTGGCCACAGAAAGCCGTCTGATGCCGCATCTGCATCTTTCGCTTCAGTCCGGTGACAATATGATCCTGAAGCGGATGAAGCGTCGGCATTCGCGCGAAAATTCCATCACGTTCTGCGAAACTGTGCGCAGTATCAGGCCGGATATCGTGTTTGGCGCCGATATCATCGCAGGTTTCCCGACGGAAACAGAAGAAATGTTTGAAAATTCGATCCGCATTGTCGAGGAATGCGGGCTGACAAATCTTCACGTTTTTCCGTTCAGCCCACGCGAAGGCACACCTGCCGCGCGCATGCCACAAATGAATCGCAGGATAATCAAGGATCGTGCCGCGCGGCTGAGGGCTGCAGGTGATGCGAACTATAATAAGCATCTGGGCAGCCTTGTTGGAACGCGTCAGAAAATTCTCGTTGAACGCGAAGGCATTGGCCGCACGGAAGGCTTTACACTTGTCGGTGTTGATGCCGATGCGGCAGGAACCATCATCGAGCGGACTATAACAGGGCATGATGGTAACAAACTGTTGGCCAACGCCAGTGACAATGGCAGCAATCGCCACGCGGCATAAAAAGTAAAGCAGCATTCATGGCTCTGGGTTTTATCAAGAAAATATTTTCATTCGGCAAGAAGGAGGTTGAGGAAACCCCTGCCGATGTACCTCTTATCGAGTCGGACAAGATCGAAACGGTTGAGCAGATCTATGAAGATACTGCTGCGCAGGAAACATTGCCTGTTGGAGAAGAGACTTCTGTCATCGAGGTCGAAGAGTCTGATGCGCCCGTAAAGTCTGCGGCGCACGTTGAAGAACCCCTGCCCGAACCTGAAATTCTGTCGGAATCTGAGCCGGAGATCATCCCGCAAGCAAATATCGAGTCAACGGAACCTCTCGAACAGGCGATCATTGAAACCGTTGCTCCGGTTGAGATCGAAGTACTGCAGGAAGAGCAGATTGAAACGGTTATTGAACCAGAACCGGAGCTTCAGCCTGAACCCGAGTTTGCTCCCGAAACAGCGCCGGAGATTATTTCTGAGCCGGAACCGGTAATTGAAACGCCCGTTGTCGTGGCACCCGAAGACATGCCCGCGACACCCAAGCCGCTGGTCAAGAAAGTTACGGTGTCAAAGACTGTTCAGGAAAAGCAGGACGAAGAACCACAACCGGTAGAACCGGAAAAACGCATCAGCTGGTTTGAACGCCTTCGCAAAGGGCTATCGCGTTCCTCGCAACAACTTGGCGATTCTATCGGTGGTATCTTCACAAGGCGCAAGCTCGATGAAGATACGTTGCAAGACCTTGAAGACGTCCTGATCCAGGCCGATCTCGGGATGGAAACGGCGATCAGGATTACAGGTGCTTTGAGCGCCACACGCTACGGCAAGGATATCAGCACTGATGAAGTGCGTAATATCATGGCAACGGAAATCGAGAGGGTGCTTGGACCGGTGGCAAAGCCGCTGGAACTGGACCTTTCGCACAAGCCGCACGTCATTCTGGTTGTCGGTGTCAATGGCACCGGCAAGACCACGACAATCGGCAAGCTCGCCGCAAAGCTGACAGCCGGTGGTCTGAATGTCATGCTGGCTGCAGGCGACACGTTCCGAGCGGCAGCAATCGAACAATTGCATATTTGGGGCAAGCGCACTGGCGCGCCGGTCGTCTCCAGCAAGCTTGGTGCCGACGCTGCCGGACTTGCCTTTGACGCGTGGAAGCAGGCCAAGGAAGCGGGAAGTGACGTTCTGATCATCGACACCGCCGGTCGTTTGCAAAACCGCGTAGAACTGATGGAAGAACTGGCCAAGATTGTACGTGTTCTCGGTAAGCATGATCCCGAAGCGCCACACACGGTTCTGCAGACACTCGATGCGACGACCGGCCAGAATGCGCTTAACCAGGTTGAAATTTTCCGGAATATCGCCGGTGTCAACGGATTGGTCATGACCAAGCTTGATGGCACGGCGCGCGGCGGCATTCTTGTCGCCATCTCGGCAAAGCATAAATTGCCGGTGTATTTTATTGGCGTAGGCGAGCAGGTCGATGACCTTGAGCCATTTGCGGCAAGCGATTTTGCCAAAGCCATTGCTGGAGTTGCATGATGAACGAACCGATTTTCGAGCGCGATCCATCCGATCCCGCACACAAACAGGTCAATCCATTGCTGAAACTGGCGCTGGAAATGGGCCCGCTGATGATCTTCTTTTTTGCCAATGCAAAAGGTGAATGGCTGTTGGAGCGGTTTCCGGTCTTGTCAAATATTGGCGAACCGATCTTCGTCGCCACTGCCCTATTCATGGCTGCAACCTTTATTGCTCTCGGAGTATCCTGGGTCCTGACCCGAAGCCTGCCGATCATGCCACTCATTTCCGGCATCGTCGTATTGATATTTGGCGCGCTGACGCTCTGGCTGCACAATGAGACTTTCATCAAAATGAAGCCGACAATCGTCAATGCTCTATTTGGCGTCATTCTGCTTGGCGGATTATATTTTGGTAAAGCGCTTTTGGGCTATGTTTTTGACAGTGCCTTCAAACTCAATGCTGAAGGCTGGCGTAAACTGACTCTACGCTGGGGTATCTTCTTTCTCTTTCTTGCAGTGCTGAACGAAGTGGTTTGGCGCAGCTTTTCGACAGATTTCTGGGTGGCGTTCAAGGTCTGGGGCACAATGCCGATCACCCTACTTTTCACCTTCGCGCAAATGCCGCTGATCATGAAATATTCGACCGAACCGCTAACCAATGAAAAGGCCGCCAGCAAGAAGAATTAGGGCAAAGTTTGCTCTAATTCGACTTTAGCGCGGCCTCTATAGCAGGCATCAAATCTGTACGGATCGTCTCTTCAGAAAATGGTCCGACATGCTTGTAGGCAATGATCCCGTCGCGTCCGATCAGGAATGTCTCCGGCACACCGTACACGCCCCACTCGATTGCCGCGCGGCCATTGAGATCGGCACCAATTGCCCCATAGGGATTACCGAGATCCTCAAGAAATCCGACTGCGTTTTCCGGCTTGTCTTTATAATTGAGGCCAGTCAGCACAATCCGCTTGTCCTGTGCCAGCTTCATCAACAGCGGGTGCTCCTGACGGCAGGGCAGACACCACGAGCCGAATATATTGACCAGCGTGACCTGACCTTTGAACTTGGACGGATCAAGGCCTGGAACAGCTTGGCCATCCTTCATGAGTCCCGCAACCGCTGGCAGCGAAACATTCGGTGCTGGCTTGCCTAACAATGCGGAAGGGATGACAGATTCATCGCGGCCCGAAGCAAGCTGCAAAGCAAAGATAGCCGCAAGAATGATAAACAGGATCAAGGGCAGAAAAACGAAGATTGGGTTGCGCTTGCGAGGCATCGATTGCCTTTGAACGTCCTCGCTCATGATGCACCATCTTTGCCGAAACCTGAACGACGGCGGACACCACGCGCTTCGAGGTCGCGCAGTGCTTTGAGTTGGTTGCGCTGGTCGAGGAGAATCCAAGCGATCAAACCTGACAGGGCTATGCCTGCGGAAAGATAGGAAGCGAGTACGAAAGCCATATGATTGCTCATCATGGGGCCTTTCGTTCTGCGCTGCGCGCTGCGATACGCCGCATGGCAGTGACCCGGCGACGCCATATCTCATTGCGCATGACCATGATGTGCAATGTGAAGAACAGCAGCGTAAAACCGATTGCCATAACCAATAATGGCCAGAGCAAGGAAGGGTCTATTGTCGAGCCGCCCATGCGAATAACCGACGCTGGCTGATGAAGTGTATTCCACCAATCGACGGAAAACTTGATGATCGGGATATTGACGAAGCCCACAAGCGTGAGGATGGCAGTGACCCTTGCGGATCTCGCCGGATCGTCCATGGCGCGCGTCAGCGCAATCACACCAAGATACATGAGAAACAGCACAAACACCGAAGTCAGGCGCGCATCCCAGACCCACCATGTTCCCCACATGGGCTTGCCCCAGAGCGAACCTGTGATGAGGGCGAGAGCTGTAAAAACAGCGCCGATGGGGGCCGCTGCCTTTGCCGCAACATCGGCCAGAGGATGACGCCAGACAAGCGTGCCAAGCGCTGCAATCGACATGATCGTGTAGCACATCATGGAAAGCCAGGCGAAAGGCACATGGATGAACATGATCTTGACGGTTATGCCCTGCTGATAATCATCCGGCGCCATCATCGACATCCAGAAACCGATCGCAAGCGTGATCAGCGTTGCCCCGGCAAGCCAAGGCAAGACGCTACTCGCAAGGTTCAAAAACCTTGTCGGGTTCGCCAGATCGGTCCACCGCCCAGATTTGGATGCCACATTGCTCATAAATATCTCTTAGCTTTTCATATTTCGTTGCGCAATTCACCAGTCTGTCAGTCGGCGGATGATTTAAGTGCAGCTGCCGCCGCCCACGGACCGATAACCGCAAAGAACAATGTAATCGCACCTAGAATAAGCAAAGGTGCCAGAAATGGGGCCGGATCTTCAATTGCGCCATAGGACGCAGATACACCGAAGATGAGCACCGGAATGGTAAGAGGCAGAACAATCACCGAAACAAGCAGTCCACCACGCGGCAGCGAGACTGCAACAGCCGCACCGACAGCCCCTATAAGCGTGATGGCCGGCGTTCCTATCAGAAGGGTCAATGTGACTGCACCAATTGCCAGCGGCTCCATGTTCATGAACAGGCCCAGCAAGGGCGCGGCAATAACCAACGGCAAAACGCTCACTGTCCAATGGGCGAGGCATTTCACCAGCACCGTGATCGCCAGCATGCGGCGTTCGGAGTTCATGATGAGAAGATCAAGCGAGCCATCATCACGATCTGCCTGAAACAGCCGGTCGAGGCCAAGGAGAGTTGCAAGCAGTGCGCCGATCCACAGCATGGCCGCGCCAATGCGCGCGAGGAGCTTGAGATCGGGCCCGACGCCGAAAGGCACGACAGCAATCACAGCCAGAAAAAACAATATCCCGACCAGTGCGCCGCCGCCCGCCCGTAAACCAAGGCGGGCATCTCGCACGAACAATGCGCCCATCAGTGAACAGCCTCGAGTGTCAGTTCTTGCGAATGCGGCAATCCGAGAGGCAGATGCGTGGCCGCCACGATGATACCGCCATTGCCAAGATGAGCCTGCATCAACGCCGAAAACTGTGTTTCGGATGACTTATCCAGTCCAGCGGTCGGCTCATCCAAAAGCCATACGGGCCTGTCACTGGAAAGAAGCCGCGCTATGCTGGCGCGTCGTTTTTGGCCGGTGGAAAGATAGCCAAAGGGCAAATGGCTGATGTCGGCCAATCCCACCATTTCAAGCGCTTCGGACACATGCCGCGCTCCGCCGCCATAAAAGGATTGCCAAAACCGCAAATTTTCGTCCAGCGTCAGCGCGGGTTTCATCGCATTCATATGCCCGACAAAATGACATGCCGCGCCCAACGTTTCGAATTGCTCACGATTATCCTGCAGCACTATTTCTCCCTCGGCTGGCCGCAACAATCCTGCCGCGATTCGCAACAAGGTCGATTTGCCGACGCCATTTGGCCCGGTGATGAGTAGGGCTTCGCCAGCCTGAATGGTAAAGTTGAGGTCAGAAAACAAGATTTCCCCGCCCCGCTCTCCGCCCAACCCTTTGGCCAC
The DNA here is from genome assembly GCF_030817885.1 of Phyllobacterium ifriqiyense. NCBI lineage: Bacteria > Pseudomonadati > Pseudomonadota > Alphaproteobacteria > Hyphomicrobiales > Phyllobacteriaceae > Phyllobacterium > Phyllobacterium ifriqiyense. Next base: position 996,164 of record NZ_JAUSZT010000003.1, read on the forward strand.
TAACTGCATGAAAAACCCGCTTTTTCTGTTTTGAGCGCAACCAAATGACCATTTCGCCGCAGCCCGTATTTTTGCGCCTTACGGTCTGGCACAAATCGCGGAAAAACTCTATATACCAGTCAACCATGCCAGCGGTCGGCATGGAAACAATTTTGGCCGATCTCAAGCGAATACTTCCCGGTATTTGCTGGGACGGACAGCGGAAATGACTGCACCCGCACCTTAGCGCGTCCTTGAAACGCGGCAAAGGCGTTCGTCCCGGGTTAGGCCGCAGCATAAGGACGAACGCAAAATGTCTCAGATCGATAGTTTTAAATGCCGTAAAACCCTCACCGTAGGGGATAAGGAATATGTTTATTTCAGTTTGACCGAAGCCGAAAAGAACGGCCTGGAAGGCATTTCCGCCCTTCCATTCTCCATGAAAGTCCTGCTTGAAAACCTGCTTCGCTTTGAAGATAACCGCTCGGTTTTCAAGAAAGATATTGAGAATGTCGCCAAGTGGCTTGTTGATCGCGGTTCTGCCGGGGCAGAAATTGCTTACCGCCCTGCCCGCGTTCTCATGCAGGATTTCACCGGCGTTCCAGCAGTCGTCGATCTTGCCGCCATGCGTGATGCAATGGTCAATCTTGGTGGTGACCCTGAAAAGATCAATCCGCTCGTCCCGGTCGATCTGGTTATCGACCATTCCGTCATCGTCGATGAATTCGGCAATCCACAAGCCTTCAAGCGCAATGTGGATCTGGAATATGAGCGCAATGGCGAGCGTTACCGCTTCCTGAAATGGGGCCAACAGGCATTCAAGAACTTCCGCGTTGTTCCGCCCGGCACGGGCATTTGCCATCAGGTCAACCTCGAATATCTGGCACAAGGCGTCTGGACCAAGGAAGAAGACGGCGTGACTGTCGCTTATCCTGATACCTGCGTTGGTACGGACTCGCACACCACCATGGTCAATGGTCTTGGCGTTCTTGGCTGGGGCGTTGGCGGCATCGAAGCCGAGGCTTCCATGCTCGGTCAGCCAGTTTCCATGCTTCTTCCGGAAGTCATCGGCTTCCGCCTGACCGGCAAGGTCAAGGAAGGCGTTACGGCAACCGATCTGGTTCTTACCGTTGTTCAGATGCTGCGCAAGAAGGGTGTTGTCGGCAAGTTCGTCGAGTTCTTCGGCCCTGGTCTTGATTCGATGACATTGGCTGACCGCGCCACCATCGGCAATATGGGTCCGGAATATGGCGCAACATGCGGCTTCTTCCCGATCGACAATGAAACCATCAACTATATGCATATGTCTGGCCGTGACGAAGATCGTCTGGCGTTGGTTGAAGCCTATTCAAAGGCTCAGGGCATGTGGCGTGAAGCGGGCTCTGCTGATCCGGTCTTCACGGATACGCTGGAACTGGATCTCGGCACGGTTGTGCCTTCCATGGCTGGCCCCAAGCGTCCTGAAGGCCGTATCGCGCTGGAAGGAATTGCTTCCGGCTTCCGCGAATCATTGCAGAAGGAATACAAGAAGACTGAACAACTCGATGCGCGTTATCAGGTCGAGGGCGAGAATTATGATCTGGGCCATGGCGACGTTGCCATTGCCGCCATCACGTCCTGCACCAATACGTCAAATCCAAGTGTTCTGATTGCCGCTGGCCTCCTCGCCCGCAACGCAGTTGCCAAGGGTTTGAAATCCAAGCCTTGGGTCAAGACTTCGCTCGCCCCCGGCTCGCAGGTCGTTGCCGCTTATCTGGAAAGCGCAGGTCTGCAGGTTGAACTCGACAAGCTTGGCTTCAATCTTGTCGGCTTCGGTTGCACCACCTGCATCGGCAACTCCGGTCCATTGCCTGCGCCGATCTCCAAGACGATCAATGATAAGGGTTTGATTGCCGCTGCCGTTCTTTCCGGCAACCGCAATTTCGAAGGCCGTGTATCGCCAGACGTCCAGGCTAACTACCTTGCCTCACCGCCTCTAGTCGTTGCCTACGCTTTGGCCGGAACGGTTACCAAGGATCTGACAACCGAGCCGCTCGGCGAAGATCAGAATGGCAATCCTGTCTTCCTCAAGGATATCTGGCCTTCCAGCCATGAAATCCAGGAATTCATCACCAAGAACGTTACCCGCAAGCTCTTTTCGGCAAAATATGCGGATGTGTTCAAGGGCGATGAAAATTGGCAGAACGTTAAAGTGCCAGCCGGTCAGACCTATGCATGGGATGACAATTCCACCTATGTGCAGAACCCGCCTTACTTTGTCGGCATGGGTAAAACCCCGGGCATTGTCAACGACATCAAGGGTGCGCGCATTCTTGGCCTGTTCGGCGACAAGATCACGACCGACCATATTTCTCCGGCCGGTTCCATCAAGGCCGCCTCACCTGCTGGTCAATATCTGACCGATCATGGCGTGGCTCCGCTGGACTTCAACCAGTACGGCACGCGTCGTGGCAACCATGAAGTGATGATGCGCGGTACTTTTGCCAATATCCGCATCCGCAATCACATGCTGGGTGAGAATGGCCGCGAAGGTGGTTACACCATCCATTATCCAACCAAGGAAGAAATGCCGATCTATGATGCGGCAATGGAATATCGCCGCGAGAATGTGCCGCTGGTGATTTTCGCTGGCGTGGAATATGGCAATGGCTCATCACGTGACTGGGCGGCGAAGGGCACAAACCTACTCGGTGTTCGCGCGGTTATTTCTCAGTCTTTCGAGCGTATCCACCGTTCGAACCTTGTCGGCATGGGCATTGTTCCATTCGTTCTTGAAGAAGGTACAAGCTGGCAGTCACTGGGTCTGAAGGGTGATGAAATTGTCTCCATCGAGGGTCTTGCCACGATCCAGCCCCGCCAGAAAACATTTGCGACAGTGACATTCGCTGATGGTCAAGTGAAGCAGGTTCCTCTGATCTGCCGCATCGATACTATCGATGAACTGGAGTATCTGAAGAATGGCGGCATCCTGCAATATGTTCTGCGCGATCTGGCTGCCTGATTCGACATCATATAATTGATTTTGAAGGGCCGCCGGGCGATCGGCGGCCCTTCATCGTTGAATGGTACAGCATTCGTGATCGAATTCACCTCAAAGTGACTTCCCCTTGAATGAACGGACTCCTATCAATCTTCTGGCAACCAATCTGACAGATAAGATTTATAAATTTCACGAAGAAAGCCCCGCAATCTTGCTTACGCGCACCACTTCAAAACTCTTGGCGATCGGCCTGCCCGTTTTGGCAGCGATTGCTTATGTGGTTCCGGTCTGCGCAGAAGATGCGGGAACCAAGCCGGAAGGCGTCGTCGAGCTTTATACGTCGCAAGGTTGCGGTTCATGTCCCCCTGCCGATGCTATTCTCAAAGAACTGGCGGGGGAAGGAAAGGTTGTGGCGCTGGCTTTCCATGTCGACTACTGGGACTATCGGGGCTGGACCGACAATCTTGCTTTGCCCGAAAACACCGAACGCCAGAACGAATATCGCAAAGCCTTGAGTCTCAATGGCGTTTATACGCCGCAGGTCATCGTCAATGGACGCGAGCATATGAATGGGCAGGACGAAACGAAGATTCGCCGCCGCATTGCCGATATGCGCAATACACCCATGGGGCTGACAGTGTCGGTTTCCATTGAGAAAGCTGCAAAAAACCGGCTTCTTATTGATATAGGCTCGGGATCGGTTACGGCTAATCCTGTCCGTGTCGTCCTTGCATATTTCAATCGCGAGAGCATCGTCTCTATCCCCGGCGGCGAAAATACCGGACGTATGGTGAGTTATGCCAATAGCGTTCGTGCCATGGAAACCGTGGGCATGTGGGATGGCAATGCTCAAAAGATCGAGATCCCAATGAGTGAGCTTGCCAGCAAGAAGGCCTCAGGTTGCGCGGTGCTGTTGCAAGAGATGCTTGGCGACGGCAAGCCCGGGCCAATCATCGGTGCGTCAATCATGGCGTCCAAATAGCTGAAACAAAAACAGGCCGGATAAATCCGGCCTGAGCTATTGGGGCATGTTGCCAAATATACTGAGATTATTGATCTGATCTGAACAATCCGCTTGGGCGGGGGGCTTGGGTAATCGAACTGCCCTGATCAAACCATCTCTGGCAACACAGCTGGATGTTCGGTTTGAATTTCGGCGGCAATGCGTAAGGAAGATGGCGAGAATGTGTCGCATCATCACCATTGGCTTCACCCCGTATTGGTTCGTGAGGTGCGGAAACGAAGGCACTGTTTTCACAAAATTTGCGCAGCAAGAAAATTGCAAGCTTGTAAAATTGTCCAGATGGGGTCACCTTATTGTCATCCAGGTGTCACACGACAAATTCAAAGGCGGTTGATTGATGGAAAGCAATGCAGGTGGCGACGATTCGCAGCGCCAGGCGAAACTCATCCCCCTCGTTCGAAATAATGATTTGCCGATTACCTTCGACCGGCGCGAACTCAATCAAATTTTGCGTGTTTATGGGTTTATGGTGTCCGCTGGCGAATGGCGGGATTATGCCATTGACCATCTTTCCGACAGAGCAATCTTTTCGGTTTTCCGGCGCACCAGCGAAGTCCCGATGTTCCGCATTGAAAAGAACCCGAAACTGTCACGCAAACAGGGTGCCTATAGCGTTATCGCCGCAAGCGGCCTTATTCTTAAACGCGGGCACGAACTCGACAGGGTCTTGCGCATTTTTGACAAGACGCTGAGCATCGTACGCAGCTAGAACAGGCCGCTCAATAGCGCATGCCAAATCTGCCAAGCGCGATCTTTGAAACATTGCCCACGCATGGCTTTATCTTTCTGAAGCGCATCAGCCCGATATTATCTGGAAAGCTTGCTGATTTTTAGAAATGGCCAGCCGGGCGGTGTTAAGCTCAGCAATAAAGCGCCACCATAACAGAATGCTTGTACTGCCAAAGCCAAGGCACAACCCGAACCAGATGCCATAGCTGCCCCATCCGAGCCCGTATGCGCACAACACCATCGCGGGAATGCCGATAAGCCAGTAGCCCACAAGTGTATTGAACAGGGCCACCTTCGTTTTTCCAAGCCCACGTAACAAGCCGACACAGATATTCTGTGAGCCTTTGAAGAATTGATGCGCAATGGCGAACCATAATAATGTGGCTGCCGCCCCGAACAGGGATGGATCGGCCCGGCCACCGAGAAATGGAAGCAAAACTATTTCAGGCAGGAACACATAGACAAGGCCGATAATTGCCATTGCACTGAAGCTGATCGCGAACGTTCGTCGTGCAATAGCGCTGACCTGATCTGCTTGCCCCTTGCTGACCGTCCTGCTCACAAGAATTGATGAACCTTGCGAGAGGCCAATATTAAGCTGGTAAACAATATAGGCAAGTTGATTGACGATATTGGAAGCCGCCAATGCTAATGGCCCGAAGGTTCCCATGAAGACCGTTGCTATCGAAGTGATCGCTGCTTCCGAACCATATGTCAGCGTAATCGGCAGGCCCATCCGGGTAATGATCGCCAATGTTGCCGGGCGTGCCCGCCATCCATCGAGCGCAAGCAGAGGCCTGAGCGCATCATCACGCCGGACGGTTCTGAGATAGACCAGAAATGTCCATGCCTGAACCAGGGTGGTGGCAAGGCCAATTCCAGCCAATCCAAGCGGAGGTATCCCGAGCCAACCATAGATGAAGATCAGGTTCAGGCCAGCATTGACGGCTATGGATATTATCGTAACGGTCAATAAGGAACCGGCGCGGCGCATGCCGACCGCGAACTGCCGCAACACGTTTAGCCACAGCATTGGCAGCAAGCCCGGGGCCAAGGTCAGCATGATCGGCTTGGCCAAAGTTGCCACCGCAGTCGCTTGGCCAAGGAAAGTCAGGATTTGGCTGAAAATCACCAATATGACGCCGGCAATCGTCGCCGCAATTGTTGCAATCAACATTGAGGCACACAGCAGGTCGCGTATTTCGTCAGTCGCGACGTCGTCAATTGCAGATGTTCCGGTACGTTTCTCGCTGCGTCCGACCGAAGCAGCAATGAGATTGCCCACCCCCGTCACCATACCAACGCACATGGTACGCAGCTGGTTATAAAGCAGCAGCGAAAGGCCCCCGGCTGCAACGGCCTGAACACTGATGAAACCCATCATCAGCAGATCGGTGCTTGTCAGGGCAACCTGGGCAAACTGGATACCTGCAATGGGCGCAGCCAAATCCAGAATTTCTTTATACTGTCTGAAATTTATCGGCATCGCTTTAGGCCCACAACGTCGTCGGAGGCACTGATGCCAACCTTATCGATTCAATATAGGCGTCAAAAAGCTGGTCAAGGCGACGATGCGCCGGTTTGTCCAGAAGCTGCCGCTCGTTAAGCCAATCATCATTGAAAACGCTGTCGAGATATTTTTCTCCGGCGTCACAAACCAGGACGACCATAATGCTCTTTGGCTCCACGAGCGCCAAACGTTTGAGAGCAACGTGGATGGCAGCGCCTGCAGTGCCGCCAACGAGAAGGCCGGTCCTGCGCGCCACCACACGTGCCGCCGTGAATGCATCAATATCTTTTACTGTAAGACCCTCATCGATCAGTTCGTGCTCGACATTGGGTCCAACCGTAAAACCGGCCGGCGCTCCGGCCCCGGTCTGCCAGTATTTGCCCGGGGCTCCGCCGAAAATAATCGATCCGGCAGGCTCCACGCCAATGCTTGTCACATGAGAACCGAGACGATGCAGTTCTTTGACCGTTCCACACAGTGTTCCCCCTGTTCCCACCGCGCCAACCAGATAGTCGATATCTGTTCCAACATCCCGAAGCAGTTCCATGGCTAGCCCGGCATAGCCTTCATTATTGCTCGGATTGTAGTGCTGATCCGGCCAGAAAGCGCCGGTAGCCTTTACAATCTCGCCAGCTACACGGCGTCTGGCAACCGTGCTCGGACCCTCGGTATTGCTTTCCACGAATACAAGCTCGGCGCCCATCGCTTGCATGACCCGCAGTTTGTCGCGCGAGGCATGATTATCCACAACGGCCGTAAATTTATAACCACGCTCAAGAGCGATCAATGCAAGCCCGGTTCCTGTATTGCCCGAGGTTGGTTCAACAATATGTCCTCCTGGTTTGAGCTTGCCATCGCGCTCGGCCGCAAGAATCATCTCCCGGGCCATCCGCACTTTACATGAGCCGGTTGGATTAAACTGTTGCAATTTCAGCAGCAGCCGGCTGCCCGAACCGGTGCGCGACAGCTCCAATAATGGTGTGTCGCCAATCAGCTCGGAAGATTTGGTTTTAATACGTTCAAAGGAAGGATTGCTATACACATTCATCGGTCAATCCTCCACGTAAAACGCTCATTGTCCTCGGTCACGACGATCTTGGGGGGCAAGGCAAGTTGGTGAAACTCGCTTTCATTTTTATCCATCTGATAGCCGGCAGTATTGGGGTAGATGATGTGGTCGCCATAACGAGGTGGCGCAGGGAAATTGATTTTCCGCCACGTCAGGACGTCATATTCCATACAGCTCGATCCACCGATCGCCGCGCTGACGGGGTTCTGTGGCCGAGCCTCTCCGTGTTGAACAAGAAATGGTGCAGGCAGAAACTCACTGTTCTTCCATTGCTCGGACAAGCTCATGCTGATCCCTGCAACCGTAACGATCCCGTGTTTGTCGTTCTGTTTATATCCCTGCACCGGAAAGACGGTCATCCCCGCCCCATCCAGCAGAGCTCTTCCAGGTTCCAGATAGAGCTGAATTTGCGCATCAGCGAGGCGCGAAGCCAAAGTGCCAGTCGTGGCGGGTGATTGGAGTACGGCATCCAGCATCGCGGCGCCGGTTGGCGACTGGTAGTATGGATAAAAGTGGTTAAAGGTCTTCCCGGCGTGAAACTGTGACGGGTCCATTGCTTCAAGAAAGGAATGCCAGTCCTGCTCATCGATATAATGACAGGCAAAGCCGCCGCCAATTGAGATAGCGGCACTGGGAAACCCTTGCTTGCGCGCTTCAAGGCAGCGATCAATGAGCGCCAATGCCAATTCAGCACGCGGAGCGACCGCATAGCCATCAAGGTGGAAAGAATAGCCATTCATGATGACGTATTCACGGGATTCGGCGCAACGCTTCAGCGCAGTATCCAGGTCTGCCTGGTTCAGCCCAAAACGACTATTGGGCGCATGGGGAGGCAGCAACGGCGGGGAGACTGGAACATCATGCCTATTCTGCCCTGCACCGTTCGGCCGGAGCGGCCACGGACATTTCCGACGCTAAAACCATCACAAGTGACCAGTCCGTATGATGGTTGGATAAGGCCCGCCATCACCCGCCCGAGGGTTGTTTTTCCTGTCCCGGATGGCCCGGTCAAACCCAATATCGACCCGGCATGAACAGTGAGGCAAACCTTGTCGAGAATCCGGACGGGACCAGACTGGGAACGCCCGAATTCAACAATTACATTCTCTGCTTTCAAGCAAGCCATCACAGCGCTCCGGCGGCTGAAAGCCGTGCCGCGTAATTATAGGTTTCGGGCAAATCAGTAAGCACGGGTGGCACGCCCGGCATCATGTGCAATCCATTGCGGGGTAATGCGGCAAGCAGGTCGCGGGTGTAACGCTCCTTTGCTCCGCCAGCCAATATATCGCGTGCTTGCCCGCTCTCTACCATTCGGGAAGCATACATGACGCTTACAGTGTCAGCAGCACCGCTATCGATGAGCTCCGCTATATCATGCGTGATGAGGATCACGGCAGCGCCCGCATCTGCTGTCCCGCGTAAAAGGCGCAAGAGGCCCACCGTAAGATCGGGATCCAGAGAAGCCGTCGGCTCGTCAGCAATGATTACTTGCGGATTTCCCGCCAACGCGAAGGCAACCGCGGCGCGCTGGGCCATTCCGCCGGACAGTTCATGCGGATAGAGGCTGAGCGCGGTGGGGCTGAGATCAACATGGCTCATCAGCTCGCTAGGCGTAAGCGGGCCGCCAAGGACAGTGACAGTCTCAGTGAGCTGCGATCCCACGGTGCGCACCGGCGTCAGGAAGGTGGCTGCCGATTGTGGTATAAGCGCAATATTGCGGCCCGCCAGTTCACGTTCCCGCCCAAAAATGCTCTGCCCATCATAAGTAATATTGCCTGTGACCTTGGCCGAGCGTGGCAACATCCCTGTAAGAGCTTGCGCAATCATTGATTTTCCGCAACCGGATTCGCCCACCACCGCATGAATGCGGCCCCGCTCCAGCGTAAGACTGACCCGTGTAACCGCATGTACGACACCGCCGTTCAAAAGTGGCAGCCGGATGGTGAGATCGTCTATAATTATAGTCATCAAATAGAACCCCGCACGCCATTCATGCGGCCCGTGAGGTTCGTACCCACAATCCCGATAGACAAGGTAACCGCGATTAAAAACAGGCTTGGAAATACAAGCAGCCACCATTGCCCAAGCAGCAAAGCCCCTTGCGCATCAGCAAGGAGCGTACCGAGCGATGCTTTGTGCACGGGGAGTCCAATCCCAAGGAACGACAAGGTCGATTCATGCCAGATTGCATGCGGTATGAGGAGTACGAGTCCGATCATGCTTTGACCAAGTGATGCAGGCACAAGATGGTACCAAATGATCTGCCAGCGACTCATCCCTGAAAGCCATGCCGCCTCGACATATTCGGCATGTCGAAGTCCCAATATCTGCGCTCTCACGATGCGCGCAATCTGAATCCAATGCGTTAGAACAAGAGAGGCAACAATTGCCAGCAGTGAGCCTCGGAATAGGGACACGATGATCACCCCGAGCAAAACATGTGGCAACGCGTTCATTCCATCCATAAGGCGCGTAATGGTTCGGTCGACCCAGCCGCCCGTCATACCCGCAAGAATTCCAAGCAGCATGCCAAACAGGCTCGATCCGACGGCCGTCGTCAGCGCAATCGTCAACGATATTCGCAGCCCGGCCGCCACTCTGATAAATAGATCATGGCCAGCAGAGTCCGTGCCGAAAAGACCACCTGCACCAGGCGCAAGCCCGCTGCGCGCAAAGTCAGCCGATAGGGGATCAACATTGGTTACCCAAGGCACAATAAACGCATAGCCGCCGATCAGCATAAGTACAGCCCAGGCTATTGATACGGCTGGAGAGGGCAAAAATCGTCGATTCCAGGAGACCTCAAGCATCGGCGTCCACGCGCGGATCGAGAACGACATAGATCACATCCGCCAGCAGATTTCCGATCAGCACCAGCATTGTTATGGCAAGCGTGAGAAAGGTCAGCAGAGGAAAGTCCAGAGATTGCGCGCTTCTGACGAGCGCGCTTCCCAAGCCCGGCCAGGCGAAAATTGTTTCAACGAGAACAGAACCGACAACAAGCTCCGGTAGCCGCGCGCCCACCAGCGCTATGAAAGGTGGCAATGCAGTTGGCAGGACGTGTCGGCGCAGAATCATCGGGTACGGGATGCCGCGAACACGCGCGCCCCGCACCGCATCAGAGGTCAACACTTCGGCAATAGAATCCTTCAGGCTTAAAACCAGCCATGGTATTTGAGTTACGCCCAAAACCAGGCCTGGAAGCAGAAGGTGGCTCACTGTCGATGCAAAGTCTATTGGCTGCCCCGGATATGTCAGCCCTCCAGTCGGCGCCCAATGCAGTGACAAAGCAAAAAGACCAAGTGCGGAAAGCGCAAGGACAAATGGAGGGATTGCCTGCAATATGATCGTCAGAACACCGATCGAGCGACTGATCAGGCTTTGCGGTCGAAAGCCGGCAATGGCGCCCAACAGGAGCGATACAACCACACTGATCATCAATCCTGTTACGCCCAATAGAAGGGTCCATGGCAATCGGTCCCGAAGAACCTGCGCAACCGGCTGATAGTACGATCGGGATATGCCGAGTTCTCCGCGACACAGGCTGCTTATCCACTCCCACCATGTCAGATACCAGGGAGCATCCAGACGCAATTCTGTGACGAGTTTTGCCTGTTGCGCAATGCTGAGCTCTCCGGCACGGCCGTCCATATAGGCATCAAGAGGATCATAAGGACTCACCGCCGCAAGCGCAAAGACACCAATGGTGACGAGGACGAGAAGTGGGATCAAAAATCCGAAGCGTCTGGCAACCATGACAAGAATATCGTGGCGCCGACGGCGCCACCTTTCATGCAACATACCCACACTATTGCCTCTGCCAATTTTCGATCGCATACCATGGGCCAAACCCCACTCCATGGGTATGAGGCTCCAGAATCGCAGCATCCCTTGTGAAACCTTGCTGCCGCTTCACATAAACATGATTGAGATAGGCCAGTTGCAGCATGGCAGGCTTCAATCGATATTGCTGCTGTATCTGCCGGTATAAATCGACCCGCTTATCGGAATCTTGTTGAACGCGCGCTTCATCCAGCAAGCGATCGACGGTCGGATTGATGTAATCAGAACCATTGTCCCATTTCGCTCCCACTCCGGGTTGGCATATTTTGAGTGCAGAATATGATAAATCTGGCCATCAATCGAGTAAGGTATGCCGCCGCCGCCCAGCATGACTGGGGTGCGGGCGTAGACTTCCGCAGTTACTGACTTGGAGTCCTGCGCTACCAGATTGAGCTCAATGCCAATTTTCTTAAGATCACTGGCGGCAGCAAGACTTAGATCCTTGCGCGCACGATCACGATTGGGGAAATAGATAACGTCGAATGCTGCACGCAGACCGTTCCGAGCGCGCACGCCATCCGGCCCCACGACCCACCCCGCATTGTCGAGAATTTTCTTTGCCTGTTCGGGATCATATGGAAACTCTTGACCCGGGTCATAGCTGTCACCATAAAACGAAGCCAAAAAGGTGGAATTCGCAACGCCATGCCCTTTCAGCACATGCTTGACCATGCTCTCACGATCCACTGCGAGATTAACAGCAAGGCGCACCGCATCGTCACCGGCAACCGGATCGCCAGCCGGGAGCGTAAGGCCTCGCCAATCGGCAGTAGGAACGGAAATTACTTCAAACTCAGGAGCCTGAAATGTTTGCGCCAGCTCGGCAGCCAGCATACTGCCATCACCCTCACCGGCGCGCAGTTGCTGAGCGCGGGCATTTTCATCGGCCGTGTGGCGGATGATGATCTTGTCGACCTGTGGCTTGCTGTCCCAATAATCGGCACGCGCACTCATGATAGCTTGGTCAGGCCGAAGTTCGGTCAGCACATATGGACCCGTGCCAATAGGCTTGTCATTAAGCGAAGAGTTTTCCGCTTTACCAAGATTGACGAAATCGAACGCTTCGGAAGGGGCGATTGAATTGAGCAAGCGGCGACCAAACTCCGCCAAGGGTTCCTTGAGTGTAAACTTAACTGCGCTACCCTCCGCCTCGACCTTTTCCACTTCGTCCCACGCAGAGATTTCCGACGATGCGGAACGAGGATCAAGCAGGGCCTTGAAGGTGGCCACGACATCCTCGGGACCAAACGTCGTGCCGTCGGAAAAACGCACACCGGAGCGAAGTGGTACCGTCCAGACGCGATTATTGTCGCTTGGGACACTGGGACCGGAAGCAAGGATTGGCGTAAGGGCAGGTTGCTTGTTGAAAAGGCCTGTCTCAATCCGATAAAGACCTTGATAGATATGCGAGTCGCCGTTGCGGCCGTGACCAGTGATTGGATTGTACCGGCCCAGCATATCTCCATCGATGATGATAACGGTGTTGACCGAAGGGGACGATGTTTCCGCCAAGGCAGGCGGAATAACCAAAATCATGCTTGTAATTGCAGTAGCGAGCAAGCACCTGACGTTCATTAAAGAGGTCATTAAAAAATCAATCCTTTTAATACAAACTGCAAAATTAATCGGCGCGGCGTGGAGAAAAATTTCCAAACTCAATTCACGCAAATCGATACTTAATAACATAACGTATCTTCTCACAAGCTGTTTTTTTATGGCGTGAAATTTTCCGGTTTTTAGATCTCGGTAGATGCGATCGGCGCGCTGTTATTGACAGCACCGCATACGGATGATAGCCGTATGATAATATGATTGTTTTAGTCAATTTATATGTTAGATGATATATTATTACACATAATCAAGAAGGTCTTATTATGCTTGGCAATGGGCTTAAGTCACTTTGTACAATTGGTTTGATTGGTATTTTGACAGTGGGGTCCGCTACGGCTGACAGCACAAAGACGCAATCCATCGTTGATGAGCGGGGAACGACGGTCCAAGTGCCGGTTGAACCCAAGCGCATAGCCGCCATTTCTTATTTCGCGACGGATGTTGCGTTCGCGCTTGGCATCAAACCAGTGGCGACCACCTACATGGCGGCCGGTCGCGACCCCGATTTTCTTCTGGGCATGACAAAGCAGATCAAACAAATCGGCCAGCGGGCCAAACCAAATCTGGAATTGCTGTCGGAAGCCAAACCCGACATTATCGTTGCCATGCGCCGCTACACTATCGGCAATGCCGAACAGTTGCAGAAGATCGCGCCTTATGTGGCTTACAATATGGAGCTTTTGAGCGAAAGCGATCGCGAGATCTCCCAACTTGCAAAGATACTCGGCAAGCCCGAGCGTGGCGATGAACTGAATGTGGCATTCTCCCAGCACCTTGCCGAATACAGTGCCAAAGCGCCGAAAAATGTGCATCCGCGTTTTCAGATCATGTGGGCTGGAGATACCCCGTGGTCTTTCCATACCGAGAATACGACGGCCTCGATTGTGGCGGCTCTTGGCGGTGACAATATCGCAGGTTCAATGCGTCCCGGCGGACCGTTTGGGGTAGAGCTCAGTCTTGAGGCTATGCTGGAAAAAGACCCCGAGGTCATTTTTGTCTACGATTCTGGCCCCGACCGCCCCCACGAGAATAACCCGATCTGGCAGCAGCTTTCTGCAGTCAAGAATGGCCGCGTTTTTTATGTGGCCGATCATTGGGTAGAAACCAACGGTCCAATCGCCCGCGAAATCGTTTTGCGTGAAGCAGCGCACTATCTTTATCCGGACACCTTCCCGAAGGTCGATGTCAGAGCGGAAGCCGCTAAGCTGATACCTTCAGACATTCAGTAGTTATACTTCTTGGCGCAGCGGCAAAAAACGGGGATGGGGCGATCAGCAACTATGACCGCCCTTATTGTGGCAACAGGCCTGCTGGTTGTGGTTGCCGGCCTGCTCGTCGGCTCCAAACCGCTAGGATTGTCCAAGGTTCTATCGGTTCTCGTATCGCCCGATGGCAAGATTGAATCAATCCTTGTTTGGACACTGCGCTTGCCCCGGAGCCTTTCGGCCCTTGTGGCAGGCGCGGGGTTGGCAGTGTCGGGCTATCTGTTGCAGGCGCTAACGCGCAACCCTCTGGCTGGTCCGGATATTACCGGCGTCGCATCGGGCGCCGTAGCACCCATCGTATTCTGCTTTGTATTTCTACCGTGGATTTCGTCGGTCTATCATCCATTTGTCGGGTTGGCTGGCGGTCTGACTGCTGCCTCGGTGACACTTTGGATATCGCGTGGCGGAAGGGGCCGTCCGCTGCATCTTGCTCTTGGCGGCATCAGCGTTTCACTTTTTCTGGGAGCAATAACCACCTATGTTCTGCTGCTCAGCGGACCGCAAACACCTTCCCTCCTTTTCTGGTTATCCGGCGGTTTTCAGGGAAGATCATGGCCGCAGCTTCTGTACATGACACCTTGGGTTGCCGTTGCCGTGGTCGGCGCTTTTGCCTGCCAGCGTGTCATCGGCATGCTGGCACTCAGCGAGCATGCATCCATCGGCATGGGCCTGAATATGAATTTGTGGAAACCGATACTCCTTGTGCTTGCTGTTATGCCCGTAGCCGGTGTCGCGCCGGTCGCGGGGCCAGTTGCTTTCGTTGGTCTTGTCTCGCCCCATATTGCTCGACTGCTCAAGCCGCAGAGCACCCTATGGTCAATTGCCTTGACAACCGCCATTGGTGCCTTGATGGTTGTAACTGCCGATGTGATTGCCCGCAGCATTGCCCTGCCGCGCGAACTTCCGGTGGGAATTATCACCGCATTGCTGGGTGGCCCATTCTTTGTCTATCTCGTCCAAACGCAAAGTTTTTCGCTGAAAGGCGGTCATTGACATGACAATGTCCGCCCCGGTCCAACGCCCATCTCTCATTGCACCATTATTCGCTTTGCTCGCATTAATGGTGCTGGTATTTTTGGCCGCGGTGTTCTTGGGCGTTGCGGATCTTCCAACGACCGATGTAGCAGCGGTCATGGCGGGCCATGGTTCTGACCAAGCCAAATCAATCATTCTGGATATCCGGCTACCGCGTATTGTTACTGGAATACTTGCAGGTATTCATTTCGCCGTCGCTGGACTCTTGTTGCAAACCATCACCCGAAATCCACTCGCCGATCCCTCGATCATGGGAATTTCGCAGGGTGCAACGCTGGCCGTCACAATTTTCCTTTTGTTTGCCGTCTATATTTACGATCCCGGCTCCAATACGCTCGCGGTACTGCCGGTCGCATGGCTACCAGCTATTGGCACTGTCGGCGGCATCATGGCGGGTGGCATCATTTATCTCCTCGCCTTCAGGCTCGATCTGGGACCGCTCAGGATCACTTTGTGCGGCATCGCAATCGGCGCCGTCCTGCACGCCGCCGCTATCGGATTGATTGCCGGATGGGGTTCAGCGCGCATTGAAATCCTCCTGGAATGGTTATCCGGCAGTCTTTACGCACGCAGCTGGAATCATGTGCTTTTCCTCTTGCCCTTTACAGTTGCAGGGCTCGCCGTGTTGCCGATCCTGCGGCGCTCCATAGACCTTTTGCGGTTCGATCCCCCGGTTGCACGATCCTTCGGTCTCTCCTATCGCAAACAATTGTCGGTTGTTCTGCTGTTGTCTTGCGCGCTTGCGGCAAGTGCCGTGGGTGCTGTTGGCCCCATCATTTTTGTGGGACTTGTCGTTCCGCATCTTGCCCGTTTTTTGGCAGGAAAACGTTTCGCGCTTGTACTGCCTTTTACCGTTGCTCTCGGCGCATTCATTGTTACCTTGGGCGATCTTCTTGGCCGTCTCCTCGGGCAGGCCGAAGAAATCCCCATCGGGGTGGTCACGGCGGTCTTTGGGGTGCCGGTATTGATCGCCCTGCTTCGCAAGATACCTTGAGGATCATAATGCCCCTCTCCTGCTCGCAATTGTCGGTTTTCTATGGATCGCGCAAAGCGTTGAACAGCTTCAACATTGACCTGAAGGCCGGAGAGGTTCGGGCGCTCATCGGGCCCAACGGCTCGGGTAAGAGCACTGCATTGCAGGCACTCTCAGGTTTGATCGTGCCGCGGGAAGGTCGCGTTGAAATCAACGGCAAACCCGCCAAACTAATGTCGCGACGAACTATTGCCAAACAGATGGCTTTCCTGCCGCAACAACCTTCGGCTCCCGACGAGATGACTGTTGAACAGCTCGTCAGGCAGGGCCGCTATCCGCATGTAGGCTTGTTTCGCAGCTACAACAGCCATGATGAACTGGCCATCGAATGGGCGTTGGAAAGCACAGGGCTGACCGCTCTTGCTGACCGAAGCCTGCTCGAGCTTTCAGGAGGCGAGCGGCAGCGCGCCTGGATATCAGCGGCGCTGGCACAAGAGGCCCAGATCCTGCTGCTGGATGAACCGACATCGTTTCTCGATATCGGTTTTCAAGTGGAAGTCCTCAATCTGGTTCATCGTCTTAGCCGCGAAAGGGGCGTGACAATTATCATGGCCATTCATGACATCAATCAGGCCATCTCCGTCAGCGACCGAATTTCGCTGCTGGAAAAAGGTCAGTTGCTATTCGATGGCGAGCCCAATGCCCTTGCCGAAAGTGGCCTGATCGAAAAAGTATTCCGGGTTAAAGGCAACTTTGTCCGCATCACGCCGGAGAGCCGTCCGCACTTTGATATTGAGCTTGCCCGAATGCCAGGCGCCAGGATTTAGAGCTCTTCTGTAGCGGGCAGAACGATTCTATCCAAGCAGAACCTTAAGCCTTTAGCGGTGGCTGATCTGGAAGCGTTGCTGCCCCGCCATTCATATCAAGCTGCATCAAAACCGTATCCAGCCAGCGACCATGCTTGAAGCCAGAGGCTTCTATCTTGCCGCAATGCCGGAAGCCTGCCTTGGTATGAAGCTTTACGGATGCAGAGCCTTCGTGACCGTCGCCGATAACCGCGATAAACTGACGGAACCCCAAGGCAGTGCAGTCATCAATCAGTCTCTGGATGAGGATTTTCCCCAAGCCCTTTCCTTTGGCTTCCGGCGCGATGTAGATCGAGTCTTCTACTGTCCACCAATAGGCAGGGCGTGACCTGAAATAGCTGGCATAGGCATAACCAATAACCTTACCGCCCTGCTCGGCCACCACATAGGGAAAGCCATCTGAAACAAGCGAATGAAACCTTTTCGTCATTTCCTGAAGATCGGGCGCGTCGATCTCGTAAGTAGCTGTGCCGTGAAGGACGGCATCGCGGTAGATTTCAGTGATGGTTTCGAGATCGGCAGGCTGCGCGGGGCGGATATGAATGTCAGACATGGCTTCGCTTGATGAATAATTACTGACAGCTTTCATGCACCTATTTGGTGCAGACTTAAAGGTGCTGACACCCCAAACGGGATCAAAAACCTATATTCAAGGCATAAAAAAGGGCAGCTTGCGGCTGCCCTTTTCAGTATCACTGCCTGCGCAAAACTATTCGCGGTTGCCCAGGAACTGCAGCAGGAACATGAACATATTGACGAAGTCGAGATAGAGGCGAAGTGCACCCATGATTGCCTTGCGGCCATAGGAGTCCGAATCGTCGCCTTCATAGTACATTTCCTTGATCTGCTGTGTGTCGTAGGCGGTAAGACCTGCAAACACCAGCACGCCAATCGCTGAAATAGCGAACTGCAATGCGCTTGACTGAAGGAAGATATTGACCACCGAAGCGAGCAGGATGCCGATTACGCCCATGAACAGGAACGAGCCGAAACCGGAAAGATCACGCTTGGTTGTGTAGCCATAGAGCGAAAGCGCGCCAAACGACGCCGCTGTGACGAAGAACGTCTGCACAATGCTTCCTGAAGTATAGACCAGGAAGATTGACGAGAGCGACGCGCCAACGAGCGCGGCATAGACCCAGAAGGTCGTCTGGGCTGCGGCAACGCTCATCGAGTTAATGCGGAAGCTCAGGAAGAACACTGCAGCCAGCGGCGCGAGCATGACGACCCACTTCAGCGGCGATACGTAGAACGTAACACCGAAGCTGGTCAGCATCTTGCCATTTGGCAAAGTAGCAGCCGCAAGCGACGGATCATTTGTCGTCGTCATATAAACGATTGCGAGGGCGGCAAGACCGGTCACTGCGAGACCGATCGCCATAAGATTATAGACCTTCAGCATGTAGCTGCGCAGACCTTGATCGATCCCCGCGTCCACACGCACTCCGGCCGTATTCTGGGCCTGGATGTTGCGATAGTCAGCCATGGTTTTCCTCATTGCTTCGTCCCGCCCTTGTGTCGGGGACTATCCCCAGGCTCCGCTGGCGGGACCCCAGCATGCCTTGAAAAGAATTATGGTGATTAACCCGCCCCATAACAAGTCCTGTTTTACTCAAGATTGCGTGCGCAATCGCAAAATAGGGCTCAAATGGTCAAATATTACATGATTTTAATCATTTCAGAGATTTCTGAGCACCGGCGCAGCCTTTTGTCCCAATATGCGCCATGTTCCTGCAAGGCCGAATCCCACTGTCAGAATCAGGGCTACTGCAACAGTCATGACCGCAACTTCCGGCTGGAATGAAGCTGGCAGGGACATGACCCTGACGATCACGTACCAAGCTGCCAAACCTCCGGCCAGCAGCGCGAACACCGCCGTCGACAGCCCAAGCAGCACATATTCCAGCGTAAAGGCCTTGATGAGCGTACGCCGCGTCGCCCCAAGTGTTTTCAGCACCACAGCATCGTGAATACGTGCCCGGTTCCCTGCCGCCAATGCGCCGCCCAAGACCAGTATCGACGCGATCAAGGCAACGGACGCGGCGGCTCGAATGGCCACTGCCAATTGCCCCACCAGTTCATTGGCAATGGTGATGGCATCCTTGACGCGAACTGACGTGACGGCAGGATAAACGCTGGTTACCTCCCGCATCACATTGGCTTCCTGTGCAGTGGTCGCGGCGGGATCTGACAGCGTTGCCAACCATGCATGTGGGGCGCCTGCAAAGGTGTTAGGCGAGAAAACCATGACGAAGTTGATTGCAAGTGATTCCCATTGCACTTCGCGGAAGTTGGCAATTCGCGCCGTCATGTTGCGGCCGAGCACGTTAACGGTGACTGTATCACCAAGCTTTAGGCCGAGATTGCGGCCCTCTTCTGCTGAAAAGGACACCAATGGTTCGCCCGTATAGTCGGCTGGCCACCAGCTGCCTTCAGTCAAGGTTGAATTTTCCGGTACGTTCTTCGCGTAAGTAATGCCTCTGTCACCACGCAGCACCCATGCGCCCTCTGGTGAAATAGTCATCTTGGTAATGTCCGTGCCGTTGAAAGCAACGATACGGCCGCGCAGCATAGGCGCGCTTACAATCTTTCCATTGGGCGCTGATTTTTGCAGCAGATCCTTGAACTGATCTATTTCCCTGCTTTGAATATCCACGAAGAAGAAATTCGGAGCCTTTTCCGGCAGATTGCCCGCCAATTGCTGCCTGAGGCTACCATCAATCAAGGCTAGGGAAACAAGCAGGGTCAGACCGAGGCCGAGCGACAAAACCACGGAGGGTGTCAAGGCGCCGGGCCGATGAATATTGCCGATAGCAAGACGGAGTGCTGTCGAGGAGACACGGGGCGCACGACGCGCAAGCCATTGAACTAGGCTGGAAACGGCACGCAGGATAATGAATGAAACGGCAACGGCGCCCACGAATACAATAGCAATGCGCCGGTCATAAGCGAAATAGATCGCCAGGAGGCAAAGCGCTCCCATCAGCGCGACGGCAATGCCGATGTAAGTGGGTTTTGGCCAGCCGCGCTGATCGAAACCCTGCTCGCGGAATAAGGCAGTCGCCGGAACGTCGCGCGCCCGCCCTAAAGGTAGGATTGCAAAGGCTAGCGTCGTTAAAAGACCGAACAGGGCAGCCCAGAGCAATGCACCGGGATAAAAACCGCCTGCTCCCGCAATGGGGAGGACGTTTTGAAGTGCGTAGGCTGCAAGATAGGGAATGGCCGCAGCTGCAATCAAACCTACAAGAATGCCGACAATGGCCAGAATGACGATTTGAAAGAGATAGACCGCAATAACAAACCAACCCGGCGCGCCGAGTGATTTGAAGGTAGCGATAACGCCGCGCTTGCCGTCAAGATAGGAACGGACGGCATTGGCGACACCAACACCGCCAACGACAAGCGCCGTCAATCCGACCAACGTCAGGAACTGTGAGAAGCGTTCAATATTGGCGCTAAGCGATGGCGCAGCATTGGTGCGGCTGCGAATTGTCCAACCAGCTTGCGGAAACTTTTCCTGCGCTTCGTCGCGTATGCGTGTGATGGTCTCCTCGCTGAAGGCTGCCGGAAGAGAAATTTTATAATTGTGATCGACGAGACTGCCGGGCTGAACAAGTCCGGCGGCACCGAGTCCTTCAAGCGACACCATGAAGCGTGGTGCAAAACCAAAGCCGTCCGAAAGTGCATCCGGCTCATTCACAATAACCGAACGAACCTCAAAACTTGCCGAGCCGAGGAGAATGCGGTCGCCAAGCTTCAAGTGCAGACGCTCCAGAAATATCTCAGCTACCGCGGCACCATAGGCGCCTTCTTTTTCATCAAACAGCGCCCCGTGATCAAGCTTTGGCGTTGTTTCGAGTTTTCCATTCAAAGGATAAGAACCATCGACGGCCTTGACCTCCACCAATGATTGATCGCTGCCATCGGGAAGCCGTGCCATGGAGCGCATATTGGCACTCACGGCCAACTTGCCCTTGCTTTCAAGGAAGGCGCGCTCTTCTGCCGTGACTTCGCGCTGGTTAAGCTGGAAGCGGATATCGCCGCCAAGAATGCTTTGGCCCTGGGTGGAAATTCCCGAAGTTACCGAATTGGCCACCGAGTTGACGCCGCCGATCGCGGCGACACCGAGCGCAATGCAGGCGAGAAATATATAGAATCCCGAAAGACCGCCGCGCATTTCACGCAGCGCAAATCGCAGAGCCAGTTTCAATGTTGGACCCGAACCAAACGACGAATTGCTCATGCGGTTTTTGCCAAGGCCGGCGCGCCTTCATCCGACTCGATCAGGCCCGAGCGCACACGAATTTCCCGGTCGCAGCGACCGGCCAAGCTGGTGTCATGTGTGACAAGGACCAAGGTGATTCCCAGTTCGCGCTGTTTTTCAAAAAGGAGATCGGCGATTTGTCGCCCTGTCGCCGTATCAAGGTTTCCGGTTGGCTCATCGGCAATCAGTATCTTGGGCGACGGTGCAAGGGCTCTGGCAATAGCCACGCGCTGTTGTTCACCGCCTGAAAGTTCGCCCGGGTAATGGGTGACGCGATCTGCCAGACCCACGGCCGCAAGCATGCGTTCTGCAATGGCAAAAGCATCGGAATTTCCGGCCAACTCCAAGGGAACGGCCACATTTTCCAATGCTGTCATGTTCGGAATGAGATGAAATGACTGAAACACAATGCCGATATTCTGGCCGCGAAAAGCTGCAGTGGCATCCTCGCTTAACGTTTCAAGCCTCGTGCCTGATATTTGAACCGAGCCGGAATCCACATGTTCAAGTCCTGCCAAAACCATCAAAAGCGTGGATTTTCCGGAACCTGAGGGACCGACAATCCCAACGGATTGACCCGTATCAATATCGAGGGAAATACCCTTGAGGACATGCACGGCCGAAGCGCCTGTGCCAAGTGTCAACTCAATGTGATCGAGCTTGATAACGGATTTCGTCACGAAAAGACTTCCTTTGCGATATGGTCCACACAACATGCAACGCAGCTGATCTGATATGGGTGTCCCGAAATGATATTCAAACCGTTGATAAGAATTGTTGTTTTTCTAAGTCTTGTTGCCTTGCCTGTTTCGGCTTTGGCCAATCAAAATACCGTGTCCGGACAACC
Source organism: Phyllobacterium ifriqiyense (assembly GCF_030817885.1). Classification (NCBI taxonomy): domain Bacteria; kingdom Pseudomonadati; phylum Pseudomonadota; class Alphaproteobacteria; order Hyphomicrobiales; family Phyllobacteriaceae; genus Phyllobacterium; species Phyllobacterium ifriqiyense. The sequence goes on from NZ_JAUSZT010000003.1 coordinate 1,018,159, forward strand.
GCTGTCGGTTGTGGGCTTCGGTGACAGCCTGATGTCGGGATTTGAATTACCCGTTCAGGACTCGTTTCCAGCCCAGCTGGAAAAGGCGTTGAAGGACAAGGGGATAAACGTCACAGTCGCAAATGCAGGCGTGGCGGGTGAGACAACAACTGACGCGGTGAGCAGGTTGGACTGGTCTGTACCGGAAGGCACGGGCCTGGTTATTCTTGAATTTGGCGCCAATGACGCATTGCGTGGCATTTCACCGGAAATAAGTGAAAAAAACCTCGCGGAAATCATCGAAAAGCTGCAAAAGCGCAAAGTTCAGGTCATTTTGGCCGGAATGCTTGCGCCACCGAATATGGGCGGTGATTACGAGGACAAATTCAACGCGATCTTCCCCAGATTGGCGCAGAAATACGACGTCCCGCTCTATCCCTTCTTCATGGAAGGCGTGGCCGCGCAGAAATCATTGCAACTTGAAGACGGTATGCATCCAAATACGCAAGGCGTCGCTAAGATGGTGGAAGGGTTTTTGCCGGTCATCGAAAAAACCATCGCCGACGATACATCGTCGTCTAACAAAGCCACAAATTCCAACATATCGCAGTAGAACACATACCGTGACCAATTTGTCGCGCAGGGCAAGAATATGAACTTATGGCTTGCCCCCGGACGGGTTCAATGATTCTCTAGGTGCACAACTCGATTCGGGGAGGATGCCTTATGCCGCGTCTCTTTACTGCCCTCGAAATTCCGCGCGACGCCGCACTCTCGCTGTCGTTGTTGCGCGGCGGGCTTCCGGGAGCCCGATGGATCGATGTCGAAAACTATCACATCACATTGCGTTTCATCGGGGATGTCGAAGGTCACGTTGCCGACGAAGTGGCAAACGCTCTTGACCGCATTCGACGTCCTGAATTTACTCTCCGTCTTTCAGGCGTTAACGCCTTTGGTTCCAAGAAGCCGCACAGCGTGGTTGCTTCTGTAGCGCCCTCGCCCGATATTCAGGCACTGCAAGCTGAGATAGAGCGTATCTGCCAAAGACTTATGCTTGCTCCCGATCCTCGGAAGTTTACGCCACATGTTTCGCTGGCCCGGCTACGCAATGTCCGCAACGAGGAAATAGCCCATTATCTCTCTTCACGGGGCAATTTCTCCACGGCACCCTTTCCTGTCGGGCGTTTTGTGCTGATGTCATCACGCGATTCAGTCGGTGGCGGGCCTTATATCGTCGAGGAGGCCTGGCCTCTGGAGTCGCGCCGGTCGTCCTATCAGAACCTTGCGGAAAGGCCTTTTGAGGCCGCAAGGATCATCCGGTAGATCGCTTCGAAATCAGAATCTGTGCCGTAATAAGGGTCGGGAATTTGCTTGGCATCGCCGAGGGCAACCCCATAAAATAGTCCTGTTTGCGCGGATGCACCGGCAGGACGGCGCTTTTCAATGGCAGCCATGTTCATTCTGTCCATGCCGACAATCAGGTCAAAGCGATGAAAATCATCGGCCACCAGCTGCCTGCATTGTTGGTTGGAAATATCGATACCATAACGACGCGCTATTTTGATCGATCTCGCATCCGGCGCTTCGCCGGTGTGATAGCCATTGGTTCCGGCAGAATCGATCAACGCTCCTCCGGCTTTGCCTTCTGCTTCCAACACGGCTCGGAATACGCCTTCTGCCAAGGGCGACCGGCAAATATTGCCAAGGCAAACAAAAAGAACGGAACGAAGCGGCAAAGTTTTCATTTCGGCACCATAATAGGCAAGATAGCGTTGACGATCCCACTTACCAAAGAATTCACATCATTGTGAGCAAAACTCTTGCACCGCCCCCTACTCCTTCCCATGTTCTTAACGAACAAATCGAAGGAAAAGGAATGGACGAGATCAAGATCGGCGAAATTCTGGAGCCGGGCAGCGCGCATCAGCAGCGCTCGCGCGAGGAACGTGTTCGCGCTTCTTTCTGGAAAACCGTGCGTAAGGCGGCAAAGAATATTCCGTTTCTTGACGAAGTGGTTGCGGGCTACTTTTGCGCGCTCGATCCTGCCACGCCGACCAAGGTGCGCGGTATATTACTGGCGTCGCTGGCTTATTTTGTCCTGCCGCTGGATATCATTCCAGACTTCCTCCTTGGTCTCGGTTTTACTGACGACGTGGCTGTGATGATGGCGGCGCTGAGCGCTATCCGAAACAATATCACCCCTGCACACAGGGCTGCCGCGCGACAGGCGATCGCCGATCTGGACACGGACGAGAAAGATTGACCGGCATCACAAGAGTGTGAAGTGCCCAAATGCCAAAGTCTCGCCGCTTTTATTTGGCTGGTGTTACGGCATTGGACTTGAACGAGGCTGTGACCTTTCTAGCTCTAAAAATTGCTTTTTTGACCTGTCTTCACCGTTTGGTAACCCAGATTAAGCCAAATTAAGACAAGCGAACTGGACAATGCGGCACCCGGATTATCTTCCGGACCATTGCCGGTTCATGAGTTATGAAGTGAACAAATAAAACTGGTAGGTAAAATGTTTGGAAAATCGATCGTAGCAACCTCTGTGCTCATGCTTGGGCTGGTGGGGACAGCTTTTGCCCAGACCCCGAGTCAGATCAGCCAGTTTAACGCGTGGGGTGCCTATAGCTATCAGCAGGGCAAGGGCAAGGTCTGTTACGTTCTGTCGGTTCCAGTCGACAAACAGCCTGCGAAAATCGATCATGGTGACAATTTCTTCATGGTAAGCCAGAAGCCCGGCCAGAATGTCAGCTTTGAGCCACAGTTCAAGGCCGGATATGATTTGCAGGAGAATTCAAAGGTCCTGGTCAAGATTGATGAGCGTACCTTCTCCATGTTCACCAGCGGCAGCCACGGCTGGATGGAAAATGCCGCAGAAGAGCCGCAGCTTGTTGCCGCTCTCCGGGGCGGTAAGAACATGACCATCAACGCTGTTTCCAAACGTGGAACAAAGACCAGCTACGCCTATTCGCTGAAGGGCGTTTCAGCTGCTCTTAAAGCGATCTCCACTTGTAAATAATCAACGAAATACCAATCTCCCGCGATGGCCCGGCTCGAATTGCCGGGCCTTTTTGCTTGCAGAGGTGACGTGGCCGCCGGAACGTGGTATGAGCCGCGCTTCCGTTAAGAACGTTAGAAAAACCCATGTCCGTATCGCTTGACCTGACACATCCTGTTGCCCGGGATAAATCCCGTGATGCCATTCGCGCCCCAGCGGCTGAAAAGCCCTCGCTGATCGGCCTGACACGCCCGGAAATTGCGGAGGCACTGATGGCCGTCGGCGTGCCCGAACGGCAAGTTAAAATGCGCGTAGCCCAAGTTTGGCATTGGCTATATGTGCGCGGCGTTTCTAACTTTGACGATATGCAGAACATTTCGCGTGATATGCGCGAATTGCTGGATAAGAACTTCGATATTGCCCGGCCTGAAATTGTAGAAGAGCAGATTTCCAATGATGGCACGCGCAAATGGCTGTTCCGGTTTCCACCGCGTGGTGCCGGCCGTCCTGTAGAAATCGAGACAGTCTATATTCCCGAAGAAGGGCGAGGTACTCTTTGTATCTCCAGCCAGGTCGGCTGCACACTGACCTGCTCCTTCTGCCACACAGGCACGCAGAAGCTCGTGCGCAATCTGACCGCCGAAGAAATCCTGTCCCAATTGCTGGTTGCACGCGATCGCCTTGGTGATTTTCCCGATCGCAACACACCGGATGGCACCATGGTTCCGGCAGAGGGCCGCAAAGTGTCCAACATCGTCATGATGGGCATGGGTGAACCGCTCTATAATTTCGAGAACGTCAAAAAGGCCCTGCTGATTGCAGCGGACGATGCCGGTCTTTCACTTTCACGCCGCCGCATCACCCTTTCAACCTCGGGTGTGGTACCGGAAATTTATCGCGCTGGCGAAGAAATCGGCGTGATGCTGGCAATTTCCCTGCATGCGGTGACTGATGATCTGCGTGACATGCTGGTGCCAATCAACAAGAAATATCCTCTCAAGGAATTGCTTGCCGCGTGCCGCGCCTATCCAAGCCTGTCCAATTCAAAACGCATTACATTTGAATATGTCATGCTCAAGGGCGTCAATGACTCGCTTGCTGATGCCAAGGAACTGGTAAGAATGCTCAAGGGCATTCCGGCAAAGATCAATCTGATCCCGTTCAACCCGTGGCCAGGTGTCAACTATCAGTGTTCTGATTGGGAGCAGATCGAGAAATTTGCTGACTATGTAAACGCCGCTGGCTATGCATCGCCTATCCGCACACCGCGCGGCCGCGATATTCTCGCCGCATGCGGACAGCTAAAATCGGAGTCGGAACGCATGAAGAAAACGGAGCGTCTGGCATTTGAAGCGGCAATGATTGCCGGTCACGGCGAAGACTGAACCGACGTGTTGTATCTCATACGCTTTGCGCTGATCACTATCGGGTTTGTCTGCGCCACCTTCGCGGCATCGCTGTTTCTGAACATGCTTCTTATCGGCAGCACAGAATGGCTGGGAGGCGAAGGTCCGTTTTTGTATTTGACCATACCTGTCTTCGCTTCCGCGATAGGCCATAGCGTACTCGTTCCGGCGGCGCTGATTATCATCTACGCTGAACTGACCGCATGGCGTGACTGGCTTTTCTATGCGCTCGGCGGCGCTGCCACAGCAGTTGTCATCATTGTCTGGAAGTGGCGCCCGCAAACCGAGGATATCAGCACCTTCGCTGCAATCCTCGCCACGGGCGTTGTGGGCGGCTTTGTCTACTGGATGATTTCCGGACGCAGCGCCGGTATCATCCCGCCGAGCCCCAATAATCAGATCTGAATCACTTCGCTTGCGCCAACAAAATCTTGGCAGCAAATGCCGAGAACACCCCGGCAAACAACCAGTCCGTAATGCGTGTCACTGTCGGATTTTTCCTCAGCAGCATCGAAAATCTATCGGCAGCAAGGATCATTGGCGCGACCACTGGCAATGACAGGGGTATGAAAAGTACGCCAAGGAAAAACAATTTACCCGGAGCGTGCGGATCGCCCGCAGAAACGAACTGCGGCAGGAATGTCATGAAAAACAGAATGATCTTTGGGTTGAGAAGATTGATACCCAGCCCCGTCAGCCAGTTCTGAAACAATGTATGGGCTTGGCCGGTCTTTTTTTCCGGCGAGAACGCCGAACCATAGCGGATTGCCTGATAGGCAAGCCACATCAGATAGCCGGCCCCCACAACCTTGAGCGCAAGAAACGCAGACGGCGAAGCAACGATCAGTGCCGAGAGGCCAATTGCCACCATGGTCGTGTGTATGACGATCCCGGTGCAGGCACCCGCCAGACAGGCAAAACCTGCAGCCTTGCCCTCGGACAATGCGCGTCCGACAAACAATGTCATATCCGGCCCCGGGGTAATCGAGAGGACAAAAGTGGCAACGATGAATTGCAGTATAATTGGCCAATCAGGAATGAAGGTCATCACAGGGCTCCGGAAAAAACTGCCGGAAGCTAACGCGAAAAACAGCTTCACGCCATACGTATTTGCGCCTGATCTCGTTTTTGCTGTGCTTGCCAATAGCGGCGCAAATGCTACAAGACCCCAACTGAAATTTCAGGATCGCGACGGCGATCAACAGACAGGACATATGCAATGAATAAATGGAAAGACGTCAAGAAAGTCGTGCTGGCCTATTCGGGCGGGTTGGATACATCGATCATCCTGAAATGGCTGCAGACAGAACTTGGCGCTGAAGTCGTCACGTTCACTGCCGATCTTGGACAAGGCGAGGAACTCGAGCCCGCACGCAAGAAGGCCGAAATGCTCGGCATCAAGGAAATCTACATTGAAGATGTCCGCGAAGAATTCGTTCGCGACTTTGTCTTCCCGATGTTCCGCGCCAATGCTGTCTATGAAGGCGTTTACCTGCTCGGCACATCGATAGCCCGCCCGCTCATTTCCAAGCACCTCGTCGAAATCGCTGCCCGCACCGGCGCTGATGCAATTGCGCATGGTGCAACGGGCAAGGGTAATGATCAGGTTCGTTTCGAGCTTTCCGCCTACGCACTCAATCCTGACATCAAGGTCATTGCGCCTTGGCGCGATTGGACCTTTAAATCCCGCACAGATCTTTTGGAATTTGCGCGCGAACACCAGATCCCAATCGCCAAAGACAAACTTGGCGAAGCACCTTTCTCCGTGGACGCCAATCTCCTGCATTCTTCCTCGGAAGGCAAAGTGTTGGAAGACCCATGGCAGGAAGCACCCGAATATGTGCACCAGCGCACAATCTCTCCGATGGATGCGCCCGATAAGGTCACAGAAATCGAGATCGCTTTCGAGAAGGGCGATGCAATCGCAATTGATGGCAAGCCTCTTTCACCCGCGACACTGCTGAAGACGCTTAATGATCTTGGCCGAGACAATGGCATCGGACGCCTTGATCTGGTTGAGAACCGTTTCGTTGGCATGAAATCGCGTGGCGTTTACGAAACACCAGGTGGCACCATCCTGCTTGCCGCGCATCGGGCGATGGAATCGATCACACTTGATCGCGGCGCAGCTCACCTCAAGGATGAGTTCATGCCGCGCTATGCCGAACTGATCTATAATGGCTTCTGGTATTCGCCAGAGCGTGAAATGCTGCAGGCCATGATCGACAAGAGCCAGGAGGACGTGGAAGGCACTGTTCGCCTGAAACTCTATAAGGGCAATGTCATGGTTTCAGGCCGTAAGTCGAACAAATCGCTTTATTCCGACGCACTCGTAACATTTGAAGATGATCGCGGCGCATATGATCAGAAGGATGCGGCAGGCTTTATCCGCCTGAATGCCTTGCGGTTACGCACCTTGGCTGCCCGCAAACGGAACAGCTAAAGACAATAAACGGCGGGCTGGTCCCGCCGTTTTCATTTTCGCCGCTTGTGACCCTTGCATCGGTATCTTAGATATTAACGACCTAATTCATACGATGGAGTTCCCATGTCGTCTGCCAAACCGGCCATCAACACTGCATTGACGAACTGGACAGGGCCTCTTGGTCTGCCGGACTTTACAGCTTTTAGTGATCAGGATTTTCCCGCGGCATTTGATATGGCCCTGGCGGATGATCTTGCCGACATTGATGCGATTATCGGCCATCCTGAAGCGCCCACCATCGAAAATACCCTCAAAGCGCTGCAGCTTTCCGGCGAGTCGCTGGATCGGGTGTCTTCCATTTTCTGGACGCTGGCCGGGGCAAATACCAACGACGCGATACAGGCATTAGAACGGTCCATTGCGCCAAAACTGTCGCGCCATTCATCGTCCATCATGATGAATCCGCACCTGTTTGCCCGCATAGACTCACTTTACGAACAGCGTGATCTTCTCGGCCTTGATGCCGAAACAGACCGCGTTCTGGAAAAGATCTGGAAAAGCTTTGTGCGCAGCGGCGCGCGACTGGATGAAAAGGGCAAGGCACGTCTTGCAGATATCAATGAGACGCTCGCCAGTCTCGGTGCGCAGTTTGATCAAAATGTTCTCAAGGATGAGTCGGACTGGGCTTTGTTCATCACAGACGAGGCAGATCTTGCAGGATTGCCGAATTTTGTGCGCGATGCGATGCAAGGAGCTGCCGAGGAGCGTAATCGCACAGGCACCTGGGCCGTTACATTGTCGCGTGAAATCATCGAACCCTTTCTCTCATTTGCCGAGAACCGGGATTTGCGGGAAAAAGCCTTCCAGGCTTGGGCGGCACGGGGCGAAAATGGCGGCGATACGGACAATGTTGCCATCGTTGCCCAGACGGTAGCTCTCAGATCTGAAAAGGCAAAGCTACTCGGGTATAAAAGCTTTGCCGCGTACAAGCTCGACAACACCATGGCAAAAACGCCAACAGGCAGTTATGGATCTGCTGGAGCCCGTTTGGCAAAAGGCAAAGACACGTGCCAGCGAAGAAGAAAGTGATCTACAACAATTGATCTCCAATGAGGGCCGCAACCACAAGGTAGCCCCCTGGGACTGGCGGTTTTACACGGAAAAGCTGCGCAGCGAACGCTTTGCGTTCGATGAAGCCGAGTTGAAGCCATATTTGCAGCTCGAGAAAATTATTGAAGCCTGTTTCGACGTGGCAACGCGTCTGTTCGGTATTACGTTCAAGGAAAAAACCGGCATAGCTGCCTGGCATCCGGATGTGCGGGTCTGGGAAGTCTTCAATCCGGATGGAACAGAATGCGGGGTATTTCTTGGCGATTACTTCAACCGCCAGTCAAAGCATTCCGGCGCATGGATGAGTGCATTGCAGTCACAACACAAACTTGGCAGCGTGCAAAAGCCGATCATCTATAATGTGATGAACTTCGCCAAGCCGCCAAAAGGCGAGCCAGCCCTGCTTTCGCTTGATGGCGCACGTACCCTATTCCACGAATTTGGCCATGCTTTGCACGGGCTGCTGTCAGATGTTACCTGGCCTGCAGTTTCAGGCACATCAGTGTCACGGGACTTTGTGGAGCTACCCTCCCAGCTTTATGAGCACTGGCTGACTGTGCCAGCAATCCTTGAAAAATACGCAATCCATTACCGTACTGGCGAGCCTATGCCGAAAGCTCTGCTCGACAAGGTATTGGCCGCGGATACTTTTAATGCTGGTTTCAAAACGGTCGAATTCACGTCGTCTGCCTTGATTGATATGGCATTCCATGCCGATGGCACCCCTCCGGAGGACCCCATACAGTTTGAAGCGGCAACGCTTCGGCAGTTGGACATGCCAGAGGCGATTATCATGCGCCACCGGACACCGCATTTTAAGCACGTGTTCTCCGGCGATGGGTATTCCGCAGGATATTACTCATATTTGTGGTCAGAAGTATTGGATGCCGATGCATTCAAGGCTTTTGAGGAAACCGGCGATACATTCAACGGTGCCCTCGCCGCGAAGCTGAAAAAATATATCTATTCAGCTGGTGGCAGCAAAGACCCCGAAGAGCTTTACAAGGCTTTCCGGGGCAAGATGCCCACGCCCGATGCGATGATCGAAAAGCGTGGGCTTTAAGCGGTTGTAATCAGGACTTGGCAAAAGCCAGAAGATCCGCGTTCAGCTTGTCCTTGTGCGTCGTAGCCAAACCATGCGGCGCACCGGCATAGACGTTCAAAGTGCCGTTCTTTACAAGCTTCACGGCTTTGCGGGCCGTGTCATCAATGGGCACGATCTGGTCATCATCGCCGTGGATAAACAATGTCGGCACATCAATCTTCTTCAGATCTTCGGTGAAATCCGTTTCTGAAAACGCCTTGATGCAGAAATACGAGGCTGGCATTCCGGCCATCATACCCTGCAGCCAGAAAGCGTTTCTAATGCCTTCAGACTCTTTGGCGCCAGCCCGATTGTAGCCATAAAAGGGCAGCGACAGATCCTTGAAGAACTGTGAGCGATCGGCAATCACGCCATCACGAATGCCGTTGAAAACATCGATAGGCAGACCCTCAGGATTTGCAGCGGTTTTCAGCATCAGAGGCGGCACTGCCCCCACAAGAACGGCCTTGGCGACACGCTTCGTACCGTGACGGCCGATATAGCGGGCGACTTCGCCGCCACCAGTTGAATGCCCAACCATGATCGCGTCTTTCAAGTCGAGCTTCTCGAATAGTTCGGCCAGATCATCGGCATAGGTGTCCATGTCATTGCCATTCCAAGGTTGGCTGGAACGGCCATGGCCCCGGCGGTCATGAGCAATCACACGGTAGCCATTGGACGCAAGAAAGAACATCTGATCTTCCCAGGCATCCGAAGTGAGCGGCCAGCCATGGCTGAAAACTACCGGCTGCCCTGTTCCCCAATCCTTGTAGTAAATCTCTGTGCCGTCCTTCGTGGTGATCGTGGTCATTGTCCTTTGTCCCTTTACTGGCTGATTGGATTTAAGTTGCTTGGATTTATCGGTGGCCATCGCGGGAATGGAAGGGAGGCTGATAGCAGCCGCCACTCCAATACCCGCCGTCAAAACAGAACGGCGCGAGGTCAATTTCTTCAGGCTGTTGATCATGACGCTAGAGTAAGTTTTGCGTCAGTTAATCGAAATGCGTACGTCGAGATTGCTGCGCGTTGCTTCCGAATAAGGGCAAACAATATGTGCTGCATCCACAAGCTCGCGTGCCTGCCCAGCCTCGATACCGGGTAATGTGACAGCCAGAGCAACGTCCAGCCCGAAACCCTTGCCATCTTCGCGAGGACCGATGCCGACGGTTGCTGTTACGGCGGTATCTTCCGAAAGCTTGATCTTCTTCTGGGAAGCAACGAATTTCAACGCGCCAAGAAAACAAGCCGAATACCCTGCTCCAAACAGTTGCTCAGGATTGGTGCCCTGCGCACCATTGCCGCCCAGTTCCTTGGGGGTTGAGAGCGTTACTTCCAAACGGCCATCTTCGCTCTTCGCGCTGCCGTCGCGTCCACCTGTTGCCGTCGCCTTGGTTGTATAAAGAATGCTCATCTGGTTTTCCTCTCGAAGTTGATTTTCTCAATACCTATTAAATTGCACACAATTGAATTGTGTGCAATACTTATTTTATAGATGATGAAAAATTAAATGATGCACAATTGAATACGCATGGCTATTATAGTCCAGGCCTTTGGGAAGGAAGACAAATGAACGCTGGAACGCAAAAACCGGAATCGCAGTTGAAGCTGGAGAATTTCCTTTGCTTCGCCATTTATTCCACCGCCAACGCCGTGACACGTGCCTATCAGCCTCGGCTGTCGGCGTTAAAGCTGACTTATCCGCAATATCTTGTGATGGTGGTATTGTGGGAAGAAGAGAACCAGACTGTCAGGGCAATTGGAGACAAGCTCAGTCTGGATTCCGGCACATTGACGCCGCTCTTGAAACGCTTGGAAACAGCCGGTCTCATATCACGCCAACGTGACAAGACCGACGAGCGTCAAGTGCTGATAAATTTGACAGAAGAGGGTCGCGCCTTGCGGGCCCGCGCGGAGTCAGTGCCCCTTGCCATGGGACAGGCATTTGGCTGCACGCTGGGCGAAGCACGTGGCATGCGGGCTGAACTCATCAGCTTGCGCGACAATCTCGTGGCAAGTATCGACAACGCATAAAAAAGGCGCTGTCACCAGCGCCCTTTCAGGTTTTTCATCCGCCTTTAGATTATGCGGCAATCTTTTTGGGCTGGATAAGCCCACGTGCAACCAGGAGTTCTGCGATCTGAACGGTGTTCAGGGCCGCGCCTTTGCGAAGATTGTCAGAAACGATCCAGAGCGACAGGCCATTTTCGACCGTTATGTCTTCGCGGATACGCGAAATATAGGTGGCGTCTTCACCAGCTGCTTCATAAGGTGTGATGTAACCGCCGTCTTCATGACGATCAATGACAAGGCAGCCAGGCGCATCGCTCAGAATGTCCCGGGCTTCTTCAGCGCTCATTGGGCTTTCAAACTCAATGTTCACTGCTTCGGAATGGCCGATGAAAACAGGCACCCGCACGCAGGTTGCTGTGAGCTTGATCTTTGGATCAAGCATCTTCTTGGTTTCAGCAACCATCTTCCATTCTTCCTTCGTGTATCCATCTTCCATGAATACATCGATATGTGGAATAACGTTGAAGGCAATTCGCTTGGTAAACTTCTTGGCTTCCACCGGATCTGCAACGAAAACTGCGCGTGACTGCTGGAAAAGTTCATCCATGCCATCCTTGCCTGCCCCAGATACGGACTGGTAGGTGGAAATCACGAGGCGCTTGATGCGCGCCTTGTCATGCAATGGCTTCAAGGCAACGACAAGTTGCGCCGTGGAGCAATTGGGATTGGCAATAATGTTCTTCTTGCTAAAACCGACAATCGCATCAGGATTTACTTCAGGCACAATCAAAGGCACGTTGGAATCATAGCGCCAAGCGGATGAATTATCGATAACGACACATCCCTGTGCGCCAATCTTCGGCGACCATTCCTTCGAAATATTGCCACCTGCAGACATCAGGCAGATATCGGTATCGGAAAAGTCATAGGTATCGAGCGCTTTAACCTTCAGCGTCCTGTCCCCGTAGGAAACTTCAGTCCCCTGCGACCGGCGTGAAGCCAGAGCAACAACTTCGCTCACGGGAAAGCCGCGCTCTTCCAGTATTGTCAACATTTCGCGGCCCACATTGCCTGTGGCGCCAACAATCGCAACCTTGAAACTCATTATGTATTCTCCTGTCCCTCTCCGCTGCTTCGAACCCGCTGGCCACCGCGGGTCTTATCCCCCGAGCCGGGCTCGGGAGGGGGCGAGCAGGCCAAGGGAAATCAGACCGTTTTAGTGGTCGTTTTCGAGAGTTTTTTGGCCGAAATTTTGGTCTGGAAAGCAGGCACACCGACACATCCGGCGATAATGCCGGAACTGTTCAGCAAAAATAGCGACGTTGATTCGCTGCGCACCGAAGGCTCTCCTGTTCCGCCTGTGCTTGTACGCGGTTTCCAAAAAGAGTCAATTACATCTTTAAAGGGCAAGAATATGTCGTGTTACGCACAATTTTAGACATTTGGTATAAGTTACGGGCTTTGCTTTCTTCAATATTTAGTCAACAATTGAATAGTGCATTGGGTTGTATGACCTTGGGGGGAAAGAAATTCACAAGGACATTGGCTGGCGCGCGATGTGCATTAGCAACAAGCTAAGCAAAAATGACGCGCGAAATTATCGATAGTGGGGACATGACAAAAGGTTTGGGCTGAGCATGTCTCTTTGACTTTGGGCTTAATTGCTATTTACTGGGAGGAATAGAAATGGCATCCACTACCGTGTCCGGCACTACCAGCCGGGGGATGACGCGGGAAGAAAAGAAGGTGATCTTCGCTTCTTCTCTCGGCACCGTTTTTGAATGGTACGACTTTTACCTTTACGGTTCATTGGCTGTCTTTATTGGCGCCGCCTTCTTCAGTGAATATCCGGAAGCAACGCGCAACATTTTTGCCTTGCTTGCATTTGCCGCGGGCTTTCTCGTTCGTCCGTTCGGCGCGCTGGTCTTCGGACGCATCGGCGATCTCGTCGGCCGCAAATATACTTTCCTTGTCACAATCCTGATCATGGGTCTGTCGACATTTCTGGTCGGTATTCTGCCAGGTTCCGCGAGCTGGGGTATCGCAGCGCCGATCATTCTGATCGCTTTGCGCATGCTTCAAGGTCTTGCGCTCGGCGGCGAATATGGTGGTGCGGCAACTTACGTTGCTGAACACGCGCCAAGCAACCGGCGCGGTTTCTATACATCATGGATTCAGACGACAGCAACGCTCGGACTTTTCCTGTCACTTATCGTTATCCTCATCATCCAGAATTCGATGACGAAAGAAGCGTTCTCCGCATGGGGATGGCGCATTCCTTTCATTCTGTCATTCGTTCTTTTGGGCGTTTCGGTCTGGATCCGCTTGTCGCTTAGCGAATCGCCAGCCTTCAAAAAGATGAAAGAAGAAGGCAAGGGATCAAAGGCACCGCTGTCTGAAGCATTTGGACAATGGAAGAATGCAAAGATTGCATTGCTGGCGCTTTTTGGTCTTACAGCCGGTCAGGCGGTTGTCTGGTATTCAGGTCAGTTCTACGCCCTGTTCTTCCTGCAGAACGTCCTGAAAGTTGACGGGCAGTCCGTCAATATCATGATTGCCATTGCGCTCTTGCTCGGCACTGGCTTTTTCGTTTTCTTCGGCTGGTTGTCGGATAAGATCGGACGTAAGCCAATCATCATGGCTGGTCTGGCACTTGCCATTCTTACCTACTTCCCTCTGTTCAAGGCTTTGACCTGGGCCGCCAATCCAGCGCTGGCCTCATCTCAGCAGAATGTGCGTGCAACTGTAACTGCGGCACCTGGAGATTGTAACTTCCAGTTCAATCCGGTTGGTACAAGAAAGCCGCTCACATCCTGCGATATCGCAACTGACTTCCTGGCTAAAAACTCCATTCCTTATGACATCGCAGCAACGGCTCCGGCCGGATCTGCCGCAACAGTCAAAATTGGCCAGGAAACGGTTGAATCCTACGATGCAACCGCTGCGGGTGCTGAAGCTGCCGCGAAGGATGGTGCATTCAAAAAAGGGGTAAACCTTGCACTTCAGGATGCTGGTTACCCGCTGGTTCGCGATCCAGCAAAGGTTGCAGACAGCAAGCTTGATGCCTTGGTTGCAAGCAATCCGAAACTGGCATTGGATGCAGCTGCAATCCGTGCTGGCGAAAAGACGGTTGTGACTGTGGCTCAAGCTATCAAAGATAAGCTGATCACAGCAGAAGAGGCGGCAGGTGCCACCGAAGTTACCGTTTATAGCGTGCCAAAAGCTGGTGCATTCAAGATGGTAGCCGACCCGGCAGCGGTCAACTGGACAATGATTATCGGTATTCTGTTTATCCTCGTCCTTTATGTGACGATGGTTTATGGGCCGATTGCAGCAATATTGGTTGAAATGTTCCCAACCCGTATCCGCTATACCGGCATGTCCCTGCCCTATCATATCGGCAATGGATGGTTCGGCGGTCTGCTACCGGCGACGGTCTTCGCGATGAGCGCCGCCAAGGGCGATATCTATTACGGTCTGTGGTATCCGATTGTGATTGCCGCGATGACGCTGATCATCGGCCTGCTCTTCGTTCGCGATACAAAAGATACCGATCTGGATGAAGTAAAATAGCATCCTCACAAATACAAAAGCCCGGCGCGATCACTCGCGCCGGGCTTTTTATTTCAGCCGCTATATATCAGGCGGCCAGAGCTTTGAACTTCGCAAGAATGGCATCGCCCATTTCGACGGTTCCGACTTTGGTCATACCATCGGACATAATGTCAGCGGTGCGAATTCCGTCATCGAGGACACCTGCAATAGCCGCTTCCAGCCGATCCGCTTCAGCCACCATATTGAACGAATAACGCAGGCACATGGCGAACGAGGCGATCATCGCAATTGGATTGGCCGCACCAGTACCAGCGATATCCGGCGCAGAGCCGTGTACGGGCTCATACAGAGCCTTACGGCTTCCTGTCTTGCCGTCGGGCGCACCAAGCGAGGCTGAGGGCAGCATGCCCAGAGAACCCGTCAGCATTGCCGCAATATCGGAAAGCATGTCGCCGAACAGATTGTCTGTTACGATAACGTCAAACTGTTTCGGCCAACGTACGAGCTGCATGCCGCCTGCATCGGCCAGCATATGATCGAGTTTCACGTCTGAATATTTTGCCTTGTGGGTTGCAGTAACAACCTCATTCCACAAGACGCCCGACTTCATGACGTTGCGCTTTTCCATTGAGGTGACTTTGTTGCCACGCGTCCGGGCGAGCTCGAAGGCAACTCCGGAAATCCGCTCGATCTCATATGTATCGTAAACCTGAGTATCAATGCCGCGCTTCTGACCATTGCCAAGATCGCGAATTTCCTTCGGTTCCCCGAAATACACGCCACCAGTCAGCTCGCGCACAATGAGAATATCCAGACCTTCGACGATTTCCTTTTTCAGGGAAGATGAATCGGCAAGTGCAGGATAGCAAATGGCTGGGCGCAGATTTGCAAACAGCTCCATATCCTTGCGCAGGCGCAGCAAACCGGCTTCCGGCCGAACATCGTAGGGAACGCTATCCCACTTTGGACCACCAACGGCACCGAACAGCACGGCATCCGATGCCAATGCCTTTTCCATATCTGCCTCGGAAATGGCCTTTCCATGGGCATCATAAGCGCAGCCACCGACCAGACCTTCGTCCAGTTCAAAGTCGCTTTTCAACTCGGCATTCATATAGGCAATGATCTTGCGGACCTCGGCCATTGCCTCAGGACCGATACCATCGCCAGGAAGAAGGAAAAGCTTTTTCGATGCCATGCTGGAAACCTCGTTATGTGATTGGCTCTCGTGGGAATGGCGCGTACTTAGCGCAACTTGAGCAAAGAAGAAAAGCGTTTTGGGAAATTATCTTAAATCCCCTCACCGATATGCGCGCCTGTCAGGCACGAAAAAGCCCGGCAAAAACCGGGCTTTGGTAATACTGACCTAAAATGGTCAGGCCCAAGGGCGGGCTTGCGCATTGGACGCTTCGAAACTGTCGATCTTCGATGCTTTTTCCATCGTCAAACCAATGTCATCCAAACCGTTCAGCATGCAGTAGCGGCGGAATTCGTCGATCTCAAAGCTGATTGTTCCACCGTCCGGCCCCTTGATAGTCAAGGCCTCAAGATCGATTGATACCGTGGCGTTGGAACCGCGCTGCGCATCGTCCATTAGCTTATCAAGATTTTCCTGGCTGACTCGGATCGGCAAGATACCGTTCTTGAAGCAGTTATTGTAGAAAATATCAGCAAAGCTCGTTGAGATGACACAACGAATACCAAAATCCAGCAAAGCCCACGGTGCATGTTCGCGGCTTGAGCCGCACCCGAAATTGTCACCAGCGACGAGAATCTGCGCCTTGCGATAAGCTGGCTTGTTAAGAACGAAATCAGGATTCTCGCTGCCATCTTCGTTGTAACGCATTTCAGCGAACAACCCCGTACCCAAGCCAGTGCGCTTGATCGTTTTAAGGTAGTCCTTGGGAATGATCATGTCTGTATCGACATTGATGATGGGCAGTGGGGCGGCAACGCCCGTGAGCTGGGTGAATTTATCCATAATAGCTGCCTGTACGGTCCATGCGTAGGTGAGATTTATCCTTGGCTTTACACCAGCTCGGCCATGAATCAAAGCTTTTCGCCTGTGGCACTTTATGCTTGGCAAATCTCAGCCCTTGCCTTGCTTCTGTCTTCGGGGCAAAAAGTTGTCATGAGCAAGCCTTTCCGTCCGCGTCGATCTGTACTTTATGTTCCGGCCTCCAATCCGAAAGCCTTGGCTAAAGTGGCGTCGCTCAATGCCGATGCGATTATTTTCGATCTCGAGGATGCGGTCGCTCCGGAAGCCAAGGAAGATGCCCGCGAAGCTCTGCGCGCTTATTTTGCAGCCAATCCTGCAGGCAAAGCTGAGCGCATCATCCGTATCAATCATCTCACCAGCGAATGGGGCGGCGAAGACCTTCTGGCCGCACGCGCCTGTAAGCCCAATGCGATCCTTCTACCAAAGGTAGAGAATCTGCAGGATGTGACCGGAGTGGCGGAAGTCTTGGAAGAAACCGACGCATCAGAAAACGTGCGTTTATGGGCGATGATCGAAACGGCACGCGGCATCATCAATGCCGACGAGATTGCCGAGCTTGGCCTGCGATCAACCTCAAGACTGGATTGTTTTGTCGTAGGCACGAATGACATTGCCAAAGAAACCGGAACTGTTCTGGAAAAAGGCCGGCATTTTTTCACACCGTGGCTCATGCAGATTCTGCTATGCGCCAAAGCCGGTCATCTTGATATTATTGATGGCGTCTATAACGACTTTAACGATATGTCCGGCTTTGAAAGTGAATGCGGCGAGTCTTTCAAAATGGGGTTTGATGGGAAAAGCCTTATCCATCCATCGCAAATTGAACCGGCAAACAAAGCGTTTACCCCCGTTTCCGAGGCAGTGACTGATGCCCGCTCTATTGTCCAAGCCTTCGACCTTGCCGAAAATGCAGGCAAGGGCGCAATTTCGTTGAATGGCCGGATGGTGGAGCGGATGCATCTTGAAACCGCCCAAAAATTGCTGGCAAGGATTGAAACAATCAATCATTCAAATTAGTGCAAATCAAACAAGCACGAGAATGGGAATTCACTATGAAGCTCTACAGATTTTTGACTGGTCCCGATGATGCGAGCTTTTGCCATAAAGTAACAGCCGCTCTTAACAAGGGCTGGCATATTTATGGCTCACCGACATATGCGTTCAATTCTGTAACCGGCATCATGCAATGCGGGCAGGCTGTGGTCAAAGATGTCGATGGCGTCGACTATATACCCGGCACAACAAAGCTCAGCGATCACTAGACACCCAACCGACGCTTGAGCGCCTGATATTGCGGCTCTGACGTATCAGCCATGGCTTCATCGCGCGTGGCTGGTCTGTCCTCAAACGGAATGGGCCGGTCAAACTGGCTAATGGTCATATCCCAGCGAACGCCATCGATCAGATTGTAAAAGTGAGTGCCGCCATAGGTCTTCGTCTTGAGGATCGAGCCGCCAAATATGTCCTGCACAATAATCGATGTTACGCTGCACTGGCCTTTTGCGGGGTTTTCAGCCGACCAGGAGGCTGAGCTTTCCCTGCTCCATGCGGATTTGAGACTCTCATATAGCCCGTATGGCGTTGAGTAATCGGCGGTCAAGGCAATCCCCTGTGATAGCTATTCGACGCTAGCCTCTATACGTTCCATCTCCTCATCGGACAATCCGAAATGATGCCCGATTTCGTGGATAAGGACATGCGTGACAATATCGCCAAGCGCCTCTTCATATTCCGCCCAATAATCAAGAATGGCCCGTCGATAAAGCGTTATGCGATTGACCTGGTCGCCTGTCTGCAATGAAAAACGTTCACCGATACCATTGCCCTCAAAAAGGCCCATGAGATCGAAAGGCGATTCCAGCCCCATATCTTCAATAATCTGATCATCGGGAAAGTCAGAAACCTGCATGGTGATTTCACCGCACAGACTGCGGAAATTTTCCGGCAGATGGGCATAGGCATCAATTGCCAGTGATTCAATTTCAGCGATTGAAGGCGAAAGGCGGTTCGCCCAGTCAGCCGTTTGGTTACTTCTGGCCATCACAATTCCTGATAAGGTGTTTATGGCCCTATATAGTGCGTCAGCAGCATGTATGCGAGGGCATCAATCCTCAAGCGCACGCGCCTCGGAGGGAAGCATGATGGGAATACCGTCTCGCACGGGATAGGCTAACCGCGCTTTTTTGGAAATCAATTCAGATTTTTTCTTGTCATAGGTGAGTGGTCCTTTTGTCAAAGGACAAACCAGAAGCTCCAGCAACTTGCGATCAAGGGGTGTTTCACGATCAGCTTCTGTCATAGCGGCGTCCTATTGGAGGCTTGATTCATAATCGTCCTGATCCTTCGCAAGAGCTATCTCGGTAATCGCGATCAAGGTTTCGGCTCTTGTTTTCAGATCTGTCGCTTCCAGCAAAGCCTGTTTTTCCGCTGCGCCGAAGGGAGACATCATGGCAAGCGCATTAACCAGTGTTTCATTGCCAGCCCGAGAAATACCTTCCCAATCAGCCTCCAAGCTATTCGCGTCCAGATAGGCGCGGAAAACACGCAGCAATGCAGCCCTGTCCACCTCCCTGTCGTCCGCCTCGTCGAGATCCGCACGCAAGGGCGCAATCTTGCACTGACGGAAAGGCGTGCGTGTTGAGAGCTCTTTCACAACTCGGAACCGGCAAATACCTTGGAGCGTAACCAAGATCCGGCCATCACCGGTTTCTGCAAACGAAGTTATTCTTCCAAGACATCCCACTTCGCTCAGCTCAAGACCTTCCTCATCTTCTTGGTCAAGGCGAGGTTGAATCATGCCGATGATACGCTTGGAGGCGAGCGCGGCATCTATCATCGCAAGGTAGCGTAGCTCGAAAATATTGAGCGGCAATTGCCCACCTGGCAGCAGCAACGCTCCCGAAAGAGGAAAAATCGGAACGCTTTCAGGAATATCATCCAAAGTACGATAGCGTACATTTCCAGCTTGCATAACTAGCTCCGGGCCAAGCCCTTTAATCTGCTTTTCTGTATACTATACTTGTCAGGAAAACAGCAGGGAGGAAAGTTTGCGACGTGCACTCATGGAAGCAGGATCGCCCGCTCCCCACGCATCAAAAAACTGCAAGAGTTGCTTTCGCGCGCCGTCCTCGTTCCAATTACGATCTGCCTTCATGATGGCGAGAAGATGGTCAGCCGCCTCATCACGTTGATCCTTGGCGTTGAGTATCATGGCCAGATCATATCGTGCCTGATGGTCAGCCGGATTGGCCTCAAGGCGAGCTTCCAAGGCCGTTGGATCTCCGAGTTCAGCCACTTGCAGGGCCAGTGCAATTTTGGCTTGAGCGGCCCTGACTCCCGCATCCTCTTTCCCGGCTGGCGGCACCATGTCCAGCGTCGCCTGTGCCGTCGGGATATCCCCAAGCTCGATCAGGCAATTTGCAAGACCTGCAAGTGCCGCCAGATGATCGGGAACCTCGGCAAGCACAGCAGAATAAATCTGGCCGGCCTGTTCAAAATCAGCAGCCTCGACCATTTGAGCCGCAGCAGCAAGCGCATCCTTTATCGCTTCGTCACGTCCACCATTTGGTGAGGAAATCTTATCGATGAATTCCTTCACCTTGGATTCGGGCAAGGCGCCCATAAATCCATCTACGGGTTTGCCATCAGAAAACGCGATCACCGCAGGTATTGATTGAATACCCAGCTGCCCGGCAATCGCCGGATGATCGTCAATGTTCATTTTGACAAGTTTGACGCGACCGCCAGCCGCCTGAACCGCCTTTTCCAGAATTGGAGTGAGCTGCTTGCACGGCCCGCACCACGGAGCCCAGAAATCAACAAGGACGGGCTGTTTCTTTGATTCAGCAATAACATCGGCCGAAAATGCAGCGGTTGTCGTATCCTTTATGACATCGCCTGCCGGTGCAGAGGCTTCATTGGAACCGAAAGTCAGCGTCGTTGCTGCTGACTCGCTGCCATATCCACCGCTGAACGGATTATCTATATTGCTCATAAAATTCTCCGTCACCTTTGGATGAATTAACTGCCGACATGCCGGCATGTCTAGAACACTCAGTTCGGGTTTTATGCTTCAATTTTCAAGATCAAAGGCGAGTGCCCGGTCTCTTTGAGAAATCTTAAAAGATCGTCCGGGCGTATCGATGTCGTTGCTTCATTAGTCAACGGATGCGCATTGATCATTTCATGGTGGAACAGGCTTTCGTCAAGGATGACCTTCACATTGCGTTCCACATCATTGATGACACCGAGCACGCTGACAGAGCCTGGAACCAGACCCAGATACTCCAACAGTTTTTCTGGCTTGCCAAAAGACACTCGGCTCGCTGCGCCAATCTTGGTGTGAATGGTTTTCAAATCCACCTCTGCCTCTTCATCGACTGTCAGCAGAAAGAAATTGTCCTTCTTGTCTTTAAGGAAGAGGTTCTTCGTATGGGCACCGGTAATTTTTCCGCGCAGCGCCTGAGCTTCCGCCACGGTAAAAACCGGGGCGTGGCGAACTGTAGATACCTCAATGCCAAGGTCACTGATAAATTGCATCAGTTCTTCATACGACTTCGGCATCTGCATCCTCCTCAAATTCATCATGCATTTGTAAAACTGTCTAATGGCTCGAGAGCCTTGCCTCAAGCAAAACCCTGAGACTTCGTGAGACAATCGGTAAATTTTACGGATATCGAAAGAAAGTCCAATTTTCCCTGTTGCAATTGGTCTGCGCTTGGGTCATATAGCACCCGCTTCGCAAGACTAACTGGCACATGCGGGAGTAGCTCAGGGGTAGAGCACAACCTTGCCAAGGTTGGGGTCGAGGGTTCGAATCCCTTCTCCCGCTCCAGTTGTCCGAAGATCAAAAGGCTCAGGTTTACCTGGGCCTTTTTGCTTTCCGGAATATCTGACACCAAATATTGCTAATCGCTATGCAATGTCTCGGATCGAATCAAATTCATCCGTGGAATGTCGCGCTTCACCCCATCGCGAAGCTATTTGCCATTTCCTTCTGACGGGCCATAGCATTGGAATGATGTTTGCAATGTCCGGCTAAATAGCTAAACCATTGCTCCATGGCACAGAAGAAAGCTCATGAAGTAGATTCGTTTTTAAAACGTTTGGATCGCAGTTATCCGATCGTGCTTCTTTACGGGCCCGACAAGGGATTGGTTAGCGAAAGAGCCGACCTCTTCATCACGATGACTGGTTTGGCGAAAGATGACCCTTTCGCGGTTATCCGGCTGGATGCTGATATTGTTCAGGCGGAGCCTGGGCGGCTATCTGACGAAGCCAACACAATATCCATGTTTGGCGGAGAGAGGTTGATCTGGGTGCGAAACGCTTCCGGCCAGAAGGGGCTGGCTGATGCTGTTTCTCATTTGGCGAAAAATCCGCCGATTGCGACCTTCATCCTCATTGAAGCTGGCGATCTCAAGAAAGGCGCAGGCTTGCGGGGCATTGTCGAGCAAAGTGCCAGCGCCATGGCGCTACCCTGCTACAGCGACGACGCGCGCGGCATTGACAGCACGATTGATGACATGTTGACAAAAAACAACCTGCAGATCGCATTGGATGCCCGCAACTTGCTCAAAGAAAGTCTGGGCGGCGACAGACTGGCGACTCGTGCCGAGCTGGAAAAAATCTGTCTTTATGCTCATGGCAAGGAACGGATAACCGTAGAAGATGTTCGTGACATCATAGGTGATGTCAGCGCCACCTCTTACGAAACCATCGTCGATGCAATGATAACGGGTAATCTGAATGATTTTACTTCGGCGTTTGACCGGGTCGTAAACACGGGTAGTCCCAGCTTTTTGATCCTCAGTTCAGCCATACGGCAGTTTCAAGCGTTACAAACGCTCCGTTACGGCATGGAAACCGAAAATAAAAATGCAGCCTCCGCCGTTGCCACGGCGCGCCCGCCCGTTTTCTTTGCACGAAAAAAGCTCATGGAAACAGCCCTTCAGCGCTGGTCCACGGCATCTTGTGCCAGAGCGATCGAGAGGCTGCAAAAGACAGTCCTCGACAGCAGGCGCAATGCTGCTCTCTCGGTTCCAATCATTCGTCAAACAATGATCGCACTTGTGGCAGAAGCTGCCCGGGCTGGGCGCTCAAACGGGCGCTAAGGCTGAAGTCAAATCTCAGGCCAAGCCGCCCCATTTTGTGCGGTTCTGCAAACGCTGGCAAATCTCATCCAACTGCTCAAGCGTGGTGTAGTGAATACGTACGTCACCACCCTTGTTGAGATGATTGACTGTAACGCGCATACCCATCACATCGGAAAGGAGCTTTTCAAGCGCTTGCGTGTCAGCATCCTTTTCATCAACCGTTTTGGCCTTGGGTGAGGGCTGTTTTCCGCCTTCGCCCTGCGCCAAAGCTTCCGCTTGGCGGACCGACAGGCCGTCACGGACGATCTTATCGGCCAAAGCAGCAGGATTGTCTGCAGTGATCAATGTGCGCGCATGCCCTGCAGAAAGCGAACCGTTAGTGATCATATCGCGCACCGGCTCTGGCAATTTCAGCAGCCGAAGCGTATTGGCAACATGACTCCGGCTCTTGCCAATAACCTGCGCCAAGTCAGCTTGCGTGTAGTCGTGATCATCGATAAGTTGTTGATATCCCATACCTTCTTCCAGTGGATTAAGGTCGGCGCGCTGCACATTCTCAATAATGGCAAGCTCGAGGGCAACGCGATCATCGACCTCACGGATGATGACAGGAACTGTGGTAAGACCCGCACGCTGCGCAGCGCGCCACCGGCGCTCACCGGCTATCAGCTCATATCGATCAGCCGAATCCTTGGCCAAACGGACGACCACAGGCTGCACTATTCCGTGTTCGCGGATGGAATTCGTCAGGTCTTCCAAATCGCTTTCCGTAAACAGTCTACGAGGATTGCGTGGATTGCGTGCAATGAATTCAATAGGGATTTGGCGATCCAGCGTTGCGACAGGCGCAGCTGCCTCATCCGGCACACGATCCATCTCTCCGATCAATGCGGCCAGACCACGACCCAAGCGTTTCTTTGAAAGATCTTCATTCATTGTCATAGGCTCTTCAAAAATGTTTCGTTCACGAATCGATTAGGCAGCGCGCAAATGACGCTCTCTCTGTATGACTTCCGACGCCAGCTGCAAATAGGCCTGGCTGCCGGCACACTTCAAGTCATACAAAATGGCAGGAATTCCGTAAGAGGGCGCTTCAGAAACACGGACATTCCTCGGAATTACCGTACGATAGACCTTATCGCCCATAAAGGATCGGACATCGTCGACCACTTGGGTCGCCAAATTGTTTCGCCCATCATACATTGTCAGAACAATGCCTTGAATCATTAGTGCGGGATTAAGCGACGTACGCACTTGGCTAACGGTCTCGAGCAATTGGCTCAAGCCCTCGAGAGCGAAAAACTCGCATTGCAATGGCACAAGCACCGAATCCGCGGTCGCCATGGCATTCATCGTCAACAGATTGAGCGATGGCGGACAGTCTATAAGGATATAGGTGAAAGCTGATGTTGACGAATTGCCTCTAAAAGCCTTCCGTAGCCGGGTCGCACGATCAGCCGCGTTAGCGATTTCCATTTCAACACCAAGAAGATCCAAAGTTGAGGGTATCAAGGAAAGGCTTGGCACAGCCGTGGGCACTGCAGCTTCTTCCACCGTGGCCGTTTGCATCAAGACATCGTAAGATGATATCGCCCGGCTCTTTCGATCAACGCCTAGGCCAGTACTCGCATTTCCCTGCGGATCAAGATCAACAATGAGCACATTTTCGCCGATTGCCGCCAACGCGGTCGCGAGGTTAATCGCGGTCGTCGTCTTACCCACGCCGCCCTTCTGATTTGCTATTGTTATAATGCGAGTCTGGTTATTCATTGGCTTTTCCTGAACACTAAACTGTTCGTTGCCGATAAAATGGAGCATTAGGTGGCGCGGTTTTTAAAGTCTGCAGAGATTGCTTATCTGCAAAACTACAGAATCTTTGTCGACAACGCTTCTATGTTCTACCAGATCAAAGGTCCAGTCGTCACGAGTTTCGTCGATTTCCCGGCGGTAATCCCTACCTTTTTGAAAAAGCGCTGTTGCTCCTCCGATTAGCCAAGGTTCAGCGAGCACGAATAACTCTTTCAAAGAGGCGAGGGCGCGGGCCGTTATTATCTCAGGAGTAGCAATCTTCTGCCATACCGCGTCAATTCTGGCCGCGTGAACCGTGCCTGGAGCAGAAGCTTGACCAATAGCTGTACGCAGGAATGCGGCCTTCTTGGAATTGCTTTCGACAAGATCAATCCTGCTACCAACTGACTGCTTCAGAAAAATAGCAAGGACAACACCCGGAAATCCGCCGCCGGAGCCAAGATCAAGCCAGACCTTAGCATCTGGGGCCAAGCGATAGAGCTGTGCACTATCAAGGATATGCCTTTCCCAAAGTTGATCAAGGGTGGAAGGCGACGCCAAATTTATCGCTTTGGACCACTTTCTGAAAAGTGTCTCAAAAGCAAATAAATCCTCCAATGTTTCACGTGAAACATGTGGAAGGATTTCTTGCAGGCTTTCTTCGCGATTTTTGGTCACGCCACATTCCGTGTGGACGTGCGTCTTATTTGTGTAATGATCAGGGCTAGAGCCGCGGGTGTCATGCCGTCAATTCGTTGTGCCTCAGCTATCGACTTCGGTTGCCGTTGCCTAAGCTTTTGTTTTAGTTCATTCGATAATCCGGCTGTGGCTTCGAAATCTATTCCCGCAGGAATCGTCAGCATTTCATCCCGCTGCATGGCGGCGACATCGCTTTTCTGGCGTTCAAGATAAACAGCATATTGCGCCTCAATTTCTAGCGCTTCGCCGATACGTGGCTCGATAGCAGCCAACTCAGGCCAAATATCTTTCACACGCTGCAAATCAATATCGGGAAAAGCCATCAGATCGTAAGCCGAGCGTCGAACGCCATCCTGGTTTAGGCGCAATCCCATATTCGCAGCCGCGGAGGGCGTAATCATCAAATTTTTGGCCAAATCACGCGCAAGGTCGAGCGCCTCGGTACGTTGCTTGAAGCGTTGCTCACGCTCTTTCCCCAAAATCCCGAGACGAGAAGCCAGAGGAGTTAGACGCTCATCAGCATTATCAGCGCGCAAAGACAATCTGAACTCGGCGCGCGACGTAAACATGCGATATGGTTCGCTCACACCGCGAGAAGTAAGATCATCAACCATTACGCCAATATAGGCGTCGGTGCGTTGCATTATAATCGGCTCGGTTCCACTCGCCAGGCGGGCTGCATTGAGACCAGCCAGGAGCCCCTGCGCAGCCGCTTCTTCATACCCGGTCGTTCCATTGATCTGGCCCGCCAGGAAGAATCCCTTGACCCGGCGGGTTTGCAGAGTCCGGTCCAACTCACGCGGATCAATAAAGTCGTATTCGATTGCGTAACCCGGCTGCAGCATTGTCGCATGTTCGAGGCCAGGAATCGTTTTGAGTATATCGAGCTGAACGCTTTCCGGTAGGGAGGTGGAAATTCCGTTAGGATAAACCGTATCGTCGTCTAATCCTTCCGGCTCCAGAAATATCTGATGACCATCCCGATCGCCGAATTTTACGATCTTGTCTTCGATCGACGGGCAATAGCGTGGGCCTATCCCTTCGATAGAGCCGGAATACATCGCGGATCGATGAATATTCGCCCGGATCACCTCATGCGTGGCCGCAGTTGTTCGGGTTATGCCGCAGTCTATCTGTGGATTGTTAATCCTATCCGTCATCAAGGAAAATGGCAGAGGATTCTCATCGGCCGACTGGGTTTCAAGACTCTTCCAGTCTATCGACTTACTATCCAGCCGAGGCGGTGTTCCCGTTTTCAATCGTCCTAGTGCGAAGCCTTGTTGAAGCAGCGTCTCGGACAATCCAAGGGCAGGGGCCTCGCCCATGCGTCCTGCAGGAATTTTCTTCTCGCCAATATGGATTAACCCTCGAAGGAAAGTCCCGGTAGTTAAAACAACCGCTGCACAATCGAGAACACGTCCATCCATCAACTGGACGCCCTTCACACGGCCATCGCTTATAATGAGGTCATTTGCTCCGCCTTCAATAACGGTAAGGTTTTCCTGCTCTTGGATCGCACGTTGCATTGCCAGTCGATACAGCTTGCGATCTGCTTGTGTGCGAGGGCCGCGTACAGCTGGCCCCTTGCGGCGATTGAGCAGCCTGAACTGGATACCGGCAGCGTCAGCCACGCGCCCCATCAGCCCATCCATAGCATCAATTTCCCTGACGAGGTGGCCTTTACCCAGGCCGCCAATCGCGGGATTGCATGACATAACGCCGATAGTGTCTGCGCGGTGAGTGACCAGTGCCGTATTCGCGCCAAGACGTGCAGCCGCAGCCGCAGCCTCACAGCCCGCATGCCCACCACCGATAATGATGACGTCAAATGATCTCTGCACGATGCAAAACTTTCTGGATTCGATTTGAGCTCTTGATGGTCAAAACCGCGCCCTGAGTCAAGTATAACCGGATGAATGGTGTTTCACGTGAAACATTTTCTCTATTTCTGGATAGATCATCTTATGGATTCGCCGGGGTGTTTCCATCAGTCGGCTATCTGCCCGGATGGGCGTTAAAGCCGCTGCCGACCCCAATGTTTCACGTGAATCATTTCCCTATGCAGAATTGCGAAAACACAACGTCCAATATGTCTTCCACATCGACATCCCCGGTTATGCGTCCCAGAGAGTATGAAGCCCGTCTTAAATATTCGGCGCGAACTTCCAGGGGCGCTGCTATATCCTCAATAGCAGCGCGAAGCTCAATACTCGCCTCGTTGAGCAACTCCATATGTCTGCGCCGAGTGGGGAGTGGGTCAGAAATGTCCCCCGCTGCTGCTTCGGCCTTTTGCGATAGAAGCGTCAAAAGGGCGTCAACGCCTGCATTAGTGCGTGTGGAAATTACCAGATCATACTCACCGATTTCGGATTCGGTCACCAGATCCGCCTTCGTGCCAATTCTTAGTACGTTCTTTGTCAAAGGCACATCGTCCAACGGGATGGGATCGGACAAATCTGTGACGCTCAAGATCAAGTCAGCGGAGTGAGCTCGGTCGAGCGCTCGCTCTATGCCCATCATTTCCACCGCTCCAGTGGTATTGCGAATTCCGGCTGTATCCGTGATCAGGACAGTGATCCCGGAAAGATCGAGCTTAATCTCAATCAGATCACGGGTTGTGCCTGGCTCGTCAGACACAATGGCAACGTCGCTACCGGCCAAAATATTGAGCAGGGAAGATTTACCAGCATTGGGAGCCCCAATAATAACGACTCTGTAGCCATCTCTCACAATTGCCCCGCGCCTTCCGTCGCCTACATGTTTAGTAATACGCCCGGCGAGATCTGCCATTTGTTCCCAAACCAAGTCGGAAACTGAACCGGGGACATCTGACTCGTCGGCGAAGTCCAGTTCAGCCTCTATGAGGGCGCGGGCGCGGATGAGTTCCGAGCGCCAGCCCGAATATAGCTGTGCCTGCGCGCCGGATGATATTTGTAGAGCCAATCGTCTTTGGCTGTCTGTTTCAGCCGCGATGAGGTCTGCCAGTCCTTCTGCTGCTGTCAGATCAAATTTGCCATTTGCATAAGCTCGCCGGGAAAACTCCCCAGCTTCTGCCATTCTGCACCCGTCAAATCCGTACAGAGCGGTAATCATGGCATCCACTACGGCCTTGCCGCCGTGAAGGTGAAACTCGGCGCAATCTTCTCCTGTAAAACTGTGCGGAGCGGGGAAGAACACTGCCAGGCCGCGATCAATCAAATCGCCATCGCTGTTCTTGAAGGAGGACAGCTTGGTCAGGCGTGGTTCCGTTAGGCTACCACAGATCGTTTCGACTACGAATCGAGTTCGCGAGCCTGATATTCGTATGACGGCTATGCCCGAGGGCAGGCGCCCACTTGATAGGGCAAAGATGGTATCTTCAAAAATATACATTTAATCAGTTCCTACTACACAGGCCTTGATAACCCTCTTAGTGTAGTTGGGAAAGGGAGAGGTGATCCATGTCCGAGGCAGCTAATCTGCTGGGTAATCAATCCAGCCCCTATTTGCGGCAACATGCCGATAATCCCGTCCACTGGCGGCCTTGGGGCAGGGCGGCGCTGGACGAAGCTATCCTGACGAATAAACCAATTCTCCTCTCCGTAGGTTATGCTGCGTGTCATTGGTGCCATGTCATGGCCCATGAATGTTTTGAGGACAATGAAGTCGCGGCGCTAATGAACGAGCTTTACATCAACATCAAGGTTGATCGCGAGGAACGGCCCGACATCGATCAGATTTATATGGCGGCTCTCGGCGCCATGGGCGAACAGGGTGGCTGGCCGCTCACAATGTTTTTAACACCTGAGGGAAAGCCATTTTGGGGAGGTACCTATTTTCCGAAGCATTCCCATTATGGCAGGCCCGGATTTCTTGATGTTTTACGTTCCATTGACGGCGCCTGGCGCAATGACCGCCAACGCGTGGAACAGAACGTTATTGCCCTGACCCAGCACATTAGTGCGCGGCTCAATGCCCAGGCAGAAGAAACAAAGCTTGATCCGGCTTTGATCAACCAGTTCGCGTCTAACATTTTCGGGGCAATGGATACTGTCAAAGGCGGTCTGACCGGATCACCCAAGTTTCCGAGCGCCCCTTTCATGGACACAATCTGGCTTTCGTGGCTCCGCACTGGCGATTCAACGCACCGGGATATCTTTTTGAAAAGCCTCCAGACCATGCTTCAAGGAGGAATCTACGATCATCTCGGTGGCGGCCTGTCCCGATATTCTGTCGATGATGCATGGCTTGTGCCGCATTTTGAAAAAATGCTTTACGACAATGCGCAGCTTATAAGACATGCCACCTATGCCTTTTGCCAGACAGGAAATTATTTGTTTCATCAGCGAATCGACGAGACGGTTGCTTGGCTCCAGCGCGAGATGATTGTCGATAGCCGATTTGCTTCCAGTCTTGATGCGGACAGTGAAGGCGAAGAGGGACGCTTTTATGTTTGGCAAGACGCCGAAATTCCGACAACAGATGAATTCCAACACTTTCGTGAAGTGTATGATGTTACTGAAGAGGGCAACTGGGAAGGTAAAAACATTCTTAATCGCTTGCAATCCATCAATCTCCTGGATGCTTCGTCGGAAGACAATCTGGCAAAAGCCCGAGACAGACTCTTCAAAGCACGCGAAGCGCGCATTCGTCCTGGCCGTGATGACAAAGCCTTGACCGATTGGAACGGGCTAATGATACGGGCTCTTGCAGAGGCCGGGCGTACATTTGAGAGAAGTGATTGGATTAATATTGCGACAGACGCATACCGTTCCATATCCGAATCGATGGTGGACGGGCGACTGCCGCACTCGGTACTTGGAAATTCGCGTTTGTTTCCTGCGCTGTCATCTGACTACGCCGCCATGATAAATGCGGCAATATCACTCCACCAGGCAACACAGAACGCTGATTTTATCAATCATGCAAAGCATTGGAAGGATATGCTGGACCGCTGGCATCAAGACGAATATGGGCTTTATTCCCTTAGCGCCAATGATAGTACGGACACTATCATCCGGGTTCGAGGCGATCAGGACGAGGCCGTGCCAAGCGCCACAAGCCAGATCATCGAAGCTTTGGCGCGGCTGGCATTGGTAACAAGCGATGAGGAGCTGCGGTTGCGCACCATTTCGATCACAGAAAAAGCCCTCGGGCGCATCCTGCAACAACGTTACGGACAAGCGGGAATCCTCAATAGTGCCGGGCTAATGCTCGACCAGATAAAGCTTGTAATCGTAACACCAGACAAAGATCATCCTCTCATGAGGATGGCCGATCGCATCGCCGATCCACGCCGGATTGATCTATGGATCGAATATAGAGAAAACCGGAAGATTGAGCTGGTTGCCGGCAGTGGTGAGATTACAATAAATAAACCCGCAGCTTTTTTGTGCCGCGGGTTTGTTTGTCTTCCACCGGTCGAGACAGAAGCAGAACTCGAAGAGCTGCTGCGATCCAGCTTTTAGGTATTCATATTGTCGAAGAAGTCACTGTTGGTCTTGGTCTGCTTCAACTTGTCGATAAGGAATTCGATCGCGTCTGTTGTGCCCATTGGAGCAAGGATACGACGCAAGACGAAAATCTTCTGCAGATCCTGACGTGGAACCAGCAGGTCTTCCTTACGCGTACCGGACTTGAGAATATCCATTGACGGGAAGATGCGCTTGTCGGCAACCTTACGGTCAAGCACGATTTCCGAGTTGCCCGTGCCCTTGAATTCTTCAAAGATGACTTCATCCATACGGCTACCGGTATCGATAAGCGCCGTCGCGATAATGGTTAGCGAACCACCTTCTTCAATATTACGGGCAGCACCAAAGAAACGCTTGGGGCGCTGCAATGCATTAGCGTCAACACCACCGGTCAAGACCTTACCGGATGATGGCACGACAGTGTTGTAGGCGCGGCCGAGACGCGTGATCGAATCGAGCAGGATGACAACGTCGCGCCCGTGTTCGACAAGACGCTTGGCCTTTTCTATGACCATTTCCGCAACTTGCACGTGACGGGATGCCGGCTCGTCGAAAGTGGAAGAGACAACTTCTCCCTTCACGGAACGCTGCATGTCTGTCACTTCTTCCGGGCGTTCATCGATCAGCAGGACAATCAGATAACATTCAGGATGATTGGCAGTAATTGAGTGGGCAATATTCTGCAAAAGAACAGTTTTACCAGTACGCGGCGGTGCAACGATAAGCCCGCGCTGACCTTTACCAAGTGGTGCCACAAGATCAATGACACGAGCCGAAAGATCCTTGGTAGTCGGATTTTCCAACTCCATCTTGAATCGTTCATTTGGATAAAGCGGTGTCAGATTATCGAAATGGATCTTGTGACGGATCTTTTCAGGGTCTTCAAAATTGACTGTATTTACTTTCAGAAGCGCGAAATATCGTTCGCCTTCCTTTGGCCCGCGGATCGGACCTTCAACTGTATCGCCCGTCTTCAGGGAAAAGCGGCGAATCTGCGAGGGTGAGATATAGATATCATCGGGGCCCGGGAGATAGTTTGCATTGGCGGAGCGCATAAAGCCGAACCCGTCCTGCAAAATCTCAACCACGCCTTCGCCGATAATCTCAACTTCCTGAGCAGCGAGCTTTTTGAGGATCGCAAACATCAATTCCTGTTTGCGCATGACACTGGCGTTTTCCACTTCCAGCGTCTCCGCGAAAGCCAAAAGGTCTACCGCGGTTTTGTTCTTAAGTTCTTGTAGTTTCATTTCCTGCATGTGTGCGGAACTCTAATTCTTGTTGTTTGAAATGGGGAAGGGAAATGACGATGCCTGAATGCAGTGCCATGATGACATGGCCGGTGATGCTATGGCGGTATTTCCGTAGGAAGAGCCCCTATCTAGCTAATAGACCAGCCAAGGGCAAGAGGTTTCATGAGTCCTATTGATATAAGACTGTTGTTTTTATGATGAATCAAAATGGCCTAATAATGACCATGATTACAATAACAATCATGAGCAATGTAGGTACTTCATTCATCAACCGCCAGAAACGCGCGGATTTTTCATTCCGATCTTCTGCAAATAACCGGACCGCCTTTGTGAAAAAGCCATGTACGCCGGATAGAAGAATGACTGCCAGAAACTTCACGTGAAACCAGCCGTCCAGATATGCCTGACTTTGCCAGGCCAGCCAGAGGCCTGCAATCCATGTCAGTCCCATGGCTGGATTTATAATCGCTTTGAGAAGTCGATTCTCCATCAGTTTGAATGTCTCAGACTGAACGGAGCCAGTTTCAGCAGTGCAGTGATAAACGAAAAGACGTGGAAGATAGAGCATGCCCGCCATCCACGATATGACCGCAATGACATGGATTGCCTTGACCCAAAGATATGCTCTGTCCGGATAGATTAAAACCAGGCCAACTGCTGCAATAGCCACTGCCGCCATGATCAGGCGCGGTAAAACAGGGACATTTCGACTTGTGCCTGATGAACTGGTCAAAACTCTCTCCCTATCTATGCGTCAGGCGTACGCGATTAATCATTTGTTCGACGTGGGAAACAGGTGCATCGGGTGTAATGCCATGGCCAAGATTGAAGATAAGCGGTCCATGGCCCAGCGACTCCAATATGGCATCCACACCGGCATCGATTGCTTTTCCGCCTGCAACAACGCGCAATGGATCAAGATTTCCCTGGACTGCACCATCGCCTTGCAATGATGAAGCCATTGAAAGCGGTACGGTCCAATCCAGTCCAAGCGCGGTCACACCAGTACGCTGCCTATAATTGGTGTAGAGCGCCCCGGCTCCCTTTGGAAAGCCTATAATCGGAACATTCGGATGTACAGCGCGTACCTTTCTGACAATCTTTTCGACTGGCGCTATGCAAAATTCCTCAAAGCAGGCCTCGTCAAGCACACCTGACCAGCTGTCAAAGATTTGAACCGCATCCGCACCTGCATTGATCTGACGTATCAGATATTCTGCCGAAACATCCGAAAGCTCATCAAGCAGTTTCCTGAAAGCTTCAGGTTCGCGATAGGCGAACAACCGAGCCGGAGCCTGATCCGGCGTGCCGTGACCAGCGATCATATAGGTCGCTACGGTCCAGGGAGCCCCACAGAAGCCGAGGAGTGTTGTTTCAGCAGGCAATTGCTGTCTCAGCAGACGAACCGTCTCGTAGACCGGCTCCAGCCTGTCTGCAGCACCGGCAGATTCCAGCCAGAATATTCCATCCTTATCGATCGGGGTCATCAAAGGGCCACGCCCTTCTTCAAAACGAAGGTCCCGGCCAAGAGCATGAGGCACAACAAGAATATCTGAAAACAGGATAGCCGCATCAAAACCAAAACGGCGAATTGGCTGTAACGTCACTTCAACTGCCAGATCGGGAGAATAGCACAGATCGAGAAACGTCCCTGCGTTCTTTCTGACTTCCCTATATTCGGGAAGATAACGACCTGCTTGTCGCATCATCCAGATCGGAGGTGGGAAAACAGTTTCACCTCTCAAGACTTTCATCACTTTGCGATCGGTCATTAGGTGATCCCTCTCCCTGGCCTTTCTTAAAAAAGAAATTCAGATCTATTTTGGATTTTCTGATTCTTAGAGTCTGTTAGTAGCGGGAATTAACACATTGTCAGAATTTTCCCACAGCAAACAATCAGCCCTGTTCCAAGAGAAAACAATTACACCCTAATGGCGGGATAGCAGGGAAAAAACAAAATAATAAACAATTTCAAACATTTACAATGGTATTGGTTCTGAATATATTGTGGATAATGAACCAATAGCAGACGAAAAGTCGCAACAATCCACAGTATCCGGATGCCAACGGCGATGTTGCGCACAGGTGAGCTCACTGTGGATGACTTGCCAACAATCCACATGGCTGCCATCTCTTGGGTAAGTTCCGCCAATTTGTCCCCATTCATCAACAGGACATGGAAATTTCTGTGACGAAACCGGTTAACTACTTTCATCTTCACATGATTTCTGATGCGACCGGAGAGACTCTCATCGCAGCGGGGCGGGCCGCATCAGCGCAATATGCCCATGCACGGGCCATTGAGCATGTTTATCCCCTCATTCGGACGGAAAAACAGATACGCAAAGTGCTTGAGGGTATCGATGCGGAACCCGGAATTGTTCTTTACACGATTGTCGACCAAAGGCTTGCGGCGATGATTGATGACAGTTGCGCTGAACTGGGCGTGCCTTGCGTTTCCGTACTCGAACCCGTGCTCACGCTGTTTCAATCCTACCTTGGCGCTCCCGCTGGACGCAGGGTAGGCGCACAGCATGTGCTCAATGCTGAATATTTTCAGCGAATTGATGCACTCAACTTCACGATGGAACATGATGACGGGCAGTTGCCGCCAGATATTGAAGAAGCAGATGTCATTCTGATCGGTATTTCGCGCACATCAAAAACGCCCACAAGCATCTATCTTGCCAATCGGGGCATCAAAACGGTCAATGTGCCAATCGTTGTCGGCGTACCGGTGCCTGATGCTCTTGTGAACTCACAAAAGCCCCTGATTGTGGGGCTGGTCGCATCGGCGGAGCGTATTTCCCAGGTTCGCCAACATCGTGTGCTTGGGGCCACTCAAGGCTTTGATGCCGATCATTATCTCGACAGGGCAAATATTATCGAGGAATTGACCTATGCTCGCCAAATCTGTCACAGGCACAATTGGCCAATGATCGACGTATCGAGGCGTTCAATTGAAGAAACAGCTGCCGCCGTGCTCGCTCTGCGGGCGCAAGGTCGGTAGCTGAACATGACACAAGAGAAAAACATGGACATTATACTCGCCTCAAAAAGCCCTTTCCGTGCAATGTTGCTGAAAAATGCCGGGGTGAAGTTCACGGCGCAATCAGCAAACATTGACGAACGCGCAGTCGAAGCTCCTCTCTATAATAGCGGCGCAACACCGGAAGATGTTGCTTTGGTACTGGCAGAGGCAAAGGCACTTGATGTCAGTGAACGCAATTCCTCGGCGCTGGTTATTGGTTCGGATCAAACATTGTCGCTTGGCGACGAAGTCTTGCATAAGCCGGAAGATATGGAGGCAGCCCGCCGCCAATTGTTGAAGCTTTCCGGCCAGACCCATCATCTCAATAGCGCTGTGGTGCTTTGCAAAGATGGTCAGACCCTTTGGAGGCATGTGTCAGTGGCTCGGATGACATTGCGCAATCTAACACCAGAGTTCATTGGCCGGCATTTGTCTCGTGTAGGGTCCGTGGCATTACAAAGCGTTGGCGCTTATCAGTTCGAGGGCGAGGGGGTGCAATTGTTCGAGAGAGTCGATGGCGACTACTTTACTATTGTAGGATTGCCGCTTCTGCCGCTGCTTGCGGAACTGCGCAAGCAAGGAGCAATTGATGCGTAAAGCTTTCGTAACCGGATTTCCGATCAAACACTCCCGGTCGCCCTTGATTCACGGCCATTGGCTGAAAAAATACGATCTTCCAGGTTCATATGAAGCCATTGAAGTAGCCCCAGACAGCTTCCCTGCGTTTCTCAACAGTTTAAAAGACAATGATTATGTCGGCGGCAATGTCACCATTCCGCATAAGGAAATGGCGTTTGCTTTATGTCAGAGACGCGAACCCGCAGCCGAAGAGATCGGTGCAGTCAATACATTATGGTTTGAAGGTGGACAACTTTGCGGCGGTAATACCGATGCTTACGGGTTTCTCGCAAATCTCGATGCCAGCAGCCCCGGATGGGATAAACACAAAACCGCGTTGGTACTTGGGGCCGGAGGAGCGAGCCGGGCAATTATTTACGCTCTTAAACAACGTGGACTGACAGATATCCGAATCGTCAACCGGACTCTGACAAGGGCTGAAGAATTGGCCGATCGATTTGGCTCAGGGATCAGCGCGCATGAATGGATTGCCGTGCCGGAACTGCTGCAGGATGTCTCCCTCATCGTGAATACAACATCGTTGGGAATGGAAGGCAAGGAGAGCCTGTCAATCGATCTTTCTGATGTAAGGCGCGATGCGCTGGTAACGGACATTGTTTATGTCCCGCTTGAAACACCATTGCTAAAGGCTGCCCACATGGCTGGATTAAAGACCGGTGATGGTCTCGGCATGCTTTTGCATCAGGCAGTGCCAGGATTTGAACATTGGTTTGGTGTTCGACCAGAGGTGACTGCGGAGTTGCGTAACGTTATCCTCGCCGACATGAATGGCGGCCAGAAACCATGATCGTCCTTGGTCTAACCGGATCAATCGGCATGGGAAAATCCACGACTGCCCAGATGTTTCTGGATGCAGGAGTTCCTGTCTATTCGGCCGATGAAACTGTGCACCGGCTTTACAGTGGAAAGGCCGCTCCTCTGATCGAACAGGACTTTCCTGGCACGACAAGCGATGGCGAGGTTGACCGCGCAAAATTATCGGCAGCCGTTATGGGTAAGCCGGAGGCATTGCAACGGCTGGAGGAGATCGTTCATCCGCTTGTTCGCACCGAAGAGAACAGATTTCGGCAGGACTCAGAAAATAGCGGAGCCAAACTTGTCCTTCTGGATATTCCTTTGCTTTTTGAGACTGGAGCTGAAAAGCGGGTGGATAAGGTTTTGGTTGTTACCGCGCCCAAAGAAGTACAGCGGGAAAGAGTGCTTGCCCGCGAAGGCATGACGGAGGATAAACTCGAGGCCATACTCGCCAGGCAAGTACCGGACGCTGAAAAGCGCAACCGCGCCGACTTTATCATTGATACAAGTCAGGGGCTTGTAGCAGCGCGTGAGCATGTTCAACAAATCATACACTCATTGGTGGATATGTCTGCGGACTAACCACCCTGTGACACCACAGCCTTGCAAGAGTTGAGAAAGTCGTGGAATTTAGGCCAAAGGTGATTCCATGCGCGAAATTATATTTGATACGGAAACGACAGGTCTCGACCGGCTGGATGATCGCATCATCGAAATCGGCGGCGTAGAGCTTGTTAACCGATTTCCGACAGGGCGCACATTTCACGTTTATATCAATCCTGAAGGAAGACCGGTTAATCCAGAAGCGCTGGCGGTTCATGGAATCAGCAATGAACAATTGCTCGACAAACCCTTGTTCGCCGGAATTCTTCAGGATTTTCTCGATTTCATCGATGGCGCAAAGTTGATCGCGCACAACGCGACCTTCGATATGGGATTCATCAACGCCGAGCTGAACCGGTTGGGACATCCACCAATCCACAATGATCGCGTTGTCGATACGCTGGCGCTGGCGCGTCGCAAGCACCCTATGGGGCCAAACTCGCTTGATGCTTTGTGCCGGCGTTACGGCATCGATAATAGCCATCGCACCATGCACGGTGCGCTTCTGGATTCTCAGTTGCTGGCCGAAGTTTACATTGAGCTTATTGGCGGCAAGCAAACGGCGCTGGGTCTGACAGTCTCCGACCAGACAAAAAACCGGAACGAGGCAGGGGAAAGCGCCGCGATCGTTATCATGCAACGCAAGGTGGCTTTGCCGTCACGCTTGAGCGAAGCAGAAAAGCTTGCGCATGCCGCCCTTGTGGCCAAACTTGGCGAAAAAGCCATCTGGAACGAGCGCATAGAAGCGCAATAAAAAACCCGGGACCAGCCCGGGTTTAAAACTCATCCTGTCAGATTTTAGCTGACTTTGGCCTTGGCCTGTTCCTCAGCCATGCGCTGCTGGAACATTTGCGCGAAATCAATCGGGTCGATCATGAGTGGAGGGAAACCGCCATTGCGGGTGGCTTCAGCGATGATCTGGCGTGCAAAAGGAAACAGCAGGCGAGGGCATTCAATGAAAAGCAATGGCAGAAGGTGCTCTTGAGGAAAGCCTTCAAGCCGGAACACGCCGCCATAAACCAATTCTGCGTTGAACAGAACTTCCTTGCCTTCCGCAGCCTTGGCGGAAAGGGTCAGAACAACGTCAAAATCATTCTCGGCAATAGGATTGGCATTCACGTTGACATTGATGCTGATGCCAGGAGCCTTGTCACGCGGGCGCAGCGACAGCGGCGAGCCAGGGCTTTCGAAGGAAAGATCCTTCACATATTGCGCCAGGATATTCAGGGTCTGTGGCTGGACAGTACCGTTGCCATTGCCGTTCTCTGCGTTTTCATCAGCCATTGTCTGGAAACCTTTTAATGTTGCATCCGCCGTAGCGGTCTAGAAAATCAATGGTGGCTGGCTAGCATGTGTTGTTTGGCGAGGCAAGCTGCCCGCTCTAATCCTATCGTCCCATATATCGGGCAAACCTTACTTATCGGCCTTCCAGGGAGATTCGGGATCAGGCTTGCTGGTATAATCTTCCGGGTTGAGATCAATGACATTTTCCTTGATCCGTGTTTGCCGTGTGCCAGTTGGCCGCCGGCTACCGGAATTCACCACCACGACTCTGTCACTGATGCAGCGCCAACCCAGATCCCGCACAGCTGGAATGAACAACAGCAAACCAATAATGTCCGTGATGAAACCGGGAATTATCAGCAGCAGCGCAGCAAAAAATAGCATCACGCCATGGACAAGCTCTCGTTTTGGAGAGCGTCCTGCAGCCGTTTCCTCGCGTATTTTCTGGATCAGGCCAAAGCCTTGCAAGCGCAACAGGAATACACCGACAAACACTGCCAGAATAATCAGGCCGAGCGTTGCCAGAACACCAATCTCGTTTCCAACGAGGATGAAGCCGGCTATTTCCAGAAATGGCAGCGCCAGCAGGAACAGAGGAATAAGAGATCGCAAACTATTTTACCTTTCAAAGGACATATCCGGCTATTATGGATAGCTCATGTCAATTTCATGCCTATATAGGTAAGCGTGAAGAGTATTTGTATGATTGCAATTGGCAATCTATATGTTTTTGATATTTCGACGAAAGATCGAAAGCGGAAACGAACATCTGGATGAGTGGCAAGCGATATGGAATATCTGGACTTTGGAACAATCTTTTTCTTCGTAGCGGCTGTGGTGATCTTTCTCCAGTTGCGCAAAGTCCTTGGCCGCCGCACCGGAAGCGAACGTCCGCCTTTCAATCCCTATACGCGAACCTCGGAAGCAGACGAGAAGGCGAAGCCCGGTGACAATGTTGTTGCATTGCCCAGGCGCGGTGAAGCCAAAGCGAACGATTTCGAGAAAATCGATAGTCTGGCAAAGCCGGGGACGCCGTTGAACGATGGTTTGCGCGCAATTCAAGCTGCGGACCCCACATTCGAACCGGAAAAATTCCTTGATGGTTCAAAGATGGCTTATGAAATGATTGTTATGTCGTTCGCCGATGGTGATCGCAAAACCTTGAAATCCTTGCTGTCGAGAGAAGTCTTTGACGGCTTTGTCTCAGCTATCACCGACCGCGAGTCGCGCGGGGAGAAGGTTCAGTCATCCTTCGTCGGTATCAATAAGGCCGAGATTATTGGCGCCGAGATGAAAGGTAATGAATCCCACGTCACTGTTCGCATCATTAGCGAGCTTATCTCGGCGACGCTGGACAAGGATGACGCGGTCATTGATGGCGATAAGGAAGCCGTTGTTGAAGTGAAGGATGTGTGGACCTTTGCCCGTGACACGAAATCCAGGGATCCGAACTGGAAGCTTGTAGCCACCGAAGCCGAAGACTGACCTTTTGAAATCAGAGAATATGTTATCGCCCCTGTTGCAACCGGTGGACTTTAATAATTGCCCCGGTTGGGAGGAGGATAATCAGCTCGAGGCGTTCAAAGCCTTTCGGCGCTCGACCCACCATGTTCTGGAAAAGCCCTATAAATCAGGATCGCTTGGCATTTCATTTGAAGCGCTTAAGCCAATTTTTGCTGATTCACGTGAAACAATTGTCGAAACAGACGCGCAAGCCCGCCAATTTTTCGCCAGATGGTTCCGGCCCGCTTTTATAAAACCTGACAATTCGGCAAGCGGTTTTGTTACCGGGTTTTACGAACCGGAAGTTATTGCATCCCCGATCCGCACCCGGGAATATCCCGTTCCATTTCTCAGGCGGCCTGCCGATCTGATCGATATAGATGATGACAACCGTCCCGCCGGGCTTGATCCCTATTTTGCTTTTGCCCGGCAGACCCGGGATGGACCTGTCGAATATTTCGATCGCCAGGCGATCGAAAGCGGTGCCCTTGAGGGGCAAGGGCTCGAAATCGCTTTCGTGAACAGTATTATCGATGCGTTCTTTATCCATGTTCAAGGTGCCGCACGGCTTAAGATGCTTGATGGCAGTCTGCGCCGTATAACCTATGCGGCAAAGTCCGGACATCGTTTCACGGGCGTCGGCAAGATATTGCTGGATCGCAGCGAAATCGAACCCGAAAATATTTCGATGCAGTCGATCCGCAAATGGCTCGCGGATAATCCGGAACAGGCGCAGGCACTCTTGTGGAACAACCACTCTTACATTTTTTTCCGGGAAGCCCCGGTTGTTGAGAGAGATCTCGGGCCAATTGCAGCGGCAAAAGTGCCGCTCATGGGTGGCCGTTCTATGGCTGTTGACCGGCTTCTCCATACATTCGGCACGCCATTTTATATTCATGCTCCCGACTTGGACGCATTTGGAGGTAAAAGTTTTTCCCGTCTTATGATCGCGCAGGATACCGGATCGGCAATTGTCGGACCCGCCCGCGGCGATCTTTTCGCAGGTTCCGGTGATGAGGCTGGCGAGATAGCTGGTGTTATTCGGCACAATGCGGATTTCTATGTACTGGTGCCGCGTAGCCTGTTGGGTCCAAGCCAATGAAAAAAAAGGCAACACCAGAATTTGCCACGCTTGAGGACCGGATACTTTGGGAAACGGTTGCCAAGACAGCGCGCCCTCTCAAGGGTAAGGATAAGCCGATTTTCTTGGCGGATGAAGCTGACAATACGGAACAGCAACCTTCTGCTCCCGAAAGGCCAAAACAGCAGGCACCCGTATTTCCTGCAAAACCGGCACCCAGGCCTCATCTGCTCCATCCAATCGACAAACCTACCCATAAGAAAATCGCCAAGGGCCGCGTGGTCATAGAAGGTCGTATTGATCTTCACGGGCTGACGCAAAGCGAGGCCTATGGTTTGCTGCTCGGTTTCCTGCAGCGTGCTCATTTGCGGAAACTACGTCATGTGCTTGTCATCACGGGCAAAGGATCATCTTTCG
This sequence comes from Phyllobacterium ifriqiyense, assembly GCF_030817885.1. Taxonomy (NCBI): domain Bacteria; kingdom Pseudomonadati; phylum Pseudomonadota; class Alphaproteobacteria; order Hyphomicrobiales; family Phyllobacteriaceae; genus Phyllobacterium; species Phyllobacterium ifriqiyense. Next base: position 1,059,369 of record NZ_JAUSZT010000003.1, read on the forward strand.
GAAGTGATGGTGTGCTTCGCCAAGCCGTGCCTTTATGGTTTACAACCCCGGCTTTTCGCATTCTGGTCAATGGCTATGAGGATGCTGCGCGCAATCATGGCGGGACCGGAGCGATTTATGTCCGTCTGCGGCGCGAGGCATCATGACCCCCTTTGGTCAAAGGCTGCGGGATTTGCGCCAGGAACGCGGCGTCTCGCAAAAGGACATGGCGAAAGCCATAGGCGTTTCAGCGGCCTATCTTTCGGCGCTTGAACATGGGCGTCGTGGCCAACCGACATGGGACAAGCTCCAGCGCATCATTCAGTATTTCAATATTATCTGGGATGAGGCGGAGGAATTGCAGAGACTGGCTCTGATTTCGCAACCCCGTGTAACGATCGATACGGGTGGGCTTTCGCCGTCTGTAACTGAGCTTGCAAATCTGCTTGCCATGCGGATTGAGGATATGGATCAGGAAACGACGCAGTTGTTCATTGGCAAGTTGAAACTGCTGCCCCCCAGACGCAAACGCTAGCTTGCCTGCGCCTGTTTGCTTGAAATGCTTTAGAAAAGCGCCTTAAGCTGATCAGCCTTCTCATTGACCAGCCAACCATAATAGTTTTCTTCCGGCATTTGCAGCGGTTCGCCATTGGCAACACGTTGTGCGTTGATATTTGCCAGAGCCCGAGCGCGCGCATCCGCGCCGCCTGTATTATAAAGTGTCGCTGTCAAACCGGGATTCTTGGATATATCGAGATCCGCAACCCGCCTATACACATCGATCGAGTGTTTCAATGTTGCCGCCATATAGGGCAACGTCAGGTCAGGATCCATGATTGTCTTGTAAACTTCACTGGCATTATCCGCATCAAGACGCGGCAACCCCGAATAGCGGTTGACCATGTCCGTCATTTGCAATGCGACAAGCGGGCTGAGCTGGCCCAAGCCGAAACTCTGGCCAGCATAGAATGGCTGGAAGAAAACCGCGCTCAGGCGATTGTTCGGGTAGCTGATCCCGCCGACATTATTCCCGCGAAAAGTAGTATCCCAGACATTCTCCCGGCATGACCAAAGGCGCAGGCTGTCCTTGAACTTGTTGCATTCAGCAAACTGGGGTCGCTTGACAAAATCACCAATGGTTTCCCCCCTTATAGTCAAAGCTGAGGCCTTGTTTCAGATATGAAACCGCCTTGACGTAATAGGTCTGCAACCTGTCATAGGCATCGACATTGTAGGTGTGTTCACCGACCAAGGCGCCGGCAACATGAACGGGATCAATGCCATAGGTTTTGGAAACGCTGGCAATTTTTGATCGCAGCTTCGTGTCGCTCTTCAGCAGGCCGTAAATTTTTTGATATTTGGCCTCATAGGTGGTGTTCATCTCGCGCGTCCGTTTGGCGGAAGCGGCTGGCACGCCAGGCTGACTTGCATTGCGATTGCCCTCCGGAACTATGGTTACGGCCAATGCGGATTGGGCAGTTACGGAAAACAGCAAAAAACAGCTGGTTGCAAAAAGGCAAAGGGTTCGTTTCATCATCGATCCAGAAATCCAGTCAGAAGCCCGCAATAGCGGCTTGTTCAGACGAAAGCCAGAAAAACCTCAATCTGGATATCAAGTCAGTTCACTGTGCGGGAACTGGGCAACTCATGTCGCCTTCCTCGCACTTCAAATAGGATTTCAGATCTTCGATGCGTGATGCAGTCAAACCGTTCAGACATATGGACTGCATCATAGGGTATACGCTGCCATCTGCACTTCCCGATGTTGAAAAATTGCACTCTGCATCACGAAAGGCAACCCAAGCCTTTTGAGCAGTCACAAGCAGTTTCGTTGTTTGCGCATCGTCTTTCAGGCGAGCAGTAATCTGTCTGTAAAGCGCATTCAACTGGGTGTCTGAGTGCTTATAGGTATTGCTGTAACATTCGTTGAGATCCGCTTGGCTGCTATTAGGCTTGTCACAGGATTCAGCCGAAAGGGCAGCAGGCACGGTCGTGAAAAGTATGATGAGCGTCAGAACGGATTGCAAGAAACGCATGGGATATCTCCTGTTGCGACTCGCCCATTAAATAAGAAATCGCGATGGTTTTCCATCGCGATTTCCCTTATTTGCAATGCTAGAGAATGAAACGCGAAAGATCAGCGTTATTTAGCCATGTCGCCGATAGTCTCGCGCACATATTTGGCATCGACCGTGTACTCAGCTCCGGATTTGTCCGGCGCATTGAACGAAATCTCATCCAGCACGCGCTCCATAACCGTCTGCAGACGCCGTGCTCCGATATTCTCGATGGTCGAATTGAGATCAACGGCAATATCGGCCAATGCATCAATTGCATCATCGGTAATATCGAGTTTGACCTCTTCAGTCGCCATCAACGCAATATATTGCTTGAGCAGGCTTGCTTCCGGCTCCGTCAGGATGCGGCGCATGTCATCGCGTGTAAGGGCGCTAAGCTCGACACGGATGGGCAAGCGGCCTTGCAATTCCGGCAACAGATCGGAAGGCTTGGACACATGGAACGCCCCTGACGCGATGAACAGGATGTGATCGGTCTTGATCGGACCATATTTGGTCGCGACCGTCGTTCCTTCCACGAGCGGCAACAGATCGCGCTGCACGCCTTCACGCGATACGCCTGCACCCATTCCGCCGTCACGCGCTGCAATCTTGTCGATTTCGTCAAGGAAGACGATGCCGTCATTCTCGGCGGACCGTAGCGCTTCCTGTGTGATCTGATCCTGATCGAGAAGTTTATCCGACTCGTCATTGATCAAGACACCATAGGACTCCTTGACGGTGGTTTTCACCGTCTTGGTGCGTCCGCCCATAGCTTTACCAAGCATGTCGCTGAGATTGAGGACGCCGATATTTGCACCGGGCATGCCGGGTAGTTCAAAGCTTGGCGAGCCGGAGTCAGCAATCTCGACTTCGATTTCCTTGTCGTCGATCAGGCCATCCCGCAGTTTCTTGCGGAAGCTGTCACGGGTTGCAGGGCTGGCGGTCTTGCCGACCAGTGCATCAAGCACCCGCTCTTCCGCATTGACATGGGCCTTGGCCTTCACATCTTCACGCTTTTTCTCGCGTACAAGCCCGATGGAAACCTCGACCAGATCACGAATAATCTGTTCAACGTCACGGCCCACATAGCCGACTTCGGTAAACTTGGTTGCTTCGACCTTGATGAACGGCGCGCCCGCAAGCTTGGCGAGACGACGTGAGATTTCCGTTTTGCCGACGCCAGTCGGTCCGATCATCAAAATGTTCTTGGGCATGACCTCTTCGCGCATCTGGCCTTCCAGCTGCTGGCGACGCCAACGGTTACGTAACGCAATAGCAACGGCACGTTTTGCGTCATTCTGGCCGATAATATAACGATCAAGTTCGGAGACGATTTCTCTTGGAGAAAATGTTGTCATTGGATTCTCGTTTCTTCCTGCCCGTCTTCGGGCCAAATTTCCAAATTATCCCGTGCCATCATAAGGGCGGGACCATAAATTGACGTCCTCGTATCAAATGCCGCAAAGCCAGCCTTTTCATAGACCCTGATTGCCCGCTTATTGGCCGGGTCCGGATCGACGATCACGCGTGGCACCCCTTCGTCGAAAAGGAGCGATACGAATTCATCGATCAGCCGTGCACCATGCCCTTGGCCGATAAGGTCCGGCTCACCAATCATCAGGTCGATCCCAAGTGTTCCACCCGGCTGATCCTGGTAAGGATGATCATCCTCAAGATGTGGATCATAGGTCTGGAGATAGCCGATAGGCTCGTCACCAAGCATGATTATGAACGGCTCAACCGAAATACTATCCATATGGTCCGCGATGTCGGCCAATTCCTTTTCAGGATCTTCGTTCCACCACTGTGCCACATGCGGTTCTGCCAGCCATTGCGAAATCATATTCAGATGGCGTGGTTCAACCGGGATGAAGCGGTAACGAAACTTCTGTCCGGATTCTAGTTCAGGCGGCATCAAGCGACTCAAGCGTTACACTTGTATTTGTGTAAATGCAGATATCAGCTGCAATCTGCATGGAACGGCGGGCGATTTCTTCGGCGCTCTTGTCCGTATCGATCAGTGCCTTTGCTGCTGCAAGGGCAAAATTGCCACCAGAACCAATGGCCATTACGCCATACTCAGGCTCGAGCACATCGCCATTACCGGTAAGCGCGAGCGTAACCGATTTGTCGGCGACCAGCATCATGGCTTCGAGGCGGCGCAAATACCGGTCTGTACGCCAATCCTTGGCAAGTTCGACACATGCGCGCATCAACTGATCAGGATATTGTTCAAGTTTGGATTCGAGCCGTTCAAGCAATGTGAAGGCATCTGCTGTAGCACCGGCAAAACCGGCAATGACATTGCCCTTGCCGATACGGCGTACCTTGCGGGCATTGCCTTTCATAACAGTATTGCCGAGGCTGACTTGTCCGTCGCCGGCGATCACCACCTTACCGTCCTTGCGGACAGTTACGATGGTGGTTCCATACATGGTGGAGGGGTTGTGTTCTTGCATATTAACTCCTTAAGCGCGTTCGCCTGTACCCTAATCAAAGCAGTGCAGCGAACCCCTTCTGTTCCACTTATGTATGATGCCGCTACGGAAATGCAAATGAGTCTATAACCCTAAGCCATCAAAGCATTTGGAGATTCGGCATTCGTGTTTTAGAAGGCCACAATTAAAGGTATTTCTCCAAGCGGGATAGAGGCATGACAAGCGTCAGCACGCGTGAAGCGAAGGTAGAGCGGACAACCAAGGAAACCAGCATTGCCGTTTCGGTCAATCTGGACGGAACCGGTGCATTCAATATTGCAACCGGTGTCGGTTTCTTTGACCATATGCTGGAGCAATTGTCGCGGCATTCCCTGATAGACATGGATATCAAGGCCAATGGCGATCTGCATATCGACGATCATCATACCGTTGAGGACACCGGCATTGCTATCGGCCAAGCCATCGCCAAGGCTTTGGGTGAGCGCCGTGGCATTAATCGTTATGCTTCGCTCGATCTGGCCATGGATGAAACATTGACGCGCGCGGCGCTGGATGTCTCTGGGCGGCCCTATCTTGTCTGGCACGTAAAATTCTCGGCACCTAAGATCGGCACGTTTGATACGGAACTGGTACGCGAATTCTTCCATGCTCTGGCGCAAAATGCCGGCATTACATTGCATGTCGCCAATCTTTATGGCGACAACAATCATCATATTGCCGAGACCTGCTTCAAGGCCGTGGCCCGTACGTTACGGCACGCAATAGAAACCGACCCGCGCCAGAAGGATGCTATTCCTTCAACGAAGGGCAGTCTGAAAGGCTGAGTTATGGCCAGCTTTGTTGTACTGACGCCGCAGTTACGTAACGGTCAACGGGATGATGACCGCACGGTTTTCATCCGTGACGGATTTGCATGGCTTGGGTTCATTTTCCCCGTGCCGTGGCTCGTGCTGCAACGTCTGTGGTTTGAGGCCGCATTGGTGTTTGTGGCAACAATAATCATCTCGCTGGTTGGAAACTATACCAACCATGCAGGTCTGGCGACTCTCATCACTGCGCTTCTTTCCCTGTTCGTTGGGCTCGAGGCGCGCCGCTGGCGTTATGCAAAGCTTGAACGCAATGGTTTCGAGCAGCGTACCGTCATTAATGCAGAAACTGCGGCTGACGCAGAAATCGCTTATTTCCATGGATCTGACTTTATGGCCGAGCCGTTGAGCGAACCGGCGCCAAAGACCGACCTGCCGGCCTATCGTTCAAGCACGACGCCAGCGCTTGATGGAATGGTCGGGCTTGTAAGCCATCGCGGAGAGAACTGAACATGCGCGTTGCGATTATTGACTATGGTTCGGGCAATTTGCGCTCGGCCACGAAGGCCTTTGAACGTGCGGCGCATGAAAATGGGATCAATGCGACCATTGATCTGACATCGGATGCGGAACGTGTGCGCACGGCCGATCGCATCGTGCTTCCCGGCGTTGGCGCCTATGCTGATTGCCGTCGCGGGCTCCACGCGGTAGAGGGCATGGTCGAGGCCATTCATGAGGCAGCCGTTGAAAAAGCGCGACCCTTCCTCGGCATTTGTGTCGGCATGCAATTAATGTCGTCACGTGGCCTCGAAAAGACCATTTCGACCGGCTTTGACTGGATCAAGGGCGATGTCCGCGAAATGGTGCCGTCCGATCAAGACTTGAAAATCCCGCAGATCGGCTGGAATACCATTCGTTTGACCCGGCCGCATCCGCTGTTCGACGGTATCGAAACCGGACCGAAGGGGCTGCATGCCTATTTCGTTCATTCCTATTTCCTCGATGCGGAGATAGAAAATGACGTTCTTGCTATTACCGATTATGGTGGACCAGTGACCGCGGCAGTTGCCAACGACAATATGGCTGGAACACAGTTTCATCCGGAAAAGAGCCAAGCCCTTGGCCTTGCGCTTATAGGCAATTTCTTGAGGTGGAACCCATGATCCTTTTTCCGGCGATTGATCTGAAGGACGGAGCATGCGTCCGCTTGAGGCTTGGCGATATGGATCAGGCAACGGTTTACAATACCGATCCAGGCGCGCAGGCGAAGGCATTTGAAGATCAGGGTTTTGAATGGCTGCATGTGGTGGATCTTAACGGCGCTTTTGCCGGGGAGTCCGTCAATGGCGCGGCTGTAGAAGCAATTCTCAAGGCGACGAAAAATCCCGTGCAACTCGGTGGCGGTATCCGAACCCTTGATCATATTGAAGCTTGGCTGGCAAAGGGCCTGTCCCGTGTCATTCTGGGGACAGTTGCTGTGCGTGATCCGGAACTTGTTGTCGAAGCCTGTAAACATTTCCCGGGCAAAGTGGCTGTCGGCATTGATGCCAAAGGCGGCAAAGTTGCTGTCGAGGGCTGGGCAGAGGCATCAACACTTGGCGTCATCGAGCTTGCGAAAAAGTTCGAGGGCGCTGGCGTCGCCGCGATTATCTATACGGATATAGACCGGGATGGCATTCTCGCCGGTATTAACTGGGAATCGACATTGCAGCTTGCAGAAGCCGTTTCCATCCCGGTCATTGCGTCAGGTGGTCTCGCCTCGATTGCCGATATTGTTCGCATGACCATGCCGGATGCTCGCAGGCTTGAGGGCGCTATTTCAGGTCGCGCGCTTTATGACGGTCGCATCGATCCTGAAGAAGCGTTGAATGTACTTCGCCAGGCACGGGAGCGCGCAGCATGACCTTGAAAGCGCGCGTTATTCCCTGCCTGGATGTCAAGGATGGGCGTGTCGTCAAGGGCGTCAATTTCGTTGACCTCATTGATGCCGGTGATCCCGTGGAGGCAGCAAAGGCTTATGATGCGGCAGGGGCAGATGAACTCTGTTTCCTCGATATTACGGCGTCGTCGGACAATCGCGAGACGATCTTCGACGTTGTTGCCCGCACTGCGGAGCAATGTTTCATGCCGCTGACAGTTGGGGGCGGTGTTCGGACCGTAGCCGATATCCGCAAATTGTTGCTGGCCGGAGCCGACAAAGTATCGATAAATACGGCTGCGGTGGTAAATCCCGACTTTATCGCCGAGGCCGCGGACAAATTCGGCAATCAGTGCATCGTGGTCGCCATAGATGCCAAAAAAGTATCAACCGGCAACGAAGTGGATCGCTGGGAAATTTTCACCCATGGCGGCCGCAATGCAACGGGCATTGATGCCGTCGAATTTGCCCGCAAGGTCGTCGATCTGGGGGCAGGCGAGATTCTGCTGACCTCCATGGACCGCGATGGCTCGAAGATCGGCTACGACCTGCCTGTTACGCGTGCCATCGCTGATGCCGTGCGTGTCCCTGTCATAGCGTCTGGTGGCGTGGGCAATCTCGATCACTTGGTTGAGGGCATCAGGGAAGGCCATGCATCAGCGGTGCTCGCTGCATCCATTTTCCATTTCGGAACCTATACGATTGCGGAAGCGAAGGCGCATATGGCCGCTGCGGGAATCCCGATGCGGCTGGACCCCGTTCGTTGACTGGAGAATTTTGATGACTGCATTCACCTTGGCGGATCTGGAACGTATCGTTGCAACGCGCGCCAGCTCCACGGATATCCAGTCTTATACCGCTAGCCTTTATGCCAAAGGCATTGGCAAGGCCAGCCAGAAGCTTGGCGAGGAAGCCGTCGAGACAGTCATTGCGGCAGTTTCCGGCGACAGGGAAGGCGTTGTTTCCGAGAGCGCGGATATGCTCTATCATTTGCTGGTCGTCCTGGGAATTTCCGGCGTCAAGCTCGATGAGGTTCTGCAAGAGCTGGAACATCGGACAAGACAGACCGGACTTGAGGAGAAAGCTGCGCGGGGGCAGGGCTGACCATGTTCACGGGCCCGGCAAGCGGCAGGCAGGCGATCATAGCTGTGGAGGGCGACGTCGTGGATCAATTGGCACCCAGCGAATTTTCTCCGTACCACTTCTTCAGTGCAGAACGCTGGGCTGAGTTTCGCGCCGATACGCCAATTACCCTCACCAATGAAGAAATCAAGCGCCTGCGTTCGTTGAACGATCCGATTGATCTTGATGAGGTGAGCCGGATCTATCTCTCGCTCTCGCGTCTGCTTTCGGCCCATGTCGAGGCCAGTCAATTACTGTTCTACCAGCGCCGCCAGTTTCTCAATACGGGTGACGCATTCAAGACCCCCTTCATCATTGGCGTTGCGGGATCGGTTGCGGTGGGTAAATCGACCACGGCGCGTGTATTGAAAGAGCTGCTGGCGCGCTGGCCCTCAAGCCCGAAAGTTGATCTCGTGACGACGGATGGCTTTCTTTATCCCAATGATGTTTTGCGGACCAAAGGCCTGATGGAACGCAAGGGATTTCCGGAGAGCTATGATGTCGGCATGGTGCTGCGGTTCCTCTCGCAGATCAAGGCAGGCCAGCGCAACGTCAATGCGCCGCTCTATTCCCATTTAACTTATGACGTATTGCCGGGGCAATTTCAGACTGTCGATGCGCCAGACATCCTGATTTTCGAGGGCATCAACGTGCTGCAGGTGCGTGACTTGCCGGAAGACGGCAAGATGGTGCCGTTTGTCTCGGATTTCTTCGATTTTTCGATCTATATTGATGCGGATGAAGAGCAAATTCACAAATGGTACATTGATCGCTTCATGCGCTTGCGTGAGACAGCGTTCAAGGACCCAAGCTCATTCTTCCATCGCTATTCGACAATCTCCGATGATTCCGCCAGGGCAATTGGCGAAAGCCTCTGGGCAAATATCAACCTGAAAAACCTGCGTGAAAACATCTTGCCGACGAGGCCCCGTGCGGACCTTATCCTGCGCAAGGGCGATAATCACCTTGTGGAAGAGGTGGCGCTCAGGAAGCTGTAACGCGCCTGAGTGTCAGATTAATCCGGCCTGTGCTTTTCAGCAAAGTAGAGGTTCCGGGATAAATACGATCTACCCCATGAAATGCCAATCGGCCTTCATCGCCCAGCACAACAACATCGCCACTTGAAAGCTTGATGGATTGCGTCCTGTCGTTCCGGTTCGTTCCACCAAAACGGAAAAGGCACGTGTCCCCCAAGGAAACCGAGACAACGGGTGCCTCAAGATTCTGCTCATCGCGATCCTGATGAAGTCCCATTTTTGCTGTTTCGGAATAGAAATTGATCAAACAGGCCTCAGCAGGCTGCGGATAATCGCCAACGCTGAGCCAAAGCTCGACTAGCGATTGTGGTATCGCGGGCCAAGGTTGCTGCGTGACGGGATGTGTCGGCTGATAACGATAGCCAAATTCTTTGTCAGTAACCCAGCCCAGTGAGCCGCAATTGGTCATGCGCACGCTCATTTCCTTGCCGGTTCTCGGCATTGCCGGAACATAAAGCGGCGCTGCCGCTACTACGGTCCGGATTTCTTCCAGCAGCGCGGTCTGCTGCTGTTGGGTGAAATAATCAGGAAAGTAGCGGATGCCCGGCGCGAGCAATATCATTGACCTGCGACCTCAAAAAACAAACCCGGCGCCATGCACCGGGTTTGTGGGTTCATGAAGCTTTACTCAGCCAAGTTCAGGAATACGCAGCACCTGGCCTGGATAAATCTTGTCCGGATGGCTGAGCATAGGCTTGTTGGCCTCGAAAATCAGGGTGTTCTTGGCACCCTTGCCCTTGCCATATTGGGACTCGGCGATTTTCCAAAGATTATCGCCCTTCTTCACCGTATAGAACACAGGTTCCTTTACCACGGAACCGGTTGTGGTTTGGTCAACCGTCAGGCCGCCCGTATCCACCTTGGAAACGCCCAGCGAATTGCCGACCGCAATAATCGCCTTTTCCAGAATTTCCTGATTGGTGACATTGCCCTTGAGCACTGCCTTGTCACCTTCGATTGCCACTTCAACGTTTTCGGTACCGAGCTTGTGGGAATCGAGTTCCTTCTTCAGATCTTCGGCGCTAGGCTCTTCATCGCCAATACCGATTTTCTTGCCTACGGATTTTACGAAATCAAATAGTCCCATAACTGGCTCCTTGTTGATTGTTCAAATCGACAGGCATTGTTGTGACATTTCATACCTGCTTTGGAAAGGATGATTTGAACCCGAACCATAACGCGGTAATGAGCCAATTGATCCCATCAATCGCCTTGAACCTTCCCGCGCATCTTTTTAACCCCGGAACGGCCCGATTTTTCTTTAAAGCCGCCGTTCTATCGATCCTTTTGTCGGGCGGGTTTTTCTGCGCGGCGGCGGTGGTGGTTCAGCAGCTTTCGCAATCAGCGCCACCATGCGCTCGCGCGCATCCTGACGGTTGCGTTCCTGTGTACGAAAGCGATTTGCTTCAATCAGAATCTCGCCGTCTTTGGTTGCCCGCTGACCAGCCAGCGCGATAAGCCTTGCCAGAACTTCCTCCGGCAAACCTGCTTTCACAGCATAGAAGCGCAGTTGAACGGCGGTGGAAACCTTATTGACATTCTGCCCACCGGGACCTGCCGAGCGAATAAAATTCTCTTCCAGATCGCTCTCGTCGATCCAGATTCGGTTGTTGATCTTTATGCGGCTACGGCTTTCTTCCATGACAAATTGGTAGCCTAAACTTTGATTCTCTGGAAGAACCATAAAAAAAGCCCCGCATGGTGAGCGGGGCCTTCAAATATGGGACCGCTACCCTTACTCCGCTGCAACCGGCGTGTGTGGGGCAGCGGCTTTAATATCGCTGTCTACATGGCTTTCGAACTTGTCGAAGTTACGGATGAACATGGCGACAAGTTTGTTCGCTTGCGCATCATAACCCGCCTTGTCTGCCCATGTTGAGCGCGGATCGAGGATCGCATTGTCAACGCCATTTACAGAAACAGGCACCGCAAAACCAAAATTCGGGTCTGTACGGAATTCAGCGCTTTTTAGTGAGCCGTCTAGAGCGGCGGACAAAAGTGCGCGCGTTGCTTTGATCGGCATGCGCTTGCCAACGCCATAGGCACCGCCTGTCCAACCGGTATTTACCAGCCAACAATCAACATTGTGGTCAGCGATCAGTTGACGGAGCAAATTGCCATATTCCGAAGGATGCCGAGGCATGAATGGCGCACCGAAGCAGGTAGAGAATGTCGCCTCCGGCTCGGTAACGCCACGCTCGGTGCCCGCAACCTTGGCGGTGTATCCGGAAAGGAAATGATACATTGCCTGGGCGGGTGTCAGCTTGGCAATTGGCGGCATGACGCCAAAAGCATCGGCTGTAAGCATGATGATATTCTTTGGATGGCTCGCCTTGCCGGTTTTCGATGCATTGGGAATGAAATCGAGCGGATAGGCGCAGCGCGTGTTCTCCGTCAACGAACCATCATTGAAGTCGGGCTGACGCTTGTTGTCCAGAACGACATTTTCCAGAACAGTGCCAAAACGCTGTGTCGTTGCGAAAATTTCCGGTTCGGCTTCCGCGGAAAGGCGAATGGTCTTGGCGTAGCAGCCACCTTCGAAATTGAAAACGCCATGCTCACCCCAGCCGTGCTCGTCATCGCCAATCAGGGTGCGGGTGGGATCAGCCGAAAGTGTTGTCTTGCCGGTGCCGGAAAGGCCAAAGAACACGGCGGTGTCGCCATCAGGACCTTCATTGGCAGAGCAATGCATAGGCATGACGCCTTTACCCGGTAGAATATAGTTGAGCGCCGTGAAGACTGACTTTTTCATTTCACCGGCATAGGCCGAGCCGCCAATCAGAACGATAAGTCGATTGAGGTCGACGGCGATGACCGTCTCTGTCCGCGTGCCATGCCGCGCCGGGTCAGCGCGGAAAGAGGGCAGATCAATAATGGTCATTTGCGGAACAAAATCGGCCAAAGCCTCGCGTTCCGGACGAATGAGAAGATTGCGGATAAACAGGGAGTGCCAAGCAAACTCGGTGATCACGCGCGTATTAAGCTTGTAATCTTCGTCAGCGCCGCCGACGAGATCCTGAACAAAGAGTTCCTTGCCCTTTGCCTGCTCCATGAAGTCCGTATAAAGCAATTCGAACGCCTCAGGCGACATTGCCGAATTGTTGTCCCACCAGACATTACCCTCCGTGGAGGCATCGCGAACGACGAACTTGTCCTTGGGAGAGCGGCCCGTATGCTGGCCGGTGCGGGCGACGAGTGCGCCTTGCGCCGTCAAGACAGCTTCGCCGCGGCGCAATGTTTCCTCATAGAGTTCAGCAGTTCCAAGATTATAATAGGCCGCCGAAACGCCCTTTAAACCTGAGTTGCCGAGCGCGATTGCCGCGTTGTGGATGCCGATCTCTCTAATCATCTGTCCGCCATTGTTTAAGAAGGTGCATGGGTCAAACTTTTGGTTAATCTCACTCTACATGTTCAATGTAAAATGCGACATGAATTGGTCAAAAGCAGAAAAATCAAATAGTTTCAAACGTTTAATCGATTTAAAGATTTTAATTTTTTTTAAATCGGTTTAGTTGCGAAGGAGAACGCCCGCCTTATTTACCTGCAAAAAACACCTGTAAAAGTGATTGGATGACAAGGTTTGCGATCTGTGCCACATTTTGTACCTAATTTGTCCGGCACAAGCGCACAGGTTTGTAGCACACAGGAAGGCAGGGCATGAGGGAAGTACCCGCAATGCAGACTATTGCGCTCGTTGATGACGATCGCAACATTCTGACATCCGTATCCATCGCACTGGAGTCGGAAGGCTATCGCGTAGAGACCTATACAGACGGTGCTTCGGCATTGGATGGCCTGACTGCACGTCCACCCAACCTCGCGATCTTCGATATCAAGATGCCGCGTATGGATGGCATGGAACTTTTGCGCCGCCTTCGTCAGAAATCGGATCTGCCCGTTATCTTTCTCACATCGAAAGACGATGAGATCGATGAGCTGTTCGGTTTGAAGATGGGCGCGGATGATTTTATCACCAAGCCGTTTTCACAACGCCTGCTCGTCGAGCGTGTGAAGGCAGTTTTGCGCCGGGTCGCCGCACGTGAAAATACCGCCAAGCCAGGCAGCGTACAGGCCAAGTCGCTTGAGCGTGGCCAATTGGTCATGGATCAGGAACGCCATACCTGCACATGGATGGGTGAGCCGGTAACCCTGACAGTCACCGAATTCCTCATTCTGCATTCCTTGGCACAGCGCCCCGGCGTTGTGAAAAGCCGCGATGCTTTGATGGATGCTGCTTATGATGAGCAGGTCTATGTTGATGACCGTACAATCGATAGTCACATCAAGCGCCTGCGCAAGAAGTTCAAGGTCGTTGACGACGACTTCGATATGATTGAAACGCTTTATGGCGTTGGTTATCGCTTCCGCGAAACCTGATTGCGGGCAAGCCTGCTTTCAAAGCCGACCAATCGGCTGTAAAATTCGGTTGTCTCAACGTGATATGAGTGCGATGAGACAACCCGTTCCTGATGTTTTGAGGCAAAGATGGTAGCCGAACTGCGAGGCGGCAATATTACGCGCAAGAGCGCCGTCATGCGCCGGAAGCGCTCGGTTGCCTTGCGTCGGCTGTTCAAGCCGCTCAATCGCGTCTTTGGAAATTATCTCTTCTCAAGTCTGACACGGCGCATTCTTTTCCTGAATCTCGCAGGGTTGGCGGTGCTGCTCTCCGGCATCATGTATCTCAATCAATTTCGCGACGGGTTGATTGATGCACGCGTCGAAAGCTTGATGACGCAGGGCGAGATCATCGCTGGTGCAATTGCCTCATCGGCCACTGTGGATACAAATTCCATTGCGATTGATCCGGAAAAACTGCTGGAGCTCCAGGCAGGGCAAAGCATCACGCCTTCCCCTGACGTTCTCGACAATCTCGATTTTCCCATCAATCCCGAACGCGTGGCTCCTGTCCTGCGCCGGCTGATTTCTCCCACACGCACCCGTGCTCGCATTTATGACCGGGATTCGAATCTCCTGCTCGATTCTCGTCATCTTTATTCACGCGGGCAGGTGCTCCGTTATGACCTCCCACCCATTGATGGGGAAGAGCCCAGTTTTTTCGAGCGTCTTACCAATCGCATGACACGGCTTTTGCGTCGAAGCGATCTGCCGATCTACCAGGAATTGCCCGGCGGTAATGGCTCGTCCTATCCGGAAATCGTCAAAGCCCTGACGGGACAACCGGCAACTGTCGTACGCATGACGGAAAAAGGCGAGCAGATCGTATCGGTTGCCGTACCGATCCAGCGTTTTCGTGCTGTGCTCGGTGTTTTGCTCCTGTCGACCGAAGGCGGTGACATTGATAAGATCGTCCAAGGTGAACGCTATGCAATTATCCGTGTATTCACGGTTGCAGCGCTGGTCATGGCCATTCTTTCCCTGTTTCTGGCCTCGACAATTGCCAATCCGTTGCGTCGGCTTGCTGCGGCCGCGGATCGCGTTCGCCATGGTGTGAAAAATCGCGAGGAAATCCCTGATTTTTCCGAGCGGCAGGATGAAATCGGGCACCTTTCGACCTCAATTCGTGACATGACAAATGCGCTTTACGCGCGGATTGAATCGATCGAAAGCTTTGCTGCCGATGTCAGCCACGAGTTGAAGAATCCGCTCACATCCCTGCGTAGTGCTGTTGAAACCTTGCCATTGGCCAAGAATGATGATTCCCGCAAACGGTTGATGGATGTCATTCAGCACGACGTGCGCCGTCTTGATCGCTTGATCACGGACATTTCCGATGCATCACGGCTTGATGCAGAACTTGCCCGTGAAGATTCCGAGCATGTGGATCTCAAATTCCTGTTGGGCAATCTGGTGGTAGCCGCGCGCGAGGTTCGGCGGAACAAGAAAGATACACGTATCGAGTTCGTCGTGGACAAGCTGCCAAATAACCGAAAAGGGTTTTTTGTCGTTGGCCATGATTTGCGGCTTGGGCAGGTGGTCTCAAATCTTATTGAAAATGCCCGCTCGTTTGTTCCCATTGAAAATGGCGTCATCACAGTCACGCTCCAGCATTTGGGCGACCGAATCCGCATCCTCGTTGAAGACAATGGCCCCGGTATTCGCGTCGAACAGATAGACCGCATTTTTGAGCGCTTCTATACGGATCGACCAGCGGGTGAGGCCTTTGGACAAAACTCAGGACTTGGTCTTTCGATCAGCCGCCAGATCATCGAAGCCCATGGCGGCACGTTGAATGCCGAAAATATCATTGATCCGAAAAATCCGGAAAATTACCTTGGCGCACGGTTCATAGCCATTTTGCCGGTCGAGGCATAATCGGATGTCCGAACTGATTCATGCCACTGCTGTCGTGATTGGTGATCGGGGTATCATAATTATCGGGGCTTCGGGTTCCGGCAAATCGTCTCTCGCCCATGCTCTTTTGCAAAGAGCCTTTGCCGAGGGCCGCTATGCAACATTGGTCAGTGATGATCAATGTCTGGTGCGAGCCGTTTCCGGACGATTGATTTGCTCGCCTCCCGATACGCTACGCGGTGGAATGGAAGTGCGCGGCTCAGGGTTGCACGCATTTGCCTATGAACCGCACGCGGTGATTCACCTTATGGTACGTCTGGTCGAGCCCGCGCAGGTTGTGCGATTACATGAAAACACCCATATACAACTGCAAGGTGTCGCAATTGCGCATTTGGACCTACCTGCGGGTGAAGTTGAATCCGCCTGCCGTTCGGTTGAAGCATGGTTATTCAAGCCAGAGTGGAAAAATAAGCTGGTGGATTCAGCGGGTTAACGAGTTATCCTGCGATAAAATGACTGACTGCCATGTGGATGACATTTTCTGCTTGCCTTCGCGATTCGTCCTGCCAGAATGCGACACCTGCCAAACGGGGCATTTTAGAGCGCAGAAAAAGCCTACTCTTGAACGGGCTGGCGCGACAGGAGCAGTTTCAGAATGATCGGACTCGTGCTTGTGACGCACGGAAGACTGGCCGAAGAGTTTCATCATGCGGTTGAGCATGTGGTCGGGCAGCAGGAATATCTGGAGACCGTCTCGATCGGTGCAGATGATGATATGGAGCAGCGCCGGCGGGACATCGTTGATGCTGTCGCTCGCGCTGACAATGGCTCAGGCGTCATTATCCTCACCGACATGTTTGGCGGAACACCTTCCAACCTTGCAATTTCGGTAATGGAAGCTGGACGTGTGGAAGTTATCGCCGGCGTTAATCTTCCAATGCTGATCAAGCTTTCCAGTGTTCGGCTTACCAACGACATGGCTGCCTCCTTGAAGGAAAGTCAGGATGCCGGACGCAAGTACATCAATGTTGCCAGCCAGGTGCTGACAGCCAAATAGAGGTAGTAAATGCGTCTGACTGCCGAAACGACTGGCACATTTAATGCGGAAAACGCGCTCGTTGAATTGTTCGAGATCGTCAACAGGCGTGGCTTGCATGCGCGTGCTTCTGCGAAGTTCGTCCAACTGGTTGACGGATATGATGCTCATGTGCGTGTCGAAAAAGATGGAATGACCGTCGGCGGCACCTCAATCATGGGATTGATGATGCTGGCAGCTTCGCCCGGTTGCTGCATCAAAGTCAGCGCCTCTGGTCGCCAGGCTTCCGAAGTCATGAAAGCGCTTGGCGTTTTGATTGCGGATAAATTTGGTGAAGAAGCCTGAGCCTCGATCGCTGAGAGATCACTTTTCCTGAGCCCGATACGAGGTTTCGATGCGTCTGCGCGATTGCTATAATTTCCATGATTTCAGAGCCTTGGCCAAGCGGCGTCTGCCCGGCCCCATCTTCGACTATATCGATGGAGCGGCTGATGATGAAATTACGCTGCGCCGCAACGCTGCAAGTTTTGAAAATTGCGACCTTCTCCCAAGCGTTCTTCGCGGCGTTGAATCCGTCGATATGTCGGTAACGATTATGGGACAGAAATTGGCCCTGCCATTCTATTTGTCTCCAACAGCCTTGCAGCGTCTCTTCCATCATCGCGGCGAACATGCCGTGGCCAATGTCGCTTCCAAATATGGCACAATGTTTGGTGTTTCCTCGCTAGGAACTGTCGATCTTGAGCAGTTGCGCAAGCAGCATAGCGGCCCACAGGTCTATCAATTCTATTTTCACAAGGATCGCGGGCTCAACCACGCCATGATGGAGCGCGCCAAGGGTGCGGGCGTTGAAGTGATGATGCTGACCGTCGATAGTATTACCGGCGGAAATCGCGAACGTGACAAGCGGACCGGTTTTTCCATTCCTTTCAAACTCAATCTGGCA
Organism: Phyllobacterium ifriqiyense; assembly: GCF_030817885.1. NCBI lineage: Bacteria > Pseudomonadati > Pseudomonadota > Alphaproteobacteria > Hyphomicrobiales > Phyllobacteriaceae > Phyllobacterium > Phyllobacterium ifriqiyense. Next base: position 1,076,963 of record NZ_JAUSZT010000003.1, read on the forward strand.
GGAATGCTGCAATTCGCCATCAAGCCGATGTGGGCGTTGAACTATCTTTCACATGAAAAGTTCAGGCTGCCGCAGCTTGAAGGGCATGTGCAGATGGAAAGCGGAGCCATGTCGATCAGCAAATATTTCACGGAGATGCTCGATCCATCCTTGGATTGGGATGATGTGGAAAAAATGGTCAAGCTCTGGTCGGGGCAGTTTTGTCTTAAGGGCATCATGTCGGTGGCCGATGCAAAAAGAGCAGTTGATATCGGCTGCACGGGTATCATCCTTTCAAATCACGGTGGCCGCCAGCTGGATGGATCGCGCGCTGCCTTTGATCAGCTGGCCGAAATTGTCGATGCTGTCGGCGACAAGATTGACGTGATCATGGATGGCGGCGTTCAGCGGGGAACGCATGTCTTGAAGGCGCTTTCCCTAGGCGCAAAGGCGGTGGGTGTCGGCCGGTATTATTTGTTTCCGCTCGCTGCCGCAGGGCAGGAAGGGGTCGATCGCGCTGTCGATCTCTTGAGAATAGAGGTTGAAAGAGGCATGAAGCTTATGGGCTGCACCTCCATTGATCAGCTTTCCCGCGAGAACCTGCGCTTCCGGTAAAATCAAAATCATCAACAGAAATGGCGCAGTTGCTTGATGCCGCATATGCACGCATAAGGATTTCTTTATATCCCATTGTGTGCGGATGGCATATCTGCTAGTCAAGCGCATCTCCGGCGGTCTGAAAAACTGGGCCTTGCCGATCCAAATAACAAAGACGGAGCTGAAAAAAGATGGCCGATAAGCAGGATTACGTAGTCAAGGACCTTGAGCTGGCCGCGTGGGGCCGCAAGGAAATGGACATTGCTGAAACCGAAATGCCAGGTCTGATGGCCAGCCGGGAAGAATTCGGCAAGTCGCAGCCGCTCAAAGGCGCGCGCATCACCGGCTCACTGCACATGACCATTCAGACAGCGGTTCTGATCGAGACTTTGCAGGAGCTGGGTGCAAAAGTGCGCTGGGCATCATGCAATATTTTCTCTACCCAGGACCATGCTGCAGCAGCCATTGCCGCAACCGGCACGCCGGTATTTGCGATTAAAGGCGAGTCGCTCGAAGAATATTGGACCTATACGGATAAGATTTTCCAGTGGCCGGATGGTCAGCCATCCAACATGATTCTCGATGATGGCGGCGACGCCACAATGTATATTCTGATCGGCGCGCGCGCCGAAGCTGGCGAAGATGTTCTTTCGAAGCCGGAAAGCGAAGAAGAGGAAATCCTCTTCGCGCAGATCAAGAAGCGCATGAAGGAAACTCCGGGCTTCTTCACCAAGCAGCGCGATGCGATCAAGGGTGTTACCGAAGAAACCACAACGGGCGTTAACCGTCTCTATCAGTTGCAAAAGAAGGGCCTGCTGCCTTTCCCCGCAATCAACGTCAATGACAGTGTTACCAAGTCGAAATTCGACAATAAATATGGCTGCAAGGAATCGCTGGTTGACGGTATTCGCCGCGCAACCGACGTCATGATGGCCGGTAAGGTCGCTGTTGTTTGCGGTTACGGCGATGTCGGCAAAGGCTCGGCCCAGTCGCTGCTGGGTGCCGGTGCTCGTGTCAAGGTAACTGAAGTCGATCCGATCTGTGCTTTGCAGGCAGCCATGGATGGTTTTGAAGTCGTCACGCTGGAAGATGCAGCACCAACAGCTGATATTATCATCACCACGACCGGCAATAAGGACGTCATCACCATCGACCATATGCGTCAGATGAAAGACATGGTCATTGTTGGCAATATTGGACACTTTGACAACGAGATCCAGGTTTCGGCCCTGCGCAATCTCAAATGGAACAACATCAAGCCGCAAGTCGACATGATTTCGTTCCCAGACGGCAAGCGTCTTTTGCTTCTGTCCGAAGGCCGCCTGCTGAATTTGGGCAACGCAACAGGCCATCCAAGCTTCGTTATGTCAGCCTCGTTCACCAATCAGGTTCTGGCCCAGATTGAGCTTTATAGCCGTGGTGATCAGTACAAGAATGAAGTTTACGTCCTGCCGAAACATCTCGACGAAAAGGTTGCGCGCTTGCATCTCGACAAGCTCGGAGCGAAATTGTCGGTTCTTTCGGAAGAACAAGCTGCCTATATCGGGGTGACTCCAAAGGGTCCATTCAAGTCTGACCACTACAGATATTGATATAGCTAGAATATACCTACAATATATAGAAGCCGGAGAATTGACAAATTCTCCGGCTTTCTTTTTTGCGCATAGTTCTTCCCGTCGATTCCCTCAAGGTTTATTGTAGTGATTCGGGATGACGTTGCTCTTGATGGGCCAAATGGTGATAAGCCGGATGGAAAAGAGGATCGTCATTCGTCTGGATGGGGCTGCGACGGTTGACATGAGAATTAAAGGTGATGTTCGCAGTGAAGATGCAGCACACAAACGATCCGTGCTGAGCAGGCTGCAAACCCGGGCATTGAGCGCAGTTTCCGCGCTGCCAATCCTTTTGACTGCCTCCTTCTCTGCTCACGCTGAAGATATGCTTGGCCTGATCGATACTCCCTTCGGGATGAAAGTCGGCACGTTTGAAGTCGTTCAGTTCGCAATGTTTCTTGGTGCCATGGGTGCTGCCCTGCTCTCCGCGGGCTGGCTCATTCGGGAGCGTAGCCGCATTGCCCATGAGAACCGCCATTTGCGCGACAAGGTTGCCGATCTGAATGTCACGGTTCAACGCAACGAAGCCCTGCTCAATCTTAAGGATCAGCGCGTTATAGTTTGGGAGGGAAGCTCGTCGACTCCCGTGCTCATCGGCAGTCTGCCGCCTGAAATTGGCGTGCCCGAAAGCCGCTCGCTTTTTCTGGCCTTTGGCCGCTGGTTGCGGGTTGAATCCGTCACGCTTCTGGACCGGTCAGTATCGGCGCTGCGCGAGAAAGCCCGTCCTTTCGACATAGCCATCGAGACCTCGAAAGGCACGCCGCTGGAGGTGCAGGGCCGCACTTCTGGCGGATATGCTATCGTGCGCTTCATCAATCCAGGCGAAGTTCGTGCCGCTCAAGCCATGCTTAAAGCCGAAAACTATCATTTAAGCGAAGCTGTCGCGACGCTGCGTGGTCTGCTGGATGCAATCGATATGCCAGCCTGGAGCCGTAGCAGTGAAGGTCAGTTGAATTGGGTTAATCTGGCCTATGCAAAGGCTGTCGACGAGCGCGACCCCAATAGCGCGGTTCGCGATGGTCGCGAGCTTTTCGGTGTTCAGGCGCGCGAACGCATAGAGCGCGACAAGACACTGAACCGTAAATTCCACGATCAACTCTCGACCGTAGTTGGCGGCGACAGGCACGTATTCAGCGTTACCGATATTGCCGCAAGCAATGGATCTGCCGGTATGGCAATCGATATCAGCGAAGCTGAGTTGATCCGGGAGGAATTTAAACGGACTGTTCTCAATCATTCGGATACGTTGGATCAGCTGAATTCGGCTGTCGCAATGTTTGATGCCAACCGAAAGTTGCAATTCTTCAATCAGGCATTCGCCAAATTGTGGGGCCTCGAGACACCATTCCTTGAGAGCAATCCTGACAATGCCATGTTGCTCGACCGTTTCCGCAGCGATGGCATATTGCCCGAGCAGCCGGATTGGCGGCGCTGGAAGGAACAGGTTCTTTCCGCCTATCATTCTATTGAATCGCAGGAATATGTCTGGCACCTGACCGATGGCCGCACATTGCGGGTTATCGTCAATCCCCAGCCGAAGGGCGGCGTTACCTGGGTGTTCGAGAACCTGACTGAAAAGCTTGAACTCGAAAGCCGTTATAACACGCTGATCAAAGTGCAAGGCCAGACGCTGGACTACCTTGCTGAAGGTGTTGCGGTGTTTGGGTCAGACGGAAAAGTACGTCTTGCCAATCCTGCTTTTGCATCCCTGTGGTCGCTGAAGAGCGAACAGGTAGCGGAGGGCACGCATATTTCCGCAATCCGGCGGGTGTGCGAACCTGTATCGGACGCGGATAATTGGGAATCCTTTGTAACGACAGTCACTGGTTTTGATGATGAGCGCCGCTCGCTCTCCGGCCATATAGAGCTGACAACGGGTAAAATATTGTCTTATGCAACGGCGCCACTGCCCAATGGCCAGACAATGCTCACCTTCGTCGATGTGACGGATTCTGTTCAGGTTGAGCGTGCGCTGAAAGAAAAGAACGAAGCGCTGGAGCGTACTGACGAGCTGAAGAATGATTTTGTCCAGCATGTCTCTTATGAACTGCGTTCGCCGCTGACCAATATTATGGGCTTTACCGAGCTTCTCCAAACGCCCATGACCGGACCGTTGAACGACCGTCAACGGGACTATCTTGATCATATCGGCACTTCTTCATCAGTGCTTTTGACCATCGTGAATGATATTCTTGATCTGGCCACTGTGGATGCGGGGATCATGGAGCTCGATATCAGCGATGTTTCCGTCACCGATGCCGTCACTGTTGCATCGGAGAAAGTCGCCGACCGGCTCAAGGAACATAATATTCTGCTCGATACGCGTATTGAGACAGGAACAGGTTCGTTCCGTGCCGATGCCGCCCGTATCAAGCAGGTGCTGTCCAATCTTTTGAGCAATGCGGCTAACTATGCTCCGGAAGGCAGCACGATTACGCTCAAGTGCTGGCGCGAACAAACGGAAATGGTGTTCAGTGTCATGGATAATGGCCCCGGAATGCCGGATTATGTGCTCGACAGCATTTTCAAGCGCTTCCAGCCTTACCCGAATGGCGGGCGCAAACGCGGTGCGGGGCTGGGCCTGTCCATCGTGAAGGGCTTTGTCGAATTGCATGGTGGAACAGTTGATATAGACAGTTCTGCGGGCAAGGGCACGCTGGTTACCTGTCGATTCCCGCTGGAGGCGCGTACCTTCAGCCTCGCTGCCGAATAGTCTGAATGCCCCCGCTTTCTGTAGAACTTGCGAACGCTGAAGATACGGCACGCTTGGGCCAAGATGTTGGTCTGTCCCTACGCAAAGGGGATCTCATTGCTTTGAGCGGCGATCTTGGTGCGGGCAAATCGACATTTGCCCGTGGTTTAATCCGTACGATCGCTGATGATGCGGATTATGATGTACCAAGCCCGACTTTTACTATCGTGCAATCCTATCCCGAATTGCGGCTGCCCATTAGCCATGTCGACCTGTACCGTCTTTCGACTGCCGATGAGATTGACGAGTTGGGGCTCGACGAGGCGCTGCTTGATGGAATTGTACTGGTCGAATGGCCCGAACGCGCTGACGGGTTTTTGCCGCCGGTCAGCTTGAGCATCACGTTGCAGGATCATGGAAGTGGCCGCAAAGCCTTCATCGAGGGCCCCCCTGATGTTCTGGCGCGATTGGAACGTTCTCTGGCCATCCGCTCTTTTCTGGCAAGATCGGGTTTAGCGCATGCTGAACGGCGATATCTTCTCGGCGATGCATCCGCCCGGGGCTATGAGACCCTGTCGACGGGCAGCGGAACCCCGCTCATCCTGATGAACTCACCCTATAATCCGGGCGGTCCAATCCTGCGCGATGGCAAAACCTACATGCAGATTGCGCATCTTTCCCAGTCAGTGAATGCTTTCGTGGCCTTGGATCGTCTCCTGGCGTCCAAAGGCTTCAATGTCCCGCATATCAACGCCGAAGATTTGGAGCATGGTTTTCTCGTCATCGAAAATCTCGGCAGTGATGGTATTCTTGATAAGGATGGAGCGCCCATCTTCGAGCGCTATGAGGCTGCTGTGCGCTTGCTGGCCAAACTCCATCAATTCATATGGCCGCAGGATATCCCCGTAGGAAATGGAGCTACGCATCGTCTGCATCATTTCGACCGGGATGCGATGATGATTGAAGTTGAGCTTTTGTCGGACTGGTATGTGCCGCGCATGAACGGAACAGTGATAAGTCCCGATTTGACGAGCAGTTATATCGCTGCATGGGATAAAGTATTTAGCCAGCTTAGTAATGCCGAGCAATCCCTGCTTCTGCGCGATGTTCACTCACCCAACATCCTTTGGCAGGCTCATAGATCAGGCATTGAACGCGTTGGCCTGATTGATTTTCAGGATGCGATGCTCGGTCCTTCGGCCTATGATGTCGCATCTCTCATCATGGATGCGCGCGTGACGATTGAGCCCGACATGCAGGATTTGTTGCTTGCGGCCTATATTGAAGAGCGTCGCGCGGGAAGCACAGCTTTTGATGAGACCGGTTTCAAAAAAGCCTTTGCCATTATGGCGGCGCAGCGCAATGCAAAGATTCTTGGCATATTCGTTCGGCTCGATGAGCGCGACGGCAAACCATTTTATTTGAGGCATCTTCCGCGTATTCAAACTTATCTGGAGCGGGTTATTGATCATCCGGCTCTGGCGCCAGTCAAGGATTGGTGCGAAAAGAATGGAATACTCGCCCAAAGGATTAAGGCATGACACCGCATACAGCTATGGTTCTCGCTGCCGGTTTGGGAAAACGCATGGCACCGATAACCGATACAATACCAAAACCTTTGGTAAAGGTAGCCGGCAAATCATTGATCGATTGGGGGCTGGATTCGCTTGCCGGCGCTGGCGTGCGACGCGCCGTGGTCAATGTGCATTATCTTGCCGACCAGCTTGAAACGCATCTGATGGAGCGCACAGCGCCATTGATCGAAATCTCCAATGAAAGAGAGCAGTTGCTCGACTCTGCGGGGGGTATCATCAAAGCCCTGCCGCAAATTGGCTCTGAACCATTCTATGTTTTGAATGCCGATACTTTCTGGACCGATAGCGACAAACCCAATCTTGTCCTGCTTGCCGAAGGGTGGAATGATGCGAGCATGGATATTCTCTTGATGATTGCCCATATGGATCAAGCCGTTGGACGCGAAGGTGGCGGCGATTTCAGCATGAGCAATACCGGGCAATTGCGCCGTTTGAAGCCGGGTGAGACATCGCCCTATATTTATGCCGGAGCGGCGATCATCCATCCGCGCATTTTCGCGAATGCTCCATCGGGTAAAGTATCATTGAACCGATATTTCGATGAAGCGATTGCCGCTGACAGGCTCTTTGGACTGCCGATGGATGGCATTTGGCTGACAGTCGGCACGCCGGATGCAATAGAAGAGGCAGATGCCGCTATTGCCAAGCAGGGGATTCATGGCTGAGCGCCAGAATCCGAATATTTTCTCCATAGCGCCGGGTACGCCTTTTCTTCCGGCGCTTGTGGATGCGCTGCAATCGGGAGCCTTGATTCCGGGTTATCCTGCAAACCCCAATGATCCAATGGCGCTGGCCCATGCTACAATCTATGTGCCGACCCGTCGTGCAGCGCGAACGCTGCGTTCGCTACTTGTCGAGAAAAGCCCGGTTAAATCAGCGATCCTGCCAGTAATCCGAGCATTGGGCGATGTCGATGAAGATGCAGCCATGTTCGACATGGGTTCCGATGCCTTCTTCGACCTTCTGCCGGCAATAGGCAGTGTCGAGAGACTTTTGCTTTTAGCGCGACTGGTCCGGCCTTGGCGCGAACGCCTGCCAGAACATGTGCGTGCCTTGTTTGGAAATGAGGAAATTGCCATTCCGGCAACGACCGCTGATGCGATCTGGCTTGCCCGCGATCTTGCCGGACTCATGGATCAGGTTGAGACTGAAGCTGCCGGATGGTCAACGCTTTCCAATATTGTTTCTGAAGAACTGCCGAATTGGTGGCAGGTCACTCTCGATTTTCTAAACATCGTCACAAGCCTTTGGCCCGAGATTCTGGCTGAACGCAGACGTTCCAACCCCGCTGCCCACCGTAATCGCCTGATCGAGCTTGAAGCCGAAAGGCTCCTGCGCAAGGCGTCGCAGGGTCCTGTCATTGCGGCGGGCTCTACTGGATCCATACCTGCAACGGCAAAGCTCTTGGCTGCTATTGCTTCATTGCCCATGGGTGCCCTGGTCCTTCCAGGGCTTGATCGCGACATGGATGCCGTCAGCTGGGATGTTTTGGCAAGCACTGCAGACAATCCTTCGATTTTTGGTCACCCGCAATATGGACTGCGCAAACTGCTCGGTGAACTGGGTGTGCTGCGTCAGGATGTGATTGTGCTGGGCGGCGTCACTCCAGAAAAACGCCAACGCGAAAACCTTTTGGCCGAGGCGATGCGCCCCGCCGACACGAGTGAGGCGTGGGCACAAATTAACCGGAACAGCGGTCAGTTTTCCGCCGCCGTTGCCTCCATTGCCTTGATTGAAGCCTCAAATGAGCGCGAGGAAGCGCTGAGCATCGCAGTGGCCTTGCGCGATTCCATAGAACAACCGGGCAAGACCGCAGCTTTGATCACCGCCGATCGCGATCTTGCCCGCCGTGTGTCAACGGAACTCGCGCGGTTCAATATAGCCGCTGATGATTCCGGTGGACATGCCATGCGCGAAACGCAACCTGCGGCTTTGATGCGACTGGTCCTGGATATTGTTTTCAATCCCGGGGATCCGGTTGCGTTACTGGCTTTGCTAAAACATCCACTGACGCGGCTTGGCCTTGATCGTGTCAGGGTTCGCCAGGCTGCAGAAACTATTGAACTGGTTGCGCTGCGTGGTGGTACAGGGCGAGCCACCCTATCGGATTTCCAGCAACATTTCGAAAGACGCCTTGCCGAAACAGGATCTACGCCATTTGAACCGGCCTGGCTTCGCCAGATCAGCGCTGCAAGAATTGAGTCCGCGCATATCGTCTGCAAGGCGCTTAGCGGTGCGATGGAACCCTTGATTCAGTTTGTTGGAGTCACGGAATCTGTACAGCTGCCGCAGATCATTCAGGCGGTTGTTGCCAGTCTGGAAAATCTGGTGCGGGATGATCAGGGAGATATTGCTGCACTTTATAGTGGAGCGGCCGGTGAACAATTCGCCGCCTTCCTGCGCAATCTGATCTCGGCAGATTCGCAGCTCGATTTTTCTGTCGGCGAATTCCCCGCAATGATGGAAGCTTTGATTGCGGGAGAGGTTGTAAAACCAAAAGCGGGCGCGCATCCGCGCCTGTTTATCTGGGGCGCACTGGAAGCGCGATTGCAAACGGTCGATACGATGATTATCGGCGGACTGAATGAGGGCTCATGGCCGGGTAAAACGCGCAATGATCCGTTCATGTCACGGCCGATGAAATCCATTATAAATCTTGATCCGCCGGAGCGGCGCACCGGCCTTGCCGCGCACGATTTTCAGATGGCGCTGGGAATGGATCAGGTTATTCTTACGCGTGCACAGCGCTCAGCCAATGCGCCAACGGTTGCTTCGCGCTGGTTGCAAAGGCTGGAGACGGTTCTTGGCAATGACGCTACCGGAGAGCTGCGCAGGCGTGGGGCAAAGTATCTTGGATGGGCGCGGGAAATCGACCACGCGCCGGATGAGGATTTTGTCAAACGACCGGAACCGAAGCCGCCTTTAACAGCCCGCCCCAAGCACTTCTCAGTTACAGAAATAGAGACGCTCCGGCGCGATCCCTATGCCATCTTTGCCAAGCGCATTTTGCGGTTGCGGCCCATTGAGCCATTGATCCGTGATCCTGACGTGGCTGAGCGCGGTTCGCTCTTTCACAATATCCTCGCGCATTTCACGGAACAGGGCATTGATCCTCTTGATGCGAATGCCGCCAGACGTCTTCTGGAAATAGGCAGGCAGTATTTTGACGACATCGCGTTACCGGAAGAAATCGATGCAGTCTGGTGGCCCAGGTTCCAATCGCTGGTGCCGGAATATCTGAACTGGGAGCGGCTCCGAGACCATCTGATTTCCGAACGTCATCCCGAAATTGCTTCCAAAAAGATTGTCGTCGAAGCAACTGGCGTCACACTTTCAGGCCGGGCAGACCGGGTGGATTTGCGCCGCGACGGTACGGTTGACATCATTGACTACAAGACCGGATCAACGCCATCCAAGCGGCAGGCCCATGTTCTTTTGTCGCCGCAGCTAGCGCTGGAAGCCGCATTGCTGGCACGGGGTGCGTTTCATGAGGTTGGGGCACGCAAAGCTGCCGATCTTCTCTATGTGCGGTTACGGCCAAATGGAAAAGTCGATCCGGAATCCATTTTAAGAATCGGCACGGCTGCCAATGGAAGTGAAAAAACTGCGCCGGAGTTGGGCGAATTGTCCTGGTTGCGCCTCAACGAATTGCTGACGGCCTATGGTGATCCGCATAAGGGCTATCTGTCCCGTGCTCTGCCATTCAGGGAAAGTGATTTGACCGGCGATTATGACCATCTGGCCCGCGTTTTGGAGTGGTCGGCTGGTGGCGCTGAAGAGGGAGGGGAGGGCGAATGAGAAAGCCTCGAACCATCCCGCCGGAAACCACGCGCAACCAGAGCAGGGCAGCAAATCCAAAGGACTCTGTCTGGGTGTCGGCAAATGCGGGCTCCGGCAAAACCTATGTCTTGACGGACCGTGTCATCCGCTTGCTGCTGGATGGCACCGACCCGTCGAAAATCCTGTGCCTGACCTATACGAAAGCTGCTGCGGCGGTGATGCAAAACCGTGTCTTTGCACGCCTTTCCGATTGGGCAACCATGGATGGCGACGCACTGGCAAAAATCATTGAGGACATTGACGGTGCACGGCCCGGACCAAAGCGGCTGGCTCAGGCGCGCCGCTTGTTTGCGCGGGCGCTTGAAACCCCCGGCGGCCTCAAGATACAAACCATTCACGCCTTTTGCGAAGCCATTCTGCATCAGTTTCCGTTAGAGGCGAATATTGCCGGTCATTTCGAACTGATGGACGACATGATGCAGGTTGCGCTTATTGGCGAAGCGCGGCGGCAGGTGCTGCAAGCAGCGCGTCTTGATCATAATGTCGAGCTTGCTTCAGCCTTTGCGGATGTGCTTGACGCTGCCGGGGAGTTCGGCCTGCAACAGCTTCTTGATGAGGCGGTCACCAAGCGCAATGATCTTACCCGCTTTATTCGAGAAGTCGGGCAAGACGACCTGCGCAGGACGGCGTTCTACTCCCATTTCGGATTTACCGGCACTGAAACAGAAGACGATATCCTTTCTGCACTGTGGCCGGTTCAGGAATTTGACCGGGAAATGCTGCGTTCGATCCTCGATATTCAAAAGAGTGCCGCACGAGCGCAGGAATTTGCGATGATCCTGCTCGACGCCAAGTTTGGGCCCGAGTCTGACCAACGCGAAGAGGCATTGCGAACCGCGTTTATCAAGGCGACAGGAGAGCCCAAAAGCGGGTCTTTCATTGGGTCCAAAGGGGTAACAGAGCGGTTCCCGGATTTCATCGAGCGATTCGACCGCGCTGCACAGCGCGTGTTCGAGGGTTTGGACAAATTAAAGCAATTGCGCCTTCTCCGGCTGACTTTTTCAGCCTTGGTGGTGGTCGATGACCTTATCGGCCGCTATGAGCACATGAAAAGAAATCGCGGACTTCTCGATTTTGACGATCTCATTGTCAGGACCGTGGCATTGCTTGCGCGGCAGGATGCAGGGCCTTGGGTGCAATACAAGCTCGACAAGGGAATTGACCATATTCTCGTCGACGAAGCGCAGGATACCAGCCCAAACCAGTGGAACGTGATAAGGCTTCTCAGCGAGGAATTCTTTACCGGCAATACCGCACGCAATGTGCGGCGCACCCTTTTTGCAGTCGGCGACGAAAAGCAATCGATTTACTCGTTTCAAGGTGCGATTCCGGAGGATTTTGCCAGACACGGCAAGGCGACGGAGCAAAAAACCGGCCAAGCTGAACTGACCTTTGAACGGGTTAATCTCAACTTCTCGTTCCGCTCTGCACCGGACGTTCTGTCTGCAGTGGACAAGGTGTTCGAGCGGCCGGAAGCCCATCGCGGCTTTGGTGTCGATCACGGTCCGACTGTCCATACAGCCATTCGCGACCATGATCCGGGTGAAGTGCAGATCTGGGATATGCTGACACCGGAAACAACACCGGAAGAGGATGACTGGCGAACACCAGTTGATAGTTTGCCAGCACCACCCGTGCGTCTTGCGGAGCAAATTGCCCGAACCATTGAGCACTGGTTGAAGAATGGTGAAATCATTGAAGGGCAGAACCGGCGCCTTGAAGCGCGCGATATCATGGTGCTGGTACGCAAGCGTGACCAGTTCATGCCGGCTTTGTCGCGCGAATTAAAGAAGCGCCATGTTCCGGTCGCCGGTGCAGACCGTCTGAAATTGACGGATCACATCGCAGTCCAGGATCTCATGGCGCTCGGGCGGTTCATGCTTTTGCCATCCGATGATCTGTCCTTGGCGGCACTCCTCAAAAGCCCCCTGTTCAAGTGGGATGACGATCAGCTCTTTACGCTCGGTTATGAGCGGGCGACTGATGAAACGCTTTATGAGCGGCTATTGGCGCAGGCAAAGGATGATCTGCTGCTGGCTCCGGTTGCCGCGCGTCTTCAGGAGTGGCGCAACCGTGCCGATACTGTACCAGTCTTCGAGTTTTATGCGGATATTCTTGGACGCGGCGGCGCGCGCCGTGAGCTTCTTGCACGTCTTGGCCATGAGGCGGGCGATGTTATCGATGAGTTCCAAAACTACGCAATCGCAACCGAAAAAACCGGTTTGCCGGGCTTGCAGGCATTTTTGGAAACGCTGGAAGCAGTAACGCCGGAAATCAAGCGGGAGCTGGATCAAAGCCGTAATGAAGTCCGCATCATGACGGTGCATGCTGCAAAGGGCCTTGAAGCCGCCGTGGTATTCCTCGTCGATTCCGGCAGTTCGGCTTCTTCAGGCGGGCGTATGTCCAATCTGCTTTCTTTCGATATGAGAGAATATAGCGGCTGGGAGGGCAAAGGGTTTTTGTTCGTACCCGGAAAGGCCTATGCGACTGCTTTCTCGGCGGGCCTTGTCGATAAGCTGAAGGTAAGGGCAGAAGAAGAATATCGCCGCCTGCTTTATGTCGGCATGACACGTGCTGAAGATAGACTCATCATTTGTGGCTATCGTGGATCGCGGCAGGCGCCGGACACATGGCATGGGTTGGTGGAAGCCGCCTTGGGCGAATTGAGCAAACCAATGCAACATCCTGTCGAATCCGTCACCGCCAAATTTTACAGGCTGACTGAACGGGCGACCATGGGACCTGTAGAACCTGAGCTTCCCCTTGAGCCAAGGGCCGTTCCCTTTCCTCCTACCTATCGCATACCGATGCCTCGGGAAGCGGGCTTGCCAAGGCCCCTTGCACCATCGGGCGTATCGGTGCTGATCGAGCCCGATGATGAGGCGCCGCTGGTCACAGGTTCGCCGGTGCTACTGACAGATGGAAAGAATCCCGCTTTCGCCATCCGCCGCGGCACGGTCATCCACGCGCTGTTGCAGACTTTGCCCGATATTCCGGACGAACAACGTGCGCAGGCGGCTCAGCGTTATCTCAGCCGCGCCGCTTATGATTGGGAACCGGAGGAGATCGAGAAGGCGCTTAACTCGGTCTTTGCTGTGCTGAATTCAGCCGATTTTGCGCCGGTCTTCGCGCCAGGTTCATTGGCGGAAGTCGCAATCATGGGAACGCTGCATATTCGCGGCAAGGATCATGCGGTTTCCGGCGTTATTGACAGGCTTGCTGTGAGCGAAAGCCGGGTTGTAATTGTCGACTACAAGACTAACCGTCCTCCGCCGCAAAATCTGTCGACGGTTCCAGATGCCTATATCGCTCAGCTCGCCCTTTACCGGAAGCTGCTTGAGCCGCTTTATCCCGGCAAGACAGTAGAAGCGGCTTTGCTTTTCACCGAAGGTCCCCATCTTATCGACATACCGGTGCACGCCATGCAGATTGCTCTTGAGCGAATGGCTTGAAACTGGACAGGATTGTTCCCGTCTTGGAATCGGCAAGAAAGCTGCTATATTGATTTTGGAGTGTGGGGTGAGCTTTGCCCACCCCACTTCCCTATGATGTTACGAATGAAACCCGGATTGTCAGTGTCCAGCTGGTCCGGGTTTTTCGTACCTCAAAGGTAATAGACATTGGCAGATACCACATATCTATTGCTCCAAGTTTGAGGGCATATGGCCGTATGCCTCAGCCAGGGAGGCCATCTCTCTGGTGCACTGGCTGGATTCGTGCTGCTGCTTCGCCCTCAAACTGCTTGACGAAATACGATTGAAGTAGTGCTTTGAGCAACAAACGCAGGGTTGAAAGCCGTCAGGTGACAGATTGCACTGAATCGTGACATGAGTCGGCTTGACTAGGCACAGCAGACTCACCACATGATGGGCAACACATTCACAAGGTTAAGGAACAGCTTCATGGCTACCACCGTCAAAATTGACACCAGCAATTTCCAGTCCGATGTAATTCAGGCCGGTCAGCCTGTCGTTGTGGATTTTTGGGCAGAATGGTGTGGCCCTTGCAAGATGATTGCACCGGCGCTTGAAGAAATCGCTGCGGAAATGGATGGCAAAGTTACAATCGCCAAAGTTAATATTGATGAGAACCCTGAATTGGCTGCCCAGTTTGGCGTGCGCTCGATTCCGACTTTGCTGATGTTCAAGGATGGTGAGCTCGCTGCCAATCTGGTTGGCGCTGCTCCAAAGAGCAAGCTTTCCGACTGGATCAAAAACTCGGCTGCTTGATCAGTTCTGATATTCATCGAAAAGCCCGCTGTAAAGCGGGCTTTTTGTTATTGGAAGTTACTGCGGCGGCGTTCCGTTTTCTGAAAGCACGTCGCCAGCCAGATAGAGCGATCCGCCAATCAATATCCGTGGAGCGGGCTCGGACTTGTCCCAGCTATCGCGCAGGATTTTCAAGGCGTTTTCCACCGAATAAACAGGCTCGGCGGAAAGTCCGGCTTCTTGCGCCGCCAGAGCGAGTTCCTCATGGGGAATGCCTGCATCGCTTGATCTGATCGGCACCGTGTAAACATGCCGCGCCATGCCCGTAAAAGCCTCAAAATACCCTACAGGGTCCTTGGTATTGATCATTCCGGTAATCAAAAATAGCGGACGCTGGCTGCGATCCTCCAACGTGGCAATTGCCTCAGCGATCACCATGCCAGCTCCGGGATTATGCCCGCCATCGAGCCAGATTTCTGAGCCGGGCACTGCCATATCGACCAGGTTGCCCTTGGTCAGGCGCTGCATCCGGGCGGGCCATTCAACTGTACCCATCGCTGTTTCAACGGCGTGGTCGGGAATGGTAAAGCCCGCAGTCCTGACCGCCTGAATCGCTGCGGCGGCATTTGCCAATTGATGGCGGCCGGGCAGGTTGGGCAGAGGCAGATCCATCAAGCCTACATTGTCCTGATAGACCATGCGTCCGCGCTCTTCGAAACTCAGGAAATCCTGACCATAGACACTATAAGGGCAATCACGGCGCTCGGCAGTCTCGATCAACACTGTGCGTGCCGCATCATGTTCCTGTGCGCCGATAATAACCGGACAACCCGCCTTGATGATACCGGCCTTTTCGGCGGCAATCAGCTCAACTCGATCTCCGAGATAGGACTGATGATCGAGCGAAATCGGCATGATAACGCTGACGGCAGGCTCTGGAATGACGTTGGTTGCATCGAAACGTCCCCCAAGCCCAACCTCAAGGATGACGGCATCGGCGGGGTGCTCGGCGAAAAGGACAAAAGTCACGGCGGTCAGAATTTCGAAGACCGTAATCTGCTGCCCTGCATTGGCATCAGCCACACGCCGAACCGCCTCGAACAGCGTATCGTCATTGACAATCTTGCCCTTTCCGGGCGCACCAAGGCGATAACGCTCATGCCAACGCACAAGATGCGGGGACGTATGAACATGGACCGTATAGCCCGCCGCTTCCAGCAATGCGCGGGAAAAGGCGGTGGCAGAGCCTTTGCCATTTGTGCCAGCCACATGAATGACCGGCGGCAGGTTCAAATGGGGATTACCGAGCGTATCCAGAAGCCGGGTAATCCTGCCCAGCGAAAGGTCAAAACCTTTAGGATGCAGTCCGAGAAGCCGCTCTATTTCCTGTGACGCGCGTGATGACATCAAAATGCGGTTTCCAATAAACCGAAACCCGTCAAGATTGCGCTTCAGCTATTGCCGGAACTGCTGGCGTTTCCGCTTCCGGCTCAACAACTTTCTCCGTTGCCGGTTCGCCCATCAACATCTTCAAAAGCCTTGCAATTGTCGTTTTCAGCTCCGTGCGGGGAACGACCATATCAACCATGCCATGCGTCTTGAGATATTCTGCCCGTTGAAAACCTTCAGGAAGCTTCTCGCGTACAGTCTGCTCGATAACACGCTGTCCGGCAAAGCCGATAAGCGCACCAGGCTCGGCAATGTGAATATCGCCAAGCATGGCGTAGGAAGCAGTAACGCCGCCTGTCGTGGGGTTGGTAAGAACAACAATATAGGGCAGACCTGCTTCTTTCAGCATTTCCACCGCTACTGTCGTGCGCGGCAATTGCATCAGCGAAAGAATGCCTTCCTGCATGCGCGCGCCGCCAGATGCAGCGAAGAGAACGAGCGGCTTCTTCTGGGCGATAGCAGTTTCGAAGCCTTTGATAATGGCTTCACCGGCTGCCATCCCAAGCGATCCGCCGATAAAGTTGAAATCGTGGATTGTAACAACGACCGGCAGGCCTTCAATCGTGCCAAGCGCATTGATGATCGTGTCTTCCTGCCCGGTCTTGGAGCGATGCTCCTTCAGGCGGTCGACATAGCGTTTCTCATCGCGGAATTTCAGCGGATCGGTCGCAACCTTCGGCTGTTCCAATGTTTCGTAAACGCCATTGTCGAAGAAGAACTTCAGACGATCCTTGGCTGGAATACGCATGTGGTGGCCGGACGATGGCACAACCCACTGGTTCTTTTCCAGATCCGTATGAAAGACCATTTCGCCGGACTCGGGATCTTTGATCCAGAGGTTTTCCGGCATTTCACGACGTCCAAGCATCGAATTGATTTTCGGCCGGACGTAGTTCGTGATCCAGTTCATGATCGGTCCTGTTTTTTATCTATCGGAATGTTGATTTAAGACTTCTATTCGGCTGCTGCAAGTCGCACTGCGCGTACGCCGCTCGACAGGCCCTGAACCATCGTCGCTACAGCTTCGGCAGGATCGGCTACCAGCGAACCATCCGGATTAATCGTATTGGCCACCGCGTTTATGATTGCGGTACCGACCACAACGCCGTCAGCGGAAGCCCCCATGACCTTGGCCTGCTCGGCAGTCTTGACGCCGAAACCAACCACGACAGGCAAATCCGTGTGCTGTTTGATCCGGTGAACGGCTGCGGCAATCCTTGTCGTGTCCGGCAAAGCTGAACCGGTAATGCCATTCATCGAAACGTAGTAAACGAAGCCGGATGTATTCTGCAAAACCTTTGGCAGGCGCTTTTCATCAGTCGTGGGTGTGGCAAGACGGATGAAATTGATACCGGCCTTGATTGCAGGAATGCAAAGCTCTTCATCCATTTCCGGTGGAAGGTCAACGATGATTAGACCATCAATGCCCGAGGCAACCGCATCTTTCAGAAAGCGGTCAACGCCATAAATATAGATCGGGTTGTAGTAACCCATCATGACGATTGGCGTGGTATTATCCGTTTCCCGGAACCGCGCCGCCAGATCAAGCGTCTTAGTCAACGACATGCCCTTTTTAAGGGCGCGAAGACCGGCAGCCTGAATGGCCGGACCGTCGGCCATCGGATCGGAGAAAGGCACGCCAAGCTCAATAATGTCCGAACCGGAACCCGGCAAGGCCTTCATGATCCTGAGTGAGGTTTCAAAGTCCGGATCGCCACCCATGAAATAGGTGACCAGTGCCGGACGGCCTTCAGCCTTCAAAGCCGCGAATTTTGCATCGATACGTGTCGCCATTGTCAGATATCCATTCCAAGCAATTGGCCGACAGTATGCACGTCCTTGTCGCCGCGGCCTGAAAGATTGACGATCATGATCTTGTCCTGCGCCATTTTGGGCGCAATTTTCACCGCATGGGCAATCGCATGCGCCGATTCCAGCGCAGGAATAATGCCTTCCGTGCGCGTTGTCAGCGTGAAAGCGTCCAGCGCTTCATCATCGAGGATAGGCACATAGGAGACACGGCCCGTGTCGCGCAGCCATGAGTGCTCGGGACCGACGCCGGGATAATCAAGACCGGCGGAAACCGAATGGCCATCGAGAATCTGGCCATCGGCATTTTGCAGCAAATAGGTGCGATTGCCATGTAGCACGCCCGGGCGGCCAGCGCTCATCGAAGCGCAGTGCTCTTCGCCGTCCAGTCCACGTCCTCCTGCTTCAATACCGATGATCTCGACACCTTTGTCGTCAAGGAATGGATGGAACAACCCGATTGCGTTGGAACCACCGCCAACAGCAGCGATAATCGTGTCGGGCAGGCGGCCTTCACGCTCCAGG
Organism: Phyllobacterium ifriqiyense; assembly: GCF_030817885.1. Lineage (NCBI taxonomy): Bacteria > Pseudomonadati > Pseudomonadota > Alphaproteobacteria > Hyphomicrobiales > Phyllobacteriaceae > Phyllobacterium > Phyllobacterium ifriqiyense. Next base: position 1,095,270 of record NZ_JAUSZT010000003.1, read on the forward strand.
ATCTGCTCGCGCGCTTCCGATCCGATGACAGACTGGAAGTCGCGCACAAGTTCTGGATAAGGATGCGGACCCGCCGCAGTGCCAATCAGGTAATAAGTGTCATCAACATTCGAAACCCAGTCGCGCAGCGCTTCATTCATCGCATCTTTCAGCGTGCCGTGTCCCGATGATACGGGCTTCACTTCAGCGCCGAGCAGCTTCATGCGGAAAACATTTGGCTTCTGACGCTCAACGTCGGTCGCGCCCATATAAACAACGCAAGGCAGGCCAAAGCGCGCAGAAACCGTAGCCGAAGCGACACCGTGCTGGCCAGCACCAGTCTCCGCGATGATGCGGGTCTTGCCCATGCGTTTGGCGAGAAGAATCTGGCCGAGGCAATTATTGATCTTGTGGCTGCCCGTATGGTTCAGGTCTTCGCGCTTGAAGTAAATCTTGGCACCGCCATCAAGACCCTGATCTTTGGCAAGCTGACGGACATGCTTGGTCAAACCTTCGGCATAATAGAGCTTTGAAGGCCGTCCGGCATAATGGGTGGAGAGTTCCTGCAGCTCCGCCTTGAAGGAAGGGTCGTTCTTCGCATCATCATAGGCCTGCTGGAGTTCAAGAATGAGCGGCATCAAGGTTTCGGCAACAAACCGTCCGCCGAATATACCGAACATGCCCTCTTCATCGGGGCCTGTTTTAAATGAATTGGGTTCCGCCACCTTGTCCACCACCATACTCCCTGTCATACCGCATTCACGCTTTGAGCGGCGCGTACCGCCTGAAAAAACTCTTTGATCAGGCTAACATCTTTAACGCCCGGAGCGGACTCCACACCCGATGAAATATCAATACCGCGCGCATTCGTCGCTTGCAGCGCCGCGCCAATATTAGCCGCGTTCAGCCCGCCGGAAAGCATGTATGGAACCTGCCCGTCAAGCGCGCTGAGCAGCTGCCAGTCAAAAGAAACACCATTTCCGCCCGGAAGCTCAGATCCCTTGGGCGGCTTGGCATCAAAAAGAAACATATCGGCCACGCCATCATAAGGTTTGATCTGGTCAAGATCATCGCGCTCGCGTAAGGCAAAAGCCTTGATTACAGGCAGCCCGAAACGCGCCTTCACCTGGGCAACACGCTCTACAGTTTCGTGCCCGTGCAATTGCAGGAAATCCGGTTTCATCGCAGCAACAATCGCATCAAGCGTTGCATCATCGGCGTCAACAGTCACGGCAACTGCCTTTGCCCTGCCAATGGCTGCTTTTCGCAGCCTTCCTGCTTCAACCGGATCGATATTGCGCGGGCTTTTTGCAAAGAAAATAAAGCCAATATGCGATGCGCCACCATCCAGCGCTGCAGCAACAGCATCGTCGGTTTTCAATCCGCATATTTTGATATCAAGGTTCATAGGGCGCAACTCGCATGAAAATGCGTCAAAGTCGAGGATTTTGGTGCAAAACGCTTTTGCAGCCACCAATTATAGATGGTTGTCGTAACCGGCTTTAACAAGAAAATCGAATGCATCCGCGACATGCGCCGGGATGGATTGCGTAATTTGATAGCCCTTGGCGGGATAATCGATCAGGCGCTTCACGTCGCCCACCATTTCATTGATGAAATTGTCCAGGGGATAGGCATTGGTAGGCTGCTGCTCGAATGAAGTCGGCGGCGCCGTTACCATCGCCTCGACATTCGGCCATTGCGCCCGAACCGTTGCAAAAGCGCGGCGCTGCGTCTGCGGTTTTGTAACGATGATAATGCGCTTGGTAGCATCGCCCGCCATGTCGCGGGCATAGCGGACATTTTCCCCGATATTGGTTGCATTGGGCTCGACCAATATTGCTTTGCCGGAAACACCAAGCTCCTCGGCGCGCGCGGCAAAGGCTTCTGCCTCCGATGTCGGGTAAAGCCGACCCGTCCAATTGCCTGATTTTCCGGTAAACAAAATCCGGTTGGCCAAACCTTGATGCAATAGCTTTGCGCAATGATCCGCAACACGCAGATCATAACTGCCAAGCCCGATAATCAAATCTGCCGGGGAAAGCTCGTCATAGACAAGGTGAAAATCCCAAAGCACGCGGCTTGCCCCAAGCACGGCGGGTGAAACAACAGCAGACATCAGGTGAAATCGATCGCCTGCAGAGAGCCGCCATTGCGCTTCAGCCAAGCCTTGCAGCGTTCGGTATCGGGGCAAAGCTCGCCGCACAGCTTCCAGAATTTCGGGCCGTGATTCATTTCTTTCAAATGCGCCACTTCATGCGCGACCAGATAGTCGATAATCGGCGGCGGAGCCATCATGATACGCCAGGAAAACGCCAGCGTGCCATCGGATGTGCACGAGCCCCAGCGACTTTTTGTGTCCTTGATGCGGATGACTTTGGCACGCCGCCCAACCGTTGCCGTGTGCCGTGCCACAAGAATTTCGAGATCGCGCTTGGCTTCACGCTTGAGAAAGTCGCCAACACGCCGAGCGAGATGAGGTCTGTCGCCATAAACGATAAGGCGTGGGCCTTCAGCACCGTTTTCCTGCCGCACAGTTCCACGCGCCGCCGGCTCGTGAACGATAAGATGCGGCACACCGCGCACCGGTATTTTTACGCCGGGCCGCACCTTGGGCTGATCCGGCATTTTGGCAATACGCGTTTCAATCCAGCCCTCATGGCGCACAAGAAACTTGTCGATTTCGCGCGATGGAACGCCGGGAGGCACGGTGATGCGTAAACCCTTGCCACCCGCATCAATGCGCAGGGTCAGCCGTGTCGCCCGTGCATTTTCTACCACGCGCAAGGGCAAAATTCGGCCCGCAACTTCATAGCTCCGCTCGGCCCTCAGTGTGGCTGATTTCTTGACCGGTTTGGGAGGTGAAGCCCGAAACAAGGATAGGATCATGATGATGATATTAAATGATTCGGTGGCAAAATCATCGTGCGTGGTTCGACAAGCAAAAGCGGCGACGAAAAAATTTCCGCCGCCGCTTTTTGGATTTTAACAAAGCGGATTATTGCTGGTCTTCATTCACATCGGGCACGGTGCCAGATGGCTTTTTGGAGACTGCGTTGCGTTCTGCCATGAAGCGATCGAATTCTTCGCGATCCTTGGCGCGACGAAGCTCATTGGCATAGTCTTCAAATTCCGCGCGCATTTCGTCAAGCTTGCGGCGCTCTTCCTCAAGACGTTCCAATTCCTTGTCACGCCATTCGTCGAAAGCAGCATTGCCTGTGCCAAAGGGAGCGCGGCCAAAATGTGCCGAACGCTTGTTGCGGCGAAACGCACCGCAGAAACTGTCAGTCTTGCGATTCACATCCTGCTTGAAACCCTCAAGGCGATCGCCCCAGAGAATATAGGCGAGCATGGCAAAACCCAGCGGCCAGAATAACATGAACCCGATAATCATCAGAGCGATGGTCGCGGGAGTCCAGCCCGGCCGGATCAAAGCAGCATTGTTCATATTGAGCCCTTCCTTCTTAAGAACCCCGACCCCAATTGGTCGATTATGAACGACATGGGAAAAACTTTGCGGCTTTTCAAGAAAACGTGATTTCAATTACTCTAAGAGTTTGAAATCAGGCCCGTTTCTTTGCGTGCTCCAGTCCGGCAACGAGTAGTCCTGCCACCAAAGCCCAAAATGCAGCACCAATACCGGCAATGGCAATGCCGGATGCAGTCACGGCAAAAGTGACAATTGCCGCCAGTCTCTCCTCTTCGATTTTCAACGACAGAGTCAGCGCGTTAACGAATGCGCCAATGAGGGCAAGACCAGCCACAAGCGCAATCAAGGGCGCCGGAAGAACCGCGAAAAGCGCAACCAGCGAGGCCCCGAAAATTGCAAATACAAGATAGCTTAATGCATAAAACGGCCCGGTCAGCCAGCGTTTGGCCGGGTCGGGATGAGCATCCGGCCCGGTGCATATCGCGGCGGAAATTGCCGCCATGTTGCTGGTGTGCGCTCCAAAGGGTGCGGTGAGCAGCGATACGAGCCCTGTCACCTGCAGTGCGGCCGCTGTAGGCGGCTCGTAACCTGCAGCACGCATTACCGCAAATCCCGGCAGATTCTGCGATGCCATTGTCACAAGGTAGAGTGGCAAGGCGAGGCCGATCATCGCCTGCATATCAAATACCGGCATGATAATCGTGAGCGTGGATAGTTCAATCGCCGGAACGCTGGCCACGCGCCCGCTGAGAAAAGCAAAAATCACGCCGCCGAAAAGAACCGCAAGTACCGCCATGGCCGGGTTGAATAGCCTGATGACGAAAAACAGCAAAATGAGCGGCAAGACGAACAAGGGATCGATAGGGATCGTGCGGGCGGCTCCCGTCAGAAAGGCAAAGAGCACGCCCGCCAGCATTCCTGAAGCGATCGATGCAGGTATCTTCGATACAAAGGTGGATATGGGCTTGATTAGCCCCGTAAGAATAATGGCGATCGCCGTAACGATAAATGCACCAACGGCTTGCGGCATGGTAAAGCCGATTGAGCTGCCAATCAGTGCAAGGCCCGGCGTCGACCACGCGCTGATGATCGGCATTTTATAGCGCCAGCTCAGATAGCCCGTGGCTGCAACCATGGCGAGGCAGTTTGCCGTAACCCAGCTTGCTGTTTCGGCCTGGGTAGCGCCCAGAGCGTTGGCTGCCGCAATGACAAGAGCCAAAGTTCCGCCAAATCCGACGACGGCAGCAACGACAGCGGAGGCGATGACGGAAAAGCGCATGGCGGACCTGATTATTGAACAGAGGGAGTGGGCTGGATACTGCCAGCCATTGAAGACACGGTACGACCCAAAAGTTCAAGGTCCTGTGGTCGCGAAAGCCGGTGATCTCCATCGCGAATAAGCGTAATCGTTACATCATCGACGGGAAGATGGTCTACGAGCTTCATTGCGTGGCTATAAGGCACATCTTCATCCTGCATGCCCTGCAGTATGTGCACCGGACAATCGGTCTGGATAACGCCTTTCAAGACCTGATTGATCCTGCCATCTTCAAGCAAGGCCTTTGTGTAGATATAGGGCTGGTCCGAATATTCGGATGGCTCTTCCATATAACCGCGGTCGGCAATCTGGCGGCGCTGGTCATTGGTCAGTTTTGGCTCGACCAGTTCTGACGTGAAATCCGGTGCCGGTGCAATCAGCACCAGACCGGCAATGCGGCTGCCTTCTCCGAGCCTTTGCAATTCTGCGAGCAGACGCAGGGCAATCCAGCCGCCCATGGAGGAGCCGACGATAATTTGCGGGCCCGATGAGAACTGCCGGAAAACTGCAAGGCTTTGTTCAAGCCAGAGCGAGATGGTTCCGTCGTGAAATTCGCCGCCCGATTCCCCATGGCCGGAATAATCGTGGCGCAGGAAAGCATGCCCATGTTCCGTGGCCCATTCGTCCAGAAAATTTGCTTTGCTACCGAGCATGTCCGAGCGATATCCGCCCAGCCAGACTATGCCGGGATTGGCTCCGGCACGCTTTCGCAGGGCAATATTGATTCCGTTCAGCTCAAGAAACTCGGGCGGGGATTGTGTCATGGGCGGGACTCACTCTCGATATTCTTCTTCTTGCATGGGAAAACAGAACGATAAAGCCTGCCCCATTGCATAAAACTGAAATATTCCTATCTCTAATTTGAGTGATTTATCCTGAAAATAGTAACATTGGTGCCTGCCAGCACGCATAAGCATTGCGGCGAAGGCCGTGTGATGCTATTTGCGGGTCCGAAATAATTCAAGGAGACTACTGCCATTCGCCGACCCTTTAGAGCCCAGGTGGTCCAGAAAGATGGACCACGTTCCAATCGTGATATCCGGGTACCCCAGGTACAGCTCATTGATGCCGAAGGTGAAAACCACGGTATCGTAACGATTCAGGCAGCGTTGGCGATGGCCGACGAGGCGGGACTCGACCTTGTCGAGATCGTGCCAAATGCTGAGCCGCCGGTCTGCAAGATCGTTGATCTTGGCAAGCTGAAATACCAGGGCCAGAAAAAGGCTGCGGAAGCTCGCAAGAAGCAGAAGACAGTTGAAATCAAAGAAATCAAGATGCGCCCGAACATCGACACGCATGATTATGACGTGAAAATGCGCGCGATTAAGCGTTTCTTTGAAGAAGGCGATAAGGTCAAGGTAACACTGCGTTTCCGTGGCCGTGAAATGGCCCACCAGGAACTTGGCATGCGTCTCCTCGACAAGGTCAAGGAAGACACCGTGGAGATTTCCAAAGTGGAAGCCGAGCCCAAGCTTGAAGGCCGCCAGATGATGATGGTTCTGGCACCTCGCTAAAATCGATCTACTGCCTTTGAAAAGCCGCCTTCGGGCGGCTTTTTCCGTTCATGGCATAATGCCTGGCAAATGGATGACATCCCCATGGCATTGAATTCCCCGAAAGACATGTCGCGTTTTCAGCGGCGCAGGCGTTTGGTTGTTGCGGGCATCACTGCACTTGTCCTCATGGCTCTTTTGACAATCCGTTCGGCATGGCTGGATGATTGGGCGCATGAATATATCGAGGATATCGGCGTGGGCATGATCGTCCTGTCAATTCTCGGGCGAATGTGGTGCACGCTCTATATTGGCGGGCGCAAGAGCGCTGAAATTGTGCGGCTCGGCCCCTATTCGATCAGCCGGAACCCGCTTTATGTGTTTTCTGCGCTGGGCGCTGCGGGTATCGGCATGATGACCGGTAGTCTGATCGTGGGGGTGGCTCTTTCCCTCATCTGTTATGCGGCCTTCCACTTTGTCATTCTTGCCGAGGAAGGCTACCTTGAGCGGAATTTTGGCGAGACCTACATATCCTATAAACGCGCTGTGCCGCGATTTTTCCCGAATCTATCCATTTATAGGGAAAGTGAATTATTGAGCGTCAGGGCATCCATGCTGTATAAGACGCTGGCTGACGGGCTGGTATTTTTTGTGTCATACCCCTTGTTGGAATTTGTTGAATATCTGCAATCGACCCATGTTTTGCCGGTTTTGTTGCGGCTTTATTGATAAATTCAGCAGCGCTGCAGGATTCAACAGTTGCGCTTTTGGTGTCTTCTGGTAAGAAGCACCCGTTCAAACCGCCCGGCAGGGCATGCCGTGGCGGTTTTACATGCTTTCAGGCTTTGGTCGGCCTGAAGTCAATCAAGAGGTGGTTGTTTCTTTGAAATGACGCAAGCCTCAATAAATCAGGAGTAGCAAAATGCCCAAGATGAAGACCAAATCTGCTGCCAAGAAACGGTTCAAGATTACCGGAACTGGCAAAATCAAAGCCGCCGCCGCTGGCAAACGCCATGGCATGATCAAACGTTCGAACAAATTCATTCGTGACGCTCGCGGAACCATGGTTCTTGCTGATGCCGATGCGAAAATCGTGAAGAAGTTCCTGCCTAACGGTCTCTGATCCGGGCAACGTTATCCATCCTAAGTTAAGGAGATCATATCATGGCACGTGTAAAACGGGGCGTTACGTCCCACGCCAAGCATAAAAAAGTTCTGAAGCAGGCCGAGGGTTTCCGCGGTCGCCGCAAGAATACAATCAAGACCGCCAAGGCTGCTGTCGATCGTTCGAAGCAATATGCCTATCGCGATCGCAAGAACAAGAAGCGCACATTCCGCGCTCTCTGGACACAGCGCATCAACGCTGCTGTGCGTGAGCATGGTTTGACATATAGCCGCTTCATCGATGGTCTGACAAAGTCGGGCATCGAAGTTGACCGTAAGGTTCTTTCGGATCTCGCGATCCATGAGCCTGAAGCATTCGGTGCAATCGTGGCTTCTGCCAAGAAGGCGCTCGAATATCTTAAAGATACCACACCGAACGCTTTTGAAGGCGCTGTCCGCTAAGTCCAGCCGCCGCTCCCAAAGCATTCGAAAATTTAAGTTTGGGAAACCCGCGCTGGCTCGGCTGGCGCGGGTTTTTCGATTTTTAACGCCGCTCTGTTCTGCAAGGAAAAAGCGGCATCCGACATGTCACTGTAGAATAACAGGTGAAAAGCCATGGATGAGCTTACACAATTGGAAAGCGCCCTTGCCGCGCAGATCGATACTGCCAACGATGAAGCCGCGATTGAGGCCGTTCGCGTAGCGGCGCTGGGCAAAAAGGGGTCTATCTCCGAAAAGCTGAAATCGCTTGGTTCCATGTCGCCGGAAGAGCGCCAGAGCCAAGGCCCGGCAATCAACGGCTTGAAGAATCGCATTACTGAAGCACTTAGCGCTCGCAAGACGATGCTCAAGGATGCTGCAATAACCGAGCGTCTTGCCAGGGAAAAGCTTGATGTGACGCTTCCCTTGCGAGCTTCTCCAGCAGAGCGCGGTCGTATTCATCCGATCAGTCAGGTCATTGACGAAATCACGGCGATCTTCGCCGATATGGGTTTCGCTATTGCCGAAGGTCCGGATATCGAGACCGATCACTATAATTTCACGGCGCTCAATTTTCCCGAAGGCCATCCGGCTCGCGAAATGCACGATACGTTTTTCTTCAATCCAGATGAGAAGAATGACCGGCGTGTGCTGCGTACCCACACGAGCCCTGTGCAGATCCGTACCATGGAAGCGCAGAAGCCGCCGATCCGCATTGTCATTCCGGGCAAGACATACCGGATGGATTCCGATGCCACCCACTCGCCCATGTTCCATCAGGTCGAGGGGCTGGTCATCGACAAGACGGCCAATGTCGCCAATATGAAATGGGTGCTTGAAGAATTTTGCAAAACTTTCTTCGAGGTCCCATCCTTGAAGATGCGATTCCGTCCGTCCTATTTCCCTTTCACCGAGCCATCGCTGGAAGTGGATATCCAGTGCGACCGCTCCGGCAAGGAAGTGAAGTTCGGTGAAGGCAATGACTGGATGGAGATTCTCGGCTGCGGCATGGTGCATCCAAATGTACTGCGTCATGGCGGATTGGACCCGGATGAGTATCAGGGCTTTGCCTGGGGCATGGGCATTGATCGCATTGCCATGCTCAAATATGGCATGCCCGATCTTCGTGCCTTCTTCGATGCCGATGTACGCTGGCTGTCGCATTACGGCTTCCGTCCGCTCGACATGCCAACCCTGTTTGGAGGTCTGAGCGCTTAAGGCGCGGCAGAACCGACCGAGATATCGGGCCTAGCCCGAATAATATTGAGAAACGAGTGAAATCATGAAATTCACACTCTCCTGGCTGAAAGATCATCTTGAGACGCAAGCCTCGCTGGATGAAATCGTCGAAACCCTGACCATGATCGGTCTTGAGGTCGAGTCTCTCGACGACAAGGCAGCGCTTAAGCCATTTGTCATCGCCAAGGTTCTGACCGCTTCAAGGCACCCGGATGCGGACAAGCTGCAGGTGCTCACCGTTGATACGGGCGACGGCAAGCCGCTTCAGGTTGTATGCGGTGCACCCAACGCGCGTGCCGGATTGATTGGAGCCTTTGCAGCGCCGGGCGCCTATGTGCCGGGTATCGATATCACGCTTTCGGTCGGCAAGATCAGGGGCGTGGAGAGCCACGGCATGATGTGCTCCGAGCGTGAGCTGGAAATGTCCGATGAACATAATGGCATTATTGATCTGCCTGCTGATGCCCCTGTCGGCACGAGCTTTGCCGCCTATGCTGGCCTTGATGATCCGGTCATCGAGATTAACCTGACACCGAACCGCCCGGATTGTACCAGTGTCTATGGCATCGCCCGCGATCTGGCTGCCGCTGGTCTTGGCACGCTGAAAACACCTGCGATTGAACCTGTAAAAGGCACAGGTGCGCCGCAGGTCGAAGTAGCTTTGGACCTTAAGGGCGAAGACTATCTGTGCCCGGGCTTTGCATGGCGCACCGTCAAGGGTGTCAAGAATGGCACAAGCCCGAAATGGTTGCAGCAACGTCTTATCGCTATTGGCCTGCGTCCAATCAATGCGCTGGTTGACATCACCAATTACGTCACGTTTGACCGTGGCCGCCCGCTGCATGTTTTCGATGCGGATAAGGTCAAGGGCCAGCTGACGGTCCGCCGCGCCCGCGACGGTGAAACGATCCTTGGTCTCAATGGCAAGGATTATACTTTGAGCCCGGAGAATGTCGTTATCGCTGACGACAACGGGGTAGAATCCATTGCTGGCGTCATGGGCGGCGAGCACTCCGGTTGTGACGAAAACACGGTCAATGTCGTCATTGAGTCCGCGCTATGGGACGCGATGAACGTTGCTCGCACGGGCCGCACGCTCGGTATTATCACCGATGCCCGCTATCGCTTTGAGCGCGGTGTTGATCCTGAGCAGATGATCCCGGGTGTTGAACTTGCTGCGCAACTGGTTCTTGAGTTCTGCGGTGGCACGCCGTCTGAAACCAAGGTTGTGGGCTACAAGGGCCACACTCCTAAGATGGTCAAGTTCCCCGCATCTGAAGTCAAGCGCCTGACTGGTATCGACGTGCCGGCCAAGACCAGTCTCGATATCTTGTCCCGCCTGGGTTTCGTGCCGCAGGGTACAGGCGAATTTGTTGATATCGTGGTGCCGTCATGGCGCCCGGATGTGGATGGCAAGGCCGATCTGGTTGAAGAAGTCATGCGTATTCACGGTATCACTCTGATTGAGCCGCAGCCGCTGGTCAGCCACGCCGCAGTCAATGGCAAGATTTTGACGACTTTGCAGATCCGCACGCGCAATGCCAAGCGAGCACTCGCGTCGCGCGGTATGATGGAAGCTGTCACATGGTCATTCATTTCGGAAAGCGCTGCTAAAGCCTTTGGTGGCGGAAAGCCGGAGCTTAAATTGAGCAATCCGATTGCCGCCGATATGTCCGACATGCGTCCTTCCTTGTTACCCGGCCTGCTTGCCGCTGCTCAACGCAATGCGGATCGCGGTTTCAACGATCTCGCATTGTTCGAGGTTTCCGGCACTTATGAAGGCAATGCTCCGGAAGACCAGCGCCGCGTTGCGGCAGGTGTTCGTCGTGGCACGGCTCGTTTCGAGGGAACTGGTCGCCACTGGTCAGGCAATGCTTCGCCCGTTGGCGTATTCGATGCCAAGGCCGATGCCATTGCGGTTCTGGAGGCATGCGGTGCACCCGTCGACAAGTTGCAGATCGAGGCAGGCGGTCCAGCATGGTATCATCCAGGCCGGTCCGGCACGATCAAGCTTGGTCCAAAAGTCATCCTTGGCACATTCGGCGAATTCCACCCGAAAACTCTGGAAACACTGGATGTCGGCGGCAATCTTTGCGGCTTCGAAATCTTCATTGATGCGATACCGGAGCCGAAGCAGAAAGCCACCCGGACGAAACCGGCGCTCAACCTTTCTGACTTGCAGCTTCTACGCCGCGATTTTGCTTTCGTCGTCGACAAATCTGTCGAAGCTGGCACCATTGTCCGTGCGGCATTGAGCAGCGACAAGAAGCTGATTGTCGGCGTGCAGGTATTTGATCTGTTCGAGGGCGCTTCGCTGGGCGAGGACAAGAAGTCCGTGGCTATTGAAGTGGCGATCCAACCACAGGAGCGCACCTTGAACGATGAGGATCTCGACGCGCTGACCAAGCGCGTGGTCGAAAGCGTTGCCAAGCAGACAGGCGGCGTATTGCGCGGGTAAGCCTTGCTCCCCATCGGGGGAGAGAAATTGTGAGAGAGGGGGCAAATCACCCCCCCCTCTCTTACCCTGCTGATACTATTTCTGGATCACCTTCCAGTTCTTGTAGAATATCGAGTTGCTGCCTTTCAGGATCACACCCATGAATGTGACGATCGCGGCAAAAAACCCCGGCATGTATGACGGGCGCAATATATCGACAAATAGGCAATAGCGCGTCTGATCGGTCTGGTTGACGGATTGATGCATCAGCGTGTCATCAAAAATAAACAGCTTGTCATCCTTCCAGTAGCTGGTGGTATCGCCGCACCAGATATAGGCAGTCCGGTCATTCATATCGTTGATATTGTAAAGCACGCGGATTGTTGCCCGGATCGGGCCGAAATGCTTTGAAGTCGAGTTCTTCTTGTTGAACACAGAAACGCCAATCGTCTTCACGAAGTCATAGTGCTCATAAAATGAAGGGACATTGGCAAAGCTTGGCTGGTCTTTGCCATACCATTTGAAGAAGAACATGCTGCGGCCTTGCTGTTCTGCCCGCTGCTGCAATTGTCCTATAATGTTTTCCTTCTGTGTCGCGGTGATCAGGCGCTTCACTTCCGCCTGATAGGCTGGCGGCAGATCTTGCAATTTGTAAACGCCCTTGTTCCTGTAGGGCAAAGAAAGAATATCGAGCAGGATGTTCAAGGGCGATAGCAGCCAGGTGAACAGTCCATTGCCAAAGAAATATTGTTCGACGACCTGGAGTTTCAGGTTTTTGTTACGGGCCAGATCATAAAGACCGCAGGCGAGATAGAAAAATTCGAGATAAGGAATGAAGAAGGCGAGAAAGGTGAGAATTACGATTCCGGCAATCCAGCGCCGAAGTGACTTTCTGGTGGATTTTTCCATGATATTCCAGCTTTTGAAGGCCCGACCATCGATGAATATACAGGGGTGGCTGGCGTGTGTTGGGGACAAACAGGACAATAAATTTTTGTATATTGCGCGCTGACTCCAAAGCGAAACAGAACAGCGGCGGTGAATATGAGTGCGGCCGGTTTCTGGCAAGACTAAGGCAGACGAGCGGCTGGTTTGCTCATCTGCCTTAGGCAATTCAGGCCGCTTGCAAATGCTTCAATCCGTTCCATTCGATCAAGGCAAAGACAGCAACCACGGCAGTAACGGCAACAGTTGCGACCACACCCAGCGACGTAAAGGCAGAGGGCATCAGCACCAGGATCGCCGGGACGCAGATGACCCATAGCAAGTCCGCTATAAAGACAAAGCCGACGAGAGGTCGCGACCGGGTTTTCCACTGAGCTATCATGCCAACGTCAGCGGCGAAAAGCAGAAGCGCAATGCCAAGTCCCAGGACCAGCCAGCTCGGTGCGCCGGGCATGAGATATTGCGTGGCAAGCTCGGAAAATACGGAAAGTCCAAGTCCGGTTACGCCGGTCAAAACGGCATTGGTCATCATGCCATCTTTCAGATTGATCTGTATCATGTCGCTCTCCTTTGTTGCGTTGATGAGGCAAGCATGTCAATTTGACGTAAGCAAAACAATTACCTTGGAGGTAATGGATATCCCAGCGGGCCTAAGTCAGGTTTGCCAAAAGGAGAATGGCATGGAGTTCGGCGATCATCTGAAGCAATGGCGCTCGCACAGGCACCTGAGTCAGATGGACCTTGCCCTTGAGGCGGGCATTTCCTCCCGGCACTTGTCATTTCTTGAAACCGGACGTTCCCGGCCCTCGGAAGGCATGATCATCCGCATTTGCGAAGCGCTTGACCTGCCTTACAGAATACAGAACGAGCTCTTCAGTGCTGCCGGTTTCGCGCCGCGTTATTTCTCGGCGGAGCGGGACGGACTGGCAGGATTGCCTGTTCTGGTCCGCGACACGCTGCATCTGATACTGACAAAACATGAACCATGGCCCGCCGTCGCTTTTGATGCCGACCACGATATTCTTGCTGCCAATGCGGGGTTTGCTGCTTTGGCGGGTGCGCTCGGCATATCGGTCGCGCCGGGAATAAACATTCTGGCGCTCGTGCTTGAGCCGGGTCCTGTACGGCAGGCAATGACCAACTGGCCGGAAGTTGCCCTGCTCTTCCTGAAAAGAGCGCGGAATGAAGCCCGTCTTTATGGGCCGAAAAGCGGTTTGGCGCAGCGCCTGGCGGTCTATGAAAATGATACGGAGATTTCCGCTTTATTACGCAACGATGAAGGCGAGAGAAATCCACCGCCAATTATCACAGCCCGATTACGGCTTGGCGATACGGAGACAAATTGGATCACGACGCTTACGTCATTCGGTTCAGCGCAAGAGGTTTTGACGGAGGGAATTTTCATCGAGCAGTATTTTCCTGCCGATGACGCAACGCGCGCCATTGCCGATAGTACGGGCCGCTGATCGTTCAGCGCATTGTCAGCTTGCCGGTGCAGATACACGCCTGAAACCAGGAGTGAATTGATGCATGTTTTGCTATTCGTGCTGGCCGTTACCACGGTGCTTGGAAGTATGATTGGCGCAATCCAGACGGGGGCCCAATTTTGGCAAGGTGGTTTGATCGGCGTGTTCGGCCTGTCTGCTATTGAGCTGTTCTACATCATCATGTCGGTCATTTATCCCAGCCTTGCCTCAAACCCGGTGTTGGCAATTATCGTGTTTCTTGTCGCTGTTGAATTTGCAGCGTCCCATGTGGTTTTAAACAGGAAGCAGACCGCCGGAGTGGCTGGTGGCGCATTGATGCTCACAACCATTTCCGGTGTGTTTCTCGCGGTATAGACAGGTCTTCAAATCGCGCTACCTATTGCCGGACTTGATTGTGACACAAGGTTCGGAAAAGCTTAGCTGCAAATGCTAGAGCAAGGATCTTGGCGACATGCGTATCCGCGAATTGCAGGAAATTCGGTATGACGAAAGGACAGCGACATTAAAGTTCTCTGGTCTGAATCCGTTCAAGAAACACAGGAGCGTCAGGGTTGTCATTGACGATCCCGAAATGTTTCTCAACGCCATAAAGAAGGCGCTTGTCGATCCGGACGGCAACAGTATTCCGCTTGATCCGACAGAGATTCAAAAATAAGCAGGGGCGCTGATTGCCCAGCGCCCCGCATTTGTCGTTTAGCCGTTCACCAAGGCCAATGCAGCTTCCGTGTAGCGACTCCCGGCCACCTGATCCGGCGTTAAAGCACCGCCGATGCGGATCAGCTCAGCTTCTGTCAGCTTGATGTCGGCGGCGGCAGTGTTTTCCTCCAGGTGCTTGATCTTGCGGGCACCGGGAATAGGCACGATGAAGTCGCCCTGATGGAGCACCCAGGCAAGCGCCAATTGCGCTGCTGTCACGCCCTTATCGGCAGCCAGCCCCTTCAATGTTGCGATCAGTGCGGCATTGGCGTTCATGTTTTCCGTTTGAAAACGCGGCAATGTCTTGCGCCAATCGTCAGCGCCAAGTTCGTCAGGCTTGTTGATCGTCCCGGTCAGGAGGCCACGGCCAAGCGGGCTGTAAGGCACAAAGCCGATTCCGAGCTCACGGCAAACTGCAAATACTTCGTCTTCCGGCTCGCGGCTCCATAGGGAGTATTCGCTTTGGACCGCAGCAATGGGATGCACCTTGTGGGCGCGGCGGATCGTGGCGGCGCTTGCTTCCGATAGGCCCAGCGCCTTCACCTTACCCTGCTGGACCAGTTCGGCCATGGCTCCGACTGTTTCCTCAATAGGAACATTGGGATCCACCCGATGTTGGTAGAACAGGTCAATCTGTTCAATACCCAGTCGTCCGAGCGAGGACTCGGCAACAGCCTTCAAATGTTCCGGTCGGCTATCGACGCCTATCATGCGGGCGGCGCCTTCACCCTCATCGGCAATCTTGAATCCGAATTTGGTGGCGATCACAACCTCGTCGCGGCGGCCCTTGAAAGCCTTGCCAAGCAGAATTTCATTGTCGAACGGACCATATACCTCGGCAGTATCGAAGAATGTAACGCCGATATCGATAGCGCGGTGAAGGGTGCGGATCGCATCCGCTTCGTCCTGTCCGCCATAGGCAAATGTCATGCCCATGCAGCCGAGACCGACCGCTGATACGTTAAGATTGGTTCCAAGTTTACGCTGTTCCATCACTTATCTCCTTTTACGCAATTCCTGACGGAAAACCGCTTCGCTGAAATTGCCTGGTGTGGTGAAGCAAACATAGGTCGTAAATTGCTGTTCGATAATTCGCTTAAAATTTCACAGCTTGTTCTATATTATAGATCAATGGATCGTTCTCATTTGCCCCAACTCGCCATTTTCACCACTGTCGCCGCCTGCGGTGGTTTTCGCGGTGCCGCCAAGGAGCTTCGCATTGCGCCTTCGGCGGTCAGTCATGCCATAGCCGCGCTGGAGCAATCGCTGGGGGTTCGATTATTGACCCGCACCACGCGCAGCGTCGCCCTGACGGATGAAGGGGCGATGCTGCTGAAGCGCTTGAAGCCTGCCCTTGGTGAGATCGACCTGGCGCTGGGTGCAGTTAAAGAAGCCAATAATCGTGTGGCAGGCAATCTGAGGCTCAGCGTACCGCCCTTCGCCGCGCATTGGCTGCTGGGTCCAAGACTCGCGGATTTTAGCCAGACCTATCCCGGAATCACGCTGGAATTGCGGGTGGAGGAACAATTCAATGATATCGTTGCCGCTGGCATGGATGCGGGCATGCGGCTCGGAGAGAGCCTGGAATCGGACATGATCGCTGTGCGCATGAGCGATACGATTTCTGGAAGTGTCGTTGCTACGCCGGACTATTTCAAACGCAATCCGGTGCCGTTACACCCGAGAGACTTGCTCAATCATCGCTGTATCCGCCGCCGGTTTTCCAGCGGCCAAGTCTATCGCTGGGAGTTTGAAAAAGGCGTGGAAGAAATCGTCCTTGATGTCGATGGCCCGCTTATTCTGGGTGATGACACGCTGGTTCTTGAAGCAGTGCTTGGCGGCGTGGGCATTGCTTTTCTTTTGGAGCATATGGTGCCCAAAGCAATTGCCGACGGGCGGCTGCAACGCGTTTTGGAGGATTGGTGCACGCCATTTCCCGGCGTCTATCTTTATTACCCCAGCCGCAGGCAAATGCGTCCGGCACTGCGCGCATTTATCGATTTCTTCAAATATACCGGTTGAGCGGTCTTTCCTTCCGTAACCGAAATACAATAGGGTGCTGACCGCCTATCGGGCCGGTCATAGAAGGAGTTTGCATGTTTCGCTGGGGTATTCTGTCTACTGCCAAAATTGGCGTCACCGTGGTTATTCCCGCCATTTGCGATGCGGAAAATTCGGTTCTATCGGCCGTTGCCAGCCGTGACTTGTCGAAAGCACGCGCGGTGGCGGATCGTTTTGGCGCTCCCCATGCATTCGGCTCCTACGAGGAAATGCTCGCCTCCAAGGATATTGACGGCGTCTATATTCCCTTGCCGACCTCGCAGCATGTCGAATGGTCGTTGAAGGCAGCCGAAGCTGGAAAGCATGTCCTGTGCGAAAAGCCGATTTCGCTGCATGCCGATCAGATCACCGCCTTGCAGCATGCCCGCGATACGCATGGCGTCTTGATTTCAGAAGCCTTCATGGTCACCTATCATCCGCAATGGCTGAAAGTTCGTGAGTTGGTGCAGGGTGGAGCCATCGGAACCTTGCGTCAGGTTCAGGCAGCGTTCACCTATTTCAACAAGGATGCGGGCAATATGCGCAATCAGCTATCGCTGGGTGGCGGTGCCTTGCCCGATATTGGCGTCTATCCGACTGTTGTCACGCGTTTCGTCACCGGCAAGGAGCCGCTTCGGGTGAGCGCCACAGTCGAGCGTGACCCGGATTTCGGCACGGACCGCTATGCCAGCGTCCGTGCTGATTTTGATGGTTTTGAACTGGGTTTCTATGTCGGGACCCAGCTTGCGTCGCGCCAGTCCATCGTTTTTCATGGCGACAAGGGCTATATCGAGGTCCTGGCGCCGTTCAACACAGGCAAGTACGACCACGCAAAGGTTTGGCTGCATAACGCGGCACATGACGGTGCGCAGGAATTCAACTTTGGTGGCGTCAACCACTACAGGTTGCAGGTCGAGGCATTTGCCCGCGAGGCCCAAGGCGAAAAAGCCGGTGTGTTTTCGCTGGAAGATTCGGTACGGAATCAAAAGCTCATTGATGCCGTTTATCGCTCCGACAAGAGCGGCAAGTGGGAAACCGTCTGACGACTCTTATAAGTAACCGCATAAAACGGGCTGAAAACCCCATTTTATGTGTCTTTTTGGGCTATTAAGGGTGTAAATGCACTGCTTCTTACTTGCATGGCAATTTACCCCTTCTTATATAGCCCTCAACACTGTAAGGAACTGCCCGCCCCGGCAGCCCTGATTTTGTTAAACCCTAGGGGCTGCCCGTATGGAATGCTCGGCAGAGGTCCCGGCAGCCTGCTGAATGGAGAAGAGTAATGGCTAAAGTTATCGGTATTGATCTGGGTACGACCAATTCCTGCGTTTCCGTTATGGACGGCAAGAGCGCGAAGGTCATCGAAAATGCAGAAGGTGCACGTACAACGCCTTCGATCATCGCTTTTACGGATAGTGATGAGCGCCTTGCTGGCCAGCCGGCCAAGCGTCAGGCTGTAACAAATCCGGAAGGAACCGTTTTTGCGGTCAAGCGCCTTATCGGCCGCCGCTACGAAGACCCGACTGTTGCCAAGGACAAGAAGCTTGTTCCTTATGAAATCGTCAAAGGCGATAATGGCGACGCTTGGGTAGAAGTGCACAAGAAGAAGTATTCGCCTTCGCAGATCTCTGCAATGATCCTGCAGAAGATGAAAGAAACAGCCGAAGCCTATCTGGGCGAAAAGGTTGAAAAGGCCGTTATCACCGTTCCGGCTTACTTTAACGATGCCCAGCGTCAGGCAACCAAGGATGCCGGTAAAATTGCCGGTCTTGAAGTTCTGCGTATCATCAACGAACCGACTGCTGCTGCTCTGGCCTATGGCCTCGACAAGAAGGAAGGCAAGACCATTGCCGTCTACGATCTTGGCGGTGGTACATTCGACGTATCCGTTCTGGAAATCGGCGATGGTGTCTTCGAAGTTAAGTCCACCAATGGCGATACATTCCTTGGCGGTGAAGATTTCGACATGCGTCTCGTTGAATATTTCGCAGCCGAGTTCAAGAAGGAACAGGGCATCGACCTGAAGAACGACAAGCTTGCTTTGCAGCGCCTCAAGGAAGCTGCCGAAAAGGCCAAGATCGAGCTTTCCTCGTCGCAGCAGACTGAAATCAACCTGCCATTCATCACGGCAGATGCTTCGGGTCCAAAGCACTTGACCATGAAGCTGTCGCGCTCGAAGTTCGAAAGCCTCGTTGACGATCTGGTCCAGCGCACGGTTGAGCCATGCAAGGCCGCGCTCAAGGATGCAGGCCTCAAGGCTGGCGAAATCGATGAAGTGGTCCTCGTCGGCGGTATGACCCGCATGCCGAAGATTCAGGAAATCGTCAAAGCCTTCTTCGGCAAGGAACCACACAAGGGTGTGAATCCGGACGAAGTTGTTGCCATGGGTGCTGCCATTCAGGCTGGCGTTCTGCAGGGCGACGTCAAGGACGTTCTTTTGCTCGACGTAACGCCATTGTCACTCGGCATCGAAACACTTGGCGGCGTGTTCACACGTCTGATCGAACGCAACACCACGATCCCTACCAAGAAGTCGCAGACTTTCTCCACGGCTGAAGACAATCAGTCCGCCGTGACGATCCGCGTCTTCCAGGGCGAGCGTGAAATGGCTGCCGACAACAAGTCGCTCGGTCAGTTCGATCTCGTTGGCATTCCACCGGCACCACGCGGCATTCCGCAGATCGAAGTCGGTTTCGACATTGATGCGAACGGTATTGTCAACGTTTCGGCCAAGGACAAGGGCACTGGCAAGGAACATCAGATCCGTATTCAGGCATCGGGCGGTCTTTCCGACGCCGATATCGAGAAGATGGTCAAGGACGCCGAGGCCAATGCCGAGAGCGACAAGAAGCGCCGTGAGGCCGTTGAGTCGAAGAACCAGGCTGAAGCTCTGATCCATTCGACTGAAAAGTCGCTGAAAGATTATGGCGACAAGGTTTCGGCTGAAGACAAGGGCTCCATTGAGACCGCCCTTGCCGAGCTGAAGACCGCTGTCGAAGGCGATGACGCTGAAGACATCAAGGCCAAGACGCAAGTTCTTGCCGAAGTTTCGATGAAACTTGGTCAGGCCATGTATGAAGCCTCACAGGCTGCGGAAGCTGGCGAAGGTGCTGAAGCCGATGCGACTGCAAAGGCAGATGATGATGTTGTCGATGCCGATTTCGAAGAGATCGACGAAGACGGCAAGAAGAAGTCTGCCTGATCCTAACGCCCAGCGTTTAACGAAAAGCCCGGCCATTGAGCCGGGCTTTTTGTTTGCTCGGCGGTCAAGCTGGAACGGCCTTCGAAGTTCAAGAAAAATTTGGTCGTTCGATTTGCCGCGTTATTGATTGGCTGGCTTGGCGCAGATTGTTGCCACATAAACGCTTTAAACGGCAAATATGCGCCATTTGATTAGAATCAATGTAAGTTAACTATGGCATTTACGGGCGTGAGCACCTAAATACCGCTCTTGAACGAGCTTCTGCGGAAGTTCTGGCGATCCCATGGAACGAGTATTTGGATGAAGGCTGACTATTACGAAACCCTCGGCGTAGGCAAAGGCGCTGATGAGAAAGAGCTGAAGAGCGCTTTCCGTAAACTGGCAATGCAATTCCACCCTGACAAGAATCCGGGCGATGCCAATGCCGAGCACAAGTTCAAGGAAATCGGCGAAGCCTATGAAACGCTGAAAGATCCGCAAAAGCGCGCGGCCTATGATCGCTTCGGTCACGCTGCCTTTGAAAATGGCGGCATGGGCGGCGGTGGTTTCGGTGGCGGCGGTAGCGGTGGCTTTGCCGACATATTTGAAGACATTTTTGGCGAGATGATGGGCGGCGGACGCCAGCGCCGTTCTGGTGGCCGCGAGCGTGGTGCGGACCTGCGCTACAATATGGAAATCACGCTTGAAGAAGCCTATGCAGGCAAGACGGCGCAAATCCATGTCCCGACATCGATTACTTGCGACGAATGCTCCGGCAGTGGTGCCAAGCCCGGCACGCAACCGTTCACATGCGGCACCTGTAGCGGTTCCGGCCGCGTGCGTGCAGCTCAGGGTTTCTTTTCCATTGAACGCACCTGCCCGACCTGTCATGGCCGCGGCCAGATTATCAAGGACCCTTGCCCGAAATGCAGCGGCCAGGGACGTATCACCGAAGAGCGTTCTCTCTCGGTCAATATTCCAGCCGGCATTGAAGATGGAACACGCATTCGCCTCACGGGTGAGGGCGAGGCAGGACTTCGGGGCGGCCCCTCAGGCGATCTTTATATTTTCCTCTCGCTGAAGCCACATGAATTCTTCCAGCGCGATGGTGCCGATCTTTATTGCAAAGTCCCGATCTCGATGACTACAGCCGCGCTTGGCGGACAGTTCGAGGTGGCGACACTGGACGGCACCCAGACGCGCGTCAAGATTCCAGATGGTACGCAAAACGCCAAGCAGTTCCGCCTGAAAGGCAAAGGCATGCCGGTTCTACGGCAACCCGCCATGGGCGATCTCTATATTCAGATCGCAATTGAAACCCCGCAAAACCTCAACAAGAAGCAGCGCGAATTGCTGGAAGAATTCGAACGCGTTTCTTCGCAGGACAATAGCCCGCAATCGACAGGCTTCTTTTCCCGCATGAAGGATTTCTTTGAGGGGTTGAGCGAGTAGTTTATTGAGTTTTTCGCAAGTTGCAGCCTTGCATCTATCGTCGGTTGCGTCATAAATTGTTCTTGCTGCGACGGAGGAATGGCATGTCACGACCACTGGGCAAGAAGTTTGCCGAAAAATTCGGCGAGGAAATCCGCTTCTTCAAGGGTTGGATGCATGGGCCGAAGGCTGTCGGGTCAATTTTGCCGACAAGTTCTGTCACGGCTCGCCGCATGGCAAGTGTCATCAATCCGCATTCCGGCCTTCCTGTGCTGGAGTTGGGGCCGGGCACGGGCGTTATTACCAAAGCCATTTTGAAGCGCGGTGTAGAGCCATCCGACCTTTACTGCGTTGAATATTCAGCGGATTTTGCTGAACATTTGCGAGAAGATTTTCCAGGCGTAAACATTATCGAAGGCGATGCTTTCGATCTGGATACGACCCTTGGCGACAAGCGTGACCAGAAGTTTGATTCGGTCATTTCGGCGGTGCCCTTGTTGAACTTCCCCGTCGGCGACCGCGTTAAAATCATCGAAGATCTGTTGCGCCGTATCCCCCATGGCCGCCCGGTCGTTCAGATCACCTATGGCCCCATGTCGCCTGTTCCTGCTGGACGCGGTAATTACAAGGTCGAACATCTCGACTTCATTATCCGCAATGTGCCGCCAGCCCGGCTTTGGGTGTATCGGCGCGCCGATTAGGTTCTTTCCTGTTGGCCGTTTCTGTGCGATTGGAATACGATCAACAGAAAAGGTGATTTGTCATGACGAATGCGGCTTTGCGCGAGCGCCTGATCGTGGGCCTTGATGTGCCTACGGTTGAAGTGGCCAATGAGGTTGTCGGCGAACTTGGCGATATGGTGACCTTCTATAAAATCGGCTATCAGCTGGTATTTGCCGGGGGATTGGATTTTGCATCTGACCTGGTCCGGTCGGGCAAAAAAGTCTTTCTGGATATGAAGCTTCTCGATATCGACAATACTGTCGCCAAGGGCGTCGAGAATATTGTTAAAATGGGCGTGTCGATGCTCACCTTGCATGCTTATCCGAAGGCCATGAGGGCAGCGGTCGAAGCAGCGCACGGATCGGATCTGTGCTTGCTCGGTGTCACTGTTCTGACTTCGATGGATGGGCAAGACCTCATTGAGGCCGGTTACGCCGACAGTCCCGAAGCTCTTGTTCTAAAGCGCGCAAAACAGGCCGCCGATGCCGGCATGGGCGGCATTGTGTGCTCTGCCGCCGAAGCATCGGGCGTACGCGAGATTGTCGGGCCGAAACTCAATATTGTGACACCGGGTATCCGCCCGGCAGGTGCGGATGTTGGAGACCAAAAACGGGTAATGACACCTGCGGATGCGCTTCGTGGCGGGGCGACACATCTTGTGGTCGGGCGTCCAATTATTGCCGCGCAAGATCGGCGTTCAGCGGCTGAATCGATATTGAGCGAAATGGCAAACGGATTTGCGCCAGCATAAGCTCGATTAGGATGGGATGTGATTCTCAAATCGAGCTAATGGCTGGAAATGAGAGCACAGTCTCAAGCTGTAAGAGTAACCAATTGCAGAAGGTAGAGGGACTATGGCCAAGGGATATTGGATAGCACGTGTCGACGTTCGGGATGCTGAACGGTACAAGGATTACGTCTCGACGGCAAAACCGGCCTTTGAAAAGTTTGGCGCCAATTTCCTGGCACGGGGCGGTCCATTTCACACATTGGAAGGGCAAGCCCGTGGCCGCAATGTCGTGATCGAGTTTCCGTCGGTCCAAGCAGCATTGGATTGTTACAATTCGCCGGAATATCAGGCGGCTAAAGCAATTCGGCAAAGCGTAGCTGACGCTGAAATGCTGATTGTCGAGGGCGCTTGACGCTTTAACTAATAATTTCAATGGTTTCCAGCCATGCCGGGCTAAGGCATTTTTATCCGGCCTTAGCCGTTTGTTGCATTGCAATATTACCAAAACCGGATAGGCTCACTGATCAATCAAGAACTTTTTCACCTGTGAGTGAGATGCTCTTTAGGTTGCAGTTGTGCTGATGGATCGGATGGTGGAATGTTTTACCAGCTTTATGAACTCAACCATGCGGCGCTTCAGCCCTATCGCGCTCTGGCTGACGCTACCAAGTTGTTTTACGACAACCCGTTGAATCCATTGTCACAAACGGTTTTAGGGCGTTCGATTACTGCTGGCTGCGAGCTGTTTGAGCGCGCCACGAGAGCCTATGCAAAACCAAAGTTCAACCTTCCGACGACTGTCGTTGATGGCGTTGAAACGGAAATTCGCGAGAAAACGGTCTGGTCAAAGCCATTCTGCAACGTGGTTCATTTCAAGCGCTCATTGTCGGCAAAACGGGCTGCCGATCCCAAGATCTTGATCGTGGCTCCCATGTCCGGGCACTATGCGACTTTGCTGCGCGGCACAGTCGAGGCCTTGCTGCCGGATGCCGAGGTTTACATTACCGATTGGGTCGACGCGCGCACTGTTCCTTTGAGCGAAGGTTCTTTCGATCTTGACGACTATATCGATTATGTCATCGAAATACTTCATGCATTGGGCGAGGATACCCACGTTGTCGCGGTCTGCCAGCCCTCTGTGCCCGTGCTTGCTGCCGTGGCAGTCATGGAAGCCAATGGCGATCGGTTTGCCCCGTCGAGCATGACGCTGATGGGCGGGCCAATTGATACCCGCAAGAATCCGACAGCGGTGAACAAGCTTGCCGAAGAAAAGGGCATCGACTGGTTCCGCGAAAATGTAATCATGTCTGTTCCATGGCCGCATGCCGGTTTCATGCGCGATGTATATCCAGGGTTTTTACAGCTTTCCGGGTTCATGAGCATGAATCTCGACCGGCATATTACTGCCCACAAGGAATTTTTTGTGCACCTAGTCAAGGAAGATGGCGATTCCGCAGACAAGCACCGGGAGTTCTACGATGAATATCTTGCGGTTATGGATCTGACAGCCGAGTTTTATTTGCAGACTGTGGATACGGTTTTTGTGCGCCAGGCTTTACCAAAAGGGGAGATGACGCATCGCGGCCTGCCGGTTGACCCATCTGCGATTCGCAATGTGGCGCTTCTGACTGTTGAGGGAGAGAACGACGATATTTCGGGCGTGGGTCAGACAAAGGCCGCGCAAACGCTATGCGTCAATATCCCTGAAGACATGCGGCTACATTATCTACAGCCCAAGGTTGGCCACTACGGCGTTTTCAATGGGTCGAGATTCCGCGCTGAAATCGCGCCGCGGATCGTCAAATTCGTCAATGACCACGCACAGGCAAAACGTCAATCAAATGTAACACCCATCACGCGACGCGCTTGATACGAGCGGAAACGTCGGGCGGGTTGGAGATTAGTTTGCCGACTTACAAAGCGCCCGGCGCTCTGGCAAAATTAGCAGCATCATCCAAATAGTCCATAAGATAAGGGCCGCTTGATCAGCGGCCCTTTCTCATTTCCATTACAGATTGAAGTCGTTTGCCGACCAGTCATGGTCCGTATTATTGACCTCAATAATAAGGTCGGCAATTCCGTCGCCGTCACTATCAGCCTCGATATGCAGATATTGCGTATCGCTTGCCTGTTCCGGCACCACGATCCGCAATTCGCCTGCCGCACCGGAGAAGTCGCTTTCGCCAATGAAATGGTAAGGCTGGTTGCCAGCGGTATTTGTATCCGCATCGAGACGGCTCAGATCGATCTTGTCACCGTCAGTTGCGCTGAAGTCGGTAATGTGGGCAGTCCGCCCGAACGTCTCGAAGATAAACGTGTCTGCTCCAGACCCACCGCTCAGCCAATTATTGCCGTCGCCACCATTAAGAATGTCATTGCCTTCGCCGCCGTTCAAGCGGTCATCGCCCGCACTGCCATTCAGGACATCGTCGCCCGACCCGCCACGAAGGAAATCATCGCCTTCGCCGCCTAACAGCGTGTCATTGCCATCGCCGCCATCAATCCAATCCGTGCCGGCTCCACCATTCAGCTGATCATCGCCGCCATCGCCGCTGATCCTGTCATCGCCGGAGCCACCAAACACTTTGTCATCGCCGTCGCCAGCATTGACCCAGTTTGCAGCGCCGCTGGTGTGGATCTCGTCATCACCAGCCCCGGCATCAATCCAGTTGGTTCCTTCGCCGCCGTCAATCGCGTCATTGCCGGTGCCGCCACTGATGCGGTCGTCGCCGTCGCCGCCATTCAGAACGTCATCGCCAGCGCCGCCGATCAGTGTGTCGTCGCCAGCATCGCCGCGAATATGATCATCGCCCAGACCGCCATTGAGATAGTCATTTCCTGTACCGCCGTCGAGCCAGTCATTACCGGCACCGCCGAGCAATTGGTCATCGCCTTCGTCGCCACTAAGCCGGTCATCGCCATTGCCGCCGTCGAGAACATCATTGCCAGCGCCGCCATAGGCGTAGTCTTCGCCTTCGCCGCCGAGCAGCTTGTCGTCGCCTGTTCCGCCGTCCAGCCAGTCATTGCCGGCACCGCCGACCAATGTGTCATTGCCGGCGCCGCCGCCAAGGCCGTCATCCCCGTCGAGGCCAGCCAGAACATTGTCTCCGGCATCGCCGGAAATGACATCGTTGAAACCGGAACCCACAACGTTTTCGAAACCGACGGCAAGCCGGTCACCTTCCGCATCGCCATGCCAACCGCCGAGCGTGCCCGAACCGTCAAGTCCGCCCAGACGTACCATGACTCCTTCTTTCGAACCGGCATAACCCAGCGTGTCGATACCCTCATTGCCGAACAGCAAATCGGTTCCGCTCCCACCTTCGATATATTCGTTGCCGCTGCCACCGAAAATTGTGTCGTCACCATTATTGCCGATAATGACCTCGTCGAGACCATTTTCCGGATGAATATTCAAAAGGTCGAGCAGGGATTGATTGAGCGCCATGGCAGTCCTCGATTGGAGAGTTTAACTCAGATAAGCTTGGATATATTTTGAATATGAACTACAAATTTAGTTCTATTCCAACCCAAATTTTTATGACAAAGTATGTTTGAAATATAGCTTCAATATATTTCAAAAGTTGAATTAAAATATATTTGGAATTTCGCTTATCTTTCAACGAACGCAGGTTTGAGTAACGAAGGGTACGCCGCCCTATGCCGCCAATTGCCTCCGAAAAAAAGTTTGGCCATGGCCGCCGAAATTCATGGAGGCTCTGTGAAGTTTGCTTCCTGGAAAATTGAAAAGAAAGCTTTGTCTCCTGCGTGATTTGACCGTATCGGTTGGAAACTTCGCATTGTTTGCCGATTTTTTCCCAAAAACTGGCAAATTTTGCCGAATATTCTCTATCGCTACGTGTGTTTTAGTTGTGATCGGTTGATAATTCACCGTGAGCCCAGCCTTTTGACCCGGAATGTTTCCGCTGTTTCATCTTGACACATTGCAAGCCAGCGCGACGCGACTAATATATTAATTGACCAATTGGAGAGTTACATGGACACCCTCACTGCACCGCGGCATTTGCGCCTGCATGCCAGCGACAATGTCGTCGTTGCTGTCGACACGTTTCAGGTCGGGCAACGCATTGAAAATGTTACCGTAACGGATCGCGTGCCGCGCGGCCACAAACTCGCTTCGCGGTTGATTGCCAAGGGCGAGCCGGTTCGCAAATTTGGCCAGATCATTGGTTCTGCTTCCAAGCAGATCGAGCCAGGCCAATGGGTGCATGAACATAATCTCGATTACAGCGATTTCGCGCGCGAACCTGATACGGCTCACGCGACCTCCGTGCAT
Organism: Phyllobacterium ifriqiyense; assembly: GCF_030817885.1. Lineage (NCBI taxonomy): Bacteria > Pseudomonadati > Pseudomonadota > Alphaproteobacteria > Hyphomicrobiales > Phyllobacteriaceae > Phyllobacterium > Phyllobacterium ifriqiyense. The sequence goes on from NZ_JAUSZT010000003.1 coordinate 1,122,280, forward strand.
GGCGTACTGCCAATTAGCCAACGTGCTGTTTTTGAAGGGTTTCGCCGCGCCAATGGGCGTGCCGGAACGCGCAATTATATCGGCGTTTTGACCTCCGTGAACTGCTCCGCTTCGGTTGCCCGGTTCATCGCTGAGGCAGTGCAAAAGTCCGGTATTCTTGACGAATATCCGATGGTTGACGGCATAATTCCGCTGGTTCATGGCGGTGGATGCGCGCTTGATGTGAAGGGTGAGGGTTACGAGGTTTTGAAGCGTACCCAGTGGGGCTATGCGACCAATCCCAATATCGCCGCAGTGCTCATGGTCGGCCTTGGATGCGAGGGATTCCAGATCGGACGCTGGAAAGAAGCCTATAATATTGTCGAAAGCGACACATTCCGCAGCCTGACAATTCAGGAGGTGGGCGGCACGCGTAAGACCATGGAAGCGGGTGTCGCTGCCGTGCGTGACATGCTGCCGACAGCGGCAAATGTGAAGCGCGAAACCATTCCCGCATCGGAACTCATGCTCGCCTTGCAATGCGGCGGCTCGGACGGTTATTCCGGCATTACCGCCAATCCGGCGTTGGGCGCGGCCGTTGATCTTCTGGTGCAGCAGGGTGGCACCGCCATTCTTTCCGAAACGCCGGAGATTTATGGTGCAGAACACCTGTTGATTGAGCGCGCTTCAAACCCTGAAGCGGTCGAACGCCTGCAATCGGTCATCGCTTGGTGGGAAGATTACACGGCGCGTAACCGCATGGAAATGAACAATAATCCTTCACCCGGCAATAAGGCGGGCGGATTGACCACTATCCTTGAGAAGTCGCTTGGCGCGGTGGCAAAGTCTGGCACAACGCCGCTCGAAGCGGTCTATGGCTATGCGGAACCAGTTACGGCGCGCGGTCTGGTTTTCATGGATACTCCCGGCTACGATCCAGTTTCCGCGACGGGCCAGGTGGCAGGCGGTGCCAATATTCTTGCCTTCACCACGGGCCGTGGTTCTGCCTATGGCTGCAAGCCGACGCCTTCCATTAAGCTCGCTACCAATACCCCGATGTATACGCAGATGATCGAGGATATGGATATCAATTGCGGTGACGTCCTCGACGGTGTCTCCATCGAAGACAAGGGACGCGAAATATTCGAGCATATCCTGAAGATCGCTTCAGGTGAGCGCAGCAAATCCGAGGCCCTGGGCTATGGCGATGCGGAATTCGTGCCATGGCAAATCGGGGCCACAATGTAAGGTCTCCCCAAAGAAATGAGTTAAATCAAGGGAGCCGGGGCTCCCTTTTTTATGGAATTCCCGACTTAGGCGAATATTGAGGGCGGGTTGCTTTTCCTCCGATTAATATACTAATATGATTATTCTTGTTTTGGGAGAAATAAGAATAATCGGTCATTTCTGGGAGGAAAATAATGATCCGAATTAATCGCAGACAAGCAATCGGGGGATTGGCTGGCATTGCCGGAATAACTGCAATGCCGCGCTTTTCTTTTGCGCAATCACTACCTCTGCCATCGTCACCTGTCGCGCTGAACATCATCGATGTAGCTGGAAATCTGCAGCTGACACAGGCGGCAATCGAGAAGTTTGCCAAGGAAAATCCAGCACTTATATCGAAAGTGATTTTCTCGCGCGCCCCTTCACCGGAGCTTCCGGCCAAGCTCAAGGCGCAGCAGACTGCCAACCGGGTCGATATTGATCTGGTGCTGACAGGCCCCGGCGCTATGTCAGATGGCATTACACAAGGTCTTTGGATCGATGTCTGGACGAAATACCCGGACCTCTTGCCGAAAGCAGATGAAATCTATCATGAGAAGGCACTCATGATGCAGAAGAATTTCGGCCAAAATGAAGGCGTGGCTGTCGTCTACTCACCCTCCGGACCATTGTTTGAATATGCGCCGGATCGCGTCAAAACAGTGCCGAAGAATGCGGAAGAATTGCTCGCTTGGGTCAAGGCGAATCCCGGCCGTTTTTGTTACGCGCGCCCGGTTAATTCGGGACCCGGATGGACCTTCTTGATGGCCATGCCCTATATTCTCGGTGATAAAAACCCCAGCGATCCCATCAATGGCTGGGAAAAGACATGGGCATATTTGAAAGAACTCGATCAGGGCATTGATTATTACCCACCCGGCACCACCGCGACCATGAAGGAGTTTGCTGAAGGCACGCGTGATATGATCGTGTCCACCTTCGGTTGGGACATTAATCCGCGCGTCCTTGGCGTGGTACCCAAGGAAGCAGAAACCTTTGCGCTTGATAGCACCCATTGGGTTCCGGACACCCAGTTCATGTGTATTCCGCGCGGGGTTGGTGATGACAAGGTTGCCGTGCTGCTCAAGCTCATGTCCTACATGCTCGAACCGGCGCAGCAGGCCTATACCTATGACAAGGGCTATTTCTATCCCGGTCCGGCAGTAAAGGACGTTCCGCTCAATATGGCGCCGCAGGAAAGCCAGGATGTCATCGCCGAGTTTGGGCGCCCAATCTATGAAGATTTGATCGCGAAATATCCGGTGGAGGCTCCCTTGAAGCCGCAATTGCTTGTTGCAGCTTTTGAAAAATGGGACCGTGAAGTCGGTGCCAATAAGATGAACAAGTAGCAGGTAAAAGTCATGCGGTTTGCCGTCATTGGCATTGATCATCGTCATATCTACCATATGATCAATGGTCTGATTGAAGCCGGCGCTGAGTGCGCCGGTTTCGTTTCGCAAACATCAGACGGGAAAATTCTCGAAGGCATTGCCGAGCGTTTTCCCGACCTGAAATCCGTACCCGATGGCCGGGTTTTTATCGATGATCCATCGATTGAGATAATCGTTACAGCGGCAGTGCCAAGTGAGCGCGCAGCAATTGCCATTGCAGCCATGAAGGCTGGCAAGGACGTAATGGCGGACAAGCCGGGTATCACCGATTACGCACAGCTTGCAGAGATCGAAAAGGTCGTAGCGGAAACGGGACGCATATTCTCCATCTGCTTTTCGGAGCGTTTCGTTGTTCCAGCAACCGGAGTGGCGCAGAAGCTGATTGATGAGGGTTCCATCGGGCGTGTAATCCAGACTATCGGTCTTGGACCCCATAGGCTGAACCGCCTCATTCGGCCTGACTGGTTCTTCGATCCTGCATTTTACGGCGGCATTCTGGTCGATATTGCTTCGCACCAGATCGATCAGTTTCTGATCTATACAGGGTCTGACACTGCGGAGATCATATCCAGCGCAATTGGCCATTTTGGTGCCGACGATATTCCGGCGTTTCAGGATTTTGGCGAAGTGTTACTGCGCAGCGATCACGCAACCGGCTATGTTCGCGTGGATTGGTTCACCGCCGATGGGCTTTCCACCTGGGGCGACGGCAGGCTGATCATTCTTGGCACAGAAGGCACGATCGAGCTGCGTAAATATGTCGATATTGCTGGTCGCGACGGGGCGGACCACGTGTTCCTCGTGAACGGCAAGGGCACAAAACATATAGATGCGAGCCAGGAACCGATCACTTACTTCAGGACCTTTCTGACGGATGTGCGCGAGCGCAGTGAAACTACGATGAAGCAAAGCCATGTCTTTACCGTGAGCAGACTGGCGCTTGACGCACAAAAACGCGCGACCATCCTCGCGCACCGCCCCGCGTTTCGACCGCAGGAGAACAAGCAATGAAAAAGCCGGGCCTTGCAATCATCGGCCTTGGTCCCGCGGCGCTGCCCCATGCGAAGAGCCTTGTCGACCTTCAGGGCAAGGTGGATGTGATATGGGCGGCCAGCAGGACAAAGGAGCGTACGGAAGAGTTTTCAAAGAGTTTTCCTTTTCCGGTGACCAACGATGTTGATGCTGCCATCGCAGACCCTGCGGTGGACATTGTGCTGGTGTTGACACCGGCCAATGCCCACCTTGAAATCGCCGAGAAGAGTTTTGCCGCTGGCAAACATGTGCTTCTGGAAAAACCGTTGGACATTACGTTGCAACGTGCGGAGCAGATTGTTTCACGCGGCCGTGCCAGCGGGCTGACATTCGGTGTTGTATTGCAGCACAGGTTCAGGCCCGCCAGCCTCAGGCTACGCCAAGCGCTGGAAGACAAGAGTCTGGGTGATGTGCAGGCAACGTCGCTACGCGTACCCTGGTGGCGTCCGCAGAGTTATTATGATGAAGGTGGAAGGGGAACCTTCGCTCGCGATGGGGGAGGCGTGCTGCTATCGCAGGCAATCCACGCATTGGATTTGTTCCGTTCGCTTCTTCCCATCAGCACTATTGTGGCCTCGCAGGTACGAACGACCGCTCTGCATCGCATGGAATCGGAAGATCATGTGACAGCCTTAATGACCCTGGCCAATGGCGCGCCTGCATCTCTTTTGGCCACGACAGCCGCCTTTCCGGGTTTTCCGGAAACCCTGGAAATCACCGGATCGCTTGGTTCGGCTCATCTTGTGGGCGGCGCCTTGAAGCTTTCCTGGTTGGATGGACACGAGGAAATCATCGAGGCGGAAGGCAAGTCCGGCAGTGGGGCGAATATCATGGATTTCCCCCATGATGCGCATCGGGCGCTCATTGCGGATTTTCTGGCCGCAGTCGCCGAAAAACGGGACCCAATAGTGACAGGGGAAGAAGCTCTGGCGACCCAAAAATTTATCGGGGATATCATCCGGGCGGATCCGTCCAATCTCCAGCCAGTTTGAGCAGCTTTGAAATGAAAACCCGCCGGAATGATTCCGGCGAGTTTTGCATCTGCAGATCAGGCCGTTGTCTGTTGTGTCTTTGCCCGTGCCACGATCTGTGTCGGGTTGACGAAACGCAGTGCGATAAGCAACCAGACCAGCGTGGTGACCATATAGACAACCGCCATCGCGTCGATCGACTGCACGGCACGAACGCCGGATGCAAATACCGAGTAGTAAAGGGCGACCACAAGCGTCTGGCTGGTTGGTCCGGCGGTCAGGAAGGTCAGCTCGAACATGGCCACCGTGCGCACCAGTACCAATAGCAGTGCTGCAAGTATGCCGGGCAGGAGCATTGGCAGCAGCACATATCGGAACAATTGGAATGTGCCGGCTCCAAACACCCGTGCGGCAGCTTCAACCTTCGGATCGATCTGCTCTATGAAGGGGATCATCACCAGAATAACGAACGGCACTGTCGGCACCAGATTGGCAAGAACCACACCCCAGAAAGTGCCGCCTACGCCCGCTTGATAGAGCACCGTGGCCAGTGGAATACCAAAGGTAATCGGCGGCACGAGCAGCGGCAAAAGAAACAGGAGCATGATCAGTTTCTTGCCGGGAAAGTTGCGGCGCGCCAAAGCATAGGCAGCCGTAACGCCGAGCAGGCCCGAAAGCGCCACCACCGTGAAGACAATCTGGAATGTAACGATCAGCACGTCGCTAAGCTGGAATTCCGACCATGCGGTGAAATACCATTTTGTCGTCCATCCGGCGGGTAGCCAAGTGCCAAGCCAACGCGTACCGAAAGAGGATATGACGACTGTTGCGATCATCGCCAGAAGATTGATGATGAAGAAGGCGACCACCACCCATACGGCAGTGATCCAGAGCTTTGCTCCAATGGTCGTATCGCGGATCATCGTCAGCCCTTTCCGCCAGCGGTCGAGCCGCGATAGAACAAGTTACGAATAGAGAGCAGTGACACCACAATCAGTAACTGGACGGCTGCCATGATCATGGCGATGGCCGATGCCATTGAATAGTCATACTGCTCGAAAGCTGCCTGATAGGCCGCAATGGAAATGACGCGGGTGGGTCCTGCCGGCGCGCCAAGCAGAACGGCTGAAGGAAAGACTGCGAAGGCCTGCACAAAGGACAGACAGAACGCAATGGTGAGGCCGGGCACAAGCAAAGGCCACATCACATAACGAAAACGCTGCCAACTTTTTGCGCCATGCGTGGCGGCAGCCTGCTCCAATGCCGGGTCGATGCCTGAAACATAGGACAGGGTCAGCAGGAAGGTGAATGGAAAGCCGGTAATGATCAGCGATGCGAAAACGCCCCAATAATTATTGGTGAGCTTTACCGGACTGTCGATCATGCCGATCATCATCAATGTACGGCTGAACCAACCTTGCGGACCAAGGTAGTTCAACAATCCTTCTGCTACCAGCACCGTGCCAAGCGTAACTGGCAAAACCAGTATCGTCGTCAACAAACGCTGGTGGGTCATCAGACGAACACGGAAGGCTACCGGCAGGGATATGGCAATGCTTATCAGGGTAACCGGCACCGCAAGCCAAAGCGTCGTCAGGATCGTGTCATAGAGAAACGGGTCGGAGAAGAACTTCTGATAATTGGCAAACATGCCTCCCTCTTTGGGTTCAAAGGAGAGGATAAGACCGTAAATGAACGGGTAGATAAAAACCGCCAGCAGGAAAATAACCGCTGGCAAGACAAGCAATGTCACACCGTCAATCCCGCGCAGGGCGAGCCGCTGGCGCAAAGATAAATGGTTGACCGAAGGCGTTGAGGTCACACTGGTCATGGCTGTCACGCCGCAAAAGCCAGCGCACGCGCCGGATCGACTGAAAGCCAGATAGCGCTGCCCAGTGCAGCCGTCTGAGGTGCATGAAATACAAGCTCAAGCCCTTCAGCAGTGCGAGCGGTCCCAACGAATTCACGACCGCGATATTCGATGGTTTCGACGACAGCTTCGACAGTCGTTCCGGATTTCGTCCCCGCGACAACATCATCGGCACGAGCTGCCACAACTGCAGTGTCACCAACCTTCAACGTGTCTCGGGCAATTCCGGATAGCGTTGAAGCGCCAACGGCAATGCTGGTCTTATCTCCGTCAACCGCAATGACTTTCCCGGTCAGGCGATTGCGATATCCCATGAATTCAGCCACATCCAAATGGTCGGGACGCTCATAGAGATCGCTCGGCACGCCAACCTGACGGATTTCGCCATCCCGCAGCACGACAACCCGATCAGCAAGCGACAGAGCTTCATCCTGATCATGCGTTACATAGATGGTTGTCGCACCAAGCTGGTTGTGAATACGGCGGATTTCGGCGCGCATTTCAAGGCGCAGCTTCGCATCGAGATTTGAAAGCGGCTCGTCCATCAGCACCAAAGGCGGTTCGATGACAATGGCACGGGCAATGGCGACACGCTGCTGTTGGCCCCCGGAAAGCTGGCCTGGCAATTTATGTCCCTGTCCTTGCAACCGCACCAGATTCAAGGCTTCTTCGATGCGCTTTTCAGCCTCAGCCTTGGGCACGCGGCGCATCTTTAATCCAAAGCCGATATTCTGTCTGACGGTCATATGCGGAAAAAGCGCATAGTTCTGAAACACCATACCAAAGCCGCGATCTTCGGGCTTCAACGTGTCAATGCGCTTGTCGTCAATGAAGATACCTCCACCCGTAGTGGACAGAAGACCGGCGATGCAGTTCAGCGCCGTGGATTTGCCACAGCCGGAAGGGCCGAGCAAAGCGATGAATTCTCCTTTTCGGATCGAAAGAGAAACATCTTTAAGCGCATTGTGCGAACCGAAGGCACGGCTCATCCGATCGAGACGGATTTCCTTGAACGGGGATGACGCAAGCAGCATCGATTACCTCATAATTATAAGCCATCCGGTCTCACCGGGTGGCTCCATGTTCGTCTAGGGATCAGGACTTTTTGGCTGCGACTTCTTCATCCCAGCGGCGGAAAGCCACGACCATGGATGATGGCTCGAGGGGAATTTCGACCGGGTTATTGGCGATCCAGTCAGCATATTCGGCACGACCGAATTCAGCGATGGCATCCTGACTTTCCTGGGGGGCCATCGTAATGGGAACATCCTTCACCGCAGGACCCGGATAGAAGTAACCTTGATCATAAGTATATGCCTGCTGCTCTGGTGTAAGCAGGAAGCTCATCAGATCAAGCAGAACAGCAAGCTTCTCATCGGCGATACCTTTTGGCACGCACATGTAATGCGCGTCAGCGACCCAATGGAAACCTTTCAACGGTGCAACAGCGGCTTCCTTCGGGACAACGCCCAGCACACGTGGATTGATATCCCAGCCGGTGGTGGAAACGGTCATGTCGCGCGTTCCTTCGCCGAGTTCCTTCATCAAGGCGCCCGTGCCGGTTGGGTAGTATTCAATATATTTGTGCAATTCCTTAAGATAGGCCCAGGTCTTGTCCCAGCCTTTGACCGGATCTCGCGGGTCGATATCGCCCAGCAAATAGGGCAGGCCCATCAAAAATGTACGGCCCGGGCCGGAGTTTGCGGGGCGCGCATAGAGGAACTTGTTTGGATTTTCCTTTGCCCACGCAAGCAGTTCCTCGGCGGTCGTTGGAACTTTTTTCACACGCTCCGGCATATATTCGAGGAGCGGCCCAGAGGGGTAATAGGTTACGATTACGCCGTGATCCTTGCCCAAGGCGAGCATGCGGTGCGCAGGCTCGAGATAGATTTTAGCAAGATCGGGCAAGGAAGCTGAATGATCCGGCAAAAGCTTGACCCACAAATCCTGGTCAAGACCCGCCGAAAGCGCATCTGTGCCCGTCAATACAAGATCGATATCGAGCCTGTTTGCGGCCTGCTGTGCCTTGATTTTTCCGGGAAGTTCCGGTGCCGGCGCTTTCGTGAAGGTGATCTTAGAAACGAGTTCCGGTTTTGCCTTGGCGTAGTTTTCGATCGCCGTTTGCGTCAGTGCAAGGTTGCCCGCCACGTCAGCAATATTCAATGTGATGGGTGAACTCGGCAAAGCCAGTTTGGATTGAGCAAAAAGACGTGTTGCCGGCAAGGTGGCAACCGCTGCCAATCCGGCAATAGCGTGCCTGCGTGTAATGCGGATCATGACTTCCTCCCTGTTTAATTCTCTCGCCCTATTTTCGGGCACGACCAGCTTCCCGACTGGTCAGTATTGTCTAATATATTAATCTATCAGATGGAGATAGCAAGGGCCTTCATCTTAGACTATCTGTGTAACGGTTTTTGCTGCTCCAAGTCGCATCAACTTCGCAAGTTGGGTCTTTACCAATTGAACGAATGCTTCATTTTCTGGCAAATCCCGTCCAAATATTTGGTCCATTCCGATAAATGCGGTCACCAACTCCTCGGCATTGTTCTTGTTCGCTGCGCGCTTCTTGAGTTCAGCTGCAAGCGGATCGCGAACGTCGATAGCGTCTCCTTTTTCGTCTGCGCCAGTCACGTATCGCATCCAGGCGGCTACTCCGAGCGCCAGACGATCAAACGGCAAGCCGTTGTCGATACATTTGCGGATAGTATTCAAAAGGCGTTGGGGCAGTTTCTGTGAGCCGTCCATGGCAATCTGCCACGTACGATGCCTAAGAGCAGGATTACAGAAGCGTTCACGCAATTGCGCCTTGTAAGCCTCCAGATCGAAACCCGGAAGCGGTGGAAGCGTAGGGGAAATTTCCTCATCCATCATCGCTTTGATGAGTTCGCTGAAACCTGGAGCTTTCATAACGTCCGAGACCGTTTCATGGCCCGCCAGATAGCCAAGATATGCCAATGTGGAGTGGCTGCCATTCAGGAGCCGAAGCTTCATCAGTTCAAAAGCATCAATATCTTCCACGAAGGTTGCGCCGAAATTTTCCCAAGCTGGTCGGCCAGCCGGAAAATGATCTTCTATAACCCACTGCGTGAAGGGTTCGGTCATAATCGGCCAGGCATCAACCAGCCCTGTTGCGCTCAAAGTCGTTGCGCGGTCAGCTTCAGTGGTCGCTGGAACAATGCGATCAACCATCGTTGATGGAAAGGCGATGTTCTCCTTGATGTAATTTGCAAGTTCGGAATCGCGCAGTTCAGCAAAGCGTGTCACTACACGTCGCAACGTCTCGCCATTTGCGGGAAGATTGTCACACGATAGAAGCGTAAAAGGTTCGATCTTATTGGCGCGCCGACGAGAAATAGCTTCAACGATGAAGCCTATCGCCGATTTCGGAGCAGCGGGGTTCGCAAGATCGTGAACAATGTCGGGATGAGCTTCGTCGAGCGCTGCGGAAGCCGGTGAATAGCAATAGCCCTTTTCGGTCACGGTAAGCGAGACAATCCGAACCGCCGCATTCGTCATGGCGTCGAGAACGGCAGCCGGATTTTCCGGGGCGACTATAAGCCCGCCAATGCTTCCGATCACACGGAAGCTGTCTTCATCTCCACTGCGTGTTGCAACGGTATAAAGCCCGTCCTGTGGCTCCAAAGCATCACGTGTATCACCACTGCGCAAAGACACGCCGAGGATACCCCAGCTATTATCGCCGCTGGCCAATACGCTATCCGTATAAACTGCCTGATGCGCGCGATGAAAAGCTCCAATGCCAAGATGAACTATGCCAATTTTTGTCTGGCTTCGATCATATCCAGGGCGCGTCACCTCCTTTGACAGATGTGAAAGTGTTGCATTGGAGAGACGTGCTGGTTTAGTCATTTTTGTATTCTTTCAGTCAAAGCTTGTAGGCTTGTTTTGCCAGGCGATAGGCCAAGTCATGGGCAATTTCATGCGCCTCGTCTTCGTCCAGTCGATGATCGGCAACAAGCCGGGCAAGATATGAGCAATCGACCCGCCGCGCCATATCGTGCCGCGCCGGGATGGAGAGATAAGCTCGCGTGTCATCGTTAAAGCCGACCGTATTGTAGAAACCAGCGGTTTCAGTCGTCAATTCACGAAACCTGCGCATCCCTTCAGGACTATCATGAAACCACCATGCAGGTCCGAGCCGCAGGGCAGGGTAATGACCTGCCAAAGGTGCAAGTTCCCGGCTGTAACTTGTCTCATCCAGCGTAAACAGAATGAGTGTCAGGCGGCTATCATTGCCGAATGCGTCTAATAGCGGCTTCAATTCCTCCACATAGCCTGTTGATCGCGGAATGTCGGCACCCTTATCCATGCCAAAGCGCTCGAACACCGATGCATTATGGTTTCGGAAGGAACCCGGGTGTATCTGCATGACCAGCCCGTCTTCGGTGCTCATGCGCGCCATTTCGGTCAACATTTGAGCTCGGAAAAGATCCGCATCGGCCACTGAGGCGTTCTTCAATACACGCTCAAACAATGCCGAAGCTTCCGAAGCCGAAAGATTGGCGGTACGCGCGTTCGGATGGCCATGATCTGATGATGTAGCGCCACGCTTCTTGAAGTAGGCTCGCCTTATGCGATGAGCTTCAAGATAACCCTGGTAATCAAGCTTCGTGCCAGCCAAAGCGGTGAAGCTCTCAACATTGCTCCGGAAATCCGGACGCGATGCGTCAATCACGGCATCGGGGCGATAGGCTGGCACCACGCGGCCATCCCAGCCGGATTTTAGTATCGCATCATGTGCGGCCAGATCGTCTGTAGCGGCATCCGTGGTGGAGATGGCTTCAATCCCGAACTGTTTGTAGAGGGCCCGGGGACGCATTGATGGATCAGCCAACCGACCAGCGATTTTGTCATAGAGCGCGTCTGCATTTTTCTCCGTAAGGCGCTCTTCAATCCCAAATACGGTTTCGAGTGCATGCTGGAACCAAAGTCGTGATGGAGTGCCTCGAAACAGATAAAAATGTTTCGCAAACAAGCGCCATATCTTGCGCCCGTCGGTCTCGACCGGCCCGCCATCCTGTCTTGGCACACCAAGATCCTCAAGCTGGATACCTTGCGAGTAAAGCATGCGGAAAATATAATGGTCGGGCTTTACAAAAAGGCTGGCAGGATCGGGAAAAGCCTCATCCTTGGCATACCATGATGGATCCGTATGGCCGTGTGGTGAGATGATAGGTAGACGCTCCACTGCGTCGAACAAGCGTCTCGCAATCAAACGCGCGTCAGATTCAATTGGGAATAGTCTGTCTGGGTGGAGTGCCATGGATGTTCCTCGCCGCCGTTCAATTGATGTGAACGATGATCTTGGCGAAGAGTAAATAATAATATATTAGTATGTCAACAGCGTGCGATCGCGTTTATATCGCCGGATAACGATGCCATTGGACTATGAATTTATACGGAATTCCATCATTCAATGAGACTGACGGTCTGTGATAGGTGGAAATGGAGTGCTGAAATGACAGCAGAGAATGTCGGGGGGAAGACTGCGGAGCTAGCATCGCCAGCGCCGGAATCCAAGCCTGATCGCGCCGTTCAAGCTGCGCGATCCAGTTCGAGAGGCGCTCCGGCAGGGCGTATGACCACCGCGATGGCTATTTATCGCGAACTTCATGCAGCCATTGTCGCCATGGAAATGACGCCTGGCACCGCACTTAACGAGAAAGTTTTGACGGAGCGTTTCGGTGTGAGCCGCACGCCTGTCCGCGAAGCATTGATCCGCCTCGTTGAAGACGGACTTGTCGACGTGTTTCCGCAATCGGGAACTTTCGTTGCCCGTATTCCTGTAGCATTGATACCGCAAGCGGTGATCATCCGGCAGGCGCTTGAAGGCGCTACGGTCGAACGCGCGGCGGCGGTTGCGACGGCGAAGGATGTGGAATGGCTGGACGAGATACTCGCCCGCCAGCATTTCTTTGCCGATCGGCAGAATATGAGCGCATTCCACGAAGCTGATGAGGCCTTTCATGAGGCCATCGCGGGAATATCCGGACATCCTGGCATCTGGCACTATTTAAAACCCGTGAAAGTGCAGATTGACCGGGCACGGCGTATGACGCTGCCGGGTCTGGGCCGCATGAACCATGTTCTTTCCGAACACAAGATCATTCGCGACGCGATTGAAAGCCATGACGTTCCCGCCGCTTGCGCGGCAATGAAGCAGCATTTGAATGCCGTCATTCCCGACATTGAAACATTGAGAAAAACCCACCCTGGATCATTTGTCTGATCCGCGGTTGGAATACGAAAATTTGACGGAGGAATAATGCGTCAGGCATGGAGATGGTTTGGACCCAAGGCCGGGGTTTCGCTGGATAATGTGCGTCAGGCAGGCGCGACCGATATTGTATCTGCCCTGCATGAAGTGCCAATCGGCGAGGCTTGGACGACAGATCAGGTTCGCGCTCGTAAATCATTAATTGAATCGACTCCATCGGATCGTACACCGCTCACATGGTCCGTGGTGGAAAGCATTCCAATTCCTGATGCCGTAAAGCGTCTTGGTGGCGCGGCAAAGCACGAAATTGCCGCGTGGATCGCCAGCATGGAGGCGCTTAGCGCCAATGACATCAAGGTCATTTGCTACAACTTCATGCCCGTCGTCGATTGGTGCCGTACAGATCTTGATTATGTAACGCCCACGGGCTCGACGGCCATGCGTTTCGACCATAATAGCTTCGCCGTATTCGATCTGCATATCCTGCAGCGTAACGGCGCTGAAAAAGACTATTCTGCTGCCGATCGTGAAATCGCCAGCGATCTTTACGAAGCCATGGGCGCACAGGAGATTTCTGACCTCACCCGCAATATTGCGAGTGCGCTTCCAGGGTCGACTACTGAACCGCTTACTATTCCAGCCTTCCGCGACAAGCTTGAAGCCTATTCTGGCATTGATGCACCGCGTTTACGCAAGCATCTGATCGAATTTCTTGAAGCTGTGACGCCTGTGGCCGACGATCTTGGCGTGAAGCTTACCTTGCATCCGGATGATCCGCCCCGTTCGCTCTTTGGCTTGCCGCGTATTGCTTCGACAGAAGCCGATTATGCCGCCTTGTTCGACGCTGTGCCATCTGCTGCAAATGGCATGTGTTTCTGTACAGGGAGCCTTGGCGTACGCGCCGATAATGATTTGCCAAAGATTGCGCGGCGCTTTGCCTCGCGCATTCATTTCTCCCATTTGCGTGCAACAACGCGTGAGGGCGATGGGCGCAGTTTCCATGAAGCAGCGCATTTGGAAGGCGATGTTGATATGGTTGCGGTGTTGCGCGAATTGCTCGCCGAAGATAGAAAGCGTGCCAAGTCGGACAGCATTATTTTCCGCTCGGACCACGGTCATCGCATGCTTGATGATCTGAACAAGGAAGTTACCCCCGGTTACCCTGCAATCGGTCGTCTGCGGGGGCTTGCCGAGCTGCGCGGTATTATTCACGCTCTGGACGCGAGCGCACTCGTTTAAATCTGATCACATTTTGGATTTTCTTCAGCCCCGGTTCAAATCGAGCCGGGGTTTCTACATCTAAAGACTTAATGGTTTTTAATCCTTTTAGCGCCAACCCACATCTTAATGGCATCCTGTTTAATAATTCGATCATAAATCATCACATTATCGCCATAGTTCGAAAGCCCCAGAGGCATATCTAAACCCCAGATAAGCAACCGTGATCACGTTTTGAGTCACAATAAGACAAGTTTTTTTAGTAACTTGGCATTTCTATTCAGATAGACTCAACTGTTCTTATCAATCGCGACACCTCGGTGCCACATTTCTACAAAATAGAAGAGGCGCATCATCCGCGCTGCGATCTACTTGCCCAAGATCATTTCCGAGCGTGTTTCTTCATCAGGCGTTTCTGCCGTGGGCCATTTAAAGTGCGATTTATTTATGATCTCTTTTGCAGGTATCCGTTCGGTACTCGTCACCTCCATTGTTCTTTTAATGTTTGGTGCGGCTTCCGCCAATGCCGCATGCGGTGGCGCTTCCTGGTATGCACTTCACTCCAAAACCGCCTCAGGTGAACGCATGAACCCTTCCGCTCTCACAGCTGCGCATCGCACGCTTCCTTTCGGCTCCAAGGTTAAAGTTACCAATCAGCGCAATGGCAAATCCATCGTCGTGCGTATCAATGATCGGGGTCCGTTCATCAAAGGTCGTGTGATCGATCTTTCAAAGGGAGCTGCAAACCGTCTGGGCTTTGTCGGCGCGGGTCACACAAATATCTGCATGGCCCGTCTCTAATAAATGCGCCAATAATCTCGGCATTGACCTTGATCGTTGAACGTGACATCGCCATGTGAACATTCGCGTTAAAATCGGGGGCGTTCCATGGCACTGAAAGTCGCGGTCCAGATGGACCATATCAATTCTATCCGGATCGGCGGCGATACGTCCTTCGCGCTTTGTCTTGAAGCGCAAAAGCGCGGTCATGAGCTTTATCACTATACGCCCGACCGGCTGAGCATGCGCGATGGTGTTGTCCATGCACGGGTTGAAGAGCTGAGTGTTCGCGACATAGAGGGTGACCACTTCACGCTTGGTGAGCAGATATCCCGCGACCTGTCAGAGATGGATGTGGTGTTGCTGCGGCAAGATCCGCCGTTTGACATGAACTACATCACGACAACCCATATGCTGGAGCGCATTCATCCGAAGACGCTCGTTGTCAATGACCCTGCCTGGGTGCGCAACAGTCCGGAAAAGATTTTCGTTACCGAGTTTCCCGATCTCATGCCGGAAACGCTTATCACCAAAGACCCACAGGAAATCGCTGATTTTCGTAAAGAGTTTGGCGACATTATTCTGAAGCCGCTTTACGGCAATGGCGGCGCAGGCGTATTTCATCTGGCTGATGGTGACCGCAATCTGACATCGCTGCTGGAAATGTTCGGCCAGATGTTCCGCGAACCCTTTATCGCGCAGCGCTATCTCAAGGATGTCCGCGCCGGCGACAAGCGCATCATCCTGATTGACGGTGAACCAGTGGGCGCGATCAACCGGGTTCCTTCCGAAACCGATGCACGGTCCAACATGCATGTTGGCGGGCGGGCCGAGAAGACCGAGCTGACAGACCGCGAGCGCGAAATTTGTGCCCGGATCGGCCCGTCATTGCGTGAAAGAGGTTTCATCCTCGTCGGGATCGATGTCATTGGCGACTATATGACCGAAATCAATGTGACTTCTCCCGACCGGTGTAAGGGAAGTCAAAAAGTTCGGCGGTGCTGATATTGCGGCTTTGTTCTGGGATTCAGTGGAAGCCAAGCGGCGATAAAATTCGCCTGTTCACTCAATGTTCTTGTCATGCGTGATGAAACGTGCTGATGTGAAAACATTAGCACTTTTTCATTTTGGATTATTGTATTTTCAAGGATCATTGCATGGTTACCCGTGTCCGTACGGTCGCCTTTCAGGGCATTGAGGCCCAGCCCGTCGATGTGCAGGTGATGATCGCTCCCGGGAAAATGGGGATGCATATTGTTGGTCTTCCGGACAAGGCTGTTGCCGAAAGCCGCGAGCGCGTACAGGCAGCTTTGCATGCATCCGGACTTTCGATGCCCGTCAAGAAGGTTACCGTAAATCTTGCTCCCGCAGATTTGCCCAAGGAAGGCAGTCATTATGACTTGCCCATTGCGGTTGGGCTTATGGCTGGCCTTGGAGCCATTCCGGCTGATGCGCTGCAATCCTATGTCGTGCTGGGCGAGCTTTCACTTGATGGCACAATAACGCACGTTGCAGGCGTCCTGCCCGCTGCCATTGCGGCAAACCGGCAGGATCGTGGCCTTATATGTCCTGCGCCTTGTGGACCAGAAGCGGCATGGGCTGGTTCGGAGATCGATATACTCGCGCCGCGCAGCCTGATTGCCCTCGCTAATCACTTTCGTGGCACGCAGGTTTTGTCGCGCCCGGAACCTGCAATGCAGGCCAGTGCGACGGGCTTGCCGGATTTGACCGATATAAGGGGGCAGGAGAGTGCCCGACGTGCTTTGGAGGTCGCAGCTGCCGGCGGACACAATATGCTGATGTCGGGCCCTCCAGGGTCCGGAAAATCCATGCTGGCGCAACGGCTTCCCTCTATCCTGCCGCCATTATTGCCGCGCGAATTGCTGGATGTATCGATGATAGCTTCCATCGCAGGCGAGCTGATGGGTGGTAAGCTGACCGACCGACGTCCCTTCCGTGCGCCCCACCACTCTGCATCCATGGCGGCGATGGTGGGCGGAGGAATACGGGCGAGACCGGGCGAGGTCTCGCTCGCCCATCGCGGCATATTGTTTCTCGATGAGTTTCCTGAATTTACACCGCAAGTTCTGGATTCGCTGCGGCAACCGCTGGAGACTGGAGAGTGCATGATTGCCCGGGCCAACCATCGCATATCCTATCCGGCGCAAATCCAGCTGATTGCTGCCATGAACCCGTGCAAATGCGGCATGGCGAGTGAACCGGGGCACCGTTGTGCAAGAGGCCCAAGATGCCGCGAGGACTATCAGGCGCGGATTTCAGGCCCACTGCTGGATCGTATTGATATCAGGATTGACGTACCTTCCGTGAGCGCGGCTGATCTTATCAAGCCTTCGGCTTCGGAAAGCAGCGCAGTGGTGGCGCAACGCGTTGCGCGCGCCCGCACGATGCAGAAGCTGCGTTTCGAGCAGCTGGGGGTTTCGGCCATTACGACCAATGCGCAATGTTCTGTCGCGATAATCGAGAAAATAGCTCAACCGGACAAAGCACGCACGGCTCTGCTGCATCAAGCCAGCGAGCAGATGAAGTTTTCGGCCAGAGCCTATCACCGGGTGCTCAAGGTAGCGCGAACTTTGGCGGATCTGGAAGGACAGGAAACAATCGGTCGTATCCATCTCGCCGAAGCTATCTCATACCGAATGGGTGCAGATATGGCGACGACGCAGCATGAAAGTATAAGAGGTTATTGATGGCACATTGATAAACGGCTGATCCCCATTTCGGTCATGAAAACATCCTGCGCCAGCGAAATGGACGCGGCGATGGCGATATTGGCCAATTATACGCAATGCGTGATGCCAGATGATGAATTCTGGATCATTGGAGATTTCAGCCATGGTCGGCAAAAGCATAAGGCAGGTTATCTAAAATCGCTGTTTGAGCGAGTCCCGGGCAACAAGCATCTTATTTGTTAGCAATCACGACAACAGACAGGTGAAAACACTCGGCTGGGCACCCATTTCCCAATTGATTGAAATCAAGGACGGCGAGCAAAGCCTGACCTTGTGTCACTATCCTATGTTTACCTGGAGCCATGCAAGATGTGGAGCAATTCAGCTGTTCGGGCATGTCCACCAACACTGGCAGGGTTCGTGTAACAGCATTAATGTTGGTGTCGATCTTTGGAATTTCATGCCGGTCCGCATTGATACGATCAGGCAACGCGCTAAAGACTTACCGGTGAACCAACATTGGCATCTGGTCGAACGCAATGCGGATATTTTTAGCTAGAGCCTTCTCGTTCAACAGAGCGATTTACTTAAAGATGGGTTGAACGCTGTTACTGAACTGAACCAACCAGAATGTTGCTTGGGGCTTCAATGCTGACCCAACGGCCTGTATTGTTGGAGGCCTGACGCTTCAGAAAGGTGTAATCGGTCTCCGACCAGTTCTTCACGCCATCAACGAGATTGTCGAGGATGAAGTCGCCGCGATCGGTGCGTACGGTTTAAGACGGCATGACCTTCGCCATCAGGCTTGCGAACGACAGTTATCAAAAGATTGGCTGGCGAAATACCAGCTTCCATCAAATCGCGACGTTTCAAAAGAACGTAATCTTCGCAATCGCCGACCGCATCGGGATAAGCCCAGAATTCTTCAACACCATAGATTTCCATATCGGTCAGTGGCTTGATCTTCTGGTTATCATTGCTGTTGACGCTGACAATGAGCTGCCAGAAATCATGATTCATCGTTTCCGGCATTACATTCCGGCTTTTGATGTTACATTCTGCGGGAAGCCTTTTGCAAAACTCGTAATGACCGATCGGCTGTGATGTCATTCCACCCGTCTGCATGAAAGGCTCCGCGGCGGCGGCAGGATTTGCACAAAATGCAGCAGTGAAAAGCGCAAGGGCAAAGCCCAAGGATTTCATTTTGTTGACTGCTGCAAACATTCTTAACTCCAACCGACTGCCGATCATTAACAAAACGTTAATGTCGGAGTGGACCATGAGTCAATCACAATGGCGCCACGATCCCGCCATTGTTAATATATGGTTAAAATTTGAACTTTCGCACTTCCGCAATAGTGATGATGTAATTTTCGGCGCTTTTTGTCATATCCTGTTGAAGGAAAGCCATCCGGACAACGCTTTGGAACGGCGCTGCCTTGCTCCGTAAATAATTGATATGGCGCGCCTTTTAAAAGTGGCCGTTCTGTGCGGATTGGTTCCTGCCGGAAGGTTTTGTACTTGGTGCTCAATCTAATGGATTAGCCTGAAAGCCCTGACAACGGCCGTGTCGTGCTAAAGTTGGCTGATCTTAAAAGTTCAGCCAAAGAATGCACGCATCCTTTGGCTGTTCCGATCAAACCTTATCAATCGACAGAAAGAACATCTCCCGTGCGACGATCAACACTGACCTCGATATCCCGGCCGCGACGATCAAGGCCTTCAATCACATAGCGCGAGCGTGTTCTTTTCACTTCATCGACGGTCCTCACCCCTTCAGCGCGCGCAATACGAACGGCCTGGCGCTCGCTGATCTCGCGGCGATCCCGATCTCTGCGGTCGCGCCGGTCCATACGATCCGGCTCAACGATACGCACACCATCGGGACCCAACTGGATACTTTGCGCGAAAGTCTGTGGCACAGCCGTGAGTGCCATAAGGGATGCCGCACCAATAATAATCAATTTCTTCAACATGATTTTCGTCTCCTCCGATAAACAGTCAATTCCCCAGCTTGCTCAAGGAAACGCTTTATAAGCAATAGCGTTCCCTTGGTTGTGTCTTATCAGTGTGGCATCTGCACAGGATTGACTATTCCAGCGCGAAGGAACCAGTCTTGATTTCACCGGCCCTATGATAGGTATTAATGACCACGCCGGTCGTTGAAGCCTTCGAACCAACCAGTTTCAGTGCGCCGGGCTTGGCCTCCGCGCTGAAAAAGGCTTTGCCTTTGCCCAGCACAATCGGGAAAACCCAAAGGTTCAGCTCATCGATAAGATCATCCGCCAGCAATGCGTGCACGAGCTGGCTGCTGCCTTGAATAAGTATGTCGGCACCATCAGATTGGCGGAGTTTGCGCACTGCTTCGGTTATATTGGGATCAAGTGCGACAGTGTTCTTCCAGGTGAGCGTATCGGGGGAAGCGGTGGCTACATATTTTGTGGCAGCGTTGAATTTGTCACCAATAAGGTCACCCGCTTCGACTCGTGGCCAATGTGCTGCAAAAATATCATATGTTCTGCGGCCAAGCAGAAGATCGAAAGGTGTAGCCATGGCCTTGTCCATGACCTCACCCATGATTTCGTCCCAGTAATGAAATGTCCAGCCGCCATATTTGAAGCCGCCATCCGTGTCCTCCTCGGGGCCGCCTGGCGCCTGCATTATACCGTCGAGTGACAGGAAGGCTGTTGCGATGATCTTTCTCATGTCTGTGTTCCTCACTTTGGGTTGTATGAAACTAGGACGAACAAGCCTTGTCTTTCCCGACATGGTTTTTGATTTTTTTAGCAATAGGATTCCAGGCTGACGTTGCTATGTTCGGCACTTCACATCGCGGCGGAAGTCCGACGGAGACATGCCGGCAATATTGCGAAATGACTTGTTGAAAGCGCTCAGCGAACCGAACCCGCTCTCCATAGCCACCTGCAAGACATTGACTTCCTGCCGGAGCAGCATTGCCTGTGCATAGGAAAGCCGTAGCAAAGTGACATAATTATTGAGCGTCATGCCTGTCGATTTCTTGAAAACGCTCATCGCATATTTTGGATGCAGATTGGCCGAGACAGCGATATCGACGGAATCGATATCTTCCAGGAAATTGGCGGATATGAAATCGCACATGCGGCTGACTGCACGCGCCGACTGCTGAATGGACGAAGCTTCGAACGCCCCAACCGGCTTTTCAGGAACCATTCGATAGGGCTCGAAGCAGATGCGCTCAATTCGAAGCAATAATTCGCTGACCGCATGCGCTTCTTTGGAGGGATTGCCGGAACGCGCATAATGAAACCATCGTACAAAATTCTCTTTGTCGGCGGCATCAGTCGCCGATGTGACCAATGTTCGGCCCTGCATCAATTGGCTGGGTACGGTTTCGGGCAGATGCATCCGAAAAAAATGCACAAGCGGCAGATGCGCACCTGCATAGATCGCATCGTCGGATGAATCGTCCATTTGATGGGGTTGTCCACCCCAGAACAGGCACATATCGCCTGCATTGAGGCGAATGGCATGATCATTCATTCGATAATGAACTGTGCCGCTGATGATATAGTTGACTTCTACCTGCGCATGCCAATGAGGCATAGTCATAGTTGCGGGGTGGTTGTAAAACATCTGCAACGAAGTCGGCATTCCCTCGACGCTGCTTGCTCCGGGATGGTAAACCGGCCTTTCCCGCATCTTACTTTCCGCCCAGTTCATGTGTCCTTTTTAGGAGACAGGTGCTCCCTTGCCGCTACTGTAGCCATGTTTGCAAAGAGCGAGCAATTGAAAAGGGAGGAATTTCAATGCGCTTCAAATCTTTTTGCGTGACAGCGATTGTCACGATACTTGGCTTAAGCACCGCGCCGGCATTGGCGCAATCCGGCAATATAACAATTTGGGCATGGGATGTAGCGGCTTCATCCTTGAAGTTGGTACTTGAGGATTTCAACAAGAAGTTTCCCGATATCAAGGTTGACGTTCAGGATTTGGGCAATCAGCAAGTGTTCGACAAGACGCTGGCCGCCTGTGCTGCCGGTGGCGCGGGACTGCCCGATATTGTGCAAGTCGAAAATTTCGAAGCTGAAATTATATGGAACCGCTTTCCCGATTGCTTCAGCAATTTGAAGGATCTGGGCTATACGGCCGACATACAGGCCAAATTTCCGGAGTTTAAACGTACCGAGCTGGAAGTCGGCGATGTCGCTTATGCTATGCCTTGGGATTCTGGGCCGGTGGCGGTTTTCTATCGGCGGGATTTCTATGAAAAGGCCGGTGTTGATCCGGCATCGATCAAGAGCTGGGATGATTTTATCGAGGCGGGTAAAAAAATCGCTGCCACCAATTCCGGTGTCAGCATGGCGCAAGCCGATTTCAATGGCGACAGCGAATGGTTCCGGATGCTCGCTAATGAGCAAGGTTGTGGATATTTTTCCACGGATGGTCAGTCTATTACGATCAATAGACCGGCATGCGTGGCGGCGCTGGAAAAGGTGAAGGAGATGAAAAGCGCCGGTACGCTGGCAGCCGGCAATTGGAATGAAAAGATTCAGTCCAGCACGGCGGGTACAGTCGCAAGTCAGCTTTACGGCGGCTGGTACGAAGGCACTATTCGCTCCAATTCTCCCAAGCTGGATGGCAAATGGGGTGTTTATCCCATGCCGAGCCTGACTGCTGATGGTCCGCACGCCGCCAATATAGGCGGTTCAGCACTGGCTATCAGCGGCACTTCGGAAAACAAGGAGGCGGCATGGGCATATCTCAATTATGCCCTTGGGACCAATGAGGGGCAGGTTGCCATGCTCAAAGGGTATGGCCTTGTGCCTTCTTTGTTAAGTGCTGCCAGTGATCCTTTCATTTCGCAACCCCAGCCCTATTGGGGCGGGCAGGCAATCTGGTCTGATATTCTGGCTACACTCCCCAAAATCGTGCCAAGCCGCGGAACGGCGTTCCAGGGGGATGCTGATAATATATTCAAGGCAACCCAGATCAAATACTTCGAAGGTGGGTATCCAGATGCAAAGACAGCTCTGGGCGATGCCGCAGCTCAGATTGCATCGGCGACCGGCCTTCCGGTCGCGGAATAATCCTCATCACCGGGCGGGCAGTATGCCTGTCCGGTTGCCTGTCGATTGGCATTCACGCCAAGGGGAGAAACGATGCAGCTGCGAAACCGCGCCGCCTATGGGTTCCTGGCGCCCTATCTCTTGATCTTTGCCATTTTCTGGATATGGCCGATTATCAGTTCGTTCTGGATGTCATTTCAGAACACGCGCGTAAATCCGTGGGTCTTCAACCCCGGCATGAACTGGGGGCGCCTGTTTTCTGATCCGGCGTTTTACAATGCGCTGAAGAATACGATGATTATCCTTGTCATTCAGGTGCCCGTGATGATCACGCTTGCAACTGTTATCGCGGTTCTTCTCAATTCACCGCTCTTGAAAGCCAGAGGCATTTTTCGTTTTGCCTTCTTTGCGCCGGTGGTTGTGGGTGAGGTCGCCTATGCAGCGGTTTTCCGGCTTATGTTCAACCTTGACTTCGGCATCATCAACAAGCTGCTGAACAAGATCGGCATCCCTTCCATATCCTGGTTCGCCGAAGCTCCTTTTGCCATGGCCTTGTTGATTATTGCCGTGACCTGGCGCTGGGCGGGATACAACGCCATCATCATTCTCTCCGGTCTTCAATCGATCCCCGAAGATGTTTATGAGGCAGCAACGCTCGACAGGGTAAGCAAGTTCAAGCAGTTCATTTATATTACCTTGCCCCTGCTCAGACCCGTGATTCTGTTTTGCGTGGTTCTGTCGATTATAGGTTCCATGCAGCTTTTCACTGAACCGTTCCTGATCACCAACAGAGGTGGGCCAGGCGGGGGCACTGAAACGCTTGGCCTGTTCCTGTATAGGCAAGGCTTCGCTTCACTGAACTTTGGTTATGCATCGGCCATTGCCTACACAATGGCAGGGCTGGCGATCGTGATTTCACTTTTAAACCTGTGGCTGGGGCGTGAACCAAAATGAGATCACAATCCAAATCCACCTTTATTCGCTCCGTGTCGCTGCATGCGCTGCTTATTCCATTGGCCACTATCTGGTTATTCCCGCTATGGATGATGTTCATCTTCGCGACGATGCCCGATTACGGCATTTTTAGCCCTGGGATTGAACTTCTGCCTTCAACACATTTTTTCGAGAATGTGAGCAATCTGCAAGCGGACACGAATTTCATCCGTGCCTTGATGATCTCTATCGGCGTCGCGCTTATTTACACGCTCTTGTCGGTTCTACTGACTTCCATGGCCGGTTGGGCGCTCGCCCGATACCATTTTCTGGGAAAATCCGTCGTGGTCGGCATCATTCTGGGCACGATCACATTGCCCTATTTTGTCGTGGTCATTCCCCAATTCATCATGGTGGCGCGCGAGTTCAAAATGGCGAACACATGGGCCGCGCTCATCGTGCCGCCACTGTTCAACTCGCTTGGCGTTCTTTTCATGCGGCAGTCCTTTTCGATGATGCCGGCAGAATTATTTGACGCTGCCCGTGTTGAAGGCGTCAAGGAATGGCAGATTTTCCTGCGCATCGCATTGCCTTTGGCACGACCGACGATGGCCGCCCTTGCGATCATTCTCTTTCTTGCGTCATGGAACAATTATCTCTGGCCTTTGCTGATTAATTCACGGCCGGACATGATGACAGCGCCGGTGGCGCTTGGAACCCTGATTGGTCTTACCAAGGTTTCATGGGGCGGTATCATGGCGGGCGCCGTCCTGCTCACCGCGCCAATTCTCGTCATCTTCGTTTTATTGCAGCGCCACTTCATCGCCGGCATAGCCGCTGGCGCAATCAAATAATCGGAGACCGCCGCATGGCTGAACTTGCTCTCAAAAATGTTGTCAAACGTTTCGGTACTTATGAAATTATCCACAATGCCAGCCTTGACGTGGCCGATGGCGAGTTCGTCGTTTTCGTCGGCCCGTCCGGTTGCGGCAAGTCTACCTTGTTGCGCATGATCGCCGGGCTTGAAACCATATCGGGCGGAGAAATCCACATTGGCGGGACAATCGTCAATGATGTGGAGCCTGCTGATCGCGGCATTGCCATGGTCTTTCAATCCTATGCGCTCTACCCGCACATGACGGTCGAAGAGAATTTGGCCTTCGGATTGCGCATGACGGGAAACCCGAAGAACGATACCGAGCGCCGGGTCCAGCGTGTTGCCGACATTTTGCAGATCAAGGAGTTGTTGAACCGGCGGCCAAGGCAACTTTCCGGCGGTCAGCGTCAGCGTGTTGCCATTGGCCGGGCTATTGTGCGCGAACCGCAAGTGTTTCTGTTCGACGAGCCACTCTCCAACCTCGATGCGGAATTGAGGGTGCAAATGCGTGTTGAGATTGCCCGACTCCATAAGGAACTTGGGGCGACAATGATCTATGTTACCCACGATCAAACGGAAGCGATGACGCTGGCTGACAAGATCGTCGTGCTGCGGGGTGGCAATATTGAGCAGATCGGTGCGCCGCTCGATCTTTATGACAATCCCGCCAACCAGTTTGTGGCCGGTTTTGTCGGCTCGCCCAAGATGAATTTCATGAGCGGAGCGGTCATCGAAGCGCAGGGTCAAACAATTACTGTCGCTCTCTCAAATCAGGGAAATGTACCAATCACCCTGCCGGTTGAAAATTTCGAACCCCGTATCGGCGAGAAAGTGACGCTTGGCATCCGTCCTGAACATTTTTTCAAAGCCGGCCAAGGCGATGCAGATCTGACGATCAAGGTCGATGTCGCCGAACATCTTGGCAATACCAGCTACGTCTACGCCAATGTGAGCAGCGGCGAACAAATCATCATCGAACGCGAGGAATCCCGCAATGAAAGCAATCGCGACACTCTCACGATCGCCATCAGGGCAAGCAACGTCTTCCTGTTCGACAATACCGGCAACAGAATCCGCTAAAAATCGGTCCGTAACTTAGGCACGACTTCGGAAATTCCGTTGCACCCACGATCGCCACTCTGCCTCCGTCAGAATCCGGCGATCTAAGTCCAGCCGCGCCAACTCCCAAGGCAAAACCCGTCAAAAGTCCCAAGGAGGACATATCATGAATGATACAAAGCTGATCCGCTGGGGCATTATCGGCCCAGGCAGCATCGCCAGAACCTTCGCCGATGGCATTGCCCATTCCCACTCCGGTCAACTCATCGCCATAGGTTCGCGTAACCCGGACAACCCTCTGCTTGTGGAGCGTTTCCCAAACGCCCGTATTGTCCACGGCTATGAGGCTCTGTTGAATGAGTCCGATATAGATGCGATCTACATCGCGACGCCCCATACCGGCCATGCGGAGTGGGCGATTAAGGCTCTGCGTGCGGGCAAGCATGTGCTGGTGGAAAAGCCCATAGGCTTGAGCGCCTTCGAGGCGGAAGCCATTTTCCACGAGGCACGAAAGGCAGGCAAGTTTGCCGGCGAAGCGTTTATGTACCGGTTTCATCCACAAACCCGAAGATTGATAGAGCTTATCAAAGAAGGAGCCATTGGCGATCTTCGCATCATCCGGTCAAGTTTCGGGTTCAATATGGGGCGTGTACAACCGGATCATCGTCTCTTTGCAAATGCTACCGCTGGCGGCGGCATACTTGATGTTGGTTGTTATCCGGTCTCTATGGCGCGCCTGATTGCAGGAAGTATGGAAGGGAAGAATTTCCTTGAGCCTGAAGTTCTATTCGGCGCAGGCCATCTTGGCGAGACAGGCGTCGATGAATGGGCTTCAGCCATTCTCAAGTTTCCAAATGGCGTGATCGCCGAAGTTTCCTGCTCCATTATGGCCGAGCAGGACAATACACTTCGCATTATCGGTTCGCGCGGCAGGATTGAAGTCAAGGATTTCTGGTATGCCTCTGGTCAAAAGGGTGGTGTTGGCAAGCTGGAATTGTTCAAGTCCGATGGGACGCATGAAACGATTGAGATAAAAGAGGAACGCTGGCTTTATTCGTTCGAAGTTGATGCGGTAAGCGATGCTATCCATGGGGGACATCAACAATTTGCTGCCCCGGGTATGGAATGGGCTGATTCTATCGGCAATTTGCGGGTGCTTGATCAGTGGCGGGCGGCAATTGGTCTCGAATATACGGCCGAAAAAGCCACTTCTCGCACAAAAACTATTTCTGGTGATGTGCTCAGGCCCGGCAACACTGTACCGAAACGGACCATAGCTGGCCTCGAAAAACCTCTATCTGCTGTCGCGCTCGGTTTCGAGTTCTTCCCAAACTTTGCGGCAGGCTCCCTAACCCTTGATGCCTATTACGCAGCCGGGGGAAATCTTTTCGATACGGCCTATATTTATGCCAATGGCAAGACTGAAGAGATTCTGGGTGACTGGCACACCAGTCGAGGCATTCCACGGCAAGAGATTGTCATGATAGGAAAAGGTGCACATTCTCCACTCTGCTATCCAGACATGATCGGCAAGCAATTATCCCGTTCGCTTGACCGGCTCAAAACAGATCATGTCGACATCTATTTCATGCATCGCGACAATACCGATATCCCGGTTGGAGAATTTGTCGATGCGATGGATGCAGAGGTAAAAGCAGGCCGTATTCGCGGACCTTTTGGCGGTTCGAACTGGACCCGCGAGCGAATGAACGAAGCCATCGCCTATGCCGAAAAGAACGGCAAGACAGCGCCAGCGGCATTGTCCAATAATTTTTCCCTCGCTGAAATGCTTGTGCCGATATGGGATGGTTGTGTAGCAGCATCGGATGATACATGGAAAAATTGGCTTGATGCCACGCAGATTCCCAATTTTGCCTGGTCCAGCCAGGGACGCGGCTTTTTCACAGAGCGGGCAGGGCGCGATAAGCGGGATGACGAAGAGCTTGTGCGGGTGTGGTATTCTGAAAAGAATTTCGGCCGACGTGAAAGGGCATATGAGCTAGCCAAAAAGCTTGGTCGTAGCCCTATCCACATCGCGCTCGCCTATGTGCTTGCACAACCCTTTCCCGTTATCCCATTGATCGGACCCCGCAATCTCGATGAACTCGAAGACAGCCTGTCGGCGCTCAATATAGAATTGACGTCGGAAGAGGTTAAATGGCTTGAAGGATAGTGTTTATCGGGTACCTCGGCCGGACGGTAGTTGATTGCCGTCCGGCCGAGCTGACGGATGACAACAAGCAACCCTGTTGCGGATCAATCGTCCAAACTCGGTTAAGACATCAGCAGGTAACAAAAAAGCCCAGAGAAAACCGGGCTTTTTGAGTGTTTCCAACAGGTCATGGGACCTGTGTGAAAAGAGAATTGGTGCCCAGAAGAGGACTCGAACCTCCACGCCTTGCGGCACACGGACCTGAACCGTGCGCGTCTACCAATTCCGCCATCTGGGCAGCGCGTCTCATCTAAGGGGCGCTCAAGAGTCTGTCAATGCATATATTGGCCAATATCGGGCATTCATTGTTAAATTGAATGCCACGACAAGTGTGGGACAATTGCAGAAACGCAATACATGATTCCCGAGCGCTGTTTGCATGGTGAAGCGGCGGAATCGCTCAGCCGCTTGAACTATTACCCTGCTAGCACTTCCTTCGATGCGATCGTCGAGTCGGCATTGAGCTTGTAGACAATCGGTACGCCTGTGGCGAGTTCCTGCGCTACGATCTCTTCGCCTGTCAGGCCGTCGAGCGCCATGATCAGCGCGCGCAATGAATTGCCATGCGCAGCCACCAGAACTGTTTCGCCGCGCAGGACGTGGGGTTGAATCTCGTGAAGATAATACGGCCAAACGCGAGCGCCGGTATCGCGCAGGCTCTCGCCTCCGGGTGGTGGCACGTCATAGGAACGGCGCCAGATATGCACCTGATCTTCGCCCCATTTGGCGCGCGCGTCATCCTTGTTGAGACCGGAGAGATCGCCATAATCGCGTTCATTCAAGGCCTGATCGCGGATGGTTTGAAGACCGGTCTGACCAACCTCTTCGAGTATGTGCTGTAGGGTGTTTTGCGCGCGCGAAAGGACGGAAGTGTAAGCAATATCGAATTTCAGACCCTTGGCCTTCAAGCGTTTGCCGGCGTCCTTGGCTTCTTCGTGGCCGAGCTCAGTCAGAGCCGGATCACGCCAGCCTGTGAAAAGATTTTTCAAGTTCCATTCGCTCTGGCCATGGCGAACGAGGACGAGGGTTCCGGACATTCTGAAGACTCCTTTTAAGGCAGTATTTAGTTGGAAATGCTTTGATCGCTGAGGCCAAGCACATCGAGCATGGAGTAAAGACCAGGCTTGCGGCCTTTGCCCCAAAGTGCGGCCTTGATTGCGCCGCGCGCAAAGATAGTGCGGTCCTCCGCATGGTGGGACAGCGTGATGCGCTCGCCTTCACCCGCAAGAATGACAGAGTGGTCACCGACCACCGAGCCGCCGCGCAAGGTGGCGAAACCGATCGTCCCAGTCTGTCGGGGGCCGGTATGTCCGTCGCGCACGCGAACACTGTGCTGGCTAAGGCCGATCTCCCGGCCATCAGCAGCCGCTTCTCCAAGCAGCAGGGCTGTGCCTGATGGCGCATCGACCTTATGTTTGTGGTGCATTTCAAGAATCTCGATATCGAATTCTTCACCTAGTGCTTTTGCTGCCTGTTTGACCAGAACGCCAAGCAGATTGACACCAAGACTCATATTGCCTGATTTGACGACCACTGCATGGCGCGCTGCGGCATCAATCTTGGCATTATCCTCAGCGGAGCAGCCCGTCGTGCCAATCACATGAATGATACGCGCTTGTGCAGCCAATTCGGCAAATTCAATGGTCGCGGCAGGGGTGGTAAAATCAAGCACGCCCTCAACGCCGACAAAAACAGAAAGCGCGTCATCGGTAATTGGAATACCGAGGTGACCAACGCCGGCAAGTTCGCCTGCATCCTGACCGATATGCGGCGAGCCAGAGCGCTCTATGGCACCGGCAAGTGTGGCGCCCGGTGTCGCTTGTATGATGCGAATCAAGGTCTGCCCCATGCGCCCGCCAGCACCGGTTACGGCAAGCTTCATCGGATTTTCTATGCTCATTCCGTTGGTCCCATGCGTTCGGCAGTCTCGTCTTCATCCATAAGAATAATGGGTGACTCATCCTTGCCCTGCAATTGATAGAAGCGCGCGTAAACGCCATTTGGCCGGGCAAGTAAGGTTTCATGAACGCCTTCTTCCACAACCCGTCCCGCTTCCATAACGACAATATGATCCGCGTTGACAATAGTCGAAAGACGATGGGCGATGACGATGGTTGTGCGGCCCTGCATGCTGCGTTCAAGAGCCTGCTGTACGCGCTTTTCGGATTCATTATCGAGCGCTGAAGTGGCCTCATCGAGCAGGAGAATGGACGCATTGCGGACAATGGCGCGCGCGATGGAAAGGCGCTGTCGTTGACCGCCTGAAAGCGTTATACCGTTTTCGCCCACTTCGGTGCCGTAGCTTTGCGGCTGCTTGATAATGAACTCATCGGCATTGGCAAGTTTGGCCGCCTCGATAACCTCTTCATCAGTCGCGTCGGGTCGTCCGTAGCGAATATTGTCGGCAATAGTGCCCTCGAATAAATAGGGTTGCTGCGAGACATAAGCGATGGATTGGCGCAGCGACCGCTTGCTGACATGGGCAATATCCTGGCCGTCAACCAGAATACGTCCACCATCAATATCATAGAAGCGCTGAACGAGACCGATCAGTGTCGATTTACCGGCGCCCGATGCACCGACAATTGCGGTGGTCTTGCCTGCATCTGCGGTGAAGCTGACATTGTGGAGAACCTGAATGCCATTGCCATAACCGAAGCTCACATTATCGAATTGAACCTCGCCATTGGGCACCGTAATCGGCACGGCGCCGATGCTATCTGCCTGACGCGGCTCAATGTCGAGAATTTCATAGATCATGCGGGCGTTAACGAGCGAGCGCTCAAGGCCAACCTGCACACGGGCAAGACGGCGAACCGGGTCATAGGCGAGGAGCACAGCGGTGATAAAGCTGAACATGGCGCCGGGAGGCTGTGCATCATAAACGGCGCGGAAGCCCGTATACATGATCATTGATGCAATGGCTGTACCCGCAATGAGCTCTGTCACGGGAGTGAGCCGCTCGGACACGCGTGAAATCTTATTGGCTCGCTCCTCGGCGCGTGTGATCAATTTGCTGATCTTGCCGCGCAACTGGTCTTCCATGGTGAAAGCCTTGACGATGGCTATCCCTTGCGTAGCCTCTTGCATCGCGCCCAAAAGGTGTGAATTCAGGGTCACTGATTCACGATGAATGACCCGCAGGCGCTTGGTCAGGTAACGGACGGTGAGGAGCACTGGTGGGCCGATCAGCAAAGCGAACAGCGATAGCAGCGGGTCGAGCAGGATCATTGTGCCGACAAGAGCGATCAGGGTTGGAATATCCTTGCCGATTGTCGTGACCACAATATCAAGAAGCTCACGAACGCCACCAATATTCTGATTGATCCGCGCCGCCAGCTGTGCGGAACGCGTATCGTGATAAAAGTCGAGCCCAAGCTTCATCAGATGGTCAAAAATGCGATGCTGGTAACGCGCCACAATGCTGTTACCGACTTTTGCCATCGTTACTGATTGTACATAGGTCGCGACGCCGCGGATAACGAACGCGGCAAGAATGCCGAGGCTGATCGGTATGATGAGGTCTTCGCGGCGCTCATAATAGATTTTGTTGATTACATCCTTAAAGATATAGGCAACAAAAGCGGTACTTAGCGCCACGGCCAGCATTGCGAAAACTGCAACAGTGTATGAAGAGCGGTGCTGCCGGACATTTTCGCCAAGCACCCTGCCGACGACGCGCCTGGCCTCGGTCGGGTCGATTTTGTTCTTCTTGGGTACACCATTCATGACAGGCGGCAACTCGCTGGGACTAAAATGTCAGGCAAACCTCCTTTTGCAGGAAGTTTGCCGCGTGATCTTGTCCCTATAGCGTTATTGCCTCGCCTTGCCTATCGGTTTTGCCCCGTTTGGCGGAATGCGGCGGGCAGTGTTGCCTTGATGCCCCAGAAAGGGTTCAGCGAACAGTTCAGCCTTGGCGCCAGCGACGACCCTCAGTAGCAACGCCGAATCGGGCTGGTGTGCGGGCAAATGCAGACAGACCACTTAAGGCTGCCAGAGGATGCGTGATGATATAAACCGGTGTTTCGCGTAATATTTGCTGGTGCGGGGCCTTATCTTCAAAAGCTTTGCGGAAGGCCGGATTTTTTAGCGGCTCCACGATCTTTTGAACGATGCCACCGGCGAGATATACACCACCGCGCGCCATGAAAGTCAAAGCAAAATCGCCCGCCAGACGGCCAAGATAGGTGACGAAAAGAGCCAGGGTTTCTTTCGCTTCCGGAGATTCACCGGAAAGACCAGCGGCAGTTATGTCGGCAGGCGTTTCAAGCGCTGGTTCCGTTCCACCAACCTTGCAAATGGCGCGATAGATATTCTGAAGTCCGCGCCCGCAAAGCAGTTGTTCGCCGGAAATGCGGCCATCAATATGCTCGATATGAGGGAAAAGTTCGAGATCGCGTTCAGTACGCGGACCCATATCCACATGACCACCTTCACCAGGGACAGGAACCCAGCTTGCGCGAGAACGAACCATGCCGGCAACCCCAAGACCAGTGCCGGGCCCGAGCACCGCACGGCTGCCATGCGGATCACCCGCGCCACCGCCAAGCTTTTCAAGATGCTTTGGCTCAAGCGAAACAACGGCAAGTGCCTGCGCCTCGAAATCGTTGATGACGGTAATGTCCGAGAGGCCAAGTGTCTCCATCATCTGGCGCGGCTTGACGACCCAGGCGCAATTGGTCAGGTCGATCTCGTCACCTTCGACAGGACCAGCAATGGCAAGCACTGCAGAACGTGGCTGGATCGAGGTGTGGTCAAGGATCGCGTTCTGGATAGCTTCATCAATAGTTGAAAAATCGGCAGTTTGCAGAACCGGAAATTCCTTCGGCTCTGCATAGGCATCGACAAGGATTGCGAAGCGCGCATTGGTACCGCCAATATCCCCGACCAGAATCGGAAATTTCATGATGTGGTCGGTATCTGCCTGTGTAACCATTATCGCTTTCCTGTCTTAAATGCCACGCGTGCCTTTATCCCGATCGGACACATGGCGCATCAATGTATTGTCGGCCGCGTCATCCCGTAGCAAGCCTCTTTTTTGTACCAGAACCTCAGCTGTCGCCCGGTTCAATGCCATGGGAATATCGTAAACGCTGGCAAGCCGCATCAGTGCTTTTACATCAACATCGTGTGGCAAAGGTGACAACGGGTCGACGAAAAATATAAGCCCGTCAATTCGTCCTTCCGCAATCAACGCACCGATCTGCTGATCGCCGCCAAGCGGTCCGCTCTTTACGCGGGCGATTGTCAGTGAGGGACACGCTTCCTGTATCAGGCGGCCGGTCGTGCCGGTCGCGACGATGTCACATGGTGCAAGCAAGGCCTCATAATTGCGCGCAAACGCCACCATGTCGTCCTTCTTCTGGTCATGGGCAATCAACGCAAGGCGGAATGGCTGTGTCATCAAAACTCTTTTTCGGGTGGGCCCTAAATCGATTGAAACTCTATAAACAATTCACGTCTCCGTGAAAAGGGCAGAGCACAAAAAGACCTCAAGGCTTTTGACCGGGAACCGGAACGTCTTCTGGAAAGTCCTGGCTGGTATCTGTAGATGCCTGTGGAACCTTCGCACCAACGCCAAGCGTAACCTCTTCAACCGATTTTGGCCCGGGTGCATTCAATATCTGGGCGCAAAGCTTCGGTAGGTCCGAGAGCATCATGACCTTGGGCTTGACCGGGTTTTTGGGTGGAGGTGCTTTCTTCCACGGCTCATCGGTGAACCACCAGGCCAAAGGTTTGCCGCAGCCATCATCAGTCCCTGTCGGCTCCTGTGCTTTGCATTCGGGAGATCCGGGCTGGCATTTGATGCGCACATGGAAATGATAATAGTGACCCCAATAGGGACGTACTTTGTTCAGCCAGCTACGGTCGCCCTGCACGCTGTCACACAGCTTTTTCTTGATGCCGGGGTGGACAAAAATCCGCTCAACCTCAGGGTAACTCGCAGCTCGTTTCAAAAGAGCCGTGCGACTTGCACTCCATTTATCAGGGTCAACAAAAAGCGTGTCCCCTTGAAGCATGGACTTCGCCTCCACCGTCTCACGTTCCTGATTGGTGAAGCGGCGTTTCGGCATCGGAGTCAGCCAGATATCGGCATCAAGCCCTACCTGATGCGAAGCATGACCGGTCAACATCGGACCGCCACGTGGCTGCGAAATATCGCCAACCAGTAGGCCGGGCCAGCCGTCCTTGGCGGAAGCATCACGGGCTAGCCGTTCCAGAAGGGCGATCATGTGCGGATGGCCCCAATTGCGATTTCGCGACAGACGCATGACCTGCCAGGCCGGTCCATCCACGGGCAATGCAACGCCGCCTGCAAGGCAACCCTTGGCGTAAAAACCGGTTGATTGCGGTGCTCCGAGACTGGGCAATGATTGCGAGCCGAACAAGCGCTTTGCAGGCCCGTCTTCGGCGACAGCATTGAGTGTGCTTGCTAGCGAAACTAATATGCCAACAGCAAAGGAGAGCAGAGTTTTTGATATCATTTTATTGTCCAATGGATGGGAAGCAAAATTGCTTCGGTCATCCGAGCTTTATGATGGCAAGATTCGCATGAAACCCGCAATATGGAAACAAATTTAGGTTTGATTCGGTGGGGTCCGCATTATGAGAGCAGTCATTTTCGAGCAGTTTGGCCATCCGCCCCGGCGTGCAGAACGTTATGGATCCCGAACCTGCCGCAAGCGGCGTCGTAGTGAAAGTTGAAGCGACCGGACTTTGCCGCAGTGATTGGCATGGCTGGATGGGGCACGATGCGGATATTGTTCTGCCGCACGTGCCAGGACATGAGCTTGCGGGAACAATTGAAGCTATTGGCAAACATGTGACAGGATGGAAAATCGGCCAGCGCGTAACAGTGCCTTTTGTTGGCGGTTGCGGACATTGTTTTGAGTGTAATTCGGGCAATCATCAGGTTTGTGAAAGTCAGTTTCAGCCCGGCTTCACCGCATGGGGCTCTTTCGCGGAATATGTCGCGCTCGACTTCGCCGATACCAATCTTGTCGCCCTGCCGGATTCGCTGGATTTTGCCACGGCGGCAAGTCTTGGCTGCCGATTTGTGACCTCTTTCCGCGCCATTGTCGACCAGGCGAAAGTGAAGCCAGGCGAATGGGTGGCAGTGCATGGATGCGGCGGGGTGGGCCTCTCCGCAATTATGATTGCCACTGCGATGGGCGCGAATGTTGTTGCGGTCGACTTGTCCGAAGAGAAGCTTGCTTTTGCCCGAGAATTAGGGGCTGTCGCTTCTGTCAATGGACGTGAGAAACAAGATGTTATTGGTGCAATCCGAGAGATTACCAAGGGTGGGGCCCATGTTTCCATAGACGCACTGGGGCACCCCACAACATGCTTTAATTCAATCGCGAATCTGCGTCGCCGTGGCCGTCATGTGCAGGTGGGACTAATGCTTGGTGGTCACGCACACTCTCCCATTCCCATGGATAAGGTCATTGCGCATGAGCTTGAAATATATGGCAGCCATGGCATGCAGGCCTTTCGGTATAATGCCCTGATGGACATGCTGGAGACTGGCAAGCTCAAACCGCAAAGATTGATTGGCAAGGAAATCACCTTGGATGACGCGCCAGCGGCCCTGATGGCGATGGACCGCTTTGAAGGCATCGGAATCAATGTAATTACGAGTTTTCGCTAAATGCAGGCGTTAACGCCAGCTGCCGTCTCGCCACATGGCTGCGAAGGCAGTGCCATAGTCGGGATAGCGGAATGTGAAACCCAAAGACTTGATGCGCTTGTTGGAAACACGCTTGTTCTCGCCATAAAATGAGCGGGCCATCGGCGTCAGTTGCGCTGATTCAAAGTCAGACTCTTCCGGTGGCTCGACACCCATTAACTCGGCGGCATAGGCGACAACATCCTGGGGCGGAGCCGGTTCGTCATCGGTAATATTGAATATGCCACCCTGGTGGTGCATGCTGAGGAACTGAAGGGCACCGGCAATGTCATCCACATGAATGCGGTTGAAAACCTGACCGGTTTTGTTGAGACGCCGCGCTGTTCCATTGGTGAGATTGACAAAAGCATTACGCCCCGGTCCGTAAATTCCCGAAAGCCGCAATATTGCCAGCGGAACGCCGCGAGCATCTGCCAAAGCCTGCCAGCTATGCTCCGCATCGACACGCTCAACCGAACGCGTCGAAACCGGGCTGCAGGGCGTTGTTTCGTCCACCCAGGCACCGGCATGATTGCCATAGACGCCTACTGTCGATAGATAGCCGATCCATTGCAGCTTTGGCATGGCGCGACGGATCGTCTCTCCGAACAGCGCGATCACGGGATCGCCGGTTTTTGCTGGAGATGTTGAAATAACCAGATGAGTGATGGTTTCCAGCGCGTCTGCAATCTCCTGCGACGCGTGGGTGCCATGGAAAAGGAAAGGCGTGATACCTTCCTTGGTGAGTGCCGCCAACTTCGTTCCGTCACGCGTCGTCCCGCCAATAAACTCGGCTGTGGGAGCAATTGCTCTGGCAAAGGCGCGCGCTGAATAACCGGCGCCAAACAGGAAAATCTTCATAGCTGATTGTTCGCGCCATTGTGCCATTCGGTCAAGACGCCAGCATCATTTTCCTTCACTGCGTGGATCAATCTGAGGTTTGAAAAGCTTTCTGCGTTCAGGAGCTGGCTCAAAGCCCACACCGCTGAGCCGCGCACGAGCGGCGAAGGATCGGACAGATGCCGCTTGACCGGTTCTATCAAATTCGGATCATCGGAATTGCCGCAGGCGTTCAATACATTTCGCAGGAAGCGATCGCGACCAATGCGCTTGATAGGTGAGCCTGAGAACAGGGTTCGGAATGTAGGGTCATCCAAGGTCAGCAGGTAAGCAAGAGAGGGCGAGCGAAGATCGTCGCGGGCACGCAGCTTGGACTCGCGTGCAGTTTCAGCAAATTTATTCCACGGACATACGGCAAGACAATCATCGCAACCATAGATACGGTTGCCCATCGCCTTGCGGAACTCGAGTGCGATCGGTTCTTTATGCTCGATAGTGAGATAGGAAATGCACCGGCGTGCGTCGAGCTGATAGGGAGCAGGAAAAGCCGAGGTCGGACAGGTATCGAGACAAGCACGGCACGAGCCGCAGTGGTCCTGCTCTTTGGTGTCTACAGGGAGCATTGCTGTTGTGAAGATGGTGCCTAGAAAGAGCCAGGACCCATGTGTCCGGCTGACCAGATTGGTATGCTTGCCTTGCCAGCCAAGTCCTGCGGCTTCTGCCAGTGGCTTCTCCATGACAGGTGCCGTATCAACGAACACTTTAAGATCTTCGCCAGTGGCCCGCGAGGCAAACCGGCTGGCTACGCCTTTCAACTTGCCCTTTATAATGTCGTGATAATCACGGTTCTGCGCGTAGACGGAAATCGCTGCCTTGTCTTTTTGCTCAAGGATAGTGAGCGGATCGCTGTCGGGGCCGTAATTCATGGCCAGAACAATGATCGAGCGAACTTCCGGCCAAAGAGCTTGCGGACTGCTTCGACGCTCCTCGGTTTCCCGCATCCATTCCATGCTTGCGTGACGTCCAAGCGACAAATATTCGCGCAGCCTCTCTTCAGCTTGTGGGATTGAGTCCGGACTGGTGATCGCGATGACATCGAAGCCAGCAGCCCGCGATTCTTCGATAATGAATTGTTTAAGCCGCTCTTGCTGATTTAGGTTCATTTGCATGACACCCGTGCATGAGAACTTAAATACCCTATAAGATCAAAAATCCAGATCACCATAGTGCGATGCAGGGGGCAAGCCGCGCACGCGGTCCGAAAGAAGCGGGCGGAAGGAGGGTCGGGACTTCATCCGGGTATACCAATCGCGTGCCGCACGATACTCGGCCCATTTTATCTCTCCAAGATAGTCTAGAATGGAGATGGAGGCCGCAGCAGCCATGTCTGCATAGGTCGGTGCAGGTCCAGCCAGCCAATTGCGTGTGGCGGTCAACCAGTCAATATATCTCATATGCTGGGTAATATTTGCCCGGGCGGCGCGGATGGCAGCGCTGTCAGGTGCGCCTCCACCCTGCTCGGCTGTCATATGCAACTTGAAGATGCGTTCACGCGCCATATGCCGTGTCACTTCATTTTCAAACTTGCTCAAGAACCAGTCAACAAGCCGGCGTACCTCTGCGCGATTGAGCGAGTCTTCCGGAAACAAACGGCGGCTGCGTTTTAATGCGCCACGTGTTTCGTCAATATATTCGGCAATCACCGATGCCCCGGCCACAGGCACGTCGCCTTCTGCAAGCAATACGGGCAATGTACCTGCGGGATTGAGCGACAGAAATTCCTTGCGGCGTGCCCAACTGTTTTCCTCGATCAACTGCACTTCAATGTCATATTCATTGAGGATCAGTCGCACATATCGCGAGCCGGTGGACATGGGATGATGAAAAAGCGTCAACATGGCAGATATTCTAAATCTTTCGAACTGGCATTTTGCGGGTCGGCATCGTATTGCGAACATGGCAGACACCGGGCCAATGCTATAGGCGCAACGGCGGCATGAGACAAGTAAACACGATTTAACGGGCAGGTCCTTATCGCTGAATAATTTCTTAAACGAGAATCGGTTAAGACAAAAATTGTGCAGTGTATTCAATTGTAGCGGTGCCCTTTTGGCGGGCGGGAACCGCAATACGGATTAAGAAAGCGGTAAGCATAAACATGGAAACTCAGACAATTGTCGAAGCGCTTTTCTTGGGATTGCTGGAGGGGCTTACCGAATTCATCCCTGTTTCTTCGACAGGACACCTGCTGCTTGCAGGCCATTTTCTCGGTTTCGAGTCAAATGGTAAGACCTTCGAAGTGCTGATCCAGCTCGGTGCTATCCTTGCTATTCTGACTGTTTACTCCGCACGCCTTCTGAAAATAGCACGTGATTTGCCCAATGATCCGAAGGCCCGGCGTTTTGTAATCGGTGTGCTGATTGCATTTCTGCCCGCCGTTTTCATTGGCGTTCTTGCTCATGGGTTGATCAAGGCAATCCTGTTTGAATCGCCAATGTTGATTTGTACGATGCTGATACTGGGTGGGCTTATCCTTCTATGGGTGGATAGGCTCGACCTGAAGCCACGTTATACGGATGCGATGGATTTCCCATTGCCGCTCTATTTGAAAATCGGCCTTTTCCAGTGCTTTGCCATGATCCCTGGCACGTCGCGTTCTGGCTCGACCATTGTCGGAGCTTTGCTTTTGGGCGCTGACAAGCGTTCGGCGGCTGAGTTCTCGTTCTTTCTTGCCATGCCCACCATGGCAGGCGCTTTTGCCCTCGACCTTTTCAAGAACCGCAATATCCTGACATTCGATGATGTGACGTTGATCGGCGTCGGCTTCCTTGCAGCCTTTATCTCCGCCGTGCTCGTAGTGCGTTATCTGTTGGGTTACGTATCTCGCCACGGTTATGGCCTTTTTGCCTGGTGGCGGCTTGTTGTCGGTACGGTGGGCCTGGTCGCTTTGATATTGATGCGCTAAGTCACGGCTTTTCCATAGACTGAAGACAGCCAATGGGCGGAATATTTCCGCCCGCCAGAGGTTTTTTGCAAAGTATAGATGAATTATTATTCACGTGATGAATTTTATTGACAGTCTCTTTTCTTTGAGATTAGTTACCCATGCTGGCATTCGAGGAGGAGTGCCAGTTTTCGCAAAGTAAAGTGGCTGCATTCGAAGCGCCGCGGACAAATGGGAGGGGCTTCGGCCTCGAGGAGGACACTTGCGTACTTTTTTGGGCACGACCGCGATGGCGGTCCTTGCAGCAACATTATTTGCATCGCCAGCCAAGGCTGAAACGGAATCGCCGTTTCGCTGCAAGCCGGGCGAAAAATATGTCATGAACGTCATGGTGTCGGGTGTCGAATACTGGTTCCCGGTTTATGAGATGTTCAAGCAGGCAGGCAAGCAGCTTGGCTGCGAGACGGCCTATACCGGAACACCGGAATATGACGTCAACAAGCAGATCGCCAGTTTTGATCAGGCATTGGCACAGAACCCGGCAGGCATTCTGGTTCACCCAATGAACTCGGATCCCTTCATCGAGCCAATCAACCGCGCTATCGGTCAGGGAACGGCAGTCGTGACATTTGCGGCGGACTCGCCATTGTCAAAACGCATATCGTTCATCACTTCGGATAATATTCGTGAAGGCACCTATGCGGCTGATGCCATTGCCAACAAGCTTGGTGGCAAGGGCGAATATGCGGTGCTGGAAAATCCAGGTCAGGATAATCACGACAAGCGTGTAACGGCATTTGTTGACCGCATGAAGGAAAAGTGGCCGGATATGAAATTGGTTGGCCGCGCTGCCTCCAATCAGGACCCGACAAAAGCCTATCAAGGCTTGATGAGTATCGTGCAGGCCAATCCTAATCTTGGTGCAGTGTTCATGCCGGAGGCCAACTCGGCCATCGGCGCAGCCCAGGCAAGTAAGGAAAGCGGCGGTAAAATCCTCGTCATGTGCGCGGACGTCAACGCCAATATTCTCGACATGATCAAAGCCGGTGAAGTCTTTGGCTCAATCAACCCCAATCAGGGCATGCAGGGCTATATGGGTTTCATGCTGCTCTGGTTGGCCAAGCATCCGGAACTGATCGATCCTATGAACGATGCCAAGCGGGCAGGGTTCAACCCGATGAGCATTCCATTCGTTGACAATGGTCTGTCCATCGTCACAGCGGAAAATGCGGATGATTTCTTCTGGGACAAGTACCTGAAGCGTCGCGGTACCAAAGGGATCGAGGAGTAGACTTCGCAATCCGCTATCCGGATTTGCAAAGTCCGGGTAGCGTCTTGTGAAGTATTGGGGAGGAGCGTCATCATGCCGAAACCGGTTCTGGACATCCACAACGTCACAAAGCACTTCGGTGCGGTAAAGGCGTTGACGAATGTAAGTTTCAGCCTCCATCGCGGGGAAATTCACGCGATCTGCGGCGAAAACGGAGCCGGCAAATCGACGCTGATGAATATCATTGCCGGTGTGCTGCAACCGGATGAGGGTGAAATCCTCGTGGAAGGTGAGGCGGTGAAAATCGCCTCTCCTTCAATAGCCCAATCATTTGGTCTGGGGCTTGTGCACCAGGAAATCGCGCTTTGTCCTGATGCAAGCATAGCGGAAAATATCTTCATGGCCGCGACGAGCCGCCAGCGATCGTTCCTGATG
Organism: Phyllobacterium ifriqiyense; assembly: GCF_030817885.1. Lineage (NCBI taxonomy): Bacteria > Pseudomonadati > Pseudomonadota > Alphaproteobacteria > Hyphomicrobiales > Phyllobacteriaceae > Phyllobacterium > Phyllobacterium ifriqiyense. The sequence goes on from NZ_JAUSZT010000003.1 coordinate 1,163,002, forward strand.
GACTATCGTAAACTGGAACGTAAGGCGCAGGAAGTCATGAACCGGCTTGCACCGATCGACGTGCGCCGAAAGGTTGCGGATCTGTCCATTTCCAGCCAACAGCTGGTGGAGATCGCCAAGGCTCTGACACTGGATTGCCGGGTACTGATCTTTGACGAACCAACAGCTGCATTGACCGAAGCCGAAACCCGCATATTGTTCGATATTATTCGGGATCTGAAAGCGAACGGCATTTCCATTATTTACATCAGTCATCGAATGGCTGAGATTTTCTCGCTCTGCGACCGTGTCACGGTTCTGCGCGACGGCCGATATGTGTCCACGGAGAGGGTGGCAGATGTGACGCCCGATGATGTTGTCCGCCGTATGGTGGGCCGTGAAATAACCCAGCTCTATCCGCCTAAACAGCAAAGCGCTGAGGTGTCAGGCGAGACAATCCTTTCGGTTCGTGGCCTTGGTGACAGAAGCCGCTTCCTTGATATCAATATCGAGTTGAACAAAGGCGAGATACTAGGCATTGGCGGTCTGATCGGCTCTGGCCGCACGGAGATTGCCGAGGGCATTTGCGGTCTGCGGGCGATCACGGATGGCGAAATCCGCTTGCACGGTCAGGTACAGGCAATCAAGACTTACACGGATGCCGTAGAGGCTGGCATCGTCTATCTTTCCGAGGACCGCAAAGGTTCTGGCGTTTTCCTCGACATGTCGATCGCCCAGAATATTTCCGTTCTCAATCTCAAGGCGCTGACGGGACATCTGGGGCTGATTAATGCGCGGGGCGAAGCACAGCTTGCCCACGCATTCGCGCAGCGGCTGAATATTCGTATGGCCAACATCGACACGCCTGTATCAGCGCTCAGTGGCGGCAATCAGCAAAAGGTCGCGATTGCCAAACAGCTCGCGGTGCAACCGAAGGTCATCCTGATGGATGAGCCGACGCGCGGCATTGATGTCGGCGCAAAATCCGAAATTCACCTGTTGCTTCGCGATCTGGCAAGGTCCGGCATCGGAATCATTGTCATCTCGTCAGAGCTGCCGGAATTGCTTGGATTATGTGACCGGGTGCTGGTTATCCGGGAGGGAACGATCGCAGGTGAACTCGGCGCAGATGAGATGACGGAGGAGGCGGTGATACGGCTGGCTTCCGGTGTCAATCAAAGCGAACAAACACGGTTGGCGACAGATCATGCTGCCTGAAAAGTCTATGGGAGAAAATAACATGGTGGCTGAAACAATCGGAGTAAGTGCTACGCGGACACCGTCTTGGAAAAGGCTGGGTTCAATGCGGGAAGCTGGGCTGATCGCGATCATTCTGGCGCTGTGCATTGCCATGAGCTTTGCTTCACCGCATTTTCTGACCCTCGGCAATTTCCGCGCCATGCTGATGAGCTTTTCCGTTGAAGGCATTGTTGTGGTTGGCATGACAATTCTGCTCATCGTCGGCGGTATCGATCTGGCGGTGGGTTCCGTAGTCTGCTTCGCAATGGTGCTTTCAGGCTCGCTTTTCCTTGCGGGACTGGACCCGTGGAGCGCCTCTCTTATCGGTATTCTGGCAAGCAGTCTGATTGGCTGCGTGATGGGCTTCTTTGTTACCGTTGTCGGACTTAATCACTTCATCACGTCGCTCGCCGGAATGGTGATTGTACGTGGCCTTTGCCTTATAATCACCAAAGGAACGCCGCTCTCGCTCTTCACCCTACCCCCCGCGTTCAAGGCAATCGGGCAGGGCAGTTTCCACGGCGTGCCCTATGTCATCATAATTTTCATTGCTGTCGTTGTACTTTTCGACTTCCTGTTGCGGCGTGCAACAGCTTTGCGAAAAGTTTTCTACACGGGAAGCAATGAAAAGGCCGCTCTCTACTCCGGGATCAGGACCAATCAGGTAAAGTTCTGGGTAACGGTTCTTTGTTCAACCCTTGCCGGTGTTGCGGGCGTTATCTACATGTCACGCTTTGGTGCGGCGACCCCTACATTCGGCGTCGGCATGGAGCTGAACATCATCGCAGCGGCTGTTATTGGCGGCGCGTCATTGAATGGCGGATCGGGAACAATTCTTGGTGCGATCCTCGGCATTGCCCTGCTTTCGGTGGTCACAAGCTCGCTGGTTCTGCTTAATATATCGGTTTACTGGCAGGACATGATCAAGGGTTGCATTCTACTCGGCGCAGTATCCATTGACCACTTTTTGCACAAGCGTAAGGCTTCCTGATATGACTGTCGTCAGACTCAACGCAAAACTATCTCCGGCACCACGCGAGGAGATTGTCATTGCCAGGCAAATGCATCAGGCATTGGTATTGCACTTCGTGGAAGGCCTGACACAAGCGCAGATCGCCGATCAGCTCGGGGTATCACAGCCGACAGTCAATCGCCTCATTAAACGCGGGCGTCAGCTCGGATTGGTCGAAATCAAGATCAAGTCACCTGTTGAACCGCTTATCGATCTGGAAGAACGGTTGCTGGCGCTGGGGGGTATCAATCGGGCTGTCGTGGTGCCCACAGTGTCGGACAATCCGCAAACAGCATTGCAGGCGGTTGGTGAAGCGGCGGCTAGGTTGCTCCTGCAGCAAATCTCCGATGGCGATACGATTTGTATCACAGGCGGCAAGGGTGTCAGTGCCGTTGTTGCCGGTCTGCAGGTGTCGCGGCCGTTCAATATCGAGGTTGTGCCCGCAACTGGCTGTGTCCAGGGCAAGCATTACACTGATGTCAATCACGTTTCGACATTGCTGGCCGACAAGCTCGGCGGACGGGCTTATCAAATTCATGCGCCACTCTTTGCAGATACGGCGGCAGAACGATCGATGCTTATCAATATGCGGTCGGTCGCGGATGTTTTTAAGCGTGCGCGGGAAGCCAAAGTCGCAGTTGTCGGTATTGGCTCCATCCTGACCGATGATTCGAGCTATTATGACTTGCACCCATCGTCGAGTACCGACCGGGAAGCGATTGAGCGCTCCGGTGCAAGCTGTGAACTGCTGGCCCATCTGCTGGACGACCGGGGGCAGGTTTGCGGCTACAGCTTAAACGATTCCCTCGTTTCACTCACCTTAAGTGAATTCGCCTCGATTCCAACAAAGATTGGCGTGGCGAGTGGGCCGAACAAGGCAAAGCCAATTCTCAGCATTATGCGCGGCAACCATCTGGATACGCTGGTGACGGATGAAGCAACGGGGATGCGTATTCTAGAAATTGCAGAAGCTGAAGGAGACTGGGCATGAGTGTCGGGCAATTAACGCGTGCCATTGGCAAGTCCGGTGTAAATGCCTCGGCTGTTGGCTTGGGGACATGGGCCATCGGCGGCTGGATGTGGGGTGGCACTGATGAAAATCAGTCCATAGCCGCAATACAGGCCTCCCTTGATGCCGGTGTCAGTTTAATCGACACAGCTCCCGCCTATGGCCTTGGGCGCTCGGAAGAGATCGTTGGCAGGGCGTTGAAGGGAAGGCGTGACAAGGCAATCATTGCCACCAAATGCGGGCTGGTCTGGCACACGCAGAAGGGACAGCATTTTTTCGATCAGGATGGAAAACCGGTTCATCGCTATCTCGGGCGCGATGCGATTTTCCACGAGATCGATGAGAGTCTCAAAAGGCTGGGTACCGATTATATAGATCTGTATATCACGCATTGGCAGGACCCGACGACACCCATCGAGGAGACCGTACAGGCACTGGAAGATTTGCGCAGTGCCGGCAAAATCCGCGCAATCGGCGCAAGCAATCTTAGCCAGGACGAACTCAAAGCCTATGTCGCAACCGGCTCGCTGGATGCTATACAGGAACGGTTCAGTATGATCGATCGCGAAATCGAGACGGATCTACTTCCGGTCACTCGAGAGCAAGGCGTATCTACACTGAGCTATTCTTCTTTGGCGCTTGGGCTCCTTGCCGGGACGATTGATCCGCATCGCGTATTTTCGGGTGATGATCAACGCAAGGATAGTCCCCGCTTTTCTACCAGTAATCGTTTGAAGGCCAAACAGTTTGCCGAGGCAATCCAGCCCGTAGCAGAAAAGCATCAGGCGAGTATCGCCCAAGCAGTGATTGCATGGACGCTGGCACAACCCGGCGTGACATTTGCCCTGTGCGGTGCACGAAATCCGGAACAGGCTTTGGAAAATTCCAGAGCCGGAACAATAAGACTTGATGAGCAAGACCTTGCGGCCCTTGACGCGGCCATCGCAGTGAAACTGACAAATATGGACAGGTAACGGGCTGCATCATGAAGCGTGAAGAAGTATTTGACGGGCTTCGCCGGAGCCCGAAGGTGGACGTGTGTGTCATCGGCGGCGGAATAAATGGCCTCAGCGTGTTCCGTGAACTGGCGCTGCAGGGCATCAATGTTCTGCTTGTCGAGAGGAATGATTATTGTTCGGGCGCCAGCTCAGCTCTTTCGCGCATGGTTCACGGCGGTCTTCGCTATCTCGAAAACGGTGAATTCAATCTGGTGAAGGAATCACTGGTTGAACGCGACCGCCTGCTTCGCAACGCCCCACATATGGTCGCGCCCTTGCCTACGACCGTGCCGGTTTTCAGTTTATTCTCTGGCCTTGCCAACGGTGCTGTGCGTTTTCTTGGCCTGACTCGCAAACCAAGCAGGCGCGGTGCTCTCGCCATAAAGGCAGGCTTAAGCATTTATGATTTTCTGACACGCAAGCGCGCTTTGATGCCCAAACATCAATTTCGCGGGCGGCAAGCCAGTCTTGGCAAATGGCCAGCGCTCAACCCAGCCATCAAAAGTTCGGCGACCTATCACGATGCTTGGGTCAGCCATCCAGAGCGAATAGGAATTGAACTGCTCCAGGATGGCATGTCAGCCAATGCTTCGGCCCGTGTGGTCAATTATGCCGAACTTCGCCGGGATGCATCGGGCGTTTTTGCTGTCCATGACCATATCAGCGGAGCCGCCATAACCATAAAGCCTGACCTGATTGTCAATGCTACGGGCGGCTGGATAGATATGGCCAACGCCACATTGTTTCCAAAAAATGCCTTGTCCGCACCGCTCATGGGCGGCACCAAGGGATCTCACCTCATCATCGACAATGCCGAGCTTCTGAAAGCCCTTGATGGCCATATGATCTATTACGAGAATGAGGATGGCCGCGTCTGCATTCTCTTTCCCTATCTTGGTAAGGTGCTGGTTGGCTCTACGGATATTCGGGTTGATAACCCGGAGAATGTCACCTGCACCCCGGAGGAACGAGACTACATTCTGCAATCCTTGGCCTTCGTGCTGCCGGCAATCAAGATAAAGCCGGAAGAAATCGTCTATCAGTTTTCCGGCGTGCGTCCGCTGCCTGCGAGCAAGGATCAGTTTACGGGGCGCATTCCGCGAGATCATTTTTGCACCTTTATCGAACTGGATAAAAGCGGCCCGCCCGTCCTTTGCATGATCGGCGGCAAGTGGACAACGTTCCGTTCCTTTGGCGAACTGGCTGCCAATATGGCTCTGTCCAAACTTGGCCGTGAGCGACGAGTGGTTACAGAGGATCGCGCCATTGGCGGAGGCCGGGCTTTCCCGGCGAATAGTGATGAATGGATATCGCGTGTCGCTGCCCTGACCGGCCTTGAGGAACAGCGTATTGATCAATTGTTCCAACGATATGGAACAGATGCTGAAGTGCTCGCACAATTCATTGCTGCGGGGAACGATGAAGCAATGCCGCATCCAGGCTACTCAAGGCGCGAGATTCTGTTCCTGATTAGAAACGAAGCGGTTGAGCATTTGGACGACATCCTGCTGCGGCGCACCACCTTGGCGATCAGCGGAGAGCTTTCACTATCGATGACAGACGCGGTTCTGGGCCTGCTCGCCGCTGAAAAGGAATGGTCTGTTGCACGCCGCAATGATGAGCGAGCGAAGTTTTTATGCCTGCTCTCAGAGCGGCATGGCGCTGATATCGCCGCACAAAGCGCACGAAATGAAGAAGGAGACTATCATGAGAAACAACAGCAAGGTTCGGATGAACCGTCTTTTCGGCAAAGGGGCGCTGCCTCGACGTGGCGATCGATCACGGAGTGTGCAATGAGCCGACCTTCCTGAGTGGTCTGGAGGATATGGAATCTGTCGTGAAGGCATTGGTTGCTGCAGCTCCAGACGCCATACAGATGAATTACGGCCAAGCCGATCTTTTGCAAAACGTGGACGGGAAAGATAAGCCCGCATTGGTCATGCGTATCGACATGGGCAATCCTTACAACCCGTTTCGTCACCGCAATATGTGGGCGGTTTTGCAGAATGAAGCCGAGCCACTGATTGGCGCGATCGAAATGGATGCAGCCTGCGTCGTCGTCAATCTGTTCATGCTGCCCGATGAGCCGGACCTGTTTCGGCAATGTGTTCAAAACATTTCACGTGTGCGCGCCGATTGCGACAAATACGGGTTGCCATTGATGATTGAGCCGCTGGTCATGCAGCCGGTCACCGAGCGGGGAGGCTATATGGTTGATGGCGATGCGGATAAGATCGTAACGCTGACACGGCTTGCCCGCGAGATGGGGGCCGATATCGTCAAGGCTGATCCGACAACCAATGCAGAGGATTTTCATCGCGTTGTTGAAGCTGCCCGCTGCCCGGTTCTTGTGCGCGGTGGCGGCAAAGAAGACTTGAAGAACGTGTTCGTCAAATCGGCAGCTTTAATGCAGCAGGGCGCGATGGGTATGGTCTATGGCCGCAATATCTACCAGCATGCAAATCCGGGCGCTGTGGTTCGTGGACTAATGGCCATAATCCATGACGATGCCAGCGGCGAGGATGCCTACGCGCTTTATCAAGAGGGCTGAGCATAAGCATAGAACCTGAGGAGGGGTTCCGGATGGGAGAATATCTATTAGGGCTCGATGCTGGCAACACGATCATCAAGGCGGTGATCTTTGACAGGCAAGGCCGTGAAATCGCTTCAGCTGCACAGGAAGGGCACAGTGCGATGCCCTTTCCCGGGCATGTGGAGCGGGGTCTCGGGGAACTTTGGGAGAATGCCAAGCTTGTCATCAGAACCTGCATCGAACAGGCCGGGATCGAGCCTGAAGATATCGCAGCAATCGGCTGTGCGGGACATGGCAATGGGCTTTATACGCTGGATCATTCCGGTGAACCATTGTTTGCAATCCAGTCGCTGGACACACGTGCAGCACCACTTGTCGAGTCATTATTGGCTGAAGGCGTCGGAGATCGCACCTATCCGATAGGTTTGCAACGTCCCTGGCCATCCCAAACCCCAACCCTGCTGGCGTGGATCAAGCGTAATCGCCCGGAAACCTTTCGCAAGATCGGGACAGTGTTTCTGTGCAAGGATTTCGTGGTCAATCGCTTAACGGGTGCGCGGGTCAGTGAAGTGTCCGACATGACCGGCTGCGGATTGTTGAATGTTGCCGAACGCCGCTATGACCAAGACCTTCTGGACGCGTTCGGTTTGGGCGACTGCATGGACATGCTGCCGCCTTTGATCGAAAGTGCGGACATTGCGGGAACGGTCACGGCGAAGGCGGCTGCTGAAACCGGATTGGCCGCTGGAACGCCAGTCATTGGCGGATTCTTTGACGTGATCGCTTCCGCCATCGGGTCCGGGGTCACGCGCACGGGTGCCGCTTCCATCATTGCTGGAACATGGAGTATTAACCAGGTGATCATTGATCGTCCGCGCCTGGAAGGCCCGGTGTTCATGTCATCGACCTTTGATCGCGATCGCTATATGGCGATTGAATCGAGTGCTACTTCAGCAGCCAATCTTGAATGGCTGGTGCGTGAATTCTTCCATGGCGAGCAGCCGGATGGTCAATCACCATTCGATGTCTGCTGCGAATTGGCATCATCAATTGAGCCAGCGGCAAATGATCCAATCTACCATCCCTTTCTTTATGGCGCGCAACAGGACGGTAATGCGCGGGCGGGTTTCTACGGTGTTGCAGGCTGGCATACAAAAGGCCATATGGTTCGAGCATTGCTGGAAGGCGTAGCTTTCGGCCATCGCCAGCACATCGAAATGATGCGCGCCGCCGGAGCGAGCTTCAACGAGGCCGTGCTTTCCGGAGGCGGTTCGCGCAGCTTGATCTGGCCGCAAATATTCGCCGATGTGCTGGGTTTGCCTGTATCCATTGCCCGCTCAAGCCAGACGGGTGCGCTGGGGGCTGCCATCGCGGCAGGAACGGGAATTGGCATATTCGCAGATTTTTCTGCTGGTGCTGAAGCAATGGTCACCAGTGAGCGGCACTACAAGCCCGATGCAAAACGAGCAAAGCATTATGAACGTCGCTACCAATTATACCTCGAGATTGCCGCAGCTATGGCTCCAATCTGGCGGCAAATGGCGGAAAGCGATGCAGTCGCGACCGAGGTGGCAGCGTGAATATGCATCGCACCGAGCAAGCCTTCGATGAGGGCGTCTACGACTTTATCATCGTCGGGGCTGGTTCGGCGGGGTGCGTTCTTGCCAACAGGCTTTCTGCCAATCCAAAGCATCGCGTTCTCTTGCTTGAGGCTGGCGGAAACGACCGATACCACTGGATACACGTGCCAATCGGCTATCTCTTTTGCATGGGGAATCCCAGAACCGACTGGATGATGAAGACCGCTGCTGAACCAGGTTTGAATGGCCGCACTCTTCCCTATCCGCGCGGTAAGGTGCTGGGTGGCTGCTCGTCGATCAACGGCATGATCTATATGCGCGGACAGGCAGCCGATTACGATGGCTGGCGTCAGGCAGGCAATACTGGCTGGGGCTGGGATGACGTGCTGCCCTATTTTCTCAAGTCTGAAGACAATTATCGTGGAAAGTCCGCCTTGCATGGAGCTGGCGGTGAATGGCGGGTGGAACGTCAAAGATTATCCTGGCCCATTCTCGATGCATTTCGGGATGCGGCGGAAGAGCTTGGCATTCCCAAAACGGAAGATTTTAATACCGGCGATAATGAAGGCTCGGGCTATTTCGAAGTTAATCAGCGTGGCGGCTTACGCTGGAATACCACCAAGGCGTTTCTTCGCCCTGCCATGAAGCGACGCAACTTGCGGGTCGTGACCGGGGCAGAAGTGGAGCGGGTGGAATTCGAAGGCAAGCGGGCCGTGCGGATCGGTTATCGTTTGCAGGGCCGAGCCTGCATTGCACGCGCTTCGGGCGAAATCATTCTGTCGGCAGGCGCAATCAACTCTCCGAAAATCCTGGAACTGTCCGGCATCGGAAACCCTGCCATTTTGAAAGATGCAGGCGCTGCGCCCTTGCACGATCTGCCTGGGGTGGGTGAAAATCTGCAGGACCATCTTCAAATCAGGACAGTGTTCCGCATCGAAGGTGCGCGAACATTGAACCAACTTTATCACAATCTCTTCTCGCGGGCTGCCATGGGGTTCGAATATGCGCTACGCCGCTCAGGACCTTTGTCCATGGCCCCGAGTCAGCTCGGCATTTTCGCAAAAAGCGATCCCGGACTCCAAACGCCTGATCTTGAATACCACGTGCAACCGCTCAGCACAGATCGGCTGGGCGAGCCTCTGCATCGCTATCCCGCTGTTACCGTCTCGGTTTGCAATTTGCGGCCAGAAAGCAGAAGTACAGTCCATATAAGCAAGGCTGATTCCAGCCTTCCACCCAATATCAAGCCGAACTACCTGTCGACGGTGGGCGACAGGCTGCTTGCAGCCCGGTCAATTCGTCATGCCCGAAATCTGATGGCGACCAAGGCTGCAATGAAATACCAACCACAGGAAATGCTGCCTGGAACGCAATATCAAAGCGATGACGAGTTAATTCATCGCGCAGGTGATATTGCAACGACGATTTTTCATCCGGTTGGTACGTGCCGGATGGGCCGTGACAATTTGGCGGTCGTCAATACGGACTTGCAGGTGCATGGGCTGGAAAGGTTGCGGATTGTGGATGCATCGGTGATGCCATCCATCGTCTCTGGCAATACAAACTCGCCGGTTATCATGATCGCAGAAAAAGCTGCCGACCTAATTCTGACAGCAGCCCGCTAGGGCAAATTTTGCTCTAATCAAGCAGGCTTCTGGCTGGAATACTGACCCTGCACACGGAAGCGCCAAAGATATGACGGCAAAATCGTCTCAATGGTTTGCGGACGAATGCCGAGGCCTTCAAGCGTGCGCCCTTCTGCCTTTGCTTGTTCGGAAACGACATTGTCATTTCTAAGCTGGATCACCTGATCGGAAGTAATCATCGGCTTTGGCAATAGCCCAAGGATCGAGCCTTGTATGGATGCTACCCAGAATGGAATGGGGAGGAATGCCCGCTTGCGGCCAATAACACGGAGCATTTCTTCCATGCACTGGCGGAACGTCAGAACTTCTCCGCCGCCTAATTCGTAAATTCTGCCCTGCTGCAAGGCACCGTCGACAGAACGCGCGATCACCTCGGCCACATCGCCGACATAAACCGGTTGAAACTTTGTATGACCACCGCCGACCAATGGCAGGAACGGGGATATGCGCGCCATGCCGGCAAACTTGTTGAAGAATCCATCCTCTGGTCCAAAAATAACGGACGGGCGGATAATATACGCCTCCGGCAGAATTTTCAGAACGGCTTCTTCAGCGCGCCCTTTCGTACTGGCATATGCGGATTGCGATTGCGAATGAGCACCCAGCGCCGACATATGGGTAAGGGGAACGCCTGCTGCACGGGCTGCTTCAGCAACAGCACGCGCGCCAAAATCATGTACCGTGCTGAAACGCTGGCTGCCTCCCTCATAAAGGATGCCAACCAGATTGATGACATGGTCAGAACCGGCGACTGCGCGATCCACCGACCAACGGTAGCGCAGATTGGCTTGAACTGCCTGAATTTGACCAACGCCACCCAATGGCTGCAGATGAAATGCAAGATCAGGGCGTCGAACCGCGACCCGAACCCGGTAGCCGCGTTTGGCGAGCGCGCGAACCACGTGACGACCGACAAAGCCAGAGCCTCCAAAAACAGTAACCAGTTTTGGTTTGGTGATTGTCATTGAACTCTCCTGAGCAGTCAAAACGTACAACAGCTATTTCTATGCTGTTTAATGCGTTTTGATGTCGACGCAAAGGCCTGTTGTCTCACGAATCTCGCGGCGCGTTGCCGCGCTTTGAACCATATAGATCGTCAGGCCGACATGCGCAGCATGATTTCGGCGTTTAAAAGAATGCGCTCATTTGCCGGTAATACTGTTTTGGTGTCACGCGTTTCGCCGAGCTTCTGAAACATCAATTCGACCGCCAGCCGACCGATTTCCTTATGGTTTTGCGCAACAGTGGTGAGCGGCGGGCACATATAACGAGCAAAGGGCTGGTCATCGTGCCCTGCCAAGCGAAGGTCATCATTCTGACGCCGGCCAATCTTCAGTCCCGCTTGATAGGCCGCGGCCGAAAGACCTGCCGCTATGCGGTCATTGCCGCATAGCACGGTCTTGGTCGGAAAAGATCCATTTCGCAAGATTCGAATAGCGGCATCAAAGGCGAATTTTTCAAGGTTCCATGTGTTTTCTGGATCCACGGGCACAAAAAGCGGCTCCAAGCCCAGATCATCCATTGCCGCGACATAGGCGCTCCTGCGACCCTGCACATTATTGTTAAGCGGCGGCATGCCAAAATAACATGGAGCGTCGCCTGATCTGGTTAGATAATCCACGATGAGCTTGACGCTCTGCCTGTTATCGGTTCCCACGAAGGGGGACGTATCATCAAGCGAGGAGTCAATATACACAATGGGTACTGACTCAGCGGCTTTTGCCAGTTTTTCCTGATGTGATGACGAGCCGAGCGCGCCTATGATAACGCCAGCTACATTCATGGATTGGAATGTTTCAAGCGCGCGCTGCTCAAGCTCCGGTCGTCCTTCGGAGCTTTGCATGAAAACCATATAGCCTGCCAAACCCGCCAAATCCTGTATGCGACGTGTCAGTGACATATAGAATGGATCGTTGGAATTAGGCACGATCACGCCAAGAATATGCGTTCTTCGATTGCTGGCAAAAAGGTTGGGCTTGTAACCGGAGCGAAGGATCGCGGCTTCGACAATTTTGCGCGTGCTTTTGCGGACAGACGATGGATCGTTAAAGTATTTCGACACTGTCGGGCGCGAAAGACCAGCAAATTCGGAAAAGTCTTCCATAGTTTTGATGTCTTTGGGCATCGGTTAAATTCCTTTTTGGACCACAGGCAATCCGAAAAAAAGAATTGCAGGCTGAGTCCTGATAAATGAATGAGGTCAAAACTGTGCAACTTTCAGTTGCACAAATATTCGTAAAAGTAGCAATTAAGCGTATAGTGAGATGATATTCATTTGCTAAAGATCTAATGTTAATTCATTGATTGCAAAAAACCATATAAATACTTTTCCAGCCGATTAATGCACGTATCTGAACCAATAGGTTTTAATAATCTATGCTGGAATAAATTTCTAGCTGCCAGATTCGATATTGTTGAAATAGTATTCAAATCCAGACTGCTAAGGAGTGAATATGACATTTGCGCCCATACCATCGCAGCACTACGCAAATGTCGATTTCGTAGAGACATGGCATGGAGATTGACTGATGGAAGGCGCAATACCAAATCCGGAAGTATTCACACACGTACGGGTCATCATAGGCATTATTCTCGGACTCAGCGTATCGCGTCTGCTTACCGGTGTTGCCCGGATCATCCAGCATCCGCAGCACAGAAATATCTATGTCGTTCATTTGGGCTGGGTGCTTTTTACCCTGCTTACGGTGGTCCATTTCTGGTGGTTTGAGTTCTATCTTCACCAGCTGGTGCTATGGAAATTCGAGGCCTATCTCTTCGTCATCTTTTTCGCCAGCTTGCACTTTCTGGCATGCGCCATGCTGTTTCCGGACAGTATGGAGGGCTATGACGGCTATGAAGATTACTTCATGTCCCGCAGAGCCTGGTTTTTCGGCATTATGATATCGATATTTGTTTTCGATTTTATCGATACCGCAATGAAGGGGTACGCCCACTTCCTCTCTCTCGGGCCTGAATATCCCTTGCGTAATCTGGCGCTGATAGGGCTGCTCAGTGCCGGGATTTACTTTAGCAACCGAAGAGCCCGACTTGCAATTCTGGTCGCAGCTCTAATCATTCAAATGGCTTTCATCCTCGTTCAGTTCGATACGATCTAGTTTAGGAACAAGCCCTTGCAACAAAAAACCCGCCGGCGAACCGGCGGGTTTTTTAACTCAAGTCCGAAAGTGGACTTAGTTCTTTTCGCGGTTCTTCAGGGCTGCGCCGAGAATGTCGCCGAGCGAAGCGCCGGAGTCTGTCGAACCATACTGGGCAACAGCTTCCTTCTCTTCAGCGATTTCAAGCGCCTTGATGGAAACCTGCAGCTTGCGGGTCTTCTTGTCGAAAGCGATGACGCGCGCGTCTGCCTTCTGACCAACAGTGAAGCGCTCTGGACGCTGTTCGTCGCGGTCACGGGACAGATCAGCACGGCGGATGAAGGTGTCGAGGTCGTGATCGACCAGACGCACTTCAAGGCCACCATCGGTGATCGCCGTAACTTCTACGGTTACAACGGCGTTCTTGCGCAATTCACCCGAAGTCGCTGCTTCGCCGACCTTGTCGCCGGTAAGCTGCTTGATGCCAAGCGAGATGCGCTCTTTCTCGACGTCAACGTCGAGAACTTGCGCCTTGACCATGTCACCCTTGTTGTACTCTTCGATGACCTGTTCGCCTGGACGATTCCAGTCGAGATCGGAGAGGTGAACCATGCCGTCTACATCGCCATCGAGGCCAATGAACAGGCCAAACTCGGTCTTGTTCTTGACTTCGCCTTCGACGATCGTACCGACAGGGAACTTTTCAGCAAAAGTGGTCCAAGGATTGTCGAGTGTCTGCTTGAGACCGAGGGAGATGCGGCGCTTGACCGGATCCACTTCGAGAACAACGACTTCGACTTCCTGTGTTGTCGAGAGCAGCTTGCCCGGATGCACGTTCTTCTTTGTCCAGGACATTTCAGAAACGTGGATAAGGCCTTCGATGCCTGGCTCGATCTCAACGAATGCACCGTAATCAGTGATGTTGGTAACCGTACCGGTGATCTTTTTGCCGATTGGGTACTTCGCACCGATACCATCCCAAGGATCGCTTTCGAGCTGCTTCATGCCGAGCGAAATACGATGTGTTTCCTGATTGATACGAATGATTTGAACCTTGACCGTCTGGCCAATGCTCAGGATCTCCGAAGGATGGTTCACACGGCGCCATGCCATGTCTGTTACGTGCAGAAGACCGTCAATACCGCCGAGGTCAACGAACGCACCGTAATCGGTGATGTTCTTGACAACGCCTTCAACGACCTGACCTTCTTCGAGGTTCTGGACGATTTCAGAACGCTGTTCCGCACGGCTCTCTTCGAGAACTGTACGACGCGATACAACGATGTTGCCGCGACGCTTGTCCATCTTGAGGATTTCGAAGGGCTGCGGATTGTGCATAAGCGGGGTAACATCGCGGATCGGACGGATGTCAACCTGTGAGCGCGGCAGGAAGGCTACGGCGCCATCGAGATCGACAGTGAAACCACCCTTGACCTGATTGAAGATCACGCCATCGACACGTTCGCCGCGGTTGAACTTCTCTTCCAGGCGAACCCAGCTCTCTTCGCGGCGTGCTTTTTCGCGCGACAGAACAGCTTCACCCAGCGCATTTTCGATGCGCTCAACATAAACTTCAACGATATCGCCTGGCTTGAGCGAACCGTCCTTGGCTTTCGCGCCGAATTCCTTCAGCGGAACGCGGCCTTCAACCTTGAGACCGGCGTCAATGATCGCCATATCTTTTTCGATGGCAACAACACGGCCCTTTACAACATAACCTTCTGCAAGGTCGTTGGTGGCAAAGGACTCGGCGAGAAGAGCTTCGAAATCTTCGCGCGATGGATTGGCTTGAGACATATATACTCCTGAAGTGTCCGGCTTTCCGCTTTTAGGAAAGGTTTTTGGACACAGGCACCGGTGGTTCGAGTTACGGATCATTCACATGCCAACCCGCCCTATGAGGGCAATCCGGTGCGAGGGCTGACTGCAAATGTATTACTTGGTATTACGGGCTTCCCGCGCCAAGGCCTGATCGATCAGAGTTTTGGCATTAAGAAACGCGGTCTCTATATCCATTTCTGTCGTATCAAGCAAGTGCGCGTCCGCTGCCGGCTTCAACGGAGAGTCTGTGCGCCCCATGTCACGCGCGTCGCGGCGGGTAAGGTCGTCGAGAACATCCTGATAATTTACGTCCTTGCCGCTGGCTTTGATTTCATCATGCCGCCGCTTGGCCCGCGCTTCTGGCGAGGCAGTAATGTAAAGCTTCACGGGAGCATCAGGGCAGACAACGGTACCGATATCGCGCCCATCCAGCACTGCACCCGGCGATAGCAAGGCAAATCCCTGCTGTGCCGAGACTAGTGCCCGGCGTACGGCCGGCATGATGGCGACTTTTGATGCTGCTTCACCAACATCGTGTGCGGACAGAACGGTACGATCCAATGTCGACAGATCGATTGAACGTGCGGCTTTCTCGGCCAAAAACTCATCGTCGAGCGGCATGCCCTGATCCAGCAAGGTTTTGGCCACCGCGCGGTAGGTAAGACCCGTGTCGAGATGATGATATCCGTAAAATTGGGCTAGACGCCGTGCAAGCGTGCCCTTGCCTGAGGCCGCTGGACCATCAATGGCGATGGTGAAATGTTTCGGCGGCGATAATTCGAGTTCATCCTTGTCGAAGAACCACTGCCAGAGCGCAAAAAGCAGATAGGCTGCGGCCAGAACTAGCGTGATGAGCGGTGTAATGCCGATGGTTACAAAGGCAAAGCCGCCAAGCGTCGTCATCATCGATTCGAGCCACTCGGGCAGATAGGTAGCCAGATTTTGCAGGAATGTATCAATTGCGAGGATGAGAAACAGCTGGAAAACAAATAGCCAGAATAGCAGCGCGAACAGCCCGAAGCGAACTTTGAGTCCGATGCGCTCTATAGCGTAGGGGATAGCCGTAATCGCAATTGATGCCAGCAGGAAATACATCAGTTGGTTGTCCTGTTGCCTGTAAAGAACCCTATACCGTAACCGGCTATCGACCCAAGTGCTGGTGGCAGCAGGAGAAACTGGTAAGGCATCCACTCGCTCGCAACCGCAGCTTCGGAGATGTTCCACGCATAGAGGAAGATCAGCAGTAAAGGAAGAACGATACGAAAAATCGTACAGCTTATACCCGGCCACCGCCGGTCGGACCTGCTGGCGAGCGTGCCGGCATGGGCACTCTTTGCGGCCCACACGATGAATGGGATACTGGACATTCCGTAAAGCCCATAAACTGTAATAGCCGAAAAAAATGAATTCATTGGGTCGTCATGCTGGCGCAGCAAGTTCAGTGATCTGTGCCCCCATGCCAGCCATCATCGCCATGAATTCAGGGAAACTTGTCGCAATCATGGTCGAATCATCGACGGTAACCGGTTTTTCTGAAACCAATCCCATGATGAGGAAGCTCATTGCGATACGATGATCAAGGTGGGTTTCCACTATACCGCCGCCGATCGTCTTGCCGTTCGGGCGTCCGCGCACACTCAGTGTTTCGGTGCCTTCCGTGCAATCGACGCCATTGACCTTCAAGCCATTGGCCACGGCAGAAAGCCGGTCAGACTCCTTCACCCGCAATTCTTCCAGCCCGTTCATCACCGTCTCACCGCTGGCAAAACTCGCCGCAACAGCCAGAACGGGATATTCGTCGATCATCGACGGCGCACGGTCTGCCGGTACCTCCACGCCCTTCAGTTCAGAATATCTCACACGCAGATCGGCAACATCCTCGCCCCCTGCAAGTCTGGCATTCATGATTTCAATATTCGCACCCATTTCCTGCAAGGTCAGAATCAGCCCGGTGCGGGTCGGGTTCATCAGGACGTTGCGGATGGTGACATCCGAGCCGGGAACCAGCAGAGCGGCGACCAGTGGAAAAGCTGTCGAGGAAGGGTCACCCGGTACATCGATTGTCTGGCCGGTCAATGTGCCCTGGCCTTCAATGCGAATATGGCGCACATTATTCTTGTCAGTTTCCACGGAGAGATTCGCGCCAAAGCCTTGCAGCATCTTTTCCGTATGGTCGCGGGTCATCACCGGTTCAATCACTGTGGTTATGCCGGGTGTGTTCAAACCAGCGAGCAAAACAGCTGATTTCACCTGCGCCGAAGCCATTGGGACCCGGTAAGTGATAGGAGCGGCTACTTTGGGGCCGCGTAAGGTGAGCGGCATCCGGTCGCCATCGGCAGCGGAAACCTGAACGCCCATTTCGCGCAGTGGATTGAGGACGCGGCCCATCGGCCGCTTTGATAGGGATGCATCGCCGATGAAGGTGGTTTCCATGGCATAGGTCCCGACAAGCCCCATGGTAAGACGTGCGCCGGTGCCGGCATTGCCGAAGTCGAGAGGCGCTTCAGGCTGCAACAGACAGCCATTGCCCGTTCCCTTGATAATCCAAACGTCGCCTTCTTTGGCAATTGTTGCACCCATGGCCTGCATGGCGCGTCCTGTATTGATAACGTCCTCACCTTCAAGCAGGCCGGTAATGCGGGTTTCGCCAGAGGCCAGACCGCCAAACATGAAAGAGCGATGCGAGATCGATTTGTCGCCGGGAATACGGATATCGCCTGTAAGGGCGTTTGAGCGGCGGGATATTGCAGGTTTTGGCAGCGAATCGTGGGACATGATTAAGGGTCAATCGCGAAAAATAGGGTGGGCGGGGCAAACTCGGTAGGCTCTAACACAGCTTGGTTCCTTGGTCATCTTGCAAATTCAATCCTCACGCAGTGCTTTTTTCGCTTTGACAAATGCGGCGAATTGCGTTTATGGGACCACGAATTTTTTTATGAGGTGCGGTCGGAAAAGCTGCGTCTTCAGGAAACAAGCGTATAACCCCAAAAATCGATTCGATTTTGGATAAGGATTATGCGCCAATACAAAGTGTTATTGCGTGCACGTGGGTCCCTGGGAGCACATGGCGCAATGATTGTCAGCCGAATGCAGGCAAGCGCAGCAAGACGAGGCAGAACGTGGCTAATCCAAAACTTGGCACCAAGCGTGTTGACCCGGAAACCGGGCAGAAATTTTATGACCTGAACCGCGACCCTATTGTTTCGCCGTTCACAGGCAAGACCTATCCGCTCAGCTATTTTGAGACGACGGTCTCTGCCCGGGAGGAAGAGGAAGAAGTAGAAACTGAAGAGCTGGATGTAGCACTGGAGAAGCCGGAATTCGTGGCTCTCGAAGAAGCTGATGGCGACACAGACAGTGATGTTCCGGATTTGGGCGACGATGTTGAAGTCGATGATTCGGACGATGACGATACATTCCTCGCGACCGACGAAGAAGACGAAGATGACGACGTCACTGACATTCTTGGCGGCGGCATAGGCGACGACGACGAGAATTGATTCTAAAAATAAGTTCCGTTCGCCGAGAAATAAGCGGCGAACGGGGCTTGATCTTCGCGTGAGCGGAAGCTAATAACCCGCCATCTTCGGATGGCATAACAAGGTTACCAGTCCTTGTTGAATATAAGCCGGTTTACCGGCACGGCCCAATGGGTCGATTGGAATGGGGCCATAGCTCAGCTGGGAGAGCGCTTGCATGGCATGCAAGAGGTCAGCGGTTCGATCCCGCTTGGCTCCACCAAATTTCTCAATTTACCGCAATAATGAACCGGCAGTCGGTTTCAATCGCGCAGTAACGAGCGGTGCGATAAGCCAAGTCGCAAGTCTGGCTTGGTCAAAATCCATGCGGTCAGCCAAAGCACGATCAAAATCTGCCTCCTCCGCAGCAGAATCAAACCGCGAGACGCTGACGAGGACATTCTCTCCGAGACGCACCGGGAGGCGGGTGAAGCTGTTTTCACTGTGTTCAGAAGCCAGAAGAGCGATCCGTCTATCGCCAGAATCGTTAAGAATAGGTGCGAGGTCAGTCTTGTAAAATTCGATAAAACCTGTCTCCGCGGGGGCTCGGAGCTTGTATGTTGCGATCCGGAATATGCTTGAAGCAGGTGCAGCCTTTTGATTTGCATTGCGGCTCACAGGCAGCTCGAAATCCAAGCCGTCATAAGCAGGATGCAGCAACAGGACATCATCTGAATCCACCATCGTGGCATTGGCCGTATGGCGATGCTCGCCCCAGACCGGTCCGTCGTAGAACGCGGTCAGAGCCTTCTGCCTTGCCCGCATATCATTAAACCCACGAAACCAGACGAACGCATCAGGATCGTCCATATCTGTAAACTGACCAATGATCTTCATGCCGCAATGCTCTTGGCCTTCAAGGAAATGCTCATCGAAAACGCCAATCAGCTCGTCGCGCCGGTTGGGATGAAGTGTATAGCGCCGCAGCTCGATAATGGGGCTGTAGTTCGATGTCTTTGCTGGTTCAGTCATCGCCTTCTCCAAAAACAGGTCAATCATCCTGTTTAATAAAACCGGTTGTCCTGTTTTGTCAATTTGATAGTCTAGAACGGAGAATCACGGAGCCGTCCGAATCCGGTCACAGCGATTGAAATTTGCGCGCAGCGAGAGCTTTTGATGCAGAAAGAGAAGCCGAAAAGAACTAACAATCCGCTGGCCATGCGAGCGCGGATTTTGGACGTGGCTGCCGCTCTTTTTCAACAAAACGGATATAATGGTACCAGCATTCAGGATGTGGTGCAGGCGGCGACAACCACCGGTGGGGCCTTGCACCATCATTTCGCGACAAAGAAAGCGCTCGGCCTGGCGGTGATTGCCGAGCGTGTTGCGGCAGAGGTTCAGGAAACTGCAATCAAGCCAGTCTCGACAGCCGCATCGGTCGGCGAGGGTGTCGCGACTTTTCTCGATAATGTCGCCACGACTTTGGATCGCAATCAGGTGGTGTCCGGCTGTCCGCTTAACAATCTGGCTCTGGAGCTCTCCTTGGCTGATAGTGATTTTCGCCAAGCGGTGAGCACGGTGTTCGATGAATGGCGCGAGGCGATTGTCGTGCGGCTTAAAACCGACAGGCCGGCAATGAGTGCATCTGATGCGCAAGATTTGGCGACGCTGGTCGTTGCCAGCTATTCGGGTGCAATGGCGATGGCAAAGGCGAGCCAGAGTGCGGAGCCGCTGCGTGCCAGCGCCCGGCAATTGGCCCTAGTTCTTGCTTGAGAAAACCACAACCGCGAAGAGTAGAACACCGGCAAACACGATCAATGAGCCTATGCCTACGAGGGGCTCCAAAGCTGCGTTTCCCAGCGCCATGAAATAGAGCGAGGGGATCATCACCACGATCCCGGTCGTGTAGACAGCAAACTGCCACATCACCAGTTTCCCCTCTGCCTTCTTGGGGTTAAGGGCGTAGTAGGTTGCAAAGATGGCGCTGCTTACCCAGCCTAAAAGATTAAGGTGGGCATGCGCGGGGACAGGGCTGTGATCACCAGAAAACCCCATATGAAGCCCCATCATGACTCCAATGATGAAGAAAATCGTCGCCGATTTGAAAAAGAGCTGAGAAATCTTAGGCATAATTGTCCCCCCGGAAGCCCAAGCCAAGAACATACTCTCAAATCAAAAACCATTCCAGCCAGCCAATTGAGCGTATTCTAAGCAATTCGGTCGGGATTCTTCGTAGCCAAAAGCAAAAGTGGCGTTTTTATACTGGATTGAAAGCCGAAAATGGCTCAGAGCTTGGACAAAAGACTTAATTCAGGAAATGCTCATGCCCTCGACTCCGGTAACCGTAGCCCACTCTCCCGAAGCATCAACAGCACGTACCGGGATATTGCTCATGTTGCTTGGCATGTTAATGTTTTCGCTTAATGACGTCATGGGAAAGTGGTTGGTTTCGACTTATTCGGTTGGGCAAGTTGTATTCATTCGCAGCATTGCCGCCTTGGTCGTGCTGGCGCCATTTATATGGTTTAATGGCCCCAAGAAGATCGTGCAGGTCGACCAACCATGGACACAGGTAGCGCGGGTCATTCTTTCGACGGCTGAAGTTTTCGCATTCTACTTCGCAGTCATTTATTTGCCCTTGGCCGATGTCATGACCTACTGGCTCGCTGCGCCAATCTATGTGGCGGCGATCTCTCCCTTCATTTTGAAAGAGCCGGTTGGCTGGAGGCGCTGGAGCGCTATCATTCTTGGCTTTGTCGGGGTGATAATTGCACTTGAACCATCGTCGCAGGCACTTACGCCGCAGGCGGTCATTTCGATATTTGGCAGTATTGCCTTTGCGTTCATGCTGCTGCTGGGCCGCACATTGCGCAGAACGCCGGATACGACTTTGGTGTTCTGGCAGATTATTGGAGCAGGGTTGGCGGGACTCGCCTGGATTTGTTTCGAGTGGACACCGGTGACGATGCGCGATCTATTATTGCTCGGACTACTGGGGATTGTCGCCATGCTTGCCCATGTGCTGGTCAACCGGGCATTGAAACTTGCCGATGCAGCCACGGTAGCGCCGCTGCAATATACGCTCCTCTTCTGGGCCATCCTGTTTGGTTGGATGGTGTTTGGCGACGTACCGCGCATGTCGATGCTCGTAGGCTCTGGATTCATTATCGCATCAGGCCTGTTCATCTTCTTCCGCGAACAGCAATTAAAGCGGCAAGGCCGGATGAAGCGACCAGCAGAAGCAGTTGTGGCCGGTTCAGGCGACGGTGCCTGAACCAATAAGATCAGAGACTTTCATGCCGGCGATGGACCAGTTCCGTGTCGAAGTGGTTGATCGCTTTTTCGAATTTGTCCCGGCAGCCAGGATTGCAGAAGCCGACAACGGCTCCATTATAAAACGTCAGGCTGTCTTCCTTGATGGCATCGCCCGACCAAGGACAGGTCGTGTTTATCGCGTCCGCGATCTTGAGTTCGGTGTGCATTATATTCCTCCAACGTCAACGGTCAGGCAGGTTCAACATCGACTTTTGTAATCACTGAATTGGCAATAAAACATTGCTCATGGGCCGCGTGGTGAAATTCCGCTTCGGCGGCTTTGTCCGGTGACTGTCCGGCATAGGTCACATGCGGACGCAGAACCACGTGGCTGATATAGACTTTCCCCTTTTCGTTCTTTGCCAGTTCGCCTTGCGCCTCATCGCGGTATTCATCAATGACAAATCCGGCTTTTGCCGCACCGGCAAGAAAGAACAGCATGTGGCAACTCGAAATCGAGGCAACGAAGGCTTCCTCAGGATCGACATTCTCGGCCACGGAATAGGGCAGGCGCACAATATGCGGTGAAGACGAGGCTGGGACCTCTGCGCCGCCATCGAATTGCCAGAGATGGGCCCGGCTATATTTGTTGTCGGTGAAAGCAGCGCCTTCATCCCTATTCCATAAAATAGTCGCTCCGAATGTTGCCATGATCTGATTCCCGGTTTTGATCTGCGTTGCGGGAGCTTGTCAAAGCATGCCGGAATTGTCGATAAGGGATCATCGATAATAAGGATGGTAATGGTATGGATCTGGGTATCAAGGGAAGGCGCGCAATTGTTTGCGCAAGTTCGAAGGGGCTTGGCCGGGGTGTTGCTGAGAAGCTGGCAGAAGCAGGTGTCAATCTCACGCTTAATGCCCGCACGGAATCGACCTTGCGCGCCACAGCGGATGAAATCGCAGGAAAGTATGGCGTTGCGGTTCAGATTGTTGCGGAGGATGTAACAACGGAAGCAGGGCGCTTGGCCCTGTTGCGGGCGGAACCCAACGCTGACATTCTGATAAACAATGCGGGTGGCCCGCCTCCCGGTGTCTGGTCTGATTGGGGCGAAGAAGAATGGCTGCAGGCCGTCAATAATAATATGCTGACGCCGATCCTGCTCATGAACGCAATTTTACCCGGCATGATCGAACGCAAATGGGGCCGCGTCGTCAATATTACGTCGGGCTCGGTGAAGTCGCCTATCGCACAGCTTGGCTTGTCCAACGCAGCGCGCAGCGGCCTCACCGGTTTCGTCGCGGGAACTGCAAGGCAGGTCGCCCGACACGGTGTTATCATCAACAATTTGTTGCCCGGATCTCACGATACCGATCGGACCAAAGGCTTTATCGAGCGCACCGCCGCTGCCAAGAAAATTTCCTTGGAGGAAGCTCGCGCAGAAGCATATGCGGGAAATCCGACTGGGCGTTACGGTACTGCAGAAGAGTTCGGCGCTGCCGCCGCCTTTCTGTGCAGCCAGTTCTCCGGCTTCATTGTAGGCCAAAATCTTTTGCTGGATGGCGGGGCGTTCAACTCAACCTTGGGCTAGGGTCTGGACCCTAGAACCTATCGGGGTCACGGCGAGCATCGTGCAAACGAAGTCGTGACCCACTCCATCAACTTTGAGACCAACCTGCGACAGCGCATCTATTGACGGGCGGGGGTCAGATATGAAAAGTCCTGCGCAATCCATTGCATCAGGAAACAGCTATGATCCGCCATATTGTATTCTTCAGCGCCCGTAACAAAGATGATGTTGAAGCAATCATCACCGGGCTGAAACAGCTTGGTGAAATACCGCACTCAACCACCTTCGAAGTGATGAAGAACACAAAGGTAGATCCGGTTTCCGATGAGATCGATGTCGTCGTCTATGGCGAGTTTGAGGACGCCGCCGCGCTCGCAGCCTACAAGGCCCACCCCATATATTCGGCAACGACCGCGCTGGTAAAACCCATGCGCGAGCTGCGCATCTCTGCGGATGTCGTGTCGACGCTTTAGCTTTAAGCTTCGCCTGAAATATTTTCGAGTATCGGACAGTCTGGCCTCTGGTCGCCATGGCAATGGGCGACCAGATGGTTCAGCGTATGCTGCAATTCACGAAGTTCAGTGATCTTACGCTCAACTTCCTGAAGTTTGGATTGCGCCATTGATTTGACATCGGCGCTGGCACGATCCTTATCCTCGTATAATGCCAGCAACTGGCGGCACTCTTCCACAGAAAATCCTAGCCCCCGCGAACGTTGCAAAAAGCGCAGCTTGTGGACATCGGACATTGAGTAGTCGCGATAGCCATTATCGGCCCGGTCTGGTTTTAGCAGGCCGATATCCTCGTAATACCGGATTGTCTTTGCCGGCAGGCCGGAGCGTTCGGAAGCGTTGCCAATATTCATGGAAACCTCACAGTTTGATAGTGCGTAACCGCAACGCATTGGCGATTACGGAAACAGAGGAAAGACTCATCGCTGCGGCAGCGAGCATCGGCGATAATAGGAGGCCGAAAACCGGATAGAGCACGCCGGCCGCTACAGGTACGCCAAGCACATTGTAGATGAAGGCGAAGAACAGGTTTTGCTTGATATTGCGAATGGTGGACGTAGCCAGCGTCCGGGCGCGAACGATACCGTTGAGGTCTCCTTTTACCAAGGTTATTCCGGCGCTTTGCATTGCGACATCTGCTCCGGTTCCCATTGCGATGCCAACATCGGCGGCTGCAAGCGCAGGGGAATCATTGACGCCATCACCCGCCATGGCGACCTTCGATCCCTTGGCATGCAATTCGTCGATTAACTGTTTTTTGGTCTCGGGCAGCATATCGGCGCGAACCTCATCAATGCCTAGCTCTTTGGCGACCGCCAGCGCTGTCACCTTGTTATCGCCCGTCGCCATAATGATGCGAAGTCCTGCATCATGCAGTTTTCGTATGGCCTCGATGGTCGTTGATTTGATGGGATCGGCGACCGCAAGAATACCAGCGGCCTTGCCGTCGACGGCAATAAAGAGCGCGCTTTTGCCTGCTGCTCTCAGGGCATCAGCCTGTTGGGTAAGGGCAGCGATATCGACGCCGATATCCTGCATCATGGCAAGGTTACCAAGCGCAACATTGCTGGTGCCGATTTTGCCCGATATGCCTTTGCCGGTGACAGCATTGAAGTCAGCCGCGTTCTGAACCGTCAGATTTCGTGCTTTTGCACCTTCAATAATGGCTTCGGCCAAAGGATGCTCGGAGCCCTTTTCAAGGCTTGCCGCAAAGCCGAGCAAATCATTTTCGGAAATGCCACCGACGGTTACAATATCCGTCAATTTCGGTTTCCCCTCCGTCAGTGTTCCGGTTTTATCGACAATGAGCGTGTCAACATTGGCAAAGCGTTCAAGCGCTTCTGCGTCTTTGATGAGAACGCCGGCCTGGGCACCGCGCCCTGTGGCAGTCATAATTGACATTGGCGTTGCCAGCCCAAGCGCACAGGGACAGGCTATGATAAGCACCGAAACGGCTGCAACGAGGCCATAGATCATGCCAGGTTCTGGTCCAATGAGAGCCCAGACAGCGAATGCGACGAGAGCAACAACAACCACGGCAGGAACGAAGTAACTGGCGACACGGTCTGCCATGCCCTGAATCGGCGCACGCGAGCGCTGTGCCGACGCGACCATGCCAACGATCTGGGATAGAACAGTATCCGCCCCCACCTTTTCCGCCGTGATCAGCAAAGTGCCATTCCGATTGAGCGTGCCGCCTGTGACAGTGTCCTCGACGTTCTTTTCAACTGGAAGCGGTTCGCCGGTCAGCATGGATTCGTCAATTGACGAACGGCCCTCAACAACAATGCCATCCACCGGCACGCTTTCGCCGGGGCGAACACGAAGACGATCACCCACCATCACGTCATCCAGCGGGACATCTGTTTCCGTGCCATCCTTGGCGAGGCGTCTGGCAGTCTTTGGCGCAAGGTCAAGCAGGGCACGGATCGCCGAGCCGGTTCGCTCGCGCGCCTTTAACTCAAGAATTTGACCAAGGAAAACAAGCGTAACGATAACCGCTGCCGCTTCAAAGTAAACCGGCACCGAACCGCCATGCATGCGGAAGGAATGGGGAAAAATATCCGGCAGAAATGTTGCAATGACACTGAACGCATAGGCCGCACCAACGCCAATGGCGATAAGCGTCCACATGTTCGGGCTGCGATGGACGAAGGACGACCAGGCGCGTTCGAAGAAGGGGATTGCCGCCCAAAGGACGACTGGCGTTGCTAAAGCAAATTCCAGCCAGATCGCAAGTTCCTCTCCAATCCACGAACGCAAGGGCAGTCCGAGCATTGGTCCCATTGTCATGAGCAAAAGCGGCACTGAACAAAGCGCACTGATCCAGAAGCGCTTGGTAAAGTCGACAAGTTCGGGATTGGGTCCCTCATCACCCGTCGGTATTCCCATTGGCTCCAGAGCCATTCCACAAAGCGGGCAAGAGCCGGGAACATCGCTGATGATTTCCGGATGCATAGGGCAGGTATATTGCGTTCCGGCAGGCATTGGCTTCGGCGCAGGGCGGTCACCAAAATAATCTTGCGGGGCCTTTTCAAACTTCGCCATGCAGCTGGCTGAGCAGAAATAATATTTCTCGCCCTCATGCCGCAGAAAATGTTTGGCGCTGGCGCGGTCGACCTTCATACCGCAAACAGGGTCTGTGGCTTCAAGATAGTTTGCCGGCTCTTTTGTGAATTTTGCATGGCAAGATGCGGAGCAGAAATGAAACACCCGTCCGCCATGCGTGGCCGACAGTTTGCCAGCATTCGGGTCCACAATCATTCCGCAAACGGGATCGCGTATAACCGCATCCAATGGAGGCTGAGATCCTCCGCAGCAGGAGTGATTATGATGATGGCTATGATCGTGTTTCATGATGCAGCTTTCGGTTAGAAACCAGATAGTGCATCAAAGATAATCTTTCCAGTAACTGGAAGGTCAAGGGCAGGATGACCGGGAATTGCTTAATTCGTCATCCTGCTTGGCTTATCTCTTCTCCGGTGCCAAGCTGCCCTGCCTCCCAGCCAAGAATTGCCCGCTTGCGGGTAAGGCCCCAATGATAACCCGTCAAAGCTCCGGATTTCCCCACTGCCCGATGGCAAGGCACGACGAAGGAAACCGGATTGGCTCCTACCGCCGCGCCAACGGCGCGCGATGCTTTGGGTGATCCGATATCGGCAGCAATGTCAGAATAGGCAACGCATTTGCCCATGGGAATCTTTAACAGCGCTTCCCAAACGCGAAGTTGAAAGTCCGTACCGATGGTTACGACCTTTAGGGGTTTGTCGGCGCGCCATTCTGACGGATTGAAAACACGTGCCGCATATGGGGCCGTCGCGGCAAGGTCTTCCACATAGGTGGCGTTGGGCCAGCGCGAAGACATATCGGCGAGAGCATCCCGTTCCTTGCCAGGATCGGCAAAGGCCAGACCGGCCAATCCCCTTTCGGTCACCATGATCAGAGCCTGACCAAAGGGTGAGATGAGGAAACCGTAACGGATGGTAAGTCCTGCACCGCGCGATTTGTAATCACCGGGCGACATCCCTTCATGGGTTACAAACAGATCATGCAGGCGACCTGGTCCTGAAAGGCCGGTTTCATACGCTGTTTCCAGCAGAGGCATGCCCTCATCAAGCAGGCGCCGGGCGTGATCGATAGTCACTGCCTGCAAAAAACCCTTTGGCGACAGACCTGCCCATCGCGTGAAAAGCTTTTGCAGTCCCGTTGGTGAGAGGCCAGTGTCGCGCGCCAGTGTCTCAAGCGAAGGCTGGTCACGATAATCCTTGCTGATGCGCTCTATGATATGGCTCACAATGGCGTAATCATCACCCTTCGGCGTAATGTCCTTTTGAAGTATGGCCTGTGGTTTCATGGTTCTGTACCTCGTTGTTGAGGCTATATGACCATTGATAAGCCTTTGCCGCCACCCGATTCTTGCACGCTCTGCACTACCGGCTTTTGGCGGTCGCCAGCGCCCTTTGAAAAGCGGAAGCAAAGCTTTCGCGATCATCCGGATTAAGGAATGAGCCTATAGGCAAAGCTTTACCACGACTCTCGACCCGCATCGATGTAATACCAATCTCCGAGTGACGAGACACGAGAAACCTTGTCCAGAAGGGGTTGAACTCATGCAACTTGCTCCGCCCTGATGGCGCAACCTGACGGACCTGCAAAGCGATGCGCGAAATGCTCACTTCCTCATGTGCACGCGCAGACCGGTAGTTCAGACGGAACGCAATATAGACGAGCAGAACATCAAGACCGAAAAACCCGAATACCGGCCAAGCGCCCAGCATCAGGAAGAAAATACCGGTTACAAAGCTGCTGATCCCCAACGCTCCCATAACCACGAGAAACCCCATTTTTCCGAGCGAACGGTGTGGCACCAGAAGAGCGCGAAAAATCTCTTCTTCGTTGTGGGCGCCAGCGTCAATTGGGTCGATTGTTTGGCTCATGGTGTATAAGTATAGAAGGCAAATGGAAAATCCCAAGCATAAAATTGATCAGATTAGCGTGAGTAGCCCTGTATCAGCCAAGCCTCGCCGCGTGGCTGGTACAAGCTATACTGCAGCGGAAATCCATGAAATTTTCAGGCGGTTTGCGGTTCAGAGGCCAGAACCAAAGGGGGAGCTTGAGCACGTCAATCCCTTTACGCTGCTTGTTGCTGTGGTGCTTTCGGCACAAGCGACGGATGTCGGTGTAAACAAGGCGACGCGTGCGCTGTTTAAAATTGCCGATACGCCTGAAAAGATGCTGGCGCTTGGCGAAGAAAAAGTCGGCGAATATATCCGAACAATAGGCCTTTGGCGTAACAAGGCAAAGAACGTCATTACGCTCTCACAAACGCTGATCACCAAATATGGCAGTGTTGTTCCGAATGACAGGGATGAACTGGTCAAGCTGCCGGGTGTAGGGCGCAAAACCGCTAATGTCGTGCTTTCAATGGCTTTCGGTCAGGCAACGATGGCGGTCGATACCCATATTTTTCGCATAGGCAATCGCCTTGGTCTGGCACCCGGCAAAACCCCTGAACAGGTGGAAGACAAACTGATGAAGATTATTCCTGCGGAATATCTTTATCATGCTCATCACTGGCTTATTCTGCACGGGCGATACACTTGCAAGGCCCGCAAACCGGAATGCCCTGCCTGTGTCGTCGCCGATATCTGCAAGGCCGCCGAAAAGACGTCGGAAATACCCGCGCCCCTGGTGCCTCTGCCGCCTCAGGTTTTCTAACTCACCGCCGCAGGAGGCTCGGACTGTGCAACGGCCTTGTGCAGATGCACCATCATTGCTGCTGCAAACAAGGGTGTCAGCAGGTTCAAAATCGGAATGGCCATGAAAGCTGCAATCACCAATCCTGCCAGAAATACCGTGGTCGAATGTTTGGAGCGCAAAGCCTTTGCTTCCATTTCAGGGCGGAATCGCATGGCGGCAAATTCAAAGAATTCTCGGCCCAGCAAATAGCCGTTCACCATGAAGAACGCGACGATGTTGACGCCAGGGATCAGCAGCAGAAGCAATGCAATGAAATTGCCGACGATGACGACACCCAGAAACTTTGCCGAAAGAATAAAAGAGCGCCATGCCGGAAGAGGCTTTCCCTTGGGATCAAGCGGGTAATCTTCTTTTTCCACGACTTCAGCAACATCATCGAGAAACAGGCCTGCAACGATGGCGGTCACTGGCGCGATCAACAATGCCAGTCCGAGAGCCAGTCCCAGACTTGCCAGAATCCCAGCGATAAAACCGATCCAGCCAGCCCAGGAAGGCAGGTCCGGTATCATTTGGTCAACAAATGGCCAAGCCAGAATTTCAAAGAGTTCGCGCAAGCCAAACCACACCCCAGCAAGCAGCAGAACTGTCAGTCCGATCGATTTCCACAGCACGGAGCGGAACTCCGGCCTGAATAGATGCCCAGCAGCAGCGCGAGCGCTTTCGAGTATCATGGCGTTCCGTGCTCCAGTTGTTCCTATATAGGGGACATAGGTTCGGTAATGGTTGATGACAAGGCAACATGCAACGGAGGGGGTGGTAAAGCCGCTGCTGACGCGCTACCAAGTGCTCCGGAATATTCACTTAAGGTGTAATCGCCGCTAAGGCCTCGCAATCCGGAGAATTCATGTCCAGCTATGACGTGCTTTGCATCGGCAACGCTATTGTCGATATCATTGCCCGCACCGATGACGATTTCATCGTGAAGAACGGCATCATCAAAAATGCAATGAACCTCATTGATGCCGAGCGTGCGGAATTTCTCTACGGGCGTATGGGCCCCGCGATCGAAGCTTCGGGCGGAAGTGCCGGCAATACCGCCGCTGGCATCGCTAGCCTTGGAGGCCGTGCTGCTTATTTTGGCAAGGTTGCCGATGATCAGCTTGGCCATATTTTTACCCATGATATCCGCTCGCAAGGCGTAGCATTCGACACGCGCGTGTTACAGGCGCCGCCCCCCACGGCCAGATCCATGATCTTTGTAACGCCCGATGGCGAACGTTCGATGAATACCTATCTCGGCGCCTGCATTGAGCTTGGACCGGAAGATGTCGAAAGCTCGAAAGTTTCTGAAGCAAAGGTAACCTATTTCGAAGGCTACCTTTGGGACCCGCCCCGCGCGAAGGAAGCGATCCGGCTTTCCGCAAAAATCGCCCACGAATATGGCCGCGAAGTATCGATGACGCTTTCGGATCCATTCTGTGTAGATAGATATCGTGACGAATTTCTTGATTTGATGCGTTCAGGCACGGTCGACATAGTCTTTGCCAATGAAGCCGAGTTGAAATCATTGTACCAAACCGATGATTTCGAGACCGGTTTGGAGTTGATCCGCAAGGATTGCAAGCTGGCTGCGATCACACGCTCCGAAAGAGGCTCGGTCGTCGTGTCGGGGGATGTAACCGTTTCAGTTCCGGCAATAGCAATTGAAGAACTGGTGGATACAACCGGGGCAGGTGATCTTTATGCTGCGGGCTTTCTGTTTGGTTATACCAGTGGCCGGTCATTGACCGACTGTGCAAAACTTGGCTCGCTGACAGCTGGACTCGTAATCCAGCAGATCGGTCCTCGCCCTCAACAAAATCTGAAGACGGCAGCTGAACAGGCGGGGTTGCTATAAACCTATTCCGAGCGGATATATCCGTCCCGTTTGAGTTCCTCATCGGTGCGGCCGGGCTTGTGATAGTTGGGTAATATCCAGCCGAAATATAGCGCTCCGCCGCGAACGGCAAAAGCGGCGAGCGCGGCTGCAACTGCTGCGATCTCGGGAGCAACGGAGAGTTTGTACAAAAGCGTATACGCGCTGGAGCCAGCCAATGCCGCCGTGACGTAAATCTCGCGGCGCATGAGCACCGACGGTTCGCCAGAAACGATATCACGCAATATACCACCAAAGGTTGCGGTCAAAATTCCCGTTACAACTGCGATTGTGGAATCGAAGCCCAGAGCCAGTCCTTTGGCAGCACCAAGAACACTATAGGCCGCAAGGCCCATCGCATCGAGCCACAACAGCAAGCGATAGCGCGACTCCAGTAAGTTTGCCGAGAAATAGACAATGAAGGCAGCTGCCATGCAGACGAGCAAATTGCCCGGGTCCTCAACCCAAAACACTGGAACGCCCAAAATTAGATCTCGTAACGTGCCGCCGCCGATCCCGGTAACAGCAGCCAGAAAGATGAAGGCTATGATATCGAGTTGTCGCCGGGAAGCGGCAAGCGCGCCCGTGGCAGCAAACACAAACACGCCCGCATAATTGAATATCTGAATCATGGTCATGGGCAGTGCTCCGCGCATTTATCTGGCTGGAAGATACAGCACGCAGCGGCCAAAATGAAAAGAGCCGCGTCCCTTGGGAACGCGGCTCTTTCAATCACTCAGATTGGCTCAGGCGTCTTTTTCCGCTTGTGGATTAATTGGGCCGGGTTCAGGTTGACCTTCAGCCGCGGCCTGCTTGGGGCCACCTTTGGAAACGCCAACCAGAGCCGGGCGCAGCATGCGGTCGCCAATAACGAAACCGGACTGTGCTACCTGCAACACTGTATTATGCGGTACGTCAGCATTGGGAATTTCAAACATTGCCTGATGGAAATTAGGATCAAATTTTTGACCCTGCGGTTCAATCTTCTTGACGCCGTGGCGCTCCAGAGCCGACATCAGCGAGCGTTCGGTAATTTCCACACCCTCTGCCAGTGCCTTGAAGCCAGCATCACCCTGCGCCAGCGCATCAGCGGGAATCGCCTCCAGCGCGCGCTTCAGATTGTCTGAAACCGAGAGTACATCGCGCGCAAAGTTTGCAACCGAATAGCTGCGCGCATCATGCACGTCACGAGCGGTGCGCTTGCGCAAATTTTCCATGTCGGCGGCAAGGCGGAGAAGCTGATCTTTCAGGTCGCCATTTTCCGCGCGCAGCTTGTCCAGCTCGGCCCAGTTTTGAGCATTTGTCTCGACTTCGTCTTCATTGGCCAGAGCATATTCCTCTGCCTTGCGCGATTTC
Organism: Phyllobacterium ifriqiyense; assembly: GCF_030817885.1. Lineage (NCBI taxonomy): Bacteria > Pseudomonadati > Pseudomonadota > Alphaproteobacteria > Hyphomicrobiales > Phyllobacteriaceae > Phyllobacterium > Phyllobacterium ifriqiyense. Next base: position 1,195,177 of record NZ_JAUSZT010000003.1, read on the forward strand.
AGAAAATCATCGGCAGCGCGTTTCAGCGCATCGCGATCACGCGGATTTTTCAGATCGCGCTGATCGAGATCAGGTGTGTCGTGATTGTTCTTTTCGTCAGTCATCTATCCAGTCCGTCCTATATTCGTAAGTTGCGCTGGATATCGAGGTTTAGCATCCGAAAATCAAGTGCAAACCGCGCTAACGCAAGAGTCTTGAGACAAGTTGTGCCGTATAGTCCACCATCGGTACGATGCGGGCATAGTTCAACCGGGTCGGACCAATGACACCAAGCGCACCGATGATACGCTGTTCGGAATCCCGATAGGGCGCAATTACCAAAGAGGAGCCGGATAGCGAAAACAGCTTGTTTTCTGAACCGATGAAAATACGCACACCAGGTCCGGCTTCGGCCAGATCGAGCAGTTGCAGCGTGCCTTCCTTGGTTTCCAGATCATCGAAAAGATGGCGCAGGCGTTCCAGATCAGCTTCCGCATGGATGGAATCGAGTAGATTACCCCGGCCCCGGACAATCAGGCGTGCCGGCTGGCCAGCTCCGTCACCACCCCAGACAGCCAGACCCTGCTGCACCAGATGCTGCGAAAGACTATCGAGAGCCTGTTGCGTCTCATCCTTCAGGCGGGCGATTTCCTGCCTTGCCTCGGTAATGGTACGCCCCTGAATATGCGCATTGAGAAAGTTGGATGCTTCGATCAGTTGTGAGGGCGTGACACCGATTGGCAGGTCAATGACACGGTTTTCCACATCGCCATTCTGCGTCACGAGAACCGCCAGGGCTTTGGTTGGTTCCAGCCGCACAAATTCGATGTGTTTCAACGCGCCTTCCACCTTCGTCGCGAGCACAAGGCCCGCGCCGCGCGACATGCCGGACAGGATCTGGCTGGCCTGTGTCAGTACGTTCTCGGCGGTCTGCGCATCACCGGCACGAACCTGCGCCTCAATGGAATTGCGTTCGGAAGATGAAAGATCGCCGACCTCCATGAAGGCATCCACGAAAAAGCGCAGCCCAAGCTGTGTGGGCAGGCGTCCTGCGGAAATATGCGGCGCATAAACGAGACCGAGATGTTCAAGATCGCTCATCACATTGCGGATCGTTGCCGGCGACAAGGCGACGGGCAATATGCGGGACAGGTTTCTCGATCCGACAGGTTCACCGTCGCCTAGATAACTTTCGACGATGCGCCGGAAAATATCGCGTGATCTCTGATCGAGCGATTGGAGTGCTTCCGGGGCGACTGCTTTGTTCATTATGCCTCATCTATCTCATGACTGTGCCATAGATATAAGCATTGTTAGAGCAATCATCAAAGCCTTTGCTTCATAACATCATCGCGGTTAAAAGGCGGAAAGCTTATCAACAAGAGGTCTATCCATGCGTCACTCCAAACGAGCCCCCGACGAAATGCGCGCCATTTCCTTTGAGCGCGGCATTTCAAAACATGCCGAGGGCTCGTGCCTGGTTAAATTTGGCGATACCCATGTTTTGTGCACAGCCAGCCTTGAGGAAAAAGTACCGGGTTGGATGCGTAATAGCGGCAAGGGCTGGGTGACAGCGGAATATGGCATGCTGCCCCGTTCGACGGGTGATCGCATGCGCCGTGAGGCATCTTCGGGTAAACAGGGCGGCCGCACGCTTGAGATTCAGCGGCTGATCGCGCGTTCCTTGCGTGCAGTCATTGATCTGCAGGCGCTGGGCGAAGTGCAGATTACGGTTGATTGCGATGTGATTCAGGCCGATGGCGGCACGCGAACTGCGGCAATCACCGGAGGCTGGGTTGCCTTGCATGAATGCTTGCGCTGGATGGAGACACGCCAGATGCTGAAAGTTGACAAGGTTCTCAAGGATCATGTTGCCGCGATTTCATGCGGTATATCCAACGGAACGCCCGTCATTGATCTCGATTATCTGGAAGATTCCACGGCACAGACTGACGCCAATTTTGTCATGACCGGCAAGGGTGGAATTGTTGAGGTGCAGGGTACTGCCGAAGGTGAACCGTTCTCACAGGAAGAATTGCTGGCGCTGATGGATTTGGCCCGTAATGGCATTACGCGGCTGGTCTCACTGCAAAAAATGGCGGTTAGCTAAGAGTAATGACCATGCAGCCATCATCTATTCTGGAAACAGCGCTTTATGTTGATGACGTCGAGGCTGCGGCGCAGTTCTATAGTGGCGTTCTCGGGCTTGAGTGCATTTTGCGGGCAGGGGAAGAATCTGCATTCTTCGTCTGCGGGGCAGGTGTACTCATCGTTTTCAACGTGGAAAAGCTGAAACAGCGCCCCGCTGGTGGGCTGCCCATTCCAAAGCATGGAGCGGAAGGTCCGGGTCATGTGTGTTTTCGCGCCACACGGGATGAAATTGCTGCATGGAAATCCCATCTCGAGAAACATGGCATTGCCATCGAAAGCGAATTCGATTGGCCAAGTGGCGCACATTCGCTTTATTTTCGTGACCCCGCCGGTAATTCGGTCGAGTTCGCCGAACCAAAATTATGGAATCTGAAATGAGAACACTCGAAAAGGGCAAGCTGCTGGTTGCCAGCCACAATCAGGGTAAGATCAACGAAATGATTGATCTGCTTGGTCCTTTTGGTTTTGAGGTCGTCTCTGCCGCAGAGCTAGGTCTGCCCGAGCCGGATGAGACAGGCACGACCTTTGAAGAGAATGCCTATATCAAGGCCTTTGCCGCTGCCAAAGCCACTGGGCTGGTGGCGCTTTCTGACGATTCCGGCCTGTGTGTCGACGCTTTGGACGGCAATCCCGGCGTCTACACGGCCAATTGGGCTGAATTGCCGGATGGCAAGCGCGACTTTGCGCATGGTATGCAGAAGGTCGAAACGGCGCTTCAGGATGCGGGTGTGACCAAGGCTGAAGACCGTAGCGGTCGATTTGTTTCTGTCATTTGCCTTGCTTGGCCCGATGGCGAAGCAAATTATTATCGCGGTGAAGTGGAAGGCGAAATCGTCTGGCCGCCGCGTGGCACAGCTGGCTTCGGTTTTGATCCCGTTTTCAGGCCAGAAGGCTACGCGACGACATTCGGTGAAATGACCGCAGAACAAAAACATGGCTGGAAACCTGGCGATGAATTGGCGCTCTCCCACCGTGCCCGTGCTTTTCAGCTATTTGCCAAAGATTGTCTGGACGTTGCATGAGTCATAGCGACCATAGGTCCGAATCCGGCTTCGGGATCTATGTCCACTGGCCCTTTTGCATGGCGAAATGCCCCTATTGCGATTTCAACTCGCATGTCCGGCATCAAGCTGTCGACCAGCCACGCTTTGCAGCGGCATTTGCCCGCGAAATGGCAACCATGCGCGAGCGTACGGGCCAGCGCAAAGTCTCCAGCATATTTTTGGGTGGTGGCACACCATCATTGATGCAGCCGGAAACCGTAGCCTCTGTCCTGAACGAGATCGCGCGCAACTGGCATGTGCCGGACGATATTGAAATTACGCTGGAGGCTAATCCAACCAGCGTTGAGGCGGATCGTTTTCGTGGCTATCGCGCGGCTGGTGTCAATCGGGTGTCCTTGGGGGTTCAGGCGCTGAATGATCCTGATCTGCGTCGTCTTGGCCGCATGCATAATGTTGACGAAGCGCTGGTTGCGATCAAGCTTGCGCGGGAGATTTTTCCAAGGCTCTCATTTGATCTGATCTATGCAAGACCGGACCAGACCATCGAAGCGTGGCGGGACGAGCTTGCCAAAGCAATTTCCTATGCGGCAGATCATCTGTCGCTTTACCAGCTGACAATTGAAGAGGGCACGCCTTTCTACAATCTATGGAAGGCAGGAAAACTGATAACGCCCGACGGCGACCACGCGGCGGCACTTTACGCTGAAACGCAAGAAGTCACTGCAAAGCATGGTCTGCCAGCCTATGAGATTTCAAACCATGCCGCGCCGGGCGCAGAATCCCAGCATAATCTCGTTTATTGGCGCTATGGTGAATATGTTGGAGTTGGTCCAGGCGCCCATGGGCGTTTTATCGAAAATGGTACGCGTGCTGTAACCATCACCGAGCGTCATCCTGAAACATGGATGCAGAAGGTCGAGGCGGATGGCCATGGCATTGTCGAAGAAGAGTTTCTGACGGGCGAGCAGGAGGGAGACGAGTTTCTGCTGATGGGCCTGCGTCTGGTAGAGGGTATTGATCTTTCCCGTTATGAGCGCCTGACCGGCCATGGTGTCAAGGAAAGCCGTGTAATCTCTTTGGCGGAACAGGGGCTTATCGAATATATCGGTAATAGTCGCATCCGCACAACACCCGAAGGCGCTATCGTGCTCAATGCCGTTATCGCTGATCTCGCAGCTTGAGGATAAAGCGTGTCTGAGGCCCACCAATCTGATGAAAAGGACCGGAGCTACCAGATTGGCAGTTCGTCCTATCGTGCGCGGCCTCTTGAGCCTGCGCTCTACATCGTGGCGACACCCATAGGCAATCTTGGCGACATGACCCTTCGCGGTATTGAGACCTTGGCGGCAGCCGACATTATCGCTTGCGAGGACACGCGCGTCAGCCGCGTCCTGCTTGATCGCTATGGTATTTCCCGCCGTCCCTACGCCTATCACGAGCACAATGCCGAGATGGCAGGGCCCAAAATTATCGAGGCACTCCTTGCCGGAAAGAGCGTTGCGCTCATTTCCGATGCCGGTACGCCGCTGGTTTCAGACCCAGGCGGGCGGCTTGTTCCTGAAGCCAAAGCGGCTGGCATTCGTGTCGTGCCAATCCCTGGCGCATCCTCTGTCCTTGCAGCCTTGACTGCTTCTGGCCTGTTCAAGGATGCGTTTTACTTTGCCGGATTCCTTTCCTCCAAACAGGGCCAGCGCCGGGCAAAGCTGGAACAGTTGAAGACATTGGATGCCGCGCTGGTGTTCTTTGAATCGCCCAATCGCGCCGCAGCGACCCTGGCCGATATGGTTGAGATTTTTGGACCTGAGCGCCAAGGCTCGCTGTGCCGCGAGTTGACCAAGGCATATGAGACGGTGACTACATTGCCTTTAAAAGAACTTGCTGCGGAGTTCGATGGTGAAGACCGTATTCGCGGTGAGGTTGTTCTGGTGATCGGACCACCACGGCAAGATGAACATGTGGCGCGCAGCGATGAGGATATTGACGCATTGCTGAAAGCCCTCAGTCAGGAAATGTCGCCTGCAAAGGCGGCGGGGGAAGCCTCCCGCATGACAGGTCGCCCAAAAGGCGAGCTTTACCAACGTTTGCTGGCCATGAAGTAGGAATGCCGATGGGCGCGAAGGACAAGCGTCATAAAGCTTACCGTCGCGGCCACTCAGCCGAACGCCTAGCCGCATTTGCTGTGGCTCTGAAAGGCTATCGGATTGTGGATCGCCGCTATCGCACGAAGCTTGGAGAAATCGATCTGATTGCGCGACGCGGCAATATTGTCCTCATTATCGAGGTCAAAGCGCGGCGTACCCTTCAGCAGGCGATGGATTCGGTCAATCCGCTCGCCATGGGCCGAATAGAGGCTGCCGCCGACCAATGGCTGGCCCGTCAGCCGGATCATGACCGCCTTTCGCTTCGCTTTGATCTGGTTGCGATCTTGCCTTGGCGTTGGCCCGTTCATGTTCCGGCTATATTTATCGCCTGATACCAAGGCGCTGAGATGCTGACGCATCACGCCTTGAAGATGTTCAAGCGCCACACGGGCTTTACCAAAATGCGAAGAGTCAAGATTATCGCATTTTGGTATGAGCATCATTGGGCTTGCGGCACCATGTGGACGATTTCCCAGACATGGCCGTCAATATCCTGAAAGCTGCATCCATACATGAAGCCTTCATAGTCTTGCTTTGGCTTCCATTCCTTGCCTCCCGCAGCAATCGCCTTTGCAAAAGTCTCATCGACTTCTTCCTTGCTTGCTGCCGAAAGCGCAATAAGCACTTCCTGAGATTTCGTTGCGTCGCTAATGCCGTTATTGATGAAGTCCTTGAAGCGGTCTTCTTCCATCAACATTGCAAAAATATTCTCTTCGATAATCATGCAGGTTGTTTTCTCGTCAGAGAAGTCCGGATTGAAGCTAAACCCCAAAGCCGCAAAAAAGGCTTTTGAAGCAGCAAGATTCTTGATCGGCAGGTTTACGAAAATCATACGCATCGGGATAAAATCCTCTCTGTTTGATAACTCACTTCCGAATGACGAATAGAATTGCCAGATCCCGACAGTCATGAAAAAATAAAAAACAACTTGCAATCGAATTTAAACCCGATAAGAATGGTCGTGTATCGAGCGCCGTTCATTTGCGGCTGCGTTCCTTTGGCCTTTCCCACCTCCTTTTATGGAGCGAAGGGAGGTGCAACTATGTATGGCGCAGAAAGAGAATCCGATTACCTTCGGTTTTTCAGAAATTATATGCTCCTGCGCGTGAAACGGCGCATTTCTGTTTCTTATAATCAGGTCATTGATATCGGATAATTCCCATAGCCATTGGGATACCCACGATTCATGCCTATTCGTTCCAACCAGCTATCTGTCTTTCCAGCCTTCTTCCGTGTTCGGAACGAGGTACTTGTGGTTATAGGCAATGGGGAAGAGGCCTTGAACAAGGCTCGTCTTCTGACACAAACCAGTGCCACCATCCGCATAGTCGCTGCCGAACCGGAACCAGAACTTGCCGCCTTTTTGCGGAGCGGTAACTACGACCATATTGTAGAAAAATTTGCTCCCAAGCATCTGACCGGCGCAAAGCTGGTCTTTGTCGCCACTGGCGATGAAGATCAGGATATTGCCATTGCCGATGAAGCGCGCCGCCAGAATATTCCTGTTAATGTCGTTGACCGTCCTGATCTGTGTGACTTCTACACGCCTGCCATTGTCAATCGCGCACCTATCGCCATCGCTATAGGCTCCGAGGGTACAGGCCCTGTGCTGACCCAGCTCATCCGTGCACGCATTGATGCGGCTTTCTCCCCGCGTCTCGGGGATCTGGCCCGTCTCGCCAATGCCTATCGGCCTGCCGTTGAACGGCTGGTGAAAAAGGGACTGTCGCGGCGCATTTTCTGGCGCTCATTCTTTTCGGGCGATGTAGCAAGCAATGTTTATAAGAATGATCTGACCGGAGCCCATGACGCCGCCGCAAATCTGCTCGAAAATCAGGGTTCTCCCAAAGGCTATGTCTGGTTGGTAGGGGCGGGTCCCGGCGTTGAGGATTTGCTGACCTTGCGTGCGCACCGCGTCCTGATGGAAGCTGATGTGATTGTTTATGATGCGCTGGTGCCGGAGGCTGTTGTTGCCATGGGCCGCCGCGATGCCACGAGACTGTCTGTGGGCAAGCGCAAGGGTTGCCATTCCAAGAGCCAAAGCGAGATCAATGATCTTCTTGTAACGCTTGGCCGCGAAGGCAAGCGCGTCGTTCGATTGAAATCTGGTGATCCGCTGGTTTATGGTCGCGCTGGCGAAGAAATGGCCGCTTTGCGCGATGCCGGTATCGCCTTTGAGATTGTCCCTGGTATTACATCTGCCTTCGCTGCCGCAGCAGATATGCAGCTTCCGCTCACATTGCGCGGCGTTGCATCCTCGCTGGTCTTTACCACTGGCCACGATATGACGGGCGATATACTGCCGGATTGGGCACGCCTGGCTATTTCCGGTGCAACCATCGCCGTTTATATGGGTCGAAGTGTTGCCGCTTCCGTTGCCAATCGCCTGATTGAGGCTGGCCTTCATGCGGATACCGGCGTTGCTGTGATTGAAAATGCCGGACGTGCGGAACGTCGCATGTTCCACGGGACATTGAAAGATTTGCCAGCACTTGAACAACGCAGCGATCTGGAAGGGCCGGTCATGGTTGTTATTGGCGATGCTGTCGCCGGTGCCGCCATTCATCTGGCAGAACCGCTTTCTGCAACGAAGACAAAGTTTGAAGATTTCGTGGCTGAGCGCCACATGGCAGCGCAAGCTGTCTGAACCGCAAGGATGATGATCATGAGTGTCAAAGTTTTAACAGCGAACCGCCTGACCGATGGCGAAGCAGTTTGGCTTGGTGCCAATGGTGAGTGGCTGGACCATATTGATGGTGCCCTTGTCGCACGTCATGCCGAGGCTGTGGCAGCGCTTGAGGAAGCCGGTAAAGCCGCGATAAAGTCCAATCTCGTCATCGACGTTAATGTCATCGATGTTGAGGAACGCGGCACAAACCTATATCCGCTACGCCTGCGCGAACGTATCCGCCAGCTCGGCCCGACAATCCGTCTTGATCTTGGCAAGCAAGCCGAGAAAACCAGCGCCAACGCCGCCTAATTTCTGAAGGTCCGCATAGAATGTATCGTTACGATGAGTTTGATCACGCGTTTGTCTCTGCCCGCGTCGAGCAGTTCAAGGATCAGGTTGAGCGGCGTCTTGCTGGCGAGCTGACTGAAGAGCAGTTCCGCCCGCTGCGTTTGATGAATGGTGTCTATCTTCAGCTGCATGCCTATATGCTGCGTGTTGCGATCCCCTATGGCACATTGTCAGGTCGGCAGATGCATAAATTGGCGCATATTGCGCGCCGTTATGATCGCGGTTATGGCCATTTCACCACACGACAGAATATCCAGTATAATTGGCCGGCTTTGAGCGATATGCCAGCGGTGCTTGATGAATTGGCCTCTGTCGAAATGCATGCTTTGCAGACATCGGGCAATTGCATCCGCAATGTCACAGCCGATCATTTTGCCGGTGCCGCCGCTGATGAAGTTGCCGATCCGCGTCCCTATGCGGAGATTCTCCGTCAGTGGTCGTCAATGCATCCGGAATTTTCCTATCTGCCACGCAAATTCAAGATCGCAGTCACCGGTGCTGATCGGGATCGCGCAGCCATTCAGGTCCATGATATCGGGCTTCATCTGAAAAAGAATGAAGCCGGAGAACTTGGCTTTGCGGTCTATATTGGTGGCGGCCAGGGCCGCACGCCGATGGTTGCCAAAAAGATCCGGGATTTTCTGCCCATTGAGGACTTGCTGACCTACACGACGGCAATCGTGCGTGTGTATAATCTGCATGGCCGCCGCGATAACAAATACAAGGCACGTATTAAAATCCTAGTGCATGAAACCGGCACCGAGGAAATTACCCGTCAGGTCGAGGCTGAATGGCAGGCAATCAAGGATACCGACTTGAAGATGCCGCAACAGGATGTTGATGCCATCGACAATTATTTCCGCATGCCAAACCTGCCGCAGCGTCCCGAAGGCTGGTCGCAGCTTGCGATCTCGCGTAAGGCCGATCCTTCCTTTGCGCGCTGGGTCGATCAAAATGTAACGCCGCACAAGAATCCGGACTACGGGGTCGTCACAATCTCCTTGAAGCCGATTGGTGGTATTCCAGGCGACGCAACAGACGCGCAGATGGATCTGGTGGCAGATATCGCCGAGAAGTTCTCGAATGATGAGATCCGCGTCAGCCATGAACAGAATCTCGTTCTGCCGCACGTCGCCATTGCTGATCTGCGCATTGTTTATGATCTGCTGCTGACCGATGGCCTAGCAACAGCCAATGCCGGACTGATCACGGATATCATCGCTTGTCCCGGCCTTGATTATTGCGCTTTGGCCAATGCCCGTTCCATTCCGGTCGCACAGCGCATTTCAGAGCGTTTCGGCCAGCCGGAACGTCAGGCGGATATTGGCGAGCTCAAGATCAAGATTTCCGGCTGCATCAATGCCTGCGGCCATCACCATGTCGGCCACATTGGCATTCTCGGCGTCGAGAAGAAGGGCGAAGAGCTTTATCAGATTTCGCTCGGTGGCTCCGGTGATGAGATTTGCACGATTGGCGATATTACCGGTCGCGGCTTCTCTTCCGAAGAAATTGTCGATGCGGTGGAAACCATAGTTGATCGCTATCTTCAGGTGCGGACGGACAAGGAAGAAAACTTCCTTGCAACTTATCGCCGTCTGGGCGCTGCACCGTTCAAGGACGCGCTTTACAACGAGACTGCAAATGCTGCTTGAAACAAATGAACGTACCGTGGCGGACGAAGCGCGCGCGCTTCAGGCCCGCTATGGGAATCTCGAACCGGCCGATATTATCGAGCTGGCGATAGATCATTTGTTCAATGAAGAAATTGCTGTCGTGTCATCATTTGGCGCCGAATCTTCGGTGCTTCTGCACCTGATTGCGCAGGTGGATCGTGCCACGCCGGTTCTGTTTCTGGAAACCGGCAAACATTTTCCGGCAACCTTGCGTTATCGTGACGAGCTTGTTGGCGAATTGGGCATGACAGATGTTCATGACATTCATCCCTTGCAGCAGACGCTCAAGGATGAGGATCCCTATGGCGCCATGTCGATGACCAATAAGGATCGCTGCTGCTATATCCGTAAAGTGGAGCCGATGGCCCGGGCCGTTGCGCCTTATCGCGCATGGATGACCGGTCGCAAACAGTTTCAGGCATCGACGCGTAATGCATTACCTGTGTTTGAATCGGTGGGTGAGCGTATTCGCATCAACCCGCTGGCCCAATGGACATCGGCGGACCTTCAGAACTACATGGTCGCTAATCACTTGCCTCCGCATCCATTGGTTGCGGAAGGCTATCGTTCGATCGGCTGCATGCCCTGCACGCAGCCGGTGAAAGAAGGTGAAGATGCGCGTTCCGGTCGTTGGGCTGGCAGCGACAAAACAGAATGCGGTATCCACCTGACGGGACTTACCGATCAATTGAGCAATATTTCCCTGACGGATTCGAGCCTATGAGTGACATTTCTGAAAGCGTAGCTGGTGAACTTTGGGGTCGCGAAGGATTTCGTGAAGATCCTTACATTGCCGCTGAGACACTCGAAGAAACAGGTGATGCGCCGGCTGTAATTCTTCCTCTGGCTGCATGGCTAGGCCTGGATGAGAGCATCCGCAACAATACCAACCGCAAGATCGGGGTATCGGTCGCGCCGGGCGAAAGTATCGACCCTCTTCTGCCATTGCTGGATACAATACCGCTTATTGCGCTGCAGTTTCCGGCTTTCAACGATGGCCGCTCTTATTCGAAGGCGGACATCTTGAAAAACCAACATCAGTTCAAGGGAGAGCTGCGTGCGGTGGGCGATGTACTGATCGATCAGGTCGCCTACATGTTGCGTACCGGTTTCGATACGATGAAGGTTACACATGCCGTAACGCTGACACGCCTTGCGGAGCACAATCTGCATGATGCACCCGGCTATTATCAGCCCGGTAGAGGTTCGCACACCGTACCGGGCGCCTATAGCTGGCGCCGGGTTCCGGGCGCCTGAAACAATAAAATTCAATTCGGTTTGTTGGAAAGCACTTATATGTCAGAACTTATTGAAACAGATGTCGTTATCGTCGGTGCCGGTCCTGTTGGCCTCTTTGCCGTATTCGAGCTTGGCCTTTTGGACCTGCGCGCCCATGTCATCGATATTCTTGATCGTCCGGGCGGCCAATGCGCCGAACTCTATCCGGAAAAGCCGATTTATGACATTCCGGGTCTGCCGGAAGTGACAGGGCAGGATCTGACCGATAATCTTTTGAAGCAGATTGCTCCCTTTGATCCGCAATTCCATTTTTCCACAATGGTCACTGCCCTTACGCGTCTTGAAGATGGTCGATTCCGTGTGGAAACCGATGCGGATGAAGTTTTCCTGACCAAGGTCATTGTCATTGCAGCTGGTGGTGGATCGTTCCAGCCCAAGCGCCCGCCTGTGCCGGAAATCGAACATTATGAAGGCGTCAGCGTCCACTATGCTGTTCGCAAGATCGAGGCTTTCCGCGGCCATGACGTTGTCATTGTTGGCGGTGGCGATTCTGCGCTTGATTGGACATTAAATCTTGAGCCCGTTGCCAAGTCCGTCACGCTGGTGCATCGCCGCCCGGAATTCCGTGCCGCTCCCGACAGTGTCAACAAGATGTGGGCGCTTGAAAAAGAAGGCCGTGTAAAATTCCGCATGGGGCAACTTGGTAGCCTTGAGGGCGCGGATGGCCAGATATCAAAGGTGCTGCTGAAGGGCGGCGAAGCCGGGGAAGAAATTATCGAGGCCAGCCGTTTGCTGCCATTTTTTGGCCTGACAATGAAGCTAGGTCCAATCGCGGATTGGGGCCTGAACCTCGATCAGAATCTGATCGCGGTCGATACGGAGAAATTCGAGACATCAGAGCCCGGTATTTTCGCGATTGGCGACATCAATACCTATCCGGGAAAGCTGAAGCTTATCCTGTCAGGTTTCCATGAGGCGGCTTTGATGTCCCATGCAGCAAAACGGATCGTGGCCCCTGGCGAACGTATCGTTTTCCAGTATACGACGTCCTCAACATCCCTCCAGAAGAAACTGAAAGCAGCTTGAGTGTCTGATTCTCTTTACATCCACGTCACCGATCAGAAGGGCGAACGTCATACGCTGGAGGCCTTGGAAGGCTTCCGTGTCATGGAAGTCATTCGGGATTGGGGCCTCGACATCAAGGCGGAATGCGGCGGCGCTGCTGCTTGCGGCACCTGCCATTGCTATGTCGAGGAGGAATGGACTGAGAAGCTTTTTGCACCGCTGGATGAAGAAATCGATCAGCTCGACGTGACATTTCACGTCGAGGAGAACTCCCGCCTCTCATGCCAGCTGATCATGACGGAAGAACTGAATGGCCTGGAGATTACTCTCGCTCCAGGCACTCAGAAGGACAGCGTTGCAGCCTGATTTATGGCAGCGTTGCTATGCGGGTGGTCAAAAGCTCGAAGAAGCCATCAGAATCCACGTTCCGAATGTAAAAAGCATTCTTCGGGCGGTCAGTAATCCCCCACCAGTCAACCACCGTCATGCCGAACGTCAATTCGTTGGCTGCGTCCACTTCGACATTGCAGTGACGCCCCGTATAGAGCTCCGGCTTGAGCAAATAAGCGATCACATTGGGATCATGCAAAGGTCCGCCATCGCTGCCATATTTTTCTTCGTCGAAGCGCTCGAAGAACTCCAGCAGTGCGACCGAGGCGTCGCCGCATCTGGTGCCCAAAGCGCGGAACCGATCGATGCGTTTGGCAGTGGTCAGGGCCTGGTGTGTCACATCCAACGGCAGAATTACAATTGGAACGCCTGACTGCAAAACGATTTGCGCAGCCTGTGGGTCGACATAGATATTGAACTCGGCAGTCGGCGTTATGTTGCCACCCTCAAAAAAGCCACCGCCCATCAGGACGATTTCCTTGATCCTCGGTGCAAGTTCTGGCGCGCGCAACAGAACATGGGCGATATTGGTAAGTGGTCCAAGCACGCAAAGCGTGACAGTTCCCGCCGGTTCACTGCGTAAAGTCTCGATAATGAAATCGACCGCATGCTGATCCTGCAAAGGCATGGACGGTTCAGGCAAGTCGGGACCATCGAGGCCGGTCTTGCCGTGAACATGTTCGGCCGTGATCAAGGGGCGCATCAACGGACGATCCGCACCGGCAAAGACACGCGTATCGGAGCGCCCGGCCAATTCGGAGATTTTACGCGCATTCACTTCGGTCAAGGCAAGCGGCACATTGCCGGCAACGGCTGTAATACCCAGCACATCCAGTTCCGGGCTGGCAAAAGCCAAAAGAATCGCGAGAGCGTCGTCCTGCCCCGGATCTGTATCGATTATGATTTTACGTGCCATTTGTCGGTTTCTCTCATCTATATGCCGCACTCTCTTGAAGTCTCAAGGTCGATAGACCATATCTGAGTACAGGAGCGAAATGCTGTTGAATTACGGGTTTTGCTTTAGGTCGCTTTACTAAAGGACTGCTTGGATGACACGAATGACACCTTTTTCAAGCCCATTGCTGCTTGGATTCGATTCGATGGAAAAGACGTTGGAGCGTATCGCCAAATCCGGCGACGGCTACCCGCCATATAATATTGAGCGTATCCGTTGCAATAACGATCGTGAGCAGTTGCGTATTATTCTCGCCGTGGCGGGATTTTCCAGCGACGATCTCGAAGTTACCACTGAAGATAACCAGCTGATTATTCGCGGTCGCCAGACCGATGAAGAAACGCGCGAATATTTGCATCGCGGCATCGCGGCCCGCCAGTTCCAGCGCATATTTGTTCTTGCCGATGGAATGCGGGTTAGCAATGCCACTTTGAAGAATGGGCTACTGTCGATCGACCTCGACCGGCCGGAACCTGAACGATTGGTCAAGCGCATCAATATTGCGGTCGAAGACTGATCAGGGCTCTAACAGGACAGGGCTCACCAGAGACTGTCCAAATAAGGAGGCTATAATGCAAACGAATCCTTTTACCGAACTTGAATTCTCCCGTCTCGGCGCCGGTCAGGTAGCTTATCTGCGCAAGGTAAAGACCGATGATCTCGCCACCAGCTTTCCGGCTCTTCCGCCGATGGCGCCTGGTGTTGAGCTTTGGGCGCTCTTTGCAGCCAATGGAGATCCTATTGTGCTTTCCGATGAACGCGAAAACGTTCTTGTCGGCGCGCAGGAGCATGAATTGCGCACGGTGATGCTGCAGTAATTGTAAAAGCAAGCTCAGGAAAAGTGGGCACCGGTTTTCCGTTCGAGCTTGCGAAGACAAAAGCAAGCTCAGGAAAAGTGGGCGCCGGTTTCCTAGCCCAGCTTGCAAAGCCAATCGATCGCGTGGGTCAGACTTTTACGGTCTGCTCCACGCGATCTTCCGCGCCAAAAATCTCCAAATATCGTTTTATTTCCGCAGGCTCGCCAGTGGCTTTCTTGGGATTATCCGAAAGCTTTACAGCCGGGCGGCCATTGGCGTAGCTGACTTTGCACACCAGCGAAATCGCATTTAACTGGTCGTTGAACCGTGGCGCACAATCTTCGAAATCATTGGTGAGATTGGTGCCCCAGCCGAAGCTCATACGCACTTTCCCATCGAAGTGGCGATAGGTTTCCTCAATCGTATCGACGTCAAGCCCATCGGAAAACACCAGCAATTTTTCGCGCGGGTCCTTACCCTTGGCTTTCCACCAAGCAAGGATTTTCTCGCCGCCTTCAATGGGCGGCGCGCTATCGGGTCGAAAGCCCGTCCAGTCTGCAACCCAATCCGGCGCATCGCGCAGAAACGCCGCTGTACCGAAGGCGTCGGGAAGTACTATCAAAAGATTACCGCCATAATAGCGGTTCCAGTCCTGAAGCACCTTATAGGGCGATGCCAGAAGTTCTTCTTTGGTTTTGCTCAGTGCTGCCAGAACCATCGGTAGTTCGTGAGCGTTTGTTCCAAGCGCTTCCAGATCATTATCCATCGCCATCAACACATTACTCGTGCCGGTAAATGAAGCGCCAATGCCTTCCTTCAATGCCTCAACACACCAGCGCTGCCACAGAAATGAGTGGCGGCGTCGGGTGCCGAAATCGGAAATTCTGATGTCGGGGAGAGCTTGCAAGCGCTCGACCTTAGTCCACATTTTGGCCTTCGCACGGGCATAAAGCACATCAAGCTCAAACCGCCCCAAACGCTTCATCGCCGCGCGGGAGCGCAATTCGTTGATGATTGTAAGCGCGGGAATTTCCCACATGGTGGTGTACATCCACGGCCCGTGAAAATTGAGTTCATATTGGCCATCGCGCTTGATCAGCTCATATTCGGGTAGTTGGAAATTTGCCAGCCAACTCAGGAAATCCGGCTCGAATATCTGGCGCTTGCCGTAGAACGTGTTACCGCCGAGCCAGATCATCTCTTTCTTTGTGAAACGCACTTCCCGCGCGTGATCAAGCTGTTCGCGTAATTCCTGCTCGTCAATCTCGTCACTCAGCCGCACTTTAGTGGTGCGGTTGATGAGCGTGAAGGTGGCATCCACTTTGGGATAAACGCCCCAAATCATCTGAAGCATCAGGAGTTTGTAAAAATCCGTGTCGAGCAGGCTGCGGACGATGGGGTCCAATTTCCACGTATGGTTGAAAACACGCCGCGCTATATCGGTTTTGGTCGCCATCGAATGCTATCCTTACGAATATGTCGCCCGCCATGTTGCACGGCAGACCCCACTCATCAAGAAGAGCGACGGAGAAACTTCATTTCACGGGCAAAGTTGATTTGGACCGTTCAATTAAATCTTTGTAATCTCACCGATTTGTCATTAACGGCGACATCAAAGCGCTTTATTCTCTGCAACAGATAGAGTTGCTCTCTGCGGATCGCAGATGCACTTGACGAAAGTATTCGCTGGCTCCTTACCGGAACCGGCCTTGGAGTGTTGGATGAAGGCCTGGAAACAAATTCTGATTGCCATATTGGTTCTGGTTGGTGCTGGAGCTGGCTGGTTGTATTTTTCCCCAGGTTCCAATGAGCTGTTAAAGAAGGCCGGAGTTGTTCCGCCCTCCAATGCAACCGCCGAAACCGCGGCAGGCTCCGGCAGGCGGGGTGGCGGACAGAGTTTGCCGCTTGTCGTTGTGAAAACGGCAACTGAAGCCAAGATCAATGACCGGCTTTCAGCAATCGGTACCGGAAAAGCCAAAAGCTCCGTTTCAGTTACACCATTTGCAGCCGGCAGAATGACGGAATTGCTTGTCCAGTCCGGGTCAAAAGTCATGGCCGGTGACGTCATCGCCAAGCTTGA
Organism: Phyllobacterium ifriqiyense; assembly: GCF_030817885.1. Taxonomy (NCBI): domain Bacteria; kingdom Pseudomonadati; phylum Pseudomonadota; class Alphaproteobacteria; order Hyphomicrobiales; family Phyllobacteriaceae; genus Phyllobacterium; species Phyllobacterium ifriqiyense. The sequence goes on from NZ_JAUSZT010000003.1 coordinate 1,211,670, forward strand.
TTCAGAAGCCGAGACGATTATTGCGGAAAAGGCTAGAAGTGCGCTCAAAGATGCGCAAAACAAGCTGAAGCGCGCTGAAAACCTCAGTACAACCAATACGGTGTCAGCCGTTCAGGTCTCTGATGCCGAACTTGCGGTGGAGAACGCGGCATTGGATTTGCGCGAGGCAGAGCTGGCTTTGGACCGGCGCGATATCAAGGCGCCCATCAGCGGCATAATCGGTATTCTACCTGTCAATGCGGGCAATTATATTACCGTTTCTACGCAGGTCGCTACGATTGACGACCGCTCAGAAGTTCTTGTCGACTTCTGGGTTCCGGAGCGTTTTGCGCCGTTGATTGCCGTTGGCGCTCCCGTATCTGCGAACTCAATTGCGCGCCCCGGCGAAACATTTCAAGGCTCGGTAAGCGCGATCGACAGCAGGGTTGATCCCGCCAGCCGTACCCTGCACGTGCAGGCACGCATCACCAATCCGAAAGATACGCTACGCGAAGGCATGGCTTTCCAGATATCCATTGCATTCCCGGGCGACATTTATGCTGCGGTGGACCCACTCTCGATCCAGTGGGGCACTGACGGTGCCTATGTCTGGAAGATTGCAGACGACAAAGCGAGCCGCGTTCCGGTTCGTATTGTCCAGCGCAATGCCGCCAATGTTCTGGTTGATGCGAATATTAAGCTGGGCGACGCGATTGTTACCGAAGGTGTCCAGTCGGTCCGCGAAGGTGGCACCGTTCACATTAAAGGGCAACCTGCGCCCAAACAAAACAGCGAAGAAGGTCCTCTCGCCTCCGCCGGCAAAGCTGGCTGAGGACGTCATGACAAAACAGAACGACAATCTCGATACAAGTTTTACCGCCCTTTTCATTCGCCGTCCGGTCATGGCGCTGGTACTCAATGCCTTGATCGTGGTGGCTGGTTTGGCCGCCTATTATGGCGTTGACGTCCGCGAGCTTCCCGATGTGGACAGGCCGGTGGTCACCGTCTCCACAATATTTGAATCGGCTGCCGCCGAAACAGTTGACCGGGAACTGACCTCTGCAATCGAAGGCGCCGTGTCACGTGTCTCCGGTGTTAAATCCATCTCCTCGAGTTCTTCGTTCGGTAGCAGCCGCGTCACAGTCGAATTCAATGATGGCGTTGATCTGAACGTTGCCGCTGCCGACATGCGCGACGCCATCAGCCGTATCACCAACACGCTGCCCGAACAGGCCGATCCTCCGCAGATCGTCAAGGCGGATGCGAATTCCGATGCAGTTATGCGGCTTGCTGTTACGTCCGATACGATGGCGGTTGAGGATATGACAGTGCTGGTCGAAGATCAGATCGAAGATGTACTGGCCTCTGTCCCCGGCGTTGCCGATGTGCAAATCAACGGCGATCGCAACAAGATTTTCCGGATCGATATCGATCAGGGCAAGCTTGCAAGCCTTGGCATGAACGTCGCCGACATCCGCAATGCGCTGACGACCATGGCGTTTGATACTCCGGCAGGCCAGCTGAACAGCAATGACCAAAGCATTGTTGTGCGGGCGACCGCACCCGTTACCACGCCTGAAGAGTTCGAAAACATCATCATCAAAGGCCGCACGAAAATACGTGACGTTGCCACGGTGACACTTGGCCCCGACATTGGCACGTCAAGTTTGCGTGCCAATGGCAAGACCGGTATCGGCCTTGGTATTATCCGCCAGGCACAGTCCAATACGCTGGATATTTCGACAGGTGTCCGCGCTGCAGTCGCTCAGCTTCAGCAGACCTTGCCGGAAGGTGTTGATATTCGCGTTACCAGCGATGATGCAGATTTCATCAACGGCGCTGTCCATGAGGTGGAAATAGCGCTGGGCGTTTCGGTTATCATCATTATCGCCATCATCTACCTGTTCCTGTGGGACATCAGGGCGACTTTGATTCCGGCGGTCAGCATGCCGGTTGCACTGATCGGCACAATATCGGCGATCTATCTGGCAGGTTTTTCCATCAATATTCTTACGCTTTTGGCTCTGGTTCTGGCGACAGGTCTTGTGGTGGATGATGCGATTGTCGTGCTGGAAAATATTGTCCGCCGCCGTAATCAGGGCATGGGCCCACGCGCAGCTGCTGTTCTTGGCACGCAGGAAGTGTTCTTCGCGGTCATCGCGACAACGGTCACATTGGCGGCGGTGTTTGTGCCATTGTCGTTCCTTCCCGGCCAGACAGGCGGTCTGTTTCGCGAATTCGGCTTTGTTCTGGCCATCTGCGTGCTTCTCTCGGCGGTCGTGGCGCTTACGCTGTGTCCCATGCTCGCATCCCGTCTGCTGAGCGCGAGCGAGGCAAGTCATCATGAAGTTGCCCATGCACCGGGTGTGGTTGGCCGTATGGGCAATCGCTTTGGCGGCTGGTACAAATGGTTGCTGCATGCCTGTCTTGCTGCGCCCTGGATCGTGGTCATCGTGTCGATCCTTTTTGCCGGTGCCGCCTTTGGTGCATTCTCCCTGCTCAAACAGGAGCTAACGCCGACAGAAGATCGTGCAGCGACCTTCCTGCGCATAACGGCGCCCCAAGGTGTCAGTCTCGAATATCTCAATGATGAGATGCGCCAGATCGAAACATTGATCCAGCCTTTGCGTGATTCGGGAGAAATCGAGAATACGTTCTCCATTGCCGGGCAGAATGGCAACACCAATCGCGGCTTCATGGTGCTCAGCCTTGCCAAATGGAATGAGCGTACAAGGACGCAGCAAGAGATCGTGGCCGATGTTTCCAAGCGTGTGCGCGCAGTGCCGGGCATTCAGGTTTTTGCCTCGCAACCCAATTCGCTCGGTATTCGCGGCGCAGGCAACGGTCTCCAGTTTGCTGTCGTGGGCACCAGCTACGCCGAATTGGGCACGACTGCCGCCAAGATCGTTTCCGAACTGGAAAAAGATCCAAGATTTGACAGGCCGCGTCTGACTAATGAACCAACCCAGCCGCAATTGGCTGTTACGATAGACCGCGAACGGGCCTCGGATCTGGGCATAGACATCACAGGTCTGGCACAAGCATTGCAGTCGGTACTGGACGGCTACAAGATCGGTTCCGTATACATCGAAGATCGCAGCTTCGACGTAAAACTCGTCTCCACCACTGATCCGATCAATGATCCAACCGATCTGGAAAATGTGTTCTTGCGAACCCAGGATGGCCGCTTTGTACCGATGTCGACGATTGCGCGACTGACGGAAGTCGCTGTGCCGCCCGCACTGACCCGTGAACAGCAAATGCGATCCGTAGCCATCACGGCAAGCCTGTCGCCTTCTTTCGCCCTTGGCGATGCCTATGCGCAGGCGCAGGCAATTGCCGAGCCATTGCTGCCAGCTGGATATCGTCTCATTCCTCTGGCCGAAGCTGCCACACTTGGCGAAAATTCCTCAAGCATGATCATCACATTTGGCTTTGCCATCCTGATCATCCTTCTGGTACTCGCCGCCCAGTTCGAAAGCTTCATCAGCGCTGTGATCGTTATGGCCACAGTTCCGCTTGGGCTTGCCTGCGCGGTGTTTGCCATGGTGATCACCGGGACCAGCATGAACGTCTATAGTCAGATCGGCTTGGTGCTGCTTGTCGGTATCATGGCAAAGAATGGTATTCTTATCGTCGAGTTTGCCAATCATCTGCGTGATCAGGGCCGCAATGTCCGGCAAGCCATTGAGGAAGCGGCAACGATCCGTCTTCGCCCCGTCGTCATGACAATGCTCTGCGCGATTCTTGGCGGTGTCCCGCTGGTTCTCGCCAGCGGTGCCGGCGCGGAAGCCCGTATTGCGCTCGGTTGGGTCATCGTCGGTGGCCTTGGTCTGGCTACAGCCTCAACGCTGTTTCTCACACCAGTCGCTTATCTTCTTCTGGCGGGGTTCTCCAAGCCAAAGGCCGAGGAAGAGGCAAGGCTCCAGCGTGAATTGCTGCAGGTCAGTACAAAAGCACAACTCCCTGCCGAGTAAATATTTCGTCCAGTGCCTACAAACTTTAACTCTGACTGCAGGATGGCGTTGTGCGTGGTTCGACGGGCTCACCATGAGGAATGTGTTGCTCGCAAGATAGTCGCTAGCTCGCCGAGCCTGGTTCCTTAACATCTATTATCTTACCCATGGTGAGCTTGTCGAACCACGCACAGTAGGAGTGTAGTGAGACCGACAACACCCTCATAAGAATATGATTCTTGACCATTTGATAAAAAATTTGACCTTTTGTAAAAATATGCCATTCTTTCCATAATGGAGCCGGACGAACCGGCTCATCTGCAAATGGCTGTGATCCACGGGAACCGGACGCTGCCACAGATATGGGAGATGCCATTTCATGGGATCGATGGATTCAGGAATCCGTGACGTCAGGGCTGGCCGGCTCGCGAGCAGTGAGTATAGCGAGGTCTTTTCCGATCTGCATCCGCCGCTTTCGCGGCATGAGGCTTTCGTTGAGTCTGACCGTTGCTACTTCTGCTACGATGCGCCTTGCATGAATGCCTGCCCTACGGGGATAGACATTCCGCTTTTCATTCGCGAGATCGCCGCGGGAAATCCCACCGGATCGGCCAAGACCATCCTGAGCGAGAATATTCTTGGTGGTATGTGCGCCCGTGTATGCCCGACGGAAACGTTGTGCGAGCAGGCCTGTGTGCGTGAAGCGGCCGAAGGAAAGCCTGTAAAGATCGGCCTGCTGCAGCGTTACGCAACAGATTACCTGATGGAAAACGGCCAGCACCCTTTCACCCGCGCGGCTCCTACCGGCAAGTCTGTGGCAGTGGTCGGCGCAGGTCCGGCAGGGCTTTCTGCCGCTCATCGTCTGGCCATGCATGGCCATGATGTGACGATTTTCGAGGCCCGCCCAAAGGCTGGCGGCCTCAATGAATATGGTATCGCCGCCTATAAGAGCGTCGATGATTTCGCCCAGAAAGAACTGGATTTTATTCTGGAGATTGGCGGTATCACCATTCAGAACGACAAGGCACTTGGCAGGGATATCAGCCTTGATGCGTTGCGTGCCGGTTTTGATGCTGTTTTCCTTGGAGTGGGTTTGCCGGGTGTCAATGAGCTTGGCCTTGATGGCGAGGATGCGGCAGGCTGCATCGACGCTGTGGACTACATTTCCGTTCTGCGTCAGAGCAACGACCTTTCGGAAATCGCCGTTGGACGGGATGTCGTCGTCATCGGTGGTGGCATGACTGCCATCGACGTTGCAGTCCAGACGAAGCTGCTCGGCGCGGAGAACGTCATCATTGCCTACAGACGCGGTCCGGAAAGCATGAATGCCAGCGAGTTCGAACAGGAACTTGCATTGAAGAATGGCGTGATTATCCGCCATTGGCTGCAGCCGCGCGCATTGACACGCAATGAACGTGGCGAGGTTTGCGGCATCACCCTCGACTACACAACCATGAATGATGGCAGGCTGGAAACAACCGGCGAAAGCGTCACATTGGCCAGCGATCAGATTTTCAAGGCGATTGGCCAAATGCCCGCGGAAAAAATTCTTGCCGAAGCAGGTATGGCGCTTTCGCGTGGCCGTATCAGTGTCGATGAGGAGCGCCGTACATCAATTCCAGGAATTTGGGCGGGCGGCGACTGTATTGCCGGCGGTCAGGATCTGACTGTAGCGGGCGTGCAGGATGGCAAGCTTGCAGCTGAGTCGATTCATCGCGCTTTATCGATGCAGCCGGAAAAAGTCAGCGGCTTTGCCGAGGCAGTCATTGCCAGCAATTCCGAACCCGCGACCGCATCTGCGCAACATCCTGCCAATCCAAGCCATATTAGCGGCTAAAGGAAACGATCATGGCTGACCTTTCATCGAATTTCCTTGGTATAAAATCTCCAAACCCATTTTGGCTGGCTTCGGCGCCCCCAACCGACAAGGCTTATAATGTTGAGCGTGCATTCAAGGCAGGCTGGGGCGGCGTTGTCTGGAAAACCCTTGGAGAAGAGGGGCCTCCCGTCGTTAACGTCAATGGCCCCCGCTATGGTGCGATCCATGGGCCGGACCGGCGCTTGCTTGGCCTCAACAATATCGAGCTCATCACGGATCGCCCGCTTGAGGTCAATTTACGTGAGATGACCGAGGTCAAGAAAAAGTGGCCGGATCGTGCATTGATTGCATCGATCATGGTGCCTTGTGAGGAAGAGGCTTGGAAGGCCATCCTTCCACGTGTCGAAGAAACCGGATGCGATGGGATTGAGTTGAATTTCGGCTGTCCGCACGGCATGTCCGAGCGTGGCATGGGCGCTGCGGTTGGGCAGGTACCGGAATATATCGAGATGGTGGTGCGCTGGTGCAAGCAATATACGCGCATGCCCGTCATCACCAAGCTTACGCCAAATATCACCGACGTGCGTAAGCCAGCCCGTGCTGCCAAATCCGGCGGAACGGATGCCGTCTCGCTGATCAACACGATCAACTCCATTGTTTCAGTTGACCTTGATACGTTTGCGCCCAACCCTTCCATTGATGGACGCGGTTCGCATGGTGGCTATTGCGGCCCGGCAGTCAAACCGATTGCCCTGAATATGGTTGCGGAAATCGCCCGCGATGCGGAAACACGCGGCCTGCCGATTTCCGGCATTGGCGGCATCACAACGTGGCGCGACGCGGCAGAATTCATCGCTCTGGGTTGCGGCAATGTTCAGGTCTGCACCGCTGCCATGACCTATGGTTTCAAGGTTGTGCAGGAGATGATTTCGGGCCTGTCCGATTGGATGGATTCACGCGGCTTCCGCTCCATCGAAGATTTCCGCGGTATGGCTGTGCCCAATGTCACCGATTGGCAATATCTAAATCTGAACTACATCACCAAGGCACAGATCGATCAGGACCTATGCATCAAATGTGGTCGTTGTCACATCGCCTGCGAAGACACATCGCATCAGGCGATCACATCAATGGTCGATGGTGTGAGGCACTTCGAAGTCATCGATGAAGAGTGTGTTGGATGTAATCTGTGTGTGAATGTCTGCCCTGTAGAGAACTGCATCGATATGGTGCCTATGCTCTCGGGAGTCGATCCGCGCACCAAAACACCGGTTCAGCCAGACTATGCCAACTGGACGACGCACCCCAACAATCCAATGGCAAAGGTTGCGGCGGAGTGATGGGTTAGCCGTAGTTCTATTTAAACTTATGGCAACCCAGTTTGTGCGTGGTTCGACAAGCTCACCACGAAGAAAGTCGTAATTGGCAAGGGAGCCCAGCTCTGTTGCGATAAAGGCTGGCTTTGCAGCACCTACAACTTTCCTCATGGTGAGCTTGTCGAACCACGCAGGAGAGCAATGCAATCGAACGCGGCACCATTTTATTTCAATCGCGCGGGCGGATGCCGTTGAGAATTATGCTCAGAACTGCCTGCGCGGTTTGTTCGCGAAAGCCTGGACGGCCAACTTGGCTACCCATAATAGCGCGAACCTGTACGTCAAAATCCGCATAATGCTGGGTGGTTGCCCAAATCATGAAAATCAGATGATAGGGGTCAACCGGAGCAAGTTTGCCTTCGCCAACCCAGCGCCGAATGACGACGGCCTTTTCGTCAACCAGCGGTTTCAAATTCTTGGCCAGAAAGTCACTGATTGCCGGTGCGCCATGCAGCACTTCATTGGCAAACAGACGCGATGCTTCCGGATGGCTTTCGGACATTTTGATTTTGAGCGTGATGTATTTGCGCAATTGCTCGATCGGGTCGCCCGCCGGATCAATATCAGCGAGCGGGGCAAGCCATTCCGTCAGCGTCTCTTCCAGCAGCGTCACATAGATATTTTGCTTGCGTGGAAAATAATAAAGCAGATTGGGTTTTGACATGCCGACCTTGTCGGCAATCTGGTCGATAGTCGTGCCGCGGAACCCGTAAGTGGAAAAAACATCAAGCGCCGCATCAAGGATCAAACGGCGGTTTATTTCCTGGATACGGGTTGTTCGTTCCGGGCCGCCATTCGTTTTCTGCTTCGCAGCTTTCGCCATTGCTGATTGCTCCACCCACCCGCGACAAAATGGCAATTCCGCTTGTCCCGGCAACGGGTTGAAATGCCTATAAAGCGCTTGACCACCTAACTATGCTCTTCTAGCCTGCATTTTGACCAACTAGTCAAGTTTTTGGCAATTGGTTTTTGAATCCCCTTAAAGGTTCAATCATTCGGGAACACAAAACAAGCGGTAATATCCGCAATCAGGAGGCTTCGTCACATGTCTAAAACGGCAATGGGGACAAACAATCTCGACGCGTTCTGGATGCCTTTTACGGCAAACAAGCAGTTCAAGCAAAATCCCCGCCTTCTCGTCAGTGCTAAAGACATGCACTATAAGTCTCATGATGGACGCGAGATCCTCGATGGAACTGCCGGTCTCTGGTGCTGCAATGCGGGCCATGGCCGCCCCAAGATCGTCGAAGCCGTTCAAAAGCAAGTTGCAGAGCTTGATTATGCGCCTGCATTCCAGATGGGGCACCCCAAGGCCTTTGAACTAGCCGCGCGCCTGGCTGCCATGCTGCCATCGCCGCTTGACCATGTGTTTTTCACCAATTCCGGTTCTGAATCGGTTGATACGGCGCTGAAGATCGCGCTAGCCTATCATCGCGCTAAAGGCAATGGCACCAAGGTCAAGCTGATTGGCCGCGAGCGCGGCTATCATGGCGTTGGCTTTGGCGGTATTTCCGTTGGTGGTATCTCCGGCAATCGCAAGACCTTTGGCAATGCTTTAAGTGGCATTGACCATATTCGCCATACGCATGATCTGGCGCGAAATGCCTATACGCGCGGCGAGCCTGAATATGGCGTTGAATTTGCCGATGATCTGGAAAAGGTCATTGCGCTGCACGACGCGTCAAATATTGCGGCCGTCATTGTAGAGCCGGTGGCGGGTTCGACTGGCGTTCTCATTCCGCCAAAGGGCTATCTCAAGCGCCTGCGCGAGATTTGCACTAAGCACGATATTCTCCTGATTTTCGATGAAGTAATCACCGGCTTCGGCCGTCTTGGTGCACCATTTGCGGTAGATTATTTCGGCGTGGTGCCTGATTTGGTGACAACCGCCAAGGGTATCACCAGTGGCGTTATTCCGATGGGCGCGGTTTTCGCTTCGTCGGACATCTATCAGGCCTTCATGAATGGTCCGGAAAATCTGATAGAGCTTTTCCATGGCTACACTTATTCCGGCCATCCGGTCGCTTGCGCAGCGGCTCTCGCAACGCTCGACACCTATGAGGAAGAAGGCTTGTTGACCCGCGCATCGGAACTGTCCGATTATTGGGAAAATGCTCTGCATGCGCTGAAGGGACTGCCGAATGTCATAGACATTCGCAATCTCGGGTTGATCGGCGCCATCGAACTTCAAACCCATCGACGGCGCCCCGACAAAACGGGCATTCCAGGCTTTCCTCAATGCATACGAAAAGGGCGTGCTGATCCGCACGACTGGCGACATCATCGCCTTGTCTCCGCCTCTGACAATCAGCAAAGGACAGATCGATCATCTGTTCGATACGCTCGCCGATGTGTTGAAGAACTTGGCATAGGAGCGGGCAAATGTCGCTGACGGGAAATCTTCGGATCAATGGCGACCGCCTTTGGGATAGCCTGATGGAGATGGCCAAAATCGGGCCGGGTCTGCGCGGTGGCAATAATCGCCAGACCCTGACCGATGAGGATGGCGAGGGCCGCAGGCTGTTTCAATCCTGGTGTGAGAAAGCCGGCATGACCATGGGCGTAGACACCATGGGCAACATGTTTTTCACGCGTGAAGGAACTGACCCGGATGCGCTGCCGGTCTATGTCGGCAGCCACCTCGATACACAGCCGACGGGCGGAAAATATGATGGTGTGTTGGGGGTTCTCGGCGGACTGGAACTGATCCGCACGCTCAACGATCTTAATATCAAGACCAAGCATCCTATTGTTGTTGTCAACTGGACCAATGAGGAAGGTACGCGCTTTGCCCCGGCCATGCTGGCTTCCGGTGTATTCGCCGGTATTCATGATGAGCAATGGGCCTATGTTCGCGAAGATGCCAAGGGCAAGAAGTTTGGCGACGAACTGGAGCGAATCGGCTGGAAGGGTGACGAGAAAGTCGGCGCCCGTAAGATCCATGCGCTGTTCGAACTGCATATTGAGCAGGGACCCATTCTGGAAGCTGAGGGCAAGGATATCGGCGTTGTCACCCATGGTCAGGGCCTGTGGTGGTTGCAGATCACATTGACGGGCAAGGAAAGCCACACAGGCTCAACCCCAATGCCTATGCGCAAGAATGCGGGCCTCGGCATGGCGCGTATTACTGAACTGGTTCACGCCGTCGCTATGGCCCACCAGCCAAATGCGGTTGGGGCAATCGGCCATGTCGATGTTTATCCCAATTCCCGCAATGTCATTCCGGGCAAAGTCGTGTTCACGGTTGATATCCGCTCGCCAGACCTTTCGACGCTTTCCGCAATGAAAGCGGAAATTGAGGCGAAGGCACCAAAGATTGCCAAGGAGCTTGGCCTCGGCATCGAGATTGAAGAAGCCGGGCATTTTGATCCCGTTATCTTCGACGAAGGCTGCGTCACTGCCGTGCGCAATGCTGCGGATCGGCTTGGCTACAGTCACCGCGATATTGTTTCCGGCGCCGGACATGATGCCTGCTGGATCAACCGCGTTGCGCCGACGGCGATGGTAATGTGCCCTTGCGTGGATGGCCTCAGCCACAATGAGGATGAAGAGATTTCGAAGGAATGGGCTGCTGCCGGTACAGATGTCCTGTTGCATGCGGTTCTGGAGACGGCGGAGATTCAAGCCTGACCTAGCAACCACATATGCAACATGTTCGGCAAAAGACCAAAAAGGGGAACGAACACAATGCTTGCGAAACTGATCAAAGGCGGAACAATTATTGCCGCTGACCGCACTTATAAAGCGGATGTGCTGATTGATGGCGACAAGATCGCTGCCATCGGCTCAGATCTTTCCGGCCAGGACGCCAATTGCGAAATTATTGATGCAACCGGTTGCTTTCTCATGCCCGGCGGTATCGACCCGCATACGCATCTTGAAATGCCTTTCATGGGCACCCATTCCAGCGATGATTTTGACACCGGCACCGCCGCGGCGCTGGCAGGTGGAACAACGATGGTTGTCGATTTTGTGCTCCCCGGCGAAGACGGGTTGCTTGCCGCCTTGCAGGACTGGTTCCAGAAGGCTGGCAAAGCGCGCACCGACTATTCCTTCCACATGGCGATAACCGGATGGAACAAGCAGATCTTCGACGAAATGCCCAAAGTCGTTGAACGCGGCATCAATACGTTCAAGCACTTCATGGCCTATAAGGGCGCATTGATGGTGGACGACGATGAAATGTTCGCTTCCTTTCTGCGCTGTGCCGAGATCGGCGCCATGCCGCTTGTCCACGCGGAAAATGGCGATGTGGTTGCCCATCTCCAGCAGAAGCTCCTCGCCGAAGGCAATACCGGACCGGAGGCTCACGGCTATTCGCGCCCGCCCGAAATAGAAGGTGAGGCGGCTAACCGCGCCATCATGATCGCCGATCAGGCAGGCGTGCCGCTCTATATCGTGCATGTTTCCTGCGAACAGTCCCATGAAGCCATTCGCCGCGCGCGTGCCAAGGGTATGCGCGTCTATGGCGAACCTCTGATTCAACACCTTGTTCTGGATGAGAGTGAATATAAAAATGAGGACTGGGACTATGCCGCGCGCCGGGTCATGTCGCCGCCTTTCCGTGACAAGATCAACCAAAATGGATTGTGGGCTGGCCTTGCATCGGGAAGTCTTCAGGTCGTGGCGACAGACCATTGCGCCTTTACCACCGAGCAGAAGCGTTTTGGTGTCGGCGACTTTACCAAAATCCCAAATGGCACTGGTGGTCTGGAAGATCGCATGCCCGTGCTTTGGACCAAAGGCGTGCGTACCGGCCGCCTGACGCCAAATGAGTTTGTCGCGGTAACGTCGACCAATATCGCCCAAATTCTCAATATCTACCCGCGCAAGGGAGCGATCTTGCCGGGTTCCGATGCGGATATTGTTATCTGGGACCCCAATGCAACCAAGGTCATTTCTGCAAAGTCGCAGAAGTCGGCCATCGACTATAATGTCTTTGAGGGCATTGAAGTGACGGGCCTGCCGCGCATCACTATTTCGCGTGGAGAGATTGCCTATAGGGATGGCGAAGTGCTTGCGCCGACGGGCAGCGGACGCTTTGTCGAGCGTGAGGCCAACCCCTCTGCCAGCCGCGCACTTTCCACTTGGAAGGAACTAACCGCACCGCGTAGAGTGGATCGCGATCCGAAGAACATTCCGGCAGGCGTATGATGACAGTCGTCGCGCTCCGACCCAAGGCGAAAATAATGGCTGATGCGGCGCCAAAAAATGTAATTGATGTCAAAGACCTTTCGCTGGTCTTCCAGACCAATGATGGCCCCGTCAATGCTTTGTCGAACATCGACCTTGCAGTTAACAGCGGCGAGTTCGTTTCCTTTATCGGCCCTTCCGGTTGCGGAAAGACCACCTTGTTGCGCGTGATTGCCGATCTGGAGCAGCCCACCTCGGGTAGCATATCGGTCAATGGAATGACGCCATCGCAGGCGCGCGAAAAACGTGCCTATGGATATGTTTTCCAAGCGGCCGCGCTCTATCCTTGGCGCACCATTGGCGGCAATATTTCCCTGCCACTGGAAGTGATGGGCATACCCAAGGAGGAGCGCAAGGCGCGGATCGCCAAGAATCTCGAGCTGGTTAATCTGGCAGGTTTTGACAAGAAGTTTCCATGGCAATTATCAGGCGGTATGCAGCAACGCGCATCCATTGCCCGCGCCCTGTCTTTTGATCCCGATATGCTTTTAATGGATGAGCCCTTCGGTGCGCTGGATGAAATTGTCCGCGATCACCTCAACGAACAATTACTGAAGCTTTGGGCTAAAACGCAAAAGACAGTCATCTTTGTAACGCACTCGATTCCCGAGGCAGTTTTTCTCTCGACAAAGATCGTTGTGATGAGTCCGCGTCCGGGCCGGATACACGAAATCATCGATTGCAATCTCGGCTCTGAGCGGACGTTGGATATTCGCGAAACACCGGAATTTCTGGAAATCGCTCACCGCGTACGTGAAGGCTTGCGGCACGGTCATTCCTATGATGAGGCTCATCTGTGATGAAGGAGCGTCAAGGCCTTGCAGCCGTGCTCCACGACAGGGTGATCCCGGTCGGAACCATCCTTTTGGTTATCATCGCACTCTGGTATGTTTTTGCCATCATTCTCAACGCGCCATTCGAACGCGACCAGGCAGCGCGTGCCAATACCACCATTTCCACAGGGCAGTTGGTTGCCAATACGATGGCGCAGGAACGGGCCGGTTTTGCCTGCTCCGCATCAAGTTGCCGCTGAAATTCGTAAGACGGTTTTCGATATTGCACCAACGTCAAAGCGTAGCCTGATCTATCATGGCGGTGTCACTCTATCGTCCACGCTGCTCGGTTTCGCATTCGGCACTTTGCTTGGTATTCTTCTGGCGATCGCTATTGTGCATTCGCGAACGCTCGACAAAAGCCTGATGCCTTGGATCATCACCTCGCAAACCGTGCCGATCCTCGCCATTGCCCCGATGATTATTGTTGTCCTCAACGCGGTCAATATTACCGGGCTTTTGCCCAAAGCGATGATCTCAACCTATCTTTCATTCTTCCCAGTGGCTGTCGGTATGGTCAAAGGTCTTCGCTCACCCGAAATCATGCACCTTGATTTGATGCGCACCTATAACGCTTCAAAGGCTCAGATATTTTGGAAACTGCGCTGGCCGGCCTCCATGCCTTATCTTTTTACCTCAATGAAAATTGCCGTTGCCATCAGTCTGGTTGGTGCCATTGTCGGTGAATTGCCCACTGGAGCTGTGGCGGGTATCGGGGCACGCCTGCTTGCTGGCTCCTATTACGGTCAGACCGTGCAAATTTGGGCTGCCCTTATCGCTGCCGCACTCATGGCGGCCGTTCTTGTCAGCCTTATAGGGGTAATCTCGACGCTTGTTAACCGGCGAATGGGAGTGCGGCCATGAGGTTTTCGCGCTCTCCTTTGGCCATTGCTGCCTTTGTCTTGTCCGCTGCGGCTCTTGTGGTCCCGACAGGCGCGGATGTTCAAACCACATTATCCTATGCAACGCCGATCATGCTCTTTGTCGCTGCCGCGGTGGCGCTGTTCGCCTCGACCTCGGTCTCCTCCACAATTGCATTGCTCATTTTGATCCATGTCGCGGCTTGGTGCCTGATAACGCTCCTCGGTTTCATGGGTCCGGCAGGAGCGCTGCTTGGTTATTGGTGCATGGTTGTGGCGGCATGGCTGTTGGCTTGGCTGACAGTGCAGCGGCTTGCAAGCTGGCGTGTCTCATCGCCAGATGGTCAGCGTCTGATCAATCTGGCATTGCCGGTGCTGTTCGGTGCTTGGCTGCTTATCCTTTGGGAAGTGGTGGTGCGCGGCTTCGGTGTTCCTGCAATCCTTCTGCCGCCACCATCAATGATTGCCGCGCGTATCGCGGCTTCCGTGCCGACGCTCTGGGCGGACTTCCAACAAACCTATCTGAAGGCCGCGGTTGCCGGTTATGTCATGGGCTGCGGCTCGGGTTTCCTGGCCGCGATTGTCGTTGATCGCGTGCCCTTTCTGCGCAAGGGGCTTTTACCCATTGGCAATCTGGTGGCAGCACTGCCCGTCGTTGGCATTGCTCCGATCATGGTCATGTGGTTCGGTTCCTACTGGCAGTCCAAAGCCGCTGTTGTTGTTATCATGACGTTCTTCCCGATGCTGGTGAACACAGTTACCGGGCTTGCTGCCTCGGGCGCCATGGAACGTGATCTCATGCGCACCTATGGATCAACCTATGGTCAGACATTGCTCAAGCTGCGTCTACCCGCTGCCATGCCGTTCATCTTCAATGCGCTTAAAATCAACTCGACTTTGGCGCTCATCGGCGCAATTGTTGCCGAGTTTTTCGGCTCCCCCATTGTCGGCATGGGTTTTCGCATTTCCGCAGAAGTTGGCCGCATGAATGTCGATATGGTCTGGGCGGAAATCTTTGTTGCCGCCCTTGCTGGTTCACTTTCCTATGGACTGATTACCCTTATCGAAAGGGCCGTCACTTTCTGGCATCCTTCCTACCGATCCTGAACATTTAAATACAAGAACAGAGGAGAACTGAAACATGAAGAAGACCATTGCACTCTCGTTGGGACTCGCCATCAGCACCCTGATGGCGGGCTCGGCGCTGGCCGCCGATAAACTGACGCTTCAGCTCAAATGGGTCACGCAAGGGCAGTTTGCTGGCTATTATGTGGCTAAAGATAAGGGCTTCTATAAAGAGGCCAATCTGGATGTCGAGATCAAGCCAGGCGGCCCAGATGTTGCGCCGCCGCAGGTCATTGCTGGTGGTGGCGCAGATGTCGTGGTGGACTGGATGCCTTCCGCGCTTGCCACGCGTGAAAAGGGTCTTCCTCTTGTCAATATTGCCCAGCCGTTCAAGCGCTCCGGCATGATGCTGACCTGCCGCAAGGAAACGGGCATTACCAAGCCTGAAGACTTCAAGGGCAAGACGCTGGGTGTCTGGTTCGGCGGAAATGAATATCCGTTCCTGTCATGGATGAACCATCTTGGCCTGAAGACCGATGGCGGGCCGGAAGGCGTCACAGTTCTCAAACAAGGCTTCAATGTTGATCCCCTGATCCAGAAGCAAGCCGATTGCATTTCCACTATGACCTATAATGAATATTGGCAGGTAATTGATGCGGGCATTCCGGAAGATCAGCTCGTCACTTTCAAGTACGAGGATGAAAAAGTAGCAACGCTGGAAGACGGTCTTTATGTGCTCCAGAAGAGTCTCGACGATCCGGCAATGGTCGAAAAGCTGGCCCGCTTCGTCAAGGCTTCAATGAAGGGCTGGGAATATGCACGGGCCAATCCGGACGAAGCTGCTGAAATTGTGCTTGAGAATGATGCCAGCGGGGCCCAGACAGAGAAGCACCAGAAGCGCATGGTTGCTGAAATCAATAAGCTGACGGAAGGTTCAGACGGCGTGCTTGATACGGCAGCTGCCGACCGGACTGTGGAAACCTTGCTTGGTGGTGGTTCAGACCCGGTTATTACCAAGAAGCCGGAAGGTGCCTGGACAACAAAAGTTACTGATGCAGCGAAGTAAAAGTCAAAAATGCAGCCCTTGGTAAAAGGGCTGCATTTTTGTTGTGCGTGGTTCGAACCACGCACGATATTACTGCCAATCATCTCACTCCCAATGGTCGGGAATCTGCCTTACAGCACCGCGTGCAGCGCTTGTTGCCATTGCGCCATAAGCACGCAGTGCAGTTGTGACCTTGCGCTTGCGCTTTTCTTCAGGCTTCCAGGCGGCTGAGCCCTTGGCTTCCATATGCGCACGGCGATCGGCAATGACCGCATCATCGACGGCAAGGTGAATCTTGCGGTTCGGGATGTCGATGTCGATTATATCGCCTTCCTGCACCAGACCGATCAATCCGCCCTCGGCTGCTTCCGGAGAAACGTGGCCAATGGAAAGTCCTGACGAACCGCCGGAGAAACGCCCGTCAGTGATCAAGGCACAAGCTTTGCCGAGGCCCTTGGATTTCAGATAGCTGGTTGGGTAGAGCATTTCCTGCATGCCGGGGCCGCCGCGAGGACCTTCATAACGGATCAGCACAATATCGCCCGGCTTTACGCCGCCGTTCAAAATACCAAGAACGGCGGTATCCTGACTTTCAAAAATGCGCGCAGGACCGGAGAACTTCAGAATTGACTCATCAACGCCTGCCGTTTTGACGATACAGCCATCTTCGGCAAGATTGCCGTAAAGCACAGCCAAACCGCCGTCCTTGGAATAGGCATGTTCCGCATTGCGGATAACGCCCTTTTCGCGATCCAGGTCAACATCGGCAAAGCGGCGATCCTGGCTGAATGCAACCTGGGTAGGAACACCGCCCGGCGCTGCCTTGAAGAAATCATGGACAGACTGGTTCTTGCTGCGCATCACATCCCAGCGATCAAGCGCTGCGCCCAGATTTGCTGCATGAACGGAGTAAACTGAGGTATCAAGCAAACCTGCCCGATCAAGCTCGCCAAGAATGCCCATGACGCCACCCGCATGATGTACGTCTTCCATATGCACATTGGCAACAGCAGGAGCCACCTTGCACAGTACGGGAACGCGACGGGAAAGCCGGTCAATATCGCTCATGGTGAAATCGACTTCGCCTTCATGCGCCGCCGCAAGCAGGTGGAGAACAGTATTGGTCGAACCGCCCATCGCGATATCGAGCGTCATCGCGTTCTCAAAGGCGGCAAAGGATGCGATAGCGCGTGGCAGCGCTGTTTCATCATCCTGTTCGTAGTAGCGACGGGCCAGATCAACAATGAGGTGCCCGGCCTCGACAAACAGGCGACGGCGATCCGCATGGGTAGCCAGCGTTGAACCATTGCCCGGTAGGGACAAGCCCAGCGCTTCGGTCAGACAGTTCATCGAATTGGCGGTGAACATGCCCGAGCAGGAACCGCAAGTCGGGCAGGCAGAGCGCTCAATAGCCGTTACTTCCGCATCGGAAATGCGATCATCAGCAGCGGCAACCATGGCATCGACCAGATCGAGCTTCTTTTCCTTGTCATCCCAGGTAACCTTGCCGGCTTCCATCGGGCCGCCGGAAACGAAAACGACAGGAATGTTCAGCCGCAAGGCTGCCATCAGCATGCCGGGCGTGATCTTGTCGCAATTGGAAATGCAGACCATAGCGTCGGCGCAATGGGCATTGACCATATACTCAACGCTATCGGCGATGATCTCGCGCGATGGCAGCGAATAGAGCATGCCATCATGTCCCATGGCGATGCCGTCATCGACTGCAATCGTATTGAATTCCTTGGCAACACCGCCCGCGCTTTCGATTTCACGCGCCACCAACTGGCCAAGATCTTTCAGATGCACGTGGCCAGGCACGAACTGAGTGAACGAGTTTACGACGGCAATAATTGGCTTGCCGAAATCCTCGTCCTTCATACCGGTGGCGCGCCAAAGGCCGCGGGCACCGGCCATGTTGCGGCCATGTGTGGTTGTACGTGAACGATAGGGCGGCATTTTCAAACTATCCTGATAGTGAATTGCAAAAGAAACAATCTATAGAAGAACAGCTTCTTAGGCAAAGAATGGAATTTTGTTACCCGAATGCGGTGTTTTTATTGCAAACATTACATAGGGGACATTATTATCGCATGAAACGAGACTTAATGTCTCGGTTATCCGCTTAAAATTGCTGCCTGAGGGTCAAAATGCCGTGAAAGTCATGGTCGTCAGCGAGCGCGCAATACCTTGGATGTCGAGCACATTGTCATTAATGAACTTGCCGACATCCTGGTCTTCGGGAATGTAGATCTTCGCCAGCAGATCGAAATTGCCGCTGGTCGAATAGAGTTCCGAGACGATCTCGCGCTCAAAAAGGGCAGCCGCAACTTCATAGGTTTTGCCAGGGAAGCATTGCAACTGCAGGAATACGGGTTTCATTCATATGCTCCGGAGGGACTGATTGGTTGCGGCTAATCTATTTGGGTTGCAGGGATAGCGCAATCACAGGTTTTCACGCGGAGCTTTCCAGCCGATTTAATAAACAATACAGCCGCCAATAAAAAGTGACCGCGTCGGGTTCCCTCGTAAACGCCTGTTTTGTGGCGATATGGTCACAACGACAGTTTCGGATGGGTTGTGTAATGCCTTTGCGGGTTGGCCTGTATTAACCACCATGTTATCGTTTTCTTAAGCTAGAGAGGCGAATTTTAACGATCACGGGATATGGGGTAATCATTCCTGTTGGTTTGTGTCATTTTGTTTGAGTTAGGGATTATACTGGTTGATGGACTTCAAGCGCCCACAGGCCAGTTTGTTTGCCGCCGCATTGCTGGCTTGCTCAGCCCTTGTATCGCCCGCGCACGCGTTCGAAATCTTCGGCATTCATCTTTGGGGAGAGAAAAAAGACGATGACGCGGATTCCGTCATTGCCGATCCGCAAAAATATACCGTAGAAATCGCCAACGAAGAAAACGAAGAGACCAAAAAGCTCGTCGAAGGTGCTTCCAGCCTTGTCGCTGACAAGGAAAAGCCTGCCTCCGGTGCCGCAGGGCTTCTAGCCAAAGCCAGAGGCGATTATCGCCGTATTCTTGGCGCGCTTTACGCCGATGGTCGTTATGGCGGCAATATCAGCATTAAAGTTGATGGGCGTGAGGCGAGTGATCTTCCTCCCGACACGGTTTTGCCAGATCCCGCAGCCGTGTCAATTTCGGTCGATCCGGGACCGCAGTTTCTTTTCTCTACCGCACGCATCAAGAATGTCGCTCCGCCGCCGGTCGACAAGAAGGATATTATCGACCTACCTGAAAATCAGGGGTTCGCGGTGGGCGATATTGCCCGTTCCACGTCAATCGTAAAGGCAGAGCGCCTTGCTGTTGATGCATGGCGCGAGCAGGGCCATCCCAAGGCGAAGATCGTTTCGCGCAACGTCACCGCCGATCACGACAACAGCAAAGTTGATGCGATTATCGATGTTGATCCCGGTCGCCGCGCATCGTTCGGCCAGACGCAGGTCACCGGTACTGAGCGCATGGATCCTGAGTTTGTCGCCTTCATCACGGGTCTGGAGCCCGGACGCGAATATGATCCTGACGAGATCGAGCGCGCCAAAAAGCGTCTGTCTCGACTTGAGGTGTTCCGCTCGGCCCGTATCGAAGAAGCAGACGCCATCACAAGCGATGGGCTTCTGCCGATTACAGTTGCCGTGCAGGAGCAGAAGCTGCGCCGCTTCGGTGTTGGTGGCAGCTATTCGACCCTGGACGGCGCCGGTTTTGAGACCTATTGGCAGCACCGCAATCTTTTTGGCCGGGCCGAGCGTCTGCGGTTCGATGCCAAAATCGGTGGCATTGGCGGGCAATCCTACGACCCACAGGACTATAATTACATGCTGGGTGTCAGTTTCACCAAGCCTGGTGTCTGGACGCCGGATACGGATTTCATTTCCTCGCTGATTGGCGAGCGCAAGGTTCTGGATGCCTATACGCAGACTTCAGTCACTGCTGAAGCTGGCTTAACCCATATATTTTCGGACGAGCTTTCCGGCAAACTCACTGCGAGTGTCTCGAAGTCGAAATTTGAAGATGATTTCTTCGGAAGCCGTGATTTCCTGACAGTGGGTGTCCTTGGCGGGCTGACCTATGACAGCCGCGACAGCAAGGTTGATCCAAAGAATGGCTATTATCTTGAGGGGCTTTTGTCGCCATTCTACGAAGTAGAATATGGCAACTTCGCCACCAAATTTACGGCGGAAGGGCGCACCTATTACGGTTTCGGTGCCGATGATCGTTTCGTCCTCGCCGGGCGTCTGAAGCTTGGGTCGATTGTTGGCGCTGAAATCGGCGAGCTGCCACCGGATCAACTGTTCTTTGCTGGTGGGGGTGGTTCAGTTCGCGGCTATGCCTATCGCAATATTGGCGTGAATGTCAGCCGCGATGGCGATAATTATGTGATCGGCGGACGCTCGCTTGTCGAAAGCTCGGTGGAAGCACGCGTGCGCCTTACCGATACGATCGGCGCGGTCGGCTTTGTCGATGCGGGCTATGTCGGCGAAGAATCTTTCCCGGATTTTGCAGAGCAGCTACGGCTCGGTGTTGGCGCGGGCATAAGGTATAATACCGGCCTTGGTCCGATCCGGCTTGATGTTGCCGTTCCGCTTGACCGGACCGATGACGATCCAAGTTTTGCTTTCTACGTTGGCATAGGACAGGCGTTTTGATCCGGATACTTGCAACCCTTCTCTTGCTCCTTATCGTCGGCCCGTCCGTGGCGCAGTCGCCTGCGCCTGCCAGCGCCGAGGCAGAGAAGTCATATTTTCTCAGCTTTGTTGAAAACCAGCTATCGACACCAAATCGTCAGATTGTGATCTCTGAAATTCAGGGCGTGCTTTCCTCCGAAGCAAATATTGGCAGCATCACGGTTGCGGATCGCCAAGGTATCTGGCTGAAGATCACCAATGCCCGCATCGTCTGGAGCCGCCTTGCGCTGCTGCGTGGACGTCTGGATATCAATACGCTGGCGGCAGACTCCATCGATGTCATGCGCAAGCCGCTACCGGACGAAGGTTTGCCTTCGCCGGAAGCGAAAGGTTTCAGTCTGCCGGAACTGCCGCTTGCGGTTATTCTTCAGGAGTTGAAGATCGGTCGCGTAGCGTTTGGGGATACAGTTTTTGGCCTGAAATCAGAGATTTCCGTTGCGGGAAATCTGACGCTTGACGGCGGCTCGCTCGATTCCAATTTGCAGATAAAGCGTCTGGATGGTCCAGGCGGTGATTTCACGATCAAAGCCGCTTATGCCAATGAGAGCCAGCAGCTTGATCTCGACCTTTTGCTGAACGAACCGGCGAATGGCATTATGGCCAACCTTCTTAATATTGAAGGACGCCCGCCTGTTGTCATGGCGTTGAAGGGCTCCGGCCCATTAAGCGATCTGGCTTTGCAGTTGACCCTCGACGCAGCGGGCAAGCGCGTTCTTACCGGCAATACCAAGATTGATCGCCAGGCTGACGGGCTTGGTTTCAAGACGACGCTGGACGGCGAAGTTGCAGCCCTTATCCCGCCGATATTTCGTGATTTCTTCGGTAATGACACTGCTTTGGTGGTCAATGGCGTGGTACGTGATGCCGGTGGATTTGCGCTTGACCGTCTCAGTATCAAAAGCAATGCGCTGCTGGTTGATGCCACAGGTGAGACCACGAATGACGGGTTCCTGCGCCGATTGAAGGTCGACGCAACGATAGCCGACCCAACGGGCAAGAAGGTTATCCTGCCTGTTGCCGGCGGTCAGACCACTGTGGATAAGGCGGTCTTCGCCGTCGATTTCGGCACGAATGCAAATGCAAATGATGCCTGGTCAAGCACTTTGGAAGTCACCAACCTGACAACGGAAATGTTTGCCGCCAAATCGGCCAACCTTGTCGCCAAAGGCTTGGCTCAAAATGTTGATGACCCTGCGGCCCGTTCGCTGACCTATGATTTAAACGGCGACATTTCCGGTATCACCGCAAAACGGGCAGATATAGCTGAAGCCCTCGGTGATCTTGTCCAGCTTAAGATCAATGGCGACTGGAAGGCTGGTACCCCTGTCAATCTTAAGCAGGCCTTGATCGCGGCCAATGGATTCAGTGCTTCTCTGGCAGGCGCGATCAGCGAATTCGCCTATCGCGGCGATATTCTTGTTAAAGCTTCAAGCATCTCGCCCTTCTCGGCGCTTGCCGGCCGGGAATTGGCCGGTTCGCTGGACCTGAAAGCCAACGGTCTTGTTGAGGCGTTGACAGGCGGTTTTGATCTGATGCTGGACGGCAATGCTACGGGTATGAAGCTTGGCATTGATGCAGCCGATAAAGTGCTGGCGGGCGAAACACGGATCACCGGCGGCCTCGCCCGTGGCGAAAACGGACTGAGTGCCAAGAATTTCAAGATCG
Organism: Phyllobacterium ifriqiyense; assembly: GCF_030817885.1. Lineage (NCBI taxonomy): Bacteria > Pseudomonadati > Pseudomonadota > Alphaproteobacteria > Hyphomicrobiales > Phyllobacteriaceae > Phyllobacterium > Phyllobacterium ifriqiyense. Next base: position 1,234,157 of record NZ_JAUSZT010000003.1, read on the forward strand.
AAAATCCGCAGACGCTTGTCACCGCCAATGGAATATTTGCCAGCGGTGCCGCCAATTTCGACTTTGGCCTCGACCTTACCGATCTGGCACTTCTTTCGGAGAAGGCGGGCGGGGCATTGAAGGTAAAGGGCAGCGCGCGCGGTCAGGACAAGATCATCGCCCTTGCCTTTAATGCGGGTGTGCCGCAGGGCACATTATCGGGACGCAAGCTGACCGAAGGCGATATTTCGTTCAATGGAACGCTGCTTGAAGACAATATTGACGGCAAGCTTTCAGGCTTGGCTTTTCTCGATGGCATCCGTGCGGATCTTTCCACCGAGATCGCGTTACGCAAAGATGAGAAACGCCTCAGCAATTTGTTGTTTATCGCGGGTGGAACGCGTCTGCGCGGTGATGTTACGCAAGACAAAAAAGGATTGCTGCAAGGCAATCTGACGCTGAGTTCCGCCGATGTGTCCACCGCCGCTGCGCTCTTCCTAGTCGAAGCGACAGGCAAGGCCGATGCGACGATTGCGCTATCGCATGATGACGATAAGCAGAACCTCGATGTCAAAGGACAGATTGATAGTCTCAAGGCTAATAATGTTGCCATTGGCAAAGCAGAAATTGCGCTTGTGGCACAGGATATTTTCAATGTTCCAGCCGCCAACGGCACGGTAAGCGCAACCAATATTTCGGCCTCCGGAATTGATATTACAAGCCTTGACGCCCAGGCGAGCCAGAGCGGTAAGGCTACGAACTTCACTCTTGATGCAGCGCTGAAAAACGGCGCGAAAACATCCCTTGGCGGCGCTCTTGAACCCACGGATAAAGGCTATCTGCTGTCGCTGGCAAAGGCGGAACTGACACGTGACAAGCTTGCTGCCCGCCTCGTACAGCCCGCAGCAATCAATGTTGCTGGTAGTGATGTCTCATTTGGTGACATCATCCTTGATATCGGCAATGGCAAGGTGACCGTCAGTGGTGAAGTTGCCCAAACGCTCAATCTGGCGGTTGCGATTGAGAAACTGCCGCTAGATATCGCCAATACGATCAAACCTGATCTTGGGCTCGGCGGAGAAATCAATGGCACCGCCAAGATCGGTGGTACGCGCGAGAAGCCGGACGTCAATTTCGACATGCAAGCGCGCGGCATAACGGCAGCAGCACTGAAGAAAGCGGGTCTTGAAGCGCTTAATCTTAATGCCAAAGGCACATCAACGACTGATCAGTTAAATGTCGATGCCCATTTGACCGGGGCAAATGGACTGGACGCTTCGGCACGCGGATCGGTGCCTTTGGCACAAGGCCAGCTTGGCGTCGATCTCGATCTGAAGAGTTTCCCGCTGACGACTCTCAACGGCATTGTCAAAGATCAGAACCTCGCGGGCGCTGTTTCCGGCCGCGGTCGTGTTACAGGCACATTGCAAAAGCCAAATGCGGAGTTTGACCTGAAGGGTTCGAGCATTTCCGCCAAGCCCTTGCAGGAAGCCGGGCTAGCCCCTCTGCAACTGACGGCAGCAGGACGCTTCGCCAATGAGCGCCTTTCACTTTCTTCCGCAAAGGTCGATGGACCGCAGGGCTTTACAGTATCAGCCAGTGGTGAAGTTCCCATTTCCGGCAACGGACTTGGCATCAATGTCACCGGTAATATTCCGCTGTCTCTGGCTAACCGCTTCCTCGCGGATCGCGGAACACAGGCCAAGGGCAATATTGATGTCACGGCCAATGTAACCGGCAGCTTTGCCCAACCACAGATTCGCGGCATGTTCTCGGCCAATGGTGCGGAAATCATGGATCCGGAATCGAATCTGCGCTTGCAGCGGATTACCCTGCTTGGCAGCATGGAGGGTACGACTGTCACAATCCGCACGCTGACGGCCGGGATTTCAACAGGTGGTACCGTCAGCGCGACAGGTACGATCTCAACGGATGCTGCTGCGAATTTCCCCGCTAATATTGATATCAAGCTGGATAAGGCGCGCTATGCCGACGGCAATCTTGTCGTCGCCACTGTGACGGGCGCGCTGGGCATCAATGGTCCTCTGACCCGTGATCCCGTCATTGCTGGTAACATCAATATTGATCGCGCTGAAATCACTGTTCCGGAAACCTTTGGCGGTCCGTCGGCGGTTATCGACGTAAAGCATAAAGATGCTTCGAAGAAGGTTCAACAAACACTTAAGCGTGCCAAGGCTGATCAGCGCGAGGTCGCAACACCGACATCGCGTCCAAGTGTGGTGCGGCTCGATATCAATGTTACAGCACCCAACAAGATCTTCGTGCGTGGTCGCGGCCTTGATGCGGAGATCGGCGGTTCCGTGCGATTGACCGGTCCTGCCACAAATGTTCAGCCTGTAGGCGGTTTTGATCTCATCCGTGGCCGTCTTGGCATTCTTGGCCAGCGCATCACCTTCACGGAAGGTCAGGTCACGCTGGTTGGCGATCTTGATCCTGAAATCAACTTCGTTGCCACTACCCAAAGCAGCGACATAACCGTCAGTGTGACTGTAAAGGGCCGCGTATCCGATTTGCAGATTGTCTTCTCGTCGCAGCCGGAACTGCCACAGGATGAGGTCATGGCGCGCTTGATCTTCAATCGTTCGATCAGCGAGTTGACACCGCTGCAGATTGCTCGGCTTGCTACCGCCGCTGCGGAACTGGCAGGTGGTTCCAACTCGTCGCTGATCGATAGCCTGCGTAAGAGCACGGGGCTTGATGATCTTGATGTTGTTACCGATAGCGAAGGCAACGCAGGCGTTCGCGCCGGGCGTTATATCAGGGATAATATTTATCTGGGGGTCGAGGCAGGTGCCGGTGGCAATACCAAAGGCACGATCAATCTCGACATCACGCCCAATCTGAAAGCCAAGGGTGCTGTTGGCAGCGATGGCGATTCCGGCGCTGGTCTGTTCTTCGAAAAAGACTACTAAGTGCATTTCCAGCAAAGGTGCGAAGCCGCTTCGCATTCGGGCAATGCATAAAAACCTATGAAAAAGGGCGGCGCAAAGCACCGCCCTTAATGTTTTTAGCCGCGTGCTGGCAGAACTGGCAGTGGCTCTGCACGACCTACGACAAATGCGTAGTTGAACGCGCCGATGACGGCGACGCCGGCAGCCAGAGCGAATGACGGAATATAGTTTCCATTAAACACATCAAGCAGATAGCCAAACAGGAACGGGCTGATAATGCCTGCAATGTTTGAGGCAAAGTTCTGGATGCCGCCAATTGATGCCACATGATGCGAGCTTGGCGCAACGTCTGCTGGCAGCGACCAGATTGCCGTGGCCGCAACAGCCAGACTGCTGTAGGAAATCGCAAGGAAGATCAGCGCCATATAGAGCGATGTCACCATTGCAGCGGGTAGAATGGCCGCGCCACCAAGCAGACCGCCAACCATGATGATCTTGCGGATTGTCGTCACGTCGGCACCATTGCGAATAGCGCGATCGGCCCAGATGCCTGCCGCCCATGCCGCAGCAACAGCGGTAAGGCCTGGGATCATCCCGAATGTGCCAAGCTCGGCCAGATTGAGGCCGCGCGCATTCTTCAGATAATCGGGGAACCAGGTCAGGAAGAAATAGATGACGAAGTTCAGGCAGAAGAAGCCGATCATCATGCCCCAAACGGTGCGATAACGGAAAAGGTCGCGCCACCGGATTTTTACCGCTTCCGCATCGTCATTCTCTTCCGTGCGCCCACCATTATCGGTGATGTATTGACGCTCCAGATCGTTTGCGCCCGGATGGTCGGCAGGGTCGCGATACATCATGTACCAGAAGAACGCCCATACAAGGCCGAGCGCGCCGAGGATGATGAATGAATAGTGCCAAGTCGCGAGCGCGATAATGCCGGTCACGATAGGCAATGCGAGAACAGTGCCAACGCGTGAGCCGGAGTCGATGACTGCGGTAGCGAAAGCGCGCTCGCTTTTTGGAAACCAGCGCGATGCGGCCTTGGTTGCGCTTGGGTAGGCCGGGGCCTCACCCGCTCCCAAAGCAAAACGCATGCCGAAGAAGCCCCAGAAAGTCGTGGCGAGCGGTGTCAGCGCCGTGAATACAGACCACCAGACGGCAGCAAGAGAAAAGGACCGGCGCGCGCCGACCTTATCGGTAAACCAGCCAGCGATCAGCATCATGCCGTCATAGGCCCAGAAGAACGCGCCGAAGATCAGGCCCTTCTCGGCATTGCTGAGGTTGAGGCCAAGTTCAGCATCGATATAGGGTAGCGCCACGCTCATATTGGCGCGGTCGAGATAATTCATTGTCAGACCAAGAAAGCACATCGCGAGAATGATGTAGCGAACCTTGCTGGCACCCGCTGGAGCCTTCCGTGGGGGATGGGCAGCTTTTGTAGCTGAGGACATTTTGTACTCCTTTGCCGCCAAAAGGCGGAGACAATTGTGCGTGGTTCGACGAGGCTCACCATGAGGACTGGGATTGGGCTGCAAAAATACTTGCAACGTCGAAGATTGATCTTGCAATCCTCAATTTCCCTCATGGTGAGCTTGTCGAACCACGCAGAACTGATGTGCAGGTTAAATTAAGCTTGTACGACCTGCTGGCGCTGTTCGCCCAGACCCTCGATACCGAGCGTTATAATATCGCCTTCCTTGAGGAACACATTCGGCTTTTGGCCAAGGCCAACGCCGGGAGGTGTGCCGGTCGAGATGATGTCGCCCGGATGCAGGCTCATGAATTGCGACAGGTAGGAAACCAGATACTTCACGCCATAGACCATCGTCGCCGATGTGCCGTCCTGATAGCGATGGCCATTGACTTCCAGCCACATCTTCAGGTCTTGCGGGTCCTTGATTTCATCCTTGGTCACAAGCCAGGGGCCTGTCGGGCCAAATGTGTCGCAGCTCTTACCCTTGGTCCACTGTCCTTGACGTTCAGCCTGGAAGGCGCGCTCGGAAACATCATTGATCAGGCAATAGCCCGCAACATAGTCCATTGCCTCATCTTCGCTGACATATTTGGCATGTTTGCCGATTACAACGCCAAGCTCGACTTCCCAGTCTGTCTTCAGCGAGGTGCGGGGAATTTCCACATTATCGTTCGGGCCGACAATCGCCGATGTGGCCTTCATGAAAATGATTGGCTCCGGCGGCACGGTCGCGCCGGTTTCGGCGGCATGGTCGGAATAGTTCAGGCCGATGCAGATAAATTTGCCGGTTCCGGAAACGCAGGCGCCATAGCGGTCTACTTCAACGAGTGGCAGTGAAGCGGGATCGATCGCAGCGAGTTTCTTCAAGCCCTCGGGTGAAATTGCTTCACCGGCTATATCCTTCACGTGGCCGGAAAGATCGCGGACATTGCCGTCCTTGTCGACAAGACCGGGTTTTTCCTGGCCGAGCGGGCCATAACGCAAGAGTTTCATTGGTCAACCTTCTCTTCACTGGTGGGTAGTGGCCTAGTATGTAGCACGGCCACCGGAAATGTCGAATACTGCTCCGGTCGTGAATGAGCATTCTTCACTGGCAATCCACGTAATCAGCGCGGCAAGCTCATCAACTTTGCCAAAACGCTGCATCGGAATCTTCGAAAGCATGTAATCGATGAACTCCGGCTTCAATTGCTGGAGGATGGGCGTATCAACGGTAGCCGGTGTTATCACGTTGACGGTAATTCCATCACCGGCAAGTTCCTTGCCCAGCGATTTTGTCAGGCCGATGACCGCAGCCTTTGATGCGCTATAGGCCGAGGCATTGGGGTTGCCCTCCTTGCCCGCAATGGAAGCAACATTGACGATCCGGCCATAGCCGTTCTTCTGCATGACCGGCACGACAAATCGATTGCAATAAAACAATCCGTGCAGATTGATTTCAAAGACTTGTTTCCACTGATCAATGGGGTAGTCGGCAACCTTGGCATTTGGTCCGGCTATTCCCGCCGAGCAGACAAGCACGTCGATCTTGCCAAAGGCGGATACGGTTTCCTGCGTGGCCTTCTCGACCTGGTCAGGATCGGACACATCGAGACTAACGCCGTGGGAGGAGGCTCCAAGCGCTGCCTTTGCCTCCTCGATCTTTGCTGCATCGACGTCCCACAGAGTGACCGTGCCGCCCTCCGACACGATCCGCTCTGCTGTTCTGAAACCTATGCCGGAGGCACCGCCGGTTATAACCGCGTGCCTCCCCTCATAGCGCCTTATGGAATTCGCCATGCTTCCTCCCGATATATGGCTTTTGCATCTGTCAGGGCGTCCGGCGATTTAGTGATTATCGCGTGGAAGCCCCTTGGTCTGAGCAATGCGCTGGTAGTCAACGGCAGGTTTCAAAACCATGCCTTCATCAAGCTGACCGACCATGCCGCGCTGGATTTCCTGCCACGGCGTCTGGCTTGCCGGATATTTATAGCCGCCCGCAGCGATCAGATCGTCCTTGCGCTTTTGCAATTCCTCATCGTCGATCAGGATGTTTGCAGTGCCCTTGTTGAGATCAATGCGCAGATGATCGCCGGAGCGAACGAGCGCAAGTCCGCCATTGACCGCTGCTTCCGGCGAGGCGTTGAGGATGGATGGGGAACCGGATGTGCCGGATTGACGGCCATCGCCAAGACAAGGCAGCGCATGGATACCCTGCTTCAGCAGATAGGCTGGCGGCTGCATATTGACCACCTCTGCCGCACCTGGATAGCCGATCGGCCCAGTGCCGCGCATGATCAGAATGCTGTTCTCGCTAAGGCCAAGCGCCGGATCGTCGATGCGGTGATGATAGTCCTCCGGTCCATCAAAAACTTCGGCAATGCCTTCAAAGGCCTCCAGGTCATCCGGATTGGATAGATAGCGCTGGCGGAATTCCTCGGAAATAACGCTCGTCTTCATAATGGCGCTGTCAAAGAGATTGCCCTTGAGGTTGATGAACCCGGCCTTCTTTTTCAACGGCGCATCATAGGTCTTGATCACATCCGTGTTGAGGTTTTCTGCATGCTCGCAATTGGTGCCGATGCTTTGGCCGTTGACCGTCACAGCGCCCGGATGCGGAAGTTTCCCGGCCTTCATCAGTTCGGCAACCACGGCAGGCACGCCGCCTGCGCGATGATAGTCCTCACCCAGATATTCACCGGCTGGTTGCAAATTAACCAGAAGCGGCACGTCATGGCCGATTTCCTGCCAATCATCATTGTCCAGCGGAATATTGAGATGGCGTGCAATGGCATTCAGATGGATTGGTGCATTTGTCGATCCGCCAATCGCGGAATTGACAACGATGGCATTTTCGAAGGCGGCCCGTGTCATGACATCGGATGGCTTCAGATCTTCGCGTACCATGTCGACGATGCGTTTGCCGGTGTCATAGGCAATCTGGCCGCGTTCGCGATAAGGCGCGGGGATGGCTGCGCCGCCCGGCAATTCCATACCAAGTGCTTCGGCTAGCGAATTCATGGTGGTAGCCGTGCCCATCGTATTGCAGTACCCGACCGACGGCGCCGATGATGCGACAATATCCATGAACTGGTCATAGTTGATTTCGCCAGAGGTGAGCTTCTCGCGTGACTTCCAGACGATGGTGCCGGAGCCGGTGCGCTCGCCGCGATGCCAGCCATTCAGCATGGGTCCGACTGACAGCGCGATAGCTGGAATGTTCACCGTGGCGGCGCCCATCAACATGGCTGGCGTGGTCTTGTCGCAACCGATGGTGAGAACAACGCCATCAAGCGGATAACCGAAAAGAACCTCAACAAGGCCAAGATAGGCAAGGTTGCGGTCTAGTGCTGCGCCGGGGCGCTTGCCGGTTTCCTGGATAGGATGAACCGGAAACTCGAAAGGAATGCCACCAGCAGCAATGATACCGTCACGCACGCGCTTGGCCAGTTCAATATGGTGCCGGTTACAAGGTGAAATATCCGAACCGGTCTGTGCGATGCCGATGATCGGCTTGCCCGATTGCAATTCGCCGCGGGTCAGGCCGTAATTCAGATAGCGCTCAAGATAAAGCGCGGTCATCCCCGGATTGTCAGGATTGTCGAACCATTCCTGAGAACGCAGTTTTTTCGGGGCTTTGTTGCTGGTCATTTAAGTAACTCCTGGGGGACTTATTCCTTGACCGCACCGGTCATGGAAGAAACGTAATAATCGACAAAAAATGAGTAGAGGATGACAACGGGCAGCGACCCGAACAGTGCGCCCGCCATCAGTGAACCCCACTCGAAAACATCGCCTCGCACCAACTCCGTCAGCACACCGACCGGGACAGTCTTGTTCTCAGAGGATTGGATGAAGGTCAGCGCATAAATGAACTCATTCCAAGACAAAGTGAAGGCAAAAATACCGGCAGATATCAGTCCAGGCACTGCCAGCGGCAATATGACCCTGACCAGAATCTGCCAGCGCGACGCGCCATCCACCAAAGCGCTTTCCTCAAGCTCGAAGGGTATGGACCGGAAATAGCCCATGAGCAGCCATGTGCAGAAGGGGATGAGGAAGGTCGGATAGGTGAAGATCAATGCGAATTTGGTGTCGTAAATGCCAAATTTGAACACGATAACCGCCAACGGGATGAACAGGATCGACGGTGGCACCAGATAGGCAAGGAAGATCAAAAGACCTACCGGGCGAGAGCCGGAAAAGCGCACACGCTCAATCGCATAGGCGGCGAAAACAGATGCGGCAAGCGACAGCACGGTCGCGCAGACCGATACGACAATCGTGTTCCATAACCAGCCTGGATAGGAGGTTTCGAACAGCAGATATTTAATATGGTCGAGCGTTGGCTTCACCACCCAGAACGGGCTGTAATTATTATAGTCCGTCAACTGGTCATTGGGCTTAACCGCGGTGATTGCCATCCAATAGAATGGAAACAGCAATACGATGATGAAGACCAGCAGAGGAAGGTAAAGCACGACAATGCGCCGTGGCAACCGGTTGAGATAGCTCATGCCCTGCGCTTCGTCGTTCAGCGGCTGGGCGTTTGTTTGCTCGGAAATGCTCATGATTGTCTCCCTCCCGTTCAATCTTGTCCGCCCTGTTGCCATTTGCGGCGCTGAAGGCCGAAAAATGAGAACAGGATCGAAGCCAGAAGGAATGGAATCATCGCAACAGCAATCGCCGCGCCTTCGCCAAGCTGTCCGCCAGGTATGCCGCGCTGGAATGACAAGGTTGCCATCAGATGCGTTGCATTGACCGGGCCACCCTTGGTCAGCACGTAGATCAGCTGGAAATCGGTGAAGGTGAAAAGCACCGAGAACGTCATCACCACAGCGATGATGGGTGTGAGCATGGGCAAGGTTATAAAGCGGAAACGCTGCCAACCTGTCGCGCCGTCCAGCGATGCTGCTTCATGCAGCGATTGCGGAATTGTTTGCAGGCCGGCAAGCAGCGAGATCGCCACAAAAGGAATGCCGCGCCAGACATTGGCGGCAATCACCGAGGCACGCGCGTTGTTGGGATCACCAAGGAAATTGATAGGACCGTCGATCCAGCCAAGCTGCATCAGCGACCAGGAAATAATCGAAAACTGCGCATCATAAATCCACCAGAAGGCGAGGGCGGACAATACCGTCGGAACCACCCAGGGCAAGAGAATAATGGCGCGGAAGAATGATTTGAACGGCAGATGTTCGTTGAGGATCATCGCCAGCCAGAGGCCGAAACCGAATTTCAATATGGACGCGATAAAAGTATAGAGAACGGTGTTGTAAACGGCCATCCAGAAGACCGAGTCATTGGCAAGCGCCTGATAGTTTTCGATGCCGATAAAGACGCCGTCGCGACCGATCTTTGCGTCGGTAAAGCCGAGCCATACGCCCAGTCCGAGTGGATAGGTCAAAAAGCAGATGAGGAACACTGCCGCAGGCAGCATGAAGAACAGGCCGACCGCAGTATTGCTGCGGGCCATTGTGCCAAAGGCAGAGTTTCGTTTTGCAGTCGGCGTCATTGTCATCGGATATCTCCGGTTGCGTCGGCTTCGAAAGCAATTCCAGGAAAAGCAATAGCCGGCTTTCCGTCAGGAATTGCGAAACAAGAACGCCTTCCGCCGCGTTGGACGGCGGAAGGCTTTTATGGCTGCTTAAGTGGCGTAGTAGCGATTTGCGCGCTTCTCCGCCTGTGCAATGGCATCCTCTGCGGTCATCTGACCGGTCACGGCTGTCGCATACATATCGACGAGCACATAATCGGCCATGACGCCCGCCGATGCTGTTCCCAGCGGTCCGGCAAAACCGTTCGGGCGAAGCGTTTCGGAAGCCCGCGCATAGGCTTCGTGGATCGGAACGGACTTCCACACCGGATTGCTTGCATATTCCTTCAAGGGTTGGCAGCAATAAGCGCTGGCACCCTCGATCCAGGCATTCATATTCTCGGCCTGATACATGAATTGCAGGTAGGCCTTTGCAGCTTCAGGGAACTTTGTGTGCTTGAAGATCGAAATCGTTGAAGTCTGATGCAGCTCGATCGACTTGCCGACCGGACCGATTGGCAGGTTTGTCGAGCGCATGTCTTCAAGGATATCCGCCATGGACGGATCTTTCTTGGCGGCATAATAGACCGACACGCCATTTGCCGTCAGCGATACCTGCCGTGCAAGGAAGGCGCGGTTATTATTGACATCCTGCCAGCTTTCCGTGCCTGGAATGAAGGTCTTGTAGAGTTCCTGCGCATATTTGACCGATGCGAGCGTTTCAGGGCTGTTGAGGACAACTTTACCGCTTTCATCGACGATCATGCCGCCATGGCTCCAAAGCAACCAATGAGCGTAATTATTGCCGTCGCCCACTGCCTTGCCGTGCGGAAAGCCAGCCGGTGTGCCTTTTGCCTGCAAGGCCTTGCACAATTCAAGGAAGCCTGCAGTGTCCTTCGGAAACTCTTGGAAGCCCGCGGCTTTCATATGACTGTCGCGGTAAACGACCGCGTTGCCGATGGCGCAAAGCGGAAGCGCAATGAACTTGCCGTCGCGTTTGGCATAGCCTTCAAGGCCGGCATACCAGCCGCCATGCGCGCCACCCAGATATTCGCCAAGCTCAGTCACATCGACCAGCTTGTCCGGATATTGCTGCGGATCATCGAACCAGCTCATCACCATATCCGGGCCGGAGCCGACATTGGCGGCAACGGCAGCTTTCGGACGAACGTCCTCCCAGCTTTCCTTGTCGACCCGTACCTGCACGCCAGTCGCCTCAGTGAATTTCTTGGTGTTGGCAAGCCATGCGGCTTCTTCGGCTGGAACAAATGGAACCCAGCGCAGCAGGCGCAATGTGGCGCCTTCTTCCGGTTTGTAGGTTGGTGCTGCGGCTTGAGCAAAGGCAGGCGTAAGCCCGAAACGGTTGAGCCCTGCGGCAGCGACTAGTCCGGCTGATGCGCCGAGAAGATGTCTTCTGTTAATGGTCATTCTTGCTCCTCCTTGGTTGTAAAAGGCCTTCAAAATGCTCCCACATTCTGGGGCCACGGGCTATGTCGGTGCTTTATGACGAAGACCTGCTACCGACCGGCAGGCACCGCTTATGCTAGAGCTCTAGACCAGGCGCTTGCCGGTCTCTGCATCGAACAGATAGGTCGCTTCCGCATGTATGGAGAGGCCGACTGTCTCGCCCGGCTTTGCATTTATGCGTTGATGGAAAACGCCGGTGACGAGATCGCCGCCAACCCGCATGATCATTTGCGTTTCCGAACCCGTTGGCTCAATCACCACCACTTCGGCAGGTATGCCGCCATCGACGATTGTCATGTGTTCGGGCCGTAAACCATAAATCAATGCGCGTCCCTTGGCGCTCTCCGGCGCTTTGGCAACGGGCAATTCGACACCATTATCGGTCTTGAATTTCAGCGTGCTGTTTGGATCGAGCTTGCCTTTGATCATGTTCATGGCAGGCGAGCCGATGAAGCTGGCAACAAAAAGATTTGCCGGCTGATCATATAGTTCAAGCGGCGCGCCGATCTGCTCGACCAGACCGTCATGCATGACGACGATCTTGTCGGCCATGGTCATGGCTTCGATCTGGTCATGCGTGACATAGACCGTGGTGGTTTTCAGCCGTTGGTGCAGTTCCTTGATTTCAGCGCGCATGGCGACGCGCAGCTTGGCATCCAGATTGGACAAGGGCTCGTCAAACAGGAAAACCTGCGGATCGCGCACAATTGCGCGGCCCATGGCAACGCGTTGGCGCTGGCCTCCGGAAAGCTGGCGCGGAAAACGGTCCAGCAGCGGGGTGAGGCCGAGAATTTCCGCCGCAGGCTTTACGCGTTTTTCAATTTCCGCCTTTGATGCGCGTTTCAGCGTCAGCGAAAAAGCCATGTTATCGGCAACAGTCATATGCGGATAAAGCGCATAGTTCTGGAAGACCATGGCAATGTCGCGCTCCTTTGGAGCGAGACCATTGACAACTTGGCCGCCGATCTTGATTTCTCCTGCCGAGATATTCTCCAGCCCGGCCAGCATTCGCAGCAAGGTGGACTTACCGCAGCCCGATGGTCCAACAAGGATGACGAATTCGCCATCTTCAATCTTGATATCCACACCCTTGATGACCGGGTGGGTACCGAATGATTTTCGTACGTCGGCGAATTCAACCGATGCCATGCGCTCTCCTCCAGAAATTATGTTTGGACATCACTTCTCCCAAAGCGCTGCCCCTCTGCTTTACCCGCGTCCGACCAGCGGCATTTTAGTTGCCATGATCGTCATTGTCAGTACGTTCGCGTCCAGTGGCAGGCTTGCCATATAGACAACAGCATCGCCAATGTGATGCGCCGGTATGGTTGGCTCACTGGCGATCTCGCCATTTGCCTGCATCACGCCGCCCGCCATTTTCGATGTCATCTCAGTCGTGGCATTGCCAATATCGATCTGCCCACAAGCAATATCGAACGGTCTGCCATCCAGCGCCGTCGATTTGGTCATGCCGGTCACGGCATGTTTCGTCGCCGTATAGGGCGCTGTATTGGGGCGCGGAGTCTGGGCTGAAATCGAGCCATTATTGATAATGCGGCCGCCTCGGGGCGATTGTGCTTTCATCAGCTTCATCGCCTGCTGGGTGCAAAGAAATACACCTGTCAGATTGGCGCCGACGATTGACGTCCAGTGCTCGAAAGTCAGCTCTTCCATGGCAATGTTCGGGACATTGATACCCGCATTATTGACCAGAAGATCCAGCCGCCCATACTCGCTCTTGATCGCCTCAAAAAGCGCTGCGACAGAGTGGGGATCGCTGACATCCGCGGTGATCGGCTTGACCGTGCCGCCAGTATCTTTGGCCAAAGCATTGGCCGCATCGTCAAGCACGTCTTGGCGCCTGCCGGAAATGACCACCGTATAGCCAACGCCAAGCAATGCGGTCGTAATAGCCTTGCCGACGCCTGTGCCGCCACCTGTCACCAGCGCAATTTTTCCCTTGCCCGAATCGATCACGCTCATGCTGGAATCTTTCCGCCGAGTTCGTAGTCAATATGCGCTTTGATAATGTCGTCAAAGGCGGTCTCTGCCTTGAAACCAAGCTTGCTGGCTCGCGACGTATCAAAATCCGTTGCCCAGCCGGACACGATTTTCTGGATCGTGGCATCGGGCTCACGGCGGATGAGTTTGACTGCCTTGTCACCTGCAACGCGCTGAAGAGCGGCAATTTCTTCGCCAACAAGCGCCGAAAGGCCGGGCATGGAAAGATTGCGCCTTGGACCGACCTGTTCAAGGTCTAGCGTTGCGGCGTGGATAAAGAAGCCGACCGCCGAACGCGGGCTGGCAAACCAGTGCCGCACATTCTCATCGACGGGAAGAATTGCTTCCTGTCCCGATAGCGGCTCGCGCAGAATATTGGAGAAAAATCCAGATGCCGCTTTATTCGGCTTGCCGGGGCGAATGCAGATTGTGGGCAGGCGAATGCCGATCCCGTCAAAAAAACCTCTGCGGCTGTAGTCTGAAAGCAAAAGCTCCGAAATTGCTTTTTGCGTGCCATAGCTCGTGAGTGGTGTCGTAAAAAACTCGTCGCCGATCTTGTCGGGGAAAGGCGCGCCGAAAACCGCGATGGAGGAGGCAAATATAACACGCGGCTTGTAAGGCGCTTTTTGGCCTTCAATGCGGATGGCTTCGAAAAGCCAGCGCGTGCCATCGAGATTGATCTTGTAGCCCTTCTCGAAATCGGCTTCCGCTTCGCCTGAAACGATTGCTGCCAGATGGAAGATCATGTCCGGACGGGCGGCAACGAGCCTGTCTGCCACACCGGGATCGGACAAATCAGCGGCAATTGTCTGCGCAATACCGGCAAAGGTTGCCGGTGCTACGGGTTCGAAAACATCAACCAGTGTCAGCTTGTCTATGTCGGATCCAAGCGCGCCCGGTTCGGCAGCGATCTTGTCCAGAAGCTTGCGGCCAACCATTCCGGCTGCGCCGATCACCAAAACATGCATATGCGGTATTCCTCCCTCAAGCCCCTCCCGGGCTTAAAACAATTCCAGCAGAATGGACCCGGTTTTCGTCCAGAATTGTGAAAACAAGCCAGCGACTGAACATTTGTATGTTAGCGCTGTCATAAAGTTATGCACACTGACTAGCGTTCATCAAGCGTTTTATGGTAGCGCTGTCATTATTCTTGGAAAATGCTCTGGATTCGAGCCTATGACCCGCAAGAGAAATGCCAATCGAAACGCCGGTGCACCGACTTTGGCGGATGTGGCGCGGCTGGCTGGCATGAGTGAGATCACGGTTTCGCGCGTCGTTCGTAATCAAGGTCCCATTGCGGATGCGACGCGAACACGCGTCTTGGCCGCCATTTCCCAGCTTGGCTATATTCCCAATCGCGCTGCGGGGAGCCTCGCTTCCGCCGCTTCGACATTGATGACTGTGCTCTTGCCATCATTGTCGAACATTGTCTTTCCCGATGTCCTGCGCGGAATCCACACTGCTATCACCGAAACAGGGTTTCAGTCGGTCATTGGTGTTACCGATTATGATCCGCTGATTGAAGAGCGTATTCTTCTGTCATTTCTTGCCTGGCAACCAGCCGCTGTGATTCTGGCCGGCTTGCATCACACGCCCACAGCGCGAAAACATCTCGAGCAGGGCCGGTTCCGGGTTGCGGAGCTTATGGACATTGATGGCGATCCTGTGGATATAGCTGTCGGCATGTCGCATCGCCAGGCTGGCTATGAAACCGGGCGGCACCTTATCGAGCGCGGATACCGAAGATTTGGCTATGCCGGTCATATGTTGATTTCCGATGACCGTGCAAAGGCGCGCTATCAGGGGCTGTGTGAAGCCTTAAGGGAGGCTGGTCTTTCGCTCGTCGGCGAAATGCGTGTCCCCGGCGGCGGCTCAACAATAGCCGGGCGGGAGCTTCTGGAAAAACTGCTTGCAGCCCATCCCGATTTGGATGTGGTGATTTTCCCTAATGACGACATGGCTATGGGCGGTATTTTCTACTGCATCCATGCGGGAATTGTCATCAAAGAGAGGCTCGGCATATTCGGCTTCAATGGGCTGGATATCGGGCAGGCAATGCCTCTGCCGCTCTCAACTATTCTTTCCAAGCGATTTCTGATTGGCAAAACTGCGGCGGAAAAGCTGCTTGAAAGCCGCGAGCGTCCCCCGGAAAAAACCATTATCAATACTGGTTTTGACATTATCGAGGGCGCTACTGCTTAGGTGCAGCAGCTTCGTGCGTGGTTCGACAAGCTCACCATGAGGGAAGGTAATGGGCTGCATGATTAACGGCCAGCGGTGCAAATCTTGACTCCTGCAATCCTCAACTTCCCTCATGGTGAGCTTGTCGAACCACGCACACCAATCATGCAGGCAGTAATTCCCACCCACCTTTAAAATGCCTTTCGCTTTACTCACGATTGACATAAAGCAATTTTCGTTTTCGTATAGACACTACAAAAACGAAAATGAAAGCTGGTTCCATGTTCCTCGCTCCCAGACATGCCGAAATTCTGGAGATGGCCAAGGAGCATGGTCGCGTCCTTGTTGATGATCTGGCAATGCATTTCAATGTAACGCCGCAGACCATCCGCAAAGACCTTAACGATCTTTGCGACCAGCGCCTGCTTAACCGTATTCATGGCGGCGCTTTATTTCCTTCAGGCGTGCAAAATCTGGAATATGAGGCGCGGCGCTTGATAGCAGCGGGCGAGAAGGAAGCCATAGGTAAAGCTGCCGCTGAGTTGATCCCCGACAATGCATCGCTGTTTGTGAATATCGGCACGACGACAGAGGCTGTTGGACAGGCCTTGCTGGACCGTAAAGGTCTAATGATAATCACCAATAATATAAATGTTGCCAACAGGTTACGAATTTACCCCGATATTGAGGTGGTCATTGCCGGCGGTGTCGTGCGTGGCTCCGATGGCGGTATAGTCGGCGAGGCAGCGGTCGATTTCATCCGCCAGTTCAAGGTGGATTTCGCTGTTATAGGAACCTCGGCAATCGACAGTGATGGCGCCTTGCTTGATTTTGATTTTCGCGAGGTCAAAGTCGCGCAGGCGATCATGGCCAATGCGCGCCACGTGATCCTTGTCTCGGACTCGACCAAGTTCGAGCGCACTGCACCCGTTCGCATTGGCCACTTGTCGCAGGTCAACACCTTCATTACCGACCGCTGCGAAAGTGAGGCAATACGCCGGATATGCAGCGATGCAGACGTCAGATTGATCGAAACATCTGTCTGAAACCGCCTCTTGTGCGCTCTTCCATTGCGCGCTATAGTTCATTTTAGTTTCGTATTGCTTTCGCAATTATAGCATTTTCATTTCGCATATGCGAAGAGATGGTGCGTTGCGAAATGAGGGTGGGGAAATTGAAGGGTCAGGTTTACGATATCTTCGTTATAGGCGGCGGCATTAATGGCTGCGGCATTGCGCGTGACGCTGTGGGCCGCGGCTATTCGGTTTTCCTTGCCGAGATGAACGACCTTGCCAGCGGCACCTCCTCCGGTTCGACAAAGCTTATCCACGGTGGTTTGCGTTATCTCGAACATTATGAATTCCGCCTTGTGCGCGAATCGTTGATGGAGCGTGAAGTTCTCTGGGCCTGCGCGCCGCATATTATCTGGCCCATGCGTTTCGTGCTTCCGCATCATAAAGGCCTGCGTCCGGCATGGCTGCTGCGGCTTGGTCTTTTCCTTTATGATCACATTGGCGGACGCAAGAAGCTTCCGGTAACCCGTACTCTGGATATGACGCGCGATCCGGCCGCAAAGCCGTTGAAGTCGCTTTATACCAAGGCTTTCGAATATTCCGATTGCTGGGTTAATGATGCGCGCTTCGTGGCGCTCAACGCCCGCGATGCCGCCGATCGAGGTGCGGTCATCCGCACGCGGACAAAAGTTGTAAGTGCGATGCGCGGTGCCGATCATTGGACGCTGACATTGCAGGATACTTTGACCGGCGCCAAGGAAGATGTGCAGGCAAAGCTCGTCGTCAATGCTGCCGGACCTTGGGTTGATGAAGTTCTGACCGGCGTAGTGGGCAGCAATGATGCGCATAATGTACGCCTGGTGCAGGGCAGCCATATCGTCGTAAAGAAAAAGTTCGACGATCCACGGGCCTATTTTTTCCAGAATACAGATGGGCGTATTATCTTCGCCATTCCCTATGAGCAGGATTTCACGCTGATTGGTACAACCGATCAGGATTATCACGGCAATCCGGCGGACGTGAAAATCAGCGATACCGAAATTGATTATCTTTGTGCGGCGGCCAGCGAATATTTTGTCGAGCCGGTGAAGCGCGAAGATGTGGTCTGGACCTATTCGGGTGTGCGTCCGCTTTATGATGATGGTGCGTCCAAGGCGCAGGAAGCAACGCGCGATTACGTATTGAAAACCGATGCGTCGGACGGCCGGGCGCCGATCTTGAACATTTTTGGTGGCAAGATCACCACATATCGGCGTCTGTCCGAGCATATGCTTGAGAAAATTGAAGACCAGCTTGGCAAGCGTGGTAAGCCATGGACGGCAACCGGTACGCTGCCCGGCGGGAATTTCGCAGTAAACGCATTCGACAGTGAATTGCAGATATTGAAGTCTGACTATCCGTTTCTGACAGCTGCCCATGCACATCGGCTTTTCCGGCTTTATGGCACCAAGGCACGTGTGCTGCTTGGAAATGCAAAATCGCTTGGCGATTTGGGTAAGCATTTTGGATCGGATCTTTACGAGGCGGAAATACGCTATCAAATTGAGCATGAATGGGCGCTTACCGCGCAGGACGTGCTGTGGCGCAGGACCAAAAGAGGCTTGCATTTGAGCGCTGATGAAGCGGCTGCTCTCGATCAATTCATGGAAGGTGCAGTCGACAGGCGGCGCGCCATGGCTGCAGAATAAATATACTGCTGAGGCGCGGTAAACGTGCATCGGCTCAAGAGCAATTCCAGGAAGGTGGGAACCGGTTTTCCGTCCGGAATTGCATAAAGGCAAAGAGTTAGAGCGCTTCCCGTTTCTGTTTGGGTGGAAGTGCTTCGGGAGGAGAAGTAATGCTGGAATTGCGAAATGTATCCAAAATGGTGAGCGGCAAGCTCCACCTCAGCGATATATCGCTGACTTTGGAACATGCGACGCTGAATGTGTTGCTTGGACCCACTCTGTCCGGCAAAACCAGCCTCATGCGCATCATGGCAGGTCTCGATGTGCCAACTTCCGGCTCTGTCTGGTTCGATGGTCAGGATGTGACGGGCGTTCCGGTTCAAAAGCGCTCGGTTGCCATGGTTTATCAGCAGTTTATCAATTATCCGGCCTTCACGGTCTATGAGAACATTGCTTCGCCAATGCGTGTTGCCGGTGCTGACAAGGCAACTATTGATCGCGAAGTGCGCAAGGCCGCTGAAATCCTCAAGCTTACGCCCTATCTCGACCGCACGCCGCTTAGCCTGTCCGGCGGCCAGCAGCAGCGCACTGCGCTTGCGCGGGCCATCGTCAAAAACGCCAAGCTGGTGCTGCTCGATGAGCCTTTGGCCAATCTTGACTATAAGCTGCGCGAAGAGCTGCGTCAGGAATTGCCCCGCATCTTTGCCGAATCCGGCACGATCTTTGTTTATGCGACCACTGAGCCGCATGAAGCCTTGCTGCTCGGCGGCAGCACGGCAACCCTCTCCGAGGGGCGGGTAACACAGTTTGGTTCCACAATTGATGTGTTCCGCAAACCGGATGATCTTATCACGGCGCAGACCTTCGCCGACCCGCCGCTGAACACAATTGCCTTGGCAAAGTTCGGCAAGGCATTCCAGCTGGAAGGCGGCGTTACCCTGCCGATCCCGTCGCATCTGACCGATATCGCTGACGGCACCTATACGATCGGCTTCCAGCCGCACCACATCAATACGGTTCGCGGCAGTGCCGATGAAATCGGATTGAAGGCCCGCGTGACAGCCACTGAAATTACCGGTTCGGAAAGCTTCGTCCATCTGTCCTTCGCCGATGCGCGCTGGACAATGCTCGCTCACGGCATCCACATTTACACGCCCGATGAAGAAATCGACATTTTCATCGACCCGCGCAACCTGATGATCTTCGACGGCAGCGGCAATTCCATTCGCCGCCAGCAGAAATTGGCGGCATAGATAATGGCACGTATTGATCTCAACCATATCCGCCACGCCTACGGTCCTAATCCGAAGTCGGATAAGGACTATGCGCTGCGCGAGGTCCACCATAGCTGGGAAGATGGCGGTGCCTATGCGCTGCTGGGACCTTCCGGTTGCGGCAAGACCACGCTGCTCAACATCATTTCAGGCCTGATCCATCCGTCCCATGGACAATTGCTGTTCAACGGTCAGGATGTCACAAACCTTTCGACGCAGGAACGCAATATCGCACAGGTGTTCCAGTTCCCGGTCATCTACGACACCATGACCGTCTATGATAATCTTGCCTTCCCGTTGCGCAATCGCGGAGTTGCGGAATCCGAGATCGACGTCAAGGTCCGCGAAACGCTGGAGATGATCGATCTTGCGAGCTGGTCCGGCAAGAAAGCCCGTGGTCTGACGGCGGATCAGAAGCAGAAGATATCGCTCGGTCGCGGCCTTGTCCGGTCTGATGTGAACGCTATCCTTTTCGATGAGCCGCTGACCGTGATCGACCCCCATATGAAATGGGTTCTTCGCTCACAGCTGAAGCAGCTGCATCAGCGTTTTGGCTATACAATGGTTTATGTCACACATGATCAGACGGAAGCGCTGACTTTCGCCCAGAAAGTCGTCGTCATGTATGATGGCGAGATCGTGCAGATCGGTACGCCAGAAGAATTGTTCGAGCGGCCAAAGCATACCTTCGTTGGTTATTTCATCGGCTCGCCAGGCATGAATGTCATGCCGGTCAAGCTTGCAGGCGGAATGGCGCAAATTGGTGCGCACGCAATACAACTTCCTACACCTGTTACCCCCGCCGATGCGAAGAAAATCGAGCTTGGTATCCGCCCGGAATATATCCGCATCGGTCGTTCCGGCATGCCGGTAAAAATTGCCAAAGTGGAAGATATTGGACGACACAAGATCGTGCGTACCCGACTTGAAAATCAGGACATTGCCGTCATCGTTGGCGAAGGCGAGGATATCCCTGCCGATCCGCACATCACCTTCGACCCGAAGGGCATAAATATCTATGCCGATAGCTGGCGCGTGGGAGGGTTATAATCATGGAAAAAACCTGGAACAATAAAGCCTGGTTTATGGTCCTGCCGGTTTTGCTGCTCGTGGCTTTCTCGGCAGTCATCCCGCTGATGACCGTGGTCAATTATTCAGTGCAGGATACGTTCGGCAATAACCAGTTCTTCTGGGCCGGCACAGAATGGTTCACGGAAATGCTCACTTCCGAGCGCTTCCATTCGGCTCTTGGTCGCAACCTCTTCTTCTCGTTCATTATCCTTCTCATCGAGATTCCGCTGGGGATCGTCATTGCGCTGAATATGCCGCGCAAGGGCTGGGGTGTTCCGGTTTGTCTCGTGCTGATGGCTTTGCCGTTGCTTATTCCGTGGAATGTGGTTGGTACGATCTGGCAGGTGTTCGGGCGTGTTGATATCGGCTTGCTCGGCCATACGCTGGAACGTCTCGGGATCAACTATAATTATGTGCAGAATCCGCTGCATGCTTGGTTCACGGTCATCATTATGGATGTCTGGCACTGGACCAGCTTGGTCGTGCTGCTGTGCTATGCCGGGCTGGTTTCGATCCCCGATGCCTTTTATCAGGCGGCAAAGATTGATGGTGCATCGCGCTGGGCAGTGTTTCGCTACATTCAGTTGCCAAAGATGAACCGTGTGCTTTTGATCGCCGTTCTGCTGCGCTTCATGGACAGTTTCATGATCTATACCGAACCCTTCGTCGTCACAGGTGGTGGTCCCGGCAACTCGACCACTTTCCTGTCCATTGATCTGGTCAAGATGGCGGTTGGCCAGTTCGATCTTGGACCGGCGGCAGCCATGTCGCTCATCTACTTCCTTATTATCCTCCTGATGTCATGGGTGTTCTACACCGTCATGACCAATTATGATGCGGAGCGCTGAGATGTCAGAATCTGTTGCCCGTACCGCAGTTAGTGTCAGCCCTGAACAGGCCAGAATGGATAAGGCTCTTGCCCGCCGCATGCGCAAGCGCGGGGATGAATCGAAATTCTGGTGGTTGATCCCGACGCTTTACATCTTTTTCCTGATGCTGCCGATCTATTGGCTCATCAATATGAGCTTCAAAACCAATCAGGAGATTTTGGGAAACTTTTCCCTTTGGCCGCAAAGTCCGACCTTGCGGAACTATGCGGTCATCTTCACGGATCCCTCATGGTATAAGGGTTATATCAACTCGATCATTTATGTGGGCATGAACACAGTGATTTCGGTGCTGGTCGCCTTGCCTGCGGCCTACGCCTTCTCGCGTTATCGCTTCCTCGGCGACAAGCATTTGTTCTTCTGGCTTTTGACCAATCGCATGGCACCGCCAGCTGTTTTTGCGCTGCCATTCTTCCAGCTTTA
Source organism: Phyllobacterium ifriqiyense (assembly GCF_030817885.1). Lineage (NCBI taxonomy): Bacteria > Pseudomonadati > Pseudomonadota > Alphaproteobacteria > Hyphomicrobiales > Phyllobacteriaceae > Phyllobacterium > Phyllobacterium ifriqiyense. Next base: position 1,256,024 of record NZ_JAUSZT010000003.1, read on the forward strand.
TTCGGCCTTCGGCTTGATCGATACGCATATCGCCGTTGCTCTGGCGCATTGTCTGTTCAACGTGCCGCTGGCTGTGTGGATTCTGGAAGGCTTCATGTCGGGCGTGCCAAAGGAAATCGACGAGACCGCCTATATTGACGGCTATTCCTTTCCGCGCTTCTTCGTGAAGATATTCATTCCGCTGATCGCAAGCGGCATCGGCGTTGCTGCCTTCTTCTGCTTCATGTTCTCATGGGTGGAATTGCTTATTGCCCGCACGTTGACGACGACTGCGGCAAAACCAATCGCTGCTATCATGACGCGCACGGTTTCTGCGTCGGGCATGGATTGGGGCGTGCTGGCTGCGGCCGGCGTCTTGACCATCATTCCCGGCGCCATCGTGATCTACTTCGTCCGCAACTATATCGCCAAGGGCTTTGCCCTGGGGAGGGTGTAATGGAAAACACACGGCGTTGGCCTCTGGCGCTTCTCGCTGTTCTTGCGGCCTATGCAATCTTGGCGGGCCTGCTTGTCACAGCTGTGCCGTTGAAAAGCGGCGCGCGGGATTGGTTCGGAGCACTTGCAGGTGGCGGCTGGATGGCCTGGACATTTCCGACAGCGCTGTTTTTCCTGACCATCTTTGCGCTCATATCGCTGATGGCGGTCTGGGAATATGCCTCGCCGGGCGGCAATCCGCGCATCGGCATATTGCGCTTTGAAACCACGCGCGGCGACAGGCTTTTCGTGTCGCTGCTCGGCAGTGCTTTTATCCACCTCGCCTGGCTCGGTCTCGTTGGCCCGAATATCTGGTGGGCTCTAGCAATCTCTGTGGTCTACGCCATTGGCGTATTCCGCTTTGTCTAAAGCATCGGACTGAAATCCGATGCCCTAAATTGAAGGTCTGGCATTCGCCAGTCATTCAACACCTGCAAATCGCAACTCTGGGAGGACTGAAATGCGAACGCGAATTCTAACGACAACAACAGCACTTGCGCTGCTATTGGGGGCGGGAAGTGCCTATGCGGGCATGGACGAAGCCAAAGCTTTTCTCGACAAGGAAATCGGCGATATGTCGACCCTTGATCGGGCGGCGCAGGAAAAGGAAATGCAGTGGTTTATCGATGCTGCAAAGCCTTTCGCAGGCATGGATATCAAGGTGGTTTCGGAAACGATTACCACCCATGAATATGAGTCCAAAACTCTGGCTAAAGCATTCACTGATATTACCGGCATCAAGATCACCCATGATCTCATCGGTGAAGGCGATGTCGTTGAGAAGCTGCAGACACAAATGCAGTCCGGCGAAAACGTCTATGATGCTTACGTCAATGATAGCGATCTGATCGGCACGCATTGGCGCTACCAGCAGGCGCGCAGCCTGACCGACTGGATGGCCAATGAAGGCAAGGACGTTACCAATCCTGGTCTTGATCTGGCTGACTTTATCGGCACCAAGTTCACGACTGCTCCTGATGGCAAGCTGTATCAGTTGCCGGACCAGCAGTTCGCGAATCTTTATTGGTTCCGCTATGACTGGTTCAACGACGAAAAGAACAAGGCCGACTTCAAGGCGAAGTATGGTTATGACCTCGGTGTGCCGGTCAATTGGTCAGCCTATGAAGACATTGCCGAATTCTTCACCGGTCGCGAGATCGACGGCAAGAAAGTCTATGGTCACATGGACTATGGCAAGAAGGACCCATCGCTCGGTTGGCGCTTCACCGATGCCTGGCTCTCCATGGCAGGCAATGGTGACAAGGGTCTTCCAAACGGTTTGCCCGTCGATGAATGGGGCATCAAGGTCAACGAAAAGTCACAGCCGGTCGGCTCCTGCGTTGCGCGCGGCGGTGATACCAACGGCCCGGCTTCCGTCTATTCCATCCAGAAATATCTTGACTGGATGAAGGCCTATGCACCGCCGGAAGCGCAGGGCATGACCTTCTCGGAATCCGGTCCCGTTCCTGCACAGGGCAATGTTGCCCAGCAGATATTCTGGTACACGGCCTTCACTGCCGACATGGTCAAAAAGGGCCTGCCGGTCATGAATGATGATGGCACGCCGAAATGGCGCATGGCTCCTTCGCCACATGGCGTTTACTGGAAAGACGGCATGAAGCTTGGTTATCAGGATGTGGGTTCCTGGACCTTGCTGAAGTCGACACCGGATGATCGCGCCAAGGCAGCTTGGCTCTACGCCCAGTTCGTCACATCAAAGACTGTGGACGTCAAGAAGAGCCATGTAGGTCTGACCTTGATCCGCGAAAGCTCCATCCAGCATGAAAGCTTCACCAAGCGCGCTCCGGAGCTTGGTGGTCTGATCGAGTTCTATCGTTCGCCTGCCCGTGTTCAGTGGTCGCCAACCGGCACCAACGTTCCTGACTATCCAAAGCTGGCTCAGCTATGGTGGCAGGCAATCGGCGATGCATCCTCCGGTGCCAAGACTGCACAGGAAGCGATGGACTCACTTTGCGCCGAGCAGGAAAAGGTCATGGAACGTCTGGAACGCGCTGGCATTCAGGGCGATATTGGACCGAAAATGGCTGAAGAACATGATCTTGCCTACTGGAATGCCGATGCGGTCAAGAATGGCCACCTCGCACCACAGTTGAAGATCGAAAACGAAAAAGAAAAGCCCCAGACCATCAATTATGACGAACTGGTCAAGAGCTGGAACAAGTAAGCTTGAGGCATTGAGTGGAGGGGGCGGCGCTTCGGCGCCGCCCTTTTTCTTTGGTATATTGCGATTGCCCTAGAATAGAAGCAACAAGGACGGCCTCATCTGCCGCCCTTGTTTATCGCTCCTAAAACCGCACGCTCAGATCGGCCTTGATGGCATTGTCATGTGACTGGCTGGAGAACTGGCCGGTATAACTGACGCCGATGCTGGTGGCCTTGCCAATGCTGAAGTCCAATCCCGCCTCGATGAGAGCGGCATCCTTGGCAATGCCGGTGCCTTCAACCGTAAAGCCCTGCCCGCCGTTGAAAGCAAGGCTTGCCTGCGGCGTCACATCGCCAAAGCCATGGTTCCAGCCGAGCATGCCGCGCGCCGTAAGGGTCGTGCTTTCACCCAACGCGAACTGGCGCGAGGCACGCAGACCCAGCGTTGTCACCGTCAGATCGGTGCTTGATGCTGCGCCGGTCAGATTGCTGATCGCGCCATCTTCGCCAAAGCCATCGGTTTTGACATGGACATGGCGTGCCGCCGCAAAGGGTTCGAGCACCGCATAGGGCGTATCGAGCTGATAGCCGAGTTCTCCGAAGACCTGTACGGAACCCGCCTCATAGGAAGCCTCATGCTCCTCATTCAGCCCGCCGAACGCAACGCTCCGCTTGGTCTCGATCTCATGCTGGCCAAGATTGACGCCAAAGCGAAGCTCGAGCGCATCAAGCTTGGCGCCGCCATAGACACCGAGCTGATAGTTCTCCACCGATGCCTTGCCATTGCCATGCAGCGATGTGCTGCCATAACCGGCAAGCAATCCAAGCCGCCAATCTTCGGCAATCACGCCATCCATGCCAGTGATGAACCCGCCCGTGTTGCGACTATAGCCGGCAGCATTGCCATTGCCATCCGCATGCGCCCATGCGCCATAGGCCTCACCCCAAAACGCCGTGGTGGCAGCGGCAGGTTCAACAGCAGTAAAGGCATTGCTCTGCTTTGCCTTGCCCTCGGAACCATAGGCCAATGGTGTGGTAACGGCCTGGGCCTTGCCTGCCACCCCGCCAAAGCCATTGCGCAAACGCGAAGCCGCCGCATCGGAGATGAAGTGATTGTCCTGCGCCAGAACACCGGAAAGCGTGGCATGAACCTCGCCGGAGAGGGCATCGAAATTCAGCGGATTGTCGATGGTGGATTTCAAAACTTCCTCCAGCGGCCTGTTATTATCCATGCCGAGGGATTGAACACCTGCCCAAAGGTTTTTCTGGTTGGATGTTGCAACACCTGCGGCGAGGAAATCCGCAGACAAAAAGGTTTCCAACTTTGCTTTTTGAAGTTCTGTTTCCAAAACCTGTTTTTTGACTTCAAGTTGGACCAACTGCTCTTCGGCGACGAAGCGAGACGCCTCTGCCTCAGGCGTTGCCAATGGCTTGGCATCCGCATCAGCAGCAATGCCAGCGCTCTCAACCTCAAGCTCTGCCAGCTGTTTCTCCAGATCTTGAGTTTTTGCGCTCTTTACAGTCGGCGCGAGTTCAAAACCGAGTACCACGTGGGTCGCGGCATAGTTCAATTTCGGGTTAATGTAATTATAGCGCGACAAGACGCCATCAAACTGGCCCGTAACACCATTGGCTGCAACGAGGATGTTATAGCTTTTTGAGAGCAGGCTCTTGCCCATATCCTCAGTTAGAACTGCTAAATCATTTTCAAGCCGTATGTCGACCACACCGCCAAGAAGTTTTGCCGAACCTTGAACCGACAATTGATCCGCTTGAGAGAAATCATGTTTGATTTCGACGTCAAAAATGCTGCTCTTGTTAAAAGTGACATCCTTGCCAAGATGAAGCGTGCCAACCGAATTGCCCGGCGAAACCGTTGCGCCGGACTTTACAGTCAGATCACCTATTGTTCCGACACCGGAAATGCGGGAGCCACTGTCCAGCGTCACATCTTGCGCTGTGCCATCTACAGACAGACGCCCCAATCTTTTGACAGTGGTGTTGGAGGTAATTGCCGCTCCTGCCGCGATATTTAATTCGCCGCTTTCAACAATTGTCTCGCCCTTATAGGTGTTCTTCGCAAGCAGTGCGAGACGACCTGCACCCGTCTTTGTAAAGGGGCCAGATTGAAGAATAGGGCCGGAAAGGGTGAGGGCTTTTTCATTTTCGATTGTTCCGCCCTTGTCGGAGAGGAGAATAGACTTTGTCAGCTCCATCTCCTTTATCGTTTTCAAAGTGCCGCCGTCTAAATTGAGTTGCCCCTTGTCGTCGCCAAGACCTCGCTTCGAAGAAATTGCAAGCGTACCCCCAGAGACTGCCCAAGGCATAACAGCGTCTGTTTCACCCTCAAGTGTCCAGGTTCCGCTATCAATTTTCGAAAATGCGCCGAAACCGCGATACTGCGCTGCGCGGCCAATTTTGGAGACATCGAAGCTTGCTGCTTGCGTACCGCCTAGTTTCAAACTGATCGATTTTTTGGCTATTACGTTACCAATAATATTTGATTTGGCATGTAGAATAAGTGCGCCGTCCTCGGCCTTTTCGGAAAACTGTATGGCCTCGCCTTGTTGGTTGTCCGGGCCAAAACCGCCGGTGATAGTGCCATTATTGATGATCGTACTACCAGAACCCTTGCCAACATTGACCCCAAGGCTGTCTGTCCCCCTGATCGCTTCGGGCATGTCCGGTGTTTTCACAAGCGAGCGTATTCTACCGCCGTCACCACCACTTATGGTTCCGTTATTAATAAGAGTTCCTATAAGAGATACGCCTATACCACCTCTTCCCTGAGTGTTGGCATCGCCGTCACCACCCCGGATAGTACCATTATTGGTAATTTGACTGCCGGACATCGTTTCCATGCCAGCGCCGCCATCGCCAGAGGCCATGCTTGAATCACCTTGCCCGCCAATGCCCCCCAGAATGTCTTGATCATTAACTATAATACTGTCCCTGCGGCCAAGGACACCTGTTCCACCATTACCCCCGAGGCCATATTTTGGTTTTCCGGCACCACTACCGCCAATGCCACCTTGAATCTTTCCTTTATTAAGCAGATCAGCAACGCTGGCACCGATGCCACCTTTGCCGCCTTGCCCATGAGCACCGATGCCATTGTTGCCATAGCCCGCATCACCGCCTAAGCCGCCTGTGCCGCCGATAATTGTGCCGTTATTTTCCAGCTTTTTTGCATAAATGCCGACGCCACCGTCTCCGCCTTTTCCGCCGTCTCCGCCATTGTGTTCCTCTGCAGAGGAATATTGTTTTTCGCCCGGAATATTAGAGGGATCATTGGTAGGAGCGGTTGATGTAATAGCATCACCATCGACTTCCATACCTTCGCCGCCTGAGCCACCTTTTCCACCAGTTCCGCCGGTTGCGGTCCCGTGAAAAGTCAATTCGTCCCTCTTCACGAAAATGCCTAGTCCGCCTACTCCACCGTAACCGCCTGAGCCACCTCTCATTTCAAGGTGTTTTCCGGAGTGGCCAACTTCCTCTTTCGTGTGGATATGGTGTTTTTTGCCGCCTTGCCCACCTATGCCACCATTACCCCCGATAACATTGCCATTATAGGTCGGATCGTTTGATTGCAAAATGGTTATGCCCACACCGCCCACACCGCCTGATCCTCCGGTTCCGCCAAGCTCCTCTTTGTCATCATGGCTATCATCTCCTACCTGACCGTTGTCTCCTTGTTTGCCGACCACACTTACGACTGGGGCAGGGTCTGCCTGGGCGAGAGGATTGAGGCAAAAGCAAGCGATCCCGGCAATTGATGCTAATTTGCGGCCTTCCAAAACTTGAGATGGCCTGTTCTCTTCGAGGGAACGTAAGAACTATGGTACGAAAGCGGTGAGCGGTTTGAATTGCTCAAAAAGTCGATCTTCATAATGAACTCCGGAAATATGCAAAATTTAAAATAAACTTGGGACGGATGGTTAAACGTACTCCAGCACGTGCCTTTGCTGCGCAAATGGATCAGCGCGTTGACCTCCTTGGATTGGAAAGAGCTGACGAAAATTGACGATGCTTGAGCAGAAAATTCCGCCGTGCCGTCTATAGGAAATGCGTTTAGTTATTAAATAACATTACAAAAATCAATGCTCTTTTTGGCTTAGATGGTCGTTATCCCATTTTTACAATCCGTAGACCTGCATCAGGCTCGTCATGCGGGCCACTGCTAAATCAGGCTTGTCCAGAACGTTTGCCTGATCGGCGAGACGGAAAATATCCGCATAGTGAACAATGCCGCGTGCCGATTGCATACCTGCGGGCATGATGAAATGTGGCTGGTGGCCGTTGAGCCAGGCGAGGAATACAACGCCGGCTTTGTAATATTGTGTGGGCGCTTCGAAAATTTTGCGCGAGAGCGGAACAGTAGGCTCAATGATTGAACGGAATGCCTGTGTTTCACCTTTGGCGAGATGAGCTAGCGCTTTGGAGGCCGAGGGGGCTACCGCATCAAAAATGCCGAGCAAAGCATGGCTGTAGCGTTCCCCATCACCTTCTATCAGTTCCGCATAGTTGAAGTCATCGCCGGTGAAGCAGAGAACGCCTTCCGGCAGGCGTTTGCGCAGTTCGATCTCGCTGGCATTGTCGAGGAGGGAAATCTTGATGCCTTCGACCTTGTCTCTATTGTCATTGATAATCGCGAGCACTGTCTCCAGCGCCTTGTCGAAAGAGGAGGAACCCCAATAACCGGCAAGTTGCGGATCAAACATGTCACCCAGCCAATGCAGCACGACTTTCTCACGCGTCTGCGCGAGAATATTTCCATAGACAGCGCGATAGTCTTCCGCTGAGCGAGCTATGCGGGCCAGCGCTCTGCTGGCCATCATTACTGCGCGTCCACCTTCAGCCTCAATAAAATCAATCTGGGTTTCATAGGCGTCGATGACATCCTGAAGCGTCTTGGCGTTTTCGGGTGCAAGCTGATCTGTACCGGCACCGCAGGCAAGATCAGCACCCGGAACAGTGCGCGACTCTGCCAGTGACCGGCGGATCAATTCGCGTGCAACTGGCCAATCAACCCCCATACCGCGCTGCGCTGTATCCATCGCCTCTGCAATCTTGAAACCAAGTGACCAGAGGTGGTGACGAAACGCCAAGGTTGCATCCCAATCAATGGCTGGCGAACCCCAAGGTGTCGAATCCCGAAGCGGATCAGAGACAATATGCGCAGCTGCGTATGCAATGCGATTGAAGACTGGCGGGCTGGCTGGAAAGGCAATTGGGGTGCCTATCAGCTTGTAATCGCAGATTGCACTATCCTGATCTGGCAACTTCAAGGTGTGGGTCATTGCTTGGCTCCCATCGAACAAGTCACAAATTATTTTGGAACGATCCAAAATACAAGCAATAAATGGAAATTGGATGAAGGTCGGCGTGTAATGGGAGCGTATAGCCAAAAAGCTCCGGATTTTTGCCGAAGAATGCACGAAAATTCCCCAAAAATTTCTACCATAAATGGAATAATTGGTGTGTTAGGTTGTGTTAAATATTCACTTGACCTTTTTGGAACGTTCCAATTATATATCGCATAGGTTGGAGGATATGCTTTTGAGCCGGACCAGAACAAGCATCGTGGATATTGCGCGCGCCGCTGGTGTGTCGAAATCCACTGTGTCGTTGGTCCTCCAGAAAAGCCCTCTCGTCAGCGAGACTACCCGTGAAAAGGTCAATGCTCACATCAAGGAGCTTGGCTATATTTATAATCGCGGCGCCGCCAATCTTCGTCAGTCCAAATCGAAAATCGTTGGCATTGTCGTCAATGATTTGACCAATAGTTTCTTCGCCGAACTGGCCGTCGGGATGGATATGGTGGTTCAATCGGCTGGTTATGTTCAGTTCCTTGCTCATAGCGGCGAGAGCGTCGACCGCCAACGCGAGGTCATCGCTTCCATGCGGGAGAACGGTATTGCAGGGTTGATCCTGTCACCGGCGCGGGGAACAGAAGCTAGTGATATCAAAGCATTAGTGGGCGGCGACATTCCGGTTGTGGTCGTTGTGCGTAATCTGCCCGGCGCAAAAGTATCGACACTTCTGTCCGATAATTATGCCGGTGCAAAAGCGGCTGTGCGCCATTTGATCTCGCTGGGACATTCCCGGGTCGCCTTCATGGGCGGCTTCCAGGATACAGCCGTGTTTGGTGAACGGCTTCGCGGATACCGCGATGCGTTGCAGGATGCGGGCATCGCGGCGGAAGAAAAATACACCATTCATTCGGCGCCTTCACGCGCTGGCGGAGTCGTCGCATTGGAGCGTCTAATGACTATTCCAGAGCGCCCAACAGCAGCACTATGCTTGAATGATGCTGTGGCTTTTGGTGTTTGCGATGGTCTGCGCGCCCATGGCCTTGAGCCCGGAAAATCCTTTGCAATCATAGGCTTCGATGATGTGATCGAGGCGAAGACTGCGGTGCCGGCACTGACAACTGTATCTGTTGATCCGCAGGGAATGGGCCAGCGAGCAGCCCAGCTGCTGCTCAAGCAAATCAATTCGGGGCAACGGGATCAGGAGGCGATCACGACTTCGGTACGGCTCGTCGTTCGCCAGAGCTGCGGTGCACCTGTCAAGCAATTGGAGGAAATAGAGTGATACGTTGGGGATTGATCGGGGCCAGCACGATTGCGCATGAATGGGTGATCGATGCAATCCGCGCCAATGGCGGCGAGATCGTTTCAGTCATGAGCGCCAATGCCGAGCGCGGTGCAAAATATGCCGCCGATCATGGCATTGCTCATTCGGTTACGGCGCTGGACGAATTACTGAGCGGACAACCCATTGATGCCGTTTATATTTCGACTACCAACGAGCTGCACAAAGATCAGGTTCTGGCTTCGGCAAAGGCCGGAAAACACGTGCTTTGCGAGAAGCCTTTGGCGACCAGTCTGGACGATGCGAAGGCGATGGTGGCCGCGTGCAAAGCTGCGAATGTTGTCTTCGCCACCAACCATCATCTGCGCAATGCCGCGACCCATACAGCCATGCGTGATGCGATTGCCGCCGGCAAGATCGGCAAGCCACTGGCGGCGAGGGTATTTCACGCTGTTTACTTGCCGCCGCATTTGCAGGGCTGGCGACTTGATCGCCCGGATGCGGGTGGGGGAGTCATCCTCGACATCACCGTACACGATACGGATACGTTGCGTTATGTTTTGGGCGATGATCCGGTAGAAGTCATTGCTTCCACTCAACAAAGCGGTTTGGCTAAGGCTGATCTTGCTGATGCCGTTATGGGCATCATGCGCTTCAAATCCGGCTTGATCGCCATGTTTCATGACGGGTTCACAACCAAATACGCCGATACCGGATTCGAGGTGCATGGCACTGAAGGATCTCTCGTTGGCCGTAATGTGATGTCGCAAAAGCCCGTCGGCATCGTGACATTGCGCAATGCCGATGGCGAATTCGAATTAAAACTCGATCACCAAAACCTTTACGAAACTGGCATCGCCAAATTTCACGCAGCAATAGCCGGAAACGGCAAACCGGCAGCAGACGGCGAAGATGGACTTTGGTCGCTGGCTGCGGGTCTGGCTGTAGCGGAAGCGGCGAAAACCGGGGTGACCCAACCAATTGATCCTGGTCTTTGAGAAGAACGAAAAAGAAGTATGAACAAGCACATAACACCAGAACAGGCTGCAGAACTCATCCCTGATGGAGCCGTTGTCTCGGTATCTTCATCAAGTGGTCTCGGCTGTCCAGATCTGATGCTAAAGGCAATTGGTGCCCGTTTCGATGCAACGGGGCATCCGCGCGACCTCACCACGCTGCACCCAATCGCAGCCGGTGATATGAGTGGCATTAAGGGCGTCGATTATATTGCGAAGAAGGGGCTGCTGAAAAAGATTATCGGTGGTTCCTATCCGTCGGGGCCTTCATCTTCTGAGCCGCCCTTGATCTGGCAAATGATCGGTAATGATGAGGTTGCGGCCTATAATGTTCCGTCCGGCATTCTGTTTGATATGCATCGCGAAGCCGCCGCCAAACGTCCGGGCGTATTGACCAAGATTGGTTTGGATACATTTGTCGATCCGGACCGGCAGGGCTGCGCTATGAATGCCTCAGCCGCGAAAGAAGCACTCGTCCGGAAGGTTAATTTCGAGGGTGAGGAATGGTTGTTCTTCAAGCCTGTTATTCCGCAGGTTGCTATCATTCGTGCCACGACTGCCGATGAGCGCGGCAATCTGACTTACGAACATGAGGGCGCCTATCTTGGTGGTTTTGATCAAGCATTGGCCGCGCGCAACAACGGCGGAATTATTATTGCGCAGGTAAAGCGAATTACCAAAAGCGGGTCCTTGAAGCCGCATGATGTGCGCGTGCCCGGCATTCTGGTCGATTATATTATTGTAGATCCAGATCAGAAACAAACCACGCAAACCATTTACGATCCGGCAATTTCCGGAGAAATTTCTCATCCGCTTGAGGATTTTGCCCTCGCTGATTTCGGCATTCAAAAAGTGATTGCACGCCGGGTTGCCTGCGAATTGGAGGCAGGCAGCGCCGTTAATCTCGGTTTCGGTATTTCAGCAAATGTGCCTCGCATTCTGCTTGAAGAAGGCCTGCATGGCACTGTCACTTGGGTGATCGAGCAAGGGCCGGTCGGTGGCATCCCGCTGCTGGACTTCGCATTCGGTTGTGCATCCAATGCCGAAGCTTTTGTTCCTTCACCGCACCAATTTACCTATTTCCAAGGCGCGGGCTTCGATGCATCGCTTCTTTCTTTTCTGGAAATCGACAAGTCCGGGTCGGTCAATGTTTCAAAGCTCAGTTTCCGTCCTCACGTTACGGCGGGTGCCGGAGGCTTTGTCGATATCACGGCAAGGGCAAAGAAGATTGTCTTCTCGGGCATGTTTAATGCCGGTGCGAAAGTCCATATCGAAAACGGCAAACTTGTTATCGAGAAGGAAGGCAAGCTTAAAAAGCTTGTCAACGAAGTCGAACATGTCACCTTCTCCGGCCGCCGGGCGATAGAACAGGGTCAGGACATCACTTACGTGACAGAACGCTGCGTTATGGTTCTACGGCCAGAAGGCCTGGTTTTGACGGAAATCGCGCCGGGGATCGATCTGCAAGCGCATATTCTCGATCAATCCGATTTCCCGCTGGTTGTTGCGCGCGATCTGAAACTAATGGACGCCCATCTGTTTGCCTCGGAGCCATTTGGTCTGAAACTGCCACAGAAAAAGCCGAGGACACTCCATGACTGAGGCTCGTATCCACGTTTCAATTGACGGTCATGTCGCAATCATAACCATTGCGCGGCCCGAAAAACTGAACGCTCTGGACATCGACATGTTGAAGGAGTTGAGCGCGGCTTGTGACACAGTTGAAGCTGATGGCCGGGTACGTGTCGCAGTCCTGACAGGAGAGGGAAAAGCGTTTTCCGCTGGCGGTGATATCAAGGCTTGGGCAGCAATGACGCCAAATGAATTCGGACATGCCTGGGTCCGTTTTGGTCATCGCGTTTTCGAGCGCCTTGCGACTTTGCGGATGCCGCTGATTGCAGCACTTAACGGGCATGCACTGGGTGGCGGGCTCGAGCTTGCTGCGGTTGCGGATATCCGTATTGCAGAAACGCATATCAAGCTTGGTCTACCGGAAACTGGCTTGGGAATGATCCCCGGCTGGTCGGGCACGCAGCGCCTCACATTGCGGTTTGGCGCGCAGGCTGTGCGGCGGATGGCTTTGGGTGGCGAGGTTTTCAGTGCTGACGAAGGACACGCCCTAGGGCTTGTCGATCATGTGGTTGAAACAGGCACTGCGCTCGATACCGCCAGGGCTTATGCAGAACGCATTGCCAAACGCGGACCATCCGCCATCGAAGTGGCAAAACTCATGATCGCTTCTGCCAATGGCGAAGACAATGGAACAGCGGTCGAAGCCCTAGGCTCGATCCTCGTAGCAAAGACAGCGGACCTGAAAGAAGGTGTTTCGGCATTTACCGAAAAGCGTGAGCCCGCGTTCAAAGGAGAATGGTAATGACAGTTCTGGTACGTCCACAAGCACTTGAAAATTTCAAGGTGCGTGAATTCCAGATGCTGATTGATGGCAGATGGACCAATGGCGCTGCGGGCGATGTTATTGAGCGCAAAAGTCCGGGACATGGCGTTGTGGTCTCACGGTATCAGGCGGGTACGAAAGTTGACGCAGAGCGCGCAATCGCTGCCGCGCGCTCTGCGTTTGATACTGGCCCATGGCCGTATATGACGGGCGCAGAACGCTCTAATATATTGCTTAAAGCAGCCGATCTCATCGCTGCCCGTGCCGACGAGCTTGCTTATCTTGACTGCATTGAGTCAGGAAAACCGATAAGTCAGGCAAAATGCCGAGCTTGGCGGTGCAGTGGATATCTGGCGTTATGCTGCTGCACTTGGTCGTGATCTTCATGGCGAAAGCTACAACACACTTGGTGACGGAACATTGGGCGTTGTCCTGCGCGAGGCTATTGGCGTTGTCTCCATCATTACGCCTTGGAACTTTCCATTCCTGATCGTCAGTCAAAAACTGCCATTTGCGCTTGCTGCGGGCTGCACCGCAGTGGTCAAGCCATCGGAACTCACATCGGGTTCAACTTTGCTGCTTGGCGAAATATTGATGGAAGCAGGCATTCCTTCGGGTGTCGTCAATATAATTGTCGGAACAGGTCCTGAAGTTGGCGCGCCGATGACGACGCACCCCTATGTCGACATGGTTTCCTTCACCGGCTCGACCGGGGTTGGCAGGCTAACGATGGCGAATGCTGCACAGACTTTGAAAAAAGTATCGCTGGAACTGGGCGGCAAGAATCCCCAGATCGTATTCCCCGATGCAAATCTGGATGACTTTATCGATGCGGCTGTCTTTGGGGCTTATTTCAATGCAGGTGAGTGCTGCAATGCCGGGTCGCGGTTGATTGTCCATCGGGACATCGCGGATGACGTTGTGGCCCGCGTCGCGGCTTTGTCCGCTCGCGTGAAAGTCGGCGATCCGCTTGATCCTAACACCAAGGTTGGGGCCATTATCACACCTGAACACCTGACGAAAATCAATGATTATGTTCGCAATGCCGCCTCGTCAGGAGCAGATATCAGCCACGGCGGCGAGCCGCTAAACCTGGGCATGGGGCAATTCATGTCGCCGACAATTCTCTCTGCGGTGAAGCCCGAAATGGCAGTTGCACGCGAGGAGGTTTTCGGTCCGGTCCTTTCAGTTTTGACGTTCGAAACCTTGGATGATGCGGTTCGTATAGCCAATTCCATCGATTACGGCCTATCGGCTGGGGTATGGAGCCGGGATTTTGATACGTGTTTGACGGTCGGGCGTAAAGTACGTGCGGGCACGATCTGGATGAACACCTTCATGGATGGAGCATCGGAGCTGCCATTTGGGGGATACAAGCAATCCGGCCTTGGCCGGGAACTCGGGCGGCATGCCGTCGAGGACTACACGGAAACCAAGACATTGAACATGCATATAGGTAGTAGGAAAGTAGTATGGTCGACCAATTAAATCGATTGTAAGAGCCATTCTGCATGCTGTATGAATGTTCCGGACTTGGGGGAACTTCAGTCGGTTTGTTGGATTTTTATCTCTTTTTTCTCACGGGAGGACTAAATGAAAAAGTTGATGAATACTGTTGCCGCAGCAGCCATGCTGATGGGTGTTACAACAGCAGCTCGCGCTGCTGAAAACGTTGAGGTTCTGCACTGGTGGACATCCGGTGGTGAAGCGACAGCACTGGAAGTGCTGAAGAAGGATTTGGAAGGCAAGGGTATCAGCTGGTCTGATATGCCTGTCTCTGGTGGTGGCGGTACAGAAGCCATGACAGTTCTTCGTGCTCGCGTCACAGCGGGAAATGCTCCGACAGCGGTGCAGATGCTGGGTTTTGACATTCTCGATTGGGCAAAGCAAGGCGCGCTGGGCAATCTCGATGAAGTTGCAGCGAAAGAAAAATGGGACGATGTAATCCCGACAGCTCTGCAGAAGTTCTCGAAATATGACGGCCATTGGATTGCAGCCCCGGTAAATGTGCATTCGACCAACTGGATCTGGATCAACAAGGCAGCGCTGGACAAGGCCGGTGGCAAGGAACCTGCAAACTGGGACGAGTTGATTGCTCTTCTCGACAAATTCAAGGAGCAGGGCATTACACCAGTCGCTCATGGTGGTCAGCCTTGGCAGGACGCGACGATTTTCGATGCTGTCGTTCTGTCGCTCGGCAATGACTTCTACAAGGCCGCATTCATCGATCTTGATCCGGCTGCTCTCGGCGGCGAGAAAATGAAGGAAGCTTTCGACCGCATGACCAAGCTGCGCAGCTATGTGGATGACAATTTCTCTGGTCGTGACTGGAATCTTGCATCTGCAATGGTCATCGAGAACAAGGCAGGCCTGCAGTTTATGGGTGACTGGGCAAAGGGCGAGTTTGTCAAAGCCAAGAAAGAGCCAGGCAAGGACTTCGTTTGCATGCGATTCCCGGGCACTCAGGGCTCTGTGACATTCAACTCTGACCAGTTTGCCATGTTCAAGGTTAGCGAAGAAAAAGCAAAGCCTCAGCTCGTTATGGCTTCTGCAATCGAAAACCCTGTTTTCCAGTCAGCATTCAACGTGGTCAAGGGGTCTGCTCCTGCACGTACGGACGTTCCGGACACAGCATTTGATGCTTGCGGCAAAAAAGCCATCAAGGATCTGGCTGAAGCCAACAAGGCGGGCACGCTCTATGGTTCGATGGCTCACGGCCATGCCAACCCGGCTGCCGTGAAGAATGCGATTTATGACGTGGTAACACGCCAGTTCAACGGCGATCTGTCGTCTGAAGATGCTGTCAAGGAACTTGTTGCAGCCGTTGACGCTGCCAAGTGAGCATACATCTCTGTTCGGGGCGATTTCGCCCCGAACAGTTTTCCGCAATTGCGCGGCAGCGATAATAATACTTAATTGAAGGGGTGAGGCTATGGATACCCGCAGCCGCATACAGGACCTTATACCGAAGCTGGTATTAGGACCGAGCTTCCTGATCATATTGATTTTCGTCTATGGGTTCATTGCCTATACGGGCGTCTTGTCCTTTACGGACAGCAGAATGCTGCCCACTTATGGATTCGTCGGTTTGGAAAATTACCGCAAATTGTGGGCCCTGCCGCATTGGTGGCGCGCCATCACCAATCTCGGCATTTTC
The DNA here is from genome assembly GCF_030817885.1 of Phyllobacterium ifriqiyense. Taxonomy (NCBI): domain Bacteria; kingdom Pseudomonadati; phylum Pseudomonadota; class Alphaproteobacteria; order Hyphomicrobiales; family Phyllobacteriaceae; genus Phyllobacterium; species Phyllobacterium ifriqiyense. The sequence continues at coordinate 1,271,826 of NZ_JAUSZT010000003.1, forward strand.
GCCTCCTTGTACATTATTATTTGCACGGTTATCGGGCTTGGTTTGGCTATTCTGCTGGATCAGAAAATCCGCATTGAAGGTTTCCTGCGCCCGATTTATCTCTATCCCATGGCGCTATCCTTCATTGTGACCGGCGTTGCATGGAAATGGTTCCTCGATCCGGGCATCGGGCTTGAAAACACCATGCATCAATGGGGCTGGGCGAGTTTTTCCTTCAACTGGATCAAGGATTCAAAGATGGCGATCTATACGGTTGTCATTGCAGCTGTGTGGCAATCGTCAGGCTTTGTCATGGCCATGTTCCTTGCAGGGCTACGCGGTGTTGATAATGAAATCATCAAGGCGGCACAGATCGATGGCGCATCGACCAGCATGATTTACCGCCGTATCATCATTCCGCTGATGCGCCCCGTGTTTCTTTCCGCTTTCGTCGTGCTCGCCCATCTTGCAATCAAGGCTTACGATCTGGTCATAGCATTGACAGGCGGCGGACCGGGGCAGGCCACCGAATTGCCTGCAACCTTCATGTATTCCTATACATTCACTCGTAACTCGATGGGCATAGGGGCGTCGTCGGCAATCATCATGCTGATCATGATCTTTTCGATCATTGTTCCCTATCTTTATTCGGAAATCCGGGGAGGCAACAAATGAGTGCTCCCAGCCCCGACAATGCGATCTCTAGCGGCAAGCTTACGCGTATTCTCATTTATGCGGCATTGTTGTTGTTCGCGTTTTACTATCTCCTGCCGCTATATGTAATGGTGGTGAATTCGCTCAAGACGCTTGATGAAATCCGGCAGGGTGGAATGTTGTCTCCGCCGCGCGAATGGACAATCGAGCCTTGGCTGTCCGCCTGGTCAACCGCCCAGATCGGCGTGCAGCCAACGGGCCTTCGGCCTTACTTTATCAATTCGATTATCATGGTTGTTCCCGCCGTTGCGATTTCGACAATCCTCGGCGCATTGAATGGCTACGTTCTGACAAAGTGGAAGTTTCGCGGCTCGAATGTAATGTTCGGCATGCTGCTCCTCGGTTGCTTCATACCATTTCAAATCGTGCTCATTCCGATGGCGCGTGTCCTCGGCATATTAAACATGGCGGGCACTATTCAGGGATTGATTCTTGTTCACGTCATTTATGGGCTGGGATTCACGACGCTGTATTTCCGCAATTATTATGAAGCATTTCCAACAGAACTTGTGCGTGCTGCACAGATAGATGGCGCGAGCTTTTTCCAGATATTCCGGCGCATTCTGCTGCCTTCCTCTGGCCCGATCATTGTTGTGTCGGTGATCTGGCAATTCACCAATATCTGGAATGACTTTCTTTTTGGTGCGTCGTTTTCCGGATTCAGCAGCACGCCCATGACGGTTGCCCTGAACAATCTTGTCAACTCATCCACGGGTGTGAAGGAATATAACGTGCATTTCGCTGGCGCCATTCTCGCTGCGCTGCCAACTCTCATCGTCTACATCGTCTCCGGACGCTATTTCGTCCGCGGCCTCATGTCCGGCGCCGTGAAGGGATAATTCAATGTCATTTCTCCAAATCAAAGACCTGCATAAATCATACGGCAATGTGCCGATCCTGAAGGATATCAACATCGAGATTGATGAGGGTGGCTTTCTCGTTCTCGTCGGTCCATCCGGTTGCGGCAAGTCCACGCTTCTCAATACCATCGCTGGCCTTGAACCGATCACGTCGGGCGACATATCCATTAAGGGAAAGTCGATCAGCGGGCTGCATCCCTCCAAGCGCGATATTGCCATGGTTTTTCAGTCTTATGCGCTTTATCCCAACATGACAGTTGGTGGTAATATTGCCTTCGGTATGGAAATTCGCGGTGTTCCGAAGCCCGAGCGCGAAAAGGCAATCAAACAGGTTGCCGACATGTTGCAGATTGGCCATTTGCTCGATCGCAAGCCAAGCCAGCTTTCCGGTGGTCAACGTCAGCGCGTTGCCATGGGGCGGGCGCTTGTGCGTAACCCCCAAGTGTTTCTCTTCGACGAGCCGCTATCGAACCTGGATGCCAAGCTGCGTGTTGATATGCGCACGGAAATCAAACGCCTGCATCAGCGTATGAAAACCACGATTGTTTATGTCACCCACGACCAGATCGAAGCCATGACGCTCGCTACCAAAATCGCCGTTCTGAAGGACGGGAATTTTGCAGCAGTTCGGAACGCCAGCGGAAATCTACAATAATCCGACCAATCTTTTTGTAGCGGATTTCATGGGTTCACCCGCCATGAATTTGCTTCATGCGAAGATTGATGGAGGAGCATCAGACCTTCATGTGTCCCTAGAGCGTCCGGATGCAGCCCCTTTAAGGCTCCCAATCAAAAAGGCCAATGCGGCGCTCGCAACTTATGATGGCAAGGAGGTTGTATTCGGCATCCGCCCTGAAGCACTCACCGACCCGGACGGTGCAGACAGGAACGCAGCATCTTTGGTCGAAGGCGAATGCCTGATCGAAGTGGTGGAACCTGCAGGATCCGATACTTTTGCTGTGACCAAGCTCGGCGGTAAGGAAGTGGTGGCGCGTCTACGTGCCGATGCGCGTATTCTGCCGGGGCAAAAGACACAGCTATCGTTTAATTTGGATAAAGCCGTTTTCTTTGACCCAACATCACAACTCCGTATTGGTGCCTGATTGAGGCGCTGATGGGTCAGGGCTCATGTCAATGGATATGCAACCGCGGACAACTGCTGATATCGTTATCATAGGCTCTGGCGTGGGCGGCGCCACCTTGGCGGCGGGACTTGCCGCGTCAGGTGCTGACATACTTATTCTGGAAGCGGGCGATCATCTTCCCGAACGCCCCGAAAACCGTGACCCGCGAGCCATTTTTCAACAAGGCGTCTTCCGGCCGAATGAGACGTGGTACGACGAGCAGGGGAAAGCCTTCAATCCCGGCAACTACTACAATGTAGGTGGCAACTCGAAATTTTATGGTGCGGTGCTTACACGGTATCGTGCTGAGGATTTCAAGGAAATGCAGCATATGGAGGGCGTTTCTCCGGCCTGGCCGTTCTCCTATAAGGAGCTTGAGCCTTGGTACGGCAAAGCCGAGGCGTTATTTCAGGTGCGGGGCGCGCTTGGCGAAGACCCGACTGAGCCGGAACATTCGAGACCATATAATTTCAGTCCAGTGCCGGATGAAGCGCCTATCGGCTTGCTTCGCCAGCGGCTCAAAGGTGTTGGCGTTCATCCGTTCTCGTTGCCGCTCGGTGTCGATATCGACACATGGCTTTCACACGGGAAGACCCCTTGGGATGCCCATCCTAATAGCTTCAATGGAAAAATGGACGCTGAAACCACCGCTTTGGCCGCTGCGTTGAAGCATGCAAACGTTCAGATTCAGACGAACTCCCGCGTCATCCGGCTTGAAACAGCCGCTGATGGTAAAATGATTACTGCTGTCCACTATGAACGCAGCGGCCAACGTTTTATGATCAAGCCCAAGCTCGTCATTCTGTCTGCTGGCGCGGTACAATCGGCAGTCCTGCTTCTACGCTCGGCGAATGACGCAAATCCAACAGGGTTGGCTAATCGCTCCGATCAGGTCGGGCGTAATTTCATGAATCATAATCTGTCCGCCGTGATTGGCTTTGATCCAAGATTCAGAAATGATTCCGTCTATCAAAAGACGTTGGGCTTTAACGATTTCTATCTTTCGGACGGAAAGGGTGGAGCACCGTTAGGTAATGTCCAACTCCTTGGCCGCATTAGTGCACCCGTTCTGAAATCAGATTTGAAACTTGTTCCGGAGTGGCTGCTGCAAAGGTTCTGCGCTCATACGGTGGATTTTCTAGCCATGAGCGAGGACGTACCAAAGCCGGAAAGCCGCGTCCGAATTGATGGTGACAAAATCATTCTGCAGTGGATAAGGAGCAACTGGCCAGCACATCTCAAACTGGTTGCGCAGATAAAAACAGTGCTTCGGGCAGCAGGTTTCCCTCTGGTTATCTCGAAAGCATTCGATCGCAAGACCCCATCTCATCAGTGCGGAACGGTGCGCATGGGCAATGATCCTTCGACTGCACCTCTAGATATATATTGCCGGGCTTATCAGCATCCGAACCTCTTTGTGGTTGATGCCGCATTCTTGCCAACCTCTGCTGCGGTCAATCCTGCGCTGACGATTGCCGCACAAGCATTGCGCGTGGCAGATTACATTATTGCAAAGGAGCTGAACTGATGCGGCGACCGGTTGCACTTGTCACAGGGGCTCGCCGGGGTATCGGCCTTGGAATTGCCAAGGCGCTGGCTTCCAAGGGGTTCGATCTGGCGATTACCGATATTGCAGTCGACAATGCCAGTGAATCGGCAGTCGAAACATTGCAGAATCTCGGTGCAAAAACCCTCTTTATCCCAGCTGACATTGCCGATCTTTCCTCGCATGAGGAAACAGTACAAACAATCACCGGTGCATTTGGAAAGATCGATTGTCTGGTCAACAATGCAGGGATTGGTTCGAAGGTCCGGGGTGATTTCCTTAATCTTGACCCGGCAAATTACGATGCGATTTTTGACGTTAACCTGCGTGGGACAGTATTCTTCACACAGGCTGTTGTTCGCGCAATGCTTCAGGAAAAATCTGCCAAAACACCACGCTCGATCATCAATATTTCATCCGTATCAGCAACAATGACCTCACCCGACCGTCTTGACTATTGCATGACAAAGGCCGGACTTGCCGCATTCACACAAGGGCTTGCGCTGAGATTGGCCGAGCACGGCATCAGCGTTTTCGATATACGTCCCGGAATTATCCGTTCTGACATGACCGCCGTCGTCACTGAAAAATACGACAAGCTGATTTCGGGCGGATTGGTGCCGATGAAACGTTGGGGCGAGCCCGATGATCTTGGTCGCATTGCCGCTGCACTGGCCAGCGGTGACTTCAGTTTTGCCACAGGCTCCGTCATCCATGCGGATGGGGCACTTTCCATAAGCAGGCTCTGAAATGAAAAGCTATGACTATATCATCACCGGGGCCGGACCAGCAGGTTGTGTCCTGGCCAACCGGTTGAGCGAAGATAGAGATGTGTCGGTTCTGCTGCTTGAGGCCGGTGGGGGTGATTGGAACCCGCTATTTCACATGCCCGCAGGCTTTGCCAAAATGACAAAGGGTGTCGCCAGCTGGGGCTGGGAAACCGTGCCCCAAAAGCACATGAAAAATCGCGTTCTGCGCTATACACAAGCCAAGGTCATCGGCGGCGGTTCCAGTATCAATGCGCAGCTTTATGCACGCGGCAATGCAACAGATTACGACTTGTGGGCGAAGGAGGATGGTTGCACGGGCTGGAGCTATCGGGACATTCTACCTTATTTCAAGAGAGCTGAAGACAATCAGCGCTTTGCCGATGATTACCACTCCTATGGCGGCCCGCTCGGTGTTTCGATGCCCGCTGCCACTTTGCCAATCTGCGATGCCTATATTCGGGCGGGGCAGGAACTCGGTATTCCCTACAATCATGACTTCAACGGAAAACAACAGGCGGGCGTTGGTTTTTACCAATTGACGCAGCGCAATCGGCGGCGTTCTTCCGCTTCGATGGCCTATCTCGCCCCCATAAAGAACCGGAAGAATTTGACGGTACGTATGGGCGCACAAGTGGCGAAGATTGTCATTGAGGGTATGCGGGCTGTTGGTGTGGAGGTCATAACAGGAAACAGGCGCGAGGTGATCCGTGCAGATCGCGAGGTTGTGGTCAGTTCCGGTGCAATAGGATCGCCCAAGCTTTTGCTGCAATCAGGTATCGGCCCTGCTAATCACCTAACAAGTGCAGGCGTCTCAGTGGTGCACGATCTGCCGGGGGTTGGTGAAAACCTGCAAGACCACCTTGATCTTTTTGTTATCAGCGAGTGCACTGGCGATCATACCTATGACGGCGTCGCCAAGCTCCACCGTACATTGTGGGCAGGACTTCAATATGTGATGTTCCGCTCTGGCCCGGTTGCCTCAAGCCTCTTCGAAACAGGTGGTTTTTGGTATGCAGACGCGGATGCGCGTTCGCCAGATATTCAGTTTCACCTGGGACTCGGCTCAGGTATTGAGGCTGGAGTAGAGCGTTTGAAGAATGCAGGCGTTACCCTTAACTCAGCCTATTTACATCCGCGTTCGCGTGGAACAGTGCGCCTGCGTTCCGGCGACCCGACTGCTGCACCACTAATCGATCCGAATTATTGGAGCGATCCTCATGACCGCCAGATGTCGATTGAAGGGCTGAAGCTCGCGCGTGAAATCATGCAGCAAGCGGCACTCAAGCCTTATGTTCTCGCCGAGCGTTTGCCGGGGCCGAAATACAACTCCGACGCAGAGCTCTTCGAATATGGCTGCGCCAACGCCAAGACGGATCATCATCCGGTCGGCACGTGCAAGATGGGAACAGACAGCATGGCTGTCGTTGATCTGGAGTTGAAAGTATATGGAATGGAAGGACTGCGCGTCTGTGACAGTTCAATCATGCCGCGTGTTCCGTCGGCAAATACCAATGCGCCAACGATCATGATTGGTGAAAAGGGTGCCGATATCATCCGCAATATGGTGCCTTTGCCTCCCACCATATTTTCTAACGAACTCAACGCAAAACGCCCGCGGTCACGGGCGCACATAAGCTGACTGATTTATGCCAGAAAGACTTTAGGCGGCGGAGGTGCCGCCCAGCCACTATTGATGCAGCCTTGTATCGAGAAAAACTCCCGCTTCGCGAGCGGCGCGGATAAAGGCGTGCCGGGCTTTATGAGCAGGTTTCCAGCCATCGAGAGCGTCCATACATGCCTGCAAGGCGCGACGATAACCCGGCCCGTTTTTCACGGGCCAAAGACTGCGAAGGCATTCGATCGCTTCCCAAACGCTGGATACCGCCCGTTGTCCGGTTTCTCCAAGAGTAATCATAACAGGGATGGGAAAACGCTTGTCGTTCATCACTTCCTCCATATGTAGAATCGTCAGACGGGATGATCATCCGTCAGACTGACACTTCAATGTGTCTGGAGTTCATTGGGTTCCATGACAATTCGATGATTTTTTTGTTATCGCATTTCCGGGGGCATCGAGCCGACTTCCTCCAGGAGCCACTTCAGGAAAAGCTGCATGGCAGGACGTTGAGGGCGGTCATCAGGACAGGTCAGCCAATAGCCATAATTGCTTTTAAAACCAAAGCCTTGCGGGTTGGCAAGCTTGCCCGATTCAAGCTCGTCGGCAATCAGGCCGCGTGGCACCAAGGCAAGACCTTGCCCTGCTATTGCAGCACGAATGACGAGAGCATAATAGCCAAAGTGGGTAATGCGTTCCGGAGTGAAATTTGTGATCTTGTGAGCAGAAGCGAATTCGCTCCAGCGAAGGGGCGTATGTTTGTGGTCGAGAAGGGGAAATGAGCGAATATCCGCGGCTTTTTGAATGCCGCCATTTTTGGCAAGAAAGTGTGGCGCTCCCACGAGCGCGACCTGACGCCCAAACAAATAATAGCTGTTCTGTCCGGGCCAATCGCCCTCTCCAAACCGAAATGCTGCGTCTGCCTGGTTGATCAAGTCAGTTGTGGCAAAGGTTGATAGTTCAACGTCTATTTCGGGGTGCTCATCGGCAAACCCGGCGAAGCGGGGAATTACCCAGCGGTCTCCCATGATCGGCAGAATATGCAGCTTGATCGCATTTGGTGATGAACCCAAAGCAGCAATACGCAAGGTGGCGTTTTCCAAAGCGCCCAAGGCCACGCGTGCCTCAGCGACATAAATCCGGCCTGCTTCCGTAGCGGATAGCCCATAGGGAGTTCGCGTGAAAAGCGCAGTTCCTGCCATTTGTTCGAGCGTCTGAAGTTGCTTGCTGACAGCACTCTGGGTCATGTTCAGAGCTCTTGCACAGGCCGTAGTGCTTCCCTGCTCTGCAATCGTGACGATCACTTGCAATGCGCGCGTAGATGGATAGTTGCGGCCGGTAACCATTTCGACTGCCTGTTAGTTATTGGTGGCAGGGTATTCCATTTTGGAATGGTTACGCGAAATAATTTCGTTTGTCGCGCTTAAAGCACAACCATAAGCTTCAAAATAACAAGAATAAGGGAACGATATTATGGCTGAGCAATCCGCGCGTCTGTGGGGCGCCCGCTTCAGAGCGAGCCCATCTGCAGAGCTTACAGCACTATCAAGATCAGAAAGCAGCTATTTCCGGCTCGTCCCCTACGATCTTGCATCCTCGGCTGCTCATGCCCGCGAGCTTGTTCGTGCCAACATCCTGACCGCTTCGGAAGCCGAACAAGTATGTTCAGCCTTGCAGACAATTGGAGAAGAGCATCGATCAGGCGCTGTCATTCCTTCTCCAGCCGATGAGGACATACATACATTTCTCGAACGAGTATTGGGAGAACGCGTTGGCATAGTGGGGGGGAAGCTGCGCGCAGGACGGTCACGCAATGATCAGGCCGCCAATGATCTGAAATTATATCTGCGTGATGTGGCCCACAGGATCGGTTTGGATATATTGAATCTCCAATCAGCATTGATTGGGCAGGCAAATCAGCATGTCGAGACAGTGACGACTGGCTTCACACATCTGCAACCGGCGCAACCTGTCAGCTTTGCGCATCAATTGCTTGCGCATGCTCAAACCTTTGCCCGTGACTTTGAGCGGTTACAGGACTGGGATCGCCGTGCAGCGCGCTCGCCCCTGGGTGCAGCGGCACTGGCAGGCTCCGCCATTGCAATGCATCCGGAAATCTCCGCGCAGGAACTTGGGTATGACGCTCCAAGCGAGAATTCCATCGATGCGGTCGGCAGCCGTGACCACGTCGCCGAATTCCTTTTTGTCATGGCGATGTTCGGTGTCCATTTGTCGCGTCTCGCCGAGGAATTATTCCTGTGGTCGTCGCGGCAATTCCGCTGGATAGAAATGGATGACGCCTATGCAACGGGTTCATCGATCATGCCGCAAAAGAAAAATTGCGATATTGCGGAGCTGACGCGCGGTCGTGCATCGCGTTTGATCGGTAGTTTGACGACGATGCTGGTCGCATTGAAGGGTTTGCCCTTCGCCTATAATCGTGACTTGGCCGAAGACAAACATGCAGCGTTTGATACGATCGATGCGCTGGAACTGGTCGTTCCCGCGATGACCGGGCTTATCCGCACAATGCGAGTGAATGTCGACCGGATGCAGCAGCACTCGGTCGAAGGCTTTACACTGGCCACCGAAGTTGCTGACTGGTTGGCAAAAAATGGTGTGCCATTCTCGGAAGCACACGAAATTACAGGGGCCTTGGTGCGGTATTGCGAGGACCGGTCGATCGGTCTGGAGGATTTGAGTGAGGACGATCTAGCCACTGTTGATGCGCGGCTGCATCCTTCCATCAAGTCAGCATTAAGCGCGAAAGCGGCGATTGAAGCCCGCAAAGCTTATGGCGGAACGGCACCTGACAGGGTTAAAGAACAAATCGGGCGGCTGCGTGATCTGTTGAACAAGCAACAGGAGTGGCTGAAACTTTATTCCGGTCCCCGATTTGAAAGGTAAGAGATATGGCAAACGTCGATAGCACCATCTCCATTCCTCCGGCAAAATATTCGATTGCTCATCTTCATCATCAGCCCCGGCGACACTACGGACGTTGGTTGGCTGCCAGCCTTATCATTCTGGCACTGGCTTTAATTGTCAAAGCATTCGCTCAGGGGCAGATCGCATGGCCGGTAGTCGCCCAGTTTTTCACAGCTCCCGCCATTCTGTCGGGGCTCTGGAACACAATTTTGATGACGATTTGTGCTATGGCGCTGGGGCTTTTTCTCGGCGTCGTTTTTGCCATCATGATTATGTCACCGAACCCGGTGCTCAAATATGTCGCCGTATTCTACATATGGTTTTTCCGGGGGACACCGCTACTTCTGCAATTGCTCCTCTGGTTCAACCTCGCACTGATTTTTCCGACATTGGGGATTCCCGGTCTGTTTGAAATGCGCACCGTCGATTTCATGACCCCATTCATGGCGACCCTGCTCGGACTGGGCATCAATCAAGGGGCTTATACTGCGGAAGTGGTGCGCGGCGGGATTCTCTCTGTCGACAACGGTCAAATCGAGGCGGCGAAAGTTATTGGCATGACCCGCCTTACCATGCTGCGCCGGATCATCCTTCCCCAGGCGATGCGGGTTATCATTCCGCCAGTCGGCAACGAAGTCATCAGCATGGTCAAGCTCACATCAGTCGCCAGCGTGATCGGTTATGCAGAAATCTTGCGCAATGCGCAGTCTGTCTACTATGCAAATAACCGGGTGATGGAATTGCTGATCGTTTCCGCCATTTGGTACCTGGTTGTGGTGACCATACTTTCTATCGGACAGCATCTGCTTGAGAAGCATTATGCGAAAAGCCAGGGCCGCCGTGACGTCAAGCGCGTGACACTCACGGAAGCGGAGGGAGTGTAACGATGTCTTCGATGGTGGTTGCAGTCGATCTCAACAAATTTTTCGGTGATTTTCAGGCATTGGATAAGGTTTCGCTGGAAATCGAACATGGTGAAGTATTGTGCATTATTGGTCCGTCGGGATCAGGAAAAAGCACATTGCTGCGCTGTATAAATCAGCTTGAGCGAATTGATTCCGGTGCAATATGGATTGACGATGAACTCATCGGCTTCAGGCAAGAAGGCGATAAGCTTTATCAACTCAATGACACGGAAATTGCGCGGCAGCGGCTTTCAAGTGGCATGGTGTTTCAACGCTTCAATCTGTTCGCACATATGACAGTTCTTGAGAATATAATTGAAGGCCCTGTCATTGTGCAACGGCGCACCAAAAGCGCGGTCATTCCGGAAGCGATGGCTTTGCTCGAAAAAGTGGGGCTAACGGACAAGAAAAACGCCTATCCCAGCGAGCTTTCGGGCGGCCAGCAGCAGCGCATCGCCATTGCCCGGGCATTGGCGATGAAGCCAAAGCTCATGCTGTTTGACGAACCCACATCAGCGCTTGATCCAGAACTCGTCAGCGACGTTCTCAATGTTATGCGTGATCTGGCGACCAGCGGAATGACCATGGTTGTGGTCACCCATGAACTCGGCTTTGCGCGCGAAGTCGCCAACCGCGTTGTTTTCATGGATCGAGGTAAGATCATTGAAAGCGGAACACCACAAGAGATTCTCAGTAACCCGAAAGAAAAGCGTACACAGGATTTTATCGCAGCCGTATTGGCTTGAAATATCATAAACATAAAAGAGGAACACAGAATATGAACAATTATAAAACGATTGCCCTATTGGGCGCTGCCATCGTCGTCAGCCTTCCGGCTGCAGCACAGGAACTTCCAGCGCGTATCAAGGACGCTGGCAAGATCGTCATCGCGACAATGCCAAACTATCCGCCGATCACCTATAAGGACCCGGCTACAAATGAGCTTCAGGGCTTCGATATTGATCTGGGTGAAGCAATAGGCAAAGAGCTTGGCGTAAAGGTCGAGTGGCAGGAAATCGCTTTCGCCCAAATGCTACCCTCCTTGCAGACAGGCCGCGTTGATCTGGCAATGGCCGGAATGAGCGACAAGAAGGCCCGTCAGGAAACTGCCGACTTTGTTGATTACATGAAGTCGGGTGCTCAGTTCTATACGTCCAAGGCTATGGCAGCAGAAATCAAGACAGTAGATGATCTCTGCGGAAAGTCCGTCGGTGCCAGCCGCTCAACCGACTGGCCAGCGCAAATTACCGCCTGGAGCGAGAAAAATTGCGTTGCAAAGGGCAAGCCTGCAATCAACGTGACGGGTACGGAAGGGTCTGCTGATGCCCGAACTCAAATCAAAAGCCAGCGTTTGCAGGCAGCCGCTCAGGGAAATGAAACTCTACCTTATAATCAAAAGCTCGAACCTGACACATATGTTACAATTGGCGATGCGTTCAGCCAATCATTGGCTGGTATTCCGGTTTTAAAATCCGAACCACAATTGCGCGATGCCGTGAAAGTGGCGCTTGAAAAGCTGCAGACGAACGGAACCTATGACGCTCTTCTCGACAAATACGGTCTCAAAGCCAACAAGCTGTCGCCAATCACGGTCAACATGGGCGAATAGATTTCGGTTATGAAATTATACAAGAATGGCAATGTGAAGTTGCCATTCTTGTAACCTGGAGTTCGTTGAATTGTTGGAAGTGAGACTATCAAGCGCATCGGACCACGCTGCCCTGGCTGCTCTATTCGAGGAAATGCAAGCGCACTACGATGTACCATGCCCGCCGCGCGAGAAAATACTCGAAGGCTTGGCCTCGATGCCAACAGGTACAGAAATTCTTGTTGCCACCCAGCGAGAGATTGTGGGCTTTGCTGCGATCACGCCAGTCTATCCGGGACCCGGTCTTGGGTCTGGTCTGTTCCTCAAAGAGCTTTTTGTTTCAAAGCAACACCGCGGATCCGGCGTGGGGAAAAGCCTGATACAGGGGCTGGCAAAATTGGCGCTTGAGCGGGGCCATGCACGCATCGACTGGACAGCTGATCGCGACAACCCGCGCTTGCGTGCCTTCTATGAAGGGTTAGGCGGTGTCCCGAAGCCGGAAAAGTTGTTCTATCGTTTCGAGGGATCGGCCTTGCATGAAGCAGCAAAGCAGGGTGGTTAGCTGCCTCGTTAGGGCTTGGGCCGGATGATCCATCCATAAAGCGCACTGCCGGCAAGTAATATGCTCGTGCCAAGAAAAACCGCTCGCATGCCGAAATGCCCACCGACAAATCCTCCCATGAGCGGACCGATGACTTGGCCTGCATATTGCGAGGATGTCGCATAGCCAAGAATGTTGCCCGCAACTCTATCTGGAACATTGTGGCGGATAACACTGGTTATGCAGGGAAGGAGCCCTCCAAGAGATAGTCCCATCAGAAAGCGCAAAATGACCAGCTGCCAGCCCTCGGTCACAAAAGCCTGAGGGATCAGCAGCAGGGCAGATATGCCGAGAGCTGCAACGATAACATTCCAGTGCCCGATACGATCCGCCAGTCTGCCCAGTCTGGATGCGGACAACACGCTGCCTAGCGCTGCCGCAGACATCACGATACCTGCAACCATGGTTACATGGGCCGGGTTGTCTACGAGTTGTGCCACATAGACTGTGATGATGGGTTCAATGGACATAGTAGCGAGCATCAAAAGCATTCCCGCCAGTAGCATGACAATTACCGGGCGCTTGTCCGGGATTGCCTTCCATCCGCTGTTCTGCTTTTGCGTCTGGCTTTTGGGCGGCCGCTTTTCTTCCTTGATAAAGAGGCTTGTTGCGAGAAATGTGACAAATATGACCCCACCTATCAGCCAGAATGTTGCGCGGATGCCGATCAACGGAGGCAGTCCGCCACCAATCAGAGGCCCGATAAGGTTTCCTGCCATGATGCCCGAGGCAAGCGTACCCAGAGCCCAGCCAGTTCTCGCTTTGGGCGTTTGTGTGGCTACAAGGACAGTCGATCCGGATGCGTAACCACCAAGCAGGCCGGTGAGCAGCCGAAGGACAATGAGATGCCAGACCTCTGTGGCCATGCCCATCAAAGACATCGCAATGGCCATGCCAAGGCTGGCGCGGATCAGCATCAGCTTGCGTCCATAGATATCTGCAAGACGGCCCCACAATGGAGCGACCAGAGCGGCGGTGAAGAAGGTTGCGCCATAGGCGATGCCAGACCATTGGACGATCGCGGCATGACCTGTCTCCCCCAACTGTTCTATGTAGAGCGGTAAAAAAGGCAGTATCAAAGTCATCGCAACAATTGTTGTGAACGACCCGAGAAGGCAGACCAATAGATTCTGCTTCCAGTAAATTGATTCCCCTGAACTCGAGTCTGTGTCCGTGTCAGTCAATTCATCCAACTATATTTGCCGTGGGCAGCTCATTTTGAACGGGAAATCTTCCGTAGCTCCTAGACATTGTAGTTATGGTTCGGGAGAGCAATCATGGATCAACATTGGAGCAATCAATCGCAGGTTAATGAGAGCGCGTTGATCATTATTGCAAGTCCAAACTTGCATTGTTCGCCCCAGCGAATAGGCTCTGAGCCGACTCACGGCAAATAGCATCGAAAATGAGCATCATGAAACTTTTCTTTTCCAGCCAGCAAATGGCTCATCAGCCTAAACAATATATGGTAAATGGCCGAATTACCGACCCGCTGGAAAATCCGGCACGTGCCCAAACCCTGATAAAAGCGCTGACTGATCTTGGACTTTCGCAAGAAGCGACCGGTGACGCGGGACTTAATCCCATACTTGCCGTTCACGCGGACCACTATGTCGAGTTTTTACAGACGGCATATGACCGGTTCATGCAACTGCCAAATCATGGCCCTGAAGTTCTGCCGAATGTGAGTGCGTATCAAGGCGCAGATCAAAACTATGCTGCCCGTCCAAGACCAAGACCTGTTGGTGTGCTTGGACAGGCTGGCTGGTACATTAACGGGCTTTCCTGCGCCATGATGGAAAGCACTTATGTTTCGGCTTATGCCTCTGCCCAAACGGCGATCTCTGCTGCCAATGCTTTGTTGAGTGGCGAGAAGGCAGCCTTTGCTCTTTGCCGCCCTCCGGGCCATCATGCCTATGTCGATCGCGCCGCAGGATTTTGTTACTTCAACAATGCGGCAATCATTGCGCAACATTTGCGTCAGCAGCACGAGCGTGTGGCAATCATTGATTTTGATACACATCACGGCGACGGAACACAGGCCATATTCTACAGCCGTGATGATGTTTTCGTTGGTTCAACCCATACCGATCCTTCCAACTACTATCCCCACTATAGTGGTTATGCGGATGAAACCGGCGCCGGTAGCGGCCTTGGTGCGAACCTCAATTTACCGCTGGCGGAAGGCAGCGGTGATGATGCCTTCATTGATGCCAATCGCAGGCTTGCGGCCGCAGTGGCCGATCATGGTGCTACGGCGCTTGTTATCTCAGCTGGATGGGATGCGCACCACGAAGACCCACTTTCCAGGCTTAACGTGACGACAGCGGCCTATGCCGAAATAGGAGCAATCTGGGGAGCCGCTGGCTTGCCTACCGCAATCGTGCAGGAAGGTGGTTATTCGCTCAGCGCCGTATCGGAAGCTGCGCCACGTTTCATGGCCGCCTATCAGGCTAATAGAACAGTATGAGTGACTGCGGTCACTATATCGTCACCGGGGAAAGTAGATGAATCAGATCGCAGCAAAACGCCAGCCAATTCGTGCCGCAACAGGTGCCTTTGTCGGCACCATGATTGAGTGGTACGATTTTTATATTTACGGCACTGCTGCTGCTTTGGTTTTCGGGGATGTCTTCTTTGCCTCGCAAGATCCTGTGATGGGGGTGCTTGCGTCCCTGGGCACGTTCGCTATTGGATTTGTGGCAAGACCTGTCGGCGCGCTTCTTTTCGGCCATTTTGGCGACAAGGTCGGACGCAAGAATTCTTTGATCATAACTCTTCTGCTGATGGGCGCCGCAACAGTGCTGATCGGTGTTTTGCCCAGCTATCACTCCATCGGTATGTCGGCGGCAGTTATGCTTGTGCTGCTGCGCCTCGTACAGGGCGTGGCAGTCGGGGGCGAGTGGGGTGGTGCTGTGCTGATTGCCGCCGAACATGCTCCACCTCGCTGGCGGACTTTTCTCGCCTCAGCACCGCAATATGGAAGCCCGATTGGGCTTATTCTTGCAACGCTGGCCTTCCGTACAGTGTCTGATCTGCCGCAAGAAGACTTTTTGAGTTGGGGCTGGCGAATCCCCTTCCTGCTTAGCGGCATATTGATCATCTTTGCTTTCATCATTCGCGCGGGCATCAATGAGAGTCCTGAGCTTGAAGAGCGATTGAAAGAGAAGACGGTACAAAACGTCATCCCGGCCAAGGAAATTTTTCTAACGAAAAAGAAGTCGCTGGTGCTTGGCATGGGACTTTGTCTGCTCGGTGTCGCAGGCTTCTATTTCATCACCACATTGATGATGACATTCACAACAACATCGCTTGGAATCAACCGCTCTGACATGCTGGAGCTTGTTTCATGGGTCGGCGTTATTGAGCTCTTTGCATTTCCTGCCGGTTCATACATTGCTACGCGGTTTGGCGAGCGCTTTCTCCTGATTGCCATGTCCGGAGCGGCATTGCTTTTTGCGGTACCAATGATGATGCTCATCATTACCGGTAATCTAACCAATATTTACATTGCTATTCTGGTCGCAACCGTGTTTCTCGCCGCCCATTACGCAGTTATGGCACCGTTTCTGACCCGGGCGTTTCCAGTCCATCTGCGTTATACAGGCATCTCGCTATGCTCTTCACTTAGCGGTGCAATATTCAGTGGTCTTACGCCGGTTATCGGTGTCTGGCTCGTTCACACCTATGGAGTCCAGTGGGCACCGCTGGCGGGTCTGTTCATTTTCATCGCTGGAATAAGCTTCCTTTGCAGCATTTTCCTTCCCGTAGAAGATAGCGGATCGGAATCTTTTGCTGCGCGAGCAGCCGAGAGAATGCAGAAGATTGAGACTGAGCCTGCCAAATCTTAAATTCTTCACCTTTCCCGGATAGGGGCGTGATTGTCACTTCGACACATTGGGGAGAACTGTCCATGGCATTGAAACGTCAGCTTTTGCCGGTTTTGCTTTTTCCGTTGATCTGCACGACTGCATTGGCCGCCGTGAACGGACCCGTAAAATCCGTGACGCTATCATCGGGCGGCCTGTCGGAAATTGTTCGCTCCGCCAATGTTGGCGATAATAGCGAGATTACGATCAATGTTCCGCTGGATCAGGTAGATGACATCCTGAAAAGTCTCATCATCAGAGATGCCAATGGCAAGGTTAAAAATCTCTCATTGGCGGGTCCTAATCCGCTGGAAGAAACGTTTCGTACACTGCCCTTTAGCGTTGATGATCTGAACTCGCTTCCCCGATTGCTGAATGCCGTAAAGGGCACGGGCATCCGCATATCGGGAGCGCGCGAGCTCGAAGGCAGCATACTTGGTGTCGAATATCAAACCGGCGCAAACGGTGCACAAAATGCGGTTCTCTCCATACTTACCGTCAAGGGAGACATCACGACGGTCCCGCTCGACAGTTCAGTATCCGTTGAAATTTTGGACAAGACTCTGAACGCTAAAATAGCCGACGCAACTCTTGTCGCAGGCAAGGGCGCCGTGGATGGCTCCCGCACAATTAAAATCGAGCTGGATGGGCAGGGTACCCGCACCGTAGACATTTCATATGTTGTCTCGGCCCCGATCTGGAAAACCAGTTACCGCATGGTGACGGGTGAAAATGGCACGGCGCGGCTACAGGCCTGGGCCATATTCGAGAACGCTTCCGGCGAAGATTGGAACGACGTTTCTATCGTGCTTTCGTCGGGCAAGCCTGTCACGCTGAAGCAGGCACTTCACAGGCGCTACTGGAAAGACCGGGCTGAACTTGTCGTCGATACATCCGCGCAAAATCCTGCAATCGCAAGTTTAGGCACCTCTCGCAGACAAAAGCTGGCACAAGAGCAGGATGCAGCAGCCGGCTATGCAGCCCCGGCTCCAGAGATGCAGATGCCACAAAGGCCAATCGAAATGGCCCCGGCCGCTCAGCAAACCGCCATTGAGGAGCAGGAGGTTACGTCCAACTTCTCCCTTCCAGGTCAATTTGATCTGAAGAACGGCGAAACAATTTCCGTGCCTTTGCTGGACAAGGACGTGAAGGTTGAAATGGTTTCGGTCTATCAGGTCGGTCGCAGTGGTGAGCACCCGACAGCTTCTGTCATGCTTGAAAATGATAGTGGTTCCAGTTTTCCGCAAGGCATATTGACCGTCTATAATGGCAAGTCCGGCTATGTGGGAGATGCTCAGATAGCTGGAATGCCATCTGGCGAAAAGCGGGCTGCCAGTTTTGCGCTTGATCAAAAGGTTTCAGTGGGTGCCGACACGAAACCTCAAAGGATGATCACTTCGATAAAGGTCGTTGATGGAATCATTCATGCAAAGACGCTGTTACGGGAAGTAACTATATTTACAGTGAATGGTGCAGCTGATGGTGATCGCACTGTGCTCATCGAGCAGGAGAAACGCCCGGGCTGGACATTCAGGGCCGAAAATACCGCCGATTCGACGCTGACCCATGACCGCGTTCGTATTGCCTTGAAGGCAGGCGAAACGCGCAATGTGGAAACGGTCAGTGAGCAAACTCAGGCTGAAGAATTTGCATTGTCGGATGCCGCTCCTCAGATGATAACAAGTTGGGCTGATGCCGCGGAAGATCCGGAAGTAAAAACCAAGCTGAAAGAATTGGCGGAAGCGCGAATGAAGCAGGTCGATGCCCAAGAGGCGCTTGACCGCGTTCAACGAGAGTATGATCAGGTAGCTGAATCTCAGGATCGTACCCGCGAGAACTTGCGAGCTGTACCCAATGGCGATCTTCAAAGCAGATATCTGGCGCAAATGGGTGAAGAAGAAGACCGTCTGGGAGAGCTGCGCAAGGAGCGGGATGCCGCGCAGGAAATCATCGGGAAGTTCAACGAGGATGTTACGCGGATTATCCGTACATTCTAGGCATACTCAAAGCGTCACGACGATTTTGCCGAATTGCTGGTTTGACTGGAGAAAGTGGTGAGCTTCAATAATATCATCGAATGCAAATGTTCTTGCGATGACCGGCTGCAAACCGCCAGATGCCAACCCGGCCAGAATGAATGACTTCGCAGTATCCAATCTGTCTTGATCATTGATAACTTCGTGAACAAGATAACCGCGTAACGTTAGTCGTTTGCTTAGGACATTGAACAATGGAAAGGGGGTGGGTTCGTTGCTTAACCCGCCATATTCGATAAGAATGCCGCCCTCGCACATTGCAGCGGTCAGTGGTTCAAATATGTGGCCGCCAACAGCGTCCAGCACCACCCTTACGCCCTTGGTCTGCGTAATCTCCTCCAAGCGTCTCTCTAGATTCTCCTCTTGCGAGGCAATGACGTAGCCCGCCCCATGGTCAAGCAATGCACGCGCTTTGCTAGATGTTCGCGTAACCGCAATTGGCGTGGCGCCTACCATGTTTGCAATCTGGATTGCAGCGAGTCCAACGCTGCTGGATGCTGCGGTGATGACCACAAAATCATTCTTATGCAAGCCGGCGATATCGATCAAAGCACCATAGGCGGTAAGATATTGCATCCAGAGAGCGGCAGCCTCTACCCAGCCAAGCGATGGCGGATGCTTGACGAGCAGCCTTGCTGGAAAAGTTGCGACTTCGCCGTAAGCAGGCCAACGAACCATTGAGACGGGCGGAATAACGCTGACAATGTCACCTGGTGCAAAATCATCTACGCCTTCGCCGACCGTTTCGACAAAACCCGCAGCTTCCAATCCCAACCCTGAAGGCAATAATGGGGTTTCAATGTAGCGTCCCATGCGTAGCAGGGTTTCAGCGCGATTGAGACCCAGCGCTTTAACGCGAAGACGTATTTCGCCACGGCCAAGTGCTGGTAGATCAACGTTTTCGATACGTAGAACTTCCGGTCCACCAAATTCATGAAAGCGAACGACGCGAGCCATAAGTCAAAACTCCAAATTATTTGAATTAAATGGGGTATGACAGGAGTTGGATTGGCGATAAATATGCTTAAAAGTAATGCAGTAGAAACTGAGAGTTTCGAATATGGATCGTCTTCTGAGTATGGCTGTATTCGTCAAAGCCGTAGATCTGGGCTCGTTTGCGGCAGCCGCGGAAGAACTCGGCCTGTCGGGACCAATGGTTGGAAAGCACATCCGCTTTCTCGAAGAGCGACTTGGGTTGCGTCTCCTCAACCGGACGACACGCCGCCAAAGTCTGACGGATTTTGGACATGTCTATTATGAGAGTTGCCGCATTATTCTTGCCGAAGTGGATGCAACCGATGCACAGGCGGCTGATCAGCTTTTGGAGCCTCGCGGAAAATTGCGCGTGACGATGCCGGTGCATTTCGGGCGGCGTTGCGTAACGCCTGTCTTGCTGGAACTGGCGCGGAAATATCCCGCGTTGGAGCTGGATTTATCGTATAATGATGACTTTTACGATCTTGCGGAAAACGGTTTCGATCTGGCGGTTAGAACGGGTGTCCCTGAAGACAGGGCCGGTATCATCGCGCGCCGTATCGCACGTCAAGAAATGATCGTATGCGGGTCGCCGTCCTATCTCGAAAAGCATGGCAAACCTGAGCAGATTATTGATCTCAATCAACACCAGGGCGTCATGTACCGCCGTTCTGGCCGGATACCCTCATGGAGTTTTCCGGGAGGCGAGATGCTGGTGCCGATCAATCGAATACGTCTCGACGACCTCGATGCTATTGCCGACGCTGCCAGCAGCGGGATGGGACTGGCCTGGCTGCCAAGCTGGCTGGTGCGGGACCGTCTGCAAGAAGGGACGCTTGTCCAACTCTTATCCGATCAGCCCGGACTGCCTTACGATTGCTATGCGATGTGGCTGCAGACGCCTCATTTATCGTTAAAGGTACGCATTGCTGTGGATGCGTTGGCAATCGCGCTGCCGAAGATGATGTAGCCATTCAATGACCAGTCGGGATGGGAAAAGCAGCCCTTCGCATGTCGGTTTTTCGAATCGACGCGAGTGCTTAAATTCCTGAACCGTCAAGCTGCTTGGCGTCGTCGCCTTCCCAAGGTAGGGGCATGGATGTACGATTCAAATTAGCTGAGGGCATCGGCATCCAGCACTTCAGTTCCGGTTCGGCATATTCGACGATGCGGCCAGGTGAGGAATCGGAGGCGCGCCAACCTTCAGCACCGAACTGATCACCATTAGACCAGTAAGCGAGATCAACTTCCGCCTGTCCCTGTTCGGATGGACGGATTGTTACAAGGATGCGACTGCCGTCTTTCGGTGCGCTCGCCATGTGACGCCAGCGGTTTGGCTCATCCATCGTTTTCTCTTGTCCTGCCATGGTTGCAAGTGTCGCCTCACTGTTGAAAGCCGTCAAGACAAACTTTTTAGAGGGACCGGGGTGAGTTCAATCACCGTGCATCGCGTCGTGGCCAAAGGTGGCTAGGACAAAAGTGTACCTGGTTGGAGACAGTTCATCAGTCGGCGGTGCTGATTTGCTTGAGAGCTGAGTCAGCGACAGGGTACTGGCGACGATGAACGTCGCGGTGTGCGGAATAATTTAAAAGGTGCAAAAAACGTAATTGACAACCAACGGAAAGTAATATCATTCTTGTAAATCGGTTTACTAAACCGCTTTACAATGGGGTTTGGCTCTTGGTTAAGCGAACGATGCCAAGTTTGAAAGATGTAGCCGCCGCTGCGGGTGTGTCAGTGACGACGATCTCGCGCTTCGTAAATGGCAGCCTTGATCTGCCCCACAACACCAAGAAACGCATCGAAGATGCGATCACCACGCTCAAATACGTTCCAAACCCACATGCGCGGCGGTTGAGCATGGGGCGCTCCGATACGATTGGTCTGGTAGTACCGGAAATCGCCAATCCATTCTTCTCTACATTCGTGGCAGCGGTGGAGCAGGCGGCGGACGAGAAAAAGTTGGCTGTTTCGCTGCATGCAACGCTTAACCGACCGGGCCGGGAAATAGAATATCTCCAGCTCATCGAGCGGAATCATGTCGATGGCTTGATTTTTGTCACAAACCATCCTGACGACGGCGCGCTTGCTAATCTGATCAATCGTTCCAGCAAGGTCATTGTGGTTGACGAAGATATCCCTGGCTCCAAAGCGCCCAAAGCTTTTCTGTGACAATGATCATGGCGGATATCTTGCTGGACTGCATCTGGCTGGCCATGGGCACAGGCATGTCCTGTTTATCGGTGGAGATGAGCGCATGATTAGTGCGCGTCGCCGTTTCGATGGCGTGATGAGAGCTCTTCGCGAGCACCATGCAGGTCTGGCCCGGGTGGACCGCTACGCCGGTGAATATACCATCAATTACGGCCGTCAGGCTGCGTTGCGTTTCCTTGAAGAACGCCATGAGGCCACCGCGATTTTTGCCAGCTCGGATGAAATCGCCATTGGCATGCTGGAAGTGTTCAAAGATAGGGGCGTTTCAGTTCCGGGCGACGTATCGATGATCGGTTTCGATGATGTCGGGCCCCTGCATCTCTTCGCGCCTCCGCTGACGGTGATCCGCCAGCCAGTCCGGCAGCTTGGCAGCCGGGCATTGGAACTGCTTCTGGAAACAAACTGGCAAGAGTGGAAACCCTCCGCTTCGGAAGAGCTTTTGCCTGTCGAAATCGTGGTGCGGAACTCCGTTGCTCCGCCAGCGAAATAACAAAAAAGCGACGGCTAAAAACAACAGAGGATGAGAACATGACTTTGAATCTAACAAGAAGAATGATGATCGCGCTGGCAGGGTTTACCATATTAAGCTGTGCCGTTTCGGCCTCCGTGGCTCAGGAGAAAAAGACGATCGCGCTGGTTCAGATCAACCAGCAGGCGCTTTTCTTCAACCAGATGAATGAAGGCGCACAGAAAGCGGCCGATGCAGCCGGTGTGAAGCTGGTGATTTTCAACTCCAATAATGAACCAACGGCGCAGAACAGCGCTATCGAAACCTATATTCAGGAAAAGGTTTCTGGCCTTGCTGTAGTCGCTATCGACGTCAACGGACTGATGCCTGCAGTCAAGCAGGCAGCGGATGCGGGTATTCCCGTTGTCGCTATCGATGCCATCTTGCCGGCGGGCCCGCAAAAAGCGCAGATCGGCGTGGACAACGCGACGGCGGGTGCCGACATGGGCAAGTTTTTCCTTGACTACGTCAAGACAAACATGGCCGGCAAAGCAAAGATCGGCGTCGTTGGAGCGTTGAACTCCTACATTCAGAATGTCCGTCAGGAAGGTTTTGAAAAGACGATCAAGGGCACTGATGGTATCGAGATTGCCGGAGTCGTTGATGGACAGAACGTTCAGGACAATGCGCTTTCGGCGGCAGAAAACCTTATCACCGCCAATCCTGACCTGACTGCGATCTACGCGACAGGCGAACCGGCGCTTATGGGAGCCATTGCTGCTGTTCAAAGCCAGGGCAAGCAGGATACGATCAAGGTCTTCGGTTGGGATCTGACGGCGGAAGCCATCGCAGGCATTGATGCCGGATTCGTTGCAGCTGTCATCCAGCAGGACCCGTCGGCAATGGGGGCAGCGGCTGTGGATGCCTTGCAGAAGGTGGCTGCTGGCCAGGCTGTTGATCAGAACATTTCCGTGCCGATTACCATCGTGACAAAAGCCAATGTCGATCCATACAGGGCTGTCTTCAAATGAACCAGAACGGCCGGCAGGTAGCGGCCGCCGTTCACTCCGGAGGGGGCGTTCCCTCCGGAGGTGGAACAAGCGGCGCGACTGATTCCAATCCCCGCGTCTCGTTGCGCGGTATCCGTAAATCCTTTGGTTCGCACCAAGCCTTGCGCGGTGTCGATCTAGATATCTTTCCTGGCGAATGCCTTGGATTGGTCGGCGACAATGCGGCAGGGAAATCCACCTTAACCAAGATCATCTCAGGAACCTATATTCCCGATGGCGGCACGATGGCGATCGAAGGCGAGGAAGTTCGTCTGTCCGGACCCGCCGATGCGCGCAATCGGCACATCGAAATGGTATTTCAGGATCTCAGCCTCTGTGACCAGATCGACGTTGTCGGCAATCTCTTTCTGGGCCGTGAACTCAGCAAGGGCATGTTTCTCGACAGCAAGAAAATGCTGACTGAAGCGCGCGCGATGCTGGACGCTTTGGAAATCAGAATTCCAAAGCTGACGGGTAAGGTCGCGCAACTCTCAGGCGGGCAGCGTCAGGCCATTGCCATTGCCCGCGCCGCATCGTTCAAGCCCAAGGTCTTGATCATGGACGAGCCTACATCGGCACTTGCAGTTGCCGAGGTTGAAGCGGTGCTGGCACTGATCAACCGGGTCAAGGCGCAGGGCGTCTCGGTCATTCTCATTACACATCGTCTTCAAGACCTCTTTCGGGTCTGTGACCGGATTGCCGTCATGTACGAGGGCACGAAGGTTGCCGAGCGGCAGATCGGCGGCACTAATCTTGAAGACCTCGTGAAGCTGATTGTCGGTGAGGGAGCCAGACAATGACCGTTTATACAGAGCGTGGCCAGGGGTCGCGCATTGCAGATTTCTTCGGCGAGCATGCGCAGGTTCTTTCGATTGCTGTGTTTTTTGCCGCCTGCATGATATTCTTTTCAGTTGGCAGCGAGACTTTTCTAACCTCCGGAAACATTCTCAATATCATCCGGCAGGCTGCTCCGATCTTGATTGTCGCCATCGCCATGACCTTCGTCATCATCACCGGAGGCATTGATCTTTCCGTTGGTTCTCAGGTTGCGCTGATCAATGCAGTCGCCGCTGTTGTGATGGCGATGGGCTTTCCGTGGCCGGTTGTGGTGGTTGCAATGATCGTACTGGGCGGTGGATTAGGATTTGCACAGGGCTGGTTCATTGCCTATCAGGGCATCCCGGCATTTATCGTCACGCTGGCAGGACTGTCGATTCTGCGTGGCTTTGCCCTTTATCTCACCCAAGGTTATTCTATCCCAATTCAGGATGCGCCGGGGTTCTTTGCTTTGGGACGGGGTATCGTCGCCGGGTTTCCGGTACCCGCGATCATTGCCGTCGTTATTTCCTTTCTAGGTTATGTGGCGATCCGGTCGACAAAATACGGACGTCAGGTTGTGGCCGTCGGCTCCAACATGGAAGCTGCCCGCCGTGTCGGCATGCCTGCCAGATGGATCATCGCATCAGTGTACATCATATCCGGCGTGGCATGTGCGATCGCGGGTCTGCTGATTGCAGCCCGGCTGGGGTCAGGCTCGTCCAACGCTGCTGTGGGTTTTGAACTACAAGTGATTGCCGCTGTCGTTCTCGGGGGAACTTCCTTGATGGGCGGCCGGGGGACAATCATAGGCACGGTGCTTGGAACGTTCACCATTGCGGTCATCGGCAATGGCTTGATCCTGATGCACATCTCGCCCTTCTTCACACAGATCGTCACAGGCGCAATTATCCTTGTCGCCATCTGGTTGAATACCCGGATATTCACCGCGAATTTCCGGTTCGGCAGAAAAGGCTGACTTCCATGAGCAAAGATCTCTCGGAAGCCCATATCCATTCCGGCAAGGTGATGACCGTCAACGGGCCGATAGCCTCGGAGAAGCTTGGCATTACCTTGATGCATGAGCATATTCTGAACGACTGCCGGTGCTGGTGGCATGCGCCGAAGACCCCGGAGCGCCAATATCTTGCAGGCGGTTTTGTCTGCATCGAAATACTGGGCGAGCTGAAGCAGGATCCCTTTGTCAACAAGCATAATATTACGCTTGATGATGAACCGCTGGCGGTAACGGAGCTGAAGGCCTTTGTCGCTGAGGGTGGGCAGACAGTTGTAGAGCCGACCTGCCGGGGTATCGGCCGGAACCCGCTTGCCTTGAGGCGTATTGCCAAGGCGTCCGGCCTCAATGTGGTGATGGGAGCCGGATATTATCTTGGCTCCTCGCACCCCCCTGAGGTTGCGGCAATGACCGTTGAAAATATAGCGACGGAGATTGTCCGCGAGGCGGTGGAGGGAGTGGACGGGACCGATGTCAGGATTGGATTGATCGGCGAAATCGGCGTCTCTTCGGACTTCACTGCTGATGAAGAGAAGTCATTGCGTGGCGCTGCTCAGGCGCAGGTGCGAACCGGCCTGCCGCTTATGGTGCATCTGCCTGGCTGGTTCAGGTTGGGCCACCGCGTCCTCGATATCGTTGCGGAAGAGGGTGCGAACCTGCGACATACGGTCCTCTGCCATATGAACCCTTCCCATGACGATTTTGCTTATCAGAGCGAACTCGCCGCCCGCGGCGCTTTCCTCGAATATGATATGATCGGCATGGACTTCTTCTATGCTGATCAGCAGGTCCAGTGTCCAAGTGATGAAGAGGCAGCACGGGCCATTGTCCGCCTCGCAGATGTCGGTCATCTCGACCGGGTGCTGCTGTCGCACGACGTTTTCCTCAAGATGATGCTGACCCGATACGGTGGCAATGGCTATGCCTATGTCTTGCGTCATTTTCTGCCGCGGCTGCAACGCCACGGTCTGGATAAAGCGGCTCTCGATCAAATGATGCGAGCCAACCCCCGCTCAGTTTTTCACGCAGGTGTTTAACGCGAGTTGCCTGTCCGGAGTCTTGGGAAGGACCCGGAAATTTTAAGAAAGAATGGTAAGACGATGACAAAGAAAGTACTGCTCGTTGGCGAGAGCTGGGTTAGTTCTGCAACACATTACAAAGGTTTCGATCAGTTCGGCAGCGTTACCTTTCATCTTGGTGCCGAACCATTGGTCAAGGCGCTCGCGGGTAGCGATTTCGAACTGACCTACATGCCCGCGCACGAAGCGGTTGAGAAATTTCCCTTCGAAATGGCCGGTCTGGACGTGTATAACGTCATCATCCTTTCCGACATAGGTGCAAACTCGCTGCTGTTGCCACCCGATGTCTGGCTGCATTCCCGTACAGTCCCCAACCGCCTCAAGCTGATCAAGGCCTGGGTCGAAAAGGGCGGCTCGCTCTTGATGGTTGGCGGATACTTCTCCTTTCAAGGCATTGATGGGAAGGCCCGCTGGCGGCGCACTGCGGTGGAAGACGTTCTTCCTGTTACCTGCCTTCCTTACGACGATCGTGTCGAGATACCGGAAGGAACGACGCCGAAGATCGAACTACCGGATCACCCAGTCATGGCCGGGCTCGATGGCGAATGGCCGTTGCTTCTCGGTGTCAACGAGGTCGAGCTTCGCGAACGGGAAGATGTGGAGGTAATCGCACGCCTGCCTGACGATCAGGGCGGGCATCCGCTTCTGGTTCTCGGACGTTTCGGCAAAGGTAAGACCGCGGCATGGACATCGGATATTGGCCCGCATTGGCTATCGCCTGCATTCTGCGAGTGGGAAGGTTATGGCAGGCTTTGGAAAAACATTCTCGGTTGGCTAACGCGCGACTGAAGACAGGCGTCTGGGACAACCAGCTGACACATATGAAGTCTCCATGAAAGGGAAAAACATGCAAGCAATATCGGATCGCGCATCCAATGCTGTGCAGGAAATATTCGGCACCAATAAGGTGCTCATCGGGATGATCCATTGCCCGGCATTTCCCGGTTCTCCACGATATAGGGGCGCCGATATGAATGTGATCTATGATGCGTGCATGCGCGATGCCGAAGCTTGCATTGAAGGCGGCTTGCATGGTCTGGTCATTGAAAATCACGGCGACATTCCATTTTCGAAGCCGGACGATATCGGTCCTGAAACAACGGGTTTCATGTCCGTGGTGACGGACCGTATTGCAAGCGCCATTGGCGTTCCACTTGGGATCAATGTCCTTGCCAATGCACCAATTCCGGCATTCGCCATTGCCATGGCAGGCGGAGCAAAGTTCATCCGCGTTAACCAGTGGGCCAATGCCTATGTGGCGAATGAAGGGTTCATGGAAGGACGCGCCGCCGAAGCCATGCGTTACCGTTCCATGCTGCGGGCAGAGCACATCAAGGTATTTGCCGACAGCCACGTCAAACACGGCAGCCATGCTATTGTTGCCGACCGTTCAATCGAGGAACTAACCCGCGATCTGGCATTCTTTGATGCAGATGGCATCATTGCTACGGGCCAGCGGACGGGCAACAGTGCAACGATGGAAGAGATCGACGAAATCGGCTCTGCTACGCACCTTCCACTGCTCGTTGGATCCGGCGTAACCAAGGACAATATCGTAGATATTCTTGGTCGCACCAATGGCGTTATTGTTGCCTCATCACTCAAGTATGATGGCGTGTGGTGGAATGCGGTGGATATCGATCGCGTAAAGGCATTCCGCAAGGCGGCGGAGCCAGGTTTGGAGGCCTGAACCGATGGCAACCGAAACCCTCTCCGAACGTATTCTTCGCGAAAACGCGGGCGTTCTTGAAGAGATGATCAATCATCGCTTTGTCGTGGACATCAAGAACGATGTATTGAGCAATACTGTATTCGAGCGCTACCTCGTTTATGAGGGGGCTTTTGTTGATACGGCAATTTCCATCTTCGCTTTCTCGGTGGCAAAAGCGCAGACCATCGAGCAAAAGCGCTGGCTTGCAGCAGTCGTTATCGCTCTTGCAAATGACCAGATTGCTTATTTCGAGCGGACCTTTGCCAGCCGTCGCATCGATCCCTCATCGTTCGATACCAGTATACCGGCCGTCAAAAACTTTTGTTCGGGCATGCTGGCCATCGCCAAGGACGGTGAGTTTCTCGATATTATCGCAGCAATGTTTGCGGCAGAATGGATGTACTGGACTTGGTCGAAGGAGGCGTCTGCCGGCAACATCAGTGATCCGCTTTTAAAGGAATGGGTTGCAATGCATGTGGATCAGGCATTTGCGGATCAGGCCACGTGGCTCAAGGATCAGCTCGATATGGCAGGTCAGCAGGGGCTCCCTGAAGGCTTGTGCGTCCGGCTAAGCAGTATTTTTGGCTACGCGATGCAGCTTGAAATTGATTTTCACGACGCGCCATATCTCTGACTTCAAGGAAGTGACCGCATGCGTGCCTATGTAATCGGCAATATTGCCATGGATGAAACGATCATTGTCGATGAGCTTCCTATCTCCGGCGCTTCGATCCTTGGGCATGTGGGCACGCACGATCTCGGAGGGAAGGGGACAAACCAGGCTGTCGTAATGGCGCGCTGCGGCATTCCCACGGTACTTGTGGCTCCGGTGGGGCAGGATTCGAGAGCTGCAACGATCCGCAAACATCTTCAGGGGGAGCCCTTAACCAGCGAACTCATCAGCATTGAGGGGATATCGAGCGACATTTCTCTTATTTTCCGCCTGCCCGACGGAGAAAATGCGATCGTTACGACAACGGACTCTGCTCAAAGGCTATGCGCTTCACATGTTGCGCCCGCTCTGGCGGAAGCCAAACCAGGCAATCTTGCCATTCTGCAGGGAAATCTTTCCCCCGAGGCGACGGTAGGAATTCTTCAATTCGCTAAATCGCTTGGCATGATCACCGCCTTCAATCCGTCGCCACAGCGGTCATTTTTCTCGGATATTTGGGCGTTGGTGGATATAGTGTTTCTCAATCGCTGGGAAGCGCAGGCTTTAACAGGTGCTGAAGGTGAAGCTGCCGCCAAATATCTCCTGCAAAAAGGAATTCAAGAGGTGGTTCTAACTTTGGGGAGTGAAGGTGCCTTGCTGGTGAACAGGCGGGAAACTATCGTAGTGGCTGCATCACCTGGTATGGTTGTCGATACGACCGGAGCTGGCGATACGTTCATGTCCGTCGCTTTGGCATCATCTTTAAAACGCGGCTGCCAGCTCGATAGAAAAGCGCTCGAACATGCGTCTCATGCAGCGGCAATCACTATATCGAAAGTTGGCACACGCTCCGCTTTCCCCACAACTTCAGAACTCGATCAAATTCTGAGTGACGGCCAGCTGGATGCCGTCAACTAACGGATAGTTCTGCATAAAATTGAAATAATGGCGGAGAGAGCGGGATTCGAACCCGCGTTACGCTATTAACGTAAACACACTTTCCAGGCGTGCGCCTTCAACCACTCGGCCACCTCTCCGCAATACGCCCAGCACATAGCTGATCGGGCTAATTATGTGCAACCGAAAAGACCGGCTGCAAGAGCACCGTCAACCATCGGCCACTCATTCTTCGATACAGACACAGCGCTATACGATGGTTAGTCGGCAGCTACCCTGTGCGGCGCGCACTATAGCCAGAACAAGCACTTGTTCAACTCCTAATTCAATATATTTTTGGTTTACGGCAAAATCACCATTTTATCATTTAATTACAATTGGTTATAGGTATAGATATGGCTGACGGCTCCTCGGAGGCACACGGCGCGCAATTCTGTTCACGTCGCAACGGATCGCAATCATGTCCAGAAAAGCGATTCCGGGTTCCGGGGTTTTGCGTTAGAGGATAGAAGATCAAGCGATCCAACATCCTTTCAGGTGAAGGACGTTTCGCCCTTGGAGAAGAATATTGCTACGTCTTATTTTCAGGCTTTTAGCCTATATCTGCCTTAGCCTGGCTATTATTGCCGCTGTGTTGGATGCCGCCAGATCAGTTGGCGCATCCAACCTGGTCATCACGTCGCTGAGAGATAGCTGGCAATCGGTTTCAGCCAACTCTTTTGCACTTGTCGAAACAAGCATCAGAACCCATTTATACAGCATATTCTGGGACCCGTTGATGCTTTGGGTACTGGACGCGCCTACAGTGCTCGTCTTCGCTCTTCTCGCGCTGTTGTTATACGCGATAGGTTACAGACGCGCCGACAAAACAGGCAGGTTCGCTGCCCGCTGAAGCATCGTCGAAGCCCATCCACCGGAGGTAACGCAATGTCCATATTCAGCATGCTGAGCAAGAAATCCGAAATGCCGACGGCAGAGCAGGCGTTGCCTGGCCGTTCATCGCCAATTGCAACCGCAGAAACGCATTTTGTTAATGGGCGCCCATTAAAGGGCCCTTGGCCTGACAATCTGCAAACCGCCATGTTCGGAATGGGTTGTTTTTGGGGCGTTGAACGTCTGTTCTGGCAAGTGCCCGGCGTCTATCTGACTGCCGCGGGCTATGCTGGCGGAATTACACCAAATCCAACCTATCAGGAAACATGTACCGGTCTGACCGGCCACAACGAGGTGGTACTGGTGGTATTCGATCCGGCGATAGTTTCGTATGAAGAGCTGTTGACGATATTTTGGGAAGAGCACGACCCAACCCAAGGCATGCGGCAGGGCAATGATGTCGGTACAACATACCGTTCCGGAATCTATACTTTCACACCAGAGCAACAGGCTGTGGCTGAGGCAAGCCGCGCTGATTACCAAAGCGCACTAACGGCCAAAGGGCGCGGAACTATCACCACCGAGATTCTCGAAGCACCGATATTTTACTATGCCGAGGACTATCATCAGCAATATCTGGCCAAGAATCCCGACGGTTATTGCGGGCTGCGTGGAACAGGAGTCTCTTGCCCTATACCGAGTGCCAGAGCAGTAAATTAACCTGGGTAAAACGGGTTTCGATCTGAATTTTGATCACTTGGCAAAATTCCGCGTGAATTTTGCTTAATGGCATGCAAGATTGACGTAGGTGCGGCGGGTTGAATGCCTCGCCGCAATGGTCTAGGGCACAGCGGAAAGTTGTGTCCTCAAACAAAATCCAGAGGGTTGCTATAAAATGAAGCGTATTGTTCTTGGTCTCCTGGCTGCTACGGCATTGCCCCTGATATCACTTGGAGCAGCGAACGCTGCGGACGACAAACCCGCTTTGATTTATGATCTGGGCGGCAAATTCGATAAATCATTCAACGAAGCTGCATTCAATGGCGCTGAAAAATATGCAGCTGATTCCGGCGTGAAATATCGCGAATTCGAAATCCAGAACGAAGCTCAGCGCGAACAAGCGCTGCGCAAATTCGCATCGGACGGCAATTCGCCGATCGTCATTGCAGGCTTTTCCGCTGCTGCCGCGATTGAAAAGGTTTCCACGGAATTCCCCGATACTAAATTTGTTATTATCGATGCTGAAGTTAAACAGCCCAATGTTCG
This sequence comes from Phyllobacterium ifriqiyense, assembly GCF_030817885.1. Lineage (NCBI taxonomy): Bacteria > Pseudomonadati > Pseudomonadota > Alphaproteobacteria > Hyphomicrobiales > Phyllobacteriaceae > Phyllobacterium > Phyllobacterium ifriqiyense. Next base: position 1,303,357 of record NZ_JAUSZT010000003.1, read on the forward strand.
TTCGGTCATATTCAACGACAATGAAGGTTCCTATCTCGTCGGCGTCATAGCTGCCAAAGCTTCCAAGACTGGTACTGTCAGCTTTATTGGCGGAATGGACGTTCCGTTGATCCGTAATTTTGCCTGTGGCTATGTAGGCGGCGTTAAAGCGACGAATGCGGATGCCAAGGTCATCCAGAACATGACCGGTGATACGCCGGCTGCCTGGAATGATCCGTCAAAAGGTGGCGAGATCGCCAAATCACAGATGGATCAGGGTTCTGATGTCATTTTCGCCGCAGCGGGTGGCACTGGTATTGGCGTTCTTCAGGCGGCAGCCGATGCCGACAAGCTAAGCATTGGTGTTGATTCCAACCAGAACGGGCTGCATCCGGGCAAGGTTCTGACCTCGATGCTCAAGCGTGTTGATGTCGCCACCTATAACGCCTTCAAGGATGGTGCCGACGGTAAATTTACTGCCGGTGTGAGCTATCTCGGCGTCAAAGAAGGCGGTGTTGACTATGCTGCCGACGAGAACAATGCCAAGCTTCTGACGGATGATATCAAGGCAGCTGTCGAAGCCGCCAAGGCCGATATCATCTCCGGCAAGGTGAAGGTGCACAGCTATTTTTCAGATAATGCTTGCCCGTACAAATAAAACGACGCATCAAAGTTGAAAAAAGCCGCCGGTCAGATCATCGGCGGCTTTTTTAATGGCTTTTTCATTATCCACATTCCGGCATTCTCACCGTCTAGCTCTTCTATTTTTTGCCAGCCTATACGTTCATAGTAGCCGGTCTCAGACGTATAGAGATAAAGCTGCTGATGGCCTTGCTGTTGTGCAATCTTTTCCGTTGCTTCTACCATGGCCTTGCCAACGCCGATCAAGCGCATTTCCGGCGTAACATACAGGCTTGCGAGCCAAGGCTGCAGATGAGGATGCGTTTCAAGATCGTTGTCGATGAGCAATGACAGGCCCACGGGCAAGCCGGACACAAAGCCGACAAGTGCTTTCTGGCGACTTTCAGAATTAAGAAAACCAAGGAAGCTATCAATGATTTCTTCCCGGCTGCGGCCGCCGTCACGGCCCCACGTTATATAATTCCAGCGCGCACATAATGGCACGAGTTCGGGGTGGTTTTCGAGCAACTCTACTTTTGTCATCATTTAATAATGAGGGGGTTTGGTTACGGGCGTATCTTCGGAGGTCTGCTCTTCCAAGACAAGAAAACGATCTGTCAGGGCGTCCAGCTTGCGCCGCATTGCCTCAATAGTTTTCCATTGTTCGGTTAGCTGACCAGAGAGTTCGTCAATCGTATGTTCTTGCTCGGTTACCAGAATTTCAAGCCGAGTAAGGCGGTCATTGCTTTCGGCTGTCATTCCCGTCTCCGTTGCTTCTTTTTCTGTCCCGCGTTTTGATATTTGAACAAGTTGATGGCCATTGCGTCAAGGTATGAAGAGATGATAGCGGCTGTTGAATGTTGCTTTTCTTGACTGGAAAGAAAAAATTCCCGTGTTAGGGTCGTAAGCTTCGAAAAACAACAAGAGCTGATCAACAGCGGATGGGGATATGAGCGCAGCTGCAATCGAACTTATTGGCGTGGACAAACGTTTCGGCTCCGTCCACGCAAATCGCGATATTCATCTGACAATTGAGAAAGGGACGATTCACGGCATCATCGGTGAAAACGGTGCCGGAAAATCGACCCTGATGTCCATTCTTTATGGATTTTATCAGGCGGACAGTGGCGAAATTCGCATCAATGGAAAAACGACCAAGATCACCGATCCGAATGCTGCAATCGGAATGGGCATTGGTATGGTGCATCAGCATTTCATGCTTGTTGAAAATTTCACCGTCCTTGAAAATGTGATGCTCGGTGTAGAGGGCGCACCGCTTCTGAAGAACGGTATTGCCAAAGCCCGTGCTGAATTGAAGCGTCTCGAGCAGGAATATGAACTCGACGTGGATCCCGATGCCCTGATTGAAGAGTTGCCTGTTGGGCTGCAGCAACGCGTAGAGATTCTCAAGGCACTCTATCGCGGTGCCGAAATTCTCGTTCTTGATGAACCGACCGGCGTTCTCACGCCGCCCGAAGCAGACCATCTTTTCCGGATTCTCGAGCAATTGAGGGATCAGGGCAAGACCATTATCCTGATCACGCATAAATTACGCGAAATCATGGCCGCAACGGACAACGTATCCGTCATGCGCCAAGGTGCAGTAGTAGCGACAAGAAAAACCAGCGAAACTTCGGTGGAAGAACTGGCTGAACTCATGGTGGGACGGCGTGTTTTGTTGCGTGTCCAGAAGGGCGAGGCACAGCCTGGCGAAGTGAAACTATCGGTGGAAAATCTGACCGTGCGCGATAGTCGTGGCGTGGTCATGGTCGACAATGCCTCGTTCACTGTGCGGGCGGGTGAGATCGTCGGCATCGCTGGGGTGGCTGGCAATGGACAATCACAGTTGATTGAAACAATTGCCGGAATTCGCGCTGCAGTATCAGGCCGCGTTCTCCTTGACGGACAGCTTATCGATATTACAGGTGCTGCCGATCCGGGTGAGTTGCGCGATCGCGGATTAGCGCATGTGCCAGAGGACCGCCACCATATGGGGCTCGTCCTCGCATTCGAGGAATATGAAAATTCGATCCTGGGATATCACGATGATCCGCTTTATCTCAAAGGACCGTTCCTTGATATTGATGCGATCAAAGCAGATGCGCGCAAGAAAATAGAGAAATACGACATTCGTCCGGGTGACCCCAATCTCAAGACCGCAAATTTTTCCGGAGGCAATCAGCAGAAAATCGTACTCGCCCGGGAGATTGAGCGTGATCCGGGTGTCCTGATTATCGGCCAGCCGACACGCGGCGTGGATGTTGGTGCAATCGAGTTCATTCACAAGCGGATTATTCAAATGCGTGATGCGGGCAAGGCGGTCCTGCTTGTTTCCGTGGAACTCGACGAAATCCGTTCTTTGTCGGATCGTATCCTCGTTATGTTCGCCGGCCGCATCGTTGGAGAGCGGGATGCTGAAGCTGACGAAGGCGAGCTCGGCTGCCTCATGGCCGGCGTCGAACAGCTGGAGGCCGCTGAATGACAACGCAGGCGCTCATTATTATAGATGTCCAGAATGCTATTGATGATCCCAAATGGGGGCGTCGAGGCCAGCCTGAAGCAGAGGCGCGTATAGGTGAATTACTCGGCGCTTGGCGTGAACGCCGTCTGCCCGTCATCCACATCCGTCATGATTCAACCGATCCTGCATCGCCGTACCGCCCCGGCACCCATGGCAATGAATTTAAAGATGAGGTTGCCCCGCAGATGGGCGAGCCAGTCATCGACAAACGCACAAACAATGCGTTCATTGGTACTGATTTGATGGATGTTCTCGATGAATTGCAGGCGCGCAGCCTGGTGGTCACGGGCGTGCTTCTGGAAAATTCCGTTGATGCGACGGTTCGAATGGCTGCCAATCTCGGTTTCGAGGTGATTGTTCCGGAAGATGCTGTCGCGAGCATTGATCGCAAAGACTACCGGGGCAAAAAATGGGTCGCCGAAGACGTGCATGCCTTAGCGCTCTCTGTGCTTGAAGGCGAATATGCCCGTATCACGACATCGACAGAAATTATCGGAAACCTGCCATGAGCCAGCCTTTTGCAAAACTACCCGCTTGGGCAGATTATGGACTTCTGCCGCTGATCAATCTCATCGTCGCTTTCTTCGTGGCAGGTCTTGTCGTCTTGCTCGTTGGTGAAAGCCCGATCGAAGCTGCGGTTCTTATGGTTAAGGGTGCTTTTGGCACAGGCGACGGCGTTGGATATACGCTCTACTACGCAACCAATTTCATCTTTACCGGGCTTTGCGTTGCAGTTGCCTTCCACTGCGGCCTCTTCAATATTGGCGGCGAGGGCCAAGCCTATATTGGTGGTCTCGGCGTTGCTTTCGTCGGTCTTGGCCTCGGCGATACCCTGCCATGGTGGATCGTCTTTCCATTGGCAATTGTGGCTTCCGGCATAGCCGGTGCCTTGTGGGCGCTCATTCCCGCGTGGCTACAAGCGCGCCGTGGTTCGCATGTTGTTATTACCACCATCATGTTCAACTTCATAGCGGCCAGCATCATGGTCTATATCGTGGTGCAAATTCTCAAGCCAATGAACATCCAATCGCCGGAAACGCGTGTTTTTGGAGAGGGTGGGCAATTGCCAAGCCTTGGATGGTTGTTGAACGCTGTGGGTCTCAACATGCGTTCCGCACCACTCAATCTCAGTTTTCTCGTATCCCTCATTGCAGCGTTTCTGGTGTGGGTACTGATCTGGCGGACAAAGCTTGGATATGAAATCCGCACAATGGGCTTTAGCCCGAAGGCGGCTCGATATGCCGGCATAAGCGAGATGCGTATCATCATCATCGCCATGATGATTTCAGGCGCCTTGGCCGGTATGATGGCACTCAATCCGATCATGGGAGCGCAGCACCGCCTGCAGCTTGATTTTGTTGCGGGGGCTGGTTTCGTAGGCATTGCCGTTGCGCTCATGGGTCGTTCCCATCCGGTCGGTATTGTGCTGGCGGCAATCCTTTTCGGTATGCTCTATCAGGGCGGCGCTGAAATCGCTTTCGATATGCCAAATATTTCACGCGACATGATCGTGATTATTCAAGGTCTGGTCATTCTTTTCGCTGGAGCACTCGAACACATGTTCCGGCCAACCTTGCAGCGCATTTTCCATGGCTTTTCACTTAAAAAAGACCAGACAGCGCCCATTATTGCTGGAGGTGGCCAGTAATGGAAAGCTTCATCACCATCCTGCAATTGTTCGATTCGACGATCCGCCTGTCGGCTCCCTTGCTGCTCGCCTGTCTGGCGGGACTCTATTCCGAACGTGCTGGCATCTTCGACATCGGCCTTGAAGGCAAAATGCTGGCCGGTGCTTTTGCAGCGGGCGCTGTTGCAACATGGTACGGTTCTGCTGGTCTTGGCCTTTTAGCTGCCATTGCCGTGTCGGTGGCTTTAGGCCTGGTGCACGGCTTTGCCTCCATCACCCACAGGGGAAATCAGATCGTCTCGGGCGTTGCAATAAACTTCATTGCAGCGGGAACGACAGTTATTCTTGGACAGGCATGGTTTCATCAGGGGGGACGGACTCCGTCTTTGCCGAACACTGCGCGGTTCAATGCGATCAATCTGCCCGGCGCCGAAACTTTGCGTGAGATTCCGATCATCGGACCGATCTATTTTGAACTCATATCCGGCCATTCCATCCTCGTTTATCTTGCTTTCCTGCTGGTGCCTTTGACATGGTGGGTGCTTTATCGCACACGTTTTGGCCTGCGTTTGCGCGCTGTGGGTGAAAATCCGGCGGCCGTTGACACAGCGGGTATTTCAGTTCCGTGGCTGCGCTATCGCGCGGTCATTTGCTGCGGAATTCTGTGTGGTGTTGCCGGTGCCTATCTCGCCACAGCGCAAGGCGCTGGCTTCGTGAAGGATATGACCGCAGGCAAAGGCTATATTGCCCTTGCCGCTTTGATTTTCGCAAAGTGGCGTCCAGTCCAGGCAATGTATGCCTGCCTCCTATTCGGGTTCCTCGACGCGTTGGGCATCCGTCTTCAGGGCCAGACTCTGCCGTTGATCGGTGAGGTGCCGGTGCAACTCATGCAGGCGCTGCCCTATATTCTTACGATAATTCTGCTTGCCGGATTCATCGGCAAGGCAATTCCGCCAAAAGCTGGCGGTGTTGCCTATGTCAAGGAAAGATAGCTATGAGTACGGACTTGTTTGACGCGGCATTCGCCGCCATGCAGAAAACCCATTCGCCTTATTCGCAATTTCCGGTGGGCGCCGCACTGCGGACCAGTGACGGGCGTATCTATTCGGGGTGCAATATTGAAGTGGTTTCCTATCCGGAAGGCTGGTGCGCCGAAACAACTGCGCTTTCGCATTTTGTGATGGGTGGTGGAGGCACGATTACCGAGATCGCTGTCGTGGCCGAGAAGAAGGCAAAGTGCACACCCTGTGGCGGGTGCCGCCAACGGTTGGCCGAGTTTGCTAGCCCCGATACGCTGCTCCATCTTTGCGACAATGACGGGATCATTCAAACCCTGACGATGAAAGAAATATTCCCCTTCGGTTTTGAAGCGGAAGTGCTTGGCAAAGGTGCTGCATGATTTCGCCAGCCACGACCACGCTCATTCAAAAACTGAACGGTCTTGCCCCTCGTATTGCTTTGGTGCTCGGCTCCGGCCTCGGATCGCTGGTTGATGCTGTCGAGAATGCGATCCATATTCCCTATTCGGATTTGCCCGGTTTCCCGCACAGTGGCGTTTCAGGCCATGCGGGCGAGGTGGTTGCCGGTTATCTTTCGGGCAAGCCGATCCTGATGCTCGCAGGGCGGGCGCATTATTACGAAAAGGGTGATGCCTCTGTTATGCGCCCGGTAATTGCGGCGCTTGCTGAAATAGGCATTGAGAGCATTATTCTAACCAATGCAGCGGGCTCGATACGTCATGATTTGGCACCGGGCAGTGTGATGCTTATAGACGACCATATTAATTATTCAGGGCTGAATCCGCTGATAGGTGAGCCGTCTGACAAACGTTTTGTCGGCATGACAACAGCCTATGATCAGCAATTGAAAGATGCCCTGATCATTGCTGCCAGTGAAGTTGGCGAGAAATTGGCGCAAGGTGTTTATATGTGGTTCTCGGGGCCATCATTCGAAACGCCTGCAGAGATTCGTATGGCAAGGACTCTTGGTGCAGATGCTGTGGGCATGTCGACAGTGCCGGAGGTCATTCTCGCGCGGTTTTATGGATTGCGCGTGGCGGCCTGTTCAGTCATCACAAATTTCGGTGCTGGAATGACCGGGGCGGAACTGTCGCATGAAGAGACCAAGGATGTTGCTCCGCAGGGTGGTGCGCGTTTGCAGAAGATCCTCCACTCTCTTATTCAGGAAATAGGTTAGCCAATGGAGCTGCCGCAAGAAATTATCCGCCGCAAGCGCGATGGCGAGACACTGAGTGCAGCCAATATCACCGCCTTCGTCAATGCCATGAGCGCAGGTTCCATTACCGATGGTCAGGTTGCGGCCTTCGCTATGGCTGTTTTTTTCAACGGCATGAAACGCGAGGAGGCAGTGGCACTCACCCTCGCCATGCGCGATTCAGGGGATGTGCTGGATTGGTCGGATTTACCCGGCCCCGTTGTTGACAAACATTCAACCGGCGGCGTTGGGGACAATGTGTCCTTGATGTTGGCACCACTCGCAGTTGCCTGCGGCGCCTATGTCCCGATGATATCGGGAAGAGGTCTCGGTCATACAGGCGGGACGTTGGACAAGATGGATTCGATCCCCGGTTATATCAGCCAGCCGGATAACACTCTGTTCCGGAAAGTTGTGCGGGAAGTCGGGTGCGCCATTATTGGCCAGACCGCCAATCTTGCACCGGCGGACAAGCGGCTTTATTCCATCCGGGACGTTACAGCGACGGTGGAATCCATTCCGCTGATAACGGCTTCGATACTATCGAAGAAACTTTCTGCAGGGTTGAATGCGCTCGTCCTTGACGTGAAATCCGGCAATGGTGCGTTTATGGCCCGAAACCGCGACGCGGTGGCCTTGGCAACCAGTATAGTCGAGGTGGCAAACGGCGCAGGCCTGCCAACGACAGCGCTTTTGACTGACATGAATGAGCCGCTTGCTTTGGCCGCTGGTAATGCGGTTGAAGTCAAAAATGCTGTTGATTTCCTGACGGGTGATCGTCGCGATACCCGATTGGAAAGTGTCACACTGGCACTCGTTGGAGAAATGCTCTTATCTGCACGGCTTGCGCCAAATCTGAAGGCCGCAATAGACAAGACGCGGGAAGCACTCAACAGCGGCAAGGCTGCAGAAGTGTTCGGACGCATGGTTGCTGGTCTAGGCGGGCCGAGCGACTTTATCGAAAAGCTCGGTCATTATCTGCCGAGCGCGCCCATCACAGTCGAAGTAAGTGCGCCTGTTGCCAGTTATGTTGCATCCATTGATACCCGTGCCATTGGCATCACAGTCGTGGCGCTGGGTGGTGGCCGTATCAGACCGCAAGACCCCGTTGACCACGCTGTCGGGATCACAGCGCTACAACCCATCGGTGCTAAAATGGAGAAGGGTGAGCCAGTTGCGCGGGTCCATGCCCGCACGCAGGATGATGCGAAGACTGCGGCGCTTGCTATCGAAAAAGCTTATGGTTTTACGGATCGCAAGCCCCGAACAGTCAACCCGGTCCTGCGCCGCATTGGCGCGTAATTACTTCGTGCCGTACATGCGGTCGCCAGCATCGCCGAGCCCCGGAACGATATAGCCTTTTTCATTGAGGTGGCTGTCTATGGCAGCGGTAAAAACTGGCACATCCGGATGGGCTTCGGTAAAGCGCTTGATTCCTTCTGGCGCCGCTAACAGGCAAAGGAAGCGGATATTGCTGGCGCCGCGATCTTTCAATTTCTGAATTGCGACAATTGCCGAATTGGCCGTTGCAAGCATGGGGTCAACGACAATGATGAGGCGGTTGACGATATCTTCCGGTGCCTTGAAATAATATTCAACTGGCTGCAACGTATCGTGATCGCGGTATAGTCCGATATGTGCAACGCGTGCCGCAGGCACAAGGTCCAGCATGCCCTCAAGCAAACCATTGCCTGCCCGCAGGATCGATGCAAAGACCAGCTTCTTGCCTTCTATGACCGGCGACTCCATTTCCACCAGCGGAGTCTGTATCGTGATATTTGTCAGTTGCAGATCGCGGGTTACTTCGTAGCAAAGCAGCAGGGATATTTCCTTCAGCAACCGTCGAAATCCGGCGGTGGAGGTGTCCTTGTCGCGCATGATAGTTAGCTTGTGCTGAACAAGCGGGTGGGAAACGATGGTCACGCCCATGGGGATTCCTTTAAACTGAACTTGCCCGACCTTATCTGTTGATGAGCGTGACCGCAAAGCGTGTGTGCTGGAGACGCACAGTTTTGTCGCGCAACAGGCGATGGTCTTCTGCGTCTCAATATTCTATGGTTCCGGCGAATTATACAGGCAGGTAAGAAAATGAACCAGCAACGCACCGGTGCACAGGGTGGCATGGAAACATCCTTCGGCTTTCAGGATGTGAGCGACGGCGAAAAACAGACCCGGGTCAATGACGTCTTTCATAGGGTAGCCAAGCGCTACGATGTCATGAACGACCTTATGTCAGGCGGTCTGCACAGGGTCTGGAAAGACTCGATGATTGCATGGCTGTCCCCGTCGAAAACCGCAAATTGGAAGGTGCTGGACGTCGCCGGTGGCACGGGAGATGTTGCGTTCAAGATTGTGGAGGCATCCGGGCGCAATGCTCATGCGACGGTATTGGATATTAACGGCTCCATGCTTGGGGTTGGTCAAGACCGAGCTGCCAAAAAAGGCCTCGCCGAAAATACCGAATTCGTTGAAGCCAATGCGGAAGAGCTTCCGTTTGAAAGCAACAGGTTCGATGCCTATACAATCGCATTCGGCATTCGAAATGTCCCGCATATTGATCGCGCCCTGTCTGAAGCATATCGCGTGTTAAAACCAGGCGGGCGCTTCCTTTGCCTTGAGTTTTCCGAAGTTGAACTGCCTGTTCTGGACAAGCTTTATGATGCCTGGTCCTTCAATGCCATTCCAAAGATCGGCAAGGCCGTAACAGGTGATGCCGACAGCTATCAGTATTTGGTGGAGTCCATTCGCAAGTTTCCGCGACAGTCGGATTTTGCTGACATGATCCGAAAGGCGGGCTTTGAACGGGTTAGCTGGCGCAATTTCACCGGCGGCATCGCGGCGCTGCATTCCGGCTGGAAGTTGTGATTTCTGAATGAGTAGTTTTGCAGCAACATTTCGCTTGATGCGAGCCGGGTGGATATTGACCCGTGAGGGCGTAATAGCCGCACTTCCCGCTGATGGTTTGAGCGGTATTCCCGCGTTTGGGCACAAGATTGCAGGCCTTCTCGCTCGCCGCCGTGCGCTGACGGCGCGCCGCTCGGAGCGCATGTCCCGGGCCATCAACAAGCTTGGGCCATCCTACGTAAAATTGGGCCAGTTCCTGGCAACCCGCCCCGATGTCGTCGGGACTGAGGTCGCCGATGATCTGGCCCTGTTGCAGGACCAGCTCGACTACTTTCCGATGGAGGCCTCGATCAAAGCGATTGAGGGATCGTTGGGCCGCTCGGTCGACGATCTCTTTGTCAATGTTGAGCCACCCATTGCTGCGGCGTCTATTGCCCAAGTGCATCCTGCTTATGTGAAAACCAGTGAAGGAAGCAAAAAGGTTGCCGTCAAGGTTGTGCGTCCAGGTGTTCGGCAACGTTTTAACAATGATCTTGAGAGCTTCTTTCTGGTTGCCCGCTGGCAGGAACGTTACGTTCCGGCAAGCCGCCGTTTGCGGCCCATCGAAGTAACGCGCACCTTGGCGCAGACCACACGTATTGAAATGGATCTGCGCCTTGAGGCCGCGGCTCTTTCAGAAATTGGTGAAAACACGAAAGATGATCCGGGCTTCCGGGTGCCAGCCGTCGATTGGGAGCGTACAGGGCGCGACGTGCTGACGCTTGAGTGGATCGACGGGGTCAAAATGTCGGACATTGAAGGGTTGCGCGCCGCTGGCCACAATCTCATCAAGCTCGCCGAAACACTGATCCAGTCATTCCTGCGTCATACACTGCGTGATGGGTTTTTCCATGCGGACATGCATCCGGGTAATCTGTTTGTCGATGCTGACGGCAACATCGTTGCTGTGGATTTCGGTATTACCGGCCGCCTCGGCAAAAAAGAGCGCCGGTTTCTTGCCGAGATACTCTATGGCTTTATTACGCGCGATTATGTGCGTGTAGCAGAAGTGCATTTCGAGGCTGGCTACGTGCCACATCATCATGATGTTGCAAGCTTTGCCCAAGCGATCCGTGCGATAGGCGAGCCCATTCATGGCCAGCCTGCCGAAACCATTTCAATGGCCAAGCTCCTTACTTTGCTGTTTGAGGTAACGGAACTTTTCGACATGGAAACGCGCCCTGAATTGGTTATGCTCCAGAAGACCATGGTTGTTGTCGAGGGTGTGTCACGTACGCTCGATCCGCATTTCAACATGTGGAAAGCGTCCGAGCCTGTCGTTGGCGACTGGATCAAACGTAATCTGGGTCCGCAAGGTATTCTTGTTGACGCGCGCGAGGGTGCGTTGTCCCTGTTGCATCTGGCGCGTCAAGCACCTGATCTGGTGGCTCGCGCTGACAGGTTGTCGCTTGAACTGGATCGCATGGCCGAAAAGGGTTTGCGGTTTGATGATCAGACGGCCCATGCCATCGGCAAGGCCGAAGCGCGGCACACACGATCAGGCCGAATTGCCCTCTGGGTGATTGCAATTTGCTTCGTCATTATAACCTACGAGCTTTTATCTTAACAGAATTTGCGCTAAGTTGATTGCAATGATTGCACATTTGCAATCGTTCTCTTGTGGAGTGCAATCAAATGGCCAGCATAACGATCCGAAATCTGGATGACGCCACCAAGGAAAGATTGCGACTTCGCGCGGCCTTGAATGGGCGCTCAATGGAAGAAGAAGTCCGGCTTGTTCTTGGTGAACTTGACAATGAGCCGCCAACTCCAGCGACTTTGCCACATGCTCTTTCAACCGCTTCAGGATCGCTTGCGGGGCGGCGTATTCTTCTGATCATAGGCGGCGGCATAGCGGCTTATAAGTGTCTTGATCTTATCAGGCGCCTGCGGGAACGCGGCGCTAAAATTCGCCCCATATTGACCAAGGTTGCCGAAGAATTCGTAACGCCTCTGGCCGTGGGCGCTCTGGCCGCCGATAAGGTATTCACCGAGCTTTTCTCCAGGGAAGACGAGCACGATGTCGGCCATATCCGCCTGTCGCGCGAGGCCGATTTGATTGTTGTGGCTCCGGCAACGGCTGATCTTATGGGGAAGATGGCAAATGGTCTGGCGAATGATCTTGCCAGTGCCGTCTTATTGGCGACGGACAAGCCCGTGCTGATTGCCCCGGCAATGAACCCGAAGATGTGGAATCACGCTGCGACCAGGCGCAATCGCGCCACATTGGAAAAGGATGGCATCCGTTTCATCGGCCCCAACAGGGGCGAAATGGCAGAAAGCGGCGAGAGTGGCGCAGGGCGAATGGCGGAACCGATGGAAATCGTTGGTGCCATCGAAAAACTACTCGACCGCACGCCAAAGCCACTATCCGGGAAGACTATCATAATGACGTCCGGCCCGACGCATGAGCCAATTGATCCGGTGCGCTATATCGCCAACCGTTCGTCGGGCAAGCAAGGGCATGCGATTGCCGCAGCTCTTGCGCGCCTTGGTGCGACGGTGCGGCTGGTATCCGGCCCGGTCAATATTCCGGATCCCGAAGGTGTCTCAGTGATTCATGTGGAATCCGCCCGTGAGATGCGTGATGCGGTCGAGCAGCTTCTGCCTGCGGATGCTGCCGTGATGGTGGCTGCAGTCGCAGACTGGCGATATGCGAATGAAGCGAATGAAAAGATAAAGAAACACCCGGGCGAAAAAGCACCCGCCCTGCAGATGGTGGAAAATCCGGATATTCTGGCAGGAGTAGGGCATAGCAAACTGCGCCCGCGGCTGGTCATCGGCTTTGCAGCGGAAACGCAGGATTTGCTGATTAATGCGCAAAAAAAACTCGACAAGAAAGGCGCCGATTGGATCGTTGCCAATGATGTAAGTCACACCAAGGGCGTTATGGGAGGCGACCGGAATGCCGTGCGCATCGTGACCCATACAGGCGTTGAAGAATGGCCGGACATGAGCAAGGAGGAAGTTGCGGAGCGTCTTGCTCAGAAGATCGCCACGGCTCTGCAGCAGCTTGAAGCATGAAGATTGTCATTCGCGAAGCTTTGCATTCCGATGCGCAAAATCTCGCCGCGCTCTCCATTCAAGTATGGCTGCACACATATGCCAAGGCGGGTATCCGGGACGTTTTCTCGCGCTATGTCTTTGCAGAGTTTACTGCTGAACGTTTTGCCGGAGAAATAGAAAGCCGAATAAAACAGCTCTACGTGGCAGAGGTGGAAAATCACCTCGTTGGATATGTCCGGCTCAATCTTGAAGCGGAATGTCCAATTCGTCATATCGGCCAGCCGGAAATAGAGACGCTTTATGTACAGGAACATTTCGCTGGTTGCGGCATTGGAAGCGCCCTGCTCAATCACGCCGTTGAAGCATGTCAATCGCATGACCATCGCCAGGCATGGCTCACGGTGAATCAGCAGAATTTGCCGGCTTACAGGTTTTACCAACGTAAGTTGTTTCAAAAGATCGGCACGGTGGATTTTGTGCTTGAAAGTGAACGTCATGCCAACGATGTTCTGGTAAAAGTTTTTTAGTTATTGGAATTGAGCATGACCAAAATTTCCGTCCCAGTTCTTGAAACCGAACGGTTGATCCTGCGTGGTCATCGCGAGGATGATTTCGAAGTGCTGCATGAAGTTTGGACCCAGCCCGCAGTCTATCAATATATCTCGGGGCAGCCGTCCACGCGCGAGCGCTCATGGGGACGTCTGCTGCAATATATCGGCATGTGGCATGCGATTGGCTATGGTTTCTGGGCCTTGGAAGAGAAGGCGACCGGTCGTTATATTGGCGATGTCGGCTTTGCCAATTTCAACAGAGAAATCGAGCCACCCTTCGGGGACACGCCGGAGATGGGATGGGTATTATCGCAAGAGATTCACGGCAAGGGTTATGGCAATGAAGCGCTGGAAAAGATGCTTCATTGGGGAACGGGTTTCTTCAAGGCCACAAGCACACGCTGCATCATCTCGCCGGACAATATCGCTTCGCGCCGGATTGCCGAGAAAAATGGCTTCCGCAAAATCGCGGAAACCACTTATACAGGTGAGCCCGTCTGGCTGCATGAAAGGCTGTTTGAACGCTAGAGAAAATTTTGCTCTAGCTACCAGCCTTCGCCCTTTTGCGACACATGATGAATGATCTGGCAAGGGCTGGTGATCCAGAAATCCTTGTGCCCTTCCGGCAATTCTTCGATTTCGTCGCAACGCACGATACCTGCCTCAGCAAGATCTCCGGCGGCAGCGCCGACATTGTCAGCTGCGATTTCCAGCCAAAGCTCGGACTGGCTGAGACCGGGTGCCTTGTCGATCCAAAGCTGATTTGATCCGAAATGAAAGCCCACATAGGGCAGATGGTTCGTCAGTGGCTCCAAACCGATGATGTCCCTGTAGAATGCGACTGTTGCCTCATACTGATGAGGGGGAACCTTCATCGCAATATTGTGGCTTCCCTCATAAGAAGGTCTCATGATTTTCTCTCCCATAAGATGCTTGTTCAATTGCCAATGAGCTGCTGGTATTCCGGCTCAATACGACTGTGGTTTTCCCAGAAATCCTTGACCTGCCGCCCTTCCATATGGGCAATCAGCACCGCGAGATGGACGTGCCAGCCAGCCGCTACGCTGACCATGGAATTTCTGCTTGCAAGGCGTGTATGTGTAATCGTCAGTTGCGTATCAGTCCCCAGGGCGGCAAGTTCGAATGTCACCTCCGAAGGTTCGTTTGGCCCATCAGGCCATGTGTAACTGAGGATATGCGGAGGATCATAGCGTGTCACTTTCCCCTTATTCGTATGACCCTCATATTTCTTGTATTCCTCGGGTACGGGATCTTGCGATAGTTCTGAATGGTGAAAGGTCAGTTCCACATCGCCTCCGACGAAGCTGGAGATGGGCCCTCTCGCCAGCCATTTACGCCTCTTGTCCGATTCAGTCAGATAAGCCCACACCCGCTCGACGGGACCCGGCAGCACCCGTTTGATACAAACGGTTCCCGGTGCAGTGACGACGCCGAGGGTATTATTTCCAAGGTGCTCGTTCATTTCATTCTCCTCCTTTCCCGGTTGCAGACTTTGATGCTGCGGCATCTTCCTGACGTAGGATAGCTTCTAGATCATCAAGCCTTGCGGTCCAGAATTTCTCATAAGTGCTCAACCATTGTTGCGCCTGCGCGAGCTTGGCAGCTTCAAGTTGGCAGATATGGGTTCTGCCTTCGATGCGCCGTCGAACGAGGCCGGCACTCTCCAGAACCTTGATATGTTTCGATGCCCCTGCCAGGGACATCTGAAAGGGCGTTGCCAGATCGCTGACAGAATGTTCGCCCGCTGTAAGTCGCTGCAATATCGCCCGCCGTGTCGGGTCGGAAAGCGCATGAAATACGGCGTCGAGATGTGATGTATGAAATTCAACCATGTGGTTTAGTATCACGGCAATAAAAGATAGTCAACCATATGGTTTACTATTTAGAATCTTCAGGAAATAAGGAATCCAGTTCCGAGCGGATCGCCATCTTCAACGATGAATTCGGCCATACCGCTGTAATAAGCATGCCCGGAAACACGCGCGGTTATTGCATCAAACTGCCCCGCCTTCGTCGTGGTCTCAACAAAACCCGCAAAGCGCGAGCCGACAATGCTTTCGAATATCCGGGCTGTGCTCTTAACAATCTGCCCCTTGGCGTGCATTGCCGCAAGCCTGGCCGTAACACCCGAGCCTGTCGGGGAACGGTCCAGCTGTGCGTCAGCGAAGATGCAGACGTTTTTCGTCGGCGCTTCATTCCACTCATCGGCACCATCGGTTAAAATCGAACCGTAAAGGAATGCCAAATCCTTGTGATCGGGATGATCAAGCGGGACTGCTTCTTTCACGGCCTCGGTCAGCACTGTGGCAGCATGTTTAAATGCAGAGGCGGCGTCGCGTCCGAATTCGAGGCCGAATTGATGGCAATCGGCGAGAGCATAAAAAGCTCCGCCATAGGCCACATCAAAACTGATCTTGCCGAAATCCGGAACGTCGACGATCTGGTCGCTTGCAAAAAGGAAGGCCGGAACGCTTTCGAACGAGACGCTGCCAGACTTTCCGTCACGAACTTCCACGGAAGCGACGACCATACCGCAAGGGCATTCGATGCGAACGGTGGTTACTGGCTCCACCTTGGCCACGAGACCATAGTCAACGGCATAACGGCCAAGCGCAATGATGGCGTGGCCACACATGGTAGAATAACCCTCATTATGCATGAACAGCACAGCGAGGTCGGCATCGGGAAGATCGGTATCAACCAGCAACGCGCCATACATATCGAAATGACCGCGTGGTTCGAACATCAATATCTTCCGCAGATGATCGAGCCGATCGCGAACATAGGCCCGCTTGCTTAGAATGGTTCCCTTTGGCAGCTTGGGATAGCCATCAATAATGATACGCAGAGGTTCGCCACCCGTGTGCATATCGATCACTTTCAGGGGACTATTCATCAGCTGATTTCCAGCAAGGCAGGAAGTTTTCGCATGTCGTCAAAGAGTATGCCGCCTGCTGCAGCCAGGCCTTCATGATCGGCATGCTCATCGCCGCAATAGGAAAATACGCGCATGCCCGCTGCTATCCCGGCCACCGTTCCTGCCACACTGTCTTCAATCACGACAGCCTGGCTTGGATCATACCCCATCTTGGCAGCAGCATGGAGAAACAGGTCAGGGAAGGGCTTTCCGCGCGCAACCATTGATGCGCTGTAAAGAACACTTTCGAAATGATCAATCAGCCCGGTTTTGCCGAGTGTGATGTGCATTTTCTCCACATTGGCGGAAGATGCAACGCAATAGGGAAGCCCCGCGTCCTTAACAGCAGCAATAACACTCTCGATATGGGGGATGGCCTCTACATTCTCGAAGATAACGGGAATAGCTTGATACCAACGTTCGACAAAATCATCGCCTAATGAATAGCCCAGCGCCTCGACCTTCTCCTGAACCGCCCGCATCGGCATGCCGGTATAGGTTTTGCGGAGTTCGGAAAAGCTGGTTTTAAAACCGGCTTCCCCAAGCATCTTGACCAGATGATGATTGCCGACGGTTTCGGTATCGACAAGCACGCCGTCACAATCGAAAATCACCAGGTCTGGACGGGCCATACTTCAGACTTCCTTGGTTGCACCCTGTGAGAAGAGCTGTTGTAAATTGCCAAATGTTACGCCTGTTGTGCCGAATTCAAATGTACCCTTGTCGAGCACCTGTCGGGCAGCGACGTGGATAGCACTGAACGCAGCTGTCGTGAGCCTTGGTCCAAGCGAAATCCGCTTCACGCCGGCCGCCGCCAACTCGCTAACTGTCAGCGAAGGAGGAGCCAAAACGCTCAACGGCTTGGAGACTGAATCGCAAAGAATTTTGATACTCTCAAGGTCGGAAATACCCGGGGCGAAAAGGACATCCGCTCCCGCTTCCTCAAATGCCTGAAGACGCTTGATCGTGTCATCCAGATCATTTTGTCCCCGCAAGAAGTTTTCGGCACGCGCGGTAAAGACGAAATCGCGCTTCAAAGCACGGGCTGCCTCAGCGGCTGCGGCGACCCTTTCGACGGCATGGGAAAACTCATAGACGGGCTTGTCGGGATCCCCGGAGAAATCTTCGATTGAACAACCTGCCAGCCCTGCAGCTTCCGCTGCAAAGATCGTTTCGGCAGCACTGTCCGCGCTGTCGCCTTTGCCCTTTTCCAGATCGCCGGATACAGGAAGATCCGTGGCGGCAACAAGGTCGCGGCAGTGCTGCATCATGACATCGAATGTTATGGCCCCGTCAGCAAGGCCGCGAGAAAAAGCAAAGCCTGCACTGCTGGTCGCCATTGCCTTGAAGCCAAGTGAAGCAAGAAACTTTGTAGTGCCGGGATCCCATGGATTGGGCATCAGCAACACATCTGGCCCTTGATGCAACAGACGAAATGTTTTGCCTTTGTCCATGGTACCCTCCTAATTGCTATGCAGTACCTGTCGAGCCAAATCCGCCAGAGCCACGTGACGTTTCGCTGGCATGCTGTCGCTCCTCAACGTTGAGCTGCACAACCGGTGCAAGAACAACCTGCGCAATGCGCATGCCTCGCTCGACGTAGAAATCGTCATCGCCCAGATTGATCAGTATCACTTTTACTTCACCGCGATAATCTGAATCAATCGTACCTGGCGTGTTGAGGCAGGTAATCCCATGTTTCAGAGCGAGACCCGAGCGAGGTCTGATTTGCGCCTCATATCCGGCCGGGATTTCGAAGATCAGGCCACTGGGAACCAATGCCCGTTTTCCTGGAAGCAACAGCAATGGTCTGTCTTCCGGAACAGCAGCTCGAAGGTCCATGCCAGCAGAGCCGGATGTTTCGTAGGCGGGCAGGTCTAGCCCCTTGGCGTGGTCAAGGCGGACCAGGCCGAGTGCAGGGTTTTTCGGGTGAGCGGAATCGATTTTCTGTGACATGAAGAGACCTTTTTCACCAGTCAGCGCACACCGTCAACTGACAAGATGCGCTGGGCCCATTGTTTGCACATAATCTGCTATTATCCCAGCAGCGTGCTGGCGATTCGCACAAGTGCAGTTACAGATAATATTATGTTACGAAATCGGGTGATTCATGTGCCGTTGGGCTGCCTATCTTGGACCTGAACTGTTTCTTGAAGATGTTATTGCCTCTCCCTGCCATTCGCTGATTGCGCAAAGCCATGATGCGCACGAGGCCAAAACGCGTACCAATGGTGATGGTTTTGGCGTGGCCTGGTATGGTGCGCGTGACGAACCTGGGCTTTACCGCGATATTCTCCCCGCATGGTCCGATCAGAACTTGCGGAGTCTTTCCCGTCAGATCAAGTCGCATCTTTTCCTGGCTCACGTTCGGGCATCGACCGGCGGGGTGACTAGCCGCATGAATTGCCATCCCTTCGTCTCGGGAAAATGGAGCTTCATGCATAATGGGCAGATTGGCCATTTTGACAGGCTGCGACGTGGTTTGGAGTCTCGTCTGGATGACTCAATTTATGCGCAGAAACTGGGTTCGACAGATTCCGAACTGATATTCTTGCTCATGCTGCAACATGGCCTTGATCAGCATCCCGCGCAGTCTCTTGCTGCAACGGTCAATACAATCAAAGCCGAAGCGGAGCGTATCGGCGTCCCCGCCTTTATCCGGCTGACAGCAGCCTTTTCCGATGGACAGCATCTCTATGCGGTCCGCTATGCAACAGATCGCTTTGCGCCGTCCCTTTATACCGCAACGCTTTCGCCAAATGCGGGTTTATGCGTTGTTTCGGAGCCTCTTGACGGTGAAGCAGGCAATTGGATGCCGGTTCCTCCGAACAGTTTCGTGACTGTCAAAGATACCAAACGCATTGCCATTGAGCCGTTCATGATTGCAGATGAATTCACGCCTGCGCTGGAAAGCGTTTGACCTATTGGAATTGAAGGTCGACGGGAAAGACTGGGGCTGATAGAAGGCGCCAACCTTTCCTTTAGTTTTGAGCCGATTTATGTCTTCTGCTGACCATCCTGTTTCCAAACGTCGTACATTCGCGATTATCGCGCATCCTGACGCCGGTAAAACCACGCTGACCGAAAAGCTGTTGCTTTTTGGTGGAGCCATTCAGCTTGCGGGTGAGGTCAAGGCGAAGAAAGATCGCATCCAAACGCGCTCGGACTGGATGAATATCGAGCGCGATCGCGGTATTTCTGTTGTGACATCCGTCATGACATTCGAATACAAGGATTGCATTTTCAATCTGCTCGATACGCCGGGTCACGAAGACTTTGCCGACGATACCTATCGTACCCTCACGGCGGTAGACAGCGCGGTCATGGTGATTGACGCCGCCAAAGGTATTGAGGCGCGCACGCTCAAGCTTTTTGAAGTTTGCCGTATGCGCGATATCCCGATTGTCACTTTCATCAACAAGATGGACCGTGAAAGCCGCGATCCTTATGAGATCCTTGATGAGATTGAGCAGAAGCTCGCCTTGGATACAGCACCGATCACCTGGCCGATAGGACGAGGCAAGAGCTTCGCCGGAACGTATAATCTTCAGAACAATACGGTTCGCCAGCGGGATTCGGAAGAGACTCCGCGCCCCGTCGATGGACCGGAATCCTCCGGCGCAGCCGGTCTCCTGCCCGAAAATGAGCGTCAGGCGTGGATCGACGAAGTAACGCTGGCGCGTGATGCCTGCAACCCATTCGATCTTAAGGCATTTCGCGAAGGCCATATGACGCCCGTTTACTTTGGATCCGCATTGCGCAATTACGGCGTCCGCGATCTTATTGAAGCCTTCTGTGATTTTGGTCCGAGCCCCCGTGCACAGGATGCCGATACGCGCCGGGTCGAAGCCACGGAAGAAAAGATGACAGGTTTCGTGTTCAAGATTCAAGCCAATATGGATCCCAATCACCGTGACCGGATCGCGTTTCTGCGCGTTTGCTCGGGCAAGCTTTCACGTGGCATGAAAGCAAAGCTTGTGCGCACCGGTAAGCCGATGGGCCTTTCGGCGCCTCAATTTTTCTTTGCCCGTAGTCGCCAGATCGCGGATGAGGCATGGGCCGGCGATGTGGTCGGCATCCCAAACCATGGCACATTGCGTATTGGCGACACGCTGACGGAAGGCGAAGATTTGCTTTTCCGTGGTGTTCCAAACTTTGCACCGGAAATCCTGCGTCGCGTGCGGCTGGATGATGCAATGAAAGCCAAAAAGCTGCGCGAAGCGCTCCAGCAGATGGCGGAGGAGGGGGTGGTTCAGCTCTTCCTGCCTGATGATGGCTCTCCCGCTATTGTTGGTGTTGTCGGCGCCCTGCAGATCGACGTTTTGACCGAACGTCTAAAGGTGGAATACACCTTGCCTGTAGGCTTTGAGCCAGCACGCTTTACTGTTGCGCGCTGGATTTCTGCCGATGATCCCGCTGAGCTTCAGCGTTTCATCAATGGTCATCGCGCCGATATCGCGCATGATCTGGACAATGATCCAGTATTCCTTGCGCAAAATTCCTTCTCGCTTTCCTATGAAGCGGAGCGTTGGAAGGCGATCCGTTTCGCGGCGATCAAGGATTATCAGGTGCGCGACAAGGTGGCCTGAAGCTCTTTCCAGTAATAGATTGCCGTATTATAGGAACTGCGTGGGCACCGTCTCATGATCTTTTGGGAAAGTTACAGCCATCGCTTCGCCACCGTGCGTGAGTGATGGAATGTGCTTTCGATATTTGAGGTTATGAAATGAATGACAAGTCCACCAACGCTGTTCACTTCAGGCGTATTGCAGCCGTGCTTCCGGTCAAGGACATGGTCCGCGCACATGATTTTTATACGCGGGTATTTGGCTTCACCAAGACGTTCGAAAACGGAAATCCCGTCGGTTTTATGATTCTGAAGCGCGAGAGTGCCGAGCTGCACTTAAGTTTGCAGAAAGATTATGACGCACCACCGTTCAATGTGGCGCATATCATCGTAGATGATGCTGATGCTCTTCACGCAATTTGCCAGCGGGAAGGGCTACGTATCATCAAAGGACTGCGCGACCACGATTATGGTCTCAGGTCCTTCGTTTTTGAAGACAGGGACGGCAACAGAATTGATGTAGGGCAGCCCGCATAAAATAAGGGAGGATCGAAGCAATTCCTGGAAAAGCGTGTTGCGGTTTTCCGATCGCAATTGCATAAAAGAGACCCTCCCTTTGTTTTTAGTCCCGCAATTCGCGGCGCAAAATCTTGCCGACATTGCTCTTGGGCAGTTCATCCCGGAATTCGACCACGCGCGGACGTTTGTAATTTGTAAGGCGTTCGGCGCAGAATGCTTTCACAGCCTCTTCGGTCAATGTCTTGTCCTTGCGCACGATATAAAGCTTCACGGCTTCACCGGAATGCTCATTGGCGATTGCTACGGCAGCAGCCTCGGCAATGCCTGGATGTTCCATGGCCACTTCTTCGATTTCGTTCGGATAAACATTGAAACCAGAGACAAGGATCATATCTTTTTTGCGATCGACGATCTTCGTGTAGCCACGCTCGTCCATATAACCCATATCGCCGGAGCGGAAAAATCCATCCGCAGTCATGACCTTGGCGGTCTCGTCCGGACGGTTCCAATAACCTGCCATGATCTGCGGTCCGCGGATGCAAATTTCGCCAACTTCCAGCAAGGGCAGTTCCTTGCCATCATCATCGCGTATGGAAAAATCCGTCGATGGCATGGGCATGCCAATTGTGCCGGAGAATTCTTTTGCATCAAGCGGATTGGCCGAGGCAACGGGTGAAGTTTCGGAAAGCCCGTAACCTTCGATCATAAGGCTGCCGGTCAACTCCTGCCAGCGATCCGCAACCGGCCTTTGCATGGCCATGCCGCCGCTGAAGGACATTCTGAGTTCCTTGAAGTCTAGCTTGCGGAATTCTTCATTGTTCATGAGGCCATTGAAGAGGGTGCTCAGCCCAGGAAAGAAATGAAATTTGTGTTTCTGCAGCACTTTGACGAATGCGGGAATATCCCTTGGATTCGGGATAAGAATATTCAGGCCACCCTGCTTGATACCGATCATCGCATTCACGGTAAGCGCGAAAATATGATAGAGCGGCAGCGCGCAGACATAAACAATGCTGTCGGGCTTGCCTTTGGCCCTGAAGCCAACATCACACCACAGACTCATCTGCTCTATATTGGAAAGAATATTGCTGTGGGTGAGAGTCGCGCCTTTTGAAATGCCGGTTGTGCCGCCTGTATATTGCAGGAAAGCAGTGTCGGAGCTTTTGACATCAACCGGCTTGAGGGACATGGAAGCGCCCTTTGCCAATGCTGTCTTGAAAGGGATGTGTCCAGGCAATGACCATGCTGGAACCATCTTCTTTACGCGCCTTACCACCAGATTTACCAGATGGCCTTTCAGGCCCATCATGTCGCCCATAGCGGTAACAACGACATGTTGCACAGAGGTTTTGGTGATGACTTTCTGCAGCGTGGCAGCAAAATTTTCGAGAACAATGATGGCCTTGGCACCGCTATCCTTCAACTGGTATTCCAGCTCGCGCGGCGTATAAAGCGGGTTGACGTTAACAACGATTAGTCCGGCTCGCAAAATACCGGCGATCACAATCGGGTATTGCAAGACATTCGGCATCATGATCGCGACACGGTCGCCTTTGACCAGTCCGCGAGATTGCAGCCAGGCCGCAATGGAGCGGGAGTGTTTGTCGAGCTCCCCATAACTCATGCTTTTGCCCATGCAATTAAATGCAGGTTTGTTGCTGAATTTTTTGAAAGCATCCTCAAAGAATGCGCCGAGCGATTGATGAGGCAGGTCCGGAATGTCCGCCGGCACACCCTCGGGATAGTGTTTCACCCACATTTTTGGCGTCGGCATGATCGGCTTATTGGCTGCCGGTTTGCTCTCAGCTGTTGTCTTGGGTGCAGGCGCATTGGCCGTCACTTTGCTGGCTGGCACTGCTTTTGCGGCAGTTTTCGACTTTGCAGTAGATGGGGTGGTTGGTTCTTTTTTAGTGGTGGGCGTCGCTGATATCTTTTTTTCCCGCGCTGTTGCGGGTGTGGCGGGTTCTACCGATTTACTTTCAGCAGATTTCTTGGCTGCAGGCGCTTTGGCCGTCACTTTGCTGGCTGGCACTGCTTTTGCGGCAGTTTTCGGCTTTGCAGCAGGCGTGATAGCTGGTTCTTTTTTAGTGGCCGGTGCTTTGGATATGTTTTTAGCTGGCGTTTTTGCGGGTGTGGCTGGTTTTACAGCTGCAGCTACCGGTTTGCTTTCAGCAGAGTTCTGGGAGGCAGGCGCTTTCGCCGTTGCTTTGTTGGCAGCAGCCATTTTTGCAGTCGTAGCCGGTTTAGCAGCAACCGCAGCTTTCTTGGTGGATATTGCTTGCGCGCTGGCTACAGCCTCTTTGACATTTCCGGAGGATTTCTTTGCTGCAGATGGTGCCGTTTTTTTGGTTGCGATCTTGGACGCCGCAATCTTAGACTTTGTTACCGGATTCGCCTGTTTAGCCACATTAACCTCCCAGTTAGTTTTTTAGCTTGGTATCTTTCCCCTACACCATGCTACTCAACAATCTCTCCTATGGCGAGAGCCATACTGTTGCAAGCAATTACATTAACGTAAACGTAAAAAATCTTATTCATCATAGTTTCAATGTAACGCTCCATTTCTTTCATTTGGCCACATCTCGGCACAAAGTTGCCAAGGTTCACCTCGACAAAGCACCGGCACTTCTCTCTCCTGAATATAAGCCCGAAACAGGATTCGCCGTGGAAACGATTACCATTGTCCTTTTGATGCTGCTGGCGGTTGTTGTCAGTGACAGTATTGTGCGTGTGTTGCCTTTGCCGGTGCCGCTGCCATTGGTGCAGATTGGTCTGGGCGCGGCGATCGCCTCGGTTGCCAAAGTCCGCGTCGAACTTGATCCCGATATTTTCTTTCTGCTGTTTTTGCCGCCACTATTGTTTCTGGATGGATGGCGCATACCCAAGGAAGGACTGTTCAGGGATAAGGGCATCATTCTGGAGATGGCGCTGGGGCTTGTAATCTTCACTGTTCTTGGCGTCGGTTTTCTGGTTCACTGGATGATACCGTCTGTACCATTGCCCGTTGCCTTTGCCCTGGCGGCAATCGTGTCGCCGACAGACCCGATCGCCGTTTCGGCAATTGCCGCCCGTGTGCCCATTCCGTCCCGAATGATGCATATACTTGAGGGCGAGTCACTGCTGAACGATGCGTCAGGGCTCGTTTGCATGCGCTTTGCGGTAGCAGCCATGTTGACTGGCGCATTTTCATTCTCGGCAGCATTTTTCACGTTCCTGTGGCTCGCCTTTGCAGGCATTGCCATAGGCATTGGCGTCACGATTGGCGTCACGCGTGGCAAAGCGTTTCTCACACGGCGACTGGGTGAGGAAAGCGGCTCGCAGATACTTATCAGTCTGCTCATCCCCTTCGGCGCCTATCTTCTTGCCGAGCATGTTCATGCGTCGGGAATTCTTGCGGCAGTGGCCGCAGGCATCACGATGAGCTACGCGGAAAGCTCCAGTCAGTCACTGGCAGTCACGCGGGTGAGGCGCACAGCGGTCTGGGATACCGCGCAATTTGCCGCCAATGGTGCCATCTTCGTTCTGCTTGGTGAACAGCTTCCAAGCATATTCTGGGGCGCGGTCAAAAACGTTCACGCAAACGGATACAGCTATTGGTGGTTGCCAGTTTATGTAGGCGTTATTTTTGCGGCTCTCGTTGGGCTTCGTTTCTTGTGGGTATGGGCCTCATGGCGTTATGCGCTTTCACGCCGCTCCGACGGTCAGCAGACAGTTGTCAGGCCAAGTTGGCAGCTTGTTGCCACAATGTCATTCGCCGGTGTGCGCGGTGCAATCACCCTTGCCGGTATTCTGACATTGCCACTTTTCCTGAACGATGGAAGCCTCTTTCCAGCCCGTGATCTCGTTATTTTCCTGGCCGCCGGTGTGATTATTCTGTCGCTGGTTGCGGCAAGCATATGCTTGCCAAAACTGCTCAAAAACATCGATCTCCCAGCGGAGGATTCACACCAGAAGGAAGAAGATTACGCACGTATTGCCGCCGCCGAAGCAGCGATTATGGCCATTGAAAAAGCCCAGCACGATTTGGCGGCAGGGCGTGCCGATGCCGATATTTTTACGGACGTCGCAACCCGCATCATGGAGCTTTACCGCAAGCGCATCGATGGCCGGATGCATCTTGGTGAAGAGCGTGAATTGACGGCTCTCAGCGAAGAGATTGAAAAGCGGCTACGCATTACCGCGCTTAAAGCGGAGCGGCAGGAAATCTATCGACTGGTTCGGGCTCGGCGGCTGGAAAGCACGATTGCCAGTAAAATGGTGCGCGATATTGATATGATGGAGGCGCGCTATGGATGATCTTCCAAAATCATCTGCGCGCCTTTCGCTCCGACCATCATTGCCGCAGCATTCGTATTGCCGGAAATGATGTTCGGAAATATCGAGCAATCAATAACACGCAGGCCAGATAGTCCATGAACCTTCAAGCGCGGGTCAACGACTGATCGGGACGGATCAGGCCCCATTCTGCATGTCGAGACGGGATGATAAACTGTCCCGCTACGTTTGCGAAAATCTTCAACTAGCTCGTCGTCACTGTTGCAATCCGGTCCTGGCAGAAGCTCTTCTTCAATCAGCATGGACATTGTTGGAGTGGCTGCGATTTTTCGCAGGAACTTCACCGCATCCAGCATTTCTGCAACATCATGCTCTGTGGAAAAAGCGTTGGCGATAATTCGCGGCGCATCATGCGCATTATTGGAGCGAATATGAATCGAACCCCTGCTGGTGGGCCGGCAGTTGGAGAGGCCGAGAGAAAAGCCGGGCCATGGATCCGGCGTCAAAATGGGTCGCTCACCATTTTTGGGCACAAGGGTTGAGAATGCCTGAAAATAGAGCTGCATGTTTGCGCGCGGTCGGGAAGGATCGGTCCGGAAAAATCCACCGCCCTGATTCATGCTGATCGATAGCGGCCCCGTTCGGCGCAATAGATATTCCATGCCGGCTACAGCCTTGCCCCACCACGGGCGCAGTATCTGATTGAGCGAGGGTATGTTCGCCCGGTAAGTGTAGTTGATGCCGAGATGATCGCAGAGGTTTTCGCCGACCTGCGGATTATCGTATAGAACCTCTACTCCAAGCGCCTGAAGCCTATTTGCGTCACCAATACCCGACAGCTCAAGCAATTGCGGGGTGTTGACCGAACCGCTGCTCAGGATGACTTCGCGGCCAGCCTTGGCAAGTTCCGTTTTGCCCTTGCGGGTAAATTGCACACCGATAGCGCGCTTCCCATCAAATATGATCCGCGTCGCCATTGCTTGCGTAAGCACCGTCACGTTTCGGCGCTTCATCGCTGGTCGCAGAAATGCCTTGGCGGCTGACATGCGCCGACCACCTTTTGTCGTGAGCTGGAAAGGTCCTACGCCCTCCTGCGCTGCGCCATTAAAGTCGGGGTTGTAAGAAAGACCCGCTTCCTGTGCTGCCGCGATCATCCTGTTAGCCAGAGGATGGAAGAGCCTGGAGCAATCGGTAACATGCAAGGGACCATCGTTTCCCAGGCTGGTTGCCGGGCCGTCATGGTGCTCAAGGGAACGGAAGATTGGTGCCACGTCCGCATAACCCCAGCCCGGATTTCCGGTATCGCGCCATTCGTCGAAATCTTCCGGTGCGCCGCGCACATACACCATTGCGTTAATAGAGCTTGATCCGCCGAGCACCTTGCCACGCGGCCAATAGTCAGCATTGCCGCCGAGGCCGGGGTCTGGTTCGGCGCGATACATCCAGTTGACCGATTTGTCATAGAAGGTTTTGCCGTAGCCAAGCGGCATGCTGATGAAGAATCGCCGGTCAGACCCTCCGGCTTCAAGCACGAGAACGGAGTAACGCCCGTTTTCCGATAGCTTGTTCGCAACGACTGAGCCGGCCGATCCAGACCCGACAATGATGAAATCGTAAATGCGCATGACTGGCTGTCCGGCGCAAAATTGCGCGCCGTCAGCATATCCGCCTTAGCCGATCCTGAGCCAAACGGCTTTCCGCCATGAGCTGTGGAAATTACGACAGCATGGAAGTTATGCGGCAGAAACAGCTTCGTTGAACTTTTCAAAGAAGCGGGTGGCAATTTTGCTCGCCGTCGAAGCAATCAAGCCACTGCCGAATTTTGCGATTTTTCCGCCCACTTGCGCATTCACTGTGTAGATCAGGCGCGTCTCATTTCCATCCTCTACAAGGGCGACATCCGCACCGCCTTTAGCGATACCGGCGATGCTTCCCTTGCCCTCGCAGCTTATCGTATAGGAAAAGGGTGGGTTAAGGTTGCTGAGGTAAATAGCACCGCTGAAACGCGGTTTGATGACACCGAGCCGGACAGCAAGCGTGGCTTCGAGTTCTGTCTCGCTCACCCATTCAAGTTGTTCGCATCCGGGAATGCACGCTTTCAATATGTCCGGATTGTTAAGGGCGTTCCAGACAGTCGCGCGGTTTGCGGCAATCCGTTCTTCACCCGTCAAATCCATATTTGGCATCTCCTGATACATCGCCCGATTTTAGGCATAGCAATCACTTATCGCGGAAAGCCAAGATATTCCACCTTTCGTCGATTGAACTAAAGTCGTTCTAGTGGCAGGTTTGCGCGACATTTGCATGAGACGATTATTTCAGGAGATAGACTATGGCCTCAGAACAAGCGAACAGCATCAAGCGTTCGGTTCAGGCGTTGAAAGCCCATTGGAAGAATGGCGCACCCAGAAACATGCGCGATGCATTCGCCGAGGATAAAAAACGGTATTCCCGATATTCCCTCAATCTTGATGACCTTCTGCTTGATTGGTCGAAATGCCTCGTCAATGATGAAACGCTTGCGCTACTTGGTGATCTTGCCAAAGCTGCAAATGTTGAAGGCCGTCGCACAGCAATGTTTGCGGGCGAACCCATCAATAATACCGAGGGCCGCGCCGTTCTCCACGTTGCGCTGCGTAACCGTTCAGGTAAACCTGTCAAAGTCGACGGGCAGGATGTCATGCCGGGCATCAAGGACGTGCTTGACCGTATGGCCGTTTTTGCGACCGGTATTCGCTCCGGGGAAATCAAAGGCGCAAAAAACAAGCCGATCACCGATATCGTCAATATAGGCATTGGCGGGTCTGATCTTGGTCCAGCCATGGCAACGCTTGCTTTGTCGCCCTATCACGATGGGCCGAAAGCCCATTTCGTTTCCAACGTTGATGGTGCGGATATAGCCGACACGTTGGCCCGGCTTGAGCCGTCGACAACCCTCTTCATCATTGCCTCCAAGACATTCACGACGATTGAAACAATCACCAATGCCAAGGCAGCCCGTAAATGGATTGCCGATGCTTTGGGTGAGAAGGCTGTCGGCAAGCATTTCGCGGCTGTCTCGACAGCTCTTGAAAAAGTTGATGCGTTCGGGATTCCGGCAGATCGTATTTTCGGCTTCTGGGACTGGGTTGGCGGACGCTATTCAATCTGGTCGGCCATTGGCCTGCCTTTGATGATCGCCATTGGCCCGGAAGATTTCGGTCGGTTCTTGGATGGCGCCCATGCAATGGACGAACATTTCCGCAAGGCAGCGCTTTCGAAGAACCTGCCAATGATGCTTGGTCTCGTCGGGTATTGGCACCGCGCCATCTCCGGTTATACGAGCCGGGCCGTGATCCCCTATGACCAGCGCCTTGCGCGTCTGCCTGCCTATCTCCAACAGCTTGACATGGAATCGAATGGCAAGGGCGTTACCATTGATGGCAAGCCGGTTTCAGGCCCGACAGGACCCGTTGTCTGGGGCGAACCCGGCACCAATGGCCAGCACGCATTCTTCCAGCTTTTGCATCAGGGCACCGATACCATTCCCGTCGAGTTCATTGTCGCTGCCAACGGACATGAGCCGGAACTTGATAATCAGCACCAGATGTTGCTGGCAAATTGCCTGGCACAGTCTGAAGCTTTGATGAAGGGCCGTACGTTGGAAGAGGCCAAGGCACAGCTCACTGCAAAAAACCTGCCAAAATCAGAAGTCAATCGCATTGCCCCGCATCGCGTATTCACCGGTAACCGTCCATCGATAACGATCATCCACGATAAGCTTGATCCTTATACGCTTGGCCGTCTCATCGCACTTTACGAACACCGCGTCTTTGTCGAAGCGCAGCTCTACGGAATCAATGCATTTGATCAGTGGGGCGTCGAACTTGGCAAGGAATTGGCTACGGAGCTTCTTCCTGTTGTTTCGGGCGAGGTCAGCGCAAAGGACAAGGACGCATCCACGCAAGGACTCGTCGCGCACCTGCGTAAACGCCGCGAAAAATAACAATAGACTACGTAGAAGCAGTCAACAGACCAGGAAATAGCATGATGAAGACCGAGACTATACAGCTGGCTGGCGATGTGCCGGGCAACGGCATTGAGTTGCGCGTGTTGCGTTTTGAGGGCAAGGACAGGGAGGCAACAAGCGCTTATCTGCAATCGTCCCTCCACGGCTCGGAGCTACCCGGCCAGGCTGCATTGCATTTCCTTATTCCCATGCTGGAAAAAGCTGCCAGGGAAGGGCGTATTGCCGGGGATATAACGGTCATTCCTCAAGCCAACCCGATAGGCTCTGCACAGTGGATGGCCCATCAGCATATTGGTCGCTTCGAATTTTTCTCCAGTACGAACTTCAACCGTTCATTTCCCCTTCTGGAGAATTTTGACACATCATCCTTGCCCGCCATTGATGGACCGGTGCCACTGGCAGAGCGACTGAAAGCCGAACTTCTGCGTCAGGCACTCCCGCACGAGATTGTCCTCGATTTGCATTGTGACGATGAAAGCGAAAGCTACCTCTACATCCACCAGGCGTTTTTGCCGGAAATGTATGATCTGGCGTCCGCCCTCGGCTCTACCGCTATTCTTTCGTGGGACAGCACCGCCGATGCAGCTTTTGAAGAAGCTTGCGCGCATCCGGTGCTCCAACTACCGAAAACAGAACAGAAAACCCGAGCCGTCACCACAGTGGAGTTTCGTGGCCTCAGTGATGTCAATATCGATACTGGAAAGTCTGATGCGGAAGGTCTTTACAAGTTCCTTGTTCATCGCGGCGTCATCGTCGATACGAGTATTGCACTGACGGTAGATTTCAACGGACCTGTCACGCCGCTTGAAAATGTCGAGATGATCAGAGCTCCTCAAGGCGGGATGATCCTGTTCCATGTCGATATTGGTGCTCAAGTGAAGGCGGGTGACAAGCTGGTCACTGTTGTGACCGTGCCGGGGGATCCCGCCGGTGATATAATATTGACCGCTCCACAGGCTGGCCGAGTTCTGACAAGGCGCGGCCATCGCTATACCCGCCGTGGCGACGATCTCCTGAAACTTCTTGGCAGCAGACGATCTGAAAATGCCAAG
Organism: Phyllobacterium ifriqiyense; assembly: GCF_030817885.1. Lineage (NCBI taxonomy): Bacteria > Pseudomonadati > Pseudomonadota > Alphaproteobacteria > Hyphomicrobiales > Phyllobacteriaceae > Phyllobacterium > Phyllobacterium ifriqiyense. The sequence continues at coordinate 1,334,119 of NZ_JAUSZT010000003.1, forward strand.
CCCGGCTCGCTGGAATCATGATGCGAACCACCCAGTCTAACGAGATACGCGGTATTCTGTTCGACAAGGATGGAACGCTGGTCGATTTCAATAAAACGTGGTTTGGCATCACCATGGAACTAGCGCACATGGCCGCCAAGGGTGATGAAACCCGCGCGAAGGCTCTCGTTGAGGCTGGGGGATATGATTGGGAGATGCAAAAGTTCCGCGGTGGCTCAGTGGTCGCTGCGGGAACCATCAATGATGTTGTTGATCTGTGGCATCCCGAGCTTTCTCTCGAAGAGAAACGGCAATGTATTCGTGACTATGATCATTATACAGTTCAGGAAGGCTCGCGCCGCGCAGTCGGAATCGATGGATTGCACGCAACGCTCGAAGCTCTTGTCGCTCGGGGTTTCGTGCTTGGCATAGCAACCAATGATTCTGAAGCAGGCGCTCGCGCTACAGCTGAAGCCTTGGGGCTATCACCGCTTTTCTCGGCAATCATAGGATATGACTCCGTTGCCCGCGCCAAGCCGCATGCAGACCAGCTTCACCTCTTTGCCGCGAAAACAGGCCTCCCAGTCGAAGCGATTGCCATGGTGGGTGACAATTCCCACGATCTGGAAATGGCCCATGCCGCTGGAGCGGGACTTGCCATAGGCGTCCTGTCAGGAAACAGCACATTGGATGACCTTGCTCACCTTAGTGACGCGATCCTTGGCTCGATTGCAGAGTTGCCCGAGTTTCTGGAAAAGCGTGCCAACGCGGTATTCGTGCCAGATTGATATGATGACAATGATTTGGATGCCTGCTGCATTATAGAATGCTATCGACTGGATAGCTGACAGGAGAGGGCTCATGGATCATCAGAATTTCGCCGCCGGGATTGCCGATATCGAAGCTGCCGCAAAGAGATTGTCCGGGCAGCTTGTGCCGACACGGCTGATGGAATCGGAAAGTCTCAACGACCGCTACAATGCGCGTATTTTCTTCAAGCCAGAATGCCTGCAACGGACCGGCTCATTCAAGTTTCGCGGTGCCTATAACCGTATCAGTCAATTTACGCCGGAAGAGAAAGAGCGCGGGATCGTTGCATTCTCTTCAGGCAATCACGCACAAGGCGTCGCAAGTTCTGCCCGCATATTCGGCATCAAGGCAGTCATCATCATGCCCAGCGATGCGCCACAGGTTAAGGTTGATAATACCCGCTCCTACGGGGCGGAGGTTGTGTTTTTTGACCGTTACACCGAGAGTCGGGACGTGATTGCCGCCCCCTTCATTGAAGAGCGTGGCATGGTTTTGGTGCCGCCTTACGATGACCCATCCATTATTGCGGGTCAGGGCACGATCGGGCTTGAAATTGCTGATGAAGCCAAAGAACGCGGTATCACGCTGGATGATGTATTTGTGCCCAGCGGCGGTGGTGGTCTCATCAGTGGCGTCTCGATTGCAGTAAAAGCGCGCTCTCCGCAAACGCGCATTTGGGGCGTCGAACCGGAAAACTTTGACGATTTGCGCCGTTCATTGGTCGCTGGTGAAATTCGCAGCAATGAGACGGGATATCGCTCAATCTGCGATGCAATTCTTACTGCTCAACCCGGCGATCTCACATTTCCAATCAACAGGCAAAATCTGGCCGGCGGCATCGCTGTTTCCGATATCGCCGTGCGCAAAGCCATGCGCGAGGCAGCAAGCCATTTGAAACTGGTGGTTGAGCCCGGCGGTTCTGTTGGTCTTGCTGCGCTGGCTTCTGGCGAAGTCGATATCAAGGGCAAGACGGTGGCGGTCGTCCTTTCAGGAGGCAATGTGGACCTCGACTCTTTCAGTAAGCTGATTGCGTCTTAATAGGTTTCTGACTTTAATCGTTGGTAGCTACCGCTATAAAAGCTGAACTCTTGTCATCAGTTTGTTACGCTGAACTTCTAGCCATTCTGGAACGGTTCTAATCCGCAACCCAGCCAGACAGCCAGAGGTCACGCCATGAATGATCAAACTCCCGTTTTCAGAACCAGCCAGCTTGAAGAGAATGATGGTCCTGGCCACAATCCGACCGACAATCCAACAATGGGCGAGCTCATTGCAGCTCGATTCTCCCGCCGTGGCTTTCTGAAAGGATCACTCGCGGTTTCAGCTATTGCAGCCACCGTCAGCCCGATGGCGCTGATGCTGGCTGATGATGCTCGCGCTGAAACCAAATCTGCTTTCAGTTTTGAGGAAGTAGAAGCCGGCATTGATGAAAAACACCATGTTGCAGCCGGATATGATGCGGATGTGCTTCTACGCTGGGGCGATGGAATTTTCGTGGATTCTCCAGAGTTTGATCCGCGTAATCAGACTCCGGAATCTCAGGCGAAGCAGTTTGGCTACAATAATGATTATGTCGGTTATATTCCGATAGATGGCTCGTCTGAGCATGGTCTTCTGGTCGTCAACCATGAATACACGAATGAACATCTCATGTTCCCAGGCATCGTTAAGGTTGCTGAGGGCAAGATCGAAGTCGCTCCTGCCGACAAGAAGCGTGTTGATATCGAGATGGCTGCCCATGGAGGCACTATTGTCGAGATCAAGAAGACCGATGGTAAATGGCAGGTCGTCAAGGACGGCAAGCTGAATCGCCGCATCACCGCCAATACCGAGATGCAATTGTCCGGTCCTGTTGCCGGTCATGACCGTGTAAAAACCAATGCAGATTCCTCCGGCAGAAAAGTCTTCGGGACAATTAATAATTGTGCTGGAGGCGTCACGCCCTGGGGCACCTATGTGATGGCCGAAGAAAATATTCATGGCTATTTCACAGGCGAACTGGCTGCCGACAGCAAGGAAGCGGCAAACTACAAACGCCTCGGCCTTCCGGAGGGCAGTTATGAATGGGGCAAATTCCATGATCGCTTCGATGTCTCGAAAGACCCCAATGAAGCCAACAGGTTCGGATGGATTGTCGAAGTCGACGTGAACGATCCGGTATCTGTCCCCAAGAAACGCACCAGCATGGGCCGCTTCAAGCATGAAGGCGCTGAGTCGATCGTTTCCAAAGATGGCCGAGTCGTGTTTTATCTCGGCGATGACGAGCGTTTCGACTACGTTTATAAGTTTGTAACCACCGGCAAGTTCAATCCTGATGATCGCGCTGCTAATCTGGACCTGCTGGACGAAGGCACGCTTTACGTCGCAAAGTTTGAAGCCGACGGAACTGTTAACTGGTTGCCGATAGTGCATGGCACCGGTCCTTTGACAGCCGAAAACGGGTTCGCCTCGCAAGCGGATGTTTTGATTGAAACCCGTCGTGCAGGCGATCTGTTGGGCGCTACCAAGATGGACAGGCCGGAAGACATCCAGCCGAATGGTGTCAACGGCAAGGTCTATGTCATGCTGACCAATAATACCAAACGCAAGGACGATCAGATCGACGCTGTCAATCCACGTGCCAAGAACGCGTTCGGCCATATCGTTGAAATTGCCGAGGCTGATGGCGATTTCGCCGCAACAAAGGGCAAATGGGAAATATTGCTCAAGTGCGGCGATCCTTCCATTGCCGATGTCGGCGCATCTTTCTCCACCGAAACCACAAAGAATGGCTGGTTCGGCATGCCGGACAATTGCTCTGTCGATGCTGATGGACGGCTGTGGGTTTCAACGGATGGCAACTCGCCGAAGGACACGGGCCGTACCGATGGTCTATGGGCGGTTGATACGGAAGGTGCTGCCCGTGCGACCTCGAAACTTTTCTTCCGCGTGCCGATCGGCGCAGAAATGTGCGGTCCGCTGATGTTGCCGGATATGGCAACCATGATGGTCGCCGTTCAGCATCCCGCTGATGGCGGCGAAGATTGGGAAGGTTTTGGCCGTCCGTCCTATTATGAAGACCTTTCGACCCGCTGGCCGGACTTCAAGGACGATATGCCCGTCCGCCCGTCCGTCGTCGCAATCACCAAAAAGGGTGGTGGCAAGATCGGCGTCTGATTAGCACAATCATTGAGAAAGGCCCGGCTCTGAAATGGCTCAGAGCCGGGCCTTATCGTATATTACTATTGCGCTTTGCTGTTCTTATTTTGGACAGCGACCATTCGAGGGCCGAACTGATCCCGTCCCAATGTCTGGAACTGGATGTCCGCAAGAGCAACCTTGCCTCTGTCTTTAGGAAACGTCAGCTTGAGTTCTTTCAGATTGTTTAAGTCAATTCCAGCAAATGCTTTCAGTGGTATCGCCACCATGTTGAGAAGCATCTTAACCTGCCCGGTTGAATAGGGCTTGTCGATGGGATCATCAATCATGGGCCGGCCTTCAGCCTTGGTTTTTGGTGCGTTATAGAGCGCACCACTGAAATCGCTGGCTTCGATAGTCGCTTCCTTACCAACATTATCAGTCAGTGTTACCAAAACCTCCTGCCCCATCGGGCGCACGACCGCTATGCGGAAGCTCAAAGTATCGTGGGGCGCTGCCGAAGTGCCAAGTAGATCATTTGTAATTGTGGCGCCAGCTTTGGTCCACGAAAGTTCAGCATGTTCTGCTATGGATCGTAGGCCAGAACCACCCCAACTATTGAATTCAAAGCCTGCTATGCGGGCAGGTGAGCAATTGCCTGCGCTCCGCGCTCCATCAGGCATGTCACACCGGGCTAAGTTGTTGAAGCCGGTAGAGGTGACCGGGCCGCCGAGCGAATTGATGCTAAGGCTTTCTGCCGATGCGAAGTGCTGAATCAGTTTGCGTTGGCCCTCATTTCGCTGAATTGTCAGGATAACGCGTTCGTCACAGGGGCCGCGTCCTACAGGGCAGGCAGCCTCTGGCAGTTGGGCCATTCCGTTCCACCAGCTTGCAAACTGTTGTTCTCCTCCCACATGATAGCGCATGAAAGAATTAATAAGATAAAGTCCGTTGCGTCGTTGGTCTTCATCGCTGACCCTTATGGTATCTGTGTGGTTCGCCATGCAATGGCCAGGTCCCGCGGTAGTGGAGAAATCGTCATTGATCCAAGTTGTATTGTAATAATTATGGTTGGCGCCTTGAACCGCTATTTGATAGCGTGTTGCCGTATCGCTGCCATTGCCAAATCTGTTGTGATCATAGGAGATTGCTCCTTGCAGATTGAGCATGTCGCCATCGCAGGTGGGTAGAAGTGCAGCAAGCGGCACGCCGTTCAAATCCTTGTTGCCGCCGAAATCTGTAGGCGCGAGAAGAAAGGCTGCCCTGAAGTCATAGGGTGAAGCCGTGTCACTACCTTCTGCATAGAAAATATTGTATTTGGCTATCGCTGCTCTGAATTTTTCTTCGTCGAGACTTACAACAGTTTTAGCTGTTTTTGGTATAAACACATCGGCAAAGTCCGGATATGCGGTTATGTATTTTGTTGGATTGACCGAAAGCGCTACTGCCAGTCCCGCATAGCTGGCACCTCGACGGTTCTTGTTGAATTTGATTGTGTTTGCAACACCTTGTCCTCCTCGCGAGTGGCCCATAATGCCAATGCGCTCAAAGTCAAATTTTCCTTTGAGTTTGTTCAGTGCGCCAGCATTGCCATTTTTGTCAACTTGACCATGCTCGTTAATCTGGCGTAGCCGGTCCAATGTCCCTAAAACCAGTTGCGCCCGCGACTGACCGGATTGGTCGCCATCAGCGTTGATGGCGTTAGCGTCAATCGAGAGTACAATATAGCCGTGAGTGGCCAGATTCTCTGCCAGATAATCATAACCCCGATAATTTGGATCTGCTGGGGTGTGCTGTCCATGTAGAAAGACAATGACGGGATATTGGCCTGGCGGCGTCGGCGAGACTGACTTCATGGGATAGCGAATCCATCCCTTGATCGGGGTGATCAGAATCTGCCCGTATGTGAAACTGCTGGAGTCAGTGCTCACGGATGCTACAAGATTGCCGAGATCATACTCATAGGCCGGTGAAGACCAGAATGTCGGATTTTCAATCGTATCGGGCGAGGTTGTGACAAAGCGTGTAACCTCTTCCCGCTCCTTCACAGCTAATGGCGCTATTTCCTGTTCTGTTGTTGTCACCTTCCCACCATCGAATATAACGAGCGGGTCTTGGACCACGACACTCGCCTCGGGCGGGACAGCAGATGACGTGCCGGGAACTGCCGTTACTATCCCCACGACTACTTCGTCCGAGCTATCTACTAAGGCAGGAGGTGCAACGATCTTTTCCGCAACGATGGCGGGAAAGGTTGACGCAGTTTCGGAAGTTGTATCGTTACTCTCGCTGCAGCCTGATAAAACGGCAAACAGCGGCTGAAATTATGCATGATCGAATAATGCGTTTTCGAAAAATATCCTTCATGAAACAGTAATCCTTATTATTAGGCTGCTAAAATATTCCAGCCACGCGCTTAAAATAAAATTCGGCATTCACTGGCGTGTCGGCTGAGGGCCTCGCGCCAAGTGGATGCCGATAACAGAGCAATAAACGTGCCAAAAAGGCACGTATTCAACGAACGTATTAGGCTGGTTCAGTCCGGCCAATCAAACGCTGGATCTGCCAGAGCGCGTACATGGTCGCGGATATCCCGCGGCCAGTCCTCCGTCAGTTCAGCGAAGCGCTGATAGTTTCCGCCATAAAGCGCGCGGGTGACCTCTTCATAATGCGGCTGATTGCCGGCCATGGCCAGCATGAAGCGGTCTGCCGCTTCCTGCGCCTGACGCTTTGCCTCGCGCCCACCATTTGCGGTCCGTGCAGCATCTACAAGCTTGCGTAACGTAACGGAGGCGCCGCCCGGTTGCGCTGCGAGCCAGTCCCAATGGCGCGGCAGGAGCGTTACCTCGCGTGCCGTAACGCCAAGTTTCGGACGGCCCGGCTTGCGTGGTTCACTATTGTCCAGCCGCGCCAATATCTCCGCATCGGTGCCGCGCAGATCAAATTCAATCTGCCTGCCTGTTGCATCATCGAAAATGAGAACCGCCTCGCCATTATCGTCCAGACGCTTCAGCGTCAGAGCCACCTCCGCCGGTGTTCCACTTGCGATTTTCCTGTTGCCCTGAAAGGCGCTCACACTGTTCATAATCATCATCCATTGCTCAAACGTTGCCCTGGATTTACCCGGATAAAACTCCGCCGTCAATATACCCGGGTAAAACTATTCGCAGCGAATATTGCCTGCCGCTACGCTCGCCCTTCCAAATCGCCTGAAAATGCTCTATGTGGCGCGCATGAGCACTCCACTAGATCACATCCGTAATTTCTCCATCGTCGCCCATATCGACCATGGCAAATCCACCCTTGCTGACCGCCTGATCCAATCGACCGGCGGGCTGGAGCTTCGCGACATGAAGGAGCAGGTGCTCGACTCGATGGATATCGAGCGCGAGCGCGGCATCACCATCAAGGCGCAGACTGTCCGGCTGCACTACAAGGCCAATGATGGCGAGACCTATGTCCTCAATTTGATCGACACGCCCGGCCATGTCGACTTTGCCTATGAAGTGTCGCGCTCGCTCTCGGCCTGCGAAGGCTCACTGCTGGTGGTCGATGCCTCGCAGGGCGTTGAGGCGCAGACGCTGGCCAATGTCTATCAGGCCATCGACAATAACCACGAAATCGTCGTGGTGTTGAACAAGGTCGATCTTCCCGCCGCCGAGCCGGAGCGTATCCGCGAGCAGGTGGAAGATGTCATCGGCATTGATGCCAGCGAGGCTGTGCTGATTTCGGCAAAGACCGGCCTTGGCATTCCTGATGTGCTGGAAGCCATCGTCAAGCAGCTGCCGCCCCCGCGCGAAGGAGATCGCACCAAGCCGCTGAAGGCCATGCTGGTTGACAGTTGGTATGACTCCTATCTCGGCGTTATCGTGCTTGTGCGTATCATTGATGGCGTGCTCAAAAAGGGCCAGACCATCCGCATGATGGGCACCGGCGCGAAATATCCGGTTGAGCGCACCGGCGTGTTCACGCCGAAAATGGTTGCCATGGATGAGCTTGGACCCGGCGAGTTCGGCTTCATCACCGCTTCGATCAAGGAAGTGGCCGATACGCGCGTTGGCGATACCATCACCGAGGACAAGCGCCCGACAGATTCCATCCTGCCCGGTTTCAAGCCTGCGCAGCCTGTGGTGTTCTGCGGCCTTTTCCCCGTCGACGCGGCGGATTTTGAGGATCTGCGCGCTGCCATGGGCCGCCTGCGGCTCAATGATGCGTCGTTCTCATTTGAGATGGAAAGCTCCGCGGCGCTGGGCTTCGGCTTCCGCTGCGGCTTCCTTGGGCTGTTGCATCTGGAAATCATTCAGGAACGGCTGGAGCGCGAGTTCAATCTTGATCTCATCGCCACCGCGCCAAGCGTTGTCTACAAGCTCAACATGACCGACGGCAAGCAGATCGAGCTGCACAATCCTGCCGACATGCCGGACGTGATGAAGATCGCCACCATTGAAGAGCCATGGATCAGGGCAACCATCCTAACGCCGGATGATTATCTCGGCTCGATCCTCAAATTGTGTCAGGACCGCCGCGGCATCCAGATCGATCTCAACTATGTCGGCAAGCGCGCCATGGTCACCTATGACCTGCCGCTCAATGAAGTCGTGTTCGATTTCTATGACCGCCTGAAATCGATCAGCCAGGGCTATGCCTCGTTTGATTATCATCTGTCGGATTACCGCGAGGGTAATCTGGTCAAGATGTCCGTGCTGGTCAATGGCGAGCCTGTGGACGCCCTGTCGATGATGGTGCACCGCGGCGCTGCCGAAAAGCGCGGCCGCGACCTTTGCGAAAAGCTGAAAGACCTCATCCCCAAGCACATGTTCAAAATCCCGATCCAGGCGGCCATTGGCGGCACGGTGATCGCGCGCGAAACCATCTCGGCCCTGCGTAAGGATGTGACGGCAAAGTGCTATGGCGGCGACGTCTCGCGCAAGCGCAAGCTTCTGGAAAAGCAGAAGGAAGGCAAAAAGCGTATGCGCCAGTTCGGCAAGGTCGAAATTCCGCAGGAAGCCTTCATTCAGGCGCTGAAGATGAGCGATAACTAATATAGTGCCGGATGGTGGAACCGCTTTGCCGGGATCACGAACCAGACAAAACCGGATAGCGGCCCGCCGCTATCCGCGCTTCCCTCGCGCCATTTCCCGCGCCCACAGGCCCTTGCGCCTTCTCTGCGGCTTTCTTGGCTGCGCGCTTGTCCTGTGCACCGCCTCAGCCTGCACCACGCCGCGCCCAGCCCCCACGCCGGTCATTATCGACCCGCAACGCCCCGAACCTGCCACGCCGGGCATCAAGCCCTTGACGGTGGAGCAGGAGGAGTGGGTGAGCAAGAACGTTAACCCTCATATTTGCTGAATATCAATTGGTGGAAGGCGTGCACCTGCCGTCCCATTCCAAATACAAACCAGAACATCGCATGAACAAATCTTAAGAAATATGGTTAACGAATCATTGACAAAGCGGATTCTTGCCTATATTTTGTATAAGAAAATGGATTCTTTCTATATATGGTCTACATGTCTCGCATCCGTGAAAACGATTTAATAATACCAGCTCTACGGTTGATAGCGGCGTTTGGTGATAGCGAATTTGGTTTGGAGAGCACCGTTCTTGCGAAAAAGTTGCGTGAAATAGTACGCCCTTCTGCTGAGGACCGAGAAATATTGGGCGGCAGGAAGGATGATAAACTCAGCCAAGTTATTCGGAATCTGGTCAGTCACAGAACCTTGGAAAGAAAGGGTTTGGCGAAGTATCGAAAGGGTACTGCTTATACAAGAGGAGCTTACGTGCTCACTGAACTAGGGCGTGCCTCGATTCAACCAACCACGAAGGACTAACCTTTGTGCGCTTTAGACAATAATTAGGAAAAAGAATGATGATAAGAAGAGATCTAGCTATCTGATATTTGAACACCGTATCAGACAGCAGTAACAGAAAGGGCCACACCACACGTCGATTGGTACTCGACTGTAATGTGACCCATGGTGTCAGCAGACAAGCCCCAATCCGCTGAGCGGAGTAACTGAGGATGTCGATTTTCTGAACTTCACAGTCATAGAATCGCATTTCTTTGTCTCCGTTTCAAGGGGCAACTTGAAGCAGGAAGACAATCCTATGAATGATAACGGGAAACCGAGCTACAAACTCACTTTTGAAGATGCAGTAGTCATTTGGCTACGCTACTTAGATGGAGAGTTTCAAAATCGCATAGCGGCTAATTTCGATGTAAACCCTGGTCGCGTGAATGAAATCCTAAAAGAACGAGCGCATCGGGGAAGCAAGGAAGAGGCACTTAAGCAGCGCGCTGCATGATGAAAAGTACCAACGCCTACGGGCGTTGGTACCCTCGAAGTGTACTCATGTTTCTGGTGATGGAGGTAGGTTTTTCAACGCCCAAAAGCCCGCACCTAAACCTTTCGGCGCCGTAAAGAGGTCCTCTCTGTGTTGGAAGGCTTCTGATTCCGATGAGTGTATTTCAATTTCTTTTCTAACAACTTCTGCAAATGAACGCGGCGCGGATCGAGCGTTCGCCAATCTTATTTCCCGCACCTTTTTGTAAATATCTGAATAATATCCAGAGCCACCAAGCTCATTTAAGGCGGTTATGATGTCATCAACCCAACGAATTCTCGGATTGCTAGCCTCTCCCAACTTTTTATTTGGTCCGACTACACCAAGAATGCGTTCCAAGATTTCACTTTCGGAGTTTTCGCCTTTTAAACGTGCTGCCCAAATCGCAGCAAAGACATCAGTTGTAATTGCTATTTCACGCATGGTTGCATCCAATTCAGAGGGTATAGGAACTATATAGAGGTATTTAGAGGTAATTGCAAGGCATTCGCTGTTTGCTGACAGGTAAAGTTCCAATCTAGGCATACCTGCCATTCCAATATTGCACTGCACAATCTGCTCATCTCCGCATACTCTATGGCTAACCAAACAGCGCCATAGGATCAGGCCATGAGTTTTATCTTTGATTTTGCCACACGCGGGCGTCGCCGCAATGATGCGGATTATCGTAATGCGCTAGCTTTGCTGAACAGCATGAGCGCCGCAGACCGCGCCGATATTGGCATCAAGCAAGCGGATTTCACCCGCATTGCCCGCGAGATGACCCGCCGCTAATCTGCTTGATGGCAGTGCACGGCCTGCCGTTTGGCAGGCTCAATCCTTGCCAAGTTCAGGGTGAGGGTGGGGAAGTCGGAGGCAAGAAAAATGCCTCCACCTTTTCCCTCATCTTCAGCCGCTGGCCATTGCTTTCGGCTTGTCGTGCCTGGATGCCATGGTGGGGTCTTTTGATTTGAGGGCGAAGCCTATGCGGGCATGCGCGTAAATTTCATCACCCAGTTGGTTTCCCATGTCTCGCCGCCATCCTTGGAAAAGGCTTGCTCCCAGAGCGGAGCTTTGGGCGAGGGCGTCCAGTGAAAGCGCACGCGCACCGGCGTGCCATTATCCGTATCATTGCCGTAAAACACGCCTTTGCCATCGTCAAAATGGCCGATGACCGGCGGAAACAGGAAGTTGCTGCGGCTGTCGGCCCAATGGAGCGACCATGATCCATCGCGCGGGTTAAACAGGCGCAGCGTGATGCCGGAAAAACCTTGGCTCGGCATGTCCATTTCTTCAAGATTGGCGGTATCGTTCAAAAGCTTGCGCACAGTCGATGTGGCGTGAAACTCATCCCATATATGGCATCCGGCAAAGCGCTCCTTCAGCCGCAAATTGCGAATGTTCCAGTTTCCAATGAGGAAATCAAAATCCGTCGCACTGCCATTGATATGTGCTGATCCGTCCATGTCCGCGCCTCCCGCCCGTTTCGCGCATGTTTTATAGCGCAGGGCTCCTGACAACCTTCTGTCAGGAGGGTGTCAGTTGGGTGGCATGTTTGATTCATAAAATTCCCCTCCCTGACGTTTCGCGCCCCGGGGCGCCACTTGTCTCTTCTGTCCTTCAGACCCCCACAAGGGGGTAACCGCATTGCCCTCGAGATGCCCCGTCGCTGATTGATGGCAGCGTTTGTCTCTTGGCTGCGTTTGCTGGTGTGCGTGGTTCGACAAGCTCACCATGAGGAAAGTTTTGTGGGTTGCAGCGACAACTTGCTAGCGTTGCAATAGTTGCAATAGTTGCAAGAGTTGGTGCCCTGCAATCAAACCACCTCCCTCATCCTGAGCTTGTCGAAGGACGCACTTGGCTTGTGCAAATCAGGCTTTCCAAAAATAATCTCGACAAACTTATCCAACAGTTCCCGCTCTGAATTATTCTGCTCCTGTCCTTCCCGCGGGGAACAGCTTCCGGAGCCGTTCGAAGTTTGGGGAAGGATGGGCGCCTCCGATGGCGGGTTACGGACCCGTTATCCGGGGACGTTCTGTCCAAGGGTTCCCCTGCCGTTACTAGGAACGGCGCGTGCTGGACGAGCACTTTAAGGGGCGCAAGGCTAACGCATGGTGTGCCGCAAATGGCATGCCTTGGGTAGCCGAGGCCTCCCAAGCGGAACGGACAGAATGCAAAATCGCCGGACGGGCGGTCTTCGGATCGCTTACCTACTACAAAGACGCGCTTCGATGACCGCCCGTCTTTCCCACCATCTCAATAGCCAGACGCAAAAGCGGGCGTGGCAAGGAAAAAGCACGGAGAAAATCAGCATGGGTAAGCGCAAAAAATTTTCGCAGGATGATCTGGTGCCATTTTGCTCATTCATACCAAACCCGCTGCCGGAATTGCCCTTCACGCTGCAGCCAAGACATCCGCAACAAACAGATGAGCAATATGCTGCCGATATAGAGGGACAAAAGCGCGCCCACCGTCGCTATGTGGTGATGCTCTCGCTGTTTCAGGCCATGGCAACGGCACTTGGCTACCATAAGATTTGCAACAAGCCCGCCTGCCGCCGCAAACAATGCTGTATAGGACGGCGCGAATTTTTTCCCGAAAGACGACTATCCTGTCGTGCTTTTTCCGCTTTGCGGCACGGTGGAGATGGCGGAGCGGGCACGCGCGGCCGTACCCAAGATGCTTGCTATTCTGAAATCCGGTTACAACCCGCTCGTCGCACCCGACGGCACCTTACATCCCGGCGAGAAAATGCTAGAAGTCGAGCCATGACCACGAAACCGCGCATCACCATCACCTATTGTACGCAATGCAGCTGGATGCTTCGCTCCGCCTGGATGGCGCAGGAGCTGCTCTCCACATTCGGCGCTGATCTGGGTGAAGTGGCGCTGATTCCCGGCACAGGCGGCATCTTCGAAATCCACGTCAATGGCGACCTTATCTGGGAGCGCAAGCGCGATGGCGGCTTTCCGGAAGCCAAGGTTTTGAAGCAGAAGCTGCGCGATATTGTCTGGCCGGAGCGTGACCTCGGCCATTCCGACGGGCATAAGGCAAAGGGTGCGTCCTTCGACAAGCTCAGGATGAGGAAGGAAGTGCCTGCCAAAGATGGGAGGGAGCTTGCCACAATTCCTCATGGTGAGCCTGTGGAACCACGCGTAACAGGAATCCCAGTCTCACAAGATGAGGCAGAGAATTGAGTAAGCCCGAAATTACCAATACCAAGCTGGATGACGCGGCACGCGCGGGCTGGCTTTATTATGTTGCCGGCAATACGCAGGATGAGATTGCCGCAAAGCTTGGCGTTTCGCGCCAGTCGGCCCAGCGCATGGTGTCGTTGGCTGTTTCGGAAGGGCTGGTCAAGGTTCGGCTTGATCATCCGATTGCCCATTGTCTTGATCTGGCGGCACAGCTGAAAAAGCGCTTTGGCTTGAAGATGGCCGAAGTGGTGCCGACTGATCCCGGCTCCACCTCGACCACGCTTGGTGTTGCCGATGCAGCGGCGGCGGAAATGACGCGCTGGCTGAAGACGGAAGCGCCGGTGGTTGTCGGTATCGGCACCGGACGCACGCTGAAGGCTGCCATTGAAATGTTGTCGCCCATCGATTGCCCCCAACACAAGGTGGTATCGCTGACGGGCAATATCGCGCCGGATGGTTCGGCCGCCTTTTATAACGTCATCTTCAATATTGCCGAAAAGATAAAGGCGCGCAGTTTCCCTATGCCGCTGCCGGTCATCGCCTCTTCACCCGAAGAGCGCGAATTGCTGCACAGTCAGCCAATGATCCGCTCCGTGCTGGAATTGTCGGCCAAGGCGGATGTCGCCTTTATCGGCATTGGCGATCTGGGGGATGACGCGCCGCTTTTTGTCGACGGATTTATTTCCCGCGCCGAATTACAGACCTTGCAGCGGGCGGGTGCGGTGTTTGAAATCGTCGGGCGCGCCTTTGATCGCAATGGTATTGCTATTGAAGGATTGACCAATGAGCGCGTTGCCAGCGCCCTTATTCCTTCCCGTGAGACGGCCATGGTCATTGCTATCGCCAAAGGCGAAAAGAAGATGCCCGGCATAGCGGCCGCCCTCAAGGGCAGTCTTATCAATGGGTTGATCACCGACGAGCACACTGCCGAGGCTCTGCTCGCAGACTAAACTCCCTTTCATTGTGCACTGCAGCGACGAATTGCCCTTGACTAACTTCGCCCATGTGTGAGTATTTGCCCACAATACAAGCAATTGCTCATAACATTCGGGAGGAATGAAATGTTTAAGAGAACGCTTCTGCTCGGCGCGGTTTCTGTCGCGGCGATGGTCAGCTTTGCACATGCGGAGACATTGACCATTGCCACGGTCAATAATGGCGACATGGTTCGCATGCAGAAACTGACCGAAGATTTCACCAAGAAAAATCCGGACATTCAGCTCGAATGGGTAACGCTGGAAGAAAACATTCTTCGCCAGCGCGTCACAACCGATATCGCCACCAAAGGCGGCCAGTATGACGTGATGACAATCGGCACCTATGAAGTGCCGATCTGGGCCAAGCAGGGATGGCTTTTGCCGCTCGACGGTCTGGGTGCGGATTATGACAAGGCCGATCTTCTGCCATCGATCAGCGATGCTGTTTCCGTTGACGGCAAGCTCTATGCCTCGCCATTCTATGGCGAAAGCGCGATGGTGATGTACCGCAAGGATCTGGCTGAAAAGGCCGGTGTGACAATTCCTGAAAAGCCGACCTGGGACCAGATCGCTGATGCTGCGAAGAAGATGACCGACAAGTCCACCGAGACTTACGGCATTTGCCTGCGCGGTAAGGCCGGTTGGGGCGAGAACATGGCGCTGTTGACGGCAACGGCAAACTCCTTCGGTGCGCGCTGGTTCGATGAAAAGTGGACACCGCAGTTCGATCAGCCGGAATGGAAAAAGGCACTCACATTCTATGTCGACCTGATGAAGGAAGCCGGACCTGCCGGTGCCTCCTCAAACGGCTTCAACGAAAACCTCGCACTTTTCCAGACGGGCAAGTGCGGCATCTGGATCGATGCTACAGTTGCGGCGTCCTTCGTGACCAATCCGAAAGAATCGAAGGTTGCAGATAAGGTGGGCTACGCCCTCTTCCCCACGGGCGGTGTGGAGAACCACGGCAACTGGCTATGGGCATGGAATCTTGGCATTCCTGCCGGTACGAAAAAGGCAGAAGCAGCACAGAAATTCGTCTCTTGGGCGACTGACAAGGCTTATACGGAATTGGTTGCGAGCAAAGAAGGTTGGGCAAACGTTCCGCCCGGCACACGCACTTCGCTTTATGCCAATCCGGAATATCAGAAGGCTGCGCCTTTCGCCAAGATTACGCTCGAAGCCATGACGGCAGCCAATACAAGCAAGCCGACCGTCAAGCCAGTGCCTTATACGGGTGGTCAGTTCGTTGCCATTCCCGAGTTCCAAGGGCTCGGCACGGCAGTGGGCCAGCAGTTTTCGGCGGCGCTTGCCGGTTCTGTAACCGTTGATCAGGCTTTGCAGAGCGCACAGGCACTGACAACCCGCGAAATGACGAAGGGCGGTTACATCAAGTAGATCCTCCTGGCTCCGGGCGGTTTCGGCGCAAATGCCGGAGCCGCCCGGGCCTCCTTTGCTCATCTGCATTTTCAATGATCGCTGTATTGGATCCTGACCATGGCTACGCTTCAGACACGCGCAACTGCCCGTATCATGATGTCGCCCGCCGTCATCCTCTTGTTCCTGTGGATGATCGTGCCGCTTGTCATGACGCTGTACTTTTCGTTCCTGCGCTACAATCTCTTGATGCCGGGAACCGAAGAATATGTCGGCTTTCTCAATTACCAGTATTTTCTGACTGATCCCGCCTTCTTCACTGCCCTTGGCAATACCTTGCTTCTGGTTGGTGGAACATTGCTGATCACGGTGATTGGCGGCATTCTTTTGGCGATTGTTCTGGACCAGCCATTCTGGGGCCAAGGCATTGTCCGCCTTCTGGTCATCGCGCCATTCTTCGTTATGCCAACCGTCTCGGCATTGGTTTGGAAGAATATGCTCATGCATCCCGTCAACGGCTTGTTTGCCTGGATCGCACGATCCTTCGGGATTCAGCCGGTGGACTGGTTTGCGCAGGTTCCGCTGTTTTCGATTATCCTGATCGTTGCATGGCAGTGGTTGCCATTCGCAACGCTTATCCTGTTGACCGCATTGCAGTCGCTGGATGGCGAGCAGATAGAAGCGGCAGAAATGGATGGAGCCGGACCGATATCGCGTTTCATCTATCTGGTCCTTCCGCATCTTGCTCGCGCGATCACCGTTGTTATTCTGATTCAGACCATTTTCCTGCTGAGTGTTTTCGCTGAAATTCTGGTGACCACAAATGGGGGACCGGGCCTGCAGACCACAAACATTGCATATCTGATCTATTCACAAGCGCTTTTGCAATTCGACGTGGGTGGAGCTTCCGCTGGCGGTATTGTGGCGGTCATCCTCGCCAACATCGTTGCCTTCTTCCTCATTCGCCTCATCGGCAAGAACCTGGAGAGGTAGAAAAATGGCTCGGTCCGTTACCACGCAACGCAAACTCATCTTTACAATAATTGGATGGAGTATCGGGTTCCTGATCTTTTTCCCGATCCTGTGGACGCTTCTTACCAGCTTCAAGACGGAAGGGACGGCCGTGGCAACGCCGCCTCAATTCCTGTTCTTCGATTGGACGCTGGAAAATTATCACGAAGTGCAGAGCCGTTCTGACTACGGCAAGCATGTTATGAACTCGATAGTTATTTCGGTTGGCTCGACACTACTCGGCCTCGTATTGGCAATCCCGGCCGCTTGGGCGATGGCATTTTCCCCAACCAAACGCACCAAGGATATTTTGATGTGGATGCTATCCACCAAAATGATGCCTTCTGTCGGCGTGCTTGTTCCGCTCTACTTGATCTTCCGCGATTGGGGCCTGCTCGACTCGCGTCTCGGCCTTGTTGCGGTTCTCACCATGATCAATCTGCCGATCATTGTCTGGATGCTCTACACCTACTTCAAGGAGATACCAGGCGAGATACTCGAGGCTGCCCGTATGGACGGCGCATCGCTGATGAAAGAGATTATCTATGTGCTGACGCCCATGGCCATTCCCGGCATTGCTTCGACAATGTTGCTGAACATCATTCTGGCATGGAACGAGGCATTTTGGACGCTCAACCTAACAGCCGCAAATGCTGCGCCACTGACAGCTTTCATCGCCTCCTATTCCAGCCCCGAAGGGCTGTTCTGGGCAAAGTTGTCGGCTGCGTCCACCATGGCAATCGCCCCGATCCTGATTATGGGCTGGTTCAGCCAGAAGCAATTGGTTCGCGGTTTGACCTTTGGCGCCGTCAAATAATTTCTGACCTTTGGCCTCGCCAAAAGAGATGGGAACAATATTATGGGAAGCATAACACTTGAAAAAGTATCGAAGTCATTCGGTAGCACTTCGGTCATTCCGGAAATCGATCTTGAAATCAATGACGGCGAATTCGTTGTCTTCGTAGGGCCATCCGGCTGCGGAAAATCAACATTGCTGCGCATGATCGCTGGTCTGGAAGATTTGAGCGGTGGGCGTGTCGTTATCGACGGTAAAGACATGTCCAACGAAGCGCCAGCCAAGCGCGGATTGTCGATGGTGTTTCAGTCATATGCGCTCTATCCGCATATGAGCGTCTACCAGAATATAGCTTTTCCGCTGAAGATGGATGGCCAGGAAAAGTCCGCGATCGACAAGAAGGTCAAGGACGCAGCACATATCCTCAATCTGACAAACTATCTCGATCGCAGGCCTGGACAACTATCGGGCGGTCAACGCCAGCGCGTTGCTATCGGCCGTGCTATTGTGCGTCAGCCGAAGGCGTTTCTATTTGACGAGCCGCTTTCCAATCTTGATGCGGCTCTTCGGGGCAATATGCGTCTCGAAATCAGCGATCTACATCATCAGCTAAAAACCACCATGATCTATGTGACGCATGATCAGGTGGAAGCCATGACAATGGCAGATAAGATCGTGGTGCTGAATGCAGGTCGCATTGAGCAAGTGGGATCGCCTCTGGAACTCTATAAGAGCCCGAAAAACGTCTTTGTAGCCGGGTTCATTGGATCACCGCGCATGAATTTGGTCGAAGGGCCAGCTGCTGCAAAACACAATGCGGTAACGTTGGGTGTACGGCCGGAACATGTCCAAATTTCCAAAACTGAGGGCTTATGGAAAGGCACTGTTGGAGTAACCGAGCATCTCGGGTCCGATACATTTATCCATGTACAGACCGAGAATACCGGAAAGATCACGGTGCGCACAGATGGCGATTTCGCTACGGAACATGGGCAGTCAGTGTACTTGACACCTGATCCATCCCGTTTGCATCTTTTTGATGCAAACGGCCAAGCCATATAGGCACTCGAAATGAGCAGGCTTGCGGGCAAGACGGCATTTATCACAGGTTCGGCACGAGGTATCGGCCGTGCATTTGCAGAGGCTTATATACGTGAAGGCATAGACCATGTGGTAATTGCTGACATCGATCTGGAGCGCGCGCAGCAAACCGCAACTGACCTGGGCAACAAGGCTCTTGCGGTCCGGCTTGATGTGACCAATCAGCAGTCCATCGATGCGGCAATTACCAAAACGGTCGAGCATTTTGGCGGCGTCGATATCCTGATCAATAATGCAGCGCTTTTCGATCTCGCGCCAATCGTCGATATCACCCGCGATAGCTACAATAAATTGTTTGCAGTAAATTTTGCAGGAACACTTTTCACACTGCAAGCCGTTGCCAAAAACATGATTGCTCGCGGAAAAGGCGGCAAGATCATTAACATGGCCAGCCAGGCGGGGCGCCGCGGAGAGCCGCTTGTCGCTGTTTACTGTGCAACGAAGGCAGCAGTAATCAGTCTTACCCAATCGGCAGGCCTCAACCTTATCAAGCACGGCATCAACGTGAATGCCATTGCGCCCGGTGTCGTTGATGGAGAGCACTGGGAAGGCGTGGATGCCCTCTTTGCAAAATACGAGAACAGGCCGCGTGGAGAAAAGAAGCGACTCGTTGGCGAAGCTGTACCATTCGGCAGGATGGGCACCGCAGACGATCTCGTTGGCATGGCCGTTTTTCTGGCTTCAAGTGATAGCGATTACGTCGTCGCACAAACTTACAATGTCGATGGCGGCAACTGGATGAGCTGACTGTAAGTCGGTCGTGATGGACGCTTGCAGCATGAATGAAAAGAAGGGTTGATCCCGATGACAATTAAACTTTCGCAGAACGCTTTGCCCCAATTTTCGGCCAATGTCAGCGTACCCAGTTACAAGCAATCGGATTTGAAAGCCGGGATTATTCACTTTGGTATCGGGAATTTTCATCGTGCACATCAGGCGGTTTATCTTGATGAGTTGTTCAATGCAGGGACGGATCACGAATGGGGTCTGGTTGGTGCTGGGGTCCTGCCTTCCGATGAAATCATGCGTCAGAAACTCAAGGACCAAGACTGGCTTACAACTGTAGTTGAACAAGACAGCGGGCATCGCAAAGCATATGTCACATCATCAATGATCGACTATATTCAGCCGGGTAACGCTGCAAACACAATTGCTCGTCTTGCTGATCCTGAAATCCGGATCGTGTCATTGACCATTACCGAGGGCGGTTATTTTATTGATCCGGCCTCAGGAAAATTCAATCCGCAACATCCTGCCATTGCGGCAGATGCGGCCAATATAGGCAGCCCGAAAACCGTTTTCGGCTTGATTTTGGCTGGCCTGATTCGTCGGCGCAGCGAGGGCACACCTGCTTTTACGGTTATGTCTTGCGACAATATTCCAGGCAATGGCCACGTCACCAGCGATGCCATTTGTGGATTGGCGGCGCTGATTGATCCTGTGCTTGCAGATTGGGTGAAGCAAAATGTGGCTTTCCCGAATGGCATGGTGGATCGTATTACACCAGCAACAACCGACCGCGAGCGCAACTTCCTGGCAACGGAATTTGGAGTTGAAGATAATTGGCCGGTATTTTGCGAACCGTTCAAGCAATGGGTGCTCGAGGATCATTTTCCAACTGGTCGTCCTGCGCTTGAAAAGGTCGGGGTGACGTTTGTCGAAGATGTTGCACCGTATGAATTAATGAAAATACGCATTCTCAATGGCGGGCACGCGGCAATCGCCTATCCGGCTTCACTCATGGACATCCATTTTGTTCACGAAGCGATGGAAGAGCCATTGATACGCAATTTTCTAACGAAGCTTGAGCGCGAAGAGATCATTCCGGTGTTGCCACCCGTACCTGATATGCCTTTCGATCAGTATTTTGATCTTATTATCCGGCGTTTTTCCAATCCAAAAATCGGCGATACCATTCAGCGACTTTGCCAAGATGGATCGAACCGCCAGCCAAAATTCATTCTGCCGACGACTGCCGACAGGTTGAGGGCAGGCGACAGCATTACCGGCCTATCCCTGGTGTCTGCGCTTTGGTGCCGGTTCTGCGCAGGGACAACGGATAGTGGCAAACCGACCGACTATCTGGATGCGAGCGCTGAGCGATTAAAGATCGAGGCTTTGAAGGCAAAGGGCGATCCGAAGGCATTCCTTGCCATGACAGATATTTTTGGCGATGTAGGGACAGCACCGGTTTTCGTCGAATCATTTTCGCGTATTCTCCGGACACTATGGGACAAGGGAGCACGCGAAACTTTGGAACTCTATCTTGAAAATAAACTCTAATGGCTGATCCCTCGCTTATTATTTTCGATTGCGATGGCGTTCTGGTCGACAGTGAACCTATCTCCATAGCGGTGCTGCTGGAGATGATCGCCAAAAGCGGTGTCACCATGTCAGAAGATGATGCCTATGATCGTTTTCTTGGTCGTAGCATGGCGACCATTAGCAAGATTCTCCACGAAGAATACGGTTTCGCTGCCAGCGAAGCCGACCTCGACGAAATGCGGACCAATCTCTATTCGCGCTTCGAATTGGATCTCCAGCCCATCCCCGGCATCGCTGATACATTGAAGAAATTGCCACAGCGCCGCTGTGTTGCTTCGTCGAGCCAGCCAGAACGCATTCGTTTATCGCTAAGGTTGACCGGGCTCATCGACCTGCTTGATCCGCATATTTTCAGCGCCACTATGGTCAAGAATGGCAAGCCCGCTCCAGACCTGTTTTTATTTGCTGCGAACACAATGAATGTCGATCCGGCTGAATGTGTGGTGATCGAAGACAGCCCAGCAGGTATACAAGCTGCCAAAGCGGCGGGTATGCGCGTTTTCGCATTTACGGGCGGGACGCATTCCCGCGGTGGCAGGCTGGAGTCAACGCTTGCGTCTCTTGGCCCAGACCTTATATACGACGACATGTTGCAATTGCCTGACCTACTCAAGTCGTAGGAAGCCGTACTGAAAGTTCGTTGATGCCGCAATTTGTCTGCGCTGTAGATGTTGGTACAGGAAGCGCCCGTGCGGGCATTCTGGATGCAAATGGCAACCTTCTGGGCCGCGTGGAGCACCCAATCTTAATGAATCGCCCAATGGGTGATCATGCCGAGCACGATTCGGAAGATATATGGAAATCTGTATGTATTTCTGTGCAAGGCGCGATTGCGGCGGCTAAAATTGATCCTGCAGATGTGGTGGGCTTGAGTTTTGATGCCACCTGTTCATTGGTCGTTCGCGATACCCATGGCAAGCAGCTTACCGTCTCAACATCTGGCGAGCAGCGCTGGGATACAATTGTCTGGCTCGATCATCGCGCTTTGGACGAGGCCGATGAATGCACGGCAACGGGCCACAAAGTCCTCGATTTTCTGGGCGGTGTCATGTCGCCGGAAATGCAGACGCCAAAATTGATGTGGTTGAAGCGTCATTTGCCGACCACTTGGAACAAGACGGGGTATTTTTTTGATCTGGCCGATTATTTGAGCTGGAAAGCAACAGGATCGTTGGCGCGGTCGCAATGCACGTTAACCTGTAAGTGGACCTATCTCGCGCATGAAAAGCAGGGCTGGCAGGTAGATTATCTGGAAGCAATCGGCTTGGAGGACTTGATTGAACGCGGCAATCTTCCGGACGTCGCAAGTCCTGTGGCAACGGATTTAGGCGCACTGACAAGCGAAGCGGCAAAAGAGTTGGGCCTCACGCCAAACTGTCATGTAGGAGCCGGACTCATTGATGCATTCGCCGGCTCGCTTGGCGTTCTAGGTGGCTTTGCTGGCGATCTTTCACAGATTGATCGCCATCTTGCGCTGATAGCTGGAACGTCAAGCTGCCTGATGGCCTTGTCCCGGGAGCCGATCTCGTTTCGCGGTGGTTGGGGCCCCTATCACGGCGTTGCACTTCCAGATGTTTGGCTGAGCGAAGGCGGTCAATCCGTAACTGGTGCCTTACTCGACCATATTATCCGCTGGCATGGGGCTGGAGGCGAGCCAAGTGGCGATGTGCACAGAAAGATCACAGCACGTATCATGGAGCTTCGTGCAACCGAGCCGGATCTCGCAAATCGTTTACACGTCCTGCCCGACTTCCATGGAAACCGTTCGCCGCTGGCTGACCCGCATGCGGTCGGGGTTATCAGTGGTCTGACACTTGATTCATCCTTCGACAGCCTGTGCCGTCTTTATTGGCGTACTGCTATCGGCATATCGCTCGGCGTGCGCCATATTCTGGATGCGTTCAATGACAAGGGTTACGCAATCGACAAGATGCATGTCACTGGCGGCCACATCAAGAGCCCGCTGCTTATGGAGCTTTATGCCGATGCGACCGGCTGTACGGTTATAACCTCTGCGGCGGAGGACGCGGTGCTCCTTGGCACAGCGATGGTAGCTGCGGCGGCTGCGGGCGTGTATGCTGATCTACCTTCGGCCTGCACAGCGATGAAGCAGGGCGGGCATGTCCGTCGACCTGATCCGGCAGCGCGTCAGCGCCTTGATCGCGACTATCGAATCTTCCTTGAAATGCATGCCCAGCGCAAAGCATTGGACGCTTTGCAGTAACTGGGAAGGGCTCTAATGCGCCGCTTCCCAGTTATGCGCAGCACGTGCATCCACCTGTAGTGGAACTGATAACGCAATTGCTGGCATGGCCGCGTTTTCCATCACTTCGCGAATAACAGGAAGCGTTGCCTCCACCTCATCCTCAATGGTCTCGAAAACCAATTCATCATGCACTTGAAGCAGCATGCGCGCCGTGAGTTTTGCATCTTTTAAAGCGGCATCCATGCGTACCATTGCCCGGCGAATAATATCCGCTGCAGAGCCTTGAATGGGTGCATTGATCGCTGCACGTTCGTTGAACGCGCGCAGTTGCGGATTTGACGAACGAATTTCGGGATAATGCGCACGGCGGCCAAAAATGGTTTCGACATAGCCGTGTTGACGGGCAAAGGCTTTCGTCGCTTCCATATAATCCTTGATCCCCGGGAAGCGTTCAAAATAGGTCCGGATGTATTGGCTGGCCTCTTCGCGCGGAATGGAGAGCTGGTTGGCAAGACCGAATGCGGAAATACCGTAGATAATGCCGAAGTTGATGGCCTTTGCGCGTCGTCGCACTTCCGAAGGCATGCCTTCCACCGGGACGCCGAACATTTCAGAAGCGGTCATAGCATGAATGTCGATGCCATCGGCAAAGGCCTGAGTCAGCTGTGGAATTTCCGCAACATGTGCAAGCACACGGAGTTCGATCTGGCTATAATCTGCCGATATCAGCTTATTACCGGGCGCGGCTATAAAGGCCGTACGGATTTTGCGCCCCTCGGTGGTGCGAACCGGAATGTTTTGCAGATTGGGCTCTGAGGACGACAGACGCCCTGTCGAGGTTGCGGCCATGGCATAGGACGTATGGACCCGCTTGGTGTCGGGATGAATGTAGCCGGGAAGGGCGTCGGTATAAGTTGATTTCAGCTTTGTCAGCTGACGCCAGTCAACGACTTTGCGAGGTAGTTCATGGCCCTCAGCGGCTAAGTCTTCGAGAAGCTGAGCAGATGTTGACCACTGCCCAGTTTTCGTCTTCGATCCCCCCGGCAGCCCCATTTTTCCGAACAGGATATCACCCATCTGCTTGGGAGACCCGATATTGATCTTCTCTCCTGCAAGTTTGTAGATTTCGTCCTCGATAGCCGCTGCTGACTGTGCGAGATCACCTGACAAGCGAGACAGAATCTGTCGGTCGACAGAAATCCCTCGTTCCTCCATACGGGCGAGCACAGGAATAAGGGGCCGTTCGAGCCGCTCGTAAACCGAGGAAAGGCCATCGGCGACAAGCCGAGGCTTCAGAAGTCGCCATAGCCGCAAAGTAACGTCTGCATCCTCAGCGGCGTATTCGGTGGCTCTTTCTATTTCAACTTTGTCAAATGTGAGTGAGGATTTACCAGAACCGACCAAATCCTTGTAAGCCAAAGGCTTGTGACCCAGCCATCGATCACACAGACTATCCATGGTATGGTGGCCTTCGCCAGCATCCAACACATAGGAAATAAGCATGGTGTCATCGACCGGATGAAGATCAATGCCGTGACGATGCATGACCAGCCACTCATACTTCATGGCATGGGCAATTTTGAGAACCGATGCGTCTTCAAGCATCGGCTTCAACAGACGGAAAACCTCTGCTTCAGGAATCTGATGTTCAAGCAGTCCACCGCCAAGCAGATCGCCGTCGCGTGATTTATGATTGATTGGAATATACGCAGCCTTGCCCGGCCGCGTGGCGAGGGATAGGCCCACAATTTCGGTCTGCATTGGATCGGCGGATGTTGTCTCCGTATCGAAAGCGACGATACCCGACGCCATGGCTTCATCAATCCAGATTTGCAGCGAGGCAACATCGCGAATCGTTGTGTAGGCACTGCGATCAATTTTGGCTGACAACGCTTCGTCGGTGCGAGCCTTTACAAGGTCAGCAGGTGTAGCGGACACGTTTGATGATGGCGGTTTGCTGGAGACAACCATCTGGCTTGATGCGGTTGCAGCTTCAGGGCTGGCATCAGATCCAGCACTATCTAAATCCGGGCCGCGCGCTTCGGCGACGGCCTCAATCTTAAGGTTGGCAGCTTCAATTTCGCTGGCGTCCACTCCGGTTGCCTCGGCAGCGCGACGTGTCAGGGCGTTGAATTCCATCGATTTGAGAAATGCAACCAGCTTTGGTCCGTTCTGAGGCTCGAGTCCGAAATCCTCAAGACCTACGTCAATGGGCGTATCGGTTTTCAGGGTCACAAGCTGGCGGGATATCAATGCCTGCTCGGCATACTGGATTATGTTCTCGCGTCGTTTCTGCTGTTTGATTTCTCCGGCACGCGCAAGCAGCGTATCGAGATCACCAAACTCCTCCAGCAACTGCGCCGCTGTTTTTGGTCCGATGCCGGGAATTCCAGGAACATTATCGGTCGAATCGCCCGTCATTGCCTGTAGATCAATCATTTTTTCGGGCGGCACGCCCCACTTCTCGATTACCTCAGGAATGCCGATCTGCTTGTCCTTCATGCTGTCATACATGGACACCAGCGGCGTAACGAGCTGCATCAAATCCTTGTCTGATGAAATAATCGTAACTTCTGCTCCCACAGCTTCTGCCATGCGGGCATAGGTGGCGATGAGATCGTCAGCCTCATAACCTTCCTTCTCAATACACGGCAGATTAAAGGCTTTCGTTGCTTGCCGGATCAAACCGAATTGCGGGATCAAGTCTTCCGGAGGGGCAGAGCGGTTTGCCTTGTACTCCGGATAAATTTCCTTGCGGAAGGTGGTCGAGGAATAATCGAAAATTACTGCGAAGTGTGTGGGCGTATCGCGTACAGACGTGTCTCGCGCTTCCCGCAACAGCTTCCACAACATGTTACAAAAACCTGAAACGGCGCCGACCGGCAGGCCATCCGATTTCCGCGTCAGGGGCGGAAGAGCGTGGTAGGCGCGGAAAATATAGCCGGAGCCGTCGACGAGGAACAGATGATCACCTTTTTTCATGGCAACAGAAATAAATGAACATGGTAAAAAAGGAAATGACGAGTTGTGTTGTTTCCAGCGACTCCTGTGGGCATCCTGACGTTAATTTCGCTTCACGCCTTTGTTACAAAGATGTAATCTTCTGTGCCCTTGAATTGCCACGGTTTACCCCCCAAATCCAGTTCATCGACATTAGATCGATCGCTGGTTTTTAAGGCTCGTCCCCCGCCTGACACCAGTGTCGCAGCCTCCCATTCCCCTCTCCAGGGTGGCTGCAAATGAGTGTAGTAGTGATCTGGTCGCCTTTGGTCCCCCCGCCAAGGCGGCCATTTCTTTTATAGCGTGCCGCCCTGCCATTTTTTTATGCCGTTGGCTTGAAAATACGCTAAGAAGAGCTCCCTTCACGAATCCCGGTCAATGAACTCAGGAAATATTATGTCAGCTCTCGAACCTGTCTTGAATGCGCTTGATACAAACCTCGACAAGAGCTTGGAGCGCCTTTTTGATCTGCTGAGAATCAAGTCCATTTCAACTGATCCGGCGTTCAAAGTGGATTGTCGCAAAGCCGCTGAATGGCTGGTAGCTGATCTGCAATCGATTGGATTTGAAGCAAGTATACGCGACACGCCGGGGCATCCGATGGTTGTCGCACATCATGCTGGCCCTAGCGAAGATGCTCCCCATGTGCTTTTTTACGGCCACTATGATGTCCAGCCTGTCGATCCTCTCGAATTGTGGGAAAACGATCCATTCGATCCTGCGATCAAGGACATGGGCAATGGCCGCAAAATTCTGACCGGTCGCGGCACATCTGACGACAAGGGCCAGTTGATGACCTTTGTTGAAGCCTGCCGTGCTTATAAAGCGGTACATGGCCAATTGCCGATAAAGATTTCCATTCTGTTTGAAGGCGAAGAAGAATCGGGCTCGCCGTCTCTCAAGCCATTTCTTGAGTCGCACAAGAATGAGCTGAAGGCCGATTTTGCGCTCGTCTGCGACACTGGAATGTGGGATTCGGAAACGCCTGCGATTTCTGTCGGGCTGCGCGGATTAGTTGGCGAAGAGATTATTGTCAAAGCGGCCGACCGGGACTTGCATTCCGGTATGTTTGGCGGCGCAGCGGCAAACCCGATCCGCATCCTTACTAAAATTCTCGCTGATATTCATGACGAGAATGGCGCGGTGACAATCCCTGGTTTCTATGATGGCGTTGAAGAAACACCCACGCAAATATTGCAGATGTGGGAAGGGCTCGATGCCACGCCGGAAAACTTTCTTGGTCCTGTTGGTCTTTCTATACCATCAGGCGAGCAGGGTCGTTCAATCCTTGAACTGATATGGGCGCGTCCGACCGCCGAATTTAACGGCATAACCGGCGGTTACACGGGACAAGGGTTCAAAACCGTCATTGCGGCCCAAGCCTCTGCAAAAGTATCGTTCAGATTGGTCCACAAGCAAAGTCCGGCGAAAATCCGCGAGGCTTTCCGCGCCTTTGTCCAAGCGCGTGTTCCTGCCGATTGCACAGTTGAGTTCCATGAGCATGGTGGATCACCCGCCATCCAGCTTTCCTACGAATCGCCGCTGCTTTCCAAGGCAAAAAATGCCCTGAGCGATGAATGGCCAAACCCGGCAGTGCTGATTGCAATGGGTGGCTCAATTCCGATTGTTGGTGACTTCCAGAATATGCTGGGCATGGAATCTTTGCTCGTAGGCTACGGCCTCGAAGATGACCGGATTCATTCTCCGAATGAGAAATATGAATTGAATTCATTCCACAAAGGCCAGCGGTCTTGGGCGCGCATTCTCGACGCCCTCGCGAAATAAACAGGAAAAGAATATGACCATTCGCTTTCACCGCAATGACCTGCCTGACCTGAGCAACTATCAGGTCGATGCGGTTGCCATCGATACCGAGACACTTGGTCTCAATCCGCATCGCGACAGGCTTTGTGTCGTTCAAATTTCACCTGGCGATGGTACAGCGGACGTTATCCAGATCGATAAGGGACAGAAAAGTGCTCCGAATTTGGAGTGGCTGCTGGGCGATAATGCCGTCACCAAGATTTTTCACTTCGGACGTTTTGACCTTGCAGTTCTATTTCATACGTTTGGCATCATGCCGAAACCTGTCTTCTGCACCAAGATCGCATCCCGGCTGATACGCACCTATACGGATCGCCACGGATTGAAAGAGATTTGCAGTGAACTGCTGGAAATCAACCTTTCCAAACAACAGCAGTCTTCAGATTGGGGTGCACCGCAGCTCAGTCAGGCACAGCTGGAATATGCGGCCTCCGACGTTCTTTATCTGCATCGCCTGCGAACCATTCTCCAGCAGCGTCTGGAACGGGACGGGAGAGCAGAAGAGGCGATGGCTTGCTTTGAGTTTTTGCCTACCCGCGCCAAACTGGATTTGATGGGATGGGACGAGCAGGACATTTTTGCGCATAGCTGAGTTATTACGCGGCGGTGGCTTGAGCTGTTTCCTGCTGTGGAGCGCGATCTACATGCGCCCAAGCCGGTCTTTTGAATAGAAATTCCCCATAGCTAGTGAGTTGAATGATTCTATAAAGAATGACCGGGCCGATGACGCCGCTCATCACCGTCAGTAGTGAAATAGTGCCGATATCAGTGATGATTCCAGTTTTAAGCACTATAGTGCGAGCGGCTGCCATGGGCAGAAAGAAGGCCAGGTACACCACGATTGAGTGAGCACCAAGCCAGCGCAGCGTTGCGTTTATGGGCTTCCATGGCACACTTGCAATAAGAGCTGAGCTTGAAACAATAGCCAGTGCTCCAGCAAAACCGGCGATCAACGAGATAACCGGCACACTTGCCCAGCCACCAAGCCCGCCCGAAGTATAAGTCTCTTGTGGTATCCACGCGCTAAATGGGGCCGGTGCAGGATGGAAGACCAGCCACCCGTTTAAGACAGCCCATGCACCTAGAATGATTGCAGCAATAGCGGGGCTGGCCCGCAATTTCTCGGCCAGTTTGAAGATTGCTGGAGCAAATGCATATCCTGCAAAAAAATACACATATCGGCTGCAAAACTCGTCAATAACAAGCCATCCCGTGTGGATCGGCAACGTTTCTAAAAGTGCCGATGCTGCAAAGACCAGCCAGACATTTGTCGTCTTCAGCAATCGGGTAACGATAAAGAACACCGGCAACAAATATATGAACCACAATGTGCCAAATGGTTGCACAAATGCGAGCAGATAAGCCGATATGGCACCCGTCGCTCCGTCTTGCGCCACAACCCCTGGTGCCTTGAACACAAATTGAATGGTTAGCCAAAGCACGTAGAAATAGGCAAAATGCACGACCTTTCGATCAATATAGCGCAGCCACGAGCGGTTAATGACGACGCTTAGGAAAAGCCCCGATATCAAAAAGAAATCTGGCATCCGAAATGGCTGAGCAAATGCTACAACCGGATGCATCCACCCTTGCGTGCCAGTCTCGTTCTCTACACCCAGAACAGAATGCATCATCACTACAAAAATGATGCAGATACCTTTGGCAATGTCGACCCAGTCTACCCGCATCTTTTCCACGGTACTCATTCGTCGTGCTCCCTCACCATTCGTCTTTGATACGCGAAGATTCAGAATAGGAAGTAAAATTCAGGTGATGGACGAATGCCCGAAGATGTTTCCATAAAACATGATTGCTAGACCGTATTTCGAGCGATCGAATTTTTATTGTAATTATCAGAAGTCGTTCTTCGGAGTGCTACGCGTACGAGACTGTACAAGGCACAAAAAAGCCGGGCAAGAGCCCGGCGAATTGTGAACGCTAATGCGTCCAGAGGGGAACACGCAACGAGCGAAAAATGGGAGGAGAACCGCTCGTTACGCAAGGATTAAAGTATAGCTGATAAAAGAAATATTCAAGAGCCTGCAAATAATAATCTTTTGCTATTGAGCAGCCGGAGATTGTTTTTCAAATTCTTGGCTGTCCTTGCATACCCCGTGTCCCCGTAACTGGCACCCGCCAAGACGGTATTGCGCCTCTGAGTCGGGTGAGGGGCTGAGGCGCTTAATGGCACCGCCACCGCATCCGCTAATTCCAATCGTGAGAACTACAAGCATGATAAGGCGCATGAACATTCCTCATTGATACGCAAGATTAACCCCAGCAGATGGATTTCTCAACTGGCGGCAGGTCATTCAAAGCAGCGGACGAAATTGTCCCAAAGATGGCTTTTCCGGCATGCGGGCAAGTTCTTCAAGTTGATTCATCGCACCTGCAAGAGTGAAGCGCTGAAAAAGCCAAGGCTCAACTTTATATGGTAAAGTTTCGAAAAGCGCGATTTTGTCGGACAGCGCTTGGGCGTCGCCGGTGGGAACGAGCCATTGTGCGTAGGAGTCTGTGAGGATCTCTGCCGGTCCATAGGGGCAATCGGTGGATATGATAGGCGTTCCCGAGATAAGACTTTCGACCAGAACGTTTGGAAAGCCTTCAAAATCGGATGACAGCAATAAAGCGTCTGCGCGCGCCATATAGGAAAAGGGGTTGTCGCGAAAGTTAAGGGCAGCCACTCGGTCTTCCAATGCATATTGCCGCGCAAGTTGCATGGCTTCATCGGGCTTATCAGTCAAAAGCAAGAGCCTGCGTGTTGATCCGCTGCCCTTCAACGCTTCGAACAGCACGTCATGGCGTTTGGCCGCAGCAAATCGGCCCACATGGATATAATACGGTTCGGAGGGCAAATCGGCAGGCTTTTCAGCTGCCAATTTGCGTATGTGTTCAACATTGTAGCCATTATGTATCAGCGTTGCGCTGGATGGGATGGCATCCAGTTTTGCAAGATCGTCAATCACGCCCTTTGATACGCCTATGACCGGTTTTCCGTGATAGATACTAGATAAAAGCCGCGCGCGCCGCCGCCGTTTTCGAAGATCGGACACGCCCGCAATAAGCTCTGATGTCGCAATATGTATCCAATGATGTACGTTTATCAGCCCGGCTCTGGCTACAACGCGGTCAGCCGGCGTGAGCGAAGAAGAAACAAAATCAAAGGGCTGAAGGCGTGAGGCCTGTTTGAACCACTGCCGCAGACGTAACGCGGATTTTATCTGTTGAACGAAACCACTTAGCCTGGTCGTCGAGCGATCCAAAACCTCAAATTCAACCCCGTCTGGGATGGGCCTCGTCTCGCCATCTACAAGTGCCAAAATCGTGACCTCGTGGCCGCGACGCGCCAACTCCCCTGCATAACGGAGTCGCGAATAGGTGACTCCGTTCGGCCCGAGATCTGCGATAATAAAAAGAAAACGCATCAGCCATCGTCCTATCGGAGCATCACGGGCGCGCGAAGAGTCCCAGCTCTGTAAATTGACGGGAATCTCGAAACCTTATGGAGTCCGGCCCAATCAAGCTCACATTTTCTTCGGCACCAAGCACGTCAATCACGTTTTTGTAAACATGTGAGCCACCATAATATTGCGCGTCCGCAACAGCGGCCTGCGCGAAAAGCAAGGCATCACTGAAAAATTTGAAATGCAATAGCGAGCCATAAATAGGAGAAAAATTGCGATAGAATGGCAATGGCTTGTGAATACTGGAAGCGAACGCCATCGTCGTCTCCACGTATAGAAGCGGGTATTTCATCAATTCAACATGTTCCTTGAGAATACGTCCGCGGGGGCCACCCGTTAAAGACATGAAACGGTTATCCGCGCTCATGCGATAGCCGGACGCGTCAAACATATCGGCAATTTTCCAAGGCATGATCTCGCTGGAACCATCGAATACTGCCGATGACAGCGGGCCCGAAGGATAAAGGTCAATCATGGGCGCTGGACAATGCCTAATGCCCTTTAGCTCAAGATTTGCAATGAGCTCCGGTAACGGTTCTTCTTCGCAATTGTCATAAATGAAATATTCATCGCAATCGACATTAAGATACCAGCGATTGATTCCATACAGTTTCAGAAGTTCATGTCTCCAGAGCTTCCCACGGTCAGCTTCCCCATAGCGTAGGGGTGACTTGAAGAGATCGACATCGGGCTGTTGCAGCAATATGTCCCGGGTAGCATCAGACGAATTATCATCGATACATAGGAAGCGTGTGACACCAATTTTGCGATAGTGAGACAGAAATGAGGGCAGGAAATTTACGCTGTTGCGCGTCAGGAAAATGAGTGGAATGTCCGTATTCTGTAACGGGCGCATTCCAGAACCAAGAGGTGATATCGCGGCAACATTATTTTTTCGGCGCTTCAATCGCGTCTCGATCCGCCACGAATCCAGACGGCTCCTCAGCCTTTGAAAAAGACTGCGTTCGATTGCCGGTGAGCCCTTGTCGGGAAATGCCAAATTCGTTTCTGACAATGTAAAAAGCGTGTCCGATTGCGGTATTGAGTTTTATGTCAGCACGTAAAGACCATGTGCATATGCGCCCACCAATACCAACATAAAAATGCTTATAATCAAGGCATTAATTCCATTCTTATGCTCACTGTGGCGAGAATGCTGGTAACACAGGCCCGCCGCTGTAACCATTAATGCAAGATAGCTTGCGCTTTCCGCAATCTCTTCTTTTATCTGCATGGAAACTGTGCCGTGCTGTGAATCACAATAGGCACCAATAAGAAGAAAAATTGCCGCGACGTAGAATGGCCAAGCAGATTTGCTGAAAACAAATCGCGCAATTTCGCCAACTGTCCGCCAGCGAAAGGCCAGATAAACACATGCCACCGCAATTATTATAACAGCTTCGTGAATACGGAATACTTTGCTGTTCATATAGGTCGTTATTGGACCCACGCGATCAACCTCAAGCTCACGCAGGAAAAAAACGATACAAAGCACAGCCATGCCAATGGAAAACATTCGGCCAGCTTTATGCTGGAGCAGGCCTGCGATGAAGAACAGGGCAGTTGCACCGGCGATATATGCCAGCTGGAAAGTTTCAATCGCACCCGACTCATCCAGCGAAACAGAAACGTCCAGTGGGTCGATTGAAAACGCGAAATAACCGATGTTGATAACGAGTGCAGCCAGTAAAAGCAGCGCGAAACCCGTTGTGAACTTTGCCTGTTCCATGTCACGGACCTTATAAGACAGCGAAGCGCCGAGACCTAAAGGAAGCTGCACACTATCGCAACCCTTTAGTGTATTAGTTGCAAAAACTGCAACTGCACACGATAGAGCTGCTTTGGCTGGCCTGTCTTCGCGCCGCTGTTTTGTTAAACGAATTTAACTTCACTGGTCCTTAACCGCACCTTAAATCGCCGCATTTACTCTGCAACGCGTGGCTATCACTCCAGATGGGTACAACGGCGCGGAATTTATCATCAATGGCACCACGCGATAAAGGCAGGCAACGCATCGAACCCGGCTTTGGCTCCGGTCGGGATTCGAGCGATGACATGCGTGCAGATCCGGAGGATAGGCCCGTGGCAAAACGCAAATCGGCAGTGCGCAAAGTCTCAAAGTCAAAGCGTAGCAGCTCACGCCGCGGCAAAAACGGCAGTGGATTTATTGGGTTGCTGCGCCGCGCAGTTTATTGGTCGTTTGTTTTATGCATTTGGGGTGGAATCGCTCTGACAGCCACGGTTCTCTATTTCGCCGCCAAGATGCCCCAGACGACGACATGGACCATTCCTGACCGTGCACCCAACGTTAGGATAGTTTCCGTGGAAGGCGAATTGATTGCCAATCGTGGCGCTTCGGGCGGAGAGGCAATCGGGCTGCATGATATGTCGCCCTATATACCTGAGGCGGTTATTGCCATTGAAGATCGCCGGTTCTATTCGCATTTTGGCGTCGATCCTATTGGCTTTGCCCGGGCGATGGTAACCAATGTGATTTCGGGTCGCTTGGTACAGGGGGGCTCGACGATCACCCAGCAGTTGGCCAAGAATCTTTTCCTGACACCTGATCGCACCCTTGAACGCAAGGTTCAGGAGGTATTGCTGGCGCTGTGGCTGGAGCAGAAATATACCAAGACACAAATCCTGGAGATGTATCTTAATCGGGTCTATCTGGGGTCTGGCTCTTATGGTGTGGCCGCTGCATCGCACCGGTACTTCAACAAATCAGCCAAAGAAGTGACCTTGCCAGAAGCTGCGCTGCTTGCGGGTCTGCTCAAGGCTCCTTCGCGTTTGTCACCTGCACGTGATCCAAAAGCTGCCCGCGAACGTTCGCAATTGGTGCTTGCTGCAATGCGTGAGCAAGGCATGATCGGCGTTGACGAATTGGATGTGGCGATGAAGCAGCCTACAGCACGCGCCGCTTCCTATTGGTCAGGATCAGAACAGTATGTTGCTGACCGCGTCATGGAGGAGTTGCCAAATCTAATCGGCGATGTATCGAATGATATTGTGGTTGATACCACTGTGGATCTTGGCTTGCAGAAGTTGGGAGAAGCATCGATCCGCGATCTCATCAGTAAAAACGGTGAGAAGTTGAATGTTTCGCAAGGCGCGCTGGTCTCAGTTGATGGAACAGGCGCCGTGCGCGCTCTCGTAGGCGGGTATGATTACGCCAACAGTCAGTTTGACCGGGCCAGCGAGGCAAAGCGCCAGCCGGGATCGGCCTTCAAGCCTTTCGTTTATCTTTCTGCTTTGGAAAAGGGACTTACGCCGGAATCTATTCGCAATGATGCGCCAATCCGCATCGGCAAATGGACACCAGGAAATTACAATGGAAAATATTTTGGCAAAGTAACATTGGCTGAAGCACTGGCCCGCTCGCTCAATTCCGTATCTGCGCAACTTGTCATGGAAGTGGGACCTGCAACCGTTGTCTCAACGGCTCATCGTCTTGGCATCGATTCCAGCCTTACGTCAAATGCTTCGCTGGCCCTCGGCACATCTGAAGTAACTTTGTTGGAACTGACAGATTCCTTTGTCCCATTTGCCAATGGAGGCTACAAGGCGCCTGTCCACATTATTCGCCGTGTCACCACGAATAGCGGTAAGCTGCTTTTTGAGTATAAGGGGCCGACACCGGACCGTGTTGTAAGCCCGCGCAATCTCAGCATGATGAACGCCATGTTGAGCCAGACTATCGAGACTGGCACGGCAACCAAGGCAAGATTTGGCTGGCCGGCAGCTGGCAAGACCGGAACCAGCCAGAACTTCCGTGATGCCTGGTTTATTGGCTATACGTCCAATCTGACGACAGGCGTGTGGTTCGGCAACGATAACGGCAAGCCAACGAAGAAGATCACCGGCGGATCGTTACCGGCAATCGCTTGGAAAGATTTCATGGTGGCAGCCCATAAGGGCGTTCCCATCGCACCGCTTCCCGGAGATTATCGCCTCGATAAATTGATCGAAGAGGGCAATGATATTTTGCCTGATTCGGGTGTTGATCCTTCAGCTCCATCAGCACAACTCGACCCCGGCACGCAGGTTGGACTTGGCGACCAGACTGGATCTACGAGACCTATTCCACCGGGAGACGTGGGTCAAAACGGTCAGGCAGGTCGCAAGACAACGCTGTTCGATCTCATCATGGGAAATTGAACGAGCGATACCAAGCGTCTTGCCAGGAACTAACTTGTCAGGGTTCTTTTCACGGCGATCTTCCATCCGGCAATCTTGGCCTTGCGGGTCT
Source organism: Phyllobacterium ifriqiyense (assembly GCF_030817885.1). Taxonomy (NCBI): domain Bacteria; kingdom Pseudomonadati; phylum Pseudomonadota; class Alphaproteobacteria; order Hyphomicrobiales; family Phyllobacteriaceae; genus Phyllobacterium; species Phyllobacterium ifriqiyense. The sequence goes on from NZ_JAUSZT010000003.1 coordinate 1,369,873, forward strand.
TCTCATCCATTTTCGGTATAAAGCGCGTGTCTCTTTCCCATGTTTTGGAGAATTCGCGGCGGTTTGGCCATATGCCCGCCTTGGAGCCGGCAAGCCATGCTGCGCCAAGTGCCGTTGTTTCGAGAATGGTTGGTCGATCCACGGGCGCATCAAGAATATCGGCAAGGCGCTGCATGGTCCAGTCCGAGGCGACCATCCCGCCATCGACGCGCAGCACGGTCTTGGTGTCAGAAGTCTTCCAATCCTTTCGCATGGCGTCAAGGAGATCGCGCGTTTGATAGGCCACAGATTCCAGCGCGGCTCTTGCAAATTCCGCAGGGCCAGAGTTTCGGGTCAGTCCATATATCGCGCCACGTGCTTCTGCGTCCCAATGGGGTGCCCCTAGCCCTACGAAGGCGGGAACGAGATAAACATCTTGGCTCGGGTCTGCCTGATCAGCGAGCTTACCGGTTTCGGGCGCGGATCCAATGATTTTCAACCCGTCCCGCAGCCATTGCACCGCCGCACCTGCAATGAAAATCGAACCCTCCAGCGCATAGGTCGTTTTGCCGTTGAGACGATAAGCGATGGTTGTCAGGAGCCGGTTTTTGGAGATCACCATATCGCTGCCCGTATTGAGCAAGGCAAAACAGCCCGTACCATAAGTGGATTTGAACATTCCCGGTTCAAAACAAGCTTGGCCAATGGTCGCTGCATGTTGATCACCGGCAACACCGAGAATTGGAATTGTTGCGCCAAATAAAGACGCTTCCGCCGAGCCGAAATTTGCCGCGCAGTCTTTAACCTCCGGCAACATTGCACGAGGAACACGGAGAATTTCGAGCAGTTCGTCATCCCACTCATTGGTAGCAATGTTAAAAAGCAGCGTGCGTGAGGCATTGGTGGCATCTGTCGCGTGAACCTTGCCGCCAGTCAGTCGCCAAATCAAAAAACTGTCGATTGTACCGAAAAGCAGTTCGCCATTGGCTGCGCGCTTGCGGGCACCGGGCACTTTATCCAAAATCCAGGAAAGCTTGGTGCCAGAAAAATAGGGATCGAGCAGCAAGCCCGTTTTCCGGGTGAATTTCTTTTCCAGCCCTTGCTTCTTCAGCTTTTGGCAAAGGGAAGCGGTTCGGCGATCCTGCCAAACTATGGCGTTGTGTATCGGTTTGCCCGTTGCCTTTTCCCAGACGATCACCGTTTCGCGCTGATTGGTAATGCCGATTGCCGCAACGTCGCCTGCTTGGATTTTTGCATTCTCGATAGCAACTTCACAAGTTGCCAGAACGGATTGCCAGATTTCATCAGGATCGTGCTCAACCCAGCCAGACTGCGGATATATTTGCGTGAATTCTTGTTGGCTTTTGCCGACAACTTTCCGGCTCTTATCAAAAATGATTGCGCGGCTTGATGTCGTGCCCTGGTCGATGGCCAATATATATCCGTTCATGCTTCCTCCCGCGTTTTGAACGACGTTATTGATTTCGTTCAACGGGATCAATAACGCCGCGAATGTTATGCCTCGATATTCAACTGCTGATCGGCTATGGAGTCTCCAACGGAGAATTTCTCATGAGTGAAAAAGAACCTCGCAAGGTCCTCGTACTGACCGGCGCAAGCCGCGGTATTGGCCACGCAACTGTTAAGCGTTTTTCGCGTGCAGGTTGGCGCGTTATCACCTGCTCTCGCCAGAGTTTCGATGACAACTGCCCTTGGCCTGCTGGTCCAGACGATCATATCAAGGTCGATCTTGCTGATCCTGCTGATGTAGATCATGCGGTGTCGGAGATCAGGCAGCGGCTTAAGGTCGAAGGCGGGATGCTTAACGCCCTAGTCAACAATGCGGGTATTTCACCAAAGAATGGCTCGGGTAATCGTCTCGATTCCATTGAAACGCCAATGCAGACCTGGATGAGCGTGTTCCAGGTAAATTTCTTTGCCCCAATCATGCTGGCGCGTGGCCTGTTCAATGAGTTGGCCACTGCAAAAGGTTCTGTGGTGAACGTGACATCAATTGCCGGCAGTCGCGTACATCCATTTGCAGGTACAGCCTATGCTACATCCAAGGCAGCTTTGGCGTCATTGACCCGCGAAATGGCATCCGACTTCGGTCCCCACGGAATTCGAGTCAATGCCATCGCGCCTGGCGAGATCGATACGGCAATTCTCTCTCCCGGAACCGACAAGCTGGTAGAGCATTTGCCGCTTCGCAGGCTTGGCAAAACAGCCGAAGTTGCCGAAACGATCTTCTTCCTCTGTTCCGAGGCCTCATCTTATGTAACCGGCTCGGAAATACACATCAATGGTGGCCAACACGTTTGATTCTAAAGGATAAACAAGCTCTCATATGAGAGCTTGTTTATTAGACGTGGCTTTTATCTTTGGTGGTTTAAACGTAGCGATTGACTACATTTTCCAAATATTCCTGACGTCCGGAGCGCGGTTGCGGTTGCAGTCCTGAACCCTCAACTTTGTTCGCAATGTCCTCAAGCGAAAGCTTGCCCGAAAGCATTTGCTGGGCTTCCGGCTTTGACCAGCCAGCATAACGCTCATCGACAAACCCTGTCAGCACCTTGTCTTCGATCATCTTTGCTGCCGCCTTGAGGCCACGAGCGCAAGTGTCCATGCCGCCAATATGAGCAATCAACAAATCCTGCGGATCAAGTGACTGGCGGCGCAATTTCGAGTCGAAATTCGTGCCACCCGACGTAAATCCTCCTGCTTTGAGAATTTCAAAATATGCCAGCGCAACTTCCGGAACGTTGTTAGGGAACTGGTCTGTATCCCAGCCGGACTGATAGTCATTACGGTTCATATCGATTGAACCGAAGATGCCCAGAGCCGAGGCAGTCGCAAGTTCATGCTCAAAGGAATGGCCTGCAAGAATGGCATGACCCTGCTCCAGATTGACCTTCACTTCATTTTCAAGACCGAAGCGCTTGAGGAAGCCGTAAACAGTTGCCGCGTCATAGTCGTACTGATGTTTGGTCGGCTCTTGTGGCTTCGGTTCAATAAGGATGGCGCCCTTGAAGCCAATCTTATGCTTATAATCGACGACAAGGCTCAGGAAACGTCCCATCTGGTCGAGTTCGCGCTTCATATCGGTATTCAGCAGCGTTTCGTAGCCTTCGCGACCGCCCCAGAGAACGTAGTTTTCGCCCTTGAGCTTCTGCGTAACGTCGATGCAGGTTTTCACCGTTGCGGCGGCATAGGCGAATACGTCTGGATCGGGATTGGTTGCGGCACCTGACATATAACGGCGGTTGGAAAAGAGGTTAGCTGTGCCCCAGAGAAGCTTTGTTCCAGTCTTCTCCATCTTCCCGGCAAAATAGTCCGCTATTTCATGGAGGCGCTTGTTGCTTTCTGCAAGTGTATCGCCTTCCGGGCGCACATCGGCATCGTGGAAACAGAAATAAGGTGCGCCCAGAATCGAGAACATTTCGAAGGCAACATCTGCTTTCAGTTTCGCTCCTTCCATGGTCTCATTAAACCAGGGGCGCTCGAATGTCTGCCCACCAAACGGATCGCCGCCCGGCCAGACAAAGGAGTGCCAATAGGCAACGGCAAAACGCAAATGGTCTTCAAGGCGTTTCCCCAAAACCACTTCATCCGCATTGTAGAAGCGGTAGGCTAGCGGATTTGTGCTGTCCGGCCCCTCATATTTGACTGGTTTGGTGTCGCCGAAAAATCCGCTGTTCATGACTGAACTCCTTTTAATGCTGGATATAGATTATGATAACGATGATAGGCCGCATCAAATTGAGCGGTCAGTTTTGTTTCTGGCTCGATGGTCGAGGCGGTTGAAGGCGCGACGCATATTTCACGTGGGTTAACTTGCTCGGCGGCGATCAATCCGAGACGCGCTGCCCCGAAAGCTGCGCCGAAATCGCCGTCTGCTGGCACGTCAACTGGGATATTGAGCGCCGTCGCTATGGTTTTCAACCAATAGGTTGAGCGCGAGCCGCCGCCGACAGCCGTAACGCGTTCAAGCTGTGTGCCCGCCGCCGCCAATGCACGCGAACAGTCGCAAAATGCGAAGGCCACACCTTCCAGAACGGCTTGTGTTAATACTGCGCGGTCACTTGCGTGCTCCAACCCATAAAACGACCCGCGAATAGAGGAGTCGTTAAGCGGAGTGCGCTCGCCGGAAAGATAGGGAAGGAACGTGACGCCTGATGGTTCCCGTAAATCTGGCCCAAGCTCGTTTGTGAGCTCAGCTGCATTGCGCGAGGTTATCCCGGCATACCAGTTCAACGCGTCGGTAGCCGACAGAATTACCCCCATCTGATGCCATGTATTCGGCAATGCATGGCAAAACGTATGCACGGCACTTTCCGGATTGGGCAAATAGGCATTGTTTGCGGCAAAAAGCACACCGGACGTGCCTAGAGAAATGAAAGCGTGACCCTCGCCAACAGTTCCCATGCCACATGCGGATGCTGCGTTGTCGCCGGCTCCACCAGCAACAACGACGTTACTTTTCATTCCCCAACGCGAAGCAATATCGGATTTTAATGTGCCGGAGACATCTGTGCCTTCCACCAGCGACGGCATATGATCGAGACTTAGTTCTGTGGCGGCCAAAAGTTCTTGCGACCAAGCGCGCTTACCAACGTCCAACCAGGATGTGCCCGCAGCGTCCGACATTTCCGAGACGTACTCGCCCGTCAACCAAAGGCGCAAATAGTCTTTTGGTAAAAGAATATGGCGGGTTTTACTGAAGATATCTGGCTCATTGTTTCTAACCCAGTCCACTTTTGGCGCCGTAAAGCCCGGGAAAACAATATTGCCCGTGAGCGCCCTGAATCTCGGATCTGCATCAAGCGTGCTTGCTTCTTTATGGCTTCGTGTATCGTTCCAAAGCATACATGGGCGTAACACCTGATCATTGGCGTCGAGTAGCGTTGCGCCGTGCATTTGACCCGAAAGACCGATGCCCTTTACGGCAGCAAGTTCCTTGCCATGACTGGCACGCAGTTCCTGTACAGCGTGTTCTGTTGCTCTGATCCAGTGCTCAGGGTCTTGCTCCGACCAGCCGGAGTGGGGCCGCGTGACTTCCAGCGATCCATTGCCGGAAGCTATGATCCGCTGTTCATCGTCAATCAATAACGCCTTGACACCTGATGTGCCGAGATCGAGACCGAGATACATAAGATTTCTCCTGAACTATGCTGAAATTGCCCGTTTGACCGGGGCATCTCCGGGGGCAAAAATGTGCGTATCGAGATGAAGCAGGGATGTCATCATGCATCCTTGTAAAATAAGCGGGTGTTCATCAGGATAGCAGCGAATATTGAGGTCCTCTGTCGCGCCCCAGCCGGATGTTCCCGAAATGATGGCGCGCAAATCCTTTTCAAGAAGATCGAAAACACCTGCGCCCGGGCCAACCAGCGCAACGGGAACGGGGTCAATCAGCGAAAAAAGGCTGCGTAGTCCTGAACCGATTGCCTGTCCTGCTTTGGCGAAGGCCGCACGTTCCGGACCATCCTTTGCCCGTGCAATGTCGGCAACCTTGTTGAAACTTGCGGCGTCGACGCCCTGTATAGGTTGTGTTTTTTCATCTTCGTCAGCGATGTTTCTCAAGATGGCGTAGTCGCTGGCATAGGCTTCGATACATCCGTGCCGCCCGCACCGGCATAGCGCTCCGTTGGGTACATGCAACATATGCCCGAACTCGGATGCGGAGGAGTAGGCGCCGACAAAGGGTTTTCCTTTCAAGTAAAGGCCCATACCGATGCCGTGAGAAAGCAAAATAGCAGCAAAATCCTCGGTATAATTTTGAGGGTCAGTCCAGCGCAGAGCTTCCGCTATCATGTTGCAATCATTGGTAACGGCTACACCCACTCCATAGCGCTGCGAAAGAGCATTGCCGAATGCGATATTTGTGTCAGGCGTAATGGGAGACCAAAGCATCGCAGAGCTTGCAGCGTCTGTGACGCCCTGCACACCCATTGAGATGTGGAGCAGGGGACCAGCATTCTTCGGGCTGTTTTCGATTAACTCATCAAGCATGGATGAGACAGTTGCGATCAACTCGCCGGTTGTCGCTTCTAAAGTGGGTAAATGACGAAACTGCTCCGCAGTGACTTGGCCAGTATAGTCGAACAGCACGACATGGATAAGGTTGAGCGCGAGTTCCACCGTAGCGACTGTTGCGATTTCAGGGTTTAAAGCCAAGGCTATTTGAGGTCGTCCCCGCTTCGTTTCAGCCGGGTCGCCGCCGCGGTTTTCGCCAATAATACCTTCGGCTATAAGGGCCGTAGTAATGGCTGAAACCGTCGATGGACTTAGCCCCGTATGGGCCACGATGTCGGTTCTGGATAAATGCTCATGCTGTCGTATGGACCCCAATATAAGCCGCCGATTCTGACGGCGGACATCGTCCGGTCGCGCAATCTCATCCAGCAACAAATGACTTCCTCCCGAAATCTTTTTTTGTGCGACGCAAAAAAGTTGTTGCAGTGCAATGACTTGCGTCTTCAAAAACCAAGTTGACACGGAATTAGTTTTAAGTCACTATTTTTTTCGAGCCTCGAAATAAAGAGGTTTAATTGCTGGGCGGAGGTGAAGCCAGCAATAAATAGTCAGCGTGCTAAAGGCACTGGGAGGGTTATCATGAAGAAATATGCGGCCGCATTGGCGGGGGCAACGATTCTAGCTGTCTCGTTTGCAGGACCTGTTTTGGCGAAGGACAAGATCATCGGCGTGTCTTGGTCGAACTTCCAGGAAGAGCGTTGGAAGACCGATGAAGCTGCCATCAAGAAGGCTCTCGAGGCAAATGGTGACAAGTACATTTCTGCCGATGCGCAGTCGTCTGCGGCAAAACAGTTAACCGACGTAGAAAGCCTGATTTCGCAGGGCGCCAATGCCTTGATCATCTTGGCACAGGATTCCAGCGCAATTGGTCCAGCGGTAGAAAAAGCTGTCGCTGAAGGCATTCCTGTTGTGGGTTATGACCGTTTGATTGAAAATAAAGATGCGTTCTATGTCACATTCGACAACAAGGAAGTTGGACGCATGCAGGCTCGCGGCGTATTGGCTGTAAAGCCAGAAGGCAATTATGCCTTCATCAAGGGCAGCTCGGCCGATCCTAATGCTGACTTCCTCTTCGCCGGCGCACAGGAAGTACTCAAAGATGCTATCGATTCCGGTAAGATCAAGAATGTCGGTGAGGCTTATACAGATGGCTGGTTGCCGGCCAACGCGCAGAAGAACATGGAGCAGTTTCTTACTGCCAACGACAACAAGATTGACGCTGTTGTTGCTGCCAATGACGGAACGGCTGGCGGTGCCATCGCGGCGCTCCAGGCTCAGGGTCTAGCCGGATCCGTGCCGGTTTCAGGTCAGGATGCCGATTTCGCTGCGCTTAATCGTGTCGCTCTAGGCACGCAGACAGTGACAATCTGGAAAGACTCGCGTGAACTTGGCAAAGAAGCTGCAGACATCGCGGCGGCATTGGCTGATGGCAAAAAGATGGAAGAAATTCCAAACGTCCAGAAGTTTGCTGGCGGTGCCAACAAGGTTGAGGTCAATGCAGTGTTTCTGACACCAGTTCCGGTTACCAAGGACAATCTGGGTGTTGTCATCGACGCCGGCTGGGTCACGAAAGACGTCGTATGCCAAGGCGTAAAAGCCGATGCAGTGGCAGCTTGCAAATAGTTTGATCAAGATATCCTGAAATTTGACGCCGCTGATCCTCCGGGTCGGCGGCGTTCAAACAAGATAACTGGGAGAAATTTCATGAGTGATCCGGCTATTAGCCTTGACCGCGCTCGCGCTTCTGAACTGAGTGTTGTTGCCCGCTTCTTCAAAGCGACGGAACTAGATACGCGGCTCCTCGGTATGATAGGGGCGCTGGTGATCATCTGGGTGGCTTTCCAGTTCCTGTCTGGTGGCCAGTTTCTGACCCCGCGAAATCTCTGGAACCTTTCCGTGCAAACTTCGTCGGTGGCTGTCATGGCAACTGGCATGGTTCTCATCATTGTTACGCGGAATATTGATCTGTCAGTCGGCTCGGTATTGGGGTTTGTCGGCATGATCATGGGCGTTACGCAAGCAGAATTTCTACCCAAACTGCTGGGGTTTGAACACTCAGCAACTTGGCTGATAGTCCTTGCCATTGGTATTTTAACGGGTGCCATTATCGGCGCCGCTCAAGGTTTTATCATTGCATTTATGGGCGTCCCTGCATTCATCGTAACGCTCGGCGGGCTTCTGGTCTGGCGTGGTGCTGCGTGGTGGGTAACCTCCGGCAGAACCGTAGCGCCAATGGACTCCACTTTCCGCCTTATGGGCGGTGGGCCCGAGGGATCAATTGGCGCGATGTGGAGCTGGATTGTCGGCTTGGTCGCCTGTGTCGCTTTGGTCGTCATGATCATTAATAGCCGTCGTCAGCGGAAACGTTTCAATTTCCCGCGTCGCCCTGTGTGGGCGGAGATATTCATGGGCTTTGTCGCTTGTGGTTTGGTGCTGGGCGTTGTCGCAGTCGCAAATGCCTATTACTGGCCCATAGGCATTGTTCGTAAATATGCGGAAGCAAACAGCATTGTGATCCCGGAAGGTGGGTTGTTTATTTCCCATGGCATTGCTGTACCAGTCCTTATCGCGGTGGCGACAGGCATCATCATGACTTTCGTGACAACACGCACGCGTTTTGGCCGTTACGTTTTTGCAATGGGGGGTAACCCGGAAGCAGCCGACCTTGCGGGTATCAATACGCGTTGGGTCACGATGAAAATCTTTATCATTATGGGAATTCTCTGCGCGATAGCCGGCGCCATCTCGACGGCACGCCTGAACGCCGCCACCAACGCGCAAGGTACATTGGATGAATTGCTGACGATTGCAGCCGCTGTTATCGGTGGCACCTCATTGGCTGGCGGTGTGGGCACGATTGCCGGGGCAATGATCGGAGCGCTTTTAATGCAATCGCTTAGTTCCGGGATGGTCTTGTTGGGCCTCGACACTCCATTGCAGAATATCGTTGTTGGCCTGGTGCTCGTCATAGCAGTTTGGCTTGATACAATTTATCGCCGTCGGACCGCTTGAGGGAGGAGAAAATTATGACAAACAAACAAACCGCTCTCATCGATATGGAAAATATCTCAATTGCCTTCGGAGGTATCCGTGCAGTTGATGGCGCATCAATCGATCTTTTCCCGGGGGAAGTTGTTGCTCTCCTTGGGCATAATGGTGCCGGAAAATCGACATTGATCAAAATTCTATCCGGCGCTTACAAACGGGATAGCGGTACGATCAAAGTTAGTGGCGAAGAGGCCACGATCAACAATCCGCGCGACGCGAAAGCCTACGGCATTGAGACGATTTACCAGACCCTTGCACTGGCCGACAATGTGGATACGGCGGCCAATCTATATCTCGGGCGAGAACTGATGACGCCATGGGGTACGCTGGATGATGTTGCGATGGAACACAGTGCAAGAGAAGTGATGGGGCGTCTCAACCCGCGCTTTCAACGCTTTAAGGATCCGGTCAAGGCCCTATCAGGTGGTCAGCGTCAGTCTGTAGCAATTGCGAGAGCTATTCTCTTTAACGCGCGCATACTTATCATGGATGAGCCAACAGCAGCACTTGGCCCGCAGGAAACAGCGCAGGTCGGCGAGCTAATCAAGCAGCTAAAGAGCGAAGGGATAGGCATTTTCCTTATCAGCCACGATATTCATGACGTCTTCCATCTCGCAGATCGTGTCGCGGTGATGAAGAATGGTCAGGTCGTCGGAACCGCAAAGGTCGGCGATGTAAATGAGGATGAGGTGCTCGGCATGATCATCTTGGGCAAATGTCCACCCGGAGCAATTCCTGGACCAGGCGCCGTTAACTGATATAAAGAAGAAGCCCGCTTGCGCGGGCTTCGAGCTTTACATCAGATAGCTTCGACCTGTTGAACTTCCGGAACGAAGTGCTTCAGCAGGTTCTGGATACCGTGCTTGAGCGTTGCGGTGGAAGAGGGGCAGCCTGAGCATGCGCCTTTCATGTGGAGAAACACCGTGCCATTTTCGAAGCCGCGAAATGTAATATCGCCACCATCTTGAGCGACAGCGGGGCGAACCCGTGTTTCCAATAATTCCTTGATCGTATCAACGATCTCGGTGTCGGCACTGTCGAAGAACTCGCCTTCAGTTTCACGCTGAGCATTGTCAGCAATATCTGTCACATTCGCCATAACTGGAGCGCCGGACATGAAATGCTCCATGATGGCGCCGAGGATCGCCGGCTTCAAATGCTGCCATTCGGGCGCATCCGTTTTAGTCACAGTTACAAAATCATATCCGAAGAATACACCGGAAACGCCGCGAACTGCAAAGATCTTGGCAGCGAGAGGTGACGCGTCACCTGCGGTAGCTGCATCCCGAAAATCAGCGGTGCCTTCCTCAAGCACCACCTTTCCCGGCAAGAATTTCAATGTTGCTGGATTAGGCGTGGCTTCGGTCTGGATAAACATGGCGTATCTCGCGTCCCTAGTTTAGAACTATTCAAAAGGCATATAGGCCTTTAAACCATTCTCTTCAAGTCAAGATTATATCACGTTTTAAGAATGCCGTCAGGTAATAGCGTCCAGATCTTCGTCAGAGAGGTTATAGGGCACGACGGTCACGGGAATAGAGAAGGTTTCCCGACCTGCTAATGACTGAACGAGTGGCCCCGGGCCGTCCTTGCCGGAACCGGCAGCCAAAACCAGGATGGCAATATCCTGATCTTCTTCGATGAGTTTTTGGATCTCTTCTGAGGTTATCCCCTCTCGTACGGCAAGTTCAGACTCTATGCCAATACTTTCCCGAACGCTGGCGGCAAACTTGCTAAGCGTGGAATTTGCGGTTTCCTCAGCCTCGGCCCGCATGATTTGCTCAACTCCGAGAAACGCTTGAAAGTCCGCTGAGTCGATGACAAACAGGAGCAGCAAAACACCCCCAGTGGTCTTGGCACGGCGGGCTGCATAAGCAACCGCCCGCTCACATTCAGGGGTTTCATCAATAATGGCCAGAAATTTACGGCGATGGCCAGCTTCGCGGCTGAGACGTTTTGATACCATTTGTGCAACCTGCCTTAAGCGTCGATCGTCTGCAAGCCTTGTCTAGTCTTGAAGGAAGCCAACGATATCACGAACCTTATGCATCGTCTTTTCCGCAAGGACACTAGCCCGTTCGCCACCATCCTTGAGAACGTTGTCGACATAACCGGGGTCAGCGGAAATGCGGCGCATTTCATCAGCGATAGGCGAGAGCTTTTCAACAGCTAGCTCAGCTAGCACTGGCTTGAAAATGGAAAATTGCTGTCCGCCGAAGTTGCGAAGTACGGTTTCCTTGTCGGTATCCGTCAAAGCGGCATAAATGCCGACCAGATTGTCCGCCTCGGGTCGGTCTTTTAAGCCATCGACTTCGGAAGGCAAAGGATCGGAGTCTGTCTTTGCCTTTCGGATCTTCTTGGAAATCGTATCGGCATCGTCGATGAGATTGATTCGGGAAAGATCCGACGGGTCGGACTTCGACATTTTCTTGGTGCCGTCGCGTAAGCTCATAAGCCGTGCGGCAGGGCCGCCAATGACTGGTTCAGTCAATGGAAAGAAGCTTGATATGGTTTCGTCGCCTGACTGGGTCTCTATTCCAAGGCCAAGTTCAGAGATCCGGTCGGAAAAATCAGTGTTGAATTTTTGCGCGATGTCACGGGTCAGTTCGAGATGTTGCTTTTGATCCTCGCCAACCGGCACATGCGTAGCGCGATAGACGAGAATGTCAGCAGCCATCAGATTGGGGTAGACATATAGGCCAACGGACGCGTTTTCACGATCCTTGCCAGCCTTATCCTTGAATTGTGTCATGCGGTTCAGCCAGCCCATCCGGGCGATGCAGTTAAATATCCAAGCGAGTTCAGAATGCTGGCGAACACGGCTTTGATTGAAGACTATATGTTTCTTCGGATCGACTCCAGCAGCCAAAAAGGCAGCTGTAACCTCACGCGTGTTGCGCAAAAGCTCCGAAGGCCCCCCCCAGACAGAAATCGCCTGCGTTATGGCGTGCTGATCGACCACGCAATAGATGCAATTATTGTTTTCCTGCAAAGCGACCCAACGGCGGATTGCGCCAAGATAGTTGCCAAGGTGCAGATTTCCGGTTGGTTGAACACCGGAAAAAACGAGCGGTTCAAACGTGCTCATAAATCGTCCTTAATTCTTCTTCGGCCAAGGTGGATAGCCATGACGTGCGGTTCTGGCAGAGCAAAGCATGGGATTCAAGCCCTACCATCATTTGAGCTGCAACAGGTCCCATTTATTGCCGTAGAGATCCTCGAAAACAGCTACGCTGCCATAGGCTTCATGTCTTGGTTCTTCGGGAAATTTCACACCTGCACGCAGCATTTTCGCGTGATCGTTTGAAAAGTCATCCGTATAGAGAAACAGGGCAACACGGCCACCTGTCTGATTGCCTATCGCTTGCTGTTGTTGCGGGCCTTCAGCCTGAGCAAGAAGCAGCTTTGCGCCACCTCTTTCCGGTGAGACAACCACCCAGCGCTTTGTTTCCGATTGTTTAGTGTCGCTCTCAACGGAAAAACCCAGCACATTTGTGTACCAGGCAATCGCCTCATCATAGTCATCAACGACGAGTGTGATCAGTCCAATTCCGCGGGCCATTATGGATTCTCCGCTGGTGGTTCAGGTGCTTTTGCACGGCGCTTTACGTTGCGGCGGATCATGCCAAGACTTGCGCCGCCACTGCCAAAGGCCAATGCGAAATATATGACCATCGACATGAAGATGAGACCGAAAACGCCAGCTGCCTGAACATGGACAGGTGCTTGCGCGACGAGATAGGGCTCCGCCCATTTGATTGCATAGGACAATGCAAGCGCCATAATGGCAGCGGCAATGATCAATCGCGGTATACGGGTCAAAAGCGGGATGTCACGTCCCCAATGCCCTCGCCAGATAAGAGTAGCAAACAGAAGGATGGCGTTGACCCATCCAGCTGTCACTTCGGCGGTGGCAATGCCTGTCTCTGCCAAAATGGGAAAGAGTGTCAGCGCCATGGCTATATTGATGACCACCGAAACGGCCGCAAAGATCATAGGCGTCTTGGTATCTTCACGTGCGAAAAAGCCGGGTATGAACGCCTTGATCAGCACGAAGGCGGGTAGGCCAAGACCATATATCGCAAGAATATTCGCAACACGGCTTGTTGACTCAGCGGTAAATTCGCCGCGTTCGAGCAAGAGCCGAATAATCGGCTCGGACATGACCAGAAGCGCTGCAGCGGCTGGCAATGTAAGAAACAAGATGAACTCGACCGAACGATTTTGGAGGTTGCCCGCTTCTTTCAAATTTCCAGAGCGAAGGGCGCGGGCAAGTTCTGGCAAGAGCACAGTTGCGACAGCGATACCTACAACGCCGAGTGGGAGTTGATAGACGCGATCAGCGTTTGCCAGTGACGTAATTGCGCCTTCCTTACCGGAAGCGATATTGGTGTTTATCAGCAGATTTATCTGCGTTATGCCGCCTGTAATTGCTGCGGGTAGAGCCAAAACCAAAAGTCGTTTGACGTTTGCAGTCATGCGGGGGCGGCGAAAGCCAATCGATATTCCAGCTTTACGCACGGCAAACCAGACGATAGTCAATTGCACCAGCCCCGCAGCCATTACACCCCAGGAAAGGCCATAGCCAATTGCAATGCCGTCATGGCCGGCATACCAGGCATAGGCGAGCACGCCAATCAGAATGATATTCAGGAAAACCGGCGCTACTGCAGCGGCAAAATAACGGTGAAGGGAGTTCAGCATTCCCCCCATCATGGCTGCCAGCGACATGCATGCCAGATATGGAAACATGATGATCGCCATCGAAACCGTATTGCCGAACTTTTGCGGATCATCGACAAATCCCGGAGCAATCACGGTTCGCACGATGAGAGGCATGGACAGTTCCATGATAATGGTCAGAGCCATCAGAACGCTGAACAGAACGCCAAAGACTTCTTCCGAAAACCGCTTGGCCCCCTCCATACCGTTGGCTTCAATTTCCTTTGCAAAAAGAGGTACAAAGGCTGCGTTGAATGCACCCTCCGCAAACAATCGGCGGAAGGTGTTGGGAAATCGGAAGGCAGCATTGAACGCATCCGCAACCGGACCCGTTCCAAGAGCTGCGGCCATAAGCATTTCGCGGGTAAGACCAAAGACACGGCTCATCAATGTGCCGGACGCGACGGTCGCAAATTTCTTGACGAGGCTCATACTATTCTGCCGTCATGAGGGCGTTTTGCCGTTGAGGCTGGGCTGTAATAATGTCGCCCTCGCCGAAAAGCGCGAGAAGTTTTTTACGGATGCGGCTTTGTCGGGTCGTATTGGTAATTTGATGGCCAACAAGGTCGGTCACATAGAAAACGTCGATAACCTTTTCGCCGAATGTCGTCACATGTGCCGAGGCAATGTCGAGCGATAAGTCGGAGATTACTCCTGTAATCTCTGACAGAACGCCCGGACGATCCAAACCTTCAACTTCGATTACCGTGAATTTGTTTGATAGAGTATTGTTGATCTCCACCCGGGGCGTAATCTTGAATGCCTTTGCAGCGCGCTTAGGCTTTGTTCTGGAGGCAAGCATCTCAGGCAGATAGGTTTTACCCGACAATACGTCCTCAATTAAACGTCCAACGCGCGTGGCGCGCCGCCGCTCGTCATCGTCAGTTGCAAATTCACGGCTGATCAGGATTGTGTCGAGCGCCCGCCCATCACTAGTGGTAAAAATCTGTGCGTCGACGATATTCGCGCCTGCAGCCGCGCATGCACCCGCGATGACGGATAGAAGTCGCGGATGATCTGGAGAAAGGACAGTAATTTCCGTCACACCTTCGAAATCGTGAGTTTTCACCATGGTAGCAAGTGTCTTGCCACTGGCGTCAGATTCTCGAACAAAGGTCGCATGGCGCACCTGATCGGCAATGCTCACTGTCAGCAGGTAGTTCTGATAGTGAAGTGCGAGATAAGATTGACGTTCGACCTGCGGCCACGATGACAGAGCATGCTCAAGCTGCGCTCTGGCGTGGTCGGTTCGCTCTTTGCGCGGCACTTCCGAAAAACCGCCTGTAAGCATCAATTCCGTTTCGTAGAACAGATTTCGCAATAACTGCCCCTTCCAGCCGTTCCACACACCGGGGCCGACTGCTTTTATGTCGCAGATCGTCAGGATCAGCAGCAGTTTCATGCGGTCGAGCGTTTGTACAATCTCGGCAAAGTCTTCGATTGTTTTGCGATCATTCAAGTCGCGTGATTGCGCGACCATGCTCATTGTCAGATGTTGTTCGACCAACCAGGCCACGGTTTGGGTATCGGCCTTAGAAAGACCCAAGCGCGGGCATATGCGTTTAGCAATACGTGCACCTGCAATGGAATGATCTTCCGGGCGGCCTTTCGCAATGTCATGTAGCAGAAGCGCAATATATATGAGACTACGGTCCTTTTTCAGGCCGGGCATGATCTGATTGGCTAAGGGATGCTCCTGTTCGAGTTCCCCGCGCTCGATTTCGGACATTACTGCGATGCATCGCAGTAAATGCTCATCAACGGTGTAGTGATGGTACATATTGAACTGCATCATCGCGACGACTTTGCCAAAATCCGGAATGAACTTACCCAATACGCCGGATTCGTTCATGCGGCGTAGGATAAGTTCCGGATTGCGCTCTGAAGTCAGGATTTCAAGGAAGAGTTTATTGGCCTCCTGATTGTCGCGCAGGTCTGCTTTGATCAGAGAAAGAGAGCGCGTAACCAGTTGCATCGCATCCGGGTGAAATTCCAACCCATGTTTGTCAGCAAGATGGAAAAGACGGATGAGGTTCACAGGGTCCTTGTGAAATACTCCGTCATTGGCAATCGTAATGCGGTGATTGTCGACAACAAAATCCGTGGTTCCCGCCAATTTACGTTTTCGGCGCGAAAAAGTGAGGAAAATCCGGTTGAAACCTGGAACATGCTTCGCCTGCTCCTCTTCCAGCGCAGCACAAATGATACGCGTTAGATCGCCAACTTCTTTCGCCACAAGAAAGTAATGTTTCATAAAGCGCTCGACATCCCGTTGTCCGGGATGCGCGGTATAGCCAAGGCGCCTTGCGATTTCGCTCTGTATATCGAAAGAAAGACGTTCTTCGGACTTTCCTGTAAGAAAGTGCATGTGGCAGCGAACTGCCCATAAAAGGTCTTCAGCCTTGCGGAAAATATTGTGTTCCGCGCGCGAAAGCACGCCCAGTTTGACCAATTCATCGCTTGTCTTGACGCGATAATAATATTTGGCGATCCAGAAGAGTGTATGCAGGTCGCGCTGACCGCCTTTGCCTTCCTTTACGTTCGGTTCGACGAGATAGCGGGTTGCGCCGGATTTCTTGTGGCGCGCATCCCGCTCTGCAAGCTTTGCTTCGATGAAGGCGGGACCGGTGCCCTCAACAACCTCTTTATCAAATCGCTCAATGAGCTTGTCGAACAGCTCCTGATTGCCGCAAATATAGCGTGCCTCCAGAATACTGGTGCGGATGGTCATATCCGAAAGCGATAAGCGGACTGATTCATCCAGATTGCGGGTAGCATGACCGATTTTCAGGCCAATATCCCAAAGCATATATAGAATGTATTCGACCACCTGCTCACCCCAGGGGGTTTGCTTATAGGGTAGGAGAAATAACAGATCGATATCAGAACCTGGAGCCAGACCGCCGCGGCCATAACCACCAACCGCTATGATCGTCATTTTCTCTGAAGTCGAAGGATTGACTGCGGGATAAACATGGCGGGTTGCAAAATTATAGAGCGCCGTAATGATCTGATCCATCAACCATGAGAGGCGCACGGAGCATCGTGTGCCCCGTGCATCTTGCATCAGCATCGTTTCAGCGCTTTTGCGGCCAAGTTCCAGCGTTTGCTTGATGAGCTGCAAAACATCGCTGCGCTCGACAGACGGTTTGCCCTGCTTGGCTGCCGCTTTGACGAGATCTTCAAATTGTTGATGAAGCCTGTCCGGGCTGACGATCTGTTCCAGTTTCAGGTCTGTGGCGCTCATGAACACGACTTTACAAATGATGGCCGCACGCTATAGCGCGAATTTGCGCCAAACGAAACGATTACATTTTGAAGCAGGCAGTAATACGTCTTGGCGCTAATGTGCGCTTAGTCCTTTCAGGCGGTAAAGTTCTTCAAGTGCTTCGCGTGGGGTCAACTCGTCGGGGTTAATTGCCGATAGGGCGACAAGGAGCGCACTGTCTTTCCCTTGGACTGGCTTGGGTGCCTGTCGTTTTACCTCTACGGAAAACAGCGGCAAATCATCAATTAGCTTATCCGCTTTGCCAGAGGTTTCGCCAGCTTCCAGCTGATGCAAAACATCACGGGCCCGATTTACGACAGCTTCAGGCAAACCCGCCAGACGTGCCACCTGCACACCATAGGAACGGTCGGCTGCACCCTTGGCAACCTCATGCAAAAATACAACGTCTCCGTCCCATTCCTTTACACGCATTGTTACATTGCTTAGGCGCTCAAGCTTTTCGGAAAGCGAAGTCATTTCATGAAAATGCGTTGCAAAGATTGCGCGGCATTGATTTTTCTCATGCAAATATTCAACCGCTGCCCACGCGATGGAAAGACCATCGAAAGTGGCAGTGCCGCGTCCGATCTCATCAAGGATCACAAGGGAACGATCCGTTGCCTGGTTCAAAATCGCAGCCGTTTCAACCATTTCTACCATGAATGTAGAGCGGCCGCGCGCCAGATCATCGGATGCACCAACGCGGGAGAACAGCCGATCGACCACGCCTATATGCGCTGAACCCGCAGGGACAAAAGAACCCATTTGGGCGAGGATGGCTATAAGCGCGTTCTGGCGCAGAAAAGTTGATTTACCGCCCATATTGGGGCCCGTCAGGAGCCAAATGGCTCCTTTACCGGTGGTGAGCGGCGAGAGATTGCAGTCGTTAGCAACAAAAGGACTTTCTGCCTGCCGTCTAAGGGATTGCTCGACCACGGGATGACGCCCGGCGACAATTTCAAAGGCTAAGCTGTCGTCGACCAGTGGGCGGCAATATCCTTGTTCGCCGGAGAGAGCAGCCAGAGCAACGGATACATCAAGGGTTGATAATGCGAGTGCGCCAGCACGTATGGCGTCAGCATTGAGAATCGTTTCATTTGTCAAAGCGTCGAAGATGCCAAGTTCGATCGAAAGAGCCCGCTCTGCTGCATTTGCGATTTTGGTTTCAAGCTCAGCCAGCTCGGTGGTTGTAAACCGCATGGCATTGGCGATTGTTTGACGATGTATGAACTTGCTCTTTGCCTCAACACTATCCGTCATGACGGAAGCATTGTTCGCAGTTACCTCGATGAAGTAGCCCAGCACATTATTATGCTTGATTTTCAGCGATCGGATGCCTGTGGTTTCCATATAGTCGGCTTGCAAGCCGGCGATGATCCGGCGCGAGTGATCCCGCAGAGCACGCATTTCATCGAGTTCGGCGTGATATTCCGCACGAACAAATCCCCCATCACGTTTTAGCAACGGCAATTCATCAGCCAAAGACCGGTCAAGGTGTGCGGTAAAATCCAGTGGCAATTGGGCGAGACATTCGCGAACGCGGGTAAGTTCCGACGGTAATTCTTCACCCGAAAACAAGTGAAAAATCTCGGAGGCGGCTTCCAGACCAAGCGCGAGAGCTCCAAGGTCACGCGGACCACCGCGGCCAACTGCAAGCCGCGACAACGCGCGAGGCATGTCAGGAACGCCTCTTAGGGCCGATTGCATCAGATCGGCCAGGGGTTGCCTTGCAAGGAAGAACGAAATGGAGTCAAGGCGTTCGGCGATAGCTGCCGGATCTGTTAAGGGCGATGTCAAGCGCTCGGCCAGAAGACGTGCACCACCGCCCGTTGTTGTTCGGTCAATCGCTCGCAGCAGGCTACCTTCACGTTTGCCGGAAAGCGTGCGTAGGAGCTCAAGATTCCCTCGCGTCGCTGGATCTATGAAAAGCGAAGAACCTTCCGACTCCCGCTCCGGACGCATCAAGGGAGGGCGTTCCGCGAGCTGTGTTTTTTCAACATAGGCGATAGCGCCCGATATGGCGGAGAGTTCAGCGCGTGAAAACTGACCAAACCCATCTAGAGTGCTGACATCAAAATAGCGTTGTATGCGATTTTCTGCTGTGGCGCTGTCAAACAGGCTCGGCGGTTGGGGGCTCACAGCGCGCCCGACAATATCAAAAACTGCACGCAATTCCGGGTCGTGAAAAACTGTGTCCGCCACAATCAGTTCGCGAGGGTCGACGCGGAGTATATCTGCCAGTAAACGCGAAGCGTCCGATTCACTGACGCGGAAAGTTCCGGTTGAGATGTCGATCCAGGCAAGGGCAAATTGGGTCCTATCCGCGCCTTTGACGCGGCCCATAGTCATCAGATAGTTTGCTTCAGAAGGATCAAGGAGTTTCTCTTCAGTGATCGTTCCCGGTGTAACCAATCGAACAACATCGCGCTTTACAACGGATTTTGAACCACGCTTTCTCGCTTCGGCCGGATCTTCCACCTGTTCGCAAACTGCAACCCGAAAGCCTCGTGCTATCAGTTTCTGCAAATAGTCATCAGCGGCATGGACCGGGACGCCGCACATGGGAATATCTTCGCCAAGATGTTTTCCACGCTTTGTCAGGGTAATCCCGAGGGCCCTGGAAGCTTCGACGGCATCGTCGAAAAAAAGCTCGTAAAAATCGCCCATTCGATAAAACAGAAGACTGTCAGGATTAGTCGCCTTAATCTCGATATACTGCTCCATCATCGGCGTTGGACGCGCCGAGATATTCGCTTCATATGGGGATTGTTCAATTACAGAGGATGCCAATTCGGCCAAAACTTGTCTCCTGAGCTAAGCAGGAGCAATCTATTCGGTATCCGCGAATTTACACACCTCTGCAGAGTCAAACTGCGATATTCTCCACAGGTGATAAAACGATGTCTATCCGAAACGTTTCGATTCGGCCGCATAATGGCTGACGTAGCGTTCGGAGATGCGGCTAACGGGCAAAATGATGCAAACATCCGTTGTGCCAAAATCGTGATCGATAACGGCACCATCACCTATCATTGCACCAAGTCGCAAATAACCTTTGATCAAGGGTGGCATCGCAAAGAGTGCCACACGGGCATTGATAGCTTCGTTCGGAACAAGGTCCATGGCTTGATAAAGAGCAGGTAAAGCTTTGACATCCCAGTCGGCCGTTGCCCGGCAATTGTGATGAAGAAAGGAGAGCGGCAAAGCATGGGCGGCCGGAACAGTGCCTTGGAAGGATGCGCATCCAAACATCACGCCAATTGAATGGAACCGGCAATAGGTCCAGATGCCTTGCCAGAGCAATTCGACAGTACGTTTCGAGCGATATTCAGGCAGGACACAGGAACGGCCAAGTTCGAGAAAACGCAAATCCGGCTTGGCGGCGACGAGGCGTTCGATGGAAAATTCGCTTGCAGTATAAAAACCGCCTGTCTCGAACGCTTTTTCGGAACGCAGGAGTCGGTATGTTCCAACGATCTGTTTGTGCTTTGGTCCAGGTATTGCCGTGTCATAAACAAGGAGGTGATCGCAAAAGGGATCAAACCGATCAGCGTCGCGCTGCTCTAATGTTGCAGAACCTTTGGCGCCCAGTTCGTCAAAGAATACTTTGAACCGCAATTGCTGGGAGGAGGCAATTTCGTCCTCGGTTTGCGCAAGGCAAACCTCCATAGTCCCGATTCGGCCAAGCACCGAGACAATCTGTGGAGCCGTAAATGGCGAAGATGTTGAATCAACCTGCGACATGATGCTTTGATCTTTAGAGATTGAAGCGGATTCAAGCAAGGAGATGTCCATATCGATTTGACCCTCGTCGGAGGTTGACCGGTAGTCGTTCTCGCCCTCATTACTACGATTTAATGACGGCAACATGACGTAAAACGAAGGCCAAACCGGCGATGCTTGATCAGCTAGTTTGCCTTATCAGGTGGGTTCTTCCGCTCTTTAGCCCAAACAAAAAACTCTTCAATTACAACCAATGCTGCACCAACAGAAATATAGGCATCGGCGAGATTGAAAACGGCGAATGACCATGATGGCAGATGGAAAAGAATATAGTCGATTACATAGCCATGAACGCTGCGATCAATGAGGTTACCGAGAGCGCCGCCAATAATAAGCGCAAAGCCCGCACGAGAAATCCACCGATCCGGGTTTGTACTCCACCAAAGGTAACTTACGAAGCCTATGACGACGAGTGTAAGCCCTATGAGCGCAATGTCGTGCATTCCGCTCAACATTGAAAAGGCAATGCCTTCATTGTGAACACGAAATAATGCCAGAAAGGGTAAAAGATCGATTTGCTGCTGATAATCCATACCTGTTTCGACGAGATATTTGATTATCTGGTCGGTCAGGACAGCAACCATGATGATTGCAGAAAGGCTAAAAAAACGCGTGCGGCTCATAAATGGCATTTTCTCAAGTGGTCGCGTCAAGCTTCAGGGCGTCACGCCGGATTTCAAACAGCATTACTCCGGTTGCGATGGCAAGGTTAAGGGAGTCAGCTCGGCCGGCTTGGGGTATTCGCGCCAGCCGATCACATGCCGAGGACAGCTGATCGGGTAGGCCCTGCTGCTCGTTGCCCATTAACAAGACGACCGGCTTATTGGCGTAAGGGATAGTCCGATAGTCCACTGAACCCTTGAGATGCGTTCCAACGATCAGACCCGTGAAACTCTTTCTCCAGGATAGAAATTCTGCTTCCGTTGCCCTGATGAGGGGAACTGCAAATACCGACCCCATTGTCGCGCGAACCGTTTCAAGCGAGAACGGGTCCGTGGTGTCGCCGATGAGGATAATACCTTTGGCGCCTGCTGCGTCGGCAGTTCGAATGATTGTACCGAGGTTTCCAGGGTCCCGAACCCGATCCAGAGCCACGAAAACGTCGTTGGCTTGTGGACGGATGTTGGAAAGCATTTGGAGGTTTTGCTGGAACACCCCGACTACCATTTGCGGGTTGTCACGCCGGGTTATTGCCGAGATGATCTTTTCATTGACCTCCAGCACATCGCCGCCCTTGGCCACCGTTCTGGCGGCAACTTGCTCGACAAGCGAGTTTCCCTTACCGGCTTTGGAGTAAACCAAGGTCTTGATTGTCCAACCAAGGTCGAGTGCGTCGATGACGAGCTTTAGTCCTTCGGCAAGAAACACACCCTGCTGATCGCGGAATTTTTTCAATGCCAGCGAACGCAGATCCTTGACGATCGGGTTTGTAAGGCTGGTGACTTCCTTGACTTTGCCCGGGCGGACAATGCCGCTGCCGCGATGGTGGTCGTCCTGCTTGCTCATGATGCACCCCAGCGGCTGAAGAGAGATGTGGAAAGGGCGCGCTTTGAGGAGCGCTCGCGAAGAATAAGTTCGCCGGACTGCACTTCGCCGCCAAGGCCCGTAAACGTATCCCGCATCAATTCGTGAATGGCAAAAAATGATGCGCGGATCGAATAGGCAGTTAAGACGACCGCCAAGGGATTTGGGGTAAGAATTGATCGGCATAAATCAATCATGTCTGGCAAATTGTCGAAAAGTTGCCAGACCTCGCCGTTGGGGCCGCGCCCATAGGCAGGTGGATCAAGGAGGATGATGTCGTAACCATTTCCGCGGCGTTCTTCCCGCGCCACGAATTTCATTGCATCTTCGCATATCCAGCGAATAGGCTTGCTCGATAGTCCAGCCATTTCCTGATTTTCGCGTGCCCAGAGAATGGCTTTCTTCGACGCGTCTACATGCGTGACCTCGGCGCCTGCCCGGGCTGCTACGAGTGAAGCAACCCCCGTATAACCAAAGAGGTTTAGCACTTTGACGGGGCGTTTTGCACCGCGGATCAGATCATGCATATACGCCCAATGCGTCCCCTGTTCAGGAAATACGCCAACATGCCGGAATGAGGTGAAACGACCCAAAAACGAAATGCCATCATAAGCGAGCGGCCAGGTTTCACCCAACGGCACATTAGGAAACTGCCAGCGCCCAACGCCCTCTTCATCTGTATTGCCGGTGAAAATTGCATCGGCCTTGTCCCACTCGCTCTTACTCCACGCCGGAAGCCAGATCGCTTGACCTTCCGGGCGGACAATCCGGTAAGGGCCATACTGTTCCAGTTTCAAACCATTGCCGCTATCAAGAAGCGCATAATTTTCAGACGGAAGCGTTTCCAGAATAAGCCCAGTCTTTTCCTGCGGACGTGCACCGGTACGGCGGGTAACCACGCGCTTTGGAGTTTGTTCTGTTCGCGGCGATGCACGCTCCGTTTCTTCATCGGAGGAACGGTGCGCTTTGGCGAATTGCGGGCGGGGCTTCGTTACGCTTTGCCGCTGCACAGCATTTTTTGAAACGTCACCTTGTCGGCCACTGCCGTTTTTCGTTTTTCTAATTTTACCGCCGGGCGATTTCAAACCGTATTTTCCTTGCAACCTTTTCCAAGGTTACTACGCCATTGCCTTTTCATAGACAAGGATACCCGCAGCAAGGTCTTCAAGAGCTGCGCCAACAGATTTGAACAATGTAATCTCGCCCGTCGATTGACGACCTCTCATTGTTCCTCGTGTGAGGTCGAACAAATCGCCAATTATGTGGCCGGAATCGATTACCCCGGCCTTGATCGGCTGGACGATATCACCGCCCTCTTTTAGCGCTCCGTCTCTCGTATCAACAAAAACACGCGCTCGTTTGATGCACTCATCGTCACTTTCTCGCATCTTCGGCGTAAAAGCACCGATAAGATCGACGTGTGCGCCGGCTTTCAGATGTTTTCCAAGGATCAACGGCTCGGTGGATAGCGTACCGGCGGTGATGATATCGGCCTCCGCGATCGCTGCATCCTTGTCTTCAACAGCTCTGGCGTTAAAACCGTCCCGGATCAACTCTGCCGCTACTTTCTCGGCTCCGGCAAAATTTCTGTTCCAGATCGAGATGTCGTTAATTGGACGTATGGCGCTATGAGCTCGGGCCAAAAAGCCCGAAAGTGCGCCCGCACCGAGAACCACAAGCTTTGATGCATCTTCCCGGGCGAGATAGCGTGCTGCAAGAGCGGACGCCCCTGCTGTCCGCCATAAGGTCAGGCGTTGACCATCTATAAGAGCTTTTGGTTCACCGGTCTTACCGTCGAGCAACAGATATACACCCATCACGGCAGGTTTCGAGACGGCACCATTATCTGGCGAGACAGTTACAATCTTGACGCCCATATAACCCTTGGACGAGTCGCCCAGCGCATCAAAATCGGACCATGCGGGCATTAGAAGCAGTGTGGAGGCCGCTCCATCCGGGCGCTCAACAGTATGATGGTGGCGCACGGGCTGGATCACGCCTTGGCGGAATGCCAGCTCGATTGCGTTAATCATGTCGGGCCAGTTCAACAGTGCATCGACCTCAACGGGGGAGACGAGTTTCATTAAAGGTCCTTGATAGAAATTAATGCAAGGAGGGAAGATTGGGTGTCGAGGCCGTTTCAGTGGCTGCCTTGCGCGCTTCCTTGCGTAACATTTCTGCTTCGAGCTTGCGTTGACGCGCCAGCTTGCGATGCTTGCCCTGATTGGACCAAGTGACAAGACTGCCGAGAACAAGACCGATGATCAAAGCGGCAAACAACCAGACAAACAAAGGAGCCGAGTAGGAAAGCGCAGGGTTGCCCGGATTGAAGGGATCAATCGTAAACAGGGCATTACCGCGATTGGCAACCGATAAAGCGATCAGAATAATCGCGATCGGTACGAGAATCAGTACGGCGACCACGCGATTAATCATATCGAAGCCTCTTTTTGCTTATTTACCAAGTGTGGATTCAGCTGTTTGCATTCAGCCTGTCGCGGAGTTCCTTGCCGGTCTTGAAGAACGGTACCCACTTCTCTTCGACGTCAACGCTTTCACCTGTTCGCGGGTTGCGGCCGCTGCGGGCCGGCCGGTTCTTTACGGAAAATGCACCGAAGCCTCGTAGCTCGACGCGATTGCCCTCAGCCAAAGCATCTGTAATTTCGTCAAAGATGGCGCCGACAATATTCTCCACATCGCGCTGGAATAGGTGCGGATTGCGGTTGGCAATTATTTGCACAAGCTCTGATTTGATCACAGCAAAATTCCCTTCTGGTTTTGAGATCAGGATACACAGTCGAACTGGACTATGCCACTGATCTTATATGTAAATAGCTTATTGCGCTCCCACGGGCTTGCCGTCAACGTGCCAAACCGAAACGAGTCCGTCAAGAAACATCCTGTCGCCAGTAATTTCGTGGAGCACTCCAGTGCTTGTCTCAGGCAGACCCAGCAGTTTGGCAGCCATTTTCATCGCCGATTGCGAGAAAAGAGAACCAAAGGTGGATTTTTCAACCGGTTTCCATTCAACGACCTTAAGTTTCGGGTCTACGCCCTTACCTTCAAGCCATTCAAGCGCCTTTTCTTCACCGCCAAGCGCGTCGATAAGTTTGTTCGATAGAGCCTGACGACCAGTAAATACGGAGCCATCTGCCAGCGCCAACGCCTGTTCGTGGTTAAATTTGCGACGATCCTCAACGAGGCCCACAAACCAATTGTAGGAATCGATTATCATGCGATGGATCATTGCCTTGGCTTCATCGCTTGCAGGATTGAAAAAATTGGGTTCAGCTTTTAGCGGGCTGGATTTAATAGTTTCGACTTTTACACCGACCTTTGTCAAAAGCTCCGATATATCCGGATACTGAAACAAGACGCCAATGGAACCGACAATGGACGACTGCCTTGCAACAATATGATCCGTAGCGACTGCGATCATATATCCGGCTGAGGCAGCCAAAGTCCCAACCTGCGCAACGACGGGTTTTTTCTCTGCAATTTTGCGGACAGATTCGTAAATTGCTTCACCGCCAGCAGTGGTGCCACCGGGTGAATCAATGGACACGATAACACCTTTGACGGCGTCGGACTCCCCAATATCTTTCAAGCGTTTGAGAAGCTCTTCATCTTCAAGAATTGTTCCCTCAACACGCACTTTTGCAATGTGAGGAACGGATTTGCTTGTATAGCCTTCCGAACCGCTGGTGATGAGATAGATCGCAATCAAAGCAAAAGCAGCCACCAGCAAAGCAACAATACGCCAGAAAGTTACCTTTCGCCGTAGCTTGCGCCTATCGATAATTGCATCCGCTGTGTTGGCCATCATTTTTGTCCGTTTCGCCAATGTTTGTGATACTCTTTTGCGATATCGCCCAGTGGAAGTCCAGACAGTGCGCCAATCGATGAGTACAAATATGGGTGCGCGAATGACCTTGTAACTGGCCATCTCACCACATACTTGTTCCTACACGCATCGCATATGCTCTAAATCACGTCTATTTCATCGAAAAATAACCATATTGGCGTTGAACTAGCTAGAAATATTATAAACGGTAACAGCAGCCAAACCCATGTCTATTGAAAAAACCGATATCACTGGTGTGCGAAATGCCGCCGCAGACGCCGAGCATCATGCGACGGTTGCACGGCAATTTGCGGCATCCGACAAGGGATCGACTGTTTTCGAAGCTGCGGAACGTCATTCGCGCCGCGTTCGGTTGTTGAAGTTTTCTTTGCCTGTAATTGCCCTTGTGGGCGCTGCGGTATTTTCGTGGTTTACATTCTTTTCCGCCTCGGGCGTTCCAAACAACATTGCTCTGGATGGTGCTGGAATCGAGGATGGCAAGCTTGTGATGACGAATCCCAAGCTCGACGGCTTTACCAAGGATAAGCTTCCCTACAAAATGAGTGCTGTAAGAGCCTTGCAGCAGGTTGGAAACAGTTCAGTCATATCGCTTGAAGGTATTGACGCGGAAATTCCAATCGGCAAAGACATGCGCGCTGAGGTTAAAGCGAAGTCAGGGGTTTTCGACAATGCCAACAGGCAGTTGAAGCTCGACAGCGAGATAAGTTTGGTGACATCGGATGGCATAACTGCTCAGTTGCAATCTGCCGATATTGATATTGCCGGAAATACCATGTCCACCAATGATCCAGTCAGCGTAAAAAATCGTAATGGCAGTATTGTTGCCGATAGTATGCAGATCACTGAGGGTGGTAAGGTAGTGACGTTTGAAAAGCGTGTAAGGCTTGTCATTCAACCTACAAAGCTGCAAGAAGGTGACAATGAGGTAAAATCGTCCAACTGATCTACAGTCGGGATTGTTACTTTGAAGAAATTTCTCGGATTAGGAGAGAGAGCAATGTCTTTCGGGGCAAAACTGATCAGGATATCATCGGTTGCAGTGAGTTTGTTGGCCTCCGCGTTGGTTGTCCCTGCCATGGCGCAGCAGACTCCAGGTGCAGCGCCCGGCGGTATAAAGCTTTCAGGCGATCAGCCAATTCAGATCGATTCCGACAAGGTCGTGCTGCATAATGATGCAGGTACCGCAACATTCACTGGAAATGTTACGGTTGTTCAGGGCGCAACCTTGCTAAAAGCAGGCTCAATGATCGTCTACTACGTTAAAGGTGGCAATAAAGATGCCGCAAACGCAGATGCTTCGAAAGTTTCGAGCGGCGTGGCTGGTGCCGGAGCCCAGGACATTGATCATCTCGAAGTCAGCGATAAAGTCTATGTGAAGTCTGAAGACCAAGTAGCCACCGGGGATCACGGTACATTTGACATGAAGACCGAAGTGCTCGTCCTGACGGGAAGCAAGGTCGTCCTTTCCCAAGGGGACAATGTTGCTGTTGGATGTAAGCTTACAGCTCAGCTGAAAACCGGTGAAGCTCAGCTGGAAAGCTGCAAGAGTGGCCAGACCGGACGCGTTTCAATCGTCGTTGCGCCTAAAAACGCCCAAAAGAACTAAGCCGCCGGAAGAATTGTAAGTGTCCCTATTTTCACGCCGCTCACCCAGCACAAATGCCGCACGGCCAAACTCCAGTGTTTCACAGGAGATGCGCCCGGCGGATCCCTTGGCCGTGGATCGCATGAAGGGCACACTCGTCGCGCGTGGGATCACGAAAAGCTATAATGGGCGCCAAGTCGTAAATGGCGTTTCATTCGGCGTGCGTTCCGGTGAGGCTGTTGGCATTCTTGGGCCGAATGGCGCTGGCAAGACAACATGTTTTTATATGGTGACCGGGCTCGTGCCAGTCGACAAGGGCACGATAGAAATTGACGGGTTCGATGTCACAACAATGCCCATGTATCGGCGATCGCGCCTTGGTATCGGGTATTTGCCGCAAGAGGCCTCAATTTTTCGCGGATTATCAGTAGAAAATAATATCAAGGCCGTGCTCGAGGTTGTCGAAAAGGACAGGCACGCCCGCGCGCAGGAGTTGGATTCACTTCTTGAAGAGTTCCACATTGCCCATTTGCGAAAAGCTCCAGCGATTTCCCTTTCCGGTGGTGAGCGCAGGCGCCTAGAGATCGCGCGTGCTTTGGCCTCGCGTCCAAACTTCATGTTGCTCGACGAGCCGTTTGCTGGTGTTGATCCGATTGCTGTTGCGGATATTCAGCAATTGGTAAGGCATCTGACTGGCCGTGGCATTGGCGTATTGATTACAGACCACAATGTTCGCGAAACGCTCAAGCTCATCGACAGGGCCTATATTATCCATGCCGGTCAGGTTTTGACCCATGGTCGCCCGGACGAAATAATTGCTAATCCGAATGTCCGCCGACTTTATCTTGGTGATGAGTTCAAGCTCTGATTTTGCCGATCAGGCCCTCCGGTGACATAAAAATCTCAACTTTCAAACCCGTACTGGTTGAAAATGACATCAGCACGCGAGTTTTTGGAGCTTTTCAATTGACAAGCAAGGATTGGGCCACTTCTGTACTGCAGTAACTAATTCTGTATGGAGTAGCTGCGTATATTATGGCTCTGTCGCCAAAACTCGATTTGAGGCAAACCCAATCTCTGGTGATGACTCCATTGCTGATGCAGTCGATACGGCTGCTGCAGCTGAATCATATCGAGCTTGAGCAGTTCATAGAGCAGGAAATCGAAAAAAACCCATTATTGGAAAGACTGGATGCTTCAGACGACACTATTTTGTTTGGCGGCGTTCATTCCGAACATCGTTCAGACAGCGATCAGGATCTACGAAGCGACAGTAGTGCCGACAGGGTTTTATCTGATGATGCCGATAGTCTTTGGTTGAATAGCGGCGAGACCACCAGCTCAAGTGCAATGTCCGATACGTTTGATAGCTCGCTCGAGAATATTTTTCCTGACGATCCCGGTAGCCGCGATTTTATTGCAAGTGATCTTGCTTCTCAGTGGAAGTCATCTGCAGGCGATGGCTATGTCTCGTCGGGTGGAGAGAACTATAATCTTGAACAGGTGACCGCAGCGCCTCTCAATATGCAGGAGCATATCAGGGAACAGATCATTTTCGCTTTCGAAAAAGCAGAAGATCGAATGATCGCAGCCGAACTCGCTGATCAGGTCGACGAAATTGGTTATTTTCGTGGTGATATTGCCGAACTCGCCATCCGGATTGGTTCTTCCGTTGAACATCTGGAGAAGCTGCTTTTTGTCCTGCAGGGATTTGAGCCCGCAGGCTTGTTTGCACGCGATCTTGCTGAATGCCTGCGGCTTCAATTGCGTGCCAGAAAACGCCTCTCACCAGCGATGGATATCCTGCTTCAAAATCTTGAGCTGCTCGCCAAACGCGATTTTCATAGTTTGAAAAAACTGTGCCGGCTTGGAGACACCGAAATTATCGATATGCTTCGGGAAATACAGTTGCTTGACCCAAAACCAGGCACTGCGTTTTCGTCTGGCATAGCCGATAGTATCATCCCCGATGTTCAGGTTGACCAGGCTCCCGATGGCAGTTGGCGTATCGAGCTTAACTCGGAGACATTGCCCAGGGTGCTGATCAACAACAACTACTATGCAACTATAATGAGGGCGAAAACATCTCCGGACGAAAAGACATTTCTGGGGGAATGCATGCACAATGCGAACTGGTTGATTCGAAGTCTTGACCAGCGCGCTCAGACGATTCTTAAGGTCGCCACGGAGATTGTTCGCCAGCAGGAGCAGTTTCTTTTGCAGGGCGTCGCATATTTGAAACCTCTCAATCTGCGCAATGTTGCCGATGCCATTGGGATGCACGAATCCACGGTTAGCCGGGTCACGACAAATAAGTACATGCTCACCAAGCGTGGCGTTTTCGAACTGCGATACTTTTTCAATGCAGCCATTGCTGCCAGTGAGGGCGCCGAGCAACATTCTTCGCAATCTGTAAGGCATCAAATCAAAATTCTCATTGATGCTGAGTCGCCGGATTCAATCCTTTCGGATGATACAATCGTGGAAATGTTGAAGGAACAAAATATTGATATTGCGCGGCGAACTGTAGCCAAATACCGCGAAGCGATGAACATCGCTTCCTCGGTGCAACGGCGCCGCGAGAAAAAAGCTGAGGCTTCCGCTACCAAGAGCAATGTAAGGTCTGGATTCATTGCTCCGCCACGTGTAGGATTACTGGCAGTGGGCAAATGAACTGGGCCAAAGAAGTCCAGTCAGGGAGAACGAAGCGCTGATAGTTTACGACGATGGAGTTGAAGCGCGCCTAAGGATGGAACATCAGGAAAGTGAAATGTGATTGATCATCCCCGCGATTTTGCGGGATGTCTTTGCTCGATTCGAAACAACAGTGTAGATTGGATCGGGCAATGAAATCACAATGAAGGTGAGGTATCATGAGTCTGCGTGTATCTGGAAAACATATGGACATCGGCGATGCTTTCCGCGTCAAAATCGAAGAGCGGATGGCTGAAATGGTCACCAAATATTTCGGTGGCGGGTATTCTGGCCACGTTACTGTGGAAAAGCAGGGCTCCCGATTTATCGCAGATTGTCTCGTGCGTCTCGATACCGGAACGGTATTGCAGGCCGCTGGTGAAGCTCAAGATCCACAACTGGCATTTGATGCCGCTGGTGAGCGTGTTGACAAGCGGTTGCGCCGCTATAAGCGTCGGCTGAAATCGCATCAGGCTCCTGGCTCAAACGGTGTTTTCGATGATGTTTCTTATCGCGTGATGGCACCTGTACCGGATGAAGATGAGGATATTCCGGAGGATTATGCTCCCACAATCGTCGCTGAAACCTCGATGGCTTTGAGAAGCATGAGTGTTGCATCTGCGGTCGTAGAGCTCGACTTGAAAGATAGTCCTGTGGTTGTGTTCCGCAACGCTGGTAGTACGCAGGTTAATATCGTATATCGCCGCGCAGATGGGAATATTGGTTGGATCGATCCCTCAACGGTGGCCGATCAAGTCGTATCCCGGTAACAAAAAACAAGTTCATGGCGAGTTGAACTACCGTTCGCACTCTTAACAAGGTGCGGACGGTAACTGGAAGGAAGAGAATAATGGATCTGGGTGATCTCATTCAGCCCGACGCTGTCCTGCCCGCATTGAAAGTCAATTCCAAGAAGCAACTCTTGCAGATCATGTCGGAAAAGGCAGCCGCCTTGACCGGTTTGAGCGAGCGCGAGGTTTTCGATACGGTTTTGCAACGCGAGCGTCTAGGATCAACCGGTGTCGGCAATGGCATTGCCATTCCACACGGCAAGATCAACAGCGTAAAGCGTATTGCCGGGGTTTTTGCCCAGTTGGATACGCCTGTCGATTTTGAGGCGTTGGACGATCAGCCCGTCGACATCGTGTTTCTCTTGCTAGCTCCGGAAAATGCTGGCGCTGACCACTTGAAGGCATTGTCCAGGATTGCTCGCATGTTGCGCGATCCAGAGCGGATCGCCAAATTGCGTACCGCCCATGATGCCAGCCTGCTTTATGAGTTGCTGACGTCGCAGCCAGCCTCCAATGCGGCCTGACGGCTTATTGCGTAGTTTTAAAAAAGGCCGCCTTTGGGCGGCTTTTTATTTTTCGGTTTTTCGCGCATAGAGTTCAAGTCGGTGGTGTACAATATCGTACCCGAGCGATTTGGCGATTTCCTCCTGCAGTTTTTCAATTTTGTCCGATTTGAATTCGATGACTGCGCCGGTATCAATATCAATCAGATGGTCATGATGGTCGCCATGCGCCTGTTCAAAACGCGATGGTCCGCCATTGAACGCATGGCGATGTATGGCACCCATATCTTCAAGCAAATTCATCGTTCGATAGACTGTGGAAAGCGAAATGCTGTCGTCAATCTCAATGGCACGATGAAATATTTTCATCGCGTCAGGATGGTCTTCCGTTGAGCTCAAAATATCCAGGATAATGCGCCGGGGCCGCGTAATACGTACGCCCGCTTTGCGCAATTCCTTTTCATATTCAGGTTTCTGATTCAAAGCATGTTTCATAGCTGGAATATGCGTCAGATCGCTCTCAGTTGCAAATTTTCTCAACTGAGGACGCCTTTAAATTTGGTTATAAAGAAATCGCCGCCAATGAATTTCATCGGCGGCGATTACGGCGGTTTCTCTGTAAAAGGTGAGCTAGCTCACTCTTGGCACTTCCACGGTGACCTTGTGTTCGCCGGATGTCTCCATGGGAATACCGCCTTCTGGCTTTGTCAGCTTCTTTCCATTGACTGTAATCTTCTTGGTTCCGCTGGCAAGTGGTTTGACCTCAACTGAATATTTGGCATCACCATTGCGCAAGACAAAGCTGAAGCCATCCCATGTGGAGGGCAGGGCCGGATCAACGAATAATCGGTCGGCTTGTCGGGTAATGCCAAGAATTCCTTCCGTCGCAACGCGATATAACCAGCCAGCGGAGCCCGTATACCAAGTCCAGCCACCGCGACCGCGCATGGGATCGACTGAGTAAACATCCGCAGCGACGACATAGGGTTCAACACGATACGACTCAGCCTTGTCAGCATTAAGGGAGTGATTGACCGGGTTAAGCATGCTGAACCAGCGATAGGCTTCATCGGCATTGCCGAGTTTGGCCATTGCCAGAACCGCCCAAGTTGCCGCGTGCGTATATTGTCCGCCATTCTCGCGCACACCAACCGGATAGCTCTTGATATAACCCGGATCGTGGCGCGATTTGTTGAACGGAGGCGTAAACAGTTTGACGACCTGTGCTTCTTCGTCAATCAGATGGGTGGCGACCGATCCCATTGCCTGCTTGGCCCGGTCCGGATCGCCATAACCGGAAAGGACGCTCCAAGATTGAGCGATAGAATCGATCTTGCATTCCTCGCTCATCTTTGAGCCCAATGGAGAGCCATCATCGAAATAGCCGCGGCGATACCATTCTCCGTCCCAAGCATTCTTTTCCAATGAAGCCTTCACGCTTTCTATATGTGCTTGCCAGCGTTTTACACGCTCAGCATCATTATAGCGTTCAGCTATAGGCAACATATCGCGCAAGGTGCTGATCAGGAACCAGCCAAGCCACACGCTCTCGCCTTTGCCCTCTTCGCCGACACGGTTCATGCCGTCGTTCCAGTCGCCGGTCAGCATAAGTGGCAATCCATTGCTGCCTGTACGGGCAACAGCAAGATCAAGCGCTCTGGCAGCATGCTCGTAGACGCTGACAATCTCGGTGGAAATTGTCGGCTGATAAAAGGCATCGTGTTCGGCTTCTTCCAGAGCACGTCCTTCGATAAGGGCAACTTGCTCATCAAGAATGCTCATATCGCCTGTCACGGACGTGTAATGCGCGATTGCATAGCCAAGCCAGACCACGTCGTCGGAAATCTTTGTCCGCACACCGGCTCCGGTTGTCGGAAGCCACCAATGCTGAACATCACCTTCCTTGAATTGTCGTGCTGAGACATTCAGGATTTGCTTGCGGGCAAGCGCTGGGTCGAGGATCAGCATCGACAATGTGTCCTGCAACTGATCGCGGAACCCGAAAGCGCCACTGGCTTGATAGAATGCCGAGCGCGCCCATATACGGCAAGCCAGACTTTGATAGGGCAGCCACCGGTTGACCATGATGTCGAAAGCGTCGTCGGGCGTGTCAACCTGAAGACCGTCAAGGAAGTCGGCCCAGATCGCCTTGGAAGCCAACAATGTGTCTTCAAACGTACGGGTTGCGTGCTCGGCAAGTATCTTGTGGGCATCTTCAGTGTTTCCCGTGTCGCCCATATAGAACAGCACTTCCTTGGTTTCGCCGGGGCCAACCTCAATATCCACCGCAAGCGCGGCACAAGGGTCGCCGCCAGCTTCCACCAGATTGGACAGCCGCTTTGCCTCTAGAACAGCCGCGGGACGCTCTACCGAGCCAAGATTTCCCAAAAATTCTGTCCGATCCGCGGTGACGGATTGTGGCTTCACGCTGCTTGCAAAGAAAGCCATCTGATTGCGTCGTTCGACCCCGTAAGGATTTCGGGCAAACAGAACTCCCTTCTCGCTATCGTAAGACGGCACGATGAAGGGGGCGGTCTTTGCGCGAACATTGCCGAGCATCCACTCAACGAAGCCGTAAATGCGAAGCTGTTTGGATGATCGACCGTGATTGGTGATTTTCAGGCTGGAAACCCTGACCGGTAGCACAGGGTCGATCGTATGCGTCAGTTCAAGTCCGATATTGCCATGTTTGGAAATGAAGGTTGAGTAACCTTGTCCGTGGCGTGTTTCATATTGAACCGATGGGTCACGCAAAACCGATGCAGTTGGAGCGAATGCCGTATTCGCATCAAGGTCCACGACATAGATAGCTTCACCGGAGCGATTGATTACCGGATCATTCGACCACTGCGTCAATTGATAGTCACGGCTATTGCCCGACCATGTAAAGCCAGCACCTTCCGCAGAAACATGGAAGCCAAAACTGGAATTGGAAATCACATTGATCCATGGCTGCGGCGTGCAAGCCAGTCCGCTCAAACGCACGACATATTCGCCGGTCCCCAGATCAAACCCGCCAAAACCATTCCAGAACTGAAGATCATCGCCTGATGTTTTAGCTGGGACTTTGCCTATAAGCTGGCTCGGCGCTGGTGCAACGCCATGCAGATCATCTGTTTCGGCCTCGATCAGTGCTTTGCTTTTGATGTCGGATGCCGGGAACGCTTCGGCATTCAGTTCAGTAACACGGTTCAACTGTTCGGAAAGCGAGCCATTTTGAGCGTGCAATACGATACGGGCCGAGGCCAGAAGCGTATTGTAGCTGGCATCACTCATCTGATCCTTGCGAACAGTGAAGATGTGAACCCGGGGCCCATACTGACCGCCGCGTGCGCGGCTATTCTCACAGATCGCCTCCAGTCCACGCTGGAAATCCTGAGCATATGAGAAAGAGCGTTCGTTGATTACAACAACGTCGACCACCAGTCCTTTTGCCCGCCAATATTCGTGCGCTTTGAGAATGTTTCTCAGCGTTTCCATATCAGCTTCGTCGTCGATACGCAGCGCGAGGATCGGAAAATCGCCTGAAATCGACATTGGCCAGAGTTCAGATTGACTGCCCAGACCGCTTGCAATGCTGCTCGAAGGCAACCGCAACGATTTTTCCGGGTAAATCAGATTGGTCGCCACACGCTGGAAGACAGCTGCTTCATCGGGGTTAATGCCGATATGATGTAGACGGACCTGCGAACTTGTCCAGGACAACGAGAATTCGCGAGCGAAGCAATCCGGATGACGGAAGCGGGCGACCACTTCTTCAAGCTCCTGGCGGTTGGGTCTTACAAGCGTCCAGAATACCAAAGAAACTTTCTTGTGCGCCGGAACGCGAACGCGGCATCGCAGGGAGGCAATAGGGTCGAGAACGAACCCATGATTGCCGCTCAAAGTGACGCCTTCGTCGAATACCACTGGATTGCGAAGGGTACGCCCCCGACCTATAAATGCCCGGCGGTCGGTTTCGACCTGCACTTCACGCATAGCGCCCGAGCCATCGCTAACGACGTGGGCAACGTGAATATCGGGGTCATCCACACCTCGTTTGCGGCGCGTTGCATAAATGGCATCGCCGCGTTCATCGATCTCCGTTTCCACGAACATTTTCGCAAAAGCCGGATGAGCGGTATCTGTGTCGTCATTGGTCAAAACCAATTCGGCATAGGACGTAACTTCGATGATACGATCCTTGGTACCAGTGTTGGTAATAACGATGCGGCGGCCTTCACCATCGGAATCGGAGGCAACGATAGTTTCCACAGTAGAGTGGATCGTACCCGTTTCCTTGATGAATTCAGCCTTGTAATCGGTAAAGATCGTGGTGCTTTTCTCTCCTGCCAAGCGAACTGGGTCGCTGGTGGCGGACCACCATTCTCCGTTTTCCATGTCGCGCAGGAAGAGAAATGTACCATAGCCACTCTCTATAGGATCAGGCTGGAATCGCGTGATGGCCAGACCATTCCAGCGGCTATATCCGCCACCATTTGCCGTGACCATCACAGAATAATGTCCGTTGGACATGATCTGGGTCGCACAAGGTGCGGTCATTGGGTTCGGAATATAACGGATTGAAGCCGGTTCTTCCGAACTTTCGACAGCTTTACGCATGGGATTGTCGGCTTTGGCCTGTAATACCGGTATTTCGCGTGGAGCTTTTTCCTGCAACAAAAGCTCGGCGGCTTCGATAACCGGATCAGCGTGGAAGCGTTCCCGCATACGGCCTTCGAAGACAACATTGTTGACTGCTACAATCGACATGCCGTGATGATGCGCCATGTAGTTGCGTACGATTGCGTATTCCTCGTCTTCGCGAACACGCGATTTGGTGAAATCAACGGCATCATAAAAGCCGTATTTTCCAAGCGCTCCCATCTCACGCAGGCGGTTCAGGTTCTTGACAGCGGCCGCTGGCTGATACTGGCTTGCCATGATGCTTGCATAAGGGGCGACTACATAATTCTTGGACAGGCCGCGTTTCAAGCCGAGGGTCGGCACACCAAAATTGGTGTACTGGTAATTCATTTCCGGATCGCGCGCATTGTAAGCCGCTTCCGAAATGCCCCATGGCAATCCCTTGGAGTCGCCATATTCGATCTGACGTTGCACGATCAGCTTGTTGGTCTGGTCAAGCATCGATCCGAGGGGTTCGATCATGACGAGGGGTGGCATCAGATACTCGAACATCGAGCCGGACCAGGAGATCAGCGCTCCGCGCCAGCCCACTGGGACGAGCAACCGGCCGAGCTTGAACCAATGGTCGACAGGTATGTCACCTTTGGCGATAGCAAAAAGGCTGGCCAATCGCGCCTCGGACGCGAGAAGGTTCATAGCAACTTGCGTCGAGTTCATTGGTTTCAACCCGGAAGCCGATGGAAAGCAAGCGGCGTTCCTTCCGCTCAAGGAAGGTGAAGTCGGTATCGAAGGCCAATTGACGAGCACGTGTTGCGAGAGAAACAAGCCTTTCACGCAAAACGTCGGTGCTTTCATGGCCGCCCATGGCATCGTCAGTATGACCCTGGCAGGTTTTGACCAAAAGCAGCGCCCATTCATTCGCCGTGAGACTTATCGGTGTCTCTAGCTCACCATGCAGCTCTTCGGTCAGGCGTTGAATATCGCCCGCGAACAGAGCAAGATTGATTGTCCGGAGCGATGCGGTCTCAGGCTCTTCCTTGATCGTTGTAATTGCCCGGCGGAAATTGGCCACACGCTCTTCAAGACGGCGGCGGAGAGGCCGCAGAACACGGCGGTCATCCGGAATTTCGGCAACTGTTTCTTCAAGGATATCGCTAACATCAAGAATCCCGTCGAGCTCACTTTGAAGATAGACAGACGGCGCTTCCGCCCATTTTTCCAGAGCGGAAGACAGAGCAACAAGATGACCGGCGAGATTACCGCTATCTACCGCTGATACGTATAGCGGGAGCAGCGGGCGAAGTGTCGTTGTTTCGTACCAGTTATAAAGATGGCCGCGATACTTCTCCATTTTTTCGAGCGTGTCGATTGTATCGCCAATACGCGTCAATGTTTCGTTGAAGCTGATCCAGCCGAAGTCACGGGCGGCAACAGTTGAGAGCAAATACATGCCGATATTGGTTGGCGAGGTACGCGTTGCGATAACGGGAAAGGGATCTTCCTGGAAGTTATCTGGAGGAATGAAGTTTTGTTCCTTGGTTACGAATGTATCGTAATAATGCCAGGTCCGGCGGGCAAAACGGCGCAATTCGCCCTTGTCGGATGATCGCACGATCAGATCGTCCAGAGGCTTGGCAGACCGACTGACCAGCCAGGCAATAACCGGCGAGAAAAACCAGATTGCGGCAAACGGGACCGCAAGCATCCAGGCGCGGCTATGGCCAGCGAGCGGCAGGATAATTGCAACCAGTGCAACGATGACCGCTGGCCACATCAGACGAGTATAATATTGCAACGTGTCAGGCGAGCTTGTTTTGGCTTGGGCGGCAGCGCGCCACTCCAGAAGGTTTTTGCGCGAGACAAACAGGCGGTACAAAGTACGCGCAATTGCATCTGCCATGAGACAAGCCATGTTGGCAATGAAGGTAATGCGCAGGGCAATATCCGCAGCACCAGCAAATATGTCCGTTAAAATGGCTTGGAAATGCCCCTTTAGTGAAAGGTTCATGTCCGTAGGCACAAGATTGGTGAACAGGATCATCGTTGGTACGATGAACATGCTGAAAATCATGAAGAACTGCCACAAGGCAGCGATGCCGGGCGGCAGCAATGTCCAAGCTGCAATGGATGCCAGAATCCAGAAAATCGGCGTCAGCGAACGGCGCAGATTATCCACCATTTTCCATCGGGTAACAGCGGTAATTCCAGGCTTGGTGCTGAACAGGTACGGTAATAATTGCCAGTCACCACGGGTCCAGCGGTGGTGACGCGAAATATCGACATTATAGCCGGTAGGATAGTCTTCGACGACTTCCACATCGCTGACCAAAGCCGCACGGGCATAACCACCTTCGAGCAAATCGTGGCTCAGGATTGTGTTTTCACCAATTTTGCCATCAAGGGCGAGCTCGAAGAAATCGATGTCATAAAGGCCTTTGCCGGTGAACGTGCCTTCGCCAACGACATCCTGATAAACGTCAGAAACCGCAAAGACATAAGGGTCAATGCCGCGATTGACGGAGAATACCCGTTGCAGGAAGGAGGCATCGTCACCAGTCGTCAGCGACGGCGTGACGCGCGGTTGCAAAATTGCATAACCACTTACAATGCGACCGGCTTTCTCGCTGTAAATCGGACGGTTGAGGGGATGGATGAGCTTGCCCGCAAGGCGGTTGACTGAATCAGGTGTAAGACGTGTGTCCGAATCCAGTGTCATCACGAACTTGATGTCGGTCGGGATAACTTCATTGGAGGGGAAATAGGTAGTATCTTTATCACCGCGTAGCAGCAGGTTCAGCTCATGCAGTTTACCGCGCTTGCGCTCCCAACCCATCCAGCGATTTTCTTGGGCATTGAAAAGGCGCTTGCGATGAAGGAGGAAAAACCGGGGATTGCTCTGTGTATAATGGTTGTTGAGCGCGGTGATTTTTTCGCGGGCATAATCCAATATGTCCAGATCATCGTCGCTTTGTTCAACTTTGCTGTCCGCCCAATCCGTCAGCAGTGCGAAATAGACTTCGCCTCGCGGATTGGTCAGATAGTGAACTTCGAGATTACGGATGTGTTCATCGACTGAATCCCGCGAAGTGATTAATGTGGGCACGGCTACAAGTGTTTTCGCCTCTGGAGGCAGGCCGTTCTTATACTCAAAACCAATCAACCGCGTGGGCGGCATGAACATTGGAATGATCCAATTAACAAAGCCGTTTGCAGTTTCCATGGTTGGAAAAACCGCCAGGACTGTAAACAGCAGAACCAGATCGCGGGGCAAGCCAGCGCGCGTCAGCCAGTAATGGACCACAAGCAATATGGCGATCGAAAAAATGGAGGCTGGCACCCATAGTCC
The DNA here is from genome assembly GCF_030817885.1 of Phyllobacterium ifriqiyense. NCBI lineage: Bacteria > Pseudomonadati > Pseudomonadota > Alphaproteobacteria > Hyphomicrobiales > Phyllobacteriaceae > Phyllobacterium > Phyllobacterium ifriqiyense. The sequence goes on from NZ_JAUSZT010000003.1 coordinate 1,409,643, forward strand.
TGCAAGACCAAGATTGCGGTAGAAACGCACCCAACGCAAAATCAGCGTCGGTGTATAATCGCAAACTGCCTCAAGCTCGGGCCGCCCATCGCCGGCAAGGTAATAGCCTACGTCGCGTTTGCGCTGTTCGGGAACCCCGCCTTCACCGCCGGTCTGTTCCGCGCTCTTATGCGCAAGCTCAAGTGCGGCCTGCGTAATGTCATTTTCGCTTTTGCCGGAACGACGCGCAATCTTTTCGATGGCAACGCGGTAGGCATTACGCGAATGAAAGTCGAGCGCGTCGAAATTGGAATTTTCGCGCAGAACAGCATCTACACCACTGACTGTTTCAAACCATGTAATCCAGTCAACATCGTCGATAGCCTTCAGGCTGCGGATAAGGTTTCCCATCGTCACGCCGCCAGTGGATTGGCGGGTATGTTCCTGAATAATCGCGTCCTCGGCATCGCTGCCGTTCTTTTCCAGCACCTCTTCCAGCCACGCCACTGCCGCTCCGGAGTGCATGGCGCCACCACGCAGGCGATAAAGCAGGTGCGTCGCAAAGGTGCTGTCCCGCGCTGCCGTCGTATACTGTTCCAACATCTGGGGCAGTGTGTCTTTTTCCGCGTTCAGCGTAATCTCATCAGCAACGCTATTGGCAAAGGCGCGCATGCGCCGCGCACGCTCAACACGCAAGGAAAGACGTCTTGCATTTTCGATCAGGATGAAGCGGACGGCAGAGGGCAGAGCCCACAATTCGCCGATATGCAGCGGCTCGACAGTTTGAAAACCTTCAACAATTGCACTGAGGCTGTTCAGCGAGAATTGGCTGTCTGTGTGGGCCACATAGAGCCACGCCAGAGCCATAACGCGCGGTATATCGCTCTGACTTACAAGCGAAGGCAATTGCCGAATGAATTTCTTGGGCAGATCGCGTTCGACCTGCTGGATGTTTTGGTCAACAAGATAGTAGTTGTCGAGCAGCCATTGAGCCGCCGGGGTAATGGTTTCGCCTTTACGGGCCGCGGCATCCGAAGATCGGTAAGAGTGTAAGATCAACCGTGCATTTTCAACGGTTCTTTGCTCAAAAACCATGGGCTCGTAATCAGGCAGGCGAACATCTTCGCCCTTGGCAACCCGTGCGCCAAGATCACGCAAATCGTCAATCGACTTATAATGTGCCCGGATCGGGTTTGGCTGGACAGAAAAAATCTGGCCGACGGTTTTCTTCTGAGATGCGAACGCTGGAAAAAAGCTTAATGAGGGCATTTGCTTCGTTTCTGTTGGAAGAAAAAAATCTTCGAGATTGCAATATAAGGCGGCATTTTACGATCTAATCGGTTCAGAGCAATGACGCTATCACCACTTTGTTGTTATCGATCAGTTTTGATGAAAATGAGTCAGATTGCCATAACGAATTATGTGTGGTCGCCGAGATAGTCGGCAACAATAAATAAAATGACTCTGAAATCGCTAAGACGAAAAATTTATTTGCTGAAATAAAAGCCGGGATTTGAAGATTCCGGCTTTTACCAATCAGTTACTAGGCGCTTTTCCCAAATACGCGCCAGTGCTTTGGCAAGAATGCCAGCGGCGAGCCGACTTTTGCGGGATGATCAGCTGGAATTTCGATCTCGACGCGGCTTTCAGTGCCATCAATTTCAAGTTCGACACGGCGTGTTGCGCCTACGCGCCGGCTGGCTATTACGACGCCACTGATACGAGCTTCAGAGCCGCCGAGAAGCTCCACATCATGGGGGCGAAAATAAAGCACGCCTTTTCCGTCGGCTTGTTCACTTTTCAGATCAAGCGCCTTATCGCCGAGATGGATCGTCCCTGATTGGATGCTCACGTCCAGGGAACTCGACTCGCCGATGAAACTATAGACGAAGGGCGAGTTGGGGCGGTCATAGACCTCATCGGGCGTGCCAACCTGTTCGATTTTCCCCTGGCTCATCACGACCACACGGTCGGCAAGTTCAAGTGCTTCATCTTGATCATGCGTAACAAACACAGTGGTGTGCTGGGTCTTGTCATGAATTTCACGCAGCCAGCGACGCAGTTCCTTCCGAACTTTGGCATCAAGCGCGCCAAATGGCTCATCAAGCAGCAGTACGCGCGGTTCGATAGCCATGGCACGGGCCAAGGCGACACGCTGCCGCTGCCCGCCGGAAAGTTGCGCGGGATAACGTTTCTCGAGGCCCGAAAGCTGGACGAAATCAAGAAGTTCGCTCGAACGTCTGCGGATTTCCTCTTTGCTTGGCCGATTGGCGCCGGGCCGCACTTTCAAACCGAAGCCGACATTATCGATGACAGTCATATGGCGGAACAAGGCATAGTGCTGGAAAACAAAACCGACATTGCGTTCCTGCACTGATTTTAAGGAAGCATCCTCATCACCAAAGAAAACCTTCCCATCGGTCGGGGTTTCCAACCCTGCGATCAGGCGCAAGAGCGTTGTCTTTCCCGATCCCGAAGGGCCGAGCAATGCAATAAGCTCACCCGAATTTATATCCAATGATACGTCGTGCAGCGCCGGAAACCGGTCAAACTCCTTGCGCACACCACTTACTCGAACTTCCATAAATATTCCCCTTAGTGTCCACCAGCAGCGCGAAGTTCTGCCCCATATCGCAACTCCAGCAGAGTTTTGAGAACGAGCGTCACCAGCGCCAGCAGCGCAAGTAGCGAAGCCACTGCAAAAGCAGCGACAAAATTATATTCATTATAGAGAATTTCGACATGCAGCGGCATCGTATTTGTCAGGCCGCGAATATGCCCGGATACGACCGAAACTGCACCAAACTCTCCCATTGCCCGGGCGTTGCATAAAAGAACGCCGTAGAGCAAGCCCCATTTAATGTTGGGCAAGGTGACATGCCAGAAAGTCTGCCAGCCATTTGCTCCCAGGGACAATGCTGCCTCCTCATCCGTTGTTCCCTGATCCTGCATGAGAGGGATCAATTCGCGAGCCACGAATGGAAAGGTGACGAATACGGTGGCAAGCACGATGCCCGGCACGGCAAAGAGAACTTCTATGCCATGTGATTTCAGCCAGGGACCAAGGAAGCTTTGTGATGAAAAGAGCAGAACGTAAACCAGACCAGAAATGACCGGAGATACCGAAAATGGCAGGTCAATCAGTGTTGTTAAAAAAGCTTTGCCCTTGAATTCGAATTTGGCGATAGCCCAAGCGGCAACGACACCAAAGACAATGTTTAACGGGACTGCAATTGCCGCAACCAGTAAGGTTAACCGTATTGCGGCAAGCGCATCGGGTTCTGCAAAAGCAGCAAGATAGGCTTCTGGACCTTTGCGGAAAGCCTCAACAAAAACAGCAATGAGCGGCAGCAACAGGAAGAGCCCGAGAAATGCCAGTGCAGTGGCTATGAGAACAAAGCGTGCCGTGCGGCTTTCCGTGGTGGCAGGATGCCATGCCTTGGCAGATTCATTCGATATCGGCAGATCATGTGCCATAGCCATACCTCCTGCGGCTCCATGCCTGAATGAGATTGATCACGAGCAGCATCAGGAAGGAGATGGACAGCATGATTGTCGCAATGGCCGTGGCACCCGCATAGTCAAATTCCTCGAGCCGGATGACGATCAGCAAGGGCGCAATTTCCGAAACATAAGGCAAGTTGCCTGCAATGAAGATAACGGACCCATATTCTCCAACTGCCCGGGCGAAGGCCAGTGCAAAGCCTGTCAGAATGGCAGGTTGAAGGCCCGGCAGCAGCACGCGCGTTATGGTTTGGAAACGGGTTGCTCCAAGCGTCGCAGCTGCCTCTTCCACTTCCTTGCGGATTTCTTCCATGACGGGCTGGACTGTGCGAACAACGAAGGGAAGACCAATGAAAATCAAAGCGATGACGATACCCAGCGGTGTGAATGCCACTTTGATACCCAAGGGTTCGAGCCATTTTCCAATCCAGCCATTCTTGGCATAAAGGGCTGTGAGCGCGATGCCGGCAACAGCGGTCGGCAGTGCAAAGGGCAAGTCGACAATAGCATCAATAATGCGGCGGCCGGGAAAGCGGTAACGCACGAGAACCCAGGCAACAATAACGCCAAAGACGACGTTCACCAAGGCGGCGATAAATGATGTACCAAAGCTAATCTTCATCGCGTTGACGGTCCGAGGATCAATCGCAACATTGAAAAAGCCCTCCCAGCCGAGAGCGGCAGAGCGCCACACCAGACCGGCAAGTGGAATAAGGACAATAAGTGCTAGGTAGGCAAGCGTGAAGCCAAGTGTCATTCCAAATCCTGGAATGATACTTGGCCTCTTGAAGCGGAATGGAGTCATTGGGTAACTCCATCGCGGTTTGGCTGCCAACCTGTTTTCACAAGGTTGGATTTCATGTTTTTACTGTTTCGGCTTGTAAATCTGGTCAAATGTTCCGCCATCTCCAAAGTGATAGGGCTGTGCTTTGGCCCATCCACCGAAGATTGGATCATCGATTGTCACCAGTTTCAACTCGGGTAGTTTCTTGAGGAGATCGGCCGAGACGAGTTTTGGCTCGCTGGGACGGTAGAAATGCTTGGCAGCGAGCGTCTGACCCTCTTCAGAATAGAGGTATTGCAGATAGGCTTCCGCCGCTTTTCTTGTCCCTTTGGCATCAACATTCGCGTCTACGATAGCAACGGGCGGCTCAGCCAAAATTGATTGGGGCGGCACAACGATATCGAACTTGTCGGCACCAAACTCCTCTAGCGAAAGATAGGCTTCATTTTCCCAGGCTAGGAGAACGTCACCCAGTTCACGCTGCGCAAAGGTCGTGGTGGAGCCACGAGCGCCGGTATCGAGCACAGGAACGTGCTGGAACAGTGTTGCGATATATTCTTTGATCTTGGCTTCGTCGCCGCCGAACTGGCCATTTGCCCATGCCCAGGCAGCAAGATAATTCCAGCGTGCGCCGCCCGATGTCTTGGGGTTTGGTGTAATAACCTCAACGCCGTCCTTGATAAGGTCACCCCAATCCTTGATGCCCTTTGGATTGCCCTTCCGAACCAGAAAGACAATGGTCGATGTGTAAGGTGCGGAGTTATGGGGATATTTTGTTCGCCAATCAGGATTAATTTTCTTTGTGGCCGAGACAATCGCCGAAATATCGCTTTCAAGCGCGAGTGTTACGACGTCGGCATCCAAGCCGTCTATTACCGCGCGTGCCTGTTTACCTGATCCGCCATGGGACGTCTGTATGGTAACAGTTTCTCCTGTGTCAGCTTTCCACTTGGCTGCGAATGCCGCGTTGAAATCCTTATAGAGCTCGCGCGTTGGGTCGTAAGAAACGTTCAAGAGCGTGGTGTCCGCCAAGGCAGCAGACATTGGTTGTGACGCGACCGTTGCCATAAGCAGAACGGTCGCGAAGGCTATCGATAATCGGGAATTTTTCATGCCTGCCTCCGTGTGATTGAAACTGAAGGGTAGCAGAGCCTCTGAAAATGAGGCGTTAGAAAGAATTCCTTTTATATCACAAAATTAGAAAACTCTACCGGATAGCCATAGTCTATAGGAATAGTCGTCTATATTTTGGCCGTGTTGGTTCTGTCGCAAAAAGAATTGCTGGGTCTTGTCGTGATCCAGCGTCAAAAATAGTGCGGTATTTATTTGCGAACTGTCAGTTTCACGGGCGTCGCATCAGCAATTTTGACGTAACCGGCAAGCTCGGCGCGTGTTGTATCTTCTTTGGGTAGTTTGATGGGCATGACAAAGATAGCTGCAGTCAATAGCACTGTCGCTGCTACCGATAATTGTCGTTCCCGGCGCGAACTGATAATCATGATTTCTCCCCTTCCTTAGTGATATTTCGCGCGCATAGGGCGGGAAATAATGTCGTCGATCGCAGATTTTGGAATGGGCAGGAGCACCTGATCCAGTTCTACGAGTGTTTCGGCAAATGCGATTGCAGCGTTTTCGACTTCCTCGTGACGGGAGGGACATGCCATTGCATTGAGGCATGTTCGTGCTGCAACCATGTCGCAATTTTGAAGACCGGCAACGAGTCCCAATATCATGCATTCTTCTCGGCAGACGTGATGGGAGCCAAAGGGAAATGTTTTCAACGGGCACAGGGCGCAATGGCGCAATGTACGCACGAAGTAAGACAGTTCTGACAAGGCATGATTGCCGTTGCGATCACCAAGAATCTCGCTGTAGAGACCATAGGCCATTTCCCATGCAACAACAGAGCCGGTTTCAAATCCGGCAGTCCAGCGGCGATATCCTTCGAGCACCAGCTTTTCAGGAGCACGATCGAAATAACAGCCGGTATGGTTCCGCGATTCAGATAAGCCAGGAAACATCGCGACCTCCGTCCTGCGGAAGATTGCGGGTAGGAGCAAGCAGGCTATTGCGTAATCGCTGCAGAAGCTCATCAGAGCCTAAAGCAAACGACGGACGCTGACGCCTCAGCAAAGAGACCACGCGTTGGCATGGCAAAAAAAGACCAATCATAAGGTCCTCCAATCGAACGGGTTCAAGGCCCAAACATCAAAGGGTGTACTCATTGTACAAATGCATAAAGGCTGCTGAAAAAACGGTTGTCAAATACTAAATGTTTAAAACGTTCAAAAATATCAATAGCTTAGAATAATTCTAGGAAATTATGAGTTTTTTAGTATACAAATGTTCTGATAGCTTCAGTTTCTGCCGGCATCCCCTCCCGATTGCGGGAGGAGAACGGTTTGATGGAATCAGCCTGCGATGAGCAGCTTTAACTTTTTCAAGGCAACGTCGGCATCTTCTTTATAATCAATCGTGCTTTTCAGGCGCGCATCGCGATCGAGCAACATGATAGATGCTGTGTGATCCATTGTGTAATCACCATCTTCAGTTGGAACCTTCTTGGCGTAGATACGCCAGCTTTTGACCAGCTTTTCGATCTCTTCCGGCTTGCCTGTAATGCCGGTTATCCGGTCGGTAAAGGCCGCAGTATACCCTTTCATCACTTCCGGCGTATCGCGCTCAGGGTCGACGGATATAAAGAAAACGCGCAAATCCTTGCCTTCGTCGCCAAGCGTGTTCAGCAGCCCGGCCATTTCGAACAATGTAGTTGGGCAGACCTCAGGGCAGTGTGTGAAACCAAAAAACAGAGCTGTCGGATGGCCCTTGAATGCGGCCTCGGTAATAGGAGCACCGTTTTGATCAATCAGATTAAAAGGCGTGCCCAGTTCAACTGATTTTTGTGTACTGGCCTGCCGACCACTGACGTAAGTAAGAACCAGAAAGATGGTAAGGGCAGCGATTGCCGCCCATAGACCATAGCGAACCCACCGCATATTCATCAGTTGTGCTCCATGCTTGCAGCGTTTGCTGCGCCCACCATAAATTGAACTTCGACCTTGCCTGCCTTGGCAAATTCAAGCGTCACGGGGATCATGTCGCCTTCCTTCAGCGGCTCGGCTATATTCATAAACATCAGATGAAGTCCCCCCGGAGCAAGTTCTGCAGTTCCGCCAGCGGGTATTTCGAGTCCTTCCTTGAGCTGGCGCATTTGCATGACATCGCCTGCCATTTTCATTTCATGCACCTCAACGCGCTCGGCGGCAGGTGTCGTGCCGCCTATTAACCGGTCGGGCTCGTTGGCCGAATTGGCGATCTTGAGATACCCACCACCTACTTTTGCACCGGGCAAAGTAGCACGGGTGAACGCGTTACTAAGCGTCAAATCTCCAGCTTTCACCGGTTCCATTGCATCTTCGGACTGGCTCGCTGGGGCGTCATGCCCCATCTTGGAGTGGTCGTGAGCCTGCGCTGCAAAGGAAAGGGACGTGGCGACAAATGCAAGTGCGGCAATTCGGAATAGTGTCTTCATGGAACGTCTCCAATTCGAATGTTTACGAGAATACGCGTTTCAGGGGAGAGGGGATACGAGTGACCAGCTGATCGATGACCAACATGGCCAGGATGGCAAAGCCGGTAAGCGGAAAAGCTACGCCGAAGCCCAGGATTACCACGGTCAGCATGACAAAGACGCTGGTTTGAGATGGCATGGGCGGCACGCCCAATCGGCCTGATGGGCGGCGTTTCCACCACATGACAATGGCAGTTACCGACATTAGCGCAATGGCGAGGCAGGTCAGGAGCATGAGGATCTGGTTCGCCAGCCCAAAGTACTGACCCATATGAACCCCAACGCCAAATTCTATCGCTTTGCCGCCAATGCCGTAGTCGGAAAACTTGATGTCAATCAATGGCTTACCCGTATACTGGTTATAATGGATCGTTTGTTGCCTTGCTATGTCGTCAGGAAAAATCGCGGCGGTATAAACACCTCCCTTGCCCCTGGGCAGCGAAACCTCATAGCCGGGAAACATACCCGCTTCATTGGTAGCGGTGACGATCTGATCAAGACTGACGTTCTCTCCTTTGGAAGCTGTATTGGACGCCGGTACGGGGGCGTTTTCTACAGTCCAGCCAGCATGATCGACCACATCCTTAGTGGGCACTGTCGAAAGGGGAACATCATCCCAGAGCTTGGTTGGATAACCCATTCCTGCACTGGAAAGCGCTGCATTAACCTGCTCGCCCCAATAGCCCGACCAAGGCATTCCAGAGATCGCCAGAAAAAAGATCAGCGCTCCGGCAGATGCGCCGGTAACGGCATGGAGGTCACGCCAGAACACACGTTTTGAAGGGGTTCCACGGACGCTGACAACGCCGCCGGTTTGTGAGCGCGGCCACCATAAATAAAAACCGGTGACGACCAAAATAAGCGCCATTCCTCCGACAGCTTCGATTATCCTATTGGGAACAAAGCCAAAATATTTCAGGCTGTGAATATTCCGGACCACCTTATTGAATTCATTTTCGGCCGCAACAGTGCCAAGAACGGCCCCGCTATAGGGATTAACGAAAACGAGAACGTTCTCAGTAGAAGTGCCGACAGTGACACGAACCGAATGCGATGGATCGGCGGGAACGCGGTATCGGACAATTTTTGAACCAGGTACCGCTGCCCTCGCATTTTCCGAAAGCACTGATGGAGCCAGGGTTTGGCCTTGCGGTTCCACAATATTGCGATAGGCGAAAACCGTATCGTCAATCTCGTCCTTGAACAGATAGAGCCCGCCCGTGACGGCAAGATTGATCATGAACGGAATGACGAAAAGTCCCGCTAAAAAATGCCAGCGCCACACGGCGCGATAAAGAGATATACTGATATTGTTAGGCTTTTTGCCAGCCTCGGCAAGAACGGCCATAATTATTCCAATCGTCTGACGGCCAAAGGAGATGGACCTGCGCGGGCAGGGCCATATTCAAGCGCCAAAGGGCGCAATGGGTGTCAGACTGATGGCGGTGCTTGCGGCGGAGCGGATGGCGGATAGGCGTGCCGCGCAATGAGAGCAGCTTCCCGCTTGATCGCAAGTGATTGTAACGGTTCAATTTTTGCGCTGGCGACTGTAGCCGGAACGGGCAATATGACCGAAGAAACAAGACGGCATGCCTCGCAACCAGTGCCATGCCAGGCTGTCTTGTGATGATCCTTTTCATTGCCGGTATCGGTCAGGCAAAGCACGGGCAAAGAGCCGTCGGGAAGGGTATAGGCTGAAAGATCATCCAGGGCAGGCGCAGCGGAAACCGGCTGATGGGCAAAGGCAACAAATACGAGCGCCAATGCGCAAAGCATGCGCACCGCCATTCGCCAATTGTTCCAAACTTCGCGCATTATCGCCTCGTTAGCAGTCCAACATTTTCATAGCTGTACTTTTGATGAAAAGCCATGCGGCAAAGAGTAATGCAACCGACGACAACCAAACTGCACGCTAAGATCACTTTTTTTGAGCAAGAATCGACGATTCTTCGGCAAATTTCTCCAATTGTTCTGAAAAACCGTGCCACATGTCGAGCAAACCCGGTCGAAATCGGAAAGCACTGTTCAAGTGTCCGTTTTGCTGCCCCTAATCGCGCGCCAGAGCATCAATCGGATTGAGTCGTGCGGCTTTTCGGGCGGGCAGGAATCCGAATGTCAGTCCGACAATGACGGCGGTGATGCAGGCAACCATGATGGCATTGACCGAGACAATCATCGGGAAGGAACTGCCAATGGGAGCGAAGACTGCACCTATCGCCAAAGCGAGTCCAACGCCGATAATTGCGCCGGTCACAGTTACCGCGGAAGCCTCAATCAGAAATTGCAACATGATATCGATCTGGCGTGCGCCGACCGCCATACGCAGACCGATCTCTTTTGTACGCTCGGTCACCGAAACCAGCATGATGTTCATGACGCCGATACCGCCGACGACGAGGGCGATGGCGGCGATGGATGACATGAGCAGTGAGAGAATCTTCGTCGTGTTTTCGATGGTCTTGCGCATCTGATCACTGTTGAAGATGAAAAAGTCCTTGGTGCCGTGACGGCGCTCAAGCAGCGCGACGATGGCTTTTTCAGCAGCTTGGGTGTCCACATTGTCCGACACGCGCAAAGTGATTTCGCTCAGGCTTCCTGCACCGCTTATCCGGGTAAAGAGGCTTGTGTAAGGCATGTAGATTTGCAGCCGTTTGTCCTCGCCCATGCCGCCGGTGGTCTTGGCTGCGACGCCGATGACGACGACCGGAACCTGCGCAACCACGATCACCTGTCCGACAGGGTTCGCCACATTCTTGAACAATGCCTGTTTGGTATTGTCGTCAATGACGACTTGCTGCAAACCCATGGCTTGGCTTCGCGCATCGAAGAAACTGCCTTGCACGATTTTACGCTGGACAACGCGGAAATAATTATCTCCTACGCCGTTGATTGTCGCGTCGACCGAAACATTACCAAACTGGGCTTTGCCGGTCGCCGAGACCGAGGGCGTTACGCTGTCTACATAGGGCTGCGAGCTCAAGGCTTCGGCATCGGCAATCACGAGGCTTTTAATCTTGGCGGCGTTTTCATCGCCCCAATCCTTGCCGGGGAAAATGCTGATCGTACTGGCGCCAAGACCATTGATTTCGTTCAGCACCATTCGCTGGCCGCCTTCACCAAGGCCGACAACCGCAACAACGGCTGCAATACCAACGATAATCCCGAGCATGGTCAGCGCTGTGCGAGTGCGATGCGCGATCATGGAACGCAGAGCCATGGGCAGTGCTTCCATAAGTCGGCGCATAAAACCGCTGAGCCATCCGGCAGATGCAGGCTGTTGCGTCAGTTTGGCTGTCGTGGACACGGGTCTGTCCGGTTTGCGCTGGTCGGCAAGGATAGCGCCATCCTTGATTTCGATGATCCTGTCCGCATGACCGGCCACATCCATATCATGCGTCACGATAATGATCGTGTGACCGGCAGCATGAAGCTCTTTGAGAATGTCGAGGACATTTTCGCCGCTCTTGCTATCCAGCGCGCCGGTCGGTTCATCGGCAAGAATGATTTCGCCGCCATTCATCAAGGCCCGCGCGATGGAAACGCGCTGTTGCTGCCCGCCAGAAAGCTGGTTCGGCCGATGGTCCATGCGATCACCAAGCCCGAGACGCTCAAGAATGGCGATGGCGCGCGACCGGCGCTGGCCCTTTGGTGCGCCGGAATAGACCGCAGGTATTTCGACATTACCGATGGCGCCAAGATCGGGCATGAGATGATAACGCTGGAAGATGAAGCCGAAATGTTCGCGCCGCAATTCGGCAAGCTCGTCTTTCGTCAGGTCGGAAGTCTCGCGACCGGCCATGATATAGCTGCCCTTGCTCGGCTGATCCAGGCAGCCAAGAATATTCATGAGGGTCGACTTGCCGGAACCGCTGGCCCCGACAATGGCGACGAATTCCCCGGCTTCTATGGTCAGGTCGATATTATCGAGGGCAATGACTTCCTCGCTGCCCGCCGCGAAAATACGCGATAGCTGTTTGACTTCGAGCAGGGCTGAACTCATGACGAGGGTGTCTCGCTGCTTGCAGCCTTGCTGGCGTCAGCCGCGGGAGTGCCGCCCTCAATGACAACCTCGTCGCCAACGCGCAAACCTTCAACGACTTCAGCCTTGATCATGTCGGTCAAGCCGATCCTGACAAATCTCTGTTCGGTTTTTCCCTCAGCCAGTTTGACCTGTACCTTGTAACGGCCATCCGGCTCTCTGTTGGAAAGGGCAGACCACGGAATGATTGGCTTGTCCTTGATCGAGCCGATGATGATATGGACTTGCGCGGTCATTTTCGTCCGCAGACGAGAGTCCGGATTCGGTACAGTGAGCAACCCGTCATAATAGATTGCGGTGCCTTTGCTGCTGTCGGTTTCGACGCTGGATTTGGCATCGGTGGTGATTGATGGCGGGGCAAAATCGATGCGCTGAAGTTCGGCTTCATAGCGGGTTTGAGCATCGCCCATAATGGTGAACCACACCTTCTGGCCGGGCTTGGTGCGCCAGACGTCGGCTTCAGAAATTTTGACCTTCACATTCATCGTATCGAGCTTGGCGACGATCACCACGGTTGGCGTGGTTTGTGTGGAATTCAGCGTCTGGCCCTGCTTGGTGACAACTGCAATGACAGTGCCATCAATGGGCGAGACGATTCGCGTATAACCAAGATTGGCCGTGGCCGTTTCAACATTGACTTCCGCCTGTTCGATCTGCGCGCCAAGGGAAGCAATCTCCGCCTGCAAGGCAAAATAGTCAGACTCAGCCGTATCGAAGGCCATTTGCGAGGCGGCCCTTTGCTCAAGCAAGGCGGTCTGCCGCTCATAGGCAGCCTGTGCCTTTTTGAGCTGAACCTGTTTGACCCGCTGCAATGCCTGGCTGTTTGCCAGTTCCGCCTTGGCAACACGCAATGCATTTTCCTGCGGGACAGAGTCAATCTCGGCAATAGGATCACCGGCCTTTACCGGCTGGCCGGATTCAACATAAAGCGTTTTCACCTGCCCAGAAACCTGCGCACCGACATTGACCATTTGTACCGGCTCCAAAGTACCCGTTGCAAGCACGGTCTCCTCAATGAAACCAAGTGCGACAGGAGCAGTGAACACGCTCTGCTCTGGTGCTTTGCCGGAGGAAAAAACCTTTGTCATCAACAGCCAGACGACAAGAATTGCGATAATGGCGAAGACGATCAGTTTCAGAGCGCGGCTGCGAAAGCGGGAACGGACTTGAGGCATGATTCTGACCTGACGGAAATGCGGGTGCTTATGGGCGATAGAGGGATTTGGCTAGAACGCCACATTATGGCTTTTTCACATCGAACATATCCCGCGAGTCGAGTTTTCACTTATCGCCGGATAGGGTTGCTCCATGAATATTGCGTGAAAATGACGAACTGATCCACCAACCGGGAACTGAACTGCGATTGTAAAGCGGGATTATTGCCCGCAGAGACAGGCCGCGTACAAATGTCCATTGGCGTTTCTGCTCAACTGCATTATCTGAAGTGTCAGGGTCTGACCCCAAGAATGACAGGGATGGAATTGCAATGGCAGATGTGACGAAGACCGAGGTCCTGGAACAATTGAGGACGGTGACCGGTCCGGATTTCAACAGCAATATTGTCGAGCTTGGTCTGGTGTCAGACATCTTTATCGCCGACAATAAAGTGTTCTTTTCGATCACCGTCCCTGCCGAACGTGCTCAAGAGCTGGAGCCGCTCCGCTCTGCCGCCGAACGTGTGGTCAAGGCAATGCCCGATGTAAAAGGCGCAGTGGTTGCATTGACCGCCGAAAAACGCGGCGGCCCGACAAGCGATGACGCGCCGCGTGCTGCGCCTGCACCAAGACCTGCGCAAAGACCGGCACCGGCAGGCGCGGTGCCGCCGCAACGTGTACCGGCTAAAGCTCCGCCAGCCGCTGCCGGCCATGCCGGTCACAGCCATGCGGCAGCGCCGGTCAAATCCGGAGTGCCCGGCGTTGGCGCCATTATCGCAGTCGCATCCGGCAAAGGCGGGGTTGGCAAATCGACGACCGCTGTCAATCTGGCTTTGGCTTTGCAGGCCAATGGTCAGCGCGTCGGTATTTTGGATGCAGATATTTACGGACCTTCCATGCCGCGTCTGCTGCACATTTCCGGCAAGCCGGAAGTGGTTTCCGGCCGGGTGCTGAAGCCGATGGAAGGCTATGGGCTGAAGGTCATGTCGATCGGTTTCCTTGTGGACGAGGAAACGCCGATGATCTGGCGCGGCCCCATGGTCATGTCGGCGCTGACACAAATGCTGCGCGAAGTGCAATGGGGCGATCTCGATGTGCTGGTGGTGGACATGCCGCCCGGTACCGGCGACGCACAATTGACCATGGCGCAGCAGGTGCCGCTTGCCGGTGCGGTGATCGTTTCGACACCCCAGGATCTGGCGCTGATCGACGCGCGCAAAGGGCTCAACATGTTCAAAAAGGTCGATGTGCCGCTGCTCGGCATTGTTGAGAATATGAGCTATTTCATCGCGCCGGATACGGGCGCGCGCTACGATATTTTCGGCCATGGCGGTGCACGCAAGGAAGCAGAACGCCTTGGCGTTCCATTCCTTGGCGAAGTGCCGCTGGTCATGGAAATCCGCGAAATGTCGGATGCAGGAACACCGGTCGTCATCAGCAATCCGGATGGACCGCAAACCAGGGTCTATCGTGAGATCGCTGCGAAGGTTTGGGAACAGCTGAAACTGGCCAAGGGTGGGCGCACCGCTCCTGCAATCGTTTTTGATTAGAGGATGGCGGCACTTAGGCCGCCTTCCAAATCCCCTTTAAAAGATATGGTCCACAGGCTGGCCCAAAGCCATCGCTCCGGCATAATGGGCCTGCGGGCCCTGCTGTAGCGGGTGGTAGCGGGCGCCCTGTATGTCGCGGAAACGCTGTTCAAGACGGTTATCCCGGTAAAATCCGCTGCCGCCCGCCAATTCCATTGCCAAGTCTACGGCTTTAATCGCGTGTTCGGCGATAAGAGACCGGCCGATCATAGTTTCATTGACGGTTGTCGCAGAGGGCGCGTTGCGGGCAGCTATGTTCACCATCCACTGATGCGCCAGTTGCGCGGCGCGCAAGTTTGTATCCATTCGGCCAGCAAGATTGAAGCTGTGAGCGCTCAAGGGTTTCTTACCGGCGAGACCAACGGCAATATCACGCGCGCTTTCAGCAACGCCAAGATAAACCGCATAGATCAGCGGAAAGGCAATTGTGGAAATGATCTGGAACAAAGGATGCCATTCGCCAGCCTTGCGTGAGAGGGCGACGCCGCTATCAGGAATAAACAGATTATCGAAAATGACGTCGTTGGAACCAGTGCCGCGCATGCCCATTGCCTTCCAGGTTTCAACGACGCTCACTCCCTCGGCCTTCATGGGAGCAGCAAAATGGATGACGTTATGTGATCCGTCGTCATTTTCAACCATGGCGCCCGTCATCAAAAGATTGCCCGCATTAGCCCCCGAGGTGAATATTTTTCGCGCCGAGATGCGATAACCGCCATCAACTTTAACGGCCTTGCCGGAGCCGCCAATCCAGTCGGAACCGCCGCTGGAAAGCAGGATCAGCTTTTCGGCCGCAACACGTTTCAACAGAGGTTCTACGGCGGCCAGTTTCTGATGCTGCCAACGCCAAGCGGGAATTGCCACCTGATGGGTGTGCATGGAAAAAGCCAGCGCGGTCGAGGGGCATGCATGTGCGATAATCCGCAACATTTCCGCCAGTTCCGTAACATTCGCGCCTCCACCTCCAAGTTCAAGTGGTACGCCGATTTCGACAAGGCCGGCTTCTTGGAGCAACCTGTAATTATCGGCGACAAATGTATCCGTCGCATCGATATGACCGGCATTATCGGCGAAAGCGGATGACAATGTGCGAGCAATCTCAGCGGCAGGGCTCGCATGAGAATGTGTCTCGGCATTATCAACCGATGATGAATGTGCCATGGTGTTCATGATGTTCTCCTCGCTTTTGTTTTTAGTGAAAGTAAAAATCCTCTCATTGACGGGCTTCGTCTAGTTCACGAAATGAACTAGCCCGTTCCCTTGCCCGATCTTTTGGAGTACCTTCAAACAAAATAAAGTCCTGAGGGGGACTCATGGAAACGCATGGCGGATACGGTCAGTTCTGTCCGGTGTCGATGGCCTCTGAAATATTATGCTCTCGATGGACAACGCTGATTTTGCGGGAGCTTTTATGTGGCACGACACGCTTCAATGATTTGCGCCGGGGCGTGCCGCGCATGTCGCCCGCACTCCTTTCAAAACGCCTGAAAGAGCTTGAACGCGCTGGCGTCATAATGACTGTTCCAAATGCTGGGGGCGTTCTGGAGTATCATCTTTCGGCGGCCGGTGAGGATTTGCGCCCCGTAATCATGGGGATCGGTTTTTGGGGGCAGCGCTGGGTGGAATCCAAGGTTTCGCTGAAGAATCTCGATCCATCGTTGCTGATGTGGGATATGCGCCGTCATCTCAATCCGAAACCATTGCCGCAGCGCCGGTGTACGATTCAATTTCTGTACCCTGAACTGCCTCAAGCGCGGCAAAATTTCTGGCTTGTCGTTGAGGACGGTTCTGTTGACCTTTGCGGATTCGATCCGGGATATGACATCGACCTGCTGATCACCAGTTCATTGAAAAGCATGACGGCCATCTGGATGGGCCTGTCACGGGTCCGGACCGAAGTGGATGCCGGAAATCTCGAATTTGATGGCGATCCGGCAATTGCCGCAGCCATGCAGCAGTGGCTGGGGCTAAGCCCGTTTGCGCAGGAACCGCGCCGCGTTTCATGATCGGGCAAAATGCAAGAGTGTGAGGTAATGCAACAGATATCCGGCAGGGCGACTCTGCCGGATATCCGGTTTTCAAATCAAGGTCCGTTGCGTCTGCCCTGAACCTCCACCTTTAAGTGATTACGCTCGGTTCTTTGCGGCCCGTCTGGGCTTTGATGGCGGAAAGCTCTTCGGCAGCAAGGATAAGATCTGCAAGCGCCCCTTGCGTTTCCAGATCATGTCGTGACGGGTCCGGCTCATAGCGTTCAATGTAAACGCGGATCGTAGCGCCGGATGTTCCTGTGCCGGACAGGCGGAAGACAACGCGGGAGCCGCCTTCAAACAGGATGCGAATGCCCTGATGCTCGCTGACGGATTTGTCGACCGGATCATGATAGGCAAAATCATCGGCAGCTGCGATTTTCAGTCCCTGAACGGAGGTGCCCGGCAAGCTGGCGAGCTTGGCCCGCAACGCGTCGATAACCTTGTTTGCACTGGCCGTGTCGACGCCTTCATAATCGTGGCGCGAATAATAGTTGCGGCCATACTGGGCCCAATGCTCAAGCGCGATTTCCTGCACGCTCACGCGCCGCACTGCAAGAATATTGAGCCAGAGCAGAACAGCCCAAAGCCCATCCTTCTCGCGCACATGGTTTGAACCTGTGCCGGAGCTTTCCTCGCCGCAGATGGTCGCCATATCCGCATCGAGCAGATTGCCGAAGAATTTCCAGCCCGTCGGGGTTTCATACATGCCGATTTTCAGCTTCTCCGCCACGCGGTCGGCGGCGCCACTTGTCGGCATTGAACGGGCAATGCCCTTAAGCCCGGCCTTATAGCCTCGCGCAAGGTGGGCATTGGCTGCCAGCATGGCAAGCGAGTCTGAAGGGGTGATGAAGATACCCTTGCCAATGATGAGGTTGCGGTCGCCATCGCCATCGGAAGCTGCACCAAAATCAGGACCATCCGCAGACATGAGAAGGTCGTAGAGTTCCTTGGCGTAAACCAGATTAGGATCAGGGTGGTGGCCGCCAAAATCAGTCAATGGCACGAAGTTGAGGCAGGTACCTTCCGGCGCGCCAAGGCGCTTTTCGAGAATTTCCTTGCCATAGGGGCCTGTAACCGCATGCATGGAATCAAAACGCAGGGTGAAGCCCGACTTGATCAAGGCGCGGATAGCTTCAAAATCGAAAAGTGTTTCCATCAAGGCCGCATAATCGGCAACCGAATCGACAATCTCGACATGCATATCGCCAAGCTTTTGCGTGCCGATTGTGTCGATATCAATGTCGGCGCTCTCAGCGATCCTGTATTCCTTGATGGTCTTGGAAATGGCGAAAATAGCTTCGGTAATTTTTTCCGGCGCGGGGCCACCATTGCCGATATTATACTTGATTCCGAAATCTTCGGTGGGGCCGCCGGGATTGTGGCTGGCAGACAGAATCAGCCCGCCAAAGGCTCCATATTTGCGAATGAGATGGGACGCCGCCGGAGTGGATAATATGCCGCCTTGCCCCACGAGCACCCGGCCGAAACCATTGGCGGCTGCCATTTTCAAGGCGATCTGGATGACTTCGCGATTGTAGAAGCGGCCATCTCCGCCGATCACCAGTGTTTTGCCTTCATATCCTTCAAGCGCGTCGAATACGGACTGAATGAAGTTCTCCGCATAATTGGGCTGTTGGAAAACAGGAACCTTCTTGCGAAGCCCTGACGTGCCGGGCTTTTGGTCATCGAATGGTGTGGTGGCAACGGTTTTAAACATATTCACTTTCCAGTTTTAGCCTCTATCCGGGTTGGTCCAAGATCGACAGGTGCAATCTATGAGGCGGCAGATGATCAGGTCAACACGGCAAAATCAGGGGAGGGAAATAAAGACGGGTTGAAGCCTTCGCCGTATTCTAGGGTCCGGACCCTACTCATCCAACAAAAAGGCCACTCGAAAGTGGCCTTTTGCTGCAATGTTTTGTGGTTCCGCCTGAGCGGAATTCTTCTAGCGGACGACAACCTTGGCACCAACCTCGGCGCGATTGTAAAGGTCGATAATATCCTGATTCATCAGGCGGATGCATCCTGAAGACATGGCTTTGCCGATGGACCACCACTCCGGCGTGCCATGCAGGCGATAGCCGGTATCGCCGCCCTTGTTGAAGAGATAGAGGGCGCGGGCGCCAAGCGGGTTCTGAAGGCCGGGTCCCATGCCGTTGCGGAATTCAGCCAGTTCCGGCTTGCGCTTGATCATTTCTTTTGGCGGGGTCCATGTCGGCCATTCACGCTTAAGTGCAATGCGTGCCGCTCCGTTCCACTCAAAGCCTTCCTTGCCGACGCCTATGCCGTAACGCATGGCCTTGCCGCCGCCCAGAACGAAGTAGAGAAATTTTGTCTGTGTATCGACGATGATCGTTCCTGGTGTTTCACCGCCATCATAGCGAACTTCCTGTCGCAGGAATTGCGGCGGGATTTTTGCACGGGGAATGGCGGGGAGAACGTAACCTGCATCCGAAACTGAACTATAGGAGGCTGTTGAGTAATTAAACCCGATCGTGGAACAGCCGGCTAGAGCAGTTGCGCCCATAAGGCCAGCCGCAAGAACGATAGTTTTAAATCGCATGATCACCCCGTTGGTTGTGCGAATCTATATGTTACTTATTGTTGCCTCTTTAGCGCCATTATTGTTAAAGCTTCATTAACCGTAAAGCTTAGTTTTCCATTAACCATGGTTTTCACCTACCTGTGGGTGTATTTTCCACCACATGGTTGCAAAATTGCCGATAGATTCGCCGTCATGCCTATAGTCAGTCTGAGCCAGACCAATCCGCTTATTGATGGCCGCCAATCCGAAAATGCCATGCTGGTGCGGCGCGGCGTGCAGCGGCTTTTCCTCGAAATGGGCTTGGCAGTCATGCCGGAATTGTCGCTTGCTTCCGGCCGTCGCGCCGATCTTGTGGCCTTGTCCCGCAATGGTGAAATCTGGATTGTCGAAATAAAATCATCGATCGAGGACTGGAAGGTTGATCGAAAATGGCCGACCTATCGCGATTATTGCGACCGGCTGTTTTTTGCTACTCATCCGGGTGTTCCAGCCGATATATTCCCCGACGATTGCGGCTTCATTCTATCTGATGGATATGGTGCCGAGATCATCCGTGATGCGCCCGAGCACAAGCTGGCAGGCGCAACACGCAAGGCAATGACGTTACGCTTTGCCCGCGTCAGCGCCGCGCGCATGACCCTTGCCGAATTATCCGGCATCGACCTGCCGCAGACGGACATGGAATAGGGTGCGTTAAAAAAAGATATTTGTAATCAGTAAGTTAAATCTAGCCTACGGTTGGAAAACTCCCTCCTGTTATCGCCCATATTGCGATCTTCCAACTAATATTTTCTGCGGAGCAAATGCAAATTTCCATAAGCCTAAAGCCTAATTGACGGCCTCCATATGCAATCTATGGTTATGCAACATTCATTAAATGCAACTGTAAAGCGTATCTGATTTTTGTATTGTGTATCGGAGTTTCTTTATGGCTTAGGAGCGGTAAACAAGGGCGGCAGATGATGCCGCCCTTGTTGCTTCTATATAACAGGAAGGCAGATTGACCTGTGGCAAGAGCCTTGTGGTTTGCCCTTGGTTGCAAGAGCGCGATGCGTGGTTCGCCCTTCGACAGGCTCAGGAGGGCTCACCATGAGGAAGGCCGGGGGCTCTGCAGGGAGGTTGTCCTGTTAGCGCTATTGCTATCCTCAACCTCCCTCATGGTGAGCCCCGTCGAACCACGCACTGCATCAGTGCAATGACGGTTATAATAGGGTGGACGGCTGTTATCCTGTGGGACGAAGCAGTGCAATATACAAGAAAAGGGTATAGATCGCCCGTAAAGCGTCCGGCAATCTAGCGCGGGGCGCGCTTGGCCAAAATACGCTGCAAGGTGCGTCTGTGCATGTTAAGCCGGCGTGCTGTTTCAGAAACATTCCGGTCGCACATTTCATAAACGCGCTGAATATGTTCCCAGCGCACGCGATCGGCCGACATCGGATTTTCAGGCGGCGCCACCTTTTCACCGGAACGGCGGGTCAGGGCTGCGAACACCTCGTCCGCATCAGCCGGTTTTGAAAGATAATCGATTGCGCCGAGCTTTACGGCGTTAACCGCTGTCGCAATATTGCCGTAGCCGGTGAGAATCACCGCGCGCGTATCTTCGCGGCGAGCACGAATGGCTTCGATAATATCGAGACCATTGCCATCGCCAAGGCGCATATCGACAACCGCATAGGCCGGGGCATGGCTTTTGACGCTGGCAAGCCCCGCCTCCACCGAATCGGCAATCGCCACGGTGAAGCCGCGTGTTTCCATGGCGCGCGCCAGACGCTGCAAGAACGGCTTGTCGTCATCAACAAGAAGAAGTGTCGGATCGTTGCCAATGGCGGCAATATCGTCCTGATCCGTATTATCCATCAGGGTTTCCTGCTCATTTTGTAATAGTTAGTGATGTAATGGTTCGCAATGAAGAAAAAGTCAAAGGCTAGAGCAAGTTTTGTTTAACAGGCGAACTAGCCGCTGGTCGTCAATTCGCTGATTGGCCAGATCACGACGACCTCCGCGCCCTGTCCCGGATCATTGCGGTTGCGGAATGTTATTGTGGCACCGGAACGCTCCAGAAGCGTTTTTGCAATAAACAGACCAAGGCCAAGACCGCCACCATGTTCATTCACTTCGCGGTCGCGGCCCGTCGTGTAGGGCTCACCGATACGGTCCAGAATTTCGGGAGCAAAACCCTTGCCATCATCGCTGACGATGATCTCGACGGTTTTGTCGTTCCAGCCCCAACTGACCCTAATCGTATGCTTGGCGAAATCGACGGCATTCTCGACCAGATTACCCAGGCCGTAAATGATGCCGGGGTTGCGGCGGATAAATGGTTCGATGCCTTCGCCGCGCAATTTGGTGACTTCAATGCCGATCCCAAAGTTCCTGTTCGGTTCAATGACTTCCTCGATAAGCGAGGAAATCTTCAACCGGGACATATGCTCTTCGCTGGTGGATGAAAGGCTGGTGAGACGTTTCAGAATCTCGCGGCAACGTTGGGTCTGCGAACGCAAAAGCTCGATATCTTCAGCAAAACGGTCATCCTGCTTCAGGCTGCGCTCCATCTCCTTGGCAACAAGGGCGATGGTGGCAAGCGGTGTACCAAGTTCATGGGCGGCTGCGGCGGCAAGGCCATCCAGCGCGGACAGATGCTGTTCGCGCTGGAGAATCAATTCTGTCGCTGTCAGCGCATCGGCCAGCAGGCGTGCTTCCTCAGCCACGCGATAGGCATAGACCGCAGTGAAGGCCAGAGCGGAAACGACCGAGCACCACACGCCTGCAATGAGTATGAAAGGCAGATGCATGCTTTCGCCCGGATACCAGGGAAGCGGCAGGTAAATATAGGCAAGGACAGTGGCGCAGATGGTGACGAGAAGTCCAAGCAGAATGGTCGACCATGAGGGCAAAGACGTTGCCGATATGATGACAGGAACAATCATCAGAACAGCAAAGGGATTTTGCAAGCCGCCGGTCATGTAGAGCAGGCCCGCAACCTGCAAAATATCAAAAGCAAGCACGGGAATGGCCGCGCGTGGCTGTAACCGGTGGTTGATCGGATAGCGGAATGACATGAGCAAATTGAGCCATGCCGAACAGGCGATCAGCGCAAAACATACACTGACCGGGAAGGGGAATTTCAGGTAGAGCGCGACAAACAACACCGCGATGCTTTGACCTGCCACTGCGAGCCAGCGCAGGCGAATGAGCGTAGTCAACCGTAACCGGCGCGACAAATATGAAGAGCGTATGCCAAAATCCTGAACCATGAAGGTGCTTTAGATCAAATGTGGCAAAAATGGAATTGGAGAGTTCGGCGAGGGTAACGGAGGCTGCGTGTTGCGAGAATATAGTGCGTGGTTCGACGGGGCTTGTCTGTCGAGATGCAATTAGCTGGAAACCACCTCACGTTCCCCGTGGTTTGGCGCGGGCAGTGGGGGCAGCATTGGCAGGATCTTCCGGCCAGACATGGCGGGGATAGCGACCGCGCATATCGCTGCGAACATCGGCCCAGGAGCCTTTCCAGAACCCGGGAAGATCGCGTGTTATCTGGATGGGCCGGTGCGCGGGAGATAGAAGTTCCAGCAAGAGCGGTATGGTGCCATTGGCGATGGCCGGGTGGGTTGCCAGTCCGAAGAGTTCCTGCACCCGCACGGCAAGAACCGGCTCGCCCTCATCATAACGGATCGGGATATGCGATCCGGTCGGTACCTCGAAATGGGTTGGCGCGAGAGTTTCAATCTTGCGTTGCAGATCGTAGGGAACGGTAGAACGCAATCCCTCGATCAGTACATGCGCGGGAATTTGGTTAAGCTGCGCGCCACCCTTGAGGAAGGGTTTCAACCAATCGTCAAGCGTGGCAAGCAAGGTGTCATCATCCATGGCGGGCCAAGGCGCCTCCAGACCCTGATGCAGCCAGGCAAGGCGGCGGCGCAGCGTCGATGCCTCCTTTGACCATGGGAGAATATCAAGCCCATGGGTTTTGACAGCAGCAATCACCCCAAGATCAGCTTCCTCACCGGTTGGGGCGGGCATGGTCTTTTCTGACAGGGCTATGGCACCGATCCGCGTGGCATCGCGGGCCTGAAGCGCATTGCGGGAGGCATCATAGGTGACCTGCCGACCGCTGACGATCCGATCCGCCATAGCCTCGCGTATTTCCGCCTCACTTACCTCGGCAGCAGCAAGAATACGCGCGCGTCCGGCTCGTCCGGACAGATCAGCGACGACGAGCCAAGGGGATTTGGCAAGTGCAGAGCTAGTATCAACTTCGCCGCCGCGCCCATTGGCCAGAGTGAACTGGCCATTGCCACGCGATTTGGCAATGCGATCAGGATAGGCACCGATCAGCAGCCGCCCAACGCTGTCAGCTTCCGCCGCAACGGGACCAGACCCTGCCAGACGCTTTGCTAATCCACGGGCACGGGTGGCGCGATCACCGCGCTCACGCTGGAAGCGGGAAAGCCTTACATCGAGATCTATGTCATTGCCGCCAAGTCCACGCTCGGTAAGGAGGATTGCAAGTTCGGCAGCCCGTAATGCCTGCCCCCGTTCGCGCGCGGTCAGCACCATATGGGCAAGGCGGGCAGGCAGAGCCAGCGCACGCATTTCATTGCCCATTGGCGTGACACGATGGTCCTTGCCGAGTGCGCCGAGATTTTCCAAAAGGCTCTTTGCTTCCTTGACTGCCGGAGCAGGTGGAACATCGAGAAAGGCGAGCGTTGCGGGGTTAGAAACGCCCCATGCAGCGCAATCCAGCACAAGACCCGTCAGGTCTGCTTCCAGAATTTCAGGCGGAGCAAAGGCTTCAAGCGCGGCGGTCTGTTCGGCACGCCAAAGGCGGATTGCAATACCCGGCTCCGTGCGTCCTGCACGACCCGCGCGCTGATCCACGGCAGCCCGTGCCGCGCGCACAGTTTCCAGCCGCGTCAAGCCGGTTGCGGGTTCAAATTTAGGCAAGCGGGCAAGGCCGCTATCAATGACGACCCGAACGCCGTCAATGGTGATTGATGTTTCTGCAATGGAGGTGGCAAGCACCACCTTGCGCTTGCCAAATGGTGCCGGCTTGATTGCCGCATCCTGATCGCGCCCCTCAAGCGCGCCATAGAGCGGCACGATAAACGTATCGGCAGGCACGCGGCCTTGCAGTGCTTCAGCCGTGCGTTCGATCTCGCGCTGACCGGGAAGAAAAGCAAGAATGCTGCCGGTCTCGTCTGCAAGCGTGTCGCGGATGGCTTTCGACATGGCATCTTCAATACGCTCGTCGGGCTTGCGCTCACGATAGCGAATATCGATGGGGAAAGAACGCCCCTTGCTTTCAAGCACCGGTACATCGCCAAGCAGCTTGGCAACGCGCGCACCATCCAATGTTGCCGACATGACCAGCAATTTGAGATCGGGACGGAGGGCGGCCTGCACATCAAGGGCCAGCGCAAGGCCGAAATCCGCATCCAGACTGCGTTCGTGAAACTCGTCAAAAAGCACTGCGGCGATGTTTGTCAGATCGGGATCGTCGAGGATCATCCGGGCGAAAACGCCTTCGGTCACAACGAGGATGCGGGTCTTGGCGGAAACCTTGTTTTCGAGCCGCATACGATAGCCGACGGTTGTGCCAACCTCTTCGCCCAGCAGGCTCGCCATGCGGCTGGCCGCAGCCCGGGCGGCAAGACGGCGGGGTTCAAGCAGGATGATCGTGCGTTCGCCGCGCCATGGCGCATCAAGCAGATGCAGGGGAATGAGCGTGGTTTTACCAGCACCTGGCGGGGCGACAAGCACCGCAGAATTGCTCGCATCCAGCGCTCTATCAAGAGCGGGAAAGATTTCGGTGACGGGCAGGGTTGGAAGAACTGTCACGGCATATCCGCAAATTGTTATCGTCGCCTTTGACAATTTTTCCCGAGCCAAGTCCATTGATTTCTAATGTTGAAGCGGAAAACAATCATCTGCGACAAAGCGGTTTCATGACGAGAAATGTCGCCGATTTGATTGACGATCCGGGCTGCGATCCTGATAGTGAGCAAATCACTGAAGACGCATTGGGAGACACATTCATGAAATCGCGCGCTGCCGTCGCTTGGGAAGCCAACAAGCCACTGACCATCGAAACAATCGAGATTGGCGGACCCAAGCCCGGCGAAGTTCTCGTCGAGATCATGGCGACCGGTGTCTGCCATACGGATGCCTATACTTTGTCGGGGTTGGACTCCGAGGGCAAGTTCCCGGCAATTCTCGGCCATGAGGGTGCAGGGATCGTGCGCGAAATTGGCGCCGGTGTCACATCACTGAAGGTCGGCGACCACGTGATTCCGCTCTACACGCCGGAATGCCGCCAATGCAAAACCTGCCTGTCGCAACGGTCAAACCTGTGTACTTCCATCCGCGCCACGCAAGGGCAGGGTGTCATGCCGGACGGCACAAGCCGCTTTTCCTGCGATGGCGGTGAAGTGTTCCACTATATGGGCTGTTCGACCTTCTCGAACTTTACTGTTTTGCCAGAGATTGCCTTGGCAAAAGTGCGCGAGGACGCGCCTTTTGACAAAATCTGCTACATTGGCTGTGGCGTCACTACCGGCATTGGTGCCGTGATCTATACGGGCAAAGTCTGGCCCGGCGCGAATGTCGTTGTATTCGGTCTGGGTGGTATCGGCCTCAATGTCATTCAGGGCGCTCGCATGGTGGGCGCGGACAAGATCATCGGTGTCGATCTCAACCCCGGCAAAGTGGCAATGGCAAAGCAATTCGGCATGACCCATTTCATCAATCCGACAGAGATTGGCAATGATAAGGTGGTTTCCGCCATTCAGGATCTGACCGACGGCGGCGCGGACTTTTCATTCGACGCAACCGGAAATACCAATGTCATGCGGCAGGCACTGGAATGTTGTCATCGCGGCTGGGGCACCAGTATCGTGATCGGCGTTGCAGAAGCAGGTAAGGAAATCTCAACGCGGCCTTTCCAGCTGGTTACGGGTCGTAACTGGCGCGGCACTGCTTTTGGCGGCGCACGCGGACGTACTGATGTTCCGAAAATCGTCGATTGGTATATGGAGGGCAAGATCGATATTGATAGCTTGATTACCCACACCATGCCTTTGACAGAAATTAATACGGCTTTCGACCTGATGCACGAAGGCAAATCAATCCGTAGCGTTGTGACCTTCTGATGGAAGCAAATGCCTATAAGGTCGTCCTTTGCGGGCTGGACGAGCTGTCGCCGCGCGATCTTTATGCCATGCTGAAACTGCGCGTCGATGTCTTTGTCGTCGAGCAGAAATGCGCCTATCCGGAACTGGACGGCAAGGACGCCGATGCCTTGCATCTGCGAATATTGAGCGGCAAGAATCTGGTGGCGAGCGCGCGTATCCGCAAACCGGCCAAAACCGATCCAGCGGCCCGGATCGGGCGCGTTGTGGTTTCGCCGGAACATCGCGGACAACGCCTGGGCGACAGGATCATGGTTGAGGCGATTGCGCAATGCGAACGGCTCTATCCGGAAAGCCCGATCAAGCTTTCGGCGCAAAGCCATTTGTCACGCTTTTACGCCTCGTTCGGTTTCGTGTCCGTGTCGGAGGAATATCTGGAGGATAATATCCCCCATATTGATATGCAGCGTCCAGCCGTTGTGACATCCGAGTAGTGGCCATGAACAAGCGGCATAAGCCTTTTTACATTGCCGCCCTCATCGGGCTTGCAGCTTTGGGATTGGGCTTGGCCTTTGTGCCACGCATTGCCTATGTTATCTCTGCCAATGCGTTCTTTCTCGTCTATTTGGGCTTTACAACGATCAGAATCCCAAAATTGACGGCAGATTATCTGCGCCGCAATGCGGCCAAATCCGACGAGCCCGTATGGATCATTTTCACGGTCACATTTTGCGCGGTGGTCGTGGCCGTGGGCTCGCTTTTTGTCCTGATCAATTCAGGCCAGAACCCGCAGCCCCTTGATCTCACATTGGCATTGGCCGCGGTGCCTCTCGGCTGGCTGACTATCCACATGATGACGGCAATTCATTATGCGCATCTTTACTGGCAGCCCGATGAGAGTGCAGAAGGCGCAAAGACAAAGACACGAAAACATGTTGGCGGGCTGGATTTTCCCGGTGGCAAGGAACCTGGCGGGATTGAGTTCCTGTATTTTTCCTATGTCATCGGCATGACGGCGCAAACCTCCGATACGGGTATCACCAGTACCCAAATGCGCAAGATTAACCTGCTACATGCGATTGTATCGTTCTTTTTCAACACGGTGCTCGTTGCCGCTGCGGTCAATGTTGCCGTCTCGCTTGGCCAATAAGAATAGTCATAAGGACAGTCATGGAAACGCTTTCAGTCGCAAAAAGTTTTGATGGAACGCAGGGTGTTTATCGCCATCGCAGCGATGCCTGCCTTTGCGATATGACATTTGCAGTGTTCTTGCCGCCGCAGGCAAAAGAAGGGCCTGTGCCCGTCTTGTGGTATCTTTCCGGCCTGACCTGCACGCATCAAAATGTCATGGACAAGGGAGAATATCGCCGCACAGCCGCAGAGCTTGGCGTTGCGATCATCTGTCCCGATACCAGCCCTCGCGGGGAGAATGTGCCGGATGAGAAGGACAATTGGCAGTTTGGGAGCGGCGCCGGTTTCTATCTCGACGCAACGCAATCGCCCTATGCCGAAAACTATCGCATGGCGACTTATATTGCCGAAGAATTGCCTACACTGATCGCCGCAAACTTTCCAATCGATATGCAGCGCCAGAGTATATTCGGCCATTCCATGGGTGGCCATGGCGCGATCACTTTGGCGCTGAAAAACCCCGGCCGCTTCAAATCCGTTTCCGCTTTCGCCCCAATAGCCAGGCCGATGGTTGCTGGCTGGTCGCGCCCGGCATTCGAGAAATATCTCGGCAGTGATGAAACGGCTTGGCGTGCTTATGACACTGTTGCCTTGATCGAAGACGGATATCGCCTACCGGAATTGCTGGTCGATCAGGGCAAAGCCGATGGTTTTCTGGACGATGGTCTGCGGCCCTGGCTACTTGAGGAAGCTTGTGAGAAGGCAGGTATTCCGCTGACGCTGAACATGCGTGACGGCTACGACCATTCATACTTCTTCATTTCGACCTTCATGGCCGACCACATTGCCTGGCATGCGGAAAGGCTGGGTTAATTGGCGCGTCCGGCCGCGGCCATCCTCGGATCGGCAGCGAATGTTTCCCGGTCAAAGCCTAGACGCAAATCTGGCTGGTCGCAGATTGCCTTGACGCCATAGCTTGAAAAATGCAGCCGCCAAGTTGTCATTTTGGTTGGCCGCGGCAGCGCGAAGCAGGCACATGAAAGCAGTGCAAGATTGGCACCGCCTTCAGGGTCGCGAACCGATTGATAGCGGATCAACTCAATATCTGCCTGTTGCGCCTTATCGGAAAGGTCGAGGCAGGCGGAATAGTCGCTGAGGTGAGTCCACTGCGCGGCCTGCTTCAGAAAAGGTGGCGCCATAAGATCAAGCGCTTTGGTGGTGGCATAGCGCGCCTCGAAGGCAGTGAACTCCAGTGCATTGTGCGGCCATGGAGTGCCCGGACTTTCGGCAAAAAACAGCAGCCGGTAAAAGGCGGTTTCAGCAACGGCTGTTTCAACAGCCTCGCTGGCATAAAACACGCCGGGCGAATACCCTTCGCGCCGGAACCTTGAATTGCCGGGATATCGACCATAGCGAAAAGGTGTGGCCAGCAGGTAGTCAAGATGCGCACAATTGGCTGGCAGTGGCGGCTTGGTGGCCTCCAGCTCATCCTCAAGCAAAGCCTGCTCATCAAGCGTGTCGACAAGCTTCATTGTAGAAACACGGTGCTGCGCTTCGACCAGACGCCAGCAGGCGCCATGCAGAACGTGGGCTTCAGATCGGAGCGCGTCGGGCGTCCAGATAGGCGAGGACATGGGTGAGACCGTCAATGGTTTTGATACGGTTGAGCGGTTTGCCGCCGAGCATGGTGTTATCGGTTCTTATCCACTGACGCGCCACAGCATCATCGCCGCCGACAATGGCATCCAGTGACCGGTAGAGGCGAATGAAGAGCAGGGCAAGCTCGTAACTCTTGCCGGTGAGCGGCGAGCCATCAAGGCTGCGCTTCAAGCGCGAAAGGCTAGGTTCCGACAGGCCGACAATATTGGAAAGCTCCTTGGCGGTCAGTCCGAGCAATTCGGCAGAGCGTAGCAATGCCTTGGAAACAACGGTGGTCTTGCTGGGTGTTTCAGTTTTGTGTTGTGCGTTGGTTCGCATGGCATGTCCTTTCACTAGAAATATAATTACATTAAATTTCCTGTGAAATCAAGCGAATGCATGCATCAAAGTATTGCGTGGTTCTACAGGCTCACCATGAGGAGGGTGGGGTGGGCTGAACGCTAATCATCAATATTGCAGATACATCGCAAATACTGACTCCCTGCAATCATCCATCTTCCTCATGGTGAGCCTGTCGAACCACGCAATACATCAACGCCTTGCAATAACACTCATTGGCAGACCTCCATTTGGCTGCGTTGTCAGCTTTTGCACCGGCCAGGGTTTTACCGAGCTTGCCATATCAAAGCGATAACGATGCAGCAGCACGGCCAATGCAATGATGGCTTCCTGCAGGGCAAAACTGGCACCAATACACACACGCGGACCGGCACCGAAGGGCAGATATTGGAAGCGATCAATCTTACCGCGGTTTTCCGGGTGAAAACGCGACGGTATGAACGCGTCAGGTTGATCCCAATAAAGACGGTGCCGATGCACGGTCCATGGCATGACCAGAACGGCTGACCCTTTAGGCAGTTTCAAGTCCTGGTACTGATCATCTTCAATCGGCTCCCGGTTGATTGATGGTGCGGGTGGGTAGAGCCGCATGGCCTCCTCGAACGCGGCGCGCGTAAAGGGCAATGCATCCAGCCATTCATGGGGCGGCGGCATATCGCGCTGGTCCATGAATGTATCAATTTCCTGTTCGATCAGTTCGCGCTCCCATGGCGCTCTTGCCAGCAGATAAAGCGTCCAGCCAAGCGCGCGTGCGGTCGTTTCATGGCCAGCACCGATGAAAGTAATGATGTTGTCCTCGATCTCGGCGCGTGACAGGCCATCGGGCCCTTCCGCACGCAGGAGCAGAGTGAGAAAGTCGTTTGGAACCTTGTCGCCCTCTTTATCCATGCGTGCTTTGCGCATCTCAATCGTGTTGGCCACGATCTGCCGGAAGAAAGCGAGAGCACGGCGTCCGCGAATTTGGGTAAAGCGCGGCAACCATTCCGGCGCACCCAGAAGATCAAATGGATCAACCCGCCCCATGGTCTCGAAAAGCCGATCGACTTCATGCGAAAACTGGTCAGGATCGCCTGCAATTTCACCTGAAAACAGGGTTTCGGCCAGAATATCATAGGTCAGCATGGTCATGTCGCGTGAAACATCAGTTATGCCGCTATGACCGTCATAACGCTCAGCGAAATTTTCCGTCGCGCGCTGCATGCTTGTCGCAAAGCCATTAATGTGGCGCGGCGTAAACACGGGTGCCATGGCTTTGCGCGAGCGCTTCCACGTATCGCCCTCGGCCGTCAATAGTCCGTCGCGCAGGATTGGGCGCAGGATACGCTGGCGTACAGCCGCCATCTTGTAGTTCTTGGCATTGTCGACAAGGACATGACGAATGAGGCCGGGATCATTGGCAATGATCGTATGGGCGAAAGACCAATCAATGGATACCCAAGGTTCGTTATAGGAGGGCTCACCCCACAGCTCCAGCGGATTGCGATAGATGGTCCGGATCAATTGCAGCGTACCGACAGGTCCGGTGCGGGGAACGGGTGCCGGTGGTGTGAATGCGGTTTTCAAAATATCCATTGCGCCTCCATAATTGCGATGTGGGTATGATTGCGTCTCATGTCCACAAGTTTCGCCCAGCCAGGGCGAAGAGAGGGGAAAATGGAAAGGCCGAAACAGCAGTAATTTTCTTGACCTTCAGCCTCCTTTGAGCTCTAGTGAGATCGGTTTCGGGCAATATTTTATTTTAATTTTGGCATTATACGACCAAAGTATTACGTAATAATATCAATATCTTATTGCATAAATATTTATACTGTGAGGTTTTTAATCATGCATTATCGCTTGTGCGGGCTGACGCTTGCAGTTTTTCTCTCGGCCTGTAGTGGTGGCTCAGATTCAGAGCCTGAAAAAGCGCCATCATCATTTACACCGCAGGTAACCGTTCCCAAGATTGATGCGCCGACACCTGGCTCTGCTGTCTTTTCTTACGGACCTGAGGATGGCATTTCACGCTCGTCCGTTAGCGAGGAGCCGGCAAGCAAGTCGCAGAAAATTACCGTGAAGGGGATACCGGTACAGTTTACCGCAAGCGCTGGTCATCTGATTTCGACAGGCTCGATACCTATTGAAACGGGTCTGAACTATAGAGATGTCGATGCCGCTATTTTCTACACGGCTTATACGCGTGATGATCTGCCAAAAGAAAACCGGCCGGTTACATTTGTATTCAATGGCGGCCCGGGTGGCGCATCAGCGGCTCTTGATCTGGGCTTCCTTGGCCCCAAGAGTTACGATGACGATGCCTCGGACAAAGCGAAAACTCTGCTCTGGAAGGATAATCCCAATACGATACTGGACAAAACGGACCTCGTTTTTGTCGATCCGGTAGGCACGGGTTATTCTGAAGCTATCTGGCCAAATAAAAACGAGGATTTTTGGGGTGTCGACAGCGATGCAAAAGTTTTGCGCAGCTTCATCACACGCTACATCAACGCCAATAATCGCCAGAGCTCGCCAAAATATATTTACGGCGTTTCCTATGGCGGATTTCGCGTGCCGATCATCGCGCAGTTGCTGATAGAAAAGGGTGAAAGTGGTTATCTGCCTGATCCCAGCAAAAAACCAGCGAAGGTCTTAAGTGGTCTGATCCTGAATTCGCCAATTCTTGATATCAATAGCGATTGTTCTTCTCGCTACGTTTCCTGTCATGGCGTTCTGCCAACATATGCAATGGTAAAGGCATTTCATGACAAGTCGGTCGAAAAGCCAGACTTTGATCTGCCAGCCTTTCTGGGTGACGCAAGGCTTTTCGCGGTCACTTTCAACAATCTCTACAAAAGTGTGTTTAAAAGCGTTGACCAGAAAATATCCGATCGGTCGCAATGGAACATCTATCTTCAAAAACCAGAATCTGAAGTTTTCCTCAATAGATTGTATAAAATCACAGGGATAGGGAAACTGTACAAGCTGGGCGAAGGCGCGGACAGCAATCCATGGATTGCAAATCCGAATATGGATAGCAGGGAGTTTGTAAAGAGGTTCAGCCCTCAAGAGACATTACAGATGAATGATGGGCGATATTTTCTGGAGAAAGACACGGTCGATCCAGTCGTTGATCGCACTGACGTTAATTACGATCACATCAAATCCTATCTGGCAGGATTTGCCGACTATAAAGCGAAATCAAGATATCTCGGCAGCAATGGCAAAATTATCCTTCATTGGAACTATATGCCGGATCAGCATTTGTCAGTTACAGGCGACAGATTTGCAAGTGCCATTCCCGATCTGACTTTCGACGTAACACTAAATCCAAATCTGAAGGTTCTTATTCAGCACGGCTATTATGATCTCAATACGCCCTTCCATAAGACGGAGGTGGATATAGAGAATGCAAATCTGTCCTCCAGAATCCCGATAAAAACCTACCTTGGCGGGCATGGGATTGGGCCGGGCAAGACGGATGGCTATGAAAAGGTGCTCGCTGAACTCGATGCCTTTTATGACCAGCCAGCAGTGGTGAAGCTTGCCGCGTTCAATGCCGCTCTTCCGGAAGCGAGGAACCCATGAAGCGTGGAATGGTCTTTACCGTGGCGATTATATCTTCGGTTGTTTTGCAGGTTGCCGGATCGGCTGCTGACGATGTTATCACGCTGACAAAGCCCCCGGAATTTGGCGCAACAATGTCGGGGAGAATATACCCTCCAGCCAAGAGCGCGGTCGAAAGAACCGCTATGCCAATCACGCCTGAAACGGTGCTCAATGCGGTTGACGCGCGCATTCGTGCGCTTTTTGACCGCGCTGCGGATCCTTCGACGCATCTGGTGACTATCGAATCTGCCAATAGGGCAGGAGTGGGGTACTTTGTCGATAATTTCGCACTGATTGACCGTGATCAGGATGGCAGCCTTCGATATAGCGAGGTCAAAGGTTTTTTTGATGCGCAGTCACCCATAAAAAGGCCAGCCTCAAAGGAAATACAGATTATCGAATAGTTGGGCGGCCCGGAATGGTTGCGGCCAGACGATGATGCCAAGAGCCCGGGGCCAGTTCCCGGCAAGGTTCCAAATGCACAACGAGCGGTTATTCAAGGCTGCTCGCCAGTGCGCTTGAAACCTTTTTCAAAGCGCTGGTGGTCGTGTTTCCACGACCCGTCCGTTCGGTCCCGCCAGTAGCCAAGGTCAAAATCAACAAAACCAAAGGTAAGTATATATTTCTAGTGGAGTTTACGCATTTGACATTTGCATAGGAGCCTGCGGGCGGATGGAGCATGAATGTCAAAATTACCCCGCTAGGACACAGATTATCCATAGTGCTGGCGCAGATTAACGATCATCCGTGGACAGCCATGCGGCATGAATTGGAAAAACCAACAGAAATCACTATATCTAAGCATAGGTTTGGGCATGATTCGCCCAAGATATGCTATAAGGACAGATGCACTGTTCCTGCCTTTAGAAAAGATTGAATTTACATGAGTGAAACACCCGAGATGACAACCGAAACCTCGCCGGAATATGGCGCGGAGTCCATCAAGGTTCTCAAGGGGTTGGATGCAGTTCGCAAGCGCCCCGGAATGTATATCGGTGACACGGACGACGGTTCCGGCCTTCACCACATGGTTTACGAAGTCGTGGACAACGCTATTGACGAGGCGCTTGCCGGTCATGCGACCCGCGTTACAGTGACGCTCAATCCCGATGGTTCCTGCACTGTCACCGACAATGGCCGCGGTATCCCCACCGACATGCACTCGGAAGGCGTTTCCGCTGCCGAAGTCATTATGACCCAGTTGCATGCGGGCGGTAAGTTCGACCAAAACTCTTACAAGGTCTCCGGCGGTTTGCACGGCGTTGGTGTTTCGGTTGTCAATGCGCTGTCTGTCTGGCTGAAGCTGAAGATTCGCCGTCAGGGCAAGATTCATGAGATGAGCTTCACGCATGGTGTGGCGGATAGTCCGCTGGTTGTGACCGGCGATTCTGAAGGCCTCACAGGAACGGAAGTATCGTTCCTGCCTTCGACCGAAACCTTCACCATGGTTGAATTCGATTTCAAGACATTGGAACATCGCCTGCGCGAGTTGGCCTTCCTGAATTCCGGTGTGCGTATTCTTCTATCTGACCGCCGCCATGCCGATCCGGTCGACCTGGAGCTGTTTTACGAGGGCGGACTGACTGCCTATGTGAAATATCTCGACCGCTCCAAGAAGGAGCTCGTAGGCGAGCCGATTTATATTCGCGGCGAGCGGGATGATACGACTGTTGAAGTCGCCATGTGGTGGAATGACAGCTATCACGAGAATGTCCTGTGCTTTACCAACAATATTCCGCAACGCGATGGCGGAACGCATCTTGCCGGTTTCCGTGGCGCGCTGACGCGTCAGATGACCGGCTATGCGGAAAGCACCGGTCAGGCCAAGAAAGCCAAGGTAACACTGACGGGCGACGATTGCCGCGAGGGCCTTACAGCCGTGCTTTCGGTAAAAGTGCCGGACCCGAAATTCTCGTCGCAGACTAAGGACAAGCTCGTTTCTTCGGAAGTGCGTGCTGTCGTGGAAAGTCTGGTCAATGAGGCATTGTCGACCTGGCTTGAAGAGCACCCGACTGAAGGCAAGGTGCTGGTCGACAAGGTTATTCAGGCAGCCTCGGCCCGCGAAGCCGCGCGCAAGGCGCGCGACATCACCCGCAAGAACTCGCTCAGCATCAGCTCACTGCCGGGCAAACTTGCCGATTGTCAGGAAAAAGATCCGGCCAAGTCGGAAATCTTCATCGTCGAGGGGGATAGCGCCGGTGGTTCTGCCAAGGGCGGACGCTCGCGTCAAAACCAGGCCATTTTGCCACTTCGTGGTAAAATTTTGAATGTGGAGCGCGTGAAGCTCGACCGGATGCTTTCATCCGACCAGATCGGCACGCTGATCCTGGCGCTGGGAACGAGCATTGGCAAGGATGAGTTTAACCCGGACAAGCTGCGTTACCACAAGATCATAATCATGACCGACGCTGACGTCGATGGTGCTCATATTCGTACATTGCTGTTGACCTTCTTCTTCCGCCAGATGCCGGAATTGATCGAGCGTGGCCATATCTATATTGCACAGCCGCCGCTTTATAAGGTCTCGCGCGGCAAATCCTCGCAATATCTCAAGAACGAAGTCGCCTACGAAGAATTCCTGATTGAATCCGGTTTGGAAGAAGCTTCGATGGAGCTGGACAGCGGCGAAGTTCGCGCTGGTTCCGATCTGCGTGCGGTGATCAATGACGCGATGGCTGTTCGCCATCTGCTGCAGGGCCTGAATACACGCTATGACCGGGCGGTTGTCGAGCAGGCAACAATTGCCGGTGCTCTGAACCCCGAAGCCATTTCCGATACGGCACGCGCTCAAGCGCTGGTGACAGAAGTTGCAGGGCGTCTCGACCTTATTGCCGAAGAAACGGAAAAGGGCTGGAGTGGCCGTCTTGCAACGCCTGATGATGGTATTGACGGCTATATTTTTGAGCGCTCATTGCGCGGCGTCAAAGAGACCGTAACGTTGGATATGGCGCTGATTGGCTCGGCTGACGCGCGCCAGCTGGATCGTTATTCCGCCCGTCTGCATGAGATTTATTCCAAGCCGCCTGTTCTGCGCCGCAAGGAAAAAACCGATATGATTGCCGGCCCGATCTCATTGCTCGAAGCGGTATTCGCCGCTGGCCGCAAGGGGCTTTCGCTGCAACGCTATAAGGGTCTGGGCGAAATGAATGCTGATCAGCTTTGGGAAACCACGCTCGATCCAAACGCACGTTCGCTGCTGCAGGTGAAGGTGAACGATGCGACCGACGCTGACAGCCTGTTCTCACGTCTGATGGGCGATGATGTTGAGCCGCGTCGTGAGTTCATTCAGGACAATGCGCTCAGCGTAGCAAATCTGGACGTTTAACAAACACAGCATCGCTTATCACCCCAAACATTCCGATCAATATCAAGGCGGTAATCAAAAGATTATCGCCTTGCTGCGTCTTGGCTGCGCTCCTAGCCACGTTCGGTAAGTGCACAATGTGTGGGCAAATTGTCCGGCAGCCTTGTATTTATACTTTTGTCTAACAACTCCCTTGAATGTTCATTGCGGGCGTGATCTTTTGGCAGAATTGGTGCTGGGATATTCGACGAAATGATTATCCGCCGGTGCAAGGCTTTTGATAAATCTGAACGGAAATTGAAATGCAGCCAGTCTTCGATGGTCACAACGACGTGCTCTACCGGTTGTGGAAACATTCGAAAAGCGGAACGGATCCGGTTCAGGAATTCATCGAAGGTACAAGTTTAGGCCATATAGACAAGAAGCGTGCACTGAAAGGCGGTCTGGTTGGCGGGCTTTGCGCCATCTACGTTCCGTCCGGTGATTTGGCATTCAAGGCTCCGGATGCCAATGGCCATTATTCGACACCGCTTGCAGCGCCGCTTGAACGCGCTCCATCGCTCGATATTGCGTTGGAAATGGCTTCTATAGCCCTCCGGTTGCAGCAGGCAGGCGGATGGAAACTCTGCCGGAGTACAGCGGAAATCAACGAATGCATCGATCAGGATCAATTTGCGGCAGTTCTTCACATGGAAGGCTGCGAGGCGATTGGTGCTGATCTGACAGCACTTGATGTGTTTTATGCAGCTGGCTTACGTTCGCTGGGTCCGGTCTGGAGCCGGAACAACATATTCGCGCATGGCGTCCCGTTTGCCTATCCAATGGACCCCGATACGGGTCCCGGTCTGACAGGGGCAGGCGAAGAATTGGTCAAGGCATGCAACCGCCTCGGCATTCTGATTGATCTCGCGCATATAACTGAAAAGGGTTTTTGGGACGTGGCACGTCTCAGCGACCAACCCCTGGTTGCCAGCCATTCCAATGTGCACGCACTGACGCCTGTCGCGCGCAATGTTACCGACAAGCAGTTTGATGCAATCCGCGAAAGCAAGGGACTTGTCGGCTTGAATTACGCCGTGGCCATGTTGCGTCCCGACGCCCGCGAAAATGCCGACACACCGCTGACGGATATGGTTCGTCATATTGACTATATGGTCAATCGCATGGGTATTGATTGCGTGGCACTTGGTTCTGATTTCGATGGTGCTAAAATCCCCGGCGAAATTGCTGATGCAAGCGGCAACCAGAAACTGGTCGAAGCATTGCGCGAGGCTGGCTATGGTGAGGATGATCTTGCAAAAATCTGTCGTAAAAACTGGCTGCGCGTGCTTGGCTCAGCCTGGCATGAACAATAAAAATAAACAAAGGTTCGGAACAAGCTCAAGAGATTCCGGCCAATAGCTCTAAACAGGGAACCAGAACAATGTTGATGACCAAGATGAACCCAAAGTTCCGCATGATGCTCGGTAGCGCGGCCATCTCCGCCGTAATGTTGTCGGGCATGCCGGCCTTCGCCGAAACGCCCGCCGATACGCTGGTCG
Organism: Phyllobacterium ifriqiyense; assembly: GCF_030817885.1. Taxonomy (NCBI): domain Bacteria; kingdom Pseudomonadati; phylum Pseudomonadota; class Alphaproteobacteria; order Hyphomicrobiales; family Phyllobacteriaceae; genus Phyllobacterium; species Phyllobacterium ifriqiyense. The sequence goes on from NZ_JAUSZT010000003.1 coordinate 1,447,524, forward strand.
AGGCATGGGCGATTGATGACGTCATCACGCTTGATCCGGGTGAAGCTTTTGAGCTGACCATGGGCGAGATCAACGGCAACACCTATGACAAGCTGGTACGGCTCGACATCAATGATCCATCGAAGATCGTTGCGGATGTCGCCGAAAGCTGGACAGTTTCCGATGATGGCCTGACCTATACATTCAAACTCAAGCCCAATCTGCAATTTGCTTCCGGCAACCCGCTTACCGCTGAAGATGTTGCCTATTCCTTTGAGCGTGCCGTCAAGCTCGATCTGAGCCCGGCATTCATTCTGACGCAGTTTGGCCTGAACAAGGACAATGTGACCGAAAAGGCAAAAGCGGCTGATCCGTCCACTTTTGTTTTCACTGTCGATCAGCCTTATGCACCAAGCTTCGTCTTGAATTGCCTGACATCGACCGTTGCTTCGGTTGTAGACAAGAAATTGATCTCCGAGCACATCGTCAATGATGATTTCGGCAATGCCTGGATGAAGACGAATTATGCGGGTTCCGGGCCGATGAAAATTCGCGATTGGCGCGCCAACGAGATTATCGTTCTGGAGCGTAATGACAATTACTATGGCACCAAGGCTCCGCTCGCCCGTGTTATTTATCGCCACGTCAAGGAAAGCGCGGCGCAGCGCCTTCTGCTTGAAAAAGGCGATGTTGATGTTGCCCGTAATCTTGAACCAAATGATATGGAGCAGGTTACCAAGAACAAGGACATCACCACGGTCAGTGCGCCGAAGGGAACAATTTATTATATCAGCCTCAACCAGAAAAATGAAAACCTGGCCAAGCCGGAAGTCCGGCAGGCGTTTAAATATCTGGTCGATTATGATGCCATCGGCGAACAGCTGATCAAGGGTGCCGGTGATATCCACCAGACCTTCTTGCCAAAGAATATTCTGGGCGAGCTGGATGAAAAGCCGTTCAAGCTGGATGTGGCTAAGGCCAAGGAACTGCTCGAGAAGGCAGGATTGAAGGACGGCTTCTCCTTCACCATGGATGTACGTAACAACCAGCCGGTGACGGGTATTGCTGAATCAGTTCAGCAAACACTCGCGCAGGCAGGTGTGAAAATGGAGATCATCCCGGGCGACGGTAAGCAGACCCTGACCAAATATCGTGCCCGTACGCATGATTCCTATATTGGTCAGTGGGGCGTGGATTATTGGGATCCGAATTCCAACGCCGAGACCTTCACCAGCAATACGGACAATGCTGATACCGGCACCAACAAGACACTCGCATGGCGCAATGCCTGGGATGTGCCGGAGCTGACCAAGGAAACCAAGGCAGCCCTGCTGGAGCGTGATAATGCCAAGCGCGCGGCAATGTATCAGGACCTGCAGAAGAAAGTGCTTGAAACCAGCCCCTTCATCATCATCTTCCAGCAGACGGAAGTGGCAGGACTGCGTGCGAACATCAAGAACTTCAAGCTTGGTCCATCATTTGATACCAACTACGTTTTCAATGTAACGAAGTAATCCGGAATCCGTACCGGTGAGCACATCTGACATGCAATTGGAGGCCAGGCGCTCAGGCGCCTGGGCTTCAAACTTCGCTTGGGCCGTGGGCAGGTTTCTGCTCATTGGCGCCATCACATTTCTTGGTCTTCTGGCCGTCACGTTTTTCATTGGCCGTGTCATCCCGATCGATCCCGCGCTGGCCATTGTAGGCGATCGCGCGCCTGCCCACGTCGTGGCGCGTGTGCGTGAAGAGCTCGGACTGAATCTGCCGCTCTACCAGCAGTTTTTCCTTTATCTTAAGGGTGTCCTGCAAGGTGAGTTCGGCAATTCCGTTCTGACCAGCAATCCGGTTATGACCGATATTATCCGCGTCTTTCCCGCTACATTCGAATTGGCAACATTGGGCACGCTTATTGGCGCGTTTATTGGTGTTCCGCTTGGAGTGCTTGCTGCCGTCAAGCGAGGCACGATCCTCGACCAGATTGTCAGAGTTATCGGACTTATCGGCTATTCAGTGCCGGTGTTCTGGCTGGGGCTGCTCGGTCTCGTGCTGTTTTACGCCAAGCTTGGCTGGGTATCGGGACCAGGACGTATCGACGTTGTCTACGAGTACACGTTTACGCCGATTACCGGCCTTTACCTGCTTGACGCGATTTTGCAGAACAATTGGGAAGTCTTCCGCAATATTTTCAGCTTCATCATCCTGCCCGCCTCAGTGCTGGGTTATTTTTCGCTGGCCTATATCAGCCGGATGACGCGTTCTTTCATGCTGAACGAGCTTGAGCAGGAATATATTGTTGCGGCGCGCGCCAAGGGCCTGTCCGAAACCCGTATCATCTGGGCTCATGCCTTGCGCAATGCGGCAGTGCCGTTGCTGACTGTGATTGTGCTCTCCTTTGCCAATCTGCTTGAGGGGTCAGTGTTGACCGAAACGATCTTTTCCTGGCCCGGCCTTGGCAGCTACATCACCAATTCGCTGCAAAATGCCGACATGAATGCGGTGCTCGGCGGCACGATTATCATTGGTGCCGTGTTCATCGCCATCAACCTTCTTTCCGATCTTCTGTATCGGCTACTTGACCCACGGACACGCGCACGATGAGCGAGATCGCAAAACCAATTTCCCGCCGTGAATGGCTGATGAGCGACCGGCCGCAATCGCGTATGCAGGCCCGGCTTGGCCGCGCTTATCTGATCTGGAGCCGTTTTGCCAGCAACAGGCTCGCCGTGATCGGGCTTGGCATCATTTTTGCGCTGGTGCTGGTGGCGCTATTCGCTCCTCTGCTTGCGCCGCATTCACCGGTTGCAGGCGATCTGCGCAATGCACGGCTTTTGCCGCCCGGTGGCGATTATTGGCTCGGCACAGACGATCAGGGCCGCGATATTCTTTCGCGCCTTATCTATGGTTCGCGTCTGACGCTCTATGTAGTTGTCCTCGTGGCTATCATCGCCGCGCCGATTGGGTTGCTTGTCGGCACCATCGCCGGTTATGCCGGAGGCTGGGTAGACGCAATTCTTATGCGGCTCACCGATATCTTCCTGGCATTTCCAAAGCTCATTCTGGCTCTCGCTTTGGTGGCGGCGCTGGGACCTGGCATTGAGAATGCCGTCATTGCCATAGCGGTTACCTCGTGGCCGCCCTATGCACGCATTGCCAGAGCTGAAACGCTGACCGTGCGCAATTCCGACTATATTGCCGCCGTGCAGCTCATGGGTGCATCACCCATGCGTATCGTCCTGCGCCACATCATGCCGCTTTGCCTTTCATCTCTGATCGTCCGTGTGACACTCGACATGGCTGGAATTATCCTGGTCGCCGCAGGCCTTGGTTTCCTTGGTCTGGGCGCACAGCCGCCATTGCCGGAATGGGGTGCGATGATCGCATCCGGCCGCCGGTTCATCATGGATCAATGGTGGGTGGCAGCCGCACCGGGTTTTGCAATTCTCATCGTCAGTCTGGGCTTTAATCTTCTTGGCGATGGCTTGCGCGATGCGCTCGATCCAAGGGGGAACAACCAATGAGCGCCTTGCTGACAGTCAAGGATCTTCGCGTGCAATTTCCGACCCGCACGGGCGTCGTGGATGCTGTGCGCGGCGTTTCGTTCACGCTTGGCCGCGAAAGGCTCGGCATTGTTGGCGAGTCCGGTTCAGGAAAATCCCAGACCGGTCGCGCAATCATGGGACTGACGCCACATCACGCAAAGATCACTGCCGATACGTTGAATTTTGACGGAATGGATCTTCTGGATATTTCGGCAAAGGAGCGGCGAAGCCTGCGTGGAAACCGCATCGCCATGATCCTCCAGGACCCGAAATATTCGCTCAATCCTGTGATGAGCATCGGCAGGCAGATTGTTGAAACGCTGCGTACCCATGAAAAGGTGAGCAAAGCCGAGGCGCGCAAGCGCGCGCTCGACATGCTTGCTGCTGTGCAGATACGTGATCCGGAACGGGTCTTTAATCTGCATCCGCATGAAGTTTCCGGCGGCATGGGACAACGCGCCATGATCGCGATGATGCTGGTGACCGGACCGGAGCTGCTGATCGCGGATGAACCGACTTCCGCGCTTGATGTGACGGTGCAGCTGGATGTGCTGCGAATCCTCGACAATCTGGTGCGGGATCGCGGCATGGGTTTGATCTTCATCTCCCATGATTTGCGGCTGGTCTCCTCCTTTTGCGACCGCGTTATCGTCATGTATGCAGGACGGATCGTCGAAGAAATCGCCGCTGCAGACCTTAAGAACGCAAAACATCCCTATACACGCGGGTTGATGAATTGCATGCCGCAGATCGGCACCGACCGGCATCCGCTGCCGGTCCTTGACCGCAAGCCGGAGTGGGCCGCATGAACAATCTGCAAGTGGCGGCTCTCAGTGTCGAAAATCTTGAAGTGAAGTATGATCGTTTTCGCGCATTGCGCGGCGTCAGTCTGGACGTCCAGCAGGGCGAGTCTTTTGGTCTGGTGGGCGAGAGCGGCTCGGGAAAGTCAACCTTGCTGCGAGCCGTCGCGGGACTTGCACCTGTTACCGGCGGCGCGATCACAGTCAATGGCAAGACGCTTGGCTCGTCGCGTACAAAAGCATTTTACCGCGAAGTGCAAATGGTGTTTCAGGACCCCTATGGTTCGCTGCATCCGCGCCAGACGGTGGATCGGCTGTTGCTGGAACCATTGGTCGTGCATGGCTTTGCCGATATCGAAAAACGTATCCTGCGCGCGCTTGATGAAGTGGGTCTTGGTTCAAGCTTTCGCTTTCGCTATTCGCATCAGCTTTCCGGCGGTCAACGCCAGCGGGTCGCCATTGCCCGTGCATTGATCCTGGAGCCTTCAATCCTGCTTCTTGATGAACCGACATCAGCCCTTGATGCTTCGGTACAAGCGGAAGTTCTCAACCTGCTGGAGCAGATAAGGCGGGATAGAAAGCTGACCTTTCTGATGGTCAGCCATGATCTGGCGGTGGTCACCCATATGTGCGACCGGCTGATGGTGATGCAGAATGGCGCAGAGGTGGAACGCCTGTCGGCGACAGACCTTGCCCGCCACGCAGTCAAGGAAGATTACACGCGCAATCTTCTTTTGGCGAGCGAGGGTTTTGTCCGGCCGGAAGCATCCATATAGAGCTGTAAGGTTCACCGGATTTTTACCATTGCTGAACATTCAGGCGCTCTTTACTGCCTGAATGCAGAATGGTGAAAATCTGAATGAATTTCATAAGCCGTCATTCACATGGCTGAATCAATGGTCTGCCCAGCGACTGGAGTGGGCCATGAAAAAAATAAGAAACTTTCTGAAAGACCGTAGTGGCGCGACAGCCGTCACATTTGCATTGTTGCTCGTACCTATGGTGGGAATGACCGGGCTTGCCGTGGATTATACCCGCGCAAGCGGCGATCGCTCACGATTGCAGGGCATTGCAGATTCCGCGGCATTGGCCGGAGCCTCCGTCTTTACGGGTGAAAACAAGGCTGCTGCCGAAGCAAGTGCACGCGCCTATCTGCGTGCTCATCTCGGCGCCGAGATGGATAAAATGCAGGTCGGCTTTGATACGAGCAATCAACGCGTGATTGTATCGCTCGCGGGCGAAACAAATACGCTTTTCATGAAGGTCCTAGCCAAGGAAAAAGTAGCTATAGGTGTGCTTGCGGAAGCATTGGCACCATTGAAACCGTCAAGCGCTGAAATCCAGATCGGAGCAGCGTATGGACATTGGGCTAAGAAAGTTTCTGTGATTGTCATTCGTCCTGGGACGACAAAAGAGGTCGTGCTGGGAACGGTAATATATGAAGCATCTGACCTCTCCGCTGAAGATGGTCGAGGCACTGGAAAAACGATAATAGACCCGGCTGACGGCAAGATCTTGCTCGGTGAATACAAAGAGTTCTTTCTTCGCATGGAGGTCAAAAAGAAGCCCTGCAATATCGGTAGATATGATTCCAATACCAGTAGCAGCTATGTTACATGCAGCCCGACAACGAATAGCGAATATAAAAACTATGATCTGAAGTTCACAACGAACGACCCCGCGCAATCAAAGTATCTTTTTGTAGGGGACACAGCGGACACGCTTAAGCAACTAGAAGATGGCGCAACGCTTGAGGAGTTGCTGGACTGCGATCAGCAATGGCATTTTCACGGATGGGAAGATGGAGGCGGTTGGGATAAGCAGGACTTCTTTTACAAGATCAAGGCCGCATGCAAGGCCGTTGACGGGGAATATGTCCGCCTGACGCGTTAAGCCAAATAACACCGGCGCATTGACTTCCATGATGCGCCGTCTCATCATGATTTCATTCCGAGGGGGGCATCGTACGATGCTGAGATGGCGCTGAGCCAAGACCCTTGAACCTGATCCGGATCATGCCGGCGTAGGAACGGGAATTGAGCAATTATCGCGCTGGTTCGTCTTTCTTCGCACATATCCGGGTCTCCAGTTTTGAAAATGGAGTCCGTGACGTGCCAAATGTAGATTACCGCCTCAATGCTATTGTCGATTTTGATGCTATTGGCCCTGACAAGGATTTAGGGGCGCTGGCTCTGGCTGCGGTGCGTGGCGGTGCAACAATTATCCAGTATCGTGACAAAAACTCCGCAACGCGTGACATGATTGATCGTGCACGGCAGATACACGCCGCGATCAAGGCGACAGGCGTGCCGCTGCTCGTCAATGACCGGATTGATGTTGCGCTTGCCGTAGGCGTGGAAGGTGTCCATGTGGGGCGCGAAGACATGGCGGTTGCCGATGTCCGACATCTCCTCGGGCCAAATGCGATTATCGGACTGACCGTCAAGAATGAACCGGACGCGCAAGCAGCGATTGATGGCGATATTGACTATGCCTGTATTGGCGGCCTGTTTGAAACACCCACCAAGGAAAACCTGCAACCGATCGGCTTTGACGGGTTCAAGCGCCTGGCTGCCATCATACGCAAGGCAAAACCGCATTTGCCTATAGGCGCTATCGCCGGTATTGGGCTCGAGCGCACGCCGCTTGCCATTGAAGCGGGTGCTGATGGTGTAGCGGTCATTTCTGCGATCTTCCGTCAGGACGATCCGCAAGGAGCGGCGCACACTTTGCGGTCGGCGGTGGATGAGGCATTGCAGGTAAGAGAGCCAGCATGACCGCAATAGCGCTGACTATTGCCGGGTCTGACAGCGGCGGCGGGGCAGGAATCCAGGCCGATTTGAAAACCTTCTCGGCGCTCGGTGTTTATGGCGCGAGTGTGCTCACCGCGATCACTGCGCAGAACACCCATGGTGTTACGGCCATTGAGAATCTTTCGCCCGATATCATCCGGGCTCAGATGGACGCGGTTCTTTCCGACCTTGAGGTGAATGCAATCAAGATCGGCATGGTATCGACAGTATCAACCATAGAGACAATTGCGCAGGGGCTTGATCGCTGGCAGCGCAAAGCGGTGTTCGATCCTGTCATGGTTGCAACTGCGGGCGACCCTTTGCTGGAGCCAGCGGCAATCGACGCTCTGCGCCAGCTTCTCTTGCCGCGCGCGCTGCTGCTGACTCCCAATTTGCCGGAGGCGGCCTTGCTAACAAATATGCCGATTGCCGAAGATGAAGCCCAGATGGTGCGGCAAGCGAAAAAGCTGCTCGAACTCGGTCCCTCAGCCGTACTTATAAAGGGCGGACATGCCAAGGGGGATATGAGCACCGATATTCTGCTTGATGGGTCCGGAATGGAGCGATTTTCGACGCCGCGTATCAAGACAGTCAATGATCATGGTACTGGATGCACACTAGCGTCTGCCATTGCCGCTGGCCTGGCAAAAGGAATGGCTCTGCATGGTGCCGTTAGTGAAGCCAAGGACTATCTGACGGCTGCCATGGCGGCTGGCGAAATGCTCAAAGTCGGCAGCGGGCGTGGGCCGGTTCACCACTTCCATCGCTGGTGGGCGGCCTAGCAGCACCGGTGCAGTTTTGATTTCAGAGTGGAGCGGCGGTGCTGGCTGGTGTCGCGTTGCTCAAGCCTGTGGTTGCTCCACTGGTGGAGGCTGCCGAAGCAATGTCAGGCCGTTGCATCGGCAACGGGATCGCTGCCGGAAACGCCACAGCGGGTTCTTCTGAATAAGCGAGTTGCGCCGGCATGGCAGCCGGTGTTTCAGCGGGAGCCATCGCCGTCATCGTCGCGGGTGCAACAGGCGTGCTTGACGGTTTCAGGCCGGTCTCTTCCAGAAGGCCCTTTTTCTTGGCCTGATAATAATAGCCGCGAGCGTAAAGCCGCACGGCCTGATCAGGATTGTTATCGGCAACCTTGTAGGCGCCAGCAAGATACTTCACGCCAAATTTGAGATTTGTTTCTGCATCCAGCAAATCCTGCGCGGAGCCGGTGTGACCCATGCCGCGTGCTGTCGCGGGCAACATCTGCATCAGACCCCAATAGGGACCGTTGCGAGCCTGTGGATTACCGCGGCTTTCCCGATGCACAATGCGGCGAACCAGCGATTCAGGCACTTCGTAGGCAACCGAATATTTTGAAATCAAACTGTCGAGCGGCGTACCGTTATCTTTGAATTCAGGGGCGCTTTTCGTGCTTGTGGCAACCGTGACGGTGCTCTTGCTGTCCGTGGCCACATCGGAATTAGCGGGCGCTTCGGCCGCAGCAACACGCGGAGATTGTTCAGGAATTGGCAGTGATGCAGCCTCGGGCAGCTTGGGATCAGTCGTGGTGCAAGCGCCCAAAACCAAGGCGAAACTCAAGCAAGCAAATGTCCGAAGTGATCGTGTATCAGGCAGCATTTATCACCGGTTTGACGAAGCATCTCTTTTAACGATTGGTTTCTCATAGCGCGTTCGTTCGGTTTAGAGGCAATCACTTTCTGATACAAAATGTAACAATGCTCATGGGCGCCCTGTCAAGGTGAGACAAGTTGCGAAAACCTGCCCTGTAAAAACCGATCCGAACCAGCGGTTGACTCGTTCATATATATCAATGTATCAGTTATATATTGGTAAGGCCAGTTTACCAGTTGCCGGAAATGGGAAGCCGGGTGGGGAGGTTTAAATGTTCGCAGCCATTCAGTCACGCCGGCTTTACCGGCAGGTGGCAGACCAGATACGAAGCCAGATCGAACATGGTCAGCTTGGTGTCGGAGAACGTTTGCCCGGTGAGCGTGAACTGGCGGAGGAACTTGGCGTTTCCCGTCCCACCATTCGTGAGGCTTTAATTGTCCTTGAGGTCGAGGGGCTCATCCATATTCGCATGGGATCAGGTGTTTACGTGGCGCGGTCGCCGCGGGAGAAACACCTGCGGATTCAGCCTGACGAGCTTGAAGGGCCGTTCGAGCTATTGCGGGCACGCGCGCTGATCGAGTGTGCTATTGCCGAAGAAGCCGCCCGCACAGTGACAACGAAACATATAGAAGCGATGGACGATGTGCTGACGCAAATGGCGCGCACATTCAACAACCCGCAGGTGTCGATTGCGCTCGATCGCACCTTCCACACGACCATTGCCGGCATCATGGAAAATTCCGCGCTCGACCGCGTTGTCGGAGAGTTATTCGACCAGCGCATGACGCCTTATTTCACCAGGCTGGCCAGTTATTTCGAGAGTGCGGCTTCATGGCGGGAGGCTTTTGAGGAGCACCGTGCAGTACGCGATGCCATAGCAGGTGGTGATCCCGCTCGCGCAAAATCTGCGATGCAATATCATCTGCATCAATCGCAGCTGAGATTTTCCAGAAGTTTCGACGAGGAGCTGGAAACGGAAAGAGACCAATCTGCAAAGATGTCTCGACAGAAATAACGCGAACTAAATTCAATAAGGGAGGAAATAGCAATGAAATTCAAACTGGCTACACTTCTTGGCGCCGCTGCGGCGCTTGCCATTTCGGCAGTGGTTGCACAGGCGCAGACCACGCTGAAATGGGCGCACGTCTATGAGACGTCCGAACCATTCCATACGGAGTCCGTATGGGCGGCGGAAGAAATCGCCAAGCGCACCAATGGCCGTTACAAGATTGACGTGTTCCCAGCATCTCAGCTTGGTAAGGAAGCTGACATCAACCAGGGATTGAAGCTCGGCACAGTCGATATCATCATTTCGGGTTCAAGCTTTGCTGCCCGTGATTCCAAGCCGATCGGCGTTACCTATTTCCCCTATATCTTCCGCGATTCCGACCATCTGATCGCCTATACCAAAAGCGATGTCTTCAAGCGGCTTGCCGCTGGCTATGAGGAAAAGACCGGCAATCATATTGCATCGGTCAGCTATTATGGCACGCGTCACACTACCGCCAACAGGCCCATCGCCAAGTGTTCGGATATGGCCGGGTTGAAAATCCGCGTCCCGGACGTTCCAGCCTATCTGGCAATGCCGCGTGCCTGCGGCGCCAACACAACACCAATCGCTTTTGCCGAAGTCTATCTGGCATTGCAGAACGGCACTGTCGAAGCGCAGGAAAATCCGCTGACGACGATTGAGGCCAAGAAGTTCTTCGAAGTTCAGAAGAACATCATTTTGACCGGCCATATTGTCGATCACCTGAATACCGTCATTTCCAAGCAGCTTTGGGCCAGCCTTAGCGACGAAGACAAGAAAATCTTCGGCGATGTGATGCAGGAAGCCGCCGAAAAGACCACCAAGACGATTGCGGCTAGGGAAAAGGAACTTGTTGCGAGTTTCAAGGAGCGCGGCCTGTCAGTCACCGATGTCGACAAGGCTGACTTTGAAAAGACCGTTCTGGAGAAGGTGAAGTTTGAAGACTTCGGTTACGAAAAGTCCGACTGGGAAGCCATTCGCGCCATCAAGTAACCTATCAGTCTGGCCGGGCAGCCTTGGCTCCCGGCCTCTTTTTCTGCCCTGAGGACGGAGACAGCCATGTCCAAGGAAGTTCATACACAGATCACAGCGGAAGAAATTGCCCATTCATTCGAGGATGCGGCGCCGGTTATTAACCTGCGCGAATACGCCGTAGAGGATTGGCTGACGCTCGTCGTCTTCTGGCTGATGACCGGCTGCGTTTTCTTGCAGTTTTTCACACGCTATGTCCTCAATGACAGCTATGCCTGGACTGAGGAAATCGCCATCAACTGCTTGATCGGCGTCGTGTTTCTCGGCTCTGTCATGTGTGTGCGTGTTTCCCGCCATATTCAGGTAGACGTGCTCTACCACTATCTGCCTGCTCCCATTGCCCGCATTCTTGCAACTTTTGTCGATCTCGTTCGCATTGGCTTCTTCGTTTACGCTGTATGGTTGATGTGGCGCTATGTCGAGATTGTTGCCGACGAAATGATGGTGACAATCGATCTGCCGCGCAACATCGTTTTTTACGGGGTTCTCTTATCTTTCGTCCTGATGCTGCTTCGTTCCATTCAGGTTTTTATTGCCAATATCCGCCGTGGCTATTCCGTTCTGGAACGTCCCGAAGAATTCCAGAGCATCGAGGGCTGATCAATGTTGCTGCTTGTTGGTTCATTTCTACTATTGATGATTGTCGGTGTGCCGGTCGCAATTTCGATGGCCGTGGCGTCAGTGCTCTATCTCGTGTTTTTCGGTGTTGCACCCGACATTATTGTCGCCCAGCGCATGATCGCCGGGGTTGAGAGCTTTCCGCTGCTCGCCGTGCCGTTTTTCATTCTTGCCGGCAATCTGATGAATTCGGCCGGTGTGACAGGCCGCATCTATTCCTTTGCGGTTTCGCTTGTGGGATGGATGAAGGGCGGACTGGCGCAGGTCAATATTATTGGCTCGGTAATCTTTTCTGGCATGTCGGGAACGGCACTGGCCGATGCCGCCGGTATCGGCACAATCGAAATCAAGGCGATGAAGGATCATGGCTATCCGGTGGAAGCAGCGGTTGGCGTTACGGCAGCTTCGGCAACGCTTGGTCCTATTTTCCCGCCATCCCTGCCTTTCGTTATCTATGGCATGATGGCCAATGTTTCCATTGGCGCGCTGTTTATGGCCGGTATCGTCCCGGGCATTGTCATGACCGTCTTGATGATGATTACGGTTGCTATCTTCGCCTATGTGAAACGCTGGGGTTCCGACACGCCATTCGAACTCAAGAATCTGCTTGAAGCGTCGCTGGAAATCGTCGTCGTCGCCTGCGTGCCAGTCCTCATCTATCTGCTCACGCTTACCGGCTTGTCTATAAATGCTTCGGTCGGCATTGCACTTGTGGTTCTGCTGGCTGCCGACTGGTATTTCGACTTTTCCGCCGTCATGGCACTGATGACACCTGTGATCCTTATTGGCGGCATGACCATGGGTTGGTTCACGCCAACCGAGGCAGCAGTTGCCGCAGTTCTCTGGTCACTATTTCTTGGGTTGGTACGCTATCGTACAATGACAATGGCTAGTCTCGCCAAAGCGAGCTTTGATACAATCGAGACCACCGCTTCCGTGCTGTTTATTGTCACTGCCGCTTCGGTTTTCGCTTGGCTCCTGACGGTCAGTCAGGCGGCGCAGCTTCTTTCTGCGGCCATCCTCTCGATTACCGACAGCAAATGGGTGTTCCTGATACTGGTCAATATACTGATGCTGTTTGTCGGTTGCTTCCTCGATACCATTGCGGCAATCACAATTCTTGTGCCGATCCTTTTGCCGCTGGTCTTGGGTTTCGACATTGATCCGGTTCATTTCGGACTGATCATGACGCTTAATCTCATGATCGGTCTGTTGCATCCGCCGCTAGGCATGGTGCTGTTTGTACTGTCCCGCGTCGCGAAGCTTTCCGTGGAGCGAACCACCATGGCAATTCTGCCCTGGCTGGTGCCGCTCTTCATCGCACTGATCGCCATTACCTTCATTCCGGCGATTACACTTTGGCTCCCAACCCAACTAGGCCTGATAAAATGAGTAATAAAGGTATCGCTGCCACGCTTTTTGCAGCGGAAGATCTCCGCGTCGTTGACATTGAACTTGGAGAACTCGCGCCCAATATGGCGCGGGTCAAGTTCGGTGCCGGCGGGATATGTGGCTCTGACATGCACTATTTCCGGCATGCAAAGACGGGCGATTTCGTGGTCACTTCGCCGCTCATTCTCGGCCATGAAGTTGCCGGTGAGATCATCGAAATCGGCCGCGACGTTACTGGTATTGCCGTTGGCGACCGTGTTGCGGTCAATCCGTCGCGCTGGTGCGGAACCTGTGCCTATTGCCATGAGGGACGCCCGAACCTTTGCGAAAATATCTATTTCATGGGTTCTGCATCCAAGACGCCTCACATGCAGGGCGGTTTCGCCAGTGTGTTTGACGCGGTTGCCGCGCAATGCGTCAAAGTCCCGAACGATCTGCCATTCCAAGCTGCGGCATTGGCTGAGCCGCTGGCAGTCTGCCTGCATGCCGTACGCCGTGCCGGTCATGTGAAGGGCACGTCAACAATCATCTTTGGCTCCGGGCCAATCGGACTGTTGACATTGCTGGCACTGAAACATGCGGGGGCGGAATCCGTGACAATGGTCGATATCGCGGCTGCCCCGTTGAAGTTTGCCGAAGAGCTGGGCGCAGACCAGATCGTCGATGTCTCCGGCGGAGAGGAAAGATTGGCCGAAGTTGCTGCGGCAACACCATTCGACATTGCTTTTGAAATCTCGGGCACCCCTGCAGGGCTTGCCTCGGCCATTCGCACGGTGCGGCGTGGTGGCACAGTCGTTCAGATAGGCAATCTTGCCGGTGGATCAATTCCCGTGCCTGCCAATGCGGTCATGTCCAAGGAACTCGATCTGATCGGCACATTCCGCTTTGGCGATGAATTCTTCGAGGCTGTGGAATTGATTGTTGAAAACAAGATTGATGTCCTCAAGCTGGTAACAGGCGAATACAAACTCGCCGACGCGCCAGAGGCCTTCCGTACGGCGCTGGACAGGTCGCGCAGCGTCAAGGTTGTTCTGACAGCCTGATGCTCATGCGACCGCTTGGCGTTGCCGCTGAAATCAGCTAACAAGGCGCATCTGGTCCAACCACAATATGCCGCGAGTATCCATGTTTTTGCATTCTGTCGTGAAATTCGTAGCTGTGTTGGGTCTGACCTTAAGCGTTGCAAGTGGATGCACGACGGCAACGTCGCTCGATTCCGTTGGGGCAATTACGCCAGCCCCAACGACTGAAAAATCCGCTGCCATCGTGGTTGATGGCAGCACGGGTGCCGTGCTTTATCAAGCGGGTGCCGATCTGCCGCGCATACCGGCATCGCTTACCAAAATGATGACGCTTTATCTGACATTCGAGGCGTTGCAATCGGGGCGGATCAGCAAGGATACGCAGATACCGATTTCGGCTCGTGCGGCCTCGCAGGCACCAAGCAAGCTTGGTCTTAAACCCGGCAGAACGATTGATGTGGATACTGCAATCAAGGCGCTGGTGGTTAAATCCGCTAATGATGTTGCCGTGGCTTTAGCCGAGTATCTGGGCGGAACTGAAGAGCAATTTGCGGCACAGATGACCGCAAAAGGCCGACAGCTCGGTATGCGCGGCACGATTTTTCACAACGCTTCCGGGTTGCCCGACGCGCAGCAGATTACCACTGCGCGAGATATGGCTTTGCTGGGCTTGTCTTTGCGTAAGCATTATCCGCAGCAATATCATTACTTCGGAGCACAGGATTTCATGTTCGACGGCAAAATCATCCGTGGACATAACCGTGTTCTGGCCCAGTTGAACGGCGCAGATGGCATCAAGACAGGCTATGTTCGCGCCTCCGGTTTCAATATCGTCACATCGATCAGTGATAATGGCCGCCAGCTCGTCGCTGTCGTGATGGGCGGCGAAACTGCCAGACAGCGCGATGCGCAAGTTGTAAGTCTTGTTAATGCCTATCTGCCGCAAGTCGCACACAAGTAGTCTTATCAGGACGGTTTCTCCGCAGGGTTGAAAAACACCCCCTTGCTGTTGCATGGTCTGTCCAGCGCGACTCATTTTCTGGGTTACGGAATGGTTGTGGAGAGACGCAGATAGATGTGGTCCCATTTCGTCACGTTTCGCAGCAAGGCTACGGCCTGGCTGACAGCAGGGCTTGGTTCATTCGCGGCGTTGGGGCTCGCCTTTGTATTGGGAGCATTTGAAGCGGCTGAAAAGCCGCAGCTTCCGCAAATTACAGCCGGTCAATCCATGGAGGCGGGAAAGTGGCTTATCAAGCCTCTTTCAATTCGGGTAACTGACCAGAAAGTTTACAGTACGACACCGAAGGACGGGCAAAAGGCGATCATCCTTGAAGTGGAATTGATGAACCGCACGATCGAGTCCGATAGCGGCTATTACAAAATCTTTCAATGGCCTGCCAATATTGCAGAAAAGACCGAACAACCGATGGTCTATCTTACGCGCGATGAATCCATGTCGCCAAATCTGCAACCCGGGATGCCGGAGAAAATGGTTTATGTCTGGCTGATGCCCAGCGATGTGGTGGCGGGCAATGATGTTGAACTGGCAATTGAGGCTTGGGGATTCAAGCATCGCAACAATTTGACCGGAACGCCGGGGTGGGGGAGCAAAAGCATTGTGGGTTCGGTGCGCTTGCCGCTGCAAAGGGAGCAGGGCTGATGCGCCGCTTGGCGAATATTGCCGTCATCCTTGTGGCGGTGGCCTTGCTGTACGGCATGTGGGTGACGAAACCGCGTTATGGCGAACTCACAGGGCCGATTGCTGCTTATGGCAAGATGCATGATCGAGTGCACACACGCGAATTTGACGTAACGCTCAATCAGGTGATTTTTGCGCGCGAATTGACTTATACACAGTTCGGAAAAGAAAAGGTGCTTACGACCTCCGGTCTTTGGGCGGTCGCCTTGGTAGAGCTTGCTGCAACAACCAAAAGTACGGGCGTTTCAACGGCCATCTGGCGAGGACCTACCGGCCTCAGATTTGCACAAAGCAATCGCGTTGGCTGGTTGCCCGGACAACCGCCTTACATGCTCGAGCCCGGATTGCCGAAACAGGTGCAACTGGCGTTTGAGATATTGCCTGATCAGGTCAATGGCGCGACGCTGCTTCTATCGGCGCAGATGAAACCCTCATTGGATTCCGAAGCGCGGATCAAAATCGACGACTTCAAAAAATTCAATGATGGCCTGCCGTTGATCGTCGATCGTTTCGACATATCACGTCCACAACCGGCTGCGGGAAGCTGACGCGATGGCCGTGACGGATCATGATACCCAACCTTCCGAGCGACGCTGGCGCCGCCGCGGCCTGTGGGCCCTGCTGGTGATTGTCCCGGTCTCATTGTTCACCATCAGTTATGGCGACTATTTGGAAATGAGCCGTTATACCGATCTATACCCCACTGAAGTGGCTGCGGGTGAGGTCAAGCATTATGGTGGCAGCGCCTGGCAGTTTTACGGGACGCGGAAGGTGCAAGAGGGCATTCGCCCCGGCTCGCTGCCCGCAGGTTCCGTGCCTGTGATTGCAAGATTTCTCGTGGAGATCGGCGATACCAATTTGCAGGAGCGATGGCTCATGTGTGCAATCCGACTGACAGACAAGGCTGGTCGCTCGTGGTCTCCAACGTCCATTCCCGGAATGCGCCCTGCAAAAGAGGGTATCCAGACATGCACGTCGGCCATATTTTCAGGAGCGGAAAAAGGCACAAGAATGGTGATCGAAGAGCGGTTCCTCGTGCCAAGCGATGTGGCAGGTGAATTGCGACCGACATTGGGTGTCTATAGCGAGCGGCCTTATTATCTGAGGTTCGCCCGCACCGAATAGATCAGATTGGCTTCGCCACAAGGCTGGTGTCCGATTGAGGCTCTGTCTTTCTCATCGAGAAGGCTGTTTCCAAAATTGCAGCGAGGAAGCAGATGCGCAAGGGCTCCACGAGCAGACCGGTGGAAGAATCCTGCATCGGGCTGCCCAACAAAAAGACAATCGCATTGCCAGCAAATTCCCAAACCCTGCCGGGTTGCGGGCCGATTATATGGGCTGCGCCCAGCCACGCCCAAGCGGCCACCCACTCGATAAAGCGATAGCCGAGGATGAGCGTGACGATGAGCAGCAGCCCGGAATTCAGTGTCAGCCGCACGCCATTGGCGATTGGAAGATAACGCGAGCGGTAGCCGCTGACGAAGTGATTGATAAAGTCTCGGATAAATTTAGGCACTGCCTGGTAGCGTTCGCCAAAACGCTCGACCCGGTGATGCACCCGCATGAGTTCTGTCTGGTCACGAACATCATAGCCATAGACCAGCGCAATCATGACCAGCCAGATCACGGGTAAAAGCGCGTGGAAAAACAGGTTGGTGGCAATTGTGCCAAAGCTTTCGGGAATCTGTTCTACCGGGATCATTGTCGCCGCATAGGCAACCGAAACAGGTTGCGCGATCCCGGCAAGCAATTGCTCAAACCATGACCATAGTTTGCCATTGACCAGTGCCTGCATCCAGTCATCTTTCCAGCGGCTGACAATGTAGAGACCGATGAAAATCCAGTTGGTTTCGCAAACCACAATGACGATTTCCCAGAAAGATCGCTTTGTGCGTTCTTTCATGGTCTTGGCAAACCAGCGAACAAGCCAGGAGAGCGCAACGGACAGCAATATCCATTTGGAGTCTAGGACATCCAAGACATTGCCATTTCCGCCAAAGGGCATCATCGACAGGGCCAAACGGGAATATTGGCGAACCGTATCGCCAAGAAAACCCCAGGCTGCATAATAGGCAAAGAACGGGATAAGGGCGACAGCGATAATCGTCGTCAAACGGGAAAATCCGGAGCCGCTGCCCGCCGCTGCCTTGTCGGATTGTGCTTGGGCAGCGCTGACAGAAGGCAGTCCCGGGCGCACAATCTGGATCATGGAAACAGTTGTTACCAGCTGCGTAAGCGCAACGAGGGTCAACACGCCAAGCCCGGCATAATGGTTCATATAGGCTGTTTTGACGGCCAGATACATCAATATATGGGAAGCAGTAAGTCCCAGAAGCACCACCGCCACCAATTGGGGCCAGAAGCGCAACCAGAGCTTGAAAGTCAGCTTGATGGGCAGTGCCACTTCGGCCAGCATGAAAAACCTCTTGCGAATCTCATGCTGACCTTACCGATTTTTACAAGGCTGCCAAGTTTTGAGCCTGTCAGGCGTGGGCGAGAACCCGGGCAGACTCGCGTCGGTCGAGCATCTGGCTCCAAAGGGTAAGGCCAAGCGCACCGATAACAAGCAGCGAGCCAACCCAGGGTGTGGCACCAAGGCCAAGCGGCGAAGCAACGACAATGCCGCCAAGGAAGGCACCACCGGCAATGCCAAGGTTGAAGGCAGCGATGTTCAGCGCCGAAGCCACGTCAACCGTTTCAGGTGTATGGATCTTGGCGAGTTGCACCACATAGAGCTGGAGGCCGGGCACATTGGAGAAGGACAATGCCCCCAGTGCAGCAAGTGTTACCAAGGACCAGACAGGCGAGATGGCGGTAAAGGTAAAGACTGCCAGAGTGATGGCCTGCAACAGGAACATGACAGAAAGCGCCTTGACCGGATTGCCATCGGCAACACGTCCACCGACCATATTACCGACAGCAATCGACAGACCGTAGAGAACGAGGATGAGGGCTGACTGTGGAATTGGCGTAGCCAGTGATCTGCTCCAGAACAGGCGCAAGGAATGTGAACATCACAAAGGTGCCGCCATAGCCAAGCGCGGTCATGGCAAAGGCAAGCAGAAGACGGCCACTGCCCAGAACACGAATCTGATCAATGATGCGGGCAGGGGCGGCTTTTGCGATCTTGGATGGCAAAAGGAATGCAATGGCAAGGAATGCGATGACGCCAAGCACGGTTACGGCCCAGAAGGTTGCACGCCAGCCAAGTTGCTGGCCGATAAATGTGCCGAGTGGAACACCTGTGACGATAGCAACAGTCAGGCCGAGAAACATCATGGCGATTGCTGAGGCACGGCGATTGGGTGCAACCAGATCAGCGGCGATTGTTGCGCCTACCGAGAAGAACACGCCATGGGCAAATGCGCTGATGACGCGGGCGACGAGCAATAGCTCATAGGTAGGCGAGAGTGCTGCCGCCGTGTTGCCGACGACGAACAGGGCCATGAGACCGAGCAGCAATGGCTTGCGCTCGATTCTGCCTGTGAGGGCGGTCAGTATGGGTGCGCCGAAGGTGACGCCAAGCGCATAAACGCTGACGATAAGCCCGGCGAGCGGCAACGTAATGTTGAGATCTGTGGCAACTGTGGGCAAGAGGCCGACAATGACGAACTCTGTCGTTCCGATGGCATAGGCGCTGATCGTCAGCGCCAGAAGTGCGAGAGGCATGATCCTATCCTTTGATTGGATGCTGCGTTAAGCCAGCCCTCAAATAGAAATTACTGATGGCCGGTTGGTTGCCCCCAATATGAGCCATCGCAATTCCATTGATAATGACCAGATCATGCTCAATGGTTATGAATTCAATTCACAGATAGGTCTAAACGCGACTGCGGCACCTCCTCGGTTGAGGAGATGCCGCGTTCCAATAGCAAAGTTGGTGAGAGTTAATCCCACTTTGGAGCAAGATGACCCGGATTGACAATCCGTCCATCTGGCTTGGCAAGTGCATGCAGGGCCTGCATTTCTTCATTGGTCAGTTCGAAATCAAAGATCTCGAAATTGCTCTTGGCGCGTTCTTCGCTGACAGTTTTGGAAAGCGTGATGACGCCTTCTTGCTGAATGAGCCAACGCAGAACAACCTGCGCTTCGCTCTTGCCATGGGCTGCGGCGATTGCCTTGATGACCGGATCGCCAATGATTTTGCCATCGGCCATGGCATAATAGGCGGTGATGCTCATGCCGCTATCCCGCGCGGCCTTCAACACAGTGCTTTGATCGAGATAGGGGTGATATTCCACCTGATTTGTCACGATCGGAGCTTTGCTCAACTTGACTGATTCAGCCATGAGGGCTGAACTGAAATTGCTGACACCGATATTACGGACCTTGCCCGCATCGCGGACTTCGTTGAGCGCTCCAATGCGCTCAGCCAGAGGCACATCGCTCTTTGGCCAATGCAGCAACAGGAGGTCAACATAGTCTGTCTTTAGTTTCGACAGGCTGTCATCGACCGATTTGATGAAATCATCATGCTTGTATTTATCGACCCAAACCTTGGTGGTCAGGAATATATCGCCGCGCGAGACGCCGGAGTTCTTGATTGCTTCACCCACCTCAGCTTCATTGCCGTAGATCTGTGCGGTATCAATATGGCGATAGCCGAGCTTCAGAGCAGCGGGAACCATGCGAAGCACATCCGCGCCAGGCATACGGAACGTGCCAAACCCGATTGCCGGAATTTTGGCTCCATGAGCGCTTACATTGAACATTCTTTATTCCTCTCATTTGCGGCAGCTACAAAATCTCATGATCCAAAGCCTCATATGGGCTTAAACAGCCAGTGTGATAATTCCTTGTTATCGACCAGCTGTTGTGAAATTAATTCATAAGCGGTAGCGGGGTCTGATATGGATAATAGAGCCGGAGAAATGGACGTCTTCGTGACGGCGGTTGAATTGGACAGTTTTTCTGCGGCAGGCAGAAAGCTTGGCCTTTCGCCATCGGCGGTCAGTAAAATGATCCGCCGTATCGAGGATCGGCTCGGTACACGCTTGCTCGTACGCTCAACACGCTCATTGCAATTGACGCCTGAAGGCGAGATTTACCGCCAGCGTGCGCTACGGATCATTTCTGAAATAGAAGAAACCGAGCGTGTCGTCGCCTCTGGTGCATCGGTCGCGCCGCATGGATTGTTGCGGGTCAATTCGTCGGTTGCGGTCGGTCAATTTCTCATCCTTCCGCTTATGCCGAAATTTCTGGAGTTATACCCCGAGGTAGAACTTGATTTCACCCTGAGCGAGCGCGTGGTCGATCTTATCGGCGAGCGAGCAGATATCGCAATTCGCGTTGGCCCGATGCGCGACTCGAACCTGAAAGCACGCAAACTGTGTGAAAGTCGCAAGGTTGTAGTTGCATCTCCGGACTACATTGCAAGGCGAGGCAGGCCCAAGCAGCCAGCCGATCTAGAGAAGCACAATTGCCTGAATTTCAATTTCCGCCGCGCTCTTGAGGAGTGGCCATTCAAAAATCGCGATACCGGTGAAATCGAGCGGATGGGTATTTCCGGCAATTTTCTGGCGAGCAGCGGCGCAATCGTGCGGCAGATGTGTCTGGCTGGGTTGGGCATAGCGCGCCTCGGATATTTTCATCTGGCCGATGACATAGAAGCTGGTCGGCTGGAGGTCATTCTGGAGGATTACAATGCTGGCGATATGGAGCAGATCAATGCTGTATTTGTCGGGCATGATTACCTGGCTACTCGCGTGCGCACATTTATTGATTTTCTGGCGGAGAATATGCCGAAAGCATAGGAACCAAATTCGCGGCGGCGCATTACCGGAGACGCAAATTTTCCAAACAAGGAGATGACAATGGCCGATGTGATTGAAACAACAGCCTCCGCGATCACTGCCGGGGTCAATCTTGTAAAAACAATCAAGGAAAAATTCGGTTATACGGTCGAAGATCTCGCAATTGCCAGCGGCCTGACCGTGGAAGAGCTCAATGGTATCGAGACGGGCGCTGAGGCCGAGCCAAGCAAGTTACATCGGATAGCGCATTCGGTTGGGCTGCCCGACGTGACACCCCAGATTCAGCATTAATTAGCAATATGGGCTGTCTTTCGTGCCGGATGCAGGCGAATATGCAGCCATGACAGAAGATGGAAAGATACAAAACACTGGGGTCGCGCGGCTCAAGCAGCATGCCGATCTGGTTCAGCAGCTTGTAAAGCAGGTTCCCGCGGCCCTTTCAAAGCCCAGCCTTACGCTGGAACAGGTTTCCAGGCTGCACCGGGTAATTCAAAAAGGTGTCGATGATTTCAAGGAGGTTCAGGAACTGGTCAACAAGCCGGGGCTTGACGAAACCTATAGCCGCGCCGCTGGCAGCCTTGCAAAAATCTGGTCGCATCTGTCCTCTGCTGCGGAAGCGCGAATGCAGGATCTGGCCAAGAATGACGCCGATAAATCAGACATGCAGAAGCCCGACGAATAGACCTCTCTAGGACTTGCGATTCTTGAGGTTGAGCAAATTGCCCGAAAGGATCAGCGCCGCGCCGATGGCAGTATAGACATCGATATGTTCGGAATAGACCAGCCAGCCGACGATTGCGGTGAGGGGCACGCGAAGAAAATCCATGGGAATGACCACAGTGGCATCGGCATAGAGCAAAGCTTTCGCCATGCAGAAATGCGAGAATGTGCCGGTGAAGGCAATAATGATAACCCATGGCATGACGTGTAGGCTCGGCCATTGCCAGCTATACAGGGCAGGTAAAAGACCGATGCCCGACTGAATGACCAGCATCCAGAAAATGATCTTGACCACGCTTTCCGTGCGCGTCAGAGATTTGACCATAGTGAAAGAAATCCCGAAGGTAAAAGCGGCGCCAAGCACGATCAATTGACCGATTTCAATGGTGCCGATACCGGGGCGAACGATAATGATCACGCCGATAATTCCAAGCGCTATTGTAAGCATGCGCCAGATATTGAGCCGCTCGCCCAAAAACGCCACGGCCATGATCGCGGTCCAGGCTGGCGTGGTGAATTCGATTGCAATGAGCTGCGCCAAGGGGATCATTGACAGCGCCATCAACCATGCAAACTGACCGGCATAATGTGCAGTATTACGGCCCAAATGCTGCCAGATGCGGCTGGTTCGCATCGCTCTTATACCGCCCGATGAGCGGATAAGCGGATAAAGCATGGCGAGGCCGATCAACGACCGCATCTCCATGATCTGAAAGACATTCAGCTCTTTGGAAGCTTCGCGGCCGGAGACCGCCATCAGAATGATGGCTGCCAGCGATCCGGTCATCCAGAACGCAGCCTTGATATTGGACGGCGGCACTTCCATGAATTTTAAGCTACTTGGCGTAGATGCTGGCGAAGTCGGCAAAGCCTTTGACTTCGATGGGATTGCCTGACGGATCGCGGAAGAACATTGTCCATTGTTCGCCCGGCTCGCCCTTAAAGCGTACAACCGGTGGCATGACAAATTCCACATTTGCAGCCTTCAGCCGATCTGCCAGCCTGTTCCAATCTTCAAGCGCAAGTATGATGCCGAAATGCGGCATGGGCACCATGTGATCTCCCACCTTGCCGGTATTGGTTGTCTCGAATGGCTTGCCCAAATGCAGCGAAATCTGATGACCAAAGAAATCGAAATCAACCCATGTTTCCGTGCTGCGACCCTCCTCGCAGCCAAGAATCTCGCCATAGAAGCGACGAGCTTCATCGAGATCGGTTACATGATAGGCAAAATGAAACAAGGAGCGCATGGGTATTTCCTGAAAGCATGGCGGTTGCCGCAAACTATCAGTGCAGCCCAGAGCAAACAATGCAGGACGAGCACAATGCACTCTTTACGTGCATTGCATGGAACAAAAGCCGGCTCACGAGAGTTTCTAAGGGCTACACTCGTATTGATCCCGAAAACAGGAAATAAATAATGTCGATTTTGATCAGTCTTTTGATCACCGTTCTGGTGATTTTTCTCGTGCTCTATCTCATCCAGATGCTGCCACTGGATGGCCGTGCCAAGCAGATTATTCAGGTCATCGTGGTGGTGATCGGTATTATCTCGCTGCTGCGCTATCTCGCAGTATTTTAAAGATCGGAGCGGGCGGGATTAAACCCGCCCTTTTCAATTGCCGTTGCTGCCGATTTGCTCCAGCATCCAGTCGCGAAAAGCGCGGATCTTTGGGACATTTCTGCGTGCTTCAGGATAGACTAGCCAATAAAAATGATCCGCATCGGCACCAACCATATCGAATGGTTGGATAAGCTGACCTTGTTGAATTTCGGATTGATAAAAGGCGGGGGTGAGAATTCCAACGCCCATGCCAGCCAAAACAGCTTTACCCTCCAGATGCTGATCGCCAAAGCGGTTGCGAGGGTCGCCTTTCAAATCCGGATTATCAATGCCTACCGACCTGAACCATAATTTCCACCAATAATCTCCCGTGTCGACAATTGGTAATTTGAGAAGATCCCTTGGGGTTTCTATCCCTCCGACCGAGGCAGCCAATGCCGGTGTCAACATCGGAGAAAACTCCGCAGCAAAAAGCTTATGGCTCGTCAGGCCAGGCCATTTTCCATTTCCCGACCTGATGGCAACATCGACCTGATGGCGGTTAAAGTCGATCAATTCCCGACTCGCCTGCAATCGTACCGCCAATTGCGGGTGTGATAGCTGGAAAGACCCCAATCGCGGCACCAACCAGTTTGAAGCAAAAGTCGGTATTGTATTGACGGTCAAGACGCCGTCAGCATTTTCACGTGTGGCGGCGATGGCAGCGCGCATGAGCTCAAACGCTTCGCTGATCGCTGGAGACAGCCGGACGCCCACTTCAGTAAGCACAACCTGACGCGGTTTGCGTAAAAACAGCAGCGCCCCAATACGCTCTTCCAGCAGCTTGATCTGATAGCTGACAGCCGCTTGGGTCATGCCCAGCTCTTCGGCGGCCTTGGTAAAATTGCCGTGGCGTGCAGCGGCTTCAAAAACCCGGATGGCAGATAAGGGAGGGAGTTGCATCAAGTTTCTCGCATAAGCTGTCCTTATGCATACTACTTGCCGTTTTGTTGGAAAACAACTGGGGTATGGCGCATCTTCGCTTCAACAAAGGGCCAACAGCCTTTACTCGGAGTTAGAGAAATGAACATGTCAAAAGCGCATACACCACCCAAACCAGTATTCTCCGCATGGATAAATTGGATCAAGGGATTGAGAACCGGGCACGGCAAAAACGCGCCTGTCAGTCATGTCCGTATGGATGAGTTCTCAGACCATATGATGCGTGATATTGGAGCCCTGGATGGCAGGAGCTCAACGGGCTACAGGCGCAGGCACTCTGTCGACGGACGGCTCGACGATAATTTCAATGGGCCGCTATAATGGCGGTTATGAATCGAAATCAGTCTCGAGCTTGCGTTCAAGCGCTACAAGGTCATCGGGCAAGGGCATGCCCATGGCCCTGAGCTCATTCAAATGTTCGCGCAGGGTTTCATGGATTTCATGAGCATCCGCTGGCCGCTTGACCATCTCTTCAACCAAAAGTGCGATTCTGGCTTTGACGTCTTCGAATGCCATGATTATTCCCTTTCATGCGAACATACATTTCCAACCCGAACAGGTAACAGAAATGTAGCAGACTAATCGTGGCCGGAATATTGCGTATCTGAAACCTTTTCCATCCATTCCACCGCTTTGCCGTCGAGCGCTTCCTGCATGGCAATATGGGTCATGAAAGTAGTGGGGCTGGCGCCGTGCCAATGCTTTTCGCCCGGTGGGATCCAGATTGTATCCCCAGCCTTGATCTCCCTTATTGCTTCGCCCCAAACCTGAGCAAGCCCGGAGCCGGATGTCACGTGCAAAGTCTGGCCGAGTGGATGGGTGTGCCAGGCCGTACGAGCACCTGGCTCGAAACGGACAGTTACAGCGCGCAATCGCGCAGGTTCTTCCGCTTCAATGATTGGATCCTGCCAGACAGTTCCGGTAAACCAATCGGAAGGAGGGCGGCGCGAGGGGACAGAGCCGTTTGGCGTTATTCTCATGATGGCAATCCTGATTGTTTCGGAAATTCAGTGGAGGAGGGAACAGCGCCAGGTGAGAGCTGCGCTGCTGATGCCAGAATTGAATCCAGAAAACCGGGAAACCGCTTTTCCAAATCCGTGCGCCGCAAGGACAGCAAGCGCTTTGTCCCTTCAGGGCGAACGTAAATAATGCCCGCCTCACGAAGCTTGCCAATATGATAACTCAACGCGGTTTTTGATCCGAGGCTTAGAAAATAGCTGCAGGTCATATTGCGCTCGTCTTCGCCAAATCTCGCAAGCATGGAGATGATTGTCAGGCGGGTTTCATCGCCCAGTGCCGCAAGAACAGCTGGCAGAGCGATTTCTTCCGGAGCAGGATGATACAGAGCGTTCGTCATACCTATGTAATAGCAATTGGCAGGAGAGATTTCAATGTTCAATAATTATTGAACTTACCGCTTGACTTTGATTTGGAGGAGGCGAATAGTTCAATGATCGTTGAACATCTAGGTATTAGCCATGGACATTCGTCTTGTAGGACTGGCGCTGGGCACATTTGCAATCGGCATTGAAGGCTTTGTCGTGGCAAGCCTTCTGCCCGAGATCGCTGGAGACACGGGGGTAAGTCTTGTTCAGGCAGGCTATCTGGTTGTGACCTATGCTTTCGCCTATGCAATTGGAGCGCCCATCGTCGCTGCCCTCACAGGTGCGCTGGATAGGCGTATCGTGCTGGCTGGAAGCGCATTGGTCTTTGTTCTCGGTGCTATTCTTGCTTCAATATCCCCGACATATATTCTCTTGCTGATAGCACGCCTCCTGATTGCAGTGGTTGCCGGGCTTTATGCCGCGACAGCGCAGGCGACAGCCGTTGCAATATCGCAGCCGCATCATCGCGCCAGAGCGATCTCTGTGATCGTCGGGGGAACAACTCTGGCCGTGGCGTTTGGCGCGCCATTGGGGGCATTTATAAGCAGCTTTGCGGGCTGGCGCGGCACATATCTGTTCATTGCCCTGATCGGTGTTCTGGCCACGTTGATCGTTTGGCTATTGCTGCCACGCGGCCTTTACGCGGATAAAATGACCTTGGCCAAGCGCCTGAGCGTCATCCGTCATCCGGGCCTACTGCCCGCACTCTTGACCATGCTTCTCTATATGACCGGAGGCTTTGCCGTATATACCTATATCGCGGCTGTTGCACTGGAGGGGACAGGTCTTTCCCGTGAATACTTGCCGATTATCCTTCTGGCTTTTGGAGTTGGCGCGGCATTCGGCAATTTTCTTGGCGGGCAGTTGGCCGATCGCTTCGGTGCAACGAAAACGGTGATTGCTGCATCCATTCTCAATACAGTTGCCCTGATCCTGGTCAGTTGGATCATGACCTTGCCACATGAGTTTGCCGGTATTGTCTTGATCGCGCACATGGTGGTCTGGGGTGTTATCGCCTGGATGTTTCCACCGGCACAGGCAAGCCGCATATTGGCGATAGCGCCGGAAAGCGCGCCGCTCGCTTTATCGCTCAATTATTCTGCGCTCTACCTTGGGGTTGCCATAGGATCAATGATCGGAGGGCTGGTCATCACCAATCTGGGGCTGAACTATCTGGGCACTGTTGGCAGTATATTCTCAATCCTGGGTCTTGCGGTAATAAGGCTGGCCCGCACCGCGAGGCCCAAAGAGCATCTGTCGATTGCGTGATCGCGCGAGGGCCGGGCGCTGATATCAGACCTGCGCCCTTGCTTCCCTGAAGGAAACCAGTCTTTTGCGGTTTTCATCCCACAATACAAGCTTCACGCAGCGCAGGCTTTCCATGATTGTAATACGGCCAATATCGGCAAGCTCGGGATAGTCCTTCAGAACTTGCGGAAGCCGGTAGCAGGGAACCTTGCTGGAAAGGTGATGAACATGGTGAATGCCAATATTGCCCGTGATCCATTGGAGAAAACCCGGTAATATGTAATGCGAAGAACCATGCAGGGCGGCTTCATGGAACTGCCATTCCGGTGCCGATGACCAATGCGTCTCTTCGAATTGATGCTGAACGTAAAACAGCCAAATACCCGCCGCTCCCGCAAGCGTAACGATGGGCAGGTGTATCAGCAGAAATGGACCGACGCCGACAAGCCACATCAGAAATATGGCGCAGACAGCGATGCCAAGATTGGTTGCCATGGTTGAAATCCACGGCGCAGCACCAGACCGCATCATGCCGAAGGGCAAACGCTGCTTGAAGAAGAACAGCCAAACAGGCCCCACACCAAACATAACCGCCGGGTGGCGATAGAAGCGATAGCCAATCCGGCCCCAACGCGACAGCGCGCGATATTCGGCAACCGTCAGCGTAGTAATGTCACCAATGCCGCGTTCATCCAGATTTCCCGCCGAGGCGTGGTGAATAGCGTGGCTGCGTCGCCAATAATCATAAGGTGTCAATGTCAGCACGCCAATGACCCGGCCAGTCCAGTCATCCGTGTGGCGGTGAGCAAAGAATGATCCGTGGCCGCAATCATGCTGGATCATGAACAATCGCAACAGGAAGCCTGCAGCTGGAATAATGAGAACCAAACCCCACCAATAGCCATAATGGACAGCGGCCCAGCACAAAGCCCAGAAAATAGCGAAAGGAACAAGCGTCACCGCAAGTTCAAAGGCGCTCCGACCTCTATGCGGCTTCCGATATTGGCTTAGAATTTTAAGCCAAGGACGAGCATCAGAGCTTGCTGCAGGGCTATTTTTTTGTGGAGGAGTTATCATCCGCTATTATATGGCCGCCGAATAAGATCACGCAAGGTGCGCTTTGAAATAAAACGTTACCAAAAGCAGTAACACAGTGCCGCTATTGGAACCGCTGTTAGTGCTTGGCGTTTAGTATCGAATAGGGCACCTATGGCCCCGTGTGTTTACTGATGTTTTCTGGATCGAAGGTCTGCCTCTGAAATCTTGGGTCAGTATTAAGATTATCGTTTAACGTAAGGCTAGTGTAATGGACCCAGTGCAATTGATTGTCGTCATAGCGTTCGACCAAGGGGATGCTGGCGAGCTTTTCCCGGTTGGAGAACCGCAGCAATTCGAAACAAAAGATCGCGCCATCCGCACGGCCAAGGATTTGGCTTCAAAACATGCTGGTGTTATCGCTTGGGCCCGGGAAGCGAAGCCGGATGTTGGCGAGTATGGCCCGCCGGAAATTATCTATACAGCGGGAGAGGTGCTGGAGCTCGAATAGAGCAGTTTCCGCACATTGAATCATTGATCTGCGACTGGGGTGAGTTGGCTCTGGTCCCAGATATCGCGGTACTTAAGACGGATAACTCACATCGTAATTCTGGTGCTGTGGATGAGGATCAATGTCCACCGCCCGTCAGTTCGTGACCAGACCCGGCTATAAGCGAGCTTTTCGGAAAAGCTTTCCCCGTAATATGTTCCGGCGATTTTTCCGAACCATGAGACTGTCGCGGCATTTTCCATGAGTCGCACCGAGCAATCCAACATGTCAATCTGATCAAGTTTAAGGATATTGGCACGATGGAAATCGAGGTTTTCCTGCTTGTTCAGCCTGCGTCCAAAAGGATCTATCGCGATGAGATTGTCGTCGAGACATTCATCCAACGCGGCAGTATCGCTGGAAAGCATCGCCTTGCGCAGGCTGTCTTCAAGCTGCTCAATATCAGTGATGGAGAAGTTCAAGTCGGATTCCAGTGTCATAATGAGCTCTGTCGTTGACCAGTCATGTTAGCCGTCCAGCAATAATCGAATGCCGATTAAGGTCTGATGAACGGCCCTGTTGGGTGCCGATGAAGGCAAGTCAACGCATGCCGTCTTGCCGTACACATTGCAACAGTATTTTTGACGTTTTGTTCCATTCCGTCTCGTTGAGGCAGGGGCCGGACCCCCAGAAGCATTGCGAGAATGAGCCGCCATGGTTTTCCGGCAATTCTATACTTTTGATAATTGGTGATTGTTGTTAGAGATGTATATCAACTTTAAGCTGCATTGAAGGGCATCCGCATGATCGGCAATCCCATGCATCGGCAGGTATTTTTGCTAGCGAGCGCGCAAGCGCTCTTTCAAACGGTCACGGTGCTTGTCGTGACTGTCGGCGCTCTGGCCGGCGGTCAGGTCGCCTCGCGTCCGGGGCTGGCAACTATGCCGATCGCTGCGATGTTTCTGGGCACCGCGGCAGCGACATTTCCTGCATCAATGTGGATGGCACGGGTCGGCCGCCGGACGGGCTTTGTCGCCGGGGCGCTGCTTGGTGTTGTTGGCGGGCTCTGCGCGGCACTGGGCATCTGGCTGGAGTCGCTACTTCTTTTGTCATTCGGCACGTTTCTGGTCGGAGGTTATCAATCTTTTGCACAATTCTACCGCTTCGCTGCGAGCGAGGTCGCTGACGAGACCTTCCGCTCCCGGGCGATCTCGCTCGTGCTGGGTGGCGGTGTCGTCGCGGCTGTGGCGGGTCCCATGCTTGCACGCCTCGGTGGTCCGCTGCTGCAGCCCGAATATGTCGGTTCATTTCTGCTTTTGGCACTGGTCTCTCTGGTTGCCGCCGGAGCGCTGCTCTGGCTTCGCGTTCCCACCCCGCAGGCCATTCATAGTGATGCGGATAAGGGGCGGTCCTGGGGCCAGATCATTACTCAGCCAGTCTATCTCGTTGCGCTTTTCGGGGCCGTGACCGGCTACGGAATCATGATTCTTGCCATGACCGCAACGCCGCTTGCCATGGCGCATCATCATCACGACCTCCCAGCCACTGCGACAGTCATTCAACTCCATGTGCTTGGGATGTTTTTGCCGTCCTTCTTTACAGGCTCGTTGATCGCGCGCTTCGGCGTGCTGCCTATTATGCTGACGGGCCTGGTTCTCTTGGCCGGTCATGTGACCATGTCATTGACGGGAACTGGTTTCGGTTCGTTTGCAGGCGCGCTTGTCCTGCTCGGAATCGGTTGGAACTTCCTCTATATTGGCGGCACAACATTGCTGACCAGCACCTATACGCCAGCCGAAAAAGGGCGTGCGCAAGCGACCAATGACATGACGATCTTTGCCTGTGGGCTTATGTCTTCGGTGAGCGCAGCAGCGCTGCTGGAATTCCTTGGATGGCAAATGCTCAACCTGTTACTGCTGCCCTGGATGGGTGCTGCCGCGCTCGCCCTGATCTGGCTTGGCTGGAAAAAGCGCAAAGTTTTGCCATCGACCACTATTGTCAGGTGACTGTCTCAAACGGTCCCGAGCAGGCTATGCCCCCCCCAGCGGGCGAAGTCCGCAGTTCCAGCAGTTCTCTACTGAAATGGCGCACCCGACAGGATTCGAACCTGTGACCTCTGCCTTCGGAGGGCAGCGCTCTATCCAGCTGAGCTACGGGTGCATGGGGCTGCGACAGCTCGCATGCGCGAAGCGGTTCTAGCCGATGCGCGTCAAGGCTTCAATGGCGAATTTTGAATATGAACGGTATTAGGGTTCTAGCGCTCTCATTGGCGCTGCGCTGAATTGGAGGAGAAATTATGATCACACTTGGTCCAGCACTGGCGTTCGTAAAGACTTGGACGGCGCAGAACGTCCACCTTGATAAGCTTGGTGATGCGGAAAAGCGAGGAGAGGAGCTTGCGCGCGCGTTGCTCGCCGATGCAAAGGCTGCTGGCTATAACGAGGCGGAGATCGAAGAGGCAGTAGGGGACGATGTTGTTGATTACATGATCGAGGCTCTTGGCAAGGCGGGCGATCCGAAAGTCGGCGGGTCGTAGACGCCCCGCAGGACGTCTTGGCTTTCAACGCCGCCGTCTTATCCCGTTTGAGACAAAATATCAGCAAGGCGTGCTGCCTGCGGCGTGAGGTCACTGAAGCGACGGGCACAGAGGCACAGGCGGCGTGTGGCCCAATCATTGCTGAGAGGAACTATCCTCAATTTACGTGTGCGAGAGGCCTTGCGTGTCGCCCCTTCCGGGACAATGGCAATTCCAACATTATTCGAAACAAGTTGGACGACGGTTTCCAGCGTTGTGACGCGGACGCGAAAGTTGAGGTGCCGTCCCAGCTGTGCTGCCCGCCGGATGATGTGCTCCTGCAAGGCATTGCCGATGTTGAGGCCGATGAAGGGTTCGTTTACCGCATCCTCGAAGCGGATTGAGCGGGCACCGGGAGCAAATGGGGAATTATGCGCTGCGATGATTGCGAGGCGGTCGGTGCAAAAGGGCCGTTGTTCGAGATTCGAAAGATCGGCCCAACTGGCAGCAATGCCAAGATCCGCATAGCCATTGACAAGCTTTTCAGCAATCAGGTGGCTGGGATGTTCCTCAAGGTCCACATCAATATGAGGATTTGCCACGAGAAAAGTCGATAGAAGTTTAGGAAGAGACTGTGTAGCCGCTGCCGTATTGGCCAGTAGACGAATGCGCGCCCTGACGCCACCGGCATGTTCACTCAGATCGCCAGCCATCGCCTCAATCTGGTTCTGGATTGTCCGTGCGTGGTGAAGGAGAGTATGGCCTGCCGAGGAAAGTGTGACGCCGCGCCGTTTCCGCTCGACGAGTAGCACACCCAGCATTTCCTCCATGCCCTTTATGCGGGCACTTGCCGATGCAAGCGCGAGGCCCGAGCGATCTGCACCCGCAGTGATGCTGCCGCTTTCAGCGATATGCAAAAACAACCTCAGGTCAACCAGATCAAATCGCAAACCAACACCTCGTGACTTCGGCCATAACGAAGGCTGGCCCGGGCAATTCCAGATTGTGGACTTGATAGGGAAAGGTCAAGAGTCGGCGTGGAATAGCTCAAAAGAACAGGAAGTGCTGCTATGATGGAAGTCGCCGGAAATCTGGTCAATCTCGCAACCGGCCATCTTATCTCCTTTCCGGTGATCTGGATTACCGTTGCATCGGTGTTTTTGTTGGCCGGCCTTGTAAAGGGTGTCGTGGGAATGGGCTTGCCCACCGTCGCAATGGGCCTTCTGGCAATTACCATGCCTCCCGCACAGGGCGCGGCAATCCTGATTATTCCATCCTTCGTCACCAATATATGGCAGTTGCTGGCAGGCCCATCGTTCAAGCGGCTTTTCAAGCGTCTCTGGACCATGATGGCGGGTGTTGCTGTTGGAACCGTTGCTGGAAGCGGTTGGCTGACAGGCGGTCACACCGGCGTTGCGCTCTCCGGCCTTGGTGCAGCTTTGACGATCTATGCAATGCTGGGATTGCTACAAGTCAGGTTTCAGGTGAGCGTGCGTTATGAAAATCTGCTCTCGCCGCTGGTCGGGCTGATAACGGGGCTCGTGACCGGCGCAACCGGCGTATTCGTTATTCCGGCGGTTCCTTATTTGCAGGCGTTGATGCTGGAAAAAGAAGAGCTGATTCAGGCATTGGGGCTGTCATTCACAGTATCCACGATTGCACTGGCTCTTGGGCTCGCGCTGCATGCTGATGATCAAATGGCACCTGTGCCGTTGCTTGGTGTCTCGCTGCTTGCGCTGATTCCCGCTTTACTGGGCATGTTCATTGGACAAATGCTTAGAGCGCGAATGAGCGCCGAGGCATTCAGGCGTGTCTTTTTCAGCGGGCTGCTATTGCTCGGCATATATCTGGCGATCACGTCCCTGAGTTAATGCACGCTATGATGGAAAAAACCGGTTTCAAGCATTGAACCGAAGCGAAGAACACCGCACTCTCGCCTGGCAACAAAGGAGGAGATGTGAATGTTTCGAAATTATATGATTGTGCCGTCATTCAGAGCCACGATGTTTAGTACGGTAGCGCTTCTTATAGGGGCGACTTCGCCCATGATGGCGGATGAAAGCACATATCCGCATGGCAATGAGCCTATTGGGACTGTCGAACAGGTTTATGATGGCGCACTCTTGCCGGATCTGGCTGTCAGTACCTACCGGAACATTGACCGGCTCTTTCCAACACGTACGATCAAAGCCGGAACGAAGCCTCTCGATCTTCCAAAAGCTGACAAGCAGCTCACGAATGTCAAATTCAAGTATGAGGAAAAGGATTACGATCTCTACGATTTCGTGGCGCTGGACAATATTACAGCCATGCTCGTCATCAAGGACGGCAAGATTGCCTTTGAAACATATCAACGCGGCAATACGGAAAAGACACGTTGGATGTCGATGTCGGTGGCAAAGTCCATCAGTTCTACCCTTGCGGGCATTGCGATAAAGGATGGGCTGATAAAGGGCCTCGATGCGCAAGTCGTGGACTATGTGCCTGAGCTGAAAGGCAGCGCCTATGATGGCGTTTCGGTTCGGGATGTTTTGATGATGTCGTCTGGCGTCAAATGGAATGAAACCTATACCGACCCAAACTCTGACCGGCGCGCCCTGTTAAAAGCGCAGATATCGCAAAAGCCACGCTCTGCCGTAGAGCTTATGGCGAAACTGCCGCGAGCTGCTGAGCCTGGCACATTGAATACCTACAGCACGGGCGAAACACAGATTCTTGGTGAGATAGTACGGGGTGCGGTGAAAAAGCCGCTTGCGGATTATCTGTCGGAGAAAATCTGGGCGCCTTTCGGAATGGAAACCGATGCGACCTGGTGGCTGGATTCGCCCGACGGGGTTGAGATTGGCGGCAGTGGGATTAGCGCGACCTTGCGCGACTACGGGCGTTTCGGCCTCTTCTTCATGAACAATGGCGTTATTGATGGAAAGTCCATATTGCCGGAGGGCTGGGTAAAGGAAGCGACTACGCCAAAGACGCTTAAAGGCGGCAAAAAGCTCGATTACGGCTATATGTGGTGGACCGCATGGACAGAACCTTCCATCAAGGATGGCGCATTTTCCGCCATCGGGATTCAAGGTCAAAACATCTATATTGACCCGGCTGAAAAGGTCGTCATTGTCACTTTTGGCGCGCAACCCAAACCGGTGGGCAAGGAGCCGATCGATCCAAATGTATTCTTTGATGCAGTCGTTGCAGAATTGAAAAAACCATAAATTGAGCTGCACAAGCAGATGTGTACGGTGGAACTCTGGCGCTTTGCAGTCGTTTGCGATGTATCTGGAGATTCACCGAACGCAGGAGAATGAAAAATGAAAATGAACCGCCGTCATATGCTCGCGCTATCCGGCGCGGCAGCCGCCACGACGCTTTTCTCTCCCTCGGTTCGTGCCCAGGCTTCAATGCCTTTCAAGCAGTCTGAACTGCCCTATGAAGAAGGGGCATTGAGCCCGGTCATTTCAGCTCGCACTGTCGGCTTACATTTTGGAAAGCACCATGCGGGCTACTTCAAAAAGCTCAATACGCTGACCGAGAAAACGCCTTACGCGGAACTGCCTCTGGAGGAGGTTGTCGTGCGCGCTAAAAAGGAAAATGAAACGGCGATTTTCAATAATGCTGCGCAGGCGTGGAATCACAATCTGTATTGGGAACAGTTCAAAGGTGGACCTGCCGCCGCTGAGGGTGCTTTGCTTGATGCGGCGAAAAGTTCATTCGGCGGCATTGACGAATTGCAAAAGCAGATCGTCGCGGAATCGGACAAGGTGTTTTGGCACCGGCTGGGTGTGGTTGGTAAAGGATGGCGATAAACTTGCCGTCGTTGGAATGCAGGATGCAGGCAATCCGCTGGCAGATGGCAAGAAGACGCTACTCGGTATCGATGTGTGGGAACATGCCTACTATCTCGACTATGAGAACAGGCGAACCGAGCATGTCGCCGCAGTGCTGGCAAAGCTGGTCAACTGGCAATTTGTTGGAGAGAAATTCCAGTCCGCCTAGGCGGGTTTATGGAAGTATCGCTCCCGCCGTTTGAACAGCGGGAGCAACAATATCGCAGTGAAGTTCAATCAATCAATCAATGTCGAATGACACGCCTTGAGCGAGTGGCAAAGCCTTGGAATAGTTCACAGTGTTGGTTGCGCGGCGCATATAGGCTTTCCACGCATCCGAGCCGGATTCGCGCCCGCCGCCAGTCTCTTTTTCGCCGCCGAATGCGCCGCCGATTTCAGCGCCGGATGTTCCGATATTGACATTTGCAATGCCGCAATCCGAACCGTCCGGGCTGAGGAAGCGTTCGGCTTCCTGCAAATTAAGCGTGAAAATCGACGATGACAGACCAGCACCGACGGCATTGTGCTCGACAATCGCCTGATCGAAATCGCTATACTTCATCACATAAAGGATTGGAGCGAAGGTCTCTTCAACGACAGGTCCTGTCTGTTTTGGCATTTCAATCAGGGCAGGGCGCACATAATAGGCGTTGGCATGATCTGTGTCGACGCGTGCGCCGCCAGTAACCTTGCCGCCATGCGCAACAGCTTCGCTGATTGATTTTTGCATATGGTCAAATGCCGCCTTGTCGATCAATGGACCGACCAAAGAAGGCGTATCAAGCGGGCTGCCGACGGAAACGCTTTCATAGGCCTTTTTGAGGCGCGGGACGAGCGTGTCATAAACACTCTCATGGACGAACAGACGACGAAGCGTGGTGCAGCGCTGACCGGCTGTTCCCATGGCTCCAAAAGCAATGGCACGCAGCGCCATATCGAGATCAGCTGATGGGCAAACGATACCGGCATTATTGCCGCCCAGCTCAAGGATTGAGCGGGCAAAACGCTTGGCCAGGCGCGGCCCGACTTCGCGGCCCATCCGTGTGGAGCCCGTGGCTGAAACCAGTGCCACTTTCGGATGGTCGACAAGGGCTTCACCGATCGTGCGGTCGCCCATGAGCGTTTGCGCAAGTCCGGCGGGAACGTCACCGAAACGCTTGGCGGCACGATCAAAAATTGCCTGACAGGCGAGACCGGTCAGCGGGGTTTTTTCTGACGGCTTCCAGACAACGGAATCGCCGCACACGAGGGCAAGTGTCGTATTCCACGCCCAGACAGCGACAGGAAAGTTGAAGGCAGAGATAACGCCAACGACGCCGAGCGGATGCCAGGTTTCCATCATGCGATGGCCGGGACGTTCCGTGGCAATGGTGAGACCATAGAGCTGACGCGAAAGACCAACCGCGAAATCGCAGATATCGATCATTTCCTGAACTTCGCCCAGACCCTCTGACGGGATTTTGCCAGCTTCGATGGAAACAAGCCGGCCAAGGTCATTCTTGTGCGCGCGCAGTTCTTCACCAAAAAGGCGTACCAGTTCACCACGTTTCGGCGCTGGAACAAGACGCCATTCGCGGAAGGCGGCGTCAGCAGCTTCGATTGCTTGTGCAGTATCTGCGGCGGAGTGAACTGCAACATCGGCAACTTTTTCACCAGTAACCGGGCTGAATGAAGCCATCGTGCCGCCCGTATAAGCCGCGTCTGCGACGCCGAGCTTGGAAAGGAGTGTCTTTACTTCCTGAGCAATAGTCATCTTGCTTACCTTTTATTATCTGTCGAATGAGCTGACCGGCTTTTATCAGCCGGCGCGGATTATTGAAACGGCCTAGCTGGCAAGCGCGACCGGGCGCAATTGCTGTAAGCAGGCTTCGATGGAAGCGTTCTCAAGATTGGCATAGTGCTCGAATTCATCAAGGACCGGAGCACCGAGATGGAGCTCAAACTCTTGCTGGCTCGGGCTGGCCGCAAAGTTTTGAGCCGTCGTATCGCCAAGGTTTGACTGGAAGATGCCTGCTGCGCTGACGGGCAGGAAATCCTCATAGACAATGGGATCGAACTGCACCGCACCCTTGCGGATAAGCTCTTCAAGATCGCTGCCACGGACAGTCGAGGTGGCAACCGGGGAATAACGGAAATAGCCGAGTTTCTCCGTGCGAATGGTTGCCCAATCATCGGGGAAGCCGGCGAACGCATCCTGCAGGGCGTCAATATAGGCCTGCGCGTTGGAGCCATCCGCGGCCGGCCGAATGACCTCGCGTGACTTCGTCAGCAGCCGGTCATATAGCGCGCGGCCCTTGGGCGTGAGTGCAATCCCGCGCTGTTCGATTTCACCGAAACGTGCAGTGTGGGAGCCTTTCTCCCAATTGCCTTCAGCATTGATGAAGGAAACGCTCTCCTCCAATGCCTTGAATGATGTCTGGCGCAAAAGGATGGGGCAATTTGCGCGTGGGCGGACCCTCAATGACCGCTTTCGGCGAAATGCCATTGGCGGGCATCAATGCCTGAACAGCATCAATATCGAGAGTGCGGGGTGTCAGATGGTTGATGTGCGGTCCCTTGAAGGACACAACATCGGCAATCAGGCGGTGGGCATCGTGCAGACGCCGATAGAGGTCGTTGCTGACGCTTGCATGATCATGCCAGCGGAAAGTTTCGAGTATCTCCTGGACGAAGGATGCAGCATCAGTTGCGTCAAGCCCGCCATTCATTTCAGCCTTCTCGAGAAGCAAAATAGCCTTTGCCGTAAATATCTGACGGGCATCAAGGGTCTTGCGCGCCTCTTCGCGCAGCGCCGCATCTTCGATAAGATCAAGGCGCAACAAGGAAGTGAAGACCCGGAAAGGATTGATCTTCAAGGCCGCATCGCCAACGGGACGGAATGCGGTGGAATGTACCGGTACACCGGCCTCACTCAGGTCGTAATAACCGACAGGATACATTCCCATGACCGCAAAAACGCGGCGAAGCATGGAAAGCTCGGCTGGGGTTCCAACGCGAATGGCGCCGTGACGCTCTTCCGATATACGTTCAAGCGTATCGGTTTGCTCAAGGCGCTGTGCCATTTCGGGCGAGGCCGCGAGTGTTTTTGCATTCACTTCGGCAACCAGTGACAGCAATGTTCCATAAGCAGGCACCTCAGTGCGATACATGGAAGACATGGCCGAAGAGAAAGACGCCCGGATCGCATCCGGCGAAAGAAACGTCGATGAATTCATAATGATCGATTCCGCATTGAATTTGGACAGCAAATCTTTTCCTGTCATGCTCAACATGGATTATACAGATTATCAGCCCCCACGTATTACGACGATTCAAACTTGGTTGATGCGAGAAGAGAATGAAGTTAACGAGACGCCTGATCCCCGACATCGATATTCTTCAAACATTCGAATGTGCGGCCCGCCATGGCAGTTTCACCCAGGCGGCAAAGGAGTTGAGTCTCACACAAAGCGCCGTGTCGCGGCAATTGAGCGAACTTGAAAACCAGATCGGCGTGCTCTTGTTCGAGCGCATACGTCAGCGGGTTGTACTGTCTGATGCGGGACAGAAGTTTTTGCCAGAGGTCAGGCGTCTGCTTGGTTTGACGGAAGAAACAATGTTGCGCGCCATGGCTGCATCGCAATCCGCATCATCATTGAGCATTGCGACATTGCCGACATTTGGCAGCCGGTGGCTCATGCCAAGACTGCCAAATTTTTTGAATGATCATCCGGAAATGGCGTTAAGCGTCGCATCCCGCTCCCAGCCGTTTGATTTTGATGAAGAACCTTTCGATTTGGCAATCCATTATGGTCAGCCGGTCTGGGCGCATGCCACATGCACCTATCTGTGCAGCGAAATGATTGTCCCTGTTGGCAGCCCGGAATTATGCAGCGCCAATCCTGTTGATACGCCTGCCGGATTGGCAAATTCGGCACCATTGCTGCATTTATCCACGAGACCGAAAGCTTGGGCGTCGTGGTTCGAGACACAGCAAGCCGAAGTCATCAGTCCCTATAAGGGACATCGGTTCGAGCATTTTTCCATGGTCATTGAAGCCGCTCTGGCGGGACTGGGATTTGCGCTGCTTCCGCGCTATCTCATCGAAAAGGAGCTGGAGACGGGCCGCCTGCAGGTGCTCTTTGACCAACCACTGCAAACCGAGAATAATTACTATCTTGTCGTGCCGGAGCACAAAAAAGAGAATCCTCTTGTGCAAAGCTTTATCAGCTGGATTGCGGCGCAGGTTACTGACCAGCAACCAGATATGTCAGTCATTCGCTGAAAGCATCATGTCTTCCAAGAATTTCATTTTCGCAAAATGAAACCCGATCTATAACGGCAATCTATAATACTGGCCAAACGGTGATGCTATGCTGAACGATGAACACTCGCACGGCCTATGGGAAAAAACGGCGCCTCCCGCACCGAAAACAGAACCGTTGCGTGGCGATATTTCCGTCGATGTTGCGGTAATCGGCGCAGGCTTTACCGGCCTTTCGGCGGCATTGCATCTTGCTGAAGCCGGAACGAAGGTTGCAGTTGTCGACGCGGTGGACATCGGCTTTGGTGGTTCTGGCCGCAATGTTGGCCTCGTCAATGCGGGCATGTGGGTAATGCCAAATGATTTGCCTGCCGTGCTTGGGCAATTGCATGGCGAGCGCCTGCTTGAACTTCTGGGCAACGCGCCGCAATCCGTTTTCAATCTCGTGGACAAACATCAGATCGAGTGCGAACTGGAGCGCAAGGGCACCTTGCACTGCGCCGTGGGAAAAAGCGGGCTGAAGCAGCTCGAACAGCGTGCAGAACAATGGCAGGCGCGTGGCGCAGCTGTTCATCTTCTGGATGCGGCGGAAACGGCAGCCAAAGTAGGATCGAGCGCATATACTGGCTCACTGTTGGATAATCGGGCAGGTACGATACAGCCGCTTGGTTATGTGCGTGGCTTGGCCAGAGCAGCACAGGCAATTGGCGTTGCGATATATACCAGGACAGCCGTGAGCGCGACTGAGCGATCCGGCTCGCGTTGGCTTGTGCGGACGCCTTCCGGTACCATTTCGGCTGACTGGGTAATTGTCGCCACCAACGCCTATACCACATCGCCATGGCCCGCTCTCAGAGCTGAACTTTTGCACTTGCCCTATTTCAATTTCGCCACGACGCCTTTGCCGGAAAATGTGCGCGACACGATTTTGCCTGAACGTCAGGGTGGCTGGGATACGAAGGAAATTCTCAGCTCATTCCGGATGGACCGTGCCGGACGCCTTGTTTTCGGAAGCGTCGGTGCGTTGCGCGGAACAGGAATGGCTGTTCACAAAGCCTGGGCTGCAAGATCGATCCGCAAACTCTTCCCCCAAATCAAGGACGTGACCTTCGAAGCTGGCTGGTACGGCAAGATCGGCATGACAAGTGATAATCTTCCAAGGTTCCACACGCTCGCGCCCAATATTATAAGCTTCAGTGGCTATAACGGCCGCGGCATTGCTCCAGGAACTGTTTTTGGGCGCTTGCTTGCCGAACATATTACCGGCCGCGTCAGTGGAGCCGATCTGCCGCTTCCGGTGTCCCAGCCGAAAGAGGAGGGGATGCGCGGTCTTCGGGAAGGTTATTACGAGGTAGGCGCGCAATTGGCCCATCTGGTTGGTAACAGGCTCTAAAACACCTGCTTGCCATTCGGCGCATACCGACTTATCTCTATTTGATGGATAGCAAGAAACCGGCGCGGCCAATCAAGCCAAGCGTCTCAGCAAGTATTTTGGCAGCTGTCAGAAATCGCAACAAGCGCCCTACAGGCGTGACCCGTGTCGTGCGCAATGATTTGCTGATTGCCTCTTACAATGTTCATAAATGCGTCGGGATAGACAAGAAATTTGATCCGGACCGCATCGCACACGTCATCAGTGAAATCGGCGCGGATGTCATCGCCATTCAAGAGGCTGATAAGCGTTTTGGCGAGCGTACCGGATTGCTTGATCTTGCGCGTTTGCATCGCGAAAACAGCCTTGTGCCTGTGCCGGTCACGTCGCTTCATCCCAAAGGTCATGGATGGCACGGCAACCTTCTTTTGTTCAGGGAAGGGGTTGTGCGTCATGTGCAGCAGCTCGTCCTGCCGGGACTTGAGCCGCGGGGCGCATTGGTCGTTGACATTGATCTCGCCGCCGGACCTTTACGGATAATCGCGGCACATTTCGGATTGTTGAGGCATTCGCGCCAGCAGCAGTCAGAAGCGATTTTACGGGCTGTAAATGCCGATCCTTCGCGGCCAACGCTGCTGATGGGCGATCTGAATGAATGGCGCATTGGCAAGGGTTCTTCCTTGCATTTCTTATCGCCGATCTTTGACCCGGTAAAAAATGCCGTGCCAAGCTTTCCGTCACGCTTTCCGGTATTGGCGTTGGACCGGGTATTGGGGCATCCCCATAGTCTGGTGACAACTATCGAAGTTCACGACACGCCCCTGCGCGCGCGTTGCCTCCGATCATCTCCCGATCAAGGCCTATGTTGATTTGAAATCGGCTGTAGCGGATGCCGCCTTTGTCAAAGATAGGGTGAGCCTAGCCAGATAATCCTGTCCAGCAAACGTTCCCAGAACGAACGGGCGCGCAGGTCCTGAAGCAGGACAGGTTTTGCATCGTTCAGAGCTTTCTGAACCAATCCCTCTACCTTCGATGCAAACTCTGCATCCATGACCTCAAGATCCACCTCGAAATTCAGGCGCAGCGATCGGGGGTCAAGATTGGATGAGCCCACATAGGCCCAAACGCCATCGACTGAAAGCAACTTTGAATGATTGAAGTTGCCGCTGGCGCGCCATATCCGGCAGTGACTTTTCAAAATCTGGTCGAACTGTGCCGTCATGGCGCGATCCACCAGTTTGAGATTGTTGTTGGATGGAATGACGATATCAACTTCAACGCCACGTCGAGCCGCAGTGACCAGGGCGCTGATAAGCTCCCGGTCCGGCAGAAAATAGGGCGACATGATGCGAATGTGGCTTTGCGCTATGGAGAACGCACCCATGAGCATCTTGTGATTGGCTTCAAGGCTGCGGTCCGGCCCGGAGGGTACAGCACGGATGA
Source organism: Phyllobacterium ifriqiyense (assembly GCF_030817885.1). Lineage (NCBI taxonomy): Bacteria > Pseudomonadati > Pseudomonadota > Alphaproteobacteria > Hyphomicrobiales > Phyllobacteriaceae > Phyllobacterium > Phyllobacterium ifriqiyense. The sequence continues at coordinate 1,489,611 of NZ_JAUSZT010000003.1, forward strand.
ATACCGGTTCACCAGATTGCTTTTCCGGAGGAGCGATGTGCCAGGCCTCTCCCGTCAAAGCTTCGTTCGTGGAAAACCGCCAGTCTTCAGCGGCTATATGGAAGAGATCGGTGACGATGGGACCAGTCAAGCAAAAATGCGTATCGCGTGCATTGTCTTCGCCTGCAACCTCGGCCGAGAAACCGGCTCGAATGTTCATGCCGCCGGTGAAGACCACCCTTCCATCAACGACCAATATCTTGCGGTGAGTTCGAAGATTGGCATAGGGCAGGCGGAGGCCAATGATAATATTGCCATTGAACACATCCACCTTGACGCCGTGCTTGGAAAGGTAGCCGACAATACTCGGAATGGAATAACGCGCCCCGACCGCATCGATTAAAAACCCGAACTTCCACTCCACGCTTTGATGCAGCGATAAGCGCGTCCGCAAGGCGCAAACCAATCTTGTCGCGATCAAATATATATGTCTCGACGAGTACGCTTCGCTCCGCCGAGCCCACTGCTTCCAGCATTGCATGATAGGCATCGTCGCCGGTCTGAAGCATGGTGATAGTGTTGCCGGTGGTGAGGCGGCAGCGGCTTACGCGATCGCCTAATGTCTTCATTGCCGAAAGGCGTTTTTCGAAATGTGCCAGAACATCTTTTTCAGTAGCATCAAAACGCAGGAACTGGCCTTGCCCGATCTCATGCAAGAATGCGCGCTGCGATGAAATGGAAGAGCGCCGTATGCGGTTGATGCCCACCACGGCATAAATGACAGCGCCAATGACCGGCGAGAGGATAATAACGCCAACCCAACCAATTGCTGCGCGCACTTCCTCCTTGGTCATGGTCGCATGGATGGCCGCGGGAACGCCAAGAACAATCGACAGGACGAAGAAAATTTGCGGCCAATAAGCAGGGAGGTATTCAGACATTGCGCTTGAACTTCATGTCAAGAAATTGAACTGCGGCGGGATCGCCATTCAGCAAGCGATACGGGCTGATTAGGAATGCGGACTTCAAAACTGGTTCCAGCGCCCTCATGATCACGCAATTCTATGGTGCCGCCATGAGCCCGAACGAGTTCGTGAACAATTGCAAGGCCAAGGCCGGTGCCGCCTGAACGCGCTGAACCCTTGAACGCGGTAAAGAGATTCTCGCGCGCCTTCGCAGGCAGACCGGGGCCGGTATCGTCTACGCCAATGATTGAGGTCGTGCCGATTTGTCCGGCCGTGACCGTCAGCCGCCGGACCAATGATGGATCGCTACGGGTATCTCCGAGCATGGCCTGGACAGAGTTTCGGCAGAGATTGGAAATAATTCGGAAAAATTGATCGGGGTCGACATCAATTTCGAATGTTTCCGGCACAAGATTCTTGAATTCGATAGTTGGTTTCGTCTCGGCTCCCGCCTTTGCATCAAGATCGAGCATTTCCTCGACGTCATTGACGATGGCGTGGAGCTTGACCCTGCGTCTTTGCGGCGGAGCTTCCTGTGTCCCCCCATAGGCGAGAACAGTTTGTGAATAGTTGATGGCCCGGTCGATTGTCCGTACGAGCTTGGGAACAAAACGCTGTATTGCCGGATCGCTGGAATTGGCAAGGTGATCGGATATCAGCTGGGCGGATGCGAGAATATTGCGCATGTCATGATTGATCTTTGAGACAGCAAGGCCGAGATCAGCCAGATGTTTCTGTTCGGAGAGGGTACGTTGCAGCCGGTGCTGCATATCGGCAAGCTCACGCTCTGCAATACCCAGCTCATCCTCCCGTTTTCCGGGTACGATGATACGCTGAGGGTCATCGGGCTGCTGCGCAAAGGCAAGCATATTATCGCTCATTCGCTGTATCGGGCGAATAAGCAGGCGGCTGATGGCGAGGAAAACGAGACTGGCTGTAATGACCGAGATGAACAAAGAGATCAGGGCAACGTTGCGGGCATAAAGCAGCATGGCATTGCGCAACGGAGCGTCGGATGTGAGTAGCTCTATGACCTTTCCCGTATCGCCCACAGGGCCGTAGACCCGGATAATGCGGTCGCCGCCATAGATGAGTTCGTCAAATGCACCCCGGATCATTGTCAGAGGGTCGGTTACGGTAATGTCGATGTGTTTGTCGACCTTCGAAGGCATATCGGATACCGCTAGCAAGCGGGAAGCTCCATTTTCCTTCAATGCAATGGCCTTGGTGCCCGTCGCCAGCAAGACATCATCCTGCACAGATTGCGGAACGTCTTTGGCGTCGCTGGCTGCCAGCACCACGCTTGCGGCAGCAACAGTATTGAGCCTGTCAGATAGCCAGCGAATGCGCATATCTGCGATGGTGGGAACGAAAATCATGACCTCGGCCAGCAGGCCAAACAGGAGGGTCAGGCGCAGCAACTTGCCAGAAAGACGCTTCAGCACAGGCAAACGCCTTCCCGCACTCATTTGCGGGCTTTGTTCCGGCTTTTGCTGACTGATGACCATATAAGCTCCATTGACCCTACATTGTGTAGGTCAAATGCCCATGCCATACAATAAATCACTTGTGCGAATTTGCCTATTTTTGAATCACGTCCATCAATTGACTTATAGGCCTCACGCATCTATAAGCCGCGCACGTCCGGGTTGACCGCCCCGCGTGACGTTTTATCAACGGTGTATTTTTAATACGCTAACGGCGGTCCTGATATGCTCCTGTCATAGAACAGACCACAAGAAGGGCCGCACACCGCGGTATTTAACAAATGAAGCGTACTTATCAGCCATCCAAGCTTGTCCGCGCACGTCGTCACGGGTTTCGTGCCCGCATGGCAACGGCAGGCGGCCGCAAGGTTATTGCAGCGCGTCGCGCTCGCGGTCGCAAGCGGTTGTCGGCATAAGTCATTCCGCGCGATTTCGTGCGGATGGCCAAAGTTGGCACTATAGAATGAATGAGCAAAAGCCACTCCGCCTTCGCAAGAGAGCGGAGTTTTTGGCTGTCCGTAACGGGGAAAAGCGCCGCGGTGCTTATTTCCTTGTTGAAGTCAAACAGCGGGACGATCAGGACGGTCCCACCCGCGTAGGCTTTACGGTCACCAAGAAAAACGGAAACGCTGTTGTCCGCAACCGCATAAAACGCCGCCTGCGAGAAGCTGTGCGCGTCAATGTTGCTGATGACATGGCTGCCGGAACCGACTATGTGATCGTTGCCCGCCCCGACGCCCTGAAGGCATCGTTTGCGGATTTGACCCGGGAACTCTCAAAACGGGTTGCCAAGAAATCAATGACCCGGCGTTCATCCAAGCCCTGACAGGCACAGTTGAACCCGACCCGACTGGATTAGACCAAGGACTGACAATGGAAACCAACCGTAATTTCTTCATCACCATTGCCTTATCCATTGTGATCCTGACGCTGTGGCAAGTGTTCTATATGAACCCCCGCGTTGAACAGCAGCGAGAGCAAGCCCAGATCGAAGCGACCCGCCAGGGGCAAACGCGTGTTGACGGGCAGGCCAGCGCGCCCGCTGGGACAAATCCTGACGGAACGGCCACTCTCCCATCATCGACACCAGCGGCCCCCGGCGCAAATATTCCAGGTCAGTCCCCGGAAGCGGCAGGAACTGTGACCCGTGAGGCAGCGCTGGGTCAGACAAGCCGTATCCAGATCGATACGCCCAGCCTTAGCGGTTCGTTGAGCCTGACGGGCGCGCGTTTGGACGATCTGCGGCTGAAGCAATATCACGAGACGGTCGATGATAGCTCGCCGACTATTCAGCTTCTCAGCCCCTCGCAGATGGTCGATGGCCAGTTTGTCGAAATCGGATTTACCGGCAACGACACCACGGGTGCGGTCCCGGGACCAAGCACGGTCTGGACAGTGGAGGGCAATAATAAGCTGACGCCCGCAACACCTGTCACGCTTGCCTTTACCAACGAAAAGGGCCTGACATTCAAGCGCACAATCAGCGTTGATGACAATTACATGTTCACGGTGAAGGATGCCGTGACCAATGGCACTCAAACACCGATCTCCTTGGCGTCCTATGGCCGTGTAACCCGTTTCTCCAAGCCCCTGCATGCAAGCACCTATGTCATTCAGGAAGGGCCTATTGCCGTAACCAACGGCAAGCTGCTTGAATATAAATTCGCAGCCATTGAAAAAGAAAAAGAAGTTTTGCCGGAAAAGACCAATACCGGTTGGATAGGCATAACCGATAAATATTGGGCTGCGGCACTTGTACCATCTCCGGCAAAGCCGTTCCAAGCGCGCATGTCCTATTTCGACAGTGGCCGTCCCTTGTACCAGAGTGACTACCTTTCGGACGCAACGACGATTGAGCCAGGTCAGTCGACAAGCATCGAAAACATGATTTTCGCGGGTGCCAAGGAAGTTGGCAAGATCAGCGCCTATGAAAAAGAACGCAACATTCCTCAGTTCGATCTTCTGATCGACTGGGGCTGGTTCTACTTCATAACCAAGCCAATGTTCTACCTCATCGACTGGCTTTATAAGGCAATCGGCAATTTTGGCGTCGCCATTCTTGTTGTCACCGTTCTCCTGAAAGCGCTGTTCTTCCCGCTTGCCAACAAGTCCTATGCTTCAATGGCGCGCATGAAACTTGTGCAGCCCAAGATGACTGAAATCCGTGAGAAATATGCGGATGACAAGGTCAAGCAGCAGCAAGCCATGATGGAATTATACAAGACCGAAAAGATCAATCCGATCGCCGGTTGTTGGCCAATTCTTATCCAGATTCCGGTGTTCTTCGCGCTCTACAAGGTACTGTACGTCACCATCGAAATGCGCCATGCGCCATTCTTCGGCTGGATTCAGGACTTGGCGGCGCCCGATCCCACATCGATCTTCAACCTCTTTGGTCTTATCCCCTGGACAGTTCCAGCATTCCTGATGATCGGCATCTGGCCGCTGATCATGGGCGTGACGATGTTCCTGCAGATGCGCATGAACCCGACACCTCCAGACCCAACACAGCAGATGATCTTCAACTGGATGCCCGTTATTTTCACATTCATGCTGGCCAGCTTCCCGGCTGGTCTGGTGATCTACTGGGCCTGGAACAACACGCTATCCATCACACAGCAGGCGATCATCATGAAGCGCCAGGGCGCGAAGGTGGAGCTTTGGGACAATCTTTCGGGGCTGTTCCGTAAAAAGCCAAAACCGGCCGAATAACATCGGCTCGGCAAGAGCTTAGGAGCCCCCGGCATGATCGGGGGCTTTTCTTTTGATGGCTTCCGGTTGATAACAACCCGATCAATATTGAATGCAGTCTAAAGCAAATTTGACATTTGCGTCCCACCGGTCGCAGACCACTGGTACCGACCGCCTAACGAATGGAAAAGACGTGAACGAAGCGCAAAACAATATAAACAGGCTCATCGAAAAGGGCCGGATGCTCTTCGCCAAGGGATGGGTTTTCATCCGCGGGGTTCCTGCGATGAAATTCCTCCCGCCGGAAGGGCCGCTTGAGATCGCGTTTGCCGGACGTTCAAATGTCGGTAAATCCTCATTGATCAACGCGATAATTGGGCAAAAGGGCCTGGCACGTACGTCGAATACACCGGGCCGGACCCAGGAACTGAATTACTTTGTTCCCGAAGGCTATTCAGGCGAAGATGGTGATCTGCCACCACTCGCCGTTGTCGACATGCCGGGCTATGGCTTTGCAGAGGCGCCGAAAGAGCAGGTCGATGCCTGGACGCGACTTGTTTTTGATTATTTGCGTGGACGCACAACGCTTCGACGCGTCTATCTTCTGATAGATGCCCGCCACGGCATTAAGAAGAATGATGCCGAAGTGCTTGATCTGCTCGACAGAGCGGCGGTCTCGTATCAGATCGTCCTGACGAAGATCGACAAGATCAAACCCGCCGGTGTTCCACGGTTGATGGATGAGACGGCATTGGCGATCAAGAAGCGTGCAGCCGCCTATCCGCACATATTGGCAACGTCGTCGGAAAAAAGCTCCGGTCTTGATGAGTTGCGAGCGGCAATTGCCCAGCTGCTGGAAGAGCAGGAAAATCGATAAAAAGCCCCGCTGATCCGGGTGTCGGTGGATTCTGCGGGGCAATTATGCGCAGATGCCAGTCTGCGCATGTCTGTTGCTCAGATTACATCTTTGGCAACAATACTTTGTCGATAACGTGGATCACACCATTCGATTGATTGACGTTAGCAATGGTTACATTGGCGACGGTGCCATTCTCATCGGTAAGTGTGAGCTTTTTGCCTTCATATTTTGCAGTCCAGAGACATCCGCCAACAGTCTTTACCGGATGCGCGCCCTTGTCATCATCGACCATCTTCATGATTGCCTTTGAAGACGCATTGGCCGCAACAACGTGGCAGGTCAGGATTTTGGCGAGCTTGTCCTTGTTTTCAGGCTTGAGCAAAGTGTCTACGGTGCCTTTTGGCAAAGCGGCAAAGGCCTCATTTGTCGGGGCAAACACGGTAAACGGGCCTTTGCCTGACAAAGTTTCGACCAGTCCGGCAGCTTTGACAGCGGCCACGAGCGTGGTGTGATCCTTGGAGTTAACGGCATTTTCGATGATGTTCTTGTTTTCATACATGGCAGCGCCGCCGACCATAGGGTTCTTTGCGTAGGCTACGCCGGCAATCAGCATTGTCGAAAGCGCGATCAGACCAAGTGATTTCTTTAACATGTCTCTCTCCACTGTTTGTTTCCCTCGGTTGAGGTCAGATGGAGATACGGGGCCGGTTTGATTTAAGTTTCAAAACACCTACATTAAATTTCGCGCACGGTACCGGCCGCAACAATTGCGCCAGTTGCTGTCTTGTTAGGTGAGCCGCCGAGAGGCTCCAATGTAATGGCGAGCGTTGTCCCTTCCTGCAGCTTTCCCGCAAGTGATCTGTCGAGGGGAAACTCAGTAAGTTGTGCTGACTTGATGAGGCCAAGCGAGACAGGCGCGTCGGTGCCGGCAATCAGCCATAGTTCAAGTGAACGATCTGCTGGCAACTCGCCTGCCACGAGGCTGACCTTCAATTGCTTGCGATCCTGATTATACACAGCAACCGTGCGGTAGGCGCTACCACTTGCATCCATTGACGCAATGAGCTGCCTATCGGGCGCAGAAGAATTGTTCAGGAAATCGCGGCCGAAGCCGATAGCAGCGAGAACCAGCGCGGCAAAGGCAACGGCGCGCCAGAAGGCAAGATTACCGAAGAATGGAGCAGATTGCTGACTAACGGTCCCAAACAGGCGTTTGTCGATAAGAGCCTTCATATGCGATGGCGGAGTTACCGGATCAAACTCTGCATTCATTCCATCGAACTGCTGCTGCCAGCGGGCCACAAGCCGGGCGAATGACACATCAGTGGCGATACGCCGTTCAACGCTTTGCTTCTCGTCCAGTGCAAGCACGCCCAGCACATACTCAGCGGCGATGAAATCATCGTCCGGCGGCGTGCTATCTGTTGGGGTCGCGCTCATGCTTCGAGACATTCCTTCAATTTGAGAAGACTGCGCCGCAGCCAAGTCCTCATCGTATTCAGTGGTACTTTGTGCCGCGCCGCCAAATCCTCATAGCTGTCGCCATTCAGATAGGCACCTCGCACGGCACTTGCTCTGGCTTGATCCAATTGGCCGAGGCAATCATAGATACGCCGTGACTCACTCGCAGCGATAGAAGATTGTTCCGGGTTGGCTGAAGGTTCTGCGATGTTGGCTGCCTGATCGAGATCGCTGGACGATGGTTTGCGTGCACGCAAGATATCGATGCAATGGTTCCGGGCAATTGCAACCAGCCATGAAATAGGGCTGGTTTCGGCGATCGCAAATCGGTCGGCTTTGTTCCAGATCTTGACGTAGATGTCTTGTAGCGCGTCTTCAGCCTCCGTTCGGTTGCTCAAGATACGCAGGCACACACCAAAAAGTTTCGCGCTCGTTGATGAATAGAGGGCATCGAAAGCATTGCGGTCCCGAAGCGAGACTCGTGTTATGAGCTGGGAGATGCCTTCAGGCGTCATACAACAGCGTTTCCAACTTTCTTCTATTTGAACCAAGTTAAATCTGCCTGACAGACTTGCTGTCAATGGTCATCGGGCAAAAACATTCGCAAATAGCCGAAATCATGTTTGCCCCGTCTCGACTTTAGCGTTAAGAACCCACCGTCCTTGCAAAACTGGAGCTCTCGCATCCATGTCATCCCCTACTGAAGCCGACCGCACTGCTGAAGTTCAGGCCAGCCTGCTTTCTGCAGCGCTTCCCTATATGCAGCGCTATGAAAACAAGACCGTTGTGGTGAAATATGGCGGTCATGCCATGGGGGATGCGGCATTGGGCAAAGCCTTTGCACGCGATATCGCCCTTCTAAAACAGTCGGGAATCAATCCGATTGTCGTCCATGGCGGTGGTCCGCAGATCGCGTCAATGCTCGCAAGAATGGGCATTGAATCAAAGTTCGAAGGCGGATTGCGCGTTACCGACGCAAAGACGCTGGAAATCGTTGAGATGGTGCTGGCAGGATCGATCAATAAAGAGATCGTAGCTCTGATCAATGCAGAGGGCGAATGGGCTATCGGGTTGTGCGGCAAGGACGGAAACATGGTCTTTGCCGAGAAGGCAAAGAAAACCATCATCGATCCGGACTCCAATATCGAGAAGATCGTCGATTTGGGTTTTGTCGGAGAGCCGGTTGAAATAGACCGTACGCTGCTTGATCTGCTGGCCCGGTCCGAAATGATTCCGGTCATCGCTCCCGTTGCGCCGGGGCGGGATGGAAACACCTACAACATCAATGCTGACACCTTTGCTGGCGCGATTGCCGGTGCATTGGCGGCATCACGTCTATTATTCCTCACAGATGTGCCGGGCGTTCTCGATAAGAACAAGGAACTCATCAAGGAGCTTTCCGTCGGACAAGCGCGTGCGCTGATCAAGGATGGCACAATTTCCGGTGGAATGATCCCGAAGGTGGAAACCTGTATTGACGCGATCAATCGCGGCGTTGAAGGCGTTGTCATTCTCAACGGCAAGACACCTCATTCAGTGCTTCTGGAACTGTTCACCGAGCGGGGTGCCGGAACGCTCATCGTCCCCTGATCATTTTTTCAAGTGATCAAGAGGGATTTTCCCGGGACCTTTGATATTCTGTAAAACCAGCTGGGTGTGCACGTCGCGCACACCCTTTAACCGCATGAGCCGATGCATGACGAAGGCGTTGAGATCATCAACGTCTGGAACCATCACATGCAACAGAAAATCATGCGTGCCAGTCATCGTCCAGCAGGATGAAACTTCGTCCAGCCGTTGAATTTCTGCGATGAAACGTTCCGGCGAATCGTCGCTATGCGTATTCAGACGCACTTGAATGAACACTTCCACCATCAAGCCAATGGCTTTTCTGTCGATAATGGCAGCAAAGCCTTTGATTGCTCCGCTTTCCTGCAGCGCTTCAAACCTTCTGGCGCAGGGAGTGGCCGAAAGGCCGACAGATTGCGCGAGGTCCGTAACCGGAATACGACCATTATCCTGCAAGGATCGCAGCATTCTGATTTCAAATTCATCAAATTGAGGTTCTTTCACCCGATTCTCCCAAATTATAGGTGTGATTGCCTCCAAATATTCGCTTAAGGAGATGAATAGGTCAAATTCACCTCAAGCCTCGCTCTAATCTGATTTCGATACAATTGGAGGAGGAGGGTATCATGACCGTTTCGGTAGAAGCATATGCGCGCGAATGTGCCGAGCAGGGACTGCGTGGTAATTATACGGTTTGTCAGCCAGATTTTACCGTGGAGCAAAATTACGATTATTCAAACGAGGATCAGGAGGTTTGGCGCACCCTTTGCGACCGCCAGACCAAACTCACCTCAAAGCTTGCTCATCGCTCCTATCTCGATGGTGTTGAAGCACTAGGCCTATTGGAGCAGATCCCGGATTTTCACGAGGTCAGCGAGCGTCTGCACAAGCTGACAAATTGGGAAATTGTTGCTGTTCCGGGTCTCATCCCGATCGAGCCATTTTTCGATCATCTCGCCAATCGCCGTTTCCCGGTGACGAACTGGCTGCGCAGCAAGAGGGAACTCGATTACATCGTCGAGCCGGACATGTTTCACGACTTTTTTGGCCATGTGCCAATCTTGAGCCAGCCGGTCTTTGCGGATTTCATGCAGCTTTACGGACAAAAGGGCGGTGAAGCCGTAAAAATGGGCGGCGATCAGATGGTTTCGCGGCTGTACTGGTATACGGCCGAATTCGGCTTGATCCAGGAAGAAGGCGCACCGCTAAAGGCATTTGGTGCCGGGTTGATGTCGTCCTTCAGCGAACTGCAATTTGCGGTGACAAGCTCTGATGCCCATCATGTGGCATTTGATCTGGAAACAGTCATGCGTACCGGTTACGAGATTGACAAGTTCCAGCGGGCATATTTTGTGCTGCCCACATTTGACACGCTGCGGGATGCGTTCAGCAATGCTGATATGCCGGCCTTGATTGCGAAATGGAGGGATGCAGAACCGCTGGACGCGGCTGCTGTGTGAGTTTTCTCAGGCCGCTTCTTTCATCCCGGACTGGATGAATACACAATTGCGGCCATTGCGCTTGGCCTCGTAGAGTTTGCGGTCGGCGGTCTGAAAATGATCGACGACCGCGCCGCTGGATATGTCGACGATCCCGCCAATGCTGACGCTCAGTCTGACGCGCTCGCTATGGGGTGTTCGGTAATCCATGCGGTTTACCTCTGCCCGGATTATCTCGGCAACCGCAGTTACGCGGCTGTTTTCTTTTGTCGCCAGATAGACGCCGAATTCCTCACCGCCAATGCGTCCGATACTATCGTCTGTGCCAACGCAATCCGTTATGCAACGCGCAATAGCCATCAGGGCACCATCGCCCACATAATGGCCGTGAACATCGTTGATCTTCTTGAAATGGTCGACATCAATGATGAGAAGCGAGCAGGGCTGACGTGTCCTTACTTCGTCAAGATGATCGAAAAATGCCTCACGATTAAGCAGGCCCGTCATGCTGTCGCGTGATGATTTCTCAAAGAGCTTTGCATTTGTGACTTCCAGCTCTTCTTTCACGCGCCTGAGCGCTTCCAAAGCGCGGCTTAGCCGCTCGGATTGCCGGATGACGATAAAGGAGAGGATCGGAGAGATCAGCACCGGACAAACCGTCGCGATGACATAACCCATCGCATTATGCATGTCATTGGCATGCATAATGATTCCGGTGATCAACAATGAGCATATCACCGAGACGATCGTTATGGTCAGACATTTGAGAAGAATTCTGGACATTAATGGGTCCTGACCCTAACCTCGGAAGCAACAACACGGTTTACTACGACGAATTCATGAAACAGCAGTTAGCGAAAAACTTAAAAGCGGTCGCAGTTAAGTCGGTTTTCTCCTATTGCTTCAAAAGAATGAGCAGAGTCTCCAATTTTCTATGATGGAAAGCTGAGCGGAAACCCAAGCGAATATGACAAACCAACCAGATCCTTTAAGTTTTGCCCATGTGACAGATTGGGTTTTCGATCTCGACAATACCCTTTACCCGCATCATTCCAACCTGTTTTCACAGATTGATATGAAAATGACGGGTTATGTAGCCGATTTGTTGAAGCTTTCGCGTGCAGATGCGCGCATTGTACAAAAACAATTTTACAAAGAATATGGCACGACCCTCAAGGGATTGATGGATCGTTATGATATTGATTCAGATGACTTTCTGCAGAAAGTGCATGATATCGATTATTCTTGGCTGGTTCCCGATCCATCATTGACCATTGCGCTTCGCCAATTGCCCGGCCGCAAATTTATCTTCACCAATGGTGATCGCGGTCATGCGGAACGCGCCGCCAGACAGCTAGGCGTTCTGGACGAGTTTGACGATATTTTTGATATTGTCGCCGCGCAGTTGATGCCCAAGCCTGAAAGGGCGACCTATGACCGGTTTCTAGACCTGTACAAGATAGACCCCGGCTGCAGCGTCATGTTTGAGGATCTTGCTCGTAATCTCATCGAGCCTAAAGCGCTGGGCATGAAAACAGTATTGATCGTGCCGCACAATTTCGAACCAACTTTTTCAGAAATTTGGGAACGCGATCCTGGTCAAACGGATCATGTTGATTATGTCACCGATAATCTGTCGGCATTTTTGAGCGCGATCCTGCCGGGTCAGGTCGACAGGCAGGTTCCCGCTCAAGTTGAGGAATGAGAGCCGCTTGGAGTTAATGCGCGGCCATCATTGCGTTCAAGGCAAATCGTAGAATTTACGAATGACGTCCCATGCTTCTTCCGCCTCATCCACGAACGTAATCAGTTCGAGATCAGAAGGAGAAACGACACCTTGTTCCGCGAGAAACTCAAAGTTGATCGTCTTTTCCCAGAATGATTTGCCGAAAAGCAGGAATGGTATGCGCTCCATACGACCGGTCTGAATCAAGGTCAGCGCCTCGAATGTTTCGTCCATTGTCCCGAACCCGCCCGGGAAAATGGCCATTGCTTTGGCGCGCATCAGGAAGTGCATCTTGCGGATCGCGAAATAATGGAAATTGAAGCACAAGTCCGGCGTAACATAAGCGTTGGGCGCCTGTTCATGCGGCAGCACGATGTTAAGACCGATCGTCGGCGCGCCAACATCGGCAGCACCGCGATTGCCCGCTTCCATCACGCCGGGGCCACCACCTGTCACAATGACGAATTCACGGTTGTAGGTGGTCGCCGAATAGACGGAGCAGAGCTGCGCAAACTTCCGTGCCTCGGCATAATAGCGTGAGTTTGCTTCAAGGTTTTTCTTCTGAACCTCGTTTTTGGCCGCCCATGCCTCACCGCCGGGCTCCGGAATGCGCGCCCCGCCAAACAGCACAACTGTCGAGCGGATGCCACGCTCGGTCAAAGCCATTTCCGGCTTGAGCAATTCGAGTTGCAGCCGCACGGCACGCAATTCACGTTTGGTCATGAAATCGGGATCGGCAAAGGCAAGACGATAGGTGTCGGACTCGGTCTGCGGTGTTGAAGGCGCTTCGCCTACACGGCGAACCGCTTCAGAAGAGTGGGAAAATGGCGTCCAGCCGTTTTTTTCGTCAGTATTCAATTTTCACTTCTCCTTCTGCGGCGTAGATGACGCTGGCAGACATCCAATCGGATTCCTTATCCAACATTATGGTGCTGCGATTGACCCTCTCGCAGACTTATCTTACTAGGCCATTGATATTAATTGCCCGTGTAATGGAGTGACCTTAAAATGTCCAAGCCCGATCTGAATGGCCTCGAAAAGACGATTGACAAGGCCTTCGACGAACGCGATGCGATCAGCACTGAAACACGCGGTGAAATCCGCGATGCGGTCGAGACATCGTTGCTTCTCCTTGATAGCGGCGAAGCACGCGTGGCAGAGAAACAGGCCGACGGAAATTGGAAGGTCAATCAGTGGCTTAAAAAGGCTGTACTCCTGTCATTCCGCCTCAACCCAATGGGCATTATCGAAGGTGGACCAGGTGGCGCAACCTGGTGGGACAAGGTTCCATCCAAGTTCGATGGCTGGGGCGCGACTGAATTTGCCAAGGCTGGCATACGCACAGTACCCAATGCGATCGTTCGCCGTTCCGCCTATATTGCGCCAGGCGCAATCCTCATGCCGTCTTTTGTTAATCTCGGTGCTTATGTCGGCGAGGGCACTATGGTCGATGCGTGGGCAACGGTTGGCTCCTGCGCGCAGATCGGCAAGCACGTGCATCTTTCAGGCGGTGTAGGCATTGGCGGCGTTCTTGAACCCATGCAGGCTGGCCCGACGATCATCGAAGATAATTGCTTCATTGGCGCCCGTTCGGAAGTTGTTGAAGGCTGTATCGTTCGCGAAGGTGCCGTTCTCGGTATGGGCGTCTTCATCGGCAAATCGACCAAAATCGTCGACCGTGCCACGGGCGAAATCTTTTATGGTGAAGTGCCGCCATATTCTGTCGTGGTTGCAGGAACACTGCCTGGAAAACCTTTTCCAAATGGTGAGCCGGGGCCAGGTCTCTATTGCGCCGTTATCGTCAAGCGCGTTGACGAAAAGACCCGCTCCAAGACCTCGATAAATGAGCTTCTGCGCGATTAAGACCGGATTTCTTCAATGGAATGGCTGCGGAGGGGTTTCCCCTCCGCTTGCTTGACGCAGGACAGAACTTTACGGGCGAGCGTAGCCGATAGGCCCTTCTCCCGTGCCATTTGGATAATCACTCCTTGGAGATAATCCACTTCCGTTGGCCGGCCACGCGCAAAGTCTTCCCACATGGATGATCGTGCCCTCGGATCAATGGCCAGCATCTTGCGCGCGACGACGCGAAATAAAAAATTTGGCAATCTTAAAATCCAGGGAAGAAGAGCGGGCTTTACGCCCTGGATTTTTGCCGGCTCGATGCCGTGCGCCGTCATGATGTTGAGGGCTTCGCTCATCTGGTCGGCTACAAGCTGCCGCCATTTGCGATCTGCCAATTGCTCGGCAAGCGGTAAGTTTGACAGCGCATTTGGCGCATTGTTGAGGTTCATCAGCAATTTTCCCCAAAGAACACCCTCTATATCCGGGTGCGCTTGCACCGGCAGGCCGGGCACGGAAAGGACGCGGGGCAGTTCAGCCAAAACCTTGTCGATGAGGACTGTGCCTTGAGTGGTTCGCCTTACCGTGAGCGGTTCTGCGGAATTGTCGGACAGGACGACATTAAATGGCACCATGCCGGCAATGACGACCGTTCCTTCCGGCAGTATGCGGCGTAAAATTTCCGTGTTGCCGACGCCGTTTTGAAGGCTGACGATAATGGCACCAGCAGGCGCATGTTTTGCGGCAAGTCCGGCCATTTCCTCGGTGGCGCCGCTTTTAACTGTGATCAGAACAATGTCGGCATCCGCAAAGGCTACTGCAGGATCGCTGCTCAGTTCGAACTCATGATGTGGAATGAGTTGCTGTGTCCCATCAAGGTCGATGACCTTAAGTCCGGCCTCTCGAAGCTTTGCCTCGGTGCGAGGCCTCGTCAAAAAACAGACCGCGCGTCCAGCTGCTACCAAGCTTCCACCGACATAGCACCCGATTGATCCTGAACCAGCGACAACAATGCGCGACTTGTTGGAGACCATAACACATCCTTCAAGCAAAAAGCGGCACGAAATCAGTCACGTGAAGCGTGACAGGATCGCGCTTTTCCATTATCGCATTACACATGAAATCCTCTGCTGATCCAGTACAAAACCTCGCCCGGCTCATCGCCTGCCCTTCCGTGACGCCTTTGGAAGGCGGAGCACTGACGACAGTCCAATCCCTGCTGGCACCGTTGGGATTCTCGGTCGAACGACCCGTTTTCAGCGAAGATGGGACGCCCGATGTAGAGAACCTTTATGCACGGCGTTCCGGAAACGGACCGCATTTGATGTTCGCGGGACATACGGATGTGGTTCCTGTGGGCGATGAAGCGGCATGGACCTATCCGCCATTCTCTGCGACCATTCATAATGGCGAGATGTATGGGCGCGGGGCTGTGGATATGAAGGGCGGCATCGCCTGTTTCGCCGCAGCTGTTGCCCGCTATCTGGAGAAAAACGATGAGCTCAAAGGCTCAATCTCATTTCTGATAACCGGGGATGAGGAAGGGCCTTCCATCAACGGTACCGGTAAATTGCTCGAATGGGCAAAAGCCAAGGGAGAAAGCTGGGACGCGGCAATCGTTGGTGAGCCGACCAATCCGGATACGCTCGGTGATATGATCAAGATTGGCCGTCGCGGTTCTCTATCGGGCACGATTATCGTGCGCGGTATACAAGGGCATGCTGCCTATCCGCATCTTGCGGACAATCCGATCCGTGGCCTGACCATGCTCGTCGACAGCCTTCTCTATCCCGCCTTTGACAAGGGCACCAAGAATTTCCAGGCGACCAATCTGGAAGTAACGACGATTGATGTTGGAAACCCAGCAGTCAATGTTATCCCTGCCGAAGCCAGTGCGACCTTCAATGTCAGATTTAACGACACGTGGACCGATGAGACGCTGATGGCCGAGATACATAACAGGCTCGACAAGGCGGCAGGCCGCCGCAAGCTACGTCCGGGCAGGAAGACGCCGGTGAACTACGACCTGGTCTGGCGCGATCGTCCAAGCCACGTATTCCTGACGCATAATGAAAAGCTGATCGGAACTTTGACCTCGTCGGTTGAAAAGGTGACGGGAAAGCGTCCTCAGCTCTCGACATCCGGCGGCACATCAGATGCCCGTTTCATCAAGGACTATTGCCCGGTGGTTGAATTCGGTCTTGTTGGCCAGACCATGCACATGGTCGATGAACGCGTATCGGTTGCCGATCTTGAAACCTTGACGCAGATTTACGAGCGGTTCATTGCGGATTTTTTTGCGTGACGAGTTGATGAACGACATACCCGACTGGAACGAAATACAACGCTATCTTCGCGGCACCTGGCGCATGATGAATGGTCATGCAGACGGTCTTGAAGAGCTTGATTTTTCGGAAGACGGTTTTTGGCAGTCTTTTCACGCCATAACAATATCGCTGCCGCCGCTCATTCTGGGCTGGATTGTTTTTGCCAATGACCTTGTCGCTTTGCGTCCGGGAACTGGAAGCCGGCTTTCCATAATCGGAAGTGCTGCCTTTATCGATCTTGCAAGCTGGGTTCTGCCGTTGGTGATAGTGGCATTGCTTGCCCGACCATTGGGAATCGTAAAGCGTTTCAGCCCTTATGTCGTCGCCACCAATTGGGGGTCTGCGATAGGTGCGTGGCTAACGGTGCCAGCCACGCTGGTACGAATGCTTTTTCCTGACTGGCCAACTCTGATTGGCAGCATGAGCATGATGGTTTATGCGCTGATTATCGTTTTTACCTACAGGCTGGTGCATGTGGCATTGAAAAAACCCTATATTTGGTCAGCGACGTTTTTCATCGCATTCATCATCGGTTCGATATTGATGGTGATCACGTTTCAAAATGCTCTGGGAATTGCGATGCCGTCGGTGAGCGGGTAGTCTACGCCGATCAGGTATAAACCGTGGGGGGGTGCTACAGGGCCGCACGCCTGCCGATCGCGCGCTTCAAGAGCAGCGCTCACATCATCCGCATCCCATCGCCCACAGCCAACTTCCTGCAGCGTTCCAGCGAAAGAGCGAATTTGATTGTGCAGAAATGACCGCGCGGACGCCCTGATCTCGACAATTTCGCCCTTGCGGCTGACGCTCAAGAAATCGAGCGTTTTAACAGGGCTTTTTGATTGGCACTGCGTTGCACGAAATGTGGTGAAGTCATGTGTTCCGATCAACCTCTGCGCTGCAGCGTGCATGGCTTCTGCATCAAGCGGCTTTTTCACCCACCATGCGCGATAAGCCTCCAGCGGGGCAGGGGGGCGGCGGTTGACGATCCGGTAGAGATAGTGGCGGCCCGTTGCTGAAAATCGCGCGTCAAACTGAGAACTGACCAGTTCTACATTTATGATACTGACAGTTTCGCCCGCAAAAACGAGATGGGCGTTGAGCGCTTCGCGAATTTTTGAACTGCTCCAGTCCTTGACGAGATCGACATGGGCAACCTGCGCGCTGGCATGAACGCCCGAGTCTGTGCGTCCGGCTGCGCCAAGAGATATGCTCTCACCGCAAAACTTGAAGATGGCCTGTTCGATGGCGGCCTGGACGGTGTGGCCGTTTTCCTGACGCTGCCAACCTGCATATGGCGTACCATCATACTCGACAGTAAGCTTGTAGCGGGGCATTAGAGTGCTCCAAAAGCTAGAGCATACTGCAGGACGCCGGTCGATGGCGCATCGGCAAAAGCTAAAGCCTGCAGATATTCCCCTTGATAAGCGCTCTCAAAACCAGCAGCGCGCAGATGCTCATAGCCAAATCTGCCGTAATAAGCCGGATCGCCAAGAACGAGCGATAAGGTCTCTCCTGCAGCGACAAGTTCCGTATGGGCCGTTTGAATGAGGAGACTCCCAACACCTTGCTTTTGAAACTTCGGCAATACTGCCAAAGGCGCCAAAGCGACAGCGTCGTGGTTCTTACCGGTGATCTTCACGCGTGAAAACAGGATGTGTCCTGCCAGAATCCCGTTTTTCCGGGCAACAAGCTCGAGCAGAACATCATTATTTTCTCTCAACCGAGAAATCAACTCAACTTCGCCGGTTTCCCCGAAGGCACGCTCGACAAGGTTGGCAACTTCAGGATAATCGTCAGGGCTTGTAGTCTGGACCGTGACGTCACTCATGGCAGTCGTGTGCCTTGCGCGATTTTAGCCCCGCGCTGAAACTCCTGCCCATCCATGGCTTTGCCGCCTGCACGCTGCAATGTCCGCAGACGGACAGCTCCTTCGCCGCAGGCAATGCGCAAATCGTCGTCCAATACGGTTCCGGGGGCACCTACGCCTGTGGCGAGCACTGAGCGCAGAAGTTTGACACGCTCCAGATCGTCGCCAATTTCCATTTCACACCAGGTACCGGGAAACGGCGCCAGGCCACGAATACGGTTGTGAACGTCTATGGCTGGCTGGGTCCAGTCGATGCGGGTTTCGACCTTGGTAATCTTGGAGGCGTAGGTTACGCCCTCATCGGATTGCGGCGTGAGGGTTAGGCTGTCGCGTTCCAGAGCGGCAACGGCGCGCACCATCAGATCAGCGCCGGCCATGCTAAGCTGGTCATGCAGTTCGCCCGCCGTCATGTCAGCCGTAATGTTGATTTTCTCGACCATGGCGACCGGCCCAGTATCGAGACCTTCATCCATCTTCATGATCATGATGCCGGTTTCAAGGTCACCAGCCATAATGGCACGCTGAATTGGCGCAGCTCCCCGCCAGCGCGGAAGCAATGAGGCATGTCCATTATAGCAACCGAGGCGGGTGCCCTCGAGAATTTCTTTCGGTAAAATCAGGCCATAGGCGACAACAATCGCAACATCGGCCTTAAGGTCGATAAAGGCCTGCTGCTCATCCGGATCTTTCAGGCTCTTGGGTGTGCGGACCTCGATGCCGAATTGCTCCGCATTCCGGTGAACAGGCGAAGGGGTCAGCTCAAGTCCACGCCTGCCAGCAGGGCGTGGTGGCTGGCTGTAAACCGCAACAATTTCATGGCCCTGACCGATCAGCGCATTGAGAATAGGCACGGAAAAATCCGGCGTGCCCATAAATATAATTCGCAAACTCATCGCCTAAACCGCCAATCGACTTGTGGGGCGATCCTTGGCGAGTTTCTTGAACTTCTTCACCACCATTTCACGCTTCAACCGCGAAATGTAATCGATGAACAAAATACCGTTCAAATGATCGATCTCATGTTGAAGGCATGTGGCCAAAAGTCCGTCCGCTTCGACTTCTTGGGGCTTCCCCTCAATATCGAAATAGGAAACGCGAACCTGTTTGGGCCGCTCGACTTCCGCATAGTAATCAGGGATGGAAAGGCAGCCCTCTTCGTAAATATTCCGCTCGTCGCTGGACCAAAGCACCTGTGGGTTGATGTAAACCTGCGGCGCCTTCGGCTCGTCCTCTTTGGCAAGATCAATGACCAGCATCTGGATGGGTGTGCCGACCTGAATGGCCGCCAGACCAATGCCGGGCGCATCATACATTGTGTCCAGCATATCAGCGGAAAATTTGCGCAAATCCACGTCAAAACTTTCGACAGGTTTGGAAACTTGACGAAGCAGCGGATCGGGAAGGATGACGAGCGGTTTGATAGACATGTCCTTCACCTAATATCTCGATTTTCAGCCGTCAATGCGGCATCAGACCCAATCATAAAAATGTTCATGTTTTGATCTCACATTTGCCAATCGAATCGGTTACTCTAGGGTTATGGAAACTTCAATTTCTCTCGATCAAACGCTGTTTCAGCTCGGCGCGACCTCAATATCTGTAGGCGCAACACTGTTTACAGTGGCGTTTGTCATGGCTTTGGTGGTGATTTTTGCCATTGTTGCTGTCCATGCGGGCAGCACGGATGCGGCTTGTCGCGGAGATACAGGCGGAAGATCGTGCCCGCGACGCGGAAGCGCGAATGGGAGAAATTCTTAAAAGCCAATCTGAAATGCAAGGTCGCATGCAGACAATGGCTGAACTTTTCGGTTCTCGTCAGGCAGAGCTTAATCAATCCATTCGGGAGCGGCTTGACGGCATGACCACCCGAATTGGCCAGACCATGACCGATCAGACCAAGTCCACGCACGAAAATCTCGCCAAACTGCAAGAACGGCTGGCGGTCATCGATACGGCGCAGAATAATATTCAAACGCTTGCGGGTCAGGTCGTCCAATTACAGGCAATTCTTGCCAATAAACAGACGCGTGGGGCCTTCGGTCAGGCGCGGATGGAAGCGATTATCGCCGATGGTCTGCCGCAGGGCGCTTATGAGTTTCAGGCAACCCTGTCGAATGGAAGCAGACCTGATTGCGTGGTTCGCATGCCCAATGGTGCAGCAAATCTGGTCATTGATGCCAAGTTTCCCCTGGAAGCCTGGAACGCCATACGTGAATCCGAAACGCCGGAAGGCAAGAAGATCGCCGCTACTCAGTTCCGGCGCGATATCGAGATTCATATTCGTGATGTTGCAGAAAAATATCTTATCAATGGCGAGACGCAGGATACGGCGTTTCTGTTTGTGCCCTCGGAATCGGTCTTTGCTGAAATTCATGAGAATTTCGAAGGCGTGATCCAGAAGGCGCATCGCTCGCGTATCGTGATCGTATCGCCCTCATTGCTGATGCTATCCATTCAGGTCATTCAGGCTGTGCTCAAAGACGTACGCATGCGGGAACAGGCGCATTTGATACAGGGCGAAGTCATCCGGTTGATGGAAGATGTTGGCCGTCTTGATGATCGTGTGCGGCGTCTGCAAACCCATTTCAGTCAGGCAAACAAGGATATTGACGATATTCTGGTATCTTCCAGCAAGGTGACCAAGCGCGGCCAGAAGATCGAAGCGCTGGAATTTGCGGAAGCGCCAGTGGGCGAAACAAAAGCGCCCGATACAACGCGGTCGGCAGCTTCCACGACAGGCCAATTGCGCTTGCGGGTGGTCGATGGCGAGGAGTAAGGCCAGACTGTATCTGACCTGACGGATAATTCCGATCTTAGCCAGCTTCGATGGTTTTGCGCCGAACCTCCCAGGTTCCGGTCGTCTGCGGCTTGACGAAGAGGCTGATAATATCAGGATTGGCTTTTTTCAGAGCCGCTTCGATGCGTTGAACACAGGCTTCGATTTCTGGCGCGCGCATGTGATCTTCGAATTCCACACTGAGGCTCGCCGCGATCTGTTTTGGACCCATATGGACTGTTAGCACCCCATTGGCGCGTTGAACTGCCGGGTCCTGGTTGGCAATGTCGAGGATTTGCTGATCCACCTCTGGGAGTGCAGCCTCGCCCATCAGCAAGCCCTTGCTCTCTCGCGCCAGAAAAATCGCGGTTCCGCCAAGTATGATCGAAATTCCGATAGAGGCGACACCGTCCAATTCTGGAATATCGAAGAGTTGCGCGGCGGAAATGCCAACAAGAGCAATAACAAGCCCGAGCAGGGCAGCTGTGTCTTCGAACAATACCGTAAAGACGCTTGGATCTTTGCTAATCCGCACCGCCTCGACGTAACCAAGGTCGCCTTTAACAGTGCGAAATTCCTTCAACGCTATGTACCAGGAGGTTCCCTCGAACAACATGGCAAGGCCAAGAACAACATAGTTGATGATAGGATTTTCAACGGGCTCCGGATCAAGAATATGGATCACGCCTTCATAGAAGGACACCCCGGCACCCACGGCAAAGACCAACAAGGCGACGATGAAACTCCAGAAGTATAGCTCCCGGCCATGGCCGAGCGGATGACTACGGTCGGCAGGTCTGGCCGCGCGGCGCAGACCAAAGAGGAGAAGCGCTCCATTTCCGGTATCAACCAGAGAGTGGACACCTTCCGAAAGCATGGCGGAACTGCCGGTAAAGAAAGCCGCGACAAACTTGGTGACGGCAATCAGAAGATTGCCAAGTATCGCTGCGTAAATAACTTTTTTGGATCCGGCATGCGCTTTCGCCGATTGTGTTGCCATGGTCTGCCCCCTGTCCTTCGGAGAACGCCAAATGTTTTGTAAGGTTCCGGCTTGCGGCAGTAAGTGGTCGATATGATGCTAGTGGTTTTGCATCTCATGCGCTAACTCTTCCACAAACAGTGTAGGGCGACATGACTGATTCCACAGTAGAGCAAGCAATATTTCTAGGGTTGGATACGGGCGGGACCTATACCGACGCCGTACTCTGGTCGGAAGAGCGCGGCGTTATTGCCAAGGCAAAAGCGCTTACGACACGCCATGATTTGAGTGTTGGCATTTCTGGCGCGGTCGATGCCATCATTGCCGAAGCTTCTGTGCTTCCAGCCGACATCCGGCTTGTGTCAATGTCGACGACACTGGCCACCAACGCGTTGGTTGAGGGCCAGGGCGGGCGCATCGCATTGGTGATGATCGGATTTTCCGATGCTGATCTGGAGAAGGCAGGATTGAAAGATGCTCTTGGCAACGATCCTGTCATATTTATCCCGGGTGGTCATGACGTCTATGGTCGTGCTCAACCTTTCGATGCGTCATCCCTTGAAAAGGCATTGCCACATCTGAAATCTGAAGTGACAGGCTTTGCCATTTGCGCCTATTTTGCCGTGCGCAATCCGGAGCATGAGATTGCCGTGCGCGATCTTGTGCATGATAAGACAGGGCTGCCAGTCACATGCAGCCATGAATTGTCGGCCAAATTGAACGGTCCCAAACGGGCATTGACGACAGTCCTCAATGCCCGGCTGATTGCGATGATTGACCGGCTTGTCGCGGCCACGGAAGGTTTTCTGGACAAGCGCGGGATTCATGCACCTTTAATGGTCGTTCGCGGCGATGGTGCGCTGGTTTCTGCCGCATTTGCCCGCCACCGGCCCATTGAAACCATTCTTTCGGGGCCGGCAGCAAGTCTCGTTGGCGCGCGTCATATGACCGGCCTCGACAATGCGATTATTTCCGATATTGGCGGCACGACGACTGATGTTGCCGTGCTGGATGATGGCCGCCCCAGGCTTGATCCCAATGGTGCCACAGTTGGTGGGTTTCGCACCATGGTTGAAGCCGTGGCGATGCGTACCTTTGGCCTTGGCGGGGACTCGGAAGTGTCGCTGGACGACAATGCCATGACACCCGGGATCAAGCTTGGACCAAGACGGCTTGTGCCGCTGGCGCTTCTCGCGGCCAATCACGGTTCCATGGTTATCGAGCATCTGGCCCGTCAGGTTAAAGCGGTCAATGCAGGACGGCTAGATGGACGTTTCGCCTTGCGCACAGGTGTGCCGGTGCAAATGGCGTCTGGCCTGAGCAAGGGAGAGGCCGAGCTTTACGAGCGTATGACCACAGAGCCACAGCCGCTTGATCGTCTATTGGCCTCGGTGTCGCAGACGGCAGCAATAACACGGCTGGTCTCTCGCGGATTGGTTCATCTTGCGGGGTTCACGCCCTCGGATGCCTGTCATGTTTTGGGTCTTCAGAACAATTGGAATGCCGAAGCAGCGCGGTATGGTGCTATTCTTTATGCAAGGCGCAAGGATGGGGCGGGTCGTCCTTTTTGCGATACGCCGGAAGAGGTTTCGCGCCGAACCTATGATGCTCTTATCAGGCGTTCATCCGAGGTCGTTCTTGAAACAGTCTTTGCGGAGGACGGGCTTGAGGGGCAGGAAACCGTCGCAAGCGCACTCGTTCAGCGAGCATTATCTGGGGTGGGCGGTATTGCCGGTATCAAATTGCATATCGACCGGCCCCTAATCGGACTTGGAGCGTCAGCACCCGTCTATTACCCTGCTGTGGGCGACGAGCTTGGTGTTCAATGTATCGTTCCCGTTGATACGGATGTGGCAAACGCTTTGGGAGCCGTTGTCGGACAAGTCCGGGTGTCACTGGAAGCGCATATAAGCCAGCCTGTTGAAGGTCTTTTCCGGGTAATGGCGGGTGAAGCTGTTCAGGATTTTCAGCTTGAGGAAGATTCAATCGCATTTGCCGAATCAACACTGAAGGATCAGGTGCAGCGACTGGCGCTCGAGGCCGGTACGGACGAGCCTCACATCACAATTATTCGCAAGATCAGCGCGGCAACGGTGGAAGATCAGCGAAAATTCATTGAAGCGATCTTGATCGCTACAGCGTCAGGGCGTCCGCGGATCGCACACTAATCGATTTCAATCGATACAGATTTCAACACAGACCATCGGAGAATTGACTGCACTGGCCTTGGCGTGTTCAAGGATATGCAATGCAAATCTATAAGGACATGATCATGGGCGAACGTATCGAAATGAATGGTCTGAAAGTGGCTCCAGAGCTTCACGATTTCGTTGTGAATGAAGCCATTCCCGGAACAGGCGTCGATGCGGCACAGTTTTGGTCAGGTTTTGCGCAGATCGTTGATGATCTGGCGCCGAAGAATCGCGCTTTGCTGGCAAAACGCGACGCATTCCAGCTTCAACTCGATGATTTCTACAAGGGCAGGCGTGACAATGGTTACTCACCGGAGGAGTATGAAGCATTCCTGCGTGAGATTGGTTATTTGCTGCCTGAAGGCGACAAATTTGCTGTCTCGACGAGCAATGTAGATCCTGAAATCGCCGTGACAGCGGGTCCGCAGCTTGTTGTGCCTGTCATGAATGCCCGCTATGCGCTCAATGCTGCCAATGCGCGTTGGGGTTCGCTCTATGATGCGCTTTACGGTACGGACGCAATTTCGGATGAAGGCGGGGCGGAAAAAGGAAAAGCATTCAACCCGGTACGCGGTGCGAAAGTCATTGCCTGGGCCAAGTCTTTTCTTGATGAGAGTGTGCCATTGCAGGGTGCGCAGTGGGCGGATATTTCCGCTCTTACTGTTAAAGACGGTAAACTTGCGCTCAAATCAGGGAATGAGGCTGTTTCCCTTGCGAATGAAAGCCAGTTCGCGGGCTATCGCGGTGATCCGGCAAGCCCGACGGCAATTCTTCTGATCAAGAACGGGCTGCATGTGGAGATCGTGATTAATGCCGATCATCCAATTGGCACAACAGACAAGGCGCACATTGCCGATGTTCTGTTGGAATCTGCCCTGACAACAATTCAGGATTGCGAAGACTCCGTCGCGGCAGTGGATGCGCAGGATAAGGTCATTGTCTATCGCAATTGGCTCGGCCTGATGAATGGCGATCTTGAAGACAGTTTCGAAAAAGGCGGGAAGACAGTCACCCGCAAGCTCAACCCGGATAGGGAATATACGGGCAAGGACGGCAAGCCGCTAACGGTACCGGGACGCTCCCTCATGCTGGTACGTAATGTCGGGCATCTGATGACCAATCCTGCAATCCTCGACAAGGATGGCAATGAGGTGCCTGAGGGCATTATGGACGCGGCCATCACGGCCTTGGCGGCACTTCACGATATTGGTCCAAATGGCCGGCATATGAACTCCCGTGCCGGATCAATGTATGTGGTGAAGCCAAAGATGCATGGCCCAGAAGAGGTTGCTTTTGCGGCTGAATTGTTTGGGCGCGTAGAAGCACTTTTGGGAATGCAGCCGAATACGATGAAGATGGGCATCATGGATGAGGAACGCCGAACGACGGTCAACCTGAAGGAATCCATCCGTGCAGCAAAAGAACGGGTCGTTTTCATCAACACCGGTTTCCTTGATCGCACTGGCGACGAGATTCATACTTCCATGGAAGCTGGACCGATGATCCGCAAGGGCGACATGAAGCAGGCGTCGTGGATCGGAGCCTATGAGAACTGGAATGTTGATATCGGCCTCGAATGTGGTCTTTCCGGTCATGCCCAGATCGGCAAGGGCATGTGGGCGATGCCCGATCTGATGGCGGCAATGCTTGAACAGAAGATCGGTCACCCGAAGGCTGGTGCGAATACTGCTTGGGTACCATCGCCAACAGCCGCAACGCTGCACGCCACACATTATCACAAGGTCAATGTTGCGGAAGTTCAAGCGGCATTGAAATCACGGGGGCGTGCAAAGCTCAGCGATATTCTATCTGTGCCTGTCGTATTGCGCCCCAACTGGACGCCGGAGGATATTCAGCGTGAACTCGACAATAATGCGCAAGGCATTTTAGGCTATGTGGTGCGCTGGGTCGATCAAGGGGTTGGTTGTTCCAAGGTGCCCGATATCAACAATGTCGGATTGATGGAAGATCGGGCAACTTTGCGTATTTCTGCCCAGCATATTGCCAACTGGCTGCATCATGGAATCACCAATGAAGCTCAGGTGTTGGAGACGATGAAGCGTATGGCAGCCGTCGTCGACAAGCAAAATGCCAATGATCCTCTTTATCAGCCAATGGCTGGTAATTTTGACAAGTCGGTAGCGTTTCAGGCCGCATGTGATCTCGTTCTCAAGGGCCGCGAACAGCCCAATGGCTATACAGAACCTGTCCTGCACCGCAGGCGCCTGGAGTTGAAAGCAAGCCAATAAACCTTTTCGATGCCGGGCGGCGATCAACATGAATAGCTGCCCGTGCCGAGTGTGCTCTTGTTTGCCGACTGATTCTTGTTTAGGCGATAGCACATGAAATTGCTTGCGCTCGACACCGCCGCCAATCTTTGTTCTGTTGCCATCTTCGATGCTGAAAGCGGCACGATGCTGGCGCAGATCAGTGAAGATATTGGCAAAGGCCATGCCGAGCGGTTGATGGCAATCATGGAACAAGCCGTTGCCAATGCTGGGATTGCAATCAACGAAATTAGCAAGGTCGTCACCAGTATTGGACCGGGATCCTTTACTGGCGTGCGGGTAGGGGTGGCAACGGCGCGCGGTCTGGCTTTGGCTTTGCGCTGTCCTGCGATAGGGATTACCACGCTTGAGGCTCTGGCTTATGATGCCGGAAAAGCCCTCTCCGGAAGACCAGTTCTCAGTGTGATCGATGCGCGCCGCGATGAGTTTTATGCGCAGTTTTTCGCAAGCGATAGTACGCCTGCCTCCGAGCCCATGATTGTTACCTTGCCCGGGATCGTGGAACAACTGGCCGGCCATGGGCAAAATCTTGTTCTTGCCGGTTCCGCCTCAGCGCTGATCAATGCAAAGCTGGAACGTCCATTGGACGTGACGTCGGCAATGGCGACCGGTACGATCGAAGCGTTTGCGCAACTTGGAATACGATCACAAGACACAGCCTTGCCCAGCCCCCTTTATTTGCGTGGTCTCGACGTTAAGCCGCAACAGGGTTTCGTATTGAAGCGGCAGGTCGCAGAATGATGGGCCTGCCTTTCGATAATCTGCGTCAGCGCAGCTTCGTAATCGAAACGCTTGCGCGGGAGGACGCAACTCATCTGGTGCCGATTCATGCCGGTACGTTCCGGCAGCCGTGGAGTGAAGACGATTTTCACGCGCTGCTTGGTGAAGCCAACGTCTTTGGTTTTATCGCGCGCGAAGAGGGAAATCGTGCGGCGCAGCCCGGTGGTTTTGTTCTTGCACGGCTTGTTCTGGATGAGGCCGAGATACTAACCATCGCCGTCGCTCCGCAGTTTCAGCGCAAGGGCGTCGGTCATGCCTTGATGGACGCGGCATTGCGCCATTTGTACAATGCGCGTGCGACCATGCTGTTTCTTGAGGTGGATGAGCTGAACGCACCGGCGCTCGCCCTATATCGCAGTCTCGGATTCAAACAGGTGGGAAAACGGCCCGGCTATTATGAAACGCCTTCAGGACGCTCAGCGGCCTTGACGATGCGCCGTGACCTGGGACATCGCGAAACGGGTTCTGGCCGCTAAGATGATCGCACATCTAAGACTTATTCTGGCAGCGGCCGGCTTTGCACTCATCACAATAATCTTGCTGCCGGTCCAACTGCTTTTCGTTAAGACCGGCTGGTCATTACAGAAAAAGCTTCCTGTGCTTTTTCATAAGGTTGTTCGCCATTTGCTTGGAATTCGCATTCATGTGCACGGCAAAATGGCGCAGAATCGGCCATTGCTGCTTGCAGCCAATCATTCCTCATGGGCCGACATAGTCGTTTTATCGGCTATCGCGGAAGTCTCTTTCATAGCCAAGTCTCAGGTGGCTACCTGGCCATTATTCGGTCTCTTCGCCAAGTTGCAGCGCTCTGTCTTCGTTGAGCGTGAAAAACGCGGCAAGACCCATGATCAGGCAAGTGAAATAGCAACGCGTCTTGCCGATGGCGATGTCATGGTGCTTTTTGCGGAAGGCACGACATCAGACGGTAACCGTATATTGCCCTTCAAGACATCGCTGTTCGGTGCTGCGCAGGTAGCAATCCGCGAAACCAGCGTCGAAACAGTCACGATCCAACCTGTTGCCATCGCTTATACGCGGGTGCACGGACTGCCAATGGGCAGGTTTCATCGCCCGATCATCGCATGGCCGGGGGACGTGGAGCTTGGTCCCAGCCTTATCGGGATGCTCAAGGAGGGCGCCTATGATGTTGATGTCCGATTTGGCGAGCCAGTTGTGATTGACAGCAAGTCTGACCGGAAAGCCTTGGCGCGGTTGATGGAAGAGAAAGTGCGGGCGATGATGCAAAGGTCGCTGCAGGACCGTGACTAGATCGAGCCGGAGATCGCAACTGCCACGAATCTCACCGATCCGGCTATTTTCAAAGAGGCTAAAAAGCTTTAGAAGCCTCTGCATGGACGATATCATTATTAAACATCAGCTGGACGAGACGTCGGCAGCGCTTGCCCATTCGCCATCACTGGCCAATACCCGCAAGGTCTATGTAAAGACCTATGGCTGCCAGATGAATGTCTATGACAGCCAGCGGATGACGGACAGTCTCGCAGCTGAGGGTTATAGCCCGACAGACACGGCGGATGATGCCGATCTGGTCTTGATCAATACCTGTCATATTCGTGAGAAGGCGTCTGAAAAGCTGTACTCGGCGCTTGGCCGGCTACGCAAAATGAAAGATGCGCGCGCCAAAGAGGGCCGCGAACTCACGGTCGGCGTTGCTGGATGCGTGGCGCAAGCCGAAGGCGATGAAATTACGCGGCGTGCGCCCGTTGTTGATCTGGTTGTCGGCCCCCAAACATATCACCGCCTGCCACAGGCGCTAGCGCGTGTGGCAAAAGGCGAACGTGTCGTTGAAACGGAATATGCGATTGAGGACAAGTTCGAACATTTGCCCGCTCCCAAAAAGGAGCAGACGAGAAGCCGCGGCGTTACTGCATTTCTCACTGTCCAGGAGGGGTGCGACAAATTCTGTACGTTCTGCGTGGTCCCCTATACACGGGGATCTGAAGTTTCGCGTCCTGTTGCCCAGATTCTGAAAGAAGCCGAAAAACTCGCCGATGCCGGTGTACGTGAGCTGACGCTGCTTGGGCAGAACGTCAATGCGTGGCATGGCGAGGGGCATGATGGCCGCGAGTGGGGGCTGGGCGAATTGCTTTACCGGCTGGCCGAGATACCCGGCATTGCGCGACTACGCTACATTACCAGTCACCCGCGCGACATGGATGACGCTTTGATCAATGCGCATCGTGATCTCGATATGTTGATGCCCTATCTGCATCTGCCGGTTCAGGCTGGTTCGGACCGTATTTTGAAAGCGATGAATCGCAAGCATACGGGCGACGATTATCTGCGTCTGATTGAGCGGATACGAAACGCCCGCTCCGATATAGCGCTGTCGGGTGACTTCATTGTTGGCTTCCCCGGAGAAACGGACGAGGATTTTGAGGCGACGTTGCAGCTGGTTCGGGACGTTACCTACGCCGCAGCCTATTCGTTCAAATATTCGCCGCGACCAGGAACACCCGGTGCCGATCTGCCTGACCATATTGATGAAGCGGTAAAAGACGAGAGATTGCAGCGTTTGCAGGCTTTGCTCAGCGAACAGCAATATGCCTTCCAACGCAGCCTTGTGAATAAAAGCTTTGATGTGCTCATTGAAAAGGCCGGAAGAGTGCCTGGACAGATGGTTGGACGATCTCCTTGGTTACAACCTGTAATTATCGATGTACACGGCGGCAGAATCGGCGACATTATCAATGTACGAATCATTGACACGGGAACCAACAGCCTTATCGGTCTCCGGGAGATGGTTTGAGGAACAAGTAGCGACTATATGAACAGGCGAATACTTTTTTAGGAGAGCCGTTTGAACGCCACCGAAAAACTGAAACCCGCTCCTTCCGGAGCCTCGGACCTGGCGCATATCGTACTGACATTTGATAACAATCGGCTGGCGAGTGCGCTATTCGGCCAGTTTGACGAGAATCTTGCTCGTATCGAAAAGAAGCTGGGCGTTGACGTCCGTTCCAAAGGCAATCAGCTCGCTATTCGTGGCGAGCCAGGAGCAACGGAGCAGGCTCGGCGCGCTCTGGATCAACTCTACGAACATTTGCAAAAAGGCCATGATATATCCGCATCGGATGTTGATGGTGCTTTGCGAATGGCTATCGCTGCCGACGATCAATTGACGCTTCCCACAATGGAAAACAAGAGCAAGATGGCTGTAGCCCAGATATCGACCCGCAAGAAGACGATCTTCGCTCGCACGCCGACGCAAGATGCTTATATGCGCGCGCTTGACCGGTCGGAAATGGTGTTCGGCGTAGGGCCAGCGGGTACGGGTAAGACCTATCTGGCGGTCGCCCATGCGGCGATGCTGCTGGAGCGTGGTCTGGTGGACCGCATCATCCTTTCCCGCCCAGCCGTCGAAGCTGGTGAGCGGCTTGGTTTTCTTCCCGGCGACATGAAAGAGAAGGTCGACCCTTATCTGCGCCCTCTCTATGACGCGCTTTACGACATGATGCCTGCTGATAAGGTTGAGCGTGCCATCGCCGCAGGCGTTATCGAAATCGCACCGCTCGCCTTCATGCGCGGGCGTACACTGGCTCATTCTGCAATTATTCTGGATGAGGCGCAAAATACGACTGCAATGCAGATGAAGATGTTCCTGACCCGCCTTGGCGAAAACGGACGTATGATTATTACTGGCGATCCGAGCCAGATTGATCTACCGCCAGGCCAGAAGTCCGGATTGGTGGAAGCGCTCAATATTTTGAACGATGTTCAGGGTATCGTCACCGTAAAGTTTACGGATGTCGATGTGGTTCGTCATCCGCTGGTTGCGGCGATTGTTCGTGCTTACGATAAGGAAGGCGCCAAGCCTAAAGCTTGACGGAGTATCTTGATCGACATTGACATATTGGTTGAAACCGATGGCTGGCCAGAGGAGGCGGCGCTGTCGGACCTTGCATCAATTGCTATTGCTGCAGTTTGGGACGAACTGGCTAGCGGAAACCAGCCCGACAGCGAGCTAAGTCTGGTTTTCACCGATGATGCGGCGATCAAGGAACTTAATAACGATTGGCGCGACAAGGACAAACCTACCAATGTCTTGTCCTTTCCGGCCTTTCCGATCAAACCGGGTCAAGCGCCCGGACCGATGCTTGGCGATATCGTTATTGCCCGCGAAACCGTTGTGGCGGGAAGCGGAAGATGAAGAAAAATCCTTCGACCATCACCTCACGCATCTGATCGTTCATGGGGTTTTGCATCTCCTCGGATATGACCACGAAACAGATGATGAAGCCGAAGCGATGGAGCAGCTTGAGCGCAAAATTCTTGCGCGGCTTGCAATTCCTGATCCATATGCGCTATCGGTCATAGACGATTAATTTGATTGAGGACCATGTCTGACACGTCGCACCAAAACGATCCTGCCGCGCCAGCCAAAGGCATGAATGGGCAGGAAAGTGATGCCGAAGGGCAAAGTATCACCAGAGCGCCTGTTTTAGAAAAGCGCTCGCTCCTTTCCACGATCTTTCCATTCTTGCGCGCACGCCCCGGAACGTCCTTAAGGGACGATCTTGATGCTGCGCTTGCCGAGGATCATCATGGTGACACGGCCTTTTCTCCTGAAGAGCGCGCAATGCTTCATAACATTTTGCGCCTGCGGGAGCTGCGGGTCGAAGATGTGATGATTCCGCGCGCTGATATTGAAGCGGTCGAAATCAGCACGAGCCTTGGCGATCTCCTGGAAATATTCGAGAAGTCCGGTCATTCGCGTATGCCAGTCTTTGCCGAAACGCTGGATGACCCGCGCGGCATGGTTCATATCCGCGACGTGGTTAATCACATTACCAAGACGTCCCGGGTTAAAACGCCACGAAAAACGGCGCGCGCGCCCAAGTCCCCGGTTGCGGCAAAATTTGATCTCTCCAATGTTGATCTCACCAAAACGATTTCAGATTTGAGCTTGATGCGCACGATCCTGTTCGTGCCCCCTTCCATGCTTGCCAGTGATTTGATGGGGCGCATGCAGGCGCAGCGTATCCAGATAGCGCTCGTGATTGACGAGTATGGCGGCACTGATGGTCTGGTTTCGCTGGAAGATATCGTGGAAATGGTTGTCGGTGATATTGAAGACGAACATGACGATGATGAAGTGATGATCGTCGAGGATCCGGAGGGTGTATTCATTACGGATGCCCGGGCGGATCTTGACGAAGTGTCTGAAAAGATCGGTTCAGGCTTCGTCGTCGGCGAACATGGTGAGGATGTTGATACGGTCGGTGGCCTGATCTTCTCGATTCTCGGACGCATTCCCGTGCGTGGCGAAATGGTCCAGGCCGTTCCCGGATATGAGTTTCACGTTTTGGAAGCCGATCCACGCCGCATACGTAAGGTTAGAATTGTTCCCCTGCGTCACGCAGAACGCAGGCCGCGTAGCCAGCGCCAAGGTGTTGTCGAGCCATCAGCGGATGACGAATGATCTTGTGTAAATTGGTCAAGGCATGATCCGGGGTCTAATCGATAGGATCGTGCTTCTGTCGGGTTGGCGGCGTTGGGGGCTGGCATTTCTTATGGGCGCTCTGGCGAGCTTTGCCTTGCCGCCCTACGACTTTTTTGCCGTAGCATTTGTTGCTTTTCCTGTTTTGGTCTGGCTGCTTGATGGCGCAGTGGATAATGCCGGAAGCGGCCCGATCCGTCGGCTGGTTCCCGCCGCAATAGTCGGCTGGTGGTTCGGCTTTGGCTATTTTGTTTTCGGGCTGTGGTGGATCGGCAATGCTTTGCTGGTCGATGCTGCAAATTTTGCCTGGGCAATTCCCTTGGCAATTTTTGGCCTTCCTGCATTTCTCGCATTTTTCTATGCTTTTGCAGCAGTAATTGCGCGTCTCATATGGAGCGACGGGATCGGGCGCATATTTGCGCTCGGCCTTGGTTTCGGCCTCGCCGAATGGTTGCGTTCCTTTGTGCTAACCGGTTTTCCCTGGAACGCCATCGGCTATGCCGCAATGCCAATACCGGTTCTGATGCAATCGTCTATTATTGTGGGCTTGCTCGCAATGAATATTCTGGCGGTAATCGTATTTGCCATGCCTGCGGTTTATAATGCCAAGCAAGGCCGGATAGCTGGACTTGCCGTTGCACTCATCCTGATCATCGCTCATGTCGGCTTCGGCGTTTTCCGGCTCTCCACAGCGGATATCAAACTCGACGGCCCGCATATTCGTATCGTGCAGCCCTCCATTTCGCAGGATCTCAAATGGGACGCAGAGGCGCGGCGCGGTATATTTGACAAGTACCTTGCCATGACCGCTGAAGAGCCAGCAGAGGGGAAAGTTAAGCCGCAGATTATAGTTTGGCCGGAAACAGCAGTTCCCTATATTCTGACGAAAACTCCAGAAGCACTGCAAGCTATCGCCGATAATTTGGCTGACGGGCAGACTCTTTTGGCTGGTGCCATCAGAATGGAAGAGCCTGGCGGGGCGGAGGAACCTCTCTACTACAACACCATCTATACCATCGACAGCTCGGGAGAAATTACCGGAGCGGCCGATAAAGTTCATCTCGTGCCCTTCGGGGAATATGTGCCGCTTGAGAGCATTCTCCGAAAGATCGGCATTAGCGAAGTGGTGGAACTGCCGGGAGGGTTCAGCGCAGCTTCGGTGCGCCGCTCGCTTGAGGTTATCAGCGGTTTCTCAGTACTGCCGCTCATATGTTATGAGGCCATCTTTCCGGGTGAGATGTTCTACCAAGGCGCAGCCGCCAATGCCATTGTCAACGTCACCAACGATGCATGGTATGGCGATACTCCTGGTCCTTACCAGCATTTCAGACAGGCGCAATTGCGCGCAGTGGAACAGGGGCTGCCGATGGTGCGGGCCGCCAATAACGGTCTTTCAGGAGTCGTTGACCCCTATGGACGAATCATTGATGCGCTTGCACTCAATGGGGTCGGTGTGATTGATGCTCAACTTCCAGGACGCGTAGAACTACCTTGGGGAGAGGGGGTTCATACGGTTCAATTTCTGGTTGTATTAATAATGGTTCTAATTGTGGCGTTGGGGTATTTTTTGCGCGGTAGAAGGCGTGTTGGTTGACATTTCCGATACAGCCCTGTCGAATAAAGTGATATTTGGTACGTTGATACATTGATGGTAAAATTCATTTTCAATTCCATTTCATATGAATGAGATTTTCATGTCTGATAATAGTAAAAAGAGTCCGAACCCCGTTGATATCCATGTTGGCGCAAGAATTAGATTGCGACGCAATATGATAGGCTTGAGCCAGGAAAAACTCGGTGAGAGCCTAGGAATAACGTTTCAGCAGATTCAAAAATATGAAAAAGGCATGAACCGTGTGGGTGCCAGTCGCCTTCAGGCAATAGCCAATATCCTCAACGTGCCGGTTACATTCTTTTTTGACGACATGCCCGGTCAGTCAGACAAACCTCGTGGTTTTGAGGAAGAAAACGAGACAACCTATGTCGTTGGTTTCCTGAACAGTTCAGAGGGTATCCAGTTGGCGCGCGCCTTTGCAAAAATTGGCGACGCGAAAATCCGGCGTAAAGTGCTCGACCTCGTACGCACGCTTGGCCAAGAGGATGATGCGGTCTAGAGGCCTTTCTGCTTAAAGAAAAGCAATTCTGTTCCGCCAAAGGCGTGACAAGGGACACCGAAAGTGGCGAGGGCGACGTCTCTCCGAAGTTGCGTGACAAAGCGGCTGGACGCGCGCTGAAACCCCAAGCTGGTTGGTTTGCAAAAGCAAACCAACCAGCTTTCAAATCCGCCGGTCGCGCTGACTGGATTCGTAACAAATGCAGTTCGATCCGTGGCGCGTGCAATTGGGCCAAATCCTTCCGGTGCACCTACGCATAATGGGGCGAGATCAACCTCGCTAAACCCTTCGATTTTGCCCCAAGATTCCCTTCAGTAGAAGGATTCTCCTTAAGCAAGAAAGGCTCCAACCATAACTTTTCATCTGTTTATGGTGTGAAACGGGAAAAAAATCCTCTTGGCGCGATCCTTTTAAAAGTGAAAGCAATTGACGGAACCGCCGCAGCTTGGCAAACACTATGCAGCCAGTCGGCATATGCCTGCTGGCGTTCGTTTGCTTTCAAGAGGGGTTCCCCGTGACGCGCAGTTCTTATCTTTTTACCAGTGAGTCCGTTTCGGAAGGTCACCCAGACAAAGTCTGTGACCGTATTTCCGATGAAATCGTTGACATGATCTACAAAGAAGCGAAGAAAACAGGAGTTGATCCCTGGACTGTTCGTATTGCCTGCGAAACTCTGGCGACAACGAACCGGGTCGTAATAGCTGGCGAAGTCCGGGTTCCGGATACATTGCTGAAGAAAGATAAAAACGGCGCTGTCGTCAAGGATGCCAAAGGCCATCCGGTTATCAATCCTTCCAGATTCCGTGCTGCCGCCCGTCGCGCCATTCGCGACATTGGTTATGAACAGGAAGGCTTCAACTGGAAGACGGCGAAGATTGAAGTTCTGCTGCATCCCCAATCGGCAGATATTGCCCAAGGCGTCGATAATGCAGCCGATCGCCAAGGTGAAGAAGGCGCTGGCGACCAGGGCATCATGTTCGGCTACGCATGCCGCGAAACACCTGATCTCATGCCTGCTCCAATTTATTATTCCCATAAGATTCTGGAATTGCTGGCAGCAGCCCGTCACAAGGGCGAAGGCGATGCTGGCAAGCTTGGACCTGATGCCAAGAGCCAGGTTACTGTCCGCTATGTGGACGGTGTGGCGGCAGAAGCAACCCAAATCGTGCTTTCAACGCAGCATCTGGATGCAAGCTGGGACTCAAAAAAGGTCCGCAGCGTCGTTGAACCCTATATTCGCGAAGCCATGGGTGATCTGAAGATTGCTGACGATTGCGTCTGGTACATCAATCCTACGGGCAAGTTCGTCATTGGTGGTCCAGACGGCGATGCTGGCCTCACTGGCCGCAAAATCATTGTCGATACCTATGGCGGTGCTGCTCCTCATGGCGGCGGCGCTTTCTCGGGCAAGGACACAACCAAGGTTGACCGTTCTGCGGCATATGCAGCACGTTATCTTGCAAAGAACGTTGTAGCCGCGGGTTTTGCTGATCGCTGCACGATCCAGCTTTCCTATGCAATTGGCGTTGCCCAGCCGCTTTCGGTCTATGTTGATCTGCATGGCACGGGCAAAGTAAAGGAAGATGCGGTCGAGGAAGCCCTGCGCAAGGTTATGGACCTGTCGCCCTCCGGCATTCGTAAGCATCTTGACCTTAACAAGCCAATCTATGCCAAGACTTCGGCCTATGGCCATTTCGGACGGAAACCCGGCCGCGATGGGTCTTTCTCATGGGAAAAGACAGATCTTGCCAAGCAATTGAAGACAGCATTGGCCGCCTAAGCGGCCAATGTGGATAAATGGTATGACCGAGCCCAGACGCGAGCGTTCAACAGAAGCATTCTTCGGCAGGAGAAGCGGCAAGGCGCTGCGCCCTTTGCAGCGTTCCATCAGGGATGAACTCCTGCCTGAATTAAAGCTCGATCTTACTTCCCCAGCACCCGTCGACCTCCGCAGTCTTTTTGCTGCCGAGGTTGACGTGGTGCGTATGGAGATTGGCTTCGGGGGCGGCGAGCATCTTGTGCATGAAGCCGCGCGTCACCCTGAAGCGGGCTTTATCGGCGTTGAGCCATTCGTCAACAGCATGGCGAAGCTGGTTGTTGATCTTCACGACAATCCGCTCGCCAATATCAGGCTTCACGACGACGACGCAACGCAAGTGCTCGATTGGCTGCCGGAAGCATCGCTTGATGGAATAGATCTTTTCTATCCTGATCCCTGGCCCAAGAAGAAGCATTGGAAGCGCCGTTTTATCAGCCAGAAAAATCTCGGTCGCTTTGCTCGTGTGTTGAAATCGGGCGGACGCTTTCGCTTTGCATCCGACATAGATACCTATGTAAATTGGACATTGCAGCACTGTCATGAACATAGTGAGTTCGATTGGCTTGCTGAAACAGCCGCTGATTGGCATACACCTTACGAAGCATGGCCGGGCACCCGCTATGAGCAGAAAGCTCATCGCGAAGGCAGGGTCGGCGCTTATCTGACATTTCTACGACGCTAAGCCTCTTTGCACGCTATTTCGCGTGACAGCTTCCTGACAGTTTTCTAGTATCATTCTAAAGACGAGGAGACCGCTGGGAGGCTGTCCATAGATATGCGCGTTAATCGTGGCAACAATGCCTGCGCAATCCTATGGCGACAACTTTCCAATCTTCGAAAAACTGAAAAAATCGATGGCCGAGGGCCGTTTTGGGAGGACTTCACACAATGCGTAAGATGTTGCTCGCTTTTGTAGCTGCCGGTGCAATGGCTATTTCCGGAAATGCCTTTGCCGCAGATTATAAAATAATGGCGCCAGCCGCACCCGGCGGCGGTTGGGATCAAACCGCCCGCACTCTCCAGACAGTGCTTCAGGAAGAGAAAATCTCGGGCAATGTGCAGGTCGTCAACGTGACCGGCGCGGGCGGTACGATTGGTCTCGCACAATTTGCAAACTCCGCCAAAGGCGATCCGTCGCAGCTCATCGTGGGCGGTTACGTGATGGTTGGTGCAATTCTCACCAATGCATCGCCAGTTACTTTGGAGCAGGTAACGCCAATTGCGCGCCTTACTGGCGAATACGAGGCATTGGTCGTGCCGGCTGCTTCTCCAATCAAGTCGATAGCCGATCTGGTCGAGAAGCTTAAGGCTGATCCCGGCGCAGTATCCTGGGGTGGCGGTTCGGCTGGCGGTACAGATCATATCACTGCAGGTCTTTTGGCCAAGGCAGCGGGTGTCGATCCAACCAAAGTAAACTACATTGCCTTTTCTGGCGGCGGCGAAGCACTTGCAGCCATTCTCGGTAATCAGGTGACGGTTGGTATCTCGGGTTACGGTGAGTTCGAATCGCAGATCAAGTCAGGTACTCTCCGTATTATCGGTATTTCCAGTGAGACCAAGGTTGAGGGCATTGATGCGCCAACCTTCAAGGAAGGTGGCCTCGACGTTTCCATCCAGAATTGGCGCATGGTCGCCGCGGCTCCCGGCATCACTAAGGAGCAGGAAGCGGCTATTGGCGCCGACATCGAAAAATTGGTTAAGTCCAAGGGCTGGCAGGAACAGTTGAAGGCCAAAGGTTGGGCTGACACATATCTTGCAGGCGATGCATTCAAGGCACAGCTGGCCAAGGATACGGAAGCAACGTCCGCTATCCTGAAAGATATCGGCTTGGTAAAATGACGCAGCAGTCATCAACCTCAAAAACGCGCCGCCCTGATCGGGCGGCGTTGGGCATTGCCGCCTTTCTGGCGGTTCTGGCCATCATAATCGGATACAGCACGGCCACCACTCATGGCGGCAGCGTCACGCGGATTGGCCCCGCTGTTTTCCCATACGCCATCAGTATTGTTTTATTTATTTTGGCTATCTGGACTGTGTTCGAAGCCTTCCGTGGAGAATTTCCTGAGCGAGAGGCACAGGCGCCGGGCCCGGTCCTGTGGATTGTCGGTGGACTCGCCGCTCAAATGCTCCTTCTTAACGTTGTCGGCTTTTCAATTGCCACGGGCCTGTTGTTTGCCGCGACAGCGCGAGGCTTCGGCAAAACGAAGCTTTGGATAACGATACCTGCGGGCATCGTCCTTTCCTTTGTTGTCTGGGTACTCTTTGCCAAGGGGCTTCAATTGTCTCTGCCGGCAGGGCCGCCAGAACACTTCTTTTTTGGGAGTTAAGGTCAATGGACACGTTTGGATTGCTGTTCCAGGGCTTCGCCGTTGCGATGGACCCGATGAACCTTCTCTACGCCCTGATCGGCGTGACATTGGGCACCGCTGTTGGCGTGCTTCCGGGCATCGGCCCGGCTTTGACGGTGGCGCTTTTGCTACCCGTCACTTACAAACTGGACCCTGCCGGGTCACTCATCATGTTTGCCGGTATTTACTACGGGGGCATGTATGGCGGGTCGACGACATCCATCCTGCTGAACACACCGGGCGAAAGCTCTTCGATCGTCACGGCGCTTGAAGGCAACAAGATGGCCCGCGCGGGACGCGGCGGACCGGCTCTTGCCACGGCAGCAATTGGTTCCTTTGTAGCAGGTTTGATTGCGACCATCGGTCTGGCGCTTGTCGCGCCCTGGATAGTGAAGTTCGCCTTGTCGTTTGGACCTGCGGAGTATTTTGCTCTCATGGTTCTGGCGTTCATGACGGTTTCCGCGGCCTTTGGTGATTCTACTTTACGCGGCCTGACAGCGCTGTTCATCGGACTGGCACTGGGTCTGGTGGGGCAGGACCAATTGACAGGACAAGCAAGGCTTGCCTTCGGCATTCCCGATTTGCTTGACGGGATTGAAGTCACCACCTTGGCAGTCGCTCTTTTTGCGATTGGCGAAACACTTGCCGTTGCGGCCTCACGCTCTTCAATGGACGAAAAAATCGAAGCGGTTAAAGGTTCGATCTGGATGACCAAGGAAGATTGGTCACGTTCGTGGAAGCCATGGCTGCGCGGAACATTTATCGGCTTTCCTATCGGGGCAATGCCTGCCGGCGGTGCTGAAATCGGTACGTTCCTTTCCTACTCCGTGGAAAAGCAACTTGCGAAAAAGCCGGAAGAGTTTGGTCATGGCGCGATTGAGGGTGTGGCAGGACCGGAAGCGGCCAATAATGCCTCTGCCGCTGGTACATTGGTTCCACTGCTGACGCTTGGTTTGCCGACAACTGCAACTGCAGCGATCATGCTTGCGGGTTTCCAGCAATTCGGACTTCAGCCCGGGCCATTGCTGTTTGTAACAAGCCCGCAATTGGTGTGGGGCTTGATTGCCAGCCTTCTGGTAGCCAACCTTATGCTGCTGGTACTGAATCTGCCACTTATCGGCCTTTGGGTGCGCTTGCTGTCTATTCCCAAGCCATGGCTTTATGCGGGCATTCTTGTTTTCGCGACGTTAGGCACGATAGGAGCAAATTCCGCAGTCTTTCAACTTGGATGGCTCGCCTTCTCGTTCGAATTGGCAATGCTGATACTTTTTGGATTGTTTGGCTACTTCATGCGGCAATTCGGTTATCCGATTGCGCCGGTTGTTGTCGGCCTTATCCTTGGCCCGATGGCTGAAACGCAACTACGTCGCGCCATCCAGATCAGTCAGGGCGACTTCGCTGTATTGGTCGGGTCACCAATCGCGGTAACCTTGCTGGTTCTGGCTGTCTGTGCGGTGGTTATACCGCTCATCATGCGTGCCCGAGGCCAAGGTAAAGTTCTGGCCTCGCTTGCAGCGAACGAAGACTAAGCTTCATTCACCGTCCACCGGACCGATTAGTTCCGGTGGATGGAGCTGAACTGAACCGGATCAATGCCCAGCGTGCGCAGATCCGAAGCAATTGGCTGGTGGCCAGTGCGTGTGGCTGATGCAACTGCGACGGCGCTGCCGAATACGTTCAGCATGCGGCTGATCTTGGAACTTGCGGAATTCTTGCTCATTTTATTCATCCTTTTCGCGTTTATATTGCGATGCAACAAAGATAGGGATGGGAGGCAAGTTTAGTAAGAGCTTCTTATGCAAGGCAGCTATGCGAATTGACCTATACAGACCACAGGAGGTCTGGGTTCGCAGAAATTTGTCACGGCGCTTGAAAGTCTCCGCCCGTTTCGGTATATAGATCGTATATTCTTGGTCGTTAGAACAGGGGTGGGTCCACACAGGTCCCGCTCTTTTTTGTTTCTTGGGGCCAAAACAAGGAAAATTTGCGTGACAGACGGCACCAATACAGAAGAGCAAGCTATACCGGCAACTGGCCTGGAAGAGCGTATTATTACGGAAACCGGCATTGATGCACGTGTTGCTTCAATTATTGAGCCGGTACTTCAGTCTATAGGTTTCCGGCTTGTTCGGGCGCGCCTTTCAGGTCTTAATGGACTTACGCTACAGATTATGACTGAGCGGAACGATGGCACCATGACCGTTGAAGATTGTGAGCTTGTGAGCCGCACGCTGTCTCCGGTTCTTGATGTTGAAGATCCGATTGACCGGAATTATCATCTGGAAGTGTCCTCCCCGGGGATCGACCGTCCGCTCGTGCGGAAGTCGGATTTTTCGGTCTGGAGTGGGCATATCGTAAAGGTCGATACTTCCGCAGTTCTCGATGGCAGGAAAAAGTTTCGCGGCCGGATCGGCCAACGTTACAGATCAATCAATAACGATCGAAAGCGATCAGGCGACCTATGGCGACAAGCCAGCTGTCGAGGTTCCATTCGAAATGATTGCCGATGCCCGTCTTATTTTAACGGATGATCTCATTCGCGATGCATTGCGCCGCGACAAGGATCTGCGCGAAGGCCGCATACCAGAAGATAATAGCTCGGACACTGACGAAGCGAACGCTTCGGACGAAGAGCAGAGCTAACAACCGGATTGAATTTCATACGCCCGCAGAGGAAGCGTGGTGGTGAACCCAAGGAGAAGAAAATGGCAGTCAGTGCAAACAGGCTAGAACTTCTGCAGATCGCCGACGCGGTTGCGCGCGAGAAGTCGATTGACCGCGAGATCGTTATTGCGGCTATGGCCGATGCCATTCAGAAAGCTGCGCGCTCGCGTTATGGCCAGGAAACCAATATCCGCGCCGACATCAACGCCAAGACGGGCGAAATCAAGTTGCAACGCCTGCTTGAAGTCGTCGAAACCGTTGAAGATCCGGTCACGCAGATTGGTATGGATGCCGCCCGCGATCGTAACCCCGATGCGCAGCCAGGCGATTTCCTTGCGGACCAATTGCCTCCGATGGATTTCGGTCGCATCGCGGCACAGTCTGCAAAACAGGTTATCGTGCAGAAAGTGCGCGAAGCAGAGCGCGACCGCCAGTATGACGAATACAAGGATCGCGTCGGCGAAATCATCAATGGTAGCGTCAAGCGCGTTGAATATGGCAATGTGATCGTCGATCTCGGTCGCGGTGAAGCTATTGTTCGTCGTGACGAATTGATCCCCCGCGAAACTTTCCGCTATGGGGACCGTGTTCGCGCCTATGTTTATGATGTGCGCCGCGAACAGCGCGGTCCGCAGATTTTCCTGAGCCGCACGCACCCGCAATTCATGGCGAAGCTTTTCACCATGGAAGTACCGGAAATTTATGACGGCATCATTGAAATCAAATCAGTAGCCCGTGATCCGGGTTCACGCGCCAAGATTGCTGTTATTTCGCGTGATTCCTCGATTGATCCAGTCGGCGCTTGCGTCGGTATGCGTGGTTCGCGCGTTCAGGCTGTTGTCGGTGAGCTTCAGGGCGAAAAGATCGACATTATTCCTTGGTCACCAGAGCCTGCTTCCTTTATCGTTAATGCATTGCAGCCGGCGGAAGTTTCTAAAGTTGTTCTCGATGAAGATGCCGAGCGTATTGAAGTTGTGGTTCCGGATGACCAATTATCACTAGCGATCGGTCGTCGCGGTCAGAATGTCCGCTTGGCCTCGCAATTGACAGGCTGGGATATCGACATCCTCACAGAGCAGGAAGAG
Organism: Phyllobacterium ifriqiyense; assembly: GCF_030817885.1. Classification (NCBI taxonomy): domain Bacteria; kingdom Pseudomonadati; phylum Pseudomonadota; class Alphaproteobacteria; order Hyphomicrobiales; family Phyllobacteriaceae; genus Phyllobacterium; species Phyllobacterium ifriqiyense. The sequence continues at coordinate 1,532,332 of NZ_JAUSZT010000003.1, forward strand.
TCCGAGCGCCGTCAGAAGGAATTTGTCGAACGCTCCAACCTGTTCATGGAAGCCTTGGACGTTGATGAAATGGTCGGTCAGGTTCTTGCCTCCGAAGGTTTTGCCAGCGTTGAAGAAATCGCTTATGTTGATAGCGACGATATTTCCTCGATCGATGGTTTCGACGAGGACACGGCGACTGAAATTCAACAGCGCGCGCAGGAATATCTGGGCCGAATCGAAGAAGAGCGTGATGCCCGCCGCAAGGAATTGGGTGTCTCGGACGAACTTCGTGATCTGCCAGGCATGACCAACGCGATTCTGGTTGCCGTCGGTGAAGACGGTGTCAAAACCGTGGAAGACTTTGCTGGCTATGCTGTTGACGAACTGACCGGATGGCGTGAGCGCAAGGACGGGGAAACTGTAAATTTCCCCGGCATTTTGTCGGCATTTGAAGTAAGCCGTGCAGATGCGGAACAGATGGTGCTCGCTGCTCGTTTGAAGGCTGGATGGATCACGGAAGATGATCTCGTTGCAACCGAGACCGAAGCCGACGCTGAAGAAGAGGTTGCTGGCTGAGCCCAGTAGCTTGAAAATGGAAGCGGATATGAACGACAGAACGTGCATCGTCACGCGTGAAGCAGGTTCTGTCGATGACATGATCCGGTTTGTAGCTGGCCCCGATGGATCGGTTGTTGCTGACTTAAAGCACAACCTTCCCGGACGGGGATGTTGGGTCAAGGCCCAGCGGCGCTATATTGACGAAGCGGTAAAGCGAAAGCTTTTCCCGCGTGGACTGAAAACAGCGGTGACAGTTCCCGATAATTTCGGGCAGATCGTCGACCAGATGCTGGTAAAATCGGCTTTGGGAAGTTTTGGGTTGGCGCGAAAGGCCGGTGTTGTGATAACAGGGGCCGCAAAAGTGGATATCGCCATCCGCAACGGCACAGCAGGACTTGTGCTGCATGCTTCTGAAGCAGCGGAAGACGGCGTCCGAAAGCTTGACCAGGCCCGGCGTTCGGTAGTTTATGCCGACGGACCTGATATACCCGCCCTTTCATTGTTCAGTAGCGATGAAATGGATTTGGCATTGGGTGGGGTTAATGTGATACATGCTGCCGTACTCAGAGGGAGGGCAGCTGCCGGACTCATGAAACGAGTCTGGATGCTACAGCATTTTCGCGTGGGTCTGGACGAGCAGACCAGCGCTAAAGCGGCAACTGCTGCGAAGGAAACGGAAACGGAATGAGCGATATAAAATCGACAGACGACAAGACGCTTGGCGTCAATAAGAAAACCCTGACCCTGAAGCGGCCCGGTATCGAACAAAGCACGGTGCGCCAGAATTTCAGCCACGGGCGGACGAAGTCTGTTGTCGTTGAAACGAAGAAGCGCAAGTTCAGCCTGCCGGACCAGAAGCCGGAGGTTGCACCTGTTGCTGCTCCGGCTCCAGCGCCAGCACCTGTTCAGACAGCGCCTGCTGCGCCAGCGCCTGCTGCGCCAGTGACGGCGGCACCAGTTGCGCCGGCTGTATCCCAGCCAGCTGCCGCTGCGCCTCAGCCAGTTGCTGCTGCTCCTGCACCTGCGCCAGAACCTCGCTCGGCTGCGCCGGCACCCGCTGCCGCTCCATCCAGCAAGGCTACGGCACCGGCCACCCCTGCTCGCCCTGCACAGCGCGGTGGGGCTCAACCATCATCGCCGCAGCGTCCCGGACAGCCATACCGTTCGTCCGGTCAGCGGCCGAATGATCGTTCAGGCATGGTCTTGAATACGCTATCGGCAGCCGAGCTTGAAGCGCGCCGCAAGGCTCTTGAAGGGTCTAAAGCACGCGATATTGAGGATCGGGCCAAGGCAGCTATCGAAGCTGCCCGCCGCGCAGAAGAAGATGCATTGCGCGCCAAGGAGCGTGAAGAATCCGCTCGCCGTCAGGCAGAAGAAGAAGAGCGTCTGCGCAAGGAAGCTCAGGCCAAGCAGCGCGCTGAAGAAGAATCACGCAAGCGTCAACCCGAGTCTGCTGCTACTGAAGAGGCTAGCTCGAAAGTATCCGTTCGCAAGACCAACGTTGCGGAAGAAGAAGAGACCCGCCGCGGTAGTCCGGCAGGCGCGCGTCGCGGCAGCAGTGCTGCCCCGGCAAAGCCTGAAGTTCGCACCCCTAAGGTTGTCAAAGGTGAAGATGAACGCCGTCGCGGCAAGCTGACATTGGGCTCTGCGCTCAATGATGAAGGCCGCAGCCGTTCGCTTTCCGCCATGCGCCGCCGCCAGGAAAAGTTCAAGCGCGGCATGCAGCAGGAAACACGCGAAAAGATCGCGCGTGAAGTCGTTCTGCCGGAAACCATCACCATTCAGGAACTTGCCCAGCGTATGGCTGAGCGTTCGGTCGACGTCATCAAATATTTGATGAAAGAAGGCCAGATGATGAAGCCGGGCGATTTGATCGATGCCGATATGGCTCAGCTGATTGCCGAAGAATTCGGTCACACGGTTCGCCGCGTTGCCGAATCGGATGTTGAAGAGGGCATCTTTAACGTTCAGGATGATCAGGGTGCATTCGTATCACGGCCACCTGTTGTCACCATTATGGGTCACGTCGATCACGGCAAGACGTCATTGCTGGACGCTATCCGCAAGGCGAACGTTGTATCCGGTGAAGCCGGTGGCATTACCCAGCATATTGGTGCTTACCAAGTCGAGCAGAACGGTCAGAAGATCACCTTCATCGATACGCCGGGCCACGCTGCCTTCACGGCAATGCGCGCACGCGGTGCCCAAGCAACCGATATCGCCATTCTGGTGGTTGCGGCTGATGATAGCGTGATGCCGCAGACGATTGAATCAATCAATCATGCCAAGGCGGCAGGCGTTCCGATCATTGTCGCGATCAACAAGATCGACAAGCCTTCTGCCGATCCGCAGAAGGTGCGTAACGGATTGCTTCAGCACGAAGTTTTCGTAGAATCGATGGGCGGCGAAACGCTGGACGTTGAGGTGTCTGCGAAAACCGGCGTTGGCCTGGACAAGCTTCTTGAAACAATCTTGCTTCAGGCAGAAGTTCTGGATCTCAAGGCCGATCCAATTCGTACGGCGGAAGGTGTGGTTATCGAAGCCAAGCTTGATCGCGGTCGCGGTTCGGTGGCTACTGTTCTCGTGCAGAAGGGTACTCTGCACCCTGGCGACATCATTGTTGCCGGTAGTGAATGGGGCCGTGTTCGCGCACTGATCAATGACCGTGGCGAAAACATGAAGGATGCCGGACCGGCCATGCCGGTTGAGGTTCTCGGTCTTGGCGGACCGCCACAGGCGGGTGATCGTTTTGCCGTTGTTGAAAACGAAGCCAAGGCACGCGAGATTTCCGAATATCGCACACGTCTGGCCCGTGAAAAGGCTGTGGCCAAGCAAGCCGGTTCTCGTGGATCGCTTGAGCAGATGATGAGCCAGTTGCAAGTTACCGGCTTGAAAGAGTTCCCGTTGCTCATCAAGGGTGACGTACAGGGCTCAATCGAAGCCATTGCCGGCGCTCTCGACAAGCTAGGTACTGAAGAAGTACGCGCGCGCATCATCCATTCGGGTGCGGGCGGAATCACCGAAAGTGATATCGCGCTTGCAGAAGCATCGAACGCTGCAATCATCGGCTTCAACGTACGCGCCAACAAGCAGGCTCGTGATCTGGCTGAACGCGAAGGCATCGAAATTCGCTACTACAACATCATCTACGATCTGGTCGATGATGTGAAAGCAGCAATGTCCGGTCTTCTTTCTCCAGAACGCCGCGAAACCTTCATCGGCAATGCGGAAATTCTGGAAGTCTTCAATATCACGAAGGTCGGCAAGGTCGCCGGTTGTCGTGTCACGGAAGGCAAGGTCGAACGTGGTGCAGGCGTACGCCTTATCCGCGACAACGTTGTCATCCACGAAGGCAAGCTCAAGACGCTCAAGCGCTTCAAGGATGAAGTATCCGAAGTGCCGATGGGTCAGGAATGCGGTATGGCGTTTGAAAACTACGAGGATATTCGCGCAGGCGATACAATCGAAGCTTTCCGCGTCGAACATGTAACCCGCACGCTCTAAACTCAAGCGTCTCGATTATTGATAACAGGATCGCCGGAATAATAATCCGGCGATCTCTTGTTTGTCTGGATAGGTAATAATGGCTCGTTTTGCTACCGGATCAGGTCCATCTCAACGCCAGCTACGCGTCAGCGAGCAGGTGCGACATGCGGTTTCACAAGTGCTGCAACGGGGCGATGTGCGGGATGACAAGCTTGAGAATGCCGTCATTGCAATCTCCGAAGTGCGCATGTCACCGGATTTGAAGATTGCTACCTGTTTCGTATCGCCCGTCGGTGCAACGGATAGTGAAGGTGTCATTACCGCCTTGAACAAGCATGCTAAATTTATCCGCGGGCGTGCAGGCACATACCTTAAATCCATGAAATATATGCCGGAATTTCGCTTTCGCATTGATACAAGCTTCGATAATTACGCGAAGATTGACGCTTTGCTGCGCAAACCGGAGGTCACACGCGATCTGGATGATGACCATGACGATGATGATGGCGGCGATCCGAATCCGGGCGATGTGCCGGGGCATGGCGATAATTAAATGGCAAGACAGCGCAAGAAAAAGGGCCGTCCGGTATCCGGCTGGCTGATCTTTGACAAGCCGAAAGGCATGGGCTCGACGGAGGCCGTCTCCAAAATAAAATGGCTGTTCAAAGCGGAAAAAGCTGGTCATGCGGGCACGCTTGATCCCTTGGCTTCGGGCATGTTGCCGATTGCACTGGGCGAGGCGACCAAAACCGTGCCCTATGTGATGGATGGCACAAAGATTTATCGCTTCACGGTGAGCTGGGGTGCCGAACGCACGACAGATGATCTGGAAGGTGAAATCAGCGCTACATCGGATAATCGCCCAGACGAAGCGGCGATCAAGGCGGTACTGCCGAAATATACTGGCGTGATTCAGCAGACCCCACCGAAATTCTCAGCCATCAAGATCGCTGGCGAACGGGCCTATGATCTGGCACGCGGCGGCGAAGAGGTCGAGATACCTGCGCGAGAAGTCGAGATTGACCGGCTTGAGCTGATTGAACGCCCTGACGAGGCTACTGCAATTTTTGAAGTTGAGTGTGGCAAAGGCACCTACGTGCGCTCGCTCGCCCGCGATATGGGTCGTGATCTTGGGTGTTACGGCCACATTGCCGATCTGCGTCGAACGGAAGTTGCGCCTTTCGATGAGGCAGATTTTGTAACACTCGAAGAACTTGAAGCTGCACATCCCCCGGCACCCGCCGAAGGGGAGGGTGACGAAGGCTCATATGAGCGTCTTGCCGAACGTTTCTCTGTTATGGATGCCTTTTTGATCGATACGGGCGCTGCGCTGGAAAGTCTGCCGCAAATTGCCATATCTGACGATCAGGCGCATCGGATTCGCATGGGCAATCCGATTATTTTGCGAGGCCGTGACGCACCTGTGGAGGCTGATGAGGCCTGTGTAACAGCCAAGGGCAAGCTTCTAGCCATTGGCTTTATCGAGCATGGACAATTCAACCCCAAGCGGGTTTTTGCGCATTAGGCCTTTACATAGACCCAGGCTTTGATGCCGGATTTCAGGCGGACTTCAATTCGCTTGTAGTCTGAAACCTCATAGGCATCGGCAGCAGCGAGTTCTTGCTCGGTAATGTGAAATAGGGTTCCCTCTACCTCGTCTGCAGGATTACTGCTCGGCCTGACAATGGGATGAACATTGCTACCGCTTGCCCGAATGACATCGGGATCAGTGATTTCCACCATTGAGCGGCTGAACCCCGGAATGGCATCCTTGTAACCGGTAAGCAACCGCCCGAACGACGATATTTGAACGCTCTCCAATTGCAGGGTCCCGTAGGAGAATAGGTTGATCCAAGGAGTGTCATTCATAATGCAAGGCTTCCCAATTTAGTTGGGAGCATATTTGCGGCAAATGCTTTCACATTCGCAATAGCGAAAATCAGCGCTATCGGCCGGAAAAGCTCCAAGAATCATTTGCGACTGGTAATTCGTCACAATTTCGACTATACGGCCCCAAGCTTCAGGCTTTGTCTGTCGCTTTAACTGGCCCCCGCTGGACGACATCCCGGCCGTGGGCATCCTGTTTTCCTCTTCAAAAGAAAGGATATACGATGTCGATAACCGCTGAACGCAAGCAGGCAGTGATCACTGAATATGCAACGAAGCCAGGCGATACCGGTTCTCCGGAAGTCCAGGTTGCAGTTCTGACAGAGCGCATTGTCAATTTGACCGAACATTTCAAGGACCACAAAAAGGATAACCATTCCCGCCGTGGTCTTCTCAAGCTCGTCTCGACGCGCCGCAGCCTTCTTGATTATCTCAAGAAGATTGATCAGAGCCGCTACCAGACGCTGATCGAAAAGCTCGGCCTGCGCCGCTAATAACGGATTGAAACCGGCGGTGACATTTCTGTCCCGCCGGTTTCTACTCATTCCTTCAAGGAATGAAGAATACCCATGAGACAGGTCATGGGGCAGGATTGCTGGCAACTCGTTATGCGAGTTGCAAATTGTCTTGCCCGTGATTGGTCTAAACGAAACGGAAGAAAGATGCTGCGATCCAAAGGGAAGCGCGTTTTTCTCCACTCAAGGACAAGATATGTTTAATCAACACAAAGTTGAAATCGAATGGGGCGGACGTCCGCTCATTCTGGAAACCGGCAAGATCGCCCGCCAGGCTGATGGCGCGGTTCTGGCCACTTATGGTGAGACAGTCGTGCTTGCCACTGTTGTTTCCGCCAAGGCACCAAAGGCTGGTCAGGACTTTTTCCCACTGACTGTCAACTATCAGGAAAAGACCTACGCAGCCGGCAAAATTCCTGGTGGTTACTTCAAGCGTGAAGGCCGTCCCAGCGAAAACGAAACACTGGTTTCGCGCCTGATCGACCGTCCGATCCGTCCTCTCTTTGCTGACGGCTACAAGAATGACACCCAGGTCGTTCTGACTGTTATCCAGCATGATCTTGAAAACAATCCGGACATCATCTCGCTGATCGGCGCTTCCGCTGCTCTGACACTTTCCGGTGTTCCTTTCATGGGCCCGATCGGTGGCGCACGCGTTGGCTACATCAATGGCGAATACCGCCTGAACCCAACTGTCGATGAAATGCCTGAATCGAGCCTAGATCTGGTCGTCGCGCGGTACAGGCGAGGCAGTTCTGATGGTTGAATCGGAAGCCAAGGAATTGGCTGAAGACATCATGCTCGGCGCTGTCATGTTCGGTCATCGCAGCTTCCAGCCGGTTATCGATGCGATCATCAAGCTTGCTGAAGTCGCTGCCAAAGAGCCACGCGATTTCCAGACCGATGACCTTTCAGCAGCAGAAGCTGCTGTCCTCAAGGTTGTTGAGGCAGATTTGCGCGCCGCTTACAAGATCATTGACAAGCAGGATCGCTACAACGCGGTTGACGCTGCCAAGGCTAAGGTGAAGGCGCATTTCTTCCCTGAAGGCGTTGAAGAGCCAGAATTTTCCGCAGAAGAAATCGCGACCGTATTCAAGTCAGTTCAGGCGAAGATCGTTCGCTGGAACATTCTCGACACAGGCAGCCGCATCGATGGCCGCGATCTTTCAACAGTTCGCCCTATCGTTTCGGAAGTTGGTCTTTTGCCCCGTACACACGGTTCGGCTCTGTTCACCCGTGGTGAAACACAGGCCATCGTTGTTGCTACGCTCGGCACAGGCGAAGACGAGCAATATATCGACTCGCTGACCGGCATGTACAAAGAGACATTCATGCTTCACTACAATTTCCCGCCCTACTCGGTCGGTGAAACAGGTCGCATGGGTTCGCCAGGCCGTCGTGAAATCGGTCATGGCAAGCTTGCATGGCGTGCTATTCACCCGGTTCTGCCTGCCAAGGAACAGTTCCCCTACACGCTGCGTACAGTCTCCGAGATCACTGAATCCAATGGTTCATCTTCGATGGCTACGGTTTGCGGAACATCGCTTGCCCTTATGGATGCTGGCGTTCCACTGCTGCGTCCCGTTGCTGGTATCGCAATGGGCTTGATCCTGGAAGGCGAGAAATTCGCTGTTCTTTCCGACATTCTCGGCGACGAAGATCATCTTGGCGATATGGACTTCAAGGTGGCCGGTTCTGAAAATGGTATCACTGCTCTGCAGATGGATATCAAGATCGACGGCATCACCGAAGAGATCATGAAGGTTGCTTTGGCTCAGGCCAAAGATGGTCGTCTGCATATTCTTGGTGAAATGGCAAAGGCCATCACTGAAGGCCGTTCGGAACTCGGTGAATTTGCACCACGCATTGAAGTCATGAACATTCCGACCGACAAGATCCGTGATGTTATCGGTTCAGGCGGCAAGGTCATTCGCGAAATCGTCGAAAAGACGGGCGCGAAGATCAACATTGAAGACGATGGTACAGTCAAGATTGCATCGTCCTCTGCCAAGGAAATCGAAGCTGCCCGCAAGTGGATCCACTCGATTGTTGCAGAACCTGAAGTAGGCGAGATCTATGAAGGCACAGTTGTAAAGACTGCTGACTTCGGCGCCTTCGTAAACTTCTTTGGTCCACGCGACGGCTTGGTTCACATCTCGCAGCTTGCTTCCGATCGCGTTGCCAAGACTTCAGATGTTGTCAAAGAAGGCCAGAAGGTCTGGGTCAAGCTCATGGGCTTTGACGAACGTGGCAAGGTTCGCCTGTCGATGAAGGTTGTCGATCAGGAAACCGGCAAGGAAATCGTTCAGGAAAAGAAGGCTCAGGAAGACGCTGAGTAATCTTTCTTCCATGTAATAATAAAGGCGCGCCCCAGTGGCGCGCTTTTTTCTTGTTATAACTATCTATAGATGGACCCACTCATGGCCAACGGCGCTCTCCAGACACTGTTCCTTCCGTTCGAAGACGAGATACTGCCCGTGCCTGGTAAAGGCGCGTCATGGTTGTTTCTCGGCGCGGAAGCTGATCGCGCTATTGCAGATGAGTGGAAGTCTATCCTGACCTGTCTTCAACCGTTCAAACCGGATTATCTCACCTTGCAGAAGGCAGGATTTAACGCTGTTCCAAGACTACAGGGCGATGAACAGTTTGATGGCGCTTTGATCTTGCTTGGCAAGCATCGTGGCCGCAACGAAGGCTGGTTGGCCCAGGCATTGAATCAGGTCAAAGCAGGCGGGCGAATAGTTGTCTGCGGCAATAAAAAACTGGGTGTAGATAGCTTTCGCAAGACCGTAGAAAGCATTGCTCCGGTAGAAGACAGGCTGTCAAAAAACCACGCAGTGGTCTTCTGGTTCAACCGCTCTGTAGAGATAAATAAAGAGAAAGTTCAGTCACTTATACCGACGCCAACGCAAGTTGAAAGTCGTTTCAATACGGCGCCAGGCATGTTCTCACACACCGCTATCGACAATGGTTCAGCAATGCTGGTCAAGCATTTCGCAGGACGCATCAGCGGTCATGTAGCGGACTTTGGAGCGGGCTGGGGTTATCTTGCCAGTGAGGTGCTGAAATACCCCGAAAAGCTGAAATCGCTGGACCTATATGAGGCCGATTTCGAAGCGCTGGAAGCTGCGAAAACCAATATTACGGGTGGCGCAATACCCGTTAAGTTCCACTGGCATGATGTAAATAGCGAAGCAATTACAGAGATTTACGACACGATCGTGATGAATCCGCCATTTCATGCCGGGCGAAGCGCCGATCCCACAATGGGGCAGGGATTTATCGCAGCGGCTGCAAAACGAATGAAGCCGGGTGGTCGGCTCCTACTCGTTGCCAACCGGCAAATGCCCTACGAAGCAGGACTGAAATCGTTGTTCAAGCACGTGACGCCCATTGAGGACAATTCCGGGTACAAAATCATTGAAGCGAAGAAGTAGCTCTACCGCACGCAACTAATTTTCGATCTAGGGTAGAGAATTCTCGGTCATTTTCGATGGTTTTTCGGTGAAAATCTGCCGATTCTCTAAATTTTAGGTTCAAACCGGCAGATCAGTTCTCAATTATAGATACTGGCTGGAGATTATTCCTTGCCGTCATCGGATTTTTTCAGCTCTTCCAATGTAGGCATTGAAACAATGTTATAGCCGGAGTCCACATAGTGGATTTCGCCAGTCACGCCGCTTGATAGATCTGACAGGAGATAGAGGGCCGAACGGCCAACGTCGCCAATATCAACCGTGCGTCGCAAAGGTGCGTTGCGCTGCTGATAGGAGAACATGGCGCGGGCATCGCCAATGCCAGCACCCGCTAAAGTCCGCACAGGACCCGCAGAGATTGCATTGACGCGAATTCCTTCCGGACCATAATCAGCGGCTAGATAACGCACCATGGCTTCAAGAGCGGCCTTGGCGACACCCATGACATTGTAGTTCGGCATAACGCGGGTGGAGCCGCCATAGGTCAGCGTCAGGATAGAGCCCCCTTCCTTCATCAGCTTTGAAGCGCGCTGCGCAACCTCGGTGAAGGAATAGGCTGAAATAACCATTGTCCGCGAGAAGTTATCGCGCGTGGTTACATCCGCATAGCGGCCCTTCAATTGTGATTTGTCGGAAAAACCGATGGCATGCACGACAAAATCGATCGTGCCCCATTCTTTTTCCAGGGTCTCGAAAACAGCATCGACTGTTGCAATGTCTTCGACATCACAGGGGAGCAGCAACTTGGAGCCAAGCTGTTCGGCCAAAGGTGCCACACGCTTGCCAAATGCATCACCCTGATAGGTGAAGGCAAGCTCAGCACCATTGTCGGCGAGTTCCTTGGCAATGCCCCAGGCAATGGAATGGCTGTTCGCGACTCCCATGATGAGACCGCGCTTGCCCTTCATCAGATCACCCATTTTGATTCCTCAACCCTCGTAGCGCTGGAAGACCAGCGACGCATTCGTGCCGCCAAATCCGAAAGAATTGGTCAGGACTGTGTTTAATTTTACATTGTCGATGCGCTTGCGCACGATTGGCATATCTTCAAATGCCGGATCGAGTTCTTCGATATTGGCGCTTTCCGCGATAAAATCATTGTTGAGCATCAGCAGCGAATAGATCGACTCATGCACGCCTGTCGCGCCCTGCGAATGGCCGGTCAAAGATTTGGTGGCAGAAATCGGCGGGCACTGATCGCCGGAGCCGAAAACTTCGCGGATCGCCTCAATTTCCTTCAGATCCCCAACAGGTGTAGAGGTCGCATGGGGATTGATATAATCGACCTTGCCCTTGACGTTGGCGATAGCCATACGCATGCAGCGTGCAGCGCCTTCGCCGCTCGGTGCAACCATATCGGCCCCGTCAGAGGTCACGCCATAGCCGACCAGTTCGCCGTAAATTTTGGCGCCGCGCGCTTTGGCATGTTCCAACTCTTCAAGAACGAGAACACCTGCGCCACCGGAGATAACAAAGCCATCGCGATTCTTATCATAGGCACGCGAGGCGACGGACGGCCGGTCATTGAATTTCGATGACATCGCGCCCATTCCGTCAAACAGCACGGAGAGCGTCCAGTCCAGATCTTCGCAGCCACCAGCAAACATCATGTCCTGTTTGCCATATTGGATCATCTCATAGGCATTGCCGACGCAATGGTTGGAGGTCGCGCAAGCCGAAGAGATAGAATAATTCACGCCTTTGATCTTGAACCATGTAGCAAGCGTTGCCGACGCAGTTGAAGACATGGCCTTTGGCACAGCGAAGGGCCCGACTTTTTTGCTGGAGCCGGATTCAATGGTCTTTTCAGCGGCCTCAACAATCGTTCGTGTGGAGGAGCCGCCAGAGCCCATGATGATGCCGGTGCGCTCATTGGAGATATGGCTCTCGTCAAGGCCGGCATCAGCAATGGCCTGATCCATGGCTACATGGTTCCATGCCGTGCCGCCGCCGTGAAAACGCATGGCGCGCCGGTCAACCAGAGTAGACGGGTCGAGCGTTGGAGCGCCCTTGACCTGGCTGCGAAAACCATGGGCTGCATATTCTTCTGCGAAGACGATGCCCGATTTCGCTGTACGCAGGGATTCGAGAACCTCCTGCACATTATTGCCTATAGAGGACACAATACCCATGCCCGTCACAACCACTCGCCGCATTGCGATCTCCTTAAAGGTATTGCATCGGCTTACGCCGCGCTTTCCTTGAACAAGCCAACCCGCAGGTCGGTTGCCTTGTAGATAGTCTCGCCATCGACCTTTAGCCAGCCATCGGCAATGCCAAGGACCAGACGACCGCGCATTACACGCTTGAAATCAATGCCATATTCGACAAGTTTATTTTTTGGCGTAACCATTCCGGTGAATTTTACCTCGCCCGTGGATAGAGCGCGGCCTTTGCCAGGCTCGCCGAGCCAGCCCAGATAAAAGCCGGTCAATTGCCACATGGCATCGAGTCCGAGACAACCTGGCATGACCGGATCGCCAATGAAGTGGCAGGGAAAGAACCAGAGGTCAGGCTTGATATCAAATTCAGCGCGGATATAGCCCTTGCCGTTTTCACCGCCCGTTTCAGAAATCTCGGTAATGCGGTCGAACATCAGCATAGGTGGTGCTGGCAGTTGGGCATTGCCCTGACCGAACATCTCTCCACGGGCGCAAGCCAGGAGCTCTTCGTAGCCGTAGCTTGATTTCTGTTCTGGCATTCTTTCTCCCATCGGTAACTTCAAATCTTGCGCTTGGGGCACACGACATCCAGGCTGCAGGACCCTATCATAGAGTGTTTCCGCCTGAAAACGCTTCCTAGAGCAAACCACGCGCAAATGGAACCCTTGCTTTCACTGGAAACAGTGCGAAACTTATGTGACTGAATCCTTGGCAAAGCACATATTATCGGCGTATTTGCTGCCTATTGATCGATTTCGCAAGACGGCATATATGAATGGTGTAGCACGCTGAATAAAAATCTGTTGTGCGACTTTGGATATCAGTTAACGGAGTGGCACAAGCGCCATGCATATTTCTTATGAAATTGACGCCGACGTTCCCTTACAGGAGCGCCTGCGCTTTGCTGGTCTGAGGCCCACCCGTCAGCGTATTGCCCTTGCAAACCTTATTTTCTCCAAAGGCGACCGCCATCTTTCAGCCGAAGAGCTGCACGAAGAGGCGCTTGGCGCCGATGTGCCCGTTTCGCTGGCGACGGTCTACAATACACTGCATCAATTCACGCAAGCCGGAATGTTGCGCATTCTGGCGGTTGAAGGTGCAAAGACTTATTTCGATACCAATACCTCCGACCATCATCACTTTTTCGTTGAAGGTGAAAACGAGGTCATCGATATTCCAGATGGCTCCGCCATGGTAGGTCATCTGCCGCCTGTTCCTGAGGGCATGGAAATCGTCAACGTCGATATCGTCATTCGACTGCGCAAGAAGCGCGGCTGAAGCGCAGAACGGTCGAGCGTCCACGGGAAAGCTTGATACGCATCTTTCTGTAAAGCGCCGACGCTGTAAACATCGCCTTCCGCCTCTTAACTTCGCTTTCAATGATGCGCTTTCCTGCCTATGCCGGAACCGTAATCTTTTGTGATTGCATGGGCGCACGGGACATTTCTTCGATCATTTTGCCAAATTCACAGGCCGCATCAGTTTTATTGCCTTCACTCCATGCAAGAACAAAAGCGGCGTCGGGCAGCGGCGGCAAGCCATATTGACCATCAACAATTCGCATGCCGGGCCTCACATCATCATCGGGCATGATGGTAATTGCCAGTCCTGAGAGAACAGCGGCGTGAAGGCCATGCTGGCTTGGCGAGGTGAAAACAATGTGCCAGCCCAAATTGGTCTCTTCAAGGGCAGTGGCGCAGGCACGCCGATGAAAACAGGGCGAAGGGGACAAGGCAAGCGGCAGCGATGCACCGGGAGCAAGCGTAAAATTGTCAGCTGCTACCCATACTTGCCGTGTTTTACGCAGGACGGAACCACAATCAGCGTCATTTTCCTTGCATAGCAGCACTGCCAAATCGAGTTGCCCGGCGGCAACCATCGCTGTCAAATCAAGATTGGGGCTGACATTCACATCAAGGGTAATGGAGGGATATGTGCGGCCGAACTGGCAAAGCAGATGCGCCAATTTATCACCCAGGAAATTTTCGATAACGCCGAACCGTACGATCCCTGTGACTGGCGACGGATTGAACCGCTGGGACAGACTGTCCAGCATCACAATAATCTGTTTGGCGCATTGCAAGAAATCGACGCCGCTCGGGGTCAAAGTTAAAGCGCGCGTTGTCCTGTAGAGCAGAGGCGTGCCGACCTGCTCCTCCAAACGTCTTATCTGATGGCTGATCGCCGATTGGGTCAGGTGCAAGCGTTGCGCTGCATGAGTGAAGCTGCCGGTATCGACAACGGCAATGAAAGCACGCAAAAGCGGGGGATCAAAGTCGGGATTCATTTCATGACCAATGTTAATTAATACGCGAAATTATATCATTTCTATCATAAGACATCTCCCTTTACAACGATAGCCACAGGGCACCTGCTGTTTGGCCCTCCGGCATCGTTTAACCAGAGAGTATTTACCCATGATCAGTTCTACCTCGGCCAGAACACCGCTTGCTTTGGCAGCGGTCTGTTTGGCTTCGCTCATGTTCGGGCTCGAAATCTCCAGCGTCCCGGTCATCTTGTCAGTCCTGGAGCAGGTTTTGCACGGCAGTTTCAATGAGCTGCAATGGGTCATGACCGCCTATACGCTGGCTTGCACCTCGGTCCTGATGGCAGCAGGGACGCTTGCTGACCGGTTTGGCCGCAAGCGGGTCTTTTTGATCAGTATTGTAATGTTCGGTGTGACATCGCTGGTTTGTGGCTTGGCACAAAATATGGCTGTGCTGATTGCCGCCAGATTTCTGCAAGGGATCAGCGGCGGCATCATGCTGATCGGTCATATATCGGTTTTGTCGCATTTATTTTCCGACGCCAAACAGCGCGCTCGTGCCTTTGCTGTATGGGGCGTCATTTTTGGCATAGGCCTAGGATTCGGACCCATTATTGGCGGTATGATTCTGGCATTGCTGGATTGGAAATGGGTGTTTCTGGTTCACGCGGTTGTCGCAGCTGTAACCTTTGTACTTGCCTATGCGGGCGTGAAGGAATCCTCGGATCAGGAAGCCAAGTCGCTCGACTTTTTTGGCATGGGAACCTACTCGGTTGCGGTTTTCTGCCTCGTATTTTTCATCACGCAGGGGCCTGTTACCGGGTTTGCCAGCACTCTTGCTCTGAGCGCGATCGGGCTGTCTCTAGCTGGTCTTTTCGCCTTTGTAATGATCGAGCGGCACCATCCCTATCCCATGTTTGATTTTTCGGTCTTCAAGGTGCGGAATTTTTCCGGTGCAATGTTTGGCTCCATGGGCATGAATTTTTGTTTCTGGCCATTCATGATTTATCTGCCGCTCTATTTTCAAGCCGCGCTTGGCTATAGCAATGTGGCGACGGGACTTGCCGTCCTTGCCTATACGCTGCCAACCTTGATTGTCCCGCCTATTGCCGAAAAGCTGACCCTGCGATTCGGACCCGGTACTGTCATTCCGATGGGACTTTTCATCATCGGTCTTGGCTTTGTTTTCATGTGGTTGGGATCAGGCATGGAAAATGCAAGCTGGCTAACCATGCTGCCCGGTGCGGTGCTCGCGGGAACAGGCTTGGGCCTGACCAATACGCCAGTCACCAACACTGCAACTGGAGCTGTGGCAAGCAACCGTGCCGGCATGGCGTCGGGGATTGATATGAGTGCGCGCCTGACTGCGCTTGCAATCAACATAGCGCTTATGGGCTTTATCCTTATCAGTGGTGTTTCGGCGCATTTGCAAAGCGTTGCGCAAGAGGCTCTGTCCGGAACGGCGCTCTATTCGGCAGCAGAGCGCATCGCATCAGGAAACCTTGCGGCAATAGCAACCGAATTGCCGGGCCTTTCCGCCTCGGTCATTCGGTCTGCGCTTATCCATGGCTATGGCTGGGTGCTGCTTTACGGTGCAGTCTCGGTGTGGATTCTGGCGCTTTGCAGCTATTTGGTTTTCCGGCCAAAGCAATTGTCGGAAAAAATAGCCTCGGCCTAATCCTCGAATTTCTCGCCGGGATAGGCACCCCAAATCTCGTTCTGGCGCATCCAGCCGCTTGCGCCACCAAAAACCACACGGCAGTAATCACCATTGCAATTCTTCAATGTGCCAAGAACACCCGGCTGTACTTTCGCAACAACGGGTGTCTTGTCATCTGCCTTGGCAAAGACATTGAGCATGACCCCGTCCTTGTCCTTTTGCCAAGGTGCAGTCATGCCGGTCCGTTTGCCTGACAGCAATGATTGATACACCCAGCCCTCAGTGCCTTCCGAATCGCGTATCCGCCGCCAATTATCATATTCCTGGACAATTTCGACTGGCAGGCCGGATTTAAGAAACAGCCATGTCACCGCATAATCGCGTCCGGGGCCAACACGCAGATTGACGCGTCCGGGCTTGAGGCTGACGAAACGCGGCAGGGGTAATCCACTGGGGCCAATCTGCCCGGCGGCCTCGGCTTTGACAAGCGCGGGCAGGCTCAGCGGTGCTGCCGTAACGAGCGCTGCGGCAAGACTTGTGGAAACGGCGAAAAGGTGGAATTTCTTAATCGTCAACAATATTGGTCCTTCATCGTTCCGTTCAACCTGGTGATTTTCATCTGATCGCGGAACGATCCTTGTTTTTCTTTGTCTTCTATGTCTGGCCTTGGTAGACAGTTGTTCAGGCGTGACAAGTTTCGCGCCGGAGCGGCATAACAGCAATTGCAGTTTGCAATGGTTTGGTTAAAGAGCTCTCAATATTGCAGGCGAAAGGGAGGGGAATATCGGTGAGCAAAAAGCCTCTGGTCGTAATTACCCGCAAATTGCCGGACCCCATCGAAACGCGCATGCGCGAACTTTTCGAGGCACGGTTGAATGTTGATGATCGGCGGTTGACCAAGGCGGAGTTGATAGAGGCGGTTTCTCAGGCCAATGTTCTCGTGCCGACCGTAACCGACCGTATTGATGAAGAGGTCATCAAGGCGGCAGGTCCAAATCTCAAGCTGATCGCCAATTTCGGCAATGGCACCGACAATATTGATGTTGTAGCCGCGGCTGCACGCGGCATCACTGTAACCAATACTCCAAACGTTTTGACCGAAGACACCGCCGACATGACCATGGCACTGATGCTGGCAGTACCGCGTCGTCTCGTAGAGGGTGCGTCCATTCTGCTCGATGACGGAAAATGGGAGGGCTGGGGTCCGACCTGGATGCTTGGTCGCCGCATCTGGGGCAAACGTCTCGGCATTGTCGGCATGGGCCGCATCGGCACTGCCGTTGCCCGCCGCGCCAAGGCCTTTGGCCTTTCAATCCATTATCACAACCGCAAGCCGGTGAGCCCGAAGACCGAAGAAGAGCTGGAGGCGACCTATTGGGAAAGCCTCGACCAGATGCTGGCGCGCATGGATATTATCTCGGTCAATTGCCCGTCGACACCCGCGACATTCCATTTGCTCTCTGCCCGCCGCATTGCGCTGATGCAGCCAACTGCCTTTATCGTTAATACGGCACGCGGCCAGATCATTGATGAGCAGGCGCTGATCGACCAATTGGATCAGGGCAAATTGTCCGGCGCAGCGCTGGATGTGTTTGAACATGAGCCAGCCGTTAATTCCAAGCTGCGCAAACTGGCCAAGGCGGGCAAGGTGGTCATCCTCCCGCATATGGGCTCCGCTACGCTGGAAGGTCGTATTGATATGGGCGAGAAGGTCATCATTAATATCCGCACCTTTATCGATGGGCACAGACCGCCAGATCGCGTGCTGCCAAGGGACCGGTGAGAATTTATCGAGATTTGGCAAACCTGTTTTGCGTGGTTCGCCCTTCGACAAGCTCAGGATGAGCTCACCATGAGGAAGATTGGCTGATTGCAAGAGAAGCAGAACGCATAGAGCCAACAAGTTGGCTCTATCTGCTGCACCCCACTACATTCCTCATGGTGAGCCCCGTCGAACCACGCAAAACGCCAATGCTAGGATTTTAAATAACGCTGATCGAACCGTCAGTGCTAATACAAAGCTCACGCTCAACAAACCCTGCAAAGTCTCCGCGATCCATCCGCAGGGCCATCGGCGTTGCATGGCCCATTTCCTGCGCAACGATGAGGCCAAGCAGCAAAATTGCGTCGGGCTCGTGCAGGACGATTGCGGCAGGCGCCAGACCCGCCGAGACCAATTCCAGCAAAACGGCTGCTGCCGAAGATGAGCCAATCGTTCCCGGCAGGCAAAGCACTTTGCCGGTGATCGAAACACCATGCTGCGGATGGCGGACATCGGCGATCAAGCCTGTCTTGGGGTTAACCCCGCCCCAGAAGCTGATCGGCGCGGTCAGCACCAGCGCATCGGCACGCGTCGCTTGCCCCTGAACCAGAATTTCCGCCCTCATGGCGATGCACCAAAGACAGGACGCGCCAATATAGCGCTTTCCACGCATTCAGCCATGGAGCCGTAAATGACGCCATAGCCCGTATTGCCCGGCGCGTAATGGGCGAATTTGCCGGAATTGGTCATAAGCACCGCGCCTTCAATATCCGGCAGAATCGGCGTAACCACAACACAGGTATCAGCGACAATGACCACGCCCGACGCCTCCAGCGACTGGCGGCGGCCATTGCCCTCCAATGCGGCAAGCGCGTGGCGTCCAGTGCAGGCATAAAGCGGAATCTTGAGTTTGCGTCCGGCAATGAGAGTTTCAAGCCGGTCAAACTCCGACACCGAAAGATGAGGGCTGCCAATGGCGACGGCATCAATGCGCGCCATGTCGCGCGCGGTAGAAAGACGCCGACGCGAATCCGCAATCATCTCGTTCGTTACATGGATGAGCGCTTGCGGCGCTTGATGATGTAGCGCGGTCGCCAGATCCGGCGCTTCGGGTGTCACGCCTGCTACATGGAAAAGTCCGACAGCGCCCGCCGAAGCCGATGCAGCGCCGAAAGCTTTCAAGGCATCTTCTCCAGGATGGGCATGGACACCAGCCACAACGCCAATGGCATCGCCAATCTCGCGCCCAAACAGACTGCCAAGAATGGGCCATGCAACTTCCGAGCGCAAAAATGCCAGATCAATCGCACCGACGTCAAAAATGATTGTGGCACGGCGGTTTTCCGGTATGTGCAACCCATAATAGGGGGCAAAACCGGCAATGGCGCAGGCAATATCAAGAAAATCGCCATAGCGATTGGTGCGTGCGCCCAGTACTGAGTTGCAGAACACAACCGCATTCGATTCGCCCCATGCGACATCGCTGCCAAGCGCCGGACGATGACCGGCCTGATAGGGCGCGCAGGTCCAGCTTGGCTCGCAGCCAAGCACGCGATAGGCGTCCATCATTCGCCGCGCCATATCGCGCTCATGGGCTGGCAAGCGATTTTTAGAACAGCCGGTAAGATCAAGCGAGCCGACATTCAGCGTGGCGCGCACGGCAACCTTGGCGCCGCCCTCAACCAGCTTTTCTGCGAAAAGCGTGCCGCTATCGCCATGGTAAAGCGCGCCATCAATATGCGCGGAGGCAATCGGGATCAGCGATGGCGCACCCATTAGCCGCGCTGTCGCAGCAACGATACGCATGGCCATGGCGGAACCTTTGCCGCGCGAACCGCTGGCGATTGCGCGCTGTTCCTCGGAAAGTTCAAGCGCCATCGGCTTTTCTGGCCCGGTATTTGATTGTTTCAAAGCGAGAGGTCAGCGCATCGTAAAGGAGGAGCTTGCCGATCAGCGGCTCGCCTATGCCGGTGACAAGCTTGATGACCTCGGTTGCCTGCAAGGTGCCGATGACGCCGGGAAGGACGCCAAGCACCCCCGCTTCGGCGCAGGCAGGAACAAGCCCGGGTGGCGGCGGGTTTGGAAAGAGATCGCGGTAGGAGGGATTTGAACCCCCGTCGCTGTTGGTGGCATAGGGCATGAGTGTGGTCAGCGATCCGTCAAACCGCCCCAGCGCTGCCGAAACCAGCGGGCGCTTTTGAGCAAGGCAAGTATCGGCCAGCAAATAGCGTGTATCGAAATTATCTGAGCCATCGACAACAATATCGTAGCGGCAAACGAGATCGGCGGCATTGTCGGGCGCAAGGCGCATTTCATGCACCTCGGCGATGACATGCGGATTAATCGCTGCGATTGCTCGCGCCGCGCTTTCTCCCTTGGGGGAGCCGACCAGCTCGGTCGAATGGATGATCTGCCTTTGCAGATTTGACAGGGAAACACGGTCATCATCGACAATGCCGAGTGTGCCAATGCCCGCCGCAGCCAGATATTGCAGCACAGGCGCACCAAGCCCACCCGCGCCCACCACGAGCACGCGGGCGCGCTTCAGCTTTTGCTGACCAGGGCCGCCAATTTCACCAAGAATGATATGGCGGGCATAGCGTTCAACTTCAGAAGAGGAAAGGGCAGTATTCGGCTGATCGATCATGCTGCTACTCTAGGGGATGATGAACCTGAAACCAATGCGCCGAATTATCCCTCCCTCAAGGAAAACACCACCACCTCTTCGTCATCCTCGGGCTTGACCCGAGGATCCAATTTTCTACCATCTGTCTTTGGACCCTCGGATCAAGCCCGAGGGTGACGGAGAGGTGGTCTGGATGGAATGTCACGGAGATGCCCGCGGTATTATTGCGATCATCCCACCTTTCTTACGGTGAACCCCCTGAGCTTGTTGAAGGGCGAACCACGCAATACTTATGTGCAGCTCTCGTGCTACGCCAAAAACTTCAGCCCGCCGATACCGGCAACAATCAACCCGATACAGACAAGCCGCACCACAGTAGCAGGCTCGCCGAAAATATACATGCCAAGCAGCGCGGTGCCCACTGTGCCAATGCCGGTCCACACCGCATAGGCGCTACCAACTGGCAGATCGCGTAGGGCAAGACCAAGAAGCACGACGCTGATAATCATGCTGCCAGCGGTGAGAATTGAAGGCGTAAACTTGGTAAAGCCATCGGTATATTTGAGCCCGATGGCCCAGCCGATTTCGAAAAGTCCTGCGGTTATGAGAATAATCCAGGCCATGACGACCATCCTTTTGAACTGTCGGGCCGTCCCGGATTTGTCTGAAGCGCATTATCGCGTGAAGGTCGTCCTTCACAGATTGATTTAAGGTCGGACGGCGAATTAGGCAAGCCAGCGACGCGATGAGTATTTTTGGTGTTTAACATCAAGGGGAGTGAAAGAGCAGAACAGTCCTTCCCACAAACGGTTTGAAACTATATTCTCCAACTCAGTCGCGAGGGTTTCTCGCCGCAAAAGCAAGGCAAGAGCCGGGGGAGAACGGATGCCATGCCCGAAACGCGCCGCAAGCTGACCACGATCTTTTCCGCAGATGTGCAGGATTATACGCGCATGATGCGCGCTGACGAAGAAGGCACGCTTGACACGCTCAAGCTTTACAGGGAAGCGATGAGCAGGCTGATTGAGGCACATTACGGCCGGGTCATCAACACTTGGGGCGATGGGTTGATCGCGGAGTTTTCCAGCGTCGTGGAGGCGGTGCGCGCTGCCCTCGATGTGCAAACGGAACTTGCCGGTTATAATGCCGACCGTCCGGATGAAACCCGCATGCTGTTTCGTATCGGCATCAATCTTGGCGATGTGATTGCAGAAGGCGACGATATTTACGGGGACGGCGTGAATGTTGCTGCGCGCTTGCAGGCATCGGCTTCTGCTGGCGGCATCGTTATATCCAATACGGTCTATGATCAGGTTCGCAACAAACTGGCGGTCGGATTTGAATGCCTCGGGCAACTTCAGGTCAAGAATATTGAGGGTGGCGTTCTCAGCTATGCGGTGCGGATTGGTGAAGACACAAAGCAGGCGCAGCCTGTTACTCCTGCAGTAAATGACGGGTACAGAGCTGATTTGACCAGAACAGGCGCGACGGCCGCAGCATCTAAAAGCACAAGCCTGGCTTTGCTTGCGATCATTGCCATCGGACTGGTCGGCATCAATTTTCTCTCATGGGACGGCACCTTCTGGTCGCGCTGGCCGCTTCTTGTGTTGGCAGCAATATGGGGGCTGCGCTGGGCTAAAACGGCGGAGCGCATTGATCGCTTTATTGCCGCTCTTGTGGTCATCGGACTGACAATAGCGGGCATCAACATGATTTCCTGGGAAGGGAGATTCTGGGCGGCATGGCCATTACTCGCCATAGCAGTTATTGGAGGTATTCGTTGGGTCATGCGCTATCGCCGCAGTGCTGGCGGTTGATTACCGGCTTGCACCGGGAGCGAAGAAGGACTTCAGACTGAATTTTCTCCCCATCAACCACTTGGTAACCAAGTTTCTTCATTCTCTGTTCTCATCAGTACCTGCCATGGGCGCATGTTTTGCCCTCGGCCTCAATCCTGCCTTGTAAGCAGTGATTTTGCGGGGCGCTGATATGTATCGAGTAAGAGTTCGGGAAGCTTGTATCATGGCGTTTGCAGTCAAGACGGTCGGGGGCGCCAAGCCTGAAGCCAAAAAGGGCCGTCAGCCGGCGCGCGGCTTCCTTTCCGCGGCTATTCTTGCCGGTTTCGGGGTCGTTGGATCACTGAGTGCGGTTGCCGCTGTCGTCAGCCTGCAGCGCGCCTTTATCCCCCACGTTTCGGCAAGTGCCGGTGGCCAGGCTTTTAGCCCATTTTCCGGGCATGCCATGCAACATGTTGCCTATGATGCCAATCCAAGCGCACCAAAGTTCCCGCGTGTGCCGGAGTTGAACCGGACTGGCTGGCAGGTCAGTGACATGGATGAAGGCTCGGTTATCGGGAAGAACGGCGAAGTCATTGTCATTACCCCGCCCAAGCCGAAGGTGGTGGTGGCAGCAAAGCCGCCGCTTGAGGCAGATGCGTTCGATGCGCGGGCTGCAGGGCTTGATACAATGCAGGTTTCGTCAATCTATACGCCTGTCCGATCCTATAGTTCTCTGGACGCGCCTGCACCTGCCGAAATCGTCGCCTTGCAGGAG
This sequence comes from Phyllobacterium ifriqiyense, assembly GCF_030817885.1. Classification (NCBI taxonomy): domain Bacteria; kingdom Pseudomonadati; phylum Pseudomonadota; class Alphaproteobacteria; order Hyphomicrobiales; family Phyllobacteriaceae; genus Phyllobacterium; species Phyllobacterium ifriqiyense. The sequence goes on from NZ_JAUSZT010000003.1 coordinate 1,555,265, forward strand.
CCCGGTCCAGCCCTTGGCACGTCGCCGCAAGAACCATTCAGCCTTGTTCTGGCGGAGACTGATGTCGAGACGGAAGTTCCATTGCCCGGCATGAAGCCAAAGCGGCTTGCGGATGCGGCAAAGCGCGACGCGCAAGTCATGGCTTACGCGCCGCAGGAAAACAACATTCAGGATATGGCGCCGAGCTACAAGCCCGCTCCTGTTATTACGGCTCGCGCTCGAACGGCGATCTACAGTATCGAGCAGAAGACGGTCTATATGCCGAGTGGGGAGCGTCTTGAAGCACATTCGGGTCTGGGGCCAATGCTAGACGACCCACGCTTCGTGCATAAGAAAATGCGCGGTGCGACGCCGCCACATACCTATAAGCTGACCATGCGGGAAGCCCTATTCCATGGAGTGGAAGCAATCCGGCTCAACCCGGTCGACCCGAGCAAGATTTTCGGGCGCGATGGCTTGCTGGCTCACACTTACATGCTGGGCAAGCGCGGCGATTCCAATGGTTGCCTTGTGTTCAAGGACTACAAGCGCTTCCTTGCCGCTTTCAAACGTGGCGAAATTACACAATTGGTCGTGGTCGCCCGTTTGCCTGGCGGATCCACAAGTGTTGCGTCACGGTAAAGCCGTTGGTCTTGCGCAATTCCTGACGCAAAACCGCTGACGCTCTCGCTGCAATTGCTCCAAATGTTTTGCAAACTCAGTAATTTTGCATGGATGTTGTGCGTGCTTCGACAAGCTAAGCGTGAGGAAAGAAGTGGATTGCAGTGTCTACTTGCAACGTCTCAGACTAGGCTCCCTGCCAGTCTCTACATTCCTCATGCCGAGCTTGTCGAAGCACGCACTATCCATTTACTGGTCAAACGCAAGATACTCCAGGCGGTATGACCGCCTACCAGCTTACTTTAAGGCCAATATTGCCTTCGAAGACCTCACGTTTGTCGCCATCAATATCAAACGTATAGTCAGCCACAGCGAAAGCGCTGACCGATTTGTTGAAACTGTGAACGATACCACCGCCAAGTTCCAGCGAGGTGTTTTCACCTTCCGTGACAATATCATCGCCGCCAAACTTCACGCTGTCCTTGGTTTTGAACGAATGCCAGAGATTGGCCTTCACATAAGGTTGGAACAGACCGGATGATGTCTGATAATTGCCTTGCAGCCTTGCGCCGACACGGCCTGTCCAGCCATCATCGGCATCGAAGGCGATATCAGAAAACTCATCCTCCTGATCGTCCAGGGAGATATGCTGCCAGATGATCTGCGCCTGCGGCTCCAAAACCCAATTATCACTGAGCTTGAACGGATAACCACCCTCCAGCGATGCCGTTACGCCATTGCCTTCCACGTCAACGCCAACGCCCCGATCAGAACGGGCGGTGCCGCTAAACCAGCTTCCCATGACAACGGCATCGACATACCAGTTTGTGGGGCCGATATGGGTCCAATAAGTACCGGCGCTGTGGGTGTCCGTATCCATCTTGCCGGTCTTCAGATTGTTCCAACCAAGTGCTTGTCCCCGAATATCGGCATCAAGCGAAGCAAAGCCGTAGAATAGCCCGGCTGTATCCTTATGGCCGCTCTCGCTCTCATAGCGCAGAATGTCGAGTCCTGCCTGTACGCCCCAGAGCGTACCATCGATGGTCGGGGAAACGGTGCCGCCCCAACCCTGTTCGACGTCTTCGCCAAAGACATGGGCCCATGCGGCTGAACCGATCTCGCCCGGAGCAAGAATTTCCTGAGCGCCGCGCCGCTCGTGGAATGTGCTGAGCGTTGCAAAGGCTGTCTGCCGCAGTGCTGGAATTGCTGCCGAATAGGTTGGCACTTCGATGCGGTATAGAGACACAATATCGCCGAGGACGCGGGTTGCACCAGGCGTCGGCGGGGCTGAACCAGCCCCGGGCACCGGCGCCGGATTTCCGGGTATAGGCGGTGCGGATGGCGGCGGTGTTGGCGCTGCCGCTTCCGCCGGTGGTGGAGGCGCGACCGGTGCTATGTCTCCCGGCTGCACAGGCGGCGAGGGATCGACCGGATTCGGGTCGTCCGGATTTACCGGCAAAGGTGGCGCTGGCTCTTGCTGTGGTGGCGGCGGTGGCGGAGATACTTCCGGCGGTTGCGGCTCGACGACCGGGCCAGGATCAACTGGCGAGGGTGCCGGAGCCGGGGCAGGTGGCTCAGGGGAGCTTACCAGCGTGGAGCGCAGATACCAGTTTTGTTCGCTGCCGTCGCTGATGCCGCCCTTGAAGAGGTAATATTCATAGGCACCTGCCGCGACAGCATTGTTGAGCGCAAATGTATTGCTGGTGGTCGTTGCACCATTGACGGTTTCTACCAGAAGAATGCCGTCTTGCGTCGTGCTGGCGCCGGTGCCGCCATTATTGATAACGCTGATGCCAGTCGTACCGGAAGCAACGCCGCCGTCAATGGTGAGCTTATCGGAAGCTGAACTGTCATCGCCAAGCACAGTGTCTAGAAACAGCAGCCCACCATTACCGGTATAATTACCGGTAATGCGGAAGCTGTCACTTGTGCCGGTGCCATTGGTCAGATCAATGCGGCCTGCATTGGCTACATTGACGAACTGGCCAGCCACGAAGGATGCAACGGCTGAGTTTGCGCCGCCGCCAAATATAGTGCTGGTTGAATCAACCGAGAGGTTGCCCGTCTGCGTACCCGCATCGCCCAGTGTCAAGGCGCCGTTGAAAGTAAGCTCGGTGTCATTGGTCGCAGCGATGTTTTCCCAATTTTGAAACCGCGAAACATTGTCTGCAGCGACATTGCTGAAGGTCAATGCGTCGCTGCCTGCGCCGCCCGTAACCTGTGTCGTCGCGCCAATATTTGCAGCGGTCAGATTGGTGAGTGTGGCAACGTCATTGTCGCCGCCTAGATCAATCGCTCCATAGATAATACCGCCACTGTCCCAGTTGAATGTGTCAGTGCCGAAACTGAGAAGGATGCTACCGCCGACGCTGCCGCCTGTAACTGTAACGCTGTCAGTGCCGCCGCTCACGCTGATATTGCCGCCGATCGTTCCGTTGGACAGTATGATCGTGTCGTTGCCGAAGCCAGTAACAAGATTGCGGTCAATGACACCGCCGGACATATCGAACAGATTGTCATCGAGCTTCATGTTGACGCGCCCGATGCGACCGCCAGTCATGATTGCCCGGTCGCCGTCATCAAAGGCATCGATGATATGTCCGCCCGACATGAAGAAGGTATCGAGATTGTCACCCTGGTTGAGGGAGCCGACAGAGCCGCCAGTCATACTGAAATTGTCTATGCCGCTGCCCTGCTGGACATTGCCGGTAATTGTGCCGGAGCCAATTGTCACATTGTCGGCGCCTGCGCCAAAAACAATGCTTCCATTGACCGCGCCGCTGCCACCCGCAGGCATGGTAAGCGTATTGTTGCCGGTATTATCGGTGAGGCCGGTGCTGACGCCGCTATCGCAGACATAGGTGCTGTCGCCAGCTGTCGGCGTAAGATCGCAGGCTGCTTGCGCAACGCCGGAGAATGCGAGAAGCCCAAATGTTGATGTAGTTGAGGCAAGAAGGATGCCGGTTAGTATCGTCCTGTGTAATCCATTGCACAACACAGGTTTGCCGCGCAGAAAATCCAGAACCATCTACTTCCCCCCAAGTGCGATGTAGTGAACTCGATGCGGAAGTTAGGTAATACTTTAGGTGTAGACAAGCCATTTTATTGAAGAGTTGCAGATTAACTTAATAAAACCGGCAGAGGTGCGAACATCTCTGCTGGTTTCTTTGTGATGCTGGCTGTCAAACAGCTGTTTTTAGCTGTACCTGCGGCTTGGGGCCGTATCTGAGGCAGAAGGCAAAGGCGGCGACGAATGCAAGCACGCCAGCGCCTACCGAAACATAGAAACCGCGGCTTGCGCCATATTCGTCAATTACCCAGCCTGAAAGGGAAGAGCCTAGCGCCATGCCGATCATGACGCCCGTCATTGCCCATGTGATGCCTTCGGTCAGTTTCGCCGCTGGAACGATACGCTCGATCAGGCCCATGGAGATGATAATGGTTGGGGATACCGCAGCGCCTGCCAGAAAAAGAGCAATAGAGAGGCCGCCAATGCCCTCAACGATGAGCAGGGGCAGCGTCGTCAGCATGGCAAGGCCGATTGCCAGCAGGAACTGTTTTGCCAAAGGCATCTGGAGCTTTAGAGCACCAAAGACGAGGCCAACAATGAGCGAACCTGCGGCGTAGCTCGCAAGCGCAATACCGGCGGCGGCCTTCTGGCCCTGCCCTTCGGCAAAGGCGATGGCGGTGACTTCGGCCGTACCGAACAGCGCTCCGATAGCTGCCAGTGTGATAGCGATAATTTGCAGCGATGGCAGGCGGATTACCGAGGCGTTGTCTGTGCGGTCCTGCGGATGGATGGCGGGTTCAGTGGATTTCTGTGCAACGAACAGTGCACTCCCGACAGCGAGAAGCAAAGTTGCGGCAAGAGGTCCAGCTTGCGGGAAAAGAGCAACACTGAAGCCGATGGCGATGATCGGGCCAACCATATAGATCACCTCGTCAACGACCGACTCAAAGGCAAAGGCTGTGCGCAACTTTGGTGTATCGCGATAAATTTCCGTCCAGCGTGCACGAACGAGTGCCGTCATGCTGGGCATGAAGCCGGCGAGCATGGCGAACAGGAACAATGTCCAGTCGGGGGTGCGGTAGTGAGCGGCCAGCATAAGTCCGGCGAGCGCAGCGATTGTGATAAGGGACGAAATCGGCAGAACGCGGCTTTGACCGAAACGGTCCATAAGACGCGATACCTGCGGCGCAATGAGCGCATTGGACAATGCGAATGTCGCGGAGACTGCGCCGGCAAGCCAATAGGTGCCGTGAGTCTGCGATAGCATGGTGACAATGCCGAGCGTTACCATGCCGAGTGGCAGGCGGGCGATGAAACCGGATGCCGAGAAAGCGACGCTTCCCGGCGCAGCGAAAATTTCTTTATATGGATTGGCCATGAAAGACATCCTTTGTTGAACAGCCGCCATTTACATACGCGACGTATATAAATGAAATAGTTGCATACGCCGCGTATGTCAACTAATATACGTTGCGTATGTGAAAGGAAATTTGATGGCCCATAAGCCGCGCAGTGAAATGATCGTCGAAACCCGAGCAAAACTATTGGCTTCTGCCCGGCACGCCTTTGGTACAGTGGGCTATGCGGACGCATCAATGGACGATTTCACCTCTTCGGCGGGGCTTACCCGCGGGGCGCTCTATCACCATTTTGGAGACAAAAAGGGATTGCTCGAAGCTGTTATCAAACAGATCGATGCGGAGATGAATGATCGCTTGATCAAGGTCAATGAGAAAGCAACCAACCGCTGGCAGGGCTATGTCGATGAATGCGTGGCCTATGTCGAAATGGCGATCGAGCCGGAAATACAGCGTATTGTATTGTTGGATGGGCCTGCCGTTCTGGGCGACCCGGCAAACTGGCCAACAACAAATAGCTGTATTCGCTCCATGACCGACAGCCTGACGCAACTTCGTGATGAGGGGGCGATAAGGGATGTCGAGCCGGAAGCAATGGCCCGCATTCTCAATGGAGCGCTAACCCACGCTTCGCTTTGGGTCGCGAATTCCACAGAGCCGGAAGCCACGTTGCGCAAGGCAGTCAAGGCCATCCGGCAGTTGCTGGATGGATTATTGCCAAAACCCTCAGCGCTCGACAAACACTCTTAAGCGTTCCAAAGCATCATCCCATTGCCGGGAAACGCCATCAAGATAAGCACGAATATCTTTGATCGGCTCCGGCCGGAACGCAAAATGGCTCTCCCGACCCACCTTTGTGCTGATCACCAATCCAGCGTCCTCAAGAACCTTGAGATGCTTGGTGACAGCCTGACGGGTAATCTGCGCATCCGAAGAAAGGCCCGCAATTGAACGAGTTTGGCCGTCGCTGAGCTTGGTCAGCAGCGACAGGCGGGTTCGATCACCCAAGGCCGCAAATAAAGGTGCGGGATCGGGAAGATGGCTATCGTTCAACATAGGTCTTGATATTCATTATCTGTTCATCCCAACCGCCGTCATTTGAGCGCAGAGCTTCGTCGCGGCGATGGGCGGGCAGGGCGTCAAATCCGGACTCGGTGACGGTCAACCGCGTTCCCTTGGCCGAAGGCTGCAAGCGAAACTCGACCAAGGTCGGTGTCTCATCTGAATAATCCACATCGGGATCAATTGCGTGGGGGTGCCACGTAAAACTGAACAGACGAGGCGCGTCCATAGCTTTCACCGTCGCGTGCCACTTCACATGTTCATAGCCCGGATAGGTAATATGGCCAGTGGAAACCTTACCGGGAACAAAGGGCCCATCAAGCTTGACACGAAACCATTCGCCAAATGCGAGATGATCGGTGAGCGCGCGCCAAACCTTTTCGACAGGCGCATTCAGTTCAATGTTCTTTTCAATGCGGTCAGACATTATGCAACCTCCTGGTTGCTTTTAATCTGGCAGATCAAGAAAAGAAATGCAACCAAAAAGTTGCGGTTCTGGTTTGAATAGGCAGATGGGAATTTTCCTGATTAATATGTCTTTAGAGATCGACAGGAAGAACTATGACGAAATTCTATAATGGCAACACGGTTGAATGGAATTGGGGCAATGGTACCGGCAGCGGTAAAATTGTTCATACGTTCACGAGCAAGGTGACGCGGAAAATAAAAGGCGCGGAGGTAACACGCAAAGCTTCCAAGGAAGATCCTGCCTATCTGATCGAACAGGAAAATGGCGACAAGGTTCTCAAAAGCGGGTCGGAACTGAAGCCTGCTGAGTAATAGACAAGGCTCTAAATTGATATGGCAAGGCAACAAACCGAAAATTGGTTTCAAGCTGAACCAAATGACCCTTAGCGCGTTGCCCTTTCACGATAAAAGGGAGAAAACCATGAGCAAGAACATTTCCTATCTGGCAGAGAAGATGCGTGACATCGATATTTGCATGCTGATGACCCATGCCAAAAACGGGGCAATTGCAGGACGCCCCATGAGCAATAATCGTGATGTCGAATATGATGGGGATTCCTACTTTTTCACTTGGGATGACTCTCACATGGTTTCAGATATCCAGGGAAATCCCAAGGTGGCTCTGACTTTTCAAGGTGAAAAGGCATTTTCCATTTCTCTCGAAGGGAAAGCCGAGATCATCAAAGACAAGAAGAAATTTGAGGAACATTGGACACCGGATCTCGATGATTGGTTCAAGGACGGTGTCGATACAAAAGGAATGGCGATGATAAGGGTTAGCGCTGAGCGCGCTCATTATTGGGATGGCATGGAAGAGGGCGAAATAAAAATCTGATGCTTCCAACAAAAGGCGCTGCCGTAAGCAGCGCCTTTTGTTATGCCATTATCGATCAATCAAGGCGGTGTCACGATCATCCAGGTGAAGACATAGGCCTGTAGCATGACGAGGATGCCAACGAGACAGGCCAGTACAATCGAGTGCTTGAAGACGAAGCGCAGGATTGTTCCTTCATGCCCGTACCAATTGGTCGCCGTGGAGGCGACAACAATGGATTGAGCGTCGATCATCTTGCCCATGACGCCGCCGGATGAATTGGCTGCACCCATGAGGATTGGTGATAGGCCAAGTTGCTCGGAAGTAATTTTCTGCAGATTGCCGAACAGCACATTGGATGCGGTATCGGAGCCTGTGAGCGCCACCCCGAGCCAACCAAGCAACGTGCCGAAGAACGGGTAGAGAACGCCGGTTGTCGCAAAAGCCAGCCCGAGGGTAGCATCTATGCCGGACAGCCGTGTGAGCGTGCCGATTGCCAGCATGGCGGAAATGGTAATGAGTGAATAGGAGCAGAGCTTGAGTGTGCGTCCATAGCTGCGGACAAGCTCGCCCGGCGTATAGCCCATGAGAAAGCCGGAAATGATCGCCGCAATCAACATGCCCGAACCCGTATAAGAGAGCCATGTGAAGGCGAATACGGCTTTTTCCGGTGTCGGCGTTGCGGCAATTGGCGCGACCTTCATGATCTGCTCATTAAGACCGGGTACGGGATAGCTCCAGGTGGCCCACGGGTTGACCATGCCTTTGAACCAGTCAGTGCCCCACACCAAAAGCACGGCGCAGACAATGATCCATGGTGTCAAGGAAGCCCAGACTTCCGCTCTCGTCGGCTCTTTCTTTGTCTGTTTGACCGGCGGTACCTGGCTGGCGGAATCATCGCGGATACGCAAGGCTGTCGATGTCCAGATGACCTTTGGCTGCCAGATGCGCAGGAAGCCAATTAGACAGGCCATCGAAATCAACGAAGCGCCAATATCAACGATCCATGGATTAACATAGTTGGAAATCAGGAATTGCGGGATGGCGAAGGACAGGCCGGTGACTAGAATGGCGGGCCAAACTTCCTTCATACCCTTGTAGCCCGCAAAGGCCCACACCACCCAGAATGGAATAATCACCGAAAAGAATGGCAATTGCCGCCCGACCATCGCGCCGAGCAAAAATGGATCGATCCCCGTCACGCTCGAAAGACCGGCTATCGGGGTACCAAGAGCGCCATAGGCAACAGGAGCGGTATTGGCGATCAACGATAGACCGGATGCCGCGAGCGGCGAGAAACCGAGGCCGATGAGAATGGCCGCCGTGACAGCGACCGGCGTGCCGAAGCCGGATGCGCCTTCAAAAAAGGCCCCGAACGAAAAGGCGATAAGCAGGATTTGCAGGCGCCTGTCGCGCGTCACGCCGCCAATCGTGTTCTGCAAGGTCTCGAAGACACCTTTCTCAACCGTTAGCCGGTAGAGAAAAATGACATTGAGAACGATCCAGCCGATCGGGAAAAAGCCGGTGATGACCCCCAAAAGCGAAGCGCGCAGGGACAGATCAGCAGGCATGGTGAAAATATAGATCGCAACCAGATTGGCAGCGATAAGCGCAATAATCGCCGCCAGATGCACTTTGACCTTGTTTGACGCTATCAGCGCAAGCAGAATGACGACAGGTACAGCTGCGGCAAGCGTCGACAGAACAGCATTGTTGAAGGGATTGTAAACCTGATTCCACATAATGAATGCTCTCCCATCATTAATATATGTGTCAGATTCGCTTAGTAGTTACGTGATCAGGAGATATTGCAAGCGCAACTTGTAAGTCATGGGATGTAGAGGGCATTAATCCACTTGATATTGCACCATGGGCTGCAAATGATGTGGTGTAGCGCTATTTAGACGCCAGTTACCTCGCCATGCGACACATCGAAAAACTGCGCACGTCCTTCAAGGCTTTTAAACAGTGCCTGGTCCGTGCCAGTCATGAAAGCCTGACCTCCCAGCTCTTCGATAATGTCAAAGAGCGCCGCCCGGCGCCCTTCGTCCAGATGGGCCGCAATTTCATCAAGCAGCAGGATCGGAGCCATCCCTGCAAGTTCGCCAGTGAGGCGAGCATGGGAAAGGATCAATCCTATCAGCAGTGCTTTTTGTTCACCGGTAGAGCAAAGTTCCGCAGGCATGGATTTGGGCCGATGGCGCACGAGCAGGTCGGACCGATGCGGTCCGTCAAGCGTGCGCCCCGCTGCCCGGTCACGCGAGCGGCCATCATGCAGCGCGCGGCGGAATGTTTCTTCCACATCCGTCGCGGACTCTATGCCAATGCGCTGTTCCAGCTCGCCCTCAAGCAGGCAGTCAGCCTTGGGGAAGGGGGTGTCGTCAGGCATTCGCTCTATCATGCCATTGATGAGGCGCATCAATTCCGCACGCGCCGCAGCAATAGCGATGCCAAGTTCCGCCATGGGCGTCTCGATCGCATCAAGCCATGAAGCGTTGGCACGCTCCTCTGTAAGCAGGCGGTTACGGCTTCGCATCGACTTTTCATAGTCTAGAACACGCTTGCCGTGGGCCGGATCGATGGCAAGGACCATGCGATCCAGAAAACGCCGCCTGTCACCGGCAGGGCCGGTAAACAACCCATCCATGGCGGGGACGAGCCAGAGAATGCGTGAATAGTCGAGAAGATCGTCTGCGCTGGTGGCCGTTACGCCATTAACGCGGACGCGGCGGGCCGTATCGCCTGGTGCATTTCCGGCCAAGCCTGTTCCAACATCGACCGTACCTTCGGTTGTGTCGATAGACGCATGAATGGCAAAGCCATCAATTGCATTGTTGCGGGTGACATCGGTATAGGTCGCGCGGCGCAGACCCCGACCTGGAGACAGAAACGAAACGGCTTCAAGCAAATTGGTCTTGCCTGCACCATTTTCGCCCGTCAACACCACATGCGAAGGCGCCAGCCGTAAGGACAGGCTTTCATAATTGCGGAAATTTCTGAGCTTCAGCCTGCTGATCGAAACGCGGGCTGGCTTGCCCGCGTCCATAGGGGGATCATCGGCCATGAGACTGCAAGGTGCAGCTAGACCCGCATCGGCATGAGCACATAAAGCGCATTCTCATCGCCCGTATCACGCACCAATGTTGGTGAGCCAGCATCGGCGAGCATGAAGATCGCTTCGGATCCCGTCAGCTGGGCCGTGATATCGAGGAGATATTTGGCATTAAAACCAATCTCGATAGCATCTGAATCATAGTCTGCCGCCAGCTCGTCAGTGGCACTGCCAGAGTCCGGATTATTAACCGTAAGCGTAACCTGACCTTCGGCGATCGTCAGTTTGACGGCGCGACCGCGTTCGCTCGAAATTGTCGAAACGCGGTCAACGGCGGCGGCGAAGCTCTGCCTGTCAATTGTGAGCTTCTTGTCGTTGCCTGATGGAATAACGCGCTGATAATCCGGGAATGTGCCATCGATCAGCTTGGATGTAAGAACAACGGAGCCAATCGTGAAGCGAATTTTGGTTTCCGATAATTCAACCGTCACCACAACATCGGGATCGTCGACGAGTTTTTGCAATTCAGCCACGGTCTTGCGCGGAATGATGATGCCAGGCATGCCCTCACTACCGGCGGGAGCCTCAAGCTCGGCCCGGGCAAGACGGTGCCCGTCCGTTGCAACAGCGCGGAGCTTCAGTGTGCCGTCGCTTTCAATGGTATGGAAATAGATGCCATTGAGATAATAGCGGGTTTCTTCGGTGGATATTGCAAACTGCGTACGGTCGATCAAGCCTTTGATGGCGCTCGACGGCAGCCGGAATGTATGGGTGAAGGTACCGGCTGTAAGCTCAGGGAAATCCGATTGCGGTAGGCACTGGAGACGAAAGCTTGAGCGACCGGACGTCACGGCCATGGAATTGCCATCCGCATTGGTTGCGAGCATGACTTCCGCACCATCGGGCAATTTGCGGACAATATCGTAAAGCAGATGCGCCGGAACGGTGGTGGCGCCCGCCTGCTCGATCTGTGCCGCAGTCGCTTCGGTCACTTCAAGGTCAAGATCAGTTGCTTTCAGAGCCAGGCTGGCCCCGTCGGCATGGAGAAGAACGTTCGACAGGATCGGAATAGTGTTGCGCCGTTCGACCACGCGGTGGACATGGTTGAGCGACTTCAAAAGGTTGGAACGTTCAAGAGTTACACGCATGATAAACCGGTCTCACTGACTTTTGCCAAACAAGTGTCTGGTGGTGGGGAGGCATTCCCCTTAGGTCAAGCAAATTGGCAGAAAACAGACGTAAAAAGCAAGCCTGCGGGGAGCAACACACGTTCTCGCCGCAGGCTTTCTGTTGATAAGCTGTTGAATGGCGCTGCTTATTGCGCCTGATCGTTGATGAGGCGCTTGAGTAGTTCAAGTTCCTGCGACAGTTTTTGATCCTTGCCGACAATATCCTCGATCTTGCGCACGGCATGGAGCACAGTTGTGTGATCCCGTCCGCCGAAACGGCGACCGATCTCGGGAAGCGAGCGTGGTGTGAGCATCTTTGCCAGATACATGGCAATCTGGCGTGGCTTGACGATGGTCCGCGTGCGTCGGTTCGACAGAAGATCCTGCTTGGAAACATTATAGTGACGCGAAACGATGCGCTGAATTTCTTCGATGCGAATACGCTTGGCTTCACCGCCACGCATTAGGTGGCTCAAAAGCTCGTCAACGCGATCAACCGAAAGATTGGGCTCGAAAGTCTGGCGGAACAGAAGCTGATTGAACGCACCCTCAAGCTCACGGCCACTACCGGTAACGGAACGTGCGACGTGATCAAGAATTTCCGGCGTGATATCCAGCGACTTGTCCTCCGCCTGCGCCGCCACAAGCCGGCGCTGGAGAATTTCAAGGCGCATTGCATAGTCTGGCGAGATCATTTCGAGCGCGACGCCGCCCTGAAGACGCGAACGAACGCGTGGATCAAGCGATTCCAGCTCTGATGGGGGACGGTCAGCCGCAACAACGACCTGCTTGGCGCTGTCGAGCAGCGTATTGATAAGATGGCAGAACTCATGCTGGATCGACTTACCCTGCAGGAACTGCATGTCATCAATGATGAGAAGGTCGATATCGCGCAACTGCTCCTTGAAAGACAGCGCGTTATTGTCGCGAATAGCGGTTGCAAAGCGCCACATGAAATATTCAGCGGTAAGGTAGACAACGCGGGCGCGTTCTGGCCGCTTCAAGGCTTCGGCTGCAATGGCTTGCAGGAGATGGGTCTTGCCGAGGCCAACCGAGGCGTGAATGAACAGCGGATTGAAGCGGACAGCACTGGCGCCGGCATCCGCTATGGTGCGGGCAGCAGCCAAAGCGACACGGTTTGGTGTGCCGTCGACAAAGGTGTCGAATGTATAGCGGGGATCAAGCGGCGAGCCGAAAACAGCATTTTGCGCACGGTCGGTGAAGTGGGCAGGCGTTTTCTTGTCGGAAGCAAGGTTGCCCACCGGGAATACCGGCTTTTCGCGGGCGAAGCTGGACTTGTCAGATCCGGCGCGATCAGCTCCAGAGGCTTCGCTGCGCAATGCACTTTCATCGCAGGATGGGCGGATAGCGGCCCGGCTTGCGCTACGGAAAACGATCTCGACCTTGAGAACCTGTTCGTCTTCTTCGCGCCATAGCGCTGCAATCATGTCCGCGTAGTGATTGTTGATCCACGACCGGAGAAACGCTGTGGGGACAGACAGGCGAACGATGCTCTTTGATGTTTCATCCAGCTTCAGGCGGCCAAACCAGCTCGAATAAACTTCGCTTCCCAGTTTTGCTTTCAGTTTGAGTTTTACACGCTCAAAGATCGCTTCGCCCGGACTGGTGGCTATCTCCATAGCTTTCCCCTCACCCATATGGAGCGGGACTATGGCTGCTTTTGCGCCGTTTTCCATTATTCCGCTGTTCATTGTCATTCGCCTCATCCTGAAAGATATGTATCGGGTCTTTTTGTTTTGCCCGTGGTTTTTGCGTGCCGGCTTTCACCGCACAGTAAATCCGGACGTTCAGCTTTGCGAACGGTCCGTTCATTTTAAGCTAGTTGTTGAAGTTTGAAACGCTGACACGCATTTGGAATGAAGACCCGTATTGCGAATTTTCGATCAATGTCACCGTTCTATCCTTCTCAAGTTTTGAGCGCGACAAGACTCACGCCCGGCTCTCGCCAGCGCCGTCAACGCCCTCGTTTAATGAAATGACTCCAAGTCCGTTGGACCTGAGCACTGACAAAAACTACCCGTTACGCAAACTAGAAATCTGCGTTCACAACCAAAATTTTATAAGCCTGTTAATTGGGTTTTTCCCACCCCGTCGATGTCTGGACCTTACAAAAACCTTTGCGGTGAGGGCAAGTGCGAGTCGCGGGATTTTTAATGAAGCAAGGGTTAACGGAATTGCATTTTTTTTAACTGTTGTCGGGGCAAGCGGGAAAAAGTGTTCGGATTCAACGCCTTTTTTAGAGCTCACATTTTGTTGCAGTGCGGAGTCCGACGACCAAAAAAAAATAATAAATATTCGCTTGACAGTAGCTCCAGCCGGAGAATCCGAACCCTCCATTTGATCTATGGAGGCTACCTTCGCTAACTTATTGAAAATAAACGATAAAGAGTGGCTGTCGCTTTCTGTCTCACATTGCTTGTGACAAGCATATGACATTGCATGGGCAAGCCGTATTGTTTTCCTCGGGAAACGAATTTATTCCCAAAAAAACGCCAATAAAAAAACCCGGCTAAGGAATAGCCGGGTTTTCATATGTAAATTTAGAATGGTTTTAAGCAGTCATGCCCTTCAGGCGCGATGACAAGCGCGATACCTTGCGCGAAGCGGTGTTCTTGTGGAAGACACCCTTCGATGCAGCGCGCATTACTTCTGGTTCCACTGCCTTGAAGGCAAGGGCAGCAGCTGCCTGATCGCCACTTGCTACCGCATCTTCGAACTTGCGAAGGAAGGTACGCACGCGCGAACGGCGGGACTTGTTTACTTCGGTGCGGGCTTCGATCTTACGCGCCGCTTTCTTGGCCGAAGGAGTGTTGGCCATGATGCCTCTCTTTTCTGTCAGCTAATCGACAGCTTCAGGCTGTCGTCACAAAATAATAGGGCGGCCAAGGGCCACCGAACGTTGACGGGCTTATAGATGAGGTTTGCTTATGCGTCAACTTGGAATCTGTGGAGAGTTCCCGCAAATTCGCAAGGTCGGCATCGACAGGCTGATCGGAGGGCAAAAAGGGCACTGGATCCGCCTGTCGAGAAACGGTTTTTACCTGTCCTTGAAGTTGGCGGCGCGTTTTTCGGCAAAAGCGGCCATGCCTTCTTTCTGGTCTTCCAGCGCAAACATGGAATGGAACACGCGCCGCTCAAAACGCAGACCTTCAGTCAGCGTCGTCTCATAAGCCCGGTTTCACCGTCTCCTTTGTCATCATGACGACAGGCAGGGAGAAGGACGCGATCTTTTGGGCGGCCTTCAGCGCTTCCTCAACAAGTTCATTTGCTGGAACCACGCGGGAAACCAGCCCGCTGCGTTCTGCTTCATTCGCATCCATCATTCGGCCTGTCAGGCACATGTCCATGGCTTTGGATTTGCCAACAAAGCGAGTGAGCCGCTGTGAGCCGCCCATGCCGGGCATCACGCCAAGAGTAATCTCCGGCTGGCCGAATTTGGCCGTATCGGCAGCAATGATGAAATCGCACATCATGGCGAGTTCACAGCCACCGCCCAGCGCATATCCGGCCACAGCTGCAATCATGGGTTTGCGGATAGCGGTAACGCGCTCCCAGCCGCTGAAATAGTCACCCGTATAGGCATCGGCAAACTGCAACGTTTGCATTTCCTTGATATCGGCGCCAGCAGCAAAGGCTTTTTCAGAGCCCGTAATCACGATTGCGCCTATTCGGGCGTTGGACTCAAAGAGCTCGAGCGCCGTTGTCAATTCGGTCAGCAAAGCGGAGTTCAACGCATTGAGGGCTTTGGGCCGGTTGAGCTGAATAAAACCAACCTTCTCCCGCGTCTCGACGATGATGTTCTCATAGGCCATGAATAAATCTCCTAATGCTGGCAGACAGGACAATAAAATGTTGAACGGCCGCTTTGGACAATGCGCGATATCGTGCCACCGCATCCATTGCGGGGGCAAGGGGAACCTTCGCGATCATAGACAGAAAACGAGTGCTGGAAATATCCCAGCTCGCCATTGGTCTGTGCATAGTCTTTAAGACTGGAACCGCCTGCCTTGATTGCATCGGCGATAACAGCCCGGACCGATGTCGCGAGCCGATCGGACATGGGCGTCGCTTCGCCGTCCTTGCCCGCAATACTGCCAGCCATGCGCACCGGAGAAAGCTCTGCACGCCACAATGCTTCACAGACATATATGTTGCCAAGTCCGGCAATGAGCTTCTGGTCTAGCAATGCTGCTTTCAGGGGCGCAGACTTGCCTGCAAAAAGCCTGGCGATGAGGGAACCATCAAGGCGGTTGCCTGTCGGCTCCGTGCCAAGACCTTTGATAAGAGGATGGGCATTGAGTTGGTCCGGCTCGGCAAAAAGCATGAATCCGAACCGTCTCGGATCATTATAGACGACACGGCGGTTAATACCGTCGCCTCCTGCCAAATGCAGCACCACATGATCATGGGCTGAAAGCTTCGAGCGTTCATGATGGAAAGTGCCGGGAATATTGCTGCCATCCTCCTGCTCAATGCGGTAGGAGCCAGACATTCCAAGATGACTGATAAGGCCAAGGCCATTATCAAGGTGGAATATGAGATATTTTGCCCGCCGCTCCAGCGATGAGATGCGCTGTCCGATCAAACGCCCGGCAAAGTTTTCGGGAAAGGGAAAGCGCAGATCAGGACGCCGCTGCTCCACCTGGCGAATGGTTGCGCCCTCCATTGAGGGTTGCAAGCCGCGCTTTACAGTTTCTACTTCGGGTAATTCAGGCATCGGTGCCCTTCAAAAAGCTTTTACCATGCTTGCCAGCGGCAATATTCAGATGGGCGGCAATCGTCTCGCCAATATCTGCGAAGCTGAGGCGAAGCCCCAATGAGGCATGGGGCAGGCCAGTCCCTGCGCACAGAACCGGAACCCGCTCACGCGTATGATCGGTTCCCTTATAGGTTGGATCACAGCCATGATCAGCCGTCAGGATCATGAGGTCGCCGGGTTTCAGCTTGGCAAGGGCTTCAGGAAGACGACGATCAAACGCCTCAAGCGCGGCCGCATAGCCCGCTACATCACGGCGATGGCCATACAGCATGTCGAAATCGACAAAATTGGTGAAAACCAAGTCGCCATCCTTTGCCTCATCCATTGCTTTCAACGTCTCGTCGAACAGCGCCATATTGCCATTCGCCTTGCGCACATGGCTTACCCCGCGATGGGCATAGATGTCGCCAATCTTGCCGATTGCAAAGACAGTGCGCCCAGCCTCGGTGAGCCTGTCCAAAAGCGTCGGTTCCGGCGGTGGAACGGAGTAGTCACGGCGATTGCCAGTCCGCTCAAATGTGCTTTTGCTTTCTCCCAGAAAGGGCCGCGCTATCACGCGCCCTATATTGAGTGGATCGACCAGCTCGCGCACGATCTGGCAAAGGTCATAAAGCCGTTGTAGCCCGAAATGCGTTTCGTGGGCGGCGATCTGGATCACGCTATCGGTGGATGTATAGAAGATGGGCTTGCCGGTCCGAATGTGTTCCTCGCCGAACTCATCTATAATATCTGTGCCGGATGCATGTTTGTCTCCAAGAATTCCGGGCAGGCTGGCACGCTGTACAGCCGCGCTGACAAGGCTTGCCGGAAAGGCGGGTATCGTTTGCGGAAAATAACCCCAGTTGAAAGTCACCGGCACACCAGCAATTTCCCAATGGCCGGACGGCGTGTCCTTGCCGTTGGAGACTTCCTGCGCTGCACCCCATAGGCCGGTAAGTTCTAGAGGCTGGGGTGGTAATTGAAAGCCGGAAGCCAGGTGGGCGGCGTGGGCCAGCCCGAGCGCACTGAGGTTAGGCAATGAAAGCGGGCCCGAGCGAAGTCCGGCTTTGTCACCTCGTCCCGCCTCGCAAGCTTCAGCAATATGGCCATAGGTATTGGAACCCTCGTCGCCAAAGGCTGCGGCATCCGGCGCGCCACCAATGCCAAAACTATCCAGTACAAAAAGAAAAGCGCGAGACATGGCCCACTCCACGAAAGTTTGAGCAGATCTTGTTTTGCTCCAAAAACCACAGATAGGTGAAACGGCGCCCAAAGACAAATTGTGGATACATCATGCCTTTGAGTATGGATTTTTCAGGGTCCGGGCAGACGTGCCAAGGCTCCTCGGCGTCGATAATTTTCTCGGATCAGCGATGTGCGGGGGTTCTGGATAAAATTACTAATTGCGCCCTGAGGTACGGTCGACAATCATGCAAGTGGAATGCAACCCTAACGCTATTTCACCCTTGAAACACTGTTTACAGACTATCTCAGGTTGATCTGATCAAGCGAGATCGGACGAATGGGTTCAAGGGGCAATCTTTAGAAGTTTCAGTTTGAATTAGTATGCTTGCGCATTTACTGAAACTTGGTGGCGCTAAATACCGGTAAAACTACCGAGCATTCTGAGGAATAGCGGTTGCCGTTGTCAGGAAAAAATGGATTTGCGGAAGTAAATTTCCATTTTGGCATAGGATAGGTTCTCGAAAGTTTATTTCTAATGTATACTTAAAACGGTTCAAATTATTAAGTATTAAAAGTGCAATAATAAGTTGGAAATGATAAAAATTTAACAATTTGTCACAAATATGGTAAGAATTTGTCACGAAGTCCCAGATTAAATTCTATTAAAACTTGATGATTTTCATAAAATAGGTATCCGTACGGATAGAGTTGATGGTGAGTGCGGTATATATTTGTGGAGTATGTCAATATACAGACGTTGATTTACTCAGTGCTCACGCTTCAGACAATTCATTCGCCTAATGCAGATCAAAATAGAATCCTGATTTTCGCAAATCCGATGCCAAGTAAAAGATAGGTTGCGTTTTCTGCCCGGAAGGGTCTTGGCCAAGCTGAAGCATCGCTTGAAAAGTGGAATTCCGGTTTTCGGATGATCTGATGCTAAGACAAGAGGAAAGATTGCCATCTTGCGTCCGTGAGGAGGCCCGGCGATCTAGAGTTTTTGACAGGAGATAAGTGCAGTTCCAACAAACGTGTAGTGTTAGTTGGAATTTGCAAAAGCAAAGAATTGGAGCATTTGCTTGGCTCCATCTTCGCTGGAAACACTTGCAGATAGCCGTTGCTATGGTGCGAGGCGGAATGGAATGGGTGAAGGCGATGCGGACTGTCCCCTTTGAAAGAAGGTGCCATGTTAGTTTACTCTTAAGCGAGAAGACCACGCTGACCGCTCACGGCATGGTCGGATGGAATCATGCAATGGGAGACGTGACAGTGACGGGGCAGCATGCCTTTGCAGGCGGCGGAAATTTCGCCATCCAGGGCTTGCCGATTGCAAAGGACGCGCTCAATGTTGAAGCTGGAATTGATATCGACATTGGTAAAAGTACCCGTCTTGGCATCAAATATACCGGGCAATTTTCGCAACAAAGCCGCGATAATGCGGTCAAGGCAAATTTGTCGCTCAGGTTTTGAGTAGTCTATACAGTCCGAACCCGCCAGGTGGTGAGTTTGGACTGCACTTCGCATCTCGGCCGCCAGCCGGGTGATCGGCAAAACTTGCGCTAGGACTGCCTATCGGCTGTCATGATGATTTGAGCAAATTCGGCGGGAGATCTGGTCCCCAGTTTCTCACAAATATGGACGCGATGCGCATCCACAGTTCGCAGGGCAATGTCCAGTGCTACGGAGATTTCCCGCGATCCCCACCCACGGCAAATGAGCCTGACAATCTCATCTTCGCGCGGTGTCAATGTTGCAAGAATTGCGCGTGCTTTTTCCACCTCAACCAGCGCTTCAAGCACTTGATCGGCTTTTTGGAGCGCTTCAAAAAGCAGACCAGAATCGATGGGTTTCGAGAGAAAGTCAATCACGCCGGATTTAAACGCAACCCGACAATGATGCACATCTCCGTGCCCGGTAATCATGATAATGGGCCATCGAAATCCACGCTGCAGGAGTTCGGCTTGCAGCTCCAATCCGGTCAGATGAGGCATCTGCAAATCAAGAATTAAACAGCCGGGTTTTGCACTGGGAATAGAGCGAAGAAAACCAACAGGGTCTTCATATGCCAGGGCTTTTCTGTCATGGGCCTCAAAGAGAATGCACAGCCCATTGCGAACGGCTGCATCATCATCGACCAAATAAACAGGATAATGCTTCGTGATGCGGCAGCCGGATCAGCACCAGCATCGGTCAAGCCGACCAGCTTCGGCAGAGCTATTGTAAAAACCGCGCCATCTGCACTTGCTGCGTGAAGGGTGCCTCCCACCCGCTCGAGCAATTTCGAGCAAAGGGACAAACCAAGGCCCGTGCCATTTGTCTTCGTGGTGAAGAAAGGCTCGAATATTTTTGAAAGGACATGCTCCTTTATTCCGGGTCCATTGTCAGAGATACGGATGATATTCATCGGACCCACCATGTCTGTTTTTATTATGATTTTTTTCGCGAGCTGAGTTGTGGTTCCCAATGCATCCGTCGCGTTACGAATGAGGTTATGAATCACCTGCTCAAGCTCTATGGCACTGAAATTCGACCGGGGGGACGGTTGCAACAGCTGCAATTCAAGTACCACGTTCTGTTTATCCAGTTCACCCTGCAAGAGGTTGACGGTGTTGCTGACGACAATATTGAGGTCTAGCTCTTCATAAATAACGGGCTTTTTTACAATGTAATCTCTGATGCGATCCATGATCTCACCGGCTCGCTTGGCTTCAATAATATTGGCGCTCAAAGCCCGATTTAATAAATCATCGGTGATCTGAAGCTTTTCCATAATCATGATGCCGGCCTGGCTTTGGCTTAGGAGCGCCGAAAGTGGTTGTGTCAGCTCATGGATTATGCCGGACGCCAATTCGCCCACCTGATTGACTCGTGCGGCGTGACTGAGACGATTTTCGTGTTCGAGCATTGCCGAGCGTTTGATTGCTTTTTCCTCAGCTTGTTTTGATTGCCGGGAAACCAAGGTCTGATACCGCCCATAAGAGACGCCCAAAATGGCGGCCAGCGACAATAAGGCGAAGCGTATCACTTCAGGCAAAGTGACCAATTCACCAAACTCAATGGGGCGATGTGCATGGATCTTGAAACGATAGCCGGACCGATCCCAATCAAGATCCGCATATAGAGCATTCTTGAGAATGGATGAAATATCCTTCTCATGATCGTGGCGTCCATTGTCATGGTCTGTACTGCCAAAAACAAGCACGTCATTCAGGGTGAGATTAATTTCCGGAGGATATGATGCCGGGGGCAAATCGAAAAGTTTTGTTGAGTCGATTAGCAAAACCACTGCGATGAGACCTTGCCGGTTATTCGAAACCATCGTCGAAAGATAATGATTGGGGATTGCCGGCGCATCATAGACGCGCACTGTGTTTGTCTCTTGTCTGGGCAAGGCATTCAAAACCGATATCGGAAATGCCGGGCTTTTGCTGGGAGCCTCATAGAGCAATTCAGGCTTTGCACTATAGGAACGGGAATCGAACCGGTAGATTTTGACGCTTTGAATTCTTGGGTAATTTTTGAAGACGTTTGACGTGAGCCGTTGGAAAATCTTGTCGGATGTGCCTCTCGTCAAAGCTTTGAGCGATCCCATGATCGCTTCATGATGGGCTAATCGATTGGAAACCAATTCCGCGATCTTTTGGTTTTGCTCAAGGAACTCGTCCGATATGGAGCTCCAGGCAATAAATCCCGATATAAGAATGTTGCCGATTTGAGCAGCAAGCCACACCGTTACTACAAGAATTAGAAAACGTCTGGGGTTCATGAAATCTCATAAAGCAAAATCAAAACGTCATTAAAAAAATCTACAATAACAAGTCTCGCGCCAGATAACAGCGCCAAGCGGTTGAAATGCTGGTGCCGCACCGCTGAATTTCTGAGCTTCGACTGATCGCGAATAAAATGAGGGTTTCCCGCAAGCTGGATAAGATCAGCAATCCGAGCATGTGGTTGACGATTGACCGATTCTGACGCGTCCAAACGATTGGTCGGAAAGCCCAATACCGACAGCGGCACTGCCATCTGCCTTTTCGACCGCACCAGTTATGGTCCATGCGATCATGGGGACATAGGCGATGCTCATATCCACCCGTATCACGGATGTTTTCTTGATAAGCAGATTGGAATCGAGCGTAACCACTGTTCCCTTGGTAAAGGGCCGCGTCTCAATTCCGTTTACTTTTCGACGCGACCACTCGACGGTGGCTACACCTGTGTCAGAAACATTGATGGAGGTAACGGTTATCTTTGGCGTATCGCGTGTATAGGGTAGCAGCGTGGTTGTCCCGATATTCATGATATCGCTAATTTTCGCCTTGGTGATCGTGCCTTTTTCCTGAGTAAGCAAAGCAGACATCATCGTTGCTGCACGATTTAATTTGCGGTCGACATCCACGCCTGTGATTGTCTCCACGCTGCCCATGTACATCAGGATTAGTACGGGGGCGATGAGCGCAAATTCCATCGCCGCAACACCGCGCTGGTCAATACAAAACCGCTTGCCGGAGCGAAAGAGGCGTCCCATGGCCGAACTCATTTTATAAATAGGATTCATTTCGCCACGTCGCACTTGAGAAAAGGAGAATACGTGTTGTTCCAGTGATCCGCCGTGTCAGGAAATCCGTCACGACGGGATAACGGTAAAACACCCGCAAATGATTGATCGTACCGGCCCCGCCCGGCGTGCTGACAAACCCCGTACTGTTCACGTCACCAGTTGATGTTATGGGCAAGGTTTTGGGTATGGCTGCAAAGTTTGCATAGGACCGAAGATCAACCACCAGATTTGGGCAATCTTTTTCGGGCATGAGCAGTCCAGCGCAAATCTTCGCCTTGAGGGAAGTCATCGTCAGGTCGGCGGGACGCAATTGCCCGGTGAGAACTTGGCGAGCCACAATATCGGTAGAATTGGCCATGGCCTGTTGCGCGGTAAAGCCGACGCCCACTTCCATAATCGAAAAGATCATGAAGAAGAACGGCAACGCGATCATTCCAAATTCAATTGCAACGGTGCCGCGCCGGTTGCCCCAAAACCGCGTCAGTAAACCCTGCCTATGGGGTGTTTTTCTTTTTATGGGCGACATGCATTTCCCCGCACTTTATTTCGGGGGAGAATTAACATGCCAATCGTTAGAAACCGGTTCCGGGAACCCCGTAAATTGCAAGCGGAGGATTCACTATTTCTCAACCTTGAAGTGTAGAGGGTTTGAGGGTGTTTCCGATTAAACCAGGTCTCGCGAATGCTTTACTCGCTCGTGCCGATTGTGCGGTCAGACTCTTTTTCAGCGTCGGTCTTTTGCGCTGTTTCGCAATAGGGGGTGCAGGAAAGAGTTTGTACATTGGCGCGGCGATATACGCGCGTCGTATTGACGACGCTACGGCTGACCATGATCTCGTCGTCGACGATGGCCCCGCCCTCGGCGTCAAGAATAACAATATTGGTG
Organism: Phyllobacterium ifriqiyense; assembly: GCF_030817885.1. Taxonomy (NCBI): domain Bacteria; kingdom Pseudomonadati; phylum Pseudomonadota; class Alphaproteobacteria; order Hyphomicrobiales; family Phyllobacteriaceae; genus Phyllobacterium; species Phyllobacterium ifriqiyense. The sequence goes on from NZ_JAUSZT010000003.1 coordinate 1,578,186, forward strand.
ATTCCGAAGCCTTTGCCCGTAAGGACGACAGTGCGGGCATCCTTCACAACAGCATCTGCAATCGCGGGGTCGCCGACCACAACCGTGTCAGCCGGGCGAGCAAGCTTGAGGATACGCGCTTGATTCATAACGACGTGAATACCGGTATCGGCCTGTGCGACAGGCAGTGGACCGAGCAAGGCTGCGAGCAATGCCATTCCATATATTTGTATTGGCTGGAATTTAGTATAAAACATGGGAAGCCCTTCACCCGAAACTGTCGGCTATAGAATGGATAGTATTCATGAAGGAAGATTTAAATCTGCAATGAAATATTAAGCATAATATCGCGGGTATCAGCGCAGCAATAAACGTTGTTGAGCGGAATTTACTATTTCCTAAGTCTGTTTCTTAAACTGATTGCAATGCCGAAACGATATTTTTGGACCAGACAATATCCAAGAAGATGTGAGGCTGAAGATGAAGCGCGGCGTTAATCGCTTTCCTGCCATACTGGCCAAGCTTTTCAAGGAAGATTCAGGCACAACGGTCATTGAGTATACGCTCATCGCCTCCATCGTCAGCATAGGTATTCTAGCTGGTGCGAATTCCATGGGCAGGGCCGTAAACACGCTTTTCACCGATGTTGCGACGGAAGTCACCGCCTCTACGGGGAAATGAAAGATGATTGAAGCTGCAATCCTTATCATTTTCCCCTTTGCCATGGTTTTTGCTGCCATCTCCGACTTGCTCTCCATGACAATTCAGAATCGCGTGTCAATTATACTGCTTGTATCGTTCGTTATCCTTGCGCCTTTAACGGGCATGGGTTGGGATGCCTATGCCATGCATTTCGTTGCCGGAGCCGCGGTGCTGGCGGCAACCTTCGGGCTCTTCGCGACCGGCACCATGGGCGGTGGTGACGCAAAGCTCATGTCCGCAACTGCGATATGGCTCGGATGGAATCTTGAACTCGTCAGCTATCTGCTGACGCTTTCGCTATTGGGCGGGGTTCTTACACTCGCAATCCTGAGCTATCGCAACTCACAGACCATTATTGTATTCGCCGCACGCTTTGCTTTTATGCGACGCCTTGCCCAGAAAGAAGAAGGCGTTCCATACGGTGTTGCATTGGGTCTCGCTGGACTGCTGAGTTTTCCCGCATCGCCGCTTGGCTCCTGGGTCGTGCAGCAACTAGCGCACTCCTGACCCAGAGCAGGTTTTCTCTATCGGCCTTCAAGACTTATGCTTTGATCTTCTTGGCGTAAAAGTAATACCCGCATAATCGCGCGAAAAATTAAGACGTTAAGCGACATTAATCATACTTATAAGCGTTTTATTAACCATAAATACACGAATGGCAGGCATTCTGCGACCTTAGTATCAAGACAAAAGTCTAACGGGGCGCATACATGCAAAAAGCACGACTGGTCATCCTGATCGTGGCAGTGGCTGCTGCGGGTGCGGCCGGATATTTGGCCATGAACATGAAGCCGCAAGCGACCGTCGTTCAGCCCGCAGAGAAGCCACAGCTGGAACTTCAGGATATCTTGGTCGCCACGGAAAGTCTCGGTGTCGGAGCTGAAATGCAGGACCAGATGCGGTGGCAGGCCTGGCCTGTTTCAGCTCTTGCGGAAGGGTACATCACCCGCTCGGAACGCCCTAGCGCCGAAGAGGAGCTGAAAGGTTCCACCGTTCGTCTTCAGATATTTCCAGGAGAACCAATTCGCGAAGCCAAACTGATCGGTAAAGGTCAAAGCTTCATGTCAGCCCAGCTTCCAGCTGGCATGCGCGCAGTAGCGACGCAAATTGCGGCAGATACTTCGGCAGGCGGGTTCATTCTCCCCAATGATTATGTCGATGTCATCATGATCCGCCAGATGGAAGGCGAGCAGAAGCAATATGTTACGGAAACAATTCTAAGCAACATCCGCGTGCTGGCGATCGACCAGACCATTCAGGAAGATGAATCGGGTGAAAAAACAAAAGTCGGCTCAACGGCGACGCTTGAATTGACGCCGGAGCAGGCGGAAATCCTGACTGTCTCGCAACAGATGGCAACGCGCCTCGCGCTGGTGCTGCGTTCTATTCAGGATGCGCAGGAAGCAACCGGTCCTGGAGCTGGATATCTTGTCAATTCTCCCGGCCGTGCCGGCAATGTCAAACTCATCAAGTCCGGTACAGTCACCGAAATTCTGGGGCGCAAATAACATGGCAAACAAGCCAGGCAAGGTTTTCTCACGCGAGTATACGAATTCGATAGCAGCAAAATTTGCAGCAGCGGCCATGGGCTGTTTGCTCGCGTCAATAGCTGTGCATAGCCCAGCAACAGCACAGAGTAATGTCGTTCGACTCAATCAGGGGCATGGCGAGGCCAAACGCATCAATCTTGGCCTCAACAAGTCGCTGGTTGTCGATCTTCCAGCCGATGCCTATGACATTCTGGTTGCCAATCCGGGTGTTGCAGATGCGGTTACCCGCACAGCAAGGCGGATCTATCTGTTTGGCAAACAGGTCGGCCAAACGAATGTTTTCGTCTTTGGCCCCAATGGCGAGCAGCTCGCCAGCTTCGATCTGGTGATTGAACGCGACGTGGCCGGTCTGGAAGGCAGTCTGAAAAAGTACATTCCGGATTCCGATATCAAGGTCGAGTTGATGAATGACAATGTCATTCTTACGGGAACGGTGCAGACCCCGCTGGATGCCAAACGCGCTTCAGAACTTGCCAATCTTTTGGTTTCAGGTGGTGAAGCCACGACGGGCCAATATGCCCAAACCTCGGTTAGTGCGGGCAATGGCGGTACGAGTGTCGTTGTCGGTGACCAGGACGAAGAGCGCCGGACGAGCAAGATCATCAATCTCATTCAAATTGCCGGTGAAGATCAGGTGACGCTTAAAGTTACCGTGGCTGAAGTCAGTCGCACCGTCATGAAACAGCTTGGTGTCAATCTGGTTGCCTCGGGCTCAAGCAACGGCATCGAGTATGGCGCCATATCGCAAAACGCCACGGGACTGGGGCAGACCTTGAGCGGCTCAGGTCTGGGTCTATCCGGCTCCATCGGGAACACGTCCATCGGTGCCTACATGAATGCCATGGAACTGGCAGGCGTCATGAAGACGCTGGCCGAGCCTACATTGACGGCCATCTCCGGAGAGAAGGCCACGTTCAAAGTAGGCGGCGAGTACAATGTTCTGTCGGGGCAGGAAGTCGACGATAAGGGACAGATCACCCGCGAGCATGAAAAAATTGAATATGGCATCGCTCTCGAGTTTTTGCCCGTCGTGCTTTCACCTGGGCGTATCAGTCTGAGAGTGCGGACATCCGTTTCAGAACCTACGGTTGAAGGATCGCTCACCGTTGGAACTTCTGTCCGGGAGCCTAACGCCAACCTTATCTCAATCCGCAAGCGGCTTGCCGATACGGCGGTTGAACTTCCCTCTGGCGGTTCCATGATGATCGCCGGATTGATGCGGGATGAGTCACGACAGGCAATCTCCGGCTTTCCCGGATTGGCAAAGGTTCCAATCCTCGGAACTCTTTTTCGCAGCCGTGATTTTGTAAGAAACGAAACCGAACTGGTCGTCATCATCACGCCTTATCTGGTTCGCCCGGTGGCGCGTACTGCGCTGGCGAGACCGGATGACAATCTTAATCTGGCCAGCGATGCGGCCGGGATATTCCTCGGCCAGGTTAACCGCGTCTACGGGTCCAGAGAGGCAAAACTGCCTGATGCCCGTTACGAGGGCAATGTCGGATATATCTACAAATGAACAAGGACAGGATCATGTTCGACACCGTAAAGCGTTCGCATTGCAAGACTGTACTGGCTATCCTCGCCATGGCTTTGCTGGCGGGATGCGCATCAAAGAGCAATACGACTGGCAGCATTCCGGACGATTATCGTACGAACCATCCCATCGTCATTTCCGAACAGGAACAAGTTGCAGACATTCCTGTCGGCCATGCAGATAAGCGCTTGTCCATTACGCAGCGCAGCATCGTGGAGCGGGTCATCAGCAACTACCACGCCAACGGATCCGGCGTTATTCATATTCTGACGCCTGCCGGTTCGCCAAATGAGCGTGCGGCGGCGGCGTTGCGTAACGATATTACCGCTACTTTGAGGCGTGGTGGTGTGAAGCCGTTCAATATTTCCAGCGAAACATACCAAGCCCCGGGAGCTTCTGCGCCCGTGCGTTTGTCCTATTCGGCGATGACTGCCTCGACAAATCAATGTGGCCAGTGGCCCAAAGATATTTTGGATACGGCAGACAATAAACACTACGCGAATTTTGGCTGTGCCAGCCAAAATAACCTTGCTGCGCAGATTGCCAATCCCGCCGACTTGCTCGGACCGCGGGCATCTTCGCCGATTGATGCGGAGCGGCGCGGTACCGTCATTGATGGATACCGTAAAGCGCCAACATGGGTCTACAAGCCCGAAATGGAAGTAACCTATTAATCCCACCGGTGGAAACGACAATGAGTCAATTGGCCTTGGACACAGACCCATATTTGGAAGAGGCAAACCGTGTCGCTCATGTAGGGCGGCTGAATGCCCACAGGCCGATTCCGCGCATTTCGATACAGATATTCTGCGAAACGGAAGCGGTTGCTGAGCAAATGTCTCGCGCGCGTGACGACCGCCGCATGGCGAAAACTCATGCCCAGATTCATATGGGCGGGCTGGAAACTGCCGTTGAACTTTTCCAAACGGTGCCGACGCCAAACCTCATTCTGCTGGAAACAGGCGCGGCGCCCAAGGAAATGCTTGCGGCATTGGCTGCCCTGTCAGAAGTTTGCGACCCGAGCACCAAAGTCATCATTATCGGTCACTACAATGATGTGTGGCTGTATCGCGAACTGATGCGCAACGGCATTTCGGAATATATGGTCGCCCCGATCGATCTATCGGATATTATCGGCGTCATTGGCGGTTTGTACAGCGATCCGGGCCTGAAGCCGCTGGGTAGTTCGATTGCCTTCATCGGTGCAAAAGGCGGCGTCGGCGCTTCGACCATTGCTCATAATGTTGGCTGGGCCATTTCCTCGCTATTCAAAAGCGAAGTCGTGATTGCCGATATGGATTTACCCTATGGCACGGCGAATATAAACTTCGATCAGGATCCGGCTCAGGGTATCGCGGAAGCGGTGTTTTCCCCCGAACGCATCGACGACGTTTACCTTGATCGGTTGCTGGCACAATGTGCCGAAAATCTTTCGCTCCTGGCAGCTCCATCCAGTCTGGAACGCGTGTTCGATTTTCGCGATGACTCATTTGCGCATCTGATCGACATAGCGCAGCGTTCGGTTCCACATGTCATCCTTGATGTTCCGCATACATGGAACGGCTGGACACGCACGACGCTGGCCCGCGCAGATGAGGTGGTTATTGTCGCATCGCCGGAACTTGCCAATCTGCGCAACACGAAAAATCTCATCGACGCTTTAAAGCAATTGCGTCCGAACGATACGCCGCCGCAGCTTGTTCTTAATCAGGTGGGTATTCCAAAACGTCCGGAGATAGCTCCCACTGATTTTTGCAGCCCGCTTGGACTCAAGGCCATCGCGACAATCGCTTTTGACCCCGGCCTGTTCGGTCAGGCTTCCAACAATGGACGCATGCTGGGTGAAACGGAGCCAGCAAATCCAGTGGTCCAGAGCATCAATGAGATCGCCCATATTCTGACAGGACGGCAAAAGGTCAGTCCGCGGAAGAAGGCCGGTTTGGGTTCGGTGTTCTCGAAGTTAAAACGCAAGAAATAGTTGTGAGCAGGTAAAGCGACATCATGTTCGGTAAACGCGGTAATGCCCAGCCAAGTGAGTTCAGAGCTCCAACACCACCCCTCGCGTCAATCAAGCCGGAGGCGGGACGGCTGCCGCGCGATATTTTGGAGCCCAAACGCTCACCGATAGAGGTGCCGAAGATCGCCATGCCGGTGCGCGAGAGAAACGAGGCCTATTACGATACAAAGTCGCAGGTTTTTACCGCTCTTATCGATGCGATTGATCTGGCACAATTATCGAAGCTCGATCCGCAAGTGGCGCGCGAAGAAATCCGCGATATCGTCAATGACATTATTGCAATCAAGAATTTTGCCATGTCGATCTCGGAGCAGGAGGAACTGCTCGACGATATCTGCAACGATGTGCTGGGATACGGTCCGCTGGAGCCATTGCTGGCTCGCGATGAGATTTCCGACATCATGGTCAATGGTGCTCGCAAGACCTATATCGAAATTCTCGGGAAGGTTGAGGAATCTGGTGTCCGGTTCCGTGACAATCAGCAACTTTTGAATATTTGCCAGCGCATTGTCAGCCAGGTGGGGCGGCGTGTCGATGAATCCAGCCCGATATGCGACGCGCGTCTGCCGGATGGTTCGCGCGTCAATGTGATTGCTCCGCCACTGGCCATTGATGGCCCTGTTCTGACAATCCGCAAATTTAAAAAGGACAAGCTGACGCTGGATCAACTCGTGCGGTTTGGAGCTATTTCTCCGGCAGGAGCCGAGCTTCTCCAAATTATCGGACGTGTCCGCTGCAATATCGTGATTTCCGGCGGCACGGGTTCCGGCAAGACCACGCTGTTGAATTGCCTGACCAATTACATCGACAAGGATGAGCGCATCATCACCTGCGAAGATTCAGCTGAATTGCAATTACAGCAGCCGCATGTGGTACGCCTCGAAACACGCCCCGCTAACCTCGAAGGCGAAGGCGAAATTACCATGCGAGACCTCGTTAAAAACTGCCTGCGCATGCGCCCCGAACGGATCATTGTCGGCGAAGTACGCGGGCCTGAAGTTTTCGACCTCTTGTCTGCCATGAATACCGGCCATGACGGCTCCATGGGTACGATCCACTCCAATAGTCCACGCGAGTGTCTGAGCCGTATCGAGTCGATGATCGCCATGGGTGGTTTTGCGTTGCCGCAGCGAACAGTGCGCGAAATCATCGTCGGTTCGGTCGACATCATTATTCAGGCGGCTCGCCTGCGCGACGGTTCACGGCGGATTACCCATGTGACCGAGGTCATAGGCATGGAGGGCGACGTGATCATTACGCAGGATCTTCTGACCTATGAGATTACCGGCGAGGACGCCAATGGCAAGCTTACCGGACATCATGTCTCTACGGGGATCAGCCGACCGCATATGTGGGAGAGGGCGCGGTATTACAATGAAGACAGGCGGCTCGCCAACGCACTCGACTCCATGGAAAAGGCCAAGCTATGAGCTTAGCCCGTATCGAAGGACAGTCGAATGGCCGGGCTTGATCTGACACAGCTGGCCTTCATCGGTCTGGTGGCATTCACTTTTGCTGCCTTGGCCTATGTCTTCCTCTTTGACTCGATGGCGCGTCAGAAGAAAACCGAGGAACGTCTCAGCACGATCAAATTGGCCAATGCCGAGTCTTTTGGCAAGTTCGCCATACGTGACAAGCAGGCCGAGGCGAACAAGCGTCGCAAGTCAGTTCAAGATACGCTGAAAGATATCGAGCAGCGCCAGAAATTGCGCGACAAGAATATCAAGTCACCTCCGCTTAAAATGCTTATTCAGCAGGCGGGCATGCGCGTGTCTCCATCGCGTTTCTATCTTTATTCAGCGATAGCCGGACTCGTCGTTGCGGTGCTGGGGCTGTTCTTTGGCTCGCCGCTTTATCTGCTGCCCGGGCTTTTCATTGCCGGAACAGTGGGCTTGCCACGCTGGTATGTCTATTTTCGTCGTGGCCGGCGGATCAAGGCATTCTTGCATGAATTTCCGAACGCCATCGACGTTATTGTCCGGGCCATTCGTTCGGGCCTACCCTTGAATGACGGTATCCGGCTTATTGCGCAGGAGGCGCACGAGCCGGTGAAAACCGAATTCCGGCGCATCGTCGACCAGCAGCAGGTGGGGATAAGCATCCCGGATGCCGCTATGCGCATGTCAGAATATATGCCCTGTTCGGAAGCAAGCTTCTTCGGCATCGTTATCCAGATACAATCACAGGCCGGTGGCAATCTTTCAGAAGCGCTGGGCAATCTTTCGCGGGTTTTGCGCGATCGCAAGAAGATGGCGGCCAAGGTACAGGCGCTTTCAATGGAAGCGAAAGCCTCTGCTTATATTATTGGCGCATTGCCCTTTGTTGTCGCCGCGCTGGTCTATCTGACAAGCCCCGATTACATCATGATCCTTTTCACAACTTCCAGCGGGAATTTCGTTCTGGCATGTGCAGGGACGTGGATGTCGATTGGCATCATGATCATGAAAAAGATGATCAACTTCAAATTCTAGTAGCGTGGGTATGCCATGATCAACACCTTCACCAAAGCCATTCACGATCCAGCCTTCATTTTTGCTGTTTTGGTGGCAGTGTCCATTTTCGGGACAATCGTGACGCTGCTCATGCCGGTGTTTTCTGGCTCCACGCTAAAATCGAGAATGAAGTCCGTTGCACTGGAACGGGATCAGATCCGCACGCGCGAACGAGCGCGACTGGCGACAGAAAGCGATAGCAAGCGGAAAAGCTCTTCGAATTCTCTACGCCGGGTTGAGCGGGAAGGCATTCGCCAATTCGTGGAACGACTTGATCTTCAACGTGCCCTGGCGGATGAGAAAACCGCAGGGGCACTGCGGATTGCTGGCTTTCGCGGGCAAAATGCTCTCAACATTTTTCTCGCGGCCCGTTTTGGCCTGCCTTTCCTGACGCTCGGAATTGCTGCATTGTGGATATTCGCGATGGGTGGTCTTGCCCATCAGAACACATTTGTCCGGATGGCCGCATGTTTCGCCGGTGCCTATGTTGGCTTCTATCTGCCCAATCTCTACGTGAAGAATGCCGGAACCAAACGTCAGACAGCGATACAGGCCGCATGGCCGGATGCGCTTGATCTTCTGTTAATCTGCGTCGAATCCGGTATGTCGATTGAGGCGGCATTCAAAAAAGTATCGGAGGAGATTGGCGTGCAATCTGCTGAGCTTGCCGAGGAACTTGTTCTGACCAATGCGGAGCTATCATTTCTGTCTGAGCGTCGTCAGGCCTATGAAAACCTGGCCCTGCGTACCGGGCTGGAAACGGTCAAATCGGTGGTGCAGGCGCTGACACAATCTGAACGCTATGGCACATCGATTGGTGGAGCGCTGCGGGTGCTTTCAGATGAAAGCCGCGAAATGCGATTGATGGCTGCGGAAAAGAAGGCAGCCGCATTGCCGCCGAAGCTTACGGTGCCCATGATCGTGTTTCTTTTGCCGGTATTGTTCTGCGTCATTCTTGGCCCGGCAATCATCCAGATCAACGCGCAAGGCGGCATCTTCGGTCACGCCACAGCGAAATAGCGGTGGAAGCCGCTATATACCCGGAGGTCGCAGATCAGACGATCAGCCTTTCGGTGACTTCTTGTCCTTGAGCATGTTCCATGAATTCTGCTGCGAGAGCATGGACCGCAAATACTGAACATTTGTTTTTGCCTGCTGGGCGGAAAGCTCCTGACTGGCAATCTGTTCGGCTTCATCGAAGCGACCCTGCAAGCCGACAACAAGCGCGAGGTTTTGGCGAACACGGCTATCCGAACCCGGTGCACCAACTGCCTTACGCATATAGGTTTCAGCTGTACTCAGCTCGCCCGAGAGAACGTAGGACATCCCCATGTTGGAAAGGATGGAAGCTTCATCGGGCTTGACCTGCAAGGCCTTGCGGTAGAGGTCACGCGCTTCTCCAGTCTTGCCGAGCTGGTCGAGGATTGCGCCTTCAGCCGATAGCAATCTCCAGTCCGGATATTCCGGTGTTTGCGCCCGGCGCAAAGAGTCCAGCGCGGCTTCAAACTGGCCACTGCTCGCCAGTGCCTTGCCATAGGCCGCCAGAACATCGCGATCTTTGGGATAGGCGATGGCAAGACTGCGCATGACAGCCAATGCCTGATCGCTCCGATTTGTCATGCGAAGGACAGTGGCATAATTGATTGCAGTCGCTTTATCTTTCGGATTGCCTTGATAGCGTGTTCCAAGACTAGTCGATGCCTGCATCAATTGTTGCTGGTTCATCTGGTCGAAATTGCCGGCTGGCATTGTGGGTGAATTGCTGGCCGCCGGACTTATGGAACCGGTCGTCGTTTTATCCGTGGTGGAACACCCGGATATGCCGCTCGCCAGAGCGATTAACGCTACTGACAAAATGAAACTGCGCTTACGTTGAATAAAAGCTGGACCTGTCATAATTTGCCCCACGCGCAGTTTATCGTCTGCGACTCATTCCCGTATGAAAGAAATAATCTGTTAACCCTAATGGACTCTTAACAACGTCGATCCGGGATGCAGAAGTTTGATCAGGAGAAACCCATGGCCGCCGAAATTACAGCGAGAAAGTCGCGTGACAGCAAACCCATATGGTTTGTACGCAAAGGCGAGTTGGAAGCTGCCGGTCTTGAAAGCGCAACACTCAGCTGGGCAAAAGCAAATGGCTTTGACGGACAGGCTGGACGTGTGTTGACGGTTCCTGGCGTGAACGGCGAAATTGCTGGTGCGCTCTTCGGTTTGGGTAAGGACGAAAATCGACTTGCAGCGGGGAAACTTGCAACGGCTTTGCCGGACGGGGCCTGGCATATTGCGGGCGCTGTCAACGAACCTGATTTGACAGCTTTGAGCTTCCTTCTTGGAGGATACAAGTTCACCCGCTACACCAAAAAGGACAAGACAAGCATCAGCCTGACGCTGCCCGAAGGCGCGGACAAGGCGGATGTAAAGCGCTTGGCCAAGGCAGTCGCTCTCGCGCGCGATCTCATCAATACGCCAACCAATGATATGGGGCCGGTTGCGCTTGAAACTGCAGTCCGCGATGTGGCCGACGAGCATAAAGCCTCGGTCAATGTCGTAAAGGGCGATGCCCTGTTGAAGAAGAACTTTCCTATGATCCATGCGGTAGGGCGCGCTGGCAGCGAAGAACCCCGGCTGATTGATCTGGAATGGGGAAAAAAGAACGCGCCGAAAGTAACGCTGGTAGGAAAGGGCGTCTGTTTCGATACGGGCGGTCTGGATATCAAACCAGCCAGCAGCATGCTTCTGATGAAAAAGGATATGGGCGGCGCAGCCAATGTACTGGCGCTTGCGCAACTCATCATGGACGCGAAATTGCCGGTGCGCCTGCGCCTGTTAATACCGGCTGTTGAAAATTCGATAGCTGCCAATGCTTTCAGGCCGAGCGACGTGCTGACCAGCCGCAAGGGGTTGACGGTAGAAATTGGCAATACTGATGCAGAGGGCCGGCTGGTTCTGGCCGATGCGCTGGCGCTTGCCGATGAAGAAGAGCCTGAGATTCTCATCGACATGGCGACGTTGACCGGTGCTGCACGTGTGGCGCTTGGACCCGACCTGCCGCCATTTTACTCCAACGATGATGCTTTTGCCTGGGACGTGGCTGCCAGTGCAACCGCTGTTGCCGATCCGGTTTGGCGCATGCCGCTTTGGACACCTTACGAGGCCAAGCTTTCTTCGCGTGTCGCGGACATGAACAATGTCACCACGGATGGGTTTGCCGGCTCGATTACGGCCGCCTTGTTCCTGCAGCGCTTTGTAACCAGGACGAAGACTTGGGCTCATTTCGATATATTTGGTTGGAACCCGGTAGAGAAAGCGCATTCACCCATTGGCGGAGAGGCCCAAGCCATAAGGGCGCTTTACCGTCTTTTGAAAGAACGCTATCCAGCAAGTTGAGCGGCTTGCATCGCAAATGTGACAGAGTAGAATGGAACGGAACCGAAATGATTGCGGAAGCCGTTCATGCTTGAACTCAAGCCCTTGCAGGCGCTGACATTGTGGAAGGAAATCGCCCTTTCAGAAGTGCGTGATGACGCCCATGATCTGACCATGCGCCAGCTTGCAATCCTGCTTACGATCTATCTGGAGCCGCCGCCGCACACGATCCGCGCGATGGCTGCAAAGCTGGCCGTAACAAAACCGGTCATCACCCGTGCTCTCGACACAATGGGGGCCTATGGTTTGGTTGATCGTCACCGCGACGAAAAGGACAAGCGCAACGTTCTCGTCAAGAGAACGGTAAAAGGTGCGCTCTATGTTGAAAGGCTCGGTGATCTTGTGATCGCCAAAGCGAGAGGATTGCCACTTTGAAATCACCCGAGAAACTCGACAAGCGGCTGAATGCATATAGGCCTGATCTTGCCGACGAAAGTCTGCGCGGGCTTGTCGAGGCTGAGCGCTTCGTCGAAGGCAAGCCGATGCGCATCGCCGACCCTGTGGTGGATGTCCGTTCCGAGCCGCGCGGCGATGCAGGCATGACAACGCAGTTTCTTTACGGCGATGACGTCCTTGTTTTCGAAGACGATAATGGCTGGTGCTGGGTGCAGAACGAGCGCGATGGTTATGTCGGTTATGTGGTGGATACATCGCTTTATCGCCGCGCCGATGAAGCGACGCATATTGTCATTGCTCCCCGTACATTCGTTTATGTCGGCTCCGATCTGCGTTATCCGCGATCCCGTGCCTTATCGATGGGTTCCCTCGTGACAATCACTGGCGGGCAGGAGCGTCGCGGCACGCTTTACGCCATGCTGCCAAGCGGTGAGGCGGTCATTGCCAAGCATCTCGTGCCTATTGATGAAGTGGCACAGGACCATGTTGCCGTGGCCGAAAGCCTTATGCACACGCCCTATCTTTGGGGAGGCGTTTCCGGCTTTGGCATTGATTGCTCAGGTCTGGTGCAACTGTCTCTGTTGATGACCGGTCAAGGCGCTTTGCGGGACACGGACTTGCAGGAGGGATCTGTCGGCGAATTGATCGAGCCCGATGAACATTACAAGAATCTCAAGCGCGGTGATTTCGTGTTCTGGAAAGGCCATGTGGGCATCATGGCCAGCCATTCCACGCTGCTTCACGCAAGCGGCCATACAATGAGCGTTACGCTGGAACCCTTGCCCGATGCTATCGAGCGCATCGCTTATTTGTATGGGAAGCCAACAGCAGTGCGGCGGTTGTAGTATTGGCAGTCATGTGGTGCGTGGTTCGCCCTTCGACTAGCTCAGGATAGCTCACCATGAGGGAGTGGGTTCCTTGCAGGAACATAGCGCGTTAAATTGCGATTGTCGTTGCAACCAGCCCACATTCCTCATGGTGAGCCTGTCGAACCACGCACCATTGATTATGCAAGCTTAGTATTGAGCAGCCTTATCGACAATGTTCTTTAATGGCTCACCGCGCTCATAGGATTCGATCTGGGCGACGATTTCAGGCACCAGTGCTTGCGGGCTTGAACTTGCAGCTGCATGCGGTGTGACAATGACCTGCGGATGAGTCCAGAGAGGACTGTCCTTCGGCAATGGTTCCTTGTTGAACACGTCGAGGGTCACGGCAGAGAGCATGCCGCGATCAAGCGCTGCCAGAATATCCGCCTCATTTTGCAGGCCGCCACGTCCGGCATTGATAAGGACAGGCGCGCCGAGAGGACCTTCCGGCTTCAGCTGCGCAAATATGTTCATCGACAGGATGTTCTTCGTGTCCGGCGTCAAGGGAAGCAGGCAGACAAGAATATCTACATCCTTGAGAAAATCCTTCAATCCATCCTTGCCATAATGGGTTGTAACCCCTTCGATGGTTTGCAGGCGGCGGCTCCAGCCACTGACGCGGAACCCGAGCGTGCGAAGCTTTTGCGCGGCGTCACGTCCAAGCACACCAAGACCGAGAATGCCCACATTCACTTCATGAGCGGCTGGCTGGCGCCGATCTTCATGCCACACGCGCTGCTTTTGCTGCTCGCGATAGCGAAGACCAAGACGGTGATGGTCCAACACCTGCCAGACCACATATTCGCTCATGCGCATGGTAAGATCAGGCGAGACAATACGGACGATTGGAACATCAGGGATTTGCGTGTCATGAAACACATGATCGACGCCTGCACCCAATGAGAAAATCACTTCGAGCTTGGGCAGATTCATCAGCGAACCGGGGCGCTGTTTCCAGACAAGTGCATAGCGAACATCATTCTTGTCAGCTTCACTATCAAGCACGAGTTTGCGCTTGGGCGCTGATTTAGCGAATTCCGTCTGCCAAACCTCCGGATCCCAGCCGGTTACCGCCAGCAGGATCTTATCACTCTCCAAGCTTGTCATTCGCTAACCGCTCCCTGTTCGGCCGTTTCTATCCTGAAGGCCGCGGCCATCAGGGCTTTTGTATAATCTGTCTTCGGACGTGCGAAGATTTCCTCCGATGGTCCATATTCCACCGCCTTGCCATTGCGCATCACGAGAACATCATTGGCAAGCGCCCTGACAACTTTCAAATCATGGCTGATGAAAAGATACGCCAGATTATGCTTCTGCTGCAATGAACGCAAAAGATCGACAACCTGTGCCTGGACGCTCATGTCGAGCGCAGATGTGGGCTCGTCCAGCATGACGAAACGCGGGTTAAGCACCATGGCGCGCGCAATGGCGATGCGCTGGCGCTGACCACCGGAAAATTCGTGCGGATAGCGGAAACGATTTTCCGGATCAAGGTTCACTTCCTTAAGAGCAGTCACGACGCGCGCATCGCGTTCATCGGCAGAAAGTTTCGGCTCATGAACCTTCAAACCTTCTGCGATAATCTCTGCGATGGACATGCGCGGCGATAGCGAGCCGAACGGGTCCTGAAACACGATCTGCATTTCGCGCCGCAAGGGACGCATCTGTTTGAAGGAAAACTGGTTGATATCCTTTTCGCCGAAACGGATGACACCTTCCGAAGAAATCATGCGTGACAGGGCAAGGCCGAGCGTGGTCTTGCCGGAACCGGATTCGCCCACGACGCCCAATGTCTGACCGGCGCGAATGGTCACGTCGATGCCGTCAACGGCCTTCACATGGTCGATTGTGCGGCGGAAAAAGCCCTGCTTGATAGGAAACCAGACCTTCATATTCTCGCCGCGCATGACAGGCTCAGCCGAAAGATCAGCCGAAGGCGGATTGCCTTTCGGTTCGGCTGCAAGCAGATGCTTGGTATAGGCGTGCTGAGGATTGTCGAATATTTCCTTTGTCGGCCCCGTTTCGACAATTTTGCCACCTGTCATGACGCAGACGCGATCCGCGATTTTACGGACAATGCCAAGATCATGGGTGATGAAGAGCATCGACATGCCTTGCGCAGATTTCAGCTCCGCAAGGAGTTTGAGAATTTGGGCCTGCACGGTCACATCAAGTGCCGTTGTCGGTTCATCGGCGATCAAAAGCTTTGGCTTGTTGGCGAGAGCCATGGCAATCATGACGCGCTGCCGCTGTCCGCCGGAAAGCTGGTGCGGATAGGCGTCCAGACGCTTTTCAGGGTCGCGGATGCCAACCTCTTCAAGCAATTCCAGAGTGCGCTTGCGCGCAGCCTGATCACGCATGCCCTGATGCAGCTTGAGAACTTCAACGATCTGCTTCTCAATCGTGTGGAGCGGATTGAGCGAGGTCATCGGCTCCTGGAAGATCATCGTAATGTCATTGCCACGCACACGGCGCAGGTCAGTTTCATCCTTGTCGAGTAAATCCTCGCCATTGAACAGAATCTGGCCTGAAGGATGCGAAGCAGGCGGGTAGGGCAGAAGCTTCAGCACTGAAAGGGCCGAGACGGATTTACCCGAACCGGATTCGCCAACCAGAGCGACCGTCTCACCCTCAGCAATATCGAAAGAAATATGATCAACCGCGAGCGTTTCCCGCCCGTTTTGCGTGAAGGCAACGGAGAGATCGCGGACGGAGAGGAGGGGAGCTTTGGTCATTTGAAAGCCTTGCGTGGATCAAAGGCGTCACGTGTTGCCTCACCGACAAAGATCAGCAGTGACAACATCAACGAAATCACGGCGAAGCCAGTAATGCCCAGCCAGGGAGCCTGCAGATTGTTCTTGCCTTGTGCGAGCAGCTCGCCAAGCGATGCCGAGCCCGGAGGCAGGCCGAAACCGAGAAAATCCAGCGAGGTCAATGTGGTGATTGATCCATTGAGGATGAAGGGCAGGAAGGTCAGTGTCGTCACCATTGCATTGGGCAGAAGGTGACGGAACATGATTGTCCGGTCGGGGACGCCAAGCGCACGCGCTGCGTTCACATATTCGAAATTACGGGCGCGCAAAAATTCGGCACGGACAATGCCAACAAAGCTGACCCAGGAAAATAGCAGCAGGATACCAAGCAGAATCCAGAAGCCGGGAGGCAATATGGATGACATGATAAGCAGGAGGTAGAGCGTGGGTACCGAAGACCAGATTTCGATGAAACGCTGGGCGATAAGATCGACCCAGCCACCAAAATAGCCTTGCAGTGCGCCCGCAGTAACACCAATGACCGCGGAGCAGGCGGTCAGGATAAGGCCGAACAGCACAGAAATGCGAAAGCCATAAAGTGCCCGGGCAAAGACATCGCGGGCCTGATCGTCCGTCCCGAGAATATTCATATTGCCGAAAGTGCAATTGGGATCATTGACGCCGAGCGCATAGCGATTGCAACGCTCTTCAGGCGTATAGAGCCAGAAGGGCTTTGAAGGCGCCGTTTCGGGCAGTTCATTATTGACTGTCCTGTAAGAGTAGCGCACCGGCGGCCAGATGGCCCAGCCATTGGCATTGATCTCATCCTGAATGACCGGATCGCGGTAATCCGTAACCGCATAAAAGCCGTTGAACTTTTCTTCTGGGTAATCGACCAGAACTGGAAAGAGAATCTCGCCTTTGTAGGAGACGATGATCGGCTTGTCATTGGCAACAAGTTCCGCACAGAGCGAGACAGCAAACAGGAAAAGGAAAATCCAAAGCGCCCACCAGCCGCGCCGGTTTGCCTTGAAGTTTTGCCAGCGTCGCGCATTGAGCGGCGAAAGGCGCGGTCGCTTCACGGAGGCGGGAGCGGTTCCGACGATATCGGTCATCACACGTCCCTCCGCTCAAAGTCGATGCGCGGATCAATCCAAGTGTAAAGCAGGTCAGATAAAAGGGTCATGAGAATGCCGATAAGGGCAAAAATATACACGGTGGCTATAACCACGGGATAATCGCGGTTGAGGATCGACTCATAGCCAAGAAGGCCAAGGCCATCGAGAGAGAAGATGGCCTCTATAAGCAGCTGACCTGTGAAGAAGATGGATATGAAGGCGCTGGGAAATCCGGAGATCACAATCAGCATGGCATTGCGGAAAACATGGCCATAAAGAATTTTTCGTTCCGAGAGGCCCTTTGCCCGTGCCGTCGTGACATATTGTTTGCGAATCTCATCAAGAAATGAATTCTTGGTCAGCAGGGTGGTCGTGGCAAAGGCCGACAGGAGTATCGCTGTCAAAGGCAGAACAAGGTGCCAGGCGTAATCCACGATCTTCTCAAATCCGGATAGCTGGCTAAAATTATTTGAGGTCAAGCCGCGTAGCGGAAACCAATCAAAGAACGAGCCGCCTGCAAAAAACACGATGAGCATGATACCGAACAGGAAGCCGGGAATCGCATAGCCAATGATGATAATTCCGCTGGTCCAGATATCGAAGGATGATCCGTCTTTGATGGCCTTGCGAATGCCCAAGGGTATTGAAATCATGTAGGACAGCAGGGTCGTCCACAAACCAAGCGATATGGAGACCGGCAGTTTTTCCTTTATCAGCTCGATCACACTTATATCGCGGAAATAGCTTCGCCCGAAATCGAAGCGGATATAATTCCAGACCAGAAGGCCGAAGCGCTCCAATGGCGGCTTATCAAGACCAAATTGTTTCTCAAGGCTGGCGATAAAGGCCGGGTCGAGGCCCTGTGCGCCACGATATTTGGAGTTGCCCAATCCCGTCCCAAGCTGATCCTGAGCCTGGCCAATATCGCCGCCGCCACCGCTGATGCGGTCCATGGCATTGCCGCCCTGTCCGGTCAGTTGGCTGATAATACGCTCAACCGGCCCACCGGGTACGAATTGCACGATGACGAAGCAGACAAGCAAAATGCCGAACAATGTCGGTATCATCAGCAGAAGGCGTCGCAGAACATAGGCTCCCATCAGGGGCGCCCTCTCATCGCTTTCAGTCCATCAAACTTTGCCAATTGCCTTCGCCTTTGCTTCGTCGAACCACCACAGCGTTTCAACCGGGAAACCATAATCGGGTTTGGGCTCCTTGAAGCCGAACATGTCCCAATAGGCGATCGGATGATTCGCTGAGTACCAGTTTGGAATCCAATCACGCCTGATACGCAAGAGCCGATCTAAAACCCGCAATAGCGAAACCAGCTCGTCACGCGTTTTTGCATCGCTCACTTTAGCGATAAGCGCATCGACAACCGGATCGGCTGTGCCGGGAAAATTATACGAACCCGGGATATCCCTGCCCTTGGAGCCGAATATCTCCTCCAGTGATTCTCGTGTTGGCGTAGGGGAGAGTTGCACCGCCATACCGATCATGTCGAAATCAAAATTCTGAATGCGGCTTTGATATTGCGCGGGATCGGCCAAGCGCAGATAGGCGTTGATGCCCAAGGCCTTCAGATTGTTTACGAAAGGTGAGTAACTGCGGGTGAAGACTTCAGCATAAATCAAGAGTTCAAGATTGAGCGGTCTGCCTTGCGCATCCACCAACTTGTCACCATCCCGTTTGAATCCCGCCTGATTTAAAAGGTCGGATGCCCGCTTCAAGTTTTTGCGGTCACGCCCGCTGCCATCAGAAGGTGTTTGCAACAATGCATCGCCGAATATGGCCTCGGGCAGCCTGTCACGAAAAGGCTCCAGAATGGCGAGTTCTTCCGCAGAGGGCTTTCCGCTTGCCCGGAAATCCGATTGCTCAAACACTGAATGGGAGCGCTCATATGCACCATAGAAAAGATTTTTCTGGGTCCACTCAAAATCAAAGCACAGTGCAATAGCTTCGCGTACCTGGGGGTCGCGGAAATGCTCGCGGCGCTGATTAATGGCCCAAGCCTGCAATTGCGGGCGCTTTTCCGTTGTAAACTTGCGTTTAATGACACGTTTCTGTTGTACCGCAGGGAAATTGTACTCTGTCGCCCATGTTTTTGCGGTTGCTTCATATCGCCAGAAAATATCGCCTTTTTTGAAAGCCTCGAATTCCGGTTGGCGCTCCCGGTAGAAATCAATTTTAATACGATCAAAGTGGTTTTGACCGCGTTGTACATTCAGGTCCTTGGCCCAATAATCCGCCACGCGTTCATACTCTATGGTTTGGCCAGGAGCGACACGGCCAACACGATATGCCCCCGAGCCAAGCGGCGGTTCCATTGTTGATGCCGCAAAGTCGCGGGTGGCGTACCATTTTTTGGAAAAAATAGGTATTGAGGCAATATTGAGTATCGCACGGTCAGAATGCTTGCCTGAAAAAATCAGCTGCACGGTATGCGCGTCCAGTGCAGCAATTTTGCTCAACTCCGTCAGAACCAGACGGAGTTGGGGATGCCCTTTGTCCTTGAGGGTTTCAAAGCTGAAAACAACATCTTCCGCAGTGATTGGCGAGCCGTCATGGAAGCGGGCTTCCTGCCGCAGTTTGAAGGTGAAGCTATTGCGATCGGCGGAAACGGTAACTGTTTCTGCCACCAGACCATAAATCGAGTCCGGTTCGTCCAGTGCAGATGCCATCAGCGTATCGAAACAGAGTTCCATACGGGGCGGAGCATCTCCCTTGTTCGAGAACGTATTGAGCGTATTGAAGGTTTGGGGCGACTGATTAAAAACCCACGTATTGGGCGAAAAAGCGAAGGTTCCGCCCTTGGGCGCATCGGGACTGGCATAGTCAAAATGCGTAAAATCCTTCGGGTATTTCAACTCGCCAAACGCAGAGAGGCCATGAAGCGGAACGTCCGTCCGCACATCTGCCAAAGCCAGTTTTGGAGCCATGGCAGTGAGCATCGCAGCGCCCGAAAGCTTCATAAGTTCGCGGCGGTTAAATCCCGTCATTGGGCGCGCGCTTTCAAAGCCTGTTCCTTTGCGGTGTCGATCCACCATGAAAAGGGATCCATGCCAATATAGTCGGGCTGTTTTTCCGGCATTCCGAATTTGTTCCAGTATGCCACCCTGCTTCGGTCGTCATACCATTGCGGTACGACGTAGTAATTCCACAGGAGTACACGATCCAGCGCATGGGTTGCGGCAATAAGCTCTTCGCGATCCTTAGCAAGGATTACCTTGTCAATGAGTTTGTCGATGGCGGGGTTTTTAATGCCCATATAATTGCGCCCCCCCTTTACGTCCGCATTGGCTGAACCCCAGTAATCGCGTTGTTCATTGCCGGGAGAAAGCGTTTGTCCAATACCCATAATTGCCAAAACATCATAATCAAAATCATTCACTCTTGCCGCATATTGCGCGGCATCGACAGCTCTTATTTGTGCATCGATTCCCAGTTTGCGTAAACTGGCCATGAACGGCCCGATTGTTCGCTCATCACGAGGATCATCACCAAGAAACTCAATGGTCATTGGCTGGCCGGCTTGATTGACCAGCTTGCCATTCTTCTGTTCATACCCAGCCTCACGCAACAATCCCACTGCCTTGCGCAAATTCTCACGCAACGCTTGCGGTGTATCAGAAACCGGATTCTTGAATTCCTGAGTGAATACTTCTTCGGGGACTTCGCCTTTGACAGTTTGGAGGATTTCCAGCTCCTTGCCTTGAGGAAGTCCGCTCGAAGCGAGTTCTGTACCTGAGAAATAGCTGTTGATGCGCTTGTATTCGCCAAAGAACATATTCTTGCTCATGGTCTCAAAGTCGAAAGCCAGGTTTAGCGCCTGCCGAACTCGTATATCCTTGAACTTGTCGCGCCGTGTATTGAGCAGGAAACCCTGCATCCGGCCCGAAGATCGGGTCGGAAAGATCGTTTTAATGACATCTCCCCGGACAATTGCCGGAAAGTCATATTCACGTGTCCAGCGTCCAATGCTGGGTTCGCCACGAAAATCCTGAAAGCCACCCTTCTTGAAAGCTTCCCAGCTGGCATTGGCATCCCGAAAATATTCATACCGGATACGCTCAAAATTGTTGCGTCCAAGAACGGTCGGAGCATTCTTTGCCCAGTAATCAGCGACACGAACCCAGATGATTGTCTTACCGAAATCGACGCTTTCAATTTTATAGGGGCCGGAGCCCAACGGGATTTCCGATGTAGGCTTTGTTATATCGCGCTTATTGCCGTTTTTATCGGTTCCTTCCCACCAATGCTTTGGAAGTACCGGAAACTCACCGATGATACTTGGAAGTTCACGATTGCCCTTAACGCCAAAGGTGAATGTCACTTCACGTTCCCCTGTTTTCTCGGCCTTGGTCACGTCGTGATAATATTTGTTATATAGCGGGCTTTGCTCTTTCAGCACATTGAATGACCATATTACATCGTTGACCGTAATCGGCTGACCATCGTGCCATTTTGCTGTCGGGGTTAATCGGAACTTTGCCCATGAAAAGTCTTCAGGATAAGAGACCGCTTCGGCGAGCAAACCATAGCTCGTGGCGGGTTCGTCAAGGGCACGGTCGAGCAACGTATCGTAGAGATGCCCTCCCATAATTGTACCGCCGGGAAGGCCCGCAGCAGAGGTTCCTTGCACGATGAATGGGTTCAGACTGTCAAAGGAACCTTGAGCTATGAGATTGAGAGTTCCACCTTTGGGTGCATCCGGATTGACGAAGTCATAATGCTTGAAACCGGCCTTATATTTGGGCTCGCCCAAGGCACTCGTAGCATGACGCCATTCCGGTTCCGCCGCATGTGCAATCTGAAGGGTGCCAAGGGTTGTGGCAGCGAGCAGCGCAAGGCTGATAACGAAGCGGCGAAATCTCAAAATAGGTCTCCACAGTTCTATCTGACAGGCAGTCTAAGAGAAAATGCGGCAGAGAACAGGCCTTCGCTTAAAAAACACGGGGAGTTGATACAGAAAAGCCGGGCATTGAGCCCGGCTTTTAGATCGATATGAGTAGGTTTTAGTGTGCTGGCGCTGGCTGAGCAGGCGCTGCGGGTGTTTCGCCCGCTGGTGCCGGAGCGGCAGGTGCAGCGCCTTCAGCAGGCTTTTCACCGGCTGGAGCAGCATCAGCTGCAGGGAATGGCTTCGGGCTATCTGAAAGCGTCTGCAGATAGGCGATCAAATCGGCACGCTCCGGATCTTTCTTGTCACCCGCAAAGCCCATGGCGGTGCCTTTGATATAGCCCTTTGGCGAGGTCAGGAAGTGATTGAGGTGATCATAGGTCCACTTCTCCTGGCCACCCTTGGAGAATTCCTTCATGGCGCCGGAATAGCTGAAACCTTCATGGGTCGCGATCGGGCGCTCAACAATGTCCCAAAGATTCGGGCCGACCTTGTTAGCGCCGCCCTTTTCTGCGGTGTGGCAAGCAGCGCAACGCTTGAACACAGCTTCACCGCGCTTCGCATCAGCTGAAGCGAGCAGGGTTGCCACCGGCACCGCTGCGGCAGGAGCCTCTTCGCCTGCGGTTGCTTCGCCGCCCTCAGGTGCTTCAATAATAAAGCCTGGCTTTTCGGGAGCGTGCGAATTGAACAGGGAGTCGGACATGATGGCCGCGGACATGACAACGAACACTGTTGCCAGAAACGCCATGGCGTACTTATTAAATGCGGATCCCATCGTCGCTCATTACTCCTCTTGCGGAGGGCTTCAATATCTGATCAATGCAAACCGCTGCATTTGTGGCAGAAACCCCTCGTGATTGCGCGGAAACTAGGGGTTTTATCTCCCACTTGCAACACATATAAGGGCGGTTCTGCCTGAGACTTTTTGACACCGTAGGGGTGTGAGGAATGATGAGAATATTGAACCTGATACCGGCAAGAATGGCTTCGACACGGCTTCCCAACAAGCCTTTGGCCGATATTGCAGGCAAGCCGATGATTGTTCACGTTGCTGAGCGCGCCATAGCTGCGGGCCTTGGCCGCACCGTTGTGGCCACTGATACGGCTGAGGTAAAGTTGGCAGTCGAAGCTTACGGGCTGGAAGCTGTCATGACCCGAAGCGATCACGAATCCGGCTCCGACCGCATCTATGAAGCGCTGCAAGCACTCGACCCTGATGGGAATATTGATGCGGTTGTTAATGTGCAGGGTGACCTGCCAACCATCGAACCGGATGTTATAAAGCGCGCTCTATTGCCATTGCTCAATGGTCCTGCCGATATTGGTACGCTGGCGGTCGAGATTCGCCACGAAGCGGAAAAGACCAATCCCAATGTGGTCAAGATCATCGGCTCGCCTTTGAGTGAAACCCAGTTGCGTGCACTCTATTTCACGCGTGCGACAGCCCCTTGGGGCGAGGGGCCGCTTTACCACCATATCGGACTTTATGCCTATCGCCGGGCCGCTCTTGAGCGTTTTGTCAGGCTGGGACCCTCGCCGCTGGAGCGGCGTGAGCGGCTGGAGCAACTGCGCGCGCTTGAGTCTGGGATGCGCATTGATGTCGAGATTGTCGATTCTGTGCCGTTGGGTGTGGACACGCAGGAAGATCTGGATCGCGCCCGCGAATTATTGAATATGAAACAAGGCCAAGGATAATGACCAAGACCAACCGCATCTCTTTTCAGGGTGAACCCGGCGCAAATTCCGATACGGCTTGCCGCAACATGTTTCCAACGATGGAACCCATGCCTTGCCCGACCTTTGAAGATGCGTTCAATGCGGTTGAAAGCGGTGCAGCCGATCTGGCAATGATTCCAATTGAAAATACCATTGCCGGACGTGTTGCCGATATCCACCATCTGCTACCGGAATCGCGACTGCACATTGTTGGCGAATATTTTCTGCCGATCCATTTTCAGCTGATGGTTCTACCGGGCACGAAGCGCAGCGAGATCACCTCTGTCCACAGCCATATCCATGCACTTGGCCAATGCCGCAAATATATTCGCAAGAATGGCTGGAAGCCGGTGATCGCTGGCGACACCGCCGGTGCAGCGCGGCTGGTCGCGGAAGTCAAGGACAGGACGATGGCTGCTTTGGCGCCGCGTCTGGCATCAAGCCTCTATGGTTTGGATATTCTCGAAGAGGATGTCGAGGACACTGAAAACAATGTCACGCGCTTCGTCGTGCTGACAAAAACCAAAAAATGGGCACCGCGTACCTCCGATGCGCTGATGATGACCACTTTTGTATTCCGCGTCCGCAACGTTCCGGCTGCACTTTATAAAGCGATGGGCGGTTTTGCCACGAACATGGTGAATATGACCAAGCTGGAAAGCTACCAGATCGACGGTAAATTCACGGCGACGCAGTTTTACGCGGACATTGAAGGCCATCCGGACGATAAGAATGTCGCCCAGGCGTTGGAGGAGCTGGAATTCTTCTCGAAGGAAGTGCGTGTATTGGGTGTCTACCCAGCTGACACGACATTCCGAAGCTCGCAAATAAGCGAAGACTAATTATTGAGCTGAGAGTCGGTCGAGAAATTGCTGGACTGCTTGATTGAATTGGTCAGGCCGTTGCAGCGGCGCGAAGTGACTGACACCCCGTAGCAGGAGAAACTCTGCGCCTGGGATGGTGCGCGCGAGATATTCGGCATGTTCCTGCTTGATAAATTCATCATGCTCGCTTTGAACGACAGTGACCGGCACCGTAATCTTCGCCAACTCGGCGGCACCATAATTAGGTTCCGTTTTCATCATTTTGCCGACAGCTGCCAGAAAGTCCTCGAACTGATCAGGCGTTGCCGATAACTCGGCATAATCCTTGACATGGCGGCTGAAGCAACGATCGAGCGCTAGGCTTGGCTGAACTTCCTTGGTGCCGCTCGGGTCCATGTTGCAGCCAAAGAAAAAGACACCGGTGACGCGATGCGATGCCTTTATGCCGAGCACCATTGATGTGCAGGCGCCGTCGCTCCAGCCAATTAGAGCGGCCTTGGCAATGCTCAATCGATCCATGACCGCAAGCACATCGGATGCCATCAGCTCATAGCTATAGGATTTACTGTCACGCGTGCTGCGGCCATGTCCACGGCTGTCGATGAGAAGCGCGCAGTATCCGGCATCGACAAGAGCTGGAACCTGATAGCCCCAATTGCCACCATGGCCCAATCCGCCATGAATCAGGATTACCGGCGCTCCGGCACCATAGGCAGAATAGTGGATGCTGGCTCCATCGTTCTCAACGAAACCCTCGTCGGTCACATCCGGTAATGGCAGCGCACCATTGGCTTCAAAGTTTTTCAGCTCATCATCGCGAAAGTCCACAGGCGTCGCCTTTCTATCCAATGATTAAAACTTGCTCTCCACCCAGCTGCGGATGAGGTGGGCTGCAATGGCCCCTGCGGGCGGCGTCATAAGGCCATCTGGATGCGTGCGGTCCATCATGGTCCTGACTTCCTCGCGGCTGAACCAGCGTCCAGCCTCAAGCTCTGCCGTATCCAATATATAATCGTCGGAGAGGGCTTCGGCATGGCAACCGATCATCAAAGAATAGGGAAAAGGCCAAGGCTGGCTGGCATGATAGAGAACGCGCCCTACAGGCAGGTTGGTTTCTTCCATGGTTTCGCGGCGCACTGCATTTTCGATAGTCTCTCCGGGTTCGATAAACCCGGCGAGGCAGGAATACATGCCGGTCCCAAAATGTGCCCCGCGCGCCAGTAGGCACTTGTCGCCGCGCACGACCATCATGATCGCAACCGGGTCTGTGCGCGGAAAATGCTGAGCCTCGCAATTGGGGCATGTACGACGATAGCCGCCATCTCGCATGACGGTTTCATGGCCGCAGCGCCCGCAAAACTTGTGGGTGTCATGCCATGAGAGCAGTGACACGGCTTGCGCCATGGCTCCTATCTGATCTGGGGGAATAAGCCCTTGCGTATAGGCCGAACGATAGTCAACCGCCTCAATGCCCATAGGTAGCGCTTCCGGAGAAAGGCCGCTCGGTCCTGCCAATATTGGCATATCGTCTTGAAGGCCGAGATAAATTGTCTTGTTCAATCCCGGGAGAAGCGCCGAGGTTGCTTCCATCCCGAAAAACGCATTCCCTTCCGAGGCGCTGCGATCAACCAGTATCTTGCCATCGCCCACCAGCAACATGCGCGCGTCGGCATTTGCCAGCGCAAGGGTGACAACGTCGTCACTCCGTTTTTCCGAATGCCGATTGATCCTGTTCCCGGCGAATCCCACAAAATGGCTGGGCTCGGCTAGCGGAGCATCAAAAAGACGAAACGACATGAATGGAAGCTCCAGAACGGGGAAACTGGACGGGATTGTTTAAATAGCGTCGAGAATCGTTTTCGCAAAGACCTTTGCGTCGTTTTTGCTGTAAGGCTCGCGTGTTCCATGGCCCCAGACCGGCCCAGGCCATGCCGGATCGCCAGTGTTCCGTGCAATGACATGAACGTGTAGTTGGCGAACTATATTGCCAAGTGCAGCCGTATTGATCTTTTCGCAATTGGTAATCGACTTGAGTGCCTGCGCCGCGATGCCCGCCTCGAATGTCAACATCGTCTGATCGAGGGGCGTCAATTCATGAACTTCAGTGATTCCCGGTCTTTGCGGCACAAGAATAAGCCATGGCCAACGCCGGTCATTCATCAAGCGCAGGTCACAAAGACCCAGTTTAACGATGGGGAAGGTATCTGCGTTTAGTTTTGCGTCGAGTGCGAATGTCATGATGTACGAGTAAATAGCAGTTTTTTTCTGTGTGCGCTTGCTTTTTGCGTTCGGATTGCCGATATGAAAACCGGGAGGTTGGTGGTGGACGAGCCACTCGCCAACCGGGTCAGGTCCGGAAGGAAGCAGCCCCAACGAGCCAGGCACGGGTCGCCGTGCCAGCCTCCCACCCTTTTTATGTGTACCTGCCTGTGTCAAAGCCGCAACCGGCATTGACGCTATGGTGCATGGCGGTCCAAACTTGCGCCATATACAAGAAGTAAATGCAGGAGCGGAACAAACGCGATGGACACGAAAAAGCCAGACAGCGCCTATCGCGTGCTCGCCCGCAAATATCGCCCCGAAAATTTCAACGATCTGATTGGCCAGGAGCCAATGGTCAGGACGCTGACCAATGCGTTCGAGACAGGACGGATCGCGCAAGCGTGGATGCTGACGGGTGTGCGCGGTGTCGGCAAGACCACGACTGCGCGAATTCTTGGCCGCGCCCTCAATTACAAGAATGGCGATATAGACAAGCCAACCATAGACCTCTCTGTCATGGGCGAGCATTGTCAGGCAATCATGGAAGGCAGGCATGTCGACGTGATCGAGATGGATGCTGCTTCCCATACGGGCATTGATGATATTCGCGAGATTATCGAACAGGTTCGTTATCGTCCGGTATCGGCCCGCTACAAGGTCTACATCATCGATGAGGTGCACATGCTCTCCAATCAGGCCTTTAACGGCCTGTTGAAGACGCTTGAAGAGCCGCCGCCCCATGTGAAATTTATTTTTGCGACGACGGAAATCCGCAAGGTTCCCATCACCGTTCTGTCGCGCTGCCAGCGTTTCGATTTGCGCCGCATAGATACCAGCCTGTTGACCTCGCATTTACGCAAGATCGCAGGTCTGGAAAACATAACGGTGGACGATACCTCGCTGTCCATGATCGCGCGGGCAGGCGAGGGTTCCGTGCGTGATTCGCTGTCCATTTTCGATCAGGCCATAGCGCATGGAGCAGGCACAGTGAATGGCGAGGCTGTGCGTTCGATGCTCGGCTTGGCGGATCGTGCGCGGATCATCGATTTGTTCGAAATGCTGATGCGTGGCGACGTGGCTTCGGCATTGCGTGAGTTCCGCTCGCAATATGATGTTGGAGCTGATCCCAGCGTAGTGTTGACCGACCTTGCCGACTTCAATCATTTGGTCACACGCATTCGTTTTACCCCGGATGTTGCCGACGATATTTCATTGTCAGAAGACGAGCGGCTGCGCGGACGTGATTTTGCAGAGAAATTGTCCATTCGCGTCCTTTCCCGGACTTGGCAGATGTTGCTGAAAGGTATGGCCGAGGTCGAGAATTCAAATCGCCCCGTTCAGGCAGCCGAAATGCTGCTCATCCGCATTGCCCATGCCGCAGATTTGCCCACGCTTGATGAAGCATTGAAGTCGCTGGATGACGGCACAGCTTTGCCTGGTACCGCCGGCGACAATAATGGGCCGCGTCCGAATCCGGGCAATGGCGGTGCCTCGATGGCACGTGCCAGCGATGCGGTGGCAACTGCTCGCGGCACTGTGAACGCGAGTGGCGGCGCAACCATGCGGCTGGTTGAACCAGCTATCCAACCGGAACCGGCCATGCTCGCTTCGCCGCAGGTTGTTGAAGAGGCCGTACCTTCGGTTCAGATAGGCAGTATTGAAGATATCATCGCACTTGCAGACAAGCAGCGTGATATGCAGTTCAAGATCATGGTCAAGAATTGCGTGCGGCTGGTCAGTATCAAGCCCGGGCGTCTTGAGATTAACCTGACTGAAGCTGCGCCGAAAACCCTGCTGACAGATTTATCGCAAAAGCTTGGCGACTGGACGGGCATTCGCTGGATGGTTTCGCTTTCGCGCGAGGAAGGCAGCAAGACACTCAACGAAGTCGAAACGGCAAAGCGTGAAGGCTTGCTGAGCGATGCGCGTGCAGATCCGGATGTGGCCGCCATACTTTCGAAGTTTCCGGGCGCCAAGATTATCAACGTGCGCATAGCCACGCCCGCGGGGCAAGCCGATGATGAATTATCTGCAGGTGCAGGTGATGATACATTGGCGCCCGTTGAAGAAGATGATTGAACGATAGGAGATAACCCATGCGTGACATAATGGGCATGATGAAACAGGCCAAGGAAATGCAGGCGAAGATGGCTTCGATGCAGGAGGAAATTTCCGCACTTGAGGCCGAAGGGCAGGCGGGTGGCGGGCTTGTCACTGTCAAGCTTTCCGGCAAAGGCGCACTGACTGCACTGACCATTGATCCTTCACTCTTCAAGGAAGATGATATCGAAGTCATTGAGGATCTCATCATCGCTGCGCACAATGAGGCCAAGGCGAAGGTCGAGGCAATCATGGCAGAAAAAACGCAAGCCTTGACTGCGGGCCTGCCAATTCCTCCGGGATTCAAGTTGCCGTTTTAATCCTATTCGAAAGCAACCAGAAGTTTATTGGAAAGAATGTCTTATTAAGATAGACTGTTCTTGGAGTAGGGAACGAGCCTTCGCCCGTCCCCTGGTCTCATTTTGAAAATTGAACCCGGATGTCAGTGACCAGCTGGTCCGGGTTCTTTTCACAATAAGAGTTACGCTAAACGGAAATCTCCGCATAGTTTCACCTCCAAGTCGAGAGCATGGCTGATGCCGCAGTTGGAGAAGCCCGTCCTCTCCAATACACTGGCTGGCACAGTGCTGCTGCTTTTGCCCTCAAACCCGTTGCGATCGCCGATACGATCCTTATCGGGTCTTGGAGCCGGAACAACCAATCCAAGATTGTATTATTTCGACCAAAATGTTGGATGGGTTGAACACTCCGCCGGTCTTTGATTCCCTAAAGCCGCGAATTGCTCTAAACCGGCGATATGTCGAAACGAATCGCCGGTCCAGAAATTGAGCGCCTAATCCAGCTCCTAGCCAAAGTGCCGGGGCTTGGTCCGCGTTCTGCCAGGCGCGCCGCCCTCCACCTTATCAAGAAGAAAGAAGCGCTGCTGATTCCTCTTGGCACCGCGATGCAGGATGCGGCCGAGAAGGTGCGCATCTGCTCAACATGTGGAAATGTGGATACATCCGACCCCTGCATGATTTGCACCGATCCACGCCGCGAACGCGCGACACTGATCGTGGTCGAGGATGTTTCCGATCTTTGGGCGTTGGAACGTGCCGGGTCGATGAATGTCCGTTATCATGTTCTTGGCGGACGCCTCTCTCCGCTTGATGGTATCGGCCCGGATGATCTCAATATTGCGACGCTTGTCGGACGGGTTGCCGAAGGGGAGATCAAGGAGATTATTCTTGCGGTGAATGCGACTGTCGAGGGTCAGACAACAGCACACTATATCACCGATCAGCTGGCAGATTTTGATGTCCGAATTACCAGGCTTGCTCATGGCGTGCCGGTTGGGGGTGAGCTTGACTATCTTGACGAAGGAACATTAACGGCTGCCTTGCGCGCAAGAACCACACTGTGAAGCCGCTAACTTGTCTTTTTCGAGATTTATGGTCGTTATACTAAAATGCGATAGGACCGAAAAATTTCGGGGCCGGGCAACAGGGGCGAAGTTTCATGATTATCCAGGATATGACGCAGCAGGAAATCAAGGAGTTTCTGGCACGCGCAACAATCGGGCGATTGGCGTGCGCGAAAGATAATCAACCCTACGTTATTCCCCTGAGTTTCGCTTACGATGCCGTTTCTCTTTATTCACTCACGTCAGCGGGCACGAAAGTCGACTGGATGCGTGAAAATCCCAAAGTGTGCATAGAGTTTGATGAGATCGTTGCCACTAATAATTGGCAAAGCGTCGTCGTCACCGGAATTTTCGAAGAGCTGACAAGCGAACCCGGCCATATAGAGGCGCGCAATAATGCGCATCGTCTTTTGAGCCGAACGGCTGAGTGGTGGGAACCGGCCTATGTAAAAACGATTTCAAGAAATCATGTCCGTCCGCTGGAACCGGTATATTTCCGTGTTGCCATCATTCATACCACCGGCCACAAAACCGTTGCCAGTTAAGACGCCAACAGTGCGGGGCTCAAAGATTTGATGAAAAAGCATTTTATCATTGGGTTGGGTATTCTGCTTGTGCTGAGCACAAGCACATTATCTGCCTTGGCGGCGTCCAAGCCCGAGGTTGATGCGCAATTCCAAAACTGGCTTGCCAATGATCTTTGGCCTGATGCCAAGACAGCGGGCATTTCGAAAGCAGTGTTCGATCAGGCTTTTGCCGGCGTATCGCCCAATCTGGACTTGCCTGATCTGATTCTGCCGGGCGAAAAGCCAAAGACACCAAAGAAGCAGGCTCAGTCCGAGTTCGGCTCGCCGGGAAAATACTTCAATGATAAGACCATAAATGCCACAACTGCTGGCGGCGTGGCGCGGGCAGGGCAATATGCCCGGACCCTGAAGGCCGTCGAAAGCAAATATGGTGTCCCGGGTGAGATCGTGCTTGCGGTCTGGGGACGCGAGAGCGGATATGGCAGCGTAAAAATTCCAAATAACGCCTTTACCGTACTTGGTACAAAAGCATTTCTGGCCTCGCGAAAGGAAATGTTCCGCAAGGAACTGATGGCTGCGCTGGAGATTGTCCAGAAGGGATATATTGACGCTGGTGCCATGAAAAGCTCCTGGGCCGGAGCGCTCGGTCAGCCGCAATTCATGCCGACCTCTTACCTGCAACATGCGGTGGATTTTGACGGTGATGGCAAACGGGATATCTGGAACTCGGTGCCGGACACGCTGGGTTCTATCGGTCATTATCTCAAGCAATATGGCTGGCAGGCAGGACGGGATTGGGGCTATGAGGTCACCGTGCCGGAAACCGTGAGCTGTTCCCTCGAGGGGCCGGATCAGGGCAAGCTGTTTTCCGCCTGGGAACAACTGGGTATCACCCGGGTCAATGGCAAGGCTTTTCCGTCCAGCGAGATGAAGCGCGAAGGCTTCCTTTTGATGCCCGCCGGAAGGCACGGGCCTGCATTCATCGTTACCAAGAATTTTTATGTCCTAAAAGAGTACAATATGAGTGATCTATATGCCCTGTTCATCGGGCATATTGGTGATCGGATTGCCCATGGTGCAAAAGGATTCAGCACTGGCTGGGGCGACGTTGGCGGACTTTATCGCTCTGACATTGCCAGCATGCAAAAGACGCTGGAAAAGCAGGGATATGACGCAGGCGGCGCGGATGGGTTTCCCGGTTTCAAGACGCGGCGGTCAATTGGAGCATGGCAGACAAAACAGGGAATGGAGCCAACCTGTTTTCCGGACAATGCGCTTGTCAAAGCGATCAGATAAACGCTTATCCTGACCGCTTGCGCTGCTCAAATCCATTTTGGTTCAGGCTTGGATGCGAGTTGATCGCGGTAATAACCGCCAAGGCCGCCAGAGAATTAATATCCTTATTGCCACGGTTGAAGGCTGTCATAACAGTTTCTGCAATGATCCTGGCGTCGTCATCGGTACTGGACTTTACAACGAGCGTTTTGGCGGCTTTGTCGTAGGCCGCTTGCATGATGTTCCAGTCTTCTTGCGAGTAAATCGACTTCGACGCATTATCGAAAAGCATCCTGTGGGCTCCTCCTCAGACCGAACCGAAGCAGCAAATTACCCTGCCAAATGTGGCATGGCAAACCTCAAGCATGTTTGTTCCGATACAATGATTCCGAGCGAGAAAGGGCTCTAAATCGTTGGTTCTGTCTCGGATGCTTGCCGGATATGCCGTGAAAGCCGGGACCACCTTTGGCTAAACCACGGGGTTACCAGCGATATTTTCTCAAAACGCCTGTTGGTAAATGTTGGAGCGTTCTCTTCGAACGTCCAGACTTTGAAATTGGTCAATTCATGCGGGCCAAATGTATAAATGAGGGGGGTGTCCGCTGCATCACGGCCGCGGGCGACGACAATCCGGCCGATGCGGCGCTGATTATGGCGGGCATCAAACGTGTGCCATTTGCCACCTAGAAAGACTTCGAACCATGCATTGAAATCCATCGGGGCCGGATCAGCGGGTACGCCAATATCGCCCATATAGCCATTCACGTAACGGGCAGGAATATTCATGCAGCGGCAGAAGGCCACGGCAAGATGAGCGAAATCCCGGCACACGCCGACACGTTCTTCATGGGCCTGTGCAGCCGTGCGTGTGGCCCTTGCAAAACCATAGCTGAATGTCAGGCGTTGATTGACGTAATCGCAGATTGTCTGAACTCGTGTCCAACCCGGTTTGACATGCCCGAACAGGCTCCAAGCAAGATTGCTCAACTCGTCTGTTTCACAATAGCGGCTGGCAGAAAGGTAAGCCAGGCATTCCGTGGGAAGTTTGTCGACGGAAACTTCTTCGGCATTTTCATCGACCGGATCTGGCAGGCCATCATCGTTGACAACAGCATCATATTTCAGTGACAAATTGCCTGCCGGTGCAACCAGCCGCAGACAATTATTACCAAACAGATCTGTGAATGTTTCCAGATTAACCTCTGGCGTTGCCGTGGGTCCACGTTCGCATTGAACATCTTTCAGCCGTGCGGATTCCAGATTTAGATAGGTCGTCATAGGGGTTGGCTCGTTGCAACGAATTCCTATCTCGTAACCAACACGGATCAACATGGGCATATCCTTTAATCTTTTCAGAACAACGCCGGGACGGGATGCTGGTTCCGCCGCCTTGAATTTTTTGCGTAGAAGGATTTTGCAATTCGGTTGATTCATAAACTGTTGACTATAAATCACGGCAATTCGAACCAAATCAGCTTATTTGAGTTATGCTAGTACGGTGCGAGATGCGCCGCATGGAGTGGATTGGAATGATCATGGCACGACATCCAGTGAACGACCGGACTGCAAATGTGCTTCGCGAGCAGGTCGTGCGCGCTGATTATCGCCGAACGATCGAAACGGCCCGTCCATCACAAGTCGAAAAGAATATTCCGGACGTTCTACGTGATCTTTTGCAAAGACTTGATGCGGCGGAAAAGAAGCAAATCCGTTAACAGCGTGGCTATCTTATCAAAAACAAGTCACCAGGCTTAGTTTTTGATTTGCATCAAGCTGTCATGATAGGGCGCACGTCCTGATTTTGCATTGTGCACGAAGGATCCAAACGAGAGTGCAAAGGCGAAGAATATTACAAATACGATGCCAAGACGCTGAACAAGCATGACAAATCCCGTCGGTATTTGCTGCGAATAGTAACGCGCGCAGCAGTTGAATTTTTACAAATTATGTGTCGCAATATGAACGCCGCCTGAACCTCTTGTTCATCGAGCATTTGTGTTGTCGGTCGATCGCGAATTCAACGGGGGTTGGACTTTTATGATCATTACACTAGCACTTCTGATTGGTGTCATTGCAGGCTTGAGAGCTATGACCGCGCCGGCAGCGGTGAGTTGGGCTGCCTATTTGGGTTGGCTCAATCTGGGTGATAGCTGGCTGGCGTTTTTGGGCTATGCCTTCACGCCCTGGATCATTTCAATACTCGCCATTGGCGAGCTCATCACAGATCAGTTGCCATCGACCCCGAGTCGAAAAGTACCGGTGCAATTTGGCACACGCGTTCTAATGGGCGCAGTCAGTGGCGCTGCCATAGGCATTGCCGGCGGCATGTTGGTTGCCGGGTTGATTGCCGGGGCAATAGGCGCTGTCATCGGCACCTATGGTGGTGCTTATATCCGTAGCGCGCTTGCTGCCCGCTTCGGACAGGATCGGCCTGCGGCATTGATCGAGGACGCAGTGGCTATTATCGGTGCCTATCTGATTGTTGCTTCGCTGCCATGAGTAATTCTTTCGACGCGATCATTATTGGGGCGGGGCAGGCGGGGCCCGCGCTGGCAGGAAGACTTACAAGCGCCGGCAGAAAGGTTTTACTCATTGAGCGGAAGCTTTTCGGCGGCACCTGCGTTAACACTGGCTGTATGCCGACCAAGGCGCTGGTGGCAAGCGCCTATGCAGCGCATTTGGCGCGACGTGGCGCTGATTTTGGCGTTACGATCGACACGCCCATCCGCATTAACATGAAACGCATATGGCAACGAGCCGATACCGTTTCCTCAACCGCCCGAAATAATATCGAGAGTTGGCTGAAGGGCATGGATAATTGCACCATTGTGCAGGGTCATGCGAAATTTATCGGTCCGCATGAAATAGTCGTTGGCGGCGAAACCTATACGGCGCCTCAAATATTCATCAATACTGGCGGACGCGCCGTCATTCCGGATATGCCCGGAATTGATGAGATCGATTATCTGACCAATACCGGCATCTTGCAGCTGGACACACTTCCCGAACATCTGGTCGTGATCGGCGGAAGCTATATCGGACTCGAATTTGCACAGATGTACCGCCGGTTCGGTGCAAAAGTGACAATTGTCGAGAAGGGTCCGCGACTGGTTTCCCGGGAAGATGAAGATGTTTCCGAAGCAATCAGACAGATAATTGAGGCCGAGGGCATTGAATGTCGTCTGAATGCCGAATGTATTTCGTTCAAACGTCATGCGAAGGGCGCGCAAGTCAGTGTCGATTGCAGTTCGGGCGCACCGGCTATCGTCGGTTCGCATGTGCTTTTGGCTATCGGGAGGCTACCCAATACCGATGATCTGGATGTAGAAAAAGCCGGTATCGAGATGGACGAACGCGGCTACATCAAGGTCCATGATGATCTTTCGACCAGCGCGGATGGAATTTGGGCGCTTGGTGATTGCAACGGGCGAGGGGCCTTCACGCATACGTCCTATAATGATTTTGAGATTGTCGCAGCCAATTTGCTCGACGGAGAGGATCGCAAGGTCAGCGCGCGTATTCCGGGCTATGCGCTTTATATCGACCCGCCGCTTGGCCGAGTAGGTTTGAACGAAACACAGGCGCGCAAGTCAGGCCGACCACTTCTGATTTCCAAGAGGCCGATGACACGCGTCGGGCGCGCAATTGAAAAGGATGAGACCAAGGGTTTCATGAAAGTTATTGTCGATGCGGAAACAAAGAAGATTCTAGGTGCCGCAATTTTGGGAACCGGCGGTGATGAGGCCATTCATGGCATACTCGACATGATGAATGCCGATGTCGATTATGGGAAATTGCAATGGGCAGTGCCTATCCACCCTACCGTTTCGGAGCTGATTCCCACCTTGCTTGGTGATTTGAAGCCTGTCGATAACTAGACAGACATCCATAATCGGATACATTTGCTTAAATGGACATACAAACGTATTGACAACTGCCGTATGATCTGGAAAGTCAAATGAAACGTTTCATATTGAAGAAGCGGCGATGACCGGATGAATTCAAAAGAATGATTGCGGTTGTCAGGGAGAGATGGAGTTGGCGGGTTTGTGCTCGCTCCGAAGAGCAACCAAGGGAGGAAGCCTCGTGAAGAAACTTTTAGCATTACTGGCAATAACGCTGGCACTGGCCGTGCCGGCGCTGGCTGAGGGCCCCGTCGACACCTCGAAGGTCAACAAGGAATATGTGACCGGAGCCGACGGCAAGTCCTATACGATCGCAACTGTCGTCAAGGTCGATGGCATTGCCTGGTTCGACCGCATGCGCGAGGGTGTCGAGCAGTTCAAATCCGAAACAGGCGCTGACGTCTGGATGGTCGGTCCTAGCTCTGCGGATGCTGCTGCACAGGTGCAGATCGTAGAAAATCTTATTGCCCAGGGCGTAGATGCCATTTGCATCGTGCCATTCTCGGTAGAGGCTGTTGAGCCGGTTCTGAAAAAAGCACGCGAGCGCGGCATCGTCGTGATTGCGCATGAAGCTTCGAACATCGTCAACGCTGATTATGTCCTGGAAGCATTTGACAACAAGGCCTACGGGGCCAAGTTGATGGAAGTTCTGGGTAAATCCATGGACGGCAAGGGTAAGTATCTTGCTACCGTCGGCAGCTTGACATCGAAATCGCAGATGGACTGGATTGACGGCGCCATTGAATATCAGAAGAAGAATTTCCCCGACATGTCGCTCGCGACAGAACGTCTGGAAACCTATGATGATGCCAATCAGGATTACACCAAGCTGAAGGAAGCCATGACAACCTATCCGGACGTCAAAGGTATCCTCGGCGCACCAATGCCGACCTCTGCGGGTGCTGGACGTCTGATCTCTGAAGGCGGATTAAAGGGTAAAGTCTTCTTTGCTGGTACAGGTCTTGTTTCGGTTGCAGGCGAATATCTCAAGAATGGCGATATCCAGTACATTCAGTTCTGGGATCCAGCAGTAGCCGGTTATGCCATGAATGAACTGGCTGTCATGGCCCTCAACAAAAAGACGGACCTTATTAAGGCTGGTCTCAATCTCGGACTGCCCGGCTATGACAATCTGCTCGCTCCAGATGCATCCAGACCAAATGTACTTTTTGGTGCCGGTTGGGTTGGTGTTACCGCAGACAATATGAATTCATATAATTTCTGATTTTTAACGTGACAGGAAAGCGGGGGCGTTGCAGAAGGCCCCCGCTTTCCTGATATTCGCGGATCTCCACCATAGCGGGGAAAGCATGAGCGAAAACCTTCTGGAACTTAAGAATATCAGCAAGCGGTTTGGCGGCCTTGTGGCGCTCGATAATGTTTCGCTTGTTGTGAAGCCCGGGGAAATCCACTGCCTTGCGGGTGAAAACGGCTGCGGCAAGTCGACGATCATCAAGACCATAGCAGGCGTTTATACGCCCACCGAGGGGGAGATCCTGATTGACGGTAAGCCAGTAACAGGATTTACGCCTGCGCGGTCCGTACAACAGGGCATCCAAGTTATCTATCAGGATTTTTCTCTGTTCGGGAACTTGACCGTTGCAGAAAATCTGGCGCTGAACACGCTGCTTCTTGAAGGCAAAAAGTCAGTCAGCTGGAAACGGATTCGCGATCTGGCGACCAAAGCCCTGGCGCGTCTTGGCGTCACCATGGACCTTGATGCCGACGTGGAATCGCTACCGACATCCGGCAAGCAGATCGTGGCAATTGCCCGCGCCATGATGGGTGATGCCAGGCTTATCATCATGGATGAGCCGACAACTGCCCTTACACGCCCAGAAGTTGACGCCTTGTTCCGTATTGTCCGCGATATTCAGGCTCAGGGAATTGCAGTGCTTTTCGTCAGCCATAAAATGCGCGAAATGCTTGAAATCAGCGAGCGGCTGACTGTTCTTCGCAATGGCAAAAAAGTTGCAGAAGGTCCGATCAGCGATTTTAACGAGGCGGCCATTACCCGCGCCATGACAGGGCATGACCTCACGGATCAGACCTATGAATGGACGCCTGTAAAAGGTGATGAGCAGCCGCGTCTGAATGTCAAACAGTTGAGTATTCCGGGCACGTTGGAGAATATTGACCTGACATTGCACGCGGGCGAAATCGTCGGCTTGTCCGGTCTGATCGGCTCCGGTCGTACGGAGCTTGCGCTGGCACTTTTCGGGATGAACCCAAAATATACGGGTTCGGTGACAATTGACGGCAAGGCCGTCCACCCGAAGACCGTACAGGACGCCATCGCCAGCGGTCTTGCCTATGTGCCCGAGGACCGTCTGACCGAAGGGCTGTTTCTTACCCAGTCAATCGAGCGCAATATGCTCGCTACCTCCTTCGAAAACTTCGTCAGCGGTATGTTCATTGACCGCAAAAAAGCGGATGCGGCGACGAAAGCCATGTTTGGAGCGATGCAGATTGCAGCACCCGGTCCCCAGACTCCGGTCAACCATCTTTCCGGTGGTAACCAGCAGCGCGTGGTGCTCGCCCGGTGGTTGTTGACAGGCGCGCGTGTCCTTATCCTCAACGGCCCTACCGTTGGCGTCGATGTGGGCTCCAAAGCCCAAATTCATCGGAAAATCCGTGAGCTGGCTACCGAGAATGGTTTGGCTGTGCTGATGATATCTGACGATGTTCCCGAACTCGTGCAGAATTGTAACCGTGTCATTGTCATGCATCGCGGACGTTTTGTTGATGAAGTCGCAGCAGATGCATTGAACGAAGACGCATTGAACGACCGGTTGAAGGCTTTGAAATGACGATTTTTCGCCGATCAGAATTTATCATCGCCGCCATTCTACTGGTCGCCATGATCTTTATTGGATTGATTAACCCGGCCTTCTGGTCGCTGGACAATATGTTCGGGTTGCTCCGCAGCAATGTCATCATCGGTATTATGGCGCTGGGCGTCCTTGTCGTAATGATTTCCGGCGGTATCGACGTATCCTTCACCGCCTTTGCGGTGGCGGCGATGTATCTGACCGTCAAGGGCATGCTCTATTTCGGTTATGAAGGCGTGCTTGTGCCCTTTATAGCTGCAACCCTTATCGGCCTCGTTCTTGGCGCGTTCAATGCGTTTTTCATTCATACATTCCGGATGATTCCGCTCATTGTCACGCTTGGAACCGGCAGTGTCGTGCGCGGTCTGTTGCTCGGCCTGGTCGGTACCAGCATCATCAA
Organism: Phyllobacterium ifriqiyense; assembly: GCF_030817885.1. Classification (NCBI taxonomy): domain Bacteria; kingdom Pseudomonadati; phylum Pseudomonadota; class Alphaproteobacteria; order Hyphomicrobiales; family Phyllobacteriaceae; genus Phyllobacterium; species Phyllobacterium ifriqiyense. Next base: position 1,617,128 of record NZ_JAUSZT010000003.1, read on the forward strand.
TATCGATAAGATGCCGCCGGAGCTGATCAATTTTGCCAAGGTCAATCTCGTCAATTCAACATCGGCAACCGGAACGAATTTCGGCCTGACGGCCATGATCCTCATCTATCTCGGCCTTGCGCTCGTGACGCATCTTTTTCTACGCTACACGATGATCGGACGCAGCATTTTTGCCTATGGCGGTGCGCCGGAAGCTGCCAAGCGCGTGGGCTTCGATACGCGCAAAACATTGTTCTTTGTCTATTGTTTTGCAGGCGCTCTGGCAGGATTTGCCGGTCTTTTGCAGGGCTCGATGATCTGGCAAGCGAACCCGCGTGATTTCGCAGGTTTCGAGCTTGATGTCATTGCAGCGGTCGTGCTGGGCGGCGCTTCGATCTTTGGTGGACGCGGCAGCGTTGCCGGAACCTTGCTCGGAGTGTTCATGCTCGTCATGGTCAAGAATAGCCTGATCATCATGAAGGTCGATACAACATGGCAACGCGTTGTCGTCGGCTTGATTATCGTTGGAGCGACTGCGCTGACAGCGTGGCGCGATCGCAAGAAACTGGTGTGAGAAGCACAATGTCAGACCGTTCAATCGCCAAACGTATTTTCGGGCAGGACCGCAATATCCTGCAGCTTATCGCCATCACCATTCTGGTTTTTGCACTGATGTCATGGCTGAATCCGGACAAGTTCCTGCGCTACTATAATTTTGAGTCCATTACCTACATCATGCCTGAGCTTGGCATTCTGGCGATTGCCATGATGATTGCCATGCTGACTGGCGGCATCGATCTGTCGGTGGTAGGCATTGCCAATCTTGCCGGCATTCTTGCCGGCGTATTCTTCCACTCGGTCATTGTCGGAACAGATCAATCCACCGGGGATGATCCTGCTCTATACAGGTATCGGCATATTGCTCGCGCTCGGCATCGGATTGCTGGCGGGATTATTGAACGGGTTCCTGATTTCGAAGCTGCGGATTACGCCTATCCTTGCGACGCTGGGAACTGGACAGATTTTCACTGGTCTTGCCGTGGTTCTCACCGGCGGTCCCGCAATCACGGGCTTTCCGGATGGCTGGAACTTCATTGGCAATGGCAAGGTGCTGGGCTTGGCAACGCCATTCGTGCTGTTCGTTATCGTAGCAGGTGCGGTCGCCATCCTGCTGACGCGTACAACCTTCGGCGTCAACCTGATGCTCATCGGTACCAACCCCCGTGCTGCAATTTTTGCCGGTCTGCGCAAAGATCGCATGATCCTTTATTCTTATATGCTGACAGGCATGATGGCCGCCATCGCCGGGATTATCCTTTCCGGTCGCACAAATGCTGCCAAGTCGGATTATGGTGCATCCTATCTTCTGCAAGCTGTTTTGATTGCCGTTCTTGGAGGCACCAACCCCGCGGGCGGCAAAGGCAGGGTGCTTGGCGTCTCCATTGCATTGATTGCGCTGATGCTGCTTTCTTCCGGCTTCCAGATATTGCGGTTCTCCAACCATCTGATCGATTTCATATGGGGTGGATTTCTGCTCATCGTTATTGCCCTGAATGCTTTCCGCAATACAGATAGATAAGAGTTGTAATTTGAGGGACATACATATGGCACGACGCATCGCAGTGGTCGGCAGCAACATGACTGATCTGGTCACATCGATCATCCGCATGCCTGCACCCGGTGAAACACTGGAAGCGCCTGAGTTTTCCATGGGCTTTGGCGGCAAGGGCGCAAATCAGGCTGTTGCTGCGGCAAGACTTGGTGCTGACGTTTTGATGCTCACCAAAGTAGGTGATGATGTTTTTGGTCAAAGCACGATCAATAATCTCAAAGACAACGGAATTGATATCTCCCATGTCGGGACAGTTCCAGGCAAATCGAGCGGCGTTGCGCCAATATTCGTTGATGAAACGGGTGAAAACTCCATCCTCATTATCAAGGGTGCCAATAATGATCTGAAGCCTGCTGACATTGATGCGGCGGCGGACGATTTGAAAAAGTGCAGTCTGATACTGATGCAGTTGGAAGTGCCGCTGGAAACTGTGTATTACACGCTCGCCTTTGCCGAAAAACATGGAATTGAAACAATTCTCAATCCGGCACCTGCTGCACCGGATTTGGATCCTTCAAAAGTCACGACAGCCACTTTCGTCGTTCCTAACGAGTCTGAGCTGGCCTTGTTGACCGGGTTGCCGACGGGAACAGATGACGAAATCGAACAAGCAGCGCGGTCGCTGATCGCCAAAGGTATACGCACAGTCATCGTCACGCTGGGCGCGCGCGGAGCCCGCTTGATAACAAAAGATCAATCAACAATGATTGCTCCGGTCAAGGTCACGCCGAAAGATACAACCGGCGCTGGCGATGCCTTTATAGGCAGCTTCGCGCGGTTCTATGTCGAAACCGGTGAACTTGAACCATCGCTGAAGAAAGCTGCCATTTATGCGGCAGATTCCATCACACGCCCAGGCACGCAGAAGTCCTATGCCACAGCCAGGGAATTCGAGCAGTTTCTGACCACCCAATCCGCTTAAATGAAGAGGTAAGCAACCGTGCTGAAGAATCTCGATCCGCTGCTGAATGCCGATGTTCTCTACGCCCTGAAATCCATGGGGCATGGTGACCGGCTTGTTATTTGCGACACCAATTTCCCGGGCGATTCCATCGCGCGGCAAACGAAATTGGGCCGTCTTTTGCGTATCGACGCCGTAACGGCGCCACGTGCTGCCCGAGCGATCCTTTCGGTTATGCCGCTTGATACATTCATCGACGACGCAGCGGCGCGAATGGAGATTGTCGGAAGCCCAGACGAAGTGCCGGATGTGCAAATCGAAATGCAGGCGGAGATTGATCAGGCTGAAGGTAAGCATTGGCCAATGGTTTCAATCGACCGGATGGCGTTTTATGAGCATGCCAAAAACGCCTACTGCGTTATCGCAACAGGTGAGCGCCGCTTTTATGGATGCTTTATCCTGACGAAGGGCGTCATCGCGCCGGATAACGCTTGAGCCTGGAGCAAAGGCCGCTCCACTAGATGCTTACGAGTGTCTTAGCGCGGTGCAGCCGTTGAATTGCGTATAACCAATGTCGCATCAAGCAATCCGGCGTTGGTACCCGCGGCGTTTTCACCGATAACAAACGCCACTGCTCGCGCTGCGATTTGTTCCACAGGCTGGCTGATCGTGGTCAGTCTTGGCGTGATCAGATTAGCGAGCGGAATATCGTCGAATCCGATGATTGAGAGATTATCGGGAACTTTAAGATCAAGATCGCTCGCCGCGCGCATCAAGCCAATAGCTTGCTGGTCGCTGGCGGTAGCGATTGCGGTGGGGCGGACGTCTTCAGGACTGCTCAGCAAGTGTTTTCCCAGGACCTCGCCCGACTGATAATCGAAATGCCCCTCTACAACCTCTGGCTGAATGCCGGCGGCAATAAGTGTATCTAGAAACCCTTTGCGTCGCTCCCGGGAAACGGGGGATTCATTGGGCCCCGCAATGTAGGCAATACGCCTATGGCCGAGTTGCAAAAGGTGCTGCGCGGCAAGGCCAGCACCCGCATAATGATCCACCGAAATCAGCGGATAATTTTTCAAGCGGCGGTCTACCGCAACAGTCGCAATATCGCTCTGCCACTTTGCAGGTGCGCCAAATTGCGTGGGAACGACGATCAAGCCGGTCGGATAACTGCGAAGCAGAGTTTCTATCTGTGAAAGCTCGATCTTCGGATCATCATTGGTGATGGACAGCAAAACGGAAAAACCGGCTTGCGACGCGCTGGCTTCCACGTGTTTTGCAAGTTCTGCGAAAAACGGATTGGTAATATCGGGAATAACCAGACCGATCATATCGGTTCGGCTGCGTCTCAAGCCCCTTGCAACGCCGCTTGGCCGGAAGTTCAGCTCCCGGATGGTTGCCTCTACCAGCTCGCGCAGTTCTTTCCCGACAGTTTCGTTTTTGGCCAGCACGCGAGAGACTGTACCGACGGAAACATTGGCCCGCGCCGCTACGTCCTTAATGTTGACCATCGAGAACCTTTTCCGAATCGCTGGTGGAGTGAATTTGATACTTGTATCCCATCCGGTCGCAAACTCTTATACAAATGTCAAATTCGTAAACGCCACCAGATACATATACTTAACTGAAGCCTTGTTGATGCTAACAGTCGCTACGAGCGTGCCCAAGACAGTTAGAATCAGACAACCAGCTGACAATTGGTGTCAGCCTCACTCCAATCGCATGCTCTATTCCCGTGAGGCCAGCTCAGCCATATTTGCGTAAGTGCTCGCCAGCTCTTTGCAAGCCCCACTCAAGCAATTGTTCGGCCCGCGCATCAGTTGCAGCTTCCGCATAGCAGCGCAATTCTGGCGCATTGCCCGAGGCGCGATAATGGACCACCTCACCAGTCGCAAAAACAATGCGTATGCCATCAATGGCGTCATTAGCCTCAATAATGCCGAGCTGGGCAAAAAAGCTTGCGCGTTGGTCATCGTCAAGCAAAGCCTGAAGGAATGGGCTGCTCTTGCTGGATTCAACATGCTCAATGCGGCCGCTCCGCGTGAAGCGCGCGGGAAGGTCTTCCAGCAATTTCGACACCTGCACCTTGTCTCTCGCCGCCATACCAAGCACCGCGATGATCGGCAGCATGGCATCGCGCGTAGGCAATGCCACCACAATGCCGTCGCCCAAATCAACATTTGAACCCAGCAGCACACCGCCATTGGCCTCAAAGCCGACGATCCGCTGATAGCCATCCCTGGCGGCCTGTTGCATCGCCTCAATGACATAGGGCGAGCCTACTTTTGTGCGATAGACCTTGGCAAAAAGGCCACTTAGCTCAATAGCTGTATTGGAGGTGACGGGTGTCACGACGGCATCGGCATTCAAAAAGCGCGCCGTCAGCAAGCCAAGACTATCGCCGCGAATAAAGGTCCCGGTTTCGTCGGCAACCAGCGGGCGATCCGCATCGCCATCGGTTGAGACCATTGCATCGAGTCGGTATTTTTCGGCAGCGCCAGCGGCCAGCGTAATATCTTCAGGCCGCAATGCTTCCGTATCCACTGGCACAAATACATCCGAACGGGCGATGGCGACCGTTTCCGCGCCCAGTGCCCCGAGCACGCGCACGATCAGATCGCGCCCGACCGAGCTATGCTGATAGACGCCGATGCGCTTGCCTGCAAGTGCTCCGGCGTCGAGTATGGATATGCACCGATTTTCATATTCTGCCAGCGCCTTTGGCGAAATATCCCCGGCATCGTCGGGAACGGAGATATCATTCCCGGCAAGGTCGAGCACGGCGAGAATACCCGCCTCATCGCTCTTGTCGATCTCGCCATCCGGCCGATAGAATTTCAAGCCATTGCGGTCAGCGGGAATGTGGCTGCCAGTAACCATGATAGCCGGAAGCTTTTGGGCCAGCGCCCGCAGAGCCAGCGCAGGCGTCGGCAGAGGGCCGCTATTTTCAACCTCCATACCGAAAACCCGGGCAGCGTCGATACAGGCGGCGGCGATTCGCGGGCTGCTCTCGCGCAGATCATAACCGACCAGCAGCTTACCGCCTGGCGCAATAGCATGAGCCTTTTGCATGTGACGCAGGAATGCCAGCGTATAGGCCCGGCAAATCGCATCGGGAAGTTCGCTTACCAGACCGCGAAGGCCGCTCGTTCCAAATTTCAAGCTTGTCATTGTTTATTCTTCATGCCCCCGGGCCTGCGCATATGTGGTAATGCACATATATAACAGTTTATGATCAGGGCAGCCTTTTCGACAAGATAAAACAATTGTCAAAAGATGCGATCAAGGGGTTTGCAAGCCGATTGATTTCAACTATATGACGACCCGCATCACTGTTGTCCCTCGGGCAACTGTTGGGGAATAGGTTAACGGTAGACCCACGGACTCTGACTCCGTTAGTCCTGGTTCGAATCCAGGTTCCCCAGCCACTCTTTTTCTCAATAAAATCATCCAGTTAAGCTAGGGCAGGCGCCCGCCCTTGTTCAATTGCATGTTGCAATCCAGTGCAACATGATCCGATTGATTTACAATGGTTTTCTGTCACTATCCGCAAATCCATGCGACATGGATGCAACATGGCATGAACCCGGTCCATTCCATCCTATTTCGTTTACATTTGTTTGATATATTCTGACGTGAAAAATTGGGAGGCGAGCAATGACAACCGAAACGTGGTGCGATAAATTGGCTTCGACACCCACCATAGGTTTCCAATACGACAGCGCTCATCATGCAGGAAGTGACACTTTACTCACTGCATTGAGCCCTTTGCTTGACCAATGGAGCACACCCAATAAGAGTGAATTTTCGATTACCAGCCAAGACAGTTTTACTCTAAACGTCCAGCGGGAGAATGGATTCCTTTATCAATTTGATCCTTGGAAGTCGTCTGTTGCGTTTCAACATCAGATGCGGCTTCGTCCGACAAGTGGTGGCCTCCCGGTGGCTGAGTTTGCATCAGAACCTCTTCCTTTCACATCATTGCTTGACGATGCGCTAGAGCAACTCTTGGATATTTCTCTTATGATGCCGATGGCGAAGGAAAGGTCAGTCAAGCGTATTGGTATTGTTACAACAACAGTCGTCACCGAAGATGATTTGCCGCCCGGCATTCTGAGATTTATAAAGTATGTATCGCGACCATGGGGACAAGGAGTGGAAAGCTACAACTTTACGATCATTTCAAAATTGAGAGAAACCGACAATTTTTTCACTCGCTGCATTCATACAGTTGTTAAACCAGACGACCCGGTGCAATTAATGACGCTTCGCTTCGATTGGCAAAAAACATTTGAACGGCCTATAACGATCGTTAGAGACAATTTGTTCAAAGAAGTTGTTACTGCCAAGAATTCCGCACTAGAGTATCTTGAGGAAGTCGCAGAGGGAAACGCGTTCGATGAGCACCTTATTAAAGAGCGGCCGTAAGACAGACGACATTACGGCCGGAATCTTGCCCGATCGTGATGCGCAAAGTATACCTTCCAGCGACGGTCAACGAGTTAGCGGCAATTGGAGTTCTACGGCATTGGAGCTTCCCAAACTTTCCGGCGCAGCGGCAGGAACTGCTAAGATTGCAGGTCGGATAGCTGCCACGCGGATTTCGGCGATCGAGCATGATCGCCTTCTTATGGAGCGGCAGCGCCTGCTCGATAAGAAACTCGACAGAACTATCACGAAAGCGGAAGAGAATCGCCTGGCCTATGTTAGGTGGTCGCTTGATAGAATTGAGGACGCTAAATTCGGAATGTCGCTGGATGTTCTGGAGTCCCAAGTCAACGTATTCGAGAACCTTAACGTAGAATTGAACAAATTTTACGACCAACTAAATTCGAAGATTCCCCGCAAAAATCGATGAATTCAACGACATCGCCAGAGGTAAAGAGAGATGAAGTACCGCTCGTCGTTAGATCGGTAGTCGCGCCAGCACTTCCATATAACGAGTACAAGCAACCTCTCAGGCGAGATTTTTTCCATAGTTGCGCGTACTGCACAATGTCTGAAGCGGAGGCGCAGGCCATTCGCTTCACCATTGATCACTACGAACCACGCGGTTCACGTCCAGACTTGGAAAACGTCTACGACAATCTGATGTGGGCGTGCGATGAGTGCAACCGTCGAAAAGGAAACAGAACACCACCGGCGAAAGCTCGCGAGGACGGTCTCCGCTTTTTCCGCCCGGATACCGACGTCTACACCGAGCATTTTCACCGTGACGGGTCGACACTCATATCGGACACGAATACTGGCTGGTATTCCCTAGAGGCGTTAGATTTGAACCGTGAGGCATTGTGTCGTCTTAGGGACCTTAGGATGCGTCTCACCGAATGCGATGCTGCCGTGACGGCGGGCATATTAGCTATTTCTCATTTTCCGATTGATCGCCTACCACATCACATTAGGGGACCAGCGATACGCGCAATACAGCAACTCAAAGACGCACGAAATCACACGATTGATGCGATAGAAGAGGTTTTGCGAGATCACGCCAAGTCACCTTATTTGGATGACGACCCCGCAGCCCCGGAGCGCGGCGCAGATAGAGCAAGGAAGCTCAAACAGGCAGAAGCGCTATATCCTGGCTTGGATTGGAGGGCGCCTCGAAAAACGCCATCAGCCAAATCGGCTGTCGGCTGAGCGCCTGCAAGTCTGATTAGTGGGATTTTATGCCGATGGATTGGATATCACCGCTGCAGGAACAAATGGGGTTGGTGTGGCAGGTAGCCAACAATGTGGCTGCACGCTCAATTTTCCGGATATCAGTGAAAGTGAAGCTTCTATGACGGTAAGCCGATTGCGCAGTATGCAAGGCTTGGAGCCGATTGAAATTGCTCCGGAAGAAAACGACGAATGACGAAACGACTGATATGGACAGAAAAGCAAATCCGGGCGGCAGCCAAGATATCCAAGGAACAGAAGGTGGTAATTAAACTGGGGGCGGATGGCACGCTCTATGCCTGGATTATTTGATGATGTCGAATTCAAGTGGAACATCGATCGCGATAAGGGCAGGGGGTACTTATGAGCGACAATCCCAACGACCTTGGCCTGATGAGCCTCCAGGAAGCGTGCGAGAAGATATTCCACGGTAGACTCACACCGTCCGCACTGCGTACCGAAGCAGCAAAAGGCAACCTTGAAATCATCCAGATCGCACGAAAGGACTTCGTGACGAAGGAAGGCATCCGAGAGATGATGGAGAGATGCCGTAGGAAGCCTGTTGACCGATCGCCATCGGCTAAGGTTCCATCCCACTCGTTTGATGGAAAGGCGTCTCAGCAAGCCCTTCTGCGCCGTTTAGAGATGAAGATGCATAAACAATGACCGGTCAACCTTTGAAAATCACCCAGCCTCAGGTGGAGGCCATCGCGAAGGGCGCCGTAAAGGCCGGCTGCCGAGTTGAGATCAAGATTGGTGATGTTATCGTTACGCTGGTTCCAAACAGTCTCGTTCCAGCAATAGTCTCCGACCCAAACAATCCCACTGAAGAAGAGCTCGATCGCGAACTTGATGCGTTCAAGCGCAAGCACGGTTACGTGTGAGATGTCTCGCCTTCGCCCAGACGCGATCTCCTATCCACCCCGAGGCATGCCCCGTGAAGTAGCTGCCCGATATATCGGTGTAGGCACCACGAAGTTCGATCAATTGGTGAATGATGGACGAATGCCAAAACCCAAGCGGATTGATGGCCGGGTGGTTTGGGACAGGTTCGCACTGGATGCAGCGTTCAGTGATCTACCGAGCGAAGAACCAAAGAACTTCTTGGATGGGATGCTATCGCCGAGCTGACGCAGGCTTAGCAGATTCAATCCTTCATTTTACTTGGTGACAGTAATATGAGCCGTCACGTCCTGCGTAAAGCCCACACCAAGATTGCGGATGGTGACACTATCATTTCCTACAAACCCCGGCTTGGACATATACACGGCGTTGATATGCATCAACTTCTTGTTGTTGCAATGATAAAATTTGGCACTCTTTGGAAGGGTCACAGGTTGGTTTCTAACCGTTGAAAATCCAATTTTTCCGTTCTTCGGTAGTCTCATCACCTTCATCGAGACAGGGCCACCTTCACGACATGCCTCATCATATGAAAGCAATTGATCGACGTACGTCATGCGCCCTGACTTTACAGTTACATTTCCCGATACCTTAGAAGCGTCGGTTAACCCGTGTCCCTCATACGTTGTCGCACAACCCGTCGTTGCCAATGTTAGAAAGCACGCCACTAACTTTGATAGTTTCAATTATCTCTCCTACTGAGGTCATACCTTTGCCCCGAGCGCAATTGATATCCGAATTCCGCGTGCAGTAAAGCGTAGGCAAATTTTCAACCGATGGTCGCACGTTCGGCGCCAAAGCCCGCGCTACAAGCGATGGCTAAGCGAGGCTCCGTCCCGAAGGACAGAGCGGCGCTGATGCTGGTGGGACTTCAATGGGTTTGGTGCGCTAATGCTCCCGAACCTCAACTTCGATCGGCATGGGTAGCAAAATGGTAGCAACACGTTTGGCTTACCGCTGCACTACTATCAAATGGCAATTGCAGGATGCCACATATGATAGAAGGTGCTGAGACGTTTTCTGAGAAGAAGACACGCATACACAACCGGGAACAAACCATGCCGTGTGACAATACGAAAACGCCAATAGAAAACCAACCGGCCCAACACTTTCTGGTCAGCGTGTAAATGCTCGCATTTCACATCACATCAGGTATTGATAATTCGCCAAAGAATTGTCTTGAGCATTATACCGGTGAGGAGAACTAACTTGAGAGCTTGGGTTATTGCATTAACGTGTATGTCGCTGGCAATGGTGGCAGGATGTGCCACCTCCGACGAAACTGCTGCCATTTATCATAAATCGTTCCAAAACCCGGAACATTATAACACATATGTAAAAAAGTGCAGCAATCACGTGCGAGCAGCTAATATTGAAAAACGTAGGTATATGGCACGTTTGATTAATGTAAGTCTTGGGGAGTTCCCAGCAGTATACTGTGAGCGATTTGCGAAAGCCCTGCGCAACGGCGGGATGTCATCGAATGATATACTGTCTCTGAACACCGGCATGCCAACTCCCAATGTCATCCGCATTGCTAGGAATCAATGAATTAGTAATCAGGCGGAAAACACACACCACCCGGCTCGTGCACACTTAAAGGGGTCTGAAATTGAGAAACCTGATTGGACTTCTTACTGGGATCGGGCTGACCGCAATGGCCGGTTGCGCCGCCATGTCCAACACGCAAGTAGCTCTTTTTCAAGTGGCGATGCAAGATCCAAGCTATTACAAGCCATTCGTCAACGACTGCAAAGGCGCTTATACAACAAGGTTCCAAAAACAAAATATGGCCCGCATCACTGGTGTAGGCGAGAGGCAAGCCCAAGCAGTATATTGCGAACGGGCCGCTCAAGGGCTTCGCGCTGGCCGAATGTCGTCCGATGACATGTTATCTTATACGATGGGAAATCCAACTCCTAACGTAATCCGCATCGCCCAGGGAAAGTGAAAAAATACGATCGGAATAGAGTGGGTCATGATTTAAGCCTGACAAGCGGCCATTTGGCGTAGTTATCTTGGTCTCGACTTGTTTACCTTTTTGTCGTGAAATATCCTCATGACAAAAGTACCGCATAAGTCATCAAAGCCGCTGCTTCGCGAACTAGAGCGCTCTTTGCAAGGCACGGTGCGCCGCAAACGCGATCCGGCTCGGCCGCAACTCTCGCTTGATCCCATGCCAGCAAGGATAGAACCATGCCTGGCATTCATCTCACATGTCCCTAACTAGTCGCACGCACAATCTGGCTGTAGCCTCTGATATGCCGGCTTCGCTCTCTAGCCATGGGCCGAAATGGCCCCGTGGAAGCGATTTCTTGACCTGCAGAAGGTATCGACCAATCTCCGCCTTTTCCTCGTCTGTGCGGTGGATGCGAGGACGGAATGCCACTGTACGAGGCGGCGGGCCGCTTCTCGGAAGTGGATCAATATTGGCCGGTGATGTGAGGTCCAAGTAGGCCCGCTGAGCGTCCTTCTGCTTCTCCAATGGCAAAGCGGAATTCTTTGTAGGTGAGCCCCAGACCCACTGCCAGCGGCGCTATGTGGCGGTTTAGGCCACGCACTCGTTGTATCCGTTTCCACTGCCACATGTTCGGAAGCCGGTACGTGCCAACGTCTTCAATTTCAATCTCTGTCAGCATGAAAGCACCTTGGTTGAGCACGCACATTCATGGCACGATCGAGTAAATATATTAAGCAATCTCTTAAGTATCATACCTAGGCTTCAGTACGTTATCCACGGCGAGTTGGGAAAAAACCTGAACCTTGTCGCGTTTCGATCTGAAGTAGACTTTCAGATCCATGGTCCGGTTGCCATGACTATCGCAATGGAAAACTGGTTCGATCAAACACTCGACGTCGACTCGTCTAGCTGCACTCTTGACGACTGGAATAAGTGCCGAGTTGATATTTTTTATTACCCTAAAGACTTTGAAGGTCACGGCCGATGATCTGTCATGGATAATTGAAGTTCAGCCTTTACTTGCTCAACGGTAAACCACTCGTTTCTTACTGACACAAGCCGATGAACTACCCTATGACAGGAGGCACACAATAGAGCGAGCGCGTCTAAGGTTGTGGTCGTTTCCCCAGAGAACGCTAGTGGTTTTTCATTGTGATGGACCTCGAACATTGCGTCGCGAAGCTCGTCAGGCAAATCGTCACCAGTTGTAAGGCAAAGATCGCAGGAAAGGCCAACATCCTTCCTGGCGTTTAGTACGTGGGCCCGCAAACCTTGCGCGCGTTCCCGCACCAAATGAGTGCGCAGTATCGGCTTTCCTTCGATGAATTTGCGGTCTTCTTGTGTTGGGGGTGGCGCGACGACGTTGGTCAACTCCCACTGCATCACGCGATTGGCACCCCAGCCTATGAGAGAAGGGGCAAAGCCATGTTTAATCAGGACGCCATCCCTAGTTTTCCTTTCCAAATAGTTGAAAAGAACGTTCGACGGCGAGTAGAAATTTCCGCTGCCTTTTCCACCCGCTCCATATTTTGCGACCAGCTTTTCCCAGATCTGTGGGAATCGATCTTCCAAGAGAAGTCGGAAACTTTGGGTCGTGAACGGTCCAGTAAGCTCGGTTCTAAGAATATCCCACTGTTCATCGATTATAGTGAAAAACATTGTCGATAGTTTTCCTAGACTTGGTTGAATGCATTCTACCGCACGATCGGATCAAGTACAGAACCGGTCACATGTCCCGTCAACCGAGAATGCAGAGCAATCGCTTCAGACTCAGATAAGCTTGCAATGCAATCAGCGACAAATCTAGCCGGACTTGTGCCGGCCATTGGGCGCAAATATCGAAGTCGAACCGGCAGAAACGAGGGGTACCCTGTCGAACTTTCTGGGTTTGATGTCAGAGCCTCAAATAGATCCCGAATGATCTTCATTTGTCCATATTGCTGCGCCGCTAAGATTGGGCTGCCTATTATATAGTCACGGGTAATTTGCTTTAGGATTTGGACCTCATCCACTCTATCTTGAGTGAATGTTATAGCTACGTCGGATGCTCTATCTGTGTTAATTCTTACTGCGTTTATAAAATTTCCTATCAAAGTAGACGTCATCCTGCGGAGCTGTTCTCGCTGTTCGCGGGTACCCTCATATGGTTCGGATAGTAGTTCGGAATACGTTCCCTCAAGGAACCCCTTCAACCGATCGTACGCGGCGTTAAATCTTTCCTTGGCCTTGACGGAGGACTGCCCGCCGAGTGCGTGGGCGATAATTTTGTCCTTCTCTACAAATACCTTCTGCCAAGGGAGAGCGTTGCAGCGATGAAAATCCTCTAAATCATGGACAGAATAGGCTACATCATCAGCCCAATCCATCAATTCTGCCTCAAGCGTCTTTTCGTTATGCCCTTGGTGACGCGATCTTGCGAATTCAAAGTCTTCTTTTTCTGACTTATAGACCGACCATTTTTTGGATGCCTTGCCGGTTTTAGCCCGATACCAGGGATATTTTAGGCAAGCCGCAAGCGTCGCGCGAGTCATATCGATTCCGTCTACATCAGGAAACCGAATAGCGAGTTTAGTGATTATGCGGAACGACTGAGCATTCCCCTCGAATCCATCGTCATCATTCTTGATAACCAATTCGTGGAGGGTGTGTTCCCCTACGTGCCCAAATGGCGGATGCCCTAGATCGTGAGCGATGCAGGCTGCTTCAACAACTTCGGGATCGAGGCCACGGTAAGCGGCTTCTGTTGGCTGCTCTTTTTGAAGCTTTTGAGCTAAGCGCCGCCCCACTTGAGCCACTTTAATGGTGTGCTGCTGCCTAGTATGAAATACGTTTGCTTCACCTGCGCGGACGATCTGCGTGATGCCTGCAAGGCGATGAAAGGCAGAGGAATACAAGAGGCGATCTCTATCGCGCTCGAATTCAGATCGCTGATCGCCGCCGCCTCGTTCATGTCTTCGCGTGCTGCGATTATCAATGTCCCACAATTTTTTTGTCAGGCAGCAATCGCCTCTGCGGGTAAGCACAAAGTCCAATCAGAACCAACCAAGATTCGTTCCCGCTCTGAGGCGCGCTGGATAGCTAACTGGCTATCGCGCCGGGGATGCTTGTTCTTGACCAACTCGTCGCACAATTTGGCAGCCGTTGCGCGACCTCCAAGGGAGCGCAACGCATATACGACTGCGTCGTCAGATGGAATCTCTGCGTACGGCATAATTCTCCCTCCAATGCACTTGAATTGAATGACGAAGAACGTATTTTGTTCCCATCGCAGCCAACTCAATTTTTCTTAGATTGATGCAAATCACATAACAACACATTAATACACGATTTCCATGCTGTCCACAGGCGACAAAGGGGGCGCGACGCTCAAGTTGAAAGTAGTAGGGGCAGACCCTCTAAGTGTCCAGTCACCCACCCTTAACCAAACATTAACCCTACGAGGGCACGCTCTCTGTACTCGACCTAACAGCCAGTAAAAAGCCTGCGTGCGGAATGCCGAGATACATATGCACGCTGGACTCATGGTTAACGTCCTACAGCAGCTGTAAAGAACGCCTCTACCTGCTCTTCACTGAATCCAAGCCCGCAAATCCCTGCTTCAGCATTTCATCAGTGCGTAGAAACGTGCCGCTGTCGGCATAAGCAGCTTGTGTGCAGATGTCCTGCGTTGCAACCCATGCCTTGACTGTTCGCGGACAACACGGCGACGTGATAGCAGCCATTAATAACGTGGGGTTCTGGCTTTCCTCATAAGGGGCCAAAACACCATTTGGAACGTGTCAAAGTATAAAGATATCAAGCTAGCTTGCTAGCACTCAATGCGGGTGCTATATCGTTTCCGATAATGACACTTATCGGAAGTAATCACGTTATGACGAACAATCTACCAGTTTCGACTGATTCATCCGATGAGCTGCGCGCTCGCGCTGTTGCCTTAGTCGATAGCGATGTTATCGGGCTGGTGCAGTCCGCGAAGTCTGAAAACACCTTGAAGGCATATAAGAAGGCAATGCAGGACTTTATTACATGGGGCCAGGTTCGCTCTGTTACCACTCTGCCAGCCGAACCGGAAACAGTAGCGGCTTATATGACTGCTCGCATGAAGGATGGAACGAAGGCCGCTAGCCTTAGTGTGTTCCTGTCCGCTATCCGGCATTATCACAAGGCACGGGGATTTATCTCCCCATCTGAGAGCGACGGTGTGCAGAATGTCATGCGCGGTATTCGTCGCACCATTGGCACCGCACCAACTCGCAAGCAACCGGCAACAGCCGAGCGCCTTGCAGCGATGCTTGCTCACATGGGGCATGACATGGCCGGAAAGCGGGACCGCGCTCTTATCCTGCTTGGAATGGCTGGAGCAATGCGGCGCTCTGAGCTGGTAGGCTTGAATGTGGAGGATCTAGCCGAAACGATAAACGGCCTCGATGTCACCATTCGCAAGTCAAAGACAGATCAGGAGGGCCAAGGCCACTTGGTTGCCATTCCACACGGGGAAAGTCTAAAGCCTGTTAACGCTGTGCGTGAGTGGTTGAATGTGTCGGGCATTACAAGCGGTCCGTTGTTCCGGCCCATCAACAAAGGCGGTCGAGTTTCCAAGGAACGGCTAACGGATAGGTCTGTTGCAAATATCGTGAAGACCTATGCGGCCAAGGCTGGCCTGACCGTTGCCGACTTCTCCGGCCATTCATTGCGAGCTGGCTTTGTCACCAGTGCAGCGGATCGCGGCGCGGATATTAACCGCATCATGGATCAAACCCGCCATACAGACCCTAGGACAGTGCGCAGCTATATTCGTCGGGCCGAACGCTACAAAGACCATGCCGGGGCTGGCTTCCTTTAATTCGTCATTTTGGATGTAAGCCCTTGGAAAGGTGCCGGTTTTCGAGCTGACTGGTGGTAGCGCCATTGCTAGCAATTATAGAGTTATAAGGCACTCATGCTATAATTACCTAAAGTGGATATAGGTGAAAACCATATCATTTGATATCATCAGTGCCGAGCCTTTTTAGTCCCATTTTAAAATGCCCAAATCATTAAAAACAAACAACAATCGTATTTTAACCCCCTTCCTGAAATGTCATCATTTGTCATCATTGGCGTGAGCGTGGAATGTTAGCATTTGTTAGCATTCTGGAGGCGCTGGAATGTTCACATTTGTTTACATAATTTCGTCGCTGCCGAGTGAATATACCCCTGTTAGCTTCCGTTTAAAGCCGTGCAGCCAATGATTGCAATGGCGATGTTGAATGTCGGGTTTTGTTAGGTTCCCGTTAATAACCGTCTCTCTGTATTTTCTCTGTATTAACAGAGAAAAGGGGACGATCCATTTGACTGGATCAGACCTCGCCGTTGGCTGTAATTAGGCTGTATTATCAGCTAATGCACTCCCTTCGATAATGCCTTTTTGCAAGTATAGCGTTCCCATCGCTTTGACACTGCAAGGGATACCCGCTGACGGGCCGTCTGCTGTCTGGGGGTAGTTTGATAGCCCGCCATTTATCTTGCAGCGTGTGCGCTTCGAGCTTACCTTACGATAACAAGCGGCGGCGAGATAATTTTAAGCTGTGTTCACTGCGATTAAGGGGTTTAACCATGCGACTTGTACTTGATGAACCTCACAGTGCGCTAACCCCTTTCGAGCAGGACGGATTTGATAACCTTAATCTCATCACGGGTCTTAATGGTTCTGGAAAGACCCAGTTATTCAAAGCGATCAGCGACGGACATATAAAGCTGTTCGATCAAAATGGATCACCAGTTAGCGAGTCCAGAGTTACGTTCAACGCTCAAGACTTTTTATCGAGCAATGTTCTTCAAAGCCAAACACCACAAGAAAATATCAGACGTGCGATGTTGTCGGCTGCCGTCGAAAAAATCAGCGGCCCCACGCGACCGGAAATATACGCGTGGCTCGCTGAAAAACAGATCATGCTTAAGGATGCGCGGGCGTCCTGGCCCAAACCTAATGTGCCAAGGGGGCGTGGAGGCTTTATGGACATACGCTTCCAAGAGTGCGTAGAAAAGCTCAGAGAATATGAAGAAAAATTGGAAAAGATTGGCGGAGCTCATTTTGCAGGTGTGAAGGAAATCGCATCCAAGCTCGGTTTGCCTATTTGTTTGCTGACTAGCGAAGATATTGAAAATGACGGAATGTTGCCCATCCCATTATTCTCACAGTCCTTGAAGCGGACATTCGAGCGCTATCGCGATATCTGGGCCCATAACAGAGCTTTGAAGTTGGACAATGACGAGGGAGTTCTCGACGACGTAGCGCTCGCAGGCGAACAATTCGAACAAAAGTTTGGACCGCCACCTTGGGATGTTGTGAACAGCGTCCTAGTGAGATTAGGCTTTGATACAAAAATAAGCGTTCCGGAAAGAAGAGCTTATGGAAGCTACGAACCGAAATTGATCAGGCCAGACGGTAAAGAGCTTCCTATGGATCAAACGTCATCGGGCGAGAAGATTTTATTAAGCCTCGCACTGGTCGGATATCACACTGAAGCAAAGCTGAACAATGTCGTATATCCAAAACTCGTGATGTTGGATGAAGTGGATGCACCGCTTCATCCCTCAATGATACGTACATTCTTGTCAATTGTTCAAAATGTTCTGGTGGAAAAATTCGGTTGCACTGTGTTTCTGGCGACGCATTCTCCATCAACAGTAGCGCTGTTTCCTAAAGACAACATATGGGTCCAAACGAAGAATCCCACCAGATTGGAATGTGTGACCAAGCAACGGGCGCTGAATACGCTCACGGCAGGCGTTGCAACGCTAGCAATTGATTATTCCGGTATACGCCAAGTTTTTTGCGAAGATGCGTCCGATGCAATGATTTACTCATCGCTATACAGAAATCTTAAACACGAATGCGACAGTGAGCGGTCTTTAACATTCATGTCGAGCGGTCTTAATCTGTCTACCATGGCAAGCAGAGGCGAATTTGCTGCCGGTGAAACGATCAATACCGGATGTAGGGTCGTGGAGAAAATAGTAAACAGTCTAATTGCGGGGGGAAATAACACCGTTCTAGGTCTTATTGATCGAGACAATCCCCCAAATAAACCAGGCAAAAGAATCTATGTGGTTGGTAACGCTGAAAGGGATGCACTGGAAAATTACCTGTTCGACCCACTTTTGATAGCATGCGCGATTTTGAAGGATATACCTGTCCATCGAGGGGAGCTCGGCATAGAAGGTATAAATTTCTTCGCGTTCTCAACTCTCGACGACAAAGCCATACAGACCATAATTGAGAGAGTGCAAAATAAAGTTTTCGCAGGACTTGTCTTTGATTGTGTGCCTTCAAAATATATCAACGGAAAATGCTTTGATATTTCCGAATTATACTATTCCATGGATGACCACAATTTAGGGAATCTAGTTTTGAAAGGGTTTCCGTCGCTCCGGCGAAAAATGAATCGCGGCATTACCAACCGCGACCATACGGATTTGATGTTTTATATTGCCAACGAAGTTGTGAGAGAATTCCCGGGCCATACTCCCATCGCAATTCTCGACACCTTTACTCAAATGCTTCAGAGGGAAATGTGAGACGGGCTGGACGAACCACGCTTCTCTGTTCTCTTCCCTATTATCAGAGGCACCACGAAAGCTGCCCTATTGAGTCATAGGGAGGTTTGGGATTGTTGGGCGCGTAAACCTTCGCTAGCCCCTCGAGCGCCCTGTACGGGCTTCTATGAATCTTTATTTCAATTGGTCGCGCATTTTCTCAGCGCTATTCAGCGGCTCCCTTTGGTTTCGCAAGGCGTACGCCAGCCCCGCCGCCATTCTCCGGAATGAACTGAACTCCAGCATTCTCCATAGCCTTTTGTACAGCTTTAATCGTGTCTCCGGCGCTTCGCCCAGGACCAAGCAATTCCATACGCTTAATTGTTGGTTCCGAAACACCTGATCGTTTTGCAAGTTCGCCTTGTGTCCAACCTAGTAGGGCGCGAGCGGCGCGCATCTGCGTGGCTTCCATGTGATACATTTTATCCTGTTTGATATCTGTTTCAGATAATATTCTATTTTTTAAGTCTTTACAAGCCAAGCGTTTTGGTTATACTTTTTAGATAACGACCGTAGTGGGAGCTCGGTTGAAAATGATGCGACTGATCAATTTCAATACCAATAGGAGATGATTATGGGACAACATACACAAGTTATCGCAACCCCTGAGTTTCGCACCACCAACCCGCTTTCGGTTAAGGCAAAACGGTCAAAGCACCACGTTAGCAAAATTGCTGAGCTGATCGAGAAACATCGGGCCGCAAGAACTGCTTACCTAGAGGCTGGTGCCAAGGTAGATGCAGCGTATGATGAAGCGCAACCATACTTCCCACCGCTCCAAGTCGAGATTTCGTCACGACCATCTGTATTGGCTTGGACCGAGAAGGAAATAATCACCTACGTCGATAGACTAGAAAAAACTTCATTTGGACCGGGAGCAACTCCCGCAAAATTTGAAGAAATGCGGCGATTAAAGTGTGAGGAGCTCCGTATACTAACAGGACGGTATAATCACACCCTCAATGCATTCAACATACCTGAGCTTGAGGCTACTCAAGATGAGATGGGCCGGGTCGAGATAGATCTTTGGTGGAAACTGATAAACGAACCAGCAAGCAGCACTGCCGATATGTCCGCTAAGGCTCAATATTTTCTCGCGATGAAAGAAGAGGACGAAAACAGTGTGGATGAGGAGCATTTGATTAAGGTGCTGCGTTCCATGGTAATTAAGGAGGCTGCATAGTGCATCAAGTCACACGCCGCCTGTTTATCCAGAACACCGCGACTGCCTTGGCAGGCCAACTTACGGCGTCAATTGTCATAGCACCAGTCGTGCAACCTAAGCTTAAAGCTTGGTATGACTGGCTTGTACGCACCATGTGCGACTGGACCCCACACGCTATCGACGCGTAGGACTCTTTCAATTTGATCGGATTGGTGATTCTATTCCCTCAAAGACGGGGGAATAGATGTCGAAGAAAGATGACGACAAGCCACGCCTTAAACTGGTGGCGGACAACAACAAAGAAACAGTCGACAAAAATCGGGTTATGGCTGATGTGGGTTTTCACTTACGAGAACTCACAGCAAACCTATTGCGGGTTTCGCGAGGTGCTGGAAAGGCCAATAATATTGGCCATCAGTGTGCAAAACTCATCCGAGCGCTCCAAGCCTACCACGAAGAAGTAGGGCACTGGCCGCCTTCTTGGGACCTACAAGAAGCCATAAGCAAAGAGACTGTTTACCCAGAAGGTTTTGTCCTCTCCGAGGATGAGGCCGAACGATTGAGTCACACAGAGACGATGGTATCTGGCGCATTGCAAATTGTGGCCTCCCGACTGCTCGACCAGAATACACAAATACGCGCCGGTGAATCCGAGTTATATCGCGGATTTAATGGGCTTGTGGCATATCGCTTGGAGCAAAGGAGAGCGCATGAGCTAACAGACAAAGCCAGAGCCAAACCCAAAAAATCTGTCGCTAAGAAAAAGCGGAGCCTTAAATGACGACTTTGGATCTATGGGACGAATGGACGAACGATAAGGTTGACTCCTATCTCATAGCTGAGTTGATTTACTTCGAAGATAGAAACACCGCATTCAACATGACTATTTTTATGGCGGTAGTCTTCATGGTTGGCGCTGTTGTTACTGTGTATATGAACCTCCCCTAAAGCGCCGACAGGATGGCCTTTTATTACTTTTTGCCTTGGGGCTTTAGGTTTTGTTGTAGGAACGGTACTTCGAATAAATGGTCATTTTGAAATCAAACGTATTGATAGGCTTCGTAAAATTATTGAGAGCCAAAGACTGAAAGAACAACCAAATCCCTATAAATAGAGGCCGCTCTGTCCTTCGGAATGGGGCGGCACTTTATTGCTTTGAGCGTCATTCGTTATCAGGAATTTCCGGTCCTGGCACGCCTGGCTTCTTTCATAGCCCTTGCCAACTTCGCATTGTTGCCGCCCTTTTCGCTCTTTCGAATGTCGCTAGCCATAGTTCCTCCCATCGGTTTGATGGACTATAGGTCACGTTCGGAAGACCATCCAGCGGTTTTACCACCTCTATACGGCAGCCGTTGCGCTCTTTAATTTGCCTGTGGGTTCTTTGACCAATGATCGATGGATGAGTCGTCGATATACCGCCCTAGCGAACGCAGGTGTGCGACAATCTCAAGTATAAGATGGTCTCGGTCGCCATACTTTCCCATGACGCGGATAAGTTCGGCGGTCACTTAGTCGATCTTCTCTTTCGGCAAATCGGCGTCACCAATAGTGTAATATTCATGTCCAATTGCGCAGGTATCGCACCCGGTCTTGATGACCTCATCGACGAAGGCGGGTATTTCGCTTTCAAGCATTAATCTCTGTCGTTTGTCTGCCATTTGACAATGTCCTTTCGTGGTCATGGCCTTTCCGCGCTGTTCGGAAAGACAAACCAGTAAGGCAGCTGCTTCGAAACTTTCTACTGTATAATCCTACAGTGCCAACCGACGTAAATATTCGAACGTCGGCGTTGGAACTGATTCGCACACTCCGCATTGAGTCCGTTTCGTAGGAGTGAGTGCCATGAGTATCGCATCCCCTCGATTTAACTACGAGGATGAGAAACAGCGCGAAGCCGAATGCCGGGAGGCAATGAAAGATCAGTTCCTCGACAGGGTTTCTTCGAAAGATATGTACGCTATTCACCAAGAGGCTATCCAAGCAGGCTGGGGCTTGCCAGAGGTGGAGCGGGCTATCGATGCGCTTGTGCTGGAAAAGGCAAAGGAATCGGGCAAGGATTTGCCCTGTTAGGCCCTCCGCCG
Organism: Phyllobacterium ifriqiyense; assembly: GCF_030817885.1. NCBI lineage: Bacteria > Pseudomonadati > Pseudomonadota > Alphaproteobacteria > Hyphomicrobiales > Phyllobacteriaceae > Phyllobacterium > Phyllobacterium ifriqiyense. The sequence goes on from NZ_JAUSZT010000003.1 coordinate 1,638,965, forward strand.
CATCTTTCCCTTGCGCCATTTTTCTAGCTTGCCGGTTGATGGCGGGCGGCCAACTGCTTCGACGTAAATGTCAGCTTCCTTGGCGGCCTCGATGAAAGCCATTCGGGCAACACCGGGTGACAGCTTGCCATCATAGCATTCCAGCAGCGCATGCTTGGCGATATCGAGCCTTTCGGTATCCGTGCCCGGCCACTCATTCACGATGAACTCTGCCGCCTGCTTAATGGAGGTTATGACCTTCATCTTGCCGATCTGGCGGGTCATTACGGTTACTTCTTTGAAGGGTTTATCTTCCATGAGTCGGTGAACGACTCTTGCAGCGAATCAGTTCCGCTAAACCTTGCCTTCGTGCTTATGCTTAAAGCAGAATTGCGTTATTGTGTATCTAGTGCGAACTGCATTGCGCACGTCGGGAGGGGGACTTGAAGAGATTTATCCTGATTATTGTTTTGTCGGTTATAAGTCTCGGTGGGGCTGTCTGGTATCTTTCAACTTCAGTTGTGAGAGATTTGGCTAGCGCTCGAGTCGCTTTGGAAAAGAAAGACTATGCCGAAGCACTGCGTCTTCTCACGCCGCTCGCAGAAAACGGCGTAGCGCAAGCTCAGGTTAATCTCGGATACATGTACCACACCGGTCTGGGCGTGGATGTAAACTTCAATATTTCGACGGACCTTTATCGGAAGGCCGCAAATAAAGGCGATACCGTTGCTCAGTTTAATTTAGGTTTGCTTTATGAAACTGGTCAGGGGGTGCCAAGTGATCGGAGCCAAGCCTTATATTGGTATCGATTGGCCGCTGACGGCAATTATCCGCTCGCTCAATACAAGCTCGGTGGGGCTTATGACGCTGGACTAGGGCTGGTAAAAAATGATGCTACTGCCTTCAACTGGTATGAAAAGGCAGCGAACGGCGGCGTGCCGGAATCGATGTACAATGTTGGAAACATGTATCTTAACGGTTTGGGGGTGTCTCAAGACGACGCCAAGGCTTATGCTTGGCTTGAAAAATGCTCAGAATTGAATTTGTCAAACTGCCAAAACGCTCTAGGTCTCATGCACCACGACGGCCGGTCAGTACCTGTCGATTACAAACGTGCATTGGAACTGTTTGAGAAAGCGGCCAATCAAGGCGACGCATATGCTCAATACAATGTAGGTGGGGTGTACTATAGAGGTGACGGTGTTGAACAAAGCACCAGCAAAGCTGCCGAATGGTTTAGAAGGGCTGCTGCAAACGGTCATGAGTCATCCCAGCGCATCTTAGACCAAATGACAGAGGCGGGACTGCTTGTTAAAGGATAAGCTGGCACTCAGCAACGACGGTGATGCGACGGGTACTCGGGCTTAGGCGAGGGCGGTGTTTCCGACATCAGTCTTCTTCTTCAATTTCGACATATGTATTTTGACGGACTGCGCTACGTTTTGATCACCGGCAAGGACGTTGTCAGCGCCATTTTTTATTGCGCACTTCACGCCAGACGAACCAAGTAATTGGGTGGTTTTCTGCATTTTTAGAGAACAAGCTATCGCGCGCTATTATTGGCCACCCCATTGTAAGGAAGAGACTTGCAATACTGAAAGGAAATAACCCCACCACTGCCAAAGATATCACAGTGAAGAGTACTTCAACCGAATGTGGTGGGCTGCCGTCTTGTCCAGAATAATACGCTGTTAGACCAACCACTGAAATGAATAAAAAACAAAAAAGCGCAAGGCAAACTAAACAAGCAAACTTGGTCATACTGACAGCCCCCCGCGGATGTAAATACTTATGCCAGAAATCTCTCTGCCTTGATACGGCGCATACCACTTCGGAACTGTGCCCATCATGTGCCATCGCCCTCAAATGCTGTATCGTTGTAAGCGGGATCGTTTGCAGCCGCATTGGTATAAAGGACGTGTAACTCACCCTCGGTTTCATCCGGCACGCCAGTGAAAATATAAATCTCGCCAAGTTGAGGATGATTTGCTTTTATAGCTTCAAAAGGAAACTCGGTCGGATCAGCAGACTCCGCGATGGTGATATTCTCCACAATTTGCTCGCCGTGCGATTGGACATTGAATGAACCGGGCAGTTCCTCAACGTCAGTCATATTCGTTTCGACTTCTGCCATGTAGTCTTCATCGAAATAGCTTTCGATGCTGTAGTTTTTCCCGCGAAATCTGACTTTCCAAGGCATGACACTTCTCCTTTGCTCCGGTCATCGCAGAATGTGCGAAATGACAATGTCCGCAAATATGAAGGTGACGACGATTGATCCTAGTTGAACACCGCCAATCATTCCATGCACCTGAGTACTGGCAATGAAGCCCGCAGACTGATTGGGAAGCAACCCCGGCGGAGCGTAACGCTTGTATGAATCAACACTCCTGACCAGCTTGTCATAGTTCCTGTTGATATACAGCATCAGGCAGGTTGCCGTAGCGAGGAATATGAGAACTAGATTCAGAACAAAGGATGGGTTTGTATACTCGATCAGCCATCCCTTGAGCGTAGCGGGCAGCGAATCACCAATTAATAGTGCGACGCGAACCGCGATAAGAATGAGCAAAAGTACAAACTCGACGAGGAAGCCGATTTGGAGCTTACGTTTGGCGTCACGTTCGAAATATCCGGTCATGTTGAAACCCCTCAGAGCAAAAGCGGCTGTTCTTCGACCTTCTTTGGCGGCGCTAGTACACCCAAATCATTGTCGGGCAGGGGCCGTTGTAACTGAAGCGCTTCTTCTGCCGGTGCATTCATCCAGATATCAAGTTCTTCGCGTGTGCGCAGTATGACCGGCATTGCCTTGGGATGGATCGGCTTCACAACCTCATTGGCGTCAGTGGTCAGGAATGCGAAAATATCAGCCTGGACAGGGCCTTCCTTCTTCTTTCGCATGCTATACCAAGACGTCCAGATACCGGCAAACCAGAACAAGGGCTGCTCTTCATTAAGGGCAAACCAGTACAGCGGCAGTTTGTTCGATTCCGGATCGCGCACCTGACCATATTCGGAAAAGCTTGTTGCCGGAACGATGCATCGATTTTCAGGTCCCAGCCAGCGCCGCCAGTGACCCGAGTTTCCGTTTCGGACGTTTGTTATTCCGTAATCGACGGGACCTTTCATCTTAGAAGGAGGGGTTGGCATGCCCCAACGAAGCATGGAGACTTCCAAGCCGCCACTATCATCTTTTCGAGCTACAGGCGCTGGATAGTCCGGAAAAATCTCATGGTTGAAATCTGTGATGTTTGTTCGATTTCCGATCCCATTGAAGAGATTGCGGACCGCATCAAAGCCAGTCGATATTTTGTAGAGATTGCACATGGCAAGACCCGCCCCATTTCTTGCTTTGTTTCACACGATGATATTCGATCCTTGGTTGCGCGCAAGCGGGCGTTAATCTCGCAATTTGTTCTTGGTGCCGATCATATTGTGCTCATTGTTCTTGCAGCTCCAAATCGTGCAGCGCAGCTTGGTCGTCAGCGACATTATCCGCACATGTGCGCCGTACTTCCACTGAAGCGAATCCCGATCCAAACGGCTTATCTGGCCGCATTTGTAGCAGTAGGCATAAAGATCGTCCCAAGGGTCGAGGTCACAGAACCGCGTTGTTTCGCGGATGCCTCTAAGGTGCCTTTTCGATATCATAGCCAACCAGCATTCGGGTGTAACGTGGCACCCAATTGCCTCTCCTGCTTTGTCCAGGCGTTATCCATTCCCCATCAAAGGCTTTTAAAAAGCACTCGGCGTTTCGCTGTTCTGCAAACATATAGACAATGTATCGATCGGGATGAACGTAAACATTCCGGCTCAAGCGATAGCAGCCGAGCTGTTGGGACAGGAAGCACACTTGGTCAAAATGCAGCTTTACGTCCTCGCAATGCAGCGCGACATGAAAAGGGTATTCCTTGTCAATCAAAGTGGGTGGCGGTTCGCCTCTGCTTCTGGCCATCTCAGTGCCTCGACAGCTTTGGTTTCCAACCACGGGCATAGCCGAAGCCCATGGCAAGCGAAGCATATTCAAGTTCCTTGATCAGGAAGCTGCGCTCGTCCATCAGTTTGGCAATGACCGCCTGCACGTCTCCACCGTGTTCCGCTATAAGCTGCTCAACCTCGTCGTCGTGCTTTAGCTCGGGTTCGTTCATGGCTTTCCCTTTTCTTTGAGACAAGCCTGTCCGCTCCCCATGCCAGACAGAGTTTCAGTCCAAATTGTGTTTTGAAGCAGCCGCAATCTGCTGCGATGTTCCTAAAATGTTCTCATCCTCAATAAGAGTCAAGAGCTGTTGGCGTGATTGCAATCGAGATTTGAGCTCAGGTGACTCATATCGAGTCGAGGGGCGCGATTAACTGCACAGGATGTGCAAATCCCTCAGAATTCTTTAGAGCGCGCTGTATGGGCTTCTACGAGGCTTTCCGTTTTTAGCCGGGGAAGGGACGAGTTAGGTTTTGTGAGGTTGCGCTATCAAGCCGAGGTGCAAAAACCCTCTATTAAATTCATTTAACGCATTGATTTTGCTGAAAGCGGCTGTCTGAAATGTTTTCATTTGTTGTCATCGGAAAAGGCCTTGTGGGTTCAATCGCCGTTTTTTCCGTTTTTAAAACACAAATCACCCCGTTATTCCCCGTTAGAAAACGGAACTGTGGCCCCTAAATGAGCCTATTTTAGGCTATCGGGCTACCTCCTGTTCTCAGGAGCCAAGTCATTGATTTAGTTAAATCCAGTTCTTTTAACTGACCGCTTTTTATGGCGTCGCAAAAGTCGTCGTGAACAATCCAGCAACAGCCCTTTTTATGGCGTGTCTTATTGCTATCCGAGTAATACCCCATGACGCGAGCAAATCATCGAGAAATGCCTCACCCAACTTATTGCGGGAACCCTTCGGCCTGCCGCTCCGATATTTCCCGTGAGGAAACGGCCACTCTCTGGATCTTTGATTGGTTGGTCGGTCATTAAGAATTGATCCTGCATGCCTCCGTAGCTGAATGTCTACCGTCAGTTATTTTTTACGCGCAACATAGACGGCTTGTTCGAGCACAGCTGGATCATCAATGTATTCCTCCACATGAAAGGCCCATCTAAAGTGGTTTTCAAACCATTTCTGAGGGATGGCAGCCCATCCGTAGAAGTCCCCGCTTAACATCCCACCGCCGCCTAAGCCATTCACATCAGAATACGCGTGTTGACCGGACTGGAACTGTTCGACGGATCTTTGAGGATTCCGTCCCATGTATGTCCCAATGCTAGCTTCCATTGCGCTCGGATCGGTCTTTTGATTACAGGCCAAAACCAATTGTAAGAACCGCATAGATTGCGTCGTGAAGATCAATATTCCGTTGGGTCGAAGCGCACGATGCAACTCATTCAACCAGTGGACTGCAGACACCTCAGACAGATGAGAAAACACGGAATAGGAATAGGCGACATCGATAGAGTTGTTGTCGAACGGCAACTTTCCGGTCGGCTCCAAGAGATACCTTGTTCCTTTTACGCCACTGTCTTTGCACCAATTCAACGCTTCTGGATCGACATCGGCCAGTTTCAGGGCTTCTGCGTCTACAGAGTTCTGAAAGAAACGAGCAATCCTACCCCACCCACAACCAAAATCCAGCACTTGCGTGCTGTTCGAAGGTAACGAATAGTCCTGAATAAGCGAGACGAACGGCAACACTTCACTTAGCGCATCGCGACCGCTCCGCCCCACAAACCGAGCCTGCACTTCTGGTGGCGGAAAGCCAGGTAGATCACCGTCTTTTGCGTCGGCGCTGGCAAGTATTCGACCAATAAAACTATCCATTACCCCTCCCGAGTATCCATAGTTTAGAAATGTACTCTACCAGTCGCAAAGTGATTGCGGCAAGACAGTCTTTGTAGCGATTTAATTCTCTGTAAAAACCAATGTAATAACGCGCCATACCAAGATTATTCAGACCTGCGATGAGAGTTGTGCAATCACATACGCCGAAGTCGGTAAGGTGAGAAAGTGACCAATAAGAAAATCCCTAGTCAATTCGGATTACTATACATGCGCGAGGCAAGGCGTATAGCTTCATCGGGGGATTATGAAGCGGATCGCTATTGACTTGTCGTGATGTTTAAGTCTGGGGCGCAGGGGGCTTTTGAGCTGCCGAAGTCGTGAAGAAACAGGGAAAGTTATAGTTGCCGTGGCCAGCTTTAGGCGAGACGGGTGACTGGGCCGGAGAACGTGGGGGGCAACTTGAAAACGTGTTATTTGCCAGTGCTTTTAGCAGTCGCTGGCTGCGGCACATATACTACGCCTGCTGCCGTTAAACTTGACGATGGCACAGCTCTAATCGGCACGACTACAGCGGCAGTTTCGGGCGGCACTTTTCAACTGTCATCGCCAAACAGTTCCCTTACTTGCAGCGGTAACTACAACGCACTCGATACAAGGCCGACCATCTCCATACCTGTTTCATGTAGCGATGGGAGATATGGGGCGGCTGTTGTTACTCGCACGCCCGATGGGTTAGGCGGCAGCGGATATGTCACAACTTCAGATGGGCAGCGTGGTATTGTCGCCTTTGGGAACAATGCGGGATCGATCCTAACCACACCCACAGTTGCTCAAGCAACTGCAGACGCGAGTACCACAGCATCGTCGATTTCATCAACATCGACTGCACCAGTCTATGGTACTGCATCATCAAAGTACCCGACAAGCTATTCACCGGTCTATGCCTCTACCTCGCCCAATTACTCATCGACACCATCGCGCACCTACGCCAGTAACTGCCCTACCCCTGATAGCTATGACGCTGCTGGCAGGCGGTGTGGCGGTAGAAGCGCCGCATCGCGCCCGGGTGGATATGACGGATACAGCTCTTGGGCTCCCACCTTCAGGTCAAGTTATCGCGCATCGTCGGGTAGGGCCACTTTTGTACGTGGATACTATCGCAAGAACGGTACTTACGTTCGTTCACACACACGGCGTCGATAATTCTGGCGGTTGCGGGAGAGAAGGGCTATGGCCTAATGAAAATCGGCTCAATCCGCGTGATTGTTTCCATTGGATTGCCTTTTGGGCCACATAACGCCTGAGCGATCCTGTCGCTATGTTGGGGCAGCCCGCCTGTAATAGTGTTTAATAGTAAGGGTGGGGAGTATTATGATTTGTAATGTTTGCAATGGTAAATCATTCACCCACGGCAAAATCTTGTGGGACGCACTGGTCAATGAATGGGAAATCAACGAATTCGAACGGGAATACATCAATCGCCAGCAGGGTTCGCGCTGTGATGAGTGTGGCTGCAACTTCCGCAGCCTAGCTCTTTCCAAAGCCGTCATGCGCCACTGGTCCTTTCAGGGCACTTTTCAGGATTTTGTCAAGAAATATAAGTCTCTGAAAATACTGGAGCTAAACGAAGCGTCTGACCTGACAAAATGGCTAAAGGAAATGCCCAATCGGGTGCTTGGTGAATATCCCGCAATTGACATGCAATGTATGCCCTATGCCAATGGTTCCTTTGATCTGGTTATCCACTCTGATACACTGGAGCATATCAAAGAGCCTGTCTTGGCCCTGTTGGAATGCAGGCGGGTGCTCCGCAAGGGCGGAGTGTTGGCTTATACGGTGCCGGTGATCGTGGACCGGGTTACTCGCTCCCGTAATGGACTGCAAAAGAGCTATCACGGTTTTCCCGATACCGGATCTGATGATTATTTAGTCCATACCGAATATGGCGCTGACATGTGGCAACAGGTCTTGCAAGCTGGATTTGATAACGTTCGAATGGATACATTTGATTATCCTGCCGCAATTGCCATAAGTGCGTCGGACGGCAACGGACCGATACAAAGACCTCTCTTGCAAAGATTGTTTCGCCGTGTGTGAACCTAGTGTGTTATCCCGATAGGGGCGAAATCGACGCCCGGATAAAATTCAGCCATTGCGTGGATTTGAGATATGCAATCCACAGGGAGAGCATTACCGCGACCAGGAGTCACCACGTTTTTTCGGGGGGAAGAATTGACGGTATTAGAAATCGCACGGGAGACCTCTTGACTTGAGACGTCCAGCTTCGCGTAGTCCGAGATGCGCAAAAGCTCCTTCTCAGGATTCAATATCCAATCCTCGTACTTGACCAGTAATTTGTTGGGAACCTCGGCCCAAGAGACATAGAAATTGAAATACCAAGGCAAAACCATGGTCGTGACAAAACGCGCCGATGCTTCGAAAGACCAGCCTTGAATACCCTCGGGAACGAAAGCCATCGGGTGCAACAGGCTCTCTTTCCTATGGTGATCAATCAAGCTAGGAACCACATCGAATATGTTCCGTACCAAAACTATTGGCACGAGATGGTGGTTCTCAATGTGATGTTGAGTGGCATCGGAATAGCGCACATGAACTTGAATAACGTAATTTTGATCCTCTAAGCGGCACAAACAGGCGTCATCCAGTTCCTGCTCCCGTCGTCCCCAGGAAGGCACGGCAACGCCAACATTGAAATTTGGTAGATCGCCAATCGCATTGGACAAATACGTGCTTCCAGATTTGGGCATGCATGCAAGTAATATATGTTTATTCACGATTACCACTTTCAATCCTGTCGCTCGCTCTCGGCCCGTTCGAACAGCTACAGAGTCAAGAGACAAAAGATTCCTTTGTTAATGTTGCGTAGCAAACTTTTCCTGTTTTACACCTCGCCAGTTGACTTGCAACTATTCGCCTCACTAATGAGGCGATGAAGCCTCTTCTCGTAATTGCCGTCGGCCGGTCAGGTACCACATACTTGAACGCAATGTTGTCTCGACATCCGGAAATCGTCGCACACACGGCTTATCCTCTTGAGTTTTCCCCTTTCCTTTCTGCTTTGTTTCCTGAGGATGCAACGCTAAGGGGGAGCACAAATAGTCCCCAGTATTTTGCCGACGAGGCAACACCTTTGCTTTCAACTTTGGTGAACGCGGATCGTCTCCCTATTGAGAATATCGATCCAATCTACGCCATGCTTGCGAGAGAGAAACGCCCCCAGTATTTTCTCGAGAAGTTTCACCCGAGACTGGATTTAAACGCAGTTTTTAGCGCTAAACCAAACGCAAGGTTTATTTGTTTGGTTCGTGATCCGCGGGATGTCCTTATCTCTGCGAGAGCCTTCGATCAGAAGCGCGGATTTAAAGGGTTTCGAGAGCGAGACGGCGATACAAATGAAGAGGTAGTTCTAAAGTACAAAGAGGTGTTCGATCAGCTCGTGTCGGCCCAAAAATCCAGTAACGCGTTGATTGTCCACTATGAGAGATTAATCGCGGATACCGCATCTTGCCTTCGTCTCATTTGCAATTACTTGGAGATCAACTCTTCACTTGAAACTATTCAAGGCTGCCTTTCAAAAGGGCTGGATATTCCTGACGGTCACATAACTTCGCCCAAAGGGGCAAATTCTATAGCCCGATGGCAAGATGAAATGGATGTCGACCTTCGCGGGCTCTATAAAAAGCACCTTGGAGACGTAATTCAGCACTTTGGGTATGATTAAAGAAATTCGTTTTAAACCTTACTGCATGCCTTCATGTCTGGGAGCGACAAGCTCTATTCGGGTGACAATCGACAACGGGCTATCGGCATCTCCTGATATTTGGAGAGGAAGAACTTTGCCAAGCAGGGCCATGAATGGGCCCGGGTTGTCTCTTGCTTGTTGTGTCAGGTAGGCGACCATATCACCTTTGCCAGCGTTAGTAGCCGCTTTGAGTATGGCATCCTTAAGTAACGCGCTGATCCTGTTCGGTGAACCGGCTGGCCGACCTTTGCCTCGATTTCCCGTATTTTCGCCTATTTTATTCATCGACTCACACCTTACGCCTCACTGGATTCATTTCTGTCCGCTGGCTTGACGATAATGCGCTCAATGCGCGTGACCGTCTCAACTGGCTTTCCATCTGGCCCCGAAACTTCCTGAGAAATTTTGTCGCCATATTTTTTGGGCGCCATCTTACTCATGAGCCACTTTCTTGTGTCTACTCGCAGACGTGCGCGGGCAATGACATCAGGCTTGATCAGTTCCTTCCCATCCTCAGTAACGTGTACATCGCCTGCGCTATCGTCGGCAATTTCCAGAATTTCCTCTGCCAGGGCATTAGTTCTAGCCTCCATTGCGCGCGCGTACTGCTCCGAAAAGCCGGGATGCTTTGAAAGCCACAAGAATACGGTGCTAGCGGCTGGCATGCCTTTGTCGGTACATACATCACGCAGAGAACGGCCCGAGGCCAAGGCAACGCATATGTTGGCTACCAGCTCGTCGCTGTAAATGGATGGTCTGCCGCTTGTCTTGTCGTCACTGCTCATCATACCCGCCCTCTTGTATCAATCCACCCCCACATATTAATGGTGTTAGAGGATATCGTACCGGCGGGGATACCGACGCCGTGATACAACTGACGGGAAGTATCAGTAAAAAACCCGCCCTCAATCCAGTTGCCTGACGTAGCATTTGCTCCGGCCGGAGCGGCAACATTCTGGACCACAGTTACGCCCGCCGTACCGTTTTCAGCATCCCCAAAAGTATTGAAGGCATTTGAAGATGGATTAACGACGAGGTTGACCTGCATAATAGGCTCAACAACAATGCCATCGGGAACGGAAAGTAATCTTAAAACGGGTGGAGATACCGCAGCAGTGCTATTGTATGGTGTTACCGATACACGGCGTTTAAACTTATCACCTTTTTGATGAAACCCTATAATCGTTGCCGCTTCGCGTATAATAGAACCAATCCGTCGCTTGCGGTCGTAATTGGTTGGCATCGTCGGAGCAGTCGCAGAGGTGGAGAACAGGGCATCCACAACACCCGTATCTGACCTTTGGATAAGCCATATATGGTAGGTGCCATCGGCTAAGGACCCGGTGTCCAGCCCCCCTTGGTTTGACCCAACTGCCCAACCAGCATCAAGCCGTTTGGAAATGGCAGAAGCCAATGTCAGTTTTCTATAGGGCGAGGTGTCGGCGGCGCATTCACCAACCGCAATATCAAGGTCATTAACTGCATCGCCCACATTGTTGGAAAGCGTCAAGCCATGAAGATAACCACGCGGGGCGTAAGTGGTCATTGTGCCATCGTCGCGAGCCGTGGCAATATCTGCCATCATTCCTCGGAACATGCCATCAATGTTGGCTACAACTTGGATATTACCGTCCGTAGTGAGGCCACCTACAGACGTGTTTAGAGAGGCCGTTGACGACCAACCTGATACCGGCATGATAAAATCCTAACTTCGTATGTTGCTAGCTTGAAAGCTATAAAGAGGAGAGGGGTTAAAGCTGAGCTGCTGCGATAAAAAACTCGTCTATGTCGCTAGGAGATTTCCGTAATCATGGCGGAACGCCGCCTCCAGTCGGGGGCAGTCGCGCCGCACCATTTCAGCCACCGGCCAAATACCCAACATTCCTAAAGCAGCCGCTTGCTTTGCAAACTGAATTGCAGACACGGTTGCGGGAACACCGCTACTAACGTTGGTCATGAGGGTTTTCCTTTTTCTATGAAGGTTCGAAAGGTGCGCTGGTTAAGCGACTATTGTTTTAGAGGCTGGGAAATACGATATTGCGCGTACAGGACGGAAAACGGGGTTTTATGAACGACGAACAGCAGAAGCCGATTATTGATCTGCATGAATCCGAATGGGTAAGGACCGGCAAACGAGAGCCGATCCTTGGGCCAAACGGTGAGGAGTTTCTTTGGTCTATCCCTTTAGCAATTGGTAGTTGTCTCATCGCGAAGGTTATTATTGGAGCTCTGTGGCCCCTGCTGTGGCCCCACTGATCGCTCTGCGGAGATGATTGGGGAGTTGAGGGGCTCTGTAAACAAACCCTCGGGCAGCAGCGTCCCTTAAGCTATTTGCAGCCGTTACAGCGCCTCTATCAGCGGCTCTGCCAGCAAGATGCCCAGCGATGGGAGCGGCAGCATTGATAAGAAGTCCCGCTGGACCCAGTGCGAGGGTAGACGTCGCTCCGACCGTTTGCGGCAAAGACGCGCTAATCACGCCGCGCGGGGCCAGCTTCGACAGCCAGTTGACCATCTGTGAGTTGGACCCACCCTTTGCCATTTGACGGATCAATGCAATCTCGTCGTGTGACCAGCCAGAGGTGGCTTTACCCTTTTTAATCTGGCTATAAAGCTGAGACATACGTTGGCGGATCGTGTTTGCCATGCCGGATTGGGTATATTTACCCGTATCAACGTCAGCCAAATCTAGAAGGTCTTCAATCGTCTGTGTTTTGGATTTCTGCGCCCATAGTTTACGGGCATCTTTGACATAACCGAAACCTCGAATGTCGCCAGTGATGTCCGTTGCGTTCACGTTATCTGAATAGTGATTGATGACCTTCTGAACACGGTCCAAGGTGAATTTGTCTTGAGGCTGGGCATTCTTCATTGCCATACGAACAGACTGTTGAAGCTCATCCAATGTTTGCAGATCGACAGGCTTGCCTTTCATGGAAGCTACATCGTCGATAATGCCAAGCGTGTTTGGGCGGAGGGTAGGATTGGGCCGACCAGCAGCCATCGCCACGTTGTTTGCAAGCTTGTCGAACGATCCGGGCTTGATAGCTATCCCGGCAGCGCGTGACTTTTCGTAGAGAGCGTGCGATGCGCTGGCAAGCTCATCAACTCCAGGAGCCGGGGTGGTTGCCTTTGGCGCGCGTAAGCGGGAAAGAACATTGCCACCAGTTTCGAAGACGCCGCCAGTGAGTGCACCCAAAGCACTTCCTTTTGCGGCTTCTTCCAGGCGCTTGCCCTCTTCCGCATTGGCGGCACCATATAGACCGCCATATGCAGCACCTTCTCCCATACCAGCAGCTAGTTTGCCACCAGTACCGGATGCACGGCCCATAAGCGTTGCGCCGCCCCACGCGGGCCGTGAAGCGGCAACAGTACCACCGCCACCCATTGTAAGGGGGCCAGATGTAACGCCAGCGCCCAAGGCAATCCCGCCAGCTACGTCGCCAATCAAATTGGCAGCGGTGCCGCGCTTTTCCTTTAGAGCGGCTTGTAGAGCTTGTTCGCGCTTATATGCCTCGCCATAACCGACACCATCGCGTGCCATACGTGCAACGCCGCCAACGGTGCCAGAATACATTTCATCTGCAAACGGGAGATTAGCGCTTGTCGCATCGGCAGCACGGCGCATTAGACCGCGCTCGCCCTGCATTTCATTGATTTTGGATGCCTCAAGATTGGCACGGACAAAACGATCTGTGTCTTCCTGTGGCGCATTCTGGAAGCCAGTTGTCATTTGCGACATGTCGGCCATAGCAGCAGCTTGCGGATCACGCCCATCCAATTGAACAGGTTGATGTGGCTTGATGCCTATCTGTTCGGCTATTTCGTCAACAGTCGCATTCTGCTGTTCGGGTGATAGCCGTAGAAAGCTGTCATCAACTTCCACTTGCTTACCCTGAATATCTAATATCGGCACGATAATGCTCCACTCCAGAGAAACGGTTAGACGAGGTCGAGTTCAATCAAAGCTTTGAGGGTCAAAGCGTCACGGGCGAAGTCAGCTAGGGTTTGCCCACGCTTGCGGGCAGCTCTTTCAAATAGCTGGCGTTCTTCCAACGAAACGCGAGCATGCACAGCCTCCACCATCGGATGGCATCTGCGAATTGCAGCCATGTCAGAGTCCTTGATTGTGAGCTAAATGTAGTTGCTTATCAGGCCAATATTGCTTGGCCCGCTATATGTGGTATCTGCCTGCCGCTTTAGCGCGGATTCCCACTATGCCACTATTGAGTGAAACTCAAACCAAAGCAACGCTTAAATTCCTCACATTCCGCATATTCCTATCGTGCAGAGCGTTGATAATCAGCGAGTGCCAATGCGTCTGCCGAGAGAACTATATCAAGTCCGATAGGGTCTACACGCCACGGGGCCTTCGGACTTATCCGGTAGCCAATTCCATACCTTAGAATCCAGCGTTTAATGCAGTCAGGAGACTTCTTCGCCTGGATTGCAGCGTCTCTAACGGAAATTGACTCTGGAGCCTTGGACATGGGTGAGTAGGGGCGGGGCAGCTCTGTTTCCGCTGTCTTTAAACCCCAATGGACCGCGAGAGCATCAAGGCCGCTATAGAGCAAAGCTCGCGCCCATCGCTGGTCGCGAACTGATAAGCCCGACTCGGACAGAGCGGAACCTGTGCCTACTATGCGCCAGAGCAAATCGAATGCACCTCGATCAATTCTATCGAGGACATCGTGGCATCTTTTCATTGCTGTTCCTGCATCAAGGGCTTTGTCTGCCCCAGCTTGACCGCATGACCCGCCATCTACGCGAACTCGGGTGTAGTCGAAGGCCTTAGCTCCGGCTGCACCCATGTCCTCGCACAAGGCCCTGAACCTATCAGCCGCCTCCTTCTGAGCGGGATCAATGCATTTCCGAGCAAACATTGTTTCAACAGCACTCTCCCGGACATTTTTCCGAGCAGTGACCTTCGGCGTGTTCCATTTTTCGCCAGTATGCTGAGGAGAGAAGGAGGGGTTGTCGATCTGAACTATATGGATTTCTGGTTTCATCGCCGCGCCCTTTCGCTTTGGTAAACTGCAAGGGCATCTGCATCGGCGGAAAGAACAATTGCCAGACCCACGGGATCAATCTGCCATGATGCGCCCTTGTGAAGTTGTTTCCCGATGTCGTACCTTTTCGCCCAACGAGTAATTGTGTCCTCAGATTTCTTGGCGATTAAAGATGCATCGTAGAGCGAAATTGGCTTGCAATCACTCATGCCGATTTGCCTCCCGGTTGGTTCCACCAGTATACGAGCCGCTCTGCCTCAACATCGACCGCAGAAAAGAATGCTCCTACTTGCTCGTCTTGTTCGTCTTCGGATAGGCCTAGCTTTTCCAAATGTTTGAACAAGGCATCAGATACTTGCGTTCTATAGTAGTCAGCAGCGCGGGCCGACGATTTTTCGACAAGCTTTTCAGCAACGTCACGAACCTTTCCTATACGGTGCGTCAGTGGGAAAAGGATGATTTGGCATGGACTAGCAGGATTTCTTCTTATGGGGAGTCCACGGTTGAAGGTACTATTCATAGGCTTTGATACCCCCTGCCAAACTCTGATAAGCACTACACAATTGTGAAATTGGTGCACTCACTGATTTTGTTGAGTTTTTCATGAAGCCTTCCTTTCAAAATTGATATCCGATTTCACAAAGGGGAAGCGGGTGATTTCACTTTTGTGTAGCGAGAGTTTTTTCTTTCGGCCATGTTCCTTTGACCGTTCTTCTGCCTTTTGCGGCTTCACCTTTTTCCATTGGAGGGCTTTGTCAGTACCGACATTCTTCCACTCGTGAGTAGGTGGATTGCCCTCATAGTCACCCAAGAACGTCAACCGGTAGAGATTGGGGTGGGCGGTGCCGTCAGCAGCACGACCCGTCTTCTTCACCAGCAGGCCCTTAAAGACCAACTCATCACAACCGTCGGCGATAAATCGATGGGTGACTCCGTAACGCTCAAAGTCGGGGTGGGTTACTATGAGCTGACCATTCCACTTACGACCCTTAATCGAATGTTCACCGAGAATTCGGAATAGGCATCTAAGAGCGTTGACTGACAGGCTGGTGAATGAGGGCGAAAACAGAAGTTCCTCAGACAACCAGATCCACGGGCTATCCTTCTCAGGGGCATTATGCTTGATTATACGTGCCTCTTTCTTGGGCGTGACGATCCGTGTTCGCTCTCGTTCGGAATATACGGCCATTATCCAGCCCTCCGAATTTCTTGAGCGTGACGAATAGCCAGGCAGGCTTCAAGAGGCGTTAGGTCAAATCGTTCACGTAACTCGACGACAGTGGTATTCAATGGTTTTGGCTGAATAGCTAACCATTGGCTGGCTACCAATGTCTTGGCGTTCAACGGAGGTGTATCCATCAGGCCACCTCGCTCTCTGTGAGAACAGCTAGTTCGGTTACAAGCTTGTATATTCCGTGTGAGCCTGGGAAAGGCCCATCATGTTTTTCGACAATCGTTTCAATCTCGATGCCAAAATCATGCCGTAGGACCCGGACGTGTTCAGAGAGCCGAACACCCGGGAATTGCACAGTGGTAATTCCCTGGCTGCCAGCTTTGACCAATTGCTCTGCTGTCCAAGCTACGCGGCCCTTCAGGATAATCGGGTTACCCTTGTCTTTAATGGCAACGCAAATCCTGTACGCACCGCGCTTTGAGGTTGTGGAATCGTTAGTAAATGATACTATCATCGCGCTGTTGCTTTCTTGGAGGAAGGTTCAGTTTGCGCTCCGTTGACAGTCGCTCGTCGCCAAACTGGACGACCGTCAACGGAGTTTCTATTTGCATTGCATCAGTGGTTTTTAAGTAGATATTCCTGTTTTGTTCCAAGCGAGAAGATTGACGTTTTCCGCTCGTGTCAGTCATGCTGCACTCTCCATGAAAAAACGCATGAGCTGACCGCGCTCTACGACCCAGCGGGTGCCGATCTGCTTTGCCGGTATTTTGCCCGTCGAAAGCATGTAGTGGGTCTGGCGCACCGTGCGGCCAATGATTTTGGAGATTGCCTCCAAACCCCAGACCAGTTCCGGCTCATTTTTGGTGTTCATTGTAAAACCTCGTTAACCAGTTTGACGGAATCAATTTGATTGTGTGTTATTGGTGTGGCGTGACATGTGTGTCATAGGTGTGGCATATCTGTCAACGATAAAGTGTGGCATTGGTGGGGCATGGCTAGAGAAGATTTACATTTCAGACTTCGGATACCAGAGGCCTTGAAACAGGAGGTCGAGAAAGCGGCGACCGAAAACCATCGAAGCATGACGGCTGAAATCATTGCGCGCTTGGAAGGCAGCTTCCTACAACCAATGATAGTGGAAAAATTGATGAACAAGCTTGATGAGCAGCGCATCAAGCTGCAGGAAGCAATTACCACTAATGCTTATCTCGAAGACTTGCGGAAAGTTTTAGAGCAGCGTCTTGAAAAGGCCGAAGAAGGCGACTTTCCCTATATCACGGTACCTGAGGACCAAACCATTTACGTGATACTCGATGCGAACGGCCTCCCGCTTTCTTGGCAAGAAATTACCCTTCATCTTGGTGAAATAAGTCGTCAGGGAAATTTGAAGATCGACAAGTTAGAGGCAAGAATCTTCAACGCCGATCTGAAGACAAACAATGAGCGCGAGGAAGAGTTTTTTCAGTTGTATGAAAAATATCGAGCAATGAGGCTTGAGGCGAAAGGCGGGCAGTAAAACTATGTCTATCCGCAAGCGCACATGGACGAATGCAAAAGGCGAAGAAAAAACTGCTTGGGTAGTCGATTACTTTGATGCGACGGGGGTGCGCAGATTAAAAACCTTCAAGCTAAAAAAGGAGGCAGACGTTTTCGCCTCGACTGCCAGCGTGGAAGTTCGCGAGGGAGTGCACGTTGCTGATAGTGCGACAGTAACTGTTGCCGAAGCAGGCAAGCTTTGGCTGGCCAGTTGTGATAGCGCGGGATTGGAACGCTCAACTGTCGACCAATACCGGCAGCATTTGAATATCCACATCGTTCCCATGATCGGCACTTGGAAGTTGAATAAACTAACGGTTCCTACTGTTCGATCCTTTCAAGACAAACTGCGCGATGCCGAAAGGTCGGCTGCCATGATAAAGCGGGTCACAGTGAGCCTCGGTAGCATCTTGTCGGATGCTCAAGAGCGAGGACTTGTCATTCGCAATGCAGTGCACGAGATATCGAGGAAGCGCGGGAAGGGATCGGGTCAGGCTGAGAAGCGCCAAAAGGCGCGGCTTCGCTACGGCGTGGATATTCCGACCATGGAAGAGGTGAGGGTGATTCTAGGGGCTGCGGAAGGGCGCTATAGGCCATTTCTCATCGTGGCGATATTTACGGGATTGCGCGCTTCCGAGTTGCGCGGCCTGACCTGGCCGGATGTGGACCTAAAGAAGGCTCAACTTCATGTCCGTCAACGCGCAGACAAATACCATGTAATTGGGATGCCAAAGTCTGATGCAGGGCAACGAACCATCCCGT
Source organism: Phyllobacterium ifriqiyense (assembly GCF_030817885.1). Lineage (NCBI taxonomy): Bacteria > Pseudomonadati > Pseudomonadota > Alphaproteobacteria > Hyphomicrobiales > Phyllobacteriaceae > Phyllobacterium > Phyllobacterium ifriqiyense. Next base: position 1,656,944 of record NZ_JAUSZT010000003.1, read on the forward strand.
TGACGCCAATGGCAGTCAACTCGTTGAAAGAATGGAAGCTAGCTTGCCCGAAAGGTGATTTGGACCTTGTCTTTCCAAACGGCGAGGGCAATGTCGAATGGCATCAAAACATTATCAAGCGCGGGTTGCATCCGGCTATGAAAAAGGCTGGCGTGGTGGTGGATTCTGAGAACAAAGATGATGAAGGCAATCCAATTGTAAAAGCCAAATACACTGGACTTCACGCCTTGCGGCATTGGTTCGCGTCGTGGTGCATCAACAGCAAAGCAGACGGTGGCTTAGAATTATCACCGAAGGCGGTGCAAGCGCGCATGGGGCATTCGTCTATTCAAGTGACTTATGATACCTATGGCCATCTGTTCCCGGCTGCTGACGAAGCTCAAGCGTTGGCCGATGCTGAAAACCGACTAATGGCAGTCAATGCGACATAGATGCGACATGTCGACTAATAGTGTAATTAAAACAACGGATGCCGAAACACTCTGACTCCGTTAGTCCTGGTTCGAATCCAGGTTCCCCAGCCAAATATCAATCCCCGATTATGCAAATTCTCCCGCCCGCTACCGTGACAACCACGCTGGTCACTGCTTGCGCGCCACGATATAGGGCCGATTGTCATTTCCCTTGGTTGCGTGGTTCTCCGAGGCAAGAATGCTAAAGCCAGCGGCGCTGATGATCTGGCTAAGCTTCGCAGCCCGGAAGACACCGGCGTAGGGCGCAAGCCCGACCGCTCGCATAAGCGGCAAGACCAGCCGAATGAGTGGGTTCATCTCGCCGACGCAGGGCGTCTTGGAGATAAACAGCCCGCCAGGCGCGAGCAAGGCATGGATATGGCGCAGCGTGCCGGGCAGATCGCGGACTAGATGGAGATAATTAAAACCGAGAACGGCGTTGTATGGGCCATCGCTGAGCGCCAATCCTTCGGCTGTGGTGACGCGGAAGGAAAGCCCTGCAATGGGGTCTGCCGCCCGCTTGCCTTCGGCAATCGCGATCATCTCGCTGGAAATATCCGTCGCGAGATAGGCTTGTACACTGCCCGCAAGACGCAGCGCCGTCGTGCCTGTGCCACAGCCGAGCTCCAATACTCTGTCGTCCGGCTGTAACAGAGCGCGGGTCCGGTCCAGCGTTTGCTCATATCCGGCCTGATCTGCGATTTTGCCCGCCGCATATTTCCGTGAAGATCGGTCCCAGAAACGGGCGTCACTCGCAGTGTTCATAATGGCGCTCTTTGTTTGTTTGAGTGGCAGGTGGACCGGCCAAGTCGAGGGGAGACTGGCACCAATGCAACCCTTGTCAATAGTCTTTGCAAATGGCACGTTGAGGTTGTGTGATTCACGCTTGCAAAAGGAAGCTATATTTTGGCCCACAAGTTCGAAATTTATAAAGACAAAGCTGGCGAGTTTCGCGTTCGCTTTAAATATAACAGCGAAGTGATGTTCTCGACCGAGGGTTATACATCCAAGTCCAGCGCGCAGAACGCCATTGATTCAATCAAGAAAAATGGTCCAAGCGCTCCTGTCGAAGACATAAGCTAAGCCTACATTATATGGCGCTGGGCAGGCGCATAGACTGCGCCTGCCCAGCCAATTTTTTGCCCGCATTGCTACTGCGACGGCACGTCTGGTTTAGGTCTGTGCTTAACAGGAGAGCTAAGCTTTATCGGATCGCAAATAGAGAGCGACGACCCCTACGCCTCTGCTTTGCGATAGACTGTGACGACAAGCCAGATTGCCGCAAGCAGGAAATAGAACGCGCCAAAGGCTGCATAGGGAGCGATTTCCAGAATCGTCGGCACCACAGTGCCGATGGATTGGCTGATCATGAAGCCACCGGCAAGGGCCGATTGTGCGCCGCTCAGGATCATCGGCCATTGCGCGCCATAAGAACGCCAGCGCTTCAGACCCGTATTTAACTGCAACAAACCTGAAAAGATCGCCCAAACGCCGAACACGGCCAGAACCGCATACATGCTGTTGCTGACAGCAAGGATAACGGCGATCGTTGTTATCGTGCTAACCACGACATTGAACCCTTGAGACGGATTGGCTTTCAAGCCGCCATTGACACGGGCATCAACCAGATTGGCGAGCGCATCCCATGCCGGATAGATGACGAGCAGAAGCACGACGAAAGAAGATTGCGCGTTGAAAAGAATGGCGGCGGTAACCCACGCGACAGAGAAGATAGCGCGTGTGAAATAATAGTTTCGCAGCCAGTTGGACGGGGTTGAAGGTTGAGTTTGCATGGACGTTTTCCTGTTTAAAATCTACCTACTAGTAGGAAGGTTAAAATCGAGAGTCAACCCTGTTTCTGAACACCTCGTTGTGAAAGGGCGGCGCGGCGCATGGTCTTGACATCCAGCCTACCAGAAGGTAGGCGAGCTTATGAAATCAATGGCTTCCACTTCAGAAAAGATTCTCGACATCGCGCAGTCTCTCATTGTCGCGGGGGGCTATAACGGATTCAGCTATGCTGATATTTCGGCTGCAATAGGCATCCGAAAGGCGAGTATCCACCACCACTTTCCGACAAAGGCCGAGCTGGTTGCCGTGCTGGTGGACCGTTACCGGGGGCAGGCTGAAGCGGGTTTGAGCTCGCTGCGAAGCCAGGTTGCTAGCCCTGACGAACAGTTGCAGGCCTATTTGAATTACTGGGACACATGCATCCGCGATGCCTCGCAGCCCTTTTGCGTTTGCGCGATGCTGGCTGGTGAGATGCAAATGCTGCCCGATGAGGTCGCCTCGCGCGTGCGCGCCCATTTCCAAAGCCTTGCAACATGGCTTGCGGCGGTGCTGAGCGCAGGAGCGGAGCAGGGTCTGTTCCGGTTGAACAGGTCCCCGGAAGAGGAGGCCCAAATGCTGATGGCCTCGGTTCATGGGGCTATGCTCTCTGCAAGGGCCTTTGACGATCCCGGATTGTTCATCGCAATCATCAGCAGCCAGATTGCCAAACTGACGAAGTAATCAGCGGAAGAGCATTAACGCTACGCTTGCCTTTACCACAGCCATAGGTGCTCAGACGGCCTCAGAGCTCGTCAGAGGCAGGCTTGGCGGCTGCTTGGCCCGCGCTAATACTGGCACTAGCTACTTGCGCGCTCTGACGCCTTCCTATGCGGGCGGAGCAAGGCGTTTTGCATTTTGAGAGGCGTGCTCATTGGCTTTTGGTGGATCAAGCATGAGCAATGCCGGGTTACCGTCGATAAGTGGGATATGCCTGACGATATGCAGCTGATTTCCCGCATCGCGGTGGATTGAATAAATCAGTTCACCCTTTGAGGTATGATTCATCTGTTTGTTTGCCATGCTGAAGCGCATCACAATCGCTATAAGGCCAAGCAGAAAACCGGGCGGGATGAGCAGCCATAGGGCCTTGATCCAGTCGGGTGACGATTGAAAGGTATCAAGAAAATCAGCCCAGAAATTGTAATTATCCATCTATCTAAACATCCATTGGCTAGATGAGTAGTATCCTAAAATGGGATAATCCGAAAGTGGGATTATTCCAAATGCCTCATGATCCGATTGAGGCATATGATGAAATCGCTACATTCTGATGGCTATACAGAACTGGTCTTGTTGCTCAAGGGCATTCGGCTAGACAACAGACTTACACAAAAGTTCGTTGCTGAAAGGCTTGGAAAGCCACAATCATATATTGCGAAAGTGGAAGGGAGCGAACGACGAATAGATATTGCGGAATTCATCGCTTATACGCGCGCTTTAGGTGTAGACCCAATTGAAGCTTTCAAAGAGTATGTAAAGCGTGTTAAATAACCGGCTGGTGCCGCTTCCCGGAATCGAACCGAGGACCCCATCATTACGAATGATGTGCTCTACCAACTGAGCTAAAGCGGCGGGAACGCTGGTTTCCCTGATCCAAAAGCGGCCAAACTTGATTGGCCGTGGATGACGCGCCTGATATCGTCATTGTGGCTGAATTGCAAGCCTTGCGATGCCAGCTTTGACGCAAATACCCACAATCTCTTTTTGCCTGAACAAGCGGCAAGCCCTCTCGTCAGTGCACTCTAGCGCTTGCTCAGCACGATCACGGCATAGCGGCAGGGCGCACTCGTCTCATTGGCGAACACGCAGTCGCTGGGGGTGCCAAGCTCAAGGCAATCGCCTTCTTGCAAGGTGTGGGTCGTCTCCCCCTCGATGAGGGTCAGTGTCCCGCCAAGAACCCAGATCAACTGGCGCAGGAAAATATAGGCCGAGGCAGGCAGCGGCACACGCGTCTGTGGCGGCAGGTCGATATGAACCACGTCCATGGGAAGGTCCGAGACGGGCGAGACATGGCGCCGAGTATAGCCGCTTTCCGGGTCGATCCATATGGGTTGGTCACCACGGCGCAGCAAACGCCCCGCCTGCATTTCCGCTCGCGCCATCAATGTTGACATGCTCAAGCCAAAGGCGCCGGAAAACCGCGCCATCAGCATGGCTGTCGGGCTGCTCTGGCCGCGTTCCACCTTATTGATCATGGCGCGGGAGACGCCGGATTTTTGTGCAAGTTCTGTCAGAGACCAGCCGCGTGCTTCTCGTTCTATGCGGATGCGGGAGCCAATTTTTTGATCGACATTATCTATTTTATGAGACATATTAAAATTATAGTAGACAAATATTAAAGGTGCAAGTTGTGATTGTGCGTGCGGCTGTGGAATCGGATCTCCCAATTATCCTGGAAATATACAATGATGCTGTGCTCAACACGACGGCGATCTGGAATGAGACGCTGGTCGATCTTGATAATCGCAAGGCTTGGCTGCGGGATCGGCAGTCAAAGGGTTTTCCCGTGCTTGTCAGTGTTAATAATGAGGGGCAAGTCACCGGCTATGCATCGTTTGGCGATTGGCGAGCCTTTGAGGGCTATCGCCACACGGTGGAACATTCGGTCTATGTCCATAAGACTGCGCGTGGCGGTGGTATCGGCAAGATGCTCATGCTGGCGTTGATTGAAAAAGCGCGCGAGTTGGGCAAGCACGTAATGGTTGCCGGTATTGAATCCGGCAACGAAGCGTCCATCCGTCTGCATGAAAAACTTGGCTTTCAGGTGGTCGGCCATCTGCCGGAAGTAGGAACCAAATTCGGCAAATGGCTTGATCTGACATTTATGCAGATCGTCCTGGACAAGGCGGCTGCGCGTTAGGCGGTGCAGAGCGCTGCCTTGGCTTCCTTATATTCCCGCTCAAGCCGCGCGACGAGTTCGCCTGCCGGAACAATCTGTTTGATTGCGCCGATGCCCTGGCCGCAGCCCCATATGTCTTTCCAGGCTTTTGCGCCGGTGGTCGCCGCTTCGAAATCCATCTTGGAAGGGTCGGCTTCGGGCAAATGATCCGGATCCATGCCCGATTTGGCGATGGATGGTTTCAGATAATTGCCGTGAATGCCGGTGAAATAGTTGGAATAGACAATATCGGAAGAGGCGCTATCGACAATCATCTGTTTGTAGTTGTCAACAGCGCGCGCTTCTTCAGTGGCGATGAAGGAGGAGCCGATATAGGCAAGGTCTGCGCCCATGGCCTGCGCGGCCAGCACGGCCTTGCCTGTGGCTATAGCGCCGGAAAGCAGCAGCGGGCCGTCAAACCATTCGCGGATTTCCTGCACAAGCGCGAAGGGGGAGAGCGGGCCCGCATGGCCGCCTGCACCGGCGGCAACGGCGATCAGCCCATCGGCGCCCTTGCGGATAGCGGAGTTTGCGTGGCGGTTGTTGATGATGTCATGCAGGACAATGCCGCCATAGGAATGGATCGCGTCATTTACCTCGGGAACTGCGCCCAGCGACGAGATGACAATAGGCACCTTGTATTTCAGGCACATGGTCAGGTCATGTTCGAGCCGCTTATTGGAGCGGTGGACGATTTGATTGACCGCAAAAGGCGCGGCGGGGTTGTCCGGGTTCTTCTCGTCATGGTCGCGCAGAGCCTCGGTGATTTCCGCCAGCCATTCATCAAGCTGAGCTTCCGGCCTTGCATTGAGCGCGGGGAAGGAGCCGACAATGCCAGCCTTGCACTGCGCAATGACCAAAGCCGGATGGGAAATGATGAATAAGGGCGCTCCGACAACCGGAATCCGCAGGTTTTTCTTCAGAATTTCCGGCAATGCCATGGATACCTCCCAGATGTGGCAAATTTTGACGTTTGCGTAAACGTAAGCCTTTTTATCATGCCTTTGATTTTGAGCAAGCAAAAGCTATGTGGGCCAAAAATGATCGCAGCAAAAAGTATGATGCGGCCATGATTGCGCCGCCTCTGTCTTGAATAAGCAGTCAGATAGGTTATGGCTAGCCTCTGATTCTTTTAAGGGATAATCGTCGGTTTGGAAGCGATCGAACAAGCAATCCGCAATGCATTGGCCAAGGCTGATGCCAAGAACCCTGCAATACGGCAGAAGGTTTACGAGTCGGCCTGGGGCGCGCATGAGCGTTCGCTGGCGGCCAACGGGGCGCTTGACGACGCGCAGCGCGAGGAGCGGCGCGAGCGCCTGAAGCTCGCCATTACCAAGATCGAAAATGAAGCGCAGGCTGCGCGCCCGGTAGTTAATGCTGCGCCAGCGCCGGTTGTCGAGCCGCGTGAGCCAAGCTTTTCCGCAGCGCCTGCGGCCCCTCGTGGCCGTGATGCACGTATCGAGCCGACCATCGGCAACGCACCAGCCCCAGAGCTCGGTGCCCCGGAACTGGCCACAGACAGGCCTTTTACTGCCGGCAATGAACGCCCGGACTATGTGAAGAAAGATCGTTACCGGCGCGAGAAAAAGCAGCGCCAGGAGAGCAAGAAGGCTACAGGCCTGACAAAGCTTTTGATTGTTCTTGCCCTGTTTGTCGTCGCGATCGTTGTATTGTGGATGGTGGCGACGGGCATAATCAATTCGAAGCCTTCCAGCGTCCCGGCCAGCACAGGCAATCCCGCTGCCAGCGGCAGCCACGAACCTTTGAAAGAAGGGCAATTGCCCAGCGAAGGTACGTGGATTGGCATTTTCGAACCTTCGGATACAACACAGGTTTCCGTTTCGGGGCGCGCAACGGCAACCATTGATGGCGATCAGGTGCAGAAATATCTGCGTATAAAATCGCCGGGCGAAGCAGATGAGATCAGCTTCCAGATCGGTGAGGGCGTATTACAGCAACTGGCGGGCAAGACCGCGCTGTTTGATATCGTGGCAAGGACGCCGGATGGCACCGCGACGCAAATGGCGGTCAGTTGCAACTTCGGCAATCTTGGCGAATGTGGCCGCAAGCGCTACGATGTTTCCGACGCCAGCAAGGAATATCTCGTGCAGGTTGATTTTCCCGCCGACAAGAAACCTTCGGGCAATGGCGCCATCAGGATCAATTCGGATATTTCCCAAACCGGCAAGGTTGTCGATATTATCGCCATCCGCGTGCAGATCACGAACTGACAATAGTGGCGCGTGCGTTCCACTCATCCGGTGATCTGATAGCCGACCGCCGCGCTTCCTATGCCGATATGCTGTTCGACAGCGGCGATCATGCCGCTGCTGCCGATCTTATGGCGCAGGCGCTGGAACTTGTTCCGGATTGGACTGCAGGGCGGTTTCGCCTCGGTGAAATGTGGGAAGCCGCCGGGCAGCATGAATCAGCTGCTGCGGCTTGGCGCAAGGTGCTGGAATGCGATCCGGAAGATCGCTTTGGTGCAGGCCTGAAGCTTGCCGCGACCGGTTATGCGCAAGTGCCTGCAACGCCGCCTTTGGCCTATGTCGAAACTCTTTTTGACGCCTATGCGCCGACTTTTGAAAGCGCCTTGCTGGACAAACTCGACTATCGCGTTCCAGAGCTTTTGGCACAAGCCATTGAAGTGCATGGCGGTGCACGCAGATATCATCGGGCGCTTGATCTGGGCTGCGGCACGGGTTTGATGGGTCCATATGTGCGACCGGTCGCTGATTGTCTGGACGGAATGGACCTGTCGGAAGCCATGTTGCAAAAGGCTGCCGAAAAGCAAATCTATGATGATCTACGCAAGAGCGATGTCAACGAATTCGAGGTGGAACCCGGTAGCCTCGATCTTGTGATCGCCGCCGATGTTTTCGTATATGTGGGCGATCTTGAGCGCGCCTTTGCAACGATCGCAAAGTCACTGGCGGTGGATGGGCTCTTTGTCTTTTCGGTCGAAAATCAAGAGGGCAGCGATGAGCCGATCCTGCAACCTTCGCTACGCTATACCCACTCGCAATCCTATATAGAGCGGCTTTTGTCGGCGCAGGGCATGGCTTTGGTCTCGCTTGCCAGAGAAACCATTCGGCTTGATCGCGGCGAACCTCTGCAAGGGCTGATTATTGTTGCAAGACTGCGGGATTGAGGATCAATCCTTACGGAAAATCAGGCGGCCAGCCCAGCCGGTGACCACGGCCAGCAACACGGCGAAAATACCGTAAAGCAAGCTATATTGGTTCGCTGCACGATAAATGCGGAACTCAAGCCCAGCCTTTACAATATTGAGACTGGTGGCATTTTCGCGCAAGAACTCACCATTGCGGAAGAGAAAAGCCCGCGCCACATGCTTGCCAACAGGAACATTGGCAGGCAGGGATAGCGTCGCGCGGAAAAGAGTCGCCGACAAAAACTGAACATCGCCGGGACGCTGGTTATACAGCCTTTGCTTAAGCTTGAGGCGCGGCAATTCGGTCGTGAATTCCTTGAGTGATTCACTGGAGCTGAAACCGTCCGGCATCGGTTCATAGTACATATTGTTCACGCCAAGCCCAAGCTGCGTGAAGATTTTCGGCGTCGCGATGTCCTGTAGATTTCGCGTGGAGGCAAGGGAATAGGATGCTGGAATGTGCTGGAACGAGGCAGATTCGGCATTGACCCAAATACCCAGATAGCGGTCCTTGCGGCGGACAACAAAACTGCGTTCCGGTCCTTCTAGAACCACGACAATATCGTAGCGCCCCTGCCGTTGAATGAGCGGGTCGGCATTATCCAAGGCCCCGAATACGATCAGGTCAGTGCCGCGAAAGCCCGAGGTGATTGCAATCGTATCGGTCGAAAGGCCAATCTCCACCGTTTCCGTATTTGCTGGGCGCTGCTGGGCCAGGGCAGGTTGCCCGGCAAGAAATGCGGCAACCAGAATGAATGAATACCGGGCCAGCCTCATAAGCCGCCCCCGGTTACAACTGCAAGGCTGATCGAATAAAGATCATCAGGAGTGACAAAAAGCTCGATAGCAAGACGCAGGCCAACAGCGAGAACCAGCATAGCCAGCAAGGCGCGCAGTTGCTCGCCGCGCAATTTCTGGCCGATACGCGCTCCATATTGCGCGCCGATGACACCGCCGGACATCAACAGAAACGCAAGCACAATATCGACCGACTGGTTGGTAGTTGCCTGCATGATTGTTGCAAAGGCGGTAACGAAGACGATTTGATAGAGCGACGTGCCGATAACGACATTGGTCGGCATTTTAAGCAGATAGATCATGGCTGGAACCATGATGAAGCCACCACCCACACCCATAATTGACGACAGGAAGCCGATTGCTGCGCCCAATACCAGAATGGGAATAATGCTCACATAGATCTTTGAGGCACGAAACCGCATTTTGAATGGAAGCCGGTGCACCCAATTGTGCTGCCCCGGTTTTTTCAACGTTGCCAATTGTCCTGCTCGGGTTCGTCGCATGGCCTGGACGCTTTCATAAAGCATCAGACCACCGATTGTTGACAGGAAGACCACGTAAAGCAGGGAAACTATCAGATCCAGCTGACCAAGTTCGCGCAAGAGAACGAAAACATAAATGCCTATGCCAGCACCAACAATGCCGCCTATAACCAGCAATGACCCAAGTTTGACGTCCAGCGTGCCGCGCTTGAAATGCGTAAGAGCGCCGCTGAAAGAAGAGGCGATGACCTGATTTGCACCCGTCGCAACGGCGACGGCAGGGGGAATGTTGTAGAAAATCAGGAGCGGGGTGATGAGAAATCCCCCACCGACACCAAACATGCCAGACAGGAATCCCACAGCCGCTCCCATGCCGAACAGCACGAAGATATTGACCGAAATCTCGGCTATTGGCAGGTAAATACCCAAGTCTCTTCAAACCCCATTATGGTGCTCAAGCACCACGATGACAGCAATTCTTTAAGGTTTCTTGCTCGCTTGCGGGCTTTATTGGAGTTTAGACTGAGAGTTTGACTTTAATATAGGTTTAAACGCGAAACCCTTTGTCGCAATGGATTTTTTCGGGTCCTGAGGCAATTTTATCACGGCAAAGCGCTTGGAGCGTTCAGCCGTTTTTCTTCAACAGGTTTTGTACCAGATCCTTGTCGATATTGCCGGTCGGCTTCAGACCATTATCCTTCTGGAATGCCATGATCGCCTCGCGGGTTTTGGAGCCGATTCTCCCGTCAGAACCACCAGCATCATAGCCGTTCTTGTTCAAAATCAGCTGGATGTTGCGCACGGCCTTTTCCATGTCGAGCGAACCGGTCTTCACAGGCGTTTCGCGCCATTGTTCAGGAATATTCAGCGCATTGGCGTCGGCATCCATCGCCTTTGGCTTCCACAGGGCAAAGGCAGCCTTGGCACGGGCAAGCTGATCGGATCGGGAGTCATCGCGTGCGCAACATCCTCACGCTTGGAAGCAGCATCGCTATCACCGGCTTGCGCCGCGATGGCGAACCATTTGTAGCTTTCTTCCAGATTTTGCTTCATGCCAACGCCCTTCGCCGAAAGTATGGCAAGGTTGAACTGGCTATCCTTGACGCCAAGCTCGGCAGCACGCGTGAACCAGCGTGCCGCCGCTTCATTGTCCGGTGCGCCATTTGTCCCGGCGGCCAACAGAACTGCGAGATTATGCATGGCGCTGGCGTTGCCTTGATTGGCGGCAAGTTCGTACCAGTGCTTGGCCTTCGCGGCATCGCGGTCTACGCCAAGCCCTTTTTCGTAGAAGTTGCCGATCCTGTATTGAGCAGGAGCAAAACCACGCTCTGCGGCCAGCCTGTACCACTCGGCGGCTTTGCCATAATCGCTCGCAAGGCCACGCCCATCCATGTAGCGGTCGCCAATTTCAAACAGCGCCTTGTTATCGCCCGAGACGACAGCTGTGTGAAGTTCATCCGGCAATCCATCGGTTGGGATGGCAGGGATCGCCACGGGCTCAGATGACTTCGGCGGCACGGATTGGGTCGTCATGCTGGTGTCGACCGCTTCATTGACGGTCGCCGGCATTTGTTGCTGCGCAGCAATAACGCTTTCCACGCTTACCGGCGCAGGTTGCACCGCTGCAAGTTCGCGTGCAGCTGCTACCGGAGCGGGCTTTTCCACGACCTTGGCTGGCGCGGCTTTGGACGCTGTGGCTTGAGGTGCGACAGGGTGGTCCAGAAAGGTTGCCTTCAACTGCAGTCCGGCAATAGCAATCATAATGGCGCCAATGGCCAAAAGAATAGGTTTGCGCTGCCTTGCGAGAAAACTCCGCTTGGGGTGATCCTCGCCAGCCAGTTCATCGGCCGTGGATGGTGAATTTTGCTGATTCTCCATTTCCGATGCCGCAGCCTGTGCTGCGCGGCGTGCGGCGGCAATGAAGTCCGCCTTGCCGTTGCCGGATCCAGCCAGTTGCATCTCGCGCCGATCTTCACGCACACGCTTGAGAATGGAATTCAGATCAGGCATGCCGGAACCCGGCTCAAGCGGACGATTAAGCAGGCTTGGATCGATATCCAGCTTCAAATCGGGTTCATCGCGCCCCATGTTGGTTTCTGGGTCTTGTGCCGGAGCTTGTTTGCTACGGCTCTTCAGACCGCGGGTCAGACCTCCAAATATCGATGCCTTTGCATTCGGCTCAGGGTCAGCCATCTCGCTATTGTAAGCGGCTGTTGCTTCGGGAGACATTTCTTCGGACTTGGAGAACGTCGGAGTTGCAAAAGCAGGTTCGGTTATCGTCGGTTCATTTGTTACGGTATCCTGAACATGACGATAGACTGGAACAGGTCCGCTTTCCAAAGATGCCAGACGATCAACGATCTTCAACAGCGTGTCGTGGATCGCTTCAAATGTCTTTGTATTCCGGTCTTCCGACTTACGGGCAAGACTTTCAAGAGTCTTCAGGTCGCCAGCAAGTTCGCGTGCAACCGCGCTATCATGGACATTCGTCACGCCAGAAATATTGCGTACAGCTTCAACGGCAGCATTGCGCGCGGTTTCGACAATGAAATCCCGGTTGGCGGCGATTGATTCCTCAATTGCTTCCAGACGGGGAGGAATGGCGGCCATTTCAGCGTAGTGATCATTGGACTTGGCTAAATGCTCTGCAAGACCCGCAATCTGCAATTCGAGATTATGGATAGCGTCGGAAGTCTTATCATTTTGCGGAGCGCTTTCCCAAATGAAGCGGGCCATATCATCGAAGCGCGATTCAATACTGTCTGACAGTCGGATACCGCTATGCTCGCTCATCTGGTGGTGATCGTCGAGCCGCTGCGTAAGCTCTGCAAATCGCTGATCGATCGTGGCACTGAAGAGGGGATCAATCGCAGACTGCTGCGGCATGACTTCGAGCTTTTCGATGACCTGCAGTACCCGATCTTCAAGATCGCGGAAATCCGAAATGCTGATGGCGGCAGGCGCATTCTGCAAATGACGCGCTACGGCGGCAAGATGTTCGGAAAGCGCATCAATGTTGATAGCGGGGCGCTTGGCCTGTTCGGCGAGATGGTCAACACGCTGTGCCAGTTCGCCCATGCGTTGCAGTATGACATCAGAAGTGCGATCTGGCGTTGTTGCTTGCACGCTGCTTGCCAATGATGCGATGCGCGCTTCCAGGCGTTCAAAAGCATCGGCTTCGGCAAAGCGTGCTGGCGTCTGGTGGGAGGTCGCAACGAGCGCCCGACTTATTTCGTCGAGGCGATCATCGATCTGCTGCATATAGCGGACTGGCATTGAAGCATTGTGTTGAGGTGCATCATTGCGGCCAAGTTTGGCTACTGCCTGCTTCAATTCGTTAAGGTCGCCCCGCAGCATGGAAATCGCTGCCGGATCGTTGTCCAACTGCTTATTGTTAAAATGGTTGGCAGGTGCCGATGACTGCTGCAGCCGATTTAGCGTCGTATTGTGCAGGATCGAATTATTGGATGTTTCAGCATCATCGCGCATTTCCGTACGCAACTGCTTTAATTGCGCGGCTATGGCAGAAAGGTCATGCTTGCCATTTTGCAGCGGGCTTGCAGGCGCAACCTCACGGCGGGATGGTGATGCCAAGCCGGCGCGCGAAGCCAATGCAGCAAAGCGATCAGCAATATCACTGCCGTCCTGCTCGTTTTCCGGCGCTTTGGGCCGCATGGCATTGCGCAACTGGCTTTCGAGTGCTTCGAGCGTGCGATTGAGATTGTCCAGCGACGTGGCATCGCGGCGGGCGCGATTGACATTGACCTGTTCCATCAGTGACCTCTGGTTCGTCATGAACGTCTGCTGCTCAAATTAACTCGCCAGTTGCCTGGCAATTATACTGTGGATGCTCGAAGGAAAGCCGAGGCCGCGTTGCGCGTCGGGGCCAATCCGGAGAGCCGGGGCCCATGCCCCATGCGTTCCGACAAGCCGTGAAAAACAAATCACTTATAGACACGGTTCACCGTCGCGTTGACATTGGCGAAACGTGGTAAACAAGTGGTTAAGACCCCGGTTAAAGCGCTAAAATAACGACTAATTTCGTGGCAGTGATCTGATACAACGCGCGAAAGCTCAGATAACCGATTGCAGTCTGCATCCTGCGGAGAAATATTGAATGATACATCGCTGTTTATTGCTGCTGCTGGTCGCGGTATTTGCCCATATTGCATCAGCGGTCGCCTTTGCAGATGAATTGTCCATTCGCACCAACCAACTTGGCTATTTGCCGGATGGACCAAAGCTGGCGACGATTATATCGCCGTCAGATGCGCCTTTGGAATTTCAGCTTGTGGATGCTGAAAATGTACCGGTGTTGCAGGGCAGGACGAGGCCTATGGGTTTCGACGCGATGGCGGGACTGAAAACCCATCTGGCGGATTTCACGAATTATCGTAAGACAGGCGAAGGCTATCATCTGGTCGTGGGCGAAAGCACGAGCCCGGCTTTTTCCATTGAAGCCAATATCTATGATCGGTTGAGTGTGGATGCGCAATCCTGGTTTTATCTGGCCCGAAGTGGCACAGAAATCAGAAAGGATATTGCCGGATCACTCTATGCGCGCCCCGCAGGACATTTGGGCATTGCACCGAACGTGGGCGACACATCTGTTCCATGTCTTGATCGCGACGCCGCTGCAAAGTTTTATACCGAATTAAAATGGGACTGCAGCTACAAGCTCGACGTGACGGGTGGCTGGTATGATGCAGGTGACCAAGGCAAGTATGTCGTGAATGGTGGTATCGCTGTTTCCCAGCTTATGGACACAGTCGAGCGGGGAAAGCTCTTTGCCAGCAATGCCGAAAAAGTCCTGAGCGACAGGCGGTCACGTTTGCCGGAGCAGGGCAATGGCGTGCCGGACATTCTCGATGAGGCGCGGTGGGAATTGGAATTCATGCTGAAAATGGTGGTTCCGCATGAGGAGCGATTGGCTGGCATGGTTCATCATAAGGTTCACGATACAAGTTGGACCGGTGTGCCCATGCTGCCTCATAATGATCCGCAACCGCGCGCACTTTATGCTCCTTCCACGGCAGCCACTCTGAATCTGGCGGCCGTCGCAGCCCAGGGTTCCCGCGTGTTCAAGAATTACGACGAAACATTTTCAACACGGCTTTTGACCTCGGCAAAACAGGCATGGTCTGCCGCACAAGGCCATCCTGATATTATTGCGCCATCGGCAAATTTCGACGGCGGTGGCGCCTATGGCGATGATGATGTCAGTGACGAATTCTATTGGGCCGCCGCTGAACTTTATCTTGCGACGGGCGATACGATCTATCTTTCCGCAATCAAAAGCTCGCCGCACTGGCGTGGTGACGTCTTCGGCCGGGGCGGGCATGGTGCCTTCGACTGGGCGAATGTTGCCGGGCTTGCTCGTTTGCACCTCGCTCTTTACGGAAGCAAGCTGCTGGGAAGGGAGGACGGGGATGACGCTAGAACCTCTGTAATTGGTGCTGCCGCGGATTTTATTGAACTCCAGAAGAAAGAGCCATTCGGACAAATATATCATCCCGACAATGGCCGATATGATTGGGGGAGCAATCATATCATCCTGCAGAATATGATCGTCGTGTCCGCTGCTTACGATTTGAGCGATAAGCAGGAATATCTCGATAACGTTCGCGAAAGCATGGATTATCTTTTGGGCCGCAATGCCATGAACATTTCTTATATTACAGGATACGGCACGGTTTTTTCAAAGAATCAGCATAGCCGCTGGTTTGCTCACCAAATTGATTCCGACCTGCCAAATCCGCCGCCGGGTTCTCTTGCGGGAGGCGCAAACTCGTCGCTTGTTGATGATATTTCCAAGGAGAAGCTTGCCGGCTGTGCTCCCCAGCGATGCTATCTTGACGATATTGAAGCCTATGGCTCCAACGAGATTACGATCAACTGGAATGCCCCTCTGGTCTACATTGCCAATTTTCTCGACAATACACGCACGAAGTGATCCGTATTTCTGATCTTGCATTGTTCATTTCAAATCATGATGTACATGCTCTGCCGTTTCAAAAAAGCCAGTGCCCGCAAATTTTGACGTTTACGGAAACGTCAAAATTTGCTAAGAAGTACGAAATATTGGCAGCACGGATGCTCTGCGTGCTGTTTTTACTCGTTTTTGTTTTGGAGGAAGCTTATGCCGAGTTACCGCGCGCCCGTTGAAGACACGCTTTTTGTTCTCAATGATGTTCTGGGTTTTGAGCGTTACAATAATCTTGAAGGATTTGCAGATGCGTCGCCGGATATCGTTGACGCAATCCTCGGCGAAGGCGCAAAGCTTGCGGAAAACACCCTGTTCCCGATTAATCAATCAGGCGACCGGGAAGGCTGTGTACGCAATGCCGATGGTTCGGTAACAACGCCGAAAGGCTTCAAACAGGCATTTGATCAGTATCGCGAAGGTGGTTGGGTCGGATTGGCTGTACCCCAGGAGTTCGGTGGGCAGGGCCTGCCATACGCGCTCCATGTGGCGGTTGGTGAATATATGGCTTCTGCCAATATGGCGCTGGTCATGTATCCGGGACTTACGCAAGGGGCTATTGCCGCAATCCTTACGCACGGAACGGATGAGCAAAAGCAAGCCTATCTGCCAAAGATGGTTGACGGCACCTGGACCGGTACCATGAACCTGACAGAACCGCATTGCGGCACTGATCTTGGACTGTTGCGCACAAAAGCTGTTCCAAATGGCGATGGTTCTTACAAGATTTCAGGGCAGAAAATATTCATTTCCGCTGGCGAGCACGATATGGCGGAGAATATTGTCCATCTGGTACTCGCTCGCATTGAAGGCGCGCCAGAGGGCGTAAAGGGCATATCCCTATTCATTGTCCCCAAGTTTAATCTCGACGATAATGGCAATCCGGGAACCCGCAATAGCGTCTCCTGTGGTTCCATCGAAGAGAAAATGGGAATTCACGCCAATTCGACGTGCGTGATGAACTATGATGAAGCCAAGGGCTTCTTGATCGGTGGCGAGAACAAGGGCCTGCGCGCCATGTTCACCATGATGAACGAAGCTCGGCTTGGTGTTGCCTTGCAGGGCCTTTCAATTGGCGAGATCGCTTATCAGAACGCCGCCATTTATGCGCGTGAGCGTATTCAGGGCCGCTCTCTGACAGGTCCAAAAGCGCCGGATAAAAAGGCTGATCCACTTATCGTTCATCCTGATGTGCGCCGCATCCTTATGACGATCAAGTCGTTCAACGAGGCAGGGCGGGCCTTCATTCTCTGGTCTGCATTGAAATCCGATGTTGCACATCGCTCCGCAGACGAAGCGGAAAAGCAGTTGGCCGACGATATTCTCAGCCTGATGACCCCTGTGCTCAAAGGCGTTCTGACGGACAAGGGTTTTGAGCATGCCGTCATGGCACAGCAGGTTTTTGGTGGCCATGGCTATATTGAAGAGCACGGAATGAGCCAATATGTCCGCGATGCACGCATTGCCATGATCTATGAAGGCGCAAGCGGTGTTCAGGCCTTGGATTTGGTCGGACGCAAGCTTGGCGCCAATGGCGGCCGCGCTATCATGGCTTTCTTTAAGGAGGTCGGCGACTTCTGCGAAGAAAATCGTGGTGACGAGAAGCTTGCCTTCTACACCAAGCATTTGAAAAAAGGTCTCAATGACCTGCAGGCAGCGGCCATGTGGCTGATGCAAAATGGCATGGCCAATCCGGACAATGCCGGAGCGGCATCCACCGATTTCATGCATCTCTTTGGCTTGGTGTCGCTGGGCTATATGTGGGCGCAGATGGCCAAGGCGGCAAATGCCAAATTGGCTGATGGCGCAGAAAACAAAGCGTTTTACGAAACCAAGCTGATCACGGGCAAGTATTTCATGGAACGTGTAATGCCTGAGACCTCTGCCCATCTGGCACGTATCCAGACTGGAGCCGATACAATGATGGCGCTTGCGGCAGAAGCATTCTAAGCTGATGCAACGCAGCCACGGGCCGCGGTCGCGCGGCCTGCTTTAACAAATCTCGGGAGGATTGTCATGGGTGTGCGACCAGAAGACGTGTTGGGTGTTCCAAGGCCTGAATGGAAAACTGACGACGTCGTCATGCTGCAGGAAATGGCCGCAAAATTCCTTGAGGCCGAGGTCCTGCCGCATTATGACCGCTTTGAAAAGCAGGAAATTTTTGACCGTTCCGTATGGGAACTGGCAGGCCAAAACGGGCTTCTCTGCGCCTCTATGCCAGAGGAATATGGTGGTTCTGGCGGTACCTACGCCCATGAAAGCGCCATTCTCGAAGCGATCAGCCATGTCGGTGTCGATGGCTTTGGCATTGCCCTGCACAATTCCATCGTAGCACCCTATATCCTGCATTATGGCTCAGAAGAGCAAAAGCAGAGATGGTTGCCAAAAATGGCAACTGGCGAATTGATCGGCGCTATTGCCATGACTGAACCCGGTGCAGGTTCCGATCTGCAAGGCGTTAAGACCAGCGCGAAGAAAGATGGCAATCACTATGTCATCAATGGTTCAAAGACCTTTATTACCAATGGTCAATTGGCAAATCTGGTCATTGTTGTCGCCAAGACTGATCCGGCTCAGGGCGCCAAAGGTACCTCGCTGCTGATTGTTGAGACTGACGGGCAGGAGGGTTTTGAGCGTGGCCGTAACCTCGATAAGGTCGGGTTGAAATCCAATGATACATCCGAGCTGTTCTTCAACGAGGTGCGGGTACCGACATCTAATCTTTTGGGCACCGAAGAAGGACAGGGATTTGTCCAGCTAATGCAGCAATTGCCGCAGGAACGGTTGCAAATTGGCGGTACTGCCATTGCCATGGCGGAACGCGCCATTGCAATTACCAGTGACTATGTGAAGGAGCGTAAAGCCTTCGGCAAGGCTGTGATCGAGTTCCAGAACACCCAGTTCAAGCTGGCGGAATTAAAAACCGAAGCAACGATAGGCCGGGTGTTCTACAATCATTGTGTTGAGCGGCATGTAAATGGCGGGCTTGATCCGGTGACAGCCTCGATGGCCAAATATTGGCTGACAGACCTGCAAAACAAGGTCGTGGATGAGTGCCTCCAGCTACATGGTGGCTACGGCTATATGAATGAATATCCAATCGCCCGCATGTTCCGTGACGCTCGCGTCCAGCGGATTTATGGCGGCACCAACGAAATCATGAAGCTTTTGATCGCCCGCAGCCTTTGAGTCTGCGGTAGCAACAGGGAGTATATTATGGCCGACGCATATATTTACGATCACGTCCGCACACCGCGTGGGAAGGGCAAGAAAGATGGCAGCCTGCATGAGGTTCCTGCCGTTCGCCTTGGTGCGCATGTTCTCGAAGCCTTGCGTGACCGCAATGGGTTGGACACTGGCCTGGTGGACGATATCATTTATGGCTGCGTCGATCCGGTCGGCGAAGCTGGCGCTGTTATCCCTCGCTCTTCCGCTTTTGAAGCCGGGTATGATTTCAAAGCTCCAGGCATGCAGATATCGCGTTTCTGCGCTTCCGGCCTCGATGCAGTAAATTTTGCTGCGGCCAAGATTGTGCAAGGCGCAGATGATATCGTTATCGCTGGCGGCGTTGAATCCATGTCACGCGTCGGAATGGGCATGTCCGGCGGTGCCTGGTATATGGATCCGTCAGTCGGCTTGCCGGGCTATTTTATGCCTCAGGGCGTCTCGGCCGATCTTATCGCCACGAAATATGGTTTCACCCGCGATGATGTCGATGCATACGCTGTCGAGAGTCAGAAGCGTGCGGGCGAAGCCTGGAAGAAGGGTTATTTCAAGAATTCCGTCCTGAACATCAAGGATGTTAACGGTCTGACAATCCTGGACCATGACGAGCATATGCGTCCAACAACAGATATGCAGGCTTTGGCATCGCTCAATCCTTCCTTTGTCATGCCCGGCGAAATGGGCGGTTTTAACGCTGTCGGCATTCAGGCTCATCCGGAAGTTGAAACTATCAATCACGTGCATCATGCCGGTAATTCATCCGGTATTGTTGATGGTGCCGCTGGAGTTCTTCTTGGCTCCAAGAATGCTGGTAAGGCGCTATCGGCCAAACCGCGTGCCCGCATCCGAGCATTTGCCAATATAGGTTCTGATCCGGCTCTGATGTTGACTGGTCCTGTCGATGTGACAGAGAAGCTGTTGAAGCGCGCCAAGATGAAAATCTCGGACATAGATCTGTTTGAGCTCAACGAAGCCTTTGCCGCTGTCGTTCTGCGTTACATGCAGGCATTCGACATTCCGCGTGACAAGATCAACGTCAATGGCGGCGCGATTGCCATGGGCCATCCACTCGGCGCAACAGGCGCTATGATTCTTGGCACGGTTCTCGACGAACTTGAGCGCCGCGATCTGAATATCGCGCTGGTAACCCTATGCATCGGTGCAGGCATGGGCACTGCAACCATCATCGAACGCGTTTGAGGAGAGAGAATATGACTTATACAAACTTCAAATTCGACGTCGATGCAGATGGTATTGCTCTCGTCACATGGGACATGCCCGACAAATCCATGAACGTCTTCACAGAAGAGGTCATGAAGGAACTGGATGCCATCGTCGACAAGGTTGCAGGTGATGCTGCGATCAAGGGCGCTGTGATAACATCCGGCAAAGATACGTTCTCTGGCGGTGCGGATTTGACCATGCTCAAGCGCATGTTCCAGCTCTTTCAGGACGAGAAAGCAAAAGATCCTCAAAAAGCAGTAGAGCTGCTTTTCGAAACGACAGGCAAAATGGGCGGGCTGTTCCGCAAACTCGAAACATCGGGCAAGCCCTGGGTTTCGGCGATCAATGGCACTTGCATGGGCGGTGCTTTTGAAATGTCGCTCGCTTGCCATGGCCGCGTGGTTTCTGACGATCCTTCGGTCAAGATGGCTTTGCCTGAAGTCAAGGTCGGTATTTTCCCCGGTGCCGGCGGAACGCAGCGCGTCCCGCGCCTGACCAATCAGCAAGATGCCTTGCAGATGATGACAACTGGCTCAAGCCTGACTGCATCGCGCGCCAAGGCTATGGGATTGGTGCATGAAATTGCTCCGGCCAAGAAACTGGTCGAAGCTGCCAAGAAGATGATCAAGGATGGCTTGAAGCCGGTGCAGCCTTGGGACGAAAAGGGTTTCAAACTGCCAGGTGGGGCAATCTATTCTGCCGCCGGTGCTAATCTGTGGCCAGCTGCCACGGCTATTTTGCGCCGTGAAACCTATGGCAATTATCCAGGTGCCGCATCGATCCTGAAATCGGTCTATGAAGGTCTGCTCGTCCCCTTCGATACAGCTCTCAAGATCGAACAGCGCTACTTCACGAAAATTTTGCAGACCACTGAAGCAAGCATGATGATCCGCTCGCTGTTCATCTCCCTGCAGGAATTGAACAAGGGCGCGCGCCGTCCTGACGATGTGAAGCCCACGAAATTCAAGAAGGTCGGCGTTGTCGGCGCTGGTTTCATGGGGGCAAGTATTGCCTATGTTACCGCGAAAGCCGGCATTCCTGTCGTTCTTATCGACCAAAGCGTTGAAGCCGCGGAGAAGGGTAAGGCTCACTCTGCTGATCTGATTACCAAGGAAGTACAGAAGGGCAAAGCGACTGCTCAGGATAAAGAGGCGTTGCTCGACCTGATCACCACCTCGTCGGACTATGCCGATCTTGATGGTGCTGACCTTGTTATCGAGGCGGTGTTTGAAGATCGTGAAGTGAAACGGGTCGTGACGGAAAAGGTCGAGGCCGTGCTTAAACCCGGCGCTGTTTTCGCGTCAAACACTTCGACGCTTCCCATTACTGGTCTAGCAAAAGTTTCTGTCCGGCCAAAAAACTTTATCGGCATTCATTTCTTCTCGCCCGTCGACAAGATGATGCTGGTGGAGGTCATTATGGGCAAGAAAACCTCCGAAAAGGCGCTTGCCGTGGCGCTCGATTATGTGCGCGCTATCAAGAAGACGCCCATTGTCGTCAACGATACCCGTGGGTTCTACGTCAATCGCTGCGTCCTGCGGTACATGTCAGAGTCCTACAACATGCTGATTGAGGGCGTTCCTCCAGCAATGATCGAGAATGCGGCTCGCATGGCAGGGATGCCCGTTGGCCCATTGGCTCTCGGCGATGAAACGGCAATCGATCTTGCTCAGAAAATCCTGAAGGCGACGCTTGCTGATCTTGGCCCCAAGGCGGTCGACCCGCGTCACGTAGAGCTGATCAATACGCTGGTTGATAAATATGATCGTCGTGGCCGCAAAAATGGCAAGGGCTTCTACGACTATCCTGCCAAGCCTGCGAAAAAACATTTGTGGCCGGAGTTGAAGACACTCTATCCGCAACAGGATGCCGATAAGATCGACGTTGAAGTGCTTAAACAGCGTTTCCTTGTAACGATCGCTCTGGAAGCGGCACGCGTGATGGAGGAGGGGATCGTTACCGATCCGCGCGAGGCAGATGTTGGCTCCATTTTGGCCTTCGGCTTTGCTCCTTATACGGGTGGAACGCTGTCATATATTGACGGTATCGGCGCAGCGAAGTTCGTTGAGATCGCCAAAGGTCTGCAGCGGAAATATGGAGCGCAATTCAAAGCTCCAAAGCTCTTGCTCGATATGGCTGAAAAGGGCGATACGTTTTACGAGCGCTTCAATCCCTATCCTGCGGCAAAGACAAAGAAAGCCGCCTAGTATCAAGGCGGGGACCGTTTGAACGGTTCCCGCCTTTTCTAGAATAATAGAATAATGGCGGTTTGAATAAGCGGAATAAGAAAGTTTTCCGTAATTTCTCTCGACTTTTGTTAAGATGCCGCTTAAAATCATGTTCAAGGTATTTTTTCCTTTTACTTGGATATGTCCATGTTTTCACATGACCGCATATGGGCGGCCATCGATGCGCTGGCTCAACGTCATTCTCTTTCCGTGTCCGGATTGGCGAAGCGTGCCGGCCTTGACCCAACGACATTCAACAAATCCAAGCGATATGCTGCGGATGGCCGCGCGCGCTGGCCCTCAACCGAGTCACTGGCAAAGATCATGCAAGCAACTGGCGCTTCTCTGGATGAGTTCATGACGCTAGTGCACGGAAAAGCATTCAATGCTGCTGGCGCAGCGATGCGATCCATCCCGCTTCTGGGTTTCGCGCAAGCTGGTGCAGGCGGATTTTTCGACGATGGCGGCTTTCCTGTCGGCCAGGGATGGGATGTGGTGGAATTTCCTATCGGGCCGGACGATGCGGTCTATGCGCTTGAAGTGTCGGGGGACTCAATGCTGCCTCTTTACCGGGATGGCGATACAATCATCGTGGCGCCCGGCGCAGCTATAAGGCGGGGTGACCGTGTGGTTGTTCGAACCAAGGACGGCGAAGTCATGGCAAAAATTCTTTCACGTCAGACGCCTCGGACAATAGAACTACAGTCAATGAATCCCGAGCATACAAACAGGACTTTTGACGCAGCCCATATTGATTGGATTGCGCGTATCCTTTGGGCGAGCCAATAGGAATTCGCACTCATGCGCCAGATACCGCTCTATATCCTGACCAGTCTGGTCGCGCTGGCGCTGGCTTATTCCTTCATTGCACCCTTCCATGGAGCGCTTGAGTCAACCATTGCGTCGGATCAGGAAGTGAGTGCTGCTGTCGAGGATTTTGAGCTGCCGGCCGAAATGCAGAGCGGAGCTTCGCCAGAGCAGGATCAACCAGCCCCACAAGATGAGACTCAATCAACCATTGATCAGCTTCCTCTGCGTCAGGTGGATCCGGATGATGGCACTGCTCCCACGAAGGTGGGACCATTGGAGCGCATAGCTCCCCGCCAGCCTTTAAGCGATATCGGTCAGGCTACGCCTCCTGCTCCACCCCCCGCACCTGTGGCAGTGGACGATACCGCAAAACCGGCCTTGCTTTACCGGCCTGTCGCGACAAGTGCAGGCGACATCGAAGTATCCGGATACAAGATTTCACTTAAGGGGATAAATGCGCCGGCTATTGAAGAAACCTGCAATGCCGATGGCGTTGATTGGCCCTGTGGGATGGCTGCGCGCACTGCCTTGCGCAATTGGCTGCGCTCACGCGCAATCGAGTGCAACGTACCGGGGCAGCCCTCGGATGAACTGATTGCAACTGAATGCAAGCTGGGAAGTATGGATATTGCCGATTGGCTCGTGTCAAATGGCTGGGCGCGTGCCCAAGACGGTACGCCTGCGGTTGAGATGATGAAAAAAGCCCAGGAGCAAAAGCTTGGTATGTTCGGCAGTGCGCCGCCATCCTTACCAACGGACACGGAACTGCCGCTGCCTCAGCCGACAGAAACACCCGAGATCATTGAAAATCCCGTCGCACCCCCGCCACTTACCTCTCCCGACGCTCCGTTTCCGCCCGCCCCACAGTAATGTCTCAAGGCAGGTGGCATACGGCTTCGATATTGTGCCCGTCGGCATCACGAATGAACGCCGCGTAATAGTTTGGATGGTAGTGAAGCCGTAACCCGGGTTGCCCATTGTCACTGCCGCCTGCTGTTAATCCCGCTTTGTGGAAAGCATCGACAATATCGCGGCTGTTCACTCTAAAGGCCACGTGGAGGGGCGGCTTGTTCGGTGTGCCGCTGATCACCCAAAAATCAGGTTTACCATTTTCGCCGAAACCGGCGACGTCGGCATGGCCGGTGATCGAAGCCGGGATTTCGGTAATCAACGTGTATCCGATTGTAGCCAGCGTATTGGCGTAGAACTTTTTACTCTGCTCGAAATCGCTGACGATTATCCCGGTATGGTCAATCATTCACGTCTCCAAATGAACTCCGATCAGAGTAACTCACCAGCCAGCGCTTTAGCAATCAAAGCACGTGTTTCCTCGATACCATATAATGCCACGAATGAACCAAAACGTGGCCCGCGTTCCTGACCGATTAGAACTTCATAGAGCATCTGGAAGAACGATACGGCGACGCCGGGGCCACCCTCCGGGCTTTTCTTGGTGTGATCCTGATAACGCTCTATTGCACGCGCAACATCCAGAATTGCATTCTGTATGGTATTGCCATCGGCACCGGTCGGCAATGTCGACAATTTTTCCGACATTTCTTGCAGCGCGACCCGCTCTACCTCATCGGGCATGCGGAACTTCTTGGTGGGTTTGACGAAATCGTTGAAGTACCGAATGGCGTAGCTCACCAATGCGTCGAGCTCTGGGTTTTTCTCCGGCGTAACACCTGCGGCGTGGCGCGAAATAAATCCCCAAAGAACGCTGCTGCTATCCGCATTGGATGCGCTGACGAGATTGAGCAACAGGGCAAAGGGCACAGGCATTTCCACGGTTGGCGGATTACCGCTGTGCAGGTGCCAAACCGGATTATTCAGCCGGTCTTTCCATGATTGCCGCTCATAGGCCGAAAGATACGTGAAATACTCGTCTACAGCCTTGGGAATAACATCAAAATACAAGCGCTTTGCGGTGCGCGGCTTCTGGAACATGTACAGCCCCAGACTTTCAGTCGGAGCATAGGACAGCCACTCATCGATGCTGAGGCCATTTCCCTTGGACTTGGAAATCTTCTGCCCGATATCATCGAGGAACAATTCGTAGACGAAGTGCTCGGGCGCGCGTCCGCCCAGTATCTCGCAAATACGATCATAGATAATCGCATTTGTTTGATGATCCTTGCCGAACATCTCAAAATCAACACCAAGGGCTGCCCAACGCATGCCGAAATCCGGCTTCCATTGCAGCTTGACGTTGCCCCCCGTTACGGAAAGGGTCGTTTCCTCACCATTTTCATCGTCAAAGGTTATCGTGCCGTTCTTCGCGTCGACCTTCTTCATCGGCACATAGAGAACCCGCCCGCTTGTTGGCGAAATTGGCAGGAATGGGCTGTAAGTTGCCTGACGCTCTTCACCAAGTGTCGGCAACATGACCTTCATTATGTCATCATAGCGTTCGACGGCGCGCAGCAAGACCTCATCAAAGCGGCCATCCTTGTAATATTCAGTTGCGCTGGCAAATTCGTAATCGAAGCCGAACGTATCGAGAAACCGGCACAGCATGACGTTGTTATGGTCAGCGAAGCTCTTATAGTCACCGCCATAGGGATTAGGGACCGATGACAGCGGCTTATGCAGGTGAGGTTGCAGCATTGACGGGTCCGGCACATTGTCCGGTATCTTGCGCATACCATCCATATCGTCGGAGAAGCACAAAAGTTTCGTTTTCACGGTGTCATTGGTCAAAACCCGGAAGGCATGCCGCACCATAGTAGTGCGAGCAACTTCACCGAATGTGCCGATATGCGGCAAGCCGGAAGGGCCGTAACCAGTTTCGAAAAGAACCGTCTCTGGATATCCGGTCTTCTGGTAGCGTTTGACAATCTTCTGCGCCTCTTCGAAGGGCCAAGCTTTGGCCTCTGCTGCCGCCGCGATCAATTCGGGGGTCAGTTCGATATGGGTGTTTGGGCGCGAAGTCATTCGTTTATCCTGTATTGCTGCTATATTGTGGAGCGGGCGGACACTATGGCGGCAGATATCCCGCGTCAATCGCATGTGTCCCTGCAGCGCCCGGTCAGAATTGATTTTTTACGCTTATAGGGTGCCGTTAATAAAAATCGACGGGGAAATACCGCAAATACAGCTCCGATATCGTACCCTTTGCTTCCATTGACTTCAGGGCAAAATTGAAGCCTTCGGCAAGGTCATTGTTTTGAAGCGTTGTAGCAATCATCAATCCGTCGCCGAGAAATTGCGGGGCGGTATAGGGGCGTCCTGCAAAGACACAGCAGTTTGCAGCATCGGTGCTGCCGATCCAGAATGACAAATCTGAACCATCACCAAATACGGCATCAATCTTTTTTGCTTTAAGATCCTTGAGCATAAGATCGCGTGTGGGATAGCCAATCCAATGAGCTTTTGGAAAGTAATCTGCGAATATCGCCTGATGCACGGAGTCTGAAATCACGCCGACATTCTTGCTTTCCAATACTTTGTCGATTGGGTCGCTCAATTGATTGTCTCTTAATGTCACAAAGCGCGCCACCAAGCGTATATATGGTGCCGTAAAGGCATATTTTTGCCTAAGCGCAGCCGTAGGTCTTAGTCCGGCAAGTATGGCTTCCGCCTCACCGCTCTCCAGAGCTGTCTGCAGTTCGTTCCATGGCCGCGCTTCTATTTGACAGATCGCTGTAACATCAAGCTCGGCGCATATCGCCCGCGCCAGATCAATATTGAAACCCGATATGCGGCCGGTATTGTCAATGAAATTAAATGGCGGGTAGTCGACGGTTGTAACAAAACGGATGCGCTTGACCGCCGTCAGATCAGGTTTGGACACCCGCTCGCGTCCGTCCCAATAGTGGGGAAAATCCCCGGCATAAGCCGTCTGCGCTATCATTAGCAGAAGAAGCCCCAACACAAAGGTGACGATAGATCGAAAATACATGAGGTCTCGGAACGCACTGATTTGCACAGAGGCTAGCGCATAAGGCGGAAAACCGAAACCGCTATTTGAACGCATAGGTTTATATAATTGCGCGGGCTGCACGCAGCAGTGTTGTATATAGACTAAAATACTATTGACCCGCGTATATATTGAACAATTATAGTGATTTATTGTATAATTGCTTTATAAAAAGCAATAATTACTTATAATTGTAGGTATATTCCGATGCAACCAAAAGACGATTATTCTCGTATCTATGTGTGGGCACGGAATGAGCCTTTTGCGATATTGAGTTTGCGATGACGGAGCGCCGTCTGGAGCCATCCATTGCAGCACGGCTTTGTTATGCGGGCCTGCCAAAAACCGCCTTGGTAGAGGCATTCACGCGGTATCGTCAAAACGGCACGTCATTTATCGAGGAACTTTACGCGGTAAATGGCATAGACCATTTGCTGCTCACGCAATGTCTCGCAGAGGAAGCAGGTCTGGTCTTTGAGAACATAGACGATGATCTTCATATTATCTCACCAAGCGGCGCGGAATTTGTGGATGTGCGCCACAGGCGGCATATCGTGGGAGTCACTGCGGACTTTACGCTGAAGATTTATACCGCACCCACGCTCTCAACCATTGCCCGGATCAAGCAGGGTCTTGTCGATAGAAGTGTTGAGGGTCCTCCCGTCAACATAATTTCCCCAGCACGCCTGACGCAGTTTTTTCTGGCAAAGCATTCGGATCATCTAGCACGCAACGCTGTTAATATGCTTGAGAATGGTCCAAGACATTCGGCTCGCACCGTGGCCGACGGTCAGCAAGGCGTTATTATCGGAATGATAATTACTGTTTGCCTGTTCCTCGCAATGCTCGCTCCGAACTCGCTTTGGCAGGCATTTCACGCTCTTTTCTCTCTGCTGTTTATGGGCTGTATTCTTTTGCGGTTTCTGGCGGGCCGCCATGCCTCCAATCAAACCGTGCAACTCATGAAGAGTACGAGCGGCAGCTTACCAAAATACACCGTTATGGTGGCGCTGTATAAGGAAGCTGAGGTGGTTCCTCAGCTTGTAGAAGCGATGAAGCAGCTTGATTGGCCGCGCTCGCGTCTTGAAGTTCTGTTCCTTTGCGAAACGGACGATTATCACACCCGCGGGGCCTTCGAAAAAGAAATGCTACCCGCCAGTTTCAAAATTATCTGCGTGCCTTGCACAGGCCCACGAACCAAACCGAAAGCGCTTAATTATGGCCTGCAATTGGCGGAGGGCGATTACGTCGTTATCTATGATGCGGAGGATCGCCCGCATCCCGGTCAGTTGCGCGAGGCTTGGCAAAGATTTTCAGAAAGCACCGACGGGAAGCTGGCGTGTCTTCAGGCCCCGCTCGTCATTACCAATGAAAGGGACAGCTGGATCGCACGGCAATTTGCATTTGAATATGCAGCGCATTTCAGAGGGCTCTTGCCTTGGCTGGCCGATGGTCGATTTGTGGTTCCGCTCGGCGGCACATCCAACCATTTTCGTCGTGAGTGTCTGGTGGAGGTTGGAGGCTGGGATCCCTTCAATGTCACCGAAGATGCAGAGTTGGGTTCAAGGTTTGCGCGTCATGGATATCGCATCGAAATGCTCACTCTGCCCACAGCAGAGGATGCACCAATCGAAGTTGGAATATGGCTGAAACAGAGAACGCGATGGTTGAAAGGTTGGATGCAAACATGGCTGGTTGAGATGCGGCAACCCAGGGAAATGCTCCAGCAGACCGGATTAAAGCGCTTTCTGGTTTACCATGTCCTGACGGCAGGCGTTTTGGGTTCTGCGCTGCTCTTTCCCTTCATGGTGCTTTTCGTCAGCTACATGCTGCTTATGATCACGCTTGTTAAGAGTACCGGTTTTGCGGGTCCCATCCTCATTTTTGATTTGATGAATATTGTTTCGGGTTTCCTCTCATTTCATTCCCTCGGCCGGGCGGCTCTGAAAAAGAGAAAATGTCGGGTTGGATATTACCGGGCTTGCCAATCTATTGGGCGCTCATATCTTTGGCGGCGTGGCGCGCGCTTTGGCAATTATATGTCGCGCCTTTTCTTTGGGAAAAGACGCCGCATCGTCCCGTCCACTCGGCAATTTCTTTCAAATAAAATCTGGACCGTTTCCGATGATCAGGGAATCTTCATTGCCGATTACCGCCAGGTCACGATCCGCATAGGGCAGGCTCAACAAAATTCGCCGTATGACGGCAACTCGCGCACGACGTTTATCGTTTGATCGGACGATCGTCCAAGGTGCATATGCCGTATGGGTTCGCGCCAGCATGCTATCGCGTGCTTTGGTATAATCATCCCATTTTTCGGCACCGGCAATGTCGATAGGCGAAAACTTCCAGTTTTTCAGTGGACTGTGTCGGCGATCATGAAAACGTTTCAGCTGCATCGTCTGGCCAATGTCCAGCCAAAATTTGAAGAAGTGGATACCATCCGCAACGATCATGCGTTCGAAGCCGGGCGTCTCCTCCAGAAAAGACTCGTGCTGCTCGGGCGTGCAAAACCCCATAACAGGCTCTACACCGCCACGATTATACCAGGAGCGGTCGAAGGTCACGAACTCACCTGCACTTGGGAAATGCGAAACATAGCGCTGGTAATACCATTGTGTTCGCTCGGTTTCACTTGGCTTGGGCAATGCGACATTACGTGCAGAACGCGGATTCATGTATTGGCGCAAGTTGAATATTGTGCCGCCTTTGCCAGCTGCATCTCTTCCCTCGAACACCGAAATCAAGCGGCCGCCTGTCTTCTGAAGCCAGCTTTGCATCTTTACAAGCTCGATCTGGAGCTTCTCCAGTGTCTCCGCATACTCATCGCTGGGCATTTTTTCGGTGTAAGGAAAGCCTCCCGATGTCAGGTCTCCATCATCAATCCAGTCTGGCAATGTTGGATTGTTGATATCAAACTTACGCTTCTTGCCATCAATCTTCAGCTTGAGGGTCGCGATCTCGGGTTTGGATGATGTTGATTTCTTTTTTGAATCTTTGCCCAATGCGAGGTCCTCAATTGACATAAATCCATGTTATTGGGACAGCAGTGTGGCGTCTAGTGGTTAAAAACACTGACTGATCGGGAGGTTAGTGGATGAGTATCTGGGGGCAGGATGGTAGCGGGCTAAGGCGCCGGGCATTGGAGCGCATTATCCGTTCGCGTTTCATACTTGCCGCCGCCGCTTTCATTACCGCCTTGATACTTGGAGTAAGTGAATCCTGGTGGCTAAGTTTTGCCGTTCTGATGATCGTTCTTGTGAGCGTCGTGGTGGTATCCGCAGCATTGCCGAGGACGGAAAAACCCGTAACAGCGGATCCCGGCGATCCGGCGATATTCCACTTGTCGGGCCAGCAATTGGCGGCGCAATTACCGGACCCGTTGATAATTTTTGATCATGAGGGCACTATTCTTTACGTCAACCCGGCGGCGAGCGGCGCATTTCGCTCGGTGGAGCGCGGCGGGGTTCTCATGTTGCATTTCCGCGCGCCGGAAATGCAGTCGCTGGTTCATTCGGTCATGGCGGATGGCGTAGCACGTTCGGTGGATTATTTTGAGCGGGTGCCGGTCGAGCGCTGGTACAGCGCGACGGTTCTTTTGCTGGATCAAGCGCGAGCGGGTGATCGGCAATATCTTCTATCCTTCCGCGACCAGACAGAAGCCCGTCGGCTTGAGCGCATGCGATCAGATTTTATCGCCAATGCCAGCCATGAGCTGCGCACGCCGCTTGCCTCGCTCTCAGGCTTCATTGAGACATTGAGAGGCCCGGCACGTAAAGACGAAGCGGCTCGCGATAATTTCCTGGAAATCATGCAAAAACAGGCCGAACGCATGGCTCGGCTGATAGACGATCTTCTGTCGCTGTCGCGCATCGAAATGAAGGCGCATATTGCTGTGAAAGATCAGGTTGATCTGGCCGCTATTCTTAATCACGTTGCCGATTCACTTCGTCCCGTTGCCTCCGATTTGGGTATTACTATCGAGCGGGATATCGATCCGGGGCCAGTCAACGTGCTTGGGGATCGTGACGAGCTCACGCAGGTGTTTCAAAATCTGCTGGAAAACGCCTGCAAATATGGACAATCCGGAAAACGTGTCATTCTGGAGCTCAAGCAGACGGGCGATATGACCAAGGTGACCGTGCAGGATTTCGGGCCGGGGATACCCGATGAACATATTCCGCGCCTCACCGAGCGATTTTACCGGATCGATGTGGAAACAAGCCGGGCGCAAAAAGGCACTGGTCTGGGACTTGCCATTGTAAAACACATTCTGACGCGGCATCGCGCGCGACTGATAATTCGCTCGCAGGTCGGAGAAGGCTCATCCTTCACGGTAGTTTTCGGTCCGCAAAAAGTGTAGCCGCCGACCTACAAAAAAGGCGCCAATTGGCGCCTTTTTTGTAGAACTCTGATAGCGGCTCAATTAGCGACGGCGACGATCCGAAGCTGGCTGATAGGCCAGACGCGAGTGGTATGTGCAATAAGGCCCGCCTTCGCCCACATCATTGCCGCAGAAATTGAAGCCGGGCAGCAATGGATCGCCAACCGGCCACTTGCAGGTGCGTTCGCTCAGCTCGACCAATTCGAGCTTGCGAGAGATCGGCACCACAACATCGGTAACCGTCCGCGTAACCATGGGCACGAGATCGGTGCTGTATTCCGCCTGCAATGCGGTCGCTCCAACGCTGCGATTTACAACGCGGCTCGACATGTGACCGACGGTTGCACTGCTGCTGCGCTGGCTGCTGGATGCTGCGGTATTGACCTTCTTGCTGCGGGTCTGCGACGAGGTTGTCTTGCCGCGTCCGGACAGCTTTAGCCGGTGCACTTTGCCTATGACGGCATTGCGGCTGACGCCGCCCAGTTGTGCTGCGATCTGGCTTGCACTCAGGCCTTCGGCCCAAAGTTTCTTCAGCTGCTCTACGCGCTCATCTGTCCAGTTCATTGTTCCCTAGCTCCATATGGGGCTTTGTTTTGTACGGCTTGCGGACTGAATCCTTCCTCGCATCTGGATTGCTCCAGATTGTATCAATACTATATCTATTCAGATGACGAGGACGCCGTACGAAATCTAGCTATTTCGTTTCCCAAGCTACAATATGCGATGACTCCGTGACAAGAGTCAGGCTTGGGTTGCAGGGGTGCTTTTTTTGGTTTTCCCCAACTTGCGCGTTAAACTGTTGCAAAAATGACGTTTTACGGCTTTGTCGACAAACCAAATAATACCGGGCCGTTGAGCCCGCCGGTTGCAGTCAAAATACAGCAATATTTGTGATGTAAGTCTTTTGAACTGTTTATTTGACAATTGGAAACTGAATGATGATATTGCTTTGGTGTGGCCGCCCCCAAAAATGGCATTGTGGGGCGGCTTTTTGATTTAATCATTGCCGATTTCCTTTAAGGGTCAGCAGTACGAAAAATAGGGTTATGGAGGCCCGGAAAAAATGACGGACGCAAACGCGCAACCGCTATACGACACTTTTGCTCGTGCGGATCTGCGCTTTGAGCGAGGAAACGGTGTATGGCTGACGACCGAGAGTGGCGAAAACTATCTTGATTTTGCTGCCGGTATCGCCGTGAACCTGCTTGGTCATTCGCATCCGCATCTGGTCGAAGCTCTGAAGGTCCAGGCCGAAAAGCTTTGGCATTTGTCGAACCTCTATGAAATTCCCGGCCAAACCCGGCTGGGACAGCGCCTTGTCGACAATACATTTGCCGATAAAGTGTTCTTTGCGAACTCCGGTGCCGAAGCGCTTGAATGCGCCATCAAGACCGCACGCCGCTATCATTATGTAAATGGCAATCCGGAACGCTTCCACATCATCACTTTCGAGGGTGCTTTCCATGGCCGGACGCTTGCGACAATCGCCGCAGGTGGACAGGCGAAGTATCTCGAAGGATTTGGTCCCAAGGTTGAAGGTTTCGACCAGGTGCCTTTTGGTGACGAGAAGGCTTTGAAAGCCGTAATTGGTCCTCAGACCGCAGCTATTCTGATCGAGCCGATCCAGGGCGAGGGCGGCGTTCGCCCGGTTCCCGATGCGGATCTGCGAGCCCTGCGCAAGCTTTGCGACGACGAGGGTATTTTGCTCATCCTGGACGAAGTGCAGTCAGGAATGGGTCGTACCGGCAAGCTTTTTGCCCACGAATGGTCAGGCATCAAGCCTGATATCATGGCTGTGGCCAAAGGTATTGGAGGCGGTTTTCCGCTGGGTGCATGTCTTGCAACAGCTGAAGCTGCAAAGGGCATGACCGCTGGCGTGCATGGCACTACCTATGGTGGCAATCCCTTGGCAATGGCCGTTGGCAATGCCGTGCTCGATATCGTTCTTGCGGACGGCTTCCTTGATCACGTGCAACAAATGGCTTTGCTGATAAAGCAGGGACTGGCTTCTATTTCCGATCGCTATCCGGATGTTATTTCCGAAGTCCGGGGGCGTGGCCTTCTTGTTGGTCTTAAAGCGGTTGTTCCGAACACGACGCTGGTACAGGCGCTGCGCGATGAACATCTTTTGACTGTGGGTGCCGGCGACAATGTTATTCGTCTTCTGCCACCATTGATTGTAAGCGAAGAAGAAATGCGCGAAGCATTGTCGAAAATCGAAGCTGCGGCAGCACGTCTTGCTCCTGCATCCAGACAGAAGATCGCGTGAGGGTAATCCAATGACAATCAAGCAGGATCTCCGTCACTTTACGGATCTTTCGGCGCTTTCATCAGGCGATCTTAGGCTTATTCTTGACGATGCGCGCGCGCGCAAGACGCGCTTGAAATCCGGCAATATTGAAAAGCCATTCGCCGGTAAGGTGTTGGCGATGATTTTCGACAAGCCATCGACCCGTACTCGCGTGTCTTTCGATGTTGGCATGCGTCAGCTCGGTGGTGAAACACTTATGCTGACCGGCTCGGAAATGCAGCTGGGGCGTAGCGAAACCATTGCCGACACCGCCAAGGTTTTGTCGCGTTATGTCGATATTATCATGATGCGTACGACAACCCATGAACGGCTCATCGAGATGGCGGAAAATGCCACTGTGCCGGTTATCAACGCGCTGACCGATGATACACACCCTTGTCAGATCATGGCTGATATCATGACGTTTGAAGAGCATCGCGGCCCCGTCAAGGGCAAGACGTTTGCCTGGACAGGCGATGGCAACAATGTTCTGCATTCATTGGTCGAAGCGGCAGCGCGATTTGACTTCAATCTGAATATTGCAACGCCCGACGGCAGTGAGCCGGAGCGGAAATATCTCGATTGGGCGCGTAATGCCGGGGGCAAGATCAAGCTTACCACCGATCCTGTTGCTGCTGTTGAAGGTGTGGATTGTATTGTCACCGATACCTGGGTTTCCATGGGGCAGGAAAACCGCGCCCGTGGTCACAATGTATTCATGCCCTATCAGGTCAATGATGCGTTGATGAAGCATGCAAACCCTGATGCATTGTTCATGCATTGTCTGCCCGCGCACCGGGGCGAGGAAGTTACGGATTCTGTTATTGACGGACCGCACTCGGTGGTTTTCGATGAGGCTGAAAACCGGTTGCATGCGCAAAAGGCCATTCTCGCATGGTGTCTTGAAGGAGGGCGCCCTGGTGTCTGAATCATCAAGCTTTCCCGATGAATATGTATTTGCAGGCGATGACGCTGTAGTCCCGTTTCAGGTTCAGGGTCTGGATGCCCGCGGTCGAGCGGTCCAGCTTGGGCCTGCGCTGCATGATATATTGAGCCGCCACGATTATCCGGAGCCTGTTGCGCAACTCCTGGCTGAGGCGATTGTTCTGACTGTCCTGCTCGGCACTTCATTGAAATTTGAAGGCAAGTTCATTTTTCAATCGCAGTCAGACGGTCCCGTCGACATGCTGGTTGTTGATTTCCGCACCCCGAATTCTGTGCGTGCCTATGCACGCTATGATGAAGAACGTCTTGCTGATGCGATTGAAGCGGACGAGCTTTCCCAGGTCGAACTCATGGGCAGCGGCACGCTGGCATTGACCGTGGATCAGGGTGAGTATTCGCAGCGATATCAGGGCATTGTCGCGCTTGACGGTTCCAATCTTGAAGAAATCGCGAAAACCTACTTTCGTCAGTCGGAGCAGATTCCTACCGATTTGCGGTTGTCGGTCGCCAAGTTGATCGAGCGCGGAGAAGATGGCAAGCCTGTTGAGCAATGGCGTGCTGGCGGCTTGATTGTCCAATTCCTTCCCGAGTCTGAGTTGCGCATGCGGCAGCGTGATCTGCCTGCTGGCGATGCTCCGAATGGCGATTCTGAAGATGATGCCGAACTCTTCGAGGATGATGATTGGGCGGAAGTAAAGGCGCTGGTTTCCACGATCGAAAGCTCAGAGCTTACTGATCCGCAGGTGGGCGCAGAGCGATTGCTCTATCGCCTTTTCCACGAACGGGGCGTCCGGGTTTTCGACGCGGTTCCGGTCAATGATGATTGTTCCTGCTCTCGCGAGAAGATTGCCGGGGTTCTTTCAGGTTTCACCGCTGAAGAAATCAATGACAGTATCGAGGAAGGCAAAATCAGCGTTACCTGCGAATTTTGCTCGACACAATATGATTTCGATCCGGCAGAATTTCTGCCAAAAAACTAGGAATTCGCATTATGACAATCAGGGATAGTAACGGCGCCGAACTGACCGACGGCGATTCTGTAACCTTGATCAAGGATCTCAAAGTTAAGGGTACGTCGGAAACAATCAAGCGGGGAACCTTGGTCAAGAATATCCGCTTGAATGGGCGCGACGGTGAAATTGAGTGCAATACGAAGCAGGTAAAAGGGCTCGTGTTAAAGACAGAGTTCGTCAAGAAGGCCTGACCTGTGAGAGCCTAGGCTCGAAACTCGGCCGTCATTTCATGTGCGATCGTTACCACAATCAACAGGACGATAAAGGCGCTGACGATCAGCCACAGCGGCCATGGCCGGGTTGACTTCTTGGCCAGCAGGCCAACGATCAATCCGGGCACGGCAACGAGTGCCACGAGCTGGCTGGCGGCTTCTGCATTTGTGGTAAAGCTTGGAAGCCGAAATCCGAAAAAAAGCGCGGTAAGTCCAACCAACAAGGCAATGGCGGAGCAGCTAAGCGCCTTGATGTAAGGCGATTGGGTTCGGTTGGTTTCCTGCATTATTTCTTCCATAATCAGTTTAATGTCCGCAATTGATCGGGAAGATCAAGCGAAAATGCTGGAATCTCTATGTTGAAACGATCGCAGCCATTGGTTTGCATGACATAGTGCCCAACCATGACGCCCGAAGCGGTTTTGAGCGGACAACCAGATGAATACTGAAAACTGTCTCCTGGATTGAGTACGGGCTGTTCTCCAATAACGCCAGCGCCGCTTACTTCTTCCACGCGGCCATGGGCATCGGTTATCTTCCAGTACCGGGAGCGCAATTGAACCGTACGCTCAGATTCATTGGCGATGGTTATACGATAGCCCCACACATAATGGTTAGCGGCCGGGTCGGATTGCTCCTCCAGATAAAGCGGTTCGACACTAACCTCTATGTCGCACGTGGTGGCTTTATACATTCCTGCTCTCATCGCGTGAGCCTTCTCCATCTCATCCGGAAAGCATTACGCGCAATTGAAGTATCCGCGATCAGTACAATCATCGTGATGTATGTATTTGATATCACGGCTCAAAGCCGTGACGTCAACCTTCTCAATCTAAATCATTTGTGATCGCAGCTTGGGAGCTTCAAATGAGACAAACCGCGCCGGTTTCATTCCCGGCGCGACAGCTACCCGATCAAAGAGTAGCCTTCAATGCAATGTCGAGATCTTCGATCAGGTCGTCAGCATCTTCCAGCCCGACAGACAAGCGCAATAATCCGTCGGAAATTCCGAGCTCAGCCCGCGCTTCATCGGTAAGGTTCTTATGGGTTGTCGTCGTCGGATGCGTAACGAGGCTTTTTGAATCGCCCAGATTGTTGGAAATCAGGACAATCTCAAGAGCATTCTCAAATTTGAATGCTGCCTTTTTGCCGCCCTTTACTTCAAAGGCAAGCAGGGTGGAACCGCCCTTCATCTGCCGGGAAATAATATCGGCTTGCGGATGGTCCGCACGCCCCGGATAGATGACTTTCGAGATGGCGGAATGAGTGGAAAGGAAGTCTGCGATTTTCGCAGCACTTTCAGTTTGCTGCCGAACACGAACGGATAGTGTTTCCAGACCCTTGAGCATCACCCATGAATTGAACGGGCTCAGGCCCGGACCAGTATGGCGGAAATATTCATGCAGGTTTTCGTCGATCCATGCCTTGTCCGAAAGGATCATGCCGCCGAGGCAACGGCCTTGTCCATCAATATGCTTGGTTGTTGAATAAACGACGATATGGGCGCCAAGTTCTAGCGGCTTCTGGAAGAGCGGTGTGGCAAACACATTATCGACGATCAGCTTTGCGCCAACCGAATTGGCGACGTCTGCCACCGCGCTGATATCAATGACTTCTAGCGTCGGATTTGTCGGGCTCTCCAGGAACAGGACCTTTGTATTCGGCCGAATGGCATTTTGCCAATTCTCAATTTTGGAACCGTCAATCAAGGTGAAGTCCACGCCATAGCGCGGCAACAATGTCTCGATGATATACCGACACGAGCCGAACATGGCGCGGGCGGCCAACACGTGATCACCGGCCTTGACCTGACAGATAATGGCCGCTGCGACCGCTGCCATGCCCGATGCAGTGGCGCGTGCATCCTCAGCGCCCTCGAGGGCGCACATGCGCTTTTCAAACATGTCTGTCGTCGGGTTGGCATAGCGCGAATAAATGAAACCGGGTTCTTCGCCCTTGAAACGGGCTTCCGCCGCCTCCGCATTGGGATAGACAAACCCTTGCGTCAGAAACAGGGATTCGGATGTCTCGCCAAAACCGGAGCGAAGCGTTCCGGCATGAACGAGCTGAGTGGCAGGGCGGAGCGTGCGGGCAATGTTCCCGATTTTTGTATCTTCTGGCATCGTCTTCTCAATCTGCCTGATCAGGCAATAAAAAACCGGCCTTGCGTGTCTCGCAAAAAGGCCGGAACGATACCGGGCCTCTTTTAGCAAATTATTTTACGTGGCTGCAAGCCGGCCGGCCAAATCACCACGGGATAAAACTGCTTTAATCCTCTCTGGCGCTTGCGTCAACGGGGTGAAACGCTAAAGCTTTCCTCATGTTTTACGGGGTTGAACGGCTAACATGAGCAGACACCAAGCGGGCATTCTTGCCGATAACGGTATCAGGGCATTGTATCAGGCGGGGTCGCTAAAGACTGCGCGTGATTTTGACAGCGATCAAATTCAACCGGCGAGTCTGGATTTGCGGCTTGGAACCAAAGCCTATCGGGTGCGCGCCAGTTTCATGCCGGGGCCTGGAACGGCTGTCATGTCGAAGCTGGAGCGTCTAAAGCTGCACGAGATCGACCTGAGCGAGGGCGCTGTTCTTGAAACCGGCTGTGTCTATATCGTCCCGCTTCTGGAAAGCCTCGATCTTCCGCCGGACATTTCTGCTTCAGCCAATCCGAAAAGCTCAACTGGCAGGCTCGACATTTTCACACGTGTCATAGTCGACGGTGCGCAGGAATTCGACAAGGTGCCCGCAGGGTACAAGGGGCCACTTTATCTGGAAGTCAGCCCGCGCACATTCCCTATCGTTGCAAGAGCAGGCTCCAGGCTGTCACAGATACGTTTTCGTACAGGCAGGGCGCAATTGGAAGAAGTTGAGCTGACAGCGCTCCATGCCAATGAAATATTGGTGGCTTCGGAGACGCCGAATATATCGGGCGGAGGTATAGCGCTTTCTATCGATCTGACAGGCGATGCAAACGGGCTGGTCGGTTATCGCGGCAAGCATCATACGGGCGTGGTCGATGTCGACAAGCGCGGCGCTCACGATCTGTTCGATTTTTGGGAACCAATCCATGATCGCGGTGCGCGTGAGCTCGTGCTCGATCCAGACGAGTTCTATATTCTAGTTTCCCGGGAGGCAGTGCATGTCCCCCCCCTCTATGCGGCTGAAATGACGCCCTTTGATCCTCTGGTTGGTGAGTTCCGTGTTCACTATGCAGGGTTCTTCGATCCCGGCTTTGGACATACCGCTGCCGGAGGCACAGGAAGCCGTGCTGTACTGGAAGTGCGCAGCCATGAGGTGCCGTTCATTCTTGAACATGGGCAGATCGTTGGAAGACTGATCTACGAGCATATGCTGGAACGCCCAGCCGCGCTTTACGGCACTGACCTCGGTTCAAACTATCAGGCTCAAGGCTTGAAACTCTCCAAGCATTTCAAATAGACTTACGGTGCTAAAGCCCGGCTTGACAAAGCCGGGCTCAACCGATCCTGATAAGGTAATGCGGGTGTAGCTCAATGGTAGAGCAGCAGCTTCCCAAGCTGAATACGAGGGTTCGATTCCCTTCACCCGCTCCAGATTCAAACCTTCAAGCCTGATAGCTCCGCCTTGATTGCAGTCTGCAAAGGCCATAAGAGTTATCGCGATGAAGAGCGAGCCCCGGAGTTAAAATGTCAGAACGCACAAACCGTTTCTTGGGAGATACGCCGGGAAGGGTATTGCTGAAACTGATAATTGTTTCGCTGGTTGTTGGCGTCGTCATGAGCGCCTTCAATTGGTCACCGATGGATATTGTTTACGGGGTCGAAAACTTCGTCCGGCGTATCTGGAATCTCGGATTCGGGGCGATTGAAGGTTTTGCATCCTACTTGCTGCTTGGAGCAGCGGTTGTTGTTCCATGTTTCATCATCCTGCGGATTTTGAATTACCGCCGGTAAAACAAAAATTACTTGCACAGCAGCTTTAACGTGAAGCAGCCATAATTGGGCGCTACCCGCATGCGCTCGATATTCAAGGGTTGCTCATGCCAAACACCAGTTTTCAAATTTCCCGCCGCCACTTTATCGGTCTGGCTGCCGTCGGAACCTTGCTCCCGCTGGCCGCCTGTCAGACCATCGGGCCTGCCGGAAACAGCATGGGCGCTTCGGCTTCTGCGAGCGCAAACATCAATAATATTCGTAACGGCAATGGACTTTCTGGTTTGGAGAGCGATGCCACTCTGGAGCGAGCCGCCGGGCAACAGGCAGCCTATATGGCCAAGGCCGGGCGCATGGTTCACACCACGGGCTGGGGAAAGAGTTTCGAAGCACGGGTCAAGACCAACGAAATTCATGGTGCCGCTGCAGAGAATATTGCAATGGGGCGCATGGACATCGACCGGCTTTTCGCGATGTGGATGGCGTCCCCGCCGCATCGTCGCAATATGCTGGATGCTCGTTTCAAACGCTATGGCTTGGCCTATGCCGAGGCAAAGGGTGGTAGCGGAGAGCGATACTGGGCGCTGGTTCTTGCAAGCTAAGGTAGTTGTCGCAAT
The DNA here is from genome assembly GCF_030817885.1 of Phyllobacterium ifriqiyense. Taxonomy (NCBI): domain Bacteria; kingdom Pseudomonadati; phylum Pseudomonadota; class Alphaproteobacteria; order Hyphomicrobiales; family Phyllobacteriaceae; genus Phyllobacterium; species Phyllobacterium ifriqiyense. The sequence continues at coordinate 1,697,320 of NZ_JAUSZT010000003.1, forward strand.
TACTCTGGCAAGGTTTGATGCGCGGTGGCATAGAGAAACAGCAGCTGATTCCGGTTGCAATGCCGGTGCCATAGATGATGATCGATACGCCACCTGTTCTCAGTTCAAAAACTATTCGTCCCTTTGAGGTAACGAATCGCCTCATGTTGGCCATTACCATTCCAGTAATGCTGGCATCGCTGACAACGCCATTGCTGGGGCTCGTCGATACTGCCGTGGTTGGTCAGCTTGGTGATCCGCATTTGCTGGGTGGTCTTGCCATTGGGGCGTTGGTCTTCGATTTTCTGTTTTCGACCATGAACTTCCTGCGCGCCGGGACGACCGGGCTGGTTGCGCAAGCCATGGGGCGGCACGACAATATTGAGCAACAGGCGGTCTTCTGGCGCGCTATCGGCATCGCGGTTGTTGCGGGACTCGTCTTTATAGCGGCAACGCCACTTATCCTCAGTGCTACGATCAGCTTCATGAATCCGGGTAAGGCAATCGCCGATGCCATATCGACATATGTATCGATCCGGTTGCTTTCCTCGCCCATGGCGCTTGGCAATTTTGTGGTGCTCGGCCTCCTTTTGGGGCAAGGTAAGGCGATGCAGGGTCTTTATCTTCAATTCCTGCTGAACGGCATCAATGTCGTCATGACGATCTGGCTCGGACTTGTTATGGGATGGGGCGTTGTGGGTATTGCATGGGGCACAGTGCTTGGCGAAACCGCCGCGCTTCTTGTCGGGCTCGCCCTCGTTTACAGGCAGTTTCGTGCTGTACCCAATCCATCCCGCGCGCGCATTCTGGATATGCACGAAATACGCAGGATGTTTACCGTCAATCGCGATATCATGTTGCGTTCGTTCTTCCTGTTGATCGCCTATACCTATTTCACGCGCGCAGGGACGGAAGCAGGCGCTGTAACGCTTGCGACCAATGCTGTCCTGATGAATTTCCTGCTGATCTCGGGCAATTTGATCGACGGCGTTACCACTGCCGCAGAACAGATTGCCGGGCGGGCCGTGGGTGCGCATTATCGCCCGGCATTTGACCGTGGTATCAGGCTGTCATTTTTGTGGGGGATGGTGCTGGCATCCCTCATGGCGCTGTTTTTTCTGATCTATGGCAATGCCATTGTCGCGGTGCTGATAAAATCACCCGAAGTGCAGGCTCTTGCCGCGATCTATTTGCCCTGGGCGGCCCTATCGCCGGTCGTCGGCCTGTTGGCATTCCATATGGACGGCGTGTTTATCGGCGCAACCTGGTCACGCGATATGCGCAACATGATGGTTCTGTCATTGCTGGGCTATTTTGTGGCCTACTTCATATTGCCGAAATATTTGGGCAATCACGGGCTATGGCTTGCCTTGTACCTGTTTCTCGGACTGCGTGGAATATCGCTCTTATACATCCTGCCCAACAGAGCACGCGTACAGTTTGCCGATTAGTCCGGGGTGCTTCTTGATGCCCAATCATTGACATCGCGATCGCGCAATTCTGCAATATTGGAGATAGCTTCCCTGCGCATTATTGCCGAAATTTCCTTGATGATCTGGCCAGCAAGACCCGGCCCTTGGTAGATCATACTGGTATAAAGTTGCACAAGATCAGCTCCTGCGCGAATTTTGCTAATCGCCGCTGCGGCGCTGTCTATACCGCCTACGCCTATGATGGGAAAGCGTACGCCGACCCGCTGGCGCATTTTGGCGAGTATGATCGTTGAACGCTCAAAAACAGGACGGCCTGAGAGGCCGCCGGATTGGGCAGCGTTGCCGGTATTCTTCAAGCCAGATCGAGCCAAGGTCGTATTGGAAATGATAAGCCCATCGAGCGGATGCAAGGCAATTTCCGCCGCGATGTCATCAAGGCTTGCATCGGGCAAATCCGGTGCAATCTTGAGAAAAACCGGTCGTTTGACTCCAGAGCGCGCAGCGAGATCGTCACGCGTTTCCAGAACTTTGCCAAGCAACTCTTTCAGGCTGTCTCGAGTTTGCAAATCCCGCAAGCCGGGCGTGTTTGGTGATGAAATATTGACGGTGAAATAGCTTGCAAGATCATGGAACTTGCGAATTCCCGCCACATAATCGGCGATCCGATCAGAGGAATCTTTATTCGCGCCAATGTTGACGCCGACAATACCGCCGCGCCCGCGTCGCTCACTCAGACGTTTAAATGCAGCATCGTGCCCGCCATTGTTGAAACCAAGGCGATTGATCACTGCCTCGTCCTCGACAAGACGGAAAATACGTGGCTTTGGGTTGCCCGCCTGGGGCAGCGGCGTCAACGTGCCGACTTCAGCAAATCCAAATCCGAGCTTGAGCAAGGCATCGGGAATTTCAGCGTTCTTGTCATAGCCAGCCGCCATGCCAAGCGGGTTGGGAAAGTCGAGGCCTGCTACGTTGACACGCAATGCCGGGTCGCTGATCGGGGCACAGGCTGGGACAAGGCCAGTCTTGAGCGCCTTGATCGAAAGGCCGTGAGCGTCTTCCGGATCGAATTTGAAGAGCAGATTGCGACCGATTGATTGAAACAGGCCGCTCATGCCGTTAGCTCCGGAAATATGTGTTTGCCATCACTGCCGAGAGGCAGCGGCTTTACCCATTCAACAGCATCGAGCGGCAATAGTGCATAAAGATGGGGGAAGAGGGCGCCGCCCCGCGATACTTCGAATTTGAGCGCCTGACCAAGTCTGTCGGCACGCACAGCGACCAGAAGCAGATTATCTTGTCCGGCAAAATGCTTGTCGGCCGTTTCCCGAACCTGCTCTGCTGTCGAAAAATGGATATAGCCATCGGCATGGTCGATAGGCGCGCCATCGAATACACCCTTACTTTCGGCCACCTGCCAAAGCGCACGCGGTGTCAGCTTATAAATCATTTGTGTCATTACAGATTTACTAGACGCAAAACCGCCATGCGCAAAGCGTAGACTGCACTCGATAACAGAAATATCGGTCGTTTTCGGATTTTTGGCGTATTGTTTGATCATGATGGATCGTCTGCAAAGGCTGGAGGAACTCAATGTCACGCACACTCGCACCATTCGCCTTTCTTGCTGCTGCATCGCTATTTGCAGGATCAGCAACGGCACAAGAAACAACAAGTTACTCGCTGGAGAAAACCGCAGACGGTTATGTCCGGATGAATAATAAAACTGGTGAAATGTCGATCTGTCATGAAAAGCTTGGCCAACTGGTCTGCAAAGTTGCAGCGGAAGAACGCACGCTTTACGAAGAAGACATTGCCGATCTGAAGGCTCGTGTTGCCAAGCTGGAAGATACGGTGGCCGGAATCGGCAAGCTGCCGCCGGTGGTCCGCGATAATCTTCCTTCAGATGAGGATTTTGAAAAAGGCCTGAGCTACATGGAAAAGTTCATGCGGCGCTTCATGGGATTGGCCAAGGAACTCGATGGCGAAAACAAGGATGCGCCGTCAAATCCGGCTGTTCCGCAAAAAACCTGAAATGCCTTGATTTTTGACAGTAAGTTGGCAGTAGGCACTGTGCATTGAATCGCATTTGTTCTTGATTTGTTCTGCAACTTCGTGCACCTTTATCGCTTGGAATTCTTCTCTGGGAGCGATGAAATGTTTGCCGTACCAACATTGATTGGAGAGGTTTCGATCAGGCTTTTTGTGCGACATGGTGATCAGCAGGATGCCCTCGATTTTTATGAGAATGTATTCGGGGCAAAACTGGCGGGTCGTCCTTATTTGCATGACGGTGTTTTGATTGCCGCCGAAATACGCATGGGTGAATCGGTAATTATGATTGTGGGAGCCAACCCGAAACGTGATGCTGATGCCTCGCTGGGTGGTCCTCGCTCTGCCCATGCTATTGGCGCAACACCCGTTATGCTGGATATTCATGTGGATGATGCGGATCGCGTGATGCATCATGCAATCTCGGAAGGTGGAACGGCACGCAACGAAGTGGAGACGCTTGAGAGCGGCGATCGCGCTGGCGTGCTGGTCGACCCGTTCGGCCATATTTGGGTCATCAAGTCACGCCGCAAGCATCTGGCAGCGTGACTGGTCAGAAAAATGGATGCCGGCCTTTTATACTGCCGACATCAGGTGGCAAAGCGTTTCGTCGCCGCCACAAGCTCATGCACTATCCCGGGTTCGCTTACCGCATGTCCCGCATCTTCCACGATACGCAAGTCGGCTTCCGGCCACACCTTCTTTAAATGCCATGCGTTCAGAAGGGGAGTGCACATGTCGTAACGGCCATGCACGATGATCCCTGGAATATCGCGGATCAGATGTGCATTGCGCAGCAAATGATCATCCGTATCGAAAAAGCCCTTGTTCTGGAAGTAATGGCATTCGATACGCGCAAAAGCGATGGCGAAATGGTCGGAGGCGAAGGCATCCGCTCTGGCGGGATCAGGTAGCAAGGAGAGGGCTGAACCTTCCCAGCGCGCCCACAGCTTGGCCGCTGCCAGACGCACAGCTTCATCAGGATCGGTCAGGCGCTTGTAATAGGCCGCGATCATATCGCCGCGCTCTTCTTCAGGAATATGCTCCTGATAGGCTTCGAAGCGATCCGGGTATATAATGCTGGCACCGTTTGAATAGAACCAATCAATCTCGAAGCGGCGAATAAGGAATATGCCGCGCAAGATAAGTTCGGTTACTTTTTCAGGATGGGTTTGCGCATAGGCCAGCGCAAGCGTTGATCCCCATGATCCGCCGAATACTTGCCATTTCTCCACGCCAAGATGCGCACGAATACGCTCCATGTCGGCGACCAGATCCCATGTCGTATTCTCATTCAATTCGGCATAGGGCGTTGATTTTCCGCAACCACGCTGATCAAACAGAATAATACGATAAAGTTCCGGGTCGTGCAGCCGACGCATGGTGGGGTTTATCCCACCACCCGGACCGCCGTGAATCATGATGACAGGTTTGCCATCAGGATTACCGCACTCTTCCACGTGGATTGTGTGCAATTCGGAAACTTCCAACATTTCTTCCGAATAAGGCTGCGCCTCAGGGTAGAGAGTATGTGTGATCATCCAGTTCTACTTTCAAACTTTTCCCCACAAGCGATAATCGCTTGGGAATAAGATTTTAACAAGGCATTTCATTTCTCTGACCCTAATAGGTTTGAGTAGGGCGCAGTAAAATTGCGACCTGTAAAAATCTAGTTGATATATCAGATGAATTGGATTTAGTCGTTTGAATTAGATATTTCGCATTAATAACTGCAGTTATTTTCAATACCAAGGGATCGTTTGGACTATGAAATATACAATTGTCATTGTGGATGACCATCCCTTGTTTAGAGGCGCTTTAAAATTAGCGCTTTCCTCTTCAAACGAACATGTAGAAATTATTGAAGTTGGCGATCTTGATGGTGCCAAGCGTCTTATTGAGTCATCGGCCGAGATTGATCTTGTATTACTGGATCTCTCATTGAACGGCATTGGTGGGATGACCGGTCTTATCACCTTGCGGGCGCTGCAGCCACTTGTTCCGATAGCTATCGTATCAGCCACGGATGATCCGGTAACCATACGGGCTGCGCTCGGACTGGGCGCTTCCGGATTCATTTCCAAATCCTCCACACCAGATGTGATTAATGCAGCCGTGCAAACCATTCTTGACGGGGGTATCTGGTCCCCATTGGATGGAAGCGAAGAAGGTGAATTGGACGCCGATTTAGCCGATCTGATCCGGTGTATCCGCAAGTTGACGCCGCAGCAGGCGCGCGTGCTCGATATGATGGCGGATGGAATGCTGAACAAGCAGATCGCCCATGACCTGAATGTGTCAGAAGCCACGATCAAGGCCCACGTTTCTGCGGTGCTTTACAAACTGGGCGTGGAAAGTCGCACCCAAGCCGTTATCAGGCTGGCCCGGTTCAGGGACGAAATGCAACCGGTGGAACTGCCACAGGTCTAGAGTAAAATTTGGCCTAACCTTCGAGAATCACTCGGCTGCGATACTTTGCCGGAAATGTGAGAGCAGCGCGCGCAATATGGCTGGCCGCACTGGCTTGTTGATCAGCGATACACCCAATGCGGCTGTCCGGCGCTGGACCTCTTCAGATCTGTCGGCTGTAATCAACGCCGCATCAATATCATTGCCATAATAGTCCCTTGCCGATTGAATGACGTCGAGTCCGTTCTCGTCCTCGAGATTATAGTCAGCCAGAATAGCATCAGGCGGGGACTTGTTTTTAGAACAATACTCCAGGACTGCTTTGCCCGTTCGAAATGCCACTATGCTGCAACCCCAGGCATTCAACAGTTCTTGCAGACCAGCCAGCGAATCCGCATTATCGTCAATGCAGACTATGCGCATTCCTGTCAGCGAACTCGCTGGACGCAGTGTGGACGCGGTTTCACTGGAGGATAAGGCAAGTTTATCGGAAAGCGGCATCGTGACTGAAAATATCGAGCCCTTGCCGACAACCGACTGTACGTTGATACCCAAGTCAAGGATTTTGCCAATCCGTTCCACGATAGACAGACCAAGGCCAAGTCCATCAGATTCTTTCATGCCTTCTGATAACCGGGCAAACTCATGGAAAATATAATCGAGTTTTGACTGGGCAATACCTATGCCTGTGTCACAGACACTCAGCTGTGCAGATTGGCCGCGTTTACGCATGCCCACCAATATTTTGCCGCTTCGGCTGTATTTAATCGCATTGGAAATCAGGTTTTGGATCAGACGTCGCAGCAAGTTGCGATCCGTCGTTACGATAGCAGAGGTTTGCACGAGGCGAAGATCCAGCCCTTTTTCGCGCGCTGCGGGAGCAAAGTCCCTGACTATCTGCTGCAGGAGCGGATCAAGGCGAAATACAGACATGACCGGTTTCAATGCGCCTGTATCCAGCCGGGAAATATCGAGGAGTGCACTGATAATGGACTCGACAGCTTCAAGCGATGAGTCGACATTTTGTACAAGCTCTCGCTCACGCAAATCGCCCAAGCGTTCGATCAATGCCGATGAGTAAAGGCGCGCGGCATTTAACGGTTGAAGAATATCGTGGCCGGCATCTGCCAGGAAACGGGTTTTCTCGATATTGGCCTCTTCCGCACGCTTTTGGGCCTTCGCCAATTGCTGATTGGCCAATGTCAGTTCGCTTGTCCGATCGCGCACACGCTGTTCGAGAGACTCGTTTATTTGCCGCAGCAATTCATCAGCATTGATGGTGTCACTGATATCAGTGAAGGTAGCAACCAATCCGCCGTCAGGCATGGCGTTGGAGCGAATTTCGATGGTTTTTCCACTCATTCGAAGCTTCACGCGCAGGGGTTCTTTGGCATTGATGAATGCGTCCATATTGAGCGGCTGTTGCACGTTCAAACTATCCCCATTGCGAAATAATGCGGTCAGAATCCGGTCGAGCGGTGTCCCCATCCGCTGTTGTTCACTGAGCAAATCCAAAGTGAGTTGAAACTGCAAATTCCAGCAGCTCAAGCGATATTGACTGTCGAAGACGCCAATTCCCTGATCCATCTGGTCCAAAGCGGTCTGGAGAAGCTGGCGGTTCTGCGAGAAGGCATCGGTAGCGTGATCCAGCAGAATTTGCGCCTGCCGTTGCGCTGTGCTGGCCGGTCCCATCGCCAGCGACAAGATCAGTCGGGCTGATGGTGGCCCAACGATGCCGGACAAAAACTGTTCGGCAAAATGTATGGTGTTAAAGTCCGCCGGTTCATCATCGCCCAGCGTGATGTTCGACTGTTTGTAGAAATTGTTGAAAGCAAATTCCGTCTGCGCGCTGCCAATATATTTTGCCAGCGTAGCCTTCAATTGCCTGACCGTGAGGTTCGATTCCACACTATTGAGTGGGTTTTTTGAATGAACCTTATCTGCAATGAATATCGATGCCTGGATGCGTTCGCTTGGAGTAGCGGTTCTGGAAACCGATCCGATGATGAAGAGCGCAACATTCACCACCAGCGTCCAGAAGAGACTATTGACCAGTTCGGATGTCTCGAAGCCAAACAAGGCCTGTGGTCGTAGCGTTACAATGCCGAATGGGCCATTGGTGAGAAGACTGGAATCCATCGGCACGAGACTTGGCAGGGCCATCGTGTAGAACCAGATGGAAATGCCTCCGAATATGCCAAGAAAAACGCCGCGCGCATTGGCACGGCTCCACAGCATTCCGCCCAAAAAGGCAGGAGCAAGCTGGATCATGGCCGTGGCGGAGATCAGTATCAGTGATGCAAAGCTCACATGCACCGAAAGGACAAATTGATAGCCGAATGCGGCCAGAAGAATCGCGAAAACAACGACGCGGCGGAGCCTAAGAATGATTTTTGAATAATCCTTGGCTGCATTTGTGCCCACCGATGTCCGTTTCAGAAAAAGCGGCAAAAGCAGGTCATTTGAAATCATGACGGACAATAATATCGATGGAAACAGCATCATTGTCGCGGCTGCTGCCAACCCGCCCGCAACCCCGATTATTGCCAGCCAGAATTGTCCTGCGGCCACAGGCAGCGCCAGGAAATAGAAGTCGACGGAAGCATTGGCCGGAAGAACGATCGAGCCAACAGTCGCTATGAGAAAGATGAAAACTCCAAGGACCAGCATGGTTGCCGAAATGAACCAGCGGGCCGTGCGCAGCTCGCTATCATTCCTGTTTTGAACGATGATGAGATGAAATTGACTTGGGAGAAGAAATACCGAAGACACTCCGAATATAACAAGACTGATGAAGTCCCCAACGGAAAATTCATGCTTGAGAGCGGTTATGTGGCTTGGATTGGTCGAAATCATAGCAAGAATTTCTGACGGCGAGCCGAAGAGCCAAGTGGCAGTGGCTATTCCAATGGATAAAATCGCCGCATATTTGATCACAGTGTCCAAGGCCAAGCTATGAACGATTCCATTGTAGCGCTCTGCTGAAGGATTGGACCGGCCGCTGTAAAAGACAATGAACACGGCGATCAGTGCGATAAACAAAAATGGAACGACAAGGTGGTCGGTGTGGTCATGGCCGGTTTGCGGCGTATAAGCGCCTGCCAGCACGTCGAAGAGGTAGTGAATCGAACTCATCAACAGGGCGAAATAGGGGATTAAACCCACGGTCGTGATGGACGTTACGACGGCGGCCACCAGGAAGCTTTTACCGTATCGCGCACCAATCATGTCGGAAATCGAAGTGATACCTTCTGCCCGCGCCAACTGTCGCAATTTGAGCAGGAAGGGGAAGCCGACAGTAAAGATCAGTAGAATTCCCACATACAGACCAACAAATTCTATGCCATGCAGTACAGCGTAGCCCGTCGACCCGTAATAGAGCCAACTACTGCCACTCGCGGCAATTGCGAGTGAATATAGCAATGGGCGTGATCGGTTTATTGTGGCTTCGCTCTGATGATCCGTAATGTAGATCGTACAGAATTGTATCGAGAAGTAGAGAATCGCGACGATTATCGCGGTCCAGCTTGCCATTCGCTATGTCCCCGTATTGGGCCGAAAACGTTGAGTGATTTACGCTGGAGCAAGCAAGTCAGCCGGCAAATCAGCTGTAGAAACATTCAACCGGTCTATTAATTAATACGCAAATTCTGTTAGTGTGGCGCTTGTAATAAAGACTATCTGGGGCGGATGATTCGCTTTATCACACAATACTGGAGAGTGGTATATCATGCTAAAGGAATTCAAAGAATTTGCCTTGAAAGGTAACATGGTTGATCTTGCAATCGGTGTGATCATCGGTGGCGCTTTTGGCAAGCTGGTAGAATCCATAGTAGCTGATCTGTTGATGCCAATTATCGGCCTCTTGACCGATGGCACGGATTTTTCAAATCTTTACATACAATTGTCGGGTGCTCCGGCCCCAACCCTTGCAGCTGCGCGCGAAGCCGGTGCAACCATTGCTTACGGCAATTTCATCACTCTCCTGATCAACTTCCTGATCATCGCCTGGGTGTTGTTCATGGTGGTTAAAGCCATGAACAGATTCAAGAAAAAGGAAGTGGCGGCCGATCCCGCTCCAGCCAGAGAAGAAGTTCTACTTACGGAAATTCGCGATCTGCTTGCGAAGAAATAAGTTTTCCCCAAACCCCAGCCAGCAAGCTGGGGTTTTTCTTTTGTCATCTTCTGTCAGCAGCACATCATTTCGGCTGATGGAAACATCACAAATATCCGCGTGATAAAAGACCTGCGTTGCGTTAGGCCTTCTGCTCAATGGGTCTCTACGGAATGATCCTTGGGGACCTGCAACAATATTGAGTGGGAAGCGCCATGAGTTTAATTCAACATCTCCGGCACGAAGCGGCAGTGGCACCGGAAAGCGGCATCGTCGCGGTTATGAACCACGGCAGAAAGCAGGAAGGAGTTATTCCTCTCTGGGCCGGTGAGGGCGATCTTCCAACCCCGGAATTCATACGGGCCGCAGCGGGCGAAGGTCTTGACAATGGCGAGACATTTTACACTTGGCAACGCGGCATTCCCGAGTTGAGGCAGGCTCTATCCGACTATTATAAGCGTCATTTCTCTGTCGATCTTCCTGTCGAGCATTTCTATGTGACCGGCTCAGGCATGCAGTCCATTCAACTCGCCGTGCAAGCCACCGCCGGGACGGGCGATGAAGTTATTTATCTTTCTCCCGCATGGCCAAATTTTGCTGCCGCCGCAGCCATTGGCGGAGCAACGCCCGTTGCGGTGACGCAGGATTTTACCGGCAATGGCTGGACCTTCGATCCGCAAAAGATTCGCGATGCAATCACGCCAAAAACCAAAGCTTTGTTTATCAACACGCCATCCAACCCATCCGGCTGGACTGCGGATGTGGAGACATTGCGGGAGATGCTGGCAATAGCGCGCCAGCACGGCCTATGGATAATTGCCGATGAGATTTATGCGCATTTTTACTATGGCGCGCGCAGGGCTCCGTCATTCCTTGATGTCATGGATCCGGAAGATCGCATCATCTTCGTCAATAGTTTTTCGAAGAACTGGGCCATGACTGGATGGCGGGTGGGGTGGCTCGTTGCCCATCCTTCGCTCGGCCAGACCATTGAAAACCTGATTCAGTATTCCACGTCAGGTGTTGCGCAATTCATGCAGCGTGGGGCCGTAGTCGCGCTGAATCAGGGTGATGATTTCATCCGTTCGCAGGTAGAACGCGCCCACAAGGCTCGCGATATCCTGTGTGCCCGCCTGGCTGCTACGGGACGTGTGCACCTATCGCCACCTGCCGGCGCATTTTATCTCATGTTCGGAATTGAAGGCATCAGTGATTCTTATCGGGCTGCCTTCGATATTGTCGACCAGGCGAAGGTTGGCCTCGCGCCCGGAACAGCTTTTGGCGATGGAGGAGGGGCCTTTTTGAGGCTTTGCTTCGCCCGTAGGCTCGATGAGATTGAGACCGCTGCCGATCGACTGGCCGAATGGATCAGGTCCCGGTAGCGGACGGCCTTATCAGCCGCCTGCCTTGGATACGGCCAGCGTTACCACCCGGTCACTGGCTTCCACAGGTGTCGCTTCTCCGGTGGAGAATGGAATGCCGAGCGCGGTCCAGACTTCCACGAGGGCATCCTTCAGCTCAACAATCAGCTCATTGCTGTGGAACGGTGTTGGCGTAATGCGCAGCCGTTCGGTGCCGCGAGGAACTGTCGGATAGTTGATCGGCTGGATATAGATGCCATGCTTTTCAAGCAGGCGATCACTGGCCTTCTTGCACAACTCCGGATCGCCCACGTGAACCGGCACAATATGGGTTTCTGAGGGCATGACCGGAAGATTGGCCTGTGCAAGAACATGTTTGGTCAATTGCGCCTGTTGCTGGTGCAATCGGCGCTCTTCCTGAGACACCTTCAGGTGCCGGATGGATTCTGTCGCGGCAGCGGCGATCACCGGCGGCAAGGCCGTTGTGAAGATAAAGCCCGGTGCATAGGAACGAACTGCATCGATGACACTTTTGGGCCCGGTTATATAGCCGCCCAAGGTGCCGAATGCCTTTGCCAGCGTTCCCTCAATAATGTCGATTCGATGCGAAAGGCCTTCGCGATCGGTGATTCCACCGCCCCGCTCGCCATACATGCCGACCGCATGAACCTCATCAATATAGGTCATGGCATTGTATTTTTCGGCAAGATCGGCAATGGCATCAATGGGGGCGATATCGCCATCCATCGAATAGACAGATTCGAACACAATCAGCTTGGCGCGTTCGCGTCCGGCAGCCTTCAGGAGTTCTTCCAGATGCGCCAGATCATTGTGACGGAAAATGCGCTTCTCTGCACCCGAACGCTTGACGCCCTCGATCATGGAAGCGTGGTTCAACTCATCGGAAAAAATCAGGCAGTTGGGCAGAAGCCGGGCAATGGTTGAAATCGAAGCTTCGTTGGAAACAAAGCCCGACGTGAAAACAAGCCCGGCCTCCTTGTCGTGAAGATCGGCAAGTTCAGCTTCAAGCTCGACAAGCGGGTGATTGTTGCCTGAAATATTGCGGGTGCCGCCAGCGCCCGAACCCATGCGGCTCGACGCGTCATGCATCGCTGCAATCACCTTGGGATGCTGGCCCATGCCGAGATAATCATTGGAGCACCAGACAGTAATCTCGCGCGTATCCTCCGCCGAGCGCCAGAGCGCGCGCGGGAACTTTCCCACAATCCGTTCCAGATTGGCAAAGACTCTATAGCGCTTTTCAGCATGCAGCTGGTCAATAGCGTCTTCGAAAAAACGACGATAGTCCATGAAGTGCTCCTGTACGCTTCATTTACTACCGTTTTTGCCCGCCAAAATCCACGACCGCGGGGTGGGCAATTTGCCACGCTTCGCATAATGCGCGATGGACAGTGGAAACCTTATGGAAATGCTGGCCTATCAGCAGCCTGCGCTTGATAATTACGCAGGACAATGCCGGGGGCCATCCCCCGGCGATTGCTATTACGTCAGAAACGCACGGCGATATCGGCGTTGACACCATTGGCATGGCCCGATTGCGAGAATTGGCCTGTATAAGTTACACCCAGTGTCGTCCGTTGGCTGACATTAAAGTCCATTCCTGCCTCGATGAAGGCGGCATCGCGCGCCGTGGGCAGCCCTTCAACCGTGAAGGGAGATGCGCCTGCAAACGACAATCTTTGTTGCGGTGTCAGGTCACCGAAGCCATGATTCCAGCCTATCGTACCGCGCAACATGGCTGAAATATCGCCACTAAAGACCATTTGGTAGGAAGTGCGCAGGCCGAGTGTCGAGCTTGTACTGTCCGTTCTGTTTGCGAGCGCCGCAAGCTGACTGACCGCACCACTTTCCTCAAATGCCTCAGTTTTGACCGAAGCATGCCTGATACCGGCAAATGGTTCGACCACAAGCCCCTGCACAGGTTTGAACTCATAGCCGAGTTCGCCGAAAACCTGAACCGAGTTCGCGCCATAATCCGCATGATGATCGCCGTTAATATTACCGAAATGCACTTCGCGCTCGGTTTCGATCTCGTGATGAGCCAGATTGACGCCGAAGCGCAAGCCAAGCGCATCCCAGTTTGCCCCGCCATAGACGCCCATCTGATAGCTGTCGATGCTGGCTTGTCCATAGCCGGTGTTGACGGAACTGCTGCCATAGCCTCCCAGCAGACCGGCACGCCACGGTGCACCGAGAAAATCATCCTCGATGATACCGTCAAAGCCGGTGACCAGACCGCCCGTCTTGCTGCTGACGCCGCTTGCATTGCCATTGCCATCAAGCCGCGCCCAGGAGCCGTAGCCCTGTCCCCAAAGCTGCGTTGTCGCTTCTGGTTCGGTGAGGGCGAAAGCTTCAGGGACTTTCGTCCGGTCCGGTCCGTAGGCAAGAGGTGCCACGCTGACAGACTGCGCCGACTGCCCCTTGGTAGCAATGCCGTCAAATGCACTGCGGATACGGCTTGCGGCAGCATCGCCTATCATCTGATTGTTCTGCACAAGGGTATTGCTCAAGGAGGCATGAACCTCACCGGTCAACGTGTCATAATCCAGAGGCCTGTCCTTTGTGGAGAATAGAACAGTATTGAAAAGCGGGCTTTTTGTGCCAAAGGACTTGAACCCGCCCCAGACGCTGCGGTGGTTACTGGAACTCGCGTAAATGGGGTCCTCCAGCGCCAGCATCCTGTTCAAAACCGATTTGGTCGGATCAAAAAGGACATTGACGTTTTTCGCATCCTGAATGAGAGACGGGCTAATAAAGTTGAACTGTGGAGAAACCGCTTCAAATTGGCCCTCTACTCCACCATTCGCATGTAAAATCTCATATTGTTTGAGAAATAGCTGATCGACCTGCTCCGAGGTGAGTAACTCGGGGTGACTAAGCATGCGGAGCTGAACATGGCCGCCGCGCAACATGGCCTTGCCACCTATGTCGATTCGATCGGCAGAGGATAGATCATCAGCAATCTCAATATCGAGCAGAGCCCCTTTTTCCATGATTGCGTCACGGGCGATGCGAAGATCACCTATACGATCCCTCGTTCCAGGAGCAATCTTGGAGCCCGTTTCCGCATGAAGCGAACCGACGCTCCCATTTCCGTCTATGAACGTATTACCTTGGGCGGTAACGTCCGAAATCAGTGAACCGGTAACACTCAATCCGCCATGCGAAATTGTTGTTGGACCGGTATAGGTGCTGTTACCCGTTAAAATGGTCACGCCCGTTCCCAATTGCACCACAGTGCCTTCGCCGCTGATCGAGCCGGCAAAAGTATAACTATTAGATCGGTTGAAACCGAGCTCGGCTCCTTTGGATACCGCAACATCCCCGACGATAGAGCCGCTCAGTCCGCCATTTCCAAGCTGAAGCTTTCCTCCCTCGATGAAGGTTCCGCCCGTATAATTATTGGCATCGGTCAGCGTGAGGGTCGCATCATTCAATTTGTATAGAGCATTGTTGCCGTTCAGCTGATCGCCGAAGGTGAGGTCGTTTGTCGGAAAGAAATAGTGGCGCCTCGTGTCGTAAAAGCCTTCAGGTGATGAGAAGTAGGATCCGGCAAGGTCAGGGTGCTGCCAATGGGTGGCGAAATAATTCGCGATATATCCATGCGCACGCGTGGTCGCATGAACGCCGTCCCAGAAGAGATAGCCAGTTTCCAATGGCGTTGGATTTAGCCGACAGGTTTCATCGTCAATGCATTTATCGGTTGTATTTGAGAAGCCGAAGGCGCTCGGGTACCGCGTAACAACACCCATAAGCTTCAGCATGTCAGGCTTATAGATCGTCACCTCGCCGGAGTGCTTTGCCTCGAAATTGGCTGCAACCGATGCGATCGTATCGTTTATTACCTTTGTCAGGGCGCGAGCTGTATCACCATTGTTTTTGAACTCGGGAGTCAGGGAGGCATCCGGCACATTTGGCAGCAGGAAAATGCGCCCATTGGCAGAATAGAGCGTCTCCAGCCCTTGCTCCAGATTGTCTTTCACTTCCTTCACCAAGGGGGCAGGATTTGCACCAGACGCGAGGAGCTTGCTCAGCGCAAACAAATCATTGCCGCCGAACCAGCTGACAATAAGCGTATCCTTTTCGATGTGAGCGTAATCCAATTCTTCCAGCTGATCGAGTAAGCCGGGGATGAGCAGTGTTGAAATAAGGTCATCACCCTTACGCCCCACGCGCGCGCCCCCGACGGCATAATTCATCGACGAGCTGTCAGAAGCAGGCTGCGCTGGATATTCCCAAAGGTGTCCCGTAGCCTGTGCAACGGTGCTCAGGAGGTATTTAAGTCCAACATCATTTTGTTGGTAAACAGCCTCAATGAGCGCTCTTGATATAAGCTTGTCGACATTGTCGGGATAGCTTGTTGCTTGGACCTGATCACCCGCAAGATACTGGTTCCAGACCGGGCCGTTGCTAAACCTGCCAAACGGCATATTAGCGCCATACTCTGCCATGTCTTTGATTTTGTTCTCAACGTCTTTCAGGGTAGCAACAATCGCTTTCTTGGTCTCAGAAGACAGAGACTTGCCGAGCGTAGCTAAAGTTTGCCTGGGAACAGAGTATGGAGGCTCGGAAAATGCACGAAGAGCATTAGAATACTCATGTGATTTCCACCAGTCGAAATCTGGAGTGTCCGCAGGAGGAGACTCAATCAAACCAGAAATATCTCTGAGCGTCTGCGTTATTTTTTGCTGGTTTTGCCTAATGAGGTCCAGTGGTGGTTTGAGCGCCCCTATATCCGAAAGGCTGTCGCCAAATGTAACCATTCGCTTAAAGGGAAAGGGCTTGCTTACAAATTCTTCTGCCTTGGCCTGCGTAATGCACAAAGCCGCCGCAACAATTGCCAGAGTGCTTACCCTGTTGAACTTCCGTAAAATGCTCAATTTAAATCCTCCCAGTATAAAAAATACGCAATGAAACTCGAGCTGTGCGCAGACACGCGGACGGCATGTCAGTATGAAGCAAGAATCGCAGATGATTTCTTTGGCTGGATAACACTCCGGCCTAAATCAATTGTTCTTTAGTATATATCGGTGACAACGTCAGAAATTTTCAACTGATCGCATTATAAGCTTAGAATAATACAAAAAAATATTTTTGTAGAAACGCGATTCATAATAAATCATCCCAAATTTATATGAAGTAATATCCTTCATATAAACGTTATTTGGCAAATGACGTCAAGCTACTGTAAGTTGCGGATGGTTGATCTTCACTCTAGTTTTTCGGCGAGCATTCAGCAGCAAGGTTCGGTTGAAGGAATGGGCCGGTAAGTATCTCAGCAATTGGACGTATAAATGACCGGAAACCGGATAGAAATGCGTTCCGAGGCAGTCACAAGGCTTTTCCGTTGCGCCAGATGCTGCAATATAGGTTGGAGTGAGGACATAAAGGATAGGCGATCGCAATGACTGTACTTGTGACGGGTGGTGCTGGATATATAGGCAGTCACATGGTTTGGGACCTGCTTGAGGCTGGCGAATCTGTCGTCGTCGTTGATGCTCTTTCCACCGGTTTCAAATGGGCGGTGCCGCCTGAGGCAAAGCTGGTCGTCGGGGACATTGCCGATCAGGCACTGATGCGTCAGACCATTGAGCGCAATTATGTCGACGCCATCATCCATTTTGCGGGTTCCGTCGTTGTGCCCGACTCTGTCCGCGACCCGCTCGCCTATTATGAAAACAACACGTCAAAATCCCGCACGCTTATTGACGCCGCAGTTAAGTCTGAGGTCAAGAATTTCATCTTTTCGTCAACCGCCGCTGTATATGGCGATGCTGGTCTGCTGCCGGTAGATGAGGAACATCCCCCCCGTCCGGAATCGCCCTATGGCCTGTCGAAGCTGATGACCGAATGGATGTTACGCGATACCGCCGCAGCCCATAATTTTCACTACACGGCCCTGCGTTATTTCAACGTCGCGGGTGCTGATCCAAAGGGCCGCACGGGCCAGTCAACCCGTGGCGCAACACATTTGATAAAGATCGCCTGTGAAACCGCGCTTGGCAAACGCCGTTTCATGGAAGTCTTTGGCAATAATTATTCCACGCCCGACGGCACCTGCGTAAGAGATTACATACATGTCTCTGACCTGGTTGCAGCGCACCGTCTCGCGCTGGAGCGGTTGCGTTCGGGGGGCAGCAGCATGGTAGCCAATTGCGGCTATGGCCGTGGTTATTCTGTCAAGGAGGTCATTGCCAGTGTTGAGCGCGTACACGGTGCGCCGATCGATGCCCGCCCCACCAGTGCGCGACCGGGCGATGCCGCCTCGGTTGTGGCCGACAGCAGCAAGGCCCGCAATGAGCTGGGCTGGGTGCCGCAGCTGGATGATCTGGACAAGATCGTTGAGTCCGCGCTGAAGTGGGAGGCGGCGCTGCAATTCCGCAATCAACGATAGGTCAGGCGGATTAGCCTATTCCTTTGGCTCTTTTTTGAAGGGCAGCATCAGCCGCAGCGTTAGGAATGTGAACAGTGAAATGATGATCGCGACATCATAGCTTGCCAGCCCAGCCGAAATGCCAATGGCGCCTGTTGCCCATATGCTTGCCGCCGTAGCCGTCCCGCGCACGGAATTCTTCAATTGGAGGATGGCGCCGCCGCCAATGAAACCGACACCGGTAATCAGGCCCTCAACAATGCGGGCCATTGCCTCGGGATTATCAGTGGTCAAATGCTCCGTCCCTTGGATGACACCGCAACTGGCAAGCGCCACCAGCGGGAAAGTCCGCACGCCGGCGCTACGCTCTTCCGCCTCGCGCTCAATGCCAATCGGGACGGCAAGCGCATACGCTATAAAGAGGGCAATCACGTGCGGAACGACAGGCAAGGAATTGAGATAATGGAACGTCTCGATCAATGAATTTTCCCCTGAAATGATTTGGCGGTTAACGTTTGGCACGACCAGACGTTCCACCAAGCTGTTGAAAACCGGGGAGATACGTTAGACTGCGGCGCAGCGACACATTGCGTTAAGACCTTGCAATGTAGGAAAAGGGGAACCTTCGTCGTAGCGAACGGGTTTAAAGGACAAGAAAGTTGGAGTCTAAAACAATGGACGGCAGCAACCGGACCTACGAAAAACAACTCTCTCAAATATTGCGACGACATATATCGCAGTCTTGTTACCGGTCGGCAATTAGAGCTGCCGGAATATATAAAATAGAAGAAACCGTGCCTGAAAGCCTGCTGGATCAATTGAAGCGGCTTGATGATGCAGAACGGAATCGCCAAGGATAGACTATCAATTTTATTGCAGACCAAACAAAAAGCGGGCCGTTAAGCCCGCTTTTGTTTTTCATGCCGCTCAATTCAGGCCGCGAGTGCAAGACCGTTGGTCAGTTCGATGGCCGATGAAACGGCTTTCGCTTCTGCATCCGCACCCATGGCAACGCCTTCGATGCGAATAAATTCCACGTCAGTCATGCCGATAAAACCAAGCGCTGTCTTCAGATAGGGTGTGGCATGGTCAAATGATGCGCCCGGACCATTGGAGTAAACGCCGCCGGAGGCGAGAACGACATAAACCTTTTTGCCGGTTACAAGACCTTTGGGACCCTCTGCACCGTAGCTGAAGGTTTTGCCGGAACGCATAACATGGTCGAGCCACGACTTAAGCGTCGACGAGATGTTGAAATTGATCATGCCGGTTGCCAGAACGATGGTGTCGGCCGCCATAAGCTCATCGACAACCACATCAGAGACACCCACCACCTTTGCTTGTGGGGCTGTACGTGTTTCCTCTGGTGTGTAGATGCCTGCCGCAAAATCGGAATCGATATGGGGAAGGGGAGTGGTGGCGAGGTCACGTGTGACGAGTGTATTGCCAAGCTTTGCCGAAGCCAGCTTTTTTGCAAATTCGGTTGCAACACGGGTTGAGTGAGATGCTTCACCGCGTGGGCTCGAAGTAACGAGAAGAATGGATGACATCGTATTGTCCTTTCAGGAACGAAACTGATAGGCAATATTTGGCACTGGACATCTATCTATAAAACTGGGAAAATATCTATTGAACCCATCGATAAGATAGATATTTAAATGCTGCCCAATCCTACACTTGATCAGTTGCAAGTCTTTGTAGCAGTTGCCGAAACCGGGAGTTTCTCGTCCGCCGCAAGACGGCTCAATCGTTCGCAGTCAGTAATCAGCTATACAATCGCCAATCTGGAAGCACAGCTCGAATTGCAGCTTTTCGAGCGCGGCGGAGTACGGGAACCGCGATTGACTGATGCTGGCACAGCCATGCTTGAGGATGCGCGGCGCATGATTTCGGTGCTTCAAAACCTGCGCTCGCGGGCCGAGGGTTTAAAACAGGGGCTGGAAGCGGAAATTGCAGTGGCGGTGGATGTCACTCTGCCGTCGCCTGTCCTCATTGCTGTGTTGACTGCATTTCAAACGCAGTTTCCCACGGTCAGCCTGCGTTTGCACGTCGGCGCACTGGGTGTTGTCTGGGATCTGGTTCTCAAGAAGCAGGCGGATATCGGATTTGGCGGGCAGCCATTGGAGCCTTACGACGAGTTGGCCATTGGCCGCTTGGGGCAAACAACGATGATGCCTGTGGCAGCGCCTGATCACCCGCTGGCACTATATGAAGGGCCGGTGCCATTGGCTGTTATCCGCAACCACATCCAATTGGTGGTGACAGATTTGAGCGAACATACAAAGGGTAAGGACTTTGGCGTGTTTGCCTATAAGACATGGCGCCTGACTGATGTCGCGACAAAGCATTCGCTCATGTTGGCTGGCCTTGGCTGGGGTGGTTTGCCTAAATGGATGGTCAAGGATGATATTGCCGAAGGCAGGCTTGTTCCCCTTGATCTGGAGCCCTATCCGGAACTGCCTTATAATTTAGTTGTTCTTCATCCTGTTGATGCAGCAATGGGCCCCGCAACGACGTGGATGGTTGAACGATTCAAACAAGAGCTGGCAAAGTTCGATTAAAGCGAGATGACCAATACAAGCCACTCAATATCGCCTTGTACTGCGATCAGAACTGTCTTCGGCAATATAGGAATGGGAATTGTCATAGGCATCGCAATTGGCCTTGTTCCGGGCAAAACCGACGATAAGGAATAGCCATATTGTCTGCTTGGAAAACTGGTGCTGCGAGAGAGGATTGAACTCTCGACCTCTCCATTACCAATGGAGTGCTCTACCACTGAGCTACCGCAGCCGATTTGCGAACGCGGCGGACTTCTGGCATATCATTGCTGAAATCGCAAGCAAGCAATCGTAATCTCTTGGGTAAAATATCCATAGAGAGCAAAAAACATAGGCTGGCTACCGGCAGATTGCTGTCGGCACTGGTCAAAATACCGGATAAAACCAATGTCCTTATTGCCCAAAAACCCGAGCCGCGAACAAGAGGAGCGGGAAAAACGCCGCTCGGAACAACTGCGCGCAAATCTTGCGCGGCGCAAACAGCAGACGAGATCGCGCCGCTCAGGCGCTGAAGATGGGCGCGATGAAGGTTTGAAAGCCGCGGCGTCGCAAAATGAGTCAGCCGATAGCGAAAAATAGAGCATTATTTTTCTGCCTCTCCTTCTTTGACGCAGAAACGACGCACTCACAATCAAGATCGAAAGATCTGTGTAAAGCCGATTCGAAGATCAGCGTTATGCACAGGAATGACAAGCCTTTCTTGAACCAGCACACGTGATGGTTTAAATGAACCCGCTCTGCAAAGGGCCTTTAACGACAGGACGGGTATTTCCCCCGCGAAAGTGACAAATTATGGATCGCATCAAGATTGTTGGCGGTAACAAGCTCAACGGCATCATTCCTATTTCGGGCGCCAAGAATGCGGCCCTGCCGTTGATGATTGCTTCTCTTTTGACCGATGACACGCTGACGCTGGAAAACGTGCCGCATCTGGCGGATGTCGAGCAGCTTATCCGCATCCTTGGCAATCACGGGGTTGATTATTCCGTCAATGGACGCCGCGAGCGTCAGGACGGCGCTTATTCACGCACGATCCATTTTACTGCACGCAATATCGTCGATACCGTAGCACCCTATGAGCTTGTCTCCAAGATGCGGGCAAGTTTCTGGGTTATCGGACCGCTTCTCGCCCGTATGGGCGTTGCAACCGTTTCTTTGCCGGGCGGTTGCGCAATCGGTACCAGGCCGGTTGATCTGTTCATTGATGGCCTGCGCGCTCTCGGTGCCGATATCGAGATTGAAAACGGCTATGTCAAAGCCAGCGCGAAGGGCGGTCTTGTCGGCGCGCGCTACGTGTTCCCGAAAGTATCGGTCGGTGCAACCCATGTTTTGATGATGGCAGCAACGCTCGCCAAGGGCGAAACAATCATTGAGAATGCCGCACAGGAGCCCGAAGTCGTGAATCTGGCTGACTGCCTGAATGCCATGGGTGCAAAGGTCAGCGGGGCTGGCACGGCGACGATCACAATCGAGGGCGTAACAAGTCTTTCCGGCGCGCGCGTCCGCGTCATTCCTGATCGTATCGAGACAGGAACCTATGCCATGGCTGTGGCCATGACGGGTGGCGATGTCATCCTGGAAGGTGCTGACGCCAATCTTTTGACTGCTGCCCTCGCAACGCTCGGCCAGGTCGGCGTTGAAATTTCAGAAACCAATTCCGGCTTGCGCGTTGTGCGTAATGGCCATGGCATCATGCCCGTCGATGTGACGACGCAGCCATTCCCGGGCTTCCCGACCGACTTGCAGGCGCAGTTCATGGGCCTGATGACCAAGGCCAAGGGCACGTCCCATATTACCGAGACCATCTTTGAAAACCGCTTCATGCATGTGCAGGAATTGGCTCGGCTCGGTGCCAAAATTTCGCTGTCAGGTCAGACCGCGAAGATCGAGGGTGTCGAGCGCCTACGCGGTGCGCCGGTCATGGCGACAGATCTGCGTGCATCTGTTTCGCTGGTTATTGCCGGTCTTGCGGCCGAAGGGGAGACGACGGTCAATCGCGTCTATCATCTCGATCGCGGTTTTGAGCGTCTCGAAGAAAAGCTGACACGTTGCGGTGCGGTGGTTGAGCGCATCAGCGACTGATCATCCGGAATTTCCACGTCGATTATGCATCTTGCATAATTCCCTTTGCCTTCGCTTTCCTCTAACAGGGAAGAGAGCAGGCTTCCTCACCGAAGCCCTGATCCCGCAAATTAAGGCAAAGGGTAGACATGGACACTCTCAAACTCATCGCGCTTGATGAGGAAGATCTGCAAATCCTATCTGCGCACCTGCAGGATTCCGTGCTTAAAGTCAGCGATATCGACTATCTGGCAGCGGAAAAGAAGCTGGTACTTGGCGTCAATCGCTTCGTCTGGGAACTGGCCGATGATGGCAAGCGCCATCGCAGTTTCGAGCGTCGGCGCACAGCACTCCATTTTGGTCAGGTCTTGAGTCTCAAAGCCACGGGCATCGACCGCCATTATCCAGATGACGTTCTTTCCGTATTGGCAATTCGTTTCATCGTTACCGAGGCTCCATCCGGGTTTATCGAGCTGGTTTTTGCTGCCAATAAAGCCTTGCGTCTCGAAGTTGAAGCTATTGAAGCCCAAATGGCGGATTTGGGCCCGGCCTGGGAAACACAATCGCGTCCAGAGCACGAAGTCTAGCTTCTGACCCTAAGGAATATGTATCGTGGCAATTGTGCTGAAACAGTCTGACTCTGACTTTAACGAGAGTTTTTCCGCATTTCTTTCGACTAAACGCGAGGTCTCCGAAGATGTTGACCGCGTGGTCGAGACGATTATCAAGAATGTTCGCACCAATGGTGATGCGGCGCTGATTGACTACTCGAAGCAATTCGACCGTATAGATTTGGCGCAACATGGTATCGCCATTTCTGCGGACGAGGTTAATGCCGCTATGGAATCGGCGCCGCAAGCAACGGTCGAGGCACTCAAGCTTGCGCGCGATCGCATCCATTCCCACCACGCAAGGCAAATGCCCAAGGATGACCGTTATACGGATGCATTGGGCGTTGAACTTGGCTCGCGCTGGACCGCAATTGATTCAGTCGGGCTCTATGTTCCAGGCGGTACTGCGAGCTATCCAAGTTCTGTCTTGATGAATGCTGTTCCGGCACAAGTGGCGGGTGTTGAGCGCATTGTCATGGTGGTTCCCTCACCAGACGGCAAGCTCAACCCGCTGGTTCTGGTTGCAGCGCGTCTTGCTGGCGTCTCCGAGATTTACCGTGTGGGCGGCGCGCAGGCGGTTGCGGCACTTGCCTACGGCACGGAAACCATTGCGCCGGTCGCCAAGATTGTCGGCCCCGGAAACGCCTATGTGGCTGCTGCCAAACGCCGAGTTTTCGGCACTGTCGGTATCGACATGATTGCCGGCCCATCCGAAGTTCTCATTTTAGCCGATGCTGATAACAATCCGGATTGGATCGCTGCTGACTTGCTGGCTCAGGCCGAGCATGACAGCGCCGCGCAATCAATTCTCATAACGGATGATGAGACTTTCGGTGAGGCGGTCATGGCCGCTGTCGAGCATCAACTCAAGACATTGCCGCGCGGCCAGACCGCGAGCGAGAGCTGGCGGGATTATGGCGCGGTCATTTTGGTCAATGATTTGCCGTCAGCTTTGCCTCTGGTCAACCGCATCGCGCCGGAGCATCTGGAGATTGCAGCCGCCGATACAGAAGAGCTTTTGGCCGGCGTCCGCAATGCAGGCGCGATCTTTCTTGGCCGTTATACCCCGGAAGTCATCGGTGACTATGTTGGTGGTTCCAACCATGTTTTGCCCACAGCCCGTTCAGCCCGTTTTTCTTCGGGGCTTTCCGTGCTTGACTATGTCAAGCGAACCTCCATTCTGAGGCTTGGCGTTGAGCAACTGCGTGCCTTGGGACCGGCAGCGATTGAACTGGCGCGTGCGGAGGGGCTTGATGCGCATGGCAATTCGGTTGCAATCCGGTTGAACCTTTAGGAATCTGATGACGGCAAGTGATGCGAGATTGATCGATGTGGAACTGGACGACACGATCGGCCGTTCAACACCCGACGTCGAGCATGAACGAGCGGTCGCAATTTTTGACCTTATCGAAGAGAATAGTTTCCGTCCTGTCAGCGATGAGGGGACTGGGCCCTACAAGCTGAAGATTTCTTTGGTCGAATCACGTCTGATTTTTGCGATTTCACGGGAAAGCGGCGACGATGTTGTCACGCACATCCTTTCGCTCACGCCTTTACGCAAGGTCATCAAGGACTACTTCCTTATCTGCGAAAGCTATTATGATGCCATTCGCGCATCCAGCCCGAGCAAGATCGAAGCCATCGATATGGGTCGGCGAGGGCTGCACAACGAGGGATCGCAGGCTCTGATGGATCGACTTGGCGGCAAGATAGATGTCGATTTCGACACTGCCCGCCGGCTTTTTACACTGGTATGTGTGCTCCATTGGCGGGGATAGGCGCACCCGTGCCGGGAATGCCCGACCATCTGCCGGATGATGCGGCAGGTGGCAAACCGAGGATTCCGGGCGCCGTTCTTTTCATATGCGGCATGAATGCCATTCGCTCTCCCATGGCCGAGGCACTGGCTCGAAAAATACTGCCGTCAAAGGTCTATGTGGCATCAGCGGGCGTTGAAAAGGGCGATCCCGATCCCTTTGTGGATGCCGTGCTCGAAGAAATCGGATTGAAGCGGCTGTCCGTAGCGCCGCGCACCTTCAAGGAGCTTGAAGACGATTATTTCGATCTGATTATTACATTATCACCCAAGGCGCACCATATGGCTCTGGAGCTGACCCGGACGACGTCGGTGCATGTGGAATATTGGCCCACGCCTGACCCGACATTGGTGCGCGGTCGCAGGGATCAGATTCTGGACGCTTATCGTGATGTTCGGGATCATCTGAAACAACATATTGAGGATCGTTTCGGTCCATTGACTTGATACTCTTGTGCGTCCGTACAATTGGATCGAACTCCCTTGTTCACAAATGCTACGCAATACTATAGGTTCCGCGCAAAATTGCGGTCGAACACGGCCGCAAATTCAATTTCTGGAGATAGAACTACGCATGGCGAAAGAAGAAGTACTGGAGTTTCCTGGCCTCGTGACGGAGCTGTTGCCCAACGCGATGTTCCGGGTAAAGCTCGAAAACGATCATGAAATCATTGCTCACACGGCTGGGCGCATGCGCAAGAACCGTATTCGCGTTCTGGCAGGCGACAAGGTTCTGGTTGAAATGACCCCCTATGACCTGACCAAGGGTCGCATCACCTACCGTTTCAAGTAAACGTCCTTCAGCCTGTCCGCAGGAATTCTCTTTATGAGCGATCAGCACAAATTCGTTCTTGCCTCCGGTTCGCCGCGCCGCCTGTCGCTACTCGGTCAGATCGGTATTGAGCCGGATAGTCTGCTGCCCGCCGACGTGGACGAGACGCCGCTACGGGCGGAGCATCCGCGTTCGCTGGCGCGTCGGCTTTCCCGTTTGAAGGCGGAAAAAGTTGCCGCAGAACTGAAGGGAAGTGCCGAGCTTGGCAAGGCCTATATCCTTAGCGCTGACACGGTTGTCGCTGTCGGGCGGCGCATTTTGCCGAAGGCGGAAATACTTGATGATGCGACCGCATGCCTACGTCTGCTGTCCGGTCGCTCCCACCGTGTTTATACGGGCCTTTGCCTGATAACGCCGGCAGGAAAATTGCGTCAGGACCTCATTGAAACCCGCGTTCGCTTCAAAAGGCTTTCGCGGGAGGAGCTGGAAAGCTATCTTGCGTCAGGCGAATGGCGCGGCAAGGCAGGCGGCTATGCAATTCAGGGTTTGGCGGGCAGCTTCATTATCAAGCTGGTCGGCTCATACACCAATGTTGTTGGCTTGCCGCTTTATGAAACCTTGAACCTTTTGCAGGGTGAAGGGTTTCCCGTTTATGCCAATTGGCAGGCCTCGGGCCACTAGCAACTATATGTTTCCAATGGACTGCAATAGTGACTGACAACAAAAACAGTATGGCGAATGTTACGCCCCTGCGACCGACACGTCCTTGCCCCGAATGCAAGCGGCCATCCCAGCGTGAGCACTATCCATTCTGCTCGTCACGTTGCCGCAATGTAGACCTTAATCGTTGGCTGACGGGCGCCTATGTATTACCCGCCGTCGAAAGCTCGGAAGACAGCGACGGCGAAGAAGACATGTAGCTGTCGGCCCGGAGGGCTGACGAGCTCTAAAGTCTTATCACCCGCTGCGTTGCAGGCTGCGACAATACAATATTGATAGCCCGCAATGAGCTTATGCTATCTGCTATCGGCATGATAGCAGAGCCGGTTTTGCCCTGCCTCATAGCATCCATCAATGCAATTGCTTCAAATTGGCGGCCATTGCCGTCAAAATCGTATTCCTCAACAGTTCGGCCCGGCACAGGAAGGCGATCCAGTATTTTTCCGATAGTTCCGCCTGGGCCTGATAGAGGGCTGAACAGCGCTTGTCGGGAAAACCCCTGGTAGATCGTCAGTTCCCTTGCCTCGGTGAACGGAGCATTCAGCCGAATCGTGCCGGTTGTGCCCTCGATGATAAAATGATTCTTGCCATTTCGGTCGAAGCCGCAGGAAAGTTCTGCTTTCACATGATCATAATGCAGCACGATTTCAGAACTTATGTCGATGCCGTTTGGGGCCGCATGCCACAGCCCCGAAACCTTTTGTGGTTGACCAAGGAAAAACATTGCCAAGGAAACACACGAGATCCCGAGATCCCGACTGGCACCGCCGCCCAATGATCTGCTGAAATAGCGCGTCTTGGGATCGTATGGATGTTCATAGGATAACTCGGCGGTTATTTTGCGGATTGCTCCGATTTCTCCGGCATCCACTTTGGCTTTCGCGGCCGCGATTGCTGGCAGGAATCTTGTCCCCATCGCTTCCATGGCGAATACATTGGCGCGGGTGGCTTCCCGTTCGATGACGGAGGCTTCCGTATGGGAAGGTGCGAGCGGCTTTTCCGTCAGAATCGCTTTGCCTGAGCGGATGGATTTGAGAGCCTGCGCCACGTGGACCGAATTTGGCGTTGCAATGTAAACCGCATCAATCTCGGGATCGGCTACAAATGCATCAATGTCGGAATAGGCACGCTTGCTGCCAAAGTTTTCTTGAAACCGTTTTGCATTGGCTGTTGTCCGCGAAAAATTACCCACAAGCGACGCGCCGGGCACCAGCGCCAGATCAGCGGCAAATTGTCCAGCAGTTTGGCCGCTGCCAAGAATGCCCCAGCCAAAAGGCGTCGCTTTGGCGGTTTTATCCCCCGTATCAATCATATAAAACGAATCCTGTCTGTAACCCCATCAAGAACGCATCGATCTATGCCCTTTGCAAGAGGCAGAAAAACGGCGAAAAAATCCTTAGTTGATGCTGGACAGCAGGATTTTTAGTGTTATAACCCACCCGCTTCCAACGAAAACCAACGCGTCGGAATGGCCTGCCAACTTTGGCAGCCAAAAGTGCCCAGATAGCTCAGTTGGTAGAGCAGCGGATTGAAAATCCGCGTGTCCGTGGTTCGAATCCGCGTCTGGGCACCACTTCTCATTTTACCCATTTTTGTTGTTGATTATCTTTGCCCAGACTGGTCAGCAAACGCATACCACTGTGAAAAGCTGGACACTTTTTTCCTTTTTTAGTGCGTTTGCGGCGGCTCGATCACGTGCCACTCAAATTCCGTCAGATCATTGCGACTCCAGTGACCCACAATCGAACCAATGGCGTGCGAATTGTGGTGAAGCTCTCGTGGACAGATGATTGCAAATATTCAAGCGCAAGTTAAAAAATAGTATAGAATGGATATAAAAGAATGGAGGATCATTTCAACTTTGATAAAATTGTAGCGAATGCTTGAGTAGTGTGTTGTTTGTTTTCGCATCCCGTTGGATGAGGTAGAGTTTTGTTTGAATTTTTAATAGTATTATGAATAGTAATTAGCTTAGTATTAGATTTACTTGTAATTTTGAAATAAATAATGAATACTATTCTCCAACCCAAGCTGCCATTGTATTTCACATTGGTTTGAAAATTGGGATAAGGGAGGACATAATGACTAGAATTATAACCAATGTTACCAAGTTACTCTCATATTCTGTCATCATAACAGCACTTACTGTTCCAGCATTTGCAGGCGGTATCTCCGTCGGTGGCTCGCGCAATGGCGGCCTCGGTGCGAGCGTCGGTGCAGATCTCGGCGGCATCAAGGCTGGAGTGGACGCTTCAATTGGCGGATCCAGAGGAACGACGGTCGGCGCTGGAGCAAATGTCGGCGGCACGAGCGGTATTTCGACCGGAGTGGGAGCTTCTGTCAATAACGGGGTCAATGCAGGTGCAGGCTTAAACGTTGGCGGGGCAAGCGGCGTAAATGCAGGCGCGGGTGCTTCGATCGGCGGATCCGGAGGAACGGCGGTCGGCGCGGGAGCGAATGTTGGCGGCACCAGTGGTGTTACGGCCGGAGTGGGCGCCAGTGTCACTGGCGGGGTCCGTGCAGGGGCGGGCTTAAGCGTTGGTGGGGCAGGTGGCATAAATGCTGGCGTTGGCGTCGGCATTGGTAACACCATCACTAATCCTGGCAGTGGCATAAATCCCGGCACCAGGACGACTGCTGGAGTGACTCCCAGGGGAACTTCTGTCAGTCCCGGTACGCGCCTGAATGCCCGTGTGGTATCCGCCCGGTTCGCCAGCTTGAGTGCAACCGAGCGTACGAAGTTGAAGGTGCGTTGCCGCGATATTTCCGCTAATGCAATGAACTATGACGGCGGGCTTGTCGCTCTTTGCAAGATGCTGCGCGGTATCTGATCCACGTCAAATTAATGTTAGGTGGCCCCAAATGGGGGCCACTTTTCTTGTAACGACTGAAGTCTACGCAGCGCCCATGATCGCGCCAGCAATGGCAAGAGCGACTACGACAATCCAAGGCGGCATCTTCCATATTGTCAGAAACAGGAATCCGGCTGTCACCAGCAGGAAGTCCGATGGCTTGAAAACTGCGCTCGTCCAAACAGGATTATAGAATGCAGCTGCAAGAATCCCCACCACAGCGGCATTGGCGCCTCTCATGGCTGCTTGCGCTAAGGGGAGGCGTCTGAGGTCGTCCCAAAACGGCAAGGTTCCATAGGCAAGAAGCAATCCCGGCAGAGACAATGCAATCACTGCAATAAGCGCGCCGGGCATCCCGTTGGGCGGTGAATTCACGATTGCGCCAAGATAGGCACCAAACGTAAAAAGCGGCCCGGGAACCGCCTGTGCTGCCCCATAACCTGCAAGGAATGCCTCATGGCTCACCCAGCCGGGAGCCACGACCGCTGTTTCGAGCAGTGGCAAAACCACATGGCCGCCACCAAAGACGAGCGCGCCAGAACGGTAGAACGCGTCAAACAGCGAGATCGCTTGGCTGTGCAAGCTATCTGGCAATATCACAGGAAGAGCAAACAAAGCCGCAAACAGAATGAGGGCCAGGATGGCGCTGCGCCTGTTAACGGAAAAGCCGAGACGATGTGTGTCTTGAGTATAGGTATCGCGGCAAAAGAACAGACCGGCCAATGCGCCACCTGCAATCGCGCCTATCTGTCCGAGTGTGCTGCTAAGGAAAACTGCGGCAGCTATTGCGGCCAGCGCAATGGCGATTCTGGTTTTATCAGGTGTCAGCGTACGAGCCATACCCCAGATTGCCTGTGCCACAACGGCGACGGCGACAAGTTTCAATCCATGGATAATGCCCTGACCGATTGGTCCCGCAAAATTTGCTGCTCCATAAGCAAATGCGATCAACAAAATCGCGGAAGGAAGGGTAAAAGCTGTCCAGGCTGCGATTCCTCCCAATACCCCGCTACCCCGGAATATTCCGATAGCGAAGCCAACCTGACTGGAAGCAGGGCCGGGCAGAAACTGACATAGGGCCACCACGTCGGCAAAGGCTTCATCGGTCAACCATTTGCGGCGATTTACAAATTCCTCTCGAAAATAGCCAAGATGGGCAATGGGCCCGCCAAAGGAGGTAAGGCCGAGTTTCAGGAACACAATGAATACTTCGACAATCCGGTTCATGGCGGAAGCGATGGGGGTGGGTTCGACCATGGTCACTCAGCAGTTCCTTATTGCGGATGGACGGGCGCTCTTTTCCAGAGCTCTAAGAAATCATTTCTCCAAAGAGTTCCTTTACTTTGAGACGGGCGATTTCCAATGCCTCGCGTCCCAAAGGGGTGGCACGGTAAAATTTACGGGCCGTACGTCCGTCGCGCCGATTTTCTGACACAAGATAGCCCTTCTTTTCCATGGCCTTGAGCATTGGATAAAGCGTGCCCGCACTCAGCCTATACCCATGATGGGCAAGCTCATCGATCATCCATTGGCCGTAAAGTTCCCCTTCGACTGCGTGATGCAAGACGTGGAGCCGGATGAGGCCGCTGAGTAAATCCTGATGTTCCATGTTTGCCCGGCTATAGTTATTCGGCTCACAATAGCGATTTTCGATATCGTCAATCTATAGGGAGAAGAAGCCGGTCGTCAATCGGGAATACTGGTCAACTCAGCCAGGTCAGATAGAGGTTTGCGGGCTGATTTCTTGGCAAAAACGCCATGGCCCTGCCTGCCGAGAGCGGCGAACGATATGACGGCCGTTAATCCAAGTACCGCAAAGGCTATCAAGCCGGCTCGAACACCAAAATGTTGCATGATAAATGCGAATGCGAAAGGCGCCGCGGCAGTCGCAACCAAGCGAATTGCGGTGGCCTTTCCGACGCGTTGTCCGTAACCGTAGCTGCCGAAGAGAGCGAGCGGCAGCGTTCCCTGTACGATGCTGGCAAGCCCAGCTCCCAAACCAAAAATGATAGCAAATGCAAGGGACCCGGGAACCCATGAGCCGCTCAACAGCAGGATGAAAACGGACACAGGCACGAGCAGTGCTGAGATCAGCGCCAGACCCAATGGTGGGATATGATTGCCGCTGAACATGCTGAATAGTCGACTGGCAACTTGAGCGGGGCCAAACAATGTTCCGATCAGGACGCTTGTGCTTCCAATTCCCAATGAGGTCAACATCGGCAACATGTGGATAAGAATTGCTGCGTCAACGAAGCTTACAAGGGCGAGTCCCATGGACATCAGGATAAAGCCTGATCGTCTCCGGTCTTGAGCAAGGCTGCCCTCGACGGAGGGCGTTGCCGGTGCCTCACCAGACATATCTGCCCTCGATCTGGCGGGTAGGCAGGACAGCCAGACATGTATTGGAAGGCAGAAAGTTATATGGAGCGCGGCAAAGACGATATAGACCTCTCGCCACGACAAAGACGCGTGGAGCGCTGAGGTCAAGGGCCAGAATATTGTCGAAGCGAAGCCTGCGATAAGCGTGAGATAAGTGATCGCCCGCTGGTGCGGTGACAGGGTTGATCTGTACCAATACAGCAAAGGCGGCATTGTAGAGAACGAAGGTGGAGGCAAGCTCTATAGTTATCAATCCAGCAGTAAAGGTCATGGGGCTTGGGGCAATCGCGCAGGCGATCAATGCCGTCACTGCGCCAATGGTGCCCCAGCTCATGACTTTGCCTGCTCCGTGGCGATCTATCCAGCTGCCCGCCACTGGAGCGGCCAATCCACCTGCAAGAAGCGAAATTGAGAAAACGCCAAAAACCCATTCCGGTGGCCAGCCAAAATCTTCCGCCATAGCTTGGGCAAGTACACTGAAACTATAATACAGCGTGCCATAGCCGATAATTTGCGTTAGGCCGAGAACGGCAACGACGAGGTAGTCCCGATGGGAGGAAGCGGACATTCTGGACCTCTTGGATCAAACGGGTACCCGGCTCAGTCGGTGCAGGTATCAGCGCAATTTTTCTCGACTGGGTCGCACCGTCCTTGACAGCAATCTTTCATCAGGAATTCAATTAACCCGGAGAGCGCGGGATAGACGGCACTGTAAATGATGGAACGCGCCTCGCGCCGTGACTGGATCAGGCCAGAGCGCTCCAGATGGCTCAAGTGAAACGAGATCTTGGACGATGATGCTCCCATAGCGTCGCCTACCGCTCCGGCAGGCATTCCCTCCGGGCCAGCCTTGACCAGCAGGCGCACAATCCTCAACCGGGTTTCTTGTGAGAGCGACGCAAAAGCGTCAAGGGCTTGCAATTCATTCATAATTACCTCAATATCTCAAAAGATGTTGAAATGAGGTTATATGATCATGAACTCCGTTACCAGCCCTATACTCATAGATTTTCATGGCGATGCTTCACTTCATGCATTGCTGTCAGCGCTCGAACCCTATCACGAACGCCCTCTTGTTATTGAATATGCAGGGAGGACCATCCAGCCCGGATATCATGTTACAGAGGTGAAGGCAGGTTCGTTTGTAACGCTGGACTGCGGTGGCAATCCCGATAGCTGGCATGAATCGGTCCTGCAGGTAGAAGACTTGCCGTCGGAACAGGGTAGAGACTTTATGACCGTGGAAAAATTCAGCAGCATCCTCAGCCTGGTGGGAAAGAAGGTTGAGCTTCGTGCCGATGCTCGCCTGACGTTCGAAGTAGGGCTGCCAGATATGCCCATGCAAATATTCGACGCGAGCACGTTGATCCTTGAGGCTGAACGGCTTGTGTTGAACCTGGTTGCTCGTCCGGCGATCTGCAAGCCGAGACATCGTGCGGCGCAAGCCGCTGCCACCAGCTGTTGTGGCTCGAGCAGTGCATCGTCCACATGCTGCAACTAGAGCAAGTTTGCTCTCGTTGATCAGCAAAACAAATTGACTGCAAGCAATTATATCCGTATATCTCGATATATGGAAAAAGAAAGCACAATCGATGCCTTCGCCGCCTTGGCCCAGACCACGCGGATGGATGCGTTCAAGCTTATCGTTATTCATGAGCCTGACGGCATTCCTGCGGGTGAAATTTCACGGATACTCAATGTACCGCAAAACACCATGTCCACCCATCTTGGCATTCTTTCCCGGGCCGGCTTGATTTCCTCCGAACGGCAAAGTCGATCCATCATCTATCGTGCGGACTTCGAAAGCCTGCGCGGAGCGATCAATTATCTTCTGAAAGATTGCTGTGCCGGACATCCGAACATTTGTGCGCCACTGCTTGCGGATATCGTTCCCTGTTGCCCGCCCAAGGAGACCTTCAATGGCTGACCGTATCTCCAATGTCTCGATCCAGTGCAGCGGAAACTCCGCCCGCTTCGTCATTGCCGAATCGATTCTGTCGTCCGATGAGGAATTGGCAAAAGCGCTGCAGGAAGCCTCGCTGCCGATTGACGATCTGTTGCAGTCCGGAGGCGCATTCTTTCGCTTCACGGATGATAAGGGTGAGCCTGCCGGATTTGGTGGGATCGAATTGCATGGCAAGAATGCTCTGCTGCGTTCGATCGTAGTCCCGCAAGGCATGCAGAAGTCGGGTTGCGGCACTGCCATTACTCGCTCGCTGTTGCGCTACGCCGAGATGGCGGGTGCAGAATCTGGATATTTGCTGACAATGGGAGCCGCGCCATTTTTCAACAAGCTCGGTTTCAAGACCATCACCAGAAGCGAAGCGCCCCCCGAGATTCTGGCGACGCCGCAAGCCTCTGGTCTTTGCCCTTCAATCGCTACCTTGATGGTGCGCTCGGTCTCTCTTTAAGGAAAAGCAGAATGTCTATCTTCGAGCGCTACCTCACCGTGTGGGTTGCCCTGTGCATTGTCGTCGGCATTGCGCTTGGTCATTTCATTCCAGTCGTTTTCCAGGCCATAGGTTCGGCGGAATATGCCAAGGTCAATATTCCGATGGCGGTACTGATCTGGTTGATGATCATCCCCATGCTGCTGCGCATTGATTTTGCTTCGCTTGGCCATGTAGGACAGTTCTGGCGTGGTATCGGCGTCACGCTATTTATCAACTGGGCGGTCAAGCCGTTTTCCATGGCATTGCTCGGTTGGCTATTCATCGGCTGGCTGTTTCGGCCATATTTGCCTGAAATGCAGATCGACTCGTATATTGCCGGTCTGATCATTCTGGCAGCGGCTCCATGCACAGCAATGGTATTCGTCTGGTCTAACCTTACAAAAGGCGAGCCGCATTTCACCCTGTCGCAGGTTGCCTTGAACGACACGATCATGATCGTGGCTTTTGCTCCCATTGTCGGCCTCCTGCTCGGCCTTTCGGCAATTACCGTGCCTTGGGATACGCTTGTCCTGTCAGTGGTGCTTTATATTGTTATTCCGGTGATTATTGCGCAGTTTGCCCGCCGCCAGTTGCTGGGACGGGGCAATGCTGCGTTTGAACGCCTTCTTGGTATCTTGCAACCAATTTCGTTGGTCTCGCTTTTAGCAACCCTCATCATGCTCTTCGGCTTTCAAGGTGAGCAGATCATAGCCCAGCCGCTGATTATTGCCTTGCTGGCAGTGCCCATCCTCATTCAGGTCTATTTCAATTCGGGATTTGCCTATCTGCTCAATCGCATAAGCGGGGAACAGCATTGCGTGGCAGGGCCATCCGCGCTGATCGGCGCCAGCAATTTCTTCGAACTCGCCGTTGCAGCCGCCATTAGTTTGTTTGGCTTTAATTCCGGTGCGGCCCTTGCCACAGTTGTGGGCGTGTTGATCGAAGTGCCCGTCATGCTGTCTGTCGTGTGGATCGTAAATCGCAGCAAGGGCTGGTACGAAAGCGGTGACGCCGTTCAAAATCTCAAGAAAATTGAAAGGACAGTCGGATGACCGTCACCATCTACCACAATCCATCCTGCGGCACGTCGCGCAATACGCTGGCACTCATTCGCAATGCGGGCATTGAACCTGTCGTGATTGAATATTTGAAGTCACCGCCGAGCCGCAAAGAACTCAAAGACATGATCAAGCGAGCCGGTTTGACGGTGCGTGAGGCTATTCGCGAGAAGGGAACGCCTTACGCCGAGCTTGGTCTTGACGATCCATCCCTGACGGATGAGCAATTATTAGATGCAATGGAAGCACATCCGATCCTGATCAACCGCCCTTTCGTTGTAACGGATCTCGGCGTGCGTTTGGCGCGGCCATCTGAACGGGTGCTGGATATTTTACCCGCTGCACAACAAGGCCCCTTCACCAAGGAAGACGGTGAAGTCGTTATAGATGCGGAAGGAAATCGTCTTGTCTGATCTGCCAAACACAAATCCGGAGGCTCTGCATCTGCCAGAGTCCGCAAAGCTCAGTGCTCCGATGTCGACGCATCGTCCACGCATTCTTCTGCTGTATGGCTCATTGCGCAAAGTCGCCTATAGTCGTCTCCTGACGCAGGAAGCAGCCCGGTTGCTTGAGCATTTTGGTGCCGAAACGCGAATCTATGATCCTTCCGATCTGCCACTGCCGGACGACGCACCGGTCGATCATCCAAAAGTTCAGGAATTGCGGGAATTATCACTCTGGTCCGAAGGCCAGGTCTGGACCAGTCCAGAACGCCACGGCGCAATGACAGGCGTCATGAAATCGCAGATTGATTGGATACCGCTCGCAATGGGAGCAATCCGTCCGACGCAGGGCCGCACGCTTGCCCTCATGCAGGTCTCGGGCGGCTCCCAGTCTTTCAACGCGGTCAATCAGATGCGGGTGCTTGGACGCTGGATGCGAATGATCACTATCCCCAATCAGTCCTCTGTGGCGAAGGCCTATCAGGAGTTTGATGAAAACGGTCGCATGAAACCCTCCGCCTATTATGATCGGGTGGTGGATGTGATGGAGGAGCTGGTCAAATTCACACTGCTGACTCGCGATGTTTCCGGTTATTTGACAGATCGCTATAGCGAGCGAAAGGAGAGCATCGCGATGCTGGAAAAGCGTGTGAAAATGAACGAAGCGGTTTAGCAACACCTTGGGGCTTCCATGAGATGGCGCGTGTAACGGCCGTCCTGTTCAAACTTATGCAGACTGAGGATGGGCAGAACCCTGCAAATAGCCTATGTACCATTCGGTCTCTTGCATCGGGTTTGAAAATTGAAAGCTTATAAATCACTCATTCGCCGGGTCGGTTATTATGCGCTTCGCCCGCACCCGCCTCACTATCCTTCGCCCTTTCGCAATCCGGTTTTGATTGTGGGATCTGCGCCTGTTTCAAATCTGCCGGAAGGTTATCAATCCAATTACCACCTTCTTACGATCAACGGGTCGCAATCGGTGTCGACCGGTTGGGGGCTGGCCGATCCCGATGTGACTTTCCTTCAATACAGGCAGGTCTATGGCACCAATGACAATGCCGTGGCGGTACGCAAGGCATTGAAAGACCAGTCGACAGGGCATCTTTACGTGATGCGCTGGACCCAGAGCAGGAAAGAGCTTGAAGACGGGCTGGCTGCGTTCAATTACAGCTATCGCCACCTGCATATCGTGAACAGGCTGCAACGCATGGCATTGTTCAAGCGCATTATGGGCTATCTGAACACTGAAGACGATCTTGAAACAAGATTCTCAAATGGTGTGACTGCCGTGCTCTACGCGCTGGCCAGTGGGGCTCGCGCCGTTATCATCACCGGCATCAATCCTGCGTCCCAAGGGCACATTTACAACAATCTCAATCTGGGTCGTCAGCATAGCCAGACTGATCATGATGTGCTGGTTGCACTTCTCCGGGCTGGCCATCCTGTTTACACCGCTGATCCGGACGTTGCGCAATCTACAGGATTGCCGCTCTGGAAAGCGGATAACTGGACTCTGGGTTCTTAGCGCAGCAGACACTTTGCGACGAAGTGTAACCAGGTATCATCGCGGCGGATTGTCAGCCTTGGCAGGTTCATCAGATCGTCATTGCCGGTCGCGCGGCGCCGTTCTGTGCCTGCTGCCACTATATAGCCTGCCTGCCTTACGAGCTCGCGCACCCTGTCATTGTGGTCGCCATAGGGATAGGCAAAAGTCTCGACCCTGTCGCCGACGATCTCCTGCAGCTTTTCCTTACAAAGGGAGAGCTGCTCGAAAGCCTGCGTCTCGGGAATCTGACTGAGATGCGCATGATCCATTGTATGCGCACCAACTTCGTGACCGGAAGAAAGCCATTGTTTTATCTGGCTGATATCCATGCAGGTTGCTGGTAAAACACCGAGCGGACGATCCCATTCATTCGAGCCGCCAATCTGGTTGCTGACGAAAAAATTGGTCGCGGTGAAACCGAATTCCTGCAGGATCGGCATGGCATTTTGATAAACATTGGTAAAGCCATCATCGAAGGTGATAGCGGCCACTTTTCCGGTTTTCTGACCGGAAATGTAAGGCAAGCTTTCGCGCAGCGAGAGCCCTTGATAACCCAATCGCTTGAGCCAGCCCATCTGCCGCCGAAAGGATTCCGGGCTTACAATCATGCTTCTAAAGGGCGTCTTGCGAAACGGTGGCGTGGCGATCTGATGATATAGGAGAATTGGTACAGGCACGGTCAGCCCTCCTTGCCGCGAGAATAGGCGTTGACCCGCATTCGGTAAATCGGCCGTAATATTTCGCGCCTTAATTTTTCCAGCAAAGGTTTCTTCTGTTGAATTGTGCTGCCGCCAAGTTGCGAAGAAACTTCCCTGACGCCGCCAGGAACGACTGCGAGCGGCGACAGTCCTGTTATCCAGTTCATCTGCAACATCGTATCAACCGGACGGTCAAAGGTTTCGGTGACAGCCAGTAATTGTTTGGCCGCTTCGTAGCCGATGAGTTGGGTTACCATTCCCAGCCCGACCGGTTTGGCGCGCAGAATGCGGGCGTTGTCAGCGGCAAAAACCTCCGGCCCCTGTTCGCGATGAGGCCGGAATGGAAAGCGGATAAAATCCGTCGGGCCTGCAAATCGGGCAGCTGCGGAATATGCCGCGGCAAATTCGGGCGTCAGGGCAACATCATCCTCAAGCACCAGCCCCGCTGTGAGATTTTGGTCGACGATCGCTTGCCATGCTTTCCGGTGCGACAGGAAACAGGCGACTTCCCTGATATTGAGATCAAAGGGATAGCGCGGAGCATGCAGTCCGGCTTTGTAGACACGGCGGACATCTTCATCGGTCAGTTTTCTGGCATCGACAGCGTCGACGACATCGGTCGAAACAGGGAGCGTTTGGCTAAGCAAATCTACCTGTTGCTGTCTGTCTGTAGACCGTGCCAGATGTATGATGAATGCTTTGATCACTGTAGAATGCTCACCCCGGGCTCCGATCATCGGATATTGTCCCACGAGCTTCTTAGTACCGGTTTGATGTGCGCCGTGCAATGCGATGCATCGGATGTCGTGCCACCAAACACTCAACAAAAAGCGCCGGAGCAAAGCCCACGGCGCCTTTTTAAAGCTTTACGGGTTTGATTAGTTGCACGCCATCCAGGCAATCTGGCGGATGTCGGCGCGGGAAATTCCAAGATCAGCAAGATTGCGATCGCTGCACAGGCGCAGCTCATGGAGATTCTGGCGATATTGACGATATTT
This sequence comes from Phyllobacterium ifriqiyense, assembly GCF_030817885.1. Classification (NCBI taxonomy): domain Bacteria; kingdom Pseudomonadati; phylum Pseudomonadota; class Alphaproteobacteria; order Hyphomicrobiales; family Phyllobacteriaceae; genus Phyllobacterium; species Phyllobacterium ifriqiyense. The sequence continues at coordinate 1,736,012 of NZ_JAUSZT010000003.1, forward strand.
CTGAATGCGATTGCGAAGGCTCATGGCTCTTACCCCTTTTATTGTTGCCCTCCCTGTTGCGTAGATTGCTTCAAATAATATCGATTTAAAACTGTGAATGTTGCAACGCACCCTTGCACTCGGTGCATGGCAAGTTACCGGACTTTAACCCGCAAGGTCTTCGCGCTATAGAAAGCGTGACGCAACATTTCCAGCGGGATATTTTCTTGCCAAATCCAAATCCGTCGGCCTCCCAAAGGCTTGAACATATTCTTGCGCGCTTGATGGAGCGTGAGGCAGACGAGCGGGTTTTTACCCGCCTCTATGCCGGTTCAGCGCGCCAGGAGGCGCAGGCCTCGGACAGTCGCTTCCGCAAGAACGAAACGCTTGGGCCGCTCGATGGGCGAATAGTCTCCATCAAGGATCTGTTCGACGTTGCCGGGGAGGCGACCTTGGCTGGCTCGGTGATACGGAAATCGGCTGCGGCAGCGGCCAATGATGCGCTCATCGTGCAGCGATTGCGCGCAGCGGGTGCGGTCATCATCGGCAAAACACTCATGACCGAGTTTGCATTCACCGCAGTAGGCTTGAATCCGCACTATCCGACAGCAGGCAATGCCATGGATTCTTCGCGCGTGGCTGGCGGCTCATCTATCGGAGCTGGAATTTCGATAGCGGAAGGCACGAGCGAAATTTCAATCGGCTCGGACACGGGCGGTTCGATACGAATTCCAGCGGCTTTGAATGGCGTGACCGGTTTTAAACCAACCGCCAGGCGCGTTCCTCTGCAAGGCGCATTTCCCCTTTCGCCCAGTCTGGATTCCATTGGGCCTTTGGCGCGAAACGTAGCAGACTGCGCATTTACCGACTCGGTCTTGGCGGGTGAGCGTCCGCAGCCCCTCGATCAGTTCTCATTGTCCGGCCTGCATATTGGCGTGCCGCGCGGTATATTATTCAGCAATATCGAATCGGAAATTGAAAAGGCATTCGATTTAAGTCTTCAAGCCTGCGAAAAAGCCGGTGCGACGATTGTCGACTGTTCGATAGATGACCTGATTGAGGCCATGGCGCGAGCAACCTTGGTCGGATCGATTGCAGGTATCGAAGCCAGCAGGATTCACGCGGGATGGTTGCGAGATGAAAGCCTGGACGTAGACCAGCGTGTGCAGCGTCCGCTCTTGCGTAGGTTGGAGACGTCCGAATCCGATTACATCGACCTCATGTTGAAACGTCAGTCTTTGATGCATGAAATGGATCAGCGATTGAGAGTCTATAATTTTTTGGCCTTGCCGACTGTGCCAATTATGGCTCCTTCGATCGAGGCGGTCAGCGATGAAAATTTCTACCGGGAAACAGAAACGCTGCTGCTGCGCAATACGCAGGTGGCCAACCAGTTTGATCTGACCGCGATCAGCCTGCCGATGCCGGATATGGCACTGCCAGCGGGGCTAATGCTCATGGCGCAGCACGGTACCGACCGCAGGTTGCTTGCTATGGCAATGGCCGTAGAGCGCATTTTGACCTGACGTTTTGTTGAGGGGGTGAAATACTGCTCGCAATTTTCAGCAATCCCGTCAGGATGCGCATCCAATATTCAGAAGGAAGGTTTTCATGATCCGTCACTGTGTTTTTATCCGTTTTCGTGATGGGGTTCCCACGTCGGATAGACAGGCTTGTTATGATGATCTCGCCATACTCTGCGCGAAACTGCCGGGCGCTCTGACCTTCCGTTCCGGTGTCAATGTCAGCCCGGAGGTGGGCATGGATAAAGGATTTACCGAAGGCTTTCTGATTGATTTCGCTGACGCCGCGGCGCGGGATGCCTATCTCATCCATCCGGAACATCAAGCCATTGGCGGGCGCATCGTCTCTTCAGCCATTGGCGGTCCGGACGGCGTCTTTGTGTTCGATCTGGAAGTTTGACACCCATGCGAGACAAGGAGTTTTTCACCAAACTGTTCCGCGCTGCTGTGGACGCCGCCAATCCTGAGCGCGTGATTGCATCTCACCTGCCACCAAGGCCAAAAGGCCGGACGATTGTAATCGGCGCAGGCAAAGGTTCGGCGCAAATGGCGAGCGCGTTTGAAAAAGTATGGACGGCCAAATATCCTGATTCATCCATCGAAGGACTGGTCGTGACCCGTTATGGTTTTGGCGTGGTCTGCGAGCACATAGAAATTATCGAAGCGTCCCATCCAGTGCCCGATGCGGCGGGTCTCGTCGCCTCGAAACGTCTTCTGGAAACCGTGTCCGATTTGACGGCGGATGATCTTGTCATCGCCCTTGTGTCGGGTGGGGGCTCTGCATTGCTGCCATCGCCGCCGGATGGCATGACCATTGAGGACGAGATTGCAGTGAACAAGGTTCTTCTGGCTTCAGGAGCACCAATTTCGGCAATGAATGCGGTTCGCAAGCACTTATCCACCATCAAGGGCGGACGTCTTGCTGCAGCGGCATTTCCGGCCCGGGTATATTCGCTTGTCGTGTCGGATATTCCCGGAGACAATCCTGCATTTGTCGCTTCCGGGCCTACGGTTCCGGACGAAACAACGCGGGAAGAGGCGCTGGCAATTGTGGACCGCTATAGCCTCGACTTGCCGGCCGCAGCTCTTGCGCATCTTCAATCACATGCTGCGGATGCTCCAAAACCAGGCGATGCTGTTTTCAAAGGTCACGAACACCATGTCATAGCATCGGCTGGCGTTTCCCTCGAAGCTGCTGCCAAAGTTGCGCAGGAAAATGGCATCGAGGCCGTCATTCTCTCTGACGCAATAGAAGGCGAGGCAAGGGAGGTTGCTCATGTGCATGCGGCTCTTGCAAAACACGTGCTTGCAAAAGGACAGCCTTTTACGAAACCCGTTGTGATCCTCTCCGGCGGCGAAACCACAGTCACAGTGCGCGGAAAGGGCAAAGGGGGTCGCAATACCGAATTCCTGTTGTCGCTCGCCATGGATATTGATGGCGCCAATGGCATCAGTGCTTTTGCCGCCGATACGGACGGCATTGATGGTTCCGAAGACAATGCAGGTGCATTTGCCGATAGCACAACGGTGGCGCGTTTGCTGGCAAAGGGACAGGACGCATCGGCCTATCTCAATGGCAATAATGCGTGGACGGCATTCGATGCCATTGGGGATCTTTTTGTACCCGGACCCACTGGAACAAATGTAAACGATTTGCGGGCAATTCTTGTTCGTTGACGCGCTATCGCCATTATTCGATGGTCAACCGTGGTCCGCGTTTACGGGTTTGACATTTGCATAAGAGTTTGCGACCGGATGGGAAGCAAATGTCAAATTCGCAGCGCTTGAGGCCTGCGCCACTCAATGGCGTTTTATGCAAAAGGAAAGTTGAATGCGAGTTGCACCTACCTTGATTATTCTTTCAGCAATCGTCATTGCTGGTTGCACAACCGGTTCGACTGGTGGCGTTCCCGCTAATTCGCCGGTCAAGGACGTCTCGTTTGTCCCACCGCCGAAGTCTCTTACCGAACGCGCAAAGCCTGAAAAGAAATTGACCCTCGAAGAGAGCGTCGCAAGGCGCAAACTGGAGACGGGCAAGCAATAAGCCCTGGTACGTTTTATGGCCTGATTACAATGCCGTTTCGTTTCGCAAGAACTGAAACGGCATTTTTATTTGAATGAGAGCCAGGCGAGCATCCGAGAATGAAGTTTCGATTGTGGCCGCTATCCCGCAATGACCTGACTGGCACAATCCACTGTGGAAGCAAGGTTTTGAACAATTCCATGGGAAGCTAGCAGTTGGATGGCCGTTCTGCGCCCGCGCAGCCTGAGGCCTAGAAACAACAAAACCCACCGCGGGAGGAGGTGCGGTGGGTTTCGTTGGTTATGGAGGGTCTTCTGGGAGGAGAAGAGACCGTCCGTTTCGACAGGGTCGGGAGGAGGTGACGCTGTCGAAAATTCCTGATCTGAAAATAACTCAATCACCGTGATTTAATACAGACAATATTGCATAGCAGCATTGCAGTTGGTGCAATGCAACATTTTTGCTTGGTTTTAAGCGAGACATCACAGCCAGTTGAAGAGGCTCGGGGAACGCAAACGGCTCCGCATCGTTTATAATAGGTTGACGAGGTTGAAAACGGCAAACTGCCGCGCTTTGGAATATGGCTGGAAAGGGCGAATCATGCACCTTTTAAGATCATCAATGATATTGCTTACGACAGGGTTTCTGGCATTCGCCCCTGTTATGACAAGTCATGCTTTCAGCATCAAGGGGTCTCTGGAAACTGAAGGTGAGGGCGGCGATATTAGTAATAAGAAGTTCCAAAGGGCGGCTGTATTGGAAGCCAAGGCCTATATTTGCGGTACTGGTACTGAAGCAAGTGAGGCAGCTATGCGGGCCGGCATGGCGGAGACCGGTTTGCCGGAAGATATCGCTGTTGAAGTCGTTTCCGACCTCGCCTCTGGTATTATTGATAATGCCACCAAGACCGGATCAAAAAAGATGTGTGAAACTCCTGAAGTGCAAATGTCTAGCTTTTAATTGAGCAAGTACGGTACTGAATGATCTCATAGGGTTGCATGCAACATGATAAAATTTGAAATTAATTTTACTGTAAATTACTAACGAAATCTGTGGTCCATGCAAGATTTAGTCTTTTCAAAATGCCAAATGTGGTATTAGGGTCCCGCAACTTTGGGTTGTGGGAGCGGCAGGCATGAATAAGAGGACCGAGACATTGGAAGTTCTGAAAGCAGAGCTTTCCCGGTTATGCGCTCTTGCAGATGATGAGGGTTTTGAAATGATTGCCTATTTCATTGAAACCGCCATTCGCGAATCCGATGAACAGCTTTCACAGGAAAGACGCCCCGTTGTTGGCATGGAGTTGCGCTTGGCTTCCTCTCGCAGCGGCACAGTCGGATAAGAACAGGATTTAACAAGATCCCGATTTAATCGACGTTCAATTTTTGTGAATCATGAAATCGCGTGGCCTCATTGTGTAGCGTTTGTCGCGGCCTATATTCAGCTCATGATCCCATTATCAGTCCTCGACCTTTCACCGATTGCAGCAGGCAGCACTGCCGCGCAGTCTCTTCGTAACTCACTGGATCTCGCGCAGAATGCCGAGCGCCTTGGCTATCATCGTCTTTGGCTTGCCGAGCATCACAGTATGCGCGGCATTGCCAGTGCGGCGACAGCCGTTGTGATCGCGCATGTTGCAGCGGGGACCTCCAAAATTCGCCTTGGTGCGGGCGGTATCATGCTGCCCAACCACTCGCCTTTGATGGTCGCCGAAGCTTTTGGCACGCTTGCCTCTCTTCACCCTGGCCGCATTGACCTTGGCGTTGGCCGCGCTCCGGGTACGGATCAGATCACGGCTCAGGCGCTTCGCCGTAATCTCAATCAGGATATTAATGGGTTCCCGCAAGATGTCGTCGAATTGCTGAGTTATTTTGGCGAGCCTCAACCCGGCCAGCACGTCATAGCCGTTCCTGGTGCGGGACTTGATGTTCCCGTGTGGATTTTGGGCTCCAGCCTTTTCGGCGCTCAGCTCGCTGCCGCATTGGGGCTGCCTTATGCTTTTGCATCCCATTTCGCACCAGCGGAAATGGAGCGCGCAATCGAAATTTATCGCGCGCGTTTTGAGCCATCTCGCTATCTCGACAAACCCTATGTGATGCTTGGTCTCAACGTATTTGCCGCTGAGAGCGATGAAGAAGCCCAATTTTTGCAAACATCCCAGCAACAGGCCTTTGTAAATTTGCGTACCGGAAATCCCGGACCGCTTCCAGCGCCTGTTCAGGGCTATGAAGAAACGCTTGATCTGCATGCAAAGGCGATTCTGCGCCAAGCTCTATCCTGTTCTGTCGTCGGTGCCGCGCCTGCCATCAAGACCGGTGTCGAAGAGTTTATCCATCGTACCGGCGCCGATGAGATCATGGTTACGGGCCATATTTTCGAGCATAAGGCGCGGGTGCGGTCATATGAAATTCTGGCCAAAACAATGATTGGACATGATAGGACGCCCGCGCCGGTTGGTCTGTTGGCATAAATGGCGGACACATTTTTGCCGCAATATTGCCTTGAAAAAACCCGGCCATCGACTGGTTGAGATCGAATTTCGCAGGTGAAGTGGCGGGCATCATCAATAGATGATCGTTCGCCAATCATCTGAAAGGAAAAACGATGCGAAAGATGATAGTGCTCGCGCTCTGCGCGGCATTCCCCTTGGCCACTTCGGCCGTTTATGCCCAGACAGCTACGCAGACCGCTCCAAACGCTGCTGCTCCATCACCTGAAGCGCCAGCTCAAACAGGGGCACCGCAGATCACGACCATCAATATTGTCGATATCAATGAATTGCCGGATGCCACCAAAACGCAGGTCAACGATGCCGTTGCTCAGCGCAGCGACGAAGACGTAAAGAAACTGCGTTCTTCCATCGATAAATCGCCGGAAGTAACATCCGCGTTGAAGGAAAAAGGCCTCACATCCGAAGCAGTTGTGATAGCCAGCCTCGATTCAAAAGGGCTGCTGACGCTCGTCACCAAAAAGCCGAGCTAATCCAAATTTCTTTGCCTCCAGCAAAGTCAGTGAATACGACCGGAAACTTCCGGTCGTATTTCTATGCCTGATTACCCAATTCGACAGCACGCTTATGTGCAGCGGAAACCGCTTCGATCACGAGGTTTTTAAGCCTGTCTGCACCCATCAAGACATCGAGGGCGGCGGCCGTTGTTCCCTTCGGGCTGGTTACCTGTTCCCGCAGCTTTGTCGGCGTATCCTCGCTTGAAGCGGCCAATGCGCCTGCTCCGAACACTGTCTGCATGGCCAGTATTTCTGCGGTCTTCCGTTCAAGCCCTGCATGGACACCAGCCTCTGTCAGCGCTTCTATGAAATGAAATACATAAGCCGGTCCCGATCCTGAAACGGCTGTTGCAACATCAATCAGACTTTCATCATCCACTGCGGCCACGGCGCCGCTGGTTTCAAGCAGCCGGTCAACAAATGCTGCATTATCATCTGCGACATGGGCATTGCGAAATGTCACGATCATGCCCTTGCCGATTGCTGCCGGCGTATTGGGAATGGTGCGGATGATCGCTGCGCTTGCGCCGAGATGTTCTTCAAAGAATGCTACTTTTATTCCCGCTGCCACACTGACAAAGGTCGATGTTCCTGCAAATCGCGCATAGGCAGGAAGCACGTCGCGCATCACCTGAGGCTTCACCGCGACAAGTATGATACGCGGTGCGAGATCGTCCTCAACCTTTGATGCGTCATCAACAGCGTTCACGCCCAAACTTGCAGCGCGTTCGAGAAGGGCAGGGGTTGGCTCGACAACAGTGACCTGGTCAGGCTGCAATATCCCGGCGTCCAGCCAGCCTTTAAGCATGGCAAAACCCATATTGCCGCATCCAACCAGAACCACATTATCGGACATTTTTTCTCTCCATTTGAATGGGCGGCACTTTGATCCGGTCCGGGTGCTTCGGTCAACTGGCTTCCGTCAAAATCAGGAACGCGATTGCAATGGAACCCGGGCCGTCATGCGCAATCCGAAACAGGCCATGACGACAATCAACCAGACAGGATCCGCCCGGCGAAAGAAAAAGCTCTCAAGAAAGGCATTCATAAGCGAGAAGGTCAGGCACATCATAAGAAAATCGGAGAGAAATATATTCTCGCGTTTCCTCAAAGTTCGCACATAGTCCACAAGCGGAAGCACGACCAGAACGACCATCGCGCAAATCAACGCGGGAACGCCCATAGCAATGGCAATATCCAGATAGCCATTATGCGCATGAACTATGCCTCGGACATCCCAGTCCAGATAATATGGGTTTTCCGCTTGCCGGACAACTGCCGCCTCCCAAAAGCTTTCCAGTCCATAGCCTCGCCATGGCGTTTCGCGGAGCTTTTCAAGACCAAACTGCCATATTGATGTTCGGCCCGTAAAGGTCGCATCGGCTCCCATTTGAACCAGTAGATCGTGTAGGGGAGGAAAGAAAAGCGTGCCAATGGTGAAACAGAAAAAGACTGCAAGCGCAGCCACGATGAGCAGCGCAGTCAGTATTCGTAATCCGAATAGACCTGGAACCATGACAAGCAGGATCACCATGGGGACCAGCGCAGTGGATGTTTTGGAGCCAGTATGCGCAACAAAGACCAGCGCAAATACCAAAATTGCTGCCCCGCTTTTTCGCCAGTCACGGCGAATGAGATAAATGCCTGCAAAGGCGAAGGAGGCCATGACGGGCCCGGCAACATTCTTATGGGCAAAAATACCGCGCCAAAGTCCGGCATGTTCAGACTCTATTTCACCCGCCGTATGCTTGGCGAGATCGGGTACGACGACCAATCCGACATAGGACAGAACAAGTACTGCCGTTGCAGCAATAATCAGAGCAAGCGAGAAGCCGTCCATGTCGGGTGGAAGCGCCAGAACAGCAACGACGCATAATACCCCGATAATGGTGAAGATGACCGCACGTTGTGCCGCACCGGGATCGACAGCAACAAGCGTTGAAAGAAAAACAAACCCGAACATGACGACCCACAGCGGGCTTGCAAGAGAAAGCAGACGGCGTGGATCAGCCAACACAATCATCGCAAGAATTGAAACGCCGCCAAGGGCGCCAAAACCCAGCTGGTTGACCAGATCACCGCCGCCCCCGGCAATGGCAGTGCTCGCCGGTTGAAATGGCCGGAATGACACAAGCAGAACACACAAAATCAGCCCGGCAAGAAGGCTGGCGACAAGCCGCATCGGTATCGCCATAGGCGCGTCAGTTCTTTTCAGGTTGCCGATATTGCTCATTCGAATATCCGAATTCTGCCAAGACGCGGCCAAGCCCAATATAAATTTGATAGACACCGATAGATAGCGAGCCGGTTTGCGCTGTTTTCAGCGCGGCGCGAAAAGGCGAAATTGCAAGCAGCGCAAGGCTTTTCAAAACGGTCTTTACCTTGCCCAAAGGTTCGTCAGCGCGTTTGCGTTTTTCGATGAGGCTTGAGATGACGCCATTGCGCAAAGCGCGTGCTCTGATCCAGCCAGCTTCTACGCGCCGGGCAGGCACGGTTTCATAGACGGGCGCTTCTGCACACCACGCAATGGTAAAGCCTTTGACCACGCTCCTGCTGATAAAATCAGAATCTCCGCCACCCATAAAATTGAAGGTGAGGTCGAGAAACGGGAAAGGCATCGCCTCAAGCACATTTCGCCCAATCAGCAGATTGCCCGAGGAGTAAATAATCGGCACGCGTCCGGTTGTATCATAATGCGGGCTGAATACAGGATGCTTTGCCCATATTTGGTGTTCCGGCTTTGCAAATATCGGGATTTGAGGGCCGCCGACAAAATCGACATTATAGGCTTCGCGCGTTCTGCAAAGATTTTCGAGCCAATCGGGGGCCGCGATCTCATCATCGTCGATCACCACCAGGGATGTGAAGTTCGGGAAGATTTCCAGCGCTGTCTGCCAACCGGCATTATAGGCATTACAATTGCCGCGATCATGCGCGACGATTACCAAGCCACTATAGTCGCCGCTTTCGAACAGCGGTGAAGCGACAGCCGCGCCCTCGCGTTTCTCCGCCTCATTCTCCATGACAATAATTGCAAATGACCGGTCTGTTGCCTGTTCCTTGAGCGAGGCGAGGGTTCTCAGCAGGTGATCGGGCCGCTTGAAGGTTGGCAGAGTAACAACAACGTCAATCGTTTCCGGCGAAAGGCCGGGCGACTGCATGACGATACTTATATTGTCGTGGCCGTTCAGTTTCATCACGGGGCTATTTATCCGTTATTTATCTATATGAGGATATAGAAGACACTTGTTCAATATTTCATTACGTTCGAGCCGCAATGCATGTAGTTTTCGTCACATCTATCGTCCCGGACGGTAAACCGGCCACCGGCTATGAAATAGCCAATAAGGCAATTATCGATGGGCTGAAGCGCGCTGGCGTAAAGGTCACGGTAATCGGCTTTGTCTGGCCGGGCAGCACGCCGCTTGATCCGGAAAATACAATATTGCTCGGCGAGGTGGATGTTAGAAACGATACGGCGAGCTTTAGCCGCAAATTGCGTTGGCTGGGCAAGGCCGTGCTCACAGGACTAACCGTATCCTCAGTAAAACTGCGCATCATTACCAGGGCAAAGTTTCGAGCCGCACTTGCTTCTGCGGAACCATTCGACGCCTATATATTGAATGGTGTGGCGCTTGCGGGTGCTTTCGAAGATTGTTTTACCGGCAAGCCGCAAATATTCATCGCCCATAATGTCGAGCACCGCTCCGCTCGCGAAAACGCAGAGGCCGCGACGAGCCCGATACAAAAATATCTGTTCGATCGCGAATCCCGGCTGTTGGCAGGATTGGAAAAGCGCCTTTGCGATAGTGCTGCATTCGTCTTTACATTGGCTGATGAAGACATAGCCGCATTGCAACTTGATACAACTGATCGTGCCGCCGCTTTGCCTTTGGTAACTGAAGCGGACCCGGCGAAAATGTCCAGCCGCACGATTGAACATGATTTGGGCCTGATAGGCACGTGGACATGGCAGCCCAATCGTATTGGCCTTGAATGGTTTCTGCGCGAAGTAGCGCCCCATCTGGACAATGATATTGGTATTACAGTTGCTGGCAGCATCCCGGCTGATCTCAAAGCGGCATGGCCAAAGGTAAATTTTGCTGGGCGCGTGCCGGACGCAACGGATTTTGTTCGCAGCTGCGCGGTGATTCCATTGATCAGCCGGGCGGGAACAGGCGTTCAGCTGAAAACGATCGAAACGTTTGAGCTGGGCTTACCGAGTGTCGCTACAGCGCTGTCTATACGGGGCATTGCCGATATACCGGACAACTGCGTGGTGGCGGACGATCCGGTAGTGTTCGCCAAGGCTGTCAGCCAAATGGTTCGCAAGGTACGGTCCGGCGAAGATATGATCCGCTCCGGTAAAGTTTTCCGGCAAGCGCAACAGGCCCGCTTTGATCGCCAGCTAAAGCTCGGCCTTGGCCGAATTGAAGCGGTGAAATGAGCATGAGCGCTTTACCCAGCCGCTCTATTCTCGGCGTGTCTGTTATTGCTTTGCCATGGCAGGAAGCGATTGATCTGCTGCGCCAGTGCATTGCCACGCATGATTTTACGCTCATCACTTGGCTCAATGCTCACAACGCCAATGTTGCACAAACAGATGCCGGATTTCGCGCAGCGCTGGATAGTTTTCTGGTTCTACCCGATGGCATCGGCGTAGATATCGCCGCAAAGATTCTGCATGGCTCACCGTTTCCCGCCAATTTGAATGGAACAGACTTTACGCCCGCTCTGTTGCAAGCCGAAATCAATCCGCTGCGCATCGGCCTGATTGGCGCAAGGCCGGATGTCGTTGAAAAAGCGGCGGGCAAGTTCCGGCAGATCGCTCCTCAGCACGAGATTCGCGTGATCAGCGACGGGTTTTTTAACGCGGCAGATGAACCGCGTATCCTGGAATCATTGAACGACTTCTCGCCGCATATTCTTCTTGTCGCGATGGGCGTTCCGCGCCAGGAAATATTCATGGCGCAAAAATTGACGGCACAGCATTGCACCGTGGCATTAGGCGTCGGCGCATTGTTCGATTTCATGGCGGGCGCCGTGCCTCGCGCTCCGCTGCTCATACAAAAAATGCGTTTTGAGTGGCTTTATCGTCTAGCCCAGGAACCGGGACGTTTGTGGCGCCGCTATGTTGTCGGCAACCCGCTTTTTCTGCTACGCGTCGTGCGAGCAAAATTAAGGGGTCGCAATTGAAGAACGCACTGGTTACCGCGAGTTATGCGCCGGATTTCCGGCGTTGCCAACTTCTATGCGAGACCATTGACCGTTTTGTGAGGGGCTATACCAAGCATTATATCCTGGTAGAGCACCGCGATATTGCTTTGTTCAAGCAGCTCGAAACGCCCAACCGCATCATCATCGATGAAAACGATCTTTTACCCGGCTGGATAAGGCCTTTTCCTGATCCCACGAATTTTGGCAGGCGCCGTATCTGGCTGTCGCCAAAAACCATGCCGTTGCGTGGCTGGCATATGCAGCAGTTGCGGCGCATCGCTATTGCCAAATATACAGATGATGATGCGCTGATCTACATTGATTCAGACGTGACTTTTCTCAAACCGTTTGACTGTGCTTCGTTCTGGCGCGGTAACACTATGCGGCTGTTCCGGCGCGATGGTGATCTGTTGCGGCCAGTCCCGGGCGATCAGCTCATCTGGTCGGAAAATTCGGGAAATCTGCTCGGCGTGACGCCGGTTAGTATTGCGGGGCATGATTACATTGGAACCCTCATTGCATGGCGGCGCGATGCGGTGATCGGCATGTGCAATCTCATAGAGAAGCGCAGCGGCAAGCACTGGGTGGCAGCTATTGGCCGCACACGCAAGTTTTCAGAATGCATGATCTATGGCCGCTATGTCGATGAAGTTTTGAATGCCAAGGGCCATTACCATGATGGCCGCGAATTCTGCCGGATTCATTGGTCGGCACCCGCGCCAACCGATGCCGAACTGGTGAAATTCGTTGAGGAAATGGCACCTTATCAGGTGGCAATCGGCATTCAGTCATTTCTTGGTGATGGCACCGATCGCATTCGCAAACTGTTCTTTTAGACGCGGCGCGCCGGTTTCTTGATCGCACTGTAGGTGAGCGCGGTAGAAGCGATATAGATCACTACGAACATTGCGTTGAGCCAGACAAGCCAGTCATTGACCTCAAGGAATGTCACCAAAAGCCAGGACAGCAGCCCCGCTTTGATAATACCGAGCACGGCAAGATTGACTGCCCTCAAACCCGATTGGCCGCGGGCATAGAGTATTTCCGCTTGGTATTCAACGAGATTGCGCAGGCCCGGTACGAGGATGACCAAGGGCAGCAGGGCAACCACTGATGCAACATTGTCGCCCAGGGCCCGTGGAAAAATATGCAGGAAAAGCGCTAGCGCGGCCAAGCCCAGAGTCGAGACCAGAAACACGCCCAGTTCCAACCCGCCACGGATTTTCATCGACTTGAGCATATCGGGCGTGCGCATCAGCTTTTGAACGAGCATCATATTGAAAGAGCGCACCGGCAGCGCGGTCAAATCAACGAGACGCATGATGATCGTGTACACACCGGCTGTCTGCGGTCCGCCAACAGCCAGAACCAGCAATTTGTCCAGTTCTGACTGAACATAGAACAATACTTCCGCGCCGGTGACCGCAAATGAGTCACTTAGCCTGCGGCGATAAAGTTTCGGCACCAGCCGCAACCGCACTCTCGGATAGAAAAACAGGATGGCAATGATCAGGGCAATGCCATTGGCGCCTGCATACCACCAGCTCCAGATGGCAAGATTGGCAATGCTGGAAAATGCAAATAATACCGCTGCACCGGCTCGTAATGCCGTGCCGATAATGACAAGCAGCGCTGCCCGGCCAAATCGGTTGAGGCCATTATTGACAATGACGACAACTTCCATGGAGCGCCAGAGCAGGGCCTCAGTGCCGACAATGACGGCAAAAGTTCCAAGCGCAAGATCGGCACCGAAAAATACCAGATGAGCCAGATAGGCAGCGAGTATGAAGATCGGTAGAGATATGATGACGGCCGCCAGAAACCCGCCCGTATATGCACCGATTAACTGCGGTTTCACCGTCGAGATACGGTAAAGCGGCGAGACAAAACCGAAAGAGACAAGGCGTGAAAGTACCACGCCGGTCGCCGATGCTGTGGCGAACAGTCCAAACTCTGCAATTGTCAGCGTGTTGGCCAGCGCGACAAAATAGGCCAGCGATATAACCAGCCGCCCCGCCGATCCGCTGATCACCGAGAAATAGTCGCGGATGAGCCCCGCATTGGCTTTCACGTGCCGAACGACCAATTTCATATCCTGCATAACAATGTTTCAATGATTTAGCGTAAAAGGCTTAACGGCTCGTATTGGAGCAATTGTAAATGGCGCTTGCGGAAGATAGCTTCTTATTTTCTCTGCATCATATTTCAAAATTATATCATATAGGCTATACTGAAATGGATTGGTCTGTTGAAATTCTAGGCTCGGCGGAAGCGGAGATGGATGCACTGCCTTCTGGTTGCAGGCGCGATTGACCCGCCTTATGGAGATGGTGGAATGTATAGGGCTCGAAGCCATGCGAGAGCCCCATGTAAAACATATTGATGGAAAGCTGTGGGAGCTTCGCGCCAAGGCACCGGAAGGAATAGCACGAGGGTTATACGTGGCTGTAACAGGCAGGCGAATTGTGATTTTGCATGTCTTTGTAAAAAAATCACAACGGACACCCCGAAATGCGTTGGCATTGGCCTATCGGCGGATGAATGAGGTGGAAACATGAAAACTCTCGGGAAACTGAAAGAAAAATACATGAATGATCCGGAATTCCGGAAGCATTACAAACAAGCAGATTTGGAATATTCGGTGATAGAGTTGCTTATTCGCAGCCGAACCCAGGCCAAAATGACTCAAGCAGAACTGGCCAAGCGCATGGCAACCACGCAGTCCGCAATTGCAAGGCTCGAAGGCGGGAGGGTCTCCCCCTCTATTGCAACTTTGCGACGATACGCTGAGGCCACGGGATTTGAGTTGCGTGTTGATATGACTCCCCTGTAAGCCGGAAGGTGCCATGACAATTAACGTTTTATTTTCCATAGAACTTTAGTGTGGATTAACCGTGGATCTCAGCATCCGCGATTGATCGCATTTGGGTTGAGATGTTGGAGTTCAGTTGCGGATGACTAGTCGCGAAAACGAGACGGTAAAGCGGCGCTCGCTGCTCTCGTTTGCCAGCGAGGAGGGCTTGGAGGCACAGCCATCGCCAGCTGGGCCTGCATCATCTGTGCGCAACGAGACCAATCTCGATCATTATCATAGAATGCGCAATTTACGCCTTGCCGCTGAGTCCGAATCTATCCAGCCGCCGCTCAATGATATCCCGGAAAATCTCAGTGATGAGGCAGCCGAGCAGGATGCCATAAACCGTATGCGCGCCGATATGGCGGCGATCAAGGCCGAGCTCAATCGCCGCGTTGATGCTGCCGAAAGCGAAGTTCGCATGCCCGAGGCGACCTATGACGACCTGCTGCCGAACAACAAGCCTGCGGACGTGCCTCGAGTCCCCATTCCCCCAATTACCGAGCCGGTAATTGAAGAGCCGGTGCCGTTTGAGAAGCCGGTATTTTCTCCTTTGCGGCGGCCGGAACCAGCCCGGTCAGAACCTCAAAATACCAGTTATCAGGATGATGAATGGCGGCCTCTGGTCGATCCGCGTATTGTCATAAACAGAGTTGGCCGGTCTAAATCATTAATTGTGGCGACGACGCTCATTGGGACTTTGCTGGGCGTCGGTTACGCCATGACCCTGCCCAAGCTGTATTCCTCCACGGTTGAATTGCTTGTTGACCCTCGTGACCTCAAAATCGTCGACAAGGAGATTTCGTCAACCCAACTTCCTCTCGACGCCTCGCTTGCCGTTGCTGAAAGTCAATTGCGTGTCATCCAGTCGAGCAGCGTGTTGACGAAAGTGATAGACCGGGCCGGTCTTGCCAAAGATCCGGAGTTTAATGGTGATCTGAAAGAGCGCGGGCTGGTTGCTACGATAAGGGAATTGTTTTCCACTGACAGCACGCCTGATGCCACGACACGAGAGACTCTGCTCCTTCGGAATCTTTATGAGCATTTGAACGTCGAGCGCAGCACCAAGAACTACATTTTCAACATCACGGTCGATTCACGCGATCCGGATAAATCCGCACTCATCGCCAATACCGTGTCGGAAGTCTTCCGTGAAGAGCAGGGCAATATTCAGTCCGATACGGCAAGACAGGCCACAGAGGCACTGACAGCCCGGCTGAATGACCTGCGGGCAGGGGTCGAAGAGGCTGAAAACGCCGTTCAAAAGTTCAAGGCTGAAAATGACCTCGTTGATGTTCAGGGACGGCTGATCAGCGACGACGAAATCACGCGCACCAATGATGAATTGACAGCCGCGCGCAACCAGACAATCCGGCTGAACGCGCAGGCAGCATCTATTCGCAGTACCTCTGTTGATGGTGTGCTTGGCAATACTCTGCCGGAAGAATTTCGCTCAGGCGTCATTGTCGCCCTGCGCTCGCAATATGGTGCGTTAAAGCAGCAGGCCGATGGCCTTGCCACCAAGCTTGGACCGCGCCACCCGCAACTCATTCAGGCGCAATCGCAAGTCAGTGGTATCCGCAGTGAAATCCGCAATGAATTGCAGCGCATCGCCTCATCGGTGCAAACGGAACTCAAGCGCTCTCAACAGCAAGAACAGGAGTTGATGACACGCCTGAACCAGTTAAAGGCGCGCACCGCCTCCAACAATCAGGAGATGGTCAAACTACGTGAACTCGAGCGCGAAGTTGCGGCCAAGCGTGCAGTCTATGAAGCGTTTCTCCTGCGTGCCAAGGAAACCGGTGAGCTTGAAGGCGTCAACACCACCAATATACGCGTGATTTCTCCTGCACGGCCTGCACTCGAAAGCACGGGCGGGTCGCGCAAGCTTGTGGCTGTCGCAGGTTTGCTCGGGGGGCTTTTCGCAGGCCTTGGTATCGCGATCCTGCTTGGCATGATTGAAAGTTTTCGTGCGGGAAATTCGCCAACGGAGCCTCGCCCAACAGGAAATGGCAGGCGAACCAAACCTTCGCCCAGCGATGAGGCTTCCTCGCCGGAGAAGTCGCGATTGGGTGCTGCCATTGAACGTGTGCATAGCAGCGGAACCTCATCCGAGCTTGAGGATGAAGTGGCAATCGCCGAGTTCCTTTATGCCTATGCCGACGCCCATATTGCCCCCCGTGAACACGACAATTCCAATATCGAAGAGATGTTGGACGAGATTGCAGCATTGCGCGAGATATTGCGTGAAGAAGCCGAGCGGCAGGCTTCTTAGGTAGTTCCAGCGTTTTCCGATCAGCTCTAATGCAGCCTTGGCGTGGGGCCTTGCCCCTTATCGTCTACGACATAGCCACGATAGAAGCGATCCAGCGTAAAGGGCGCGGAGAGAGGGTGCGGCTCATCCCGGGCAATTGTCCAGGCAAAACATTTGCCGGAAATCGGCGTTGCCTTGAAGCCGCCATAGCACCAGCCGGTGTTCAGATACATGCCAGGGAGTGGTCCCGTGGTAATGATGGGTGAGCCGTCCATGCTCATATCCATGATACCGCCCCACGAGCGCAGCAACTTGACCCGCGCCAGAGCCGGGATAAGCGCGACGAATTCGCTCATGACATCTTCAACAACCGGAAGATTGCCACGCTGCGCATAGGAATTGTAACCGTCAATGTCGCCGCCAAAAACCAGCCCGCCCTTGTCGGACTGACTGAAATAAAGATGCCCCCCGCCAAAAGTTGCAACCGTATCGACGACGGGCTTCAACGCTTCCGAAACAAATGCTTGCAGCACATGTGATTCAAGCGGCAAACGATCAATGCCTGCACGGCGCATGAGTTCACTCGTATTGCCCGCCACCGCACAGCCAACCTTTTTGGCATTGATCGGTCCGCGGGTCGTCATGACGCCGGTAACCTGATCACCGTCTTTCAGAAAACTGGTCACTTCGCAGTTCTCGATAATATCGACGCCAAGTTGATCGGCAGCCCGCGCATAGCCCCAAACCACGGCATCGTGCCGCGCCGTACCCGCGCTGCGCTGCATCAAGCCGCCAATAATGGGAAAGCGCGCCGAACTGCTGATATCGAGGCCCGGTATCAATTTCTTGATCTGGACCGGAGTCACCAGTTCTGCGTCGATACCGTTCAGCCGCATCTGGTTGCCGCGCCTTGCATAGACGTCGAGCTGCGGCAGGGAGTGAGCGAGATTAACCACACCGCGCTGCGAAAACATCACATTATAGTTGAGGTCATGGGACATGGTTTCCCACAGCTTCATCGACGCTTCATAGAAATGCTGATTTTCAGAAAGGAGGTAATTGGAGCGGATAGCGGTGGTGTTGCGGCCGATATTGCCCGATCCGAGCCAGCCTTTTTCCACCACGGCTATGTTGCGGATGCCATGTTCCTTTGCAAGATAATAGGCCGTCGCAAGTCCGTGGCCGCCCCCGATTATAACCACATCATAAGCAGGTTTCGGATCAGGTTTACGCCATGCAGGCTTCCAGTCCTTGTTGCCGTTAAGGGCATTTTTAAGCAGGCTGAAGGCTGAATAGCGCATTTGAATTCCCGGAATCGGTAAGGTGTTCACAATCATGCTTGGATTTGCTGCGTTAGCCAAGCCCTGCAACGTATCATCGCATTGCGGTTCTGTATCGCTTTCGCTATTGCGTCAGGGAACGCCGTTCTGACGGTATTGTTTGGGCGTAAAATCAAGAGAATGACGCTCAATCCGCGAAGTAAGAGTTTCAGGAGCAGCACATGGCAGTGACAATCAATGGCAAGGAGATTGCCGAGGATGTGGTTTCGAAGGTCAAGCTATCTGCCGCCAAGCTGATTGAGGGCACGGGTATCACACCGGGGATCGCCGTTGTCATCGTCGGCGAAGATCCTGCCAGTCAGGTTTATGTTGCATCCAAGGGCAAAAAGGCGCGCGAATGCGGGTTTCATTCCGAGCAACATACCTTGCCTGCGGAAACCTCCGAGGAAGACCTTGTTACGCTGGTAGAGAAGCTCAATGCTGATCCGCTGATCCACGGCATTCTGGTACAGCTCCCTTTGCCCAAGCACATTGATTCGGGCCGCATTATCCAGACGATATCGCCGGACAAGGACGTCGATGGTTTCCATTTTATCAATGTCGGAAAATTGGGCACCGGCGAACTCGACACTGCGTTTGTTCCCTGCACGCCTGCTGGCTCGATGCTGTTGATCGATCGGGTTCTCGGGCGCGATCTTTCCGGCTTGAATGCTGTGGTGGTTGGCCGCTCCAATATTGTTGGCAAGCCCATGTTCAATTTGCTTCTTGCACATAATGCGACAGTCACTATCGCCCATAGCAAAACGAAAGATCTGGCCGCACTCTGCCGCACAGCTGATATCCTGGTGGCCGCAGTGGGCAGGCCGCAAATGATCAAGGCCGATTGGGTAAAGCCCGGAGCGACGATCATTGACGTTGGCATCAATCGTATTCCAGCTCCTGAGCGAGGCGAAGGAAAGACACGGCTTGTGGGCGATGTGGATTTTGCCGATGCTGCGACGGTTGCTGCGGCGGTCACCCCGGTGCCCGGTGGCGTTGGTCCCATGACAATCGCCATGCTTATGGCAAATACGCTTGTCGCCGCCTATCGCTCGGCTGGAAAAACGCCGCCGCGCTTCTGATCCATTTGCTCAAATAGGGAATCTCGTTACAACACCGTATGGCCGAAACAATCAAGGTCGGCAGAACCTTCGCCTTTCTGCTCGTTGACAAATTTCCGATGTTCAGCCTTGCGGCTGCTATCGATACAATGCGCACGGCCAATCGCATGTCCGAAGAGACCTTTTATTCGTGGATCACTGTATCGGCGACCGGAGCAGCTGTAACTGCATCCAATGGTCTTCAGATCAATGTGGAATATGCGCTTGCTGATCTGCCCTCGGCCGACATATTTTTCATCTGTGCCGGATTGACGACCGAATTTGAAGACAAGCCGAAAGTCATCGCGACATTACGCAATCTTGGACGACGCGGCGCCTCATTGGGCGGTTTGAATATTGGCAGCTATATCCTTGCTGAGGCGGGCCAATTGGAAGGGCATCGTTGCACCATTCACTGGGAAAACCGGGCTGGTTTTCAGGAGCGTTTTCCGCAGATTGAATGCACGGGAAATGTCTTTGAGATTGACCGCAAGCGCTATACATGTGCAGGCGGCACAACATCGATCGATCTGATGCTGGAAATCATCAAGCAGGATTTCAGCCCGGCCCTTGCCAATGAGGTGGCCAACCAGTTTCATCATGAGCGTATTCGCTCTCAAACAGACCGACAGCGCATCGGCCCTGAGCGCGATCTCACCGGCAAATCGGAGAAATTGCGCAAGATCGTCGAGATCATGGCCGATAATCTGGAGCAGCCGAAATCTGCCGTGCGGTTGGCCAAGGCCGTTGGATTGTCCGTTCGTCAGGTAGAGCGGCTCTTCCTGCGTCATCTCAATATGACGCCTGGACGCTACTATATGAGCCTGCGCCTTGAGCG
Source organism: Phyllobacterium ifriqiyense (assembly GCF_030817885.1). Lineage (NCBI taxonomy): Bacteria > Pseudomonadati > Pseudomonadota > Alphaproteobacteria > Hyphomicrobiales > Phyllobacteriaceae > Phyllobacterium > Phyllobacterium ifriqiyense. The sequence continues at coordinate 1,756,125 of NZ_JAUSZT010000003.1, forward strand.
CGCGCGCGAGCTTTTGCGGCAAACCCACTCGCCCATTCTGGATGTAGCGCTGGCCACCGGCTTCACATCACATTCTTATTTTGCCCAAAGCTATCGCGCGCAATTCGGGCGCTCACCTTCCGACGAGCGCCGTACCAATTACTGATTTTTCGCCGGCCCGATTGTTTTGATATCGGTAAGTGCGAAACCAGCATCCTTGGTCAGGATAGGCACGTGCTGACCCTAAAGTCCAAACACCGATGCGCCTGCATCCGCGCGGCCTACGACATTGCGGAAGGAAGCAAAGAGTTCCCGTCCCATTCCATAGCTGTTATGGCTGATATCGACGACCGGCTCCGGACGCGCCGCCAGCACTGCCGGGTCTTCCAACACGTCAAGCGTGCCGATCTCAGCGTCTAGCCGCACAATGTCGCCATCGCGTATTTTGCCGATGATGCCGCCGTCCAGAGCCTCTGGCGTGACATGAATAGCGGCTGGCACCTTGCCCGATGCACCGGACATACGGCCATCAGTAACAAGCGCAACCATGTGACCGCGATCTTGCAATACGCCAAGGGCAGGGGTCAATTTATGCAGTTCCGGCATGCCATTGGCACGCGGACCCTGGAAACGCACAATGGCTACGAAATCGCGATTAAGTTTTCCGGCCTTGAAGGCATCCTGCAGCGCCGCCTGGCTGTCAAAGACCAAAGCCGGTGCTTCAATAATATGGCGGTCGGCTTTGACTGCGGAAGTTTTGATAACGGCAGTGCCAAGATTGCCCTTGAGCATCTTCAGTCCGCCAGTCACCTGAAACGGTTCTACGCAGGTCGAGAGCACTTTTTTGTCGGCGCTTTCGGCTGGCGTAGGATTGCGAACCACAGTACCGTTTTCGCCAAGCGCGGGTTCGATTGTATAAGCGCGCAAGCCATCGCTGCCGCCCCAGACTGTCTTGACATCCTCATGCAATAAGCCGCCATCAAGCAATTCGCGGATGATGTAGCCCATGCCGCCCGCCGCGTGGAAATGGTTTACATCGGCAAGACCATTCGGATAGACGCGTGCCAAGAGTGGCACCACATCGGAAAGGTCGGAAATGTCCTGCCATGTGAGTTTGATGCCAGCGGCGGCCGCCATTGCGACCAGATGCATCGTGTGGTTGGTTGAGCCGCCGGTTGCATGCAGACCGACAACGCCATTGACGATAGTACGCTCGTCGATCATTTCGCCGACAGGCGTGAATTCATTGCCGAGCGCGGTGATTGCAAGTGCGCGCTTGGCGGCTTCACGCGTCAGCGCATCACGCAAGGGCGTGCCCGGATTGATGAAAGATGAGCCGGGCATATGCAGGCCCATGATCTCCATCAGCATCTGGTTGGAATTTGCAGTGCCATAGAAGGTGCAGGTACCGGGACCATGATAAGATTTTGACTCCGATTCAAGCAATTCGTCGCGCCCGACCTTGCCTTCCGCGTAGAGCTGGCGTGTTTTGGCCTTCTCATCATTCGGTAGTCCAGTGGTCATGGGGCCCGCAGGTATGAACACGGCTGGCAAATGACCGAAAGTCAGCGCACCGATGACCAGACCCGGAACAATCTTGTCGCAAACACCAAGATAGACCGCCGCGTCGAACATATCATGCGATAGGCCGATGGCTGTCGCCATGGCGATGACATCGCGGGAGAACAGCGACAATTCCATGCCGGGCTGGCCCTGTGTCACGCCATCGCACATGGCAGGCACGCCGCCCGCAACCTGCGCCACGCCGCCTGCTTCCTTTGCTGCCTGCTTGATCAGGTTCGGATAAGTCTCGAATGGCTGATGCGCGGAAAGCATATCATTATACGAAGTGATAATGCCTAAGTTTGGCACCACATCGCCCGCAAGCGCCGCCTTGTCGGAAGGGCTGCATGCGGCAAAACCATGGGCGAGATTGGCGCAGGCAAGAGCGGAGCGCTTTGGCTTGCGCGATGCGGCCTCACGCAAATGATCGAGATACACATCACGCGTTGGCTTTGACTGTTCGCGGATGCGATTTGTAATGCTTTTCACCCGTTGCATGACGGTCATGTGTTCTCTCCTTGTAGCGTCTGCCGGTGAGTTTGGGAGCCTCCCGGCGATCACGCATCCGGGCGTTTACGGCGCCCAGAAAATCTCAAGATCAATCGGCTGAGAGGATAGCACGGCGCGGATAGGCATGTCCTCGACCTCACCCTCGCCAAGTGCTGCTTCCAGCGTGGTCATCTTGCCGGCACCTTCAATGTGCAACGCGATGAAACGCGCGGCTATGATGACAGGCAGTGTCAGCGTTAATCTCGGCTCGCCTGCATTTTCTGCGGACATTGGCAAAACCAAAGCTTTCTCATCTTTGGAAATTGCTGCTTTCAAATTGTCGCCGCCGGGAAAAAATGACGCCGTATGGCCATCACCGCCCATGCCAAGCACTACCACATCGAAAGGTTGTCCGAGCCTGGCAATTTCAGCGGCCGCCATTTTCGCGCCTTGATGCGCGTCAACAGCTTCGTGATACAGCCCGACAAAATTTGCGCCAGCTGCCGCATTTTGCAAAAGCGCTTCGCGCACCAGACGTTCGTTCGAGCGCTCGCTGGTGGGCGGCACAAAGCGCTCGTCCACCAACGTTATCGTGATCGTGTTCCACGGTAAATCCTTGAGCGATAAAGCCTTGAAAAAGCGGGCAGGTGTCGTCCCGCCAGAGACAGCCAGCACGGCCTTGCCATTTGCCTCGCAGCCCGCCAGCAGGTGGCCCGCAACAGTCGTTGCCAAAGCCTCGGCCAGAGCGTCGCCATTCTCAAAACTGTTCAATCGTTCGTCTGTCGCCATGGAATTGCGCCCTATTCCGGCTCGTGCCATGTGCGGCCATCACGCTCAATAAGTGCAATAGCGGATGAGGGGCCCCATGTTCCGGCGGTATAGCCAGAAGGCACCTGCTCGGTCTCGGCCCAGGCTTTGAGAATAGGGTCGATCCAGCGCCAGGCCGCAACCACTTCGTCACGGCGCATGAACAATGTCTGATTGCCGCGAACAACATCCATCAGCAGCCGCTCATATGCGTCAGGGCTGCGAACCTTGAACGATTCGGCAAAACTCATATCCAGCGGAACGTGACGCAGGCGCATGCCGCCCGGACCCGGATCCTTGATCATCATCCACTGCTTCACGCCTTCATCCGGCTGCAGGCGGATGACGAGTTGGTTGGCAACAATGCGTCCGGCTGTCTCGCCAAAAATGGAATGAGGAATTGGCTTGAACGAAACGACGATCTCCGATGCGCGCGCGCCGAGACGCTTGCCGGTGCGAAGGTAGAACGGCACACCAGCCCAGCGCCAATTGGCAATTTCCGCTTTGATGGCGACAAATGTTTCCGTGCTGCTTGGAGAGCCAAGTTCGTCGAGATAGCCTTTGACGGCGCCGCCCGATGAAGCACCGGCACGGTATTGGCCGCGTACGGTCAGTTCTTCGGCGTTTTTCGAGGTGATGGGGCTCAGCGAGCGCAGCACTTTCAGCTTTTCATCGCGAACGGCATCGGCATCCATGGATGCGGGCGGTTCCATTGCGACAAGACACAGGAGCTGCATGATGTGGTTCTGCACCATGTCGCGCAGCGCACCGGCCTTGTCATAGTAACCGGCACGGCCTTCAAGACCCACCTGCTCGGCAACAGTGATCTGAACGTGATCAATATGGGCGGAATTCCATAGCGGCTCGTAAAACGCATTGGCAAAGCGCAGCGCCATGAGGTTCTGCACGGTTTCCTTGCCGAGATAATGATCGATACGGAAGATTTGCTGTTCGCTGAACACATGGCCGATTGTGTCATTGAGCGCGATGGCGCTATCGAGGTCGCGGCCGATAGGCTTTTCAACGATGATGCGCGTGTGGTCGGTAACGAGCTTGTAGCTCTTCAAACGGCTGGCGATATCACCGAAAAGCGAAGGGCTGACCGCGAGGTAGAAAGCGCGGATGCGCTTGGAGTCATTGCCGATTTCGTTCTTCAGCTCTTCCCATCCGGCATCCGAGGTCGCGTCAACCGCGACATAGCTGATGCGCTGGAGAAATTGCTCCACCTGCGCTTTGTCATATTCATCAGCCTTGACGAATTCCTTGATCGCAGCCTGGGCAAACTTGCGATAATCCTCAGTCGACATGGCTGAACGTGACGCACCGATAATACGGGTTGGTTCGGAAAGCTGGCCATCCCGCTGGCGCTGATAAAGCGCCGGGATCAGCTTGCGTTCGGCAAGATCGCCGGTTCCGCCAAAAACAATGCAATCAAATGGTTCAACCGGGATAATCTGACTTGTCATGAATAGAGTCTCGCTATGCCTGAATTGCGCAACACAAAGTGTAGCTCCGAAGCGCATGGTTTCTATAATCTAATCGATTTAAAATGACCAGTCCTTTAGCGCAAACTGCGTCAAATTGCATTTCCAATCCGCTGAAGTTCCGGTACGACTATCACGAACGGGAAACAGCCATGTTACAGAATCTCTCGCGAATTATCGCACAGGATAAGAATTTCCTGAACATCATCAATGGCAGACGTGTCGGCGCAGTCACGGGAAAAACCATAGCTGTGGCATGCCCTTCGGACGGGTCGGATTTCGCCACTATCCCCGCTTGCGACGCAACCGATGTGGATCGCGCTGTCAGCGCGGCCCGGCTGGCTTTTGAAGAGGGAGCCTGGTCGCATATGCCTGCCTTTGAGCGCGGGCGCTTGCTGACGCGTCTTGGGCAGCTCGTAGAAGAACATGGTGATGAACTCGCTGCCCTTGAGGCGCGCGATACCGGAAAACCGATAAGACAGGGCAAGGCTGACGTTGCTGCAACGATACGCTATTACGAGTTTTATGGCGGTGCAGCCGACAAGATTCACGGCGATACGATACCTTTTTTGGATGGCTACACGGCCCTGACATTACGCGAGCCGCACGGCGTTGTTGCCGGTATCACCCCATGGAACTATCCGATGCAAATCATGGCGCGCGTTGTTGGCGCAGCGCTTGCCATGGGCAATACGCTGGTGATCAAACCCGCCGAAGATGCCTCGCTATCCACCATCCGCATCGGCGAACTCGCCATTGAAGCGGGGTTTCCAGACGGCGTGCTCAATATCATCACCGGGTTTGGGGGTGAAGCAGGAGCGGCCTTGTCCGCCCATCCCGGCGTTGATTACGTCACTTTTACCGGCTCACCCGTGACTGGCACTGCGATCCAGCAGGCGGCGGCCACCAATAATCGCGGTGTAACGATGGAGCTTGGTGGTAAATCACCGCAAATTGTTTTCGCCGATGCCGATATTGGCAAGGCCCTTCCGGTCCTCGTCAATGCCATCATTCAGAATGGCGGCCAGACGTGCTCGGCAGGAAGCCGCATTCTCATTGAGCATTCTATATATAATGAAGTGGCGGGAGAGTTGGCGGCAAGGTTCAACAATCTTGTCGCCGGGCCACATGACGCGGATCTCGACCTTGGACCCATGATCAATGCAGCGCAAAAGCGCCGCGTGGAAAATTATATAACAGCCGCTGCCGAAGCCGGGATTGAGGTCGTGGCGCGCGGCTCAATCCATGTGGATGCGCCTCTCTCCGGTTTCTACGTCGCGCCGGTTCTGTTCGGTGCGGTCGATCCGGCGGCAGTTCTGGCGCAAGAAGAGGTATTCGGCCCCGTACTTTCGCTTTTTTCCTTCAATGATGAGGAGGAAGCAATTCGCCTCGCCAACAGCACTGAATATGGGCTTGTCGCGGGGGTCTGGACCAGTGACGGTGCGCGTCAGCATCGTGTGGCCAAGCGCGTGCGTGCAGGGCAAGTCTACGTCAATTCCTATGGCGCTGGCGGTGGCGTGGAGCTGCCTTTCGGCGGTTTCAAGCGTTCCGGCCATGGCCGCGAAAAGGGATTTGAGGCGCTTTACGATATGTCTGCAACCAAGACGATCGTTTTCCGCCACGATTGAATCCCATAAAACAAATCACAGTAGATGGAGGATAGAACATGGCCCGATTGGCAGGCAAAACAGCGATCATTACCGGTGCGGCATCAGGATTTGGCGAGGCAATGGCGCGCCGTTTTGCCGAGGAGGGCGCCAATGTCGTTGTTGCTGATTTAAATCTTGTCGGAGCGGAGGCCGTCGCTCAATCCATCGGTGAAAACGCTCTTGCCGTGCATACGGATGTGACGCGCAAGGAAGAAATTGACGCCATGGTGCAGACCACCATGGACAAGTTCGGTCGCATTGACATCATGGTCAATAATGCCGGTTATTCCCACCGAAACGGGTCCATGCTTGGCGTAGATGAAGATACATATGATCTCATCGCCGCGATCAACATGAAGGCCATTTATTATACCGCTCTTGCTGTTGTGCCGATCATGGAGCGACAGGGCAGTGGATCGATCATCACGACAGCTTCGACTGCTGGCTTGCGCCCGCGTCCGGGTCTAACCTGGTACAATGCCTCAAAAGGCTGGGCCATCAGCGTTACAAAATCCATGGCCGTCGAGCTTGGCCCGAAGAATATTCGCGTCAATTGCCTCTGTCCTGCGGCAGGCGAAACACCCATGCTCGGGCTGTTTCTCGGTGAGGATACGCCAGAACGCCGGGCGCAATTCAAGGCCACCATTCCTCTCGGCCGTCTGTCTGTACCTCTCGATGTTGCCAATGCAGCGCTCTATCTGGCTTCCGACGAAGCCCAGTTCATCACAGGCGTTGCGCTCGAGGTCGACGGCGGGCGTTGCATATAAAAGTGGGGTTTACCCTTGAATCAATGAGATAGGGGTCTACATCTTTGATGTATTCCCCCTTTAATAAGCGCTGCCCGGCCAAGCTGCCGCTCTGGCGTTATGCTTTTTCAAGGATATCATCATGACATCGAAACCTGTCTGGTTCATCACTGGTTGTTCAACCGGCTTTGGCCGCGAGCTCGCCCAATATACATTGTCGCTCGGTTATCCGACTGTTGTCACCGCCCGCAACCCCGCGCAGGTCGAAGATATCGCCAAGGGTCACGAAGACAATGCTCTTGTCCTGAAGCTTGATGTCACCAAGCCGGAAGAAGTCGCCGCTGCGGTCAAGGCTGCCGAAGCGCGCTTCGGACGCATAGATGTGTTGGTGAACAATGCGGGCATCGGCTATTTTGGCTCTCTCGAAGAAAGCGATCTGGCCGAAGCGCGCAAGATGTTCGACATCAATATCTGGGGTCTTATGGACATGACCCGCGCTGCTCTGCCGGGCATGCGCAAGCAACGCTCCGGCACCGTGGTCAATATCTCCTCGATTGGCGGATTAAGGGGCTTTCCGGCGGTCGGTTTTTATAATGCGACAAAGTTTGCTGTCGAGGGATTGTCGGAGGCGCTCTCCAAGGAAGTCGCGCATCTTGGCATCAAGGTGCTGATCGTAGAGCCGAGCGGATTCCGCACCGATTGGGCCGGTCGTTCTGCCAATGAAGCGTCGGAAACCATCGAAGATTATCGCCCCTCTGCCGGGGAGCGTATGCGCCAGATCAGGGAAGCGAGCGGCAATCAGCCGGGCGATCCGGTGAAAGCCGTGCAGGCAATCGTCAAGGCGGTTGAGGCGAACGATCCGCCGCTGCGTCTGTTGCTTGGCAAGATCGCCCTTGATGGCGCTCGCGAAAAAATCACGGAAATGCAACGCGATTTCGATGCTTGGGCTGAAGTGAGCATAGGCGCGGACGCGCCAAAGCAATAGTTAGAAGGGCCACGCGCGTATTTCGGACGAGATATTCGCGTGGCCGCATCCTTCACGAGTTTGCTAAAACAATTTTCGGGCCCAGCCTCCCATCGGCCTATTTTATGCGCTATCATCCTGTCACCGAAACTAATCCTGGTGATTGATGCCTTCCGAAACTCCCGAAAAGAAATCCGCGCGAACCTCAGCGAAGCGGCCGCGTACGCCTGCCTATGTCAAAGCCACACGCGGAGTAAAAAACTGGCGTGAAGCTGCCGAATGGCTGGCCTGGCGGGATATCGAAGACATAGAATGCATCACGCCCGATCAAGCTGGCGTGGCGCGGGGCAAGATGATGCCCTCGAAGAAATTCACTTCAAACACATCGCTTGCACTGCCATCGGCTGTTTTCATGGCGACGATTTCCGGTTCTTATCCGGAAGATGGCCATGGGTTCGCCTATCCTGAAGATGATGGCGATCTCAAACTGATGCCAGACCTTTCCACCCTGTCAGAGGTGCCATGGGAAAGCGACCCTACTGCTCAGGTCATTTGTGATCTGGTAAACAAGGATGGGCATGCGGTCGAGTTTACGCCGCGCAACGTATTGAAGCGCGTGGTGGCGGCATATCACAAGAAGGGGCTGAAGCCCGTCGTTGCGCCTGAAATCGAATTTTATCTCGTCAAGAAAAACCCCGATCCTGACTATCCGCTGACACCGCCAGTTGGCAGGTCGGGCCGCGCTATCGGCGGTGGACAGGGCTATTCAATTGCGGGCGTCAATGAATTCGACGAACTGATCGATGACATCTACCATTTCTCCGAGAGCCAGGGCCTTGAGATCGATACATTGATCCATGAAGAAGGTGCAGCGCAGCTGGAAATCAACCTGCGTCATGGCGATCCGGTCGAACTTGCCGATCAGGTTTTCCTGTTCAAGCGCACGATCAGAGAAGCGGCGCTGAAGCACGATATGTATGCGACTTTCATGGCCAAGCCCATTCAGGGACAACCGGGGTCTGCCATGCATATCCACCAGTCCATCGTCGACAAGAAGACCGGACGCAATGTCTTCTCCAATCCGGATGGCACGGAAAGCGAAGCATTCAGGCATTTCATCGGTGGTATGCAGAAGCACGTTCCGGCTTCGCTGGTCATGTTTGCTCCCTATGTGAATTCCTATCGCCGCCTGACACCGGCTGCTTCGGCACCGGTCAACGTCAAATGGGGCTATGACAATCGCACCACGGCATTCCGTGTGCCGCGCTCCGACCCGGCGGCGCGTCGCGTGGAAAATCGTATTCCGTCCTCCGATGCCAATCCCTATCTGGCGCTGGCAGCATCGCTTGCTTGCGGGTTGCTCGGTATGAACAACCGGATTGAGCCCGATGCACCCGCTTCCACGACGGTTAATGACAATTTGATCGAGTTGCCTCGCGGATTGATCGAGGCCACCTTGCTGTTCGAGCAGGACAAGGATTTGATTGCCATGCTGGGTGAGTCTTTCGCGATCACCTATGCCGCCATCAAACGTGCAGAGTTCGAAACCTTCATGGAGGTTATCAGTCCTTGGGAACGTGAATTTCTGCTGCTGAACGTTTGAGTTTGGCAGCAGCATCTTCGTGCGTGGTTCGCCATTCGACAAGCTCGGGAGGGGCCACCATGAGGGAAGTGATTGATTGCGGTGCTGAAACTGTTCGGCAATTAACTTGCAGGGCAATACCTTCCTCATGGTGAGCTCCGTCGAACCACGCACGGCGTTTTTGCCTCAAGAGTGAACAAGATTGCATCAATATATGGCTTACCAGTCTCCCATCTCGCCCGGTATATCGTGGTACGAAACGACGATTTCTGATCGTACGGAATATCCACCTCTGGATGGCTCTCGCACGGCTGACGTTGTGATTATTGGCGGCGGATTCACCGGCCTGTCGGCAGCCGTGCATCTGGCGTCTTCAGGTGTTGATGTTGTACTGCTGGAAGCGTTCCGGTTTGGCGACGGGGCGTCGGGGCGTAATGGCGGCCAGCTTGGTACGGGTCAGCGTGCATGGGCGGAAGAGCTCGAGGCTCAATATGGTTTTGAACGCGCCAAAGCCCTGTTCGAGCTTGCCGAAGAGGCAAAGAGCCATTTGCTGGAATTTGCTGAAACCCATCAGATCGATATTGAATATGTGCCCGGCCAGATGTCCGTTGTGCACAAGAAGCGTTACCTCAAGAGCTACCGCGAACATGCGGAGCTTATGACGACACGATTCAATTATCCGCATATTCACTATATGGAAGCCGATGAGACTGCCGAACGGCTGGGCTCCAACCGCTATTTCGGCGGCCTTTACGACAAAGGAACCGGGCATATCCAGCCGATGAAACTTGTTGTCGGCACCGCCAGCGCAGCGGCAAGGGCAGGCGCTCATCTCTATGAGAACACCAAGGTTACCGGCATTAAATCCGAGAACGGCAAGGTGCGTGTCACCACTGCGACCGGTACCGTCACTGCGGCAAAGGCCTTGATCGCGGTCAATGCCTATGGCGGTAACCTTGAACCCATCAGCGCGTCGCATGTCATGCCGATACGCTCCTTCATAGGCGCAACAGTGCCATTGGGTGACGATAGCCCGGTGCTGCCGGGTGGCGAAAGCGTGGACGATTCGCGCTTCGTCGTACGTTATTTCCGCCGCTCAAAAGATGGACGCCTGCTGTTCGGCGGTCGGGAGGCCTATACTGCCGATAACCCGCTCGATATCAGCACTCATATTCGTCGGCAGATTGCCGAGATTTATCCAGCCCTTGCCAATGTGGAGATGACTCAAGCCTGGGGCGGATCGGTTGGAATCACCATGCCACGCCAGCCTTTTGTGCGGGAGGTCATGCCCAATGTGATTTCCGCCGGCGGTTATTCGGGCCATGGCGTCATGCTGTCCAATTTCGTCGGCAAGCTCTATGCGGAAACTGTTGCTGGCAATCGCGACCGGCTGAAGCTTCTCGAAGACCTCAAAGTCCCGGCATTTCCGGGTGGGCGAACATTCCGTTCGCCCATGCTGTTTCTGGCGCTCAGCTGGTACGCTCTGGTGGACCGGATTTAACGTGCTTTTGCAACAAGAGTAGCCTAAATCTTCCGCACAATCACGCTGCCCACGGAATAGCCCGCTCCAAATGAGCAGATAACGCCAAGGCTTCCCGGCGCAAGGTCATCGGAATATTTCGAAAATGCGATGATCGAGCCTGCCGATGATGTATTGGCGTAATCCTGCAAGATATTGGGCTGTTCGCCAGGTTCCGGCTCACGGCCAAGCACTTTCACCCCGATCAAATCGTTCATTCCCTTATTTGCCTGATGCAACCACAGGCGTGAAAGATGCGCAGGCGCGATATTCTCATCGGCGAGATGTGTCAGGATAAGATCGGAAACAATAGGCACGACCTGTTTGAAAACCTTGCGGCCCTCCTGCTTGAAAAGCATATCGCGGCGATCGCTCATGTGACCTTCGCGTGTACGGCGCAGAAAGCCATTATTGTTGCGGATATTGTTGGAGAACTGCGTCAGACAGCGCGTTGAGACGATCTCAAAACGATCTTCTGCGGTGGCCAGATCGTCGCGTTCGAGCAATACTGCCGTACAAACATCGCCAAAGATAAAATGGCAGTCACGATCGCGCCATTCGAGATGCGCCGAGCAAATTTCCGGATTGACCATGAGAATTGCGCGAGCGGAGCCGGAGCGGATCATGTCGGCGGCCGCCTGAATACCGAATGTTGCCGATGAGCAAGCCACATTCATGTCGAAACCGAAGCCTTCAATACCAAGGGCCTGCTGCACTTCGATGGCGATCGCCGGATAGGCGCGTTCATGGTTCGACGCCGCGCAAATGACGGCGTCAATTTCCGATGCTTCACGCCCGGCCTTTTTTAAAGCCAGAGTGGCAGCATGGACGGCCATTTGCGCCATGACGGAAAGATCTTCATCGCTGCGTTCGGGCAGGACGGGATGCATGATGTCGGGATCCAGAATGCCCGATTTATTGAGCACATACCGATTTTCAATGCCCGAGGCGCGGACAATGAAATCTTCGTTTGACATAGTCATCGCATCGCGCGTGCCAGCAGCGATTTCGCCCGCATACAGCTCGTTTTGCCGCGTTGCATAAGTGTTGAACGCCTCAACAAGTTCGGCATTGCTGATGGACTGGTCCGGCGTGAAAACGCCTGTACCGCTGATGACGACTTTATGCATGGGCGTTTCCAGAGTTTTTCTTCTTCAAAAAGCGATAGAGCAAATGAGACCCATTGTCATTAAAGCTTCATGCCATTGTCCTAGTGATTTGTCATTTCGATGAGGAATTTTCATGATGACGATGACCCGATACAACCAACATGGGAATGGGCGTTGATCACCCATTGGCAAAGCCCGGAAAGCTCGGAAATTTGCCCAATTATGCCGTGGTTGCCATTTTCATTGGCGGCATGTTCTACGTGGGCTGGTCGCTGACGCAGGATCTGACGAGCTCTGTCGCTGTGCCATGGATACTTTTGGGGTTGGCGCTGGTCACAGCATTGGGCTTTGAGTTCGTCAACGGCTTCCACGACACTGCCAATGCCGTCGCGACAGTCATCTATACAAACTCGCTTCCCGCCGAGATTGCCGTCATCTGGTCCGACTTCTTCAATTTTCTCGGCGTTCTCACGGCAAGTGGCGCGGAGATCCGAGGATCCACACATTGATAGCGCCGTTCCTGTTCTTAGGGTTCGCGGGTCAAGCCAGAGAATGACGGGCGAGGTGAGGCGTTTTGGAAACCGTTAAAACAAAACCGCCCGCAATTTCTCGCGGGCGGTTCTGCGCTGCCGTGCTGGTCCCCAGACCGAAACCAGAGAAGGCCACAGCAGAGCAATTCCAGGAAAAGTGGGAACCGGTTTTCCGTCCGGAATTGCGTAGACAAAGCTTATTTCCAGGAAAAGTGGGAACCGGTTTACCGATCAGAATTACGGTCCTGATCTTTACTGCCGGGTTACAACGACGGGGATCAAAAGGTCTCCCCAGTTTCCATCGCCGCCATGATGACGGGCAGAGCGGACCAGCTCGACCGAAACCCCGGCATCAACCGCCTTCATGACAGACTGGTTGAGGCGATGGAGATCATTGGCAACCATACGAATAACAGCCTGCTGGTCTGTATTCATGGAGGAAGCCTGTTCCTCAGCCCGTTCTTTTACGCGTGAAATGGAAGCCATGATCGTTCTCCTCTTGTTATCTCTATTCGGCAGCCGGGCGGAATTGCGCGGTTTCCGTTGATTCCTTCATTGCGGTTGTTGAAGACTGGCCACCTGTGATCGCCAGTGAAACCGCATCAAAATAGCCTGTGCCAACTTCGCGTTGGTGTTTGGTGGCGGTGTAGCCATTTGCCTCAGCGGCAAACTCAGCCTCTTGCAATTCCGAATAGGCGGACATCTGCCGGTCCTTGTAGCCACGTGCCAGTTCAAACATGCCGAAGTTCAGCTGATGGAAGCCGGCCAGCGTAATAAACTGGAATTTATAGCCCATCGCACCGAGTTCGCGCTGGAATTTGGCAATTGTTGCTTCATCCAGATGCTTCTTCCAGTTGAAGGAAGGTGAACAATTATAGGCCAGTAGCTTGCCCGGATGTTCCTTGTGCACACCTTCGGCAAAGCGTCGTGCTTGTTCCAGATCAGGCTTGGATGTCTCGCACCAGATAAGATCCGCATGTGGTGCATAGGCGACAGCACGGGCAATGCAGGAGTCGAGGCCATTCTTGACCTGATAAAAGCCTTCTGTTGTCCGCCCCGCATCATAATCAACGAAAGGCTGATCGCGCTCGTCAATATCTGAAGTCAGCAGCTTTGCAGCTTCCGCATCCGTGCGGGCAATAACCAGTGTTGGCGTACCCATCACGTCCGCAGCCAGACGCGCTGCATTGAGATTGCGAATATGCGCTGCTGTCGGGATCAGAACCTTGCCGCCAAGATGGCCGCACTTCTTTTCCGAAGCGAGCTGATCTTCATAGTGAACGCCAGCCGCGCCTGCCTCGATAAAGGCTTTCATGATCTCAAAAGCATTCAGGGGGCCACCAAAACCTGCTTCCGCATCGGCGATGATCGGCGCAAACCATGTATCGACCGAAAGACCTTTGCCCTCAGCGGTTTCGATTTGATCGGCACGCTGCAACGTCTTGTTGATGCGCTTTGCCAGTTCGGGAGCCGCATTCGCCGGATAAAGCGACTGGTCCGGATACATGGATGAGGCTGTATTTGCATCTGCGGCAACCTGCCAGCCCGAGAGATAGATCGCCTTCAGCCCGGCGCGAACCATCTGCATGGCCTGATTGCCGGAGAGCGCGCCAAGCGCATTGACGAAATCCTCCTCGTGAATGAGTTTCCACAACCGGTTCGCGCCGTTTTCCGCCAGCGTGTGCTTTATCTGAACCGAACCGCGCAGCCGCTTGACGTCTTCAGCGGTATATGGACGCTCAATATTGTCAAAGCGGCCAGCTGGCGCATTCGGTACAAGGTTGTAAAAATCAGTCATTGTCGTCTCCAAAAATAGATGTAAACACTCACGGCGACCAGAAGCAAGATAGCCGCTTCTGTTTGACTAAATTTACATTGCACTGCGATGAAAGCGAGAAATATCGCCATTTTATGCCGATATATCGAGTTATCTTGTAATGGGATTTACAGATCGCGATTGTAAATCTGTAAATGTTGTAATAGGCTGCAAAGAGCGCTTTAATGTAAATATTGTCACAGAATGCGGGAGTTGTGATGGCTGAGGGGAAAATCTTCGCAGGTCCGCGCATCAGGCGCATCCGCAATGAGCAAGGTTTAACGCAGACCTCCATGGCCGAGGCGCTCGGCATTTCGCCTTCCTATCTCAATCTGATCGAGCGCAATCAACGTCCGCTCACCGTGCAGCTCCTGCTCAAGCTATCCTCCACCTATAAGATCGAGCTGGATACGCTGCAGCTTGAAACCGGCTCGTCCATGGCGTCGCTGAAAGAGGTATTTTCTGATCCGCTGTTGAATGGAGAACTGCCGGGTGATCAGGAACTGATCGAGATTTCCAACGCTGCGCCCAATGCTGCCACCGGCATGATCAAGCTCTACCGCGCTTATCGCGAACAGCAAGAGCGCCTGTCGGATCTTTCGGCGCTTCTGGCCAAGGACGGGCAGGCGCCATCGCTTTCCGGCACGCGCCTGCCGCTCAATGAAGTGCGCGAGGTGATGGAGCGCCGCGCCAATTATTTCCCGCGCATTGAAGGAGAGGTAGATAGCTTCCTCAGTCTGATAAAGCCCGGGGATGATCTTTCAGGAGCGCTGAAGGCGTGGCTGAAAAGCGAATATGGCACCACAGTTCGCATCCTGCCGGTCGCGACCATGCCCAACTGGCGCCGCCGTTATGATCGTCACTCGCAGCGCCTGTTTCTGTCAGAGCGCCTGTCGCCTTTCGACCAATTGCGTGAACTGGCCATGGAGGCGGCGCTGATCCGCATGCAGGTGGTCATTGCCGCCGAAATTCAGGATCTCAAATTCTCATCCGACGAAGCCCGCCGTATCGCCCGCTTTGAATTTGGCCGCTACGCCGCCCATGCGCTGATGATGCCCTATCAGGCGTTCCAGACCGCCGCTGCCCGCGCCAGATATGACATTGATGTGCTGCGCTCTCGTTTCTCCGTTTCCTTCGAACAAGCGGCAAACCGGCTCACCACGCTTGCCGCACCTGGTAACAGCATTCCCTTTTTCATGCTCGAAGTCGATCATGCGGGAAACCGTTTCCGCAGGGCGGGCGCGCAGGGTTTTCCACAATCGCGCTTTGGCGGCGACTGTCCCAAACTTGCCATTCATTCGGCCTTTGCGCAGCCCGGTCAAATATTGGTTGAGGCGGTGGAAATGCCGGATGGTGCAGAGTTTTTGACCATCGCGCGCACGCTCGAAGGTCCGCAAGGCGCTTTCAATGAGCGTCCGCGTCGTACTGCACTTCTGCTGGGATGTGACATCAGCTTTGCCGATGAGACAGTCTATGGTAGCGCGCTGGGAAATCGCAGCATTAGTGCCGCGCCTCTTGGCAAGTTTGTTGGTCTCACGCCTGTCGGGCCCGCCTGCCGCCTGTGCGAGCGCTCGGCCTGCCTTTCCCGTGCCGAGCCACCGGTTACACGCCCGCTCGGCCTTGATGAAATGGTCACAGGGTTGAGCGCGTTTGATTTTCAGTAATCATCCTCTCGGCCTTTGGCCACGAAACAGCGGCTGCTGTTTTTCGATCAGTTGCGCAAGCCGCTCGACCAAGGTGCGGATTTCCGGGCGCCGCCTGTCATCATCATGCATCACCAGCCATTGTCGGTGATAAAGCGGCTTGATCTCCTCGCCGGCCCGCACCAGCGAAGGGTCGGTATCGCCGACAAAGCACGGCAGCACTCCCCGTCCAGCTCCGCTACGCAGAAGATCATGCAGCATGCGCGGATTATTTGCCCAGATCGTCACCCATAGGTCTGTCTGAGCAAGCAGCCAGCGCGCAGAAGGTGCGACCGCGTCATCAGCCCCGATCCCCACCCAATTGCAGTCACGCACCATGTTGAAATGGCTGGCGCAGTAGGGTGCATAGGCAACATCGCCAATCGGTCGCGCCGCCAGATTGCTGCTTTCCGGAAAGCTGTTGCGAATGCCGATTTCCGCTTCGCGATGCGCCAGATCAAGACGGATTTCCGCCGTCTTGAAACAAAGACGGAATGGGTCGTCAGGCGTCCATAGCTGCGCCAGATTGACCGCCATGAAATGCGACATCCAGCTGCCAGCTGAAATACGCACCGTCGGAAGCTCATTGACGCCTTCATTCCAGGCGCCGATAGACCGGGCGGCTTCGTTCATCGCCAGAACATGTGTGAGCAGCGCTTGTCCGTCCTTGGTCAGCGAATATCCGGTCTGCCGCCGTATGAAAAAGTTGCGCCCCATCTGGCGCTCCAAAGCCAATAGCCGCCGTCCTATTGTCGCCGGGCTTGCACCGGTTTTTTCCGATGCGCCGGTTAAGCCACCCTCGCGCGCAACATGCAAGAAAAGTTTCAGGTCATCCCAATTCTCGTTTTTCATTTTTGAAAAACCTGTTTCATCGTTGCTCGTAGAAAACAGCCATTAATCTGCCCATTCTTCTCTCATGTGCAAACGGTTTTTTACTGGAGATAAATATGAGTGGCGATTTTTACCTGTTGTGGGGCACGGCCCATCAGCTAATAAGCCGGAATCAAAGGTGCCGGATGTCGGAGGATGAGTTTTATGAAAAGTACGGTGGACCACCAAGCCGGCTTTCCCTGTTGCTCAATCGCTTTTTTACATTGATACGTTCTGTGTTTTTCCGGGGCAAAGGTGTGTAACACCACGGAGTTTGATGCAAAAAAATTCATGCCCAAACAACTTTCTGCATAAGACCTGCGCGATCCCAGTTGACGAAGTCATCGCAATCTAAAAAGGTAGGGGAAACTTACCTGTGCGGTGCACCTTCGCGGATGCACAAAGATACAGTAAAGCGTCGATCTGGGAACGAGCGGCATTGTAGAAGGTGCTGGCAGTATGGAGAAAATAATGGGTATCAAAACAATATTGTTAACCGCAACGCTTGCGCTGGGGCTGACCACATCCGTGTGGGCGCAGGAACGCGTCGTTAATGTCTACAACTGGTCAGACTATATTGACCCGGACCACTCTTGAAGATTTTACCAAGGAAACAGGGATCAAGGTCGTCTATGACACCTTCGACTCCAACGAAATTCTGGAAACCAAGCTTCTGGCAGGCGGAACCGGCTATGATGTTGTTGTTCCGACAGCCTCCTTTCTCCAGCGCCAGATTGCTGCCGGGGTATTTCAGAAGCTCGACAAGTCAAAGCTGCCAAACCTCTCCAATATGTGGGACGTCATCTCCGAGCGCGTCCAGAAATACGATCCCGGCAATGAATATGCGGTTGACTGGATGTGGGGAACCACGGGCCTCGGTTATAACGTAGCCAAAGCCAAGGAAATCCTGGGCAATGATGAGCCGCCGACATGGGATGCATTGTTCAAGCCGGAACTGGCCGCCAAGTTCAAGGATTGCGGCATTCATGTTCTCGACTCGGCAACCGATGTCCTGCCATCCGTTCTTGCCTATCTTGGTCTTGATCCTGACAGCAAGAACCCGGACGACCTGGCAAAGGCCGGCGAGTTGCTGGAAAAGACCCGCCCCAATATCCGCAAGTTCCATTCGTCAGAATATATTAACGGACTGGCCAACGGCGATATTTGCCTTGCGCTCGGCTATTCGGGCGATATTTTCCAGGCCCGCGACCGCGCAGCGGAAGCAAAGGCCGGTGTTGAAGTCGGCTATTCCATTCCAGGTGCTGCGCAAATGTGGTTCGACGTGCTGGCCATTCCTGCCGATGCGCCGCATGTGGCCGAAGCACACGAGCTCATCAATTATCTGATGCGTCCGGATGTAGCCGCCAAGGCTTCCAACGTGGTCTTCTATGCCAATGGCAACAAGGCCTCGCAGGAATTCGTCAGCAAGGAAATCATGGATGATCCGGCGATTTATCCAACGCCTGAAGTTCTGTCGAAACTGTTTACCGTCACACCCTATGATACCAAAATTCAGCGTGTGGTGACGCGCCTGTGGACCAAAGTCGTCACAGGCCAATAATCAACAAAGACCCCGGCAGCCATTGCCGGGGTCTTTTAACAAAAGCGACAGAATATCGGGGCATATTATGAAGTCATTGGGAAGTTTTCGCCGCAAATTTGCACCCTGGAATGATCCGGAAGCAAAGCCCTTCATCGCTGTCGAGAACGTTACCAAGAGATTCGGCGATTTCACCGCGGTCGACGATCTTTCCCTGAATATCTACAATCGTGAGTTCTTTGCGCTGCTCGGCGCGTCGGGTTGCGGCAAGTCAACGCTGCTGCGCATGCTGGCTGGCTTTGAAACACCGACATCGGGCCGTATTTTGATTGATGGCCAGGATATGAGCGGCATTCCGCCGTATAAGCGTCCGGTCAATATGATGTTCCAGTCCTATGCGCTGTTTCCGCATATGACAGTCGAGGGCAATATCGCCTTTGGCCTCAAGCAGGATGGCATGCCCAAAAACGAGATCGAAGCCCGCGTTGCCGAGATGCTCAAACTGGTCAAGCTCGAACAATTTGCCAAGCGCAAGCCGCACCAGCTTTCTGGCGGGCAGCGCCAGCGCGTTGCCTTGGCGCGTTGTGTCGCCAAGCGGCCAAAGGTTTTGCTTCTGGATGAGCCTCTGGGCGCACTCGACAAGAAGCTGCGCGAGGAAACCCAGTTCGAACTCATGGACCTGCAGATGAAGCTTGGTCTGACATTCGTCGTGGTAACGCATGATCAGGAAGAGGCAATGACCATGTCAGATCGCATCGCGGTCATGGACAAGGGCAAGGTCAAGCAAGTGGCGACCCCTGCAGAAGTTTACGAAGCACCTAATTCGAAATTTGTCGCAGACTTTATCGGCAATGTGAATATGTTCGAGGGTACGGCGGCGGCGGTCGAAAAGGGCAAGATCGATATTGACGTTGCGACCGATAAAATGACGATCCGAACGGAGGCGACGCGCGACTGTTCTGTCGGGCAAACGGTCGGTTTCGCAATCCGGCCGGAGAAAATCAGAATCAGCCGTAAGGAGCCTGCAAACTCCTCAGTTAACACCGCTTATGGCGAGCTTTACGACATTGCCTATTTCGGTGACATGACAGTTTTCCATGTGCGGCTTGAAAATGGCCGTATCATCAAGGCGGCAAGCCTGAATGCAGTGCGTACGGTGGAAGACCCGCTTGGATATGAGGATATGGTCTGGGTCAATTTCGATACCGATGCCGGTATTCTTTTAACCGCGTGAGGAGGGCTATCCGATGCAAAAATTGATAGCATCCGTCACAAGCCGGTTGGTCATCAGCGTCCCTTATCTGTGGCTGCTCGTCTTCTTTCTTGTTCCATTCCTCATCGTATTCAAGATTTCCCTGTCCGAAGTGGCGATGGCCATTCCGCCCTATACGCCCGTGCTTGATATTACGGCGGGTATCAGGTCTGTCTTCAACAGCATATCGCAGTTCTCCTGGGATAATTATATCTGGCTGGTCGAGGATCCGCTTTACTATAAGGCCTATATTTCCAGCCTGCTCATAGCGGCGGTTTCAACCCTTCTGACACTCATCATAGGCTATCCAATCGCCTATGGCATGGCGCGCGCGCCTGCAAGCGTTCGCCCGACTCTGCTTATGCTTGTCATTCTTCCATTCTGGACCAGTTTTCTTATTCGCGTTTATGCGTGGATAGGCATTTTGAAGCCCGAAGGATTGCTCAATCAGTTTCTGATGTGGGCCAATGTCATCGATACCCCGCTGAATATTCTCAACACCAATACGGCGATTTTCATCGGTATCGTCTATTCTTATCTGCCGTTCCTCGTCCTGCCGATTTATTCGGCTTTGGAAAAGATGGATTATTCGTTGGTTGAAGCTGCCGAAGATCTTGGATGCCCGCCGCTCATGGCGTTCTGGAAGATCACATTTCCACTCTCAATGCCCGGTGTCATTGCCGGTTGCTTCCTTGTTTTCATTCCGGCTACCGGCGAGTTTGTCATTCCTGATCTCTTGGGCGGCTCGTCTACGCTGATGATCGGCAAGACATTGTGGAGCGAATTCTTCTCAAACCGCGATTGGCCTGTCTCGTCGGCGGTTGCGGTTGTCCTGCTTTTGCTGCTGGTCGTGCCCATTGTGCTGTTCCAGCGGTCCGAAGCCAAAGCCCAGGAAAGCGGGAAATAAAATGAACACAACCTGGTCCCGCTTTAACATTGCTTCGCTGGTTTTGGGCTTTGCCTTTCTTTATCTGCCCATCGTTCTGCTGGTGATCTATTCGTTCAACGAGTCCCGTCTCGTCACCGTTTGGGCCGGTTTCTCGACCAAATGGTATGTATCGCTTTTCCACAACCAAGCCTTTATCGATGCGGCTTGGGTTACCATCCGTGTCGGCCTGATTTCGGCGACCTTTGCTACCATTCTTGGCACGCTCGGTGCGTTGGCGATGACCCGCTACACGCGCTTTCGGGGGCGCATGCTCTTTTCCGCGATGATCTATGCGCCGCTGGTCATGCCTGAAGTCATCACAGGTCTGTCACTGCTGTTGCTCTTTGTCGCCATCGGTCTCGACAGGGGCATTTTGACAGTCACGCTCGCGCATATCACTTTTTCCATGTGCTTCGTGGCCGTGGTGGTTCAGTCGCGCCTTGTCACCTTTGATCGTTCGCTGGAAGAAGCGGCGATGGACCTTGGCGCAACGCCCGTCACGACGTTCTTCAAGGTGACATTGCCCGTTATCCTTCCTGCTGTCGTCTCTGGCTGGATGCTTGCTTTCACCCTCTCGCTTGATGATCTGGTTATTTCCAGCTTCACTTCTGGACCAGGGGCAACCACCTTGCCGATGCGCATTTATTCGCAGGTGCGTCTTGGCGTGACACCGGAGATCAATGCTGCCTGCACGATCCTTATCGCCATTGTTGCTGTGGGAGTAATCATCGCTTCGATTGCCAATAAGCGCCGTGAGGTCAACCGCGCCCGCGATGAACAGGCCGCCGCACGGAATTGATGCAGGAAATGCTGTTGTTTGCAGCGTAAGTAAACAGCAAAAAAGCGCGAACCTTTCTCTCTCCACCAGAGGGATAGGCGAATTATTGTGAAATGATTGGCGAGATGAATGGATTGTCCCACGAGCCGCCGATGAAGAACCGCGTATGATTGAACATAGGTTCCGGCTTTGGCGCATCAGCCGGCGCGCCTTCCGCAGGCGCGGGCGTAGCGATCGGTGCTGCGAAGTCACCGGTGAGTGCCAGGCTCTTGCTCACAAGCGTTACAATGCCTGCAAAGGTAAAGGTGCCAAGCTTGTTCTGGATCTGCGCCGTTTCGAGCGCCGCGACTCCGTCCATGATATTTGCCTTAAGCTCCAGCCTGTCGAGACTAAGCCATGCATCGGTCTTTTCGTTCAGGCTGAAAAATCGATCTGTCTTTGCTTTGCTAAGCAAGCGATTGAGATCGAGACTACGGATTTGACCATTGCCGAAGCGCATGGATAGCGTGCCCTTGGCGCTGCTCAAGGCTGTGGACCAGCGTGTTATCGGCCCCTTCAGCACCAGTGACACGGTGCCCTTGCCAAGCTCAAAGCGATTTCCAAGTCCGAGCAGCGAGGCAATGGAAGCGCTGTTTACATCGGTTCCATTCAAGCGCAACTCCCCGGTTGTCCCGGCTTCAGGTTCGTCGGCAAGTTGGAAGCTTCCGGCAACCGAGCCGTCAAAAGCAGTGGCATCGCCAATGTCAAATATGGCGCGGCCATTCCGCACTTGTGCAGTCGCCGCCACCTTTGTCAGGCTGACATTGCCCGCCGTTGCCTTTTGCGCCGAAACCCGCAGATCAAGATTGAGCTGTTTAAGAAAGGCCGTGTTTATCTCAGCGTCGGAATTGGCTGAGCCATCCGGCAGCGGCATGATGCCGGAGAAAACCGAGCGAAGGTCCAACGTCTCGAATGCCAGCGTTCCATTGATACCAAGCGGAGTGCCCGTTGCCGCGTTATTCAGCGTGATTTCGATCACACCCTTTGCCGGATTGTCGTTCAGCGTGGCCGTCAGATTATCCAGTTTCACACGGGAAGAGGAGCCGGTAACGGAAGCATCAAGCGTAAAGCTGCCAATGGGCGCCGTCGGGATTTCCGCCATTCGGGACCATTCGAGCGTGCGTCGCAGCGATGGTGAGGTGAGGGATAGTGTCCCTTCAAAAAAACGGTCCTTGGCAATATTGGCGGAGCCATTGAAAGAAAGGGTCAATGGCGTCGAACTCAGATTGATCTGCATCGGGCTTGACCCGCCCGCCAGAAGCAGCAGCGCCTTGCTGGCAGAGCTGTCGATTTCAGTCTCTTCGCCATGCCAGATTGCTTTGCCCTGAAAGCTGGCAATGCCAGATGTCTGCGGCCAGTCAAAAACACCGCTTATGCTTGAAATCTGTTCTTCAGCGCCGTTGATAGGCCTTTTGAACGTGACCATTGCATCTTCCAGCCGTACACGCCCGAATGGCTGCGACGACACTGTGCTCATATCCGGCTTGGCAGGGTTCGCCACGATAGCGGCCTTTGCCTCGCGCACGACATCGCCGATGCGCCCATCGCTCCTGGCAAGCGCTTCACCAATATCTGCAAGGCTTTTAATTGGCTCATCGAGGACAAACCGTGGCCTGATGATTTTGGTCTCGGTGAATTCGGTTTTTCCCATCAATGCCGAGAGCAGGGAAAGATCAACCTCGATCCGCTCTGCCTGCATGAAGGGTTGGCCTTCCGTAGCCCATGGGTTGCGGATGGTCACATTGCCCATTGACGCGGTGAATGTTGGAAAGAAGGAAATGTGAGGCTCTTGACTTGCTTCGACGCTGTAGCCAGTCCAGTTGCTGATTTCCTGAGCCAAACGCTCGCGAATGAGATCCGTGCTGACAAGGCTGGGCAAGGCAACGAGTATCCCACCGGCGATAAATGCCAATAGCAGGATTGTCGCCAAAAGGTTTCTCGGTCTCAGCCAGAACATGAGTATTCCGATTTACAGCCAGTGAGCCAAAGCTCATGGTGCTATTGCACTATCTATCAACGGTTTAGCCATCATGGGCAGCAATTCAAGTCGATAAAGCGGCTTTGGCGCAATTTTATTGCCTAAGCTTCTGTTTAATCCCGTGCGCGCGCATTTTCAAATTGACAGGCGCGCGTCTGGTCGGAGAACGTAAGGACTGTAAGACCGTGATCTATTTAATTGCCGACGATCACGTCCTGAAGCTTATCGAGAATGCGATCGAGCAACATTAACCACCAAGTTTTTTTGAAAGGAATGAATTATGAGCAACTGCACTTTTCCGCATCACCACGATCATGATCACAAGCATGAGCCTAATTGCGGCCACACCGCCATTCGTCACGGCGATCATGTGGACTACCTTCACGATGGCCATTTGCATCACCCTCATGGCGACCATATTGATGAGCACGTGCTTGAGGTAAGCGCTAAAAATCCTGATCGCTGCACACCGGAACATCATTGCTCGGGGCATGATACTGACCATGTGCATGGTCCTGGCTGCGGCCACGAGGCTGTACCCCACGGGGATCATATTGATTATCTCGTGGATGGGCATTTGCATCATCCACATGGCGATCATTGCGATGATCATGGCCCCGTTGAAATCGTCGCCTGATCAATAAGGACCATACCCCTGCATATCAGCAGGGGTATCTTTATTCGAAGATGGAAGATTACTCGGCCAGCACCCGCGTTGAAGGGAACGTAATTTCGACCATCGTTCCGCGGCCCGGGCTGGAATCAATATTGAAACTCGCCCGGTTTGCTTCCGCCATCGCTTTGGTGAGCGGCAGACCGAGACCTGTTCCGTCGCTGCGAACATTCCCCGGTGTTGTAATCTGCTTGTAGGGGCGCAGAGCCTGCTCGACTTCCTGCCGGGTCATGCCGATGCCTGTATCGCGTACCCGCAGCAAAACATCGCCGCTGGCTTCATAGCTTGTCGAAACGATGACCTGCCCGCCGGGGCCGGTAAAACGCACGGCATTTGACAATAAATTCAGCGCGATCTGCGTGATGGAGCGGTTGTCCGCCACGATGTCCGGCAAGCGCGAGGTCAGGCTTGACCGAATAATGACGCGCTCGCGATTGGCTTGTGGCTGCATGATCGCGACAGCTTCCGTCAGGGCGTCGTTCAAGGAGACTGCCTCGAAATTCATCTCGACAGCGCCAGCCTCGATCTTGGAAATATCCAGAAGATCATTGACCAGCGAAAGCACGTGATTACCCGAGCGGCTGATATCGTGCAGATAGTCGCGGTAACGCTCGCTGCCGATGGGACCGAATTTTTCATCCGCCATCAATTCGGAAAAACCGATTATGGCGTTCAGCGGCGTGCGGATCTCATGGCTAATGCGAGCCAGAAATTCACTTTTCTGGGTGGACGTGCGTTCAGCCTCGCGCTTGGCGCTTAGCAGTTCTTCTTCCGCGCGTTTCCAGTGGGTTATGTCGCGCAGCACGACACAATATCCTTTGGAAGCGTCCAGCTTGCCGATTGTCATGAACAGCGGAATAAAACGCCCCTGACTTTCGCGGCCAATCACTTCACGCCCATCATTCAGCAGGCTGGCAACACCATTATTGGAAAGGCTGTTGAGATAATCCATCGCCGCTCTTTGGCTTTCGATAGCGAACAGGAGCGAGAATGCTTTGCCGTTGACCTCTTCTGGTTCATAGCCAAACAGCGCGGAAGCAGAGTGATTGATCGAGCGGATGGAACCTGCGGAGTCAAGCAGGATCACACCATCGGTAGCCGTATCGAGAATGGCGTTGAGCTCATCGATCCGTGTCTGCAGCAGCAGTCGTTCGCTTTCGTCGAAATGATTGGCCTTTGTTTGGGGCGACAAAGCCAGAAGCAGGGCGCGTGACCCATCGCCGTTTTCATCATTCCAGCGCACTGCCTGTAAATGTGCTTCAACACGGAGCGTCGAAGCGTCATTGCGGCGCAAATTCATGCCGCCTTCATCCTCGTCTTCGTCTTCAGGGCCGTCGGCGAAAAGGGTGCTTAATCCGCCAGCGGCATTGATTTCTTCCGCACTCTCATAAGCCGTCGCATCAAGCATGGCTTTGTTGGCATAAAGAATCTGGCCTTCACGATGGATCAAAACAGCAAGCGGCAAGGCTGCCAGAATCGATGTGTCGACGCCCTGGCGCACCTGCTCGCGAATGTCGCTGGCAAAACTCTTCGACGGCGCGTCAGCGGCAAATCCGGGTCCAACAATCTCGGCTTCAGGCACCTTGGCTTTCGCAGCAACAGGCTTCGTTTTTTCTTCCCGATCAGTAACGGCTTCCTCTGCGTTAACAGAAGCGGGCTCTGCAAGAACCTCCCGGCGCAGCCTCTCGGCAATCTCACGAAATGCATTGCGTTCTGCATCATTCAAGCGGCCATCATTCTGCAAGGGCCGCTGGGTTTTCAGCGCTACAACATTGCTGGGCTCTGATGATGCGGTGGCAAGAGCCGGCGGTTCGCCCCCAAATGAATCGGGCTCGCTGGCAGCTATCTGATCGACCGAAGTTTCCAGCCCGCTCGAGTCCAATGGCGTGTCGATGACGGTCAAGTCCTCAACGACCTCTGCCATTTTGGCTACACCAAAGCCGCGAAAACCCAAAAAGACCCGCTCACGCGAATAGATGGGCAATGCTGCAAGTTCAATTGGCACGCGCAGATTGGTGCCCTCGATTGGCCAAAGCACGGCCCGCCCTGACCATGTATCGCGCCGTTCAAGCAGCCCGGCTATTTCGCCATCCGCATCAAAACCATATTGGGCGGCCACGTCGCGAAAAGATTTGCCGATAATATCGGCTGAAACCGGCCCGACTGCTGCCGCAAATTCCGGCGAAATCTCGCTGAAATTGGCCTGCGCATCCACTTTCCAGACAAAACGGGCGGATGTGTCACTGGGTCTATATTGAAACGTCTCGAAAACTGGTTCGCTCTCGCTTGGCCTCACTGCCGCCTGTTTATCTTCGGCAGTTATGGCAGGCGTAATCGGTTCGAATGACAGACTTGCCTGCGGCATGTCCTTCACTTCGGCATCTGGAACAGGTGCAGCGGGGATTACATTCTCGGCAGGCGCCACCAGCCCAACATTCTCAGGTTCGATAGCCAGCAGTAAATGCAGGGCAGGGCTATCAGTCAGCCGGGCTATACCTGTCGGCACAATACCCTTTATCGTCGTGACAGCGCGCTTCACCAGCCGATTACGCTCATGGCGGACTTCGCGCACCAGGTCGCCAAGGCTCTTGTCATTAAAGCCAAGCGCTGAGAATTGTTGCGATGCTGCGATGACAGCGCCTGATCCATCGACCATGGCGGCATGGGTTGTTTCGTCACCAAAGCCTTTTATCGCCAGAGCTGCGATCTGCTCCTCGGAACTCACGCGGTCATTATTGGCGATTGAAAGCACGATAGCCTGTTCGCCGCGCGGCAGAATAATATCGCTGGCCTGAAAGGTTAGAATGCGGCTGGTCAGCCCGAATGCAATGCGAAGCGAGACGCTGCGCCCATGCCCGATGGAAGGAAAGCCGTCCAGCGCCTTCAGCTGCCGCTGTGCCTGAACGCCCAGCACCGTGCCAGCAGTCAATATATCATCAACTGTCGCATAGCCGAGCATGGAGGCGCCTTGGCCATTGGCCCAGATGACATTTGCAAGATCGGGTGAAATGACCACAAGCGCATCGCCATTGGCAAAGTGCTCGCGAATTTCATCGAGAACGGCAATGTCGATGAACGGGTATGTTCCAGACGCCATTATTGTTTAGCAGCTCCGTAGCGGACCACCGCATCCATGCGACGTCCTTAATACTTTATTAATAATAGCCACAACGGCGCGCGTCCACTGGCTGCCTCTTATCTGCCAGCTCTTTCTGTTGGTTTAGTTAACTTCGATCAGCGCCTTTTAATGGTCCCCAGAATAATTTCCTTGGAAAATCAACGGGAAATGGTGCGCTGCAAGAAAAATGTTGCAATGCACAATAAATGTATTATATTCGGCCTATCAAATCACTTGCAGAGACAAACATCTGCACCAAGGAAGGGCTTTATTATGAGCAAGACTGCTAAACAGACTGCCGACGCATTTGCAATGCCTGCCTTCGACGCTACCGCTGTAACCGATCAGGTTCGCGAATTCACTGAAAAGGGTGTTGCCCAGTCCAAGGAAGCCTATGCCAAGATCAAGGATCAGGCTGAAGCTGCACAGAAGACTCTTGAAACAACTTTCGAAACTGCCCAGTCCAATGGCACGGCTCTTTCGTTGAAGGCGCTTGCTGCCCTGCGCACCAACACAGAAGCTGGCTTTGCACATATCGAAGCTCTGTTCGGCGTAAAGTCGTTCGGCGAAGTTATCGAACTGCAGACTGCATTTGTTCGCAAGCAGGCTGAAGCAATCTCCGGCCAGGCCAAAGAGCTTCAGGCCGTTGCTTCCAAGGCAGTTGAAGAAATCTCCGCACCGGTCAAGTCGGCTGTAGAGAAGGCAATCAAGGACGTAAAGGTAGCCTGATAAGGCACCTGCGGATCGCAATTTTTGCCTGCAAAGGCGTTAGGCGATCCAGATATTCTCCAGCGGCATTCCTCCTCCCAGCCGCCGGAGACGCGAGAACCGGCATCTCCTCCCAGCCATTCTCGCATTTATGGAAAAGGCCGGGTCCTCCCCCCGGCCTTTTTTCTTTTCTGGAGGTAGCTTGGCGTTTTTTTGGGAATGTCCCTGCCTTTTGTTGCATCAAGCGCTTGCAAAAAGCATCAATTCTCCGTATGTGACGCCAAGTCAAAAACTTGACGGTGTGCGGTCGTAGCTCAGTTGGTTAGAGCGCAGGATTGTGGCTCCTGAGGTCGGTGGTTCGAATCCACCCGTCCGTACCATTTTTCCCACATTATCAAAGATCATTCCTGCCGGTCAGCCCCGTGCGCTTTGCTATGAAGCGGGCGATGGCTGGGCCCGTTACAAGCACGATGAGAAAACGCGCTGTTTGCATGGCCATGACGAATGGCAAATCCACATCGCTTGAGGCGGCAATAATAGCGATGGAATCGGCACCGCCCGGGCTGGTGGCAAGATAGGCTGTTAGCGGGTCAATATCGGCGAAATAAACCAGCAAGGCTGCAATGCCGCCGCATATGGTGATGAGTGTAAGGATGGATGCAACCACGCGGGGCAGGGCGCGCGCTGCATGAACGAGGATCGGCCGCGTAAAGCGTGAGCCGATGTTCCAGCCGATCAGCGCATAGCTGGCTGCAAGCATCCAGGGCGGCAGTACGATGGTCATCAGGCCGGTATTGTGAAGAATAATGCCGAGAATCATCGGCACCAGCATTGGTCCAGCCGGGATACGCAACCTGACCGCGAGCCAACTTCCTCCTATGATCAGAATCAAGGTCTGGCCAAAGCCTAGCCAGTCCAGTGGTGGGAACCAGATGAATTCAGGTGCTGCGGCGACCGGACCTGTTATCCACATGCGGGAAACGAGCGAGGCGATCACTGCTACGAAAACAACGCGCAGATATTGCATGAAGGCGACGAGGCGGATATCCGCGCCATAGGCTTCGGCCATCAGGGTCATCGCGGCAGCTGCACCCGGCGACGAACCCCAGACTGCCGTCGTACCTGGCAGTACCTGCCAACGTGCGAGAAACCAGCCGAGCGTGTTGCTGGCAAAAATTACAGATGCAATGACCATCAGGAAAATCGGCCAGTCATGCACCATTTCTTTCAGCGTCGAGGGTTCGATACTATGGGCAATAAGACAACCGATTACACCTTGAGATAGGATGAAAGGACGTACCGGAACACGAATGGCGCCTTCAGCCGCCGCAATCGCAATCGCCGCTGCCATGGGACCAAGAAGCAGCGCTGCGGGGAGGCGCATGGCCTGAAAAATTACAAAAAAGAGCAGGGATAGGGCAAGCAGAGCCAGCCATTGCAACCCTGGCGAGCGGCTGCTCAAATTCATGCGCATTGTCTGTGAGTCCTAGCCTGTTTTGAAATTGCAGAATAATACTCTGAGTGCCGCCGTCCAGCCCTGAAGAGTTTCGCATTAGACGAATTGACACTTTAGCAATGGTCGATGAGATGCTATATTTGTTCTTGGAGTGGGGCGAACTTTCGTCCGCCCCTTTCCTCATTTCGTAAAGTGAACCCGGATCGTGAGTGACCAGCTCGTCCGGGTTCTTTTTACGATGAGGGTAATGCTAAGCGGTTTTGGCCACATAGCTTACCTCCAAGTTTGAGAGCAAGGCTGATGCCGCAGTCAAGGAAGCCAATCTTCCTTGATGCACTTGGCTGGCTCAATGCTGCTGCTTCTGCGCTCAAAATCGAATAAGCGTCTGACCCATCGCCTGAATTCACACATGCTGCAACGAATGCAGGGTTGCAATCATCTATGCTGGCTGGGTTGAGCAGTTGCGCGGGCGGCAATCGATACTGTTTGCGGGCTTTTCTGTTTCGTGCCAATGAAACACCATGCGCATATTGCTGGTAGAAGACACGCACGATGTGGGAGAAGCGATCGTCAAGCGCTTTGAAGCGACTGGCCATGCCGTCGATTGGGAAACCAACGGGCGTAATGCGGCGGAAATAATTGATTTTACCGAATACGCGCTCATCATTCTTGACGTCATGCTGCCGGGCATGGACGGTTTTGAAATTCTCAAATCAATCCGCAAGTCGGGAAATGCCGTTCCCGTGCTGATCCTCACGGCCAGATCGGAAATTGACGACCGCGTGAGCGCACTTGATCTTGGCGCGGACGACTATCTGGTCAAGCCATTCGACTTCCGCGAATTGGAGGCCCGTGCCCGCGTTTTAATGCGTCGCCATGGTGGCGGGGAAGCGACCAACCTTATCAAATGCGGCGATATTGCCGTGGATCGCGCCACGCGTTCTGTCCATGTGGGCAAGCGTGAAATACAGTTGAAGCGGCGCGAGCTGACTTTGCTGGAGGTATTGGTCGCCAGGCCGGGCCGCGTTTTCAGCAAGGATGAATTGCTCGACCAGATTTTCGGATTCGATGAGGCGGCCAATGCCAATGCCATCGAACTCTATATTGGCCGTTTGCGCAAAAAACTTGATGGAGCAAAAGCCCGCATCGTCACTGTTCGCGGCTTGGGTTATCAATTGGTGTCCGGCGATGCTGCCTGAAATGCGCGCAACCCAACCTTCGCTGTTCGCGCGCCTTGCAAGGCGCATTTCGCTGGTTCTTGGTGTTGGAGCAGCTCTGCTGGTCAGCGCCGCCTGGTATTATGCCGACACCGCCGCGGACAAGGCCTATGACCGTCTGCTTGTGGGCGCTGCGCTGCAAATGGCGGAAAGCCTGGCAGTTGAAGATGGAAAGCTCAGTGTTCGCCTTCCGGCCTCGGCTTTCGAGCTCCTCGGTCTTGCCGATCGTGACCGGATTTTCTACCGCGTCATCGATACCAATGGCGAAACGCTTACCGGCTATGACGACCTTGAGAGTCCGCGCGCTCCGGAAAGCAATGATGATGCAATGCGTGTCGAAGAGGGCACTTATAAGGGAGAGGATGTTCGCATTACCCGCGCCACCCGCGTTCTCGCTGATCCAGCCGTTACGGGCCGCGCCTATGTCATCGTCGCACAGACCAATGAAGCGCGATCGGCATTGACCCGCGAACTCACTTTGCGCGCGACTATATTGGTGATCGTCATGAGCCTTCTGGCATTTGTCGGGGCCATGCTTGCCATTCGTTATGCGCTCAAGCCTGTCGAACATTTGGGGACGGAAGTCCGCGGCCGCGATCCGCATGATTTGACACCAGTTTCTGTCGATGTGCCGCGCGAACTTGATCCATTTGTCGGTTCAATCAATCATTTCATGGGTCGTCTTGGTGAGCGGGTCGACCTGCTGCAGCGCTTCATCGCCGATGCCGCTCATCAGATACGCACCCCGCTTACCGCACTTAATGCCCAGATTGATCTGCTTGGTTCAGGGAAAATGAGTAAAGCAGACCGCCAGCATTTTGATCGTGTCAAGGAACGCACGGACGAGTTATCCCGCTTGACCAATCAATTGCTCAGCCATGCCATGGTTGTTCATCGCGCCGATTCTGTGCAACTGGAACCGATCAGTCTCGTTGATGTGGCTCGGCGCGCTTGGCGTGCGGCTGTGCCCATTACTGTTGATCCGGATATTGTCGTTTCCTTCGAGGCGCCGGAGAACCGCCCCTTTGTCCTGGGCGATGCGGTCAGCCTTCGCGAGGCGATTGTCAACGTCATTGATAATGCGCTGCGTCATGGCACTCGTAATCGTCTGGAAGTGCGGGTCAATGCGGACCAAACGCACGCCTTTGTCGAGGTCGAAGATGATGGGCCAGGCATCCCACCGGAAGGGTGGGAAAAGGCGATGCAGCGTTTCTCGACCTCGAAATCGCACGAAGGCGGCTCCGGACTCGGCTTCGCGATCGCACAGGAAGTTGCCAAGGCTCATGGCGGAAGCCTGAGTTTCCGTCCACGCAATGAACGCGGTTTCGTTGTGGTTTTAACACTGCCGCTCCACCAGAAAGAGCAAACCGCAGATTAGTCCTCACCATTGCTTATAAAAAAGACAGGCCCTGAAGAGCCTGCAAGTTGCCGCAGCGGGGACCAGGTTGCGGGGGAGCTGTGATGGGATCATACAGCCACCTTCAAATCTGCCATTGGCTCCAACTTTGTGCGTGGTGAGCCCCGTCGAACCACGCATAACGCCCTTGCCATCCTGAGCTTGTCTTGCGCTTTAGAACAGCAACCTCGTATATGCCTATATTGGCAACTTGGCTGGGAGCCGGAAGATGATCAAACGCCTATGTGTTGCGCTAGCCGCAGCATTCATTGCGGCGCCCGCCTTTGCCGCAGATAATACAATCCGCTTTCCTGCCTTGCAGACAGAAACCGGTCGCTTGACCATTTATTCGGCCACAGACCTTGTTGTCATGAAGCCGTTGATTGATGACTTTCAAACCATTTGGCCGGACGTAACTGTCGACGTTATCGATTACCTGACCAATGAACTCAGCGTGCGTGCTGCCGAGGCCTGCCGCAAACAGCAGCCGCTCGGCGATCTTCTGCTGTCATCATCCGTGGATCAACTTGTGAAACTGGCCAATGATGGCTGTGCAACGGCCCATACCTCACCCGAAACCGCTCGCGTTGCCGACTGGGCAAATTGGAGGGATGAGGTTTTTGGGTTCACTTACGAACCGGCCGTCTTTGTATATAATAATATCAAGGTGCCGCCGGGCGACGTGCCGCGCACCCATGTCGAGCTTGCAGATCTGCTGCGCGAGAAACTCGATACCTATCGTGGACGTGTCGGAACCTATGATATCCGCCTGTCCGGCATTGGATATTTGTTGGCATTTAATGATGCCCGTCAGACAACAGCCGTGTTTGGCCGGTTGCTGGAAGGCATGGCGCGCGCCTCTGCCGTGGCTCGTTGCTGCACGGGCGAAATCCTTGAGGAAGTTGCCAAGGGCAATCTCTATATCGGCTATAATATGCTCGGTTCCTATGCCTATGAGGCGGCACGTCGCTATCCGCAATTAAAAGTTGTCGTTCCTCGTGATTACACTTTGGTGTTGAGTCGTGGTGCCCTGATTCCGAAAGGCGCGAAACGTGCCGATCTTGCCGCAAGATTTCTGGATTATCTCCTCTCGCAGCAGGGGCAATCGGTTGCAAAAAACAATGCGTTTTACTTTACCGAAACCGGCAGCCTGCCGCCCGGTGTTGATGGCCCGCAAAACTTGAAGGAGTCGGGTATTGCGCAGCCGATCCGCATTGGACCTGCCTTGCTGGCGGTGCAGGACAGAGCGCAACGTCAGCGTTTCATTGATGATTGGTCGCAATCACTGATTGAACTGAACAGCCCGTCATGGAATCGGGAATAGATAAAACGGTTTTGGAAAATCAATGTTTGCTTTTAGCTAACTGTAAGCCCTGTCTCAGACAGGTTTTGCGCCAAACAACTGCGTTTCAAACAAAGTTTGAAGCTTTTTGCCGAAGAATGGCTGATTTTTGCTGAAAAATTTCCATCATGGCGAGTAAAATAGTTGTGGCGACGCGAGTAGAGCTAGAAAAGTGATCCCTGCGAACCGCCCGGGACAGGTGTTTTCTTGATGGCTGCAGGCTTCTCGATTTTTGGCTGTGCAGGCTTTGCATCGCCGTCTTTTGCCAATGCCTGAATGTCTCCATCCTGAAACCGGAGCGTCAAATCATCGCCAGCAGCGATACCCGAGGCGCGCTTGATCGGCGTTCCGGAAGGATCGAGAACGATAGCAAAACCACGCTCCAGAATGCTTGTATGAGACAAGCCATTCAGCAGCCGCCATTGTTCGTCCCTGCGGCGTTTGGCGCGGTCAAGCAGAAGCTTTACAGCTTGGATCTGGCGTCGGTCGAGCTGCTGCAAATGTTGCCTGCCGCGCTCGGCCAGACGTGACGTCTGTTCTATGGAAAGCCTGACTGAGCGGCGCGCGAAATTGGCACGCCTGTCCCGCACAAGAATCTCGACGGCACGCGGCAGGCGAGCGGATAAAGCACTGATTTCACGACGCTTTTCACGAAATTTCTGTTCGAGAAGGCGCGGGGACAATTGGCGTGCAGCCCCATCAAACTCACCGCGTTTTTTCTGCGTATTGGCTTGCAAGGCACGGCCCAGCCTCGCCGCGGTTTCGTCAAAACGACGTCTTGGCAATGCCAGTAACTGGTCTGCCGAGGGCAGGGCTCTCGCCAAGGCCCTTTGTGCCTGCCGCCGCCGGTCGAGATAGCGCGACATGCCTGAGGAAAGCCTTGCGCCAAGCGTTGCAAGATGGGCAACCAGGTCGGCTTTTACAGGCACTGCCATCTCTGCGGCCCCAGTGGGTGTCGGGGCGCGAACATCGGCGGCCAGGTCAATCAATGTCCAATCGGTCTCATGACCAACAGCGGAAATGATAGGTATATGCGAGGCAGCGACGGCTCTCACCACCACCTCATCATTGAAGCCCCAAAGGTCTTCAAGGCTTCCTCCTCCGCGCGCCACGATCAGGACGTCCGGCTGCGGGAAAACAGCGCTATTGGCTAAGCTATTGAAACCATTGACAGCATTGGCAACCTCATTGCCGGAAGTCTCACCTTGTACGCGCACCGGCCAGACCAGAACGTGCAGCGGAAAGCGGTCTGTTATGCGGTGAATAATATCGCGAATGACTGCACCTGTAGGTGACGTCACGACGCCGATAATCCGTGGCATATAAGGCAAAAGCTGCTTGGCGGTACTGTCGAAAAGTCCTTCTGCACCAAGCTTGCGTTTCCGCTCTTCAAGAAGCGCCATCAGAGCCCCGGCACCGGCTGGCTCCATTTGTTCGATGACAATCTGATATTTTGAAGAACCGGGGTAAGTGGTCAATTTGCCGGTAGCGATCACTTCCATGCCTTCTTCAGGCTGAAAGCGCATACGGCTCATGGAGCCGCGCCAAACAACAGCTTCAATACGCGCCTTGTCATCCTTCAGGGAAAAATAGACATGCCCCGAAGAATGCGGTCCCCGATAACCGGAAATCTCACCCCGAACCCGAACATGGCCGAATGTATCCTCGACGGTACGCTTCAACGCCCCCGAAATTTCAGACACGGTATATTCGGCAACATTGGATGTGGTTTCGAGTTTTTCAGTCATATTCCATTCCTATCGGGACGATGGCGGAAATCAACCTTCCATAATCTCCGATTGCATTCTCAGCGGCAGACGAATAACGCCTATGGGAGAATGTATAGGGGAAAGAGGGAACACCATATGCCTGCAGTTGCATATATACAGAAAAAAAGCCCGAATTTGCGTTACTATTTGCTGTTAGGTGCGCTTATGATCGCTGTTGCGGCGGTGATTTTGCTGCTCATGGGCCGCAACCCCATCTGTACTTGCG
Organism: Phyllobacterium ifriqiyense; assembly: GCF_030817885.1. Lineage (NCBI taxonomy): Bacteria > Pseudomonadati > Pseudomonadota > Alphaproteobacteria > Hyphomicrobiales > Phyllobacteriaceae > Phyllobacterium > Phyllobacterium ifriqiyense. The sequence goes on from NZ_JAUSZT010000003.1 coordinate 1,791,334, forward strand.
GGACGGTAAAATTATGGGTGAGTGACACAAACTCTTCGGACAATTCGCAGCATATCGCCGATTGGTATACGCTTTCCCATATCATTCACGGCTTTTTGTTTTACGGGATTCTCTGGCTTGCAGCCCGCAAAAGGCCAGTCGGGCAGCGTCTTCTCGGAGCCATTTTCATAGAGGCAGCCTGGGAAATATTTGAAAATACCGAGATGGTCATAAGCCGCTATCGCGAAGCGACCATTGCGCTTGGCTATGTTGGTGACAGCGTGCTGAACTCCGTCAGCGATATTCTGTTTATGGTGCTCGGCTTTTTCTTTGCCGCGCGTGCGCCAATCTGGCTGACAATCGTTTTGGCGATCATATTTGAGTTGCTGGCTGGGTGGGTTATCCGCGACAACCTCACCCTTAATATTGTCATGTTGCTCTATCCGCTTGATGCAATCAAAGCCTGGCAGGGCGGATTATAATTACCAACCCGGGACAAGTTCGGTCGAGCGGACTTGTCTCATGCGCTGATTGACCGGCACTGGAACTGCCGCTTGTGTCATGCTGACCGGCGTTGGCATGGACAGATTATCAAGACTTTCAACAATGTGCTGCACCAACGCATCAACAATGGCGGAAGGCTTTGTGTGACCGCGCATGATGCCGATTCCAAACTCTGGAAGACGGCCAAATCCATCGGCCTCCGTTAGAACCCGCATACCCGGTCGCAACGCACATTCCGGTAGAATTGACACGGCAAGCCCGGCGAGAACAGCCGCGGCAAGAACTGTTGCGGACCAGCTGGTAAAGAGAATGCGATAGTCGTGATGCATCGAGTCGAGCACATCGACAGCTGCTGCGCGCCATATGCAGGTGGGTCGACCCACTGCCAGCGGCAGAACCACCTCCTCATGCACATTATGATTTGCGGACGTCACCCATAGGAGCTGTTCGCTACGCACGACCTCAGAGCGGCGCTGTTCGTCGCATTGAGTAACCAGCGCAATATCCAACTGGCCCTTGCGGATCATCTCATCAAGATTGACCGTTGGCTCACAGACAACGGATAGTTCGACACGCGGATTCGAGCGCGAGAAACGCGCCATGATTTCGGGTAGAAAACGATCTGCATAGTCGTCTGGAGTGCCGATGCGGATATGACCCTGCAACTGCGTATCATCAAAAGCTGCAATGGTTTCATTGTTTAGCTGCAGCATGCGCCGTGCATATGCAAGAAGCCGCTCGCCATCCTCGGTCAGACGGTTCGTGCGGCCATCGCGTTCGAAAAGCGCCTTCGAAACACGTTCTTCCAAGCGCCTCATCTGCATCGATACAGCCGATTGAGTCTTGTTGACCTTATCGGCTGCCTTGGTGAAGCTTCCCAAGTCGGCTATGGCTGTGAATGTCTGCAACTGGTCGAGATCAAGCGGTGCGCTCATGACAGGTTCCCAAGGCTGTTGACTCATCATTATTATTGAACGTTTACATTAAAAACATTCGTTTGAATAATCAATCCTTCTGTATCATTCTAAAGATGTTCAGGAAACGCTGGTGTCTAACGGACATTGAGCGTGCTGCGCGGAAAATGGTTTTTCGCGTGATTTAACTTCTGATCGCTGCCGTTCAAAGGAGTACGGGCGATGACAACAACAACGAGAATGACTGAAGTAACTGGTTTCACCGGCACGATCGCATCGCTTGCGTCGCTGGCTGTCAGCTTTGTCAACCGAATGATTGTTGCCCGCCGGAACCGTAAAACGATTTTGAGTCTTGGCGAATGGAACGATTCAATGCTGCATGACATTGGTGTCACGCGTGCGGATCTCCATTCCGCCATTGGAACATCGCTGCTGGATGATCCGAGCGAAAGGCTGGGAGCGCTTGCAGACGTGCGCTCACGCGTTCGTAGTGCAACCAGATAGTATGATTTGACTGTTTAGCAGGCGCCCATTCACGCCGGAATCCCCTCCCGGCGCTCCGCCTGCCTCCTGCCCGGCCCATTTTGCATATGCAATTTGGCCGGGCTTTTTCTTATCGTGCCTGACCTATTTGTGGCGGTCCATTCCCCGCATATATTGGTCGAAAATGGATTCCATGCCCTTCTGATATTGCTCGTTGGTCTTACGGCCCGTATCGAACATCTGGCCTAGAATATCTTTCAAAGGATTATCGGAAGGAGGCGCAGACGCAGTTTCCGGCTCTGGCGCGGGTTCTGGCTGCGGAGTCGATCGCTTTTGCGTCGCGCCACCAAGCATTTCTTCAAAGATTTTGCCTAAAGGATTATCGCCAAAGGGATTTTGGCATGCGCCCGGCTGCTGTTGGTTTTGCTGTGAGGTTTTTGGAGCTGCACTGCCAGGAATTCCCCCACGCATCATTTCCTCAAAGATCTTTCCGAGCGGGTTATTGCCGGTGGTACCACCTTGCCCTTGTGGTTGCTGCGTTGCGCCCCCCAGCATTCCTTCGAGAATCTGCCCCCAAGGATTGGCGCTGGGTGCATTTTGTTGCGTGCTGGCAGTCTGGCCTCCACCCCCTTGCCGCATCATCTGCTCGATCAGATCGCCGATTACATTTCCGCCGCCAAGACCGGAGGCGGCAAATTGGCCGGTAGACTTCTTATAGAGCCCGCCCATCAGCATGGAAGCGATAACGGGAAGCATCTCCTTTAGCGTCGTAGTCGCTAGGCCGGTCGTGGCAGCGGCATGGTCAGCTACAGCCCGTGACAAATCCTTGGAGCCAAACAAATGGCCCAGAATATTATTGCCGTCAGCTATACCAGACGAATTGAATGCCGCAGAAGGATTATCAAAATAATTGGCGTGCTGACCCGATGAAAGTGCCTGCACGAAAGCGCCCATGCCCATGGGATCGGCAGTGTTGCGCTGCAGCCCTTGCGAAAATGCGGGCATCAACGCTTCGATAGCGGCAAGCGTTTGCTGTTGGGAAAGATTGAATTGCCGGGAAAGCGCTTCAATATTTTTCCCCCCATCACCCTTTAGAAACATGTCCACGAGATTCATAACGCTGTCCTCCCTCACACTCGGTGTTGAGGAAGACTACCGCCGTAATAATGCGAACATCAACTGATTTGTGAGTCTAGAAAAAGCGCTTCAGATTTTCCCTGATGCGTTGCAATGGATCTGTTGCAGCATCACCGGCTTCAAATTTACGGTCAGTGATTTTCTCATAGGCCTGAATATAGACCTTGGTCGTCGCATCAATGACGTCTTCAGGAATTTCCGGAATATCATCCTTGTATGGATCGCAACGCTCAACGACCCAATTTCGCACGAAATCCTTGTCAAAACTGACAGGGCGCTTGCCCGCTTCGTAGCTATCGGCAAACCAGTAACGGCTGGAATCGGGCGTATGGATTTCATCGGCAAGAACGATATTTCCTGCTTCATCCGTACCGAATTCATATTTGGTGTCGGCAAGGATCAGACCCCGGCTTGTCGCAATTTCCTGGCCGCGTGCAAAGAGCTTCAAAGCGTAGAATGAGATTGTCTCCCATTGTTCTTTGGTTAGCAGCTTTTGCTCGATTATATCTTCAGCAGTCAAAGGCTCGTCGTGACCGCCATCAAATGCTTTGGAAGTTGGCGTGATGATTGGCTCCGGCAGCTTTTCATTGTCCAGCATGCCGTCCGGAAGGGTGAAGCCGTACATTTCACGTCGGCCGGACTTGTATAGTGTCAGGATTGACGTGCCCGTTGTTCCGGCGAGATAGCCACGCACAATGATTTCGACCGGCAAGATAGTAAGCTTGCGGCAGAGCAAAACATTTGGGTCGGGATATTCAATAACGTGGTTGGGACAAATATCCTGCGTTTGCTCAAACTGGAAACGCGCCGTTTGCGTCAAAACCTGCCCTTTGAGCGGTATCGAGGCCAATATACGGTCAAACGCACTGATGCGATCCGTAGCGATAATGATGCGCGTGCCATCCGCAAGATCATAATTCTCGCGAACTTTGCCTTTATAGTAATTTGGAAGCTCGGGGATAAAGGCTTCGGACAGCGCTTTGTGTTTTGCCATGGTTCGTCAATCCGCGTGAATGAGATTGCTCCGCATAACACATATAGCGCGCAACGGGAGTCCTAATTGTCGATATGAACGTTTAACGTCCACCCGTCACGTCGAGCAATGCGCCCGTGACATAGGATGATGCATCGCTTAGTAGCCAGACGATCGATTCCCCAACTTCCTCTGCGGTTCCAGCCCTGCCGAGTGGGGCTGTGGCTCCAAGCCGTTGCGCACGGTCGGGTTGCCCTCCACTGGCGTGAAGGTCGGTCTCGATCAATCCCGGACGCACTGCATTGACGCGAATATTTTCAGAGCCAGCCTCTTTTGCAAGACCAAGTGTCAGGCTGTCCATTGCGCCTTTTGATCCGGCATAATCCACATATTCGAAAGGGCCGCCGATGCGGGCCGCTGCCGAAGATAAAAGCACTATGGAGCCACCATTGCCGCCGCGCGACGGTGCGAGATAGCGTACAGCCTCGCGGGCACACAAATAGGCTCCAAATACATTCACGTCGAAGACACGCCGCATGCGGTCGCTGTCCATATCCATGAGTTTGGAAGCCGGAGCCACGATACCCGCATTGACCACAACGCCATCAAGTCTGCCGAGCTGCTTGGTCTGCTCGAACATTGAAATGACATCAGCCTCAACGGCTACGTCTCCCTGAATGGCTAATGCCTTGCCGCCAGCTGCGATGACGGCCTCCACCACTTCGTCAGCAGCAGCTTTGTTGCTTGCGTAGTTTACGCCAACGGACCAGCCCTTTTGACCAGCGAGAATTGCGGCTGAACGACCAATACCGCGGCTCCCGCCTGTGATCAGAATTGTCTTTGTCATCGGGCTTTTTCCTCTGCTCAGTAGGCATATTCCAGAAATGCGGGTTCGACGGAACTGCCCCAAACTGTGTTGTACTGGGATAACATCTGTTCGGCTGATGTTGTACCACGCGCAACGACTTCTTCCAGCGAAGAGAGATAGTGCGTCTCGTCGAAACCTTCACTATTGAGCATCGCTCTGTTTCGAAGGCCAAGCTTCGAAATAGCCAGCACGTCGCGCGCTATTTCGTGGACGGAACGATTGCGTAATTTGGCTTGAAGGCCCTTGGCGGGAACCTCATCGCGCAATGCCTGAACTTCTTCGTAGCTCCAGTCACGCGTCATGGCTTCCGCTGCATTGAGAGCCTCGGCATCATAGAGCAAACCTACCCAGAACGCGGGCAGGGCGCAGATACGCCGCCATGGTCCACCGTCTGCGCCGCGCATTTCGAGGAAGCGTTTCAGCCGAACCTCGGGAAAAAGCGTTGAAAGATGATTGGCCCAATCACCCATATTGGGCGTGCTTTCCGGTATCGAATCCTTAAGCGCACCATTCATGAATTGCCGGAACGTCACATGGGTACAGTCGTGATAGCGCCCATGACGCATGACAAAATACATCGGGACATCCAGCGCCCATTCAACATAGTCGGCAAAGCCGAAATTTTCGTTGAAGATGAAGGGCAAGACGCCCGAGCGATTATTATCGGTATCCCGCCATATCTCCGAACGCCACGAAAGCAGGCCATTTGGCTTGCCTTCCGTGAAAGGCGACATGGCGAACAGTGCGGTAGCGATGGATTGCAGTTTGACCGAAACCTGCATCTTGCGCCGCATATCGGTCTCCGATGAGAAGTCCAGATTTACCTGGATAGTACAGGTGCGGTACATCATGTTCAGTCCATCCTTGCCAACCTTTGGCATATAATTGGACATGATATTGTACCGGGATTTGGGCATGCGCGGTGTTTCGGCAAGCGTCCATTTCGGGCTGCCGCCAAGACCCAGAAAACGAATGCCGAGGGGTTCGGCAATCTCGCGCACTTGAGCCAAGTGAGCGTTGGATTCGCGGCAAGTCTGATGGATGGAAAGAAGCGGTGCGCCGGAAAGCTCGAACTGCCCGCCCGGTTCAAGCGAAATTGCCCCTTGTCCTGTTGGCTCAACCAGGCCGATAATATTACCTTCGTCAATGATCGGTTCCCAGCCGAGTTTAGACTGCATGCCTTCCAAAATCGCACGAATACCGCGTGGCCCGTCATAGGGAACCGGGCTGTTATGCTCGGTGTAGAAGGGAAATTTCTCGTGTTCCGTCCCGATCCGCCAGGCAGATTCCGGCTTTGATCCTTCCGCGAGATGCGCAGCCAATTCTTCTGTATTGGCGATCCGTGTTTCGTCTGTCGTGTCCCGCGCCATGACTGGTGTTTCCATTATTGAAATATTGTTGGGCGTGATTGGCCATTTTTTGCATGAGAGCGCAAGCAAATTTCATTGATAGATCGATCAACAGAAATTGCTTCTCACCAATCTCCGATTGTCGCCTGAATCAGGGCGAGTGCAGCTACCGCCGCAGTGTCTGCCCGCAAGATGCGCTGACCAAGCGGAATTGCCGTTACAAAAGGCAAGCTGCGTAATCTCTGCCGCTCTTGATCGGAGAAGCCGCCCTCTGGTCCAATGATCACGCCAAGAGGTGTTTTAGGCAATGATTCCAACAGAGGTAGGGGATTATGTGTGTCGTGTCCCTCGTCGCAGAAGATCAACCGCCGCGCGGGGTCCCATTCATCGAGCAATCTTTCCAGTTTCAAAGGTTCGCGCACTGCAGGAATCGCCAAAACTCCACATTGTTCAGCTGCTTCAATTGCATTTGCTTCAATACGCTCAATGCCGATACGCGCCACTTGCGTGTGTTGGGTTATCACTGGTTGCAGAATGCCGGCACCCATTTCAACGGCCTTCTGCACTAGATAATCGAGCCGCCCCTGCTTCAGTGGTGCGAAACAGTAAATCAAATCAGGGATTGCGGGCTGTTCACGGGTCAATTCTACGGGCTCAAAATACAGCTTTTTCTTGCTCTCGAACCGCAAGACGGCACGCCATTCCCCGTCGCGGCCGTTGAAGATAAGAATCTCATCGCCATCCTTCATCCGCAGAACATTGACTAGATAGTTGACTGCTTCCGGTGCAGCATCAGCCTTGCTTCCCGTTCTCAAGTCCGTAGCAACAAAAAGCCGTTGCATCTTATAGTTTGCGCGCATCATTGGCTCCGGGCGTCAGGCGAGGGGTGGCAAGCGGCGTTTTACCGGCGAGGATTTGACAATTGCAGTGTTTGTTTCAGCCTTTTCGGCCAAGCGGTCAAGGATGCCGTCCAATTGCTGCATTGTTCGGAACTGTAATTTGCCGATAAAGCAATCATCACCCGTGACCTTATCGCATTCGGTAATTTCCGGTGTTTCCTGGATCAGCTTTTCCACGATGTGGATCATGCCGGGGAGCGGCCGTACCCGCACAATTGCAGTCAGATTATAGCCTAATGTCTGTGGATCAATATCGACAGTGAAGGCGCGGATGACCTTCTTTTCTTCCAGTCGTCGCAGTCGTTCTGAAACGCTCGGCGATGATAGACCCACTTTTTGGCTGAGCTCTTTCAAAGAGATACGCGCGTCGTCAACCAGAATTTCGATAATGGTCCTGTCGAGTTCATCAAGCATGTTTTTTCCGTAAGGCTCTTAGCTAAAATAGCCTTCATTAAAAAGGTTGAACGCCAATATTCCTGTCTCAAAATCATATCAAATCCCGAAGCCGCCGCATAGTCTGTTCCTTAACAGCTAAGGAGAACAGGCAATGGAAAGAGATATCGTCAGAGGCAGTTTGGAAATGACCGCAGCAATGGTCATTTCCGGTACGATTGGCTGGTTCGTATTGATGTCAGGTCAACCTGTTTTCTCTGTGGTGTTCTGGCGCTGCGCCATAGGCGCGTTGACATTGCTGCTTATTTGCGGCGCTTTGGGTTTGCTTCGCCCTAATGTGATCTCGTTGAAAATTCTGGGACTGGCCATGATAGGCGGTGTCGCAATTGTGCTTAATTGGGTTCTGCTGTTTGCTGCCTACCCGCGCGCATCCATCGCAATCGCCACCACAGTTTATAATGTACAGCCGTTCATGCTCGTCGGTTTGGGAGCCTTAATGTTCAAGGAAAAGCTCACAGTTACAAAGCTGGCGTGGCTGGCACTCGCATTTGCGGGCATGTTGTTGATCGTGCAGGCGAAGCCAGGCGGAATCTATAGCGGATCTGACTACATGGCCGGTATTGCTTTGGCGCTCGGCGCGGCATTTCTCTATGCCATAGCAGCGATCGTCGCCAAACGGTTGAGAGGCACCCCGCCGCATTTGATAGCGCTGATCCAAGTGAGCGTCGGCATTGTGATGCTCGCGCCCCTTGCCGATTTTACTACTCTGCCACAAAGTACGGGCGAGTGGGCGAGCATCATAACCATAGGCATCGTGCATACTGGGCTGATGTATATCCTGCTCTACAGCGCTATACAGAGACTACCCACTCACATTACTGGCTCGCTATCCTTCATTTATCCGGTGGCCGCCATTCTGGTTGATTATTTTGCCTTCGGTCATGCTTTGCAGGCAAGTCAGCTACTAGGCTCAGCGATAACTCTGATTGCCGCTGCCGGAACAAGTCTGGGCTGGAGCTTTCGCAGGCCGGTGATTGTCAATGCAAAAATTTGAAGTCTTATCTCGTAAGCGGTGTGAAGCCTGCTCTGAGAGCCCGAACTGTGGAAGGCGGTGTAAGCAAGGTTGCCTTGGATAATTCGATTTCAGCCGATGAATAGCCTTCCCAAGACCAGAGCAGCGTCTCCCCCTTTCTGACCAGAAAAGCATTGGCTCCGCTGGCCAGCATGGTTCCATCGGGCAGGTCGCGAACTGCGCTTTTGAGTGGGTAGTGTCTTTTGCGGCCCTTTTGATCAAGCCTTTCGCCGTGAAGTATTGCATCCATCTGTGGCGCAGATGGCAGCTCGGTTGCGTTTCCATCAGCCCAGGCCGCTTGAAACTCTTTGGCTCTTTGCCGCTGGCAGTAGAAGCAGGGGCGATGCCCCGCGCTAAGAGCGGTAGCTTCATCGAGAAAGAACAGCTCAGTCCAGCTTCGGCGCGCCATCATATCGCGCCGTACATTCTTGAACTGGCAAACGCAGATGATCCAGGCGCGCGATGACCATCGCCTTTTTAAGAGCGTTTTCGTAGCGGGGTCATGGATAATGCCGCGGTTTCCCATCAGCGAGCCGCGTTGTGTTACAGCAATAATGTCGCCAAAGGGTGTGACACGATTTTGCAGGGGCATCTTGCGGCTTCCGGTCATTAAGTCCTCATGCTATCCGGGAACATAGTCATTACACATCAGGGTCGCCATGCACGTTCTTGTCGTTCAGAATTATCACAATACCGGACTTGGACAGGTTGGCACCGCGTTAAATGAGGCCAATGCCTCGATTGACCTTCGCAGCGCCTATCTTGGCGAAGCTTTGCCGAGCAGCCATGACGATCACGACGCGATTGTCGTCCTTGGCGGTGATCAAAATGCCCTGGCTGACGAAGAATATCCCTATCTCCCGCAACTCGCTGGTCTCATCAAAAAATTTGGCGATGCGGACAAGGCGGTTCTTGGCATATGTCTTGGTAGCCAATTGGTGGCGCGGGGCTATGGCGCTACCAACATTCTTGGCCGTCCAGCGGAATTTGGCTGGCAAGACGTGATCTGCACGGCTGAGGCTGCGTCGGATCCGGTGCTCTCCGCCGTCGAAGAGCGGTTTCCGATCTTTCATTGGCACAGCGATACTTTTACGCTGCCGGAGCAGGCAACACATCTCGCCCTAAGCCAGATGACAACCAATCAAGCCTTCCGGATCGGTCGGGCAGTCTACGGTATCCAATTTCACTTTGAGGCTGACACGCGCCTTGTCGACGAATGGAAACACGTGTTCCATGACCAGATAGTTGAAAGTTATCCGGATTGGCTTGCTAATTATGCCGGTAACGTTGCGAAGGATGGTGCTGCTGCAGACGCAGCAGGGCTCGCTCTGGCTCGTGCGTGGGTAGCGCTGATCGGATAGCGGGCATCCGGCTTTAGTTGCAGCTATGCAACATGTGTATTCTGAATCGCTTCAACGCTGCTCAAATATGTGGAACGTGTCTTCAATTCACTAGTTGGTAACGAGTGTGTCCTTTAGTGGGCACACGCACAACTGGCATCAAGCCAGAACAAAGCTAGCAACGGAAACGCCTAAGATGACCACCAAAAGTGCCGCCCTTTTGACCGCCTTTATGCTGTCAGCTATTTTGTTCATGGGCGTTGGTTTGTTTTCCGTTGATGCTGGCGGGCATCCGGTATCAAGCGATGGATACGGGATAAGCACGTCGTTTCGCCGATAGCCTTATACGGTTGCTTCAAGAAACGTCTTGTTCGGTCCATCGATCATAATCGCGCTAAGCCGTCCGCTGGCATAAGCACCAGTATCCAAATTAATTCGATTTGGCCTGATTTCGACCTCGGTCGCTGGCGTATGCCCGTGGATGATGATTTTTGAATGAGGCCGTTGATCATCCAAAAACTCGGACCTGATCCAGATCAAATCTTCCTGACTCTGTCGTTCAAGCGCAATGCCGGGGCGAATACCGGCGTGGCAGAAGAAAAAATCTCCAAAGACCATTGATCGGGGTAGCCGTCTGATAAAATCCACGTGGCTGTTCGGCACAGCGCGCTTCAATGCTTCATGACCTGATGCGACCGACAGTTCATTGTTGAAATCAATATTCACACCATAGGACAACCCCGTCTGGCGACCGCCCGCAGCGAGCAAAAACACCGTAAGCGTCGCCAGTATTGAGAAAATCAACAAAACCAACTTCGTGATTACCGGCCAGTGCAAGTATTCGATGATTTTTGCGTTGTCCATTAATCAGGAAATCGATGACGCCGCAGGAGTGAAGTCCCCGATCAACATAATCGCCAAGATGCACAACCACCCAATCAAAGGGCGGTGACTTTTCATTCTCCATGTAGATACGTCGATGCATCTCTTGCAAAAGATCAAGCCTGCCATGCACGTCGCCTATGGCATAGACGCGCAATTTATCGGGACCCCGGGCATGTTTGAAATCGACTGTTTTCATGATCCGTCATTGAAAGCTGTTTCGAAATCAAATCTTGGCACGGTTTGATGCTTTGACAAATATGAATGTCTGAATTGACCACTGGAACAGCATGACGCAGTCTAAGCGGATCATTGGGATGTTATAGCTCTTTCCGAAGACTGTGACTGGGAGGAACAATGCCGGGACTTGTTATGCCAAAGGCTGACGAAGCAACCATGTCGCGTCGTGCAGCTATTGTTGCAGCCCTGCAGGCAATTGTTCCGGGCGAAGGCGTCGTTGATGCCACGAACGAAATGCGCGTATTCGAATCGGATGCGCTGACTGCTTATCACCAGTTGCCGCTTGTTGTGGTACTTCCCCAGACCGTGGCGCAGGTCTCGCTCATTCTCAAATATTGCTATGAAAACAATGTGAAGGTTGTTCCGCGCGGCTCTGGCACATCATTGTCTGGTGGGGCTTTACCCCTAGAAGATGCGGTGCTTCTGGTCATGACCCGCTTCAACCGCATTCTTGAGATTGATTACCCCAACAGAACCGCTGTTGTGCAGCCGGGCGTCACCAACCTGGGAATAACCAAGGCAGTAGAACATGAAGGTTTTTATTATGCGCCTGATCCTTCTTCGCAAATTGCCTGTTCGATTGGAGGCAATGTTGCAGAAAATTCCGGCGGCGTTCACTGTCTGAAATACGGGCTGACAGCAAACAATGTTCTGGGTCTGGAGATGGTGCTGATAACCGGCGAAGTCATTCGGCTTGGCGGTAAGCATCTCGATAGCGAAGGCTATGACTTCTTGGGACTCATGACCGGTTCGGAGGGTTTGCTTGGGGTTGTCACTGAAGTTACTGTTCGCATTTTGCAAAAGCCAACGACAGCACGTGCGCTTATGGTAGGCTTTCCTACAAGCGAGCAGGCCGGGCAATGCGTGGCAGAAATTATTGCAGCGGGGATAATTCCAGGTGGTATGGAAATGATGGATCGGCCGGCGATCCACGCGGCCGAAGATTTCGTTCATGCGGGCTACCCTCTTGACGTTGAAGCATTGCTCATTATCGAATTGGACGGGCCGGCCGTCGAGGTTGACCACCTCATCACTATGGTTGAAGCCATCGGTCGCAAGAATGGCGCGACGACTTGCGTCATATCGCAGAGCGAAGAGGAGCGCATGGCATTTTGGGCTGGGCGCAAGGCTGCCTTCCCGGCGGTTGGTCGTATTTCGCCCGACTACCTGTGCATGGATGGCACAATCCCGCGAAAAGAGCTGCCGAAAGTCCTTGCCGGGATGCGCGAGCTTTCTGAGAAATATGGCTTGCGCGTTGCCAATGTTTTCCATGCAGGCGATGGCAATCTCCACCCGCTCATCCTTTATGACGCCAATATCCCGGACGAATTGCACAAGGCAGAAAGCTTTGGTGCGGATATATTGCGGCTTTGCGTGAAAGTCGGGGGCGTATTGACCGGCGAACATGGGGTCGGTGTTGAGAAGCGTGACCTCATGCCGGAAATGTTTAACGAAATCGATCTCAATCAACAGATCCGCGTCAAGTGCGCTTTCGATGAACGGCACTTGTTAAATCCCGGCAAAGTCTTTCCGCAGTTGCATCGTTGTGCGGAGCTTGGCCGGATGCATGTGCATCGAGGTAAGGTGCCATTTCCAGATATACCGAGATTCTGAACTTGAGCACATTCAATCCCCACTCCGAAGATGAGATTGTCGAGATCGTGCAATGGGCGCTGTCTGAACAAGCCCCGATTGAGATCATCGGTCAGGGCTCCAAGCGCGAACTCGGACGTCCTTTGCAAACGGAACACACGATCGCCTTATCAACCTATTCGGGCGTGACACTCTACGAGCCCGACGAGCTCGTGCTGGCGGCAAAGGCCGGAACACCGGTGGCTGAACTGGAAGCACTGCTTGCTGCCAGCGGTCAGGCATTTCAGTTTGAGCCAATGGATTATGGGCCATTGCTTGGTAAAGCTGCGAGGCAGGGCAGTCTTGGCGGCCTTCTTGCTACAAATCTTTGCGGCCCCCGCCGCCTTAAGGCGGGCTCAGCGCGCGATCACGTCTTGGGTGTGCGGGTTGTCTCCGGGCGAGGCGAATTGTTCAAGTCAGGTGGCCGTGTCGTCAAAAACGTGACGGGTTATGATCTTTCGAAAGGCATGGCACATTCGTGGGGAACCTTGGGTGTTGCAACAGAAATCACATTTAAAGTTCTGCCCAAGCCCGAAGCTGAGACCACTCTGGTACTGCGCGGATTAGCCGATGATGAAGCCGCCCGGGCGATGGCGATTGCAATGGGTTCAAGCGGAGAGGTGGCTTCCGCGGCGCATCTACCCGGCAATGTCGCCAGCCGTGTGATTGGCGGTACCCTTCAAGGTGAAGCCTCGACTTTGCTTCGTCTTGAAGGTTTTGCGCCTTCCGTCGCCGATCGCGCGGAAATGCTAAAAAAACTATTGGCGTCAGCGGGTGCGGTTGACACGTTGAGCGAAGATATATCCCGAAATCTGTGGCGCGAAATCCGCGATGTCATACCATTCGCGGATGGAACAGAGCGTCCGGTCTGGCGGGTGTCGATGGCGCCGATGGAGGCTTACAAACTGGTTGCCTCTCTTCGCATGGGCGCGGCGGTCGACGCGTTTTATGACTGGCAGGGCGGCTTGATCTGGCTGCGGATGGAAGGCGATCCGGAGGCAGAGGCTGTCCGTGCGCTTGTTGCAAAGTATGGCGGAGGTCACGCAACATTGGTGCGTGCTTCAGTGGCTCTGCGTGCCGCATTGCCCGTATTCGAACCGCAACCCGCGCCCTTGGCAGCCCTGTCGAAAAGGTTGAAACAACAGTTTGACCCCAGCGGCATATTTAATCCCGGTCGCATGGTTGCAGGAGTGTAGGATGCAAACCAACTTTACTCCCGAGCAATTACTTGATCCCGGTGTCGCAGAGTCGGAAAAGATACTGCGCAAATGTGTGCATTGCGGATTTTGTACCGCGACCTGTCCTACCTATGTCACGCTAGGCAATGAACTCGATAGCCCGCGTGGGCGCATTTACCTGATCAAGGACATGCTTGAAAATGGGAGGGCGGCGGATGAGCAGATCGTCAAGCACGTGGACAGGTGTCTGTCCTGTCTTGCCTGCATGACAACCTGTCCTTCCGGTGTAAATTATATGCACTTGGTGGACAATGCCCGGGCGCATATCGAGAAAACCTATAAACGGCCATTCATCAATCGTCTGACGCGTGCCCTGCTTGCGCTGGTTCTGCCTTATCCGTCGCGTTTCCGCCTTGCATTGACGGCAGCCAGATTTGGCAGGCCGTTGATCCCTCTGTTCAAATCCGTTGCGGCTTTGAAGCCCATGGCTGCAATGCTGGAACTTGCACCCAAATCGCTTGCTGCAAAATCGTCCTATGCAGAAGCGGGTACGCACAAGGCGAAAACAGCAAAAAGGGGACGAGTCGCCATTTTAACCGGCTGCGCGCAGCCAGTCCTTGCCCCCGAAATTAACGAGGCAACGATCCGGCTGCTGACCCGGCTTGGCATTGAGGTAACTGTACCAAAAGGCGAGGGCTGTTGTGGCGCGCTCGTGCACCATATGGGACGCGAGGAAGCTGCCTTGGAAAATGCCCGCCGGAATGTCGATATATGGACGCGCGAGCTAGAGAATGGTGGCCTTGATGCGATCGTCATCACGGCTTCAGGCTGCGGGACGACGATCAAGGATTATGGTTATATGCTGCGACTTGACGCTGCCTATAAAGAGAAAGCCGCACGCATCTCTGCCTTGGCAAAAGATGTTACCGAGTATCTGACAATGCTGGATTTACCAGAGGCTGCGTATCAAACGGGGGTCACAGTCGCCTATCACTCAGCCTGTTCCATGCAGCATGGCCAAAAAATTACCCGTCAGCCTAAGGATTTGCTGAAGGCCGCCGGTTTTATTGTCAAGGAACCCGCTGAAGGTCATCTCTGTTGCGGTTCGGCTGGCACCTATAACATCTTGCAGCCCGAAATCGCCCGCACGCTTCGGAACCGCAAGGTCAAGAATATAGAGGCCACCGGAGCCAGCTTGATTGCAACGGGTAATATAGGTTGCATTACCCAGATTGCGACTGGAACCAGATTGCCGATTGTCCATACGGTAGAGTTGCTGGATTGGGCTTATGGCGGTCCGCAACCTTCCTGCGTCCCGCAAGCCAAGCCTGTGCTTAACATTGCTGAATAAAGGGCAGCGACGCATTCAAAAATGCGCCGCTGCCTTTTCCGGCACCACCCCTGATGCCGGCCCCCGTAACCTTATCTGACGATAACTTTTGTACCAACATTCACCCGCTCATAGAGATCGGTGACGTCTTCGTTGCGCATGCGAATACAGCCGCTCGACACGGACTGACCGATCGTCCATGGCGCATTTGTCCCGTGAATACGGTAAAGCGTGGATCCTAGATAGAGCGCTCGGGCGCCAAGAGGATTTTCAACGCCACCCTCCATATGCGCAGGTAGAATACGGCCCTTGCGTTTCTCACGTTTGATCATCTCGGCTGGCGGGTACCAAGACGGCCATTCTGCTTTGCGACTTATCGTGTTCGTACCGGACCAGCCAAAGCCTTCTTTGCCAACGCCGACGCCGTATCGCTGCGCCGTTCCACCGGCTTCGACCAGGTAGAGAAAACGTTGCGCCGTATCGATGACAATTGTTCCGGGTTGCTCAGGACCATCATAAGCTACGCTCTGCGGCAGGAACTTCGCGTTCATTTCCCGTTTTTTTGGTTTAGCGTCAGTTGATGGAGCGGTGGGGCGCTGAAACGAAACTTCGCGCACAGCAGGATTGGAGCTAAGGTTTTTACGCGCTGCTCGGCGTTCGCGTTGCTTGGCACGTGGGCTTGGCTGCTCGTCAAAGACAACATATCCGCGCGGATTAACCGGTGTGCCGACAGGCCGCTGGCGTAGTTGCATAACCCATGGAGCCGATAAGTCAGGACTCATGACCACAGGCGGGCGGGTAGCATAACGTTCGCTGGCAAATGCGCCGGAGGCGATGGTAAGGCCAATGCAGGATAGCAAAAGCAGGCGCGCAGACTTCATGGAACTCAGTCTCGTAATATAACTCTGCTGACAGGTTTTGTCAGGTTTCGGATTGAGTTTGCCAGTGGCAGGGTAGAAAAAAGTGAACGAGAATCGATAAAGCGCAATTTTGGGCGGAAACCATTTGGTATGGTTACCGAAGCGTGTTGCAAGCTGGTTAATCGCCGGTAAAAAGTAAAGAGGACTGGTTATGACTGAAGATGTTCCCGTGAAGACCGGCCTGATAAAAGGTGATGACGGCGCTACGCGCTGTTTCTGGCCTGGTGCTTTGCCTGAATATATTCGCTACCACGACAATGAATGGGGCAGGCCGGTAACGGACGACACGCGACTGTTTGAAAAAATATGCCTCGAAGGTTTTCAATCCGGGCTTTCATGGCTGACAATTCTGCGCAAGCGCGCGAATTTTCGCGAAGCTTTTGATGGTTTCGACTATCACAAGATCGCCCGGTATACCGATAAGGATGTCGAACGGCTGCTTGGTAATGCTGGCATTATCCGCCATCGCGGCAAGATAAATTCTGCTATCAACAATGCCAATCGCGCTATCGAACTGGTTAAAGAAACCGGCTCGCTTGCCGCCTATTTCTGGTCGTTTGAGCCGCCCGCAGACGAGCGCCCCAAGATTGTCGATTATGCAACCCTCGTGGCCAATCCCACATCACCGACGTCAACGCGTCTTTCCAAGGATTTGAAGAAGCGCGGCTGGAGTTTCGTGGGGCCAACAACAATGTATGCGCATATGCAGGCGATGGGTCTCGTGAATGATCATATCGAGGGCTGCAAATGTCGTCAGGAAATTGAAACCATCCGTGCAAGTTTCAAAAGGCCCAAATAACGTTCAATCCTTGCCCTTGGGAGCCTGATAAGCTAGAGCAAACCCGCTTCGGCAATCAGCTTCATCTCAGGATATCGGATCATCATCATGGCAACCAAGGCAGACAGGGTAAAAGCGCGGCTGCCGCGCGGTTTCGTGGACCGGACACCGGATGATTTGCGCGCCGCCGAAAAAATGATGGCGGAAATCCGCAAAGTCTATGAGCTTTATGGTTTTGAGTCAGTTGAAACGCCATTGATTGAATATACCGATGCGCTTGGAAAATTCCTTCCTGATCAGGATCGCCCGAATGAAGGCGTGTTCTCGTTTCAGGACGATGATGAGCAATGGCTTTCGCTGCGCTATGACTTGACCGCGCCGTTGGCGCGCTATGTCGCCGAAAATTACGAAAGCATCCCGAAGCCATATCGCAGCTACCGGGCTGGATGGGTATTCCGTAACGAAAAGCCAGGCCCCGGCCGCTTCCGTCAGTTCATGCAGTTCGATGCGGATACGGTGGGTGCGCCCAATGTCTCGGCCGATGCCGAGATGTGCATGATGATGGCTGACGTCATGGAGGCGCTCGGCATTCAGCGCGGCGACTACGTAATCCGCGTCAATAATCGCAAGGTTCTTGATGGGGTGCTTGAGGCGATTGGGCTCGGCGGCGATGAGAATGCCGGCAGACGCCTGACTGTGCTGCGCGCCATCGACAAGCTTGATAAGTTTGGTGTCGAGGGCGTTCGTGAGTTGCTTGGAAAAGGCCGCAAAGACGAAAGCGGCGATTTCACCAAAGGTGCAAACCTGGATGAGGCCGCTATCAAGCAGGTTCTTGATTTCACTGCGGCAGGCGCTGCGACGGGCAGTGCTACTATTGCCAATCTGGAAAAAGTTGTCACCGGCAATGATAAAGGCGCAGAGGGCGTCGCTGAACTTGGTACAATAGAGGCGCTTTGTTCTGCCGCCGGTTATGATGGCCGCGTCAAGATTGATCCATCCGTCGTGCGGGGTCTTGAATATTATACCGGCCCCGTTTTCGAAGCGGAGCTTCTTGCTGAAATTCCAAACGAAGATGGCCAGATTGTCCGTTTCGGCTCGGTGGGAGGCGGCGGACGCTATGATGGACTTGTTTCGCGTTTTCGCTCTGAACCCGTGCCGGCAACAGGTATTTCTATCGGTGTTTCCCGCCTGATGACCGCGCTCAAAAATCTCGGAAAGCTCGATATGTCCGACAATATCGGACCCGTTGTCGTAATGGTCATGGACCGCGATACGGAAAGCCTTGGCCGCTACCAGAAAATGGTATCCGATCTGCGGCAGGCCGGTATCCGTGCCGAAATGTATCTTGGTGGCTCCGGCATGAAGCCGCAGATGAAATATGCGGACCGTCGCGGCGCTCCCTGCGTCATCATTCAGGGTTCGCAGGAACGTGATCTTGGCGAGGTGCAGATCAAGGATTTGATCGAAGGCGCACGTTTATCGGCCGAAATCGAGGATAATATTACCTGGCGCGAAAGCCGCCCTGCACAGATCACGGCAAAGGAAAGCGATATTATCGCGGAGGTGCGTAAGATTCTCGATGCGCAGGCCCAAGATCGCGTCAACGCAGCAAAGGCCTCGTAAGCTCGAATGGTTGCTTCCCGTGCTCCTTTATTTAGCGATAGACTTGCCGCGTTGATAGCGAGCAGGGAAGCGGAACTTGTCGATATTCCTGTCATCCAGCCTGCGGACCAGTTTCTCGATATGGCTGGTGAAGATTTGCGCCGAAGGATTTTCCTCACGGAGAATGAAACAGGCCAAGGCCTGTGTCTGCGCCCTGAATTTACAATCCCGGTCTGTCGCAATCATATCGAACTCAATGCTGCGACGCCAAAACGTTATGCTTATCTAGGCGAGGTATTCCGCCAGCGGCGCGATGGTGGCAATGAGTTCTTCCAAGCGGGTATTGAAGATTTGGGCGATGCCAATCGCGCCCGAGCCGATGCACGCTCTCTAGCGGACGCTCTGGCTTCCATAAGGCTCGTTGCGCCCGATGCCCAGCTGGAAACCTTGCTTGGAGACCAAGCGATCTTTGAAGCGGTTCTGGCAGCTCTCGGCCTGCCACGCGGCTGGCAAAAAAAGCTTGTCCGGGCTTTCGGCAATCCTGATCAGCTCAAGGGCTTGTTGAAGGATTTGTCATCCGACAGACAAAATGGCGATCTGCCGGTCCATCTTGCAGCGCTGGTTGCCAAAGGTGACGAGGCCGCGCTCGCCGCCGAATTGGAAAAGGATATGGAGTCGGCTGGCATTTCTCCAGGGGCCGGTCGTACACCTGTTGAAATTGCTCGCCGTCTCATCGATAAAGTGGCCCTTGCTTCCGTGCGCTTGCAGCCCAAGGCGATTTCGGCACTTCAGGATTTTCTGGCGATCCGCATTCCTTTGCAATCAGCAGCGGGGCATCTGTTGCGATATGCGCGCGCAAATGAATTCGATTTGGGTCCAGCTTTGGAACAATTCGAGGCGCGTTCTGTATCGATCGTGGAAGCGGGTATCGGAGATGAAACCATCATCTACGACGCTTCGTTTGGGCGTCCGCTCGATTATTATACGGGTCTGGTCTACGAAACCCGTGCAGTGAGCAATGCCGAAATTGGTGCTATCGTTGGCGGCGGCCGTTATGATCGGCTGCTGACGATGCTTGGTGCTGTCGGTTCGATCCCGGGTGTGGGCTTTTCCATCTGGCTTGACCGTCTCGAGCAGATAGCTGGAGATGCAAAATGACCATCACATTAGCACTTCCATCAAAGGGGCGGCTTAAGGAGCAGGCTCTTGAAGTACTCAGGAAAGCCGGTTTGGAAGTCCTCCTTCCGAGTGATCAGCGTAACTACAGGGCGCAGGTAGCGGGCGAGGGCCAAATTGACATTCTTTTCCTTTCTGCTTCCGAGATTGCCCGTGAACTGGGATATGGCAGCGTCGATCTTGGTGTAACCGGCGAAGACCTCATTCGTGAAACCCTGTCTTCCGCCGATGATCGGGTGCAAATCGAGGCACGGCTTGGCTTTGGCCATGCGGATGTGATCGTCGCTGTGCCAGAGGTTTGGTACGACGTATCTACCATGGCGGACCTTGATGACGTTGCTGCCGATTTCCGCCAGCGCCACGGTCGTCGTTTGCGTATTGCAACAAAATATTGGCGGTTAACCCAGCAATTTTTCTCACAGATGCACGGTATCCAGGTTTATCGCATCGTTGAGAGCCTTGGCGCAACCGAAGGTGCTCCTGCCTCCGGGTCGGCAGATATCATCGTCGATATTACATCGACAGGGTCTACGCTGCGTGCCAATCAGCTCAAAATTCTGGAAGATGGCGTCATCCTGAAGTCGCAGGCATGTTTGATTTCTTCGCGTGCGGCAGCAGACGCCAAGGCTGTATCAGAACTATCGCAGCGCATAAAGGCAGCGCTCGGTTAGCTGTAAATCCATCAACTCTCTGTGATCCGTCCGCTTGAACGTAACCTTTTGGGTTCTTCCTTCGTATTTCCCTGCATGAAGCCGAAATAATTCGGTATCATCATGCAGGGAGCTTATCCATGATGACACGTCGAACCCTGTTCGGAGGCGCTGTGGCCACATTTGGTGCAGTTGTTGCCGCGCGCTTTGCGACCATGCCCAAGGCTCACGCTACGGGTACATTCGAAATTGAACACACGGATGCTGAATGGAAGAAACTTTTGACGCCGGAGCAGTATGATGTGCTGCGTCAGGAAGGCACGGAAGCGCCCTTCACCAGCCCGTTAAATCATGAAAAACGTAAAGGCATATTTGCCTGCGCTGGTTGTGATCAGCAGCTTTTTGAATCCGAAAAGAAGTTTGACAGTGGTACTGGCTGGCCCAGCTTCTGGCAGCCGATAAAAGGTGCGGTGATCGAGAAATCCGACAACTCGTTCGGCATGGTGCGTACGGCGGTGGAGTGTCATCGCTGCGGTGGCCATCTAGGGCATGTCTTCGACGATGGCCCGCAACCCACCGGTCTTCGCTACTGCATGAACGGTGTTGCCATGAAATTCATGCCCGCTGCTGCCTAAGCTATTTCGAAGGAAAAACAAATGAAACTTCGTTACTTGTTACTTGCAACCACCTTGCTATTTGCCCCAGCTATGGCATTCGCGGAAAGCGTCACGATGGTGCCTCCGCCAGCGATGGATCAGTCAATAGCGGCCGGAACTGAAAAAATCGTGCTTGCCGGCGGATGTTTTTGGGGCGTTCAGGGTGTTTACCAGCACATGAAGGGCGTCACAAACGCTGTGTCAGGTTATTCGGGTGGAGAAAAGGGCACTGCGAATTATGATCTTGTGAGCGGCGGCGATACCGGCCATGCGGAAGCGGTTGAGGTCACGTTTGATCCAAAGACCGTCAGCCTGGGCAAGATTTTACAGGTCTATTTTTCTGTCGCTCACAACCCAACCGAACTGAACCGGCAAGGACCAGATACGGGCACGCAATATCGCTCTGCAGTGTTCACGACCAGCGTAGATCAAGAAAAAGTGGTGAAGGCCTATATAGACCAGCTCGACAAAGCCAAGGTCTATTCAGATCCGATAGTGACCAAGGTCGAGCCTCTCAAGGCTTTTTACACGGCAGAAGCCTATCATCAGGATTATGCGACCATTAATCCGACGCAGCCCTATATCGTCTACAATGATCTGCCCAAGATCAAAAACTTGAGCAAGCTCTTTCCGCAGGAATATCGGGAAAAGCCGGTGCTTGTGAGTGAAGTCCAGCCTACCAATTGACGCAACAATAAAAATAAAGGCCGCGTGAAGCGGCCTTTATAAGCGAATGATATTTTCGTTTAACCGCGCTTTGCGTCGATTGAAAGTGCACCAGCTCCATAAGCAGCCAGGACAAAGAAACCACCAGCTACGCCCAGGTTTTTCTGAAAGAACATGAATTGGGTCATGCCGGCATCGCCAGCCCAGTTCAGGTGAGCAGTCGCCGTGGCGGCCAAAGTGAAGAGGCCAAGCAAGAGAGCTGCAATACGGGTCTGGAAGCCAACGAGAACTGCAATGCCCCCGAAGAATTCAAGCAGACCGACAAGAACCGCAACAACTGTTGGCGCTGGCAAACCCATGCCGCCAAAATAGGCAGCAGTACCGCCGATAGCTGTTAGCTTGCCCCAGCCAGCCATGATAAACATGACCGAAAGCAGAATGCGACCGATCAGAACCAGAATGCCATTGTTAGACATAGATTTTTCTCCAAAAAAGTGACTGCGCGGTCAGTACGCGATGCATACTGTTTACTAAAGTCACTTTTTCGACAACAGATTGTTCATCAAATCCACTGCTTATTCCGGAGCGATCATCCGTTCCGGCCGCACAAGACGATCATAGTCCTCGGCTGACACATGTCCGCTGGCAAGCGCTTCCTCACGCAAAGTCGTCCCGTTCTTATGCGCTGTCTTGGCGATCTTGGCCGCATTGTCGTATCCGATGGCCGGAGCCAACGCAGTGACGAGCATGAGCGAACGTTCGAGCAAATCCTTGATGCGAACTTCGTCGGCTTCGATGCCCTCAACACAATTATCGGCAAATGACACCATCGAATCGGCAAGCAGGCGAATGGACTGGAGTACATTGAGCGCGATAACCGGCTTGAACACATTCAGTTCAAAGTGGCCTTGGCTCGCTGCCACTGTAACGGTAGTTTGATTACCGAAAACCTGTGCTGCAACCATCGTCAGTGCTTCTGCTTGGGTTGGGTTGACCTTGCCTGGCATAATCGAGGAACCAGGTTCGTTTTCTGGCAATTTCAACTCACCGAGACCCGAACGGGGCCCCGACCCCAGAAAGCGAATATCATTGGCAATCTTGAAAAGATCAGTAGCAAGCGCATTCAGGCTGCCATGGAAATTCGCCAACGCGCCATGGCTCGCCAGAGCCTCAAATTTGTTTGGAGCCGTCTTGAACGGCAATCCCGTTATGTCTGACACAGCTTCAGCAAAGCCCGAATCAAAGCCCACGGGTGCATTCAATCCTGTGCCGACGGCAGTACCGCCCTGCGCCAGCAGGAAAACGTCCGCCAAGCTCTGTTCGATGCGTTTGCGGGCGTATTCAAGCGCGGCGCGGTACCCCGAAAACTCCTGTCCAAGTGTGACGGGTGTGGCATCCTGTGTGTGAGTGCGACCGATCTTGATGATGTCGGCGAACACCTTTTCCTTCTTGGCGAGCGCCTCAGTCAGATGGGTGAGGGCAGGGTAGAGCCGCTTTGTCGCCTCAACGGCTGTTGCAATATGAATGGCCGTCGGAAATGTGTCGTTTGACGACTGACTCATATTGACGTGATCGTTAGGATGGACCGGTTTCTTCGAGCCCTTCGTTCCGCCGAGCATTTCAATGGCACGGTTAGAGATAACCTCGTTGGCATTCATATTGGACTGTGTTCCGGAACCAGTCTGCCATACGACGAGCGGGAAATGATCATCGAGCTTGCCTTCGATAACCTCTTCGGCGGCAACTGTAATTGCGCGGCCGGTGACTTCATCCAGTTTGCCCAGAGCCATATTGGTTTCTGCCGCAGCGCGTTTTACGATACCAAGTGCCCGAACCAATGGGATGGGCATACGTTCGCCGCCGATCTTGAAATTATGCAAAGAGCGCTCGGTCTGTGCGCCCCAATATTTGTCGGCAGCTACTTCGATTGGACCAAACGTGTCTGTTTCGGTGCGTGTAGAAGTCATCGTCTATTTTTCCTGTGACAGTTGGCGCAATGACTACTGCGAAGCGGTCCGGGAGGCAAGGTTCCAGCACGGAATGTTGGTCTGGATTTCGTAAGGTGCTAAGATAAAATCGATTATAGCACTGGTGGGAGGTCAAGCTATGACAGCACTGGAAGCACGAACTCTTCAGATCGCCATTCAACGCGATTGGAAGGATGTTTACCGCTATGCAAGCTTACCTGAGCATTTGCCGGAGTGGGCATCGGGGTTGACTTCGGGCCTGCAGAAGTCCGGAAATGAATGGGTGGCTGACGGTCCCGCCGGAAAGCTGCGTCTTCGGTTTGCGCCCGATAATGAGTTTGGCGTGTTAGACCATTGGGTAATAACGGAAACCGGAGAGAATGTTTATATTCCCCTGCGCGTCGTTGCCAATGGCAATGCTTCCGAAGTGATATTCACCTTGTTTCGATTGCCCGGCATTGACGATGAAAAGTTTACTGCGGACGCAGCATGGGTTATGCGCGACTTACAGAAACTGAGAGATTTGCTGGAAGCGCAATTGCTGGAGTAAGGGATGAGCAATAGTTCAGGTCAAGACAAACAGATCAACTATATCGAGTTCAACGTCGAGGATATTTCGCGCGCGAAGGATTTCTACGGCACCGCATTCGGCTGGACCTTCACCGATTATGGCCCGGCCTATTGCGAGTTTTCGGACGGCAATCTCAAGGGCGGTTTTGCTCATTCTGAGGGGGTGAGATCTGGCGGCCCATTGGTTATTCTTTTCGCCGATGATCTTGCGGATGCGCTGGAACGTGTCAAAAAAGCGGGCGGAAAAATTTCAAAAGAGATATTTGAATTTCCCGGAGGGAAGCGCTTCCATTTTGTTGATCCGGAAGGCTACGAATTGGCGGTCTGGTCGGACAAGTAAGGAGGCGGCTGCACAAGCAGCCGCCGAATAGCATTAGGCGTCGCGTGCAGCTTTCAAGGCGTTGCCCCACCAGACAAGCTGATCAAGCTGGGCGCCTGCCGCCTCATTGAGGTGCGGATAATCGCTAAGCTTCTTTTCCCCTTTAACGACAGTCAAATATTCGGGGAAGGAAATATGGACGCCGGTCTTGACAGATGCCGCACCCATTTCAACGAATATAAGACGCAGATGTTCAACGGCGCGTGCACCGCCGACACCACCATATCCCACAAAAGCGACTGGCTTTTGAATGAACTCACCAAGATCTATCGCATTCTTCAGCACGGCAGTTGGCGCGTGGTTGTACTCTGCGACGGTGAAAATAAAACCGTCGAAAGAGCGCATCTTCTTCTTCCAGCGCTCGGCGGTTTCGCTTTCCGCCGTCGTGCTGCGTTCTTCACCAAAGAAATGCATAGGATAGTCCAGCAGGTCGACAATCTCGACCTCTAAATCATCGCGTTGGCTTGCAACGTCAGCGATCCATTTGGCAGGAAACTCGGCGAACCGGCCAATGCGCGTGCTGCCGACGATGACGCCGATTTTTAGTTTTGCCATTTTCAGAAATCCTTATCTTGGGATGGTAACTATTTGTGACCGGAGCTATATAGGTGACTGTTAAAAGTTCTAGCAAGGAGGCACTTTTTTGAAACCGAAGCACTTTGAGGTAACTCCTGCCTGTGGTGCGGTCCACCAGATTCTTTCCCGTGTCGGAGATAAGTGGACCGTGCTGGTCGTTAATTATTTGGGCGCTGGTTCAATGCGGTTCAACGAGTTGAAACGCTCGATTGATGGCATTTCTCAAAAGATGCTTACCAGCACTTTGCGTGGCTTGGAGCGCGACGGTTTTGTAACGAGAACGGTGTTTCCGACAATCCCGCCGCGTGTGGATTATGAGCTTACCGATCTTGGACGCGATCTGCTTGTGCCGGTGCGCAACCTTGCTGACTTCGCCATCCAGAATGAAACGCGTATCGCCAATGCGCGGGCCAGCTTCGATTCCGCGAACAAGGCTACGGAAATCACTCCGCCTTTCGCTCAAGCTGCCGAATAAAAACGCTTACTCGTACAACAAAAAAGGCGGGTCGAAACCCGCCTTTTCCGTATTCTATAGGGAGAGGTCTTCTTAGAAGTCCATGCCGCCCATGCCGCCCATTCCGCCGCCTGGCATCTGGGGAGCACCGCCATTGTCCTTCTTAGGAGCTTCGGCAATCATGGCTTCGGTGGTGACTAGAAGACCTGCAACCGATGCTGCGTCCTGCAGAGCAGTACGAACAACCTTGACTGGATCAACAATGCCCATGACGATCAGATCGCCATATTCACCATTGGCCGCATTGTAGCCGTAGGTTTCTTTCTTGCTTTCAAGAATCTTGCCAACAACGATGGAAGCTTCATCGCCAGCATTTGTCGCGATCTGACGAGCCGGAGCCTGCAGAGCACGACGAACGATGTTGATGCCTGCATCCTGATCGGAATTTGCGCCCTTAAGAGTAAGGTTCGCAGAGGCACGTAGAAGAGCAACACCACCGCCAGGAACAATGCCTTCTTCAACAGCAGCGCGCGTCGCGTTGAGAGCGTCGTCAACGCGGTCCTTCTTTTCCTTCACTTCAACTTCCGTTGCACCGCCAACGCGGATAACTGCAACACCGCCAGCGAGCTTGGCAAGACGTTCCTGCAGCTTCTCACGGTCATAGTCGGAAGTTGTTTCATCGATCTGCTGCTTGATCTGGCCGACGCGGGCGTTGATTTCACCCTTCTTGCCATGACCGTCAACGATCGTGGTGTTTTCCTTGGTGATCGACACCTTCTTGGCGCGGCCGAGCATGTCGAGCGTAACGCTTTCGAGCTTGATGCCGAGGTCTTCGGAAATAACCTGACCGCCAGTAAGGATAGCGATGTCTTCAAGCATTGCCTTGCGGCGATCGCCGAAGCCAGGAGCCTTTACAGCCGCAATCTTCAGACCGCCGCGCAGCTTGTTGACAACGAGCGTAGCAAGAGCTTCGCCTTCTACGTCTTCAGAAATGATGACGAGTGGCTTGGAAGTCTGAACAACAGCTTCGAGAACTGGCAAAAGAGCCTGAAGGTTCGAGAGCTTCTTTTCATGAAGAAGGATGTAAGCATCTTCAAGATCAGCAACCATCTTTTCAGGGTTGGTGACGAAGTATGGCGACAGGTAGCCGCGATCGAACTGCATGCCTTCAACGACTTCGAGTTCGGTTTCAGCGGTCTTGGCTTCTTCAACGGTGATGACACCCTCGTTGCCGACCTTCTGCATTGCCTTGGCAATCATTTCGCCGATTTCGGTCTCGCCATTGGCAGAGATCGTGCCAACCTGCGCAACTTCTTCCGAAGTCTTGATCTTCTTGGCGCTCTTGCCGAGCTGCTTGACGACTTCTGCAACAGCAAGATCGATGCCACGCTTCAGATCCATCGGGTTCATGCCAGCAGCAACAGCCTTGCCGCCTTCCTGAACGATTGCCTGAGCAAGAACAGTAGCAGTCGTGGTGCCGTCGCCAGCGATGTCGTTCGTCTTCGAAGCGACTTCACGGACCATCTGTGCGCCCATGTTTTCGAACTTGTCTTCAAGTTCGATTTCCTTGGCAACAGTCACGCCGTCCTTGGTGATGCGTGGAGCGCCGAAGGACTTGTCGATGACAACGTTACGGCCTTTCGGGCCGAGCGTTACCTTGACTGCATCTGCAAGGATATTAACGCCGCGCAGCATGCGCTCACGCGCGTCGCGGCCGAATTTTACTTCTTTAGAAGCCATTTTATCTCTCCTGGGATTTAACCCGGTTTGATCGAAATATTATTGGGTGACGGTGATTAGCCGAGGATGCCGAGAATGTCGGATTCCTTCATGATCAGCAGATCTTCGCCGCCGATCTTGACTTCCGTGCCGGACCACTTGCCGAACAGGATGTGATCGCCTGCCTTGACATCGAGCGGTATGAGCTTGCCAGCTTCGTCACGAGCGCCTGTGCCTACGGAGACGATTTCGCCTTCCTGTGGCTTTTCCTTGGCAGTATCCGGAATGATGATGCCGCCTGCAGTCTTTGCTTCCGATTCAACGCGGCGTACTACGACGCGGTCGTGAAGCGGGCGGAACTTGGTCTTGGCCATGGTTAGAACCCTTGATGTTGGTGTCAAAACGGTTTCGCAAACAGTTGTGCCATTCGCGTTATTAGCACTCGTTGATAGTGAGTGCTAACTGGAGCCGGAGATAGTGGGAGGGGTCGAAAGAGTCAAGGGAAAGGCGATGAAATTTTCATGACATTGGTGGATTCGAAGTTCCAGGTTGGACGCCGTCATACTCAGATAGCAGGGCCCCGGTAGGCTCCATCGCTATTTCACCATCCAGCGCTCGAGCAATGTGCATGTGCTGTCTTTGATTGCGCGCCATTGCGGCAACTTGTCCTTTGAAAAAGAGCCCAGAACTTTGGTGAGCGCCTTACCTAAAGTATAAAACGATCCGATGAAGCAGTTTTAGTCGTCACTATCCTCGCATACGTGATGCGCCATATCGACAAGCATGTCGCTGACATGTTTGTCAGCAAGTTCATAAAAAATCTGCTTTGCCTGCCGGTTGCCGCGCACCAGACGCGCCCCACGCAGCAATCGCAAGTGGTGACTGACCAATGATTGCGACAAATCCAGGCTTGCCGCAATGTCGCCGACGGAGCGTGGGTGTTCGAGACAAAAGAACAGGATTCGTAGTCGCGTCGGGTCGCCAAGCAGTTTGAATGTCTCGGCGAGGATGGTCGTATCAAGCTGGGATGGTATCGTTATTTTGCTCAATGTTTGTGACCTTCATGGCTATGGTCATGCGCTGCATGATCATGATCGCCGTGGCCGCTATGGCCATCCTCCCCGTGATCGTGGTCATGTTCGCCGGAGGTGTCGCTGCCAAGACAGCAGTCGCCGGTAGCATCGGCAAAATCGATGGCAATGGTCGAATGCTCGATCTCGAATTTTTTGATCAGCTCCGCCTCGACGGCTTTCACCAGCAGGCGCGGATCGCTGCCTTCTTTTGGCTTCACATGCAAGGTTGCCAGCGCCTTGCCGGATGTGATCATCCAGACGTGGACATGGCGTACGCCAGCCAGGTCGGAGACCGTTTTCATCAAGTGCTGTTCGATTTCTTCCGGCTTGGCATTTTCCGGGGCGCCTTCAAGCAGAATATGCAGCGAATTACGCAGGAGCGCCCAAGCGCTGCGCAGGATCAACAAGCACACGAAGACCGAAAGGATCGGATCGATTGGTGTCCAGCCAGTATAATAGATAATGACCGATGCCGTAATGGCAGCTACGGAACCAAGCAGGTCGCCAAGAACATGCAAGATCGCACCTTTGATGTTGACGTGATCCTTGTCGCCGCGGGTCAAAATCCAGAAGACGCCAATATTTACGAGCAGTCCTATCGTTGCGACGATAAACATTGGACCCGCGAGGACCTCGCCGGGATTGCGAAACCGCTCAAAGGCTTCGATGGCGATCCAGACAAGAATGGCGAAAAGTGCGAGCGCATTAATAAGGCCGGCAATGACTTCAAAGCGTAGATATCCAAATGTGCGGCGTTCATCAGCCGCGCGTTTGCCAAAACGAAATGCTGCATAGGCCAGTGCGAGAGCCCCCGCATCCGTCAACATATGTCCGGCGTCGGCAATCAATGCCAAGGAACCCGATAAAAGGCCCCCAATGACTTCCACAATCATAAACGTGAATGTGATCAGGAAGGCGATCAGGACCTTGCGCTCATTGTCAGCCGTTATTTTGGGAGCATGATCATGTGCGTGATCGTGCCCGTGCGTGCCGTGGGAATGCGCCATTTGAACCTCGTTTGATAACAAACATATCAATATTTGTTCATGTGTTTACTGTCAACCGGTCGATACAGCTTTTGATGATGATCCCAAGTGACAGTTTTCCTGCAATCAGGTAAGCGAGGTGCAACTGGAGTACTGGCATGGAGAAGAGCGGCATGACCGACATGGTACATTTGGCAAGTCTGGACGACTTGATGGATCGTTATGACGTGCTTCTTTGCGATGTCTGGGGTGTTTTGCACAATGGTGTCGATTCGTTTGCCTCTGCTTCAAAAGCATTGGCTCGCGCCAGAGCCGCTGGTTTGACCGTGGTCCTGATAACCAACGCCCCGCGACGCTTCGATAGCGTGGCAGCGCAAATCCATGGCTTGGGTGTGCCCGAAGATGCCTATGACCGGATCGTTACATCAGGCGATGTTACGCGTGAATTGATCCGCAATTCGCCGCGTAAGGTCTTCCACCTTGGACCGGAGCGTGATGAAACGCTTTACGAAGGACTGGACGTTGAGCTTGTGGAAGAGCGGGAGGCTGATGTCGTCGTCTGTACTGGTTATTTTGATGACGAAACGGAGACACCGGCTGATTATGCTGAAATGCTGACGCGTTTCCGTTCGCGCGATCTGCCATTTATCTGTGCCAATCCTGATATTGTCGTTGAGCGCGGAGATCGTCTGATCTGGTGTGCCGGTGCTTTGGCCCGCGA
Organism: Phyllobacterium ifriqiyense; assembly: GCF_030817885.1. Classification (NCBI taxonomy): domain Bacteria; kingdom Pseudomonadati; phylum Pseudomonadota; class Alphaproteobacteria; order Hyphomicrobiales; family Phyllobacteriaceae; genus Phyllobacterium; species Phyllobacterium ifriqiyense. The sequence goes on from NZ_JAUSZT010000003.1 coordinate 1,821,400, forward strand.
TTATGGCCAGCTTGGTGGCCGGACCTTGATTGCCGGCAAGCCGCATCGACCGATTTATGAGGCTTCCATAGCCGCAGCTGAAGAGGTGCGTGGCAAACCTGTCAAACTTAACCGTGTCATTGCGATAGGCGATGGTATGCTGACGGATGTCAAAGGTGCTGATCTCTTTGGCATAGATGTCCTATATATATCCGGTGGCATTCACGCGGGTGATTATGTCCATGGTGGCGTTCACGATGTCGAAAAGCTGCTGGAATTCCTGAAGAAACACGGAAGCAATCCTGTTGCTACGATGCCTGCTCTGGCTTGAGGACAAGCAGCTATGCAAATTTTGCGCTTGACGGACCCCACGCAGCTGCCAGCTGATTTAAGAGACGCTGTTGTCGCGATTGGTAACTTTGACGGGGTGCATCGTGGGCATCAAGCAGTTCTCGAACGCGCTTTGGAAGCGGCTCAGGCTGCGGGCAGGCCCTCGCTGGTTTTAACGTTCGAGCCGCATCCACGCAGCGTCTTTGTGCCGGACCAACCGGTGGACCGGCTGACACCGGCAGCTGAAAAAGCTACTATTCTGGAGGCTTTGGGCTTCGACGCCGTGGTGGAATGCCCGTTCACGCGCGAATTCTCGCAATTGACTGCCGATGACTTCGTTGACCAGATTCTGGTCGGTGCCCTGCATGCAAGCCGCATCGTCACCGGCTTTGATTTTCATTTTGGCAAAAATCGCCAAGGCGGCCCCGCTTTTCTCATGGAGGCCGGTGACAAGCGCGGTTTCCATGTCACGCTGGTTGATGCGTTTCGCGATGAAGGCGGACAGGCCGTATCATCCAGCCGCATTCGCTCGCTGTTCGGGGAGGGCGACGTTGTAGAGGCGGCCGGCCTGTTGGGATATCGCCATCGCATTCGGGCAAAAGTGGTTCACGGCAAGCAGCTTGGTCGGACCATCGGTTATCCTACTGCCAATATGGTTCTGCCCCCGGAAACTCATTTGAAGCATGGCATCTATGCGGTTCGCTTTCGCCGGGCTGATGGCACCCTTTACGATGGCGTGGCCAGCTTCGGACGCAGGCCCACAGTTGACACGGATGGCGAGCCACTTTTGGAAACGTACGTTTTCGATTTTTCCGGCGATCTATACGGTGAGATCTGCGCTGTTTCCTTCTTTGCATACCTTCGTGGCGAAGAAAAATTCGATGGGCTGGAGCCTATGATGCTTCAGATCAGAAGGGATGAAGAAGAGGCACGGGGACTTTTACAGGGTGTGAAGCCGCTCTCGCCGCTGGATAACACGATTAATTTTGTCTGAAATGGCAAATCGTTTACCATAAGAATAAATCCAATTTTATCTATCCTTTCGTAGCCTTGGTCTGGAATTGCCGTCTCCCAAGGCAAATTTCGGAGTCAAGATATGTCTGTTCGTTTGATTGGCGCCCTTGCTGGCGCAGTATTTTTCGCGTCCCCCGCCATAGTGCTTGCGGATGAATATTATAGTGACGCGGAAACACCGGCCAGCAGCTCAAGAGGCGATCATTGGTGGTCGGGCGACTGGTATCTGACATTGGGAGCAAAGGGATTTGTTGCGCCGCGCTATGATGGCGCAAGCGATTATCGCCTGCTGGCCGCTCCGGTTATTTCACTTGGACGCGCTGGCAAGTCTGAAAAATTCTCGTCCCTGAATGACAATGCTTCCATCGGCTTTATCGATACCGGCGTGTTTCGCGCCGGTCTGACGGGCAAGCTGGTTTCCGGGCGCGACGATGATGACTCACGCGATTTGAAGGGACTGCATGATACCGATTGGGGCGTAGAAGTTGGCGGGTTTGCCGAATTCTATCCGACAGATAATGTCCGCGGCCGCGTTGAAGTTCGTCGTGGCATTGGCGCGCATGATGGCGTGGTTGCAGATTTCGCTGTTGATGCCTTTACGGATATTACTCCAACGGTGCGTGTGTCCGCCGGTCCACGCGCTACTGTCGCGACGAAAGATTACTTCCGTGAATATTACGGTGTTAATCCAGCAGAGTCTGCTGCGTCTGGCCTTAAGGAATACCGGCCAGGAGGGGGGCTGAAGTCGCTCGGAATCGGCGGACAAATTACCTGGAAGACCACAGACAAGATCACGACAAGCGCCTATGCGGAGTATAACCGTTTGATGGGACCTGCTGCCGATTCAAGTCTGGTCAAAGAGCGTGGGTCAGCTAATCAGGCAACGTTTGGTTTGCAGGCAACCTACCGATTTGACTTCTCGCTGTAGCGGATGTCGCAGATACAGACGAAGTTTATTGCATCTGCCCCTTTATTCTCGCGAGCGTGGTTGCTAAAAGCGCGGTCATGAAAACCGTTTGCGGGGCTTTTCCCAAGTCCGTACCGATTCAGATACGAATTACTGGCCCGGCCTTCACCTGAACCTGAAGCTATTTGCTTCGTGGTGTTGAAGGTCCGGGCGGCGCCTTTGCGCCTTATTTCGATTTCTTCAAATCCTTGCTTGCAGCGATAACGCGCGGGCCCAAGAAAAGCCAAGAAAAATGAACGATACGCCTAAGCCAATCGACTATTCGAAAACTCTATATCTGCCGCAGACGGATTTTCCGATGCGTGCTGGTTTGCCAGCCAAGGAACCGGAATTCGTCCAGCGCTGGCAGGACATGGACCTTTATCGGAAGCTGCGTGAAGACGGCAAAGATCGTCCGCTTTATGTGCTGCATGACGGTCCTCCCTATGCCAATGGCAATATCCATATCGGCCATGCACTGAACAAAATTCTCAAGGACGTCATCACGCGCTCCTTCCAGATGCGCGGTTACAATTCCAATTATGTCCCGGGTTGGGATTGCCACGGTCTGCCAATCGAATGGAAGATCGAGGAACAGTACCGCGCCAAAGGCAAAGACAAGGATCAGGTGCCGATCAACGAGTTCCGCAAGGAATGCCGCGAATTTGCTGCCAATTGGATCAAGGTCCAATCTGCCGAGTTCAAACGGCTTGGTATCGAAGGCGATTTCGAAAATCCCTACACAACGATGGCATTTCATGCAGAAAGCCGCATTGCTGGGGAACTCCTGAAGTTCGCCATGTCGGACCAGCTCTATCGCGGTTCCAAGCCTGTCATGTGGTCGGTTGTTGAGCGCACCGCTTTGGCCGAGGCCGAAGTGGAATATGCCGACGTTGAAAGCGATACGATCTGGGTCAAGTTTCCGATCGTCAATGGCGAAGGTGATCTCGCATCGGCCTATGTCGTCATCTGGACGACGACCCCTTGGACCATTCCTGGAAATAGGGCGGTCAACTACTCACCTCGCGTAGCCTACGGACTTTACGAGGTTGAAACGGCAGAGAATGATTTCGGCCCGCGTCCGGGCGAGATGTTGATTTTTGCAGATGCGTTGGCGGAAGATTCGGCCACGAAAGCCAAGCTGACTTTCAAGCGTATCAGAGCCATAACAGCCGATGAGTTTGCAGGCATCGCTCTCTCCCACCCGTTCAAAGGTTTTGGCGGTGGTTATGAATTTGCAGTGCCGATGCTTGGCGGGGATCACGTAACCGACGATGCAGGTACAGGCTTCGTCCATACAGCGCCCGGCCATGGTCGTGAGGATTTCGATGCGTGGATGGATGCGCGCAGCGATCTTGAAGCACGCGGTATTTCCTCGGCAATCCCCTTCACCGTTGATGATGCGGGTTACTACACCAAGGATGCACCGGGTTTTGGGCCGGACCGTGAAGGAGGTGCCGCGCGCGTCATCGACGATAATGGCAAGAAGGGCGATGCCAACAAGGCTGTTATTGAAGAGCTGATCAATCGCGGCATGCTGTTTGCACGCGGTCGTATCAAACACTCTTATCCGCATTCGTGGCGTTCGAAAAAGCCGGTCATTTTCCGCAATACGCCGCAATGGTTTGTCTATATGGACAAAGATCTTGGCGATCAGACGACATTGCGTTCGCGCGCTCTTGCCGCCATCGACGAGACACGTTTCGTCCCTGCTGGTGGGCAAAATCGCTTGCGTGCAATGATTGAGGACCGTCCCGATTGGGTGCTTTCGCGCCAACGCGCCTGGGGCGTGCCAATCTGCGTTTTTGCCGACGAAGATGGCAATGTCTTGAAGGATGAAGTGGTCAACGCCCGCATTCTTGAGGCCTTTGAGCAGGAAGGCGCTGACGCCTGGTTTGCCGAAGGTGCCCGTGAGCGGTTCCTTGGCGAAAAAGCCAATGAACCCTGGGTACAAGTACGCGACATTCTCGACGTCTGGTTTGATTCAGGCTCGACCCATGTCTTCACCCTCGAGGATCGCCCTGATCTGAAATGGCCAGCGGATGTTTACCTCGAAGGCTCCGATCAACATCGCGGCTGGTTCCATTCGTCTTTGCTTGAAAGCTGCGGCACACGCGGACGCGCTCCATATAATACTCTTGTCACCCATGGCTTCACCATGGATGAAGAGGGGCGCAAGATGTCGAAGTCGCTCGGCAATACTGTCACGCCTCAGGATGTCATCAAGGATTCCGGGGCGGATATCCTTCGACTGTGGGTCATGACAACCGATTATTGGGAAGATCAACGTCTGGGTAAAAACATCATCCAGACAAATATCGACTCATACCGCAAGCTGCGTAACACGATCCGTTGGATGCTAGGGACTTTGGCTCATGACGAAGGCGATGAAGTTGCCTATGCGGATATGCCAGAACTCGAGCAGCTAATGCTGCATCGACTCGCGGAACTCGATGAACTTGTGCGTTCGGGCTATGATGCCTTCGAATTCAAGCGGATCACGCGCGCATTGATCGATTTCCTCAATGTGGAATTGTCAGCATTCTATTTCGATATCCGCAAAGACGCACTCTATTGCGATGCGCCTTCCAGCATCAAGCGGAAAGCTGCACTGCAAGTTGTCAGGCATCTGTTCGACCGTATCGTGACTTGGCTGGCTCCCATGCTGCCATTTACAACGGAGGAAGCATGGCTTGATCTGCACAAGAATGCCGTTTCTGTTCATCTGGAGCAGTTCAGGGACACGCCAAAAGAGTGGAAGAACGAAGCGCTGGCCGCAAAGTGGCGCAAGGTGCGCGATGTTCGCCGCGTAGTTACGGGTGCGCTGGAGTTGGAGCGCGCCAAGAAGACGTTGGGTTCATCACTTGAGGCTGCGCCGCTGGTTTTCATCAACGATTCTGAATTGTTCGAAGCGGTGAAGGGTCTTGATATGGCCGAGATATGCATCACCAGTGCCATAACCATCACGGACGGAGCAGCGCCAGCAGATGCCTTTGTTGCTGATGACGTCAAAGGCGTTGCGGTCGTATCGGAACGGGCAACCGGCACAAAATGCGCACGGTCATGGCGATACACGCATGATGTTGGATCAGATCCGGCCTATCCTGATGTATCGGCGCGGGATGCAGCGGCGCTACATGAGCTGGCGAAGTTGGGAAAACTTGATGCCTGAATCAAATCCGCGGGTTATCCCTTGAGATAATCCGCGGATTTATTAACAAGAAAGAGCCTCGACTTGCTTAATGCTACAGGCCTCATGTAAAAGGCTTGCCATTGAGTTGCCTGAATTTAGAGGCAGGGCATAGATCAAGCGTATTTTTTGGCGGGCATCAGTGCTCAGGCTTGGGTGGAAGTGGCGAGTATGAATTTGAACGGACGCATCACGGTTCTAAGTGCATTGTTTGCATCGCTGGCAATAGCTGGCTGCAGCACATCGCCCACCTATGGCACCGACAAAACGTCCGGTGCGCAATTGCTTGACGACGTATCAAACATTGCTTCGTTCAGTAAAAAGAAAAATACGATCGCGTATAATCCAAGGCCGGAGCTTGTTCGTCCACCTGCTGGCGCTTCTGCAAACGCCCAGTTGCCGCAGCCGCAGGGCAATGTTGTATCTGAAAACAGCGCCAACTGGCCAGAATCGCCAGAACAGCGGCGCAAGCGCATTCGCGATACCGCAACTGCCAACCAGAACAACCCGAATTTTGTTCCGGAAGTTGAAAACGATATTCCTACCGCTACCAAGTCGTCAAAATGGGATGAGTATGGCGTTTACAATGATAAGGCACCGAAGGTTGTGCCCGCTGGCTCGCCGCAAACCGATCAGAGCAGCGAGTTTCGTGCGCGCAAGCTCGCCTCAACGGCTGGCTCACCGACCACACGCAGATATTTGAGCGAACCACCGTTGGAATATAGGGCGCCCGCACCGACTGCGGCCACGGATGATCTTGGCAAAGACGAGGTCAAGAAAGAACGTGAGCGGAAAGCTGCAGCCCGGAAGGACAAGGGCTTCAGCTTCAAAAACTTGATTCCCTGGAACTGATCCAGAACTACTGCTCCTTACCTGTCGTAATGGTTGCCGCTTAAAGCGTGTTTCCGCAATCTGTTCCGAAAGTTTGGGAACAGATATGCTTGCGTTTCGTTAAGTTAACCTACGCCAGTCGAGGATTCTCCCAATTGTTCATTTTAAGATTGATCGGACGGATTATCCTCGTCCCTGTTTCGGTTCTGGTTTTTATATGGGGCGGATTTGCCCTTTGGTATCAGCTTCCCTTTGGCGTTTTCGGCACCATCGGCTGTCTTATAGTCTGGATAGCGATTGCCTTTTCCGTGCTTTGGCTGGAAATAAAGGGCCGGTCATTTAGGGCATTGATCGTTCTTGTGCCAATATTGCTTGGACTGCTCTATTGGTGGAGCACGATTACACCATCGCTCACGCGCATCTGGGCTGACGATGTTGCACAGACGGTCACCGGAACTTTGTCAGGCAATCAGGTCACCTTGTCCAATGTGCGCAACTTCGAATGGAGAACGCGCGAGGATTTCACGCCGCGCTGGGAAGTGCGCACGTATAATATGGAAGATCTGGCATCGGTCGATGTATTCCTTTCCTATTGGTCCAATCCCGCCATCGCGCATACGCTTGTCAGTTTTGGCTTTAAGAATGGCGAGCATGTTGTCTTTTCTGCTGAAATCCGGAAGGAGCGGCACGAAGCGTTTTCTGAGATCGGCGGTTTTTTCAAAGAATTTGAACTGGCAATGATCGCAGCCGACGAACGCGATATCGTTCGGTTGCGCACCAATATACGCAAGGAAGATGTGTATCGTTATCGTATCAATATGAAGCCGGAGATGCGCCAGGCATTGTTCCTGTCCTATGTCGACAATGCCAATCGCCTGGCGGAAAAAGCCAGCTTCTACAATACCGTCACCGCGAATTGCACGACGGTTATTTTTGATATGATACGAGCCATCACGCCGGATATTCCCATTGATTATCGGGTCATTTTCTCCGGTTATCTGCCAAGCTATCTTTATGATCTTGGCGCGATAGATAATCAGAAGCCTTTAAGTGAGGTGGAAAAGTCTGCCTTGATCAATCAGCGCGCGATAAATGCAGACACGTCACCTGATTTTTCGGCAAGAATACGCAGCGATTAACGGCACTAGAGCCGCTTTGCCTTGAAAAACTCTTTTAGCAGAGCTTCTGACTCGGCTTCGCCAAAACCAGAATAGACTTCCGGGGCGTGATGGCAGGTTGGTTGCGTGAAGAAGCGAGCCCCGTTTTCGACGCCGCCACCTTTTATATCCTGTGCGCCATAATAAAGTCGGCGAATTCGAGCAAAGGAAACTGCGGCAGCGCACATGGTGCAAGGCTCAAGGGTAACGAAGAGATCGCATCCGGTCAGGCGCTCATCCGCAAGGATCTGGCAAGCTTCTCGGATAACCAGAATTTCGGCATGCGCAGTTGGGTCATTAAGCTCTCGAGTCCGGTTGCCAGCTACCGAAATAACAGCCCCGTCTTTGACCAGGACAGCTCCAATTGGTACCTCTCCTCGGGCCGCAGCCGCGTGTGCTTGTGCCAAAGCCAGGCTCATAGGATCAGTTTTTTGGTTCACAGGTGGCTCATCATCCAGAATTTACTCGCAAGCACACTCCATAGCTGGTAGTGAGCCCTGCTGAAAGGCAAACATTCCATGACAAGCTCAAATGATGACGGCAAGGGCGGCAAACGCCCCTTTGAAAAGCGCAGTTTCGACAAGCGCGGTAATGATGGTCCCAAAGGACCCCGCAAGTTCGACAATGCTGCTCCGGCAAAGCGCGGTTTTGAACCGCGTAAAGAAGAAGCGCTGCCCGAAGAGGGCGAGCGCATAGCCAAGCGTTTGGCACGCGCGGGAATAGCATCCCGCCGCGAAGCCGAAACGATGATTGCGGCGGGCCGTGTTTCCGTCAATGGCAAGCGACTTTCCAGTCCCGCTATCAACGTCATGCGCAGTGATCGCATCGAGGTTGATGGAAAACCATTGCCTGAAAAAGAGCGGACGCGCTTGTGGCTTTATCACAAGCCAGCTGGTCTTGTGACGACCAATCGCGATCCCGAAGGCCGACAGACCGTTTTCGAATCCTTGCCGAAAGATATGCCGCGCGTTTTGTCCGTTGGCCGTCTCGACATCAACACCGAAGGGCTGCTTTTGCTCACGAATGACGGTGGCTTGTCGCGTGCTTTGGAATTGCCTTCTACGGGTTGGCTTCGCCGTTACCGCGTTCGGGCTCATGGCAGTGTCACCCAGGAAAAGCTTGATACATTGAAGGATGGCATTGCTGTTGACGGCGTCTTCTATGGTGCAATTGAGGCCCATCTGGAACGTGAGCAGGGCTCTAACGTCTGGATCATGATGGGGCTTCGTGAGGGCAAGAACCGCGAAGTCAAGAACGTCCTGGGTGCGTTGGGTCTGTCTGTTAATCGGCTCATTCGTATTTCCTATGGTCCATTCCAGTTGAGCGATTTGCCGGAAGGTTCTGTTCGCGAAATGAATGGCCGCACGCTTCGCGACCAGCTTGGTGAACGCCTGATCGAAGAATCCGGCGCTGATTTTGATGCGCCGATCATCAATGTATTCTCGAATGATGCCGTGAAAGGCGAAGCTGTTCAGCAGCCCGCCGAACGTCCGGCTCCGGCACGCCGCTCGGAGTGGATTTCCAGCGCACCGGTAGAAAAACGACGCGCGCCTCGTAAATCCAAGGATGAACAGCGCGAAGAAAACCTTTCCCGCTGGTCGACAGATCGTACTGACCGCCCAGCCACACCGCGAACCGGTCGTGACGAACGGCCTGCACGTGGACCACGCGAAGAGCGCCCAACTCGCGCGGCTCGTGACAACGATCAGAAGCCGCGCGGCATTAGCTCGAAAGCGGATCGGGAGCGCAAGGAAGACGAGGCTATGGCACCGCGCAGTTCGCGTTCAGCGAATGTGTGGATGGCTCCAGGTGCCCGTCCCATGGGCAGTGCGAGGGCAAAGGCGGTAGAATCGCGTGAAGCAAGAAATCGCGCGGAAAGCGCAAGGTCGGAAAGACCGGCGCGTGCTGGCGAAGGCGCGAGCCGGCCAGCTCGGGGCTCTGATCGTCCGGCCTCGGATCGTCCTCGGGAAGACCGTGAAAGGCCAGGTGCTCGCGCGCCGGGGGGGTATTCCGGCGACAAGCCGCGCAGCTATTCTCCGCGCCCACCGCGTGAAGGCGGCGATAATGCGGAGCGTCCGAAGCGTTCATTCGGCTCAGACCGTCCAGAAGGTTCCCGCAATGCACCGCGTCCCCCACGGGTTGGCAAGCGCGAGCGTGCGGAACTCAAGGAACGTGAAGCACGCGGCGACGCGCCGGCACACGGTGACCGTCCAAACCGCTCGGAACGCCCCTATGGTGCAAGCGGCAAGCCAACGCGCGCGCCCGGCAGGCAGGATGGCCGCAGCGGCGACCGCCCCTATGGTGGACCGAAAGCCGCACCCAGGGGTGCACCGCGTAGCGGCCCTGGTGGCGGAAGCAGGCCACCACGCGGCGGCAAGCCTAAAAGCTAAGGCCTCACATGCGGATTGTTGGCGGAAAATTTCGCGGACGGAGCTTGGCGACCCCAGAAACAAACGCGATCCGGCCGACAACGGACCGGACGCGTGAAAGCCTTTTCAATGTACTGGCGCATAACTACCCGGAAAAGTTCGAGTCCACGCGTGTGCTCGACCTATTTGCCGGCACAGGCGCTTTGGGACTGGAGGCTATGTCTCGCGGCGCACGCTATGGAATCTTCATTGAAGAATCTGCGCAAGGGCGTGGTTTGATTCGCACGAATATTGAGGCGTTTGGACTCAACGGAAACACCAAAGTGTTCAGCCGTGATGCAACCAAGCTTGGCGATGCAGGCAATGTCGAGCCCTTTGACCTGGTCTTTGCTGATCCGCCCTATGGCAAAGGTTTGGGCGAGCGTGCATTCAAGGCCGCTCTTGATGGCGGGTGGTTAAAGCCGGACGCATTGCTGATCCTCGAAGAAGAAGCTGAAGCTGTCATTGCTTTTGACGCCCGCTTTGAAATCATCGAAGAGCGTTCTTACGGCGGAACAATCATAAGGCTTGTCACATTGAAGTCGTAATAGCTTGGGAAGTCCATCATTGCAGTGTCTGCAAAACAGAATTGGATTGATCTGAATGCTTCTTGCTCAAGGCCGCCTTGTTGCGGCATTTGTCTTGTCGGGCGTCGTTTTCGCCTCGTTTTCAACCCTTCCAGTGCGAGCGGAAACAAAGACTGCAACATTGGTTGCAGCTAACGCCTCGATCAAGAATGATGTCAGCTCGTTCCATCTCGAAAATGGGCTGGAAGTTGTTGTTATTCCCGACCACCGTGCTCCCGTTGTCACGCACATGCTGTGGTATCATGTCGGATCTGCCGACGAGGAGCCCGGAAAATCTGGTATTGCCCACTTCTTTGAGCATTTGATGTTCAAGGCGACCAAGACCTATCCGGCCGGTGAGTTCTCGCGCAAGGTTGCCGAGATTGGCGGACAGGAAAACGCGTTCACATCCTACGATTATACGGCCTTCTACCAGCAGCTCGCTCCACAGGCGCTGGAAATGGCTATGACCTATGAAGCTGACCGGATGGAAAATCTCATCCTGAACGATGAAGTGGTCAAGACGGAACGGGATGTCGTTTTGGAAGAGCGCCGATCGCGTGTTGACAGCAATCCGTCTTCATTGCTCTCGGAAGAAGTGAATGCCACGCTTTATCAGAACCATCCATATCGGATGCCGGTAATCGGCTGGCTGCATGAGATGGAGAAGCTCAATCTGACAGATGCTCTGGCCTTCTATCAAAAATATTACACACCCAATAATGCGACGCTTGTTGTATCTGGTGACGTAGACAGCGCTACCGTTAAGGCACTTGCGGAAAAGACCTATGGCAAGGTTCCACGGCGGGCAGAGCCCGGCAAGCGCGAGCGTCCGCAGGAACCGGAACAGAATACCAAACGTACGGTTTCGCTGGCCGACCCGCGTGTTTCTCAACCCAGCTTCCAGAAGATGTGGCTTGCTCCATCCTATACCAATGCAAAGCCCGGCGAAGCAGAGGCACTTGATCTGCTCAGCGAAATTCTTGGTGGCTCTGCGCGCAGCCGTATCTACCAGACACTGGTAGTCAAGGATGGCTCAGCGGCAAGCGCTGGCGCATATTATCAGGGCTCTTCGCTCGATGATGGCAGTTTTGGCGTTTATGGATCGCCCCGTGGCGATGCCACATTAAAAGATGTCGAAAATGGCATCGATGCGCAGGTTGCCAGGATTATCAAGGATGGCGTTACTGAAGACGAACTGGAAAAAGCCAGAAACCGCTTTTTGAAAAGCGTTATTTTCGCGCGAGACAGTCAAACCGGTATGGCTCGCATTTACGGCTCGACACTATCTACAGGCCAAACCATCAAAGATATCGAAGAGTGGCCGGATCGCATAAAGGCGGTGAAAGTTCAGGATATCCAGGACGTGGCCAAGCGATATCTCGTCGATAGCCGTTCAGTCACGAGCTATCTGATGCCGGAAGCGGGCACGCCCGATAAAAAAACTGAAAACCAGACGCAGAATGCAGGCGAGGGTGAAGCACCAGCGCAGGGAGTTGTCCAATGAGTGCATCCATCATGAAGCGATTTGCCGCTGCGGTTGTGCTCGCCGCCATTACCATCGCGCCTGCCTATGCCGTCGAAATCAAGGAGGTAGTATCGCCCAAAGGCATTCGGGCATGGCTGGTGCAGGACGATTTCGTCCCGCTCATCTCCATGCGCTTTTCGTTCAAAGGCGGTTCTGCGCAAGACCCATCAGGTAAGGATGGGATAGCCAATCTGATGACCGGCCTTTTTGACGAAGGCGCGGGCGATCTGGATTCCGAAAAATTTCAGCAGCAGCTCGATGATGTCGGTGCTGAAATGAGTTTCAGCGCCGATGATGATGCGATCTCCGGCACAGTACGTATGCTTTCGGACAGACGTGATGCTGCTGTCGACTTGCTTGCTCTCGCTGTCAATAAGCCACGCTTCGATCAAGCTCCTATTGACCGTATTCGCCAGCAGGTTGTGGCTGGAATAAAGGCGTCCGAGCGCGATCCCAACACTATAGCAGGGCGCAAATTTGCTGAAGCCCTCTATGGTTCGCATCCCTATGGCCGTCAGTCGGAAGGTAAAGTGGAGACGCTGGGCACTATAACGCATGATGATCTTGCCACGTTCCACAAACGCAATTTTGCCCGCGATAATCTGATTGTTGCAGCGGTCGGCTCCATCAGCCCTGAGGATTTCGCTGCTTTGCTGGACAAGGTATTTGGCGATCTTCCTGAGAAGGCACAGCTTGAACCCGTCAGCGACGCAAAGCTGGGCTTGGATCGAACCACGCGGGTGGATTATGTCTTGCCCCAGACGTCAATCTCAATGGTTTATCCGGGCGTCCGCCGTCAGGATCCGGACTTTTTTCCGGTTTTCATCATGAACCACATTCTGGGTGGCGGCACATTCTCTTCACGTATCTACAATGAAGTTCGTGAAAAGCGTGGCCTTGCCTATTCCGCGGGTTCGACCCTTGCGACCAAAGACCATATGTCCGCGCTGATAATCTCGACCGCGACACGTGCTGATCGGTCTAATGAGACTTTGCAAATTCTGAAAGATGAAGTTGCGCGCATGGCCAAGGATGGGCCGACAGAAGAAGAACTGGTTGAGGCGAAGAAGTATCTGGTTGGCTCTTATGCCGTAAACAATCTGGATTCATCGTCAGCGGTGGCCAGCACTCTTGTTGGTTTGCAGGATCAAAAGCTTGGTCGTGATTATATCGACAGACGCGCTGATCTTATCAACTCTGTAACGCTTGAGCAGGTCAAGGCTGCGGCACAAAAACTGCTTTTGACGAGCCCTGCCGTGTTGATCGTCGGGCCGCCGCAATCCTGAGTTTATTCAGCCGGCGTTGGCACAGGTTTGGCGTCGATCTCCTCGTCCGGAACTGTGTCTATACGTTGAGCCTCACGTGTTGGCTTGACCAAAGGCTCGGGTGTTACCGGTCGCGTAAGAAGAAGATCATTACCTGCAGACAGGCCTTCTGCCGCCTGCAGGTGTAGCCTGTCCTCATCGCGTTGGCGAATGTCCTGCACTATTTCGTAGGCGAGATCTTCGCTAACGCCGAGTTCCTCGAGCGCTCGCCGCCCGAACACCAGGCCGGATTCAAAGGTTTCACGCAGCTCATAGTGGACGCCGCGAGCGCGTAGCTTCAGCGTATGTACGCGATCGTAAGATCGTACAAAAAGCTTTATATCCGGATACTCGGCCTGAATCATTTCAACAATCTGGTTTGTCGTTTCTTTCTTATGCGTGGTGACTGCCACAATCTTGGCCCGTCTTATACCGGCAGCTTCCAGCACTTCCTTTCGGGTTCCATCGCCGAAATAGATGCGGAATCCGAATTTGCTCGCCGCGCGTATACGGTCGGCTGAGGCATCGATAACAGTAACGTCGCTGCCGCCCGCCAGAAGAATTTGCGCTGCAATCTGCCCATAGCGCGAGAAGCCGATCATCATGACGTCGGCACCAGCCCCGTCAAAGTCCTCGTCAATCTCATCCTTCTTGTTGTGATCGACCAGAAAACGATTCCCAAGGGCAACCGATAAAGGCATTGCCGCCATGGAAAGCGTTGTTACCGCAACGAGTTCTGAGGCAGCCGAACCGGTCATAAGGCCTGCGGCAGCTGCTGCCGAAAACAAGACGAAACCAAACTCACCGCCTTGTGGCAGGAAAAACGCGACACGGATCGCATCATTGTGATTGTTGCGGAATATCCGGGCGAGCAGGTAAACTACCAAAGCTTTGATTGCCATGAAAACCGGTACAGCCAAAAGAATTGCCTGCCAATTTTGCAAAATGACATCAAGGTCGAGAGACAGGCCGACAGCCATGAAGAAAAGGCCGAGGAACACGCCGCGAAAGGGTTCGATATCGGCTTCAAGCTCATGGCGATAGGAAGATTCAGCCAAGAGTACACCGGCAATGAATGCACCCATAGCCATTGATAGACCGGCAAATTGCATCAGCGTCGCCGCCCCCAGAACCACGAACAAGGCTGCTGCGATCATGACTTCGCGTGCGCCGGTATTGGCAATAAACCGGAAAAGTGGATTAAGCAGATAGCGACCAACGGCAATGATCGCTCCAACGCAGATAACGGCGATGAGAAATTTGCCCAGCGGATCTGCCTCATGCGTTGCTGAGCCCGGTGCAAGGACAGGCACCATGGCCAAAAGCGGGACGATTGCCAGGTCCTGAAACAGCAAAATTGCAAATGATGTCTGTCCGTGAGGCATGGTCGTTTCGCCGCGCTCTTCCAGAATCTGCATGGCAAAGGCTGTCGATGAGAGGGCAAGGCCAAATCCCGTGATCAAGGCGGCCTGCCAATTCATAAGGGCAAGCGCAACGATCAAGCCGGTCAAAAGAGCGCCGGTAACGATTACCTGCGCTGCGCCGAGACCAAAAATTGCATGTCGCAATGTCCAGAGACGAGATGGCTTGAGTTCAAGGCCGATGACGAAAAGCAGGAAAACCACGCCGAGTTCTGAAAAGTGAAGGACCTGTTCGCCATCCGTGATCAGATTGGCAAGGGGGCCTATCAGCAGCCCGGCGGCAAGGTAGCCAAGCACGGTCCCCAGACCGAGGCGCTTGAAAAGCGGGGCCGCAATAATCGCCCCTGCAAGAAGTGCAAGTGCCTGATAGTAGAGGTTGCCGCTCTGTGAAAGCATGTGCTCGTGATCCGGACCTTAAAAAATGTTGCGCGCGTTTGCCTTGATAGACCCTGATTTGCACCATATAGGGTGGAGTACATCGTCTGGCTTTGTCAGATAAGTCCTCGCATCCTCTCATGCAATCAACCTTAGAGATGAATATGGTCGAGCCGGTAAATTCCCGCGAATTTGTAGACAGTGCCACAGCGTTGGTAGAGGCCGCAAGGCGTGCTGGTGCTGATGCGGCAGATGCCGTTGTGGTGCGCTCCCGCTCGACTGGCGTTAACGTGCGGTTGGGCAAAGTGGAGTCGACCGAATCTTCGGAAAGTAACGAATTTTCGTTGCGGGTCTTTGTCGGCCGCAAGATCGCGAGCATTTCCGCAAATACGGGCTCTGATCCCAAGATTCTGGCTGAACGAGCTGTCGCAATGGCCAAGGTTTCGCCGGATGATGCCTACGAAGGATTAGCGGCAACAGAACAGCTCGTGCGCAATATTCGTGATCTTGAGCTCTACGATCCAACCAATGTCGATGCCGCACAATTGACTGAAGCTGCGCTTGCCGCAGAGGAAGCAGCGCTCAGCGTCGAAGGCGTTACCAATTCTGGCGGTGGCTCGGCATCTGCCGGCATGGGCGGGTTGGTTCTGGTCACTTCGGGAGGGTTTGCCGGGTATTATAATGGCTCACGTTTTTCACGTTCGGTGAGTGCTATCGCAGGCACTGGAACCGCGATGGAACGCGACTATGATTTCTCGTCGCGTATTTATTATGGTGAGCTGGAAGATGCTGCCGCTATCGGACGTTCCGCTGGCGCGCGCGCTGTCAAGCGGCTGAATGCACGTCAGGCGCAGACGGGGCGGGTCAATGTCGTCTACGATCCGCGCGTGGCGCGTGGCATTGCCTCGCATTTGGCGAGCGCCATCAACGGAGCATCGGTTGCCCGCAAAACCAGCTTTCTAAAAGATCGCATGGGAGAGAAAATTCTCAGCGACGCTGTTTATGTCTCTGATGATCCATTGCGGGTGCGGGGCTCTGGATCTCGCCCTTTCGACGGCGAAGGCCTTGAGGGCGTTCCATTGAACATGGTTGAAAATGGGGTGCTGAAGCACTGGTTGCTCTCCACGTCTACAGCCAAGGAATTGGGTTTGACCACGAACGGGCGCGGCACACGCTCGGGCTCGACTGTCGTGCCGTCATCTACCAATTTTGCTATCGAGCCTGGCGAAAAAACGCCGGACGAATTAATCCGCGCCGTTGGCACAGGGTTTTATGTCACGGAACTGTTTGGGCAGGGTGTTGACATGATAACTGGCCAATATAGCCGTGGCGCTAGCGGATACTGGATTGAAAACGGTGAGCTGTCTTACCCGGTAAGCGAGGTAACACTGGCATCGAATTTGAAAGAAATGTTCCTTAATTTAACGGTAGCCAATGATATTGATCGCAATTTCAGTGTTGCCAGCCCAACGCTCCTTATAGAAGGCATGACTCTTGCCGGAAAATGACCAAAACAGAGCAGATCTTGACCTGATTCGTGAGGCAGCAATAGGCGCTGGCCGCGTAGCCCTGTCCTTTTATGGGCAATCGCCCCAGATATGGCTCAAGACCGGTAATTCCCCTGTTACCGAAGCGGATCTTGCCGCGGATAAATATCTCAAGGATGTGCTGCTGACCGCACGGCCTGATTATGGCTGGATATCTGAAGAGACGCTTGATGAGCGTATAGATTCACCCAGGCAACGCTTTTTCGTTGTCGATCCAATAGATGGAACCCGTGCTTTCATCGAAGGTGTTGATGTTTGGTGCGTCAGTGTCGCCGTCATTGAGAATGGCCGTCCGGTGGCGGGCGTTCTTGAGTGTCCGGCTCGTCATGAGACGATAAGTGCCTTGCCGGGTGAGGGCGCTGATCAGAACGGCAGTCCCATCCATGCCCAGGCGGAAAGCCGGCCATTCAAAGTTGCTGCGCCGGGAGGATTTCTCAATAAGCTGCCGGAATCATTTCTTGGCTCTATTGAACGCGCCCCTCATATAGCGTCGCTTGCCTATAGGCTGGCGATGGTAGCGCGGGGCGACCTTGCTGGGACCTTCGTAAGACCGAACTCCCATGATTGGGATCTGGCGGCTGCCGATCTCATTTTGTCTGAAGCGGGCGGCAATGTCTTGACAGCAAAAGGCAAAGCACTCACCTACGGTCTGCGCAATACTCAAAGAGGCGATTACCGGCACGGCGCTTTGGTTGCGGCAAGTGGTCTACTAATGGATAACATGCTGAACATTGTAGCGGACACTGCCTTCGGTTAAACAGACTGACATCTTCCAATCTGGCAAATCATCTGGATAATAATTATGAGCGAAGAAACTTCGGATACAAAACAACTGCTGCATCTGGTTTTCGGCGGGGAGCTTAAGAAGTTAGGCGGCGTCGAGTTCCGCGATCTCGACAATCTCGATATTGTCGGAATTTATCCGAACTTCGAAACCGCACAGCGCGCCTGGAAATCCAAGGCACAGCAAACAGTCGATAATGCGCATATGCGTTATTTCATCGTCCATATGCACAAGCTGCTTGATCCGGTAACGGGCAAATCAGGTTGATCGTGTGACACGACAAAACGATGAAATGCCGACCAGCGAAATTATGGTAGCTTCCAAATCTTCGCCTAAGAAGAAAAACGGGTTGCTGAAGCGGTTCTGGCGTTCTGTCCGTGGTCCTTTGGCAAATTCGCCGGTTGTGCGGACGATGATAGTTTGGCTTATTACCCAGTTTTTCCGGCTGGTGAATGCTACAAATCCTCGGCTCGCCGGTTCGTCTGATGTCGAAGATATGAAGCGTGGCGGCGAACCTTTTATTGCGGTTGCATGGCACGGCCAGCATTTGATGGCGCCGTTTCTCATGCCCCGCAATGTCCGGTTTGTTGCAATGTTTTCGCGCAGCAAGGATGCCGAATTGAACGCGCGCGTCGCTGAAAGTTTCGGTGTTGAGATCATTCGCGGTTCAGGCGGTAGGGACCGCGCAAAGGGGGCTGAAAAAGGCGGTGCACGTGCATTGCTTGCCCTAAAAAAGGCATTGAAGGATGGCAAGACTGCTGCAATGATTGCTGATATCCCCCATGGTACGCCTCGCCAATCAGGCATAGGCGTTATTCTGCTTGCAAAATTATCGGGCCGTCCAATTCTCCCCATTTGCTACTTGACCTCGCGACGGAAAGTTCTTGAAAAGAGTTGGGATAAGACAACCGTTCCATTGCCTTTCGGCAAGTCAGGACTGATTGTCGGAGATCCGATTTTCGTTCCCCAGGATGCTGATGATGCCATGCTTGAAGCTAAGCGCGTTGAACTGACGGACAGCCTGAATGCGAATACGCTTCGCGTTCACACACTGGTGGATGGCGCGATATGAGTGAGAAGTGGGCCAGATTGGCACTCAGCACCTACCGGTGGGCGGGTGCTATAATTTTCCCCGTAGTGGGAGCCTATGTTGCTTTCCGTGCGAGCAAAGGCAAGGAAGAGCGCGGTCGTCAAGGCGAGCGCTATGGTGTTGCCAGCGTGGCTCGACCCTCTGGACCATTGGTCTGGGTTCATGCCGCCAGCGTTGGCGAAACATCGGCTGTCACGCCATTGGTCGAAGCAATCGTCGAAATGGGCATCCATGTCGTCTTGACCACCGGCACGGTGACTTCGGCGAAAATGGTTCAGGATCGTCTTGGGGATCGTGTCATTCACCAGTATGTGCCACTTGATCTCAAGCCTGCGGTTGATCGTTTCCTGACCCACTGGCAGCCTGATCTTGCGGTAATATGCGAGTCTGAAATATGGCCGATGACGATCCTCGAGCTTGGAACAAGGCGTGTGCCGCAGGTTCTCGTTAATGGACGCCTGTCGGACCGTTCCTTCGCGGCGTGGAACAAGCGTGCATCGATCGCAGAGGCGTTGTTTGAAAATCTCGCTCACGTTGTCGCGCAGTCAGATGTTGATGGTGAGCGGTTCCGTACGCTTGGCGCACGACCGGTGACAGTATCAGGCAATTTGAAGGTTGATACGGCCGTTCCGCCGGTGGACAATTCGCAATTGGTCGCACTTCAAAAGATGATCGGCCCGCGCAAGACATGGGCTGCCATCTCTACGCATCAGGGCGAAGAGGAAATCGTCGCTCAGGTGCATCAGATGCTCAAGGCCCGGCATCGCGACTTACTGACGATCATGGTGCCCCGGCATCCGGATCGCGCTGCTGAGGTAGCAGCTCTGATAGAAACGATGGGAATGAAGGTTGCATTGCGCAGCCGCAATGATCCGATCGATGCGGACACCGATATATTCATAGGCGATACAATCGGCGATATGGGTCTTTATCTGCGGATGGCAGAGATTGCCTTCGTTGGCCGCTCTCTGACTGCGCAAGGTGGCCAAAATCCTCTTGAACCGGCTATGCTGAAATCGGCCATTCTCTCGGGTCGCAATGTGCAGAATTTCCGTGACTCCTATCAACGCTTGATCAAAAATGGCGCTGCCAAACTTGTACGCGACAAGGATATGCTGGCAGGGGCGGTAAACTACCTGTTCAACAATCCGGCAGAACGGCAGATTATGATTGATGCGGGGCTGAAGACAGTCGAGGACATGCGCGGATCACTGTCGCGAACCATGACAGCCCTTGAGCCCTATTTGCAGCCTTTGGTGCTGCAGGCTCGACTTTCCAATCGCGAAAGCGCTTGGAAATGACGTCAGAAGCGCCTCCATTCTGGTGGGAAAAGCCGGATTGGCGCGCGCGAGCCTTGAGTCCTCTTGCCAACATATACGGCGCAGTTGCCGGTCGCCGTCTTCGGCGCGCCAAGCCGCCATCCGTCTCTGTTCCGGTGTTATGCGTCGGTAATTTTACTGTTGGCGGTGCGGGCAAGACACCAACATCGATTGCTCTGGCCAAAGTAGCGACCTCAATGGGCCTGAAGCCAGGAATTGTATCGCGTGGCTATGGCGGTGCATTTTCCGGCTTGCACAAAGTCGACCCGGATAAAGACAGCGCGCGCCATGTTGGCGATGAGCCGATTCTGCTGGCGCGTCATGCACCCGTTGTCGTGTGCGCCGACCGCGTGGCTGGCGCGAAAGCGCTTATCGCGTCGGGTTGTGATTTCATCATCATGGATGATGGTTTTCAGAGTGCCCGCCTGCATTTTGACTATGCGCTTATGGTGGTCGATGCGGGCCGGGGAATTGGCAACGGGAAAGTCCTGCCCGCCGGGCCGCTACGAGCACCGCTCACGGACCAATTGGTCCGAACCGATGCCTTGCTCAGAATAGGCACTGCCAGCGGTGCCGACCAGCTTGTTCGCAGCGCTGCGAGGGCGGCAAAACCGATTTATGAGTCTGTGCTTCAACCACAAAACATTGCGCAGATAAAGCAGGGGCGCTTATTGGCTTTTGCTGGCATCGGCGATCCGTCCAAGTTTTTCAGGACCTTGCACGAAGCCGGACTAGATGTGGCACAGACCAAATCCTTTCCAGATCACCATCCCTATACGGATGAGGACGCTGCTGATTTGATGAAGGACGCAGCCAAAGAGCAACTTACCTTGATCACGACCGCAAAGGATCATGTCAGATTGTTTGACGGAAGTGCTGTGACCAAGGAATTGGCGACGCAAACGCTCGTTCTGGATGTGGAACTTGTTTTCAGCCATCCGCAAACCGCGCATAATATTGTTCGCGATACAAGGGAACGCGCTAAGGCGCGCATCCTTAAAACTCTATAGATAGTTGCGCGTTCTGACCCTTGGCGGTGCTTCTCTTACGGGTATGTCGAGATTACGTCCGGTCGTTTGACTATATTGTCGATCATTGGTGAACGTTACCCTGCCATATTGGCGCATTTCAACGGCAAGCGAAACGCGGGGAGCGGCATGACTCGCGGGAATCTCGATCTCATAGGCAATCGGGAAATAGCCATTGCGATTCAGGGTAAAGCTTGTCGCACCGATCTTTGGCATAGACCCTGTTACGCCACCTGTCGCATCATAAGCCGTTATGAAAACAACGGTGCTTGCACCAAGCCGGGCATAAGGCGGTCCCTGCAAATAACCGCGAATAGTCTTGGTTGGTCCGCTATAGGTCGGCGGCTCCTTGCTGGTGGCACAACCGCTAATGGCAAGGCCAATGCCGATGAGCGAAAGCAGGAGGGTTCGACGATTATACACGTTCAAGCCTTGTTCCTTTGACGCAGGTCAGGATTTTCCTGCAACTCCCGATTGAAAGAAGTATGTGCGTCCACATAGGGCTCCTGCCGCGCGACGCTCCAGTACCTCAATTCATCAATAGCAATCTTTTCCCCAGTGACGGCGCACAAGACATAGGCCCCCGGAGACAGGACTTGAAAGTCACCGTCTAGATAGCGAATTTTGGCTTCGCGAGAGCCGGGGCCTTCAAATCGGTTCATTGCATTTGTTCCAGTTCGTTCATTTACCGCTATTTACGGCTTTGCGACTTTCGCGGTCAAGGTCTGCCTGAATGGTTTCATAGAATGGAAAACGCTTTAGCGCCGGCCAAACAGCCGTTCAATATCCGTCAACTTCAGTTCAATATAGGTCGGGCGTCCGTGGTTGCACGTACCTGAACCCGGCGTTGCCTCCATTTGACGAAGTAACGCATTCATCTCGTCGGGCTTAAGCCGCCGTCCAGCCCTGACTGAACCGTGACACGCCATGGTAGCAGCCACGTGGTCGAGTATGGCTTTCAAGCCATCCGACGTGTCGTGTTCTGCAATCTCATCTGCAAGGTCTCGCACCAGCTTTTGCGTATCGATCTCGCCCAGCATGGAGGGGGTTTCGCGAACGGCGACAGCACCAGGGCCGAAAGCTTCCAGACCAAGCCCGAAGCGTTGCAGCGTTTCAGCATGGGCAACAAGCCGCCCCACATCTTCCTCGGGAAGATCGACAATCTCCGGGATAAGCAGCATCTGCGCTGCCAAAGGACGTGAGTGCAGAGCATTTTTTAAAGCCTCATAGACAAGGCGTTCATGCGCTGCATGCTGGTCAACAATAACGAGGCTGTCGTCAGTTTGTGAGACGATATAATTTGCGTGAACCTGTGCCCGGGCAGCGCCGAGCGGCATGGCAAGCAATTCTGGCGGAGCACTGATCGTGCTGGCGCGGGCATCAGCGCTTAGAGCGGCAGCGCCATCATAGAGGAATTCCTGCACGGTTTCAGCAAACCCGTTGCCGTGACTTGAGGCGCTGGCGACACTCTCAAAAGGACGGAACGGCGATTGCTGCACCGAATAGTTCAGATTACCGGGAGAGACAGTTTCCTTGCCCCATATTGGCGCTGTTGAGCGAGGTTCGAATCCGCCGCCAGGTCGAAAAGAGTGCAGCATGGCTTCAGCACCCGTGGTCGCCGCCCGAATACCGGACTGCCCGAGCGCTTCCCGTATTGCTCCAACTATCAAGCCGCGAACAAGACCAGGATCGCGAAATCGCACATCGGCTTTTGCTGGGTGGACATTCACATCGACGAGTTCCGGATCGAGATTGAGGAAAAGAACGACAACGGGGTGACGGTCGCGCGACATTACATCTGCATAAGCTCCGCGAATTGCGCCCCATATCTGCTTGTCGCGAACCGGGCGACCATTCACATAGGCGAATTGATGAAGGCTGTTTGCGCGATTAAAAGCAGGAATACCGGCAAAACCACTTAACCGAACGCCATCGCGCATTGCATCAATGCCTATGGCATTTTCTGGAAACTCCTTGCCCAACACTTGCGAAATTCGCTCCAGCATCCCCTCTGAACCAACCCCCGTTGCGGCCATTTCAAATGGTGTCCGGTCACTCCCGGTCATGGAAAAGCGAATATGCGGAAAGGCGATGGCAACACGTTTGACCACATCGCTGATCGCAGAGGCTTCAGCGCGGTCCGTTTTCATGAATTTGAGGCGTGCGGGTGTGGAAAAGAAAAGATCCCGCACCTCCGCGATTGTTCCGCCGTTCATGCCCGTCGGGCGCGGGCCGTCCATGCGCCCGCCATTAACGGCGATCTCAAATCCAGAATCGGCATCGGCCACACGCGACTTTAGTGACAATCGCGAAATTGAACCAATAGAAGGAAGTGCTTCGCCGCGAAAACCAAGCGCTCTGATATCGTGCACATTATCGGTCAGTTTCGACGTGCAATGGCGAGAAACCGCCAATGAAAGTTCATCGGCGGGAATGCCAGAACCATTGTCAATTATGCGGATAAGGTTCTTTCCACCGCCCGCAGTGACAATATCAATGCGTGTTGCGCCGGCATCGATTGCATTCTCAACGAGTTCTTTCACCACGCTGGCTGGCCGCTCGATAACTTCGCCCGCCGCGATCTGATTGATGATTGTTTCGGTGAGATGTTTAATGGCCATTACACAGATATAGTGGATTCGGCTGCGTATCGAAATGCGCAAATCATGCGCGTCGCTCATCATCCAAGCAAATTTTAGCAATGCCGCGATCTGGTCACCGGTGCGGATTTGATGCTAGGTCTTGTCGCCTATTTGAGGAGAATACCTATGGCAAACTCCAAGCCATCCTTTGTCTGGACGGATCCCTTTTTGTTGGAAGACCAACTGACAGAAGACGAAAGGATGATTCGCGACAGCGCGCGTAGCTTTGCCCAAAGCGAACTTCAGCCGCGTATCGAGGAAGCCTATATGCAGGAAAAGACTGATCCTGCATTATTCCGTCTTATGGGACAATCAGGATTGCTCGGGGTCACTTTGCCGGAGGAATATGGCACGGCAGGTGCGTCATATGTTGCCTACGGACTTGTTGCCCGCGAGGTGGAGCGTGTGGACAGTGGTTATCGGTCGATGATGAGCGTGCAGTCCTCCTTGGTCATGTATCCTATTTATGCCTATGGTTCGGAAGAACAGCGCAAGAAATATCTGCCGAGATTGGCGTCCGGTGAATGGATTGGTTGCTTTGGATTGACAGAGCCGGATGCAGGCTCCGACCCGGCGGGTATGAAGACCCGTGCGACCAAAGTTGCGGATGGCTATAGTATTTCCGGTTCGAAGATGTGGATTTCAAATTCCCCTATTGCCGACGTTTTTGTAGTTTGGGCCAAGTCCGACGCGCATGACGGCCAGATCAAGGGATTCGTGCTGGAGAAAGGCATGAAGGGGCTTTCCGCACCAAAGATTGACGGCAAGCTTTCCCTTCGCGCTTCGATCACCGGTGAGATTGTCATGGATGGCGTTATTGTTGGAGAAGAACAGTTGCTGCCGAATGTGGCAGGTCTGAAAGGTCCATTCGGATGCCTTAATCGCGCTCGCTATGGCATTTCCTGGGGTGTCATGGGCGCCGCTGAAGATTGTTGGCAGGGCACGGTACAATATGGCCTAGACCGTAAGCAGTTCGGTCGACCACTGGCTGCCACACAGCTTTTCCAGAAGAAGTTTGCCGATATGCAGACCGAAATTACGCTTGGTTTGCAGGCTTCATTGCGCGTTGGCCGTCTCATGGACGAGGACCGCATGGCGCCGGAAATGATCAGCCTGGTTAAACGCAATAATTGCGGCAAGGCTTTGGACATCGCGCGCATGGCTCGCGATATGCATGGCGGCAATGGAATTCAGATCGGCTATCATGTCATGCGGCACTCGCAAAATCTCGAAACGGTGAATACCTATGAAGGTACGCACGATGTGCATGCTCTCATTCTGGGTCGTGCACAGACTGGCATTCAGGCGTTTTTCTAGTCAGTGAGCAATTACAGCGAAGACGGCTGAAAGTTGAGTATAATTGTTCGAAGGTTTTCATAAGAACCGGGATTATCCTTTACCGTTTTGAAGGGTGCGCAGCGCTTGATGGCACGCACGGCGCTTAAAGCAAGCTGTTTGCCCATGGTGCCCTTTCCGGTCTTCAAAACTTTGGGGTCTTTGAGTAGCGTCCCGTCTTTCCCGACGCTCACAGCTACCTTTATTTCTGGCAGAGTATCGCCCCGCTTGAAGATGGGCTGAACCCAGCACGCCTGAATCTCTTGCTTCAACCGATCTTCGACAGTGCCGCTCGCCAGCGGCATTGGAGCGCTGTTTTCCAGCATATTATCTATATCGTCGGCAGAAAATGGTTTCTCCTGTGCGCTGCCAGCAACAACGGGCAGCGTCATAAAGAAGACCACAGTCAGCGTGCCGAACAGGCGCACCAACTCTAACCCTTCTGCTGTTGCACAATCCCGTAAATATTGGTTGAGCGGGCGCCTGAGCGACAATAGGCGAGAACCGGGCCTTCAGCTTGTTCAAGCGCGGAAGCCATGGCATCGACATCATCTTGCGTTAGCTGTCCGGCTATAATCGGTACGTAATAAACGGGAATACCGGTCTTTTCTGCGACTTTGGCGATCTCTGCAAAATCTGGCTGGTCTGGCGACTCGCCATCCGGCCGATTGCAGATGAGCGCGCCGTAGCCAGCGGCAACGATATCGCGAACGTCGTCTGGTGAAATCTGACCCGTCACGGCGTAGCGATCGTCAATCTGACGAATATCCATTTTCATGTCCTTGGAAATCGTGGATGTTGAGCGCAACATACATCAAACAAAACTCTTTGCCAGACCAAAGCGGCCCAGCATTAGAAGGCTTGCTCATTTGCTCTAGAGTCTTTGTGGAGGAGAGTCTGGATGATCGACAAGTTGGAATTTTTTATCGCATTGGCTCGCCATAAGCATTTTGGCCGCGCTGCGGAAGAATGCGGTGTGACACAGCCGACGCTTTCAGCAGCAATTCGTCAGCTTGAAAATACGCTGGGCGCTGTTCTTGTTCAGCGCGGCTCGCGGTTCAATGGTTTGACATCCGAGGGTCAGCGCGTGCTCGAATGGGCGCGGCGAATTGTTGGCGACACGAAAACAATGCGTGAAGAAATCCGCGCAGCGCATTTTGGACTGGCCGGACACCTGAAGATTGCCGCCATTCCAACCGCATTGGCCATGGTGTCCAAGCTCACCACGCCTTTCAGAGAGAAGCACCCCGATGTCACCTTTTCCATTACGTCGCGAACATCATTGGAAGTCTTGACGCTGCTCAGTAATTTCGAGATCGATGCCGGTATTAGTTATCTTGATAATGAACCTCTCGGGCGTGTGACCTCGGTCCCGCTTTATTCCGAGCGCTATCAATTGATTACTGCGGCGGGCAATACCTATTCGGACAGGACGTCCGTCACATGGGCCGAGGTGGGTCAACTGCCCCTATGTTTGCTTACGAAAGATATGCAGAACCGCCGGCTTATCAACAAGCACTTGCAGGATGCTGGGGTGGAGGTTCACCCGACACTCGAATCCAATTCGATGATTGTCCTCTTTTCCCATATCCGCACCGGAAAATGGGTTAGCATCATGCCGCTGAATCTTTCTGAGACTCTGGGTTTTGCCGAGCCAATTCGGTCCATTCCGATTGTGGAGCCTGATGCGCGTCATTTGGTGGGATTGGTCACAGCAGATCGGGAGCCTCACACGCCGCTTGTATCAGCCCTCCTTCATGAGGCACGCGCTTTGGCACTCACAATGGAAGTTTTTTGATAGAAATATTCTATCGTTCAACGAGACAATGATATTGATTATATATCAGTTTTTTGATCTGTTCTAAGTCACGAGGAGAAATTAGGGAGGGCGCTGCACAAAATGCAGAGCGCAAGTACCAATATCGCAGCTAGAGCGATAGGCATTATCGATCAATTCAAGGGCAAAGACGGGCCGCTATTACCCATCTTGCACGAGTTGCAGGGTGAGTTTGGTTATGTGCCACAGGAAACGCTTCCTTTGATCGCACATGCCCTCAATATTTCCCGTGCCGAAGTTCACGGCGTATTTTCATTTTATCATGATTATCGCGATCATCCAGGTGGCCGACATGTCCTGAAGCTTTGCCGGGCTGAAGCCTGTCAATCAATGGGCGGCGATGCATTGGCGGACCGCGCGCGCCAGTTGCTTGGCATTGACTGGCATGGCACCACGACAGATGGCGCGGTAACGCTCGAACCGGTTTACTGCCTTGGCCTGTGCGCCTGTGCGCCGGCCGCGATGTTGGATGGCGAAGTTATTGGTCGCCTGGACGCTGAGCGCCTCGATGAAATTGCTGCGGAGGTGCGGCTATGAGCATCACCTTCTATGTCCCGCGTGATTCCGGTGCCTTGGCACTCGGCGCTGAAAAAGTCGCAAAGACGCTCGAAAACGAAATCACCGCACGCAAGCTGGATGCAAAAATCGTACGCAATGGATCGCGTGGCATGTACTGGCTTGAGCCGATGGTCGAGGTCGAAACGCCCGGCGGCCGTGTAGCCTATGGGCCGGTCAAGGCCTCTGACGTTGCAGCCTTGCTCGATGGCGGGTTGGCCGAGGGCAGGGTGCATCCGCTTTGGCTTGGTCTTACAGAGCATCTCCCGTTCTTGTCCAAACAGACACGCCTGACATTTGCGCGTTGTGGCATCACTGATCCAGTCTCGCTTGATGATTATCGCGCCCATGACGGCTTGAAGGGGCTGCAGAACGCTCTGACCTTGTCGCGGGCCGAGATCGTGGCTCAGGTAACCGAATCCGGACTGCGCGGACGCGGAGGTGCTGGCTTTCCGACCGGCATCAAATGGAAAACGGTGCTCGATACTTTGGCACCGCAAAAATATATTGTCTGCAATGCGGATGAGGGCGATAGCGGCACTTTTGCTGATCGTATGATCATGGAAGGCGATCCCTTTGTTCTCATCGAGGGCATGGCGATTGCCGGCATCGCCGTTGAGGCGACCAAGGGCTACATCTACATTCGTTCTGAGTATCCGCATGCCATTGCAGTAATGAATGAAGCCATCGAAGTTGCGCGGAAGGCTGGAGTACTGGGAGCCTCTGTGCTCGGTTCGTCATATGTTTTCGATATCGAGGTTCGCGTCGGCGCCGGGGCCTATGTCTGCGGCGAAGAAACGGCTTTGCTTGAAAGTCTTGAAGGGCGTCGCGGTATCGTACGCGCCAAGCCACCGCTTCCCGCGCATAAGGGCCTGTTTGGCAAACCTACCGTCATCAATAATGTGATTTCCTTGGCCTCGGTGCCTGTTATCATGGACAGGGGGGCGGCGTTCTACAAAGATTTCGGCATGGGCCGCTCACGTGGCACCATTCCGCTGCAAATAGCTGGCAACGTCAAATATGCCGGTCTGTTTGAGGCTGCCTTTGGTCTTACTCTTGGTGAGATCGTGGATGATATTGGCGGCGGCACTGCCACGGGCCGTCCGGTAAAAGCGGTGCAGGTCGGCGGTCCACTGGGTGCTTATTTCCCACGTTCGCTTTTCGACACGCCGTTTGACTACGAAGCCTTTGCAGCCAAGGACGGTCTTATCGGTCACGCCGGATTGGTCGTCTTTGACGACAGTGTCGATATGCTGAAACAGGCACGCTTTGCCATGGAATTCTGCGCTGTGGAATCCTGCGGCAAGTGTACGCCATGCCGTATCGGTTCTACCCGCGGCGTTGAGGTTGTGGATCGCCTTTCAGCCAATATCGAGCCGGAAAAGCAAATCGCGGTTCTCACTGATCTTTGCAATACGATGAAATTCGGCTCGCTCTGTGCCTTGGGCGGTTTCACGCCTTATCCCGTTATGAGCGCTCTTAATCATTTTCCTGAAGATTTTCGCCCGGCACCAATTGCCGTTGCGGCGGAATAGGAGTTCACCATGTCACTGGTTCACGAGATCGACTACGGCACGCCAGCTTCCCTTTCGGAGAAGATGGTCACGCTCACCATTGACGGCAATGAGGTGACGGTTCCCGAAGGAACTTCCCTGATGCGTGCCGCGATGGAAGCAGGCATTCAGGTGCCGAAACTCTGCGCCACCGATATGGTTGATGCATTTGGTTCCTGTCGTCTTTGCCTTATTGAAATCGAAGGCCGCAACGGTACTCCGGCTTCCTGCACCACGCCTGCAATGGAAGGTCTGGTGGTCCATACGCAGACCAAGCGCCTAAAGGATATCCGCAAAGGCGTGATGGAGCTTTATATCTCCGATCATCCGCTCGATTGCCTGACTTGCGCTGCCAATGGCGATTGTGAGTTGCAGGATATGGCAGGTGCGGTGGGCTTGCGCGATGTTCGCTATGGTTACGAAGGCGACAACCATGTTTTCACCAAGGCAGATGGCGTTGCCAATGATCGCTGGATGCCTAAAGATGAAAGCAACCCCTATTTCACCTATGATCCGGCGAAATGCATCGTTTGTTCACGCTGTGTCCGTGCCTGTGAAGAAGTGCAGGGCACATTTGCACTGACGATTGAAGGCCGTGGTTTTTCCAGTCGCGTTTCTCCGGGCATGCACGAAAACTTTCTGGATAGTGAATGTGTTTCCTGCGGTGCCTGCGTGCAGGCATGCCCTACCGCGACACTGACGGAAAAATCGGTCATCCAGATAGGACAACCCGAGCATTCCAAAGTCACGACCTGCGCCTATTGTGGCGTTGGCTGCTCGTTCAAGGCAGAAATGCGTGGTGAGGAACTTGTTCGCATGGTTCCCTACAAGGATGGCAAAGCCAATCGTGGTCACTCCTGCGTCAAAGGCCGCTTTGCCTATGGTTATTCCACACACAAGGATCGCATTCTCAACCCAATGATCCGCGAGAAAATTACAGATCCTTGGCGCGAAGTGAGCTGGGACGAGGCATATAAGTACGTCGCTAATGAATTCCGCCGTCTGCAATATCAATATGGGCGCAATTCCGTTGGCGGCATCACTTCGTCCCGCTGCACCAATGAAGAAACATACCTCGTACAAAAGTTGGTCCGCGCCGGTTTCGGCAACAATAATGTCGATACCTGCGCCCGTGTCTGCCATTCGCCAACCGGCTATGGTCTCAAGACAACCTTCGGTACATCTGCCGGTACGCAGGATTTCGACAGCGTTGAGCATACGGATGTCGTTATGGTCATTGGTGCAAATCCGACCGATGGTCATCCTGTCTTCGCCTCGCGTCTGAAGAAGCGTTTGCGCAAGGGCGCAAAACTCATCGTCGTCGATCCACGCCGGATTGATCTGGTGCGCTCTCCCCACGTCTCTGCAGCCCAACATCTGCAACTGCGCCCGGGCACGAATGTCGCTGTGGTCACATCGCTGGCTCATGTGGTTGTTACAGAGGGTCTTTTCGACGAAAAGTTCATTCGCGAGCGTTGCGATTGGGAAGAGTTCCAGGATTGGGCCGCTTTCGTCTCTAGCCCGGAGCATAGTCCGGAAGCTATCGAAGAATTGACAGGCGTTGACCCGCAAACCCTGCGTGAGGCGGCACGCCTGTTCGCCACTGGTGGCAATGGAGCCATCTATTACGGCCTTGGCGTAACAGAACATAGCCAAGGTTCTACTACGGTCATGGCCATCGCCAATCTGGCAATGGCAACCGGTAATATCGGCCGCAAGGGCGTGGGTGTTAATCCTCTGCGCGGCCAGAATAATGTGCAGGGTTCCTGCGATATGGGTTCGTTCCCGCATGAACTTCCCGGCTACCGCCATGTTTCCGATGAATCGACACGAGATATTTTTGACAAGCTGTGGGGCGTCAAAATTCAGGACGAGCCGGGCTTGCGCATTCCAAACATGCTGGATGCCGCCGTCGACGGCACGTTCAAGGGCATTTACATTCAGGGTGAAGACATCCTGCAGTCAGATCCCGATACGAAACATGTTGCTGCCGGTCTGGAAGCAATGGAATGTGTAGTCGTCCATGACCTGTTTTTGAACGAAACCGCAAACTACGCCCATGTGTTTCTGCCGGGTTCTACATTCCTCGAAAAGGACGGCACTTTTACCAATGCCGAGCGCCGGATTAACCGGGTGCGTAAAGTGATGAGCCCGCTCAATGGATATGCGGATTGGGAAGTTACACAAAATCTTGCCAAAGCGATGGGCCTCAATTGGAACTATACCCATCCGTCACAGGTCATGGATGAAATTGCCATGACCACACCCAGTTTTGCTGGTGTCAGTTATGAGCTGCTTGAAAAAGAAGGTTCGGTTCAGTGGCCGTGCAATGAAAAGGCCCCTCTTGGTACGCCAATCATGCACATTGATGGCTTTGCACGGGGCAAGGGCAAGTTTATCCGCACGGAATATGTTGCGACTGATGAGCGGACGGGACCGCGTTTCCCGCTTTTGCTCACAACAGGCCGCATTCTGTCGCAATACAATGTCGGCGCACAAACACGCCGTACAGACAATGTCATGTGGCATGAAGAGGACCGTTTGGAAATTCATGCGCATGATGCGGAAAATCGCGGCATCCGTGATGGCGATTGGGTGAAGATCAGCAGCCGGTCCGGCGAAACTACCTTGCGCGCGCTTATTACGGATCGTGTCTCGCCCGGCGTGGTCTACACGACCTTCCACCATCCCACGACGCAGGCAAATGTGATCACGACCGACTTCTCCGACTGGGCAACAAACTGTCCGGAGTATAAGGTTACTGCGGTTCAGGTCGGTGCGTCCAACGGACCAAGCGATTGGCAGGTTCAATATGATGAACAGGCCCGCCAAAGTCGCCGGATCAAAATACTCGACGCGGCAGAATAAACGTGGAACAGCGCCCCGCACGCCAACTCGTACCGCGGATCACTCGCCGCTTGAATGGCGCAGTCGCCAGCTATGCCACCGGCGACCGTGCCGTGCCGGAAGAAACACCGGTCGCCTTCAGCTATAATGGCACGACCCATGCGGTCATGATGGCAACCCCTTCTGACATGGAAGATTTTGCCGTTGGTTTCAGTCTTTCCGAAGGCATTATCTCGCGGCTTGAACAGATCGATGAAATCAACATTGAAGACCATGCTGAAGGCATTGATATCCAGATCAGGCTTGCAGGCGAGGCAGGGCAGGATTTGAGTGATCGCCGCCGCCGCATGGCGGGGCCCGTTGGTTGCGGTCTTTGCGGAATTGAATCAATCGAGCAGGCATTGAAACCGGTCTCCTCCGTCGACAAGGTGAAATTGGAACTGGCACCAGATGACATTGCGCAAGCAGTAAGACTGCTTTCAGAAATACAGCCTCTTCACAAGGAAACGGGAGCTGTTCATGCCGCTGGTTTCTATCAACCGGGAAAAGGCATTGTAGCGGCGCGTGAAGATGTCGGAAGACACAATGCGCTCGACAAATTGGCTGGCAATCTGTGCCGCTCGCGCATTGAAGGCAGCAGCGGTGCTATTGTGATAACCAGCCGGGTTTCCATTGAAATGGTCCAGAAGGCAGCGATCATTGGTGCTTCAGTATTGATTGCGGTTTCTGCCCCGACAGCGCTTGCTATTCGCACGGCCCATGCCGCCGGACTAACGCTCGTTGCCTTGGTTCGCGGCGATGAATTTGATGTGTTTACGCGCCCGGAACGTATCCCGGTCGCCGCAGCGCAAATCGGCTCCGACACAGATGAAAAGCCGCAGCGGCCGCATCTCAATCCCGATCCTGCTGCCTCGACCCTTATACAAAGTCCAACTGTTAGATTGGTGCAATATGGATAGTGAAAGCCATAAAACCACGGCGGAAAAACTGGTCTATATGGCCAATCAGATTGCAACCTTCTTTCACTCTCAACCGATGGATGAGGCAGCGGCGGGTGTTGCCGAGCATATCAACCACTTCTGGGAACCGCGCATGCGCCAGCAGCTTTTCGACATACTGGAACAGCCGGACAACGGTCTGGATCCCTTGGTCCTTGAAGCTGCAAAGCAGATACGCAAGCCGGGCACCGTTTCGGCCTGATCCAACTTAATCGCTTGTTTTCTAATGCAAACCTTGGGAGGGGCATTGTATGTCGGCAATTGACCAAACAGCAGAAGGTCCGGTAGGAACCGCTGGAATTCTCGACCGCGAGCGCATTGTCGCCAAGGCGGGTTTCAATCGATGGCTCGTCCCGCCAGCCGCTTTGGCAATTCATTTATGTATCGGCATGGCCTATGGATTCAGTGTTTTCTGGCTGCCATTGTCCCGCTCGATCGGGATTGAACAATCCGTCGCCTGTGCTGATCTCAACCTTGTAACGGCTCTCTTTACGACCAGTTGTGACTGGCGTGTCAGCGATCTCGGCTGGATATACACGCTGTTCTTTGTGCTCCTCGGCTGTTCCGCAGCAATTTGGGGCGGTTGGCTGGAGCGCGCAGGCCCTCGCAAGGCGGGTCTTGTTTCAGCCCTCTGCTGGTGCGGCGGCATGGTCATTGCAGCCATCGGCATCATGACACATCAATTGTGGCTGATGTGGCTTGGCGCAGGCGTTATCGGCGGTATCGGCCTTGGGCTTGGCTATATTTCTCCGGTGTCGACCTTGATCAAATGGTTTCCGGATCGACGTGGCATGGCAACAGGCATGGCGATCATGGGCTTTGGTGGCGGTGCGATGATCGGAGCGCCGCTGGCCAATCTTCTGATGAATTACTTCAAGACACCGGAATCTGTTGGCGTTTGGCAGACTTTGCTTGTCATGGCCGCCGGTTATTTTGTTTTCATGATGTGCGGCGCATTTGGCTATCGTATTCCTCCTGCAAATTGGCGTCCGGAGGGCTGGACCCCGCCCGTTAACGGCAAGGCCATGATTACCACGCGTCACGTCCATTTGCGGGATGCGCACAAGACCAAGCAATTCTGGCTCATTTGGGCCGTACTATGCCTCAACGTATCGGCTGGCATCGGCGTGATCGGCATGGCTTCGCCAATGCTTCAGGAGATATTTGCAGGCAAGCTGATTGGCTTCCCCGATGTCAGTTTTACGCAACTGGACGCATCGCAAAAAACTGCGGTCGCAGCTATCGCGGCTGGTTTTACCGGTTTACTTTCACTGTTCAACATTGGCGGACGCTTCTTCTGGGCGTCACTTTCCGACCGTCTCGGCCGTAAGGCAACCTACTACACCTTCTTTGCGCTGGGCATAGCGCTGTATGCCTTGGCACCGACCGCAGCACATATGGGAAGCCAGGCGCTGTTTGTTGCTATTTTCTGCGTGATCTTGTCGATGTATGGCGGTGGCTTTGCTACTATACCGGCCTATCTCGCCGATATATTTGGAACGCAGTTTGTTGGAGCTATTCATGGCCGCTTGCTGACCGCTTGGGCGACTGCCGGTATCGTGGGACCCGTCGTGGTCAATTACATCCGTGAATTCCAGATCAGTGCGGGTGTCCCGCGTGATCAGGTCTATGATCGAACAATGTATATCCTGGCTGGCATGTTGGCGCTCGGTTTGGTAGCCAATCTGTTCGTGCGGCCATTGGCAGACAAATGGTTCATGTCGGATGCGGAAGTTGCTGCGCTACAGGCCAAGACAAAGGTCGTGGACGCGGGCACAAGCGGATCTTTCGGCATAGGGCATGGCGGTCTCGACGCAAAGGCGGCAATTGCCTGGGCAGCTGTTGGTATCCCGATCCTGTGGGGTGTTTGGGTTACCATCAAACAGGCCATCATTCTCTTCCAGTGAGCAATTGCTCCAGCTCGAAGTAAAAGGCCCTTCGGGGCCTTTTTATTGTAACAATGTCATAGATTTCAGCTGTAAGTTGCATGGTCTGTTGACAAGTCACGACGAAGTTTAAAGAGTGCCCAACATCAGGATCAGTAGTGGCGTTGGGAGGACGATATGTCTGTGCGCGCAAGGTTTGGGCTTCTGGCTCTTCTCCTCACATTTTTTACCCCCATCTTACCGGCGGGGGCCGCGGAAATTAACCGCGATATCGTCACTACGAAGGACAGCGATTATTTCGGGTTTGATCTGCGCACGGAAGAAGATGTTACGCTGGATCAATGCGAAACCGTCTGTCTTGCAGATCAGGCGTGTAAAGCCTTCACCTACAATCCCAAGGTAAAGTGGTGCTTCCTGAAATCAGACTTCAAGGAGCTCAAGAGCTTCCCGGGTGTCTTTGCCGGAAAGGTCGTGGAGACCTCAGTCGAACCGGATATTGGCGCCGCTCCTAAAGTGCAGTTTGTTTCGGAGCAGTTCATCACCGATGCACGTGAGATCAAAGCCAATCTGTCGGCAACCGATGCTCAAAAAGCGATGGGTTTTGACAAGCTTATCGAGCTTGCAAGAAACAGCGCAGTTCCTACCTCCCTCGAGAATTATATGGCTGCTTTGTCGCTCGCACCCGGCAATGAAGACATATGGCTGGAGCTTGCAAAAGCTGGAAATGTTGGAGGCGATCGCTACAGGGGTGGTCAGTCTGCATTGGCTGCTTTTAATGCCTATCAATTGTCACGCACCACACAAAGCCGCGCAGAAGACCTTTCCGTCTTGGGAACGTCCCTGGAGATTGCGCAAAATTACCGGGCGGCAATCAATGCCTATAAGGCTAGCTTGGAACTGGTTGAAGCAAAGACAGTTCGGGCAGCACTCAATGATCTGCAGGCGCGTCAGGGCTTCCGCGTGGTCAATCACACGATTGATGCTGACAGTGCGACAGCACGTGCCTGCGTTCAGTTCTCAGAACCATTGGTAAAAATGGGGACGGATTACACGCCCTTCGTCACACTGAACGGCGTGCCGGCGAAAAGCGTTGAAGCCAAGGGTAGTGAGATCTGCGCCGAAGGTCTGACGCATGGTGAACGCTACAAGCTCGCGCTGCGTGCCGGTCTTCCTTCATCGGTGGGTGAATCTTTGGAGCGGCAAGTCGACCTTGATATTTACGTCAAGGACCGCACAGCCATGGTTCGGTTTACGGGTGACAGTTTCGTTTTGCCCAGCACGGCCCGTCGCGGCATTCCTATTGTGTCTGTCAATACCAGCAGCGCCAAGCTGAAACTCTACCGCATCGGCGATCGCGGTATTGCGCCTTTGCTGACGAGTTCGCAATTCCTTACGCAATTGGAAGGTTACAGCGCTCAAAGACTGCAGGACGAGGCGGGTGAAGCCATTTGGGAAGGCACGATTGATATTCAGACCGATTTGAACAAGGACGTTGTCACCAGCTTCCCTGTCGACGAGGCCTTGCCGCAGCGCAAGCCCGGCGTTTATGTGTTGACCGCCGTATCACCTGAAGCAAAGCAGGATGATTGGGCAGCGCTGGCAACCCAATGGTTCGTCGTTTCAGATATTGGTTTGTCGACATATACAGGCACCGATGGCCTGAACGTATTTGTGCGCTCGCTTGCCAGTGCCCAGCCGCTTATCGGCGTTGAATTGCAACTGCTCGCCAAGAACAACGAAATCCTTGGTACAGCGACAACCGATACGGATGGTCGTGCAACGTTCAGTGCGGGGCTAATGCGCGGCACTGCAGCTATGGTTCCCGCCGTGATCACCGCCCGCAACGGTGAT
Source organism: Phyllobacterium ifriqiyense (assembly GCF_030817885.1). NCBI lineage: Bacteria > Pseudomonadati > Pseudomonadota > Alphaproteobacteria > Hyphomicrobiales > Phyllobacteriaceae > Phyllobacterium > Phyllobacterium ifriqiyense. Next base: position 1,857,721 of record NZ_JAUSZT010000003.1, read on the forward strand.
GCTGATTATGTCTTTCTGGACATGACCCGAGCCGGTTTCGACCTTTCGGATCGCGGTGTTACGGGCCGCGCGGCTCCTGGCGCTATCGATATTCTGGCTTGGACCGAGCGTGGCATCTACAGGGCAGGTGAAACGGTCCACGTTTCGGCTCTCGCGCGTGACAACGCTGCAAATGCTATCGAGAAACTGCCACTCACTTTCGTATTCAAGCGTCCAGATGGCGTAGAAGACCGCCGGATGGTTAGTGATGGAGAGAATTTGGGCGGCCACACGCTGGATCTGGCTTTGCAGGCCAATGCCATGCGCGGCACGTGGACGATGCAGATATTCACCGACCCAAAGGGCTCTTCAATTGCGGAAAAGCAATTCATGGTCGAGGATTTCGTGCCCGACCGTATCGAGTTCGATCTGACAAGCGACGCCAAATCATTGGAGATCGGCCAGCCCGCATCTGTCACTATTGACGGGCGCTATCTATACGGCGCTCCTGCTGCGGGTTTGTTTGCGGAAGGCGAGGTCATTCTCAAGCCCACGCGCGAAAGAGAGGATTTCAAAGGTTACTTCTTCGGGTTGGCCGACGAACAGGCAAGTGAACCAGTATCCGTGCCGATCGAAGCTGCCGAAGCATTGGACGAAAACGGCAAGGCGACGTTTGACGTGACCATTGCCGACGCCCCTTCGACAACACAATTATTGAATGCAAATGTGGTTGTACGATTGAAGGAAGCAGGCGGACGCGCTGTTGAGCGTTCATTGACGCTGCCAGTCAAATCCGAAAGCTCGATGATTGGGATCAAGCCGGAGTTTTCCGGCGATCTCAGCGAGAATTCCGTTGGCAAGTTTAACGTCATAGCGCTTGATGCAAATGGGCAGAAGCAGGCCATGCAAGGTCTGTCATGGAAGCTGCTGAGCGTCGAGCGGAACTATCAGTGGTATCGCGACGGCAGCTCGTGGAAGTACGAGCCTATTTTGTCGACCAAGCAGGTTGCCAATGGCACAGTTGATGCCACCACGGATGGCGGGGCGATTTCAGTTCCCGTGACATGGGGACGTTTCCGGTTGGAAGTGGAAACAGCTGCTGCGGATGGTCCCACATCAAGCGTCGAATTCGACGCTGGTTACTATGTTGAAGCCGCATCGACGGAAACACCTGACGGCCTCGAAATTGCGCTGGACAAGGAGCAATATGCGCCTGGTGATACCGCCAAGCTGAAAGTTTCCTCGCGTTTCGCTGGCGAATTGCTGGTGACAGTCGGCGCTGAAAGCCTGCTGGCAACGACCAGAGCCAGCATTGGCGCGGAAGGCGGCGAAGTTGATATTCCTGTCACCGCCGATTGGGGTGCAGGAGCCTATGTCACGGCCACGTTGTTCCGTCCGGGCGATGCACAGGAAACGCATATGCCCATGCGAGCCATCGGTATTAAGTGGCTGAATGTGAATCCCGGCGATCGCAAGCTGGCAGTCAAGCTTGAAGCTCCGGAAAAAACCGAGCCACGCCAACCACTCAACATCGCATTGCAGGTTGCAGGCGCTGGCGCAAATGAGAACGCATTTGTTTCCGTGGCTGCAGTGGATGTCGGAATTCTTAATCTGACTCGTTACGAGGCTCCTGATCCTGATAACTGGTATTTTGGCCAGCGTCAGCTTGGGCTCGAAATCCGCGATCTCTATGGGCGTCTGATTGATAGTTCGCAGGGCGCAACAGGGAAACTGCGTACCGGCGGCGACGGCGCTCAAATGCCGATGCAGGGTAATCCTCCAACTGAAAAGCTCGTCGCATTCTTCTCCGGGCCCGTAAAGCTTGATGCGGAAGGTAAGGCGAACGTCAGTTTTGATATCCCGCAGTTCAATGGCACGGCGCGGGTCATGGCTGTCGCCTGGTCCAAATCCGGCGTTGGGCATGCCACCTCTGACGTGATTATCCGTGACCCGGTGGTAGTGACAGCAAGCCTGCCAAAATTCCTGACGCCTGGCGACAAAGCATCCTTGCGGCTTGATATAGCCAATACCGACGCGCCTGCTGGTGAATATCAGGTGCAGGTCACCGGCAATCCTGCCGTCGAGGTAGAGCAGCCCGGCGCATCGCAGGCGATCAACCTGACCGCTGGCGGCAAATTCGACCTTACCTTGCCGCTTGTTGGCGTTCATCCCGGCGATGGCGTTGTCTCGGTGAAACTGTCAAATACCGCCGGCATGTCGCTTGAACAAACGCTGAATCTTCCGGTTCGTCCAGCAACATTGCCGATGACTGTGCGCAAGCCAATCAAGCTTGCACCCAATGCCAGTGTCAAAGTGGACAGTGAATTGCTTGCCGGGAGTATCCTGCAGGGCGCTTCGGTTAGCCTCAACGTTACACGATCAACGGCGTTCGACATTCCTGCTCTGCTGATGACGCTTGATCGCTACCCTTATGGCTGCGCCGAACAGACCACCAGCCGCGCCTTGCCTTTGCTATATATGAGCGAACTGGCAAAGAAATCGGGTATAGCTGATGATGGCGATGTTCAAAAACGCGTTCAGGAAGCCATATACCGCGTGCTTGCCTATCAGTCTTCGTCCGGCAGTTTCGGCCTGTGGAGCCCAGGTTCGGGCGATCTTTGGCTCGATGCCTATGTCACGGATTTCCTGACACGAGCACGCGAACAGAAATATGACGTGCCGGAACAGGCGCTGGTTCAGGCGCTGGATAATCTCCAGAATTCGTTGAGCTATGACGTGAATGTCAAGGATCAAGGAAATGAAATAGCCTATGCGCTCTACGTATTGGCCCGCAATCGCAAGGCCGCAATCAGCGATCTTCGCTACTATGCCGATACGATGCTTTCGGAGTTTCCGACGCCCCTTGCAAAAGCACACATAGCTGCTGCGCTTTCGCTTTATGGCGATGGTCAGCGCTCGCAAAGCATTTTTACCGATATTGTCGGTAAGACATCGTTGTTGAGCAATGTCAGCCTGGTGCGCTCCGATTATGGTTCATCCTTGCGTGATGGCGCTGCCGTTCTTGCTCTGGCAGCCGAGAGCCGTCCGGTTCCGGCTATCATTCCGCAACTGTCAAAAATCGTTGCTGAACAATGGGAAAGCGCTCGGTACACCAGCACCCAGGAACAGACATGGATGCTCCTTGCTGCGCGTGCAATTCAAGACGGAGACAGCGATCTGAAGCTCGATATTAACGGTGTAGCCCATGCAGGTAGTTATGCGTCGCAGCTTACAGGCGAAGAACTGATTGCGTCGCCCGTGACAGTTACGAACACCAGCTCCGCTCCGCTTTCCGCAGTTGTCACTACGGTTGCTGCACCGTCGCAGCCCCTGCCGGCGGGCGGTGATGGGTTTAATATTGAACGCACCTATTACACGCTTGATGGTAGCGAGGCCAACGTCACAGAGGCCAAGCAGAATGAGCGCTATGTCGTTGTTTTGAAGATAACAGAGAACAATAGATGGCCCTCGCGTGTTCTGGTTACGGATCTGTTGCCCGCTGGTTTTGAGATCGACAATCCCGGCTTGGTCAATAGTGCCAGCTTGACCAATTTTGACTGGATAGGTGAGGTCGAGGCGGCTCACACGGAGTTCCGTAGTGATCGTTTCGTTGCTGCGTTTGATAGGGTCGCCAGCGATAATAGCGAAATTACGCTTGCTTACGTTGTTCGCGCCGTCACACCGGGCAATTACAGCCATCCTGCCGCTAGCGTCGAGGACATGTATCGCCCGCAATTTTCTGCCCGCACTGCCTCTGGCCGCATGGAGGTCGTCGAAGCACAATAATGCTTACGTGGCGGACATTCTGCATCGGCGTTTCTGCCAATCTTGTGTTGGCGACCCTGTTGGCCTTTGGACTCGACGCGGCGGATCATGCGTTCCCGCCGCCTCTTGAAAAAGCGCGCGAGGTCTCAACTGAAGTGGTTGACGCGGATGGCCAGTTGTTGCGTGCCTTTGCAACTACTGAAGGCCGGTGGCGACTGGGTACAAAGACCAAGGATGTTGACCCGCAATTTGTGCGCATGCTGATCGCCTATGAGGATCAGCGATTCATGGACCATCGGGGCGTTGATCCTCTGGCCTTGGGACGGGCTGCATTCCAGCTGGTCACTCATGGGCGCATCGTCTCTGGTGCGTCTACCTTGTCAATGCAGGTTGCCCGGCTTATCGAGCCCCGTGAAGGCCGGTCGCTCACGGCAAAATTCCAGCAGGTCGTGCGGGCGTTGCAGATCGAGCGCCGCTTAAGCAAATCGCAGATTCTCGATCTCTATCTGACGCGCGCTCCTTACGGAGGCAATCTTGAAGGCGTTCGCGCGGCAAGCTTGAGCTATTTCGGCAAGGAACCACGTCGCTTGAGCGTTTCGGAAGCAGCATTGCTGGTTGCTCTGCCGCAATTACCGGAAAAGCGAAGGCCAGACCGTAATGCTGGTGGGGCGACAAATGCGCGAGAACGCGTACTCAAACGCATGGCGGTGGAAAAAATTGTCGGGGAGGGCGAGGCTGAACGCGCAGGCTTGATCCCCGTCTCCTCCCGCCGTCTGCAACTCCCCGCCCTTGCAGCTCACCTTGCAGAAGCTGCCGCAAAAAAAGAACCGCAAGTCAAACGTCATCAGACCACCCTGCGCCGTAAGGTTCAGGAGGGACTGGAAACTGTTGCGCGTGATGCAGCTGTGAAGCTCGGTCCCAAACTGTCTGTCGCCATGGTGATGGCTGATGCCCGCACTGGCGAAATCGTTGGAGAAGTTGGTTCCGCCGATTATTTTAATGCCAGCCGTTCGGGCTGGATAGATATGACGCGCATCAATCGTTCGCCGGGATCGACGCTGAAGCCCTTCATTTATGGGCTTGCCTTTGAAGATGGTCTGGTCAGCCAGGAAACGATGATTGAAGATCGTCCCACAGACTTTTTCGGCTATCGGCCGCGCAATTTCGATATGAGCTATCAAGGTGATGTCAGCGTCAGGCAGGCATTGCAATTGTCGCTGAATGTGCCAGCGGTGCGTCTGCTCGATGTGGTTGGGCCAACGCGTTTGATGGTTCGTTTCCGCCGCGCTGACGTGCGTCCGGTTCTGCCAGCCAATGAGGCCCCCGGATTAGCAATTGGACTTGGCGGCGTCGGTACGACGTTGAAAGATCTTGTCCAGCTCTATGCTGCGCTGGCCAATCAGGGCAGGCCAGTACAGTTAGGGGATGGTATCCGGGAAAAGCCCGCGGTCATTGAGGGTGAGCCTTTGCTTGAACCTGTCGCTGCCTGGCATATTGCCGATATCCTGTCCGGCGTCATGCCGCCTTTGGGCGCGGGCCAGCGTGGCATCGCGTACAAGACTGGTACAAGCTATGGTTATCGTGACGCTTGGTCAGTGGGCTTTGATGGGGCTTATGTACTTGGTGTTTGGGTAGGGCGGCCGGATAATGGTGCTGTCCCGGGTATAACAGGGTTCGCCTCCGCGGCGCCTATCCTGTTTGAGGGTTTTGCCAAATCCGGCATTGCAATAACGCCTTTGGCCCGTGCACCGGCTGGAGCAGCGCGAGTTGCACAGGCGGAATTGCCCATAAGTCAACGCCGGTTTTCCATGACGCCAAGCGGGCTTCTCGCCTCATCAACACGGGAACCCGCGCCGCAGATAATTTATCCACCGGAAGGTGCGCGAGTCGATCTTGGCGCCAAGCAAGGAGGCCATATAAACCCGCTCATATTGAAGCTGCAAGGCGGCAGAGCGCCGTTCCGTTGGCTGGCCAATGGCAAGCCTTTGCCGGATATGTCGCGCAGACGAGTCAATCAATGGACGCCGGATGGTGGAGGATATTCGACTTTGACGGTTGTCGATTCGATGGGGCGGGCGGCTACTGTTCGCGTTTTCATAGACTGAAAAAGCGGCGCTGGAGGTCGCCGCTTTTCAGTCTTCTGTTTATCGGGCTTGAACCAGCGCCGAAATGATGCCGGATGTGATGCCGATCAGCACGTAATTATCGTCAGCTCTTACCCAGTGATAACCACGTGGCGGGGTCCGCAGGTGATAGCGATGATAGTCGCGCACCACGTTGCGACGATAGCTTGACGGTAATGCATGACCGCGCGACCAGCGTGTTTTCTTCACAACGACCTTCTTGGTAACGATGCGCTTTTTGACGACACGTTCGCGTTGCTGGTCGTAATGGCGACCTTGGTCGTGTCGCTGCTGGGCGAAAGCTGCGGGCGTGGCTAGAAGTGATATGGCAATTGCTGCCAGAGCGATCTTTTTCATTTTCGTTTCCTCGTGAGCTGCATGGTTTGGGAAAGACCTCAGACACGCAATGGTTGTATCTCTGGCGAGATGAACGAAAACTGAATGTGAACCTAAACAATTTGTAATGTTTTAAAGCACTTAGTGCGGATTGTACGTGGTCTTAACATCAGCCGTAGCGGCTGATGTTAAGTGGCGATGGGTCGACATCCGGGGATTTGCCAGATACCAGATCGGCGAGAACGCGGCCCGACCCGCATGCCATGGTCCATCCTAGCGTCCCATGGCCGGTATTGAGATAAAGATTGGAATATTTTGTCCCGCCGCCGATGATTGGCGGACCATCGGGCGTCATTGGGCGCAGGCCCGTCCAGAAACTTGCTTTTGAAATATCGCCGCCCTTGGGGAACAGATCGCCGACCGAATGAGCCAATGTTCCCCGGCGTGCTTCGCGCAATGTCAGGTCATAGCCGGAAATCTCAGCGGTGCCGCCGACGCGAATACGATCACCAAGGCGAGTAATTGCAACCTTGTAGCTTTCATCCATGACGGTCGAAACCGGCGCGCCAGCAGGATCGGTGATCGGAACGGTAATGGAATAGCCTTTCACCGGATAGACGGGAATATGCACCCCGATGCGACGTAGCAGGAAGGGAGAGTAGCTGCCAAACGCGATCACATAGGCATCAGCGGTCAGTTCTTCTGTTTCCGTCGAAACACTGGCGATCTTGTTCGTGCTCGTATTAATGGACGTGATCGTCGTGTTGAACCGGAAGGTCACACCCGCTTCGGCACAACGCGCCGCCAGCTTTTCGGTAAACATCTGGCAATCACCCGTTTCGTCGCCAGGCAATTGCAAGCCGCCGACAAACTTTCCGCGCACATTGGCCAATGCGGGCTCGGCTGCAATGCAGCCTTCTGGGTCAAGCAGATTATAAGGCACGCCAAACTGCTTCAGAACATCAATATCACCGCCGGTGCCATCATATTGGCTCTGGGTGCGGAAAAGCTGCAGCGTCCCTTGCGTGCGCTCATCATAGGTGATGCCGGTTTCTTCGCGAAGCGCCTTGAGACTATCGCGGCTATATTCTGCAACAGGCACCATCCGAGCCTTATTGCGCGCATAGCGTGCAGATGTGCAGTTGCGCAGCATTTTTGCCAGCCATAACGCCATGTAGGGATCGAATTTCGGCCGCACGACGAGCGGGCCAAAATGCATCAGCATCCATTTGATGGCTTTTACCGGGACACCGGGACCTGCCCAAGGTGATGAATATCCCGGTGAAATTTCTCCGGCATTGGCAAAGCTGGTTTCCTGTGCGGGCCCCGCTTGGCGATCCACCACCACAACTTCATGTCCTGCCTCCGCAAGATACCAGGCCGACGTGACACCGACGACGCCACTGCCAAGGACGAGAACTTTCATGAATGGGAACTCCTTCGAACCACACATCAGCCGCGAAAAGCAGGCTGTCAAACCGAATCGTACCTTGTGGGTTAGAACGCAGTCTTTCCAGTGTTTTCTTGGTGCTTGCGCTGAAATGTCATGGAGAATGCCGCCTTTTCCCAGGATGCCCAGAGTTCGCGGCGTCAAGCGCGTTGAAGTGGGGCAACACGGTGCAAAGCTGGCGAGACGCTTGGGTTCATAAACCTGTCCATCGCGGATGTGACCGCAAATTCTGCGTGAGGCAATGACGGTTGAACAAAGTCTGCCGACCGTGGCTATAAGCCCGCCAGAAATCCAGGCAAAATAAAAGGCCGGGAAAACCCGACCTTCTCAAATTCATCTTTGCTATCAGTGCCAGTACATCCGTGGTCAAAGACCGCGAAGACGAATTATAATCAACCAGCCTGAAGCTGATCAGCAGTCATCTTGCCGGACTTGTTGTCACGGACCAATTCGAAGCTGATCTTCTGACCGTCATTGAGGCTGCGCATACCAGCGCGCTCAACTGCGGAGATGTGAACGAACACGTCTGCCGAACCGTCATCAGGTTGAATGAAGCCGAAGCCCTTTGTGGAATTGAACCACTTTACTGTTCCAGTGCTCATGATGAACCCTTTCAATGGAAATATCTTAATACAGGGCACGACGCGCCATGCAGTTTTTAGCTCGATTTTTGAAGAAGGATCTTTCAGAGCGCCTGAGACGCAATAAAACTGTTAACTAACTACCAAATACCGATATCACACATATAAGGCGAAGCACCTGTTTCGTCAATGCGGACCGCCAGAAATAAATATAAAGACTTTGCCAAGCCTAATATATCAATTAGCACATAAGAATTTTAACTGAAAACTATTTCTCGATTTCTGCGTGTAGAAAATCACAAATAGCTCCTTCAGTCTCGGCCTTGAGGTGCTCTGGCAGGCAGTAACTACTTGGCTTTTGTCGCCCGGGAGACTTTCGCCTTGGCTTTGGATTTAGGCGCTGCTTTTGGCGGTTGCGCCGCAAGTTCGGCTTCGTCGGCAGCTTCTTTCGCAAGACGAAGCGCTTTTAGCCGGGCTGTCTTGCTCTCCCACTTATTGGTCTCATCATTGATGATGGCGGAGGCGGCAGCTGTGGTAGCCAGACTTTTCTGCTCTGAGGGGCTGAGCACCCGCTTCGGGCGCACACCGACTTCGGGCAATTGTTTTGGACTATGTTTCATCGTGTCTCACATTGTTAGCTTACAATAATGACACGCGACGGCTGCCAAGTCTATCTTACAATCTTTTGACCGGACGGCCGCCATCCCCTGGCGAAACCATATGACATTGCCAAAGCTGCATATTCGATTTCGCGCAAAAGAAAGTCGCGCTCAGCTAAAAGAGCAGCCACGGTCGCCCTTGCATCACCCTGATGATAAGCGAGAGCTTCATCAATTTCATCCTCTGGTTGTCTCAAGATGGCGTTCATAGGAATCTCCTTTTCAAAAATACTGCCACAACCGAACATATTTGAAAAGGATTTTGTTCTCTTTTTGTTCCACAAAATGAGAACGTGCCGGAACATGGTTTGCCATGTTGGCCGGCACATATTGATTCAAGCTTTCGGCTTGCCCTTAGGCGTGGTTGCCTCTGCCTTTTTCATCATCGAGCTAAAAGGAACTTCTGCTTTCGCTGCGACCTTTTCCTTTTTTGGCTTGCGCGTTTCTTTGTTGCTGCGTTGCTGACCCTTGGCCATGGTGCCTCCTACCGGTTATACCAGGATACTTCACGGAATCAGTCGTTTGGAATGAATTGGCGGCCGAAACCTCTGACGCCGCGAAAAGCCAAGCCTGGCCAAAAGACGATTTTACAATACAGAAGCTTAGAGGTTTAATTCGGGCGTGTCACGGGCTCAGTTTTTGATTGCGGCAGCCCTGCCGCTCTTATTTGCTCAATTTTGGAATATTCTTACGGATTGAGCATAAGCAGCAGTGCAATAAACACAGCAAATATTGCAAAATTGAACCAAAAATTGGCTGTTCGTGAGTACATTTTCGATCTCCTGCCTAGCCGCGCCGGGAGCATTAACGAAGCGCTTAACCCGATGCGGAGCGTTCAGCCTATGATAACGCCCACTACGCCAGACTTGTTCCAGCTTTGCGGAGCCGGCGGGGTTTCAGGCCGAACAAAAGTCGAACCAATTAGCCATACAATGATTAAAAATATCACAGCGATTGCAGCCAAGAACAATAATCCAGTTAATTGTACTGGCTGCTGGTCATTATCGAGCATGGGATTCGTCTCAAAATTGTGACAATGGTCTAATACAACTTATGCGCGAATTATCAATCAGAACATCTGTCAATCTTCAGGATCAAAAGCACTGCCTTTTGATATTTGGCCTCGTACAACGTGATTGAAAATCATTTGTTCCGATGAGGTATTGGAACATGAGTTAAAATTACTGACTTCTATTGCTCGTTCTATTTTGCTCTTAATAGGAGTTCTTGAAAGGGATGAATCACATGGCTTCGGCTACTGTTCTTGTTACCGGGGCCACGGGCTTTGTCGGAACTGAGCTTGTTCCGCTTTTGCTGGCATCGGGATATCGGGTGGTTGCCGCTGTGAGAGACGGAGCAACGGGTGTCGTTGCCGGAGTAAAAACTGTTCGTTTGCCAGTTCATGATGAGCCCGACGCTGCTTTCGAGACTATTCTGGATGGCGTCGATCATGTGGTTCATCTGGCAGCCATTGCGCATACAAGGCTGGAAAATGGCGCTGAAATATACAATGCAGTAAACCATGTTCTTCCAGCCAGACTGGCGAAGGCCGCGGATAAAGCCATTACAGGCAAGTTCATTTTCATGTCATCAATAAGGGCGCAATGCGCTAATATTGCTCAGGGTGTCGTGCTTGAATCAGATGATCCACAGCCCACTGACGATTACGGGCGGGCGAAACGACACGCAGAAATCGACATAGCCAAATTCATGCCCCGCCGAAACTATACGATATTGCGGCCAGTCCTGGTTTACGGTGCCGGTGTAAAGGGCAATCTGGCGGCTTTGATAAAACTAGCGGCATTGCCGATCCCGCTTCCATTCAAATCCCTCGCCGGCAAAAGGTCTCTTGTTCATCGTTCGTCACTTTGTGACGCTGTAATTCATTGCCTCAATCAACCAAAAACCGATGGCGGAACCTTCATCGTCGCCGATAGTAGCCCGGTCACAGTTTCGCAGATACTTGTCGCCCTGCGTCGGGGTGTCAAAAGAAACCCCTCATTGTTCACATGTCCTGTCTGGATCATGGATATTGCGGCACGTATCACGGGGCAGCGCGATCGTTGGGCCACGTTGAACGGCGACCTTGTTGCCAGTTCAATGCTGTTGCAATCCACGGGGTGGAAGGCAGTAGAAAATACCGAGGGCGAGATTGAAAAACTGGCTGGCTGAACGAGCTAAAAGGTGCGATGCGAGCCTTCTCGACAGTTAGGCGGTAAAACGTCTCTTGGATATTCGCCAATCCGTGTTACATTATCTCCAACATTAATTGAAAAGCGCCTTGCTTTGCGTCCTTCGATGGTTCGCGCGGTGCTCAAAGGATAAAAGAGTGAAAGACCCCGAACTGGGTGCCTCATTGGCGCCGCATGGGGCGTCTGGTGGAATCAATGTGCCAAATGGTGCAAGTGATTCTGCCAAGAACGGGTCCGGACAACATGGTAATCCCGTGCAAGAGGTACAGGGTAGCCTTTCCGGTTCCGAAGAACGGCGCTTCGACCCGAACCCCAAGAAACGTGCGCGCCGCAGACGGCGTGGCAAGTCAAAGCAGGCTCCTGTTTTGGCGGAGAATGCCGTATCGACGGCTGCATCTGCGCCCGCCGCTGTCAGTCCAGCGGCCGCAGCCGCCAAACCAGCTAAAAAGCGACGGCCAAATCGCTTTCGCCGTCGTGGGCGCGCAGGCAATAAAGGCCCTGTGCAGAGCGCTGAAGCCAGCGTGGTCACCTTGCAAGTTCAGCCATCGGCAGCGGCACAGCCTGTAATTCAAGATGCGGTCCGTAAAGACAACCGGCACTCGGGAGCCGCGCTCTATGCCGCGCTGGATCTGGGTACGAATAATTGCCGGTTGCTCGTTGCTTCTCCCACGCGCCCCGGCCAGTTTCGGGTCGTGGATGCGTTTTCCCGCATCGTTCGTCTGGGCGAAGGGCTTGGCGCCACAGGCCGGCTGAACGAGAACGCAATGAATCGTGCCATTGAGGCATTGAAAGTTTGCCGGGACAAGCTTGATAGCCATGATGTGCGGCGTGCGCGCCTGATTGCAACCGAAGCCTGCCGACAAGCTTCAAATGGTGAAGAGTTTTTGGCGCGGGTAAAGGATGAAACGGGACTCGATCTCGAAATCATCAATCGCCAGACTGAAGCCCGGCTCGCTGTTTCCGGTTGCGGCACATTGGTCGAGCGGGAGACTGACGCGGTGGTCCTGTTCGACATTGGTGGCGGATCTTCCGAAATCGCATTGATTGACGTTTCCGAGCGTCGCTCACCCCGGTTGGCGGAGCACATCATAGCCTGGACCTCGCTGCCGGTTGGCGTGGTAACACTGGCGGAGCGCTTTGGCGGCCGCGACGTGACGACGGATAATTTCGCGGTCATGGTCGATCACGTTGCTGAACTCATCAATGAATTTACAGAGCGTCACAAGCTTGGCGATCTGGTAAAAAGCCAGAATTTCCATTTGCTTGGAACGTCCGGCACCGTAACGACGCTGGCCGGTATTCATCTCGGACTGGAGCGCTATGATCGCCGCCGTATTGATGGCATCTGGATGCAAAATGACGATGTGACTGAAATGACGAGCAGACTATTGTCGTGGAGTTTTGACGAGCGTGTCGCAAATCCTTGCATTGGTGCTGATCGTGCTGATCTTGTACTTGCCGGTTGCGCAATTCTGGATGCCATCCGCAATGTGTGGCCCAGCCAGAAATTACGCGTTGCGGATCGTGGCCTTCGCGAAGGTATTTTAACCGAACTCATGTCGCGCGATGGCGCGTGGCGCAATCGCTGGCTTCGTCCCAGCGCATAAGCAAGATTAGGCGCGATTGATATAGCGCGGAAAACAGGGGCCCAGATGGCTAAGACGACAACAGGCGGACGCGGCGGCACAGGCACGCGCGGGCTGCACACCAAGATCAAGAAGAAGGCCGGGACGATCAAGGAATCCTCGCGCCGTTGGCTTGAGCGCCACATTAATGATCCCTACGTCCAGCGATCAAAGGCGGATGGCTATCGGTCGCGCGCCGCGTATAAACTCATCGAAATCAATGATCGTTACAAGATCTTGAAAAAGGGTCAGCGCATTATCGATCTCGGCGCTGCTCCGGGCGGATGGAGCCAGATAGCTGCTTCCATCGTGGAATCGCCCGCACATCAGCCGACAGTCGTTGGCATTGACTATCTGCATATTGATCCGCTGCCGGGTGTTACCTTGCTTGAGATGGATTTTCTCGACGACGCTGCACCGGAAAAACTGATTGAAGCTTTGGGTGGGGAGCCTGATATCGTGATGTCTGATATGGCAGCTCCAACAACGGGCCATCGCCGTACCGATCATATCCGTACAACGCACCTATGCGAAGTTGCCGCCGATTTTGCGGTGTCTGTTCTGCGCCCGGGTGGCCACTTCCTGACCAAGACCTTCCAGGGCGGCACGGAAAATGAGGTACTGACACTTCTCAAGAAGCACTTCAAATCCGTGCATCATGTCAAGCCGCCAGCTTCCCGTGCAGAGTCGGTCGAACTTTATCTTTTGGCCCGAGACTTCAAGGGCAGAGACGTCTGATTGCTATTCGGCAGGTGAAACAACCTTGATTCGTGGCCGATGGCCGGAAACCTCCGCCCCGGCGTCCGCTTTCAAGCCGCGAAATGACAGGCAAGCAAGTCCGGAAACCGCGGCAACGATAAAGAATGCCGTATGAAAGTCTGATAGTTGCAGCGGCCCTCCATGCAACTTTGTAGACACTTCAAGAATGCCGCCAGCGACAGCAACACCCAGGGCTATCGAAATTTGCTGTGCGACAGAACTGATTGGAGTGGCCTGGCTGGTCTGTTCATTGGGAATATCCGCATAGGCCAGCGCATTTGTTCCGGTGAAAAACAGCGAACGGAAAAAACCGCCGGCGAGCAATAATAGGATCATCAGCCAATAGGGCGTTGCCGGCGTGAAAAGCCCGTTGACCGCGATAAAGACCGCCGCGACGACGGAGCCATACATGAGCGAGTTGCGAAAACCGGTCTTGGCGTAGAACCATTTTGTCACAAGCTTCATGCTCATCGCTCCCAAAGCTGACACGAATGTAATCATGCCTGACTGGAAGGGCGTCATGCCGAAGCCGATCTGAAACATGAGCGGCAGCAGGAAAGGGACAGCGCCGACGCCAATACGAAACAGGCTGCCACCAACGATGGATGCCCGGAACACCTGGTTTTTGAAAAGATCGAGCGCCAGCAAAGGCTCTGGCTTGTTGCGCGCGTGAAAAAGATAAAGAACGGTAGATACAAGTCCAACGGCAAGTGTTGTCAGCCCTACCCATGAGGGCAGCGCAGGCAGGCTGACAACCGACAACCCAAATACGACACCGGAAGCGGCGATTCCGCTCAAAAAGAAACCGATAACATCAAGCGGCCGCCGTACCAGTGTTTCCACGGAAGGCAGGTAGCGTGTGGCAAACCAGATCCCGATTATTCCAATCGGCACGTTGATCAGGAAGATCCAGTGCCAGCTGAAATAGGTCGTGAGAAAACCTCCGACGGGCGGGCCCAATAGCGGTCCGATCAGCGCAGGCATGGTCAGCCACGCCATTGCCCCCACAAGCTCATTGCGCGGCGTTGATCGCACAAGAACGAGACGCCCCACCGGTGTCATCATTGCGCCGCCGACGCCTTGAAGAAAACGCGATACGACAAAGGCCAGCAGCGAATTTGATACCGCGCAGGCGATGGAACCGAGAACAAACACCACGATCGCGGCACGAAACACGTTTTTTGCACCGAACCTGTCTGCCATCCACCCGCTTACGGGGATGAAAACCGCAAGCGAGACGAGATAGGCGGTCAATGCCAGCTTCAGTGCAATGGGGCTCGTCCCAATGTCCGCCGCGATGGCTGGCAGGGATGTCGAAATAACAGTCGAGTCCATCTGCTCCATGAAGAGGGCGACGGCGAGGACGAGTGGAATGACACGGTTCAAAATCTAATCCAGTTCTCAAAGCATTGAGAAAGCGGGTCCGGTGCCGGACAACAGCTCATGAGCGATGCGATAGCACCGGCATTGCTGGTGCTCAAGCCGCGATCAAACAGAAGTGATCTACGCATGTCTTTGTTTTTGGTCTTTCCGCGTTACAACCTGAAAAGCATTCGCACCTCAAGGAGATTGATCCATGTCAACATTTGAGATTTCGCGCCGCGATCTGTTTCTGGCTTCCACTGCGATGGCTGGAGGACTGGCATCAGCCAGTATTATGGGCACCGCTGAAGCTGCCGTGCGGCATTCGGATATACAATCCCCCGGCTTCAAGCGTTTCAAACTTGGTGACTTTGAAATAACCACCTTGCTTGACGGTTTGCGCCCGGGAGACGGGCCTCATCCGACTTTCGGAGCCAATCAAACCCAGGAAACAGTTGCAGAGCTTATGCGCAATAATTTTCTGCCGGAGACCAAGTTCGTCAATGGCTTCACCCCTGTCTTGATCAATACCGGTTCTGACGTCGTGTTGGTTGATACCGGTTTTGGCGTTGGCGGGCGTGAAAATGGTCTGGGCCAGTTGGAAAACAACATGAAAGCAGCCGGATATACGCCGGATGCGGTCACCGTCGTTCTCATCACCCATATGCACGGAGATCATATTGGTGGGCTCATGAATGGCGATAAACCGGCTTTTGCCAATGCGCGTTATGTAGGCGGCCAGATCGAATATGATTTCTGGACAGATGCCGCACGCACAGGAACGCCCGCTGAAAATAACGCGAAAGCGGTCAATGCCAAGGTCAAGCCGCTTGCCGACAAATTTACCTTTATCAAGGCTGGCGATGAGGTTGTGCCGGGTATTACCAGTGAAGCAGCCTATGGCCACACGCCGGGTCACATGATTTTTCATGTAGAGTCGGCAGGCAAGCGCCTGGTTTTGACAGCCGATACCGCCAATCACTATGTGGCGTCGCTGCAACGTCCTGAATGGGAAGTGAGCTTTGACGGCGACAAGGCAATGGCCGCAGAGACCCGTAAGAAGGTTTTCGATAAGATTGCCGCTGATAAAGTACCCTTCATCGGCTACCACATGCCTTTCCCGAGTGTTGGTTATGCGGAAAAGCTGGAAACAGGCTATCGCTTCGTGCCTGCGACCTATCAGTTCGACGTCGGGTGACGGGCATTTCTATTTTGGCAATTGCAATATTATGTGTCTGAACAGGGCGTAAAGGGCCAGCAGTTGCGTTTACGGCTTTTCAAACTGACATAAGCATGTTACCAGCCCGTGCCAATTCACTTGAACAGACCTTGATCGACGCTCCACCTCACGTGGCGCGTCCTTTAGTCGTATTAGCCGTATGTTAGGAATTGGTAATGGCAAAAATCGTTGAATCCGCAACAGGCGCACTTGCACTGACATTTGATGATGTCCTGCTGCAACCCGGTCATTCCGAAGTTATGCCTGGCCAGACGGATATCCGCACCCGTATCGCAGCTGATATTGAGCTGAACCTGCCTCTCTTGTCTGCCGCCATGGATACTGTCACCGAGTCGCGCCTTGCAATCGCTATGGCGCAGGCTGGGGGCATGGGTGTCATCCATCGCAATCTGACACCGGAATTGCAGGCTGAAGAAGTCCGGCAGGTCAAGAAGTTCGAATCCGGTATGGTCGTAAATCCGGTCACCATCGGCCCGGATGCAACGCTCGCCGATGCGCAGGCGTTGATGCGTGCCCATGGCATTTCCGGCATTCCGGTTGTCGAGAATGCGGGTGAGGGTAGCCGCAAGCCTGGCCGCCTCGTCGGTATCCTGACTAATCGCGATGTGCGTTTCGCATCGGATCCGGCGCAGAAAATCTATGAGCTTATGACGCGCGAGAACCTGATTACTGTTCGCGAGAACAATGTTCAGCACGAAGAAGCCAAGCGATTGCTTCATCAACACCGCATTGAGAAGCTGCTGGTCGTAGACAATAAAGGCCACTGTGTTGGCCTGATTACCGTCAAGGATATGGAAAAGTCGCAGCTTAACCCGAATGCAGCAAAGGATGCGCAGGGCCGTTTGCGCGTTGCCGCTGCTTCCAGTGTTGGCGAAGATGGTTTTGAACGCGCCGAACGCCTCATCGCCGCAGGTGTCGATATTCTTGTCATCGACACAGCGCACGGTCATTCCCAGCGTGTGCTTGATGCGGTTACCCGCGCCAAGAAAATGTCAAATGCCGTGCGGATCATTGCCGGTAACGTCGCCACCGCTGCCGGAACACAGGCTCTAATCGATGCGGGCGCCGATGCGGTCAAGGTTGGTATTGGACCCGGCTCAATCTGCACCACGCGTATCGTCGCCGGTGTTGGTGTGCCGCAGCTTTCCGCCATCATGTCGGCGGTGGAGGCTGCACAGAAAGCCGATATTCCAGTTATTGCCGATGGCGGTATCAAGTATTCGGGCGATTTCGCCAAGGCGCTGGCTGCCGGCGCATCTGCTGCCATGGCCGGCTCTGCGCTTGCTGGCACCGAAGAAAGCCCCGGTGAAGTCTATTTGTATCAGGGCCGTTCATTCAAAGCCTATCGCGGCATGGGCTCCGTCGGCGCAATGGCACGCGGCTCGGCAGATCGCTATTTCCAGGCGGAAGTGCGCGATGAGCTAAAGCTTGTTCCAGAAGGCATTGAGGGTCAGGTCGCCTATAAGGGCCCGGTTTCTGGCGTTCTGCATCAGCTTGCTGGCGGCCTGCGCGCTTCCATGGGTTATGTGGGTGCAAAAAATCTGGAAGAATTCCGCGAAAAGGCTACATTCGTCCGTATTACCAATGCTGGTCTGCGCGAGAGCCACACCCATGATGTCACCATCACCCGTGAAAGCCCGAACTATCCCGGCGGCAACTGATCATCTGAAAGGTGAGGGTGATGTCTGACATCTCCCTTCAAGCCCATTTTTCGGCCATGGCGCGCAACAGCGCCTGGTCAAATCATCGATTGCTGACTGCCTGTGAGCAGTTATCACCTGCCGAATTTGCTCAAGAGCGCACCAGTTTCTTTCCCTCGATACAGCTGACCCTTAATCATAACCTGATCGTCGATCACATATATATGGCTGATATGATCGGCGTTGGTCGGGCGAATATTGGTTTGGAAGGCGACGTACCATTTCCTGCTGCCAGCGACTTGAAGAAGGCACAGGAGGAATTTGATAAGTCGCTTATCGATTTTTGTGACGGGTTGAGCGCTGCTGACCTTGCCCGGGTTATATCCATCACATGGAGAACCGGAGACACATCTCGCGAACCGATTTCTCTCGTCCTGTCGCATCTGTTCGTGCACCAGATTCACCACCGCGGGCAGGCCCATGCCATGCTGGCCGGGACAAACGTTCCGCCGCCGCAGCTTGATGAATTCTTTCTCAATTACGACGAGCCACGAAGAACAGGCGAGCCCTATACTTGAAATGCCGCAACCTTCTTTGTTGACAGACAAGACCTGCCGGATTGTGCTAGATAATTCATAATACTGCTGGGGTTGGCCATAACCAATCCATGCAGGCGTGTCACTCTTTGCGTTGATGGCAGCCCATGACCGTTTTACCTTCTTCATTGCTGAAAGTACTGATTAGTGTTTTTGCGGTGCTGTTCTTATTGACGTCACCAGTTTTTGCTCAGAGTGCACCAGCTGCCGAGCCGACCACACCGACGAAAGTTGACCAGTTTATCCAGCTGCTGTCCGACCCCGAAGTGAAGACATGGCTGGAAAAGGAGCTGGCAAAACCGACACCTCCTGTGGCTACCGGTACAGTGACATCAGAATCCGCGACCATGACAAAATCCATGGTCTCGTCTTCTCTCGACACGGTGAAACAGCATATTGAACGCACCGCCAGAACAATCCCGGACCTGCCGAGACAGTTCATGCAGGCGCGTTCCACAATTATGTCCGAGCTGAGCGACCGCGGTCTCTTGGGTGTATTCCTGCTGGTAGGTATTTTTATTGCTGCCGGTATCGCATTGCAGAGACTGGTTTATCGCCTGACAGTGCGATATCGTCGATGGCTCATCAGCTTATCGAAGGATACGCCGCAGGGCAGGGCGAAGAAAATCAGCGCCCGTTTTCTATACTCCGGCCTCATGATCCTTGCCTTCAGCGTCGGCAGCACAGGCGCATTCATGATTTTCGAGTGGCCGCCATTATTGCGTGAGATCGTGCTTGCTTACTTGACCGCTGCAACCGGCACATGGGCTGTCAATGTGTTCTGCAAGGCAGGATTGATCACATCCAGCATGCAGGTCGCACATTCGGAGGAAGTGCGGGCATTGCCAATATCAGACGAAACCGCCGATCACTGGAGCCATTGGCTTGTCATCATTGCCGGCTGGTTCCTGTTTGTGGATGCAACCTTCTCGCTGCTGCCGCTTTTGGGTCTGACCTCAGACGGGATTGTCGCACTGGCCATACCGGCAAGTTTTGTCCTGTTGTGTCTTGGGCTGGTTGCTATATGGCGCCGTCCGCGGGCTTCGGTTGCGGAGGGCAAAAAGCAGTTGGTCAGTCATGTTGCTGCGACATGGCTGATGACGGTCTATTTTATCGGACTTTGGTTGCTCCAGCTGACGGGAGCCTGGGTGCTTTTCTCGGTTGTCGCGCTTGCATTCGTGATCCCGCTGCTCGTCATCATAGCGCACAAGGCGGTCCATTTCATATTGCGGCCCGCAACAGCCGAAGCAGGGGGCGCAACTGTTCCCGCCGTTACGCTTGCGGTCGTTGATCGCGGCATTCGCGTCGCGTTGATCTTGCTTGCCATATTCATTACGGCCCGCATGTGGGGCGTCGGCATGTCCAGCATGCAGAACCTCCAAAACCCGACAACGACGCTGATTGTTCGCGGTATTGTCAATACGCTGGTCATCGCTCTTGCTGCAGACTTCGGCTGGAGCATCATAAAGGCATTGATCGAGCGCAAGCTTGGTGTCCATCATCACGCACAGGAAGAACATGCCGAGATCGATCCGCAGCAGGCACGGTTGCGTACTCTGTTGCCGATCATTTCCAATATTCTGTTCGCTTCTCTTCTGATCATGGCAATCCTGATGATCCTCTCTTCGATTGGTATTCAGATCGGGCCGTTGATTGCGGGCGCGGGCGTCGTCGGCGTCGCCATTGGCTTTGGTGCGCAAACCGTGGTGAAGGATGTTATTTCCGGCGTGTTCTACCTGCTCGACGATGCGTTCCGTATTGGCGAGTATATTAGCAGCGGGAAATATATGGGCACGGTTGAAAGTTTCAGCCTCCGCTCGATCAAGCTTCGCCACCATCGTGGTCCGGTTTTCACCATACCCTTCGGGGAGTTGGGAGCAGTGCAGAACCAGAGCCGCGATTGGACGATGGACAAGTTCAATATCACCGTAGGCTTTGACACAGATATTGAAGCTGCGCGAAAGTTGATCAAACGTGTGGGAGCTGAGCTTGCAACTGATCCAGAATTTGCCCCTTGGGTCATTGAACCAATTAAAATGCAGGGTATTCAGGAATTTGGCGAGTACGGCATAGTGCTGCGTATGAAGATGACGACAAAACCTGGCGGAGCCTTCGCAATGAAGCGCAAATTCTTCATCGCCGTGCGCAAGGCTTTCAAGGAAAACAACATTGAACTGCCTGTCCCAACTGTCCACGTGCAGAAAGGCGAAGAAATCGCACCGGTCGTGGCACAGAACCATACTGCGCGCCGCAAGCGCGCAGCCGTATTAAAGGCAGCTGAAGACGCCGCCTGATCTTATGGGATAATTTTGCGTGCCTTCAGATCATCGAAGACACGCAGAAACATTTCCTCCGTGTGGATATACTCATGAAAGCCGGCGCGCCGCAGTTTTGTCCCGTCGGCAAAGAAATCATAATCCCAGCCGAAAACGAAATCGCCAAAGCCCCACGCGGAGACGTCGGAATAGGGCGTTGGCGCAAGACTGTGCTTTTCCACCATCTGCTCCCACAGTTTCGCTTTGTCAGCCATGATGACATTAAGTGACATGGGCAAAGGTGGGGCAACATCCAAGCCGAAATATTGCGCAATTCTGGGCCATAATTCGCTCCAACGGAATAAATCGCCATTATTGATGTTGAAGGCCTGATTGCCGCATTGCGGATTAGTCGCAATGAATACAGTCGCGCGTGCCAATAGACCGGCATCCGTCATTTCCAGGAGGCTGTGATATGCGCCGGGCTTTCCTGGAAAACGCAATGGAATACCAAGCTCCTTCGACATGGACGCATAGACAGCAATGACCGACGCCAGATTCATGGGATTACCCAGAGCAAAGCCGATAACCACAGAAGGGCGCAATGCCGACCAGTTCCAGCTTTTGCCCTTTTGCAAGGCTTCAAGGAAATCCTGCTGGTCGATGTTGAATTCCGGCGGCATGTGATTGGCGTCGGTTTCGCGTGCCGGCGTTTTGAACGGGCCCAGATGTGCACCATAGACCTTATAGCCTTGCATGAGACTGATATGCTCAAGGCTAGGCGCAATCGGCTCGATTGCATTCACCACATTGACCAGCATTGCCAGATTGGGCGCGACCAGCTCGGCCCAGCTTGGACGATCCTGGTAGGCCGCATAAAATATGTGAGTGATATTGGTCAGATGGGAAAGCTTGGCTTTTGCTTCTGCCGCATTAAGAAGATCGACGGCGATATGACTGACTTTCCCTACCGTCTCACCGCCTCGCCGTGACAGACCAACAATATCCCAATCGCCAAGCTCGACCAGATGCGCAATAAGATTGCTGCCGATAATGCCATTGGCACCGACAACAACTGCCTTCTTCGTTTTTTCCGTCATTTGAACCGCTCCATTTTACTGGAGGGAATATCATCCATGCATAATTGTTTGTGTAGAGCGTCAATAATGATATGATTCATAAGAGAAACTTTGAGGTGAGTGATGGATCGGTTATCGGCGATGAAAACTTTCGTGCGCGTCGCAGAGCTTGGAACTCTGTCCGCCGCTGCACGTGAGCTTGGCCTGACACAGCCCGCCGTCAGCCAGCAGATCGCTGCTCTTGAACGTCATCTGGGTATCAGCCTTTTTCATCGTTCGACGCGTCAGCTTGTCGTGACTGAGGGAGGCGAAACCTACTATCGGCGCGCCCTTGAAATATTGCATGCGGTGGATGAAGCGGAAGAGGGCGCCAGCGCCTATTCCACTGCGTTACGAGGTAGTTTGCGCATCCACGCGCCCGTCGGCTTTGGCCAAATGTACCTCGCTCGCTTTGTAATCAATTTCCAGCAGCAGCATCCGGATTTGCGGTCTGAACTGGTCCTCGACGACCGCATTGCCGATCTGATCACCGATAATGTCGACGTGGCTATCCGGTTCGGCGCAATGAAATCATCTGACTTGATTGCACGTAAACTCGGCTCATTTGACAGGGTTCTGGTCGCCTCTCCAGACTACATCACCACACATGGCAGCCCGGTCACGCCGGATGATCTCGTCAAGCACGGGTTTGTCCGTTTCATTTGGTCCCCGCCGGGAGAAATGGTGCCTTTGATAGGGCCAGATGGTTCGGTCGATGCGGCAATCAGGTCTGTTTTCCTCGCCAATAACGCATTTGTGCTCAATGACGCTCTCTGCGCAGGCCTTGGTATTGGTGCCGCACAGCTGCCGCTTGTTCAACCCTTGATCAATGGTGGAAAGTTGGTTCGCATATTGCCGGATTATGGATATGCGCCGATGGACATCCATGCCGTATATGCCAGCGGGCGTTTCCTGCCACGCAAGATCAAGCTGTTCGTCGAATATCTTTTGGCGGAAATGAGATCGATACCGGGCTTGCATATGGTCAATTCCCGCACATAAGCACCGTCAGTAAATTATGCATAGGGACGATGGAGAATTTCCGCAGTCTCCTTTATTGGAAACATTCCGGATAGCAGGAGAACGCCATGTCACAGACACAAATTTTCTGGCCCATGATCACTTTGACCTTTCTGATCTATTGCGTTTATTTACTGCTTTTTCTTCGGCGCCGGCGGGCGGTCATGAGCGGTCAGGCCAAGATTCAAGAGTTCATCATTCCAACGAGCGAGCCGGAAATCAGCGCAACGACGATCCGCAACCTGGGCAATCTCTACGAAGTGCCACTGTTGTTCTATGTCGTTTGCCTGTCACTCTATGTGGTCAACGGCGTATCATATCTCGCTGTGGTCATCGCCTGGCTCTTTGTCGGCGCGCGGTTGGCTCATACGTTTATTCACGTCACGACGAACCGGCTTCGTTATCGGCAGCCGATTTTCGTATTGGGCTTTATTCTCAATGGCGTTCTTTGGATCATGCTGGCCATGCACCTTCTGCTGCCACCAGTGGTTTAAGTTTAAGCCACCAAATCAGCCAATTCTTTTTCTGAAACGGTCAATTTGCGGCCGCAATCCATGATGACAGCCGCAAGCGCCTCAAAATCTTCGCGTCGTTTGCTCTGCTTTCGCCAGATTAACCCTATTTCACGGGCGGGTTCAGGAGCGGCAAAAGATGAAATCCTTACATTATTGCGGCCAGCCTCGGTCCGAACGGCTATTTCCGGAATCAATGTGAGACCCATGCCGTGGCTGACCATCTGCAATAATGTCGCCAGACTGGTCGCGCCATAATTGACGAGTTGTCTTTGCTTGACGCTGGTACATACAGCCAAGGCCTGATCGCGCAGGCAGTGGCCTTCTTCCAGCAGCAGCAGGCGCTCAACAGCAACATTCTCCTGCGTCATGGGCGATGAAAGAATATCCGTGTCGTTGCTCGATGTGGCGATCAGAAAACGATCACGGAAAAGCGGCATCGAGACTGTGCCCTCGCCATCGATAGGCAGCGCGGCGATCAGGACATCGAGATCACCAAGCCGCAAATCCTCCACCAGCTTCGAGGTTAAAGCTTCGCGCAGTTCAATGGAAAGATCCGGATAGTTGTCGTGCAGGTGCGGGATGAGTATCGGCAGCAGGTAGGGCGCTATGGTTGGGATGATTCCGAGACGCAGGCGACCCAGCAAAGTGCCGCGCTTTTCCAATGCCAGATCTTCCAATGAGCGGATTTCATCAAGAATGCTCTGGATTTTAGGCAGCAATTTGCGACCCATATCTGTCAAAACAACCGAGCGACGGGTCCGCTCAAACAATGTCGTACCAAGTCGCGTTTCCATTTCCGCTATTTGGGCTGAGAGAGCAGGCTGCGATATACGCGCCGCCTCTGCTGCCTTGCGAAAGTGCAGCGTGGTGGCGAGGATATCAAAATAGCGCATTTGCCGTACAGAAAACATGATAGGTAAATCCTATCAATAATAATTCTAAATACAATTGGAAACTATGATTGGAATAGTTCTATTCTGGAATCAGAGGTCAGCTGAAGCTGCGCCGATCATTTCAAAGCTCGAGACAATCAAGGGAGAAGCCCCATGGCTGACCGTCCAACATTGACGACAACCGCCGGTGCACCGGTATCGGACAATCAGAATTCCAGAACTGCAGGTGAGCGTGGTCCGGTACTGCTTGATGATTATCAGCTGCTTGAAAAGCTCGCGCATCAGAATCGCGAGCGCATTCCTGAGCGCGTGGTTCATGCCAAAGGTTGGGGCGCATTTGGTACATTGAAGATCACCGGCGATATTTCGCGTTACACCAAAGCCAAGGCTCTGCAGCCCGGTGCAGAAACTCCATTGCTTCTGCGTTTCTCGACTGTTGCCGGTGAGCTTGGCGCTGCCGATGCTGAGCGTGATGTGCGCGGTTTTGCGTTGAAGTTCTATACAAGCGAAGGCAATTGGGATCTCGTCGGCAATAATACGCCGGTATTCTTCGTTCGCGATCCACTGAAGTTCCCGGATTTCATTCACACGCAGAAGCGTCATCCACGCACCAATCTGCGTTCTGCCACTGCCATGTGGGACTTCTGGTCGCTTTCACCCGAAAGTCTGCATCAGGTAACAATTCTCATGTCGGATCGCGGCCTGCCAGTCGCGCCGATGTATATGAATGGCTACGGCTCCCATACCTATTCTTTCTGGAACGATGCCGGTGAACGTTTCTGGGTCAAGTTCCACTTCAAGACGCAGCAGGGTCACAAGTTCTACACAAACGCGGAAGCCGAAACCCTTATCGGCAAATCTCGTGAAACCTATCAGGAAGAACTCTTCGGCGGCATCGAGCGCGGTGAATTCCCGAAATGGACTGTTCAGGTTCAGGTCATGACCGAAGCTGAAGCCGAACGTACGAGCTATAATCCATTTGATCTGACCAAGGTCTGGCCGCATGGTGAATTCCCGCCGATTGAAATTGGTGTGATGGAACTCAACCGCAATGCGGACAATTATTTCGCCGAAATCGAACAGGCTGCTTTCTCGCCATCAAACGTTGTTCCGGGCATCGGCCACTCACCTGACAAGATGTTGCAGGCACGTGTTTTCTCCTATGCTGACGCCCATCGCTATCGTCTTGGCACGCATTATGAGGCGCTTCCGGTTAACCAGCCGAAATGCCCTGTCCATCACTATCACAAGGATGGCCAGATGAATTTCTTCGGCCAGAAAACCGGCAATGTGGATGCTTATTATGAGCCCAACAGCTTTTCCGGCGCAGTAGAACAGCCTTCGGCCAAAGAGCCGCCGCTCAAGCTTTCGGGCGATGCGGACCGCTTCAACCACCGCATCGGCAATGATGATTACGGTCAGGTAACCGCATTGTTCAACCTCTTCGATGCTGGTCAGCGCTCGCGACTCTTCTCTAACATTGCTGCGGCAATGGGCGGCGTTCCAAGCGAGATCATCGAGCGCCAGTTGGTGCATTTCGCCCGTGTTCACCCGGATTATGAAGCCGGTGTGCGTGCCGCTTTGAAAGAGGCACATGGCTATGAGGCCAATGCTATCTCCAACGAGGAAAAAGACGTCGCTGCCGAATAGGCCGACGCGAACAACGAACAATAGAAAGCCGGGGCGCAAGCCCCGGCTTTCTTTTATTGTCGCAGCCATGTATGCGACAGTGAAAGAGTTGGAAAAGCTCTAAAGACTTACAAGGAATTCATATGCGACTTGGCGGACGCCTGCAGGCGGCAATCGAAGTTCTCGAAGATATTGAAAATCGCAAGCGTCCCGCCTCGGATGCTTTGAAGGATTGGGGGTTGTCGCATCGTTTCGCCGGAGCTGGTGACCGTGCTGTCATCGGTAATATTGTCTATGATGCGCTTCGCCGGAAATTGTCGCTCGGTTGGCGCATGGATAGCGATGCGGCACGCCATATCGCTTTTGGTGTTCTGCTGTCCGATGCCGAACTGAATATTGAAGATATCAATGCCGCGCTTGAAGGCGACAAGTTTGCTCCAGAACCTCTCGATGCAGATCAATTGACCATGTGGGAGTCGCGTGATCTGAAATCTGCGCCAGACCATATTCGCGCCGATGTGCCGGAATGGTGCGTGGGGCATTTTCAGGCGATCTTCGGCGATAAATGGGTGGAAGAAGCCGCAGCATTGAGCGACCGGCCTCCTGTTGATCTTCGCGTCAATACGTTGAAGGCTGACCGCGAAAAGGTGTTGAAAGAACTGGCACGCGCTGGAGCTAATCCCGCGCCGCTGCTGGAAACGGCTATTCGTGTGCCGCCTTTACGCGCCATGGGTCGTCATCCAAACGTACAGGCTGAGCCAGCCTTCCAGCGCGGATTGTTCGAGGTGCAGGACTTGGGCTCGCAGATTGCAGCCAAGCTCAGCAATGCTAAGCCGGGCGAACAGGTGCTGGACTACTGCGCCGGTGCAGGCGGCAAGACGCTTGCCCTGGCTGCCGAGATGAATAATAAGGGACAGATCCACGCCTATGATGCGGAACGCGCGCGTTTGGCACCTATTTTTGACCGCCTCAAGCGGGCAGGGGTACGCAACGCACAGGCCCATGCCAATATAAGCGATCTCGTTCCGCTGGAAGGCCAGATGGATCTGGTTCTTGTTGACGCGCCATGCACCGGTTCAGGAACATGGCGGCGCAGGCCGGATGCAAAATGGCGATTGAGCGAGCAACAGCTGGAGCGGCGCGAAGTTGAGCAGCGCCAGGTGTTGGATGCCGCCAAGGCTTATGTGAAGCCGGGTGGACGTTTGGTCTACATTACCTGTTCGCTTTTCGCTCCCGAAAACGGCAATCAGGTTTCGGCATTTCTAGCGGCAAACCCCGAATACGGCGTCATCGACAGCCAGCCGATCTGGAGCCAGGCTGTGTCTGAAGACAAGGACCTCAAACCATTGTTTAAAGATGGAACCACGATCCTCTCTCCGTTTTCAACATCAACCGATGGCTTCTTCATTTCGGTTCTCAGGCGGGAAAAATAAGGCTACAACCGGCGCAAGTCATTCACAGGAATATTCCTATGTCTCGTTCCATGGTGCTTTTGCTGTTTTTGGTTTTAGTCGTTGGTGGTGGGCTTGCAATTGGTTACATAGCCCTTCCGGGTGAATGGTATGCCAGTCTGGTCAAGCCATCATTCAATCCGCCGAACTGGCTTTTTGCCCCCGTCTGGACAGTTCTTTACGTCATTATCGCTCTTGCTGGCTGGCGTGTATGGGATCGTGGTCTGGCATCCCCCCAGCAATTCTGGTGGGCACAACTTCTATTCAATTTTCTTTGGTCGCCGAGTTTTTTCGGGCTCCAGCAAATGGGTCTTGCACTGGTCGTCATCGTGCTTCTGCTGATTTCGATTATAGGCTTCATCAAAGTGAGCTGGAGAACAGAGCGCACATCGGCAATTCTGTTTCTCCCTTATCTGGCATGGGTGGCCTTCGCGACCCTGCTTAACGCTTCCCTTTATTGGCTGAACCCGGCAGGCTGAAATGTTTGATTATGTCACCCCGATTGCTGGCAAACGCGTTCTGTTTGCCATGGCCGCAACTGCCGAATATGGCCATCACTTGCAAAAACTTTTTACGCCGCTGATCACTGGCGTCGGCCCCGTGGAATCGGCCGTCAGCGTTTCGTCCGTTCTCGCACATTTGGGGGCCACATCGTCCTTGCCGGATTTGGTCGTATCGTTGGGTTCTGCCGGATCCCGCATTCTTGAACAGACCGAAATCTATCAGGCGACCAGTGTGTCCTATCGGGACATGGATGCCTCGCCGCTAGGGTTTATCAAGGGTGCCACGCCATTTCTTGACCTGCCGGTGAAGCTCCCACTCGATTATCGCATTCCGGGTATAAAGGAAGCGACACTGTCCAGTGGTGCCAACATCGTCTCGGGCAAAGCCTATGATCTAGTTGACGCGGATATGGTGGAAATGGAGACGTTCTCCATCCTTCGTGCCTGCCATCGTTTCAATCTCCCTTTGATCGGTCTGCGTGGAATTTCCGATGGCGCAGAGGAGCTTCAGCATCTCGGGGATTGGACTGAATATCTCCATGTGATCGATGAGAAACTTGCAGTAGCCGTTGAGACCATGGCTGATGCAATTGAGGATGGAACAATCAATTTATAATGCAACATTTCAACAGGCTTCCTTTCTGAAACCCATTGCTTCATTGCATTGAGAAGTTCTTTCGTTGGGAAATCTAAAATATCTTCGTCGGAGAAACTGGCTTCCAGTTGCCTCTCGTAATGGATGCAAAAGAAAACACCAGTGCTATTAATCCACCCTGTTAACAATCGGAATCAGTTTGTCAGTAAGCTTTGACAACCCATTGCGCCTAACCGACATTTGCTTTAAAGGCCCGCCATGAACACTCCCACTCATCCCGATACAGTCCTCATCGTCGATTTCGGCAGCCAGGTAACTCAGCTGATTGCGCGTCGCGTTCGCGAAGCCGGTGTCTATTCCGAGATCGTTCCCTTCCAATCAGCTCAGGAAGCGTTCCACCGCATCAAGCCTAAAGCAGTCATTCTTTCCGGCAGCCCGCATTCAACTGTCGATATTGGCAGCCCGCGCGCGCCGCAGGATGTATTCGATTCCAATGTCCCGGTTCTTGGCATCTGCTACGGCGAACAGACCATGTGCGCACAGCTTGGCGGCAAGGTTGAAAGCGGGCATCATCGCGAATTCGGCCGCGCTTTTCTTGATATCCAAGAAGAATGCGCGCTATTCGACGGTATATGGGCCAAGGGCACGCGTCATCAGGTTTGGATGAGCCATGGCGATCGTGTCGTCTCGATTCCTGAAGGCTTCAAGGTTGTCGGCACCTCGACTGGCGCGCCTTTCGCCGCCATCGCAGACGAAGCCAGAAAATATTACGCCGTGCAGTTTCATCCTGAAGTCGTGCATACGCCTGATGGCGCAAAGCTCCTCCAGAACTTTGTCCATCGTATTGCAGGGATTGAGGGTGATTGGTCCATGTCGGCCTACCGCGAAAAGGCGGTCGATCTCATTCGCAAGCAGGTTGGTGACAAGAAAGTCATCTGCGCCCTATCAGGCGGGGTTGATTCGTCCGTAGCGGCTCTGCTCATCCACGAAGCGGTTGGCGATCAGCTTACATGCATCCTTGTGGACCATGGTCTGATGCGTAAGGGCGAGGCGGCAGATGTCGTCAGCATGTTCCGCGAGCACTATAATCTGCCGCTTATTCTTGTGAATGCACAAGATCGTTTCATTGACGCGCTCGAGGGCGAAAGTGATCCGGAAAAGAAACGCAAGACGATCGGCCGGCTCTTCATTGAAGTCTTCGAGGAAGAAGCCAAGAAACTTGGCGGCGCGGATTTCCTTGCTCAAGGCACGCTCTATCCAGATGTGATTGAAAGCGTTTCCTTCACCGGCGGTCCTTCGGTGACGATCAAATCGCATCACAATGTTGGCGGCTTGCCTGAACGCATGAATATGAAGCTCGTCGAGCCTCTGCGCGAACTTTTCAAGGATGAAGTGCGTGTGCTCGGTAAGGAGCTTGGCCTGCCGGATCATTTCATTGGCCGCCATCCTTTCCCGGGTCCAGGTCTGGCAATCCGTTGCCCGGGCGGCATTACCCGCGAGAAGCTTGAAATCCTGCGTGAAGCAGATGCCGTCTATCTCGACGAAATCCGCAAGGCCGGACTCTATGATGTGATCTGGCAGGCTTTCGCTGTTCTCTTGCCCGTGCAGACTGTTGGTGTCATGGGTGATGGACGCACCTACGAATTTGTCTGCGCCCTGCGCGCGGTGACATCGGTCGATGGCATGACGGCGGATTTCTATCACTACGATATGAACTTCCTCGGCCAGGCAGCGACTCGGATTATCAATGAGGTTAAAGGCATTAACCGCGTCGTTTATGACGTGACATCGAAGCCCCCAGGCACAATCGAATGGGAGTGAAGGCGCGTACTGAAGAGTAGAGCGGGATCGAGCAGCGTGTTAACAGCGATGTTGTCCCAGCATAGGTGAAGCGAGCCGCAACATTGTCGCCTTCGGCGATCGTTTCCTCTAGAGTCCACTGGATGTCAGGAAAGCCGACGCGCATCATTTCGATGATCTCGAGATATCCAGTGGGTCCGACCACTGGCTCGGACGTGTTAAACAATTGAGCGGCCTTTGTCTTGCCGATCTTCACAAGATCGGCTGGGGGATCAGACCTTCTCGGCGCCCTATCAGGTAAGTCTCAAGTGCCTGCGAACATGCGGACGGTTCTTGAGTATGTCCGACCGACCCGAATTTCGCTACCGTCGACCAAAACCGCAATCAATGCCGAGAAGGGTGCTTGCTTCAGTTTGGCAATGCAGTTCCGACGCACGATTGCGCCGCGATGAATGCGCATGAACTCGGAAGCGTCAAGCCGCCGTTCCATTGATGCAAGGCTTTCATGGTGTAGAAAATATCGATCCGTGGTGTGTATCCGTACATAGTCCCGGTCGGCTTCGATCCAATTTATCTTTTCCAGCGGTAGCCGAATGGCATCGCCTTGATGCTTGAGCCAAAGATCGGTCTGCCGCGCTTCGTCTTTGCGCAAGGCCAGGCGCAGGGCAAGAATTGTTTCCTGAAGTTCTTCGACACGTTCGACACTATTGCGTGCCTCGACGGCAAGGCGAGCGCGAACCATAGCAGAATGCAACCGGGATGGTTCTATGGGCTTGGTCACATAGTCGACCGCGCTTGCGTCGAAAGCGCGAAGAGCGTGATGATCAAATGCCGTCACGAAGATAATGACGGGCACATCTGTTCCCAGTTGTTCAAGCACATCGAACCCGCTGCCACCCGGCATCTGAATATCGAGTAGCATGATGTCGGGCATTAACTCACGGGCATGGTCATAGGCCTGACGGACGTCGCCTGCTTCTCCTATTGTCCGAAATCCCGGCAGGGCATCGAGCATGCGAACCAACCTCCGGCGCGCCAATGGTTCGTCGTCAACGATGAGTACCGAAAGGTCCTTCATGCGAGCCTCAAAGGCATGGTCAGGGAGGCCTTGAAGCGGCTCGGGGTGATATATCCCGCCACGCACGAGCCTGCACCCGGAAAGCGGGTTTCCATGCGATGGGCAACGTTTTTCAACCCTATTCCCATGCCGTGCGTACGGCGCGGATTTGGTGCATCAGAAACATCATTCTCGACGGAAAGGTTCAGAACCTCGCCAACGCGACCGGCGCTGATCAAAATCTCGACCATTCCAGGCTTGTCGCTGACGCCATGCTTGACGGCATTTTCGATGAGCGGTTGCAGGATGAGGCTCGGGACGAGCGCATTCTCCAATTCCCGTGCCACATCGACACGCACCTTCATGCGATCCGAAAAGCGCTCCCCTTCAATATTTAAATAGCCGGTTTGCAATGTCAGCTCGTCCGCCAGTCTTACATCGTTGAGAGGATCAAGCTCCAGGGTGGTGCGCAAGAACGATGAGAGGGATAAAACCATGCGGCCTGCTCCCACGGTATTTCCTTCTTCAACCAGACCCGCAATCGAATTGAGCGTGTTGAAAAGGAAATGCGGGTTTACCTGGTATCGCAAGGCCCGCATCTGAGCTGACAGGGCTTCCTCACGCGATGCAGCCAAGACGCCGCTCGTTTTCCCTTATCTCGAAGCTGTAGAGCAAGGCGACGAAGAGGCAGGACCAGCCCAGGAAAACAGACATGCCATAAACCAGGGTGTAACCGAAATTCGTCCAGTTGAATGTAACCGTTTGAGGCAACATGTAGACATAATATATCGCAAAATCGATGTAGGCGTTGATCACGGCGGCAACGAGGGACAACGTGAAACAGGTCATGATTTTGACCGCCAGATGCACATTGTGCAGCCGGTAAATGATGAAGGAAATCGCGAATGTCATTGCGATGCTGAACAGCATCAAAATGAGTTTTCCTATAGCAGATTCGAGGGGGTCGACGCCGAGAATTCCCCACAATATGCTGCTGATGATAAACTCGGTTGACCAGTAAAAAATGCCGAGCCAAACCGTGGCACTGCGCACCTTGGCACCATAGAACCCACCATCCGCCAATTTTGCTTCGCTCACTTGCCCCATATGTTCTTTATCTTCCAATGCGTCCCTTGTGTCGAGAACCGCTCGTCGATCAAAAGCAGCCGTTCATAGAAAAGCCAAGCGCTTCGTCCGGTAGCGGCGTCGTTGGTAGAAAGGCGATTCTTCCCCGTTGGGTTTTGCGGTAGCCGTTTGTGTATGGTGCTTCCCCGCGCCGTTATTATCGGGGGCATTTCAATTCTTGATCGAAGCCCATAACGCCTGTGGAATAAATGTGACGGAACGACCAGAAAAAAGTCGAACGATTATAGCGGATGATCATCCACTGTTTCGCGAAGGGTTGCGCCGCATTGTCCAACGCCTTTATCCATTTGCTGAAGTGCAGGAAGCGGGCAGCCTGGGTGAAATGTTGGCCTTGGCCCGCACCGGACCAGCGCCAAGCACATTTATTCTTGAGTGGGTTTTTCCTGGTCTCGATCCTGCCAGATCAATCGCGGATTTACGGCAGGAATTCAGGGATTCTTCCATAATCCTTCTGTCAATGCTGGATGATGCAGCAATAATCGACCGAATTGCCGACATGGGCGCGAATGGCTTTATCAGCAAAGCCGTGATGCCTGACGAAGTAAGCGCCGCGATACGCAGCATCGAAGACGGAGAGTTTGTTATCAAACGATCATCGTCGGTAACATCATCTCCCAGCAGCCATCGATCTGACTTTTCTTTTCTCACAGCACGGCAACGCGAAGTCTTGCGGTTGATTGCAGAGGGAAAAACCAACAAAGAAATTGGCCGGAAACTGGACATTTCTCCCTACACCGTAAGCATTCATGTATCGGCGCTTTTGCGGGTTTTGAATGTAAGCTCTAGATCGGCAGCAGCCGCCAAGGCAGTCATTGGAGGTTTCGACAGTCGAGCATAGCCGCAAGTCCGGATAAACCTTGGACAAACCTGCTATTGCCGCTGAAGCTCGACTGTTCGTTTGAGGGCGGTTTCGAAGCCTTTGAGCGATACCGCGAAGGTGAGGTCCTTTTCCGTATCGCTGGCAAAAACGCCGAGGTTCAAAACCTTTCCTTTACGCAACACATTGGCGGTGGCGCCGGTGAATGTCAGCGGGACAATGCAGCCTCCCGGCATACAGGTGCGGAACCGCGATGGCTTTCCCGCTGGGCTATCATCAATACGGAACGAGACACCTTTCTCAAGATGAAGGCCGAAGGGCAGGGCGAGATTGCCCTTCAGCCCGGTTTCGCCTTCGGGCGTGAATTCGAGTGTCAGAACCCGTTGGCCGTTCTTGTGCATTTGTTGTTGAAACAGGATGCAATGGCGTTTGGCCTCCCGAACCTCGCAATTCACGCTCCAGTCTTCATAGGTTTCCGCAAGAGATGAAGGGGCGGCGGCTGGCTTGGTTGCGTCTGTCTGAGCATGAAGCGGAGTGGCAGCGAGTATACTCGCCGCCACCCCGAAAGTCAGATGCTGCAGACGCATCAGAATTTTACGCCGAGCTTCGCATCGACGGCATTCTGGGTCAGGCCGGAGCCGAACTGGCCGGTATAGCTCACGCCCAGCGTGGCCCGGTGGCTGAGCTTGAAGTCAACGCCTGCCTCGACAAGAGCCGTATCCTCGGCAATCGGTACGCCTGCTGTCGAGAAGGCATTGCCGGTAGCAAAGGCAAGTGTCGAGGATGGTGTGATATCGCCGAAGGCGTGCTGCCAGCCGAGCGTGCCGCGTATCTCGACATCCGTTGCTCCCAGCGAAAAGGGAGCCGACGCCCGTAGACCCAATGTAGTGAAGGTCGTGTCGGTTGTCTCGCTGTGCGCCCTCAGTCCGGCAATGCCGCCTGTTTCGCTGAAGCCATCGGTCTTCACGCGGACATGTGCCAGATTGGCAAAGGGCTCAAACGCGACCCTTTTTGTGTCGATCCGGTAGCCCAGTTCACCAAAGGCCTGGAATGTAGCCGCATCATAATCAGCGCTCAGATGTTCTTCGAAGCCGGAGAAAGCTGCCGTGCGAGACGTTTCGATCGAGTGCCAGCTATAGCCAAGGCCGGACCGCAAGGACACGGCACTCCAATGACCACCGCCATAGACACCGACATGATAATTATCGCTGTCGCCGGACGAGCCTCGGCCGTCCATATCGAAGCTTGAACGGCTGTATCCTGCCATCACACCCAGACGCCAGCTTTCAGCAAGAGCAGCATCAAAGCCGGTAACAAAACCGCCGGTCGACTGGTCGAGCTTTGACGCATTGCCATTTGACTTTGTTTCGCTCCATGCACCAAATGCCTGCCCCCACGCAGCCATTACCGGCACATCTGCCGGTGCAAGCGCCTTGGCGTCCGGGCCATAACCCATGACGGGCACATCCACTGCAGCCACATCGCCAAAGGCTGCGCGGATACGGTCATTGATGGCATTGCGCAGTTGGTGGCTGTCATTGATCAACGCCGTCTTGGTTGAGGCATGCACCTCGCCAGACAATTGATTGTAAGCAACACGGGCGTTGTCGGCACTCAAAGACGCTATCCGATTGAATAGCGCTAGTGATGGACCGCTTTGGGCAAGGCTGCCCAAGGCTCCTGCCGTGTTGTACTGATTGTCTGTCTGCGCGACTGTCTGGAATATATGGTTGATCGGACCTGGCTGTGTTGGTTTTCCCGGTCCAGGTTCACCCGGCTTGGGTTCGGTGGGGCCTCCCGGGTCGCCTGGGCCACCTGGATTGCCCGGTTCACCCGGATTGCCTGGTCCCGGGCCGGTGCTCTTGACTGCGATCTTCAGATCAACCTGGTTTGCCTTTTGATCCAGTGACACGTCCAGAAATGCTGATTTCGACACGGCTTGAGCAAATTGCCCATCAATGCCTTTCTCTGCCGTCAGTATCGTATAGGTCTGGCCGTTCTGGTAACTCGTTGCAGAATCGAGGGCATTGACCTCGACATTCACATTATTTCCGATTTGAGCTACGCCGCTGGGCCGGAAAAGCCCGATAACCGCATTTGGACCAATATCCTTGACGACGATCTTATCGCTTGTGCCGTTGCCTGCGACGTCGGCCTCATAGACCGAGCCGTCCTGAAA
Source organism: Phyllobacterium ifriqiyense (assembly GCF_030817885.1). Classification (NCBI taxonomy): domain Bacteria; kingdom Pseudomonadati; phylum Pseudomonadota; class Alphaproteobacteria; order Hyphomicrobiales; family Phyllobacteriaceae; genus Phyllobacterium; species Phyllobacterium ifriqiyense. Next base: position 1,893,006 of record NZ_JAUSZT010000003.1, read on the forward strand.
TTCCAGCGCACCCATGACAGTCAGTGTTCCAGCCGAGTTGTTGCCTGGAGCAATTCGTGCGTTCGTTTCCAGCGTGACGGAACCAACCGTACCCGAACCCCCAAGTCGTCCGAAAAGGGTAGGATCACGATCGGCATTTTCATTGTTGGACTGGGCACCCCAAACCTGAATGTCATTGCTGTAACGCGTGAATTCGTCCGCGCCAGAGGTCGTTTTATAGGTGCGCCCCGCAATGCCATCGACAATCAACGTGCCACTTTTAACAGCGAATTTTGATTGGCTTTGCTCTCCCACATCCTGGTCAAGATTGGTCGTGTCCATATTGCTCTTGATGACAAGTTTCGCGTTCTTGCCATCCACATTGATGGTGCCATCACCGCCATTTCCGGTATAAAACTGCGAAAGATCACCTGTCACAATTGTTTCGCCCGAATAGGCGTCAATCTGACCGCCACCGGTCAGCGTGTTGGAGAACATGTATCCGCTGTTTGTATGGTTAAAGACCAGCTTGTTATTGGAAAGCGGGTCATTCACGAATTTGATGGCCGTTTCTGAATCTATCCGGCCAGCGGCTTTTGCATCGGCCAGCACGGTATTTCCGTTTTGATCTTTTTTGACGCCGCCGCCGATAAAGAGAATGCTATTGAGGCTCATCCCGCTCGTGGTTTTTACGAGCCCTCCATCCGAAACAGTGACAAATCCCTCGGCGGTCAGTTTGCCGTCAATATCGAGCAACGAGCCGTCACCGGCGACAGACAGAGAGCCCAGATCGGTCACCCTCATCGACTTGGTGGTTACAAGACCACCGCTTTCGAGGCCGATTGATCCCACATCAACCAAGATGTTTGCAGCTTCAAGACGCCCGCCATCGGAAATGATTGTTCCACCTTCACCGAAATCTGCGTCTTGAACAAATGTCTCATCGACGTGGAGGAGAGACCCTTGTCCTGTCACCTTGCTCACTGACTCAAGGAGCAACGACTTGGTCTTGACCTCGCCGCCGTTTTCAACCCTTAGTCCGCTGCGGTTTGCCATGTGACCGCTGTTCAGCCATTGGGAGCCAGCACCACTGACGAGTGCGGCGCCACCTTGCCTGTTTAAAGAAACAGTGTTGGTGATGATCTTCCCCTTGTCCAGAACTGAGATCGGATCAGTAATCGCGTCAGATCCATCAAGGCCGGTAAATTCGTTGGCGTTGAGAATTGAACCTTCGCCCGTAACGACCAGAACGCCTTGCGAACCATCGAAAATAGCGCTGCTCAATTGTAAAGAATTGACATCAACCTTGCCGCCATTCTCAATAATCAACTTGCCCTTGCCGTAGGTATTTCCCAAGCCGCCAATATAGAGGAGGTCACCCGTAAGGTTCCATTCTGCGCCGGGTCCCGAAACGGTCACAACGCCGGAGTATGGATTGTCCCGGCTGCCGCCTTGGCCGATATAGCCATTTCTGCTGTAAGCTTTGACGCCCGAAATCAGCAAGTCCGCTTGAACGCCGTTGACAGTGCCCACGCGCAAATCGCCGTTGATAGCGCCATTCGTTCCGTTTGCAGATGTCCAATTATCAGCACCCGAGGCCAAAGTGCAGTTGGTAATCGCGTTGCTGCCCGTGCCTGTCGTCACGCATTGTGTCTGCGCCTGCGCTGGAGTGAAACTTGCCCCCAATATAAGTGTCGAGAGGGTCAGTCCCGAAACGATGCCTGTGCGCATGTGCGCCAAAGTTGTTGTGCTCAGGAGATTGCGTTTCAATGTTTTCGGTCTGGTAGTGCTCAAGATGCTGCCCCTCGAAGTCTGTCGAATCTACATGTGTCAGCCGGGCAACGGCATTCAGAGCAAACAACTCTTATACCGCATCCCGGCTCACTGATTCAAAGTATAGGGAAGGGGCTTGGCGTTAAGCCATTAGTGCAAGTTCACTACTGTGGATGTTTGTATGCTTTTGAAGTACGCGCTTGCGGAGGCATCCATGAAAAAAAATGGCAGGCCGCAATTCAGCGGCGGCTTGTCGCGGAAATTGTTTTCTTGAAAATTGTAGCCTTAAAACTGGTCTGGTCGCCTGCGCATGATTGCTTATCAATCGCACGCAGGCTGAGCATCTCATTTCGTCAGCCGTGCAACTTGTCATCCAAACCAATTGGCTTGCGCAAGATGCACCGGCTTTCGATGTATTCTTAGTAATAGCAACCCCAGGGACCACAACGCCGATAATAGCCCGGGTAATGATTCCGCTCGGCTGCAACTCCGAGCGCTACGCCCCCGAGAACGCCCACTGCGGCCCCAAGAGCCGCGGCATTTCCGGCCTCGTTGGATTGCCGGCGGTTTTGCTCATAACTTGCGGATACGCAACGCCGATGCGCTTTCGAACCCGATTTCAATCCGGCGGAATCACATGTTTGCTTTGCTTCCACAGCGGATTCCTGCGCAGTCTGACACCCAGCCAACATCAGTGCGATGCAGCTGATAAATATAATATTTCGCATAAGTTCCCCCAATAGCGATGTATAATAATACTTTTAACTCCCTAGTTTATGGGGCAACTCAAGGTCAACGAAGTTCGTATAGTGAAGATTTGCTATTGATTTACTTGAAAATATTCTTGTCGAATAAATGAGGCTTAAATTTAAGCATTTGAGATTAATAAAGAGGCTATGCTTTTGGAGAGTGGTGATTTGTAAAGGTCATCGCATTAATATGCCAGGCTGTTTTCCGCGCCACCGCGCATCCACCAACGCTCTTTCCAAAAATTTATGTTCCGGGTGAAAGGCGCCCCGATTGTTGCGTGCAGTGCGGGAAGCCCCTGAAACGCTTCGCTATTCCTTTCTAAAACGCTCTTGCATGAAGGTTGCCCAGTCCGATCCCGACTATCGGAAGGTCCAAACTCAATTTCTCTCGCTTGACAAATTTTGCAGCAAGTGAAATTATTTTCACTAAGAGATAAAAATATCAAAATTGCTCAGGGTGGAGACATGGCAATGGTGAGTGGCAGTTCTCTTCGCGAAGAAGAGTCCAGCATGGCAGCGCGCGCTGCCTGGCTCCATTACGCCGGTGGTTTGACCCAGTCCGAGGTTGCAAAGCGTCTCGGCCTAACATCGCTCAAAGCCCATCGTCTGATCATGAAGGCCAATCAGGAAGGGTTGGTAAAAGTCTATATTGATGGCGAAGTTTCAGAATGCGTCGAGCTGGAGCAAAAGCTGTCCACCCGTTACGGGCTCGATTACTGCGAAGTAGTTCCAGATTTTGATCCTGAGGAACTGCCGCTAAAGGCTCTTGGCATTGCCGGAGCTCAATTTCTTAAGCGTGAAATCGAACGTGATGGCGAACTGCTTATTGGCATGGGACATGGGCGAACACTTGCGGCCTGCGTTGATTATCTGCCGCGCATAGCCAGCAACAATGTGCGTTTCGTCTCGCTGCTTGGCGGCTTGACCCGAAAGTTTTCCGCCAATCCGCACGATGTTATCCATAGGCTGGCAGAGCGTATTGGTGCAGAGGCCTATGTCATGCCTGTTCCGTTCTTTGCCAATACGGTCGAAGACATGGATGTCTTGTTCAGTCAGCGCGGCGTGCGCGAAATATTCGACATGGCAAAAAGCGCCAATCTCTCAATGGTCGGTATCGGCACTGCTGAGCGCGAAGCCTCGCTGGTTTCAACGGGCATGATCGAGAAAAGCGAGATTGAGGACATTAAGAATGCGGGAGGAGCGGGAGAGCTTCTCGGCCATTTCTTCGATGATGCCGGTCAGGCGATACAGACAACCTTGTCTGATCGCACATTCACATTGAGCCGGGAGGACCTGAAAAAGCAGCGATTGATTGCCGTTGCAGGTGGCAGGATGAAGGTGCGGGCCATTCGGGCAGTGCTCGAAAGCCGGTGCCTTAACGGACTGATAACAGACGAGAAAACGGCACAACAGCTTGTCGCCAACGTTATCTGACGCATGTCGGAAAGGGTGCGGGAAATCGCATCCAGGAGGAAATACCGGTGGGGTATCCGGTCCATAATACCCGATAAAAAGGAGGAGAAGACCAATGCATGACAAGGAAAAAGACCTTATCAGCGCTTTCCTGCGCGGATCGGTTGACCGTCGCGGCCTGTTAAAGGGGCTGGGCACAATGGGCATTACTGCGGCCAGCGCCGGCACATTGATGAATATGATGTCGACCAATGCGCAGGCAGCCGATTTTGACTGGAAGAAGCATTCCGGCAAATCCCTGAAGCTGCTTTTGAACAAGCATCCCTATGCGGATGCGATGATCGCAAATCTTCAGAATTTCAAGGATCTGACGGGCATCGACGTCAAATATGATGTATTTCCGGAAGACGTCTATTTCGACAAGGTAACGGCAGCTCTGTCATCGGGTTCGACCGAATATGATGCGTTCATGACCGGTGCCTATATGACGTGGACCTATGGTCCTGCGGGCTGGATCACCGATCTGAAGGAATGGATCAATGATCCGGAGAAAACCAATCCGAACTATGCATGGAACGACTTCCTGCCCGGCGTGAAAAACTCCTGCGCATGGAACGGGATTCCAGGTGGCGCACTTGGTTCGGAAGACGCCAAACAATGGTGTATTCCATGGGCGTTCGAACAGAACAACATCACCTATAACCGCGATATGTTTAAGAAAGCCGGAGTCGAGGTTCCGGGCAATATTGATGAGATGATCGCAACTTCTGCCAAGCTTCAAAAGGATATTGGCGGCATTTACGGCATTGGTGTGCGCGGTTCACGCTCATGGGCAACGATTCATCCGGGCTTCCTGTCCGGCTATGCCAACTTCAACCAGAAGGACCTGAACGTTTCTGCTGATGGCAAGCTATCGGCAGCGATGAACACGGCCGAGTCAAAAGCGTACCACACCAAGTGGGTGCAGATGATTCAGGAAAGCGGTCCGAAGGATTGGTCCACCTATACCTGGTATCAGGTAGGTACGGATCTTGGCGCCGGTGCTTCTGCCATGATTTTCGATGCTGATTGCCTCGGATACTTCATGAATGGCGGCGACAACAAGATGGCCGGGAAGCTTTCTTATGCGGCGTTCACAGCCAATCCGGAAGCCAAGGCATCGACACCGAATATCTGGATCTGGTCGCTGGCGATGTCCAATTTCTCCAAGGACAAGGACGCAACCTGGTACTTCCTGCAATGGGCTTCCGGTCCAGAGCATGCATTGTTCGGCGCAACCAAGATGGACTTTGTTGATCCGGTTCGCCAATCGATCTGGAAGGATGAAATGTTCCGCGAGAAGCTGAACAGCAAATATCCGGGCTATGTCGAAATGTTCGACGCATCGGCCGCTGGCGCAAGCATCAAGTTCACGCCGCAACCGCTCTTCTTCGACGTTACCACCGAATGGGCCTCGACGCTCCAGAAGATGGTCGCCAAGGAAGTGCCGATTGATGAGGGTCTAGACCAGCTTGCTCAGAGCATTGATCGTCAGCTCAAGGAAGCAGGCCTCGGCTGATCTTCATCCCGCCAATACCCGGCACCCAAAGTGCCGGGTATTCCGGTGCGCGACAAGCGTAATTGCCCTAAATAATAAGGAGCTTTAAATTGGCTTCACCATCCATTCCCAGAAAGCCGGCTTCAAGGTTCAGAATCAGCAGGAAGATGCTTCCCTATGTGCTGAGTCTGCCAGCATTGCTTGTCTGCATCGGTATTCTGATTCCGTTCGTCACCGCCGTCATTTATTCATTTCAGCGCTACCGGTTGAGCCAGCCATGGAGCCGCCAGTTCAACTGGGGCGAGAACTATTATAACTTTCTGTTCAATGATCCGGGCTTCTGGAACACGCTGAAAATATCGCTGCTCTATGCCGGTATCACTGTAACGTTGGAGCTTTTGCTCGGACTTGGCATTGCCTTGCTTTTGCAAAAGCGCTCCCGCGTCAATAATTTCATTTCGATCATGCTTCTCCTGCCACTGATGATTGCGCCGGCGCTTGCGGCGCTGATGTGGAAGCTGATGACCAATCCGGGTTTCGGCATTCTCAGCTATCTGGCAAGTTGGGTCGGGCTGCATAATTTCCGTTGGGCCTCATCGCCCGATACGGCGCTCCTGACGGTCGTGCTGGTCGATATCTGGGTCTATACGCCCTTTATCATGATCCTGCTTTTGGCTGGTCTGCGCTCGCTGCCGACCCAACCCTTCGAAGCTGCGGCGCTTGATGGCGTGCCGCGCACCTTCGTGTTCTTCCGCATTACCTTGCCGATGCTGACGCCCTATATTTTGACCGCGACGCTGTTCCGCCTGCTCGACTCCATTCAGCAGTTCGACATCATCTATGCGATGACGCAGGGCGGCCCCGGCAACGCGCTGACGGTGTTCCAGGTCGAAGCCTATCTGAACTTCTTCCAGTCGACGAATGTTGGACGGTCAGCGGCTCTGATGGTCATCCTTTGGGCGATCACCTACCTGCTCTCCAATATCTTCATCAAGAACTGGCTGCGGCTGCGCGAACGCGCTCGCGGCGAGGCGTGAGGAGTACATTATGGAAACCACATCCACACTCGAAAAATCCCTGCGCTTCCTTGCGCTGTCGCTGGTCGTTATCTTCTTCATGTTCCCGATCCTCTGGATATTCCTTATGTCGTTCCAGACGAACGAGACCATTTTGCAGATACCGCCATCCATTGTGTTCACGCCAACACTGTCCAATTATGCAGCGCTCATTACCGGCAAGCTGACGACCTCCGCTGGTACACTTGATATTGCCTTCATGCGCAATCTCGGCAATTCGGTCTTTCTCTCGGTCACCTCGGTTGCACTGTCTCTGGTGCTTGGCGTCCCTGCGGCCTATGCCTTTGCCCGCCACAAGTTCCGTGGCTCGGAAGATATTGCTTTCACGCTGCTGTCTTTCCGCTTCGCGCCGCCGCTTCTGGTATTGCTGCCGCTAACGCAGTATTTCCAATGGCTTGGTCTGTCGGATACTTATTTCGGTCTCATCTGGGTTTATCAGTTGATCTGCCTGCCATTGATCCTGTGGATTGTGCGCGGTTATTTTGAAGATATCTCGGCTGATGTTGAATATGCCTATCGCATAGCGGGACACTCCTGGTTTGCCACGTTCCGCAAGATCGCCTTGCCTCTGGCTGGTCCCGGCATTGCGGCGGCAGGCCTGCTCGCCTTTATTTTCGCCTGGAATAATTTCGTCTTTGCGCTGGTCCTGGCATCTGCCGATAAACAGCCGGTCACAGTTGGCGCTCTCGCCTTTGTTACCTCATCCGGGATCCAGTACGGCCAGATCGCCGCGGCAATTGTGCTTTCCGTCACTCCGACGCTCGCGCTCGCTCTTTATGCACAGCGCTATCTCGTTGAAGGGCTTTCGCTTGGCGCGGTGAAGGGATAATCCTATGACCACTTTACAACTCAAGAATATCGTCAAGCGCTACAAGACCAATACGGTTCTCGATGACCTGTCGCTTGACGTAGCAGATGGCGAGACGCTGGTCCTGTTCGGCCCGTCCGGGGCCGGAAAGACCGTCCTCCTGCGTCTCGTCGCCGGTGTGATCGATCCAGATGAGGGAAAAATCCTGATTGGCGGCGAAGACATGACCGATGTCGATGCGGAGCATCGCGGCATTGGCATGGCGTTTCAAAATTTCGCGCTATTCCCGCATATGAGCGCTCACGACAATATCGCCAGTCCTCTGACAGCAACCCGCTCTTCCGCCGAAGCGATCAAGGCGGGTGTGGGCAAAGTGGCGAAACTACTCAAGATCGACCATGTGCTGTCGCATCATCCCAAGGCGCTTTCCAACGGGCAGAAGCAACGTACTGCACTGGCCCGAGCCTTAGCTGGTTCGCCGCCGCTGCTATTGCTGGATGACCCTTTGCGCAATGTCGATGCGAAGCTCCGCTTTGAGATGCGGCTGGAACTGCCGCGTCTTCTCGCTTCGCAAGGCGCGACAGTTGTCTATGTGACGCAGGACTATAAAGAAGCCATGGCACTTGGTGACCGCATTGCAGTCATGGCCAATGGCAAAATTCGCCAGATCGGAACGCCGGAGGAGATCTATAATGCGCCTGCCGATATCGGGATTGCCAGCCTGTTCGGCGACCCGACGATCAACCTCCTTGATGTCGTGCCGCAAAAGGATGCTGGTGGCATTTATGTTGAGATTTCCAAGGTGCGCGTCCCTCTGCCGGGCATGCCGGATAATGTTGTGGGACAAGCTTGCGTCATTGGCATCCGGCCGGAATCAATCACCTTTGCCAAGGACACGGTGAAGGGTGCCGTTCCCATTGAGGTCGAGGCTGAAACCCCGCTGAATGAAAAGACTGTCACGCTGGTCGTAACAGTGGGCAAGCGCGAGCTTTTGGTTTCCCGTCCTGCGGGAACACCAGGCCCCGTATCAGGGCCCGCTTTTATCCTTATCGACGGCAAAACCACATTTCTTTTCGACAAGGCCAGCGGCGCATTGATCCGCAAGGCAGGCACGACAGAGCAGGGAGTGGCAGCATGAGTGATACTGCTCTGTTGATCAAAAACGTCGACAAATTCTATGGCCCCATTGACCACGGTGTTCATGCGGTCCGCAACATCAGCATGGATGTGAAAAAGGGTGAGATTATCGCTCTCCTTGGCTCATCCGGTTGCGGCAAGACATCGACATTGCGCATGGTTGCCGGTTTTGAAGCCGTATCGCGCGGCACCATTTCGCTGAAAGGCCGCGAGGTTCAAACCTTCGCTCCGGTCCGGCGCAATGTTGCCATGGCCTTTGAAGGCTATTCGCTCTATCCGCCTTTGACAGTGAAGGAAAATATCGCCTTCGCGTTGAAGTCTTCAAAGCTCTCGCAGTCTGTTGTCGAAGAGAAGGTCGCCTATATCGCCAAGCTTCTGGAGATCGAGGATATTCTTGGGCGTTATCCAAGTTCAATCTCCGGTGGTCAGCAGCAGCGCGCCTCCCTTGGTCGTGCCTTGATCCGTGATGCCGATCTGCATTTGCTTGATGAACCAATGGGACAGCTGGAGCCGCAATTGCGGGCGGTGCTGCGTGGCCGCATCAAGCACTATATCAAGGAGCGCGGACTAACCGCCATCCTCGTGACCCACGACCAGACCGAGGCGAATGCGCTTGCAGATCGTATTGCCGTCATGGAGGGCGGTGAGTTGCAGCAATTCGATACACCGCAAATGATCAAGGAGCGACCGGCCAATCTGTTCACCGGCACCTTTGTCGGTGAGCCGCCCATGAATGTCTTCGAGGCGACGGTCTCGAACAGTGACACCAGGATTACTTTCGGTCTTAATCAAGGTGTGAAGCTGGAATATGCCGCTTTTGACTTTTCGCCAGCCGTGCGCGAAGAGTTGAAAAAACACCAAAAAGTCGTTGTTGGCATTCGGCCCTATGCGGTTCGCCGTAGCGAAGGCGGCGTTCATGCACGTGTTTCGGTCAATCAATGGCTGGGCGACCAGACCCATATTGCGGCAGACTTTGCCGGTGGATCATTGGTACTGGTCGAGCATGATCGGACGGATGTGGCAATCGGCGATACGATTGCGGTTCGTCTCGATCCGGCCAGCCTGCATGTATTCAACGGCAAAACCGGCGTCGCTATTAGTCACGGTCAGGAGCTTGCGTGATGACACGCGATATCCTCATAGGGATTGATGCGGGAACCTCCGTCATCAAATCCGTGGCCTTCGATCTTGCCGGTCGTCAGATCGCATTTGCCTCTACCCCCAATAGCTATGAGACTATCGGCAGGGCAGGGGTTGTGCAGGATCTGGCACGCACTTGGGCCGATGCAGCCAAGACGCTGCTTGAACTTGCTGGGAAGGTTGAAAATCTGGCCAGTCGCACTGTGGCTGTCTCGGTAACGGGACAGGGCGATGGGACATGGATGATCGACAAGAATGGCGAGGCTGTTGGCAAGGGCTGGTTGTGGCTTGATGCGCGTGCCGGTAAAGTAGTTGACAATCTGCGCAAGGAACGCGGCGATCTTGGCCGCTTCACCCATACTGGCAGCGGGCTTGCCGCCTGCCAGCAGGGTTCGCAATTGCGCTGGATGATGAATGAGGCTCCGGAGCTTTATGCCGGTGCGACCACGGCGTTCCATTGCAAGGACTGGCTCTATTTCAAATTAACCGGCAAGCGCGCCACCGATCCGTCGGAGGCCGTGTTCACCTTTGGCGATTTTCGTACCCGCAGCTATTCGGACAGCGTGATTGACTTTCTTGGGCTGGAGAAACTCAAATATCTTCTGCCGGAAATCGTCGATGGCGCTACAACCCATCATAAGCTTGAAGGCGAGGCAGCACGAAGCACGGGCTTGCTGGAAGGCACGCCTGTCGTTCTGGGCTATGTGGACGTGGCCTGCACCGCGCTTGGTGCTGGGCTTTATGAACCGGGAACAGATACGGGATGCTCGATCATCGGGTCGACCGGCATGCATATGCGCCTTGCGACCAGCCCCGACGATGTGCAGCTGAACCGCGATCTGACGGGGTATACAATGTGTATGCCGATCCCTGGAATATATGCGCAGATGCAGTCCAATATGGCGGCAACCCTCAATATTGATTGGGTATTGTCTGTCGCCGGCGACCTTTTCAAAAGTGTCGGGATTGAGAAGTCGAAAACGGAATTGCTCGCTTATGTGGAGACCTGGCTCGCCGACGCGAAAGCCGCTTCGGTCATTTATCACCCCTATATTTCCGATGCGGGTGAGCGGGGTCCCTTTGTTGACGCGACAGCCCGTGCTTCCTTCATAGGTCTTTCTTCGAGCCATAGGTTCGGCGATCTCGTGCGCTCTGTGTTTGATGGTTTGGCGCTGGCTGCCCGCGATTGCTACTCGGCGATGGGACCTTTGCCAAAGCGGGTTCGAATAACGGGCGGCGCGGCGCGCAGTGCTTCGCTGCGCAAAATTTTGGGCGGGGCTCTCGGTGCTTCGGTACAGACCAGCGAGCGTGAGGAGGCAGGAGCCGCAGGTGCGGCCATGATCGCAGCCGTATCACTTGGTATTTATGGCTCAATGGCAGATTGCGTCAAAGATTGGGTAACGCCTTTCCAGCGCCAGCCGGAAGCTGCCGATGAAGAACTGTCCCTGATTTATGAAAAGGCTTTCCCGGCCTATCGCCAGTCAAGGTTGGCGCTGCAACCGACATGGCACATGCTAGCCAGCAGCAATTGACGAATAGGAAGACCGCAATGACCAAGAAAATAGCCATTATCGGCGACAGGTTCATGCTCCCGGAAGTGTTCCGGGAAAAGATCGTGGAGCTATGTGGTGACGAGCACGATATTCGCACGCTGCAACAGCCCTGGCCGGATGTTCCAATGGAACATGGCTACGCGGTCAAGGGCATGGACGGGCTGAAGGAATATCTGGGTGATCCCGATGAGGTTGTCGAGTTCATCGGCGATGCCGAGCTTTTCATCACCCAGCTCGCTCCAATGTCTGCGGGTATGCTGGAGCGTCTTCCGGATTTGAAGTTTGTCGCGGTTTCCCGCGGTGGTCCGGTTAATATCGATATGAAGGCGGCCCGCGATGCGGGTGTCCTTGTCGTCAATACGCCAGGTCGCAATGCCAGCGCCGTTGCCGAATTTACTCTTGGCGCAATATTAGCCGAAACACGGCTTATCCGCAGCGGCCATGAATCCCTGCGCAAGGGTGAGTGGCGCGGCGAGTTGTACCGCGCTGACAAGACTGGTCGCGAGCTTTCCGAAATGACAGTCGGCGTTATCGGTTATGGCAATATAGGCACAAAGGTCGTTCGCCTGTTGCGGGCTTTCGGCACGAAAGTTCTGGTGCACGATCCCTATGTCCAGCTATCGGCTGATGACCGCAATGCGGGTGTAGAACATGTTGCATTGGATGATCTGCTCTCCCGTTCTGATGTTGTAACCCTCCACCCGCGTGTGACGGAAGAAACCAAAGGCATCATGAATGCCGAGACCTTTGCCAAGATGAAGCAGGGGGCGATTTTTGTGAATACTGCGCGCGGCCCGCTGGTTGATTATGATGCGCTGTATGAAGCGCTCACCAGTGGCCATCTTGGCAGTGCAATGCTCGAAACATTTGCCGTGGAGCCGGTTCCAGCCGATTGGCCACTGCTGCAACTGCCCAATGTAACGCTCACGCCGCATATTGCAGGCGCATCCGTGCGCACGGTCACCTATGCGGCTGAAATGGCCGCAGAGGAGGTACGGCGCTATATAGCTGGCCTGCCGCCGGTCAATCCCTGCTGAGGCTATCATCATGCAAGAACAAAAGCTCAGACAATCGATCATCGACCATTGCCGCCAGATGAATGCAGCCGGCATAAATCAAGGCACGTCCGGCAATATCAGTGTGCGCTTTGAAAATCGCATGCTCATTACGCCATCTGCCGTTCCTTATGATGAGATGACGCCGAACATGATCGCCTCCATGCCGCTTGATGGCGAGTATGGCTCTTGGCAAGGCCCAAAGAAACCTTCCACCGAATGGCGCTTTCACCTTGATATTTTGCGCACACGGCCTGAAATCAATGCGGTCGTTCATACCCACGCGACGTTTTCGACGATCCTTGCCATCGCCCATAAATCAATTCCGGCATGCCACTATATGGTTGCGGCATTTGGCGGCGACGATATCAGGCTGTGTGACTATGCCCGCTATGGCACAAAAGAGCTGTCCGATAATGTGTTGAAGGCATTGAAAGATCGCACTGCCTGCCTGATGGCCAATCACGGTATGATTGCAACGGGTAGCAGCCTTGAAAAGGCTATGTGGGCGGCTGTCGAGCTGGAAACAATCGCCAAGCAATATTACCACGCGCTGCTTTTGGGCGGAGCCGTCATTCTGCCTCCAGAAGAGATCGAAGGTGTCCGTCGCGGCTTTGCGAGCTATGGACTTCAGGACAAGCCTTCACCGCAGGGGGCAGAACATTGAACAAAGGCACGGATATCTACGACCTGTTCATTATCGGCGGCGGTGTCAACGGTGCGGGCATTGCGCGCGACGCAGCAGGCCGTGGTCTGTCAGTCATCCTTTGTGAAAAAGATGATCTCGCCCAGGGCACGAGTTCGCGCTCCGGCAAGCTTGTCCATGGTGGGCTGCGTTACCTCGAATATTACGAATTCCGGCTGGTGCGCGAGGCGCTGATCGAGCGCGAGGTCCTGCTCGAATCCGCTCCGCATATTATCTGGCCAATGCGCTTTGTCTTGCCACATAATCCGGCGGATCGTCCGGCCTGGCTCGTGCGTCTCGGCCTGTTCCTTTACGATCATCTTGGCGGGCGCAAACGCTTGCCGGGAACGCGCACGCTTAATTTGAAGACTGCCCCGGAAGGTGCGCCGTTGAAAGACGAGTATGGCAAGGCATTCGAATATTCCGATTGCTGGGTTGATGATGCGCGGCTGGTGCTTTTGAATGCGCTCGATGCCGCTGGCCGCGGCGCTGAAATCCATACCCGAACCGCATGTAGCTCGATCCGCCGCGAAGAGGGTATCTGGATCGTTGAAATGACCGACACGGCTTCGGGCACCAAAAGAACCGTGAAAGCGCGCTGCGTGGTGAATACCGCCGGTCCATGGGTCAATGACATTATCCGGCGCGTGGCAGGCTTGAACTCCAGCCGTAGTGTCCGGCTGGTCAAGGGCAGCCACATTATTGTACCGAAATTCTGGGAAGGACGGCAGGCCTATCTGGTCCAGAACCCGGACAAACGGGTTATCTTCATCAATCCGTATGAAAATGATCTGGCGTTGATCGGCACCACCGATATTCCTTATGAAGGGCATCCGGAAGATGTGGCGGCCGACAGCACTGAAATCGACTATCTACTGAAATCCGTAAACCGCTATTTCAAGCAGCAATTGGTGCCAGCCGACATTGTCCATAGCTTTTCCGGTGTGCGTCCGCTCTATGATGACAGTGCGGAAAACCCCAGCGCCGTTACCCGAGACTATATTTTTGAAGTCGATGCAGACAACAACAAGGCACCGCTTCTTTCGGTGTTCGGCGGCAAGATCACAACATTCCGCAAGCTTTCCGAACATGCGCTTGATCGCCTGAAGCCATTTTTCCCCAATATGCGCCCGGGGTGGACTGCCAAGGCGCAGCTTCCGGGAGGCGACATGGCGAATGCGGATTTCGAACAGTTTCTGGGTGATATGCGGGCCAAATATCCCTGGCTGCCCTTTGATCTCGCCAAGCACTACGCCCGGCTTTACGGCACGCGCATGCATGACCTGCTTGGCTCGGCGCGATCTGTTTCAGATCTGGGCACACGGTTCAGCAAGCTTTTGTATGAGCGGGAAGCGCAGTTCTTGCGCACAACGGAATGGGCGCTTTGGCCAGAGGATGTTCTGGAGCGGCGCACCAAACACGGCTTGCACATGACTGAGGAAGAGCGCGTGGTTTTCACGAATTGGTGGACAAGCCAGCAGGTGGCGGCATGAGAAGCGCGGAGTTTGAAGCCCTGCTCGACCTATCGGCCCGTATTGGCGCCGATCCGGCGCTGGTACAAGCGGCAGGCGGCAACACATCCATCAAAGAAGGTGGCACGCTCTGGATCAAGGCGTCCGGCCTCTGGCTGATGAATGCGCGAAATACCGATATTATGGTGCCTGTCGCGCTGGACCCTTTGCTCGATGCGCTGGGCCGCTATGATCCTTCTGCCGAGAAAGCGCAGGATTATGTGATTGCCGAACGCAATCCCTCCGGCCTGCGCCCATCGATTGAAACCACCGTCCATGCGCTTATGCCGCAAAAGGTGGTGGTGCATGTTCATTGCGTCGAGACTATTGCCTTGGCTGTTCAGGCCGATGGGCCAGCCTTGGTTGCCTCGCGTCTGGGCGATATTCCTTATGCATTCGTGCCCTATGCCCGCCCGGGATTGCCGCTGGCCCGTGCCATAGCCGAGCGTCTGGAAGAAGACACATGTGTTCTCATTTTGGGCAATCATGGTCTCGCGGTTGCGGCCGAAACAGTCGATGAAGCGGAGGTCCTGCTTCATCGGGTCTCCCGCCTTTTGTCTGTCACGCCGCGTCAGGCACCGGACGCGGATATTGCCGCACTGCAACGCCTTGCAGTCAATAGTCAGTACAGACTTCCCGAGGATGCATCGATTCACCGCGTTGCGACTGATCTGACCAGCTGCCTTATTGCGGCCGGTGGCAGTCTCTATCCGGACCATGTCATCTTTTTGGGGAAAGGTTCGGTGATCGCCTCGCCAACGGATACCGCTTTGACCATCGAAGAGAAACAGCAAGAGGGCATGGCGCTGCCGCCCGCGATCCTGTTCCCCGGCAGGGGCGTTCTGGTGTTGAAAGAAGCAACATCAGGGGCTCTTGCCATGGCGCGCTGCCTTGCGGACGTTACCTCCCGGATTCCGCAAGGCGCGCGTCTGAATTACCTGACAGATGAGGAAAATGCCGAGCTCCTTGGCTGGGATGCGGAGAAATACCGGCAAACACTCAATCGTGCAGGTCAGGCATTGCAATGACAGGTGAAGCACTGTTCATCGGCATTGATATAGGCACGTCCGGCGCGCGCGCTGTGGTGATGACTGCCTCGTTTGACGTTGTTGCCAGCGCTTCAGCCCGTCTGGACGCCTTCTCGCCAAATCACCGCGATCCTGCGGCTTGGTGGTCTGCTGTCCAATCGGCGCTGTCACAGGTGCTCGTGTCGGTTGAACGCAAACAGATCCGCGCGATTAGTATAGACGGTACTTCCGGCACAGTATTGCCGGTCGATGCCAGCGGCGCGCCTCTGGCTGAGCCATTAATGTATAATGATCCGGTGTCAGACCGAGCTATTCTCGACGCGATTGCTGCCAATGCGCCTGAATCCAGCGCAGCGCATGGAGCCACTTCCGGCCTTGCCAAGCTTATGCATTTTCAAACCATCCGCAGTGTTGCGCATATTATCCATCAGGCTGACTGGCTTTCAGGGCATTTCACCGGCCTTTACAATGTCTCCGACGAAAACAACGCGTTGAAAACGGGCTATGATCCTATCGAACGGCGGTGGCCGCTCTGGATAGGCAGTACCGGTACCCATATGGAAATGCTGCCGCATGTTCTGCCGGCGGGTTCGCCGATTTCGATCATCTCTGCGCAAGCAGCTGCCGCTTTTGACTTGTCTCCATCGGTGGTCATCGTTGCGGGAACGACGGATGGTTGTGCGTCTTTTCTGGCGACAGGCGCTGATCAGCCCGGCGATGGTGTCAGCGCGCTTGGCACAACATTGACGGTCAAGGTGCTCTCGGATCGTCCTCTGTTCGCGCCCGAGTTCGGGCTCTATAGCCACCGCATCGGCAATATGTGGTTGGCTGGCGGCGCGTCCAATACGGGCGGCAATGTGCTGGCGCATTATTTCGATAATGCGCAGATAGAAAGGCTCTCCGCCAGCATCGACCCGGCAACGGACGCTGGCCTTGATTATTATCCGCTGCTGCGTGATGGCGAGCGTTTCCCCATCAATGATCCTGCGATGAAACCGCGTATGGAACCGCGTCCTGACAGTGATGCGCAGTTCCTTAAAGCAATCTTTGAAGGCATCGCAAATATTGAGCACATGGCTTATGGACGCCTGGCGGGACTTGGCGCACCCGAGCTCCGCTCGGTTCGTAGTGTCGGCGGTGGTGCGAAGAATGTTGTCTGGTCCGCCATTCGCGCCCGCAAGCTTGGCGTGGCCATGCCGCCCGTCCTGTCGGAAGAAGCGGCAGCGGGTGCAGCACGGCTTGCGATTCAGGGCGCAAAATCGTCGGGTGTTCTATGACACAGCCAACACAATTATCTGGTCTACGTGATCTGCAAGGACGTTTTGACGCTTTCCTCATCGACCAGTTTGGTGTGCTTCGCGATGGCCGCGGACCCTATCCCAATGCGGATTCAACGCTTGCCGCCCTGAAGCAGACCGGCGTTCGGATCATTATCCTTTCCAATTCGGGAAAGCGCTCCGCTGAAAATGACCGGCGTCTGGCAAAAATAGGCTTTAACCCTGCAAGTTGGGACTGGTTCCTCACATCTGGTGAGGTGGCGTGGCAGATGCTGGCCGCTGAAGCAACAAAAGCACAGGGTGGGCCCGCCCGCCGCTGCCTGCTTATCAGCCGTGATGGCGATACGTCGCCCCTTGATGGCCTTGATCTGGATCGCACGGCAACTGGCGAGAACGCGGATATTGTTCTGATCGCTGCCAGTGAAGGGGATATCCATGATCTGGATTATTACCGGAACTTGCTGGAACCGGCAGCAAGACGTGGCGTTTCATGTCTCTGCACCAACCCGGATAAGATCATGCTGACAGCTGAAGGCACTGCCTTTGGCGCTGGCCGCATTGCGGAGCTTTATCAGGAACTGGGTGGCACAGTGCGCTGGATAGGCAAACCTTTCGCCGATATTTATGCCGCTGCCATAGACTTTCTCGGTCATCCGAACCCGGAGCGGGTCTGTTGCATCGGTGACAGTATAGAGCATGACGTTGCCGGGGCCGCCGGGGCTGGACTGAAATCCGTGCTGGTCAAGACCGGCATATTGGCTGGTTCAAACACGCAACAGCTGCAGAGCCTTTTTGCTGAACATGGCGCATCGCCTGATTACACGATTGACCGCTTTATCTGGTAGGAGACTAATGGCTTTCACCCTCTCGCTCAACACCAATCCTTTGGTGAACCGCTTCGCTGAAGCCGATGATCTGATTGATACAATCGCAGAAAAAATTCGCATCGGTTATGTGCAGCTGACGCACGAATTCATCAATCCATCGTGGCCGCAACCGACAATCTCCAAACATGTAAAGCAGTTCCAGAAAGCGCTCTCGCGCACGGGTGTGAATGTCACGTCGGGTATGACAGGGCCATATGGGCGTCTCAATCATTTTGGTCATCCAGATGCGGATGTCCGGCAATATTATGTCGACTGGTTCAAGACATTTGCGAATATCTCTGCTGATCTTGGCGCGGCGTCGCTCGGCACGCAGTTCGCGATCTTTACCCATAAGGATTATGACGACCCGGTACGCCGCGAAGAATTGATGAAAATCGCCATTGATTGCTGGCGGGATGTGGCAGCGCATGCAAAGGCTGCCGGCCTTACCTATCTCTTTTGGGAGCCCATGTCGGTGGGGCGCGAATTTGGCCACACGATCGCGGCTTGCCGTGAGCTTCATGGTCGCTTGCAAGCATCAGACTTGCCAATTCCCCTTCTGATGATGGTTGATATCGATCATGGCGATGTCACATCGAGCAATCCTGCCGATATTGATCCCTATGCCTGGGCGGAAGCTTTCCCCAAGGAATCTCCGATCATCCACATCAAGCAATCTTCAATGAACAAGGGTGGTCATTGGCCGTTTATCGCAGCGCATAACAAGGATGGCCGGATCACACCGGAAAAATTCCTTGAAACGGTGCGTCGAGGCGGCGGCACGGATAATGAAATCTGCCTTGAACTATCGTTTCGCGAGCGCGAACCAACCGACCATATGGTGGTGGATATGATCCGCGAGTCCGTGGAGTTCTGGGAGCCCTATATTGACACGGGGTTCAATGGAGCAAACTCGGGAAAAGTGAAATGAGCGATTTCTGGATTGGCACGAGTTTCAAGATGAACAAGACGCTGGCGGAGGCTTTGGCCTTTGCCGAAGCTCTTGCTGCCGGTGATGAAAGCCGCGACAAGCGGTTTCAGCGCTTTGTCATTCCGCCATTTACAGCGGTGCGCGAGGTCAAAGCCGCGTTGAAAGACACAAGCGTCAAGGTCGGTGCGCAGAACATGCACTGGGATGATGCCGGTGCATGGACCGGTGAAATATCGCCGCTGATGCTGAAGGACTGCAATCTCGATCTGGTCGAGCTTGGACATTCCGAGCGCCGCGAGTTTTTTGGTGAAACCGACAGAACGGTTGGCCTCAAGGTCGCGGCAGCCGTGCGTCACGGATTGACCCCGTTGATCTGCATTGGCGAAAGTCTGGCGCAGCGCGAGGCCGGAGAGGCCGACGCCGTGCTTGCTGCGCAAGTACAAGCTGCCCTCGGCCTGCTTGAAGGTGAAGCGAAGCGGCATCCGATCCTTCTGGCCTACGAACCTATATGGGCAATCGGCGTCAATGGCATTCCGGCAACGTCCGACTATGCAGATGAACGCCATGGGAAGATCGCGGCTGTGGCCAGGTCGGTGCTCGGCACTGCCGTACCTGTCCTTTATGGCGGCAGCGTCAATCCTGAAAACTGCGCCGAACTGATTGCCTGCCCGAATATTGATGGCCTGTTCATTGGCCGTTCTGCTTGGGCAGTAGAAGGCTATCTTGATATTTTACAGCGGGTCGCAAAAGCAATTCCAGAAAAAGTGGGAACCGGTTTTCCGTCCGGAATTGCGTAAAGAACAGATCTAGAAAGGAAAAACTCATGAAAATAGCAATTGGAGCCGATAGTGCGGGTAAGCCTTTGCTCGATATCATTGCTGCGCATCTTGCGACAAAGCTGGAACATGTCATTGCAGACCTCAGCCAGTCCGGCTTTTATGCCGATCTTTCGCAAAAATTGGCACAGACAATTGTCGATGGAACCAATGAGCGCGGCATTCTCATCTGCGGCACAGGCATTGGCGTCAGTATTTCAGCAAACAAGGTGCCGGGCATTCGCGCCGCGCTGACCCATGATACCTATTCCGCCGAGCGTGCTGCCAAATCCAACAATGCGCAGATCATCACCATGGGCGCGAGGGTTATCGGCCCGGAACTTGCCAAGGCTATCGTGGATAAATGGCTGGAATCCGAATTCGATCCACAAGGCGCATCAGCAGGTAATGTCGAAGCAATCGATAGGTTGGATGCGGGGAAGTAAATAGCGAGCAGCCTTAGCTTTACCTTTGTGCGTGGTTCGCCCTTCGACAAGCTCAGGATGGCTCACCATGAGCTTGTCGAAGGGCGAACCACGCACTCTACTAATGCAATTTGCTAACCCAATCCCTTGCCCATGGCTCTGATGAGTATGGCTGTTGAAGCGGCGCCCGGATCAATATGGCCAATGGCGCGCTCGCCAAGACGGGCGGAGCGCCCCTTTGAAGCGATCATCGCCTTGGTTGCTTCTGCTCCGGCCTCGGCGGCTTTACCCGCTTTGTCCAATATTTCCGCCAATGAAGCCCCTTGTGTCTTTGCGCTCTCCACTGCCTCGGCAGCGGGCACCCATGCGTCGATCATCGTCTTGTCGCCAATTTCCGCCTTGCCGCGATCCTGAATGCCCTTCGCCATGGCAATGAAGGCATCGGCAAAGTCCGATGCAGTCAGTACGGTTTTGCCCTTAACACTTGCTCCAGCGCGCATGAATGCGGTCGCATAAAGCGGGCCGGAGGAAGCGCCGACAGCGTTGAGAAACGACTTGGCCGCTGTGTTGAATACGGTTGTGGGATCGGCTGCGGTAATATCCGGCGCCGCGAGATTGGTTGCAACTGTCGAAAAGCCCAGATCCATGGCTATGCCGTGATCGGCATCGCCAATAACGCCATCCAGCTCGCACAAATGTGCCTTGGATTCAGCCATGGCCTTGGCGATTTCCGCAAACATGGAAATCAGATTTGCAGCGGTAATTTCGCTCATTGATCAGCCCGCCCGAAACATGGCGCAATCGCACGGATGATCGATCATCTCCTGCAATTCCGCGTCCAGATGCATGACGGTAATCGAAGCGCCGGCCATCTCCAACGAGGTGCAATAATTGCCGACAAGGCTCAAGTGCAGCGCAAGCCCGGCCTGATCCAGCCGTTTTTTCACCTGCCGCATCATGATATATAATTCCATGAGAGGCGTTGAGCCGAGCGAATTGACAATCACAGCCACGCGGTCCCCTTTCGGTGCGGCCATTTCATCCAATATCTTGTCCATCAATTCATCGGTGATGGCATCAGCCGGTTTCAGCTTTTCTTTGGAGATACCAGGCTCGCCATGGATTCCCATGCCGACTTCCATTTCATCTTCACCAAGCGTGAAATTCGGTTTGAGTGTCTGGGGGAGTGAACAGGGCGAAAGCGCCACGCCAAAGGTGAAAGTGCGGTCATTGGCCTTGCGGGCAATCCGCTCGCATTCATCAATCGGCAGCATCTTGTCGCAAGCGGCTCCGGCAGCCTTGAACACGAAGACGTTGCCGGCAACACCGCGTCGCTTGTCCCGCTGATCGGCAGGGGCTGAAGCGACATCATCGGTCGTCAGCACGGTACGAACTTCAATATCCTCCATGGCGACCATTTCTGCCGCCATGTCGAAATTCATCACGTCGCCAGCATAATTGCCATACATGTAAAGCACCCCGGCGCCATTATTGACTGCCTTGGTGCATTCGATGATCGGGTCAGGCGGCGGCGAGGCAAAGACATTGCCGATAGCGGCGGCATCAGCAAGACCCTTGCCGACAAATCCGAGAAATGATGGCTCGTGTCCCGAGCCGCCGCCGATCACCATGCCGACCTTGCCGGGGCGGGGGCCGTCCCGGGCAATAATTGAGCGGGGAGAATGATCGAGCGCAAAGACCTTTGCGGAGTGGGCGGCAAGCACCCCTTCCAGCATTTCGTCGACAGCATTGGCGCCGTCATTGATAATCTTCTTGGTCTTCACGTCGATCCTCCCAGATGCATATTCTGCCTTGTCAGGCGTCAATCATCGCAAGCTTAGCGCGGGCCTGCAATATCTGCGAGCATGCATTGGCAGCTTCCACACCCTTGATGACAAAATGATCCTTGAAGAAGGCGATATGGGCTGCCGACTCCTGGAAATTATGGGGAGTGAGAACTGCGGATAGTACGGGAATGCCGCTGTCGAGTTGAACGCGCATCATTGCATCCAGCACGGTTCCGGCAACGAAATCATGGCGATAAATACCGCCATCAACCACGAAAGCCGTGCCGAGAACGGCCGAGAATTTGCCGGTTGAGATCAATGTCTGTGCATGGAGCGGTATTTCGAGCGCGCCCGGAACGTCGAAGATTTCGACATCGGAGCGATCACCGCCAAGTGCCGCCCATTGCTCAACGAATGAGTTGACGCACTGGTCGACAATATCCGCATGCCAGCGTGCGCGGATGATGGCGATTTTAGTAGAAGGATGGGAAACAATAGTCATTTATCAGGCCTTTCAGGGTTTTGCCATTTTTCAATGATCCCTTTGGGCGAACACGCACAGATCAGACCCCACCTGTGGCGGGATCTTGCCAATGCTTGCTCTCTTTCATCCGGACTATACCGTCGGCTCCGGAATTGGACCGGATCTGCTGACCTTCCAGCGGGTGCTGGAAGCGCTCGCGGGCTTCAGGCATTTCTGCCTGCTACCGCCGGTGGGGAATTACACCCCGCCCTGAGAACGTGCAGGTTGAATATAGGCACGCCGTGGCGAAGGTCAATCCGTCCAGCGACAAGACTGACGCTAAAGGCGACGATCCGTTGAATCACCCCTTGGCATTTCTAAATCAGAGGGTCTTCGAATATTCGATCATCTGGTCCAGCACCGTGCCCCAGCCGTCATAAAAGCCCATTTCCTCGTGCCGGTCGCGCGTGGTTTGATCGCGGTGAATCGCCACGGCAGTATAGCGCGTGCCGCTTCCTTCGTCCTTGAGCAGAAGAACGGCGGTCAGGAATGGATTTTCGGCAGGGCGGTATCCAGGCAACAGGGCGTCGGTCCAGATCAAACGTTCATTTGGCACTATATCCAGATAGCAACCATAATTGATCGACTGTTCTCCATCGGGACCATTCATTACCGTGCGGAAAATCCCGCCCGGACGCAGATCAATCTCACAATCGGAAATGGTCCAGGGTTTCGGCGTAAACCACTTGCTGACATGTTCCGGCATCGTCCAGCACTTCCATACGAGCGCGCGCGGCACATCGATAGTACGCTCCAGAACGAGATCGAGCTTTGGATCAACTTTCAAATCATAAGTCACGTGTTTTCCTCCTTGAGTGTAAGCATGTAATCGTCAAGTTGATCGAGACGGCGTTCCCACAGGGTCCGTTGCTTGGACAGCCAATTCTCGGCAAGTTTCATTGGTTCGGTTTGAATGCGATAGGTTCGAACGCGTCCCTTTTTTTGCGAGTTGACCAAACCACTGCTTTCAAGCACCCGCAAATGCTCGACAAAGGACGGCAACGCCATGTTGAAAGGTTCGGCGAGTTCGCTGACCGAAGCCGGGCTGTTGACAAGCCGTTCAAGCACTTGCCGCCGCGTCGGGTCTGCCAGCGCGCGAAAAACGGCATCAACGGGAACGGGTGGAGCAGCCAGTGCGGTAGCGGTGGGCATGGATCTGCGAGTCCTCATATGTCGATTGAGCAATACTTAGGTAAAATCCTAAGTATTGCAAGCGAAAAATATCGAAGCGCTGGTGCTGGAAACTCGTTGCTATCAGCAACCATCAATCGGGGTCGATGCAGCTATCAAATTAATTGTCTTGTCTCTGCGGCAAGCAGGGATAATGTCCGCGCATGAATTCAGGCACCGCATCTCCACTTCGCTTCGCCCTCGGCGGGCTGGTTGCTATGGCTATTGGCATGGGTATCGGTCGTTTTGTCTATACGCCTATTCTACCCGGCATGATGAGCGATCTTGGTCTTTCCGCCGGTGATGCAGGCATCATCGCCTCGGCGAATTTCCTTGGCTATCTCGTTGGTGCGATTGTTGCCGGTTACGCGTGGGCGGCAGGCATTGAGCGCAAAGTCATGCTTGGCTCGCTTGCCGCAAGCGCCGCCTTGTGCCTGGCAATGAGCCTTACGGAAAATGTGCTGCTGTTTTCTGTCATCCGCTTTCTTGCAGGCATGGCCAGCGCTTTCATGCTGGTTTTCGCCGCGACGATTGTATTCAGTCACCTCGGCGCTGCAGGCAGGTTGGATCTGCAAGCTCTGCATTTTGGCGGTGTCGGTACCGGTATCGCCTTGTCAGCTATGCTAGTGGCGCTGGTCGCATTCACCGGCTATGGCTGGCGTGCCGATTGGGTAGGCGCGGCAGTCCTTTCCACGCTTGGCTTGATCGCAGTTGCCTTGTTAATCCGCGAAGGACCGCTGCGCACCGGCGCGGACATCAAGGAACCGGCCATCGCCTGGACGGCAGAATTCATCAAGCTCAATATAGCCTATGCGCTGTTCGGCATTGGCTATGTCATCACCGCAACCTTCATCATGGCCATTGTCCGGGCCAATGAGGGCAGCGCCTCGACAGAAGCTTTCGTGTGGCTTTGCACCGGCTTTGCGGGCATATTCTCAGTCTGGATCTGGAACCCCGTGCTGCGCCGCGTTGGCCCCTTTACATCCCTTGCCTTCAGCCTGCTCGCGCTGGCCGGTGGTGTTGCAGGCAGCGTCATCCTGCCATCTCCCATTGGCCCACTTATCGGGGGCTTGCTGTTGGGCCTCACGATCATGGTCATTACCGCCTTCGTGTTTCAGGCAGGGCGTCAGCTCGTACCGCAATCCCCACGCCGGATGATGGCGATCACAACGGCGGCCTTTGGTATCGGGCAGATCGTTGGACCTTTGATTGCCGGTTATCTTGCCGATATCAGCGGTAATTTCACCTCATCCACGCTGCTTGCAGCAGCGGGGTTGGTGATTGGCTCATTCTTTGCATTTTCTGCGGGTCGGAAAGTGGCGGGCTGATCCAAACTGCATTTCTATATTGCGTGGTTCGACAAGCTCACCGTGAGGAGGGCAGGTGATTGCAGGGAGGTCGCATTTGCGATGTAGCTGAAACATTGATGATAAGCTTGCAACCCACCCACTTTCCTCATGGTGAGCTTGTCGAACCACGCATAACGCGAATGCCGCTGGACAGTTTTCGGAATTCGAAGTGCATTCTTCAAACACGCAATAGCTGTCAAGAACACCCATCATTACGGTAATTTAATTACGCCAACTCACGGTTTGCCCTATTCGTGCTGGAAAACTTGTGCAACTCGTAGCACTGCGATTTGCATAGTTTTTACGAGGGTCACGACGGTGTTCGTTTCATTTTTTCCCAAGCCCAAACTGTTTTTCACATCAGCTGTCCTGTGGGCGTTGTTTGCGGTTTTGTTCTGGATTTTTGCAGGCGAGCAGCTCGGCGCTTATTTTGGTCTGCCGCCAGCTGCACCCGATGCACCACCGGTGATTGGCGTTGGCGTGTTCATCACCAGGCCGTATATATGGCTCTACATTTATTTTGCTGCTTTTGTCGCCGTATTTGCTTCATTCTGGATGTGGTATGCTCCGCATCGTTGGCAAAGATGGTCCATTCTCGGCTCTGCTCTTATAATATTCAATACGTATTTCACCGTGCAAATAAGTCTCGCCATTAACGACTGGCGTGGGCCTTATTGGAACCTCTTTCAACAGGCGTTCAGCCAGCCAGGCTCGGTATCAGCTGCGGAGTTCTATTGGCAAAACTGGCTATTTGCCGGCATTGCGTTCCTTGCAATAGGGCTGAGCGTTGTTTTTACATATTTCACCAGCCATTACATATTCCGCTGGCGCACGGCTATGAACGAATTCTACGTCGAACACTGGAACCAGTTGCGGCATATCGAAGGTGCGTCGCAGCGTGTTCAGGAAGATACGATGCGCTTTTCGACAACAGTTGAAGCGCTTGGTGTCAGTCTCATTCAGGCCGTCATGAATCTGATCGCATTCATGCCGCTATTAGCGCATCTTTCAAGCTACGTCACGGAAGTGCCGATTATCGGTCAAATCCCTTATTCTCTGGTGGTTCTATCGATTGTTTGGTCACTCGTTGGCACATTGCTTCTTGCAGTGGTCGGGATCAGACTTCCAGGGCTGGAGTTCAAAAATCAACGTGTTGAAGCCGCGTACCGCAAGGAACTGGTGTTTGGCGAAGATGACGAAACACGCGCTCAACCTTTGACGCTTGCGGAGCTCTTTCGAAACGTGCGGAAGAACTACTTCCGGCTCTATTTTCACTATGCGTATTTTAATGTGGCCAGAAGTTTCTATGGACAGGCTGACGGGCTTATCCTCGACATCATTCTCATACCGAGTATTGTGGCCGGGAAATTGACGATGGGGCTGTGGCAGCAGATTTCGACTGCCTTCAGCCAAGTTAGCAATTCATTCCAATATCTGGTGACGGCTTGGCCTACGATTGTGGAACTGATTTCGATTTACAAACGCCTTCGCGCCTTCGAATCGGTCATATACGACGAACCACTACCAGCGATCGATGAACATTACTTGCGGACGCAAGAAGAGAGATAGTTGGCGGGCGGCATTAAGGCCGCCCCTACTTTGGTCTCATAGGTATCCGAGGTTGCGAGACTTTCCGGAATGAATTTGAGATCACTGTTAATCGTGGAAAAGGATCGCATTACCGCGTCAGGATCGGCGAGAAATTTACCACGATAAAATTTAGCGAACTTACGCCTGGCTATGTCCGATTAATAAAGAAGCAGCCGGAAATCGTTTAGACGGGAAACTGGATGCATTATTCCTACTGTGCTCATTTCGAGCAAGATCCCAATGGTGGTTTTCTGGTGACATTTACCGATGTCCCTGAGACAATAATGCATGGGGAAACTATGGTCCAAGCAAAGGCCAATGCGGTGGAAGCGCTCGGATTGGCGCTTCGTGGCTATCTTGCTGATGATAGAGATATTCCAATGCCATCAACAAAGGCCGGAAAGGTCTTGTCGATATTCCCTTTGAAGTCCATGACGCTTTGAAGCTAGCCGTGATAATCGCATTCAAATCAGAAGGGCTGTCCAAGTCCGAGCTTGCGCGGCCGTTGGGCAAAGCTGAAACCGAAGCGCGACGTATCCTTGATCCCGATCATCCAACCAAATTATATTTGCTTGAGGCTGCCTTGGCTGTGCTCGGCAAGAAAATACTGATTACGATTCTCGATGCTGCCTAGAAAGGCCGGCGGTTAAATTCCGCCGCCGGTTTGCGGCTGTGTCAGATCGGGCGTGGAGGCAGCTTCCACGCCGCCGGTTTCTTTCAGATAATCGCTATAGGTCGTGCAGCGTACGTCGGCTTTCGTACACACCTCGGCAGTAAAGCGCTCCAGTGCGCGCCAATAGGCGTCGCCATTCATCAGTGTGAAATGTAGTCCGATCTGGAAAGGAATGCGTTTGCCCTGATATTGCCGCTCAAACGCGCCTTTAAATGCCTCATAGGCCCGATTCTCAAACTCGCCCATGTGATCTGTACGCTCGAAGCCGCCGGAGTGACGTACGAACATATTATAATCCATGGCAATGACGGGCCGGTTCTGAGGTCCTTCGGCGATTGTCGGCAGGCCAAACTGGTAAAGTCCACCCGCATGCAGCGGCAAAGCGGGGCCTTTGGAAACGCCGCTGCCATCAAAGGTGAAGCCCTGATCTTTCAAAGCAGCAATCAGGGCCGGGCTTTCTGAAAGATAAGGCGCGCGAAAGCCGCGAATTTCCTTTGCAACGAAATTCTTCCAGCCTTCCGGCTCGGGAGAGTTGCCATATTTAGCCCAGGCATCGCTCAACACCTGTCGATAGGTGACAAGCTCACTTTCCCATTCGGCCTTGGTCCAGTTCTTGCCATCGAAATGGCCGCAGGCATGGCTGCCAATCTCATGGCCTTCATTGCGCGCCCGCCAGATATTATCGAGACGCTTTGCAATATCTTCTTTTGAAGAGGCAAAGCCAATATTGGAACGGCCAGAAGCTTTGCCCGGTGCCTGATAGCTCTTGCGGTCGGAATGATCGATCAGAAAGACGCAGGAGAGAAAATAGGTAAATTTGGCGTTGGAACGCTGCGCAAGATTAAATGCACGGTCCCAAAGTGCATTGCTACCGGCATTGTCAAATGAGATCAGCACATATTGTGGTTTTACACCAATAGAGCCGCGCAGTCCGGTCGCACCATCAGCATAGGCAGGCGAAGCCATTGCAAAAGCTGCCGATGCGGCAACGATCCGGGTAAAAATTTGCATGATGTCAGGTCAGCTCCACAGGGAGCACTGTCGCTACAGGTCAATTGTGGCGATGATCGGACGCGGCGATCCACCGCAATGCTTTACGTTGGAACCATTCTAATCACCCTGTAGAGTGCCGTTACAAAAGGGGACAAGCCATGCTGGTCATGATTATCGGAATCATCATTTTTCTGGGAATACATTCAGTGCGCATTGTCGCGCCGCGCTGGCGGCTTGCCAAGATGGAGCAGTGGGGAGAAGGCAAATGGAAAGGCCTTTATTCTCTGGTGTCTGTCGTCGGCCTTGCCCTGTTGGTCTGGGGCTTTGGCATGGCCCGGCTGGAGGCACCGATACTCTACGAACCTCCGGTCTGGATGAAACACATCACCTTGCTGCTGATGCTGTTTGCCTTCGTCTTTCTTGGCGTTTTCATTGCAAAGCCCGGCCGTATCAAGCCCGCGCTGAAGCACCCCATGTTGATATCCATCAAGACCTGGGCGCTCGCGCATCTTCTGGCCAATGGCGATCTTGCTTCGCTTATCCTGTTTTTGTCCTTTCTTGCCTGGGCGGTGTTTGATCGTATCGCGCTCAAGCGTCAGGCGCGCGCTGGGCTTGCCCCTGCAGTCATTACGCCCGGACCCGTGACCAATGATGTCATCGCCATTGTCATTGGCCTTGTGCTTTACGTCCTGTTTATCTGGAAATTGCACGTTCTTTTGATCGGTGTTTCACCAATGTGACGGCTAATTTAAGCAAGCCCCTTACATCGCGCGCAGTTTCCGACTAAAAGCCCCCTGAACTCCTTGCGTGACTGCCCATGGCCGTCGCGCGATAACTATTCATGAGGCACCATGACTGACGACGGCTTTTTCCGTGAAGTAAATGAGGAACTGCGCTCCGATAAGATGCGGGCGTTCTGGGCGCGCTATAGCACTTTGCTAATAGGCGGCGTTGTCGCGATCGTCATCGGTACCGCTGGTTTTGCCTTTTACGAATACTGGACTGAAAGAGAAGCTTCAAAGTCCGGCGATCAGTTTTTGGCGGCGCTTAACCTTGTCCGTGATGGCAAGAATGACGAAGCCCTGAAGACCCTCGATCAGCTTGAAAAAGATGGTTATGGCGCTTATCCGGTGTTGGCTCGCATGCGCGCCGCCGGTGTGATTGCGCAAAAGGGTGATCTTGCCGGTGCAGTTGCTGCCTTCGACAAGGTTTCTGCCGATACATCCGTGCCGCAGGCCATTCGTGATCTGGCAAAGCTGCGTGCCGCCCTCATCCTGGTGGATACCGGTTCTTATGATGATGTGGCAAGCCGTGTTGAAGCGCTGTCGTCGGATAGCAACCCGATGCGCCACTCCGCGCGTGAGGCTCTTGGTCTTGCTGCCTGGAAAGCCGGTCGCGGTGCGGATGCAACCAAACTCTTCAAGCAGATTTCCGATGATCAGGCGGCTCCCGCCAATATACGTCAGTTTGCTGATACAATGCTGGACATGCTTAAAAGCACTGGCGCCACGCCCGCTGCGGCCGCTGGCTAATTAAGAATTAGGAATATTAAGCCGATGAGCTTTACCCTTGCAATTATCGGCCGTCCGAATGTCGGAAAGTCCACTCTGTTCAACCGTCTGGTCGGTAGGAAAATCGCGCTCGTCGACGATCTCCCCGGTGTTACCCGCGATCGCCGCGTCAATGCGGCCAAGCTCTACGATTTGAGATTCGATGTCATCGATACGGCGGGTCTTGAAGAGGTCGCATCCGATTCGCTCGAAGGCCGCATGCGCGCCCAGACGGAGCTTGCCATTGGTGAAGCCGATCTCATTCTTTTCCTTGTCGATGCCAAAGCGGGTGTGACACCAACAGACGTTACCTTTGCCGATCTTGTCCGCCGTTCAGGCAAGCCGGTTATTCTCGTTGCCAACAAAGCCGAAGCACGCGGCGCCGAATCCGGCATGTATGACAGTTATCAGCTCGGACTTGGCGAACCATGCCCGATTTCTGCCGAGCATGGTCAGGGCTTTCCGGATCTGCGCGACGCCATTGTCGAGACCATGGGTGAAGAGCGGGTCTTCCCGGACGAGCATCTGCCTGTCGATGCCAATGCAGATGATTCCGTCGCTGTAACCATCCCGGCTACGCCGCGCGGTATGGATGATCTGATCGGCGATGATATTGACGATCCGGACGCCGAAGACATTCCGAGCTATGATTCGTCAAAGCCGCTGCGCATCGCCATTGTCGGGCGTCCAAATGCCGGCAAGTCGACGCTGGTCAATACGATGCTTGGTGAGGACCGTCTGCTGACAGGTCCGGAAGCTGGCATTACGCGCGATTCCATCTCGGTCGATTGGGAGTGGAATGGCCGCAAGATCAAGCTTTTTGACACGGCAGGTCTGCGCCGCAAGTCGCGCGTTCAGGGCAAGCTGGAAAAGCTTTCCGTGGGCGATGCGCTGCGCGCCATTCGCTTCGCCGAGGTCGTCATTATCGTCCTCGACGCGACAATTCCTTTTGAAAAGCAGGATTTGCAGATTGCCGATCTGATCATTCGTGAGGGCCGCGCGCCGATCATCGCTTTCAACAAGTGGGATCTCGTCGAAAATCGCCAGATGGTTCTGGCCGATCTGCGTGAGAAGACCGAACGGCTTTTGCCGCAGGTTCGCGGTATTCGCGCCGTGCCGATCTCGGGTGAGCGCAATCAGGGTATCGACAAGCTCATGGCCGCTGTCGCCTCGACTGACGAAATCTGGAATCGCCGTATTTCCACCGGTCGACTCAATCGCTGGCTGGAAGGGGTACTTGCCCATCATCCGCCCCCCGCCGTGGCGGGTCGCCGTCTGAAGATCAAATATATAACGCAGGTCAAGACACGCCCGCCGGGTTTTGTCATTTCATGCTCGCGTCCCGACGCGTTCCCCACCTCCTATGTCCGCTACCTTGCCAATGGCATCCGTGAAACCTTTGATATTCATGGCGTGCCTATCCGGCTTGTATTGCGCACATCGGACAATCCCTTTGCGGGCCGGGCGAAGAAAAAGCGCTAAGGCTGGTAGTTTTCCGTGGCACGAGGAGTTGCTCAAGCCACGGAAACTTTAACAACACATCGTTTCAGCGGCCTTCGTTAACTCTCCATCAAGGTTAATGCTTCATTTTTATGACCATAGTGTTCGGTCGTGAGTGTGGGGTATCGGCGTGCGTTTCTATAAGGTTTTGCGGGATTCCAGTGCCCGCCGCAAAGGCCAGCCATTTTCAAAACAGGCAAATCGCAAATATCTAGGTCCAGTCCTTATTGGTGCAGCGATATATTTGTTGTCTCCGACAGTGGTTGCCTATCAGGATATGGCAAGCCTGCTTTCCGGGTCCGAATCAGGGCAGGGGCGCTGGTCGTCTTACTTGGAAAAATCTCCGGCAGGCTCCGTACAAAAGGCAAATATGTCCTTTGTGGACAGGATAGCCACCGGATCAATTCCCGCCAGCGGCGCCAATGCACCGGGAATAGGCTCAGTGGCCATCAATGGCTCGAGCAAGGCATTGGGCGCCACTCCTGACGAGGCACGTATCAACCGGGCGGAAAAGCAGGGGCGTATTGTTTCGATCAGCAAGAAAGCGCCACCAAAAGCTTTCAGCGCCGGATCGATATTGCAACGTCAAAGCATGATCATCCGACCGACGCATGGCATTGAAGTCGATATGGCTTTTGCCAAGCCAAAAATCGCGGGCAAGGAAATCGAGATCGCTCTTGCGTTTCACAATCGCTCGCCTGAGAAAATCGAGCCGGACGCTCCGATGCTGGCAAGCCTGATCAATAATGACAAGCCCGATGTGCTTGCCCTTGGTTATGCTCCGGCTGCTCCCGATTATTCGAAAACATCACCGTTTGATTCCATTCTTGCCGAACCAAAGCAGGCAGGCCGCTTCATTCCGCAACTTGGAAAAGGCGATCATGATTGGCTGGCTACTCCCTTGCCTCCGATTGTCTTCACTGCTGCGGAGCAAAAATGCCTGGCAACGGGCATTTATTTTGAGGCAAGAAGCGAGAGTGTAAAAGGCCAGGCTGCGGTGGCGCAGGTTATTCTCAACCGCGTGCGAAATCCTGCCTATCCGAAAACAATCTGTAACGTCGTTTATCAGAATGATGACTGGATCAATCGCTGCCAGTTCTCGTTTGCCTGTGAAGGCCGCAAGCTGCATGTAACCGAACCCAAGCAGTGGAAAGTCGCGCAGGAAATCGCCATGGCTGTTACTTCGGGCCGTATATTCCTACCCGAAATTGGTTCGGCCACGCATTATCATGCGACCTACGTGCGGGCAAATTGGGCCCATACAATGAAGCGCATCGATAAAATCGGGCAGCATATTTTCTACCGCACTTATGGCGGCGGCTGGATTTAGACCGCTTGGAAATCGCCAAAACAATGATATAAATGTTTCTGGAGTGGAGAATGAGCTTTCGCTCATCCTCCGTTTCTCATTTATGAAAATGAACCCGGAACGTTAGCGTCCAGCCTGTCCGGGTTCTTTTCATGATGAGCGTGAAGCTAAATGGCCTGGACCACATAGATTCACCTCCAGTTTTGAGAGCAAGGCCCTTGAAGGTCGGAGAGGCCAATCTTCTCCGATGCACCGGCTGGTTCGGTGCTTCTGCTTTTGCTCCCAAATTCCCGTGTTTGACCCGTCTCGATCTATTCTTTGAAATTGTGCAACCCGCAAGAAATGCAGGGTTGAAACTGCGTGGATCAATATCCCCGTGCCGCATTTTGCACTTTCAATATCATTTACAAACTCGCAGGTTAGGCATATAGTTGTATAGTGCAACTATATTTACGAGCCACACAATGAGTATCCTCCCGGACACTGCTCAAATACGTAATTCTTCTAGGCGCATTGTTCGAGAGTTAGGTTTTATGCGCCCGACCCTTGCGGGAACGAATCTCGCTCCATCCTCCGTTCATGCACTCATCGAGATTGGCAGAAATGATACGCTGACCGCTGCCGAATTATGCGCTGTACTCGACCTTGAAAAATCCAGTGTTAGCCGAATGGTGCGCAAGCTTGTTTTGTCGGGCGAACTGATTGAACAGCCTAATGGGCAGGACGCCAGGTCCAAGGTGCTTTCCTTGACCAGCAAGGGGCATAATACGCTCGCGGCGATCAATGCCTTTGCCGATGATGTGGTGTCCTCTGCGCTGGGTAGTCACTCCGCTGCTGTGCAGGAAAAGGTGCGGGATGGGCTTGCAGCCTATGCTGATGCGCTGGAACAGCGGCGCGCAGGCAAGGTGCCGCAATCGTCGCCGGCAATCTCCATCCAAAGTGGATATCAGCCGGGTATTATTGGACGGTGTGCCGAGATGCATGGCTGCTACTATGCTCGAACAAATAGTTTCGGTCATTTTTTCGAAGGCAAGGTTGCCACTGGCATCGCAGAATTTTCCGGGCGATTGGAGCGGCCTGTCAATCAGATTTGGGCAGCGGTAGATGTGGAAAAAATCGTCGGGACGGTGGCGATTGACGGCGAAGATCTCGGAAATAATGTGGCTCATCTGCGCTGGTTCATTATGGAGGATGGTTATCGCGGCGCCGGCATTGGCAGGCAATTGCTGAATAAAGCGATCTCGTTTTGCATCGAGCAACGGTTTTCCGAAATACAGCTTTGGACGTTCAAGGGATTGGATGCCGCACGGCGCCTATACGAGGCGCACGGTTTTGTTCTTGTAGAAGAGGAGCCCGGTGGGCAGTGGGGTAAAGAAGTGCTCGAGCAGCGGTTTGTACGCAAAATCGTAGGGGCGTAGGCAATTGGCGGCCCCGAACCATTGGAGCAGCGATAGTTTGCACCGATGGGCCCGAAGGCGACGCGCAAAACTGGTCAGGTATTTGATACGACGCTTCTGGTTCCGGTTAATGGGGAGTTCCCCCTGTTATTGCCTTCGAAGCCCTTCAAAAACTATAACCATGGAACCTCCTAACTAGCTGAATTGCGCAATCTGTATCCACAGCCAAACGCCAGATTCGCATGCAAAATTGTCACTCAGTGATGAGCAGGAAAGTCATATTTACCTAAGGCATTGAATTCTAGTAAAAAAATTACCTTGGAGAGTCGTGACTCTTCGCCTTGACTAGCGAGGATCAGGACAATATGTTGCGCGCGACTTCGAAGCGGGGATGAAGCCTCGCATTCAGTGTGTAAAGGACATGCCATTGGCAACGGGTAACGATCCCGATAAGTCAGGTTCTGTCGGTGACACGCCGGGTGCTGGCGGGGGACTAACTTCGGAAGAGCTGGAGCTTCGGCGCCGCAATCTGGAAGCAAAACTTGTTTCCAAGGGTGCAGCCCGTAAAGCCGGTTCGCAAGACAAGGGGACGGAAACCGCCTCCGGTGTCGCGCAGGCCATGAAATTGTCGAGCGAATTTATCGCCGGCGTTCTGGTTGGTGCGGGGTTGGGCTGGTTAGCTGACCGATTTTTGGGTACATCGCCATGGGGGCTCATCATACTGCTCCTGCTGGGCTTTTGTGCTGGAACGCTGAATATCCTGCGCTCTGCAGGACGTGTGGCGGAAAACAGTGGGCTGGATTTCACTAAGAAATCCGACCATGAAAAACCGGAATAGGGCTCATCGAGCACCGTTCGTGAGAACAGAATTAGAGACGAGGTAATAGTGTCCAACGATCCGATTCATCAATTCCACATTTCGCAATGGGTTCCCTTGCATGTGGGCGGCGTTGATCTGTCCTTCACCAATTCCTCTGCCTTTATGGTTGCCACAGTTGGCGTTGCCTCGGCATTTCTTTACCTTACATCGTCAAACCGTGGCCTTATCCCGACCCGTCTTCAGTCGGTTTCAGAGATGGCCTATGAATTCGTCGCATCAACATTGCGAGAATCGGCAGGCAGCGCGGGAATGAAGTTCTTTCCCTTCGTGTTCTCGCTCTTCATGTTCGTGCTCGTTGCCAACATGCTTGGCATGTTCCCATACTTCTTCACCATCACCAGCCAGATCATCGTGACCTTTGCGCTTGCGGTTCTGGTCATCGGAACAGTCCTTGTTTATGGCTTTGCCAAACACGGTTTCAAGTTCCTCGGGGTCTTTGTGCCCTCGGGTGTGCCCGGGCCGCTCTTGCTGCTCGTTGTTCCAATCGAAATTATCTCTTTCCTTTCCCGTCCGATCAGCCTTTCGGTTCGTTTGTTCGCCAACATGCTTGCTGGCCACATCACGCTGAAGGTGTTTGCCGGCTTCGTGGCTTCGCTCAGCGCATTCGGCGCAGTGGGAATTGGCGGCGCAATTCTGCCGCTGGCCATGACTGTGGCATTGACGGGTCTGGAATTCCTGGTGGCTTTCCTTCAGGCCTACGTCTTCACCGTGCTTACCTGCATGTATTTGAACGACGCAGTTCATCCCGGCGGTCACTAAAAAGTTCACCGGCGGATGTCCGCCTAACGCAAATCTATTCTAACGATCTACCCTCAAGGAGTTTAATATGGATCCCGTAGCAGCAAAGTACATCGGTGCAGGTCTGGCTTGTTTTGGTATGGCCGGTACGGCTCTTGGCCTTGGCAACATTTTCGGCAGCTATCTTTCCGGTGCATTGCGCAACCCATCAGCAGCTGATGGCCAGTTCGGCCGTCTGGTATTCGGCTTCGCCGTTACTGAAGCTCTGGGCATCTTCTCGTTGCTCATCGCTCTTCTGCTTCTCTTCGCTGTATAATAACGGCTTACGATATTGGCTGCGTCCGGTCGCTATTCAGGACCAACGCAGCCAGTATGATTTGAAGTTCAATCAAGGGGACAACGCATGTTCGTGTCTTCGGCTAATGCCGCATCCACAACAGATACAATAGTCGCTCAGAGCGAAGCACCGGCCCATACCGAAACGGTTGCGCCCGGAACAACGCCTGATGCACATGCTCCGGCAGATCCGACAGCGGGAACGCATTCGGAAACCGGTCATGCCAAAGCCGTGTTCCCTCCCTTTGATTCCAACCATTTCGCTTCACAGCTTCTTTGGTTGGCAATCACATTTGCAGTTTTCTATGTTTTCCTGTCCCGCGTGGTTCTCCCGCGTATCGGTGGTATCATCGAAACG
Organism: Phyllobacterium ifriqiyense; assembly: GCF_030817885.1. Lineage (NCBI taxonomy): Bacteria > Pseudomonadati > Pseudomonadota > Alphaproteobacteria > Hyphomicrobiales > Phyllobacteriaceae > Phyllobacterium > Phyllobacterium ifriqiyense. The sequence continues at coordinate 1,928,917 of NZ_JAUSZT010000003.1, forward strand.
AGGCGTGACCGTATCGCTACTGATCTAGATCAGGCGGCACGGATGAAACAGGAGTCTGATGAGGCTCTGGCTGCCTATACCCAGGAACTCGCCGACGCAAAGAACACAGCCGGCGCAATTGCGCAGGAAGCCCGTGATCAGGCAAAGGCGAAAGCCGACGCCGAACAGGCCGAAATTTCCGCAGCTCTCGAAAAGAAGCTGAGTGACGCTGAAGCCAGCATTGCCACGATCAAGAACAAGGCTATGCAGGAAGTCGGCTCCATCGCTGAAGATACAGCCGCTGAAATCGTCAAAAAGCTGTTTGGCGGTGCCGTCGACAAGCCCGCAATCTCCGCTGCTGTCAAAGCAGTGCGAGGCTAAGGAGAAACGTCATGGAATTGGATGCAACCTTTTATGCGCTCGTTGGCCTTATCATCTTCCTGGCGCTTATCGTCTACTTGAAGGTTCCAGGTGTCGTTGGTAAATCCCTTGACGCTCGTGCAGACAAGATTCGCGACGAGCTTGAGGAAGCCCGCCGCCTGCGTGAAGAAGCGCAATCGCTGCTGGCTGAATATCAGCGCAAGCGTAAGGAAGCCGAAAAGGAAGCTGGTGAGATCGTTGCCATAGCGCAGCGTGAAGCACATGGCCTCCTTGAGGAAGCCAAGAAGAAGACTGAGGATTATGTTGCCCGTCGCAACAAGCTTGCCGAGCAGAAAATCGCTCAGGCAGAGGTTGAGGCTGTCAACGAGGTTCGCGCTTCGGCTGTAGATATCGCAATTGCTGCTGCCAGCAAGATTTTGTCGGAAAAGGTGGATGCCAAAACATCTGCCGATCTCTTCAAAACATCGCTTTCGGAAGTCAAATCCCGGTTGAACTAAAAAGCAGATTATACAAACGAATTTTAGTAAAGCCGCCTTTGAGCGGCTTTTTTTTGTGCGAAGCATAATGCTCGATATGCAAACCAAATTTCGTTACGATGAGCGAAATATCGAGAAAAAATCAGAATAATTCCCAAAAACACGGATTTTTGCCGAAAAATTGCAAGTACAAATTGCAGTTTAGTTGCATGCGGTTGAACTAAGCGATCCCCGGCATGTAAAAACCTGATCTATATCGGGAATTGTGAGGGGATGGAGTTAGAGCATTTCTGCGGCTCTGGTGTGAGCGAAACGTGCTTTATCCATCGGGCTTCACCCTCGTCCTATGGATAAACATCGGCCTCGCTGAACCCCTCGACCTTGTCAGCGAATCCCTCAGGCAGAATGACTCTATAGAAACAGAGCTTGCTCTAGGCTTGCCGTTCTTTCAAAGGCGAGAAACTGAAGCGGTGCAAGCCGACGACAGGACCGTGTGCCTCCATCGCGTTGCGATGGATTTCAGTTCCGTAACCCGCATGGGATTCCAGTCCATAGAGAGGATAATATTTGCCAGTCTGGCTCATCATTCTGTCTCGCGTTACCTTGGCAAGTATGGATGCCGCGGCAATGGAAACGGAGCGTTGATCTCCTTTGATCATCGCCGTTGCAGGGCAGGGCAGCCCGGGAGCGACATCCCGGCCATCAATCAGCGCATGATGAGGAATAATCGCAAGACCGCGTGTCGCACGGCGCATGGCTTCAAGCGAAGCCTTCAGGATATTAGTCGCATCAATTGCTGGCGCCGAAATGCTGGAAATAGAGCAGGCTAAGGCGGTTTTGGTAATGATATCAAACAGTTCTTCACGGCGTTTTGCCGTCAGACGTTTTGAATCATCAAGACCATCAGGAATTTTCTTTGGATCAAGAATGACCGCAGCCGCAACGACTGGCCCTGCCAGAGGCCCTCTGCCTGCCTCGTCAATACCGGCCACAAACTGGACACCGGAGCGCATGAGCTTCTTTTCACTGGCAAAGTCGGGCTTGTCAGCGGGCAAGGAAAGCAGCAGAGAATCAGAACGTGATCGAGACATCTTGCGGCGACTCTCGCACCCGTCCTGATTCTCTGCAAGTCCCCGGGTAGCAGATGGGGCAAAGCTACCCAGGGTAACCATCAGGCGGGGATGGGGATCACACCTGATGGAAGAGCGTGTCTAAAACAAGGATAACTGCTCGTTTCCGGGTGTTGGCTCGAACAGGTCGGTGCGCAGGCGTCTCTTGTTAATGTTGATTCCGAGCCGCTTTGCAGCAATTTCAAAACGCCGCCCGATCTGCCAGGCATAGGGGCCATCACCCCGCATGCGCTTGCCCCATTCGGCATCATAATCCTTGCCATCGCGCATGGAACGAACAAGCGAAAGCACATGCCGGTAGCGATCTGGATAATTTCGAAGCAGCCACTCCTTGAAAAGCGGGCTGACTTCAAGCGGCAAACGAAGCAGAACATATCCAGCTTCCAGCGCACCCATGGCACGGGCACTATCGAGAATCCGTTCGATCTCATGATCGTTCAACCCGGGAATGACGGGAGCCACCATGACACCAACAGGCACGCCTGCATCGGAAAGACTGCGCAGGGCTTGCAGTCTGCGCGTAGGCGTTGAAGCCCGGGGCTCCATCGTGCGCGCCAGCTTTCCATCAAGGGTCGTCACTGAAAGACAAACCTTGGCGAGGCCCTTCTCAGCCATGCGCGCCAGAATGTCCTGATCCCGCATAACCAACGCGGATTTTGTAACGATTCCAACGGGATGTTGATGAGCCTCCAGAACCTGAAGAATATCGCGCATAATGCGCCATTTCTTCTCGATGGGCTGATAGGGATCGGTATTTGTGCCGATGGCGATTGTCTTTGCAGTATAACCTGGCTTGGACAATTCCCTGTCCAGCATCTTTGCTGCATCAGGCTTGGCAAAGAGTTTTGATTCAAAATCAAGTCCGGCGGACAATCCCATATAGCTATGTGTCGGGCGGGCAAAGCAATAGATGCAACCATGTTCGCAACCGCGATAAGGGTTGATTGACCTGTCGAAACTTATATCAGGCGAGTCATTGCGTGTGATGATTGTCCGGGGCTTTTCGAGTTGTACCTCAGTCTTGAATGGTGGTAGATCTTCAATTGTTTCCCAACCATCATCATAGACATGGCGGCTTTCCGCCTCGAAACGGCCAGTGGGATTCATACCCGCACACCGCGCCCGCGTCTGCGCTCACCGTCTATGCGCAAACCAGCATCTTCGATCAATGCGTTGGCATGTTGTGCTCGGCCGCTTCCGAAAGCAGCCTTATCCGCCTGCACTACAATGTTCATCTGCATTCTCCCTGCCAGGGTGGTACTGATTCGGTGGCACCTTCGAGCGTGAATCTATTCCTATCAAATAATGAGAACAAATCAAGAACAATTTAGGTAAAAGGATGGATGGAAATTCTAGTCACATTGATATATTGGCTAGGTATGATTTCCGTCCTGATTGAAACCCATAATTCAGACGAATTGTTAGCCAGAACCCTTGCCGGGCTGGTCGGTGGAGCCGTCGAAGGGCTTCTCAGCGATGTGATTATTGTCGATTACGGATCGTCGGATCAGACCCACCGCGTGGCTGATGCCGCTGGCTGTATCTTTCTGCAGGACCAGACATTGATTGATGGGTTCCGGCGGGCACGCAGTGAATGGTTTTTGCTGGTGGAACCCGGAGCAAGATTGCTCGATGGATGGATTGAGCCGGTCGCTGTTCACGTCGAGCGCTCACAAGGCCCGGCCTGCTTCTCATGCTCCCATGTTCACCGTAAGCCGCTGTTTAACAGGCTATTTTCAAAACGCAGCCCCATTGCCGATGGCCTGTTGATCTCCAAGCGGCAGGCAATGGCCTTATTGAAGCCGGAAAAGAAGGCGGCTGATCTGGCCCGTGGTTTGGCGATGAAACGTTTACGCGCGGAAATCATTCCAGCAGCTTAGCTCTTACCACCGCGTTTCAAATGTTCATCGAGCCGAGGCATGATCTCGACAAAATTACAGGGCATGTGACGATAATCGAGCTGGTATTGCAGAATATTATCCCAGGCATCCTTGCATGCGCCGGGAGATCCCGGCAGCACAAAGACGAAAGTGGCGTTTAACACTCCACCCGTTGCTCGTGACTGAATCGTGGACGTGCCGATTTTGTCATAGGAAACCCTATGAAAAATGGTAGAAAATCCGTCCATCCGCTTTTCGAATATGGGCTCGAGTGCTTCCGGTGTCACGTCGCGGCCAGTGAAACCCGTGCCTCCGGTGGTGATGATGACGTCAATCTCGTCATCCTTTGACCAGGAAATGACACGCTCACGAATTTTTGTAACATCGTCTGTCACAATGTCTCTGGCCGCCAATATATGGCCTGCCGCTGTGATGCGCTCGGCAAGCGTTTTGCCCGATTTATCATCATCAAGCGAGCGTGTGTCTGACACCGTAAGGACAGCGATTTTGACCGGAACGAAAGTGCGTGATGAATTGTCGGCCAAGGTCAGTTTTCTCCTTCGCTGCTATCTGTCTTGACCACAAACCACAATGGATAGGCATTGCTTATCAGAGATGCGGCAGCAGATGCGGCCTCATCGGTGTCATAAATCGCAAAGCAGGTAGCGCCCGAACCTGACATTCGGGCCAGACGCGGCGATGTAGAATATAGCGCGTCCATGGTGTCGCCAATAATGGGGAGCAGTTCGACCGTGGCAGCATACAAATGATTGTCCGTCTGTTCAAGATAGGCGCAGACATCGTTCACGCTGCCGAACCTTGGCAAGTTGGGCAATCCCGGATTGTTTCGCTTTTTCAAGGCGCCAAAGACCTGTGGCGTCGACACGGCGGCGCCATTGTTGACCAAAACCATTGGCAGGCGCGGGATAGCTGTGACCGCCTCCAGTTCTTCGCCGATACCGCGAGCAATCAAGGGCCTTCCATGCAGGCACATGGGCAGGTCTGCGCCCATTGCCAACCCAATATTATTGAGATCGACAGGATCAATATTGATGTTCCAGAGCGAGACCAGCGCTTTCAAGGTTGAAGCAGCATCGCTTGAGCCACCGCCAACACCAGAGGCGATGGGCAAGTGTTTTTCCAGTTCGATTGAAACAGGAAAAGCCCGGTCCGGAAATTCTGCACGCAGCCTGTCCCGGGCTTTTAAAACAAGATTGGAAGCGTCGGCAGGTAAGGAATGTCCATAAGGTCCTGTTATGCGAAATGAATCCGCGCTGCTGCGTGCGATGCTTATTCGGTCACCATAACCTGCAAAAACCACCAATGTATCCAGGAGATGATATCCATCGTCCCGTTGGCCGGTAATATGCAGTGCCAGATTGATCTTGGCAGGCGCAATCAGGCTGATCGCTTGATCAAGACTGTCGAGCATCTCGGTCAGTCTTTACGCAAGCGGTATTCACCAGTTTCCGGATCCTGGACCAAAGTGCCTTGAGAGCGGTTCTGGACTTCTTTTTCCGCTTCGCGAACACGCTTTGATACACGCTGGGCTTCGCGTTTGAACGAACGATAGCCGTAATAGGCGGCAATACCGATAAGCAGAAAAAAGATGAGTTGTGGCATCGTCCTAGACCCCGAAAATGACAGGCACCGATATTTTCGTAATCATAACACGGTGCGTCGCTCTTGCCAAAATACACACAAGGTTAAAGGCCAAAACGTGACCAAAGCGCCCGTTCTTCTGCAGCATTGACAATGCCTTCGGCAAAACCCGCACCTATTCCACCAAATCCGATTTCAGCAGAAGGGAGTTTGCGACCAAACAATCCCCGTGGCGGGGCTATAAGTTTGAGTTTGGTCTTAGGGCCATATTGAGATTGCAAATGTGATCGCATATCGCCCAACCCGTCAATCAGGCCAAGTTCCAATCCGCGTATCCCTGTCCAGAACAACCCTGTAAACAGGTCTGGATTGTCACTGAGCTTTTCACCGCGCCGTTCCTTTACCAGATTGATAAAGGTCTCGTGAATCTCCAATTGCAGCGCTTTGAGATGCTCAATATCCTGCTTGTTTTCCGGCTTGAACGGGTCAAGGGTTGACTTGTTCGAACCGGCGGTATGAACACGCCGCTCGACGCCAATTTTCTTGATCAGTTCGGTAAAGCCAAAACTTGCCGAAACAACGCCGATCGAGCCGACAATGGATGAGGGGTCAGCGATGATCTCGTCGCCCGCAACTGCAATCATGTAACCGCCGGAGGCTGCGACATCCTCAACGAAAACATGAACCTTCTTGTTCTTTTCCGCCGCCAGGTCACGGATGCGCCGATAAATCAGTCGCGACTGAACAGGCGAGCCGCCGGGAGAATTGATCGAAATCGCAACGGCTGGAGCATCTTTATCGCTAAAGGCTTCTTCAAGCATGCCGGCTGTAGAACTGAGCGACAGGTCATTACGAAAGCGGCTGCTTCCCGCCATGATCGCACCATGCAAGCGTACCACTGGGATTTCGATATGGTCTGGGCGCCAACGGCGGGGCAATAACTTCCGGATAAATCGAGCCAAGCGGGTCTCCTTTACGTGCTCATCTCAAGACCATGTAAGCGGTGCAGAGAAAATCACAATGGTCCCAAAGTCTAAAACAGCGAAGCGACTCCGTTATTGATCGCTATTGCGCGCTCGGTGAAATCATTGCCGGTTTCATGGTGCATCACCAAGGGAGGATGAAAGGTAAGCCCCGCGCGGCTGCCCTTTACCCCTTTGATGATGATCCTGATCGCGGCCTCTTGAGGTCTGGGCTGGACAGGAACGATAATGAGCCCGCCAAAGCGCCTTTGCAAAGCTGTCAGCAGGTCAAGCATAGACGCTGGCCGCGCGATAATGGCGATTGATCCGCCGGGTTTGACGATGGAAGCGGCGGTTTTAATCCATTTTTCCAGCATGCCATCTGTCATGACATGAGCTTCCGCTTTCAAAGCATCCGGCGTTGCGCGGTCCTTTGCCTCGTTGAAAGGCGGATTCATGATGGCAAAATCGAAAAAGTTGTCATGGATTCCGGCAGTCATGCGCGTTTTGCCCATAGCTGTTACATCAGCCTGAACAATATCGCACCGGCCTGAGAACAGGTGGTTCTCTGGTAAAGCCAGAGACAAGCGGGCGCACTGCGCCATGAGTTCGGATCGCTCGATAAGAGTTGCACTGGCTTTGCCGCAGCGGGAAAGAACCGCAAGACCAGCAGCCCCAGCACCGGCACCCAGATCTGCGATACGACCGCTGAATTCATTGGGCACTACGCTCGCCAACACCATGGCATCTACGCCGGAGCGATGACCTTTGGCAGAGGGTTGAATGAGGCGGAAACGACCGCGATGGAAAGCGTCGATCGTATGAGGGATATCCAGAACAGACATGAACTAGCCGCGAAGCTCCTGCTCGATTCCCGCGTCTGTCAGCAACTGGCGCGCCTCTTTTTCAAATTCTGAATCGACCATCACGCGCCGGGCGAGAACACCAAGCGACCCTTCAAGTACGCTCATATTGGCATCAGCGATAAAATATTTGATCTGTGCATCTTTCAATAATGATTCGACGAATGAAATCAGAACAGGGTCGTTGAGGCGCATTATTTCGATCATCTGAACTACCGTTTCGAAAGGGATGGGGAGAAGGGCCACTGGCTTTATCACGAATTTGTGGCCTGTACCAATTCTGCGCGCCAATTCGCCGCTTGCGGGTTATAGGCAGTCAAAATAAGGTGTCGCCGCATTGCAGCGCCGCGCATCTTGCAAGATTTTACCGGGCGTAGTGATATTTTGATTTGGTTCGCAATCCTTTCTGAAGATCAAATCTGGTCCTCGGAATCAGGCGCAAGGCCAAGACAGTAGGAGTTTCATTTTGGGCGTTGTTGTCAGTCTTGAAGAGAAGAAAAGCAGTTCTGGGTCGGTTCAGCCCCTGGTCGATTTGACCAAGGCGGATATGGGGCGGGTCAATGAACTGATTTTGTCTAAAGCAGGATCTGATGTTGAAATGATCCCCGAAGTTGCCAATCACCTCATTTCCTCAGGTGGCAAGCGTTTGCGCCCAATGATCACACTGGCTGCCGCACGTATGTTCGGCTATGAGGGCGATGGCCATGTGAAGCTGGCGACCAGCGTTGAATTCATGCATACCGCTACGCTGCTTCACGACGACGTGGTGGATGAGAGCGATCTGCGCCGTGGAAAAAGTACTGCGCGAATGATCTGGGGCAATCAGGCAAGCGTTCTCGTTGGCGACTTCCTGCTTGGTCAAGCCTTTAAAATGATGGTGGAAGTTGGTTCGCTGGAAGCATTGGATGTGCTCGCTACCTCTGCATCGGTCATTGCTGAAGGCGAAGTGATGCAGCTTTCGGCGGCAAAAAACCTTGAAACGACTGAAGATGAGTATCTTGCCGTCATCAAAGCGAAAACTGCGGCGCTCTTCTCTGCTGCTGCGGAAGTGGGGCCGATAATTGCCGCTGCGTCGAAGACCGATCGGCAGGCGCTACGTTCATATGGCCTCAATCTCGGACTTGCCTTTCAGCTTGTCGACGACGCGTTGGATTATGGTGGCAATGCCAAAGATCTAGGCAAGAATACCGGCGATGATTTCCGTGAGGGCAAGATCACGCTTCCAGTCGTCCTTACCTATCGTCGGGGTAGCTCGGAAGAGCGGCAATTCTGGAAGGAAGCGCTTGAAAACGGCGTTAATGACGATAAGGGCTTGGAAAAAGCAAAGGGCTTGATGACCCGCTATGGTGCATTGAGCGACACGATCCAGCGAGCAAGGCACTTTGGCGGAATAGCACGTGACGCGTTGGCTCCGCTGGACCACTCGCCGCAGAAGGATGCCTTGCTGGAGGTAATCGATTTCTGCATCAGCCGGGTAAATTGAAGCCCGTCAGATGAGGGGTGCAAGCTAACCCCGTGCTAGTCTTTAGGAAAACTTGAGCGAAAACCGTAAAAAGGCCATGGTTCCCTTGAGGATTCGCAGTATCGTTTCAAATTAGGCAGTAAAGAGGGATTTGTCATGCAGCGCAGTAAAATGCTCGGCTCGATTGTAGGAGCTACACTGGCTGCCATGATAGGCGGTGCGATCCCGGCAGCAGCGACCACGACACAGACGCCAGTCATAAATACCGGAAACCTGTCGGGCGCTTTTCTTTCAGCTCGGACTGCAGAGCGCGACAATGATTTTGATAGCGCCATAGCGTTTTATCGGCAGGCACTGACCTATGATCCCAAAAATACGGAGCTGCGTCAAAGCCTCCTGCTTGTTCTTTTGACGAACGGCCAGTTCAAGGAAGCATTGCCGCTGGCTGCCGAGTTGAAGGCTGTGCCTGAAATAGAGCGTTTCTCGCGTCTGGCGCTTGGAATTGATGCTCTCAACAAGAAACAATACCGCCAGGTCGAAACATTGATGATGCTGTCGCTCCAGTCTGATCTGGATCGTATGGTGACTGGACTGATTGCAGCTTTTGCCAAAGCCGGTGCCGGCAAGCCCAACGAGGCTTTGGCAATGATTGACAAGTTGAAGGGGCCGGAAGGCTTCACGCTTTTCAAGGCCTATAGTTCGGCGCTGATTGCGGACATGGCGGGTCAGAAGAAAAAGGCGGCAGAGTTTTATCAAAGCGCCCTGGACAACAAGGCCAATATAGCTGCTGCTCCTGACACGTATGAGCGCTTGGTCGAGGCATATGCTTCGTTCAAAATTCGCAATGGTGACAAGGCAGGCGCTGAAGCACTGGTCAAGGAAGCAATTGATGTTCTGTCGGGACGCATGGTTCTTGTCGAATTTGCCAAGCAGATAGCGAGCGCAAAAACGATCAAACCTCTGATTGAGACCCCGCAACAGGGAGCATCCGAGGTATTATATGTCGTTGCGACAGCAATTGATAATGGTGGGGCGGAAGCCTTCTCGAAATTATATCTGCAAATGTCCCTGCCACTTCGCCCGGACCATGATGCTACCCTTTATCAATTGGGTGATCTGAGTGCGAAGCTTGAACAGCCGGAGAAAGCAATCGAGTATTTTGGCAAAATTGCCAAGGATTCCGCCTATAGGCGCGATGCCGAAATGCAGCTTGCGATTAATCTCGCCGTTCTGAAACGAAATGACGAAGCTATCAAGCATCTTGGTGTTTTGCTTGAAAGCAATCCGGAAGACATGCGTACATATCTGGCTATTGGCAGCATTTATGCCCAGGATAAAAATTTCAAGCAGGCAGCTGAAACCTACGACAAGGCCGTTGCCGTTTTAAAGCAGCCTACCCGAAATGACTGGACGATCTTCTATCAGCGTGGAATTTCCTATGAGCGCCTGAAGGAATGGGACAAGGCGGAGCCGAATTTCCTGAAAGCGCTGGAACTCTACCCCGATCAGCCACAGGTCCTGAACTATCTTGGATATTCGTGGATTGATATGAATATCAAGCTCGAACAGGGGCTGGATTTGATCAAGAAAGCCGTAGCAGCAAGGCCACAGGACGGCTATATCGTCGATTCATTGGGCTGGGCCTATTATCGTTTGGGCCGTTACGATGAAGCCGTCACTCAGCTTGAGCAGGCAGTAAAACTGCGCGCCGAAGATGCTACAATCAATGATCACCTTGGTGATGCTTACTGGCGTGCGGGCCGCAAGCTTGAGGCGACTTTCCAATGGGCGCATGCGCGCGATTCCAAGCCTGAGCCTGAAGATCTGGTCAAGATCGAGGAAAAGCTGAAAAACGGACTTCCAGAAGAAAAGAATCCCGGTGTGGCAAAGAACGGCGTTCAGGTACCTGAGCCACCAACGCCGCCAGCTCCGGCTCCAGCACCCGACAAGAAGGGCTGATTTCTTCGTTCCACTTGACCGGTCTGTATGCACGTCTTAGAGCATGATCCCGAAAAGTTGCATGACTTTACGGACAAGATCATGCTCCAAACGAAACACGCATTCTCTGTTATTTCCAGTAATGAAAAGGCCGCACGGTGACTTCTCCCTTGCCAGATCATATGCACCCGACCCGCTCGTTTCAGGGGCTTATCCTGACGCTCCACAATTATTGGGCGCAGCATGGCTGTGTAATCCTGCAGCCCTATGACATGGAAGTTGGTGCTGGCACATTCCACCCCGCAACGACCTTGCGTTCGCTTGGACCAAAGCCGTGGAAGGCTGCCTATGTGCAGCCCTCACGCCGCCCGAAAGATGGTCGTTACGGCGAAAATCCAAACCGGTTGCAGCATTATTATCAGTATCAGGTGATCATGAAGCCATCGCCGCCCAATCTGCAGGAGCTTTATCTCGGCTCGCTGCGGGCTATCGGCCTTGATCCTTTGATGCACGATATCCGTTTCGTCGAGGATGACTGGGAAAGTCCGACATTGGGTGCCTGGGGGCTCGGTTGGGAGTGCTGGTGTGACGGCATGGAAGTGTCGCAATTTACCTATTTTCAGCAGGTTTGCGGCATTGAATGCTCGCCGGTGTCGGGTGAATTGACCTATGGTCTGGAACGTCTTGCCATGTATGTGCAGGGCGTGGACAATGTTTACGACCTCAATTTCAATGGTCTTGAGGGTGACGAGAAAGTCACCTATGGCGACGTATTCCTACAGGCCGAACAGGAATATTCACGGCATAATTTTGAACATGCAAATACAAGCACCTTGCTCCGTCATTTCGAAGATGCGGAAGCGGAATGTGAAGCGCTATTGCGCGCTGGCGCTCCAAAAAACGGCGATAACAGCCCTCAGCATAAAATGGTCCTGCCTGCCTATGATCAGTGCATCAAGGCATCCCACGCATTCAATCTTCTTGATGCGCGTGGCGTGATTTCGGTAACGGAACGTCAGAGCTATATATTGCGGGTACGCAATCTTGCCCGGCAATGCGGCGAGGCCTTCCTTCTCACGGAAGCAGGTGGCGTGAATTTCAAGAGTGAGTCCGTATAATGCCTGATCTTTTGCTCGAACTCCGCTCGGAAGAAATTCCGGCACGTATGCAGCGCAAGGCTGCTGGCGATTTGAAGAAGCTGGTTACCGACGCTTTGGTCGAAGCCGGTTTGACCTATGAGGCAGCGGGAGACTATTGGACGCCGCGCCGTCTTACGCTCGATATACGTGGCCTTACAGCACGTTCCAAGGATGTGCACGAAGACCGCAAAGGCCCAAGTGTCAATGCGCCTGAGCAGGCAATTGCAGGCTTTCTGCGTTCAGCAGGCTTGAATGATATTTCTGAAGCGCATGTCCACACCGACCCTAAGAAGGGTGATTTTTATGTCGCCCATCTGACGAAACCGGGGCGCGGCGCTGAAGAGATCATTGCGGAGCTGATGCCAAAGATTATCCGCGAATTCCCATGGCCAAAATCCATGCGATGGGGTGCGGCGTCTTCCAAATCCGGAAGCTTGCGCTGGGTTCGTCCGCTACAGTCTATTGTTTGCACGTTCGGTCCTGAAACCGAGGAGCCGGTTGTCGTCAATTTTGAGATTGATGGTCTGAAAGCTGGCAATGTAACCTATGGTCATCGCTTCCTGAGCGATGGCAAGCCGATCACCGTCCGCCGCTTTGACGACTATGTTGCCAAGCTTGAAAAGGCGAAGGTCGTGCTCGATGCGGATCGCCGCAAGGAAATTATCCTCTCCGACGCCCAGAACATCGCTTTTGCATCGGGACTTGAGCTTGTTGAAGATGAGGCGCTTCTTGAAGAAGTGTCTGGCCTCGTCGAATGGCCGGTGGTGTTGATGGGCGAATTTGAGGAGGAGTTTCTTGCAATTCCGCCTGAGGTTATCCGCCTTACCATCAAGACCAATCAGAAATGCTTTGTTACACGTAAACAGGGCGAAGCGGACAAGCTTTCCAATAAGTTCATCCTCGTTTCCAATATCGAAGCGACTGATGGCGGTCGCGAGATTGCCCATGGCAATGGCAAGGTCGTGCGGGCACGCCTCTCGGATGCGCTATACTTCTGGAATACCGACCAGCATGATTTGCCAGATATGCACACGCTGGCGCCAGCTGCCATCAAGTTTGACCTTGATCTGAGCAAGCCATTGGACCAACGCATGGCACGTTTGGATGCGCTGAATGTTACTTTCCACGCAAAGCTTGGTACACAAGGCGAGCGCGTCACGCGGATTAAAAATCTTGCACGCGCACTTGCGATTCGGATAGGCGCCGATCCAGTTTTGGCAAGCCGCGCATCGGTTTTGGCTAAAGCCGATCTTACAACCGAAATCGTTGGCGAGTTTCCTGAGTTGCAAGGGGGTATGGGCCGGAAATATGCACTCCTGCAGAATGAGCACCCATCAGTGGCTGCCGCCATTGAGGAGCATTACAAACCGCAAGGACCATCCGATTTTGTACCAAGCGATCTGGTTTCGGTTGCTGTTGCACTGGCGGACAAATTGGATACGCTGGTCGGCTTCTGGGCTATTGATGAAAAGCCAACCGGTTCGAAAGATCCGTTCGCATTACGGCGCGCGGCGCTCGGCGTGATCAGGCTTCTGCTTTCAAGCGATTGGAAGATTGAACTTTTGCCCATTTTCCAAGACGCTTTCATTCAATTGCGCGAAGAGAAAATCGAGCAGCGGATCGAGCATTTCGAGGAAGCGCAGGCAGCCCAGAATTCGGGTGATGTGGATGGTGAGGAAGATGTCACCAACGCGATATCCGGTTTTGAAAAGCGGATACGCGGCCAGCTTTCGGAGCGGTCACAACCCATCCTTCTTGATCTCTTGGCGTTCTTTCACGACCGACTCAAGGTACATCTGCGCGACCTCGGTGCGCGTCATGATCTGATTGATTCTGTGCTTAAACCAGACGCGGATAATCTCTTGCTGATCGCACGGCGTGTCGAGGCGCTTGTTGTTTTCCTCAACACGGAAGACGGTAAAAATCTTGTTGCCGGAACCAAGCGTGCCGCCAATATTTTGAGCGCCGAGGAGAAGAAGGGGACAGCCATTTCAGACATGGTAAACCCCGATCTTTTCAATGATGATGCGGAAAAGAACCTATACGTCGCGGTGAATCAAGCTGAGAGCCAAGCGGCGCAAGCGATTCAAAAGGAAGACTTTTCCGGCGCTATGATCGCACTTAGTGCTTTGCGTGAACCAGTTGATTCATTCTTTGAAAAAGTGCTGGTTAATGACGACAATGCCGATATTCGCGCAAATCGTCTGGCATTGCTTTCGCGTATCCGCGCGGCGACGGATGCCGTCGCTGATTTCTCGAAAATTGTTGGATGACAGGAAGATAGGTAGCAGTTCTCAACTGTCTTAGGCGTTTCCTAATTCACGCCTGCGCGCATCGGTGCTTCTGCTAAGTCGGGGGCAGGCATTGATTTGCCAGCGGCTATAGGTTCCGATGCCTGCGCGGCAAGCAAGGGATTTGCCGGCGCCGCATTACCTTGCATGCGCGCCATATACTCCCGGGAACGAGCACGTCTTTCCGCATAAGCTTTCAAGCGTGCTGCTTCCTCCGCAGTCTGTTCAAGGCATGATGTGCAGACTGGATTGCCGTTGGCATCGAAGCTGTCATAACCAATATAGGATACCGAATTCGGTTTGGCCGTTTCTCCGCTGACAATGATTGAATCTGCTAAAGCGGAGGCGCTTATCAGGGCGATGGCTGACGCTGCAATGAACTGGCGTAGAAGCATGGCTGATCAATCCTGGATTCTCTATATAAACAAACGCTCCAGCCTTCTCTATTTGGGATTCATTGCCAAAGCTTTCTCACGATGGATTCAATTTTAGGCATGACATCATTCGAGCTGTTCATCAGCCAATACTTGCAGCGCGCCACCTCATTCGTGTAGGCAGGGCGACCACTGGAGGCTATCTTGGCTACAATCTTGGGTATGGACGAACAGGCGATCCTCGCTGCAGCCGATACGTTGGCTCAGGGGAAGCTTGTGGCTATCCCAACGGAGACCGTATACGGCCTTGCAGCCGATGCGACGAACGGAAGCGCAGTTGCCGGTATCTTTGAGGCCAAAGGCCGCCCGCACTTCAATCCGCTGATCTGCCATGTCTCGGATGTTGCCATGGCCGAACGTTATGCAGAGATCGATCCGGTTTCCCGTCAATTGATCAATGCTTTCTGGCCGGGGCCACTTACCCTCGTCCTTCCATTGAAACCGGACTGCGGAATCCATCCCCTGGTAGCGGCCGGACTCGACACTATTGCTCTGCGTATGCCCCGTGGCGTGGCAGGAAAAATCATCGCGGCATTGGATCGACCGCTTGCAGCACCGAGCGCCAATACTTCCGGAAAGATAAGCGGCACCAATGCTTTGTCTGTAGAAGGCGATTTGGGGTCAAAGATTGCGATGATCCTTGATGCAGGCCCGTCAGAAGTCGGACTCGAGTCGACGATTGTCAAAGTTGATGGTGATACAATCCTGATGCTACGCCCGGGCGGCCTCCCGGCTGAAGAGATTGAGGCTGTGATTGGCCGGAAGCTTGGCCGCATAGATCAGCGCGCAGCAATTCAGGCACCGGGGATGATGGCTTCCCATTATGCTCCCTCTGCCGCAATGAGGTTGAACGTCCATGACGTAATGGCAGGCGAGGCTTTGCTTGCTTTTGGACCGCACCGTGCAAATGGATACTCAAAAGCCGCTGCCATTCTCAATCTCAGCGAAACGGGCAGCCTGCACGAGGCTGCAACCAACCTCTTCGACTTCATGAAGCGCCTCGACGCGGTTGATTGCACAATGATTGCCGTCGAACCCATACCTTTCAACGGCCTCGGTGAGGCTATCAATGACCGCCTTGTTCGCGCCGCGGCGCCCCGCTCGTTGTCGGTAGCCGAAATGGAACAGATAAAATGACGCTGACGCAGAATTTGATTGAACGTTTTGTAGCAATAGTAGGTGAAGCTTATGCTTTACGCAGTGCCAATGACATTGAGCCGTACCTTATCGAGCCGCGCGATAAATTTGGCGGCAAGACCTCGCTGGTATTGCGCCCCTCAAATGTCGATGAAGTTTCGGCCATTCTCAAATTGGCGACTGAAACGGAAACCGCCATCGTCCCACAAGGCGGGAATACTGGCCTTGTGGGGGGGCAAATACCAGATGGTAGTGGAACTCAAATTGTCCTGTCGCTTTCGCGGTTGAACAAAATCCGCAGCATTGATCCTGCTGGAAATCTGGCCATTGTGGAAGCCGGGGTTGTATTGCAGAAACTTCAGGAGGCCGCTGCCCAGGCGGGCAAGCTGTTTCCGCTATCCCTCGGGTCTGAAGGCTCTTGTCAGGTTGGAGGAAATCTTTCTTCCAATGCCGGTGGTACGGCAGTTCTGGCCTATGGCAACACGCGGGAACTCTGCCTCGGTGTTGAAGTTGTTTTGCCTACCGGCGAAATTCTGAATGATTTGCGTACCGTCAAGAAGGACAATACCGGTTACGATCTGAAAGACCTCTTCATAGGGGCTGAAGGAACGCTTGGCGTTATCACTGCTGCGGTCATGAAACTGTTTCCGTTGCCGAAAGGCAAAGGCGTTGCCTATGTTGGGCTATCCAGTCCCGATAATGCCTTGCAATTGTTGAACATGGCCCAGAGCCACGCAGGCGCATCCTTGACGGGCTTTGAGTTGATGCCGCGGATAGGTGTGGAGTTCTCGGTTGCCCACACGGAAGGTGTACGTGATCCGCTGCAGGAGCCGCATAACTGGTACGTTCTGCTTGATATTTCTTCATCGCGTTCCGCCGAAGACGCGCGGGAAACCATTGAAGCAATCCTGACCGAAGCATTCGAGGCCGGTCTGGTGGATGATGCAACCATCGCCGAGAGTACTGCGCAGGAAAAATCGTTCTGGCATATGCGCGAGGCCATGTCTCATGCGCAGAAACCCGAAGGCGGTTCGATCAAACATGATATTTCCGTACCCGTCGCCAGAATTCCGGACTTCATCAAAGAAGCTGATCAGGCCGTTCTCGACCTCATTCCTGGCGCCCGTATTGTTTCATTCGGCCATATGGGCGATGGCAATCTGCACTATAATATTTCGCAGCCTGTCGGCGCCGATAAACAAGCCTTTCTTGATCGCTGGGCTGAGGTAACGAAGCGCGTTCACGATATCGTCCGCGCCTATAACGGGTCGATCTCGGCGGAACATGGCATCGGCCAGTTAAAGCGACAGGAATTGTCTGAAACCAAGTCACCCATTGCGCTCGATCTCATGCGCCGCATCAAGAAATCGTTTGACCCTGCAGGCGTTATGAATCCCGGCAAGGTCATCTGAAATCGCAACCCTTTATTCACGCTCCTTACCAAAGTCTTGGGGCAGGTCGGGTTTCGATAACCATTCCATCTAATCAGAAAGAGTTAACCCAGTTCGTTAAGCGGTATTGGGAAAGTTGACGCTACTGTGTCCCTAACGAGACCAGAAAATGGTCCGTCCTTACAGGGAAATAAACATCAGAGAAGACCGGAAAACCGGCTCTCAGGATCGACAGAAGGCGTCAAATGAACAAAGCCGGAGCAAAGCCGGTTTGGGCAAGTCGGGAATTCCGGCTTGACCCATTCCACCTGCCACAGACAGTAACTTATGCGACACGCGATGATCGCGGCGACATCACCTTCACACTGCATGAACGGGGCGCTGTGGTGAAACGGATTCTTCCAGCCAGCAATCTACCCGTTTCGCTTGCTCTTCCACCATGTGCCTTCCGCGGCGTTACGGCCCGCGCAACGGAAGATGAGCTTGGCGATATCACTGTCACGCTTGAACTCATGCATACGGACCCGCATCTTTCAGTCCCATTGCTTGTCGCCCATGACCTCAACGATGTTGCTGCCGATTGGCGCGCATGGTCGTCAATGTTCAAGCTGCCGATGATGATGGTGGAAGAAGATGGAGTTGCTCGCCAGCTCGACCACAATATTGGCCCCGTCGCTGTTTCTGCTCCGACACCCCGTCGGCAGGGCCGTGAGCCGCGCCGCCGCCGTCCGCGCTTTCTTGCCCGCCGCAAAATGGGCGATCTTGGCCTGCGTCTGGTTATAAGCGGCGAAGAGATTATTGCGCAGGGTTCAAAATAACCCTGCAGCTCTTAAAACATGGGTTTGACCACGGTCCACAGCCCACCGGCGACCAAACCAAGAAAAATCACCCAGCCGACAATAGTATTGGATTTAAACAGCCGCAGGCATTCATCTGGATTGTCAATGTCGAGTGTCATGATCTGGCGGTACATATGCGCGCCTGCCGCCAGGAGACCGGCGACGGCGGGCATAGGAACTTCAGCCACTGCAAAAGCGCCGAGAAAAAGCGCTAGCGCCCCACCATAAAGAACCATGAGGGCTTCCCGCGTGCGGCTGCCAAACAGCCGCGCAGTAGAGCGCACGCCAACCAGAGCATCATCTTCCTTGTCCTGGTGGGCGTAGATCGTATCATAGCCGATGACCCAAAGGATCGATCCGGCATAAAGCAGGATTGCCGGCCAATCCAATGAGCCGAAATGTGCTGACCAACCGACCAGCGCGCCCCATGAAAACGCCAATCCAAGCACAAATTGCGGCCAGTTGGTTATGCGTTTCATAAATGGATAGATGGCGACAATCGCCAATGATCCGATTGCAAGAATGATGGTAAAAAAGTTTAGCTGAACCACCACCGCAAAACCAACCAGTGCCTGTAGCACCAGAAATATTTTGGCTTGTTTTCTGGTTACCTGACCGGAAGGCAGCGGACGCGAACGTGTCCGCGCCACCTTGTTGTCGATATCCTCATCGGCAAGATCATTATAGGTGCAGCCAGCCCCGCGCATGGCAATTGCCCCGATGAGAAAAAGTATAAGGTGGTAGGGCGAGGGGAGAACGGACCATAATGGCTCGCCGACCTTGGCGCCAGCTGTTGCTGCAAGTGCCGTCGCCCACCAGCACGGCCACAGGAGAAGCCACCATCCGATTGGTCGGTCCCAGCGCGCAAGTTGTGCATAAGGCCAAAGCCAGTTTGGTAAAATGCGATAGACCCAATGACCCGATGGCGCATCGAACACGCGACCACGGCTGTGCCGGGATTGAATATTATCTTTTTCTGTAATCATGATTTGACCTTGCAGCGGTTAACCGCACAGTCAAGCACCCTATGTGCATTTTCAGGGCAAATTCTTATTGCGTGCTTGACCCATGCGCGTCTAAGCCATACCGACACCGCAATAATTCTTTATAGGAGCGGAATTTCGATGAACGTCTTGCTGATAGGTTCCGGCGGTCGCGAGCATGCGCTGGCATGGAAAATGGCCGCTTCTCCCGTCCTGACAAAGCTCTATTGCGCTCCAGGCAATCCCGGCATTGCGAATGTTGCAACATGTGTGGAGCTTGATCCCTCGGATCACGCGCAGATCATTGCCTTTTGCAAAGACAAATCAATCGATTTCGTGGTTGTCGGCCCGGAAGCACCTTTGGTAGCGGGTATTGCAGACGATTTGCGCGCTGAAGGATTTTCCGTGTTCGGACCGTCGAAAGCTGCGGCACGGCTTGAGGGATCGAAGGGATTTACCAAGGATCTCTGTGCGCGTTTCAATATTCCAACCGGCGCCTATCAACGGTTTACCCAGGCAGATGCCGCAAAAGCATATGTCAGACAGCAGGGCGCTCCCATCGTCGTCAAGGCGGATGGGCTCGCAGCGGGCAAGGGCGTCGTCGTAGCCTTCGAGATTCAGGAGGCGTTGGATGCAGTGGACGCGTGTTTTGAGGGAGCCTTTGGTGGTGCCGGTGCGGAGGTCGTCGTCGAAGAATATCTCGATGGAGAAGAAGCCAGCTTCTTTTGCCTATGCGACGGAAAAGTCGCGCTGCCATTTGGGACAGCACAGGATCACAAACGTGTTGGTGATGGTGATACGGGGGTCAATACCGGTGGCATGGGAGCCTATTCGCCTGCACCTGTTATGAGCCAGGAAATCATTGACCGCACCATGCGCGAACTAATCGAGCCGACCATGCGCGGCATGGCTGAAATTGGCGCGCCGTTCAGCGGCGTTCTCTTTGCCGGGCTTATGATCACCAAGGATGGTCCGAAGCTGATTGAATATAATACGCGTTTCGGCGATCCGGAAACGCAGGTTCTGATGCTGCGCTTGAAAGATGATCTTCTGTTGCTGCTTAAAGCGGCGGCCGATGGTGCTCTGGACCAGATGTCCGTACGCTGGAGCGATGACGCTGCGTTGACGGTCGTTATGGCAGCAAAGGGCTACCCGACCTCCCCGGAGAAGGGCAGCATCATCAAAGGTGTGGAGGCAGCGGCTGAGGCTGATGCGGTTGAGGTTTTCCACGCAGGCACCACTTTGAAAGATGGTGATCTGGTAGCTAATGGCGGGCGCGTCTTGAATGTGACGGCAAGCGGTAAAACTGTGCAACTCGCCCAAGAAGCAGCTTACAAAGCCATTTCAAAGATCGATTGGCCTGAAGGTTTTTATCGTCGCGATATTGGATGGCGGGCAATTGAACGGGAACGTAGCTAATCTTCCTATCGTGCAGCGATACAATGTCTGCCGGGTGCTGTCAGAGGCGTCCAGTTCGCGCTGTGGGTTGGCTGTTTCAATCCACGAGCGATAGCTGCAAGGTTTATCGCCTCATTGATATTCATGCTTTTCTGCGGCTTGGTAACAGAAGCAGTCAATGTTTCATCAATTCCCGTATCCGGAGCAGGGGCGAGCAATTGATGAACACCGGCAATGAGTCCTTCTGTCGTAATAGCGGATTGCGCCAATTCCCATAAAGCCCGGTAGTCAACCAGCGGGACTTCTGCCGCTGCCATAAGAATGTCGTCCTCAGGGTAAGGGCGATTCCCCGGTGTCGGCAGATTGTCCGGCGGAAGAGCACGAACCAACTCGCCCAAAGGCCAGGCGTTTTTTAGCTGGGCAACAGTCATGTCAGCTACGTTTACATCAATGTCGCGATTGGTTCCGGCTGGCCTATAGGGGCAACGCTGCTCGGTGCAATTACTCTGGGATGTAAATTGCCAAAGAGCGTAATCTTGCCAGTTTCCTTTCGGAAAATGCGGAGCGATGTCAGATTCATAGCGCGCATACCATAGCTGCAGGCGCGACAAGATGGGAAATTCCAGTCGCCGGTCTGCAATATATTTTGCCGTTGTACCATTGGTATAGAGGACTGGATAACGACCAGTCCGCAGCTTGATCTGCTCGGCAAAAATCTGAGCATCGCGCAACGACATGAAGCGTTCGGGATCATTGTCCTCAATGTCGATTGCGATCAACTCGTCATCGCTTGGTTCGGCATAATCAATAAAATGATTGGCTTGTTCGATCGGATTGCCCGGACGGCCAAGGTGATATGCTCCCCATTTCAGCCCAAGAGTTTTGGCGAGCATGCGACGTGTCTGATAAAGTTCGCGCGAAACCGCATAGTTGCGCCATATGCGCCTGCATAGCTCCTGTTGCATCTCATCGTCGATTCGTTTGCAATGGTAGTTTGCAGGCAGGCCATCGGAACCTTTATGGATGAAGGCTGCTATACGTGGGTCTTTGACGATTTCTGCAAGATTAAATGAATTTTGCTCGTAGCCATCAAGTACGATTGCACGCGCTTTATTTGACCAAGGTGTCGTGAACTCGGAAGTGGCGCTCGCACTGCCGTTGAAGCACATTCCCAGGAGGGCAGCCGCAAGAGCAAATATGGATCGCCGGGTCGCCAATATATTGCCTCGTAACGGAGTTTCCCAAGATACCAGACGGATGGTGGCCGTAATGGGTTAACATGGTGTTAACCATAGGAGAGCGGCCCATCAGAGATAAATACTTACGTTTACGTAAAAATCCTCTTGCCTTTCGGTACCTGGGAGTTGCAATGTCATCCCGCATCACGATGAGGAGACTGTGATATGTACCGCGCGCCTGTCGAGGATATCGCTCACACTTTAAAAGACATCGCTGGCTTGGCCGCGGCAATGGAGCAGGGCCGTTTCGGCGATCTCTCCGGTGATCTGGTGGATGCTATTCTTGAAGAGGCAGGAAAATTTGCAAGCACACGCGTTGCACCTTTGCTTCAGGTCGGCGATAAGCACGGTACTCCGCTCAAAGATGCTGAAATCAGCATGCCACCCGGTTGGAAGGACGTTTATCAGGAATGGGTTTCCGGCGGATGGAACGCCCTGACCGGCAAGGAAGAGTTCGGCGGCCAAGCTTTGCCCATGATGCTGGCTATTGCGACATTTGAAATGTGGAACTCGGGGTCGATGGCGTTTGGCATCGGGCCGACACTGACCCTGGGGGCGATCGAGGCGCTGGAAGCGCACGCCACCGAAGAATTGCAGCAGACCTATCTTCCCAAGCTTGTTTCCGGCGAATGGATGGGCACGATGAATTTGACCGAGCCACAGGCGGGCTCCGATGTGGGTGCATTGCGCACGCGTGCTGAACGCGCCGATGACGGCACCTATAGGATCTTTGGAAGCAAGATTTTCATCACCTATGGCGAGCATGATCTTACCGACAATATTATCCATCTGGTCTTGGCGCGCTTGCCCGACGCTCCCGCCGGAACCAAAGGCATTTCGCTGTTTCTGGTGCCCAAATATCTTGTCAACGAGGATGGCTCGCTTGGAGCGCGCAATGATGTGTTTTGCAGCAGCATTGAGCACAAGATGGGTATCCATGGCTCGCCTACATGCACGATGATTTATGGCGATGGCTTTGCAAAGGGCAGTGAACCCGGCGCCATTGGCTGGCTCATCGGCGAGGAAAATCGTGGCCTTGCCTGTATGTTCACGATGATGAACAATGCCCGCCTTGCGGTGGGCATTCAGGGCGTTGCCGTTGCCGAAGCTGCCTATCAGAAAGCGCTGACCTATGCTGAGGATCGCCGCCAGATGCGCGCGCCCGGCTGGAGCGGTGAAGGCATGAGCCCGATCATCGAGCATCCGGACGTGCAGCGCAATCTGCTGACAATGAAAGCTCTCACAGGCGCCGCCCGCTCTATCTCCTACGCCTGCGCTTTTGCCTTGGACATGGCAAAAACGGGCACCATTGAGGAAGCCCGCTATTGGTCTGACCGAGCAAATTTGCTCACGCCAGTAGCCAAGGCCTTCTCAACTGATATCGGAGTCGATGTCGCGTCGATCGGCATTCAGATTCATGGCGGTATGGGCTTTATCGAAGAAACTGGCGCGGCCCAGTTTTTGCGTGATGCGCGGATTGCGCCGATCTATGAAGGCACAAACGGAATTCAAGCCATTGATCTTGTGCAGCGAAAGCTCGCGCTTGGCGGTGGCCAACATATCAAGGGCTATATAGACGAGCTTCGCACCATTGCCGATGCAGTTGCGGCTTCAAACAATCCCATTTTGGGAGAGACGGCAGACCGGTTGCGGGCCGCATTGAACGATTTGGAAGCTACAAGCATATGGTTGCAGGAGACATTGGCAAATAAGCAGATCAGCGAGGCACTTGCCGGTGCAACGCCCTATTTGCGCCTGTTCGGCTTGGCCGCAGGAGCGACCTATCTGGCGAAAGGTGCGCTGGCAGGTGGCGATGATCGTCACAAGGTACTGGCGCGATTTTTTGCGGAAAACCTTCTCAATGAAACCGTCGCTTTGAAAGACCGTGTCCTCAATGGCGCAGCCAGTATGCTCGGCGCGCGCTCCGCTCTCAGCCTTTAAGGAAAGCCTCATGTCAGAACATATTCAGGTCGAACGGCAAGGTGCTGTCCAGATCATCCGGTTCAACCGGCCGGAAAAGAAAAACGCGCTCACCCGCGCCATGTACGCTGCCATGACAACAGCCTTGGTAGAAGGTGATGGCGATGCAGATATTCGGGCAAATGTGTTTCTTGGTACTCCCGGTGCATTTTCTGCGGGTAATGACTTGCAGGATTTTATGGCTTTTGCCATGTCGGGGCAGATGGGCACTGAGGTGTTTGATTTTCTCATTGCCTTGGCCAATGCAACAAAGCCGCTATTGGCGGGTGTCGATGGACTGGCGATAGGCATAGGATCAACGATCCATTTCCATTGCGATTTGACGTTTGCGACGCCGCAATCTTTGTTCAAGACGCCATTCGTTGATCTGGGTCTTGTTCCCGAGGCAGCATCAAGCCTTCTTGGTCCGGCACTAATGGGGTCTCAGCGGGCATTTGCTTTTCTTGCCAATGGTGATGGATGGAGTGCGGCTGAAGCAAAGGATGCCGGACTGATCTACAAGGTCGTTGAGGCTGCCGATCTGGAAGCGACTGTTTTGAAAGCCGCAACCGATATCGCTGCCAAGCCACCGGAAGCAATGCGAATAACCCGCGATCTTCTGCGCATGCCAAGGGAATCGGTAGTGGAACGCATGCAGCTTGAAGCAAAGCACTTCAGCGAGCGATTGCAGGCCGACGAGGCCCGCAATGCCATGGTCAATTTCTTCTCGCGCAAGAAGCCTTGAGAAACTTAGGGATAAAGCCTCTCTTTACCCCAATCGCCTTCCGGCGTTGCACGGCTGAAAACGACACGATCGTGCAACCGGAAGGGCCTGTCGTGCCAGAACTCAATTGAAGTTGGACGAATACGAAAGCCTGACCAATATTTTGGACGGGGAATTTCGCCAATCGCATGGCGAGCCGTATATTCGGCGACAGCTTTTTCCAAAGCAAACCGGCTTTCAAGCGGGCGGGACTGTTTTGAAGCCCATGCACCAATGCGGCTGCCGCGTGGGCGTGTTGCATAATATGCGTCGGCTTCTTCGTCGTTCACGATCTCAACCGGTCCCCGAATGCGAACCTGCCGCCGCAAGGTTTTTCCAATGAAAACACATGGCTGCCTTCATGGAGCCAAGGATTTCAACGCCCTTCTGGCTTTCGAAATTGGTATAAAAAACAAAGCCTTGGGTGTCGAAGCCCTTGAGAAGAACCATGCGGACATTAGGCAACCCATCCTTATCGACTGTTGCAAGCGCCACGGCATTGGGATCGTTTGGCTCGGTTTTTACCGCATCCCCAAGCCATTCATTGAAGAGTGCGAATGGTTCGGATTTTTCGGTGAAGTCATCGGTTGTTAACTTCATTTAATCCATAGTCCCATAGTCATTTCGGATTGACCTTGTTAAAGAGAGGTATGTGTTTGGCGTTTCTATCATCTGATAGCAAGAAGTTGGTTGCAAAAAAACAGCAAGGTTTCGGTGCCCTGAGTGGGTTCGCTGCCGGTGTTTTCGTTTGCATGCTCTCCGGTTGCGCCATGAAGGATTTCAGTATCGAGAAAGCTGTTCCCGACAAGGCGACCATAACCGGTTCTGTCGCCTCTGCACAGCAGGTGGACCCGAAGAGCTCTTCCGATCAGACGACGATACGCAATATTGTTTCGGCGCTCAATTTTACCCAATGGGGCAGCAAACCCTTGCCATGGTCTAACCCGGAAACGGGTAGCCAAGGCACCATTACAGCAATTGCCGAGAAAAAGGATGATACCGGCCTTTGCCGTGAATTCCAGACATCGCGCGAATCATTTGATGGTGTAATGCTCTACAAGGGTGAGACCTGCATGCAAAATGGCGGCCAGTGGGCGTTGAAGTCCTTTGCCCCTATGTAATGCGGGCAATTTGAACTTTGATGTTCTTTTTTGAGTTTAAAAATCTGGAATTTCTTCCTATTTAAGCCCATATAGGCAAAAAGCAATCTGACAACCTGTTCGCATGTCGCGAGGAAGGGCACTCACATGCGCGATCCATATACCGTGCTGGGCGTCGCCAAAACGGCAAAACCAGACGAAATAAAATCGGCGTTCCGCAAGCTCGCCAAGAAATACCATCCTGACCAAAATCAGGATGATCCCAAAGCGCAAGCAAAATTTTCGGAGATCAATCAGGCCTATGAAATTGTCGGCGACAAGGAGCGCCGCGGCCAGTTTGATCGGGGTGAAATTGATAGCGAAGGCAAACAACGTGCTCCGCAAGGCTTTGAAGGCTTTTCAAGCGGTGGCGGAGATCCGTTTGCAGGCTTTGGTGGCAGGCAACGCCCCGGCAATTTCGAGTTTCGCAGTGGAACATCCGGCTTCGGAGCCGAGGATATTTTAAGTAGCCTGTTCGGCGAGACAGCTGGCATGGGCGGCCCACGCCGTGCCGGTCCCCGTAAAGGGGCTGATTTGCAGGCGACAATCGACATTACTTTGGAGCAGGCTGCCGGTGCTGAGAAAGTCGAGGCTGTGTTTCCGAATGGTAAGCGACTGGCGATCAAACTGCCTGCACAGGTGGAAAACGGACAAACGATTCGTCTCAAAGGGCAGGGCGAAGCCGTTCCGGGTGGTACATCTGGTGACGCTTTGGTCACAGTCCGCTTTAAACCGCACGCAAAATTTCGAGTTGAGGGTCGCGACTTGCATGTGGAATTACCTGTAAGCTTGCGCGATGCTGCCCTTGGGTCGCGTCAGGAAGTTGAGACTTTAAGTGGCCGTGTAGCAATGAAAATCGCTCCCTGGACCAGTTCTGACCGTGTTTTAAGGCTGAAAGGCAAGGGGTTGCCTAAAAAACCTGACGGTCATGGCGATCTTTTCGCGCATGTTCGGATCATGCTCCCCGAGGGTGGAGATCCGGCGTTAGAGGCATTTTTACGTCAATCGGAGGTTTGAAAAACCAAATCCACGGTGACAGTGTGCTTGAAGCCCGGCGCGGGCTGTGCGATACCGCACACAATCATAAGTCTCATGAAGGGTTGGTATATGACCGCCAAAACTGGTTTGATGCAGGGTAAACGCGGCCTGATAATGGGTGTCGCCAATAATCGGTCGATCGCCTGGGGCATCGCCAAGGCAGCGCATGATGCCGGCGCCGAACTTGCGTTCACCTATCAGGGCGATGCGCTGAAAAAGCGTGTTGAGCCGCTCGCGCAGGAGCTGGATGCGTTTTTGTGCGGCCACTGCGATGTCTCGGATGCTTCAACAATTGATGCATGTTTCGAAGCTCTCGAAAAGCACTGGGGCAAGATAGATTTTCTTGTTCACGCAATTGGGTTTTCTGACAAGGACGAGTTGACCGGCCGTTACGTTGACACGTCTGAAGCAAA
This sequence comes from Phyllobacterium ifriqiyense, assembly GCF_030817885.1. Lineage (NCBI taxonomy): Bacteria > Pseudomonadati > Pseudomonadota > Alphaproteobacteria > Hyphomicrobiales > Phyllobacteriaceae > Phyllobacterium > Phyllobacterium ifriqiyense. The sequence goes on from NZ_JAUSZT010000003.1 coordinate 1,955,752, forward strand.
CTTCACCAAGACCATGCTGATCTCTGTCTATTCGCTGACAGCAGTCGCCAAGCGGGCAGAAAAGTTGATGACGGATGGCGGTTCCATTCTCACGCTGACCTATTACGGCGCTGAAAAAGTTATGCCGAATTACAACGTTATGGGCGTTGCGAAAGCTGCTCTTGAGGCAAGCGTAAAATATCTGGCTGTTGATCTTGGCCCGGATAATATTCGCGTTAATGCGATTTCTGCAGGCCCGATCAAGACGCTTGCCGCTTCCGGTATCGGCGACTTCCGCTACATTCTCAAATGGAACGAGTATAATGCGCCATTGCGCCGTACCGTTACGATTGAGGAAGTCGGTGACGCTGGACTTTACTTCCTTTCGGATTTGTCACGCTCTGTCACAGGCGAGATACATCATGCTGATAGCGGATATCATGTCGTAGGCATGAAGGCCGTCGATGCCCCGGACATATCAGTCGTCAAGGATTAATCTCAAAGTGAACTTGCCTGACACGATTATCTATTTCTCGCGTCACGGCGAGACGGACTGGAATGTGTCTGAACGCATTCAGGGACAGGAAAACATCGATATCAATGCGCGCGGCCGGGCTCAGGCAGACCGCAATGGTGATTTGATGAAGTCCCTCATCGGCGATGGTGAGGGATTTGATTTTGTTGCCAGCCCATTGCGGCGCACGCGCGAGACGATGGAGCGGATACGAACGCGGATGGGCATTGATCCGCATGATTACCGCACTGATCCACGGCTTATGGAAGTGAGTTTCGGCGATTGGCAAGGCTTTATGATCGAAGACATTGCTGCCAAGACGCCGGAACTCGTAACGGCAAGGGCCCGCGACAAATGGAACTTCGTTCCACCTGGAAAAACCGCGGAAAGTTATGCGATTCTTGGCAAGCGTGTTGCCAGCTGGCTATCTGAAGTAAAGGGACCGACGGTATGCGTCACCCATGGCGGCTGCCTGCGCACGATATTTCAGATGATCGAAGGGCTTGACGGCCATGACGCTGCAAATCTTGCCATCACGCAAGATCACATTCTCCGGCTCGAAAACGGCAAGCTTACCTGGATGTAGAACTGCCGTCCTTATTCGGTGGTTTCTTCGATATCGGTGATGAAACGTTCCTTGTTAACAACGTCGAACATCACAGTCACCTTCATGCCTTGTTCAATGACGCTCAGATCGAATTCACCAGGCAGTTTGTAAACCTTGCCATCATCAAGCGTTATCGTGGAATTGTCCTCGTCGATTTTTGTTATTGTGCCTTGCGCATCATCAGCCAATGCACCAACGGGAAAGAGGGACGCGACAAACATAAATGCTGCAACGAAGAACCGCATCTGAGATTTCCTTTATAAACAATATCGACCGAGTAATCAGTCAAGTTAGAACGTCCATTTGTGGCAAAACAATTGCTTTTTTCGTGATGAATGAAGGAATTTGAGGGACGGGTTTGACCACAGGTGTAAACGTCCATAAAACCCCCTGATAAAATGACGGGTAGGCTCATGTCGCATAATACGTTTGGTCATCTTTTCCGTGTTACCACCTGGGGCGAAAGCCATGGCATTGCGCTTGGTTGCGTTGTGGATGGATGCCCTCCCGGCATCTCTTTTACCGAAGCCGAGATCCAGTCCTATCTGGATAAACGCAAGCCTGGGCAATCAAAATACACTACGCAGCGCCGAGAGCCCGATCAAGTGCGCGTGCTTTCCGGTGTTATGCTGCAAGAGGACGGCGTGACTCTGGTTTCGACCGGAACCCCGATCTCGATGATGATCGAAAATACCGATCAGCGTTCGAAGGATTATGGCGATATCGCCCGCCAATACCGCCCCGGCCATGCCGATTATACATATGACGTGAAATATGGCATCCGCGATTATCGCGGTGGCGGGCGCTCATCTGCGCGCGAAACGGCTGCTCGTGTTGCTGCCGGCGCAATTGCCCGCAAGGTTGTGCCCGGACTTGTCGTTCGCGGTGCCTTGGTCAAAATGGGTGTGCATTCGATAGATCACAGCCGCTGGGATTGGGCGGAAATCGACAACAATCCGTTTTTCACACCCGATGCGGGATCGGTGGATACATTCGCCAATTATCTCGACGGCATTCGCAAAGCCGGATCATCGATCGGGGCTGTTATCGAAGTGATTGCCGAGAATGTACCGGCAGGGCTTGGCGCTCCGATCTATGCCAAGCTGGATCAGGACATTGCCAGCTATCTCATGTCCATCAATGCGGTTAAGGGCGTTGAAATTGGCGACGGCTTTCACGCGGCGACACTGACCGGCGAAGAAAATGCCGATGAAATGCGCATGGGCAATGATGGGAACCCGATTTTTCTGTCAAATCATGCGGGCGGCATTCTAGGCGGAATTTCCAGTGGTGCGCCCATTGTGGCGCGTTTTGCGGTCAAACCCACTTCATCGATTCTGACACCTCGTCAAAGCATTGATGCTGATGGAAAACAGGTGGATATCATGACCAAGGGCAGGCATGATCCTTGTGTTGGCATCCGGGCAGTTCCCATTGGCGAGGCAATGGTTGCCTGTGCTATCGCTGATCACTATCTCAGACATCGCGGCCAGACCGGACGCATCTAATCAAAGGACTACTCCATGGCCTATAATCAGAAACGGGTCGTCGATGCACTTCGTGCCTTCGAACGTGGCGAAATCGTCGTCGTCATGGATGATGATGGGCGCGAAAACGAAGGCGATCTGATCGTAGCGGCGGTTCACTGTACGCCAGAGAAAATGGCATTCATCGTGCGCCACACATCAGGCATTGTATGCACGCCGATGACGCGGGAACATGCAAAACGGCTTAACCTCGCGCCGATGGTTGCAGATAACGACGCGCCGCATTCAACTGCGTTTACAGTTACGGTTGACTATAAGCACGGTACGACCACCGGTATTTCGGCCGAAGACCGCACCCTTACAGCGCGCAACCTGGCAAATCCCAATGCCGGTGCAGTGGATTTTGTGCGCCCCGGACATATCTTCCCGCTGGTTGCGCGTGAAGGTGGTGTTCTTATGCGGTCCGGTCATACGGAAGCAGCAGTGGATTTGTGTAAGCTGGCGGGCTTGCCGCCTGTTGGAGTCATTTGCGAACTGGTGAATGATGATGGAACGGTCATGCGCGGCCCGCAGGTTTCAGGTTTTGCCGAAGCGCATAATCTGCAGCAGGTAACCGTGGCGGATCTCATCGCATACCGCCAGCGCAAGGAAACGCTGATCGAGCGTATCGGCGAATATGAGATCGATACCTGCGCGGGAACCGCAAAAGCTATTACTTATGCGCTGCCGTGGGAGCCGATGCACCACGCTGCTATTGTTTATGGCGACATTCGTGACGGCGAAGATGTTCCAGTGCGCCTGCAGCGTGAAGATGTGCTGAGTGACGTTTTCGGCGCCCGCAACACACTTGATAGCATTATGAATCGTATCGCCGAAGAAAAGCGTGGCGTCATCGTTTATCTGCGCGAGGGCTCTGTGGGTGTCGGCCGAGATGATGACCGCAACCGTGCTTTGCTACAAGAACGTGAAGCGCATGCCGAAGCCCGTGTGCGCGACGAAGAGTGGCGGCAAATCGGACTTGGTGCGCAGATATTGAAAGATCTGGGCATTACATCGATTCGGCTTTTGGCGTCACGTGAGCGTCATTACGTGGGTCTTGAGGGTTTTGGCATCCAGATTACCAAAACCGATATTATTTGATTGCTTTTCTACAATTGCGAAGCCGGCGGCATATTTGCAAGGAATAGTCGCCGGCTTTGCTGTAACCTCGCTGCGAAACGCCACGCTTAGCGAGGAAAGCATTATGACTGCACCCCATCCTTCAAAGACGCATATTGGTAACCACGAACTGCATCCGGAAACCTTGATGCTGAATTACGGTTACGATCCCGAACTGTCGGAAGGGGCGGTTAAGCCGCCCGTATTTCTCACCTCCACATTTGTCTTTAAATCGGCAGAAGAGGGACGCGATTTTTTCGATTTCGTCTCCGGTCGCCGCGAGCCGCCAGCGGGCACCGGCGCTGGTTTGGTCTATTCCCGCTTCAATCACCCAAACAGCGAAATCGTCGAGGATCGGCTTGCCGTTTATGAGCGGACCGAAAGCTGCGCCTTGTTTTCGTCGGGTATGTCAGCAATTGCCACGACATTGCTTGCTTTCGTTCGACCGGGCGATGCAATCTTGCATTCGCAGCCACTCTATGGCGGAACCGAAACGCTGCTGGCCAAGACATTTCTCAATATGGGCGTCGCTGCCATAGGGTTCGCCGATGGTGTTAATGAGGCATCTGTTCAGAGTGCCGCCGATGAGGCTATGAAAAAGGGCCGCGTTTCGGTCATTCTTATTGAGACGCCTGCAAATCCAACCAACAGCCTGGTTGATGTCGCGATGATCCGCCGTATTGCGGAAGCGATCGGCGAAAAGCAGGGCCACCGTCCTGTCATCGCCTGTGACAACACTTTGCTTGGTCCCGTATTTCAACGGCCAATCGAACACGGAGCAGACATCTCGCTCTACTCATTGACCAAATATGTCGGCGGTCACTCCGATCTCATTGCGGGCGCTGCCCTCGGCTCCAAAGCGGTGATGAAGCAGGTAAAGGCGCTGCGTGGCGCCATTGGAACGCAACTTGATCCCCATTCCTGCTGGATGCTGGGTCGTTCGCTCGAAACTCTCAGCATCCGCATGGAAAAAGCGAACACCAACGCGTTGGCGATAGCTGACTTTTTGCGCGACCACCCAAAGGTCGAGAAGATCCACTATTTGCCTTATCATGCTCCGTCATCGCCGCTGGGCAAAACATTCGCCGCGCAATGTACAGGTGCAGGCTCGACTTTCTCGTTTGATATTCTTGGCGGGCAACCTGCAGCCTTCAAATTCCTCAATGCATTGCAGATACTGAAGCTCGCCGTCAGCCTTGGCGGTACGGAATCGCTCGCCAGTCACCCTGCGACGATGACCCATTCCGGCGTGCCAATTGATGTGCGCCAGCGCATCGGTGTTCTGGATTCTACCATTCGCCTATCCATCGGCATTGAGCATCCGGATGATCTGATTGCCGATCTGGCTCATGCCTTGAGTGAGGCATAAAACATAAAATCCCAGGTAGGGCTTGTGTAACTGCAAGGGGCTGTGCAGATTTGCATGGCCCCCTTTTCTTTACCCGGAAGCCCTATGGTCACACGTCTTTACACTCATCCGATTTATCTTGAGCACTTGACGCCTGCAGGCCACCCAGAACGGCCGGATCGTTTGCGCGCGCTTGGCAAAGTATTGGACGATCACGCATTTGATGGGTTGGACCGCGTTCAGGCGCCCATGGGCGACGAAGCGACCATTCTTTATGCCCATCCAGAAACTTATCTGGAACGCGTTCGCATGACGATACCGCAACAGGGGCTCACTCGTGTCGATTCTGATACGACTGTTAGTCCAAAGAGCTGGGAAGCAGCGCTTTCAGCGATTGGTGCGGCCAATGCTGCGGTTGATGATGTGTTTTCCGGCAGGGCGGATAATGTATTCGTGGCGTCACGGCCCCCGGGCCATCATGCCGAACGTGACAGGGCGATGGGGTTCTGCCTCTTCAACAATGCCGCTATCGCTGCCCGGCATGCGCAAAAGGCCCATGGTATTGCGCGCGTGGCGATCGTTGATTGGGACGTGCATCATGGCAATGGTACACAGGATATATTCTGGGAAGACTCATCCGTGCTTTATTGCTCAACGCATCAGATGCCGCTTTATCCGGGCTCCGGAGCCAAAAGCGAAACAGGCGTCGGCAATATTGTCAATGCGCCGCTTGATCCGGACACTGGCAGCGAACATTTCCGCGAGGCGTTCAACACACGTATTTTGCCGTCGCTCGACGCATTCCAGCCGGAGCTGATTATTGTCTCCGCCGGGTTTGATGCGCATCATCGCGATCCTCTTGCGGAAATAAACCTGAATGAGGATGATTTTGACTGGGCAACCGGCAAGCTTATGGAAAGAGCTGGGAGCTACGCATCAAACCGTCTTGTCAGTCTTCTGGAAGGCGGGTACGACCTCAAGGGTATGTCGCTCTCCGCAGGCGCACATATCAAACGCATGATGGAAGGATGATAAATGGCCGATACACCGAACAACACCGATATCGCTGCCATGAGTTTCGAGCAGGCGCTCGATCAGCTGGAAAAGATTGTTGATGATCTGGAACGCGGCGATGTGCCGTTGGAACAGTCAATTCGAATCTACGAACGCGGTGAAGCGCTCAAGAAGCATTGCGACGCCCTGTTGAAATCCGCTGAAGACAAGGTGGAAAAGATCAAGCTTGGCCGTGACGGTCAGCCGGTGGGTACAGAGCCGCTCGATCCGGAGTGACACCAGCGCAGGCTGTTCACCTTGTAAATGAGCAGCTATGATTAGGACTGTAACAGTCTGGAGCTGCCTCCCATGAGCTTTTTCCCCGGTAACGATCCTGAACCTGGTGATGCCATCGCCGTGGATTCAATCGAAACCTTGATCATACCCCGCACAAGCGACATTGGCGGCCTGGAAGTTCGGCGTGCATTGCCGACCGCCAAGCGACGGCTGGTTGGCCCATTCATCTTCTTTGATCGCATGGGCCCGGCAATCCTTCGCCCGACCGACCCGCTGGATGTGCGCCCGCATCCCCATATTGGTCTTTCAACAGTTACCTATCTTTTCGATGGCAATATTCGCCACCGCGATAGTCTTGGCACGGAAATGGTCATCAAGCCCGGTGACGTCAATTTGATGACCGCGGGCAGGGGCATTGTCCATTCCGAGCGGTCCCCTGAAGAGTTACGTACGCAGCCGCTGCCCATATCGGGTTTGCAGACATGGCTCGCCCTCCCGGATCATCTGGAAGAAATTGACCCCACCTTTGCCAATACCGAGGCGAGCCGACTACCCGTGCTTCAAGAATCGGGGCTCGACGCACGCGTCGTCATGGGCCAGTTTCATGGCGCAAGTTCCGGCGTTAAGCAGCATGCCGAAACGCTTTATGTCGATATTCGCCTGGAAGCTGGCGCGCATATCCAGATTCCCGCCAATGCGGCCGAGGAGCGTGCCATATACACGCTGGATGGACCCGTCGAAATTGCGGGGCAAATCTTTCCGGCAGACCGGCTTCTGGCGTTCCGTCCGGGCGACGAGATTATCATTTCTGCTCCGCAAGGCGCACATTTCATGCTGTTTGGCGGCGCTACCCTATCGTCCCAAGCGCTATATCTGGTGGAATTTTGTCTCTTCGTCGAAGGAGCGTATTGAGCAGGCGAAAGAAGAATGGCGAACTGGCCGCTTCGATATCGTACCGGGCGACGAAGAAGAGTTCATTCCTTTGCCTGAAAATTGACGTGAGCCTTCGTTAAATCCGGCTGCTTGCCGGTTCTGGGGATTTGCTCTAGGACAACAGCTCGCATCCGGTCGATTTCTGACGCTAAAACTGGAATTTATAGAGTGAACAACAAGCCTGAAACGCCATTATTGGATCGCGTGACCATTCCTTCACAGCTGCGTGCTTTGCCGGAATCCGACCTTCCGCAATTGGCACAGGAGCTTCGCACAGAACTGATCGAGGCTGTGTCGACGACAGGCGGGCATCTTGGTGCAGGTCTTGGCGTTGTTGAACTGACTGTCGCCTTGCATCATGTTTTCGATACCCCGCATGACCGCATCATCTGGGATGTCGGTCATCAGGCATATCCGCACAAGATTTTGACCGGGCGGCGCGATCGCATCCGCACGCTGCGGCAGGAGGGCGGGCTTTCCGGCTTCACCAAGCGCAGCGAAAGCGAATACGACCCGTTTGGCGCGGCGCATTCCTCCACGTCGATTTCGGCCGGCCTTGGCATGGCTGTGGCCAGTGACCTTGCGGGCATAAAGCGCAATGTTATTTCTGTCATTGGTGATGGCGCCATGTCCGCCGGTATGGCTTATGAAGCGATGAACAATGCCGGTGCGCTGGATGCACGGCTTATCGTTATCCTTAATGATAATGATATGTCGATTGCTCCGCCAACCGGTGCGATGAGTGCCTATCTTGCCCGTCTTGTCTCCGGTCGTGCCTATCGTTCTTTCCGCGAAACGGCCAAGCAGCTTGCAAAGAAACTGCCAAAATTCCTGCAGGAGAAAGCCCGGCGCTCGGAAGAATATGCCCGTGCCTTCTGGACGGGCGGAACAATGTTTGAAGAGCTGGGCTTTTATTATGTCGGCCCCATTGATGGTCACAATCTGGATCATCTGCTGCCGGTACTGAAAAATGTGCGCGACACGATGGACGGACCTGTCCTTATTCACGTGGTGACGCAGAAGGGTAAGGGCTATGCCCCGGCGGAAGCTTCTGCTGACAAATATCACGGCGTGAACAAGTTCGACGTTATTACTGGCGCACAGGCAAAGCCCCCGGCAAATGCGCCAAGCTATACCAAGATTTTTGCCACCAGCCTGATTGAGGAAGCCCGCCATGATGACAGGATCGTCGCTGTCACGGCTGCCATGCCTGGTGGAACGGGACTTGATCTGTTTGGCGAAGTGTTTCCCGACCGTACATTTGATGTGGGCATTGCTGAACAGCATGCGGTTACTTTTGCGGCAGGTTTGGCGAGTGAGGGTTTGAAGCCTTTCGCGGCGATTTACTCAACCTTCCTGCAGCGCGGCTATGATCAGGTTGTGCATGATGTGTCATTGCAAAATCTGCCGGTACGCTTTCCCATTGATCGCGCCGGTCTTGTAGGAGCCGACGGAGCCACTCATGCCGGTTCTTTCGATACTGGCTTTCTCGCTGCGCTTCCCGGCTTTGTCGTTATGGCCGCCTCGGATGAGGCGGAACTACGTCATATGGTGCGTACCGCTGCTGAGTATAATGAAGGCCCGATTTCGTTCCGCTATCCACGCGGCGATGGTATCGGTATCGACCTCCCAGAGCGAGGGAGCATTCTCGAGATCGGCAAGGGACGCATTGTCCGTGAAGGAAGCAAAGTTGCGCTTCTATCCTTTGGTACGCGGTTGGCCGAGTGCTTGATGGCTGCCGATGAACTCAATGCGGCGGGACTTTCAACGACTGTCGCCGATGCACGCTTTGCCAAACCGCTGGATGAGGATCTGATCCGTCGTCTGGCCAGAGAACACGAAGTGCTCGTGACAGTTGAAGAGGGTGCCATTGGCGGTTTTGCCTCCCATGTCCTCCACTTCCTCAGTCGTGATGGTCTTCTCGATCAGGGATTGCGCGTTCGCACATTGACGCTTCCGGATATTTACCTCGATCATGCCAAGCCCGAAGTGCTTTATGCCCGTGCCGGTCTTGATAGTGCTGGAATTGTGGAAGCGGTGTTTGGTGCACTTGGACGTAACCATATGGTTGCGCCTGCCCGTGCCTGAATTCAATTGATGCGCCTCGATCAACTTCTGGTGGAGCGCGGGCTCTTTACCACGCGGTCGCGGGCACGAGACGCTATTATGCGCGGTACTGTCACGATTGATGGCTCTGTCGTTTCCAAACCGGGCACTGCGGTGGCTGAAACCGTAGTGATTGCAGTCGATGATCCCGCAAGTGCTTATGTTTCCCGTGCAGCATTGAAACTTATTGCAGCACTGGATCATTTCGCCATTGCTGTAACAGGAATTGCTCTGGACATAGGTGCCTCAACCGGTGGTTTCACACAGGTCCTGTTGGAGCGCGGCGCGCAGCATGTGATTGCGGTTGATGTTGGAACAGCCCAGCTTCATTCTCGCATCGCCTCTGATCCGCGTGTTACTAACCTTGAAAATCTCAATGCGCGTGCTCTTGCGCGTGACCATCTTGAGGGCCGGAATATTGATCTGGTTGTCTCGGATGTAAGCTTTATTTCCCTAAAGCTGGCTTTGCCCCCTGCGCTCGATCTGGCCGAAAATGGCGCTCATTGTGTGCTGCTGGTGAAGCCGCAATTTGAGGCTGGCCGCGATGCAATTGGCAAGGGCGGCATTTTGCGCAATCCAGAGGATGGGATTCGCGTCGCAAATGATCTAAGAGACTGGTTGGATCAATTGCCGGGCTGGAAAGCATTGGGGCTTTGCCCTTCACCCATAGAGGGTGGCGATGGCAACCGTGAATTTCTTCTGGCCGGTATTAAAAGCAAAAACTGAAAAGACAAGATCAATGAGCACGCGCGTAACAATCGAACGGATGGGCGCCGGGGGCGACGGCATTGCTGCCACGGCCGCTGGCAGCGCCTATGTGCCATTTTCCCTGCCGGGAGAGGTTGCCAACGTAGCCTTGGAAAACGGTCGCGCCACGATGATGGCCTTGATCGAACCATCACCGGAGCGGGTTGCGCCCGCATGTCGGCATTTTGAAGAGTGCGGTGGCTGCACATTGCAGCACTGGCAGGATAGCGCTTACCAGGAATGGAAAAGATCGCTGGTCCAAGATGCACTTGGCGGCAGGGGACTGCTGTTCAAACTTGAACCGCTTGTCACTTGCGCACCACAGACGCGCCGCAGAACGGTATTTGCCGTGCGTACCAGTGAGCGGGGAGCCGTGCTGGGCTTCAATAAACATCAAAGCCACGAATTGATCGACATTGCTGAATGCCCGATCACGGTGCCAGAGATTGTATCCCGCCTTGATGATCTGCGCGATCTCGTTGCGGTTTTGGGCGGGGGCATGAAGCTGTTCAAGCTCACTGTGACGTCAACAGCATCCGGCCTTGATATCACCGCTTCCGGATGCGGCGCGCCCGATGCTGCAAAGCGGCAGGCACTAACGGCACTGGTCATCAAAAAGGATTTTGCGCGCCTCTCTTTTGAAGGTGAGATCATTGTCGAGCCGCGAAAGCCGCTTGTCCATTTTGGTAAAGTACCAGTGTTCTTGCCGCCGGGCGGGTTTTTGCAAGCTACCGCTGAGGCAGAAGAAGCCATGTGCAATCTGGTAGCCGGGCATCTTGCCAAGTCGAAAAAGACATTGGATTTATTTTGTGGTTCCGGCACTTTCGCTTTTAGAATGGCGGAAAAATCTTCCGTCCATGCGGTAGAGAGCGATCAGGGCGCTGTTGCAGCAATTGATCGCAGTGTCCGTTTTGTACAGGGATTGAAGCCGGTTAGCGTCGAGCGACGTGATTTGTTCCGTCGCCCGTTTCTGGCGCGTGAACTTGCACCATTTAATGGTCTCGTTTTTGACCCGCCCCGCGCCGGTGCCGAAGCACAGGCAATCGAAATCGCCAAATCATCGGTTTCAAAGGTGGCTGCGGTTTCCTGTAACCCGGTTACTTTGGCACGGGATCTGAGCATTCTCGTCAAGGGGGGATATAAGATTGATCGCGTTGTGCCGGTTGATCAATTCCTCTGGTCGTCACATGTGGAAGCCGTGGCTTTGCTTAGCAAGAAATAGGTTGCGAGTTACTCGCTCTGATCTCGATTAACGGCCCGGCCATAAGAGTTTATTGACTGCATTTGAGTTGATTGTGGTTCGCCCCTCAGGCAAGCTCAAGAGCGCGCAAGGGGGGCATTGATGTAATGCGTGGTTCGACAAGCTCACCATGAGGGAAGTTTTGTGGGTTGCAGCGACAACTTGCTAGCGTTGCAATAGTTGCAAGAGTTGACTCCCTGCAATCAAACCACCTCCCTCATCCTGAGCTTGTCGAAGGACGCACTTAGCTTGTGCAAATCAGACTTTCCAAAAATAATCTCGACAAACTTATCCAACAGCTCTGGCACTGAATTATTCTGTTCCTGTCCTTCCCGCGGGGAACAGCTTCCGGAGCCGTTCGAAGTTTGGGGAAGGATGGGCGCCTCCGATGGCGGGTTACGGACCCGCCATCCGGGGACGTTCTGTCCAAGGGTTCCCCTGCCGTTACTAGGAACGGGGCGTGCTGGACGAGCACTTTAAGGGGCGCAAGGCTAACGCATGGCGCGCCGCAAATGGCACTCCTTGGGTAGCCGAGGCCTCCCAAGCGGAACGGACAGAATGCAAAATCGCCGAACGGGCGGTCTTCGGATCGCTTAACCTACTACAAAGACGCGCTTCGATGACCGCCCGTCTTTCCCACCATCTCAATAGCCAGACGCAAAAGCGGGCGTGGCAAGGGATCGCCACACCCGCGTTCTTTGAATCGATTGGGAAGATTAAACCAAGGTTCCGCCTACGGTCATCTGGTCCATGCGCAAATGGGGCTGGCCTACGCCAACAGGCACCCATTGACCGCCTTTGCCACAATTGCCGATACCGGTATCGAGTTGCAAATCATTGCCGACCATCGATATTCTCTGCATCGCGTCAGGGCCATTACCGATAAGCATTGCACCTTTGACAGGCGCGCCAATTTTCCCGTTTTCGATCGTATAGGCTTCGGTACAGCCGAAAACGAACTTGCCTGACGTTATATCAACTTGCCCGCCACCGAACGACACCGCATAGATGCCTTTTTTCACGGATGCGATAATCTCTTCAGGCGTTTTATCGCCGCCGAGCATGTAGGTGTTGGTCATGCGGGGCATTGGCGCATGGGCATATGATTCGCGCCGTCCATTGCCGGTAGGTTGCATGCCCATCAGCCGCGCATTCTGGCGATCCTGCATATAGCCGACAAGAATACCGTCATCGATCAGCACGGTCTTGTTTGTCGGCATTCCTTCATCGTCAACGGTAAGCGAGCCGCGGCGTTCCGAAATCGTACCGTCATCGACCACTGTTACGCCTTTGGAAGCCACTTGCTGGCCAAGCAGACCGGCAAACGCAGATGTCTTTTTTCGGTTGAAATCACCTTCGAGGCCGTGACCCACGGCCTCGTGCAGCATGACGCCAGGCCATCCGCTTGAAAGAACGATATCGAACGTACCGGCTGGAGCTGGAATGGCTTCAAGGTTGACCAGCGCCTGACGCAGTGCTTCATCTGCAGCATATTGCCATTTATCGGTGGCAATGAATTCGCCAAACCCCTTGCGTCCGCCAGCGCCATAAGTGCCGCTTTCCTGCCGGTCACCACTTCCCACGACAACCGAAACATTCAGGCGCACCATCGGGCGAACATCGCGAACGAAATGGCCATCGGCCCGCAAAATCTCGACTTGCTGCCATGATCCGGCTAGCGACACGGAGACCTGTCGAACTTTGGGGTCTTTGGCACGCAGATAGGCGTCGATTTCCTGCAGCAATTTCACCTTGGCTTCAAAGCCGGGTGACCCAAGCGGGTTTTCGTCGCTGTACAGGCTGCTATTGGTTCCGGGGGGCGCGGCCGTATATGCGCCGGCATAGCCGGTCGTGACCGCAGAGGCAGCATCGGCAGCGCGCTTTAGAGCGCCCAGCGACAGTTCGCCAGCATGCGCATAACCCACCGCGTCACCAGCCACAGCGCGAAGCCCAAAACCTTGATCTTGATTAAACGAGCCGTTCTTCAACCGGCCATTGTCAAAGACGAGACCTTCCGATTCGCGATACTCGATGAACAATTCGCCATCATCAGCGCCGTTCAGCGACTGCTTGACAGTATCCAGAATTTTTTCGCGAGGTGCATCGAAACTATCGATCAGGCTTTTCATTATATCCGGTCCGGTTTCATTTGGGTGTACCGGATGTAAGCCTTCGGGCTGCGCGCGACAACCGCTATCTTAAGGAAAGATCAGGGGAGGGCGTCGAAGCCTTCGCCGAAACCGTTGAGCTCCACCGGAATGCCGATACCCTCTTCAGGCGTCTGGAACACGATGAAGGTTGCAGCCTTGCCGGTTTTAAGGGTTTGAACCAGCTGTTCTTCCAAAATGACTTCCGCGTAACAGCCATCTTCAAAGCAGCGCACAAAATAAGCGCGGCCAATATCCTTGCCGTCAACATTAAGACCAAGACCATTGGGAAGGAGAACGCCCAGCGGAGCAAGGACGCGCAATATTTTTGCTTTGTTGTCGGCGGTTTTCAGCACCACCACGGAAAGACCCATTTCGGGACGATCTGCAGCAACAACGTTCTGGATGAGCGCGCATTGTTCGGATTTTGCGCCTGCCGGCGTATCGCAAAGAATAGACCAGGCACCGTGGGTTGATTTGACAGTCCCGCTTTGCGGCGCTGCCAGTGCGCTGCCGGAAAGGGCAGTCAGGGACAGGGCAAAAATACCAGCAGCTATATTGCGAAGGGCTAAAATGGACATGGTGGCTCCAAAACGAATCATCCAGACGTTAGACCGCCGGGAACCGGATGAAAAGAATGCTGCACGAACACTCCCCAAGGTATGACAGCCAATCTTGTGTTGTAATGCAAAAATGGCTGCATTGTGGGCCTCCTTCATACTTATCCCGGAAAATGGTGAGCTAGCGTTAAAAAATCGCAACTTTCATAGGTTGGCGCATTTCGATGACAAGCTGCGCGCAAAAATGCCGCATGAGATCACGTTCGCCTTCCTTGCGATGTAGGCTAATGTGTGGTTTGAACGCGACATGCGACCGGGCCTCGAACGTCCGGCATTAACGTATGGAACTGATGCTTCATTCGGGAGATCTCTAGGTGAAGAAGAATATTGTCAAGCTGGCCGGTGTCCTGGGTAGCTTCCTGAGTGCCGGTACGGCCATCGCGGCGCAACCAGAGCCATGGCAAATGACATTCCAGCCAGCTGCATCCGGCATTATGGAGCAGATCGTCTGGTTTGAGCACTATACGCTGTGGTTTATCATTCCAATCACGATTTTTGTGATGATATTGCTGGCCTGGGTGATGTTCCGCTATCGCGCCAGTGCCAATCCCGTTCCGTCAAAGACGAGCCACAATACTGCAGTTGAGATCGTCTGGACTGTCGGTCCTGTCGTTATTCTTCTTTTCCTTGCCATTCCATCATTCCAGTTGCTGACGGCGCAATATTCGCCTGAAGATCCCAAGCTGACGATCAAGGCAACGGGATACCAGTGGTACTGGGGCTACGAATACCAAGCCAATGAAGCGCCGCTTTCATTTGATTCGCTGATTCTCAAGGATGCCGACCGCGCAACTGCAGGTAAGGCAGACATCAAGGCTTATCCGCGGCTCTTGGCTGTGGATAATGAAATGGTCGTTCCGGTGAATACGACTGTTCGCATCCTTGCGACTGGCGCTGACGTCATTCATGCTTTCGCAATGCCTGCATTCGGCGTGAAGATCGATGCTGTACCGGGTCGCTTGAATGAGACCTGGTTCAAGGCTGACAAAGAAGGCCTCTATTACGGCCAGTGCTCGGAAATCTGCGGCAAGGATCATGCTTTCATGCCTATCGCGATCCGTGTCGTATCGGAGCAGCAGTACAACGCATGGTACGCGGCCGCTGGCAGTGATTTGCCGGGAGCCTATAAGACACTCGCTGCATCAATCGATGATGGCAAGAATATCAATGTGGCTGGCAACTAAGTCAGCTGCGCTTTGCATTTGAGGAACGGGAGCTATCTCATGGCAGGTTCAGCTGCTCACGAAGCCCACGACGATCATCACGACCACAAACCCAGTGGTTGGACTCGTTGGGTCAATTCGACCAACCATAAGGATATCGGAACGCTTTATCTGATTTTCGCGATCATCGCGGGTATAATCGGCGGCGCGCTTTCGATTGCCATGCGTGCCGAGCTCCAGGAGCCCGGTATTCAGATTTTCCATGGTCTTGCTGCCATGGTCTACGGCTACGAGGGTGATGCGGCAATCGATGCCGGTAAGCACATGTACCTTGTGTTCACCACAGCTCACGGCCTTATCATGATTTTCTTCATGGTTATGCCCGCGTTGATCGGTGGTTTTGCCAACTGGATGGTGCCGATCATGATCGGTGCGCCAGACATGGCATTTCCACGTATGAACAACATTTCGTTCTGGCTGCTCCCGCCAGCTCTGATTCTTCTGCTTCTGTCATTGTTCGTTCCCGGTCCAGCCGGTGGTTACGGTACAGGCGGTGGCTGGACGATCTATCCGCCGCTTTCGACAACGGGTCAGCCCGGTCCGGCGATGGATTTGGCAATCTTGTCACTCCACATTGCTGGCGCCTCGTCCATTCTCGGTGCGATCAACTTTATCACCACGATCTTCAATATGCGCGCTCCGGGCATGACTCTGCACAAGATGCCGCTGTTCGCATGGTCGGTGTTGATTACTGCCTTCCTGCTGCTGCTCGCTTTGCCGGTTCTTGCTGGTGGTATCACCATGTTGCTGACGGACCGCAATTTTGGCACGACATTCTTCGCGCCTGAAGGCGGCGGTGACCCGATCCTGTTCCAGCATCTTTTCTGGTTCTTCGGTCATCCGGAAGTGTACATCATGATTTTGCCAGCCTTCGGCATCGTCAGCCACATCATATCGACCTTCTCGAGAAAGCCTATTTTTGGCTATCTCGGCATGGCCTATGCCATGGTCGCCATCGGCGTCGTCGGATTTATCGTATGGGCGCACCATATGTATACGGTCGGTCTTTCGCTCGACACGCAGCGCTATTTCGTTTTCGCAACGATGGTTATCGCTGTTCCAACTGGCGTTAAGATTTTCTCATGGATTGCGACCATGTGGGGCGGCTCAATCGAGTTCAAGCCACCAATGGTTTGGGCAATCGGCTTTATCTTCCTGTTCACCGTCGGCGGTGTGACAGGCGTACAGCTGGCCAATGCGGGTCTGGATCGTGCCATGCATGATACCTACTACGTTGTTGCTCACTTCCACTACGTTCTGTCGCTCGGTGCTGTGTTTGGTATCTTCGCTGGCTGGTACTACTGGTTCCCGAAGATGACGGGCTACATGTATAACCACACGATTGCCCACACGCATTTCTGGGTCACCTTCATTGGTGTGAATCTGGTATTCTTCCCGCAGCATTTCCTTGGGCTTGCCGGTATGCCACGTCGCTATATCGACTATCCAGATGCTTTCCAGGGTTGGAATGAAGTATCGTCCATTGGCTCATACATTTCCGGTGTCGCCGTTCTCATCTTCCTCTTTGGCGTGTTTGAAGCATTTGCTAAGAAGCGCGAAGCCGGTGCGAACCCATGGGGCGTAGGTGCAACCACTCTGGAATGGCAGCTTTCATCGCCTCCGCCTTTCCATCAGTGGGAACAGCTTCCACGTATTAAGTAAATGATCATGATAACCGGGCTGATTCATACAGTCCGGTTATCTCCTGAACGAAACTGAACTTTTGTAAGATCGAGCGCATGTCATTGATTGAGAAACACGCAACACTGGATGCAAACATTGGCCTCTCTGAAGCCAGTGCATCAGACTATATTGCGCTTCTCAAACCACGCGTCATGTCGCTGGTCGTGTTTACGGGTTTTGTTGGTTTGATGGCAGCGCCGGGCCACATTAATCCGGTAATTGCCGCCATTGCGATCCTTTGCATCGCTGTTGGCGCTGGCGCCTCCGGCGCTCTCAATATGTGGTATGATGCCGATATTGACGCGGTGATGAAGCGCACAGCCAAACGCCCAATACCAGCTGGCCGGCTCTCGCGCGATGAAGCGCTGACTTTTGGCCTGCTGCTTTCAATTTTCTCCGTTTTGACTCTCGGTCTGTTTGTCAATTTGCTGTCGGCGTTCTTGCTGGCCTTCACGATCTTCTTTTACGCCGTCGTTTATACGATGTGGCTGAAGCGCTCTACACCGCAGAACATCGTTATTGGTGGCGCGGCAGGGGCTTTCCCGCCAATGATTGGCTGGGCTGCTGTGACTGGTTCGGTCAGCATGGAAAGCATTGTTCTTTTTCTGATTATCTTTCTATGGACGCCACCCCATTTCTGGGCGCTGTCGCTGTTCATGTCCGATGATTACGAGAAGGCTAAAATCCCGATGATGCCCAATGTCATGGGCGAAGCTTCAACGAAGTTTCAGATCTGGCTATATACAATTCTGGTTGCGCCGGTGGCGGTTCTGCCTTGGATTATGGGTTTCGCTGGACCCGTTTATGGCGTGTTTTCGATTGCGATGGGCTTTGCGTTTTTGTTTTACGCATGGACCGTGTGGCGCGCGGAAATCGGCGAGCCAATGATCAAGCCTGCAAAAAAAATGTTCGCATTTTCCATCTTCTATCTCTTCAGTCTCTACGCCGTCCTGCTCGGCGAGATACTTGTGCGTAAAGCACTTCTGGTTCTGGGTGTTTAAATGAGTGATGACCGCATAACATTAAGTGACAAGCAGAAGCGCGCTCGACGCAGCCGCTCGCTCGCACTTGCGCTTGCGCTCGCAGCTTTCGTCCTTATCGTTTATGTTGGTACGTGGGCCAAGCTTGGTGCCAATATCCTGAACAGGCCTATGTGATGAGCATGGAAACGGGCTCTGATAAAGAAGTTCTAGTGGCAAAACGTAAGGTTTCAGACCGGACGATCGCGATTTCTTGTCTGGCGTTTTTCTTCGGGATGGTCGGCATGGCTTTTGCTGCCGTGCCATTATATGCAATGTTCTGCCAAGTTACTGGTTATGGCGGTACGACACAACGTGTTGAGCAAATGTCGGACACCATCCTCGACAAGACAATCACGGTGCGTTTTGATGCCAATACATCAGGCGGGTTGCCATGGGATTTCAAGCCTATGCAGCGGGACGTGTCGCTGAAAATCGGTGAAACCAAGCTGATTAAATATGAAGCCAGGAATGTCGCATCGCAGCCGACCTCGGGACGTGCGCTGTTCAATGTGACGCCCATGGCTGCCGGCGCATATTTCAACAAGGTTGAATGTTTCTGCTTTACGGACACCGTCTTGAAGCAGGGCGAAGATCTTGAAATGCCGGTTGTATTTTTTATCGATCCTGAAATTGTAAATGCGCCGGAGCTCAAAGGCGTCAACACAATTACGCTATCCTACACTTTCTTTCCGATACCAATGCCTGCGCCCGTTGCGGCCAGTGCAGAGGTGAACAAGACAACGACATCGGGACAGCTCTGAGGAGACGTTGATGTCTAGTGCAATAAACAGACCTTGCGGGGGTTAACATGGCCGAAGCGCACCAAAAGAACCACGATTATCATATTATCGATCCAAGTCCTTGGCCGTTCCTTGCCTCGGTAGGCGCATTCATCCTTGCCCTCGGCGGTATTGGTTTCATGCAATACAATAAGGGCGGCGAGTTTGTCCTGTTCAAAGCCAATCTGACCACACCTTGGCTTTTCGCCATTGGCTTGGTCATTGTGCTCTACACAATGTATGGCTGGTGGTCGGATACGATCAAGGAAGGCAAACAGGGACACCATACCCGCGTTGTGTCGTTGCATTTGCGCTATGGCATGATCATGTTCATCGCTTCAGAAGTGATGTTTTTTGCCGCTTGGTTCTGGGCATTTTTTGATGTCAGCCTTTATCCGGGTGAAGTTGAGCAGGTGGCTCGTACGACATTTACGGGCGGTGTGTGGCCGCCAAAGGGACTTGAAGTTCTCGATCCACTGCATCTGCCACTTTACAACACGGTTATTCTGTTGCTGTCCGGCACGACTGTAACCTGGGCACACCATGCTTTGATCCACAATGATCGCAAGGGTCTTATAACGGGTCTCGCCCTTACCGTTGTCCTTGGCGTTCTGTTCTCGTTTGTTCAGGCATATGAATACATTCATGCGCCATTTGCATTCAAAGATTCGATCTATGGTGCCACCTTCTTCATGGCGACTGGTTTCCATGGTTTCCACGTCATCATCGGAACGATCTTCCTGGCGATTTGTCTACTTCGGTCTATCCGAGGCGATTTCACGCCTGACAAGCATTTCGGCTTTGAAGCTGCTGCTTGGTACTGGCATTTCGTTGACGTGGTTTGGTTGTTCCTGTTTTTCACGATCTATGTCTGGGCATCGTGGGGTGCGCCGATCGCTGCTGGACATTAAAAACTGGCAGTATTTATGCTAAAAGAGCGGTCGCAGAAATGCGGCCGCTCTCATTATTTGAGCACATTGCTGCGGCATGGATTTTCGATGATCGCTAAACACGTGTCGCTGCTGATTGTGCTGGTGGGCCTCATTTTGGTGAGCGGAACATTGGCCGATGCGGCTGAGAAAGTTGATCTCGTGCGGGTCGAAAAATCCCAGCGAAAGATGCAACTTTTGTCAGGAAGCTCGGTCATTAAAGAGTACAAGATTGCACTTGGCGCTCGGCCGGTCGGCCATAAGCAATGGGAGGGCGATGAACGTACGCCTGAAGGCCGATACGTTCTCGATTGGCGAAATCCGAAAAGTATGGCGCACAAGTCAATCCATATTTCTTACCCGAATGCGCGAGATAAAGCGGCAGCCAAGTCGATGGGTGTGTCGCCGGGTGGTGCGATCATGATCCACGGTGCAGTCAATGGTTATGGATGGTGGGGATGGGTGCTTCAACTTATCGACTGGACAGACGGGTGCATAGCCGTCACTAATCCGGAGATGGATGAAATCTGGGCACTTGTCCAAGATGGAACGCCAATCGAAATTTACCCTTGAGTGATACTTGATGAATGAAGATTCTGCGCTTTATCCGCCTGTCGATCCATTCGCCGCAGGAGTGAAGGCCAAATGCCCTCGTTGCGGGCAGGGGAAGCTATTCGACGGCTTCATTACTCCAGCCAAGCGCTGCACAAGTTGCGGCTTGGATTACTCGTTTATTGATTCCGGAGACGGTCCTGCAGTTCTTGTTATGCTGATCATCGGCTTTATCGTTGTCGGGCTGGCGCTGTGGATGGAAGTCAATGTCGATCCGCCGCTATGGGTACACTTTCTGCTGTGGATACCGCTGGCACTTTTATTGTGCTTGACGGCGCTCCGCTGGATGAAGGGTGTATTGATCGCCCTTCAGTACAAGCACAAGGCTGCAGAAGGCCAGCTGGATATTCCATCGTCAAATGAACACTAGTCCCAATATTATGGAGCGGCGGCGCTTTCCCTGGGTCATGCTGATTCTCGGTTCCATTGTTTTTTTCATTCTCATTGCGCTGGGGACATGGCAGGTTGAGCGTCTGCAGTGGAAAGAAAATCTACTGGCGGAAATAGAACAGCGTACCCATACACCGCCGGCTTCGCTCACTGAGATTGAAAGCTTGTGGGTGGAAAAACACGATATTGACTATCGACCGGTGACTGTGACCGGTCAATTTTTGCATGGGCAAGAACGGCATTATTTCGCAACATTTGCAGGAATGTCAGGCTTTTATGTTTATGCACCGCTTCAGATGATCGACGGCAGAATTATCTTCGTCAATCGCGGGTTTGTTCCCTATGACAAAAAAGAACCCAGCAGTCGTGGCTCAAGCATAGAAGGACCGGTTGCGGTTAAAGGTCTGGCGCGCAATCCGCTTGACGCCAAACCTTCGTCAATTGTGCCTGATAATGATTTGAAGGCCAATATTTACTACTGGAAAGATTTGCCGGTAATGGCGGCTCAGTCTGGAGTGCCGACGGACAAACTAGTTCCTTTCTTCATTGACGCAGATAAAACGCCCAATCCGGGCGGTCTGCCGATCGGTGGCGTAACGATTATCGATTTGCCGAACAGTCATTTGCAATATGCAGTTACCTGGTATGGACTTGCCGCAACTCTGCTCGCTATCGCAGGCATATCGGTCTGGCGGCGCACTCATCCAAAAGAGGAACCGGTTCAATCCAATAGTTCGGGGTTGACTTCGCGTTGAATGCCGCCCAATTCCAAGAAGAACAAATTTGGCTGAGATATGATGATGACTGAGAAAGCTCCACTTACAATCCGTCTTTGCGGACCGCGCGGATTTTGCGCTGGAGTGGATCGGGCTATTCAGATCGTCATTCTGGCGCTGAAGAAGTATGGTGCCCCAGTTTATGTCCGCCATGAAATCGTTCACAACCGTTATGTTGTCGAAGGATTGCAGGCGCGAGGCGCAGTTTTTGTCGAAGAACTGGATGAGATTCCTGCCGAGCATCGCGGTCAGCCAGTCGTATTTTCAGCCCATGGTGTGCCGAAATCGGTGCCGGCGGACGCTGAAAACAAGAACCTGTTTTATCTTGACGCCACATGTCCCCTCGTTTCCAAAGTACATAAACAGGCGATGCGCCATCAGCGTCTTGGGCGTCACGTAGTCCTCGTGGGCCACTCCGGTCATCCGGAGGTGATCGGCACCATGGGACAGCTCCCTGACGGAGCTGTAACACTTATCGAAACCATTGAAGATGCTGCGACCTATATGCCTGCGGACCCAGAAAATCTTGGCTTCGTAACGCAGACCACCTTATCTGTGGATGACACAGCCGGGATAATTGCGACTTTGCAGGAACGTTTTCCGGCACTCACCGCACCGGCGGCCGAGTCCATTTGTTATGCCACCACCAATCGTCAGGATGCGGTAAAAGCTGCTGCCCCAGGCTGTGACTTGTTCCTGATCGTCGGGGCGCCGAATTCTTCCAACTCCAAGCGGTTGGTCGAGGTGGCTGAGCGCTCCGGTGCCAAACAGTCGCTTCTGGTTCAGCGGGCAACCGATATTGACTGGAACAGCGTGGGCAAAATTGCCACCGTCGGGCTTTCTGCTGGCGCATCAGCGCCCGAGATCATCGTCGACGAAATTATCCAGTCATTTTCAGAACGGTATTCGGTGTCGATTGAACTGGCGGAAACCACAGTTGAAACAGAGAATTTCCACGTTATGCGCGATCTGCGGGATGTAGAATTAACAAGTCACGACATGGCTTTTGTCAATGGGATCCACTGACTATGGCCGTCTATACCGATATTAACGAAATCGAACTCGCACAATTTTTAAAGAACTACGATATCGGGGAGCTGCTCTCCTACAAAGGTATTGCGGAAGGCGTGGAAAACTCAAACTATCTTTTACACACGAGCAGGGCTGCGTTCATTCTGACCCTTTACGAAAAACGCGTCGACAGTAGTGATCTGCCTTTTTTTCTGGGCCTCATGGAGCATCTTGCCGGTAAAGGTATCAGCTGCCCCTTGCCTGTGGTTCAGAAGTCAGGCTCAAACATCGGCGAACTTGCAGGCCGTCCGGCCGCTATCGTAACTTTTCTGGAAGGCATGTGGATGCGCAGGCCAACAGTGCAGCATTGTGCGGCACTTGGAGAGGCACTGGCGCGAATGCATCTTGCTGGTGAAGATTTCCCCATGCGCCGCAAGAATGCGCTCTCGGTGGAAAGCTGGCGCCCGTTATGGAATAATTCCAGAACCGATGCAGACCAAGTCGAGGCGGGTCTCACGAAGGAAACCGAAGAAGATTTGTTGTTTCTGGAAAAAAATTGGCCCTCCCATCTTCCTTCTGGCGTCATTCACGCAGACTTGTTTCCCGATAACGTCTTTTTTCTCGGCAGCAAGTTATCGGGGATTATCGACTTTTATTTCGCCTGCACAGACCTTCTCGCCTACGACGTTGCTGTTTGTCTGAATGCCTGGTGTTTCGAAAAAGACAATTCGTTCAACTTGACCAAGGGCACGGCATTGCTGCGCGGCTACAACGCTGTCCGTCCCTTGTCGAAAGAAGAGGCGGCAAGTCTGCCGGTTTTGGCCCGGGGTTCCGCACTGCGTTTTATGCTCACAAGGCTCTATGATTGGCTGAATACCCCTGAGGGAAGCTTCGTAGTCAAAAAAGACCCGCGGGAATATTTGCGTCGCATGCGCTTTCATCGCCAGATAAGCTCTCCTGAAGAATACGGATTGGCCTTTGAGGGGCAAAAAGCGTGAAGGAGATACAAGCTTTCACTGATGGCGCTTGTTCAGGCAATCCCGGTCCCGGGGGCTGGGGCGCTGTACTGCGCTGGAACGGCAATGAAAAAGAACTTTCTGGCGGTGAGGCGGATACCACCAATAATCGCATGGAATTGATGGCCGCAATTTCGGCTCTTAATGCACTGAAAGAACCGTGCCAAGTCGATGTCTATACGGACTCAGTCTATGTGCGCGATGGTATTTCCGGATGGATCGAGGGCTGGAAACGGAATGGCTGGAAAACGGCTGCAAAAAAACCGGTGAAGAACGCCGAACTTTGGCAAGCCCTTGATGAAGCGCGCAAGCGCCATAAAGTTGTCTGGCATTGGGTAAAAGGCCATGCGGGGCATCCGGAAAACGAACGGGCCGACGAATTGGCCCGCGCCGGCATGGCGCCTTACAAACGGAAGTAAATGGCAAGGATCGGATAACCGATCCTTGCCATTCTGAACTTTATCAGAGCTGTTCGAGAATTGTAGCGGCGCTCGAAGTGACCGTCTGACCGGGCGATTCCTCAATATTGAGTTGTTTCACAACGCCATCTTCGATCAGCATGGAATAACGTTTCGATCGCACGCCCATATTGCCCGCGCCGAGGTCTATTTCCAGTCCAACGTCCTTGGTGAAGGTTGCGTTTCCATCAGAAAGATACTGAATTTTACCTTCGCCATTGGTGGCTTTTGCCCAAGCGCCCATGACGTGAGGATCATTGACTGCGACGACCACGATTGAGTCCACGCCTTTTGCCAAAATGGCGTCGCGGTTCTCAAGATAGCCCGGCAGATGATTCATGCTGCAGGTCGGAGTGAATGCGCCGGGTACGGCAAAAAGCACCACTTTTTTACCTTTGAACAGCGCGTCGGAGCTGATTTCGCTTACACCTTCGTCAGATTTTGTTTTGAACCTTGCATCGGGTAAACGTTCGCCCACCTTGATCGTCATGAACTGGCTCCTTGGATAAATAGTATGACGTAACTGACATAGTGCTGCCGACATGTTTTTACGAGTTATTATTGAACGTCAATCGTTCCAGCTACGGCCTGCTTTCCTTGGACCAATGTATAGTTCAGGATTATCGATTTCTCTTGCTTGCCGGAGGTGAGTGGCACGGAAAATACGGCGCGATTTCCGTCACGTTTTTCAAGCTTGGCCATGCCAAAGGCTACCGATCCGTTTCCCGCAGCAAAAATGTCGATATCCGGGTCATCGGCAGGTAAGTTGACGACGAGTTCAATAGCATCACCCTTCCTGGATGCGGAGGTCGCTCCGAAGTTGGTTGTGGCTTTGGCGGGTAATTGTTCAAAAGCCGTGCTTATCAACGTCCTCGAAAGAGCGTCAGATGGCGAATTGTCAATGTCTATATCGAATTCTGCCATAACGGGGATGCAGATTGTCTCACAAATACCAAGGAACGCATGGCCTTTCAGTTGTGCAGGCTGGTTTGGTTCCGTCAAAGTCAGTGTGACGGGAAGCGAGACCGGCTGTTTATAACCCGCCCAATGCGTGCCTCCATCGTCAAAGCGGTGTGGCGCTGGGAAGGCAAGCGTAGCACTTTTAACATTTGTGCTGCCAGTGATACTTAGCTCCGGTGGCACGCCCGCATCGCCCGGTTCACGCCAATAGGTTTTCCAGCCTGGATCAAGGTCGATCTGGACGACGCCTCGTACCACATTTGCATTGGGCGGAGGGTTGTCTATCACCAGGCGGACGCTACCTCCGGGTGTTTTTGTCCATTCCGAACTTCCAGCATGAGCTTGAAAAGCAGTGGCTAACGCCGCTAGAAAAATAAATATTCTGATCTTCATGCCTAACCATTACAGGCCTTTAAGACGCGAGCAAGAAGGGTTTGAGCTTCAATTCATCATTTCTGCGTGAGCTTTCCGTTAGCCAGGAATTAGGCCTATGGTTACGATTCGTTATCCATGCCCGTTGTCATTTGCAAATTCCTTGATACCTTTACTGCTATGGAGATTTTCAGAGACGCCAGTAAAAATACAGGATTTCTGAATGGGCAGTTCCTTCTCGCAATGCCGGGGATGGATGACAGCCGCTTTGCACGGTCGGTGATTTATGTCTGTGCGCACTCCGAAAAGGGTGCGATGGGCCTGATTATCAACCGCGCCCAGGAAATGGAGTTTGCAGATATTCTGGTTCAACTGGGTGTGCTTGATGAAGAGCAGGCTATTGTTATGCCAGAAAGAACACGTGATTTCCTGGTCCGCAGCGGTGGTCCTGTTGAGATGAGGCGTGGGTTTGTCCTGCATTCAGATGACTATCTTACAGATTCAACAATGCCGGTTGCCGAAGAGATTTGCCTGACAGGGACAATCGATATTCTGCGCGCTATTTCCGGCGGTCGTGGTCCCCGCAAAGCCCTGATGACACTCGGATATTCTGGCTGGGCATCCGGTCAGCTGGAAACTGAGATAGCAAATAATGGCTGGCTAACGTGCCAAGCGCCACAGGAATTGCTGTTCGATACCGATATGGACCGCAAGTACGATCGTATTCTCAGTCATATGGGCGTTGATCCATCCAGGCTGGCAACTGTTGCGGGCCACGCATAGTTGCCTTGGAAACTAGGATGCCTTGGATTGCTGGAACTGATCGCGTAGAAGTTTAGTTGCTACATCCAAAGTCAGCGGAGGGCTGAACATGAAACTCTGGGCAAACTCACATCCCATTTGACGCAGTTGTAGCGCATCGCTTTCGTTCTCGATTCCTTCCGTGACCACCGATAGTCCCAAATCATGCGCCATGCTGATCATCGATCGCAGCAGCGTAACCTTTTGAGGTTGTTCCGCCTTCAGGAAAGACCGGTCAATCTTGATCATGTCGAACGGGAAAGATGTCAGATAGGACAGGGAGGAGTATCCCGTACCGAAATCATCGAGCGAAACGCCGACACCCATCGCTTTGATGCTCGAAAGCACATAAGCGGACCGCTCCGGGTTCTCCATCATAAGAGACTCGGTCAATTCCAGCTTGAGGCTGGCTGGACTGATCTGTGTTTGCAGCAATACGGATCGCACATCATCAATCAAATCCTGGCGGATCAGTTGGCTGCTGGATATATTCACCGATACGAATAACGGGTTAGCACCAAGATTGCGTTGCCAGTTCACAAGATCTTCAGCAGCACGGTGCATTGCAAACAGGCCAAGCTGGACAATCAGGCCGGAACTCTCGGCAATGGGTATGAACTCCGATGGCGGTATAGAGCCTCGGCGGGGATGATCCCAGCGCATAAGGGCTTCAAAACCGGCAATGCTATTGTCTTCCAGGCGTATGATCGGCTGATAAGCCATATGAATTTCGCGGCGCTCAAGCGCGCGGCGCAAATCAGATTCAAGTTGAAGACGGTCACTTCCGACTGCACGGAAAGCAGGGCGGAATGGCTCGATGCGGTCCCCTCCAAACCTTTTCGCCTGATACATGGCAAGCTCGGCGTCTTTGACCAGGTCTTCTGGCGAGGCCGACGTGCCGCTAGTCCATGTGATCAACCCAAGCGATGCGGTGAGTACGATTTCGCGTTTCGAGAAGGCGATGGGCGCACGAATTGCCTGTTTGATCGCTTCGGCAAAGGCGGCGATTTTCGCAGGCTCGCTTTCCGATACCAGAATAAGGCCGAACTGATCTGCCGACAGGCGGCTCAGCGTATCCTGCGGCCGCAACAGCCGGTGCAGACGACGCGATATTGTGAGCAGGAAAGTATCACCTGCGGACATGCCAAGGCCGTCATTGACCTGCTTGAAACGATCAATGTCGATGATAAAAATCGTTGGACGCAGTTTGCTTTCTGTCTGCGCCATGGTGATAACTGAACCCAGGCGATCAAGAAACAGTTCGCGATTGGGCAGTCCCGTCAGATTATCGTGAACAGCATCATGAAGCAGGCGTTCTTCCGCCTTCTTCTGCTCAGTCACATCAATTAGCGTACCGACACAACGCACAATCTCTCCGTCAGAGCCAATCACGGGCCGTGCTTTCAATGAATACCAATAATAATGGCCATCATTGGCGCGCAGGCGGAAGGTCTGCGATATCCGGCCCCGCCGGTTTTCAAGAATGACATCAAGTGTAGTGCGAAAACGATCGCGGTCATCCGCATGCAAAGTTGGTAGCCAGTTGCGGACGGCACCGTGAAGTGAACTGGCCGACGCCCCAAGAAAGTTTGTAAGGTCAGGGGTGGTCACTACGCGGTCACGCGGCACATCCCAATCCCAGACAATATCGCCAGAGCCGATAATGGCCAAGGCCTGCCGCTCTACGTCCGAGAAGAGGCCTTGTTGCAATGCACCCCCAGAAAATGCGTGCTGCATGACGGTAAAACCGATCAACAGGACGATAAGCACCAATCCTCCAGCCAAGGCCGGCTGGATGATGTCATTGGACAGAATGCCGGATACGGTCAGCCAGCTTCCAAGCAACCAAACCAATAACAGCATCCATGTCGGTATAAGCATGATCGCCCGATCATAGCTCCTGAACGAGAAAAACCCGATCAACAAGGTGCCCGACAGAATCGTTAATGCGAACGAGAAGCGGGCGATGCCAGCAGCAATCGGAGGATCGAAGATGGCAACACCGGAGACAATGCCCAACCCCAGAATCCACGTTAGCGCGCCATAGCTGAAATTGTCGTGCCACCGATTGAGATTCAGGTAGGTGAATAGAAAAATCACCAATGTTGCAGCAAGCGCAACTTCCGTTCCAGCGCGCCAGACTTGTTCGTTGCCAGGAGTTATCTCGATCAGCTTGTTCCAGAAACCAAAATCGACGCAGATATAGGCCAGCACGGCCCATGCCAAAGCAGCCGTTGCAGGAAAAAGAGAAGTTCCCTTCACCACAAACAGAATGGTGAGAAACAGGGCAAGTAGCCCAGCAATACCCAACAGGATCCCGCGATACAACGTATAAGAATTGACCGTATCCTTGTAAGCGTTGGGCTCCCACACATAAACCTGCGGCAGATTGGGAGACGCCAATTCGGCAACCAAGGTGATGACAGAGCCCGGGTTAAGCGTAATCAGAAAGATATCGGCGTCTTCACTTGCCTGCCGGTCGAGCGCAAAACCTTCGCTGGGCGTGATGGAAGTAATGCGGGTGGAGCCTAAATCTGGCCAGATAAAACCAGAGCCGACAAGCCGGAAATGCGGTACAACGATCAGGCGATCGATCTGTTCGTCGGTCGGATTTGCCAGGGCGAATGCAGCCCAGTCACCGGTCGCTCGTTTGTCATTTGCAGGCACTTCGATGCGGCGAACAATACCATCGGTGCCGGGCGCGGTGGAAACCTGAAAGGTCTCGCCCTGATTTCTGTAAACTTCAACCGCCTTTGACAGGTCAAGCGCAGTGCTTTCCTTGGTGATCTTGATGGTTTCAAATGCTTGAGCGGTCGCATGAAGAGCCAACAACGAAACGATAAGGACACACATGCGCAACAAGCTTCTCAGCATATGTCCAGTCAATAAAGCCACCGATAATACCTTTGCTTGGTTACCGCCACCGATCGTCTTCAATAAGCGAGAAGAGCAGGTGGTTTTGCCACATACCATTGATTTTGAGGTAGGAGCGTAACAGTCCTTCCTTCTGAAATCCGGCTTTTTCGAGAAGCCGGATAGATCTTTCATTGCTTGGAATACAGGCCGCTTCCAGCCGGTGCAACCTTAG
This sequence comes from Phyllobacterium ifriqiyense, assembly GCF_030817885.1. Lineage (NCBI taxonomy): Bacteria > Pseudomonadati > Pseudomonadota > Alphaproteobacteria > Hyphomicrobiales > Phyllobacteriaceae > Phyllobacterium > Phyllobacterium ifriqiyense. The sequence goes on from NZ_JAUSZT010000003.1 coordinate 1,985,048, forward strand.
CTTGGTAAAAGCATAGGGTATAATTAGCCGAAGAGCTTCATACATATAGCCTTGACCGGCAAACGGCTCGCCAACCCAATAGCCAATCATGCCATTCTGCCCCACACCGCGGCGAATATTGCCAAGGGTAATGCCACCAATAAGGCGCGAGTCGGTGTTGCGAAACAGGAAAAAGGGATAGGCCGTTCCGGCAGCCGCTTCCTCGTCATAATGCCTGATCCTGTGGCGAAATGCACTTCGCTCCAAATCGTCTACAGCCCAGAGCGGCTCCCAAGGCACCAGAAAATCACGGCTTTGCGCGCGGAGCGTTGCCCAGGCCTTATAGTCCGAAAGTTGAGGTGGACGTAAATACAGCCGCTCGCCCTGAAGGGGCGGGGGTGCACTTTTCAGGAACGGCAGCGCGATCATCGCACTTTAGACAGCGATTTTTCGCGGGCTTGCCGATATTGACGTCAAACCGTTGCGAACGTCATCAAATTTCATTAATGAACCAATTGGACCAACAGCGGCAATCGTTGGTGTCGTATCCAGAAACAATCGGCCTGCAAGATCTGTCAGCCGCTCGACCGTAATCTTGGACAGCCGGTCGACCAGCGCTTCCGTTGATACAGGTTCACCGTAAAGCATGATCTGCCTTGCGATTTGTCCTGCCCTGCTGGCAGCACTTTCATGCGACATCAGCAGGCTCGCACGATACTGTGCGCGGGCGCGATTCAATTCCTCCTGGGAGATATTGCGTGCAGCTTCGTGTAGCTCGTTGATAATGACGGGAACAAGCTTTTTAAGATTGCTTCGGCCAGTTGCGGCATGAATGCCAAAAATGCCGGTATCGGAAAAGCCCCAGTGAAAAGCATAAACGGAATAACATAATCCGCGTTTTTCCCGCACCTCCTGGAAAAGCCGCGAAGACATTCCCCCGCCAAGCACCATGGAGAGCAATTGCGAAGCGTAGAAGTCACGCACGTGATAAGCGCGACCTTCAAAGCCAATGACCAATTGAGCATCCATTAATTCCCGCTCTTCCCGGAAATCACCGCCGACATAATGTGCTGGATCAGCCTCAGGCGCAGTGGATTTTGCCCGGAATGAGCCGAGACGTTTTTCAACTTCGCGCACAAATTCGTCGTGCTTTACGCCGCCTGCGGCAACGACGACCATGCGTTCGGCGCTGTATTGCTCATCCATATACTGGCGCAGATCGGCTGAGGAAAAAGATTGAACGGTCTCAGGTGTCCCGAGAATGGTCCTGCCTATAGTCTGATTTTTGAAGGATGCCTCGGTAAAACGGTCAAAAACAACGTCATCGGGCGTGTCATGTGCAGCGCCGATTTCCTGCATAATGACGTTCTTTTCACGTTCAAGTTCGTCTGCATCAAACTTGGAACTTGTCATGATGTCGGTGAGGATATCGATAGCCAGCGGCATGTCATCGCGCAGAACGCGAGCATAATATGATGTCGTCTCGACACTGGTTGCTGCGTTGATCTCGCCGCCAACATCTTCAATATCGGCCGCAATTTTCCACGCGGAGCGATTTTCGGTCCCTTTAAATGCCATGTGTTCGAGGAGGTGAGCCATGCCATGCTGGTTCTTCGCCTCACTTCTCGACCCTGCTTTTACCCAGATGCCAAGTGCTACACTCTCCACATGCGGCATTGTCTCTGTCGCAATCGTCAAACCGTTGGAGAGGCGACTGATTTCAACGCCCATGCAATGCTCCTCACTTGCCGCCCTGCTGCGCCGTACATCCGGACTGGAAGCACACTATACGCAGCAGCACCTTGTATTTGTTCATCACCGCTCAATCCGTTTAAAGCTTATGAGGTGACGCACGCGAATGTTGGCTAATATACTCTTTCACATTTTTCAGGTCGTTGGGAAGTACCGTATATTGTTCTTTTCGTCCCATCAGATCGCCGAGCCACGCCGGAAGATCGGCATTTACTCCGCTGGCATCTTTTACAGCATCTGGAAATTTTGCGGGATGGGCTGTCGCAAGAACGACGCTCTGCTGATCTGCTGGAATTTTCTCACGGGAAACCTTCAATCCGATGGCAGAATGCGGATCCATGAGATAACCGGTGGACCTAAGCATTTGACCGATTGTTTCGGCTGTTTCTGCTGCCGTTGACCGGCCAGCGCCAAATTCTTCGCGTATCTTGCTCAGCGCGGGCTCCCCAATCACGAAGCTGCCGGATTGTTTCAGATTATTCATCAGGCGCAGGACAGCCTCGGCGTCCCGACCGTGTGCTTCAAATAGCAGCCGTTCGAAATTCGATGACACTTGAATGTCCATGGACGGCGATGTCGTATGAAGAACGCCGCGCGTTTCATAATTCCCTGTTTCGATCGTGCGGGTCAGAATGTCATTGTCATTCGTTGCGATGACCAGCTGATCGATTGGCAGGCCCATGCGTTTTGCCACATAACCAGCGAAAATATCACCAAAATTCCCGGTGGGGACAGTAAAGGATATTTTGCGATCAGGACTGCCGAGGGAAAGTGCCGAGGTAAAATAATAGACGATCTGGGGCATAATACGTGCCCAGTTGATCGAATTGACCCCTGATAATGACAGGGTGTCGCGAAAGTTCAAATCATTGAACATGCCTTTGACGAGCGACTGACAATCATCGAAATTTCCTTCGATTGCCAATGCATGCACGTTGGGGGCGCCGGATGTCGTCATCTGTCGCTGCTGCACCTGGGAAACCCGGTTGTGCGGAAACATGATGAAAATATCTGTCCTGTCGCGATTGGCAAAAGCCTCAATGGCTGCGCCGCCTGTATCTCCGGACGTTGCTCCTACTATGGTGGCCCGCTCATTGCGCTGTGTCAGTATGTAATCCATCAGACGGGCCAGCAACTGCATCGCCACGTCTTTGAAGGCGAGGGTGGGCCCGTGAAAGAGCTCTAGAACAAATTCATTATGCGCGGTTTGAACGATGGGACAAACCGCATCATGACGAAATGTTTCATAGGCTTCGTGTACCATACGCTCGAAATCAGACTGATCAATATCGCCGTCGATAAAGGGCGTCAGGACATGAATCGCGATCTCAGCATAGGTTTTCCCACGAAGCGAACGAAGCTCTGCAGCGGAAAACTGTGGAAAATGCTCCGGAAGATAGAGACCGCCATCGCGTGCCAGACCCGCCAGAAGCGCGTCGGAAAAGGCAAGTTTAGGGGCTTCGCCGCGGGTACTGATGTATTTCATATTTTCGCCTTGTGTACCTTGTCTAAGAGTGCCGATATCGTGCTGGTAAAAAAGCTGATGAAGCCCGTCGCATTATTTGCTTACCGTTGGTATAGAACATGTCGGTTCGTCAAGCTTCGTTCTTTGGGGAAAGTTCTGTTCATGAAGTCAAAAACACATAATTCCAAGCCTTTCTATCAACTTTACGCCCCAGTTTGTGCTTTGGTCTTTGCTGTGGGACTGAGCGCCTGTTCTACGAGTGGCTCAAAAACGGAAGATCCCAATAGTCCGAAAGCCCAGGCATTGGGCCAGGCCCAGGAGCGTATCAAAGCTTCAGAACTATTGGCTTTCTGCCCGCAAGTTACTATTCGTGAGGGCACATCCGTTTTGACGAACTACGGAAAAGCCGAAAAAACTCCAGATAATCTGATTTACCAAGCTTCAATCTCCAATGAGACACGATCCTGCAGCACCGTTGAAGGCAATATGACGATGAATGTTGCCATTGCTGGTAAAATCGTGCCCGGGCCGAAATTTTCGCCCAATACTGTGAACGTGCCGATCCGTGTCGCCGTCGTGCAGGGTACTGAAGTTCTCTATTCGAAACTGCACCATCAGGCAGTTCCAGCGAATGACGGTAGTGCCGCAACACAATTTGTTTTCAACGATGCGAACGTTTCTTTCCCAAAACCTTCGGCTCAAAATATTCAAGTCTTTATCGGTTTTGATGAATCAGGCGATGCGCCCAAAAAATCGAGAAAAAAGTAAGAAAAAGCCGGCAGTAGCCGGCTTTTTCTTCATTTAAACAGTTTCTGACCAGATTGACATGGCCTCGATGGTGGCCGGCAAATCCCTGTGACGGCTGATAACCGTTTCGGCACCGGCGTCAGTAAGCTTGTCGGCGTGGCCGGGATAGGTGTGCGAGCCACCGGTAAAGCCAATAACGCGCATGCCAGCCGTATGTGCAGCGTGCACGCCATGCGTGGAATCTTCTATCACGATGGCATTTGCCGGATTCACATTGAATTGCTTGGCGGCAAACAGATAGACATCCGGCGCTGGCTTTGGCTTTTGTGTCCCCACTTCGCGTGCGGAAAAAATGTGAGGGGAAAACAACTCGTAAAGCGTACTTTGCTCAAGCATCATTTTCAGTGAAGAACTGATCGAGTTGGAAGCAATGCACTTTGGGTATTTCAGCGAGGCTATAATCTGTTCTGCGCCCTCAATGACGTTCAACTCATTGCGCAATTTATGGTCCATCTGGCGGGCCGATTCTTCGATCAGTGATGCTGAAATCGGAATGCCGGATTCTTTCTCGACCTGTAGCAGTATATCGGTCCATGTCAGACCCGCAAAACGTTCAGCGATTGTCTCTGGGTCAATCGGATAACCCGATTGCGTCAGTAATTGAGATTCAACTTCGGCAGCGAGGAATTCTGAATCAACGAGCACGCCATCGCAGTCGAAGATTATGAGTTGGGGTTCCATTGAATAATACCTGTCCGGAATAGTGTGCGGCAAATAATGCACGCCTCGGGTCAATTGGGGGGATTACGGGCATCGACTACACCCTTATCGGCCATGCGTCAAAGAAAAGCTCTTCGGTCAACTCATGATCTACCTGCTCTTAACGCGATATTTACCCTACGCGGTAACCATAAGGATCAGTAAAGCGTCTCCAGTAATCGAGTATCCCATGTCTGTTGTCCGTCGCGTGAATGAACTTCCCCAGTCCGCACCGCAAGCGTCCTGGCTTGATACGATTCTCAAGGGGGATTGCGTTGCAGCCCTCAACCGGTTGCCCGATCATTCGATTGATGTGATCTTCGCCGATCCGCCTTACAATCTGCAGCTTGAAGGTGATCTCCATCGACCGGATCAATCCAAAGTGGATGCTGTCAACGATCATTGGGATCAATTTGAGAGTTTTCAGGCCTATGATGCGTTCACCAGAGCCTGGTTACTGGCCTGCCGCCGCGTCTTGAAGCCTAATGGCACGATTTGGGTGATCGGCTCTTACCACAATATTTTCCGCGTTGGCGCAAGCATGCAGGATCTCGGATTCTGGATGCTCAACGATATAGTCTGGCGCAAGAACAACCCGATGCCCAATTTTCGTGGACGCCGATTCCAGAACGCCCATGAAACCATGATTTGGGCATCGCGTGATCAGAAGGCGAAAGGCTACACATTCAATTATGAGGCCATGAAGGCAGCCAATGACGATCTGCAAATGCGATCGGACTGGCTTTTCCCGATTTGCACAGGGGGAGAGCGTCTTAAAGATGAGAATGGCGACAAAATTCACCCGACGCAGAAACCTGAAGCCCTCCTTGCTAGGATACTTATGGCGTCATCGAAGCCCGGTGATATCATTCTCGATCCGTTCTTCGGTTCTGGAACAACCGGCGCGGTTGCAAAACGTCTCGGACGGCACTTCGTCGGGATCGAGCGTGAGCAAAAGTATATCGACGCTGCGACAGCTCGGATCGATTCTGTGGAGCCGCTGGCAGGCGCTGAACTGACAGTGATGACAAGCAAGCGTGCCGAGCCCCGGGTCGCGTTCGGGAGCATTGTCGAGTCCGGCATGTTAAGGCCTGGCGCGATCTTGAGCGATGCACGCGGACGTCATGCTGCCATTGTTCGGGCTGACGGCACTATCACAACAGGCGGCGATGCAGGGTCTATCCACCGCATGGGTGCGAAAGTGCAGGGATTCGACGCCTGCAATGGTTGGACTTTCTGGCACTACGAGGATGAAGGCTCGCTGAAGCCTATCGATGAACTGCGCAAGCAGGTTCGTAGCGGGATGCTTTCCGCCGGAGCTTGAGGAATCTGATCGGCGGTGATCTCCAGCGCCGTTCCGATACACCAACGCCCGAGGCTTGGCCTCGGGCGTTTTGTTTTGTTCCAAGGTGAGATAAAATCAGACCTGAATGCCGAGTTTGTTAAGATCAGTTCTCAACGTATCAGGGTCGATAAACTGTATCGACTGCCAGCCCGCCGCTTGCGCGCCAACAACGTTCTTCGGGCTATCGTCAATGAATAATGTTGCAGCTGGATCGACACCAAATGTTTTGACGTGGTGATCGTAAATGGCCCTATCAGGCTTGATGAGGCCAATATCACCTGAAATCGTAACGCCGCGGCTTTCGGTGAGAAACGGAAAGCGTTCCCACGCCTCACGCAATGTGTCCGAAGCAAAATTCGTAAGCATTGTAACGTCATGGCCATCGGCAATAAGTTTGCGCATTATTTCAACGCTGCCATCAATGGAATGAGTGATCATCATGTGCCAGTTTTGCCTGAACGCTCGAATATTATGTTCATGGTCAGGATATTCTGCGATCAACAGGGCCTCGGCTTCGGGCCATTTTCTGCCGCGGTCTTGTTCAATATTCCACGCACTTGTACAGACGTTTTCGAGAAACCATTTCCGCTCAGCTGCATCCGGAATTAGCTCGCGAAATGCGACATCCGGCTCGTAGCCGATGAGAACCATACCAATGTCGAATACGATATGCTTGACGGGCGTCATTCCGGTTTCCTTCTTTTCGTAAAAGCGTCTGGGATGGCAGCAGCAATGGCCTTTTTCATGACCGTCGGCAACGCCTCTTGATGAAGATTTTCGACTTTCACCCACCAGCCGCCAACACCTGGACGGGCCGCGATACCATCAGCCTTGTAGATGCTTAAACGCAGTTCGAAATGCGTGAAAACATGCGTAATTTTACCTGTTGGTGTCCAATCCGCGGGAAAAGGCGCTGCGTCGATTCGGGTATCTCCATCAATCCGTGCCGTCCACGCCGTTGTTGGCACTTGGGCCATGCCACCCAGCAGTCCTGTTTCCGCTCGGCTTTGAAGATAGATTTCATTGTCGGAAGAAATGGCGACGAACGCGGCTCCAAGGCGAACAGGCTTATCCTTCTTAGGAGCTTTCACCGGAAAGAGCTCCGGCTCTCCTGTTTTCAGTGCCTGGCAATTATCATTGACAGGACAAATAATGCATGCCGGTCGTTTTGGGGTGCATATGCCTGCTCCGAGATCCATCATGGCTTGCGCAAAATCGCCCGGTCGTTCGCTCGGGGTAAGCGCCTGCATCTTTGCTCGTATTGCTGGTTTGGCCGAAGGGAGAGGGGTGGTTATGGCGTAAAGCCGTGTGATGACACGTTCCACGTTTCCGTCGACAACGGCCACAGGCCTATCGAATGCAATGGATGCGATAGCCGCAGCAGTATAATCACCTATTCCCGGCAGAGCTTTCAGATCGGGAGTTTCACTTGGAAATCGGCCATCATAAAGATTGGAAACGATGTCGGCACATTTTTTCAGATTGCGTGCTCTGGAATAATAGCCGAGGCCAGCCCAAGCCCTTAGCACATCGTCCTGACTGGCGGCGGCGAGACGGGCAACCGTCGGCCATTTTTTTGTAAAGGCGTTGAAATATGGCTTTACCGCTTCAACAGTTGTCTGTTGCAGCATGATTTCTGACAGCCAGATGCGATAAGGATCTGCTATTTTCCCTTGTGATCGTTCACTTGGGGAAATCCGCCACGGCAAAATCCTGTGGTGGGCATCATACCATTTTACCAGTTTTGTCGTTATGGGTTGCATCAATCACAAACTGCGTTACAGGGTAGAAATACGTTATTCATAAATTGGCTGATTGTGCCAGTTTCAGTCATATTCGGAACCGTCATGTTTCCAGAGCAGTTGACCAAGGCGCTACTGATCCCTTCAAAGGGGCATTATGTGGGGATTGATCGCAACAATCGTATTTTCACTTTTATTTTTGCGCTTTTTCCAGGACTTCTCGCAAGTGGAACTTCAGTAATATTGGTTTGCGCGTTCGCTTGGGCATTAATCTCACTTGCCGTGAAGCGCTTTCCATTTGAACTCACACGCACCGACAAAATAGTCGCGTCATGCGTGACATTGTTTGTTTTGACGACCGTATTGTCAGTCGTCATGCACCCCAATGCATCAGATGACAAGACGTTCCTGTTGAAGATGATACCTTTCCTGGCAATCTGGTTCGTCATTCCGAGGCTTCGCGTTAGCATCTCGGGGCGCTTGATCCCGTTTTTGATCACCGGTGCCGGGCTTGGAATGATCGGGTCTTTGGTTTTCAGCATCATACAGGCCGTTTTTCTCGACATTCGAGCGGAAGGTGGTGCAGGTAATGCCGCTGTCTTCGGACTGTTTACCGTATTGTTTGGCAGTATTTCGCTTTTAAACGCGCATTCAGAGAGCAAAACGGAGCGTATAATAGCGGTTGCGGGGTTTGCATGTGGACTTCTGTGCGCATTCCTTTCGGGTACCCGATCCGCGTGGCTCGTCATGCCGTTCAATTTTGTGATCCTGTTCTGGTATTTGCGTGGTCAGGAACTCCCAGTAGTCAGTAGATCGATCAAGGTGGTCTTGGCCATTCTTATTGTCGCTGTGCTTGCCATTGCCGGACTGAAGGTAAAAGAGCGTTATCACGCGCTGGAATCGGATATTTCCTTGCTCGATGAAAAGCCAAACGAGATAAGCTCTTTAAAGGCCCGTATGCTTTTATGGGAAGGGGGAATGAAAGCCTTTCTCCAAGCGCCCTTGATGGGTTATGGCCCCCAAAATCGCATGGAGAAGGTGAATAGCGCTCTGGATGTGCCCGGAGGGAAAAAACTGTTGTTTACGCATGTTCACAATGGCTTTTTAAACGCTGCTGTTGATGGAGGAATTGTCGGCCTGTTAGGGGTATTGGCGCTGTTAGCTGCGCCACTTATCGCCGCTTTTCGAAAAAAACGTGGACCTGGTCGTGACATTGCAATTGCCATTTCACTTCTGCTTGTAACCAGTTATGTGGTTACCGGTACATTCGGGATCATGTTTGGTCATGATGCAACTGATGCGGTGTTCGTTTATCTCACGATAGTGCTTTGCTGGATCGCGGGAGAAGCGGTCTATCTCTCGGTTTCGCAAACAGCTGAACTGGCGGAAACCGATAAAATTGCCCTGGGCGAACGAACAAGTTGAGTGAGAAAATCTATTAAATGAAGGCAATTGTAACGGGTGCGGCGGGGTTTATCGGATTTCACGTGGCGAGCCGTCTCGTAAGTGAGGGATTTGACGTTCTCGCGATCGACAATCTCAATGATTATTACCCTGTTGCGCTCAAAGAGACCCGTCTTTCTGTTCTACAGGGCAGGCGGGGTAATCGGTTTGTACAGGCTAATATTGCCGACCCGCAAGAGCTGGCTTCAGCGATAGCCCATGATCTTGACGCGGATATCATAGTACATCTGGCAGCGCAGGCCGGGGTGCGCTATTCGGTTGAAAATCCGGCAGTTTACGTCGATGCGAATGTTCAGGGCCAGGTGACTATCTTTGAACAAGCCCGCAAAATGACCAAATGCCCGCCCATTGTCTATGCCAGTTCGTCGTCGGTGTACGGCGCGAACAAAAAGGTACCGTTTGCTGAAAATGATCCCGTTGACCAACCGGTTTCTGTCTACGCGGCCACCAAGCGCTCGGCGGAACTACTCGCTCACTCCTACAAACGTGTCCACAATGTAAATTCGACCGGACTGCGCTTCTTTACGGTCTATGGGCCCTATGGCCGGCCTGACATGGCTCCATGGCTCTTTACCGATGCAATTTTGCGGGGAGAGCCGATCAAAGTTTATAATCACGGCAATATGGAGCGCGACTTCACGTTCATTGATGATATCGTCAATGGTGTATATGGCGCTGTCCGCCGGATATTATCTCATCCGAATGAAACCGCGCCCATCTATAATTTGGGTAATAACAAGCCTGTTGCGCTTATGCGCTTCATAGAAATCATCGAGCAGGCTTGTGGCCGGGAAGCTATCAAGAAATTCGAATCAATGCCGGCTGCCGACGTGGTCCGCACCTATGCCGACATTGAATTGGCCTCGCGTGATCTTGGATTTGCGCCCACCATGGCGCTTGAGGATGGCCTTCCATTGTTCGTTGAGTGGTTTCGCGGCTATAATGGCCGATGAATTATTCGTATATGACTTGTTTTCATGACTAATGATCGCAGCAAAAAGGGTTTTTGGCCCCTTGCCGATCCTGCAGCAGGCATTCTTGATCCTGTCCTTCGCAAGCGCGCCGGGATCACCATAGAACTCGTGCAGTCATGGGAAGAAGTCGTTGGACCAGATCTCGGCCAACAATCACGCCCGCTAAAGCTGCTCTGGCCCCGTAGGGCGCATGAGGATGATCCGTTCCAGCCTGCAACGTTGATTATTGCTTGCCAGGGTTTTACTGCGATGCGGATGAGCCATGAAACCGGTGAGATTATCAGCCGCGTCAACGCCTTTCTCGGCTTTGCAGCAGTCGGACGTATCAAAATTGAGCAAAAGCCTGTGGCACTGCCTATTGTAAAGCGCCGTGAGCTTCCTCCTGTTGATGCTACTACGCGCGCCAAGATCAGTCATTCGGTGGAGAATATTGAGGATGAAAATCTCCGCGAAGCGCTGCAAAAACTTGGTCAAAGCATTCATGCTGAAAAGAACAGACGTTGAGACGGGATTGCATTCTCATCACGAAAAATTCAAAGACAGAATGGTAAAGCTGCCTTAAAGAGACTGCCATCGAGCTTTAACGCTGCAATACTTTGTAATGCATGATCAACGCCGGAGACTGGTGACCCTGATGACTGAATTGTTGAATCGCAGAAAAATCCTGGGCCTTGCGGCTATTTCTACAGCAGCCATTGCTTTAACGGCGGGTACGGGCGCATGGGCGCAGGAAGCTGCGGCACCCAAGGACGTAAAAGTACCAGCCTCGACGGGTAAGGTAGACGAGGCCAAGCTTGTTGCAGCAAGCGGTTTGAAGGACATGGTTCTCGGCAAGGCCGATGCGCCCGTAACAATCATCGAATATGCTTCGATGACTTGCCCGCATTGCGCGCATTTCTCCACCACCACTCTGCCGACTATCAAGGAAAAGTACATTGATACCGGCAAGGCCAAGTTGATCCTGCGCGAATTTCCGTTTGATCCGCGCGCTGCTGCAGCCTTTATGCTGGCACGTTGCGCACCGGAAGATCGCTACTATCCAATGGTAGAAGTGTTGTTCAAACAGCAGGAACAGTGGGCTGCGGCAGCAAATGCCGAGGAACCACTGCTTCAAATCTCCAAATTGGCCGGTTTTACACAGGAGTCATTCAAAGCTTGCTTGACGAACCAAAAGCTTCTGGATGATGTGAATGCTGTGCGTGAGCGCGGTGCCAAAGAATTCGGTGTGGATTCAACTCCAACCTTTTTTATCAATGGTGCCAAGTATTCGGGAGCCCTATCGGTTGACGAAATGTCAGCGATCATTGACGGCCTGCTCTAATACCCGCGATCAAATTTCCGGCGGGCGCGAAATTGCGTCCGCCGTTTCGATTCTGGGCATTGTTTTTGGAAAGGGCCTCTGATGCGCTTTACCAAACTCCGCCTCCTGGGTTTCAAGTCTTTCGTTGAGCCTGCCGAATTCGTCATTGAAAGCGGGCTGACCGGTGTTGTCGGCCCCAATGGCTGCGGCAAATCCAATCTCGTCGAGGCGCTGCGCTGGGTTATGGGCGAAAGCTCATATAAGAATATGCGCGCCTCCGGCATGGATGATGTCATTTTTTCGGGATCGGGGACGAGGCCTTCGCGCAATACAGCTGAAGTAACGCTTTTCCTCGATAATCAAGACCGTACTGCACCCTCGGCTTTCAATAATGCAGATGAACTACAGGTTTCACGCCGTATCGAGCGCGAGGCCGGATCTGTCTATCGCATTAACGGCAAGGATGCCCGTGCCAAGGATGTGCAACTGCTCTTCGCAGATCAGTCGACTGGTGCGCGTTCGCCCTCCATGGTGGGGCAGGGTCGTATTGGTGAACTGATCCAAGCCAAGCCTCAGGCGCGGCGCGCGCTATTGGAAGAAGCCGCAGGCATTTCCGGCTTGCATACGCGTCGTCACGAAGCAGAATTGCGCTTGCGGGCTGCGGAGCAGAACCTTGAGCGTCTGGAAGATGTCGTTGGCGAGCTTGAGACGCAGATTGAAAGCTTGAGGCGGCAATCGCGCCAAGCAAACCGCTTCAAGAGCCTTTCAGCCGATATAAGACGTTCTGAAGCAATTTTGCTGCACCTGAAATGGTCTGTCGCTAAAACTCAGGAAGGCGAAGCGCAATCAGCTTTGGCTGTCGCAACATCCGGCGTTGGTGAACAGGCGCAGCGCCAGATGAATGCTGCCAAAGAGCAGGCTATCGGCGCTCATCATCTACCTGATCTGCGTGAGGCAGAGGCAAAGGCGGCCGCTATACTGCAGCGCCTGACAATCGCCAGATCACAATTGCAAGAGGAAGGTGAGCGCATTCGTGCCCGCCAGACAGAAATTGAGAAGCGACTACAGCAATTCACTGCTGACATTGCTCGTGAAGAGCAGATGATAAGCGACAATGATGACGTGCTGGAGCGCCTCATCACGGAAGAGCAGTCGCTCACCGACGAAAATGCCAATGCTGGAACACGTGAACTGCAAACGCGGGCCGATTTTGAACGTGCCGAAGCAAAGCTTAAGGAAAGTGAAGCAGCGCTCGCAAAAATTACTGCCGAGCGCGCTGAGGCTGCAGCGGAGAGGGCGCAGATTGAACGCAACCTGCGCGAAATAACCGAGCGCCGTGATCGTCTTTTGCGGCAAATAGGTGATGTCGAGCAGGAGCTAAATTCTGTTGCGACGCAAATTTCAACCTTGGCTGACCCGGTTGAAAAACAAAGACTTGTCGAAGAAGCGGAAGCGATTTTTGCTCAGGCTGAGGAGGCGACATTTGCTTCAGAAGCAGCGGTAGAGACAGCGCGCCAAAAGGAAGCGACGTTGCGGCAACCTTTGCAAGAAGCACGCAGCAATCTAGGACGCGCCGAAACTGAAGCCAATACTTTGGCCAAGATGATCAATGCAGCGGCTTCCGACCTGTTTCCAGCGATTGTGGAGGCCATCAAAGTCGAAAAGGGCTACGAAACAGCACTTGGGGCAGCGCTTGGTGAAGATCTGGACGCCCCGATTGATATTTCCGCACCTGTTTTCTGGGGCGAAATTGCAACAACAATAGACGATCCAGCGCTACCGGCAGGGGTCAGGTCGTTGGCTGAAGTTGTTCGTGCACCAAGGCAATTGGCCCGTAGACTTGCCCAGATCGGGCTTGTCGATGAAACAGGCGGGGGGCGGCTGCAGGCGCAATTAAAACCGGGACAGCGGCTTGTAAGCCCTTCCGGCGATCTATGGCGCTGGGACGGATATACGGCAAGCGCCGACGCTCCTACACCGGCAGCTCAACGACTGGCGCAGAAAAATCGGCTGGCAGAGCTTGATCTTGAGGTTGTTGAAGCGACAAAGCAGTTGCGCGTTGCTGAATCGGCTATCGCCGAAGCGGAAAAAGCTGTCCGTGATGCCGTTGAGAATGAACGCACTACCCGCGACCACTGGCGTTCCACGCAACGGTCTTTGAATGATGCGCGTGAGGCCTTGGCGGCGGCGGAGCGAGCTTCGGGCCAGCTGTTCAGCCGGCGTGCCGCACTTGATGAAGGAAAGTCCCGCCTGAGCGAAACGCTTGAAGAGACACAGGAACAGTTGGTCGAAACGCAGATGCGTCTTGAGAATGCCGCTGATGTCGAAGAGTTGAATCGCCGTCTTGCTGCGTTAACCGCCGAGGTTACGCTGGACCGTGCAACTCTTGCGGAAACCCGCGCCATTTATGATGGGCTAAGACGTGAAGCGGAAGCCCGGATACGCCGTCTCGAGTCGATCGGGCTTGAGCGTAAAAGCTGGATTACCCGCGCGGAGAATGCGGATCGTCAGATAAAGTCGCTTGGGGAACGGCGTCTGGAAGCGGAGCGGGAAGCCGCGAATCTCGCCGATGCCCCCGAAGAAATCGCCGAGCGTAACCGCGCTCTGCTTTCGCAACTCTCCGAAGCCGAAGAGCTGCGTAAAAGCGCGGGCGATAAACTGGCTGTAGCGGAGGCCAGACAGCAGGAACTTGACCGGGCCGCAACAGAAGCCATCCAGTCGCTGGCCACTGCTCGGGAAGGCAGGGCGCGGGCTGAAGAACGTCTGTCAGCGGCACAGGAGCGCCGTAAGGACACGGAAGCGCGCATTTTCGAAGCGCTCAATTGCGCACCGCACGAGGCGATGAAATTGACTGGGCTTGGTCCAGACGACCCGCTGCCCGACGTCGACGTGACCGAACGCAATCTTGAGCGGTTGAAAATCGAACGCGAACGATTGGGCGCCGTGAACTTGCGAGCCGAAGAAGAACAGGAAGAACTGTCTGTTCGGCTTGAAGCAATCATCAATGAGCGCGAAGATATTATCGAGGCCGTAAAGAAGCTGCGCCAGGCCATCCAGAGCCTAAATCGCGAAGGACGGGAGCGTCTTTTGGCAGCATTTGAAGTGGTCAATGTGCAGTTCAAGCGGCTTTTCACCCATCTTTTCGGTGGTGGAACAGCGGAATTGCAACTCATCGAGTCTGATGATCCGCTGGAAGCTGGGCTCGAAATTCTTGCTCGGCCCCCAGGAAAGAAGCCGCAAACGATGACGCTTCTATCTGGTGGCGAACAGGCGCTGACAGCCATGGCCTTGATCTTCGCGGTATTTTTGACGAACCCAGCTCCAATCTGTGTGCTGGATGAGGTTGATGCACCGCTCGACGACCATAATGTCGAGCGTTTCTGTAATCTGATGGATGAAATGGCGGCGTCGACCGATACTCGTTTTGTGGTCATCACCCACAATCCGATCACCATGGCCCGCATGAACCGGTTGTTCGGGGTGACGATGGCAGAGCAAGGCGTTAGCCAACTGGTTTCAGTCGATCTTCAGACTGCAGAGCAGTTGCGGGAAGCAAGCTAAGCTGCGTAAATGACTAAACATTTCAAGACTTAACGCGGATTTACCCTGCTAATCGATTTGAATGCTGCAATGCAGCATTTGGCGCTGGCGATTTCCGCATTCATCGCGTAGACCTCAATGAAGCGTTAGCGGCATGGGAGGCTGCAATGGTAAAATGGGTTTATACTTTTGGGGATGGCAAGGCAGAAGGTTCGGCGGGAGATCGCAATCTTCTCGGAGGAAAAGGCGCAAATCTTGCCGAAATGTGTTCGCTGGGCTTGCCGGTTCCCCCCGGATTTACAATCACTTCGGAAGTTTGCAGCTGGTTCTATGAGCATGAGCGCAGCTATCCGGACACGCTTGCCAAGGAAGTCGGACAGGCGCTGGAGCATATTGCCAGTGTAACCGGTCGTACCATTGGGGACAGCAAGAAGCCGCTTCTGGTTTCAGTGCGTTCCGGCTCACGCGCCTCCATGCCTGGAATGATGGATACGGTCCTTAATCTCGGGCTCAATGACGAAACCGTGGAAGCAATTGCCCAGGAAACAGGCGACCCAAGGTTTGCCTATGACAGCTATCGCCGCTTTATTCAGATGTATTCTGATGTTGTCATGGGGCTGGATCATTCAGTTTTTGAAGAGATACTCGAGGATGCCAAGGCCAATTTGGGCCACGATGTCGACACTGCGCTGACTGCCGACGATTGGAAAAATGTCGTTGCGCAGTACAAGGCCAAGATCGAGGAAGAGCTGGAAGAGCCTTTTCCTCAAGACCCTGAACAGCAGCTTTGGGGCGCTATTGGCGCGGTCTTTTCAAGCTGGATGAATGCGCGGGCCGTCACCTACCGGCGTTTGCATAACATACCTGAAAGCTGGGGTACGGCTGTCAGCGTCCAAGCCATGGTATTTGGCAATATGGGCGATAAATCCGCTACTGGCGTAGCCTTCACGCGCAATCCGTCTACGGGCGAAAAGAAGCTCTACGGCGAATTCCTGGTTAATGCACAGGGCGAAGATGTCGTGGCAGGTATCCGCACCCCGCAAAATATTACCGAGGAAGCACGCATCGCTGCGGGTTCTGACAAACCTTCTCTGGAAAAGATCATGCCGGCAGCATTTGCCGAATTCTGCGCTGTTTCGGACAAGCTTGAGAAACACTACACGGACATGCAAGACCTTGAATTTACTATTGAAAATGGTAAATTGTGGATGTTGCAGACGCGATCCGGCAAGCGCACCGCCAAGGCTGCGCTGAAGATTGCAGTTGAGATGGCGGATGAGGGTTTGATATCCCGCGATGAGGCTGTTTTGCGCATTGAGCCTGCATCTTTGGATCAATTGCTGCACCCGACAATCGACCCGAAGGCTAAGCGCGAAGTTATCGGAACGGGTCTTCCCGCATCGCCTGGCGCGGCTACTGGTGAGATTGTCTTCTCGTCGGAAGATGCGGAACAATTGAAGTCAGAGGGCCGCAAGGCCATTTTGGTCCGTATTGAAACCAGCCCTGAAGACATTCACGGCATGCATGCTGCAGAAGCAATTCTGACCACACGCGGCGGCATGACAAGTCATGCTGCCGTGGTGGCGCGCGGCATGGGGAAACCCTGCGTTTCAGGCGCTGGGGCGCTTCGTGTTGACTATCGAAACGAGACACTGCTCGCTATGGGCGTTACCCTCAAAAAGGGCGATATCATTACGATTGACGGGGGAATCGGTCAGGTTTTGAAGGGCGCTGTGCCAATGCTTCAACCTGAATTGTCGGGCGATTTTGGCAAGATCATGGAATGGGCAGATGGTGCTCGCCGCATGAAAGTGCGCGCCAATGCCGAAACTCCCAATGATGCCCGTACGGCGCGTTCCTTTGGCGCCGAGGGGATCGGCCTATGCCGAACGGAGCATATGTTCTTTGAAGGCGAGCGCATTATTGCCATGCGCGAAATGATTTTGGCAGAAAGCGAGAAGGGCCGACGCGCTGCTCTGGATAAGCTGCTGCCAATGCAACGCGCTGATTTCATTGAGTTATTTGAAATTATGCACGGCCTGCCCGTAACGATTCGCCTGCTTGATCCACCACTTCACGAGTTCCTGCCGAAGACAGACGAGGAAATCGCCGAAGTCGCGGCAGCCATGAAGATCAGCTCCGACAAATTACGGGAGCGAACAGAATCCTTACATGAATTCAATCCCATGCTGGGACATCGCGGTTGCCGTTTGGCAATTTCCTACCCGGAAATTGCCGAGATGCAATCCCGCGCCATATTCGAAGCGGCGGTGGAAGCTGCCAAATTGACTGGCGCACCGGTCGAGCTGGAAATCATGGTGCCGCTCGTCGGTCTTCGAGCTGAATTGGATTTTGTGAAAGCGCGGATCGATGCGGTTGCGGCGGATGTGATGAAGGAGACTGAAATCAAGATCAGTTACCTTGTGGGTACGATGATCGAACTGCCACGAGCCGCGATCCGTGCCAATTCAATTGCGGAGGCTGCCGAGTTTTTCTCGTTTGGAACCAATGACTTGACCCAGACGACGTTCGGAATATCCCGCGATGATGCATCTTCGTTCCTGATGACTTACCAGCTCAAGGGTATCATTGAGCAGGACCCATTTGTGTCGATTGACGTGGATGGCGTAGGCGAACTGGTGAAGCTGGCCGCGGAAAAAGGCAGGGCAACCCGGCCAAACATAAAACTTGGAATTTGCGGGGAGCACGGCGGCGATCCGGCATCGATCCATTTTTGCGATCAGGTAGGACTGGACTATGTTTCCTGTTCACCGTTCCGGGTGCCGATTGCCCGGCTTGCCGCGGCGCAGGCATCAGCAAAAACCAAAGGAAAATAAAGGCTTATTGCCATAATTCCGCTTAGTTCCAAGTGCTGTTCGCCGCAGGTTCTCTCGTCTTGCGGCAATATATCATGCGTTTTATCACCACAGTTCTAGTCACATGTTCCATCGCGCTCGCAGCAACTGCTGCCAATGCGGGGAACCATCCGCATTTTGTCGAGCCACAACTTTACATTGCAAAGGGCGGAGCTGCGGCGCCGCAGGTCGCGCTCACTCTTGACGCCTGTTCAGGCCAGACTGATCAGAGAATTCTCAGCTTTTTGGTGGAGAACAAGATCGCTGCAACGATTTTCGTTACTGGCCGATGGTTGAAGCGCAATGCTGCTTCGGTGGCAATCATGAAGGCGCATCCAGAACTTTTTGAATTGGAAAATCATGGGCTTAACCATGTTCCGGCCATCGATAACCAGCCTTTGATGTTTGGATTGAAGACCGCCGGATCATTGCCCGCGATACGATCTGAGATTGAAGGTGGTGTAAATGCGATGCAGATCGCCACCGCCGGAAAGCCTGTCTGGTACCGCGACGCGACTGCTCGCTATAGCGACGATGCAGTGAAACTCATTCATGAAATGGGGTACCGGGTTGCAGGATATTCGCTCAATGCCGACATGGGGGCATCCTTGCTTGCGGGCCAAGTGGAGCAGCGGATTTCCGCCGCAAAAGACGGCGATGTCATCATCGCCCATATCAATCAGCCGAGTCGGGCGGCAGGGGCCGGGGTGGTAAAAGGCATATTGGCACTGAAGCAAAAAGGCTTCCGTTTCGTTCGGCTGAACGATGTGATTGAAAGTGAGAAGCCAGGCACTCCAAATGCTTGATTGCAACTTAACGCAATCAAATTGCAATTCGAAGTAGAGAATTTTGGGGAAGAATCGGCGATTCTTCGGCAAGTTTCATCAATTTTGCGGTGATCCGGTTCCTGAATCCGTTCTCCATCAGAATTTTTGCCCGTTTCATCACAATATCGGGGTTACTCCTCCAAACTTCACGATGCGTGCTCTCCTTCATCAGGATGTCATGAAACCATAAAATCACGGACACATAGAGCACCTAAGCGTTGCTGGACACTTTTACTTCAAACTTGATGGTGATGCTCCATGCGCTCAATTTCCGCTGCTCTGTTTCTTACCACCGCCATGATGGCATTGCCGGCCTTGGCGGCTGAACAGGAGTTTCCCGCCAAACTCGTTTCCCATGCGATCCTTCCTGCCAACACAATGGTGAAGGCACCGGAAAACGCGCCGGAACATCTGACTCATGCAGGCAAGTTTACAACCGCTGATCGCAAGCGCGCTGTGGAACTCGGAACAGTGCCGGGCAAGGATGGGGTAAGGCTGACCGGCTTGTCATTACCCTTTGATGGACAACCTTTGCAGGGCTTCTCCGGCATCAAGGCGATTGGCGATGGAACATATTGGTCATTGTCGGATAATGGCTTTGGAACGAAGCTGAATTCGGTCGATGCAATGTTGATGCTGCACCATCTGGCGTTTGATTGGGACAAGGGAACAGTCGAGCGCAAGCAGACGATTTTCCTGACTGACCCAGACAAGAAAGTGCCTTTCCCCATTGTCATGGAGGCCAGCGACACACGCTACCTGACGGGCAGCGATCTCGATATTGAATCCATCCAGCCGGTTGCCGATGGTTTCTGGCTGGGCGAAGAGTTCGGCCCATATTTGATCAAGGTAACAATGGATGGCAAGGTTACGGATGTCGTCGCGACCAAGGTTGGCGACAAGGATGTTCGCTCGCCGGATAATCCTGCAATCACGCTACCAGCCAATCCGACGCTCAAAAATCCGGCTTTTAATCTGAAACGCTCCGGCGGTTATGAAGGCTTGGCGCAATCAAAAGACGGCACCAAATTATATGCACTGCTTGAAGGTCCGCTTTTCGGGGACGACGGCGCTGTTGAGAAGGTTGATGACCAGCCCGCATTACGGGTAATTGAATTCGATATTTCGTCCAAAAACTGGACGGGCCGCAGCTGGCTTTATCCCCTTTCTGCAGGTGGCGAGGCCATTGGCGATTTCAACATGATCGATGCGACAACGGCGCTGGTAATCGAGCGTGACAATGGCGCGGGAACTGCCGCGAAGGCTTGCGCTGACCCCAAGGCGCCAACGCCCGATTGCTTTGACAAACCATCCAAGCACAAGCGCATCTACAAGATCGAAATGAGCGACGCGAATGTGGATAAGGCGGTGCGCAAGATCGGATATATCGATTTGCTAAAAATCGCTGATCCCGACAACAAGAAACGTCAAGGCGGCGGCGAAGGCTTCTACGATATGCCTTTTGTCACCATTGAAAATGTCGATATTGTAGACGATAGCCACATCATCGTCGGCAATGACAATAATCTGCCATTCTCCGCAGGCCGCGCGGTCGACAAGGCGGATGACAATGAATTCGTCATTCTGGAAGTCGGCGACCTGCTGAAAGCGAAGTAATAGATATTGCTGCTGGGGATTGGTCGCGAGATTTAAGCGATCAATCCTCCAGCGCAACGCTTTGCAAAGTCTACTCCGCTTTTCTGCTGATCAAAGCGCCCGCAGGCAAGATTTCCAGACTGCGCCGGTCCATTTGTGCCAGCACTTCGCCAAAACCAAAGCGCGCTTGCCATCCAAGAGCGCGTTCAGCCTGGCTGGAATCATATATGCGATCAATGGAGTTCGGAAGGCTCCAACCTCGCTGCTCGAATGCGTCGGCAAGATCTGGCGCGCGCAATCTGATCTGGGAAGCTGCGTCAATCGCCAGTGCTTGACAGTCCTGCTTTGTAAAAGGCGTTGCCGCCGAGATAATGTAGCGTTGAAAATTTGCTCCGCCATTTGTCAGCGCGGCCAAATGGGCGTCAGCCACGTCGCGAATATCAATGCCGCGATGCAGCCTGTATGTAGCCATTACATCGCCCGGTTCCGGAAAGGAGCGGGACATGCGCAGAACCCTCACGGCCAATTCGCTAGAGGTCATGTTTTCCAGAAAGCACTCGGCCTCAAGTTTTGTTCGGTGATAAATGCTTTTCGGCACTGGCGGCGTATTTTCGTCGATCCATGTGCAGGAACCGCGGGAGACGGCATATCCGTACAGGGCTGTTGTGCTGGTGAAGACCAGGCGTTTGACATCAGCAGCAATCACCGCCTTCGCGACAAGACGGGTTCCTTCAACATTGATACGCTGAAATTCCTCGTCCGGTGTCGTTCCGACATGGGGCGCATGCAAAGCTGCGGTATGAATAACGGCATCGGCGCCTTTGAAGGCTGAGCGAAGCAGCGCTTCATTGGCGAAATCCCCGATAATATGCGTTGTGGAAAAGGCCGATCGATCTATTCCAACGACCTCATGTTTTTCTGACAAGGCGCCAAAAATAGCGCGGCCTACACGCCCGGAACTCCCTGTAAGCACTATGCGCATGCACAACCTTTAACAAAGCCTGTTATAGTCTATTGAATTGCAGACTTTTACGCCGTTTGAAAGCCACGAATTTAGGTTGGCTCGTTCTGCTCTCGCGTGGGCAAAGCGGTGGTGCGTGGTTCGCCCTTCAGCAAGCTCAAGATAGCTCACCATGAGGAATGGAGTTAATTGCAGGGAGCGCGAAGTCTGCGAAAGCAAACCATCATGCAGCCTACCATTCTTCCTCATGGTGAGCTTGTCGAACCACGCATTAAAAACCGCTGCAAACCGCTATGCATCAAGCGGCGCGCAAACTGCCCGTTGAAACATAGGCTTCCGTGTCTGCCAAGGCGAGTTCGAAGCGGTTGAACAGCTCGTTCAGCTCGTCCTCCGTGATGATCATTGGCGGGCAGAATGCGATACTGTCGCCGACGGCGCGAAGCACTGCACCATGACCTTCCAGGAAGCGCGCCAGAGCGGGGCCGACCGCATGGGCGGGATTGAACGGGCGCTTTGTTGCTTTATCGGCCACAAGTTCTACCGCACCCATCAGGCCGCAATTACGCACTTCCCCAACCAAGGGGTGATCTTTCACCTTGGCAAGGCGTGCTTCAAAAAGCGGAGTGAGGCCGCGCACATAATCCACAATATTGCGGCGCTGATAAATCTCGATTGCCTTGACGCCAAGGGCGCAGCCAACCGGATGCCCGCCATAGGTGAAGCCATGGCCAAATGTACCGATTTGAGCGCTATGATCCACATAGGCCTGATAGATGTCTTCGGGCACCAGCACTGCACCAAGCGGTGAATAGGCAGCGGTCAACTGCTTGGCTGCTGAAATGGTTGTCGGCGTCATGCCAACGCTCTGGCTGCCCCACCAGTTTCCGGTGCGGCCGAAGCCGTTTATAACCTCATCTGCGATGATCATGATATCGTGTTCGCGCAGAATCGGCTCAATGGCGCTGAAATAGCTGGCAGGCGGCACGAGCACCCCGCCAGCGCCCATGACAGGCTCGGCGATGAAAGCAGCGATGGTTTCCGGACCTTCACGCTCGATCATATCGCGCAGCGATGTGGCCAGACGCGCAACGAACTCCGCCTCGCTTTCGCCTTCCTGGCCAAAGCGATAATAATGCGGGCAATCCGTATGCAAAATGCCTTCGACCGGCAAATCCCAACCCATGTGATTATAAGGCAGGCCGGTCAGCGATGCAGCCATGATGGTCACGCCATGATAGGCTTTGACGCGGGAAATGATCTTCTTCTTTTTCGGGCGGCCAAGGGCATTGTTGTAATACCAGGCAAGCTTGACCTGCGTGTCATTCGCTTCTGAACCCGACGACGTATAAAAAACCTTTGAAATCGGTACAGGCGCTATTTCCTTGAGCTTTTCAGCAAGCTCGATCGCCGGTTCCATGCCCTTGCCGCCAAAGAGGTGGTAATAGGGCAGGGTGCGCATCTGTTCCGTCGCAGCCTCGATCATCTCTTCGTCGCCAAAGCCCAGCCCCGCACACCACAGGCCGGACATGCCCTCAATATATTCCTTGCCTTGCGTGTCGTAGAGATAAACGCCCTTGCCATGCCCCATCACCAAGGGGCCGTTTTCCTGCAATTTGTGCAAGGGGGTATAGGGATGGAGGATCGCATTGACATCGCGCTGCTGAACATTGGTAAGGGGGCGGCTGTTCGCCATTTTGTTACTCCGGTTATTGCAAGTTTTTCCCAACACTAACCAGACTGGCTGGAAAGGCAAAGGGTCGCTCCGGAAGATTCAGAAATGAAAGAGATTATAACAGCGGCAAATCACCACCGACATTTATATCGGATTTGTCCGCTGTAACGGCGAAAGTGGTGCCATCATTGCCAAGCGTGACAAAGACAGTCTGCTCAGCTGATCCATCTGAAACGGAGATTGCCGCCACGCGCTGATAATCGCTGTTTTCGGGCGCCCTGATATTGAAGATCAGCTTTCCATCAACCAAATCCACGGCCTTTTGCAATGCGCCTTCAAAACCATCGGCAACGATATCCTGCGCGCCAAGCGCCAATTCAACTTCTACCACTTCAAGCGAAACCGCTTTGCCAGCTTCAGGCATCATATCCGGCCTCGTCATGTTATCTTCTGTCAGCGGTGTGTCTCCGCGCTCTGTTTCTGCCAAATCACTTGATTCGATGATGGCAGGAGTGTGCCATCTGATACACTCATAAAATGTAAACGGCTTAAATCAGTCGAGTTTCTTGCCCCTAAATCTGTAGCGGAACTGTCATCAGAATTTTATACAGGCCGTTTAGACGACGATTCATATTACGACGCATAATTTGATTTATTTGTTTCAGGAGTGAGCTTTGAAATATCGTTTTTGTCTATTATTGCTTCTCGTGCTGGTTGCAGCGTGCAACGACTCCGGGTCAAAGTCCGACACATCGGCATCAACTTTCAGTAGAGAAATCAATGAGCTGAAAGCAAAGAACGAAAATCTCGAGAATGATAAAGCTGTATTGGCAAAGCAAGCTGACGACCTTGAACAAGCGCGTGCGAGCACCGCAGTCGAGATAAATGCGCTCAAGAGCAAGCTGAAAAAGCTGACAGATGAGTTGGCGAACTATGGAAATCTTGAGAGTGACAAGGCTGCCTTGGCCAAGCAAGTCAGCGATCTTGAAAAAACGCATGCTGATCTTGAACAGGCGCGCGACGGCAATGCCACCGATATGAAGGCTCTCAAGAGCAAGCTGAAAGAGCTGTCGGACGAGCTGGTGAAGCCCGGTGAAGACAGCCCGGACCTTCTAAAGCAAGTGAAAGAGGTCAAAGCATCGCTGGTCAGTCTGGAAAGCAAGAAAACAGAACTTGATGGCTTGTTGGGTGAGGTAGCGTTGGAGCTTGCAAAGGTCAAGGACACGGCTGAAGCGGATAAGGCTGCCTTGGCGAAACAAGTCAGCGATCTTGAAAAAGCGCGTGCTGATCTTGAAAAGGCGCATGCCGGCAATGTTACCGAGATGAAGGCTCACAAGAGCAAGCTGAAAGAGCTGTCGGACGAGCTGGCGAAGCCCGGTGAAGACAGTCCGGACCTTCTAAAGCAGGTGAAAGAGATCAAAGCATCGCTGGTTAGTCTGGAAAGCAAAAGAGCAGAACTTGATGGTTTATTGGGTGAAACAGCATTGGAGCTTGCAAAGGTCAAGGACGAGGCTGCTGCAGACAAAGCTTCGCTTTTAACAGCAGTGTCAGTGCTTAAACTTGAAAACGACTACATGAGAGAAGACCTTTGCGAATAATCCACGAGGTGGGACTGCTTGCGCGATGATTTGAAGGCGCAACGGTTAGAATTTTATTTTTGATTTCAGGATAGAATAATGGATAGACGCGATTTTATTAAAATGCTTGGTTTGGCTGGTTCAAGTGCAGCAGCCTATTCGGCATGCTCGGCCTATATGAGCGAGGCCTTGGCCGGTTCGACCGTGGTCGCAGATTTGCTTAATGCAGTTCCGGACTGTGCAAAGGGCTCGCTGGCCGATATTGAGCATGTGGTTATCCTGATGCAGGAAAACCGCTCTTTTGATCATTATTTTGGGACATTGCGCGGAGTTCGCGGGTTTGGCGATCCGCGGCCAATGAAACAAAAAAATGGTGAGCCAATCTGGCATCAATCTCAAAAAACCGAGTCTGCGCCCAAGGTGAAGCCCTATCGCTTGCCACAAGGCACAAGTGCTGACACAGACGCGGGAGACGTTTTCTTGCAGGATCCACCGCATGGTTTCAATGATGGTATTGCTGCCTGGAACTTTGGCCTTAGCGATAAATGGATTCCCAATAAAAGAATCGTCAGCATGGCGCATTATGTCGAGCCGGATATTCCACTTTATTTCCGGCTCGCAAAAGCATTCACAGTTTGCGATGCCTATTTTTGCTCCGTTAACAGCTCAACGGATCCCAACCGCTCCTATTTCTGGACAGGAACAAGTCATAGCAAAGCCACTAATAGTTCTTTCAGCGGGCTTAGAGTTTCCGATGATTCTCCCCTGCGACCAAGTTGGAAAACCTATCCCGAGCGGCTTGAAGAGCTTCAGGTAGATTGGAAATTCTATCAGGACGGGCTGACCTGGACCCGTGATCCGTTTGCAGGCAATTATGGTGACAACACGCTTGAGTACTTCAGGCAGTACCGCGGCACAAACAAGTCGTTGGAAGAGCGGTCTGTCATCAACATCAAGAGTCAAACAGTCAATTCAGTGCTGCGGAGCGAGGCGGATAAGCCATCCCGTTTCGAGCAGGACGTCATCGATGACAAGCTGCCTGCAATTTCGTGGATCGTGCCGCCGGAAGCCTTCAGTGAACATCCAAAATACCCGCCGCACTTTGGTGAATACTATTTGAGTGAAGTTTTGCGCGCGCTGCTGGCGAATAAGGCAGTCTGGCACAAGACAGCGCTGATTATAAATTACGATGAAAATGGCGGGTTTTTTGACCATGTACTGCCTCCAGCGCCACCGATGAATAGTAGTGCCGGTGTGGTTTCTCCCGGTATAAAATTAACCACTACCGGCGAGCAGGGCGATCTGAATTCGGAAGGCTCCAATGGCAAGCCTATGGGCCTGGGACCACGCGTTCCAATGATTATCGTATCGCCATGGACTTCGGGTGGCCGCGTCTGTTCCGAGACGTTTGATCACACATCGGTCCTTCAGTTTTTGGAAGCATGGCTTAAGGCGAAAGGTGTCCAGGCTCCGACAGACTTCGATATGATCTCTTCGTGGCGAAAGGCCATTACCGGCGATCTGACCAGCGTGTTTGATTTTGATCGCACCAAAGTCAAGCCCATGGAAAAACTGATAAATGCGATTCAGCCGACCAAAATCTATACGAAAGAGGAACGAGAAATCGCACAAGGCACAAGTGCATACATACCATCCATAAAGGACGTGCTGGCTGATCCCGATGCAACCAGACCCGTTTCGGTAAAGCAGGATAAGACACAATGTGATCTCTTGCCTGTCGGCTACGATTTTCAGACTTTATGCAGCTTTACCAACAACTCGCCGCCGAAACTGAAAATCACATTCAGGAACCGTGGCCGGCTGGGCGCATCATTCACCATTCTTTCCTATGACCGGAGTGATGGCGGCTGGTTTGACACTGTCGAAGGAATCAAACTAGGCGGTGCACCGATCGATATTTCCGACGTCTGGAATATGAATATTAGTAAAGAAAGTGGGTGGTCGAACAACCAGTATTCCTATGCAGTCCATGGTCCTAACGGTTATCTGGCCGAGTTCCGTGGTGAATTGGGCAGTGTCAGCGACAATCAGATTGCTCACCTTGTCGATGTCAAAACTTCTTTGGACGGCCGGACAATCGAGTTTATTTTCGGTGAATGGCCAACGGCAAGCGGAAGGCTGAAAGTGGTCGACGCCTATACCGGCGAAGAAAAAACAGTCGAAACTGGTACGAAAACTGTTTCATTCTCCACCAAGGATGGTTGGTATGACATATCCTTTGTCGATGCCTTGAGTTCCTCAATCTATCTGCGGCGCTATGCGGGTCACGCTGAGAACGGCAAGATCAGCAAGACCGATCCCGCAATCGGCTTAGCATATGATGAGACGAAGCGAATTTACGTTCCCGTAATCGCTTGATTTGATTATGGTCGGACTTTCACCACCAAAGGAGGTGGAAGTCCGGCTTCATATGCTTGTGTCCATACACAAATGCGATTAGCTGTTTTCCTGTCATTGATGGAATTTCAGGGAATCATGCGACCGCAACACTCAAGCCAATGGCGTCGCCGCCATTCGATTTCAGCAAAATGGTCCGTTCGCATTGCGTTTTTGAGCCTCATACTTTTTGTCGTTTCGGGCCTCGGCCACCGCTTTGAGCAAATCGAGACACCCGAATTTCTCTGGCTTCTAGCTATTGTAGCAGGGCTGGCATGCCTGGCATTGCTGCTGGCACTCAAGGGTTTCACCAGCCTGTGGCGGCGCGGCGATATTGGCTTCACCCGGTCATTCTGGGGCACGTTGATCGCGCTGCTGGTGCTGATACCCTTCATGACAACGATTTATCAAGTCATGGTTCTACCGGCAATTTATGATGTTTCGACCGATTTAACCGATCCACCCGCTTTGTTGGAAACGGGCCGCCGTTCAGTCAATATGAATCCCGTCATCAATGATCCGGATAGTCGCGGGCTGCAGGCGAAGGCCTATCCTGAAGTCACGGGACGCCGCTATGAGGGTTCGCCCGACAGGATTCTCACGGCGGTCAAAACGGTTATCGCCAACAATGGCTGGGTAATTATCAGCCAAAAAGGCGAGCCAGGTGAGACTGAGGAGATTCTGGTTGATGTCGTGGCACGGACCTGGCTTTTGGGCTTTACCAGCGATGTAGTGATCCGCCTTAGCGATGAAGGTGAAACGACCTATGTCGATATGCGCTCCGTTTCGCGTTATGGAACCCATGATCTTGGTGAAAATGCTGACCGGATTGCGGCTTTCATGACGGCTCTCGATATGGAAGTGCAGGGTGTGCAGCCCGAGGAAGAAACGACAGAAGTCCCGCCCGCCGACGCTTCCTAAAAGTAATTCCAGCAAAAGTGTGCAGCGGTTTTGCGTCCGGAATTGCGTAAAGGCAAAGGCTTGGTGCGCCGTTTTGATTCGACCAAAACGCAAAGGCTCTAGGCCCAGTAAACACCGTCGATCGCGGGATTGCCTTCGGTTTGCACAAGACCACGCGTAACCATGTCTTCCAGATGAGCCAGTACCGATAGGGCTGCAGCGCCATGCAGGCGCGGATCCGTGTCGCGGTAGATTGCCTTTACCATGGCGGCAATCGTACGGTCTCCGGCGCGAACCCTTTCCAGAATGGCACGTTCCCGCATTTTACGATGGCCGCGCAGACCACGCACGAAAGCCTTGGGTTTTGTGACCGCCCCACCATGGCCGGGCAGATAGACACGCGAATCCAGTTCCAGCATCACATCAAGCGACGCCATATAATCGGACATGGAACCGTCCGGCGGTGCG
This sequence comes from Phyllobacterium ifriqiyense, assembly GCF_030817885.1. NCBI lineage: Bacteria > Pseudomonadati > Pseudomonadota > Alphaproteobacteria > Hyphomicrobiales > Phyllobacteriaceae > Phyllobacterium > Phyllobacterium ifriqiyense. The sequence goes on from NZ_JAUSZT010000003.1 coordinate 2,013,368, forward strand.
ACAATGGAGGTGGACCACGCCATGATGTGGTCGGCCGAGAACAGTATTCCGGTGTCTTCCAGTGCGAAAACCACGTGATTGGCCGTATGGCCTGGCGTATGGATTGTGCGCAAAGCCCAGCCGTCGCCATTGATGACCGTATCATTTGCCGCAATAATATCCGGGACGAATTCCGTATCCGCGCTGGCATCGAGCAGATTGACTTCACCAATATGCAGTGGGCGGGCTGCACGATGCGGACCTTCCGCCACAAGCACAGCGCCAAGCTCGTCTTTCAGAACCGAGGCGAGCGGGGAATGATCGCGGTGCGTATGGCTGACAAAAATATGGCTGACAGGGCGTCCGGCAATAGCACGCAGCAAAGTTGCCTTGTGGGCATCATCAAGCGGACCTGGGTCAATCAGCGCCAGCGTATCCTTGCCGATCAGATAGGAATTGGTGCCGTAAAAGGTGAAGGGGCTCGGATTGTTCACCGTGATTCGCTGAATCTGCGGGGCAACATCCACGGCCTCGCCATAATGGGGCGCGAATTTACTATCGAAACTTAAGGACATTGATGTGGGCTAACCTTTATGCGCCTATTGCAGTGCGGGATGAAGCTTAATATACCTCTTCTCCAAGATGGCGAAAGCCAATATGGAGGATAGTTCATGATCACTGCAAAAACTCGTTCGCTCGCCGAAACATTCCAGCCGGAAGGCCAATTGGCCAAGGCCGTATGGTTCGTCACGCTTGCTTTCGTCGGTACGGCTCTTTTGACGCTTTCGGCCAAAATGAAAGTGGATATGGTGTTCGTCAATGTGTCGATGCAGACATTTGCCGTGTTTGCGATCTCCGCTGCCTATGGCTCGCGTCTCGCCGTGGCAACCATGGCGCTCTATTTGCTTGAAGGCGCTCTCGGCATGCCCGTATTCACCGGAACACCGGAAAAGGGCATTGGTCTTGCCTATATGGTTGGACCGACTGGCGGTTATCTCTTGTCTTACCTCGCAGCTGCATGGATTGTCGGACGCGCAGCCGATAAGGGCTTTGCCCGCAACGCGATTTCCATCGGCCTGTCGATGCTCGTTGCCGAAGTCATTATTCTCACCATGGGCTTCCTATGGATGGCATATTTGTTCGGTTTCGAGAAGGCTTTCGCTTATGGCGTTGGCGTATTCATCATCGGCGATGTTCTGAAGCTGGCACTGGCAGCACTCGGAGTTCCTGCCCTCGGATCATTGCTCAAGCGTCGTTGATCTCACTTGGTTGATTATCCGCGCAATCTGATCGGCTATGGCCGTAACACGCCCGACCCGAAATGGCCGGGCGGGGCCAAGCTGGCCGTGCAATTTGTGGTGAATTACGAGGAGGGCGGCGAAAGCTGCATCCTCGATCAGGACCCCGCATCCGAAAACCTTCTGTCTGAGATCGTTGGCGCGCAATCATGGCCGGGCCAGCGCAATCTCAATATGGAATCCATCTACGAATATGGATCGCGCGCTGGTTTCTGGCGGCTATGGCGATTGTTCACGCGCCGCAACATGCCAGTCACGGTCTATGGCGTGACGCTCGCCATGGCGCGCAATCCAGACGCCGTTGCCGCAATGAAAGAGGCTGACTGGGAAATAGCCAGCCACGGCCTGCGCTGGCTGGAATACAAGGATTTTCCGGAGGAACGCGAGCGCGAGCACATTTTGGAAGCTGTGCGCCTGCATACCGAAATTACGGGCTCGCGGCCGCTGGGGATTTATCAAGGCAAGCCGTCGGACAATACGCTGAAGATCGTCATGGAAGAGGGCGGCTTTGTCTATTCCGCCGATAGCTATGCGGACGAGCTGCCCTATTGGGTGGAAGGTCCGAAAGGCCCCCATCTCATTGTTCCCTATACGCTTGACGCCAATGATATGCGTTTTGCCACGCCGCAAGGTTTCAACTCCGGTGACCAGTTCTATTCTTATCTGAAGGACACGTTTGATGTTCTTTATAAAGAGGGACAGGAAGGAGCGGCCAAGATGATGTCCGTCGGCCTGCATTGCCGTCTGGTTGGACGTCCGGGACGCGCTGCCGCATTGGAGCGCTTTCTCGATTATGTTCAGCAACACAGCGATGTCTGGGTGGCGCGCCGCATCGATATTGCAAGGCACTGGCATGAACATCATCACCCTTGATGTTCAGCCGCTGACCAAGGCAGCATTTGGGCCATTCGGCGATGTGATTGAAGTGGCGGGAGCGGAGCTGCGCCTGATCAATGGTGGTACGACAGAACGTTATCATGACCTTGCCAAGGTTGACGTGGCCGGTGATCAGCCGCGCGTCCTGATCAATATTTTTCGCGGACAGGCTTTTGCCCCTCCCATCGATATCCATATGCTGGAGCGGCATCCACTCGGCAGCCAGGCATTCTATCCATTGCAGAACAGGCCGTTTTTAGTCGTCGTGGGCGAAGATGCGGGCGGCAAACCCGCAAATCCGGTAGCATTTTTGGTGCAGGGCAACCAGGGCGTGAACTACCACCGCAATGTCTGGCACCATCCGCTGATATCGCTGGAGCAGAGCTCGGATTTCATGGTGGTGGACCGCGGCGGTGAAGGGAATAATCTCGAAGAATATTTTTGGCCGGATCGCGTTTTTCGGATTGAAGAGGTTTAGCACCTGCGCACCTCATAATGCGCGGCTCGTTCTTCGAGGCTCAGCATAGCTCACCATGAGCGAGGTGGTTGATTGCAAGGAGCTAAATCCTGCTGCTCCGAGTTTATCTTGCAGCCCCAACCTTCCTCATGGTGAGCTTGTCGAACCACGCACTTTGTTATTGCAGCTAAATCACCACCCGGTTCTGCTTACGCCCTCTTGACGCGATCACATTGGCGGATGAAGCTGATATCATGTCAAATTCCGTTCGTTTTTTTCTAAATGGTCAAATTCATGAAGCCAATGTGCGGCCCGATACGACGGTGCTGGATTGGCTGCGTAATGTGCCGCGACTGACCGGCACAAAGGAGGGCTGTGCGGAGGGCGATTGCGGTGCCTGTTCGCTGCTGATCGGTCATGTTGACGGCGATCAGGTGAAATATCACGCGGCCAATAGCTGCATCCTTGCCATGGGCCAGATCGATGGGCGCGCGCTGGTTACGGTGGAAGGGCTGAAAACCGGCGAGCTACACCCGATACAGGCGGCAATGGCGGAAAACGGTTCGTCGCAATGCGGTTTTTGTACTCCCGGAATTGTCATGTCCTTAGCCGGGCTTGCGGCGTCTAATCCGCAGGCCGATGACGAGGCCATTCATGATGCGCTGGCAGGCAATCTTTGCCGGTGTACCGGCTATCGGCCAATTGTCGAGGCGGCGCGTAAGGTGGTTGCTGCCGGAGGAGCGGCGATTGCCGGGCCGCATGTGGCTGCCTTTGCCGAGATCGAACCGCAATCAATGCTATCGGATGGCGGGGCGGTTTTTCATCAACCGGCATCCCTGAACGAACTTTTAGCACTGCGAAGCGAGAAGCCCGAAGCAATTTTGCTTGGGGGCGGCACTGATCTTGGTGTTGCGCTAGCGGATTATCATACGGACTGGAATGAGGTGATAGCGCTCGCATCGGTGCGCGAACTTCGCCAGATTTGCGAAACCGACAATCATTTGAGCTTTGGCGCGGCGGTAACCTGGGAAGAGGTGCTGGCGCGGGTAAGCGCGCATTATCCCTCGCTCGCCACGCTTATTCGCCGGTTCGGTTCCACACAAATACGCTCCATGGGGACAATCGGCGGGAATATCGGCACGGCAAGCCCCATCGGAGATGGCCCGCCCGCCTTGATCGCGCTTGGCGCGGAGATCGAACTGGCGTCGCTCAGCGGGCACAGGTTCCTTTCGCTTGAGGATTTCTTTCTCGATTACCGCAAAACAGAATTGCGACCCAATGAGGTAATTGCTTCGATCTCCATACCCAAACCCAAAGAGGGCCAAGCATTTCGCGTCTACAAAATCTCCAAGCGCTATGATCAGGATATTTCGACAGTCTGCGGAGCTTTTTCAGTTTTCCGCGAAGAAGGGCAGGTCCGCAGTGCCCGCATCGCTTTTGGCGGCATGGCGGCAACACCAATCCGGGCAATAGAGGCCGAACAGGCGCTCGTCGGAACCGCGCTTGACAGGCGCGCGGCAGAGAGCTGCGCAGCTGCAATTTCTGCTCGTTTCCAGCCCTTAAGCGACTGGCGCGGCAGCGCGGAATATCGATTGCAGGTGGCAGCAAATCTTGTAGAGCGCTTCCGGCGCGATGTGGCAGGTGAAACAGTTGAGGTCATGGCGCTATGAACATTGACCCTAAAATTGTCCAACGCAGTATTGTCGGCAAGGGTATCGCCCATGACAGCGCGGCGCGCCATGTGGCAGGTGAGGCCAATTACATTGACGATATGCCCGAACTGCCGGGAACGCTGCATGCAGCCTTTGTCCTGTCTCCAGTGGCGCATGGCAAGCTTAATGGTTTTGACGCAAGCGAAGCGCTGGCAATGCCGGGTGTTGCGGGTGTCTGGTCGGCGAAAGATGTGCCGGGCCATAATGAGGTCGGGCCGATCCATACCGGCGAGACATTGTTTGCCGAAGATATTGTCGACCATGAAGGCCGCGTGATTGCGGTGGTTGCGGCCGGTGATTTCGAAACCGCCTATCGCGCTGCCAAAAAGGTCAAGCTGGATATTGAGCCTTTGGAAGCCGTGCTTGATATTGAGGAAGCACATCGCCGCAAGAACTATGTGGTGCCGGTGCAGGAGGTCATTGACGGTGATGTCGATGCCGCGCTGGCAAGTGCGCCGCATGTCTTTTCCGGCAAGCTCAAAATGGGCGGTCAGGACCATTTCTATCTCGAAACCCATATTGCCTATGCGATCCCGGGCGAAAATGGCGAAATGCTGGTGCATTCCTCAACGCAGCATCCGACCGAAGTGCAACATCATGTGGCTGGTATCCTTGGTATTCACGCTAATGCCGTGGAATGCCAGGTGCGGCGCATGGGTGGCGGCTTTGGCGGCAAGGAAAGCCAGCCGACAATTATCGCTGGCGCTGCGGCGCTGATCTCTGCCAAGACCGGTAAGCCATGCAAGATGCGGCTCAAACGCCGTGACGATATGGCCGGAACCGGCAAGCGTCATGATTTCGTTGTCAACTGGAAGGTGGGCGTGGATGGGCGCGGGCGCATCCTTGGACTTGATGCGGAATATCTTGCGCGGGCGGGCAATCTGCCGGACCTGACGGGGCCGGTCATTACGCGGGCGCTGACCCATACGGACAATTCCTACCACATTCCCAATGCGCGCTTTGTGGGACATGCCTGCAAAACCAATACGGTTTCCAATACGGCGTTTCGTGGTTTTGGCGGACCGCAAGGGATCATCACCATTGAGGCGGTGATCGACACGATTGCGCGCGAATTAAAGCTTGATCCGAATGCTGTGCGGGCGATCAATTATTATGGTGATGGGACAGGCGATACCACGCCTTACGGCCAGAAGGTTGAGGATAATCGGCTTGTTGAGGTGACGGAGGCAGTGCTTGCCTCGGCGGACTGGCAGCAGCGACGGGCCGAAATCGACGCGCATAATGCGACCAATCCAATTATTCGGCGCGGGCTGGCAATGATGCCGGTCAAGTTCGGGATTTCATTCAATTTGACCTCGCTCAATCAGGCTGGCGCGCTGGTGCATGTCTATCTGGACGGTTCGATTTTCCTGAACCATGGTGGCACGGAAATGGGGCAGGGCCTGTTCGTCAAGGTGGCGCAGGTCGTGGCGGAAGTGTTTCAGGTTGATCTCGACATGGTGCGCATTTCCTCAACTGCCACGGGCAAGGTGCCAAACACCAGTGCAACAGCGGCCTCCACAGGCTCCGATCTCAATGGCATGGCAGCCTTCAAGGCGGCGACCGCGATCAAGGCCCGTTTGACCACTGTTGCCGCCGAACATTTTGATGTTGAGGAAGAGGTGATTATCTACCGCGAGGGCCGGGTTCACGCGGATAATCGATCCGTTTCCTTTGGCGAACTGGCAAAAATGGCCTGGGCGAAACGGGTGCAGCTTTCGGAAGCAGGGCACTATGCGACGCCTAAAATCCACTGGGATGGCAAGACCATGAAGGGCAGGCCATTCTTTTATTTTAGCTATGGCGCGGCGGTGGCGGAGGTGGCGATTGACACGCTGACCGGCGAGACACGCTGCCTGCGCGCCGATATTTTGCAGGATGTGGGTTCGCCGCTCAATCCGGCTATTGATCTTGGTCAGATTGAAGGCGCCTTCGTGCAGGGCATGGGCTGGGTAACTTGCGAAGAGCTTTGGTGGGACAAGACGGGGCGATTGAGGACTGTTGGCCCATCAACCTACAAAATACCCGGCTCACGCGATGTGCCGCCCATTTTCAATGTCCGCATTCTTGATAATATGCCCAACCGCGAGGAAACAGTGTTCCGCTCAAAAGCCATTGGCGAGCCGCCTTTGATGCTTGGAATTTCCATCTGGCTGGCAATCCGCGATGCCATCGCTTCCATAGCCGGATCAGTGCCGCAACTGGATAGTCCCGCAACACCCGAAGCCGTATTGCGGGCGGTGAAACAAAGCTCCCCCTCCGGCTCTCGATAAGCAAAACCCGGCTTGATAGGCGTTTCCTATAACGACTTTATATCTGAACGAGGTGTGGACAATTCAGTCAAGGCAGATTTGAGCATTCGTTTTTAACCTTGATCGCAATAGCATCATGCCTCAGCTTGTTGAACCATGCCTGGGTTGGATCGGCAACAGCAGATGAATTGGATCACAATGACGCTTGATGAACTGAACGAAGCAAGCACTCAGAAATTCATTGAGGCGCTGGGCAGCATCTTCGAACATTCGCCTTGGGTGCCGGAAGGGGTCGCAGATATGCGCCCCTTTGCAAATGTCGACCAATTGCATGGCGCCATGCTGGCTGTTGTCGCGAAGGCAGGACAAATGGCGCAGCTCGGATTGATCCGCGCTCATCCGGACCTTGCCGGAAAAGCCGCGCGCCAGGGCAGGCTGACGACAAGTTCAACATCCGAACAAAAGGGTGCAGGTCTTGACCGGTTGACCGATGAAGAATTCGATGAGTTTCACGCCCTGAACAATGCCTATCAGAGCAGATTCGGGTTTCCCTTCATTCTTGCAGTGCGCGGCCACGACAAGCATTCCATCATGGCAGCCTTCCGCCAGCGGCTTGAGAACAATTCGGGCGAGGAGGTTCTGGAAGCGTTGCGGCAGATCGGGCAGATCGCGCGTTTTCGTCTTGATGATCTGATTTCATGAGAAGGGGCTCTTGATGGGCAAGCTATCGACACATGTTCTGAACACGGCTGACGGACGACCCGCTGAGGGCGTGCGCCTGACGCTGCATCGTATAAACGCTGCCGGCGGGCGACACCTGCTTGCCACCGCAATGACCAATGCCGATGGCAGGACTGACGCGCCTTTACTATCGACGGCGGACATGGTGGCCGGGCAGTATGAGCTGACATTTCATGTGGGCGACTATTTCAAAGGAAAAGACGTAGCTTTGCCCGAACCTGCATTTCTTGACGACATTCCAATACGTTTCGCAATTTCCGATGTGCAGGGCAATTATCATGTGCCGCTGCTGGTGACGCCGTGGTCATATTCGACTTATCGGGGGAGTTAGGGGTTGAAAGCTATGGTGCCGTGGTTCGACAAGCTCACCATGAGGAATGTGGGTGAGCTGCAAGATGTCTGTTCTGAGATGTTTTAGGCGTTGTGCGTGGTTCTCCCTCCTGAGCTTGTCGAAGGGCGAACCACGCACAGCGCTGTTGCTGCTCACCACCGGTGCCTATCCATAAACCCCGGTCACGGTGAAACTGCGTTTCTCGTCTCCTTTGAAATAAACCAGATTGCTTGATGAAACGGGGGAGGACTCATCGCAGACGATGGTGATATCCCCCGTCGAACCTGCATTGAGCAGGACGCCATCCTGCGGGAACACTGCGCTCAATGCCTTCTGCATGAGCGGAGAGATATCAATGGCAATATCGTTCCGGAGCGGATCGGTAATCTGAATCACGTCATTCTTGAGCCATTGCTTGATGTGTTCCGGATTGGAAACCTGCAACTGATCGGCGGTCGTATCCCATTTCGCCCAAGCTGATTGTGCGGGGGAGCGGGTGATATTCCAGACGCGAATCATGGATATACCGCGCATACTTGTTGCAAAAATCGCCGCTGCGCCACCTTTGTTCAGGTTTAAAAGATTGGCTGACAACGAAGCGATTGTTGCGCTGGACGGGACCATTGGCGCTTCAAAAATTGTGGGCGTACCAGCCCAGGCGGGAACAAGCGTCATTCCGGATTGCTTTTTGCCGGTTGTTGCATGGACAATGCCCGCAGGAAAACAGGCAAGACCCGTGGTGCTATCGGCCACCATCACATCGAACCATTTGGAGCCATCGGCGCTGGCCTTGATGCGGAAGTCACGGCCCCACATGGTTCCCATTTCAGCGCGGCCCTGATAGTTCGACTGGAACAGCAGGGAGGCTGTCTGATTGTCATCCGCCTTGTTGATCTTCAATTGATGTCCGGCCCCGGCATGATCGAACAGCGCGGCAGGGCTTTTAACTGACAGCCTGTTTGTATCATCCGCTGTTGCCTCAATCCCGAGACGGGATACCGGGTTGGTGCTGATTTCGTTCTTGATCCATTTTTTCTGGTGAAAAACGACGAAGCTTTTCTCATCTTCAATCCAGACATTCCAACCTTCCAAGGCGGAGAAAAAAGCCCAGGCGCCATCCTGCCAAGCTGCAATTTGTCCCTCGCGGCGTTTCCAGAGGCCTTTTGCAGGCGTGTTGATAATGTAACGATCGCCCTCCTGGTTCTCCTCGGGCGGTAAAGAAGTGCTCCTGTTGATCGCCGATAGCTGTACGAGCGCGTCGAGTGCTCTTATTGCTTCATTATGAGTCACATGCTTCTGCGCTTGCGAGGGAGCGATATAAGGAAGCTTGAGGTTGGTCGTCTGTTCCATTCGGTAATCCTTTTTCCATGCACCAAAGTGCAGGACTCTAAAGCCGAATGAGAGCTGTTGGATAAGTTGCAGGCACTTAACACAAAGATTGCAATTATAATGGCCTATGCTACTGCTCTGGCAATTGCGAATACCGAGGAATAAAGATTTGGAAACATTCCGGCAAAGCATCTCCATGATGCCGCGTCGTTACAAGCAGTCCCTGCTTGTCATCTTCGACATGGTTGCACTGACATTTGCGGTTTGGCTTAGCTATTTGCTGAGGTTCAGTGTAGTTTTTATGCCAAACGGCGAACAGATCATGCTCATGATCTCTGCTCCTCTCATCGCATTGCCCATATTCATCCGCTTCGGCCTGTACCGCGCTGTCATCCGCTATTTGCCTGATAAGGCGATCTGGACGATGATTCAAGCGGTGACCATTTCGGTCATCATCTGGGTCTGTCTGGCATTCCTCACGCAGATGACGGGTGCCGCAGGTGTCCCGCGTGCCATACCCTTCCTTTATTGGGTTCTGGGTGTTGCAATCATTTGTGGCAGCCGTTTTGCCGCCAAATGGCTTCTATGGAGCCCCTTAGGCGAAAAATTTCTGGAACGCCAATGCGTTATCTTTGGTGCTGGTGATGCAGGGCGGCAATTGGCCAATGCCTTGCGCTCGCAAAAGGACGTATTTGTCGCCGGTTTCATCGACGATGATAAAAGCTTGCAGGGCATGGATATCCTCGGAATACGTGTTTATCCACCGGCGAAAATTGAATATCTCGTTGAGAATTTCGGCATCAAGGAGATGATCGTCACGACCTCCGCGCTTACCGGAATCGAGCGGCGCAGACTTGTCGGCCGTCTCAAGGCGCTCGATGTGAAAGTGCGCATTCTTCCGGCAATTTCCGATCTTACCGCCGGAAAATATATTGTCAGCAATCTGCGCGATATTGATATTGACGATCTGCTTGGCCGCTCGCCGGTTCCCGCTGATCCTGAACTGCTCGACAAGACCGTGGAAGGCCGTGTCGTGCTTGTCACGGGTGCCGGCGGTTCCATCGGTTCTGAGCTTTGCCGCACGATTGTGAAGCTTGCACCCGCGAAACTTGTCATATTCGATGTCAATGAACACAGTATCTACCAATTGCAGCGCGAGCTGAATGCAATCAGCGATTGCGTCGTCATACCGGTGCTCGGATCAATCAGCGATGCGATCCTGATCCGCAGGGTTCTGGCTGAGCATAGGGTAGAAAATGTGTATCACTGCGCTGCCTACAAGCATGTGCCGCTTGTAGAAGAAAACACTGTCGAAGGTGCACGCAACAACGTCATCGGCACGGAGGTTCTGGCCAGAAATTCGTGCGAAGCAGGTGTTCGTAATTTCGTGCTTATTTCTTCTGACAAAGCGGTGCGGCCCTCCAACGTGATGGGGGCCACAAAGCGCTGGGCGGAATTGATTGTTCGCTATTACGGTAATCAGGCGCAGGCGGAAAATACCGGCCAGGTGTTCGCATCCGTCCGCTTTGGCAATGTCATCGGATCGAGCGGATCGGTTGTACCATTGTTCCGCGAGCAGATTTCAGGCGGCGGGCCTATCACGCTGACTCATGATGATATGACCCGTTATTTCATGTCGGTGCGCGAAGCTGCGGAACTCATCATACAGGCCGGTGCTCTCTCGAGCGGCGGCGATATTTTGATGCTTGAAATGGGCGAAGCCGTACGCATCCGCGATCTGGCCGAAAACATGGTTCTTCTTGCAGGCTTGTCCGTCAAAGACGCTAATAATCCAGATGGGGATATCGAGATTGTCACCGTCGGTATTCGCGATGGCGAGAAGCTACACGAGGAACTGTTCTACGATCCGCAAGGTGTTTCGGCGACGCGTCACCCAAAAATTTTGCGGGCACAGCGCCGCGTTAACGGGCTGGATCATCTGCCCGGCTCAATTGATGAGTTGCGCAGGCTGATAGAAAAGCAGGATGCGGAGGGCATCAGGAAGTTGCTGTATACGATCGCAGCTTCCTGAAGATCGCCTCGATTACGGTTTGCCTGACCTTAGCCGTCTGAGCAGCAGGGTCACGGCAGCAAGCGCTATGATGATGGCAAGCACTTGGCGCCAGCCTGACTGCGTGGTGAATAGTGCACAGGCTGCCAAGATGAAGTTGAGCGCCACCACGCTCAAAATGATCAGCCAGACAGACCACCCCGAACGTTTGGCAATTTGATAGGCGTGCTTTGAGTGGGCATTGAGAATATTTTCGCCCGCGGCCAATCGCATAAACAGGGTTGATGTTGCATCGGCGATGAAGAAAAGCGGCAATATCAGCCCGGCCCAAATCGTCATTTCGCGAGCGACCATGAAGAAAGTGATGCCGCTGAGCAGGCCGATTGGAAGACTGCCCGAATCGCCCAGAAATATCGTTGCTTTCGGGCGATTGAAAAAGAAAAATCCAGCCAATCCACCCGCGATGGACATGGCGAGACTGCCAGTTCCGAAGTTCACCAGACCAAATAAAGAGAAACCGGCAATCAGGGCTAGCGGGACGCCAAGTCCTGCAACAACCATCAGGTCTATACCATCCATAAAATTGGTAATGTTGATGAAATAGACCAGAGCCGCGACCAGCAAGGCCCGCTCCACCAGAAACGGCAATAAATCCGGCAGCAGGCGGAAATTATCGCCCAATCCATAAACAGCAATCACGGACGCAATCAATTGTGCCGCCAGACGTATGGATTCAGGCAGATGATGACGGTCGTCCAGGAAGCCGACGATCCATAAAACCGTGGCTCCAAGGCTGGCCGATATAAGGAAATGCAACTGAAGGCCTGCCTCAGCCCCAAAAACCCAAAGCGAAACCAGTATGCCAGGAACAAGGGCAAGACCGCCGAGCTGGCGCGCCGGTTGGGTGTGATTCGATCGATCAGTAATTGTTGCGCCCAGAAAATTTGACGGCAGCATCCGCATGGCAGCCCAGAGCAGAATTGCGCTCGCTATGGCGACGGATAAAAATGGAATTATGATAATGGTCAATGCTGATCCCCGGTCATATGTGCAATACAGCACCCTTGTCATGAAAATAATGCCGAAACAATTGTGGGATGAGACAAACTGGCCGATCATTCACGTTGCACAAGCTGAAACCAACGGTTATAAGCCGCGCTGTCGCATGAGGATTTCGCATCCGATGCAGACATGTTGGGGCGTCGCCAAGTGGTAAGGCAACGGTTTTTGATACCGTCATTCGGAGGTTCGAACCCTCCCGCCCCAGCCAAACCATAATTATGAATTTCAGCAGCGCCTTTTGATTGATCTCCAGTTCGAGATCAGATTTTATCGCAGGCATATTTTATGTATTTGAGGTCGCCAGCTATCTGAATACCAGCGAATCAACCATCCAAAAGTGGGAAAGCGGTGCGAAGCGGCCCAGCGGCATGGCCCTGAAACTGCTGGCGGTGGTGCAAAAGCATGGCCTGCAAGTTTTAAGCTGAGGGGGAGCAAATTGGCTCGTGAACTCCAGAACCATGCTTATAGAAGGTGCTGCACGCGCTCAACCGCCCAATGATAGAAACTGCCTTCGAGCGGTGGTTCGTTTGATGGGCCCTTCTTGTGGATATGGAAGCCAATGAAATCGGGATGCTTCAACGGTTCCAGGCCAAAGGCCGGATCGTAAATGCGTAGCGCATCCCGTCCCGTCCAATAATAGAAGTTTTCTTTTGTGGCGCCATCTTTGAAAAACCCATAGCGCTTAGCCAGCCGGGAAATGCCGTCATTGGCGAAAACAGTAATGCCCACCATTGCTGGCGAAACCTTTTGGCCGGTTAGCCGAAACCATGCCGGGCGCAGGACACGGCGGCGAAAACCCAGCCAAGGCGGTACGATCCGCGTGCTTTCCAGATAGGCGTCGAATTCCCTGATAACCGGATTGTCCGGCGGCAGATACATGGCCGAAACACCTAGGCGGGTGAAGTTTTCGCGGGCAAGATAAGGACGATCGGGCGAGGGGTGGAATTGTTTGGTCAGATAGATATCGGTGTCGAGCCACAGGCCTTGCTGTTTTTTCATCAAGGTGACGCGAAACAGATCGCTGAACTGGCCTATGACACGCGTATATTTGGGGATATCGGGAAAGTCGGGATCAAGCCGGAAAAAATAGTCCTTGCTCAATATCTCGGAAGCATCGTGCAACTCGATGGATTTTGGCAGGTTCTCGATCTCTTCGAAAGCATAGAGTTTGACCCGTTGACCGGTCATGGCCATCGAAGCGAGGCAGACACGATCGACTTCGCGCAATCGCGGCCCATACCAGAATGTGCAAATATCCATGCGAACGGCCCCTTTATCATCTGCTCATCTAGGGCGGGGCGCTGCATTCGTCAATTACGCGCTCTGCAATTGCGGATCGATTCCCAAAGGATTTATTTTCTAGGGATGGGTTGTTTTAAAACATGCTGACGGCGCGCAATTGGAAGAGTGGAAATATGTTCTGATAATCAACGGATAGAGGCAACAAATTGGCGCGGATTTGGGTTGGCCTGAGAAACTATCCTTTCCCTAAGGCAGGGCGCTACACTATGTTTGCGGTCGCTGACCAAACGTGTTGAACTGCGTTTGGGATCAGGCGATATTTGTTACAGGTATGATGCCTGGCGACATGAGTGGGTAATGACTTTCATGACCAAGAATTTGACGCATTTGCAGCGTCTTGAAGCCGAAGCGATCCATATTTTTCGTGAGGTTGCCGCTACATTTGCCAATCCGGTGATGATGTACTCCATCGGCAAAGATTCATCCGTTATGCTGCATCTGGCGATGAAGGCCTTTTATCCCGCCAAGCCGCCCTTTCCGTTTCTCCATGTGGATAGTACGTGGAAATTCAAGGAGATGATCGCGTTTCGTGATTCAGAAGCTGATCGCCTCGGGTTTGATCTGCGCGTTCACAGCAATCAGGAAGGCATTGAGCAAGGCATCAGTCCTTTCGTGCATGGATCAAACACGCATACCCATATCATGAAGACCGTCGCCCTGCGTCAGGCTCTCGATAAATACGGATTTGACGCAGCCTTTGGCGGTGCACGGCGCGACGAGGAAAAGGCCCGCGCCAAGGAACGCATTTTCTCATTTCGCAATGCACAGCACTCCTGGGACCCGAAAAACCAGCGTCCTGAAATGTGGAAAATTTACAATACGCGCGTTGCCAAAGGCGAGTCGATCCGTGTGTTTCCTATCTCCAACTGGACCGAACTGGATGTCTGGCAATATATCATGCAGGAGAATATCCCGATTGTTCCGCTGTATTTTGCCGCCAAGCGCCCCGTTGTCGAGCGTGACGGAATGCTGATCATGCGCGATGATGAGCGCATGCAGCTCTTGCCGGGCGAGGTATTGCAGGAGAAAATGGTGCGCTTTCGCACGCTTGGCTGTTACCCGCTGACGGGCGCAGTTGAATCCGAAGCGGCAACGCTTCCCGAAATTGTCAGCGAAATGCTGATCTCGCGGACGTCAGAGCGCCAAGGGCGCATGATTGACCGGGACGAGGCCGGTTCGATGGAAAAGAAAAAGCGTGAGGGCTATTTCTGATGAGTAAGCTGGCCCATATCGAAACTTCGGTTGCACAATCCGCAGCTGAGGAAATCAGCGCTTACATGGCAGAGCAGGAAAAGAAGTCGCTGTTGCGGTTCCTGACCTGCGGCTCTGTCGATGACGGCAAGTCAACGCTCATCGGCCGGCTTTTATACGACACCAAGCTGATCTTCGAGGACCAGCTTGCAGCGCTGCAAAATGACAGCCGCAAACATGGCACCAATGGCGAAGATATCGACTTTGCTCTCCTTGTCGATGGGCTTGAGGCCGAGCGCGAGCAGGGCATCACAATCGACGTTGCCTATCGCTTCTTCTCGACGCCAAAGCGTAAGTTCATCGTTGCAGATACGCCCGGCCATGAACAATATACGCGCAATATGGCAACAGGCGCCTCCACGGCAGACCTGGCCATTGTGCTGGTCGATGCGCGGCAAGGGATTTTGCGTCAAACAAGGCGGCATAGTTTCATCGCGTCCCTGCTTGGTATCCGCAACATCGTGCTTGCGGTCAACAAGATCGATCTGGTTGATTATTCGCAGGACGTATTCGAGACGATTGTCAAACAATATCAGGAGTTTGCAAGCGAACTCGGATTCAAAACCATACAGGCAATTCCGCTATCCGCTCGCTTTGGCGATAATGTAATCGGCCCATCGGAAAATTTGGGCTGGTATGAAGGCCCGTCGCTTCTGCAACATCTGGAAAATGTGGCTCTGGATGATGCCGATGCAACGCGTCCGTTCCGTTTTCCTGTTCAGTTCGTCAATCGCCCCAACCTCGATTTTCGCGGATTTTCAGGCACCATAGCTTCCGGCACAGTCTCGCCGGGTGATGAGGTTGTGGTGGCCAAATCCGGCAAAGTTTCGCGCGTGAAACGAATTGCGACGTGGGACGGCGACCTTGACCAAGCGGGAGAAGGGCAGGCCGTCACCATTGTGCTGGAGGACGAGGTCGAGGTTTCCCGTGGCAATATGCTGGTCTCGCCGGATAATCGCCCCGAAGTGGCCGATCAGTTTGCCGCGCATCTCGTCTGGTTTTCCGAAGCGCCATTGATCCCCGGACGCTCTTACATTTTGCGTACCGAGACCGATCAGGTAACGGCAACCATCACTGATCTGAAATATCGAGTCGATATCAATAGTTTCGCGCAGGAAGCGGCCAAATCGCTTGATCTGAACGAGGTTGGTGTCGTCAATATTTCGACGCAGGAGGCGATTGCTTTCGATGGATATAAATCCAACCGCTCGACCGGTTCCTTTATTCTGATAGACCGGCTGACCAATGCGACGGTCGGTGCGGGTATGATCGATTTTGCCCTGCGCCGCGCCTCCAATGTCCATTGGCAGGCACTTGATGTCGACAAGGCATCGCGCGCAAACCAGAAGGATCAAAAACCTGCGGTCGTCTGGTTTACCGGCCTGTCGGGCTCTGGAAAATCGACAGTCGCCAACCTTGTCGAAAAGCGTCTGGCTGCACTTGGCAAGCACACCTATATTCTTGACGGTGACAATGTCCGCCACGGTCTTAACCGTGACCTCGGATTTACCGAAGAAGATCGCGTGGAGAATATCCGCCGCGTTGGTGAAGTTGCCAAGCTGATGGTTGATGCGGGTTTGATCGTGCTGGTCTCGTTCATCTCGCCATTCGTCGCCGAGCGGCGCATGGTCCGCGAATTGCTTGGCGATGGCGAGTTCATGGAAGTTTACGTTGATACGCCGTTTGAGGAATGCGCGCGGCGAGATCCAAAGGGTCTTTATGCGAAGGCCCTGCGCGGTGAAATCAAGAATTTCACTGGTGTGGATTCGCCTTATGAAGTGCCGGAGAATCCGGAGCTTCATCTGAAAACCGTGGGACGGAAAACCGAAGAGCTTGCCTCGGAAGTGGAAAAGCTGCTCACTGATCGCGGAATCATCTTCAATTTCGATCATAGTTCGTGGTCGATCTAGGCAGGGCTGAACGTGACAGTAAATCCAGTACCTACAACGATCGACTACGCATCGTTGCTATCCATATTCGAGAAAACCGCGATTGCAGCCGGCCTCGAAATCCTGCGCATCTACGAAGAAGGTTGCGACGTCGCGCTTAAGGACGATAAGTCGCCAGTCACTGCTGCGGATCATGCGGCTGAAGCAATTATCCTGGAAGCATTGCGCCGGGCAACGCCGCATATACCCATTGTTGCGGAAGAGGAAATTTCCGGCGGACATGTGCCGGGGGATCTCGGCGACCGGTTTTATCTCGTCGATCCGCTGGACGGAACGCGCGAGTTTGTTAATCGCAATGGCGACTTCACAGTCAATATTGCTCTTATCGAATATGGTATTCCGGTCTTGGGCGTTGTCTATGCTCCGGTTCGTGGCTGGCTGTTTACAGGTGGCCCGGATGGCGCGAGGGAAATAACGCTGGATCATGGGGGCAGCATTGTTTCGGCACGGCAAATTTCCTGCCGCAAGGCACCGCAGCAGATGATCGCCGTCGCCAGCCGCTCTCATCGTACGCCGGAAACCGATGCGCATCTGGAAGATTTTGATATTGAAGAATGTATTTCTGTTGGATCGTCGATCAAATTCGGCCTGTTGGCACGGGGCGAGGCGGATATTTATCCACGCCTGAGCCGGACGATGGAATGGGATACGGCTGCCGGGGATGCAGTGCTTCGCGCCGCTGGTGGAACGACGCTCACGCTGGATGGCAAGTTGCTGAGCTATGGTCGCCGCAATCAGGCGGATGATGCTGATTTTGCCAATCCCGGATTCGTCGCTCGGGGCAGACTATAGCCAGTTTTCAGCTTTAAGACCTGGAACCCGGCTGAAATCCTTTAGATTGTTTGTCACGAGAATAGTGCCTCTCGCACAGGCATATGCCTTAACAAATGCCATTTGGCTTTGGTCGGCAATAAATTATCATCTCATCCTTTGCGCAGCAGCAAGGTGACGACGAAGAACGCACCGATGGAGCTGGTGACGACGCCAATCGGCAATTCCTGCGGCGCGAGCAGCAGTCTTGCGACGAGGTCGCTTGAAAGGAGCAGTATGCTTCCGAAAAGCGCGCAAGTTACAATCAGTCCGGCATGGAGCTGGCCGGAAAAACGCCGCGCAATATGGGGAATCATCAACCCGACAAAGCCGATAACGCCCGATACTGAAACAAAGATCGCGGTTGAAAAGGCACAAACAATAAACACGATATTCCGAGTTCGATTGACCCTGACGCCGAGGCTTTCCGCGGTGT
Source organism: Phyllobacterium ifriqiyense (assembly GCF_030817885.1). Classification (NCBI taxonomy): domain Bacteria; kingdom Pseudomonadati; phylum Pseudomonadota; class Alphaproteobacteria; order Hyphomicrobiales; family Phyllobacteriaceae; genus Phyllobacterium; species Phyllobacterium ifriqiyense. The sequence continues at coordinate 2,031,164 of NZ_JAUSZT010000003.1, forward strand.
TTTCGCCCGCCAAAAACGCATCAAGGTTGCGGTGGTTATAAAGCGCGAAGACGAGGATCGAGGCGAGGCCAATCAATGCCAGCGGCAGATTATCCCAACGCGCAATTCCCAGTCCTCCAAGCGTCCAGAACAATACCGAATGGGCGGCGCGTTGATCGCCGGAAAACACCATATAATTGGCAAGCGCCGTGAAGATGAAGGATACGGCAAGGCCAGCAAGGATCATGCGCTCGGGACCTTGACCTTGTACGCGGCGCACCAGCAGCAGAACGATAATAGCTGCGAGCATGCCACCGCTGAACGCAGCAATGGGCAGGGTCCATACGCCGAAGCGATCGCCGAAAAGACTTATAACCGATACCGCGCCAGCAGCAGCCCCCGAGGAAAGACCAAACAGGAAGGGGTCGGCGAGATCGTTGCGGGTAACGGTCTGCAACATTGCGCCAATGATGCCAAGGCCAGCACCGACGCACAGGCCGAGGATGGCGCGGGGCAAACGAAGGTCGACAATAATTCTTTCTATGGGCACAGTCGTGGCCAGATCGCTGAGCCCTGCAAAATGCGCCAAGGCATTCAACACGTCGCCAAGCGCGATAAATGTTGAGCCATAGGCAATGGAAAGGAGCCCAAGCACGATGACCAGCACCGTGCTTACCGCTAAAGTCAGTTTTGTTCCCGCCGGAAAATGCACTCAGAATGCTTCCGGATGCATTGCCTTGGCAATCTTTTCGATGGCTTCGATATTCGCAGGACCCGGCGTAAGTTCCGCATAACGAAGGGCGACAAAGCGCTCATTCTTTACTGCATCGGTTTCCTTCATGGCCGGATGGCTCTTCAGGAAATCGAGAAGCTTCTTATATCCAACATCATCCTGATAATCGAGGAGTACGAGAAACTGCGGATTGCGCGATGCAACAGTTTCCCAAGAGGTGGTGGCCCAGCTGGATTCCAGGTCATCCATGATGTTGACGCCGCCAGCTTCGCTGATCATCGCTGAAGGGATGGCGAACTTTCCAGCGGTGAATGGTTTGTCTTCACCGGAATCATAAAGGAACACGCGGGTACCGCTGTTGGTGCCGACCTTCTTTTTGATCTGTGCCAATTGGGTCTTCCAGCCGGAAATCAGTTTTTCAGCTTCTGCTTCCTTGCCGAAAATTTTGCCCAGCTTTTCGATGTCGCCATAGAGAAGTTCCATGGAAGCGGCAGGGCGGTTTTTATCGAGATGGACGCAGCTCTCGGTCAGTTCGAGGGTTTTGATTCCATAGGGCGCAAGTGTATCGGGGGTAACTTCGCCGCCGATGCGCATGCCGTAATTCCATCCGGCAAAGAAGAAATCAGGCTGCACGGCGATAATATTCTCGAGTGTCGGATTTTTTGGTGCAAGTTCCGGAATGGAACCCTGCTGCTTGATGAAGGCATCATCGAGCTTGTACCAGCCGGTGATTCCGGTCACGCCAACCATTGAAGATTGCAGGCCAAGCGCGAAAGCCATTTCGCTCATGTTGATATCGTTGACGACGACACGTTTGGGAGCGGCGTCGAAGGTCAAAGGTTTGCCGCAACTATCGACGGTTACAGGGAAAGCAAAGGCAGGCGCAGACAGAAGAGTAAATGCGAGGGCAAAAAGGGATTTTTTCATCAAATGCTCCGTGAATGAGAATGGGCGTCATGGATCGGTTCGGGTGCTTCAAACACCATAAGGTCGCGCTGGCGGGATGGGTGCCTGAGGCGCAGCACATCAAGGTCAAATACATCGCTGACAATGCGCGGGGTCAGCGTTTCGTCGGGCGTGCCTGACGCTACAAGCTGAGCGCTGTGCATGACTGCTACATGGGTTGCAAAGGGCGCAACAAGCGGCAAATCATGCAGAACGGCAATGGTCGTGACATTAAGTCCGGCAACCAGCAGGAGCAGTTCGCTGCGCGCCTTTGGATCGAGGTGATTGGTCGGTTCATCAAGAAACAGGATGGCCGGTTGCTGGGCGAGGGCGCGCGCCAATTGCATGCGCTGCCGTTCGCCGCCTGACAATGAACCCAATGCACGACGGCGGAAATGGCTGATCCGCGCTCGCTCCATGGAATCTTCGACGATTTCCCGGTCGATCGTGCGTGTGAAGACGCCCAGATGGGGAATGCGGCCAAGAGATACATAATCCTCGACAAGAAGCTGTTGATCGGGGGCATCGGCCTGGCCGACAAAGGCAAATTGCCGGGCCCGCTCAAGCGGCGACATTGTACCGATAATTTTGCCGTTGAAGCTTATTCCGCCGGACGTCGGTGGCAGCAGCCCGGCCAGCATGCGCAGCAAGGTGGATTTTCCAGCGCCATTCGGCCCGATAATAGCGAGCCTTGCGCCACATCTTATGCCGACCGACGCAGCATCAACCAAAATATGGGTTCCGGTTTTATAGCTCACGGCTGTTGCATCAAGCTGTATATGGCTCACGGGCGCGCTCCCATGCCGTGGAAATATTCTGAGGATTTCGACATGGGTAGGAGATAACGTAATGTTATAACAATCGTCAATGCCGATTGTTTGAGAGGGTAGATAATATGATGCTGGGTCGAAGTGACGATGCGCGAAACGTTCATACCTGCCAACTTTCAAGGGGAGGACAGAGAACGCAGACGATGAACCGGAAGCTATTCAAAGCATTCGGGTGCCGCTAATGCGGACAGAGGTCATCGCATCGCTCCCGGCACACCCCGTCCGGTTCGAATTTCAATTATGATGGCAGGTCTCCTGGCTCACGGGTCTTGGCAAAGCCTTACCTTCCCGATCTTGCGATCAGTGGCATCATCAGGCGTCGCTCACCGCTTACAGTTGCGGGGGCAGCCACGGTTTCGGTCCCTTTTGGGTACGCCTCACCGTGTTCCCTTTTCATCTCCAGCATTGTCTAGCCGGAGAAACCATCACGATGATTAGTAGTTGAACCGAAGTGAAAATGAAATGGGGTAAAAGAGATAGCACTTGGAAAAAATAGAAGATGCTATGTTTCCCTCAGGAGTGAGAGGGAGGCTTTCGCCCACCTCCCGTTTTCTGGTTTAATGAATGGAGATCCGGATAGTGAGTGTCCAGCTCGTCCGGGTCTTTTTCAATTCCAGGGTGATAATCAGCAGCTACCCTTTGTTGGCATTGAGTTTCTGCGTGGTTCGACGGGGCTCACCATGAGGAATGTGGTTTGATTGCACATTGGTCGATAACCTTGCAGGAAGTAACTTCCTGCAAATAATAACCTCCCTCATGGTGAGCCCCGTCGAACCACGCAGCAAGCCTAATGCAAATTATGTTACCCCTCTCTTGGATTTGGTTGTGTCGTCCATTTTGCCAGCCCGTTTAAGGTGCAGATTCAGTACGTGCTAAAATAAATGGCAGAATAAGTTTTTTAAGCGTGAACAAGCCGATGGAGTAGGCTAGGCTTCGCATGTAGCCTTTGGCGACATCGATGTTTTATTGAATTTTGGGGCGACATGGCAATTCACGCAGCAGTCTATCACCTGACTCACTATAAATATGATCGCCCCATCATGCTCGGGCCGCAGATCATCCGCCTTCAACCAGCTCCGCACTCGAGAACCAAAGTGCTGAGTCACTCGTTGAAGGTCAGTCCGTCCAACCATTTCGTCAATTTGCAGCAGGACCCTTACGGTAATTTTCTGGCCCGTTTTGTCTTTCCTGAGCCCGTCACGGAGCTCAAGATCGAAGTCGATCTCATTGCCGATATGACCGTCTATAATCCGTTTGATTTCTTCGTCGAACCTGCCGGAGAAATCTGGCCCTTCGCTTACCCTGAAGATATACGCGACGATCTTTCCATATATATGAAGCCGGAGCCGATTGGGCCGCTTCTGTCGGATTTTCTGGCAACGATTGATCGCTCAAGCACCAATACAGTCAATTTCGTCGTGGACCTTAATGCACGCATCCAGCGCGAGATTGGTTATGTTATCCGCATGGAAACCGGTGTCCAAGAGCCGGAAACCACGTTGAATGTCCGTACAGGTTCGTGCCGTGATACCAGCTGGTTTCTCGTCCAGACCTTGCGTCATCTTGGCTTGGCGGCGCGTTTTGTTTCCGGCTACCTTATCCAGTTAAAGCCCGATCTGGTGGCGCTGGATGGGCCTGCCGGGACAACGACGGATTTTACTGATCTACATGCCTGGTGCGAGGTCTACTTGCCGGGTGCCGGTTGGATTGGCCTTGATCCGACATCGGGGTTGCTGACTGGCGAAAGTCATGTCCCGCTGGCCGCAACACCTCATTATCGCAATGCTGCACCGATTTCAGGCATGGCTGAACCGGCCAATGTCGAATTCGGTTTTGACATGCGGGTAACGCGCGTCTCGGAGCATCCACGCATTACCAAGCCATTTTCCGATGAATCGTGGGACGCGCTCGATGCGCTTGGCAACAAAGTCGATGCGCTGCTCAAGGAACGGGATGTTCGCCTGACCATGGGCGGCGAGCCGACATTCGTTTCAATTGACGATTTTGAATCCGGCGAATGGAACACCGATGCCGTTGGCCCAACCAAGCGGGAAAAAGCTGACAAGCTGATCCGGCGCTTGCGTGATCGTTTCGCGCCGGGCGGATTTCTGCATTACGGGCAGGGAAAATGGTATCCGGGGGAGAGCCTGCCGCGCTGGACGTTCTCACTCTATTGGCGAAAAGACGGCCAGCCCATCTGGGTCAATCCTGATCTTATCGCCGCGGAAAACAGCAAGGCGGATGTCAAACCGGAAGATGCCGGCAAACTGCTGGTGGAGATGGCTGGCGAATTGGGCGTTGAAGACGATATGGTTGCCGCCGCCTATGAGGACCCCGCAGAATGGATCGTCAAAGAAGGCAATTTGCCGGAGAATGTTGACCCCTCAAACTCCATGCTGAAAGACCCGGAAGAGCGCAGCCGCATGGCGCGTGTTTTCGAACGGGGACTGACAGAGCCAACAGGATTTGTATTGCCGGTACAGCGCTGGAACAGCCAGGCTGCGCAAGGTCCGCGCTGGCGCAGTGAAAAATGGACTACGCGGCGCGGCAAGCTCTTTCTGGTTCCGGGCGACTCTCCTGTCGGTTACCGCCTGCCGCTGGGCGCTCTGCCACATGTGCCGCCTTCCGAGTTTCCCTTCATCGTGCCGGTTGACCCTTCCGTAGAGCGGGGTCCTTTGCCGGATTCGCCGGCATTAACCGGCATTGATGTGAGAGACGAGCCGCAAGCGGTTGCTTCGTTCACCGCCGCCGAAGGTAATGCCCAAGAGCGTGTGGAGCAGGAACTGGGAGAGATTGGCGGCGCGGTGCGTACAGCCATTTCGGTTGAACCGCGCGATGGCCGGTTGAGCGTGTTCATGCCGCCGGTTGAGGCGCTTGAGGACTATCTTGAACTTGTCGGGGCGGCGGAAGCTGCTGCCGCCAAACTCGGCTTGCCGGTTCATATCGAAGGTTACGGACCACCGCAGGACCCGCGCATCAGCGTGATACGCGTTGCTCCCGACCCTGGCGTGATTGAAGTAAATATCCATCCGGCTTCGAACTGGCGCGAATGCGTGGCAACAACCGAGACGATTTATGAGGAAGCTCGCCAGACAAGGCTTGGCGCTGATAAATTCATGATTGACGGGCGGCATACGGGCACTGGCGGCGGCAATCATGTGGTGGTTGGCGGCGAAACACCCAATGACAGCCCGTTTTTGCGCCGTCCGGACCTTCTGAAAAGTCTGGTTTTGCATTGGCAGAGACATCCATCCTTGTCCTATCTGTTTTCAGGCATGTTCGTTGGCCCGACCAGTCAGGCGCCGCGTTTCGATGAGGCGCGGCACGACAGTCTTTACGAACTGGAAATCGCCATGGCGCAGGTGCCTCTGCCAGGTCGTGGTACGCCGCCTTTGCCTTGGCTGGTGGACAGGCTGTTCCGCAACCTTTTAGTGGATGTGACAGGCAATACGCATCGTTCGGAAATTTGCATCGACAAGCTTTTCTCGCCAGATGGTCCAACCGGGCGGCTTGGCCTCGTCGAATTTCGCGGTTTCGAAATGCCGCCCAATGCCCGCATGAGTCTCGCACAACAATTGCTGGTTCGGGCATTGATTGCCCGCTTCTGGAACAACCCGATCGAAGGCAGCTTCGTGCGTTGGGGTACGACATTGCATGACCGCTTCATGCTGCCGGCTTTCGTCTGGGCGGACTTTCTCGATGTGCTGGCCGACCTGCGTCAGAACGGATTTGATTTCCGGCCGGAATGGTTTGAGGCGCAATTGGAGTTCCGCTTTCCCTTCTGCGGTGAAATCGTCAATGAAGGCGTCAGACTGGAATTGCGGCAAGCGCTTGAGCCTTGGCATGTGATGGGCGAACAGGGCGCTATTGGTGGCACGGTGCGTTTTGTTGACAGCTCTGTCGAGCGTTTGCAGGTGAGGGTCGAAGGCTATAATGCCGCGCGTTACAGCGTTGCCTGCAATGGCCGCGAAGTGCCGCTGAAAATGACTGAGACCAATGGTGTTGCTGTTGCAGGCGTTCGCTACAAGGCTTGGCAGCCGCGCTCTGGCCTGCATCCGATGATCCCGGTCAATACCCCGCTGGTGTTTGATATTTACGATCAATGGTCGGGACGGGCTATCGCAGGCTGCACCTATCATGTCGCCCATCCGGGCGGACGCAGCTACGACACATTCCCGATTAACTCCAATGAAGCGGAGGCGCGCAGGCTCGCGCGGTTTGAGCCCCGCGGCCACACGGCTGGAGCCTATGAGCTGCGAAAAGAACAGGCATCGCCGGAATTCCCGATGACGCTGGATTTAAGAAGGCCGCGTGGTTGAGTTGTGCGTGGTTCGACAAGCTCACCATGAGTAAGGTGGTTTGGCCTCATAGGTAGCTGTGAGATCGTAGAACTACTCAATGCAATCCTCAACCTTCCTCATGGTGAGCTTGTCGAACCACGCACAATAAGTATGCAGCGGATATGAAACACCCTATAGATTGATGATGTCGCAAGTGAATAAAACCAAGGCACCCGTAATTCCCAGCCTGCTGGCGGGCTACAAGCCCTTGCCGGGAATTGCCGACGAAATGATTGATCCTGCGGGTGCCGTTCGGCCCGGCTGGGAAACGCTGCTGCATGCGCTGGATGAAATCGGCCCGGAAAAATTGGCAACACGTTTTGCGCGCGCCAATCAATATCTGCTGGATGCTGGCGTATTCTACCGCATCTATGACGAGACGGGAACGCAGGAACGCCAATGGCCGCTTGCCCATATTCCCCTGCTTATCAATCAGGAAGATTGGGATACGATTACCGCTGGTTTGACCCAGCGCGCCGATCTGCTTGAAGATATCGTTTCCGATATTTATGGCGAAGGAAAGCTTGTACGCGATGGCGTGCTGCCGCCTGACCTGATTGCATCGAACCCGGAATTTCTGCACCCGGTGGCCGGTATAAAACCGGCAAGCGGACGCTTCCTGCATTTTTGTGCTTTTGAACTGGGTCGCGCTCCAAATGGCCAATGGTGGGTGCTGGGCGACCGGACACAGGCACCGTCGGGCGCAGGATTTGCGCTGGAAAATCGTGTGGCAACCACCCGCGCTCTGTCCGATATTTCCGCCTCAATGAATGTGCACCGGCTGGCGGGCTTCTTCAAGGATTTCCGTGACTCGATGCAGTCGCTGGTCACCGATCCGCAGGCCCGTGCCGCGATCCTGACGCCCGGTCCCAACAATGAAACATATTTCGAGCACGCCTATATCGCCCGCTATCTTGGCTTCATGCTGCTTGAAGGCGACGACCTGACGGTTGCCAAGGGCAGGGTGATGGTGCGTACCGTTTCAGGACTGAAGCCGGTTGATGTGCTTTGGCGCCGAATGGATGGTGCCTATATGGACCCGCTCGAGCTAAAATCAGATTCGTGGATCGGTACGCCGGGCATGGTGGGTGCCTTGCGCAGACGCTCTGTCTCGCTGGTCAATGCGATTGGTTCGGGCATTCTTGAAACCCGCGCCTTGCTGGCTTTCCTACCAGCCATTTCAAAAGCCCTGCATGAGCGGGATCTGGCGCTGCCAAGCATAGCGACGTGGTGGTGCGGGCAGGAAAAAGAGCGCAAGCATGTCATGGACCGGTTTGACCAGATGATGGTGGGACCGGCTCTTTCAACACGTTTGCCATTTGAGGACGAGCAGGCAACTGTGCTGGGATCAAATCTTGATCCTGAAGCACGCAGCGAACTGCTTGCCCGATTGCAGAATGACGGGCGCGGGCTGGTCGGTCAGGAAGCTGTCAAGCTTTCGACGACCCCCGTCTATGTCGATGGCAAGCTGGAACCCAGACCCTTTGTGCTGCGTGTCTTTGCGGCGCGTCACAAGGACGGCTGGAGCTTTATGCCGGGTGGTTTTGCGCGCGTCGGCTTTACGCTCGACACGGCGGCAATTGCCATGCAACGCGGCGGGCAGGCGGCGGATGTCTGGATCACCAGCAAGGGACCGGTTGCAAAGGACACGCTGCTTCCCCGCGAAGATGATGTTTTCCAGCGCAATGTGCCGGGAACCCTTCCTGCGCGTGCTGCTGAAAACCTGCTATGGATGGGCCGTTATATTGAGCGCGCCGAAGGGACAGCACGCATATTGCGCGCCTGTCATGCGCGCTTTGCCGAGGCACCCAATCAGGAATTGCCGCTTCTGACCGAAATGCGCGCCTACCTCAAACCACTTGGCGTTGATTTGGATCAGGCAGTTCCTAAGGGCTTGCAACGATCAATCGACGGCGCGATGCTTTCGGCTGGACGCATTCGCGACCGGTTTTCTCCCGATGGCTGGCTGGCGCTGCACGATCTGTCAAAGACCGTGCACCGCTTTTCCGATGTGGTGTCACCCGGCGATGACACCACCCGCGCCATGACGATTATCCTGCGCAAGCTTGCCGGATTTTCCGGTCTCGTCCACGAAAACATGTACCGGTTTACCGGCTGGCGCTTTCTCGAAATAGGCCGCAGAATTGAGCGGGGCATCCAGATGGCGAGCATGCTTGCCCGCCTTGCCCGGCATGATGCAGCGGAAGGCTCGCTGGAAATGCTGTTGGAGATTGGTGATAGCGTGATGACGCATCGCCGGCAGTATAGTGTTTATTCCGGGCGGATCAGCATTCTGGATCTTCTGGCGCTGGACCCGCTCAATCCGCGTTCGATCATCTTTCAGCTTGACGCGCTGAAAACGGAATTCAGCTTGCTGCCAACGCGTGAGATGGGCCGGAATAAACCGGCGGGCATGCAAATGTTCTCCAAGGATGTGTTGCGATTGCACACGCAACTGGCCATTTCAGAACCGCATGAATTGACGCCGGAAACACTTCACAAGGTCGCCTATGATATTGGTGCTTTGGCCGATGCAATTTCCGAGACATATTTTGCGTGAGCGAGTCCAGAACTGATGCTGTATAATATCCGCCTTCATCTCCATTATGATTATGCGCGGTCAGCGGCTGCCGGGCGGCATCATGTGCGGGTCATGCCGCAGACATTGCCGGGTGTTCAGCGTGTTATTGCATCCAGTCTGTCATTCGATCCCGTATCGGCAGAGCGCTCGGAGTTCATCGATTTCTTCTCCAATTCGGTTACGTCCATCGTTTATCGCAATCCGCACGAGACGCTTGACGTAAACATGACCGCGCGCGTCAATGTCATGCGCCCTCCGGTCATGCTTGATGTTTCACCCGATATTGCAGGGCTGAGGAAAGAAATTCGCAGTGTGTGGTCGATAGCGGCCGACGCGCCGCATCATTTTCTCGCTTCAAGCAAATATGCGGCCATTGATCCGGATATTACTGCCTATGCTGCGTTGAGCCTCACCAGTACCCGAACCGTTACGGAAGCGGTGAGCGATTTGAACCGCCGAATCCACGCGGATTTCAAATATGATGGCGCAGCCACGGATGTGCGCACGAATGCTCGTCAGGCCTTCGATCTCAAGGCTGGTGTATGCCAGGATTTCAGCCATGTGATGATCGCGGGCTTGCGAGGGTTGGGCATTCCGGCTGGCTATGTCAGCGGCTTCCTGCGAACCATACCGGCGCCGGGCAAGGAACGGCTTGAAGGCGCTGACGCCATGCATGCATGGGTACGTGCCTGGTGTGGACGGGAAGCGGGCTGGCTGGAATTTGATCCGACCAACAATATGGCTGCCAGCAATGATCATATTACGATCGGCTGCGGCCGTGACTATGCCGATGTTTCGCCCATTGTCGGTGTTTTGAAGACAAGCGGCTCACAAGAGGGCAAACAATCGGTGGATGTCATCCCGCTGGAATAGCCAAGCGAGTTATAATGTTTTTGCGAAAACATTATAACTCTGGTTTTCACAACAGATTTGCATCCGTGACAAGATTATTGGAATGGTTTTTCTTGGGTTTCGGTAGTCTGCGGAATATGGTTCATATTCTGAGCCGTCAGCGTTCAAAATGCGGGATGAAATTCCAAAGTGCTATTGCCTCTTTCTGTTCCACCATTGATGCTGACAACGGGACCCGTGCCGGTTTACCCGGAAGTGCTCAAGGCGCTGGGTGCGCCCGTTCTTTATGATTACCATCCAACCTTTCAAGAGTTCTATGCGGCTGTTGTCGAGAAGCTGCGGCTTGCGTTTCGAACCGATATAGCGCCGGTAATCATGCAAGGAGAAGCAATCCTTGGCATTGAGGCCGGCGCTGCTGCTCTGATTGCCAAGGATGACGTGGTGCTTAATCTTGTATCCGGCGTTTATGGCAAGGGATTTGAAGGTTGGGCGGCAAGATATGGCAAGGAAGTGATTGAACTGGCGGTTCCCTTCGATGAGGTTATCGACCCGCAAGCCGTGAGGGATGCGTTTCGCCAAAGGCCCGATATTTCCGTGGTTTCACTGTGCCATCACGATACGCCATCCGGCACGCTCAATCCGCTTTATGAAATCGGCGCGATAGCTGCCGAGCATGGCGCTTATCTTATTGTGGATGCGGTATCGTCCTTTGGCGGCATGGACGCGCACCCGCAGAGTGCTCATGCAGATATTTTCATCACTTCACCATCCAAATGTCTGGGTAGTACGCCCGGTCTTAGCTTGATCAGTGTGAGCAAGCGGGGGTGGGAAAAAATTGAGCGCAATAGCGATGCTCCGCGTGGATCATTTCTCAGTCTTGCCGCGTGGAAAGATGCTTCGATACCCGGCAGAACTTTCCCCGTGACGCCCTCAATTGCCGAAATTTATGCATTGGATGCCGCGCTCGACCGATATGCCAAAGAGGGGCCGGAAAACGTCTGGGCGCGTCACGCCGAAACGGCTGCCATCGCTCGCAAGCGTTTGCTTGAACTGGGCATTGCGCTATGGCCGAAGCGAGAGGTTTGGTGCGCGCCCACGGCGACGGCTTTCAGGCTGCCGGACGGCTTTACCGATGTGGAACTACGCGACCGGCTTTTGAATGAGTACGGCATATTGCTCTCGCTCGGGCGCGGCGACACATCAGGAAAAGTTTTGCGCATTGCACATATGGGTGCATCTGCGCAACCCGACTTTGCTCGCACGACAATCGAAGCATTAAGCTCCATTCTGTCCCAATCCATTGATTGAAGGATTCCAACAATGTCCTGCATCCTGTTGAATCGTCGTAACTTTCTCCAGATAAGCGCCAGCGCTGGCGCTCTAATGCTGACGCCGCAACTGGCCTTCGCGCAGGATGCGCCTGTCAAGGGTGGTCGGCTTGTGGTTGCAGGCGATAGCGAGCCTGCCAATCTCAATCCGGCCATCGTCGCATCAAATGGTGTTTTCTTCGTCGCCAGCAAGGTAATCGAACCTTTGGCTGAACAATCCTACGAGGGAAAGGACGGGCTTTCTCCGCGGCTCGCTACGTCCTGGGAAGGATCTGCAGATGGGCTGTCGGTGACGTTCAAATTGCGGGAAGGGGTGACCTGGCATGATGGCAAGCCTTTCACCTCGGCGGACGTTGCTTTTTCTGCCCTCGAGGTCTGGAAGAAACTGCAAAATCTCGGGCGCGTCGTGTTCAAGAATTTGGCGGCCGTTGATACGCCGGACGAACATACTGCGATCTTCAGGTTCTTGGAGCCCACGCCTTTCCAGCTTATCCGCAACGCGCTACCCGTCGTAACGTCAGTTATACCGAAGCATGTCTATGAAGGCACGGATATTGCCAAGAACCCGGCCAATCAGAAGCTGGTCGGAACCGGCCCGTTCAAGTTTGGCGAATACAAGCCGGGTGAGTATTTCCTGCTGAAGCGCAATGACGCCTATTGGGAAAAGAATGAGCCGCTGCTTGACGAGATCGTCTATCAGTTTCTTCCTGACAGGGCGGCAGCCGGAAATGCGCTTGAGGCTGAAGAAATTCAGCTGGCGGCATTTTCGGCAGTTCCCCTTGCTGATCTTGGCCGTATCTCAAAATCTTCAGGGCTGAAGGTCTATGCGAACGGCTATGAGGGCCTGACTTATCAGTTGATTGTCGAGATCAATCATCGGCGCAAGGAATTGGCGGATGTGAAAGTGCGCCAAGCCATTGCGCATGCCATTGATCACGATTTTGTCGTGAAAACCATTTTCCTCGGGTTTGCCAAATCATCGACAGGACCCGTTCCTGCCTATGACCAGACCTTTTACGAGCCGGGAACGGCGACCTATGCTTTTGATCCGGCAAAGGCTGAAGCTTTGCTGGACGAGGCTGGCTATAAGCGCGGCAGCGATGGCAACCGCTTTAAATTGAAACTGCTTCCAGCGCCATTCTTCAACGAAACCAAGCAGTTCGGCGATTACCTTCGTCAGGCTCTGGGTAAGATCGGCATTGATGCGGTGGTTGTCAGCAATGATACGCCTGCGCACCTGAAGGCGGTCTATACTGATCATGATTTCGATATCACGGTCGCAACGCCGGTCTATCGTTCTGATCCGGCAATTTCAACGACGATCCTTTTTGAAAGCGGTTTGCCTTCCGGCGTGCCTTTCTCCAATCAGTATGGCTATGCCAATGCGGAAATCGACAAGCTTATCAAAAGCGCGGCTTCCGAGCTTGATGGCGCGAAGCGAGCCGACCTGTACAAAGAACTTCAAAAGAAAGTGGCGGACGACCTGCCGCTGATCAATGTGGCGGAGTTTTCATTCATTACAGTGGCGAGGGACACGGTGCGGAATGTATCGGATAATCCGCGCTGGGCGGTATCGAACTGGTCGAATGTCTGGTTGGCAAAATAACTTCGAGTTTTGATTATATAGTTGCATTACTGTTATGCGTGGTTCGACAAGTTCACCATGAGGAAAGTGGTTTGGCTGCATCATCGCAATCGGAGTGCGCTCCGATTTGCAATGCTACCACTTCCCTCATGGTGAGCTTGTCGAACCACGCATAAGTTTGGAGCAACCAGATAATTCTTGAAGGATACCCTTTGCCGCCTCTTGCCGCATTTTTCCTGAAACGCCTGCTCACTGCGCTGCCGGTTTTGTTCATCGTGCTGGTGGGCAGTTTTCTGCTGCTTGAGGCAGCTTCAGGCGATGCGGTGGATGCCTATATAGGGCGTTCCGGCGCCATGGATGCCGAGCAAATAACGCAGCTACGCACGGAGTGGGGCCTGGATAAAGGGCCGCTCTATCGTTTTGGGGCCTATATATCAACGCTCGCCCATGGGGACCTTGGCTGGTCAACAGCATTTGAGCGCCCGGTAACATCAGTCATTGCGGAAAGGCTGCCCGTCACATTGCTCTTGATGAGCATCGCGACAGGCCTGGCATTTTTCTTAGGGTCATTGCTGGGGGTGGTGGCGGGTGCCCGGCCCGGATCGTTGCGCGACAGGATATTGTCGACGGGTTCCTTGGCACTTTATGCCGTACCGGGATTCTGGCTGGGGCTGGTTTTGATCGTGGTCTTTGCGGTTGATCTGCGCTGGCTGCCAATTGGCGGAATTGAGAGCATTGCTTCCGGCAAAACTGGCCTTGCACGACTAGGCGACATTGCGGTGCATCTCATTTTGCCCGTTTGCGCGCTGGCGATGGTCTATCTCGCGCTTTACCTCCGCTTGATGCGCGATCGCATGGCGGAGATCTGGCGCGATCCCTTTGTAAAAGGCCTTGAGGCGAGGGGTTTGAGCCGCCGCCGTATCGTCTGGCGTCATGTTGCCCGCAATGCGGTCTTGCCGGCGATAACGATGCTTGGTTGGCAATCGGCTGCGATGCTCGGTGGCAGCGTCGTGGTTGAAAGCGTTTTCAACATTCCCGGTTTTGGCCGGTTGGCAGCGGAAGCTGTGGCGCGCCGCGATACGCCTTTATTGCTCGGAGTCCTGCTGTGTAGCGCCATTACCGTGATTATCGCCAATCTGCTCGTTGATCTGGCCTATGGCAAACTTGATCCGCGCGTGAGGATCGGGCGATGAGTTCGTTCAGGATCGGCGCTGCCCTGCTTTTGCTACTCGTGCTGATGGCATTGTTCGCGCCGGTGATTGCGCCGGGTGACCCGCTGGCAATCAGCGGGCAGGCTATGCTGCGTCCTTTTGAATCGGAGGCGCATCTGCTTGGCACCGACAGGCTTGGACGGGATGTCTTTGCAGGGCTGGTGCATGGAACGCGCACGACGTTGCTTGTGGCATTCTTTTCGGCCGCAGCCGCCCTCATCATTGGCAGCATTGTTGGAACCATTTCCGGTTTTCTCGGCGGAATTACCGATATTGTGCTGATGCGGATCACCGAAGCGTTTCAAACCGTGCCGGGATTTCTATTGGCGCTTGCCACGATCAGCGTTACCGGGCCAAGCGCGCCCACCCTTGTTCTGGCCATCAGCCTTGGCAACTGGACGCAAGCCGCCCGGGTTACGCGTGCCGAAGTCCTATCATTGCGTGAACGCGATTTCGTAGCGGCTGCACGGACACTCGGCATGCGCCCGTTCGAGATTGCCTTCAGGGAAATACTCCCCAATGCATTCGGGCCGACAGCATCGCTAGCAGCTATTTCCGTTGCTACTGCGATCCTCATTGAAGCAGCCTTGTCGTTTCTCGGATTCGGCGATCCGAACCGGGTGACCTGGGGCAGCATGATTGCAGAAGGCCGCACGGTTTTACGAGCGGCTCCCTACCTCTCAATCGTGCCCGGTATCGCGCTGGTTGTCACTGTTCTGAGTGTTCATCTGATCGGGCGCGGGCTTTCTCGCACGGAAAGGTTGCAGCCATGACAGATAGTTACCTGAATGTGCGGAATCTGAATGTGAGCTATGGCAGCACAACAGCGCTCAAAGATGTCTCGCTGCAATTGGAAAAGGGTGGGAGGCTGGCATTGATCGGCATGAGCGGGTCAGGCAAGTCGACTTTGGCCATGGCTGTCGCTGGTCTTTTGCCAAAACAAGCACGTATCGATGGTACAATTGACTTTGCCGGTCACCGCCCGAAACTTGGCAGTGAAATTGGTGTCTTGTTTCAGGATGCCAGCGGCAGCCTCGATCCGGTTATGAAGGTTGGAGATCAGATCGCCGAAGTTGTGGCGACGCATCTCGGCATGAGCTGGATAGCCGCGCGGGTGCGTGCCGCCGAATTGCTGGACCGGGTAAAAATTCCAAAGGCATTATCGCGTCTCAACAGCTATCCGCATGAATTCTCGGGCGGTCAGAAACAACGTATCGCTTTGGCAGCGGCGCTTGCGGGAAATCCTTCAATTTTGATCGCGGATGAGCCGACCAGCGCATTGGACACGGTTATCCAGCGGCACATTGTCGATCTGCTGGATGAGTTGGTCAAAGATGGCGGCTTGACGCTATTGTTCGTGACCCATGACATTGCCCTTGCATCGGAGCGGGCTGACGAAATTGCTGTGCTCTATCAGGGAGAACTAGTGGAGACTGGGGCGGCGAGCCAATTGCTGAGGGAGCCGAAGCACCCCTATACCAAGGCATTGATTGACACCTATATTTCGCTGGACCGGCCACGCAGCACCCGCCTTCCGGAATTGAACATAGCGGATTTGCCATGATGGATGGCTCATCATCTCCCCTTATGGAGCTAAGGAATGTCGCCAAGCGTTTTGGCGACCGCAGCCATGACGGATTGAAGAATATCAATATCTCGCTCATGCACGGCGAAACCTTGGCTATTGCTGGCAGCTCGGGTTCGGGCAAAACGACATTGGCCCGGCTGGTGATGCGGTTAACGCGGCCTGACGAGGGAAGCATTCACCTCTTGGGGCAGGACATAACGCATATGGGCGGCGGCGCCTTGCGCCGCATGAGGCCACGATTCCAGATGGTGTTTCAGGATCCTTTGGCGGCATTCAATCCGCGAGCAAATGTGAAGCGCATTTTGGAAGACCCACTGCGCATTCATGGCTTTGCGAGCAAGAGTGAATATGGCGATATTCTCGCCCAGACGCTGGAAAGAGTTGGGCTCGGCACGCAATATCTGCAACGTCTGCCCTTGGAACTTTCCGGCGGCCAGCGCCAACGGGTTGCCATTGCGCGCGCAATCCTCACCAAGCCTCAACTGATCGTGCTGGATGAGCCGGTATCAGCGCTTGATGTGTCGGTGCGTGCTCAAATCCTCAATCTATTATTGGACCTTCAAGCGGAAACCCGCGTTTCTTACCTGTTTATTTCCCATGATCTGGCTGTGGTCCGCGCTTTCGCGAACCGCATGATTGTCATGGAAGAGGGCCGTATTGCCGAAGAGGGCTATACGGAAGAGGTGCTGGCAAATCCACAAGCCAATGCGACACAAGTATTGATAGATGCAGTGCCGCGCTTGGTGATTTAACCCCGATCAGGACAGAACCTGCCGGGCCTTCACGCCTTCAAATGTTACCTTGCGGGGGTCGAATGCGCCGTGTCCTGCAATCTGAGCGACCTCGGCCTTGGGTTCTTCATAAGCCCACATAGCATCATTGGCAGCTTCACCCTGACCGGTTATCCGCCAATAGGAGGCGTCCCCCTTAAAGGGGCAGTGCGTTCGCGTCTGCGTTTTTTCGAGATGGACGAAGTAGATGTCGTCGAAGGGGATATAGAGCACCGGTTCATGCCCGGCTTCACGCAGCTCCAGAGCCCTGTCTGTGGATGCTATAACGACATCAAGAAATCGCACTGTCACTGGGTCGGGAAACGCATGTATAGTGATGGGCAGGCCCATTGGGAAACTCCTTTGCAGAGGATTTCAAAGAACAATAGCTGGTAAGAGATTTTGTTCCGCACCCGGCCATGAACATGCCTTATGCGGCGCGCTTGTTTTGCCTGATGAATGTTTCCAGTCCTGCATTCAACAGCGGCAGACACGCACCATGAATAACATAGTCTTGACTGAACTTGTCGGCGATCAAGGTTGGCAATTCCAGCGAACCGATAAGCCCCTCCGTCTTGAATGCGCTTGTGAATGCCTGCCACACATCCTCATTGGCTACAAACGGGCCCGTTACGATAACACGTGAGGGAAACAGGAGGCGGCATACATTTGTCAGCGAGCGTGCCATGAGTTTTATGGCTTCCGTCACTTCAGGAACATCGACCAGGGGCAGGCCTGCCAATTGCCCGGCCAACAACTCCTCTTCGTCCGAAAGGTCAGGCCATAATTCCCGCAGACGCGGTAGAAGAGCCCATAAAGCGGCCCCCGTTTCCAGGCATCCATGATTACCGCAATCGCATTCGCGCTCGCTCAAGGCGTTAAAACGCCAATGGCCAATCTCTCCGAATGGACCGCCATTTTGCAGGAATGGCTGACCAGCGATACTGCAGGAAAGACCAATGCCCCATCCCCAGTGCATCAGCAGCGTATTGCCGCTACGATAGGCCGATTCCTGCGTCGTTCGTGCATCAAGTTCTGCATCAAGGTGTCTGCAAACAGTTGCAACAGGTGTCGCCGAAGCAAGCGCGCTGCCAATGTCGAGATTGCGCACTTTTGGCCAGCGGGAGGTTATGAGCCATGTTCGGGCTTTGACATCGACAACGCCGGGCACGGCAACGGAAGTTCCCATATGAATCATCCCAGCCGGACATTGTGCAATCAGCCACTTGACCAGCTGGCGCATTGCATCAGCCATGACGGCATTGTCCGCATCGGCGGGGATTTCCACGGCCCTGTGTTCAAGGGGGGTGCCGCCGAGATCCAGAAGAAACCCGAGCAAAGTGCGGCTGGAAATGTGGATGACAGAGGCACCCAGACGCTGAAAATTCAGACCTATTTCTACTGGTGGACGACCCCGGCCCATCTTCGTTCCCGGCCGCTCTTTAACCAGACCACGCTCCGTCAGATCGCTCACCACATGAGAGGTGGCTGTCGATGTCATTTTCAACTGGTCGGCGACGCTGGCTCGCGAATGTGGGCCTGGGCCGGAAAGCAGGGCCGAGACGCGCGCGCAATCGCGTTGGTGCGCGTCGTCATATGCGGTTTCGTCAATCGTCAAAAACATGGAGTTTCTGCCCGTTTCTATTTTTGAACTTCAATATTCGAAAATACCTTGCTGTGTCATATAAAGCTGTGCTTACTATGAGAGCAAGCCGATGACACGTCCACAAGGGATAAAATATGATCGATATAAGACAATTAGCCGACAAGGCTGTTTTGGGTGAAGCGGCAGCCAAACTGGGTGCAGAAGCAATCCGCGCAGCAATTGCAGCCAAAGGCAAAGCGTCCATTATCGTGGCCACAGGTGCCAGCCAGTTCGAGGTCTTGCAGAATCTGGTGGCTGCTGAAGGTATCGATTGGTCCAAGGTGACGGCATTTCATCTCGATGAATATGTTGGAATGGACATTGCCCACCCGGCAAGTTTCCGAAAGTTTCTGCAGGAGCGATTCGTCGATCCTCTGGGCGGTGTCGTTGCATTTCATCCAATTAATGCCGAGGTCGATGCACCAGCAGAAGCCGAGCGCATGAGCGCCTTGATTGCCGACCATGACATTGATGTTTGCTTTGCTGGAATCGGCGAGAATTGCCATCTTGCCTTCAATGATCCGCCTGCCGATTTTGAGACGGACCAGCCCTATATTGTTGTGACGCTTGATGAAGCCTGCCGCAAACAGCAAATGGGGGAGGGATGGTTTCCGACCCTTGAGGCTGTGCCTGAAAAAGCCATTTCCATGAGCATCAAACAGATTTTGAAGAGCAAACTCATCATCCTGTCCGTGCCGGACGAACGTAAGGCGCAGGCGGTGAAGGATGCAGTGGAAGGCAAGATTGATCCGGTGCACCCGGCGTCCATTGTGCAGAAGCACCCTCATACCGTGCTCTTCCTTGATCCCGCATCGGCATCGAAACTTTCATGATTACAAAAGGCCTTGTCGATATTCAGGTAAATGGCTTTGCCGGGGTTGATTTCAACGATCCCGGCATTACGCCTGAGACATTGGACCTTGCTCTTGAAGCCATGTTGGCTTCGGGAGTTACGACCTGCCTGCCTACGATAATCACTGCACACCGGGATGAGCTTGAAGTCCGTTTCATGGCATTGGACAGGGCTGTGCGAGAAAGCCGCCTTGGGCCGCTCATGTGTCCCGGCTATCACCTTGAAGGTCCATTTCTCAATCCTGCCGATGGTTTTTCCGGATGCCATCCAGCCAATGCCATGACGGCAGCCGATCCTGCGCTTGTCACCGCATTACAGGAAATAATCGAGCGGCCAATTCTGCTGGTGACTGTCGCGCCTGAAATTCATGGCGGGCTCGAGTTTATAAAAGCGATGCGTGCCAGCAACAGGCTCGTTTCCATTGGTCATTCGTCAGCCGACAATCATATTATCGCGGCGGCGGCAGATGCAGGTGCGGGGCTTTCCACCCATCTGGGTAATGGCTTGCCGCAAATATTGCCCAAGCTCGACAATCCGCTATTCGCACAGCTGGCAGAGGACCGTTTGCTCGCAACCTTCATTGCCGACGGCATCCATATGCCGCCTTATGTGTTGAAAAGCCTGATCCGAGCCAAAGGATTTGAGCGCTCGGCGTTGGTTACTGACGCCGTTGCCGCCGCTGCTGCCCCTGCTGGAACCTATCCATTTGCCGGTATGCAGGTTGATCGGTCGGAAGACGGTGTGGTCAGCCAGAGCGATTCTTCGGGCTTGGCCGGGTCTTCGCTTTGCCTGGACGATGCGGTGCGCAATCTTGTGCGCTGGAACATCGCCACCTTTGAACAGGCCGTGGAAATGGCTTCGACCAGGCTGCTGCAAGCGCTTGCTCCGGTATTGGAGGCGCATGGGGTGAGCTTGGCGTTAAGCGAACTTGAATGGTCTCAATCCATGAATGTGACGCGGGTTCGTATCGGCAACGAAGAACGGTTTTTCTGATAATCGATCCAAAAACAAAAAGGGGAATGGAATGACACACGACTTCTTTCGATTGAATCGCCGCACAGTGCTGGGTGGCATGGCGGCCACTGTTGTCACAGGCATTACCGGAGCACGGGCGGCCGCACCAGCGCTGCCTGCATCGCCGGTTGTCATCACCGTTATGGATGTTGGCGGTGCGCTGGCTTTGAGTCAGCCGGCCTTTGAGGAATATGCAAAGACTTATCCTGAGCGCGCATCGCGTATCATTTTCGCCAAAGCCCCGGTCACTGAACTTGCCGGAAAACTAAAGGCACAACAAAGCGCCAATCGCGTTGATATTGACCTTGTGTTGACCGGAAGTGACGGGCTTGCCGCGGGTCTTGTCAATCAAACCTGGATGAAAATTCTACCCGATTTCTCTTCGACATTTCCAAACCTTGAAGAGAATTACGAACCTGCTGCGTTAAATCTTTTGAAGGCGCAGGGCGATGGCTATGGTGTTGTCATCAATTATTATCCGTCCGGACCTTTGCTCGAATATGATCCGGAGCGCGTGAAGAAAGTTCCCACGACCGCCGAGGAACTCCTTGCCTATGCCAAGGAAAATCCAGGCCGCTTCATGTATGCCCGTCCGACAAATTCAGGCCCGGGCCGCACATTCATGATGGGATTGCCCTATCTCCTAGGCGATAAGGATCCTTCCGATCCGGTGGATGGCTGGGAGAAAACCTGGGCTTATCTGGCCGAGATCGGTCAATATATCGATTACTATCCGGCAGGAACCGGCGTGACGATGAAGGAATTCGGCGAGGGTTCGCGCGATATCATCATCAGCACAACCGGCTGGGACATAAATCCGCGTGCTCTTGGCATTGTCCCGGAAACCGCAAAGATCGGCACACTCAAGGGCTTCCATTGGGTTTCTGATGCTTTCTTCATGTGTGTTCCCAAGGGAATAGCTGAGGATAAGGTTGCAGTCGTGCTCGACCTGATGGCGTTTCTGCTAACACCAAAAGCACAGGCTTATTCCTATGATGAGGGATATCTCTATCCCGGACCTGCGGTGAAAAACGTGCCTTTATCCATGGCTCCGCAACGCAGCCAGGATGTTATCAAGGAATTCGGGCGGCCGGAATATGCTGACCTTATTGCCAATAATCCAATCGAACTGCCCTTGAAGCCTGACAAGATGGTCATTGCATTCAGGAAGTGGGATGAACTTGTGGGCGCGAAAAAGTCCAAGTAACGTTGAGGACAACGGGAATGTCATCGCATTCCCGTTGTCATTTTCCTTATGTTTTCCTTATGTGCAGCATCTCTATTCACAATCGATAACTGACGCCGATAAGCGCATGTTGGGTCCAGCTAAACCAAATGGATAACTGACATGCTGGACTTTATCTTCGTTGCGCTCGGTTGCGGTATCTTGCTGCTTCTGGGCCTCTACGCACAGGCATTAAGCCGTGTTTGAGCTTATTCTCGGCCTTGGCGTTGCTGCCGGCCTTTGCGCTTATTTGGTCGTGACCCTTGTTGCGCCCGAGCGCTTCTAGCGGTTTGAAAATCGTTCAGGGTGGCCTGCAAATGGCAGGGGTCTGCGATCCGGTGCTCACCTACAAAGAAGTACGCTCCGCTCCGGTTCTCAAACCCTACCATTTTCGGCTCACCCTGAACGATTGTCAGGCTTTCGCTGAATTCCCCATTTTCCATTTCGGAGACTACCAATGACACTTGTCGGATGGCTGCAAATCAGCCTGACGCTGCTCGCCGTTCTTTTGGCGATCAAGCCGCTTGGTCTTTATATGAGCCATGTTTTTGCCGGGGAAAGAACGCTTCTTTCGCCGGTGCTCAATCCTGTTGAACGGGCATTTTACGCTGTTGCCGGAATAGACAAAAGTCGCGAGCAGAACTGGATTTCCTATGCATTCGGTGTTCTGCTTTTCAGCACTGCGGGCTTTCTGGTTCTCTATGGCATATTGAGACTACAGGACATCTTGCCGCTCAATCCGCAGGGATTTGCTGGCGTTGCACCTGACCTCGCCTTCAACACGGCGGTCAGCTTCATCACCAACACCAACTGGCAGTCCTATGGTGGTGAAACCACGATGAGTCATTTTAGCCAGATGGCAGGACTCACCGTGCAGAACTTCCTTTCTGCTGCAACTGGGATGGCGATCGCTGTTGCCTTGTCTCGGGCATTCGTGCGTTCAAACATGACCACGCTTGGCAATTTCTGGGTCGATATGACCAGAGCGACGCTTTATGTGCTGCTGCCACTGGCCGTCATTGTTGCACTGCTCTTTATCGCGCTCGGCATGCCCCAAACGCTTGATGGTTCATTTACAGCCACAACGCTGGAAGGCGCAAAGCAGATCATTTCAACAGGGCCGGTCGCCAGCCAGGAAGCTATCAAACAGCTTGGCACCAATGGCGGTGGTTTCTTCAACGTCAATGCCGCACATCCGTTTGAAAACCCGAACGCCTTTTCGAACTATCTCGGCGTGTTCTCGATGCTCGTCGTGTCATCGGCAATGGTCTACGCATTCGGGCAGATTGCCGGCCATCGCCGCCAAGCCTGGGCGCTGCTGTCAGCAATGGCGATCCTGCTCATCATCGGCATTGGTGCGGTCTACTGGGCGGAAACAAGCGGCAATCCTATCCTGACCCAACTGGGAGTGGACTCCTTGCAAGGGAACATGGAAGGCAAGGAAATTCGCTTTGGTCAGGCAGGCACCGCCCTTTACGCCGCCGTGACAACCGGCCTTTCCAATGGCGGCGTGAACGCGATGCACGCATCGCTGACGCCGCTTGGCGGTCTTATTCCGATGTTCCTTATCCAGCTTGGCGAAGTATTGCCGGGCGGTGTCGGTTCCGGGCTTTACGGCATGGTGATCTTTGCAATTCTCACAGTGTTCGTTGCAGGGCTGATGGTTGGCCGCACCCCCGAATTTCTCGGCAAGAAGATTGAGTCGAGAGAGATGAAATTTGCGATGCTGGCCGTTCTTGTACTGCCGCTGGCAATCCTCGGCTTTACTGCAATCTCTGCAATATTGCCCGTAGGTCTTGCCGGACTGCTTAACAAGGGTCCGCACGGTCTGTCGGAAATCCTTTATGCTTACTCATCCGCTGCGGGCAATAACGGCTCTGCCTTCGCCGGCCTGACGGCTAACTCGATCTGGTACAATACGACACTTGGCATTGCCATGCTGCTAGGCCGCTTTGCCTATATCGTGCCGGTTCTTGCAATTGCGGGATCACTTGTCGGCAAGCAGAAAATTCCAGCTTCCGCAGGAACATTCCCGACCGATGGCCCGCTCTTCGTTGGTCTGCTCATCGGTATCATCATCATTCTCGGCGGCTTGCAGTATTTTCCTGCTCTCGCCCTTGGTCCCATCGTCGAGCATTTCCTGATGCTCTCCGGTCAGACGTTCTAAGGATCAGCAAAATGTCTTCAGAGGCAAAATCAATATCCATGTTCGACAGTGCCATTCTGGTTCAGGCACTGAAAGGATCATTCATCAAGCTCAATCCGATGAAGCTGGTGCATAATCCGGTCATTTTCACCACCGAAGTCGTCGCGGCTATGGTCACGCTTCTCTGGTTGCGGGACATGATCAGGCGGCACTGGAACCCCCTTGTTTTCCGGACAGATTGCCGCCTGGCTTTGGTTCACCGTTATTTTCGCAACCTTCTCGGAAGCAATCGCCGAAGGACGCGGCAAGGCGCAGGCGGACAGTCTGAAGCGCACGAAATCGGACCTTGTGGCCAAACGGCTGAAATCTGCCAATGGCAAGGATTATGATGTCGTGCCCGCCACAAGCCTTAAAGTCGGCGACCTTGTCTATATCGAGGTCAATGATCTTGTGCCCGGCGATGGTGAAATCATTGAAGGTGTGGCTTCGGTGAATGAAAGTGCCATCACTGGCGAGTCGGCACCTGTTATCCGCGAGTCCGGCGGTGACCGATCAGCGGTAACAGGCGGCACGCAGGTTTTATCCGACTGGCTCATTGTGCGTATTACAACCAAGCCAGGCGAAACCTTCGTTGATCGAATGATCGCACTGATCGAAGGCGCGGAGAGGCAGAAGACACCAAATGAAATAGCGCTGTCGATCCTGCTGTCCGGTCTGACACTTGTGTTTCTTATCGCAGTTGTGACTGTTTCAGGCCTTGCTGCTTATTCCGGCACGATCATGACTGTTACCGTGCTTGCAGCGCTTTTCGTAACGCTCATTCCGACGACAATCGGCGGTCTGCTCTCCGCCATTGGTATTGCAGGCATGGACCGGCTTATCGGCTTCAACGTCATAGCAACATCCGGGCGCGCGGTAGAAGCCGCTGGCGATGTGGACACTCTTTTGCTCGACAAGACCGGCACGATCACCTTCGGCAATCGTATGGCTACGGAGTTCATCCCGGTTGACGGAACTCCAGAAGAAGAGCTTGCAAGTGCAGCACTTCAAGCCTCGCTTTCCGATGAAACCGCAGAAGGCCGCTCCATTGTGGCTTTGGCTCAGGCCGATTACGGGCTCTCCAACACAGTATTGGATGGCAAGCAGGCAACGTTCATACCTTTTGCCGCCCAGACACGTATTTCCGGGGTGGATATTGGCAAGGAGCAAATCCGCAAGGGTGCGATCGATGCAATCTTGAATGTTGCAGGTCTGACAAAAGACACTGCCCCACAAAGTTTCCAGAAGGCGGTTGATTCCATCGCTCGCGTAGGCGGAACACCTCTTGGTGTGACACATAATGGAAAACTGCTTGGCGTGATCCATCTGAAGGATGTGGTCAAGCCGGATATCAAGGAGCGCTTTGCCGCCCTGCGTGCCATGGGCATCAGGACGGTCATGGTCACGGGCGATAATCCTGTCACTGCCGCCGCGATCGCGTCTGAAGCGGGCGTTGACGACTTCATGGCGGAAGCCACCCCTGAACAGAAGCTTGCCTATATCCGCAAGGAACAACAGGGCGGACGGCTTATTGCAATGTGCGGCGACGGCACCAATGATGCGCCTGCACTTGCGCAGGCTGATGTCGGGGTTGCGATGCAGTCTGGTACGCAGGCTGCGCGTGAAGCCGGTAATATGGTCGATCTCGATTCAAGTCCGACCAAGCTGATTGAGATTGTCGAAATCGGCAAGCAGATCCTGATGACGCGGGGTTCGTTGACAACGTTTTCCATTGCCAATGACGTAGCCAAATACTTTGCGATCATTCCGGCGCTGTTCGTCGTAACCTATCCTCAACTTGGCGCACTCAACATCATGGGGCTGAGCTCGCCGCAATCGGCAATCCTTTCGGCTGTCATCTTCAATGCCTTGATCATTATCGCGCTTATACCGCTGGCTCTGAAAGGTGTCTCATACAAGCCAGTCGGCGCATCTGCTCTCTTGCGGCGTAATCTTCTGGTTTACGGGCTCGGCGGGCTGCTGGTGCCGTTTGTCGGCATCAAGGCGATTGACATGATCGTCGCCGCACTCAACCTCGTTTAAAGGAAATTGCGATGCTAAACCAAATTCGATCAGCAATCGTACTCACGCTCATTTTGACTGTCGTCACGGGACTGCTTTATCCACTTACCATGACCGGAATCGGCCAGACTCTGTTTGCGACACAGGCAAATTCAAGCCAGATAAAGCGCGGCGATACTATTGTCGGCTCCAGTCTGATCGGCCAGAATTTTACCAGCGATATCTATTTCTGGCCGCGCCCATCCGCCACCAGCCCCGATCCTTATAATGCTGCTGCCTCAAGCGGTTCAAACCTTGGCCCAACATCGGCAGCACTGGTTGAGCGGGTAAAAACATCGGTCGAATCCTTCAAGGCAGCCGGTGTAACGACGGCCGTTCCGGCCGATGCAGTGACCAGTTCCGCATCGGGGATCGATCCGGATATCTCAGTAGACTACGCAATGCTGCAAGTGGCGCGTGTCGCTCAGGCCCGTGGTTTGGACCCGGAAGCAGTTTCTCAACAGGTCAAAGCCAATACGCGGCAAGCTGTGCTTGGTATATTCGGTGAAGTTGGGGTAAACGTTCTGGCGCTGAACCTGGCACTCGATGATCTGAAGAAATAAACCCGAGGCATTTATGGCCGAATATGGTCACCGACCTGATCCTGATAAATTGTTGGAGCTTGCCGCACGTGAAAAGCGCGGCAAGCTTACTGTATTTCTTGGCGCGGCTCCTGGCGTCGGCAAAACCTATACGATGCTCCAGCGTGCGCGTAGGCTCAAGGAAGATGGCGTCGATATTGTCATCGGCCTTGCCGAGACGCACGGACGGAGCGAAACCGCAGAATTGCTCGAAGGACTTGAAGTTCTTCCGCGCAAACAGATCGACTATCGCGGTCGCCCGCTGGAAGAATTCGATCTGGATGCAGCTCTGGCGCGTAAGCCAACCGTGCTTGTTCTCGACGAGATCGCACATACAAACGCACCCGGCAGCCGTCATCCGAAACGGCATCAGGATATTGAAGAGCTGATCTGGCATGGCATTGATGTCTGGACGGCGATGAACGTCCAGCATCTGGAAAGCCTGTCTGATCTGGTGACAAATATCACCGGCGTGAAAGTGCGGGAGACCGTGCCCGATATCGTCATCAAGCGGGCCGATGATGTGCTGCTGGTCGATCTTTCACCTATTGAACTCATCGCGCGGTTGAAAGAAGGAAAGATATATCTCCCCGGCAATGCGGAACGTGCTGCCGAAGGATTTTTCAAGCCTGAAAACTTGACTGCGCTGCGCGAATTGGCGCTGCGCCGAACTGCGGATCGCGTTGACGACCAGATGATTGATCTGCTGCGGCAGAATGCAATCGAGGGGCCATGGGCGTCGGGAGAGCGATTGCTGGTCTGTGTCGGACCTGACAGCCTGTCGGAAAAGGTTGTACGCACGGCGAGCCGTCTTGCTTCGGGTCTCAATGCGCGCTGGCTGGTTGTTTCATTGACCAATGCAAGTACGGCAGGCATGGATGTTGCCGCCAACCAGCGCATCGACAAGATTTTGGATATGGCCGAAAGGCTTGGCGCTGAAACCCGCCGTGTCATCGCCCGGGATTTTGTCGAAGAAATCTATCGATTGTCCCGGCGCGAAAATATCACGCAGGTTGTGCTGGGACGAGCCCAAGAGGCAAGGCCTTCTCCAATCCCTTCCGGCGCTCCTTGCCCGATGAGGTCATGAAGCGCCTTACCGATGTCGGCGTGCACATCGTCACGGGCAGTGAGGAAGATACGGCCTATGTCGCGCCGCCTCCGCAACGACGCTCAAGAATTGAATTGGCAAAATCCATTGCCATTCCGGTTCTGGCCACAGGCGCGACCACTCTGCTCGGACTTGGCGCGAGCAATATTGTCCATCTGCAGAACCTG
The DNA here is from genome assembly GCF_030817885.1 of Phyllobacterium ifriqiyense. Lineage (NCBI taxonomy): Bacteria > Pseudomonadati > Pseudomonadota > Alphaproteobacteria > Hyphomicrobiales > Phyllobacteriaceae > Phyllobacterium > Phyllobacterium ifriqiyense. The sequence continues at coordinate 2,058,745 of NZ_JAUSZT010000003.1, forward strand.
TCGATGCTCTATCTGGTTGCCGTCATTCTCTCGGCAATGTCGAGCGGACGCTTTGCAGCCATCATTGCGGCTTGCCTGTCTTTCGTCCTGTACAATTATTTCTTCATTGAACCGATCCACAATTTGAGTATTGCCAAGCCGCACCAGCTGTTTTCATTGATCATTTTCCTCGCAGTGGCGCTGATGATAGGCGATCTTGCGGGACGGCTTCGCGATCAGGTCGCCCGTTCGCGCAATCAGGCGAAAAGCACGCAGGCGCTTTACGAGTTCTCGCGGAAGCTTTCCGGCACAGCGCGGCTTGACGATGTTCTGGTGGCCGGTGCGACGCATCTTCACGCGACGCTGGAAACCGGCGTGGTGATCCTTTTGCCGGAAGATGATGAACTACTCCTTCAGGCCGCGTGGCCGCCCGATATGGCTCTCGACAGTACGGATATGACAGCCGCACGTTGGGCTTTCGACAAGAATGAGCGTGCCGGGCACGATACGGCAACGCTGCCGCAGATTTCATGGCAATTTCTGCCCATCGTCACGTCACACGGCGTTGCCGGCGTAACCGGCATTTCCATGGCGGATCATTCGGGCTCACTGAGTGAAAACGAAGATCGTAAGCTGATGGCCATTCTGGACCAGACTGCCATCGCTATCGACCGCGCTTTGCTGATGCGCGAAAACGCCAAGACAGCGGCGTTACAGGAAAGCGAAAAGCTCCATACAGCTCTGTTCTCGTCACTGTCACATGATTTGAAAACGCCGCTTGCTTCCATTACCGGCGCAGTGACAACACTGCGGCAACTCGGCGGAAAAATGAAGCAAAGCAGCCGCGATGACCTGTTGCTTTCCATTGAGGAGGAAGCGGGCCGTCTTACCCGGTTTGTGTCCAACCTTTTCGACATGACGCGTATTGAAGCTGGAACGCTGAAAGTCAAAAGTAGTCCGGTTGACGCTGCGGACGTCATTGTTTCGGCGATTGAGCGAATGAAACGGCTCAAGCCCGGGATCGCAATCGATACAAGCATTGCCACGGACCTTGCAGTTGTCAGCGGCGATTCCGGATTGCTCGGCCAAGTTCTGTTTAACTTGCTAGACAATGCAGCAAAATATGGCGGGGACAGCCCGATTGCGGTCTATGCCAAGAACGATGCGGGGCGGGTCGTCATCAGTGTGACTGATCAAGGAAAAGGTATTCCTGAAAAAGATCTCGATCGTATTTTCGAAAAGTTCTACCGGCGCGTAAAAAGTGATGGCCGGGCAGCAGGGACGGGGCTTGGACTTTCCATCGCCCGTGGATTTGTCGAGACAATGGGCGGAACAATCAAGGCGGAAAGCCCGGCCATTCGCAAGCGTGGTACGCGGTTTGTCATCAGTCTTCCAACATTTGAAAAAGCGGAAGGCGAGGCAGCAAGCCGATGAACGAGAACCGCATTCTGATTGTCGATGACGAGCCGCAAATACAGCGGTTCCTGCATCCAGCGCTGACGGCGTCCGGCTACGATGTCATGACGGCAGCAACGGCGGCTGATGCAGAGCGGATGATCGCGACCAGCGCGCCGGATCTCGTCATTCTGGATCTTGGTCTGCCGGACAAGGACGGCAAGGAAGTCATTCGGACTGTCAGAGCCTTTTCCGAAGTGCCGATTATTGTTTTATCGGCGCGCGATCGGGAGGCGGAAAAAATTGCGGCGCTTGATCTTGGGGCAAATGATTACGTCGAAAAGCCCTTTGGAATTGGCGAACTTTTAGCCCGTGTCCGCACAGCCTTGCGGCAGAAGGCGGCGGGTGCCAGCGTGCCGTCGATATTTGAAAGCAATGGCCTCGTTGTCGATATGGTCAAGCGCGCGGTTACGCTCCATGGGGAAGAGGTTCATCTGACGCGCAAAGAATATCAGTTGCTGGTGCATCTGGTTTTGCACCCGGGTCTGGTTGTTACGCACCGCCAGCTGCTGGCGTCAGTTTGGGGCGCGGCGCATCTTGAGGATTTGCATTATCTGCGCGTGTTCGTAGGGCAATTGCGCGCCAAGATTGAGCAGGATCCCAATCAACCGCATTTCATTCGGACCGAGCCCGGTGTGGGCTACAGGTTCATTGCAAACTGAAGACGCTTATTCCACGCCGCGACGGCGTGTTGCTGCAACTTTCAGCTTAAGGTAATCAGGCAATATGTCGATATCATATTGGGTAATAGCTGTATTCTACCTTGGACACTTCTGGCCTGTTACTCTGACAGTGATCCTGATTTTTCTGCTTATAGCTAAGTTCGGTACGCGGAACACTGGCTGGCGGGTTTTCTGGAGCGTGTTGGCAATTTCATTGATCGCCCCGCTTTTACTCTGGCTCTACGTCTCGTTCCAAGCGTGATCTGGGCTAAGACGTCAAAGATTTCATTCGATTTTCTGGTCGGAGTGAGAGGATTCGAACCTCCGACCCCGTCGTCCCGAACGACGTGCGCTACCAGGCTGCGCTACACTCCGCGACCAGTAAGGGCGGTATATAACGCCGTCACTAAAGCGCTGCAAGATGGTTCAGAAGCACTTTTTTAATTATAGAAGCGCGAAATTCGTGAGGCGTGATTAGTTAAGACTTTAGTTCTGTGATCATTAGGATAAGTCTTGTATTCGTTGACCAAGAAGTTCTGAAATGCTGAAATAACGGGGCATAAATGACAATCGAAAAAGCAACAATCATCAGCTTTGTTATGAGCGGCGGTGTAGGTTCAAGGCTTTGGCCATTGTCGCGCGAAGATTTTCCCAAGCAGTTTCACAATTTGTCGGGTCAGGGCTCCATGCTGCTGCGCACAATCAAGCGCATGGCGGCACGCAGCGACACGACAGTTCCCGTTTATTTGTTGGCATCGGAGCGTCATTCGGACCGCATCAATCAGGATCTGGCGGGAACGGATCTGGCGGGCGGGCGTCCCATTCTTGAACCAATGGGGCGTAACACAGCCTCCGCAGTGGTGCTGGCGACAGAAATAACCTTGCGCGAACATGGCGATGAGCTTGTGCTTGTGGTTCCGTCCGATCATGAAATAACAACCGATCGCGATTTCTGGAACACTGTTGAAGCCGGTGTCGAGGCGGCCAAGGCGGGACGCATTGTTGTGTTCGGTATCAAGCCGGATCGCCCGGAAACCGGATTCGGTTATATTGAAGTGGCTCCTGAGACGACACAGACACGCGATGTCGTACGCTTTGTTGAAAAACCGAACGAGGAGACTGCAACGAAATATCTTGCGTCGGGAAACTTCCTTTGGAACGCTGGTATCTTTCTTTTCCGCGCCAGCGTGATGCGCGACGCTTTCCGGCAACATGCAGCGGAGATTTGGGACAAGGCCGTTGCAGCCTTGAATGAGGCGAGCACCAATATATCGGGCACTTATTTGCCGCATGATCTTTATGCCGCCGTACCGTCGATATCCGTCGATTACGCAATCATGGAACACGCGAAAGATATCGCGTTGGTACCAGCAAAGTTTCGCTGGAATGATCTTGGCTCCTGGCAATCTCTGCTGGAAGTGGGATCGGTTGACGGCAATGGCAATGTGCTGGTCGGCGATGTCGTGGCCATTGATTGCGAGCACAGCTATTTACGCAGCGAAGGCCGCTTGCTCTCGGCCGTCGGCTTGCGCGATACGGCTGTCGTAGCAACCGCCGATGCGACCTTCGTTGCTCCGGTCAATGAGAGTCAAAATGTCAGGAAAATCGTCGAACAGCTTGAAAAAACTGGCCGATTGGAAACCAAATTCACGCCTTCACAAGACCGGTTGCCGCAAGTTGGCGCTTATGGAAACCGGGTGAGACATTGGCTTTTTGACGAAACATTGCCGCTTTGGTCAACGGTGGGCGTCGATACGCGCCATGGCGGCTTTCATGAAGCCATGTCGTTTGACGCAATTCCTATCAACAAGACCAAGCGCATGCGGACGATGGCGCGGCAGATATATGCCTTTGCCGTGGCCAAGGAAATGGGCTGGGATGGACCGGCGCATGACCTTATCGAGCACGGGCTGAGTTTCATTACCAAAGGGCGCACGGATCGGGGCGGCTGGGTCAAGACATTCAATCCGGATGGCAGCATTCTTGATGCCTCGGAGGACACTTATGACCAATCCTTCGTTCTCCTGGCGCTGGCCCATGCGCATAAGGCAGGGCATCCGCAAGCATTGAGGCTGGCGACGGAGACCTTCGCTTTCATCGACGAATATCTGGCAGATTCGCGCATGACAGGATTTTTGGAAATGCCTGACGATAAGGGGCTGCGGCGTTCCAACCCGCATATGCACCTGCTTGAAGCTTTCCTTGCCTGGTATAGTGCAACCGGCAATCGCGATTATCTGCAACGGGCCGCGCGTATCGTCGATCTTTTCCGTCATCACATGTTCGATGCGGAAACATGGACGCTTGGCGAGTATTTCAGCAATGACTGGGACCGAGCACCGGGCGAGCAGGGCGAGTGGACCGAGCCGGGCCATCACTTTGAATGGGCACATTTGCTCTCGGCCTTCGCCGCATCTTCGGGCCAAAAGGATGCAATACGTTATGCCCGCAAGCTCTACGCCTCAGCCATTGCCAATGGCCTGAACCGTTCGACGGAACTTGCCTATGGTGCGGTCTCACGGCATGGCCTGCCACTTGACACCAACTCTCGCAGCTGGCCGCAAACGGAAGCCGTCAAGGCCGCTATCGCGCTTGACGGAAATGGCGGGCCCGATCTGAAACCTGAAGTGGAGGCCCGTGTTGGACGGCTCTTCCGCTGGCATATTGAGCCTGCGCCGAAGGGGTTGTGGATTGATCTTATTGATCAGAAGGGGCGAGCCAAAGCCGAAGAGGTTCCAGCTTCGATCTTCTATCATCTGGTCAGCGCCCTGACGCAATATGTCGACTATGTTGGGAAGCGCCCTCAGTAAGTTAAACGCTCACTTCGCCGTCATCCTCGATCAAGCCCGAGGATGACGGCGAGGTTAGTAGTTCTCGCAACGATCCTCAGTAAGGGCTTTCTACATTTCCGGTCTCGACATAGACCGACTTGATCTGGCTATAGTGATACAGTGCTGCCAGGCCATTTTCGCGTCCGACGCCTGATTGCTTGAAGCCGCCAAAGGGCATTTCCACCGGCGCCAGATTATAGGTATTGATCCAGCAGGTACCGGCTTTGATTTGGCTTATCACTCGATGGGCACGGGAAAGGTCCTTGGTGAAAACGCCAGCGGAAAGGCCAAATTCCGAGTCATTTGCACGGGCAATGACCTCTTCTTCCTCAGTGAAGTCCAGCACCGTCATAACCGGGCCGAATATTTCTTCACGCGCGATGATCATATTATCAGTCACATTGGTGAAAATGGTCGGCTCGACGAAGCAGCCGCCCTCAAAACCCTGCATCTGAGGCACGCCGCCACCGAAATGCAATGTGGCCCCTTCAGCTTTGCCCTTTTCAATATAGGACACAACCTTGTCGCGTTGTGCAGCGTTGACGAGCGGGCCGAGATGGATTTCCGGATCAAGCGGGTCGCCGAGGCGGATGGCCTTTGTGCGTGTGGTGAGACGGTCGAGAAACTGATCCTTGATACCGCTTTGTACGAAAACGCGGGTGCCGTTGGAACAAACCTGTCCTGTTGAATAGAAATTGCCCAAGAGCGCGCCGCCGACAGCGTTTTCGACATCTGCATCGTTAAAGATGATCAAGGGAGACTTGCCGCCCAGTTCCATTGTGGCGTGTTTCATATGCGAGCCAGCCTGTGCGAGCACACGTTTGCCTGTCGGTACCGAGCCGGTAAGGGAGACTTTCGCCACCAGCGGATGATCAACCAGTTGTGAACCAACATCGCCGAAACCCTGGACGACGTTGAACAGACCGTCTGGCAAGCCTGCTTCCTTGTAAATCTCGGCAAGCGCCAAGGCCGAAAGCGGCGTATTTTCCGATGGCTTGAAAATCATGGCATTGCCCGCAGCCAAGGCTGGGGCGGATTTCCAACCTGCACCCTGAATCGGGTAATTCCATGCCCCAATGCCAACGCATACGCCCAATGCCTCGCGGCGTGTATAGGCGTAGGACCCGCCGAGCTCGATCATCTCGCCATTGAAACCAGCAATGATGCCCCCGTAAAACTCCAGCGCATCAGCAGCAGATGCAGGGTCAGCAACCAGCGTTTCCTGAATGGCCTTGCCGGTGTCCAAGGTTTCAAGATGCGCAATTTCTGCATTGCGTTCCCGGAGGATGTCGGCGGCGCGGCGAAGGATACGGCCACGCTCAACAGGTTTTAAAGCAGCCCATGCGGGCTGGGCAGCGGCAGCGGCTTGTACCGCCTGTTCGATGAGCGCTGGCGTTGCTCCATACAGTTTGGCAATGATTTCGCCGGTGGCCGGATAGATCACGTCGAGCGGCTTGCCTTCCTTGTCTTCTACAAAGCGGCCATTGATGAAATGCGATGCCTTTGGCTGCGCGCGCATGATGTTCTCCTTGAATTAAAAAGTAGCATAGGCGTTATGCGTGGTTCGACAAGCTCACCATGAGGAAGGTGGATGATGGCACCAGCAAAACTCGGCGGCGCCTTGCAAAGTATCAACCTTCCTCATGGTGAGCTTGTCGAACCACGCATAATGGTACTGCAAGATCATCGATCACTCACTTTCCACCGTGGATTGATCCAAGGCTCCTGGTTGGAACGGGGCAGCGGATCACGCCCAAGAATATGATCTGAGGCCTTCTCGCCCGTCATGATCGACGGGCCGTTGAGGTTGCCATTGGTAACGCGCGGGAAAATGGATGAATCCGCAACGCGCAGACCTTCAACGCCGATCACACGGCATTGCGGATCGACCACTGCCATTGGATCGCTTGTCGCGCCCATCTTGCATGTGCCGCATGGATGGAAAGCGCTTTCCGCATGTTCTCGCAGAAAATCGTCAATTTCAGCGTCCGATTGGACATGAGACCCGGGAGAAATTTCCCGGCCCCGATAGGGCGTCAAAGCATCCTGGCCGAAAATCTCACGCGTAAGCCGTACCGCATGGCGGAAGTCCGTCCAATCATCAGGATGCGACATGTAGTTGAACAGAATCTTGGGCTTCTCGAATGGATCGGAGGAGCGGAGCGTGACGCTGCCTCGCGATTTGGAGCGCATGGGGCCGACATGGGCTTGAAACCCATGGCCTTTGGCCGCGGCCTTCCCATCGTAGCGGATTGCTGCAGGAAGGAAGTGATATTGGATATCCGGATAATCGATACCGGGTTTGGACCGCACGAAAGCTGCGGATTCAAAATGATTGGTCGCGCCGTCACCTGTCTTGAAGAAGAGCCATTGCGCGCCGATCAATCCCTTTGAGAACAGCCCAAGCTTGGAGTTCAAAGTTATCGGTTTCAGACTTTCCTGCTGGATATAGACTTCCATATGATCTTGCAGGTTCTGGCCGACGCCCGGTCGGTCTGCAATGACATTTATACCATGTTCTTTCAGATGGGCGGCTGGACCGATCCCCGACAACATGATTAGCTTTGGCGAATTGATGGATGAGGCCGCAATAATAACTTCGCGTCGTGCCCGAATAGTTTCAACCTTACCGCGCCGCGTGATTTCGACACCAACGGCCCGTTGATTCTCAATGATCACGCGCCGGGCAAAGCCATTGATCAGATTCACATTTTTGCGCTTCAGGGCTGGACGCAGATAGGCATTGGCGGCCGACCAGCGGCGACCATTGTGAATGGTCTGCTCCATCGGGCCGAAGCCCTCCTGTTTGGAACCATTATAGTCCTCAGTGACCTCGAAGCCTGCTTCTTGCCCTGCCTTGACGAAGGCATGAAATAAGGGATTGTCACGGCGCCCGCGCTGGACATGCAGCGGGCCATCTGTCCCGCGCCATCCGGCTTCACCGCCATGGGAGTGCTCCATGCGTTTGAAGTAAGGCAGCACATCGGCATAGGACCAACCCGTTGCGCCGCTTTCGGCCCAGTGGTCAAAATCATGAGCATGGCCCCGCACATAGACCATGCCGTTGATGGAGGATGATCCACCGATGACCTTGCCGCGAGGGGTGACGAGCGTGCGCCCACCCAGATGCGGTTCAGGCTCTGAGGTAAAGCCCCAATCATAGGTGCTCATATTCATCGGGAATGAGAGTGCTGCAGGCATCTGGATGAACGGGCCGATATCAGTGCCGCCAAATTCGATGACCAGCACTGAATATTTTCCATCTTCCGACAGGCGATATGCCATGGCGGAACCTGCCGAACCCGAACCGACTATAATGAAATCTGCTTCCACGACTGTCTCACTCGCCGCGCGGATAGCGGGCGTTCTCTTCCAAAACGTTCAAATCCATATGATTGCGCATGTAGCGCTCAGAGGCTTTTTGCAGCGGCTGATAATCCCACGGATAATAAGAACCATTGCGCAGCGCCTCATAGACAACCCATCGCCGCGCCTGACTTTCGCGCACAGCAGCGTCAAAGGCCTTGAGATTCCAGCGCTCCCGCACGTCAGCCATGAATTTTGCCACTGTAGCAGCGAAGGCCGGGTCATCGGCAAGGTTTGTCAATTCATGCTGATCGGATTCAAGATCAAAGAGTTGCGGCGGATCGATCTCGCAATGCACGAACTTATATTTGCCGGTGCGAATACATATGAGCGGCGCGTTTGAACCTTCTGCAGCATATTCCATGAGCACAGGTCCGCTGCGATCCTTGCCGCTGAGCAGCGGGGTCAAATCCTCGCCATCGGTCCATGGCAGAATTTCAGCAATATCAATGCCGGCAAGGGCGCCCAAAGTCGGATTGAGGTCGAGGGTCGATACAGGCTGCTTGATTAATTGAGGCTTGATGCCCTTGCCCGCGATCATCAGCGGCACACGGGCGGAGCCCTCGAAGAAGTTCATTTTGAACCATAAGCCACGGTCGCCCAGCATATCTCCATGGTCGGAGGTGAAGACGATGATTGTATCGTCAAGCATCCGGGTGGTTTCAAGGGTTTCGATAAGCTCGCCAACCTTGTCATCAATATAGCTGATGTTGGCGAGATAACCCCGCCGCGCACGGCGCACCTGCTCAGGGGTAATATCAAACGCCGTGTGATCGCAGGCATGCAACAGGCGCTGCGAGTGCGGGTCCTGTTGGTCAAAAGGGATCGCTGCGACTTGCGGATCAAGCGCAGGCGAATTCTCGTACAGGTCCCAATATTTGCGCCGCGCCACATAGGGATCGTGCGGATGGGTAAACGAGACGGTCAGGCACCACGGACGGCGGGCCGTATCATCGGACTCGCGCGATAGCTGATAGAGTTTCTGGCGTGCGTGAAACGCAACTTCGTCATCATATTCCATCTGGTTGGTTATCTCGGCAATGCCAGCACCCGTGACAGAGCCAAGATTATGATACCACCAGTCAATGCGCTCCCCCGGCTTACGATAGTCCGGCGTCCAGCCGAAATCGGCAGGGTAGATATCCGTCGTCAGCCGTTCTTCAAGTCCATGCAACTGATCCGGCCCGACAAAATGCATCTTGCCGGACAGACCCGTATAGTAGCCGGCGCGGCGCAGATGGTGGGCATAGGTCGGAATGTCAGAGGCAAATTCAGCCGCATTGTCATAGACCCGGGTTCGCGATGGCAATTGGCCAGACATCAGCGAGGCGCGAGCAGGCGCACAAAGCGGGGAAGCCGTGTAGGTATTGGCAAAGCGTGCCGAACGCTGTGCCAAGGCTTTCAGGTGCGGCGCATGGATGAAATCGGCCGGGCCGTCAGGAAACAGCGTTCCGTTCAGTTGATCTACCATGATGACAAGAATATTGGGCTTCATAGGGCGGCTCTTGAGCGTTCGGAGGCGGCAAGCTTGGTGGTAACGTAATCTTCCACGAGGGCTATGGCTTTGGCTGCTTCAGGCGCGCCATTGCGTAGCGCGTGGCGAATATAAAGCCCATCAATCATGGCACCTGTTCCCTCGGCGATCTGGAGCGCGGTTTCCCTGTCTGTCAGTTGCTGCAAGGCATAAGCAAGATTGGAATGCATGCGCCGCGCGTAGACCCGTAGGAGACGGCGCGTCTCATCGGACTGCTGTGCATGAACGTAGAATGTCAGCCAGGCAGCGATAGTCTGCGGTGCAAATTGCGCGGCAGAAAAATTGACAGCGATAACAGCTGCGATGCGTGCCGATGGCGTTCGTGCATTGTGTAGCGCGCCAAGAAGGTCCTGGCCAAGCTCGTTCAGCAAATGCCGCATGGTGGCGAGGATCAACTGTTCCTTGCCGCCGAAATAATGATGCGCCAATGCAGCCGAAACGCCAGCTTCCTGGGCAATCTGGGCCACCGTTACATCCAAAGAACCGCGCTCGCCGATCGTGCGGATAGCAGCATCGATCAATGCGCGTTTTCGCAGTGGTTCCATTCCGACTTTTGGCATGAAAGTGTCCTCGTTCGAAAGAAAGACTATTCTTGATTGACTGATCAATCAATAAAAAATTTATGCAGATATTACGTGTTTATACGACATTTACCTTGAAGGACTGGAGGTCCATGTTTAGCTGAAGTACATGACATTTTGTGGAGGAATGAAATGACAGCCTGCATCGTTGGATGGTCGCACTTGCCGTTTGGCAAGCTCGAAGGCGAAACTGTGGAAACGCTAATCGTCAAAGCGGCGCTGGGCGCGCTGGATCATGCGGGCATCGGCCCCGAAGATGTCGATGAAATCGTGCTGGGCCATTTCAATGCGGGTTTCTCACCGCAGGACTTCACCGCGAGTCTCGTTCTGCAAGCCAGCGATGCGTTTCGTTTCAAACCGGCTACACGGGTAGAAAATGCCTGCGCGACAGGTTCGGCGGCCGTCCATCAAGGTATCAAGACCATTCGCGCCGGTGCTGCAAAAGTTGTTCTGGTTGTTGGGGTTGAGAAGATGACCTCCACGCCGGGGCCGGAGATTGGCAAGAATCTGTTGAAGGCCTCTTACCTGCCGGAAGAAGGTGATATTCCAGCGGGATTTGCCGGTGTGTTCGGTCAGATTGCAGCGGCATATTTCCAGAAATATGGCGACCAGTCCGATGCCCTTGCTACTATTGCTGCCAAAAACCACAAGAATGGCGTCAATAACCCTTATGCTCAGATGCGTAAGGATTTGGGCTACGATTTCTGCCGTCAGGAGAGTGACAAGAACCCGTTTGTCGCCGGTCCGTTGAAACGCACGGACTGCTCACTGGTATCCGATGGTGCCGCGGCGCTGGTGCTGACCGACACACAGACGGCCTTGAAGATGCGCCGTGCCGTAGCATTCCGTGCCGCTGCCCATGTGCAGGACTTCCTGCCAATCTCCAAGCGCGACATATTGCAGTTTGAAGGTTGCGCCGAGGGCTGGAAACGTGCGCTCAATCAGGCCGGTGTCACGATTGACGATCTGTCTTTTGTGGAAACCCATGACTGCTTCACCATCGCTGAACTGATAGAATATGAGGCGATGGGGCTGGCAAAACCGGGAGAGGGCGCAAAGGTTGCCCTCGAAGGCCAGACCGCAATGGGCGGCCGCTTGCCAGTCAACCCATCTGGCGGGCTAAAAGCCAAAGGGCATCCAATTGGCGCAAGTGGCGTTTCAATGCATGTACTTTCCTCGATGCAACTGACCGGGGAAGCAGGCGGCATTCAGGTGCCGGGCGCAAAGCTTGCCGGCATATTCAATATGGGCGGCGCTGCCGTGGCAAACTACGTTTCGGTGCTTGAGCGGATCAAATAGGGGGGCGGGCTATTTATAGCCAACCCAACCCTTGAACGTCAGTCCAGCATAAAACAGCTCGACATTGGAGAACCCTGCTTCGCGAAGCAGGGCTTCATCCTCTTCAGGCGAGAGGACCGGCAACCGCTCCTTCATGGTCCTGATATTGTTTTCAGATTGAAAGGCAAGCACCCCAGACAAGGATGCAAAAGCCGCAAAGCGCGTCAGCCATTTGTCTGGTTCCGCTCCTTGCGTGGGGAAACTGTGGTGCGCAGCGACGAAAGGTGCCCCTGGCTTCAGTCGACGTTGGATGCCACGCAATGTTTGCAGCCGCTCCCCACGCGGCAGGAAGTGAAGTGTTAAAAGGCAGGTCGCAGCGTCGAAAGGGCCTTCCGGCGCTTTATCGATATAGCCCTCCTGGAATGTCACGCGGGAAGCCAGAGAACCGAGATTCGTTTCGGCCAGTTGAAGCATCTCCGCTGACGGGTCAATGCCATCAAAGCGCCATTCCGGTTGCAGCTCCGCGAGCGCTTTCAGCTCCATTCCTCCGCCAGCTCCAAGCACCAGCACTCGCGCATCGGCAGGAGCCCTTTCCGCCAAAAGCAGGCCGGTCATCTTATGCAGATGGCGAAGGCCCGGCACGAGCTGTTCGGTTCTTGCCGCATATCCAGAAACAATATCGGGGTCGCAAAAGGATGCCATTCAAAATCTCCTTAGGGAGCAGAGCCAAGAGGAATGTACTCTAAATCATGTAACTATATATGTTACATATAAGCTGATATTCAAGACGCATGAATTTTGAGGACAATAATTGCCTTGCAAAAAACCCGTTGCTTTAAAAGCCCACTCTGCCAAATCCAGGAACTTTAAGTCCCGGATTCAAAATATCCAGACCTGCAACTAAGCCCATGAATTGAATCTCGAAACCGCTGCGAGCGCCAGCTGAAATCCCTGCATAGCCGAAAAGGTTTGCGTGGAAATTTTGCCAGTCATCATCGATAGCAAAAAGCCTGCCTTCCGTAGGAAAATCCCTACCAATTGCATTAGGAGGCAGGACGATCCCGATTTGCGGCACGGCTCGCAGGACATGCGCCACAAAGCTGTTTGAGTTGGGGCCGGGCCAGATAACGTAATTGCCGTGCGCGGCGTAAGGATAGTTGGTAATAGCAGCCTCAATCCGGGGGATGAGGGATGCCGCTTCCTCGCCGTGAATCTCATGAATAATGGTGGGCTTGTTGGAATACCAGTTTCCGTCCGCATCATAGGCGTTCTTGCGTACGGGATTACCCCAGCCAACGACATCGTAACGATCATAATTGGTAGCCCCGGGCCGCTTCAGTACCAACCAGCTATGCAGGGAGAGGGCGCCTTTGAGACCGCCAGTCCGCGCCGCCATAATATAGATTGCAGCATCGTTGGCGGCAGGCTGAGCCAGCAGAACACCGCTTGAACTCCAGTCGGCATCACGCCAGTTCGCCGCGTGGGTCTGCGTCATCCACCACCCTGTTGCCATCATGGCCGGCGCTAGAAACATCACAAAGATAAACAGCGCAAGACGGCGGAAGAGCTTCAGCAAGCAGTTTCTCCATTGGAAAGATATACGGAGCAATCTATAACGGCATAAATTCGGGCCGATTTCAGCCCTATTGATGGGAAAATTTAGGTATCATGAGCAATCCGGTTCTGGTGGAAGTTTTTCGGGGCGAAACGTCAGAAAGCCGCCATCGCGGCGCAGTTGTTGTCACCGATGGGGATGGCAAGGTGGTGTTCTCGCTCGGCGATATTGAGCGCCCCACATTTCCACGTTCGGCAATCAAGGCGATACAGGCCTTGCCACTCGTGGAGAGTGGTGCTGCGGACGCCTATGGCTTTGGGAATGAGGAACTCGCCATGGCTTGTGCCTCTCATTCTGGTGAGCAACTGCACGTCGCAAAGGCTGGCGAAATGCTGTCCCGCGCCGGGCTTGATTCGACAGCGCTTGAGTGTGGTTCCCACTGGCCATTTGAACAATCCGTGCTGATTGATCTTGCCAGAAGCGGGCAACAGCCGACGCCTTTGCATAATAATTGTTCCGGCAAACATGCGGGCTTTTTGTGCACCTGCAAGCATCTTGGTATCGAAACACAGGGTTATTCCGCTTTGGGTTCGCCCGAACAGGACATGGTACGCGACGCCATGGAAAGCGTGACTGGCGCAGCCCACACGCTGGATCATTGTGGAACGGATGGCTGTTCCATCCCGACTTACGCAATTCCATTGCGTAATCTGGCGCATGGGTTTGCGCGCATGGCGACCGGAACCGGATTTGAGCCCCGCCGCGCACAGGCTGCAAAGCGGCTGCTCGACGCCGCGATGGCCGCGCCGTTTTACGTTGCCGGAACCGGGCGTGCCTGCACAAAACTGATGGAAATGGCTCCGGGCCGCATATTCGTCAAGACTGGTGCGGAAGGCGTGTTTGTGGGCGCGCTGCCCGAACTGGGACTTGGTATCGCCGTTAAATGCGATGATGGTACGACGCGGGCTTCCGAGGCAATCATTGCCACAGTGCTCGCCCGCATCTATCGCAATGAAAGCGAACTGGAATCGAAGCTCGATCGCTTCGCTGACCGTGAAATGCGCAACTGGAATGGCGTGACTTTTGGTGTGGTCAGCCCAACGCCAGCACTGACCGATGCGATGATCAACTGATCTGTTTTCCTAACCGATGAGATTTGCCAACGGATTGGTGGCTTATCTCATCGTACTTGTCGGTAGCCCTCGCAATGCCTACTTTAACCTCATGAGTAGAGCTTTTACAAAAGAAGATGACAGCAATTCATCGATTGATCTTGGCGAGCGCCCATTAAGTACGCATCGTAATCTGGTGACAATCGAAGGATTGGCAATGATTGATGCAGAACTGGCGGCGGCTCATGGCGAATTGGCAAAGGGAAACGCCGAGGCAGACCGTAATATGATTGCCCGCGCATCCCGCGATCTACGCTATTGGTCGGCCAGGCGCGAAACGGCGGAACTCTCAATTCCTGATCCGGATAGCGATGTTGTGCGCTTCGGCATGACGGTTACGATTGCCGACGAGGACGACAAGAAGCAGGTTTGGAAGATAGTCGGCGAGGACGAAGCCGATGCAAGTCACGGAAAAATCTCGCATATATCCCCTATTGCCAATCTGATGTTTGGCAAATCAATCGGCGACAGCTTTGTGCTGAATGGTCATGAGTGGGAAATTGTGAAAATTCAAATAAACGAATGACTATGGGCGAGCCGCGAACTACCCTCTCAAAGAGGGATCTATTCCGTTTCTTTTGAAGGTGTGGCAACGGGCGTAGGTTGAAACCCTTCTTTCGTCTCAATCAATCTCAACTCGTTGTCCACTGTTAGATTATAGCGGGCAATATAAGTTCGATTACAGCGATCATGCATCAAACCGTCAAGCTAACCGCTATTATCTAAAGCCAGCCCTTCTTCTTGAAAATGAGCAGTGGAATAACGGCGGAGGCGATCATAACGCCAAGCGCCATGGGATAGCCCCAAACCTTGTCGAGTTCGGGCATGAAGTGAAAGTTCATGCCGTAGATCGAAGCCACCAGCGTGGGCGGCATGAAAGCCACTGCTGCGACGGAAAAAATCTTGATGATGGCATTTTGCTCGATGGAGATGAGGCCAACCACTGTGTCGAGCAGGAAGGTAATCTTGTTGGAAAGAAAATCTACATAGGTGCTCAGCGATTGCGTATCGCGTTCAAGTGATTTGATCCAGGCTCGCGTTTCTTTCTTGTAGGTGTTCTGGTCGGTGATTGCCGTCATGTAGACCAGCAAACGGCTTACACCCGCTATGCTTTCACGAATTTTGGAAAGAAACGCTCCTTGCCCGCCAATACGGGTGAGGCTGTCACGAAAATTCTTGGTTGTCATTGGCCGATCTTTTTCCGACCGGCGAAAAATTGCAAATGAATTATGGTCGATATCACCCGCAACACCTTCGAGAATATCGGCAATGCGATCCGTTACAGCTTCAATGATGCCGAGCAAAATGGTGACGCCGCTGCACTTGACATTGATCAGCCCATTGCCAGCTTTGCTGACGCGGCTGATGTAAAGCGCGAAGGCTTTTGGCTCGCTGTAACGCACTGTGACGAGCATAGGGCCGGTCAGTATGAAGGTGATCGGCGCAATGCTGTGGTGTTTATTCTCAGTTGAGTGAAGGATCGATGCTGTAAGATATTGCGAGCCATTATCGGCATAAAACCGGCTGGATTCCTCAATCTCGATCATGTCTTCCTTGGTCGGGATGGAGGCCTTGGTCCAGCTCTCGGTCTGAACATCTTCTTCATGGGTTGGATTCAAAAGGTCGATCCAGACCGCATTGTCCGGTGCCGGATCGCCAGCCTGCGCAATGTGAGAGACGAGACGGTCGCCATCAAGCGTATAAATTGTAATCATTTCAAAGTGAATCCAACAGCGTATCAATCAGTTTCTCTGCGGCTTCGCCTATGACAGTCCCTGGAGGGAAAATCGCAGCAGCGCCAGCTTGCAGAACAGCTTCATAGTCCTGCGGCGGAATAACCCCGCCGACGATGACCAATATGTCCTCGCGGCCGTGACGTTTCAATGACTCCTTGAGTTCAGGCACCAAAGTCAGATGTCCGGCAGCAAGCGATGAAACGCCAACAATATGCACATTGCTTTCCGCTGACAGTTCCGCAACTTCCTCGGGCGTCTGGAACATCGCTCCAACGATCACATCGAAGCCAAGATCACCAAAGGCAGTGGCGATAACCTTCTGGCCGCGGTCGTGCCCATCCTGTCCCATTTTAGCAACGAGAATGCGTGGTTTTTCGCCGGTCCGCTTTTCATAGGCTGCACACTTGGCCTGAACGCGGTCAACAACTTCGCTCTTTCCAACTTCCTTGCGGTAAACGCCGGAAATCGTGTGAATGGTTGCAACATGACGGCCATAGGCTTTTTCCAGCGCCAGTGAGATCTCACCCACTGTTGCCCTTGCACGAGCGGCTTTAACCGCCAAATCAAGCAGATTGCCCCTTCCTGATTTGGCAGCCGAAGTCAGCACGGAAAGTGCATCATCGACGGCTGCAACATCACGCGTGCCTTTGAGTTGCTGAAGCTTGGAAAGCTGGCGCGCGCGCACCTCGGCATTGTCGACCTTGAGCACATCGACCAGCGTATCTTCGGTAGGGCGGTAGGAATTGACGCCGATCACCGGTTGCTGGCCACTATCGATACGCGCTTGTGTGCGGGCTGCCGCTGCTTCGATACGCATTTTAGGAATGCCCTGTTCAATGGCCTTGGCCATGCCGCCCAGTGTTTCGATCTCTTCAATATGCGAAAGGGCGCGCCGCGCCAGATCATAGGTCAGCCGTTCAACATAGGCCGATCCACCCCACGGGTCGATAATCCGGGTTGTTCCGGACTCCTTTTGCAGGATCAGCTGCGTATTACGCGCTATGCGGGCGGAATGGTCGGTTGGCAAAGCCAGGGCCTCGTCAAAGGAATTTGTATGCAAAGACTGCGTATGCCCCTGCGTTGAAGCCATCGCCTCAATCATGGTGCGCATGATGTTGTTGTGCGGGTCCTGCGCCGTGAGCGACCAGCCTGATGTTTGCGAATGGGTCCGCAGCGATAGCGAACGCTCATCCTTGGGATTGAAGTTCTTCTTCATCAAAACAGCCCAAAGCAGTCGTGCCGCCCGCAACTTGGCCACTTCCATGAAGAAGTTCATGCCGATTGCCCAGAAAAATGAAAGCCTTGGCGCAAATGTATCAATGTCCTGACCGGCAGCGACGCCAGCGCGGGCATATTCAATGCCATCGGCAATGGTGTAGGCAAGCTCGAGATCTGCCGTCGCTCCGGCTTCCTGCATATGATAACCGGAAATCGAGATCGAATTGAATTTCGGCATCTTCTCCGATGTGTAGGAGAAAATATCGGAAATGATCCGCATGGATGGCTGGGGCGGATAGATGTAGGTATTGCGCACCATGAACTCTTTCAGAATATCGTTCTGAATGGTCCCGGCGAGCTTTTCCTGTGGCACGCCCTGTTCTTCCGCAGCAACGATGTAAAGCGCCAGAATGGGAAGCACTGCGCCATTCATGGTCATCGAAACAGTCATCTCGCCTAGCGGAATGCCGTCGAATAATTGTTGCATATCGAGAATGGAATCGATGGCCACACCCGCCATGCCAACATCGCCCGCGACACGGGGGTGGTCGCTATCATACCCGCGATGTGTTGCGAGATCGAAGGCAACAGAAAGCCCTTTCTGTCCGCCTTTCAGATTACGGCGATAAAAGGCATTGGACTCTTCTGCCGTCGAAAACCCAGCATATTGCCGAATGGTCCAGGGTTGCTGAACGTACATGGTCGGGTAGGGGCCGCGTATGAAGGGCGCAGCGCCGGGAAATGAATCAAGGTGTGGCAGGCCACGCAAGGCCGTATCGCCATAAGAGCGCCTGACCTTGATATCTTCAGGCGTTTTCCAGACAGCAGCATCCGGCTTTGCGGCTGCGCTTTTCGGTGCTTGCCAATCGATCTTGGTAAAATCGGGAATTCTCATCGGTTCAAGCCTGCAGTGTTTCGTCGATGCGCGGAAATGTCAGCGGTTCGCAGTGCACCACGCCGTCCGTTGGCAATGGCATGTGCGGAGCGTCCAGCACTTTCACAGGGCGTTCGGTGGCGGCCGGGAAGACGGTTGTGCCGATGATCGAACGCTCGCCGGATTTGTACCGCTCGGCCCGGGCATGGCGAGCATTGACGATGCGCTCCTGGAGCTTGTCGTCGACAAGGCTTTGCAGAATGCCGCCTTCACGCTCGAGGGTTTGAAATTCTTTCCATGCTGCCTCGCATAGCGCTTCGGTCAGACTTTCGACTGCACCGGAACCACAGGCAGGATCGGCAACAAAAGCAAGATTGCTTTCGTCTGCAAGAACGAGCTGGGTGTTACGGGCAAGGCGGCGCGCAGAGCCATCCGGCAGCCCGTGCGTAATGGTGTGCGGGAGAATAGCGATCGTATCTGCACCGCCGATAGCGGCGGCGAAGGACGCTATGGTGGTACGCAGAATATTGGTTTCCGGATCAAGCTTCGTCATCATGCGCATCGAGGTTTCCGCATGGATCATCGCCGCAGACGGGGTGATATCGCAGGCCTCCTGCAAGCGCGCCCAGAGACGGCGCAGCGCGCGTATTTTAGCGATAGAAATAAACTGATCCTGATCGACTGACAGCGCAAAACCGATATGCGGCGCGGCATAGTGAATGGGCTGGCGGGCTTCCTCAAACAACCGGAAATGCCCCGCAGCAATGGAGAGCATGGCACCAAGCTCCTGCGCTTCGGTGGCTCCGGCATTGTGATAAACGCGGCCATCGGCTTCCAGCACAATACCGGGGAGATCATCGGAGAAAAATCCGGCAAGTGCCTGCGGCAGCGAAGCTTTCAGCGCTGCGATACTCATGCGCAAACGCCCCGTTCCCGCCAAAGTTGCCGCCGGATCGATACCCAAGGAAAAGCTCAGTGTCTTCGGATTGACATCGCGTGGCCGCATATAGTCGACGAACCAGTCAGCACAGGCGCGGCTTTTTGGATGAACGTCCATCCGCAGGTGAATCATGTCGAGATGGACGCCTCGCAAAACCTGATCAACAGCTTCACGGGTGGCTGGCAGCCCATACCCGAAAGCATTGGGTGCGCCTTCGAAAACCAGTGCGATTCCCGTCGCGCCATTTTCCAGATCTTCCAATAGTTGCTTATTTGCCCGGGCGGGATCTGGATCATCAATGCGCTGTACGATGTGCCAGACTTGGGAGGGGTTTTTGCGCGGAGTGAGCTGCGCCTTACTGGCGCGCTGATACAATGGGCCGACAGCAATGTTATCATCGGTGCGGGAAACCAGGGTTTCGTTGAAATCAGCGCCTTTCAAGGCTTTCTGCGCAAGTTTGACCCATTTTTCGTGGGTCGTCTGCGCAAATTCAGTTTCCTTGAGCAGTGACGCGTCCATGCTTTCTCCCGGCAGTCTGTTCTTTGTTTGTGACTTTAGGTGGAACCATGCTGCTTCGCAACAAAGCAAAGTGCCGCTAGCGCAACGCACTGAAAATAAAATGAATTTTCCTCGCCGCCGGTTTCGGGTGGCTGGCATTGGTGATCCATGAAAGCTTGGCCGTCACGAACAGGCGAAAGGTTTAAATTATGAAAATCCTCAATGGAAAAACGGCTATTATCACAGGTGCAAGTTCCGGCATCGGCTATGAAACAGCAAAGCTCCTGGCGAGCGAAGGTGCGAATATTGTTGTGGCGGCAAGACGTCAAAACGAGCTTGATAAGCTTGTTGCGGATATCGAAGCTGCGGGCGGCAAAGCGGTTGCTCTTGCGGGAGACGTTGCAGACGAACCCTATGCCAAGGCATTGGTGGAGCTGGCGGAGGACACATTTGGCGGGGTGGATATCGGATTTAATAATGCGGGTATCAATGGCGAGATGGGAGCGACCCCCGACATCACATTGAAAGGCTGGCAAGACACGCTGAACGTCAATCTCACAGGCGCCTTTCTGGGTGCGAAATACCAAATTCCGGCGATGCAGAAACGTGGGGCTGGTTCCCTGATTTTTACGTCGACCTTTGTCGGCTACACCGTGGGATTTCCCGGAACGGCTGCTTATGGCGCAAGCAAGGCGGGCGTCATTGGCTTGATGAAATCGCTGGCTGCTGAACTTGGACCGCAAGGTATTCGCGTCAATGCGATTCTGCCCGGCGGCACAAAAACAACAATGGCCAAAGCTTGGGTGGATACGCCGGAAAAACTCTCCTTTGTGGAAGGGCTGCATGCGCTTAAGCGAAGGGCAATGCCAGCGGAGATCGCTCGCTCTGTGCTTTATCTCGCTTCTGATGCGTCCAGTTTTACAACAGGCTCGGCCATGCTTGTCGATGGCGGCGTATCGATCAACCGCACGTGAAAACGAAAACGCGCGCCTTAAAGCGCGCGTTTTCACGGCGTCCGAAAATGACCGTTTTAAACGAACTGGCTAAGACCCGGAATTGAATTGACGACCTCGTCGACCGGGCCGCTTCCAGCCTTTTCACGTGCAAACGCAATGGTTTCCTTGGAAATGCCGCTGATTTCGCCCATGCCGAGACCAATGCCCATCAGCTTCGACCCAAGGCCCATAACGCCGGGCATAAGGCCGGAAAGCAACCCGCCGCTACCCTTGGCTTCAGCAATTGCCTCTTCGCTGCCGGGCACGCCAGCAATCAGCAGATCAACCTTATCGGCAGGGGCTTCCTTCTGCAAAAACGCCAGAATGAGGCCGACCGCCTTGCGCGCGGTTTCAGGGTCGGTGCCGACATTGGCGGTAATACGAGCGATAAGTTCATCCATAAGTGCAATCTCCCAACTGGCTTGAATTACGTTTACGTAATATGCGTGAAATTCATATCACACAAGTGTTCGTTTTCATCTGGGGCATGTTTTCAACCCTGCACAACTAAAATGCAATTGCAGGTGAAGATTCTCTTGCAGCGCTTGTTTTCCCGTAATCGTACCTAAAACCGCATCGGCATTGATGGGGACGCTCACCATTTTGTGCTTTTCTGTAACATCGACGTTCTGCCATTGTCGCACGGGATTTGGCTGTTTATACCATGGGTCAAGTGACGACAGTGACGAGGACAGAACGACATGGCCGCAGACAGTATTTTCCTTGGTGCAAGCCGCAAGCCGGATGACAGCTATAATCAGGCCGAGTCGTTATTGCTCAAATTCGGCAATCGCCATGGTCTGATCACGGGCGCAACCGGCACTGGTAAGACCGTCACGCTGCAAGTTTTGGCTGAAGGCTTCTCCGCAGCCGGAGTGCCGGTTTTCTGCTCGGACATCAAAGGCGATCTGTCGGGAATCGCAGCCAAAGGCGAGGAGAAGGATTTTCTCGTCAAACGCGCAGCTGACGTAAAACTCGATCCTTACACAATGGCTTCGTCGCCGGTTATCTTCTGGGATATTTTCGGCGAGCAGGGTCATCCGATCCGCGCGACTATTTCTGAAATGGGTCCGCTTCTTCTCTCGCGCCTGATGAATCTGACGGAAGCGCAGGAAGGCGTTTTGAATATCGCGTTCAAGATCGCCGACGAAGAGGGGCTTCTGCTTCTCGACATGAAGGACCTGCAATCGCTGCTGGTTAATATTGCGGAGCGGGCTGAAGAAATCTCGGCACGCTACGGCAATGTGACCAAGCCTTCGGTTGGAGCGATCCAGCGTTCGCTACTGGTGCTCGAACAGCAGGGCGGCACGAAGTTCTTCGGAGAACCCGCACTGAAAATCACCGATATTATGCGTACCGGAACCGATGGGCGGGGGCAGGTCAGCATTCTTGCAGCTGACAAGCTCATGATGAATCCGCGCCTTTACTCGACGTTCCTGCTTTGGCTGCTCTCGGAGCTTTTTGAAGAATTGCCGGAAATCGGCGATCCGGAAAAGCCGCGCCTGGTCTTCTTCTTCGATGAGGCCCACCTTCTTTTTAATGAAGCGCCCAAAGCTCTGCTCACACGCGTTGAGCAGGTTGTCCGGTTGATTCGCTCAAAGGGCGTTGGTGTCTTCTTCATCTCGCAGAACCCGCTGGACGTGCCTGAAACGGTGCTGGCACAGCTTGGTAACCGCGTGCAGCATGCTTTGCGCGCCTATACGCCGCGCGAGCAGAATGCCGTAAAGACGGCTGCCGATACATTCCGCGCCAATCCGGACTTCAACACATTCGAAGCAATCACCAATCTCGGCACGGGCGAAGCCCTGGTTTCCACGCTGGCTGAAAAGGGCGTGCCTTCCATGGTCCAGCGGACATTGATCCGCCCGCCATCGGGGCGCATCGGTCCGTTGAATATTGATGAGCGTCAGAAACTCATCAATGCCAGCCCAGTTGCCGGTATCTATGATGAAATGGTCGACCGCGAATCCGCCTATGAGCTTTTGCAGAAGAAGGCAGTGCAGGCGAAAACCGAAGAAGAGGCGCAAACGCAGCAGGCAGAGGCTGATAGTACAGGTGGCTGGAAGCTTCCCGATTTTCTCGGCGGTGAAACCAAGACCGGTCCGCGCGGTGGCCAGATCCGTGGTCGCCAAACTGTAGCGGAAGCCGCGATGAAATCCGTTGTCCGCTCCGTCGGCTCCTCGCTCGGACGCGCGCTGGTCCGAGGGATTTTGGGAAGCCTCAGCAAACGCTAGTTTCAACGCCTTCGGAATTCCGAACACGCGCAAAGATGGTGAGTGGGCGATTGCGCCCCTCCCGCGAACCCCTCCTGGGCCTGTGATAATGCTCGATTGCAGTAGTGCAGTTTTTTAACTGCTGAACACCGAGGCAGGACCTTAGCGTAACAGTACTGTCATCAGCATCCAAAAGGCCGATGGATTGCTCCATCAGCCTTTGTTTGAGCGGCATAAGCTTAAATAACGAGAATCGGCGTCTTGTTTGGAACGCGATCATAAAGATCGATGATATCCTGGTTGATGAAGCGCACGCAGCCTGACGAAACCGCCTTGCCGATTGTCCACCATTCCGGTGATCCATGCAGGCGGTAGAGCGTGTCCACGCCGTTCTGGAAAATATAAAGCGCGCGCGCGCCCAGTGGATTGTTCAGACCCGGCGCCATGCCACCATTTGCAGAGCTATATTGAGCCAATTCCGGCTGGCGGGCAATCATCTCATCCGGTGGAGTCCATTTGGGCCAATGGCGCTTCCACTGAACAATGGCGCGGCCTGACCATGCAAAACCCTCACGACCAAGACCAACGCCGTAACGGATGGCCTCGCCATTTTCGCGCACCAGATAAAGAAATTTTGTGTTTGTATCGACGACGATGGTTCCCGGCTGTTCGCCCGTGGGATCGCGCACGATCTGGCGCAGATAACGCGGGTCCATCTTTTTTACCGGTATGGCCGGTAGCTGGAAGCCGCCATCTTCGCGTGCTGAATACATGGCCTCATAGGAGCCCAAAGCCGGATCAACGTCAGTTCCGGGTCTTAGCGGATTGCCATAATCATCGACCTTGATGACCGGCATATCACCGCGGATCTGTGCACATCCTGCGAGGCCGGCTGCTGCAGTTGCAGTCATTGCCGTGAGGAAGCCGCGACGTGTAAGTGTGTTTTGCATCATTAAACCAGGTTGGTGGCGGGAAAGTTCAGCACGCAGTCACTATTGGTAACATGCTCTAAACGCACAAAGAATATGGCGATGAACCGTTAGCAATAGGGCATAAACAAGGCAAGCTCACAACTGTTGCGCGCGGGCAACAGAAACGCGGTGCATCCGCTGCTTTCTAAGCCTGTCTGATGATAAACACTTCGTGAGGAAAGGTGACTGCATTAATATTGTGCGTGGTTCGCGAACCACGCATCACATTAATGCAGTCCGTTTATTGGTGGGGCAGTCGATTACGGCTATTGACCTCAGCGCTAAATGGCTTTTCGTTGCTTCAACACAATCAGCATGAACGGAATCAGCATCATGGCAGTTAATTCAGCAGCGCAAACCGCAACCTGGACCTATGTCGACGGGGATTGGTATGAGGGAAACGTGCCGCTGATTGGTCCGCGCACCCATGCCATGTGGCTGGCTTCTACCGTGTTTGATGGCGCGCGCTGGTTTGAGGGCGTGGCGCCCGATCTCGATCTGCACTGCGCCCGCGTCAACACTTCAGCCATTGCCATGGGGCTGAAGCCGACGATGAGTGCCGACGAAATCGTCGGATTGACCCATGATGGCCTGAAAAAATTCGATGGCAAGACAGCGGTCTACATCCGGCCCATGTATTGGGGCGAACATGGCGGCTATATGGGCGTACCGGCCGATCCTGAGTCCACCCGCTTTTGCCTGAGCATTTACGAAGCGCCCATGCTTGAACCGACCGGCTTCTCGCTAAGCGTTTCGCCCTTCCGCCGCCCCACATTTGAAACCATGCCGACCAATGCCAAGGCCGGTTGCCTTTATCCGAACAATGGCCGGGCCATTTTGGAAGCGCGTTCGCGCGGTTTTGACAATGCGCTGGTTCTCGACATGCTGGGCAATGTGGCTGAAACGGCCAGCTCCAATATATTCATGGTCAAGGACGGGCATATTTTCACCCCGGCACCAAACGGCACGTTCCTTTCAGGCATTACCCGTTCGCGTATTATCGATGTTCTGGCTGACTATGGTTTCCGTACCACGCAGACGACGTTGACGGTTCAGGATTTCCTTCAGGCGGACGAGATTTTCTCCACGGGGAACCATTCGAAGGTTGTGCCCGTTATCAAAATTGAGGACCGTGAGCTGCAAGTCGGTCCGATAGCCCGCAAGGCGAGAGAGCTTTATTGGGAGTTCGCCCATGCCGGGCCGAAAATTTGACCCGATAATGCGTTCAAGCCGAAATATTGATCCGTTTCGCATTGCTCCCGAACAAATACGGACCTATGTAACCAAGGCAGGTTTTGTCAGGATAGGTCATCACCCGAACGGGCAGCCTATCCCGTCACAGATATAGATCGAAGAGGAGACTTCCATGGCTTTCGAATTGCCCGCACTGCCGTATGATTATGACGCGCTCGCACCCTTTATGTCCCGCGAAACGCTCGAATATCACCATGACAAGCACCACAAGGCTTATGTCGATAACGGCAACAAACTGGCTGCCGAAGCCGGTCTTGAGGGCCTTTCCCTTGAGGAAATCGTCAAGCAATCCTATGGAAAGAACGCTGGCCTGTTCAACAATGCCGGTCAGCATTACAACCATCTGCATTTCTGGAACTGGCTGAAGAAAGACGGCGGCGGCAAGAAGCTTCCCGGCGCTCTGGAAAAGGCTTTTGAATCCGACCTTGGCGGCTATGACAAGTTCCGCACGGATTTCATCGCAGCTGGCACAACACAGTTCGGCTCGGGTTGGGCATGGGTTTCAGTCAAAGACGGCAAGCTCGAAATTTCCAAGACACCAAACGGCGAAAACCCGCTGGTTCACGGCGCAACGCCAATTCTAGGCGTCGATGTGTGGGAACATTCCTATTACATCGATTATCGCAATGCCCGTCCAAAATATCTGGAAGCCTTTGTCGATAGCCTGATCAATTGGGACTATGTTGCCGAGCTTTACGAAAAAGCCAAATAAACCAGTTTAATAAACGGTCTGAAACGGCTCCGTTTATCGGGGCCGTTTTATTTTGAGCTGTCTGTTTTGGTTTGGCGAACCGCAACGGCAATTCAGCGCAAGCCTGAAATTACCAAATATCATCTTCCGGCTTCAGCGTAACCGAAGACCTTGCTTCGCCCGGTGTTCGGGAGAATCTGGGGACCGGTGCAGATTGCTGCTGGCCATCCACTTGAATATAGGTCTTGCGCGCCTGCATATGCGGGTGATGCGGTGCCTCGCTTAACGTCAACACCGGTGCGAAACAGGCATCCGTGGATTCGAGCAATGTGCACCATTCTGCCTGCGTTCGCATGGCAAAGATTCGGGTAAATTCCGCTTCAAGTTCGGGCCAGTTTTCATGGGCGTTCTGCAATGCCAGCCACCGTGTATCCATGCCCAGCTTTTCCAATAATTCGGCAAAGAATTTCGGCTCAAGCGCCCCGACAGCAATGTGGCGTCCATCATAACAGGCATAGCTGCGGTAATAGGGCGCCGCTCCGTTGAGAAGATTTCTGTCACGCTCCATGGAAAGGCTTGCCGTCGCTGCAAGCCCGGTAAAAAGGCTCATCAGGGATGAGACGCCATCTATAATCGCGGCATCGATAACCTGTCCTCTGCCTGAACTTTGCCGCTCGATCAGTGCAGCAAGAACACCGAAGGCCAGAAGCATCGACCCGCCGCCATAATCGCCAACCAGATTGAGTGGTGGCAGAGGAGGGCCGCTCGTGCCCATCGAAGCAAGCGCCCCCGCAAGAGCGATATAATTGATGTCGTGTCCGGCGGTCTGAGCGAGCGGGCCAGTCTGTCCCCAGCCTGTGATGCGGCCATACACCAGACGGGGATTGAGAGCTCGCAAAATATCTGGTCCAAGGCCAAGCCGTTCCATCACGCCGGGCCTATAACCCTCAATAAGCACATCCGCTTTTGCCGCTAGTTCGAGACACCGAGTGCGCCCCGAATCAGCACGTATATCCAATTGCAGAATGCGGCGTCCACGATCTTGAACGGGGTTGGGCCAGCCATTGCCTCCCAACCGTTCAATTCTCACAACATCTGCACCAAGATCTGCCAGAAGCATGGCGCAATGCGGAGCAGGGCCAAGTCCTATAAATTCCAGTACCTTAATGCCTGCAAGCGGACCTTGCCGTGGGGGCATATCTTCCATGAGTAGCCAGCCTCGGACGCGATTATTCGAGGCAGGTTGGCATTTTTAATGCCCAGTGGCCAGCGAGTCATCCGGCAAAAATTTTACGCCTTCGCCTTGCCATATTGGTTGTTCATCTGTCGTTCAGAGGATTAGACTTAAGTCTAATACCTTAGGGACTTTTAACACGCTGGATGCCCTCATTCTGAGAGGTGTTCACTGGAGGAACAATGAGAAAGCTGATTTCAGCAATTTGTGCTGTTGTTGATATCGGTTGGTACTCTGGGAACTGCGGGATCGGCCAGCGCCGCACCTGCAACGGTGCAAAGATCGATTGAAGCGACTGGAACCGGTGCTGACACGCTGGTTCAGAAGGTTGATCACCGCAGGTGGCATCGTCGTGATCGTTACGAACGCCGTTGGGATCGCCGCGATCGCTGGGAGCGCCGCCATCATCGCCGTTGGGACCGCCCGCATTATCGTCGATATGATCGGCCGTACTACCGCAGTTGGGACCGGCCACATTATCGCCGTTGGGACCGTCGATATGATCGCCCGCGCCACTATCGTCCGCATTATTACCGGACAGGCAACGCGCAGATCATCTTCGATCTGTAACCAGGCTCGCTGCGGCAACATGAAAAAAGCCCCTTCATCACAAGATGGAGGGGCTTTTTTGTGTGACCTGCTTTTCGAAGGCAATTTCAGGCAGCCGGTTGAATGGTTGTGGGCGTGGCCGCTCCTTGAAAAAGCCATCAAATCCATAAGAGGTGGGCCCATTGTAAAGATCTGGGGAATTCAACTGCATGGGCAATATAATCCTCTTCGGCGGCGAAAATCGTGAGCGCCTCGTTTCGGTTGCAAGTACGCAAGCCATCGCCGCTACGCTTCCGGAAGCGGACCTTTGGTTCTGGGGCAGCGACGGGATTATCCGAAGCTGCGAGCGGGACCATCTTATGGGGCATTCGCGCCCCTTTGAGGTCGATTTGCCAGCCATTGGCGAAGTTATTGGATCCATTGAAGACGCGATTGATCGCGCCGCTCAGGAGCATCGCGTGCTTATCCTTGGTTTGCACGGTGGCATGGCAGAAAATGGGGAATTCGCCGCTCTTTGTGAGACACGCGGTGCCAGATTTACCGGTTGCGGGTCCAAGGCCAGTCGACTGGCATTTGACAAGGTTGCCAGTAAGGAAGCTGTTGCCGTGCTTGGCATTGCAACTCCGCCAACCCTCTCGCTCGCATCTGCTGCCAACGATCTTGGCACTTATGGAAAGCTCGTAGCAAAGCCGGTAGCAGACGGATCGAGCTATGGTCTTTTGTTTGTGAACAACCCAGAAGACATTCATGAGCTCGAACAGGTGATGCAGAAAGAAGCCTACTTGATAGAGCCATTCATTGAGGGGGTAAACGCCACCTGCGGTATCCTGGAGCATGAGGGAGAACTGATCGCGCTGCCGCCGGTTGAAATCCGGCCCGCCGATGGCGTATTTGATTACGCAGCAAAATATCTATCGTCTCAGACAAATGAGCTTTGCCCTTCCACCTTTGACGAGAAGACCAATACATCGCTGCAAACATTGGCCTTAAAAGCGCACTCAGCCATTGGAGCGCGCGGCTATTCGAGAAGCGACTTCATCATCGCTGCCGACGGTCCGATCTTCCTTGAGATCAATACTCTGCCGGGCCTAACGAACGCCTCGCTCTTTCCTAAAGCTCTGGCGGCGCAAGGTATCAGCTTCAAAGAGTTTCTTCACGGACAAATCGAGATTGCCACTTCGGCCAGCGCATAAATGGGTTTTTACTGAAACCGCCAGCAAACGAAAATGTGATTGCGCTGTGCCCGTGCAATTCGAAAACTTTTGACTAGAGTGATTCCAAGCCCTTGAAGCCAAGTTTTTTATTAGCCACAAGAGTAGGACTCTATTCGATGAAAAGACTGATTGCTTTGTCTGCCGCGCCATTGCTGGCACTTGCAGTTTTTGCCACCACGGCAAGCGCCGATCCCATAGTCGACAGGCAAGCACTCATGAAGGATCAGGGAAAGGCAGTCGGAAGCATCGCTCCCATCGCCAAGGGAGAAAAAACCTTTGATGCCGCCACCGTCAT
This sequence comes from Phyllobacterium ifriqiyense, assembly GCF_030817885.1. Taxonomy (NCBI): domain Bacteria; kingdom Pseudomonadati; phylum Pseudomonadota; class Alphaproteobacteria; order Hyphomicrobiales; family Phyllobacteriaceae; genus Phyllobacterium; species Phyllobacterium ifriqiyense. The sequence continues at coordinate 2,087,840 of NZ_JAUSZT010000003.1, forward strand.
GACAGCTTTGAAAAAGATCAATGACGATGCGCAGAAGCTTGATCCTGCCACCCTTTTCCCTGCAGGCAGTGATACAGGCGATACAACGGCTTCGCCGAAAATCTGGGAAGATAATGCGGCCTTTGTTGCTGCTATCGACAAATATAAAGCCGATGTGGCTGCCGCCGTTGCCGCTGATCCGAAAGACCTTGAAAGCTTCAAGACTGCATTCAATCAGGTGACGCAGAATTGCGGCACTTGTCATCAGGCTTTCCGCATAAAAAAGAACTGATTTTCCGGTGATGCGCCGGATTTTCAAATTCCTACTCAGCCTCCTGATCCTTGGCGGCGCAGGTTTTTGGTTGCTGTCTGCGCCAACTCGACTTGATGAGACAAAGCTGGCAGCCACCACGCCGGGCGATGCAACCCGCGGACAGAGCGTATTTTGGCAAGGCGGCTGCGCTTCCTGCCACGCCGCTCCGGGCGCGACTGGTGATGCCAGACTGGTTTTAAGTGGCGGCGAGGAATTGGTCACGCCCTTTGGCACCTTTGTGACGCCGAATATTTCGCCTGCCAATCAGGGAATTGCAGGCTGGTCGTTGTCTGATTTTGCCAATGCGATGACCCATGGTGTCTCACCGGACGGAAGACACTATTATCCTGCCTTTCCCTATACATCCTATGCTCGCATGCAATTGCAGGACATTGCCGACCTCTATGCCTTCATGAAGACTTTGCCGCCCTCGGAAAATGTTGCAGGCCCGCATAAGCTGAGCTTCCCTTTTACCGTGCGGCGCGGCATTGGCCTGTGGAAACGGCTTTACCTGTCCGATCAGCCGGTGCTGACGATTGCCAATGCAACTGATGCGATCAAGCGCGGCCAATATCTGGTCGAAGGCCCTGGCCATTGCGGCGAATGCCATACACCGCGCAACGCCATTGGCGGACCTGATAAGACATTGTGGCTTGCGGGTGCCAAGGCGGCGGAAGGCAAGGGTGTAGTGCCTAATATTACCGGCGGCGAGGGCGGTATTGATTCCTGGTCGGCGCAGGATATCGCCTATTCGCTCGAAAGCGGATTCACGCCTGATTTTGATTCGCTGGGTGGATCCATGGCCGATGTGGTGCAGAACATGTCCCATCTGCAACCGTCTGACCGGGATGCGATTGCCGCCTATCTGAAAGCTATTCCAGCCCATGCGAATGGCTATCCCGCCGCGCAGTGATTTGCCGGCGACATAAGATTTACTTATGCCAGGCCTTGGAAATCGTTGCTTGCAGCGTGCCTAATTGTGTCATCCATTGGCGGCCTCTACAGCGATAGGAGCGGCAGCCAGAGCAATGTTTTCCAAATCAGCGCGTAATTACTGCCTCGTTTTATTTATGCTCAGCGGTCTTAGCTCTGCAGCGTTGGCACAGGGTACCGTATTTTCCGAACGTCCAGGCTTGGCCGGACCGGAGGAGATGCCCAAACAAAATGCATCGTGCGAAGGCCTGGCGGCAATAATTGCCGGGCTTGAAACACCTGAAGGCAATCGCATCGATCTATGGGCTTCGGGGCCTCTCACCTATATTCATAGCGATGAAGCCCTTTGGTATCTGGCGATATGTCCGCAATCGGGCGTGCAGGTGATGTGCATCACCTATTCAGATAACGGGATGAAACTTGGAGATAATATTCTCATTCGCGGCGGCATGAGAATATTGGATAAAACCCATATCGTCCTCGATCCGTGCCTTGCCTCACGCGAAGAATAATACGTCGCGGCGACATTTGGCTGGAATGATTATCGCCGCTTGCAACCAATGAGCACGGAATTTCCATCGGTATATTTGCTGCGCATCGTGTAGAGCCAGCCCTGGCATTCCTCCATGGATCCAAAGCAGCGTTGGAAGGATACCGTTGTCTGGTCATCACCAAAGGAAATCATCGGATTGTCCGTGGTCCCGCTATAACGGCCAAAGACTATACCCGAGCCAATTGGCGGCGCGTTGCAGCGTTCACCGGCATATTCGCTGACATTCTTGCGAATGGCAGCTTGTGCTGGCGTGATGCCTGCGGACAAAAGTGTAGGCTGAATGGCGACGGCCATTCCAAACATCAAAATCTGAGTCATGCGCTTCATTCTAATTCTCCTATGCGAAACCAGTCGATCGCGCTGCGGGCAGGGTTCAACTATATGCCATTCATGGCGAGACTACAGCCAATTCCTTTATGCCTGCCTCTTATTTAATTAGTATTGACTAATGAATTAGTATGCGCTAATGGTTTGGCATGATAGAAGCAGATCTTATAAACGCCGTCATGCGCGCATTGGCCGATCCCACAAGGCGGGCCGTATTTGAACAGGTTATCGAGAACCAGGAAATTACTGTTGTCGAGCTCACGCGCGGCAGCGGCGTGACGCAAGGCGCTATTTCACAACATCTCAAGACACTCAAGCAGGCCGGTCTGGTCGCTGAGCGTCCCGAAGGTCGAAAAGTTTACTACCGCGCTCAGCCGGAAGGGCTTGAGCCACTCGTCAACTGGATGGACCATTATGGTGTCTTCTGGCGCGAGCGTTTTGCCAATCTTAGAACATTGCTGAAGGAAATCGATCCATGAACGAAGCAGCATTAAAGCCTGATACGCAAAAAATAGTGGTGGACGAGATTTTTCCGCATTCGCCGGAAACAATCTGGAAAACATTGACCACTGCGAGTTTGATGGGACGCTGGTTGATGATTCCGTCCGGATTCGAGCCCGTGGAAGGCAAACACTTCACCTACAAAACCACGCCAGCGGGCGCTTGGGATGGCACCATCCACTGCGAAGTGCTTGAGGTAAAGCCGTATGAGCGCTTTTCCTACGCCTGGAAAGGCGGGCATAGCAGTAATTCCGGATATGGCTCACAGCTCGACACCGTGGTCACATTCATCCTGTCCAAGGGTGAAAGCGGCACGCGCCTGCGTCTTATCCATTCCGGCTTCGTCCTGCCGAAAAACGACAGCGCGTTCAAGAGCATGAGCGAAGGTTGGAAGAAAGTGATCGAGAATATCGGCAGCATTGTCGACGGGAAGGACTGACGCAACCGCGTCGTCATTGATCTAGTGCTTATTGGGAGAGAGTTATGAGCAAACCTTACACAGGCGGATGCGCCTGCGGCGAAATTCGCTATGAAATAAGCAGCGCACCCATCTTCGAAAACCACTGCCAATGCCATGATTGCCAGAAACGAAGTGGGACCGGGCATGGCTCTTACCTGACTTTCGTCAATAGAGCCGCTATGAAAATCACCGGCAAAGCGAGCACATGGAATGTCGCAGGCGATAGCGGGATCGAAAAGATTCACGCCTTCTGTCCGACCTGCGGAACGCTTGTCTATTTGAACTCGGTAGCAACGCCGGACATGGTCGCTGTCCCCGCGACCAGCCTTGACGATCCAAGTCGGTTCAATCCGCAGGTGGTCACTTACGCCATCCGCGGCCTTGCGTGGGACACGATCGATCCTTCGCTAACGAAATTCGAACAGATGCCGCCCATGTGAAGGCAGCCGGTATCGGCAAGGCTTCACATGTGGCGTATCCAGGTTTGCCTTTGGTCTTAAGCTTCGACCTTACCAACCAATTTCAAGGCAAAGGCCTGCGTATAGGCAACTTCCTCCAGCCTTGAAAAACGCCCGGAAGCGCCTGCATGCCCGGCATCCATATTGATACGGAAAAGCACCGGATTATCGTCGGTCTTGAGCTCGCGTAGCTTGGCAACCCATTTTGCCGGCTCCCAATAGGTGACGCGCGGATCTGTCAGGCCTGCCACGGCAAGGATCGGCGGGTAAGCCTGTGCCGTGACATTATCGTAAGGCGAATAGGATGCCATATAGGAGTAGTCGGTTGCCGAGGTAATCGGATTGCCCCACTCCGTCCATTCTGGCGGGGTGAGGGGCAGGGTGTCATCAAGCATTGTATTGATCACATCAACAAAGGGTACTTCGGCGATGATGCCGCCAAAGTTCTGTGGTGCCATGTTGACAATGGCACCCATCAGCATGCCGCCTGCAGAACCACCTTGCGCTATGATCCGGTCATGACTGGTGAAGCCTTCCGCAACAAGATGTTCGGAGGCAGCGATAAAGTCCTTGAACGTATTCAGCTTATTGAGGCGCTTGCCGTTTTCATACCAATCATAGCCCTTATCCTTGCCGCCGCGAATATGGGCAATGGCGTAGATGAAACCGCGATCTGCCAGTGAAAGGCAGTTGGTATTGAAGCTGGCCGGAATGCTGTGGCCATAAGAACCATAGCCGTAAAGCAGCGCAGGGGCGGAGCCATCCAACTTGGTGTTCTTGTGATAAACGATGGAAACCGGAACAGTTTCGCCATCATGAGCGGGCGCGAGAAGGCGGCGGGTTACATAGTCGTCCGGATTGTGGCCGGATGGCACTTCCTGCGTTTTAAGCAATGAACGCTCGCGTGTCCGCATATTATAGTCGTAAAGCTGCGTCGGCGTCGTCATCGACGAATAGGAAAAGCGGATCACCTCGGTGTCATATTCTGGGCTGCCGGAAAGGCCGAGCGAAAAGGCTTCTTCATCGAATGCAATGGCATGTTCTTCACCGGTCTGGCGGTCACGAATAACAATTCGAGGCAAACTATTTTCGCGCTCAAGCCAAACCAGGTGATTCTTGTAGGCTGAGTGTCCAAGCAGCAGACGTCCCGCCTTGTGGGCAACGACTTCTTTCCAATTGGCTCTTTCCGGCGTTGCCACCGGAACGCTCATGATTTTGAAATCCTTGGCGCCATCAGCATTTGTGAGGATGTAGAAAACATCGCCGCCTTCGGTCAGGCTATACTCAACGCCGGGTTGACGTTCCGCGACAAGCTTTGGCTCAGCGGAAGCATCATTTGCCGGGATCAGCCAAACTTCAGAGGTCTCGTGATCGTGAATATCAATGAAGATAAAATCATCAAGGGAACTGCCCCCAACACCCAGAAAGAAACCCGGGTCCTTTTCCTCATGAATCAGGCGGTCTTGGCTCTCCGACGTTCCAAGCTTGTGAAAGAACAGGCGGGAAGGGCGATGATTGGCATCAACGCGCGTATAGTAGAAGCCGTCCGATTGCGCGTTCCAGACGCCGCTGCCTGACGTATCGCTGACAGTTTCGGCATTATCCTGCATTGTCTCGAGATCGCGCACTTTCAGCGTATAATATTCAGAGCCCTTGTCGTCGACGCCCCAGATCAGCTTGGTGTGGTCGGGCGAATGATCGGCAGAGCCAAGGCTGAAATAGGCTTTGTCCTGTGCTTCGAGATCACCGTCGAGCAGCATTGTCTGCTCGCCGCCATCGCGTGGTGTGCGGAAAAAGCGTGGATGCTGGCCGCCGGTCTTGAACGAGGTTCCATAGGCATAGGGACCGTCCTTGGAGGGCACAGACGAATCATCCTCCTTGATGCGGCCTTTCATTTCTTCAAACAGCTTGGCCTGCAATGGCTTGGTATCGGCCATAAGCGCCGATTGATAGGCATTTTCCGCCTCTAAATGGCTGCGGATTTCCGGTTCCAGCGTCGATGGATCACGGAAGACGTCCTGCCAGTTTTCCGCACGCATCCAAGCGTAATCATCCACACGGGTAATGCCATGACGGGTATCAGAAACAGGCTTCTTTTCGGATTTTGGAACGGGATGAGCGGAAAAGCGTGGCGAATTCGTCATGGAGAACTTTCAAAGGTTGGCGATAAGGTCCATCTCGCAGCCCGGCACGATTTTCCGGGCTGCAACGCAGATTTCATATAAGCCGGTATCGCGTCAATGCGGCTTTAGTTGATAGTTGGACAGATTAAATGGAAGCGTTCGGCCCAGTGGTTCGCACTAGGCCTGGTCAAAGACCAAGGCATTGCCATTCATGCAGTAACGCAGGCCCGTGGGAGCGGGCCCGTCCGGAAAAACATGACCAAGATGGGCATCGCAATCAGAGCATTTAATCTCCGTGCGGAGCATGCCATAGGACCGGTCTTCCACAGCAATCACTGCGTCAGGTTCGATTGGATTTGTAAAACTTGGCCAACCTGTACCGGACTCATACTTTGCTTCTGACTTGTAAAGCGGGCGATCACAGCAAACGCACTTATAAACACCTTTGAGTTTACTATCGAAGTTCGGACTGGAGAATGCGCGCTCCGTTCCATGGTTTCGCGTAATTTGATACTGTTCCGGTGTTAACTGCTCACGCCATTCTGCATCAGTTTTTACCACTTTGAACGTTTTTGTATTCATTTTTTGTTCCTTTCAATGCAAATGTAAGCATGAACACTGCACTCCACAACATCCGTTATTATAGAATGCTTTGCGTGAAACGTTATATTCCTCATTTTTGCCATTTTTTGTATTAGTTATATAGGTAAATTCTCGAATGCGCGTCGTCGGCAGGTGCGTGCATTCGTTGAGTGGGGTTAGTATGGCTTCTTGGCGCGATTGGTGGTTAATCTCTGAATTTGATGTCGTTTGAAATATTTCTTTTGTAAATGAAGTATTGATTTGACAAATTCACCAAAATCCGAAAAAGAGGATCGCCAAAGGCGTCGGAAAACAGAGCGCCCTAGAGCTTTATATTGGTGTTTTTTAACTCCCCTCCCGATATTTCAAATTAGACGAAGGAATTGGACTTTAATGACCACATTCGACAATTCAAACTCCACGGCCAGCGATGTTTTGCTTGAGCTGACGGCTGAATTGGTTGCTGCCTATGTCAGCAATAATTCTGTACCGGCCGGCGATTTGCCGACGCTCATCGCCGAGGTACATTCAGCGCTTGGTCGCGTTAACGGTGGCTCAGAGGCGGTTGTTGCTGTTCAGGAAAAACCAAAACCTGCAATCAACCCAAAGAAGTCCGTTGCAGATGACTATATTGTTTGCCTCGAAGACGGCAAGAAGTTTAAATCACTGAAGCGTCACCTGATGACTCATTATAGCCTGACGCCAGAACAGTATCGCGAGAAGTGGGATCTTGATCCTTCCTATCCGATGGTCGCGCCAAACTACGCAGCAGCTCGTTCGCGCCTTGCCAAGAATATGGGTCTTGGTCGTAAGCGCAAGAAGGCCGCTTAAGACCGATATTCGGTCGGGTGGTAAGAGTTCAACTCCTGCGGAAAGCCAATAGATCACATTTTTGAATGGGTCTGATGGCAAGCGGATGCGGGAGGCTAGATTGCACTCCCACTATTGGAACTGACTATTTGGATTTGAAAAACGGCGCCTTGGGCGCCGTTTTTGTTAAATGGCCATTTTTGGCTTTGCCTGACCCTGCAACCTGTCCAACGCCTGTTTCAGACCAATGTGGCGATTGAGATCATAACTCCAATGCCCACTTGTTCCCTTGAGCCGTTCGCGCTCTATGAGCCGTATCAGACGCCGGCACATATGAACTCGGCTCGCCTCATCTTTTCCAGGCAATTGGTCGAGATCAATATTACAAAATATTTGCAGGGCTAAACGTTGCCGGGCCTCGCCCGCGGTGATTTCCTTGGCCGCCAGAAACGCGCCACGCTCTTTCTTCAACTCGCATATCGACATTGGACCACTCCTTTCAGTGTGGCCGGTATTATGGTGGATTGGCAGTGATGTAGGATAAAAGACCTATTTATAATGAGTAGAAAAACAAATAATATAATTAAAACAAATGGATAATGGTTGTATTGGCAAAAACTTATCCACGTTCTTGATGGTGGGGGTATAAGAAGATATTCCTACTAAAGAGGTGGAGTAGAGTAATGGTTCCGAATTTCAACCATACGATAAGGTCAGCGGCGGATGCGCAAAAAATAGTCAAAGCCCTGCGCGCGCGTCGCGACGGGACTACGCCGATTCTGGCTGTCATTACTCGGAATGACGTCTTAGGCGAGCAACATTTCCAGATATGTGAACATGTTCAAGACGTGTTGTCCGCTCTCTTTAACATTTCAGGTTGCGATTTGCGATCAAACTCGCGGTGCGAACAAGCCGTTGCGCGCGTTCGCCAAATTGGCATGTATGTGGTGCATGTCACACTCGGCATGTCCATGACGCAGGTCGGTCGTGTCTTCGGGCGAGATCGCAGTACGGTGGCCCATGCCTGTCATCTGATTGAGGATATGCGCGAGGATACAGATTTTGACCGCATCGTGCATATGGTTGAAACAGTTATTCGGGCGGCCTTTGCTCAAAGCGGGAGGGTGCGTCGATGAACGGTCACTCCACAACCGATCAAGCCATGATTGCGCGCCTTTTACGATTTCTCGCCAAGGGTTCAGTGCAACTCGCTGAAGCGGCAGCGCCGGAAAAATTGATGCTTGAAAGCGCCGCATATGGTGTGTTGAGCGTTAAAAGAGATGTTATCGCCCATGCAGCAATGACGGGACTCGTGGTGCCCTGTAAGTCGGAGTTGAAAATTTCCGATGCAGGTAAGGCATGGCTGCTGCGGAGCGCCACCGATGGTGATGCCTTTGCCAGTCAGCATAGAAATGAGGCGTTCATAACGCTCCCGGACGAACATGGCCCAAGCAAAGTTCGCACCAATGAGGCCGAGTCGCCGCTGGCAAATCTGCGTAAACGCAAGGATGGCACGGGCCAGCTACTGATCAACGAAGCGGCGTTCAAGGCGGGAGAGCAATTGCGTCGGGATTTCACCCTTGGCAATCTGATGCCCTCGATCAGTGTTAACTGGGATGTGACTGGCAGTGGTTCGCGCTCCAATGGTGTGCTCGAAATTACAGAGGCGGCCTTGGCTGCTCGCCAACGTGTGGAGCGGGCGCTCAATGCGGTCGGACCTGAACTTGCGGGCGTCTTGGTCGATGTGTGCTGCTTTCTCAAGGGATTGGAAATAGTCGAGCGTGAGCGGCAATGGCCGGTCCGTTCAGCAAAACTGATCCTGAAAACAGCACTGGCTGTGCTCGACAGACATTACAATCCGCCAGCGCCAACGCGCCGCACTTCAAGCATTATTCACTGGGGCACGGAAGGTTACCGTCCCTCAATAAGCTAAGGGCAATGATTTTGCTCTGACGAATTTGGCTTAATGCTGCGTTGCATCCGCCGAGCCGAGCGCTGTTTCGGCTTCCCGGCGGATGCGGGCGACCATCGAACGCAGACCGTTCGAGCGTTGCGGCGTCAGATTTTCATTAAGACCTAGCTTCCGCAAAACGGCTTCCGGATCGATAGCGAGAATTTCCGAAGCTTTTTTGCCTGAGTAAAGCGCCATCATGATAGCAACCAGACCGCGAACGATGTGTGCGTCGCTGTCGCCGACAAATTCGATAACGGGATCTGGTCCTGCTGAAAGCGTGCTTTTGAGCCAGACCTGACTGACACAGCCATTGACCTTATGCACGGCGTCGCGGGCTGATTCCGGATAGGGTTTGAGATCACGACCAAGGTCGATGACATAGCGATAGCGCTCTTCCCAATCGTCGATGAAGTCGAAATCGCCAATAATGTCGTCAATAGTCTGTGCCATGGTATTGTCCTGTTCAGGGCACATATAGTGTTCCTAACTGCGAACGTCACCGTTTTTATGCAATTCAATTCTTACTGACTGAGCCCGTATGGGCCTTGGCGTCTATTTTGCTTGTTTCTTCACGCTCGCGGGTGGCGGCGTTGATAATCTCACGTAAAGCCATTTCACGCAGTTTTGCTTTGATTGCTTCAGCATCGCTGGTATCTGGCGCATCGCCATGCGCTCTCGCAACCACCGAGTCCGGATCATCGGATTTTTTGCCGAGCTGGGCATCGAGATATTCATATCCGACTTTGGCGGCTTCACCGGCACGTACGCCAGCATTTGCGATCGCCGCCTTGCCAGTTTCACAGGCCTGGGGTTTGCGGGTACAGAAATCCGACAGATCGCTGATTGTGTCTTGCGCTGCCAGCAGGGCTTCAAGCGGGCTGGGTCCGCCCTTCTCATTGGAGAGCGAAGGCATGAATAATGACACGACTGTCATCCAGAAGCAGAACTTGATCGCAAATCTGATCAAAAAGAACATAGCCCAACCCTTTGGCGCAAAACCCACCGTCCCAAGACGACCTACGCGAAGACTGTGACACAGGCTTAGCAACATAGCGTTGAAGCCTGCGTCTCAATTTGAGCCACTATAGAAACCAAGCATTAACAACTGTTGAGGCGCAAATCGTTGATTGCACGATTCGACACGCCAATTTGTGTTTGACCGAAACTCTTCATTTACCATGCCAGTCACAATCGCTCGAAACCGGGTTTACGGCTCATTCGATCCCCCAGTTTTATCCTTTCCTTAAAGCCTCGTCTGCAAAAGTTAACGCTGACAAGAGTGCTTGAAAGAGCATTCATGAAATGACCGCTTTATCCGGGCGACAACCAGGGTTTTGCGGAAAGCAGGAAAAAATTGGTGCCGATTCATTCCGTCACACATTCTGACTTTGCCGGGGCTGACGCCCACCGGCGGCATGACTTTGCCGATGCCAGCTCGCGCCGGCGGCTTGATATTGCCGGTCGCTTCCACGATTTGTGCAGGCGTTGGGTCAATACATCCGTTGCCTGCCCGGTGACCCGTGAGCGCGATACGCGGATGGCGGGCGCGTTTCTTGCCATGCCTTTGGTGCTTGCAATGGCGGTGTTCACCAATCACCTGTTGGCTGGCGAAATGGCCGGTATTGTAAGCATAGTTATTGGCGTTCTGGCTTTGCCGATGATCTTCTGCGGTGCTCTGGCAATATCCAAGGATGGCCTGAAGATCGGCCTTGGTGCACTTATCGCTTATGGCGCATCTATTTGCGCTATCGGGATTGCTTCATCAGCACCAAATCTGCTGCTTTGGCTGCTGGCTGCCGCTGTGCCTGTTGAAGCCTGGTTCATTTATAGAAGCGAGCGTTCGCTGCGTTTGGCTGGCGCGATATCGGCGGCGATACTGGCTGTTCTGCTTATCGTGTCATTGCTCAAGAATGCAGAAGTTGGCCTTTCGCCGCTCTCGTTGCTGGCTTCTCTGGCCTACTCTGCAACATTGATTGTGCGGATAACGAAAGGACTTGTTCAGCGCGTTGCTGCCGCTCGCCGCGATGATCGCGTTGCCGATCTCGAAAGCGCCATTGATGGCGTGGTTATGAGTATTGGCAGCGACGGGCTGGTGAAATCACTTTCATCCAAGGCCCAAGAACAGTTTGGTATTGCACGCAATCTGCTGATCGGCACGCCGCTGTTCGAGCGGGTGCACGTGGCCGATCGTGTTCAATTCCTTGGTTTCCTCAGCGATATGAAGCGCGGCGCGGCCAAAGCCCATGTCGATGTCAAGCTGCGTTGTGTTGCGCCGGCAGAGACTTGCGGCCAGCCACACCTTGTCAGGTTCGCAACTTATCATTTGAGCGCTGTGCCTCACAGCCAGGGCGAGGGCTTTCTTATCGTCGCAACGGATATCTCGCAGGCCGTTGCGGATCGCAACGCACTTGTTGCAGCGCGCCGCGAAGTTGAGACAGTCGAAATTACAAAAGGCCGTTTTCTGTCCACAGTGAGCCACGAACTGCGCACGCCGCTTAATTCCATCATTGGTTTTTCCGACATCCTGTTGCAGGAAATTTGCGGCAAGCTGCCCGATAGCCGCCAGCGCGAATATGTCGAGTTGGTGCATCGTTCCGGCAATCATCTGCTTTCAGTGGTCAATGCCATTCTCGATGTTTCGAAGATTGAAGCGGGAGCCTATCCGATCCATGCGGAAAGCTTCGCCTTCAAAGACACCGTGACAATGGTGCACGATATGATGGCGCATCAGGCTTTGCAGAAGAACGTCACCTTGTGCGATCGCGTCAGCCCCCGTATCGGCAATGTCGTTGCCGATAATCGCGCCATCCATCAGGTTCTGATCAATCTTGTGTCCAATGCGGTGAAATTCACCGAAGCTGGCGGCGTTGTGACGATCGACGCGCAGGTTGAAGATGACACGCTGATGTTCTCGGTCAGTGATACGGGCATCGGTATTGCCGAAGCAGATCTGAAGACTTTGGGCCAGCCTTTCCGCCAGGTGCAGAACGACTATACACGCGCTCAGGAAGGCACTGGCTTGGGTCTTGCCACTGTAAAAGGGCTGATAGGTCTTCATGGCGGCGAACTGACGATCAAGAGCGTTCCAGGGCAGGGCACAATTGTTGACGTCCGTATCCCCCGCTCTGGCCGTATTATCGCCAGCGACGAGCCTGCTGCCAATATTGTCGACTTCAAAGAGATCAGCGATGTAAAGGGAGGTTCCCATGGGGAAGCCCGCAAGTCGGCCTAGCAGCCGGACCGCCAAGCGCCGCGCACCTAAACGAAGCCCTGCATTGCGGGCTTTGATTGCAGCCGGTGGTTTGATCGCCAGCAATCCTGGCATAGCAGGCGGCACAACCGCGTTTCTGGTTACGCTTGGTTTCATCTCGGCCAATGCGCTGTGGTATCAGCCTCATGTGCATGAGGGCGTCTTTTTCTCGACGCGGCCCGAATTGGTGTTCAAGCCGATAAAGCAGGAAAAGCCTGCTTTGTCGGGAGAAAAACGAACATCTGTGGATGCACCAATCCGCAAGGTCAATTCTGTTCCGGTTCCGAAAAGCCAGGATGCAATTGCCGCTGCCATCAATGGTGACCCGGTATTGGGGCCGGGCGGCGATCCGGAAGTGGCACAGCTTCAGCAGAAACTGCTGGCCCTCGGCTTCTACAATGGAACGGTGGACGGTATTTCCGGCAAAGGCACACGCGCGGCTATCGAGGCCTACCGCAAGGCCAGCGCTGAGCTCGGTGTTGAGGCCGAGGCTCCAGTTGGCAATGCGGACGACACGACGGCAAGCATTGCTGTTCCGGCCAAGAAGCCGGATTCTGCTCCTGAAAAAGCAACGGTACAGAAAATTTCTGCTTCGTCGGCCAATGCCGAGGTGAACGATGCCGCAACAGGCGGCCTATCCGCACCGGAAATCGTACGCGTGCAGGCCGGTTTGCGCGCATTCGGCAATGACAAAGTGGAAATCGACGGCAAGGTCGGTGAATCCACGAAGATAGCCGTCAGTGAATTTCAGAAACTCTTCCGCCTGCCAGTAACGGGCGAGCCAGACGCGAAGCTGTTGGCCAAGATGCAGGAAATCGGCCTTATCAACTAATTCACGCCCTGATAGCCTGCAAATGTCGTTTTTCTGTGCCCCGGTGCTCCTGAACCCAAAAGTTCACTGCTCCGGTGCTCGAAATCCATCATTTTCGGCTCATCAGGACGCAAATTTCCGTCCCAGCAAGGATTTGTGCCCATGCGCCTGACATCTGACTTTTGGGTTTCAGCACTGGTGCGGAGGGTCAATGACACCGGCGCATTTGCTGCATTAAGCAATAGGGGAGCAATGGAAGCCGGAGCGATTTTCATCAAATTTCGCAATTCCGATGGCACATATGACCTGTTCGGTCCGGCTCCGCAAATGGTCTATGATGAGACAAAGCCCGACGAGCGCTTGTTTACACGGCTGAAATCAGGCTCGGCTGAGATGGACATCAATGATGATCTGGAAAAGCAGAAGCGCTGGGACCGCGATCTTTGGATTGTTGAAATTGAGGATTATCGCGGGGATCGGTCTGAGTTGTTTTCGGTGGTTGATGGTTAGATTAAAAAGCTGAATACAATGATCGTCCTTGCCAACGTGGGCAAATTGCAGCGGTCAGGAAACCTTTCGGGCTGTATTCTCGACATCCTTGGCCATCTCACGCAATTTCTGGCGCAGTGCCGCAGAGTTTTCCTGAATCTTCCAGCGTGCGACTGTAGCCCGGGCTTTTTCCTGGTCAATCTGGCGATAAGACTGGATGAACAGCCGCAGTGAATGCAGATCCTTATGCACCAGCCCGAAAAGACCGGTAAGGATGAGGTGTGACGCTTCCGCTGAAAGGCCGAGTGAGGCAAAGGCGATTGTCAATTCAGCATTGAGCCCGTGACCAATGATGCGCACTGTGCTTTCCATGCTAAGATCAAGTGCGCGGGCAAATTCTTCCTGGAATTGAGTGGTCTGATCCAGCAGGGCTGCATCGATCAATCGGTCGGCAAGCGCCTGATCGTCGGATTGCCCGATATCAGTGCTAAGCATCAGTTCCCGCAGTGCCTGCCGCGTTTCGCGAAGGCGCTCGGACTCTGGAGCCGCAGCCGTTTCAACATCGGTCGACACTTGAAATGCCAATGTGCGTTCGAGCGCGGGATCATCGAAACTGTGCAGCGCATCCAGCAATAATGGATCGGATGTTGTGCGGCGTGCTATCGCTCGGGCATGCCCAAGGCCTTTGCGCCGGATGATGTCAATAAGATCGCCGGTCTTCAGCACGGGAGAGCGCAGCAGGATGGGCGCAGAAATATCCACATCATCCTCGGCAAGAGCCATGATGAGACGGTGGGGCGCATGGGGTAATTCGGAAAGTACGGCTGCCGCATGCCGGCGCACGCGCGGAGAGGTGAGGGGCAGGAGAGGAACAGCGAGGTCTTCAAGCTGCTGCGCATCGCTTTTTGCCGGTCTTGCGACGCTGCAGAACGCAGTAATGGACGCGGTCAGGAGATCGTCAGCCTTGCTGCCGCCGCTGCGGTCTTCAAGCGCCCGAAACTCAGGATACTTCACGAACAAACTCCAACACTGCACGCAACGCAATAACAGCTTCTAAAATTAGCCGCTAAGCGTTAGCAAGTCGTTAACCATCGACGTGTCTTATTAAATAATGGCGCAAATCACGCGCATACGGCATAAGTACCAATAGGCATCTGCGTAGCATTCGAGTTCAGGAGAGCAACGAACCTTACGGATGGACCAAATGGGATTTGTAATCGCATTTCCGGGAAGCGCCAGAACGCGAAGCAACCGGGATCAGAAGAAACGTCAGGCGACAGCCGAGATCACAATCTTTCCCGGCGTGCGCTATGAACATTATTCAGCCCAGCCGCAAAAACGTGACAAGGCAAAGCTTCGTCGTCAGTTTTTCGACAATTTGCCCCAGCCGGGTTGATTTGAACCTGTTCTTGTAAATGCAGCTATGGAACTATCAGGACTCGCATATCAGGAGTCCCCTATGTTCATCGTTTCCCTTACCTACATCGCGCCGCTAGCCGATCTCGATGCAGCAATGGCAGATCATGTCGCCTTCCTCGAAAAGCACTACGCTACCGGAATGTTTTTAGCCTCGGGCCGGAAAATACCGCGTACCGGCGGCATCATTCTCGCCAAGGCTGAGAGTGAAGCAGTCCTGCGCAAAGTGCTTGAAGAAGACCCGTTTTACACACGCAAGCTCGCCAATATTGACGTGCAGGAGTTCGCGCCGTCAAAAGTGCAGCCGGGGCTTGAGGGATTGCTTTGAATCCCTCTTTCTGGGGGCTTGCAGTAGCACAGTGCGTGGTTCGTCTCGTCGAACCACGCATGTCATTCGTGCCAAGCGGTGGATGCAAATATTACTGCTGAACGCCCGGATAGGCCCAAAGGCCGGATACCCGCATCAGATCCCTGTAAATCACCAGGCGCTCATCGGCTGAAACCTTCGCTGCGTCTTCCACGGAAGGGGCATCCAGAGCCACAACCGGTACGACATTGGCGTGAAGATCATATTGCTTGAGCGCATCTTCCAGCAATGTCCGGGCACGGCGCATGTGGCTTGAACTTGTGACCAGGACGACGCTGTCAGCGCTGTGGCGGTTAAGAAGATTGGCGACATTCAGGACATTGCCGACAGTGTCCTTTGACTTGTCTTCAATGAGAATGCGATCGCGGCTGACACCGCGCTCCACCAGCCACTTCATCATGACGTCGCCTTCGGTAACACCGGATTGCGGTTGGCCGCCTGTCACCATGATACGCGCTTCGGGATTGGCCTGCGCAGCTTTCAGCGCTACATCAAGCCGGTCAAGCAAGGGTTTTTCAGCTGTTCCATCCTTGGCCAAAGCATAACCCAAGGTGACGATCATGACTTTACCTGGAAGGGTAGGCACATCGGTGTTCGGCTTTTCAGCAATGATCTGTTCGGCACGAACAAAACGCTGGCGATATGCCTCGGCGCGCTCGCGGTCGAGACCGGCCAACGCCTGATGCGCTAGGCTTGCTTCGGTTTCGTCATTGCGTATACGGCCCAGAGCCTCCAGCCATGCCTGTGCATCAAAAGAGGTTGGGTCCTTGGCAAGGATTTCCTCATAGGTCGCACGGGCTGCGTCGAGGTTTTTCTGCAGGATTTGCGATGACGCGACTGCAAATCGGAAATCCAGCCGTTCGGGCGCCAGCTTGGAAGCTTCTGCAAAGGATTGCTCAACCACATCGTAACGGCCATGCAGGGTGATGCCCTTGAAAATCTCGGCTTCGGCCTTTTTCACGTCACCGCCCGACCAGTAATATTGCATGCCGGTATCGACCAAAGTCTTGATCCGCTCGCCGTTTTGCGCGTCATAGGCAAAGGCAAATGAAGTGCTTAGCGTCAGGGCAAGGGTTACAGCAGCAATCTTCTTCATAGTGTCCACTCTCTTTATCGGGTCCGGTTGGTCGTACACATATTCTGTAACAGCGAAGCTACAATCCAAAGAAAATTTGCCTATCCCAGACGCAAAACCGGGTTCTAGAGCAGCGGCGAACAGTTGGCATTTTTCAGGAAGGACGCAACCTGTTCGCCCCATGATTCATCGGGAACGAAACTACGGATAACAACAAAACCCTCATCCATATCGGCTTCGATCAGCACGGAGTTTTCAGCGGCTACGGGCTTGGATTTGTTGAGTTCAATCATTTGCAGAGGTGTTGCAATGACGAGATCCAACTGGTCGGCGATCGCTGTGCGATCGTTGATCGAGTAGATATTTTCGCCTTGGCGATTGTAAACCGAGATCGACCAGTAGGGCAGTGTGCCGATACCAGTTATATGCGCGGGCAGATCTGTAATATCAAAACGGCAGGCGGCAGCTTGAAACAAGGGGTCAAATGCGAGCCGTGCCATACCGGGCTTGGGTTCGCCGGTTGCCGTATGAAACTGCCAATCCTCGCCATAGGCCGAAATACGCGACCAGGCATTTCGATCCGAGTAATAGGGGACGAGCAACACAACGGCGATGTGAATAATACCTGCGCCGACCAGACCGAACAGAAGGGCGCGCAATAGCTTACCCATCGCAACTAATCCTTGTGATTGCCGGGAAGGTCATGTCGACAAGACCGGAATTGCTGCCCACCGGCGTGTCGTACAATGTCATCACCAAGGTCATCCGCCCGCTGCCCGAGGTGGCGAGCCAGTTTTCAGGCTGTGCCTTCGGCGAAACGGAAACGACGAATGCGCCATTCTCACCGCGCAGGATTTGCCGTGAATGCAATGCAGGCAGGCGGCCGGTGCCGGGATCGAGTGGTAATAAGGTGCGATCTGCCGCATAAAGTGTCCAAAAGCGTGAATTCGGGCTATTTCCGCTCAAACTGTAGGTGCATTGGCGGTCAAGCGCTGCGCCCGTATCATCATTGTAAGCGTAAAACGCCAGACCTTCGGCTGAACCCAGCGGAAAAGCGCCTTCGCGGGCGGCGCGCGCCTTGGCATAAGGGTCGGAAAGCGGCGTGCCTGCATCTGGATGGGCAGTCCATTGCCCAATGGCGAGCGCGTTGAAGCCATCGAAACGATTCACCGCATACCATGCGCTCAGTGTTCCGCCGCCGACGGCAATGACAAGCGCAATAAGGGCGAGGAAGACATTACGAAGCATGAATGATGACTACACGGCGGCGCTGCTGCGTGCAATTAGCGCGCGGAAACTTTTGTAGGAAGCAAAGGCAATTTCAGCTTCGGTGATGTTTTCAGGGCCTGATCAATCTCGCGAAGCACCTGCACGGTCGCATTCGAAAGAACGCGCGGACGCTCGCCAGCCTTGATAATTTCGCTATCGGCATCGGTGGTGCTGTTTTCAGCCACTACGTTTTCCTGCTTGGGCATGGTTGGATCGATGCCGGGAATAGCTTTCAAATCGATATTCTGGTGCGCATAATTCATGAAACGCTGCCACGTCATTGCGGGAAGAATGCCGCCTGTCAGTTCCTTGGTTGGCGTGAAATTATCATTGCCAAACCAAACCGCCGCCGTGAAATTACCGGTGAACCCGACGAACCAGGCATCGCGATAGCTCTGGGTCGTTCCCGTCTTGCCCGCGACACGCGTCATGGGAAGCACGGCGCGCCGTGCTGTACCCCATTCCGGCACCTGCGAGAGCATAATGTTCATGTTATTTGCGGCAGTCTCGGTCAGAACCCGATGGGGCTTTGGGCCATCCTTGCGCCAGTCCCAAAGCATGTCGCCATTCTGGCTCAATATCTGCGTGAACGCATGGCGCATGCCGACAATGCCGCCGGTCGCAAAGACGTTATAGCCCGTGGCTTGATCCATGACTGTCATGCCGGAGGTGCCGAGCACCATGGTCTTGTGCGAGCTGATCGGTGATTCAACGCCCATGGCTTTTGCCAATGCGACGATAGGAGCCGTGGTCAAATAATCCTTGGCAAGACGTACGGGCACCGTGTTGATCGATTTGACCAGAGCAGTCGTGAGATCAATCTTGCCCAGATATTTGCGGGAATAATTTTGCGGTGACCAATTGCCCCAAGACACTGCGCCTCCCGAAACGAGCGTTTTCGGCGTCATGCCCTTTTCCATGGCGGCAGCATAAACATAGGGCTTGAAGGACGAGCCCGCCTGCCGCAAGGCGGCGGTGGCGCGATTGAACTGACTGAGGCCATAGTCGCGCCCGCCGACGATCGCCCTTACGGCGCCATTGTTTTCCAGAACAACAATCGCAGCCTGCGCGACGTGATATTCCTTGCCATATTGGCGCAGATGATACTCGGCGGATTCTTCGGCGGCCTTCTGGATGCCGGTATCAAGTGTGGTGCGCACAACCAATGTATGGGTGCTGAAATTCTGCGCGACCTTGCGAACTTCGTCAAAGGCCCAGTCGAGGAAGTAATCCGGGCTTTCCAAACGTCCGCGATCAACCACTGTCGCAGGATTGCGCCGGGCCCCGACGACCTGTCCTTCCGTCATCAGACCACCCTGAACGAGATTACTGAGCACCACGTTCGCACGAGCACGGGCCGCAGGCAGATTGACGTGCGGGGCATATTTTGCCGGTGCCTTGAACAGTCCGGCCAGCATCGCCGCTTCAGCAAGATTCACGTCCTTGACGCTTTTGTTGAAGTAAAATTGCGATGCGGCAGCTATGCCGAATGTGCCACCGCCCATATAAGCGCGGTCGAGGTAGGTCTGAAGAATTTCTTTCTTGCTCAAATTGGCCTCAAGCCAAAGAGCCAGAAAGGCTTCCTTGATCTTTCGATCAAGACTGCGCTCATTGGTCAGAAACAGGTTTTTCGCCAGCTGCTGGGTAATTGTCGACCCGCCTTGCACAACCGAATTGGCGCGCAGATTTTCCGTCATTGCGCGGGAAAGACCAAGAAAATCAATGCCAAAATGGTCAAAGAAGCGCCGGTCTTCGGTGGCAAGGACAGCCTTTATGACGTGATCCGGCAATTCGTCAATCGGAACGGCACTGCGGTGGAGAATCCCGCGCTGGCCGATTTCATTGCCATAACGATCAAGAAAGGTGACGGCGAAATCGTCACGCGTGCGCCAGTTCTTATCAGTTTCGTGAAAGGCAGGTATCGCCAGCGTCAGCATGACCACGGAGCCAGCCGTGCCCCAGGTGAACCCTTCGCTCAAGACTTCAATAATGGCGCGCCGCCAGCCGGAAACATGGAACCGGCGGAAAAATATCGTCAGATCTTCCCAGGTTTCGGCGGCACGGAAGCGCAACTCATAAAGCGTTGAATCGATCCATGCATCAAGCCCTAGCAATGGCGAGACTCTGAAACGTTTACGCTTGTCTGGCTTGGTCTCTTTCATCGAAACTCTGTGCCTGCCCTATATCCACATTCTTATAAAGAATATGGTGTATCCGATTACGCTTAACAGCTTCTGAAGTTCGCTATTTTGAAGCGTTGCCCTGTCATTTCACCCCAGAGGACAGATTAGCTCTTTTTTATGTCCTGCGACAAGAGAAGCCTGAAAAACTTGCCTTTCGAGCATCGAAATGCCGCTTGAATTTTTCATTTGCAAATGGCTGCTTCTTATGGACTTCTGAGCGCCAGATATACAGGAGCGGGAACATGGCTATTGAACATTGGTTGGCATTTGTCGCAGCATCGGCAATACTTCTTGCTATCCCCGGGCCGACCATTCTTCTGGTAATTTCTTATGCGCTTGGCCATGGGAGGCGCTTTGCAATGGCGACTGTCGCGGGCGTTGCGCTCGGCGATTTCACCGCCATGACTGCTTCCATGCTCGGCCTGGGCGCGCTGCTTGCCGCGTCAGCGACGATTTTCACCGCCTTGAAATGGATCGGCGCGGCCTATCTGATCTATCTCGGCATCAAACTATGGCGTGCGCCCGTGGCGGATGCTGTGACAGGTGAGACGCCAGCAAAAAATGAAAAGGCACTGCGTATATTCCTGCATACCTATGTCGTAACTGCGCTCAACCCGAAAAGCATTATCTTCTTCGTGGCGTTCCTGCCGCAGTTTCTCGATACGACACGGCCGATCCTCACCCAGATGATCATTTTCGAAACAACATTCCTCGTGCTGGCAACATTGAATGCCGGGGCCTATGCATTGATGGCGTCAATGGCACGGCAGACAATTCGCAAGCCTAGCGTCCAGCGCGTAGTCAATCGTACTGGCGGCTCGCTGATGATAGGTGCGGGGTTGCTGGCTGCCACATGGAAAAAGGCAGCATAAGAAAATTTACCTTTATAGGAAAATAGTCCTTGACTGCGTAACGGTCCTGCTGTAGATATTAGTCATCGTCGGAATTGTGACCAAGGCTTCCTCGCCGGTTAGCCGCGATATTTCAGGGATTTTTTATGACTGCTATTTATGCGATGGCCATGCGCCGGCGCAGCGCCTTTGCGTTGTGCCGCGAATACTGCATTGCCCCCCACGAGATTGCACCATTGCTGGGCGTTAACGAACAGCAGTTTCTAAACGGCATTTATCGCGATGGCTATTCGCTTGATGAGATACAGCAGGGTAACAGCCAGTTACATGCTGCGAGAAAAATCATGGAGCTTTTGCGCAAGGAGCTGGAAACACTGTCCAGTTTTGAAAACGAAATTCCAAGCAAGGCACGGCTCGACGCATTGGCCTTGCTGGCCCGCACTATCGACAAGGTGAGCGACCTTCAAGAGAGGTTTGATGCGGCGAGAGCACAAAGCGCCAGCGGTCTTTCGCCCGACGAGGTCGCGGCGGTTCTAAAACGAATTGATGAGAGGATCGATGAACTTGCCAACATCCGTGCAAGCGAGCTGGTCGAAACAAAATTTAAGCATGCGGGAGATACTGGCGGCCCATCCGGAATGGCTTTTTCAGGGGCGGACAACACAACAGCCGCCGCGAACTGATTGGCATACATGGCTGATCCTTGGCGGGCGAGGCTCCGGCAAGACACGAATGGGGGCGGAATGGGTCAATGGCATGGCCCTTGGGTTTGCGCCCTTTGATACATCGAAATCCATGCATATCGCTCTGGTCGGCGAAACATTGGCCGATGTCCGCGAGGTTATGATCGACGGCCCATCCGGCATCATGTCGGTTTCACGGGCCGAGCGCCCTCGCTTTGAAATGACAAGGCGTCGTCTACTCTGGAACAGTGGAGCGACGGCGTCGATGTTTTCATCAGAAGACCCTGAAAGCTTGCGCGGACCGCAATTTGATGCTGGCTGGGGCGATGAGTTGGCAAAGTGGAAAAATGTGCAGGCGACATGGGACATGTTGCAGTTCGGGCTGCGTCTTGGCCGAAACCCGAAGCAAGTGATCACAACCACACCGAAGCCGCTGCCTTTGTTAAAGAGGATGCTGGCTGATCCGAGCATTCCGGTGCGCCGCATGAAGATGTGCGAGAATGCGGAGTTTCTCGCTCCCGGTTTTGTCAAACATATTAGCGGGCTTTATGGCGATATGGGGAACGCGTTTCGAGGAGCAGAAAACCCAAAAGCGACAGGGCGGTAAAGGCGGACGGAAGGTCGCTGAATATTCCTACTTCGGCAATTTCGCCATTGCGGTTGCCGCCGGAGAGATAAGCCTTATCCGTCGCATATGGGCTGACGGCAAGGAATACGACCAGACGCGAGGCACAATCCGCGTCCATTGCGGCGGCGAAAATCAAATGCCGGATCCATTGATTGAAGCCAAACAGGGAAGCGGCAATGCACCAGCATATCGGGGCACGGCCTATGTGGTTTTCGAGCATTTTCCACTCGATGATTTTGGCAATCGCATACCGCAGTTTCAGTTTGAAGTGATCAGAGCAATCGGAGCCGTCGCCAGCAGTCTCAAGGCGGTAGCACTTATACCCGGCTCAACGGAGTTCGGACTCTCGCCGAAACTGGTAACCAATGAGCCGGGTAAAGGTCAGACGATTGCTTTGAACCATAATTGCCTGCGAGGTGATACGGACTGGGAGGCGTCGATGGACGAGCTGCAGGGGCTCTGTCCTGCCCTTAAGCATGTTGCAATCGTAGTGCCTTGGTTTGCCGCGGATTTGCGTGCTGGGAATTGCAAAATTCGCCCGGGCGTCATGGACAGGAATCAGTACAACGAAAGCGAGAAATGGTGCGCTGGAGGCGTTGACCGCGCCGGTGCACATCTCATTTCCCGCGATGACAAGGGGGTGATCTATGGTGGAACGCCATCCGATGAGAGCATTATCGCCGCCATCGAGGACGCAAAAATGCGAGGTCTGAGCGTCACGCTTTACCCGTTCATCATGCTTGATATACCGCCGGACAACCAGCTTCCCGATCCCTATGGTTCAACACATCAAGCGACACATCCTTGGCGTGGACGCATTACCTGTCACCCTGCGCCTTACCATGCTGGCAGTGTCAACGAGACAGAAGCGGCGGTGAACCAGATCGCCGAATTTCTAGGGAGCGCCACGGCAGAAAATTATCAGATCAAGCATCAACGCGTCCATTATCAAGGCAATGGTGAAGATTGGGGTTATCGTCGTTTTGTGCTGCATCTCGCGCATCTGGCTCTCTGTGCAGGCGGCGTGGATGCGTTTATCCTTGGTTCGGAACTGCGGGGGCGTACCATGGTTCGGGGGCCGTACGATCATTTCCCATTCGTAAATGGGCTTTGCGGTCTTGCCGCCGATATCCGCCGGGTTGTGGGGGCTGGATGTAAGCTCACCTATGGCGCGGACTGGACTGAATATTTCGGGCATTATCCGCAAGACGGTTCAGGCGATGTTTATTTCAACCTTGATCCACTTTGGGCGCATCCGGCAATCGACGCCATTGGCATCGACAATTATATGCCGCTCAGTGACTGGCGTGACGAAGATTATGGGGTGCTTAATCCGGACGGCTTTGTGGCACCCTATGATCTGCCGGCGTTGCAAGAGCAGATTACTGCAGGGGAAGGTTACGACTGGTATTATGCATCGCCGAATGACCGGACCATGCGTGTGCGAACACCGATTTCAGATGGCTCCGGCAAGCCATGGGTCTATCGTTTCAAAGACCTTTCTTCATGGTGGAGGAACAGTCATTACAATCGGATTGGTGGCGTGGAACAGACCGCACCTACTGTATGGCAGCCCGCTGCCAAGCAAATCTGGCTGACGGAACTAGGTTGCCCAGCTGTCGATAAGGGCCCGAACCAGCCCAATGTTTTTCCCGATATGAAATCATCCGAGGGGGCATTTCCCTATTTTTCAGATCGAGGACGAAATGACCTGGCCCAGAATCGCTATTTGCGGGCACATATTGCGCACTGGTCAGACCTTGCCGGTAGCATGCTTGATAAGGATCGGCTCTATGTTTGGGCTTGGGATACACGGCCTCATCCGGAATTTCCGCTAAACCGAAAATTGTGGTCTGATGGCGACAATTGGACATCGGGTCATTGGCTGAACGGTCGGCTTTCAGGCGTGGCGCTCGATGAATTGGTAGCTGCCATTCTCAAAGATTATGGGATCGTTGATTTCGATACGTGTCGCGTCGATGGATTTGTCAGTGGCTACGTGCTGGACGAACCAACGAGTGTTCGATCCGCAATCGAGCCATTGCTCGCAGTCTACGGGATAGATGCATTTGAAAGCGGAAAAACGCTTGTCTTTCAAAGCAATACCCGCACAGATTCCCAAACACCATTGATCGAAGAGTTCGTCGAGCGCGAGGATGCTGCCGCGCTGATATGGCGGCTGACAGAAATAATGGAGCAGCCGGAACGCGTTGAGCTGGCCTATCGCGACCCGATGCTGGATTATCAAGCGGCGATGGCCTTTGCCGAGCGCCAGAGCGGCAAAGGAACGGAAAGCATCGGCATTGCAGCCATACTGGAAAGCGGTCAGGCCAAGTCACTTGCCGAAGAATGGATGCAGTCGCGCCGTGCGTCCCGGCGATCAGTAACGCTAGAGCTACCCTGGAAACAGGCGCATTTGAAAGTTGGAGACCGGATCAGAATTGCCGACCCGCATGGTACAGTGCCCGCAGGTGCTTTTGTAATCACCTCGATTGAAGATGGGGCGACGAGGCGTCTGGAGGCGCGGGCAGTACCAAAACACGTTCGGTATCCCGCCGAGGCAGCATTGCCTGTTGCATCAGGTGCGGACCTTGCTATTCGCGGCAGACCTTATTTTGAGTTGATAGACCTTCCGATGTGGCCGGGGATAGAGCGTCCTGCCGATCAATTCCGGATTGCCGCATTTGCGCGGCCCTGGAACGGAGTAAGCGCATTTATCTCTCCGGAACAGACTGGTTTTGAACAGCGCGCATTGTTGGCGCATAGCGCTGTCATGGGCGAGTTGGTTGCACCATTGAATGAAGGCGCCAGCGGGCGCTGGCTTAATAATCAGGCTCTTTCAGTCAGGCTGTACGATGGAGAGCTGAGTTCGGTGACACGCTCCCAACTTTTTAACGGTGCCAATAGTGCACTTGTTGGAACGTCTGGTGGAGAGTGGGAATTGCTGCAATTTCTCAATGCGGAGGAAATAAGCAGCGACGTATGGCGACTCACCGGGCTGTTGCGTGGCCAATGCGGGACCGAACGCGAGGCCATGCAGCTCAAAAAGGAGGGAGCACCCTTCATTTTGCTCAATGATGCTGTTTCTCCGGCAGGCTTGAAACCCCAAGAGGCGGGATTGGAGTTAAACTGGCGCATTGGATGCTCAGGCGAAGAGTTTTCCGACCAGTTTTACAGCACCAAAACAAAAATGGGAGGATTGCGGGTACTGCAACCGCTTTCGCCCGTCCATATCAGCACCAGAATGCGCCCAAATGGCGATATGGATATAGTCTGGATCAGGCGCGGGAGAATTGATGCCGATAGCTGGCTTTCTCCAGAAATACCGCTGGGGGAAGAGCGCGAGGCCTATCATATAGAAATCCTGTTTGAAGAGCGGGCTGTCAGGTCATTTGAAGTGACCGCTAGCAACTGGACTTACAGTGCTTCTGAGCGGCTGAAGGATCTGGGCAATGCGTCCGTCGCTTTTGACTTTAAAGTAGCGATGATTTCCGCCTCAGTCGGGCTTGGTCAGGAGGCCCGCTGTAAATTTTCTCCAATATTTTTTGAACCGACAATTATTTAAAGGAATTTGCTAATGACCAACGAAAAATCATGGTTTGCTTCCAAGACCATCTGGGCATCGATAGTAACAATTGGCTTGTCGTGCTCCGGCTTCTTCAATGGCTCGCTTGAAGGGGCCGATCATGCATCTCTTACAGATACGATAGTCCAATTCCTAACCGCCATTAGCGGCGTTGTAGCGCTATTTGGACGCATCAGCGCGACAACTCTCATTTCACGTAAAGAAATATGATGTTAAAAGACGTGAACCTGTGGCATTTGTAGCAGCGAGACACCAACTGTTCATTCATCGTTCAGACAGCAATCGATATTAATGACAACATGATGAAACACTTACTCTTCTCCTTGCCCCTAGCGGGTCTGATCTCGGGCGCCGGCGTCGTCTTCGCCGGTCCTGCTTTAGCTGCGGATTGCTCGTCGGTGGGGCAGCAGGTAGCGGACTCGCAAGGGGGGACCCTTGCGCGTGCAACATCTGTTGTCCAAAACGGCAAAGAGGTCTGCGTAGTGGTGGTTCTGGTTCCCGGTAAGGACGGTGAACGACCGCGGCGTGTGGAAGTTGCTGTTCCAGCAAACTGATCTCACAAGTCCGCGAGGAAATACTGCATGAGAATACTTGTCGTCGAGGATGATCGCGACCTCAACCGTCAGCTCGTGGATGCGCTGACGGAGGCTGGATATGTTGTCGACAAGGCTTTTGACGGCGAAGAAGGGCATTTTCTCGGCGATACCGAACCCTATGACGCTGTTATCCTGGATATCGGCCTACCGCAGATGGATGGGCTGACCGTGCTTGAAAAATGGCGCCAGGATTCCCGTATCATGCCCGTACTTTTGCTGACAGCCCGCGATCGCTGGAGCGATAAGGTGGCAGGGATTGATGCGGGTGCTGACGACTACGTCGCCAAGCCGTTTCACATTGAGGAAGTTCTTGCGCGCTTACGCGCCTTGATCCGCCGCGCGGCGGGACATGCTTCGTCCGAAATTTCCTGCGGTCCGTTGCGTCTGGATACGAAAACGTCAAAAGCCACTGTCAATGGAAACACGCTGAAACTCACTTCCCATGAATTCCGCCTGCTTTCCTATCTCATGCATCATATGGACGAAGTCGTATCGCGAACCGAGCTGGTCGAGCATCTTTACGATCAGGATTTCGACCGGGACTCAAACACTATTGAGGTTTTTGTCGGCCGGTTGCGCAAGAAGATGGGCATGGACCTGATCGAGACCATTCGCGGTATGGGCTATCGTATCAAGTCGCAAGACAGCAAGGCTTAGGGTCTTAAGCCTTTTAAAGAGGGTATTGCGTGGCAATCCGGCTGAGAAATTATCTCCCAAGCTTGCGATCTCTGTCGTTCCGCGTCATTTCGCTCTCGACCCTCTGGACCATCATCTCATTCATTGCCATCGCCACTATCATCTCGACGCTCTATGGCGAAGCACGCCTGAAAAGCTTTCAGCAATTGCTTTCAGCCCATCTTTTCAGTGTTATCGCATCAGTCAGTGTCAATGATGGCACGTTGGCAGGACGTCCTGACCCCGGTGAAGTGCGATATTCCAGCCCGCTTTCAGGCTGGTATTGGTCAGTCGAGCCTGCGGCGGATAATTTAAAGGGCTCGCTGCGCTCCGTTTCTCTGGGAGAGCGAAACATCGATTCACCCTCAACTCTCAATGTTCCCTTCGATACATCATTCCAGCGCCAATATACGGAAGCCGGACCGAACGGCCAGCAATTGTCGGTCGTTGAAACCGAAGTGGTGCTTGACGCGGATAATCGGGTCGCACGTTTCAGGGTGATGGGAAATCTGAGCGAAGTCGAGGGAGAAATCGCAGATTTCCGCTATACGTTGTACTTCTATCTCGGCATTTTTGGTCTAGGCGGAACTTTGATCAATGCTGCCGTTATTCTATTCGGGCTTCGCCCACTTGATCGTGTGCGCCGTTCACTGGGCGATATCCGCGAGGGCAAGGTTACGCGTCTTGACGAAGACTTGCCCAACGAGATCGCGCCCCTGGCGCGCGAGATGAATGCGCTGATCGACAATAATCGCCGTATCATGGATCGTTCACGCACGCAGGTCGGCAATCTTGCCCATTCGCTGAAAACGCCTTTATCGGTTCTGGTGAATGAAAGCCGGACAATCGGTGGCACGGAAGGCCGCCTTATCGCCGAACAATCTGCCGCTATGCAAATTCAGGTGCAGCATTATCTCCAACGTGCACGCGTTGCCGCACAGCGTGATAGTGTTGTCTTCCGCGCTCCCGTAACGCCGATACTGGAGCGGCTGGTGCGCGTTACCGCCAAGCTCAATCCCCACATGGACATCAAGTTCAACAATTACATGGACGATGCAATCTTTGCTGGTGAGCAGGAAGATCTTGAGGAGATCGTCGGCAACTTGATGGAGAATGCTGGAAAGTGGGGCCGCCGGATTATCACCTTGACACTTGCCCGCGTCGAGCAAGGATTTGAGATCAGCGTCGAGGATGACGGGCCGGGTCTTGCTGCCGAGCAGATACAGGACGCGCTGGCACGCGGGAAGCGGCTTGATGAAACAAAGCCGGGCACAGGATTGGGTCTGTCGATTGTGAACGACACTGTGCGCGAATATGGCGGAACCCTAACGCTTGAACGCAGTTCTCTACTCGGCGGGTTACATGCGAGACTGATTTTACCAACGGCTGCGAACTGAATGAAGCTTGCAAGCCGCCATTCAATCAGGTCATAAAGGCCTGAAGATTTATCTGAAAATGAGCTTGTGATGAAATTTCATGTCGCTATTCCCTTTCTCGCAATTGCTGCGCTTGCCGGTTGTTCAACGACATCCGGCGGCAAGGGCGATAGCGCGGTTCTAGGTTCCTGGACCGGCGGCTCGAAACAAGCTGCAAAAACGAGCGTTCTTGCCGCCCTCGGTAATGGACTGGTCGGCAATGCATCGCTTGAACCGGCAGACCGCAAGCAGGCATTGCAGGCTGAGTATCAGACCTTGGAATATTCTCCGGCCGGCAAGGTTGTAGAGTGGAAAAGCAGCAACAATCGTTCTGGCGAGGTTGTGGCGGCTCAGCCCTACCAAGTTGGATCGCAGAACTGCCGCCAATATACCCATACCATCCGTATTGATGGCACGCCGCAATCTGCGCGTGGAACGGCGTGTCGCAATGAGGACGGCAGCTGGACGCGGCTGTGATCGGGATCGGTCAACGAAGTGTATTTGCGGCGAATTGCCCTATCAATAAATTGCGTTTGGATTTTGGATAAGCGAGAGTCTATGTCTCACGCATGATTTTCTGGATTTCCGCTGCATTTCTGACCGTTGTCGCAACGTTGCTGGTGCTTTTGCCGTTAACACGGCGCACCACGGCTTCAGTGTCGGACAATCAATATGATGTTGAGGTCTATCGAGACCAATTGCGTGAACTAGACGCTGACGAAAAGCGTGGCTTGATCGATCCAGTTGCAGGCGAACAGGCACGTGCGGAAATCGGGCGCCGGCTTCTGAAATCCGCCAAGGCCGCCGCAATAGACGGACAGGTGGTTCGCCCAGCCAAGAGCGCCACCCGTGAGTGGATGACACTTATAACGGTCATCGCAATTCCCCTGATTTCATGGGCTGTCTATGCAAGTACGGGTAATCCGGATCTGCCCGGCCAGCCACTGGCGGAAAGGCTTGCGCGCCCTGCCGCTCAAAGCACGCCTGACGAGCTGGTTGCCCGTGCAGAAGCGCATTTGAAACTGAACCCTGATGACGGTCAGGGCTGGGAGGTCCTCGCGCCGATTTATACGCGCATGGGCCGCCCTGCAAATGCAGTTGCCGCGTATCAAAATGCAATACGCTTGAATGGCGACAGCGCCGCGCGGCAGCTTGGTCTGGGCCAGGCGCTGGTCGCGGAAGCAGGCGGTAAAATCACGGTTCGCGCCGAAGAAGCATTCAACAAGGCATTGGCGCTGGATCCAAAAGACATGCGCCCGCAATTCTACATCATTGATGGGTGGATGCAGCAAGGCCGCCTGACCGAAGCGCGTGATCTCATCCGCAAGCTGCTGGTGGAGGCGCCACTTGATGTACCATGGCGCGATCAGGCGCAAGCAGCGTTGACCAGGCTGGACACCGAGATCAATGGTGATGCGCCAGATGTCAGCGATGTCGACAAGACCGCGCCGGATGCGGCTCAGGTGCAGGCAATGATGAATGCCGACAGCGAAAGCCGTGCGACAATGATCGAAGGCATGGTTACCAGCCTCGCTGCGAAACTGGAAAAAGCTCCGGACGATGTTGAGGGCTGGGAGAAGCTCGTGCGATCCTATGTCGTTCTTAACCGGCCTAATGATGCCATTGAAGCGTTGGATCGTGCCAAAAAAGCGTTGAGCGCTGAAAAGATGGCCCGTCTTGATGCCGTGGCGGATGATCTCGGTTTAGCTTACGAGCCGGAGAACGATTGATGACGCGCAAGCAAAAAAGACTGACGGTCATTGGTGGCGGTTTGGCCGTTTTGGGGTTGGCGGCTGCGCTAGTACTCTTTGCTCTGCAACAGAAAATCGCATTCTTCCGCATGCCTTCCGATATTCAAGCTTCCGACATTCAGTCGCAATCGCGATTCCGGCTTGGCGGGTTGGTTGAAAAAGGAACAGTGGTTCGCGGCGAGGGAACCAAGATCAGCTTTTCAGTTACTGATAAGATAAAAAGCATTCCCGTCACCTATGAAGGCATATTGCCGGATCTTTTTCGCGAAGATCAAGGCGTTGTTATCGAGGGTGGCTTTTCACCCACGGGCAAATTTATCGCCGACAGCGTGCTGGCAAAACATGATGAAAACTATATGCCCAAGGAAGTTGCCGATAGCCTGAAGGCCAAAGGTGTCTGGCAGGAAGAGGGCAAGAAGCCATGATTGTCGAACTTGGACATTTCGCGCTGGTACTCGCTCTGGCTTTATCCATCGTTCAATCCGTGCTGCCGATACTGGGCGCGCGTCGCAATGACGACCAGATGATGGCAGTTGCCGTTCCCGCCGCCTTCACTGTACTTGCCCTTGTCGCGATTTCGTTTGCGGCCTTGACAAGCGCCAATGTGCTTTCCGATTTCTCCGTTCAGAATGTGTTTGAGAATTCACATTCGCAAAAGCCACTGCTTTACAAATTTACCGGCGTGTGGGGCAATCACGAAGGTTCAATGCTGCTCTGGGTTTTGATCCTGAGCTTCTTCACCGCGCTCGTCGCCTTCTTTGGCAATAATCTGCCGCCATCGCTGAAAGCCAATGTGCTTGGGGTTCAGGCTTGGGTTGGCACTGCATTTCTTACCTTTATTATCGCCACGTCAAACCCCTTTGCGCGCCTTAACCCGGCACCGGTCGAAGGACGTGATCTTAACCCGATCCTGCAGGATATCGGTCTCGCCATTCATCCGCCGCTACTCTATCTGGGCTATGTCGGATTCTCCGTGTGCTTTTCCTTTGCGGTTGCTGCGCTGATTGATGGCCGGATAGATGCGGCCTGGGCGCGCTGGGTCCGTCCGTGGACGCTCGTGGCCTGGACATTCCTGACAGGCGGCATCGCTATGGGCTCTTACTGGGCCTATTATGAGCTGGGTTGGGGCGGCTGGTGGTTCTGGGACCCGGTTGAAAATGCGTCCTTCATGCCTTGGCTCGCAGGCACCGCTTTGCTGCATTCTGCGCTGGTCATGGAAAAGCGCTCGGCGCTGAAAATCTGGACTGTGCTGCTTGCAATCCTCACATTCTCTTTATCACTACTGGGAACATTCCTCGTCCGCTCCGGCGTACTGACTTCAGTTCATACATTCGCCACCGATCCCGGTCGCGGCCTTTTCATCCTTGCCATACTTGTTATCTTTATCGGCGGGTCCTTGGCGCTCTTTGCGTGGCGTGCCCAAAGTCTGGCACCCGGCGGCCTGTTTCAGCCGATTTCGCGTGAAGGTGCGTTGGTTCTCAACAATCTGTTTTTGACCACGGCTGCAGCGACCGTTCTGATCGGCACGCTTTACCCACTTCTGCTCGAGTTTCTGACGGGCGAAAAAATCTCGGTCGGCGCGCCCTTTTTCAATCTCACCTTTGGCCCGCTGATGATCCCGCTTTTGGCCGCCGTGCCGTTCGGGCCGCTTATGGCGTGGAAGCGCGGCGATCTCCTGGCCGTGGCACAGCGCCTCATGACTGCTTTCCTCGGTGCTTTGCTGGTTGTCGCTGCCGTGCTTTACCAAACTTCGGCGTCCGGCGTTCTGGCGGCTTTCGGCATAGGGCTTGCCGTGTGGCTCATGCTCGGCGCGCTCACAGACCTTGCGCTGAAAGCCGGTATCGGAAAAGCCTCTTTGAAAGTCGCATTTCAGCGCCTCATTGGCCTGCCACGCTCGGTTTTCGGCACCGCGTTTGCTCATCTCGGTCTTGGCGTCACTTTGCTGGGCATTGTTGCAACCACCACCTTCGCAACCGAAAGCGTTCTGGTCATGAAACCGGGTGAAAGCATCCGGGCGGGCGGCTATACGCTGCGTTTCGATCAAATCGAGCCCTTCAAAGGTTCCAATTTCAGCGAAGAGCAAGGCCGGTTTACCGTTTTGAGCGATGAGGGACAGCCGGTAACGTCGCTCATGGCGGCCAAGCGTTTCTTCCCTGTTCGCAATATGCAGACAACCGAGGCCGGTATCCGCACCTTCGCCTTCAGCCAGCTTTACGTGGCTCTGGGTGATGCGGCTGCCGATGGTGGCATCGTCGTGCGGATATGGTGGAAGCCGCTGGTAACATTGATCTGGCTTGGAACCGTGTTCATGATGGCGGGCGGCTGCCTGTCTTTGCTTGACCGCCGGTTGCGTGTCGGTGCACCCGCCAAGGGTAAAGCAGCTCTGATGCAATCCGCAAAAATCCGCGTTGCCCCCGCAAAAAACCGCGTGTCCCAATGAGCCGCACCCGCAACGCAATTGCAACTTTCCTTGTCCTGCTGCTTTGTTTCGGCGCAAGTAGCGCATTTGCGCTTTCCCCCGACGAGATGCTGACAAGCCCGGTCCTTGAAAAACGTGCCCGCACCATTTCTGCGCAGGTGCGCTGCATGGTCTGCCAGAATGAATCCATTGACGATTCCAATGCGGATCTTGCCCGCGATCTGCGCGTCCTGGTGCGCGAGCGGCTTATGGCTGGCGATACTGACCAGCAGGTGCTGGATTTTCTCGTCGCCCGCTATGGCGAATTCGTCTTGCTCAAGCCCCGGCTGCGATTAAGCACGGTCGTGCTCTGGGGTTTTCCAATAGGCGCTTTGCTCATCGGTGCTTTGGCTCTTGTCGTTTCGGCGAGGCGCCGCCGCACTGTTTCAATAGAATCGGGACCTCTTTCCGACGTTGAAAAACAGCAACTCAAAAAACTGGTCGGAACGCTCGATAATTAACAAATTGCGACAAGGTATTATACTTTAGTATGGGTTTACTATACTAAAGTATAATAAAATTTTTCCATAAAACAGAATTTAACACACTGAAAACTAGTTTTTACTCTTGTATTTTGCTTGTTTACACGTTAATCAGCCGTTGATAATCGCGGCAATGATTAAGTTCCGGTCTGGCACATTAGCCTTTCCAAGTAAAAAATATTCCCGCATTTAAATTTTATTGATCCATCACAGTAATAAACATCTGTGAACGTATTTCTGTAAGCATATCCGATATTTACCTCAGTATTTGCTATATTATTTTTGAGCGAGATTGATATGACCAAAGTCAAAGCACCTGTTTCCTCCAGCATGCCTGCTCGTTTTGCCGGTAATTGGCTCGCCGGTTCGGCTGAGAGCCGTTCCGCCCGTCGCCGTCTCAATGCTATCCTGCGTCTTGCTTGCATGGTGCTGGGCTTCAAGCGCCGCAAGGGTTTGGGGATGATGGCGGCTGCGCTGGTTGTCTCTCTGGCTTCGCCCGTGCTGGCTCAATCCGTAACTGCCTCTTCTCCGGCTGTGGGCGTGGCCGGTGTGCCGGCGGGGTTTGTCAGGCTAGAAAATGGCTTTGGTTTTGAGGCGCAAGCCATAAATCACTCAGGTTTATCGTTCACTGCACTCAAAGGGACAGTTGTTACTTCGCCAAACGGCGTGGTTAAGGCTGATGGCGTAGTTGTGCCGCTTAACGTGCCACTCGATAAAGATTACTTTTTCCCTGCATCGCTGGGGGAGTTTTACAAAGGCACTTTCTTTAAAGGACCTGTTGTCATGGCAGCGAGTGATACGTCTTTTCCTCTTCGTTTCCCTGTCGGTACGGTTTTTCCAATCGGTACCATATTTCCGAGTGGTGGTGTGCCAAAAACGGTGGTGCTCGGCGTTCCAACAACTGAAGAATTTGTTACACCACAGGTGGCTGGCATGGGCAATTCCATACGGTTTCCCAAGCCAATCGCACTTTCGGCTATTCCGGAAACTCGCTTTCCGCAGATCAAGATCAACACCGATGCAAACAGTCAGCCAGCGACCACGAGCACGACCGTTCTTGGCGACATCGCCATCGGCACTAATGCAGGGGCAAAAGGTGGCACAACGACGGTTGTTGTGCCCGCAGCAGTAGATGCCACTGCGCCCGCAGCAGCTACTTCTACGCCCACAACAACGGGTGCCACTGCGCCCGCAGCAACAGGTGCCGCTGTACCCGCAGTAGCAGGTGCTGCTGCGCCTACAGTAACGACAATCACTGCACCCGCAATAGCTATCGGCGACAACGCCAAGGCGGCGGGCGCTGGCGGCACTGCAGTGGGCCCGAATTCAAATGCTGGTGTAGGTGGTTCTGCTTTTGGTTCAGGGAGTGATGCAAGTGGACTTAACAGTTCGGCATTAGGTTGGGCTGCAAAAGCAAGCAAAGATTCTGCTATAGCTATCGGCAATGCATCTGAGGCTCAAGGTTTGAATGCAGGTGCCTTTGGTCCTGGTGCAAAGTCGAGCGGCAATTATTCTCTAGCTCTCGGCAATGCATCTGAGGCTGCAGGTTATAATGCAGGTGCCATTGGTTCTGGCTCAAAGGCATTGGGTTGGGGATCGACTGCAATAGGCTGGGCGGCGTCTACGTCTGCGACTGCTAAAAATAGCACGGCGATTGGTAAAAAAGCAAACTCTGACGGCGAATATTCTGTAGCTATAGGCGCTTCATCTGAGGCAAATCAACTGAGAGCAACTGCCATTGGTACTGACACAAAGGCAACGGAAGAGGCATCGACTGCAATAGGCTGGGAAGCGAAATCGACAAAGAAAAAGAGCACGGCGATAGGCCCCCAAGCAAAGTCTGACGGCGAATCTTCTATAGCTATCGGCGATACGTCTGGGGCAAATAACTTTAAAGCAATTGCCATTGGTACTAGTTCGCAAGCATCAGAGGAATACGCCATTGCAGTTGGTGCTTCGTCCAAAGCGAGCAAGAAGAACAGTGTTGCGCTGGGCTCAAATGCGGAAACCGAAGATGTGCATAAGGTGGATAGCGTTACATTGAACGGCAAGGACTACGCATTTGACAGCACCAAAGCAACGGCCGTTGTCAGTGTTGGTAAAGCAGATGTCAAACGCCAGATCATCAATGTTGCACCGGGGCAGGTGAGCGCGACCAGCACGGATGCTGTTAACGGCAG
The DNA here is from genome assembly GCF_030817885.1 of Phyllobacterium ifriqiyense. Classification (NCBI taxonomy): domain Bacteria; kingdom Pseudomonadati; phylum Pseudomonadota; class Alphaproteobacteria; order Hyphomicrobiales; family Phyllobacteriaceae; genus Phyllobacterium; species Phyllobacterium ifriqiyense. The sequence goes on from NZ_JAUSZT010000003.1 coordinate 2,122,998, forward strand.
CCAACTCAATGCTGCCTATGACGGCATTAACCGGCTTGGTAATAGCGCAGTGCAATATAGCGTCTCCAAGGATGCGGCTGGCAATGAAACTGTTGACTATACCAAGCTTCAGCTCAAGGGCAGCAACGGTACGAAAATCAGCAATGTTGCGGAAGGTACTGCCGATACGGATGCGGTGAACAAGGGTCAGTTTAACAAGGTTGTAGAGAAAGCTACCGAAGCAAAGATGACTGCGGATGCAGCCAAGGTCGGCGCGGATGCAGCAACGACGAAGCTTGCCGGTCTTTCGGATGATACGGTTCAAAAGAGCATTGACGCTTCTGCAAAGAAGCTTGGTGACACGGTTGACCAGTCAGTCAAGACAGTCACCGGCAATCTTGCGACAGTAAAGACGACGGCGGATGCGGCCAAGGTTGGTGCGGATGCAGCAACGACGAAGCTTGCGGGCCTTTCGGATGCGACGGTTCAGGGGTCGATCAACACGGCTGCGACGAAGGTCGGGCAGTCTGTTGCCAAAGCACTTGGAGAAGGCACGACGCTGGATAAGGATGGCAAGCTTGTTCTGCCCGACTTCGGTCTGACGAGCCTTGGCAAGGATGCCACTGGCAAGGACATTGCGCAGCCGGTGACAATGCTTGGCGGCTTGAAGGCGATTGACGGTGTTGTCAAAAGCCAGGGTGATCGGCTGGTGACAGCCGAAGGTACGGTCAAAGATCAGGGCACCCGGTTGACGGCAGCCGAGGGTAGACGAAATATAACTGTCCATGATTTGTGGCAGTTACTTCTTGCTGTGAACCAAAACAGCTAGAGGCTTTGCGCTATATAAAGCACCGACTAAGGGCACGGACCGGCGTTTCCACCGGGCAAACCTTAAATATTTGTCATGTTGCGGAAATGGTGGGGTAACCTTCTTATATGTATCACTGATGGTACGAACGATCATTAGCCGATCGCATTGCCTAAGGAGAACATCCCGATGTCTAACAATATCAAATCTTCCCGTTACCGTAAGGGTATTGCCGCGGCCCTACTGTCGTCGGCATTAGTCGGTGGCTTTTTGGCGACGGGTCCGCTCAGCGCTATTGTCCCGGCGCAGGCCGAAGCAGTTCGTGTTGAAACTGCCCAGCAGCCCGGTTTTGCTGACGTCGTCGAAAAGGTCAGCCCCGCAGTTGTCAGTGTTCGGGTGAAGAGCGCCGTGAAGGAAACTGCCGATAATGGCAATGGTTTCCCGGGCATGGATCAACTCCCGGATGACCACCCGCTCAAGCGCTTCTTTTACGAATTTGGCGGCCAAGACCAAGATGGTCGTCGCGGCATGGAGCCACGCAAATCCCCGCGTGACCAGAATCGCCCTGAACGAGTCCGCCCAACAGCGCAGGGATCCGGTTTCTTCATTTCCGAAGATGGCTATCTCGTCACCAATAATCACGTCGTTGAAGACGGCTCTGCCTATAGTGTCGTCCTTGATGACGGCACCGAGCTTGATGCGAAGCTGATAGGTAAGGACAAGAGGACCGATCTGGCCGTGCTTAAGGTCGATGACAAGCGCAAGTTCACCTATGTCAATTTCGGCGATGACAACAAAGTTCGCGTTGGCGAATGGGTTGTTGCAGTGGGTAATCCGTTCGGTCTCGGCGGAACTGTAACAGCGGGTATCGTCTCGGCTCGTGGCCGCGATATTGGCGCTGGACCTTATGATGACTTCCTGCAGATTGATGCGGCGGTTAATAAAGGGAATTCTGGTGGCCCGGCTTTCAACCTGAATGGTGAAGTGGTGGGTATCAATACAGCTATTTTCTCACCTTCTGGTGGCAGCGTGGGCATTGCCTTTGCTATCCCTGCACAGACTGCAAAGCAGGTCGTAGATCAACTGATCAAGAACGGTACAGTCTCGCGCGGCTGGATTGGCGTACAGATTCAGCCCGTCAGCAAGGAAATCGCCGAATCTCTTGGTCTTGCCGAAGAGAAGGGAGCGCTCGTTGCTGATCCGCAAGCGAACGGCCCTGCGGCAAAAGCCGGTATCGTGGCCGGTGACGTGATCACGGCTGTCAATGGCGACAAGGTCAGTGATCCGCGCGATCTGGCGAAAAAGATTGCGGCTGTCGTGCCTGGCAAGGATGTTGATCTGACCGTCTGGCATAAGGGCGAGGCCAAGTCCGTCAAAGTGTCGATCAAGGAAATGCCCGGTGATGAGAAGCTTGCTTCGGCAACACCACAGCAGGAAGACGAGCAAAAGTCATCCGCTCTTGATGACTATGGCCTGACTGTCATGCCCGCCGATGACGGCCAGGGTGTTGTTGTCACGGATGTTGATCGTCAGGGCGACGCTGCAGACAAGGGTATCAGCACAGGCGACATTATCGTCTCAGTCAACAACCAGCCGGTCAAGAGCGGCGGCGATATAGATGCGGCAGTCGCAGATGCCACGAAAAGCGGCCGTAAAGCTGTGCTTTTGCAAGTGCAGACAAAGGACCAATCGCGGTTCGTCGCCCTACCTATCAGCCAAGGCTGACAGGTGGGAAGGAAATGCTGCGGCGCTGGACCCCACCCGTAAGCGCTGACGCATGGGCAACAGGTCTCTTCAACCTGTTGCCCCTTTTCTTTCTGGTTTCATCGAAGCAATCCGATTAGAGTAAGATCATGAAAATACTCGTTATTGAAGATGATCGCGAAGCTGCCCGCTATTTGGAAAAGGCCTTCAACGAGGCCGGACATTCCGCTGATATTGCAGGTGACGGAGAGACAGGCTATGCGCTCGCCGAACAGGGGGCGTATGATGCTCTTGTCGTTGACCGCATGCTGCCGCGCCGCGATGGGCTTTCCGTGGTGGCCGCACTGCGCGCCCAGGGAAACGATACGCCAGCGCTGATCCTTTCCGCTTTGGGACAGGTTGATGATCGCGTCACGGGCTTGCGGGCGGGCGGAGATGACTATCTCACCAAGCCCTATGCTTTTTCGGAATTGCTTGCCCGAATTGAAGTCCTGCAGCGGCGCTCCAGCCCAAAGGAAGCCGAGACTGTCTATCGCGTCGGTGATCTTGAACTGGACAGACTATCGCATACGGCAAAAAGGGCAGGGCAGACTATTATTTTGCAACCGCGCGAGTTTCGTCTGCTGGAATATCTCATGCGCAATTCCGGTCAGGTTGTCACCCGCACGATGTTGCTTGAGCATGTTTGGGATTATCATTTCGATCCCCAGACCAATGTGATCGATGTTCATGTGTCGCGCTTGCGTGGCAAGATCGAAAAAGGATTCGACACGCCCTTGCTGCACACGGTTCGTGGAGCCGGGTATATGTTAAAAGCCAGCCTCACTGAAGCTACAGCCGGAAGTCATGGATGAGCCGCTTTCGCTCCATGCTGAAAATGACAGCGGTGAGGCTGTCGGCACTCTACCTTCTACTCTTTACAATCTGCGCCCTTGGGCTGGTTTTCTATATGACCAGCTCCTCTGTGAAGCTGCTTACCAGTCAAACGGAAACAGCAATTAATGAGGAGGTCGAAGGGATTGGGCGAGCCTATCAGCGGGGCGGTATAGCCAGTCTCGTACGCGCGATTGATCGTCGGGGCCGTCAGCCGGGTGCTTTTCTCTATCTCGTGGCGGATCCGGCAGGACGCATTGTTGCCGGCAATGTGCAAAGTATCGAAGTTGGCGTCTTGCAAACCGATGGCTGGATATCGCGCCCCATAAGTTACGAGCGCTATACTGAGGGCACTGACCCGCAAACGCACACGGCAATAGCTCGCGTCATTGTATTGCCGAACGGAATTCGCGTTATGGTGGGGCGTGATCTCGGCGAGCCGGAGCAAGTGCGCCTTGTGGTAAGACGGGCGCTTTTCGCCGCGCTGGGTACGATGGGCATAGGCGCATGCCTGATCTGGTTCTTTGTTGGCCGGCGCGCGCTGCACCGGATAGATGAAGTTTCGGTCGCTTCCCAACGCATCATGGGCGGCGATCTCGCGGGGCGGCTTCCGGTCAATGGTTCGGGAGACGAATTTGACCGCCTGTCCGAAAATCTCAATGGAATGCTGGCGCGCATACAGGAATTGAATGAAGGCGTCCGGCATGTCTCCGATAATATCGCCCATGACCTGAAGACGCCGCTGACGCGAATGCGAAACCGTGCTGAATCGGCTCTTTCCAACGCGAAAACCACAAAGGCCTATCGCGCTGCTATTGAGGACATGATAGCGGACTCCGATCTTCTGATCCGCACATTCAATGCCATTTTGATGATATCGCGTCTTGAGTCCGGTTACTCCAGCGAGACGATGGAGCCTTTGCCGCTGTCAGTGATCGTAGAAGACGTTTTTGAGCTTTACGAGCCGCTGGCCGAAGAGGCAGGAATTACCTTGTCTCTCGGTGCGATGGACGCAACGCCGGTCAAAGCCAATCGTGAGCTTATCGGGCAGACGATTTCAAACCTTGTGGACAACGCCATCAAATATGCGACCGGAGATAAGCCGGTCGAAGTGAGGCTCTCGGTCGAAAAGCACGATCGGGGGATCGCGATTGTCGTGAGCGATAATGGTCCGGGCATTCCCCCAGATCAGGTTGAACGCGCTACAGAGCGGTTTGTGCGCCTGGAGGAAAGCCGCTCTCAACCGGGCTCGGGACTTGGACTAAGCCTTGCCAAGGCGGTTATGAAATTGCACGGTGGTACATTGGAACTGCACGACAATGCGCCGGGCCTGCGTGCGGTGCTGGCGTTTCCAACGGGAGGGGATAATGGATGATTTTGAAAGATGCGGGCACTGCTGAAGAGCCGTTCTTTGATAGAAAACTTCGTGAACTGGCGCCACTCGACAAAAAGCAGGCTGCAGCATTTCTACTGGAGTTTGTGGAAAGTGCCGATGAAAAAACATGTAAGGCCGCCTCTGCTTTAAAGAAAAACAAGAAAGCAGCGGCTTTTTTATCATCGGTCCTCGATCTCTCGCCCTATTTGCGCAACGCTCTTTTGCGCTTGCCAGCAATAATTGACCCGCTTTTCGATCGTCCACTCGATGTTCGCCTGCAGGAACTCATGCAGGAAATTGCGAGGGTCACCGAAGTAGAAAATGCTACCGAAACGTCAATCATGACGGCTCTTCGTCAAAAGAAGCTTGAGGGGCACCTTTTAATCGCTTTGGGTGATCTGTCTGGTCAGTCTGACACCAAAGACACGACACTTTTTCTTTCTCAACTGGCCCAAGCTTGTGTCGAAGCCGCAGTGCGCTTTCTTTTGCGAGACGCGCATAATGCGGGCAAGCTAAAGCTGCCGGATGTTCAACATCCAGATAAAAATTGTGGCTGGATCATTCTGGCTATGGGCAAATTTGGCGCATTCGAGCTGAATTATTCGTCTGACATTGATCTGATCGTTTTCATCGACGAGCAAAGCCCCGCAATTACCGACCCTTATGAATGTGTCGAAACTTTCTCACGCTTGACGCGGCGGCTGGTGCGGATCCTGCAGGATCGCACTGCAGACGGCTATGTCTTCCGCACCGATTTGCGGCTGCGACCCGATCCAGGTTCAACGCCGCTGGCTATCCCTGTTGGTGCAGCGCTGAATTATTATGAGGGGCGGGGCCAGAATTGGGAACGAGCCGCCATGATCAAAGCGCGCCCTGTGGCCGGAGATATTGAGGCTGGCAAGCAGGTCCTGGCGGAACTTGCTCCTTATGTCTGGCGCAAATATCTCGATTACGCTGCCATTGCCGATGTTCATTCTATCAAACGGCAGATCCATGCCCATAAGGGTCATGGCGAAGTCGCGGTGCGCGGTCACAATGTGAAGCTTGGTCGCGGCGGTATACGTGAGATCGAGTTTTTCGTGCAAACCCAACAATTAATTGCGGGCGGGCGATTTCCTCAGCTTCGAGGCTCGAGCACTGTGGCTATGCTTGGCGCATTGCAGGGCTTGGGCTGGATCAATGCTGAAGCACGCGACACGCTGGCACAGAAATATGGCTTCCTTCGCGATGTCGAGCATCGCATCCAAATGATCGCCGACGAACAGACGCATATATTGCCCGAAGATGACGAAAACTTCCGGCGCGTCGCCTATATGATGGGCTACCGGGATACGGACACATTTACTGAAGACTTTCGAAAAACTCTGAAAACTGTCGAAACGCATTATGCAGCTTTGTTTGAGCAGGCGCAGGATTTGGCCGGGGAGGCCGGAAATCTTGTGTTTACCGGTGATGTCGACGATCCAGACACTCTGGAAACCTTGGCCAATTTCGGCTTTGAGCGGCCAAGCGATATTTGCCGTGTCATCCGCACATGGCATTTCGGACGCTATCGTGCCACGCAGTCAGCAGAGTCACGGGAGAGGCTGACCGAGCTGACACCGGTCTTGCTCAAGGCATTTGGGGCAACGAGCCGTGCTGACGAAGCGCTGATGCGTTTTGACGAAATGATCAAGGGGTTGCCAGCCGGCATCCAGCTCTTCAGCCTGCTTCAATCCAATCCACGCTTGCTCGATCTGCTGGTTCTGATCATGGGCGCTGCACCCCGGCTGGCGGATATCATCACGCGTAAGCCGCATATTTTCGACGGCATGCTTGATCCCGCGATTTTTGCCGATGTTCCGACGCGAGCCTATCTTGCGGAACGATTGACGAGTTTTCTCGGCCCTTCAAAGGTCTATGAGGATGTACTGGACAGGCTGCGCATCTTTGCAGCAGAACATCGTTTTCTGATCGGAATAAGATTGCTCACTGGTGCCATCGACGGCGCACGTGCGGGCAAAGCTTTTTCCGATCTGGCTGATCTGGTTATTGATAGCGCGCTCCACGCCGTGATTGACGAGTTCAAAATCAAACATGGCGAGATCGGCGGCGGACGCATCGCCATTCTGGGCATGGGCAAGCTTGGCAGCCGCGAATTGACCGCAGGCTCCGATATAGATCTCATTCTCCTTTACGATCATGATGTGGATGCCGATGAATCAGATGGTGCAAAGCCCCTGGCATCGTCGCAATATTATATGCGGCTGACGCAACGTTTGATTGCCGCATTATCTGCTCCAACGGCCGAGGGCGTTCTTTACGAAGTTGATTTCCGCCTGCGACCGTCTGGCAATAAGGGCCCCGTTGCCACTCACATAGACTCGTTCCGCAAATATCAGCGGACCGAAGCATGGACCTGGGAACATATGGCTCTTAGCCGAGCGCGCCCTGTTGCTGGTGATCCCGCTTTTTTCACCGAGATCGAAAAAGACATTTCGGAAATTTTGGCACTTCCCCGCGATAGCTCTAAAATCGCCAAGGATGTTGCAGAGATGCGCGCGATGGTCGAAGCAGAAAAGCCGCCCCGTGATGACTGGGATTTGAAGCTGGTTCCAGGTGGTATTATCGATCTGGAATTTATCGCGCAATTTGCTGTACTGACCGGCAATGTAAATGGCCCGGTCATCGCGCAGTCGACTGCGGAGGTGCTGGGCAAGATCAGCCCGGCTTTGGCTGAGCCTGCAACTGTCGACACTCTGATTGAAGCGGCAAATCTCTATACGGGTGTGACCCAACTCATTCGCCTTTGCCTGAATGGTGATGTGAGGCGTGAAGACTTTCCGCCAGGACTGGTGGAGCAGCTTTGCCGATCCTGCGATCTGCCGGATTTGCAGCGCTTGGAAAGCCAGTTGCAAGACAGTGCAAAATCGGTACGGAAGATTTTTGATGGCATTATGGGTGAAGCGCGTAAGCGATCCAGGCAGGTTTAGCGTCTTCGTCTTACGCTGCCTCGGCAATATTACGCGTTGGTATACGCACGGACACAATTGTTCCGACGCCTTCCTGTGAGCGGATTTTCAGCGCGCCGCCATGCAACTGTGTCAGCGAGCGCGAAATGGCGAGGCCGAGTCCAGAGCCTGCATGGGATTTGGTGAATTGGTTTTCCACCTGCTCGAACGGCTGGCCGATCTTCTTCATGGCGGATTTCGGAATACCGCAACCTGTATCCTCAATGGTTAAAACCAGTGCCCCGGAAACCTTGCGGGCGCGCACGGAGATGCGCCCGCCCGTGCTGGTGAATTTCACCGCATTGGAGAGCAGGTTGATCAGGATTTGCTTGATGGCGCGGCGGTCAGCATCAAGTGTGACGCATTCGTCGATGCGTGTCTCCACCTTCACATTTTTTGCCTGCGCTTGCAGTGAAACAACGCGTACCGTCTCGCGGATAAGCGGGCAGAGATCGATTTCCTCACGGTCGAGTGTAAAGTGCCCGGCTTCGATCTTCGACATATCCAGAATATCGTTGATGACGTTTAGCAGATAATTGCCGCTGGTGTGGATATCCTGAACATATTCGACATAGCGGTCTGATCCCAGCGCTCCAAATGTTCCCGTATGCATGATTTCGGAGAAACCGATAATGGCATTCAGCGGGGTGCGAAGTTCGTGAGACATATTGGCGAGAAATTCGGATTTCGCGCGGTTGGCAGCCTCGGCCCGTTCCTTCTCCACGGCATATTTGCTGTTGAGTTCGGTCAGTTCCAGCGTGCGTTCCACTTCCGATTTACGCGCAAGGCTTAAATCGTGGATCGTGGCCATCAAACGTCGTTCGCTGTCGATCAAGCGCTCTTCATGGACCTTCAGCTGAGTAATATCGGTGCCGACGGAAACCAGTCCCCCATCCTGCGTGCGGCGCTCATTGACCTGCAGCCAGCGCCCATCCGCAAGTTGCCGCTCATAGGTAAGCGCGCCATTACGGCCATGTTCATTCGCCATACGCTTTTCAGATGCGACGGCGCGAATACGGGGTTCCAGTTCCTCTCGGCTGATACCAGGCAAGAGGCATTCATTGGCGAGACCTGAATATTCATTGAACTTGCCGTTCGACATGACAAGCCGGTTTTCGGCATCCCACAGCACGAAGGTTTCGGAGATGCTTTCAATTGCTTCGCGAATGCGTTGATCCGCTTGGGCAGTTGCCTGAACAAAGCGGTGCTGTTCGCTGACATCGACAGCTACGCCCACCAGATGAAGATCACCGAGATTGTCAGTATCGGCAACCTGAGCGCGAACGCGCATCCAGACCCAGTGACCCTCTGCATGCCGCATGCGGAAAACCCGGTCCATCTGGGTAATTTCCGCCGCTGCGACCTGTGCCGCGACGCTGTAGAGCTTGTCATCGTCCGGGTGAATGATTGCCGAAATGTCTCCGAGCGACAGAATGGAATCATAGGCCTCATAGCCCAGCATCTCATACATGGAGCGCGACCAGTACACGCGCCCTCGCGCCATATCCCAGTCCCACAAGCCGCTGCGTCCGCGTGCAAGCGCCGTGTCGACCCGCGCTTGCGCGTGTTGATAAAGCGCGTCGGCGTCCTGTGCCCGTGCCGATTGGCTGAAATATGCGTAGAGCACGATCAGCATGATGGTTGCCGTGCCTGCAAACATGGTGACATTCATGGAAACAGTGCTGCGCCATTCGGCGAAAATCGCTTCAACAGGATGCGCAGCCAAAACGGAATAGGCATTGTTTCCGGAGCGTGAAAAGGCGGCGAGGGGAGGGCGTGCCTTCAACCTTCACCGGCATGACGCCCGCTCTTGCCCCAAAGAGGAAGAGCGGCTGCCCTTCTGTTATGAATGTTTCAAGGTTCCTGTTACGCCAGTGGTCGCCGCCGTCCGAAGCGGCAACGATATTGGCTTCCGGCGTCGCGATGGCAAACCACATTCCATCTGGAATAAGGTCGTTGGTACGCATATCGCTCAGTATATTCTGCAGGTCGCCCGTGCTGAGCGTCTCGCCCTTGTTTATCCGGTTATCGATGACACTGGCCACATGGCTGGCGGCAATTGACAATGTTGCGCGAGCCGTGCGCTCCGCATCGTCACGCCACGCCAGCAATGACATGGAACGGACGATCGCAAGTACAACAAGAAAAATAATAATGAGCGGTGGAATGGCGCGGCGCAGATAGGGCTCAGCTGCAAGGAGCTTACCATAGGCAGGGTCAGCGAGAAGTTTTATGTGCCCTGAAAGCTTGTTCGAGGACTGCACCCCAGACTTGCTTCCGGCATAATTCTTCCCCGTCGGCGCGCGATACGCGTCCGCATTTGCCATCGAATGGCCCCCTCATTTGCCTTTATATTCAGTGATTTGCTTCGACACGCCGCACATTCGAAGCACCCGTAGTGAATCAAAACTGATTCCGCGTGTCTAGTCCCTTTGTTAAATATTTATCAACACTTGTGGCAGCCGGAATCACAATCAAAAGAAGAGCTTATAAGCCTTTGATAAGACTCAAATTCCCTCCGGAGATTGTCCAGAGGGAATAAGGTGGTGGGCCGGTGGATAAGTTTTTCGCAACCGTTTAGGCCAGCGTGCGCTCGACAATATCGCGCACATCCGTCGAAAGACCGGCAACAGAGGCGATGCTGGCGAGGGCTTCCCGAGCGTGTTCGCGGCGTTCCGGTTCGAAGGACCGCCATGAACGCATCGCAGTCAAAAGCCGGGCTGCAAGCTGGGCATTTTTCTTGTCGATTGTCAGGATTGTCTCTGCAAAAAACTGGTAGCCTTTGCCATCTGCACGGTTGAACCCTGTCTGGTTACCGCTCGAAAATGCGCCGATCAGCGAGCGTGTGCGGTTAGGGTTGTCGAGCGAAAAGAGCTGGTGCTTCATCAGTTCATTGACTTTGCCGAGCGCGCTTTCACCCGGTTGCATAGCCTGCACAACAAACCACTTATCCATCACCAGCGCATCATTTCCATATCGCGCTTCAAAGGCTTGCAAAGCGTCGTTGGTCGCAGTGCTTGTGCCAAAGCGCTGGACGAGAACGTTGAGCGCCGCAGCGCGGTCAGTCATATTGTTTGCTTGTTTAAACTGTTTGGATGCACGCTTCGGGTTACCATCGGCAACACTTAAATAATCCAGCAGGACATTGCGCAAGGAACGGCGACCCGCACCTGCCGCATCCGGATTGAACGCGCCGTGATGTTCCAGCTCATTATAAAGCTGTTCAAACTTCTCCCCATGGGCTTCAGCCACGGCAAGAATAAGTGCATCGCGACTGCCCAAAATGGCTTCCGGATCAATATTGGCGCCAAGCTCGCGCGCAATATCGCTTTCGGAAGGAACATTGAGACACAGGGCACGGAAGGCTTCGTCCAAGGCATTATTAAAGGCCAGTTCCCCCAGAAGCCGGATCGATGAGCTTTCAATAGTCGCTGGCTTACCGCCTCGAACGCGTTTCGAATTGCTGGTGAGCTTGGAATTGAGCAGTTGCGTCAGAGCCTGCCAACGCGTCACCTCATCGCGGTCATTGCGAGCCAGGAAGGCAAGATCAGAACGTGTCAGCTCGCTGGTCATCGTCACAGGTGCGGAAAAACCGCGCAGCAGCGAGGGAACAGGACGCTCTGTAATCCCGGAAAAGGTAAAGCGCTCTTTGCGCTTGCGTAGATGAATAACATCGTCCTTGACCAATCCGCCCTTTGTTGCGCGTGGCCGGATCTCGCGGCCCTTGGTGCCCAACAGTCCAAATTGGATTGGAATGTGCATTGGTTTCTTGGAGGGCTGACCGGGTGTTGGCTTTAAAGATTGTTCTATCTCAATCTCGAAAGTCTTGGTTGCCTGATCGTAATCATAGGTGATTGCAAGATTTGGTGTTCCCGCCTGATCATACCAGAGCGCGAACTGGCTCAAATCTTCCCCCGAAGCGTCTTCAAATACCTTGATAAAGTCTTCGATGGTGGCCGCATCGCCGTCATGGCGTTCGAAATATAGATCCATGCCTTTACGGAAAGTCTCTGCACCAAGGATTGTACGGATCATTCGTACGACTTCCGAGCCTTTTTCATAGACAGTGGACGTGTAGAAATTATTGATCTCGCGGAACTGGCGCGGGCGCACCGGATGGGCGAGGGGACCTGCATCTTCGGGAAACTGATGGGCCTTCAGGCCTTTGACTTCGGCAATACGTTTAACGGCGCGCGAGCGCATATCCGCAGAGAATTCATGATCGCGATAGACGGTCAGCCCTTCCTTGAGGCAAAGCTGGAACCAGTCGCGGCAAGTGATTCTGTTTCCTGTCCAATTGTGGAAATATTCATGGGCGATGACAGCTTCAATACCGGCATAATCGACGTCGGTCGCAGTGTCCGGCTCGGCAAGAACATATTTATCGTTGAAGACGTTAAGTCCCTTGTTCTCCATTGCGCCCATATTGAAATCCGAAACGGCAACAATGTTGAACACGTCGAGATCATATTCACGCCCGAATTTTTCCTCGTCCCATGCCATGGAACGCTTCAGCGCATCCATGGCATAAAGCGCACGGCTTTCCTTGCCATGCTCAACATAAATGCCAAGATTGACTGGTCGTCCGGACGCTGTGGTGAATGTGTCGGTTATAACGCCAAGGTCACCCGCAACGAGAGCGAAGAGATAGGCCGGCTTTGGATGCGGATCGTGCCAGATGGCGAAATGGCGGCCGTCGTCAAGCGTGCCTTTTTCACCCGGATTGCCGTTGGACAGCAGCAGTGGAGCTGCGCTTGTCTCGGCTTCGACGCGAACAGTGTAGACTGAAAGCAGATCAGGCCGGTCCAGATAATAGGTAATGCGACGGAAGCCTTCTGCTTCGCATTGCGTGCAGTAGACATTGCTTGAACGATAAAGCCCGGTAAGCTGCCGATTGGCAGTTGGGTTGATTTCGGTTGTAATTTCCAGCGTAAAAGTTTCGGCCTCAGGCAGTCCGCGAATTTCCAGTCGATCGGGTGTAACCACATAGGTATTATCGCCTAACGCCACGCCATCGATGCAAATGGATTCGAGCTTTAACTCGTCGCCATCCAAAATGAGCGGCGTATCAAGTGCGACGCCTTCCCTGCGCTCGATTTTCAGCGTGGACTTAACGATTGTCCGCTCCGGGTGCAGACGAAAATCGAGATGTGTCTCAGGAATAAGAAAATCGGTTGGCTTATAGTCTTCCAGATGAAAAACCTGGCCGGTATCGGTACGCATAGATAACTGTCCTTCAAAAGCAATTCCAGGAAAAGTGGGAACCGGTTTTCCGTCCGGAGTTGCGTATAATAAAAAGATGGAACGGCACTGGGGCTTCAATGAAGAAACAGACCGTTTCATTGCGGCGGACCCTAACCGTGTTTTGCATCGCGCACAACAAATGCGGATGTTCACCCGATATATGGCGCAAAAACGCAACGTGATTGGTTTTTGTCTGGCGCCGCCTTGGAAACCGTCCTAAAGATATATCAGTTAAATTTCCATACCCTCGCTACAAATGCTCCAGCTCCCAAGGATTATTCCACTGTGTCCACGATAGTTCACCCTAAAGAAGGTGAACCGCTCAATGCGAACACCACCGTTCGCACAATGAATGTCATGCTCGGAATCGGCCTGAAGATCGCATCAGTATGCGTCTTCGTGGGCATGTCGAGCCTTCTTAAAGCCTCCGATGGTATTCCCGCGGGGCAGCTTGTCTTCTTTCGCTCCTTCTTTGCAATCTTTCCGGTCATCGCCTTCATCGCCTGGCAGGGGCAACTTGCTGTGGCGTTCAAAACCAAAGAGCCTTTCAGCCATTTTTGGCGTGGCTTTGTCGGCGTGAGTGCCATGAGTTTGAGCTTTTACGGTCTGACAAAATTGCCCCTGCCGGAAGCAATTGCCATCAGCTACGCGACGCCGCTTCTGACAGTCGTGTGCAGCGCGATCTTTTTGAAAGAAACAGTGCGCCTTTATCGCTGGTCGGCGGTTGGTGTCGGTCTCATTGGCGTACTCATTATTCTTTGGCCGCGCATGTCGTTCTTTACCGGGGAAAGCGAGTTTGGCGGGGATCAAGCCATAGGTGCCTTGGCAACTTTGGGTGGGGCGGGGCTCGCGGCTATCGCCATGTTGCTGGTGCGAAAGCTGGTACAGACAGAGCGAACGCCAACTATTGTTGTCTATTTTTCAATCGCTTCGAGCCTGATTGCTTTGGTTAGCTTTCCATTCGGCTGGGTGTGGCCTACTGGCTTGCAGGCAACTTATCTTATCATGGCGGGAATTGCCGGTGGCGTTGCGCAGATCCTTTTGACCGAGAGCTACCGCCATGCGGATATGTCGGCCATTGCGCCGTTCGAATATACATCAATGCTGCTCGGCCTTGCCATTGGGTATCTTCTGTTCGGCGATATTCCCACTTGGGAAATGATCATCGGCGCAACGATCGTCATCGGCGCTGGTATTTTCATCATCTACCGCGAGCATCGTCTTGGGCTTGCGCGCGCCCGGGCCAAAAAGGCATCGACGCCACAGGGTTGAGTGTCATTCGTCAGGAACGCCTTCACTAAGTGGATGAAGGTTGAATGTTTCTGGCGTTTGCGGTCTGTCATGGGCGCCTATGGCAAAGTCCGGGCGCTCGGAAGGAGCTTGCGGAGCACGGCGCAAACTGCGCCAGAACGCATAGCCGCCATAGGCAGCATAGGTGATTGCCATGGTGACGAAGAAGCCGGATGGACCGTTCATATCCATAAGGCGGCCGGCAATTTGCGGGCCGATCATGCTGCCAATGCCATAAACGATCAGCAGTCCGCTCGAAATCTTTACGAATTCGCTCGGCTCGGCAAAGTCATTGGCATGGGCGACGTTGAGCGAATAGATCGGAAATAGCACGGTCCCGAATGCAAACATCAGCGTGTAGATCACCCATGGGGTGTTGGGTTGGACAAGGATCATCGTAATTGAGATCAGCACGCCGCCAATTCCCGCCACAACCATGACATAACGCCGGTCAACGAAGTCAGATATCCGGCCAATCGGATATTGGAACAATGCGCCACCGATCATCGAACTTGCGATCATGGTTGCTATGCCGAATGTGGAAAGGCCGATATCCCGGCCATAGACCGCCGAAAGAAAGTTCCAAGCCCCGGCAATGATGCCAGCAAGCAAGGAGCCGACCATGGCAGCCGGAGATTTTCGGTAAAGACCGGGCAGATCAAGCGAAACTTGCGTTAGTGGACGAGGGGACTGTGCATTGGATAGGCCCGTGGGGACAAGCGCTGCTGCGTAGATCAGCGCACCGACCATAAAAAGCACATGGGTAGCGGGATTTCCGAAGGGCAGGATATATTGACCCACCAGCAACCCCAGCATGGATACGATCATATAGATGGAAAAAACCATGCCGCGTGTGGCGTTTGTCACGCGCTCATTGAGCCAGCTTTCGATGACCATGTAGCTTCCGGCCAGCGAAAAACCAGCCAGTGCCCGAAATAATGTCCAGGCCCATGGGTCCATGATCAGCCCATGCATCAGCATAGACATGCCCAGCAACGTCAATAGTACCGCAAAAACCCTGACATGGCCGACGCGCCGCACAAGGCGCGGCACAACGATACACCCACCGGTGAAGGCAAGCGCATAGCCCGTGCCCATCCAACCGATTGTCGTGGGCGACCAGCCCTCCATGCCGGCACGCAGCGGCAGAAGAATGCCTGCCAGCCCCCCTGCTGTCAGCATCAAGAACGTGCTGGTCAATAATGCCGTGATGGGCAAGAGCTGGCGAAACATGATGTTATCCTGATTACAATGAACCTTATCGCGCAGCACAGCTTGGTGCGCCGGAAATTACGACACTGCATCTCCGGTTTTGCGGCAGGTTTTAATCGGTAAGGGCACGTAGCCGTAATTTGACGCTGAGGAAATCCCGCCAAGCAAACTTTTTCTGCGCTGAATTGCGCAGCAGATAGGCCGGGTGGAGCGTTGGCATGACGGGAATTTGATTTCCTGACCCTGTCAAATGGGTTTTCCAATTTCCACGAAGGCGTAAAATGCCCTCAGGAGCATTGGTCAATGCCTTTGCCGCAGGACCACCGAGCGCCACAAGTAATTTCGGATTTGCCAGCTCGATTTGCCGCTCGAAAAAGGGGCGGCAAATTTCAGTTTCCAAAGGCGTTGGCGTTCTGTTTCCGGGCGGACGCCATGGAATTGTATTGGCGATATATACGCTTTGCCTGTCGAGACCGATTGCAGCCAACATGCGGTCGAGCAACTGGCCTGAGCGGCCAATGAAGGGTATGCCCTCCAGATCTTCTTCGCGGCCCGGCGCTTCACCGACAAACATGATCGCCGCTTGCGGATTGCCATCGGCAAAGACCAGATTCTTTGCTGTAAATTTAAGATTACAACCATCAAATGCTGCCAGCTGTTCGCGCAGTTCCTCCAATGTCGTCGCGTTCGCCGCCATCTGCCGGGCCATGGCAATCTTGGCATCATCGGGCACGGATGCCTTGCTGAGCGTTGATGGTGCGGAGGCGCTTGCATCGATGGGCGGTTTTAAGCCGGCGGGTGAGGGCGCATTTGAGCGAGTGGCAACAGGAGCCTGCTGAGTCTGTGCCCGCTTGGTATCAACCTGCGAAAACCTGTCGACAGGCGTGTCGACCAGCGGAGTATCGACTCCCGCCTCGGCATAAAAGTGCAAGATTTCGCTTAACGTCGACAATGGATAATCCTTCTCATCCTTGAAGTCGCAAATTGCAGTGTGCATTGCAAGCTCAAGACGTTTAAGAGGAGGGAATGCGTGGGTCCTGCACAAGATAAAATGTACGTTTGGGCGTAAAGTCGGCTATCGGAAAGCCAAAGCTGGCATTCTCGCCGGGATCAATCTTTCCATCGCGGAATATCATCCGGTCATAGGGCTCGAAATCATCGCTGAAACTTGCATAGCCATATGAGTCGATAGCGTCCTTCTTGTCGCCCGGCTGATAGAAGGACAGCCCATCGCCATAGTCGCTTGGCACATTCAATTGCTCCTGCAACTCGAAGCCAAATTCTACCCAAGGGTGACCACTGCCATTGGTTACTTCGACACGCATGTGAAACAGGATGCCGATATCTTCGGCAGGATCTTTAAGATTGGTCTGTTCGGTTCGAATGATCAGGACTGTGGGCGTTGTCGAGTGAAACTCTTCGGTCAGGATAATCGGGTCTTGCCTTGTGCCTTTTCCGCTTACGCCGATAATCGTAAAGCCTCCCATTTCATCGGAAAAAGTATAGCGGCCTGCACTCCACAATTTTCCAGATTCAGCTTGGGCTGCGATGCTCGCGAAAAACAGAACGCAACCGGTTATCAGGCTTAAAGGCCAGCGCAGACTCATCCACCTCATCCGGCCCTCCCAAGCGATTGCGTTCAACGTGGTCGGCAATTTGATTGCAGGATTATGACGGAAAAGAGCGGGGGCGCAACAGCTGTAAGGAACTAGCGAGCGACCTCTTCTGTAGATATATTGACGTTTACGTTAAAGTAAGTATAAAAATATGCCGGCTAGTCGTGGAATGAGGGCAATTGGCCGCATCTGATAGGCGCGACTCATTGTGGCAAACAGTTATTGTTGCGCTACAAATCAAAAAAACGACGCGCCACCGGCGCATAAGGGAATTTACTGCAGGAGGAATGCATGAGCGAGACAATTGAACTTCCAGAGCGCGAGAGCATGGAGTTTGATGTCGTGATCGTCGGCGGCGGGCCTTCCGGCCTTTCTGCTGCCATCAGGCTCAAGCAAATCAACCCCGAGCTTTCAGTTGTCGTCCTTGAAAAGGGCGGCGAGGTGGGCGCACACATCCTTTCCGGTGCTGTCGTTGATCCGATCGGTGTCGATAAGCTCTTGCCGGGTTGGCGCGAAGAGGAGGGGCATCCCTTCAAGACGCCTGTGACCGCGGATCATTTTCTTGTGCTCGGACCAGCGGGCTCTGTGCGTTTACCGAATTTCGCCATGCCGCCGCTGATGAACAATCATGGCAATTTCATTGTTTCACTGGGCAATGTGTGCCGTTGGCTTGGCACAAAGGCCGAGGAGCTCGGCGTCGAAATTTACCCGGGCTTTGCCGCAACCGAAGTGCTCTACAATGATAGCGGTGCTGTCATTGGCGTTGCGACGGGCGATATGGGTATTGAAAAAGACGGTTCGCACGGCCCAGCCTATACGCGTGGCATGGAACTGCTGGGCAAGTACACGCTTATTGCTGAAGGCGCGCGGGGCTCTCTTGCCAAGCAGCTTATCAACCAGTTCAAGCTCGATGAGGGCAAGGAGCCAGCCAAATACGGTATCGGCTTGAAGGAACTCTGGCAGATTGATCCTGCAAAGCACAAACTTGGACTTGTGCAACATTCATTCGGCTGGCCGCTTGACATGAAAACAGGTGGCGGATCGTTCCTCTATCATTTGGAGGACAACACGGTCGCGGTCGGGTTTGTCATGCATCTCAATTACAAGAACCCCTATCTGTCGCCATTCGAAGAATTTCAGCGTTTCAAAACCCACCCAGCCATTCGTGGTATTTTCGAAGGTGGAAAACGTCTTGGCTATGGTGCGCGTGCGATTACCGAAGGCGGCTGGCAATCTGTACCGAAGCTATCTTTCCCGGGCGGTGCGCTGCTTGGTTGCTCCGCCGGGTTCGTCAATGTTCCGCGTATCAAGGGTTCGCATAATGCAATGCTATCAGGCATGCTTGCCGCAGAACATGTTGCAGAAGCATTGGCGACGGGCCGGGCCAATGATGAACTGATTACTTACGAAAATGCCTGGCGCACCAGCGAAATCGGCAAGGACCTCAAGCGTGTCCGCAACGTCAAGCCGATGTGGTCAAAGCTTGGCACCATTGGCGGCGTCGCCCTCGGTGGTCTCGATATGTGGCTCAATACAATTTTTGGCGGCTGGTCGCCTTTTGGTACCTGGAAACACGGCAAGAATGATGCGGCATCGCTGGAGCCAGCGGCAAATTACAAGCCGATTGCCTATCCGAAACCAGATGGCGTCCTGACTTTTGATCGTCTTTCCTCAGTATTCCTCTCCAATACAAATCATGAAGAAAACGAACCAGCCCATCTGATCGTCAAGAACATGGCGCTTCAAAAGACTTCCGAGCACGATATTTTTGCCGGACCATCAACACGCTATTGTCCGGCTGGTGTTTATGAGTGGGTTGAGGAACCAACCGGCCCGAAATTCGTGATCAATGCGCAGAACTGCGTTCACTGCAAGACTTGCGATATCAAGGACCCGAACCAGAATATCAATTGGGTACCGCCGCAGGGTGGCGAGGGTCCTGTCTACACCAATATGTAGAACTGCAACGACGCGCTACGGTGATGCTGAAAGCCGCTACTCAGACTTTTCAAGCATCACTGTCTGCTGCTCTGGCTCGTTGCCGTCATCGACACCGGCAATTGAAAAGCGCAGCAGAAGCGGCAGGTGGTCCGAGCCTACAGGTTCAAGAGTTTCGACCTGTGTCGAGACAATCCTGTCTGAGACCAGTATGTGGTCCAGCGGCAGGCCAATCCATTTGGCCGCGCGCGCCAGGGTTCCGTTGACCAGCCAGCTTGGGCGCAAGCCCTCTGCAATGCGTGTCTTGCTATATTGTGTGATGTTTTTTAGCGTTTGGCTCCACGGTACGGCATTAAAATCACCTGAAATAATCAACGGTCCTTCGAGTTTTTCGAAATAGGGCCGGATTTCCTCGACATTCCAGTCCTGCGCGAAAGGCCATGGCCAATCCAGATGCAACGATGCAATTATGGCGCTGCGTCCGCCAAAGTCGATCCTCGCAATAGCGACGAGACTATCAATACAGATCGGAGTTGAGCCCAATGCGAAGGGACGCCGCGAAAGGATCGCTGCGCCTCCTATTGGGCTGCGATTAGAGCAGTAAAACGTATAAGGATAACGCGCTTCTATGGCTTTAAGTCGGGGGCGCCAATTGTCGGAAACCTCCTGCAAGGCAATGACATCGGGCGACTCTCTACCGATCAACCGGAAAACCTCCGCCTGCTGCTCATTGTCATAGCGCAGATTCAGTTGCAGCAGCTTGTACTGCGCCAGGCTCGTGGGCGCAGCCTCTGCGCCGGGGGCGGTCGGCGGTGTCAGTACCGTAGCCAGGGCAGTCATGCTTAAAACGATTGCCATTATTCCTTCGCGCCAAAGACGAAGAAACAGCGCTGGCAATGCAGACAGAGCCATGAGCACGGCAAGATGCATACGAAAATGCGAAAAAGAATCGAGCGCTGGATGTGCAGCACCGAAAAAACCAAGCACCAGAGGTATGGAAAACAGAACCGGTATCAATACGGCTGCGAGCTTGATCCAGGATTGCTTGTTCTTCGTCATCATCATTCCGCATTAACCCGGCAATTGCGACGCAATCAAGATGCGATTTTCGTTGGATAATAACAACCTGAGCACCGCTGACGGCACAAATTATACAACTGTGCGTTCGTTGTCCTCCATCGGGTTTCCAGCCAAATATCGCGTAGTTTTGAGGGCAGAAGCAGTGTGGGCCGAGCGAACCGGCCCATCGGGAAGATGGGCTTCCCGACTGGGCATCAGCCTTGCCATTAAAACTGGAGGTAAACTATGCGGTACATGCCGTTTAGCGTTACTCTTACTGTGAAAAAGACCCGGACTAGCTGGTGGCTCAGCATCCGGGTCCATTTCAAATAGTAAGATATAGAGGGGTGGGCGGAAATCCGCCCCTCACTCAGCTTCCAAATATAGCATCATTGGAACTATTTCCAAGCAACTTGTGGTTGGACTTTCGCTCAGCAAACCTATCCATTAGGTCTTGCGATGATGGAGAATTGCCATGGCTGTAAAACGTATTGTTGCAAACCTGCCTGCGGAAGACCCGCAGGCCTTGCGCTCGTTCTACGAAACTTTGTTCGATCTGCAAGTTGTCATGGATCATGGTTGGATTTTGACTTTTGCCTCGCCGGAAGGAACAAAACCTCAATTGAGCGTGGCGAGCCAAGGCGGCTCCGGCACGATCGTCCCCCGGATATCAATAGAAGTCGACAATGTGGACAAGATCTACGATCTCGTCAAAGCTGCCGGTCATGAGATCGTTTACCAGATAACTGACGAACCATGGGGTGTTCGCCGCTTCTATGTTCGCGATCCATCCGGCGCGATCATAAATGTGCTGGAGCAGAGCTAGTCCCGCATTCTTCTCTAAAGCAACTTCCTCAGATCGTTGAGCAATCGCCCTTGTTCGCCAGGCGTCAAGACCTGTTCAAGTTCGCCATGCGTACTCACCCATATGGGCATCACGGCAGCGAGCAGATGCAATCCCTTATCCGTCAAAGTCAGGAGGCGGCTCCGCTTGTCGCTTGGGTCGACCATGGTCGTGATCAGACCACGTCTTTCCATTGGCTTTAGCGCGGCAGTAAGTGTCGTGCGGTCCATGGCAAGCAAAGAAGCAACAGAACTGAGATTTGGCGGCTCTGGCCGGTTCAATGACATCAGCAAGGAAAATTGGCCGTTGGTCAGCTCGTGGGGGCGAAGCGCTTCATCGAACATTCGCGCCAAAGAGCGAGCGGCCCGCTGAACGGTCAGGCACATGCAGTGATCGCGAACGTGAATAGTGGTTTCGAAAGTAACAGAGATCGTCTTTGACATGATTTATTTATGTTGATATCAACATATTTGTCAACATTCAGATACAGATCGTGGTGGGAGGAATTATCATGAGCGGAAACTTTATCTGGTACGAATTGCTGACGAGCGATACGCAGGCTGCCGAAGCTTTTTATACCCATGTCGTAGGGTGGGGGGCGGAGGATTCTGCTAACTCTCCGGTGAAATATACATTGCTGACCGTCGACAAGGCTCCCGTAGCGGGACTGATGTCGGCAAAGGATGCGAAGGTGGAGGGCGTTCCGCCCATGTGGTCAGGTTACATCATGGTTGATGACGTGGCTGACTATGTGGAGCGTGTGAAGGAGGCCGGCGGCAAAGTTCACACCGATATTATGGAGATTCCTCGCGTGGGGACATTCGCGGTTGTCGCCGACCCGCTGGGCGCTCCCTTCCAGCTATTCAAGCCATCCAAGCAGGCCCCGGATAATTATCCTGCGCCTTTTACAACTGGCACCATTGGCTGGCATGAACTTGTGTCGGGCGATGCTGACAAGGCTTTCACATTCTATTCCACGCTGTTTGGCTGGACCAAGGGTGAAGCCATGGATATGGGGCCAATGGGCACCTATCAGATATTCAATGTCGACGGCCAGATGTATGGCGGCATGATGACCAGCACCGACGCTGCCGATGTAAAGCTCTGGCGGTTCTACTTCATCGTCGACAATATCGACGCAGCGGTCGCGCGCATCAAGGAGAAAGGCGGCCAGGTGACAACCGAGCCCATGGCTGTTCCGGGTGATGCCTGGATCATCGAGGGCCGCGATCCGCAGGGCGCATATTTTGCTCTTACCGGACCGCGTAAATAATCCCTATTGGAAAGCCATCTCGAAGAAGCTGCGCAATTTTCGCGAGTGCAGCTTCTCTGGCGGCATTTCAGCAAGTTTTTCCAGTGCGCGAATACCAATCTGCAAATGCTGAGCGACCTGCCGCTTGTAAAATTCAGTCGCCATGCCCGGAAGCTTCAACTCGCCATGCAATGGCTTATCCGAAACACAAAGGAGCGTTCCATAAGGCACGCGGAAGCGGAAACCGTTTGCAGCGATTGTGGCGGACTCCATATCGAGCGCTATCGCGCGTGATTGCGAAAGCCGCTTTACCGGGCCGCGCTGGTCACGCAGTTCCCAGTTTCTGTTATCGATTGTGGCAACAGTGCCGGTGCGCATGATCCGCTTCAGATCATAGCCTTCAAGCCCGGTAACTTCCGCCACTGCCTGTTCCAGCGCAACCTGCACCTCAGCCAAAGCAGGGATCGGCACCCATACAGGCAGATCATCGTCGAGAACGTGATCTTCGCGCACATAGGCGTGGGCAAGCACATAATCGCCCAAAGCCTGCGTATTGCGCAGACCGGCGCAATGGCCAAGCATAAGCCAGGCATGCGGCCGCAACACAGCAATATGGTCGGTTATGGTCTTGGCGTTGGAGGGACCTACGCCAATATTGACCATGGTAATGCCGGAACCATCCTCGCGCGCCAGATGATAAGCCGGCATTTGCGGTAGCCTGCCGACTGGTACGCCGGATGTGGGGGCCTCATCGCCCGCTTCTGTGATGAGGTTGCCCGGCTCGATAAAACGCTCATATCCGCCGCCGCCAGCCGCCATAAGCCCCCGCGACAAGGCGCAGAACTCATCAATGTAAAACTGGTAATTGGTGAACAGGACATAGTTCTGGAAATGCATCGGGCGCGTGGCCGTATAGTGCGACAAGCGATGTAATGAATAGTCTACGCGCTGCGCGGTAAATGGCGAAAGCGGCATGATACTATCGAGATCATCGGTTTCGTATTCGCCATTGACGATCCGGTCGTCGGTCGCAGCCAAATCCGGCACATCGAACAGATCACGCAACGGCAATAGAAAAGCGTCGGCGACCGAGGAGTCGACATGTGTGCCTTCCAGAAATGCGAAGTGAATAGGAATCGGTGTTGTTGATTCCTGCACGGTAACGGGACGGCCATGGTTGCGGATAAGCAGGCGGATCTGTTCTTCGAGATAATTATCGAAAAGATCCGGCCGGGTTATCGTCGCTGAATATTGCCCAGGTGCCGACACATGGCCAAAGGCAAGCCGCGAGTCGATCTGCGCATAGCTTGATGTTGAGAGGCTCACCTCAGGATAAAAAGCACGAAAATGCGTTGCATCTCCCGCTTCACCTCTTGCTACACTGTCGAAAGCATCCCGCAAAAATTGGGTATTGCGTTCGTAAAGCGCGCTGAGTGCCTGAACGGCGGCCTTGGCATCTGTAAATTCCTCTGCCTCAACATGGGCTGGCATGCTGATGGAGGCTGTTTTCCTGGTTCCGATTCGTTTGTCCATCACCCAATATAGTGATTCAGTGCGACATTTGAAAAGCGGTCAGCTTAAACTCTTTGCAGGCTGACCAGCAAAACCAAACCTATCCCACCATTTGAGGGCGACCGGCTTTCATAGCTTGCGGCAAAAGCAATGACAGGACCGACAAGAATGGCTGAAAATATCAATGCCCTTAAAAACAGCAGCGAGTAATTGGCAGTTGTATTTAACATGGTCGTTTCCCCGAAAGCGGCTTGGCTAGTAATGTCTGAGAACGACTTTGCTCCGGATTAGCTGAACTGGTGCTGATCTTGTTGTTCATCAACTGTTCAACAAGCGCTGTGCGAGCCCCTTGTGAAAGGACAATGGCTGCCTATGTTTAAAATCCAATCGACCCACTCATGGAGACGGATATGACAAGCCAAACCAAGCCGATCGAGCTTTACTACTGGCCCACACCCAATGGATGGAAAATTTCCATCATGCTTGAAGAGCTCGGTGTTCCTTACGACGTGAAGCTGGTGAATATCGGCAAGGGCGATCAGTTCGAGCCGTCATTTCTGAAAATCGCTCCCAATAATCGCATGCCCGCTATTATCGATCCGGAAGGGCCTGACGGTCAGCCGATCTCCATTTTTGAATCTGGAGCGATCCTGCAATATCTTGGCCGGAAGTTTGGCAAGCTTTATCCGCAGGACGAACGTAAGCGGGTCGCTGTTGAAGAGTGGTTATTCTGGCAGGTAGGCGGACTCGGTCCCATGGCAGGTCAGGCACATCATTTCCGTAATTATGCGCCCGAAAAGATCGAGTATGGCATTAATCGCTACACGAACGAGGTCAATCGACTTTATGGAGTGATGAATCGCCGCCTTGAAGGCAGGGATTTTCTTGCAGACGAATACTCCATTGCTGATATCGCCTCCTATGGCTGGACGATTTCTCACGCCAACCAGGGCCAGGATCTCAATGATTTCCCTAATCTGAAGCGCTGGTTTGAAGCGATCCGCGCGCGTCCGGCGGTCGAGCGTGGCGTAGCCGTTGGTAAGGAAGAGCGCCGTAATCTCGCGGACGATAAGGAAGCTCAAAAGATTCTGTTCGGTCAAACAGCCCGCTAATCGCTGACGATAGCAAAAAGTAGCAGTAGCTTGCCGTGGCCAAGGAGGCACAAAATAGGTTCTCTTGGGCAGAGAACCTATTAATTCTGCGCCGACCGTAAAGCCGATGCAACGAGCCCGCAGTCAGACGGTGGGGTACGCCAAGCGGGTGGCCGTAGCAGAGCTGATAAGGCTATAGCCGGGCCGATAAGTCTGCGGCAAAGCTGATAGCTGTGCCAGACTGGTAGCATTAGCCATAATCTGGTTGGCAGGTAAGTCCGAGATCAACTCGTAAGGCTGCGCTAAGCTGGCAGCAGTAGCCGAGCCAATACGGCCGGGCAGCCAATAAGTCCGCGGCCAATAATGCCAGGCAATAAAAAGCAGTCATGGAGGGTATCCATGACTGCTTGGCATTCCTATAATTTTTGCCCGTAACCAGCAATACTGGCTCAGACCCTTGGTTCTGCTTCGGTCAACCGAATAAAATACATCCGGATGAAGCCATCAGCGCTAGCGATGTTTGAAATATCGCTGCACAGCCACCCTGAAACTTTTAACAATTACGCGCTGGGAGGATGCGCGTAAAAATTATGGCCTCGTAGATATCGATCGCAGAATAAAACAATCTTTATAATTGATACTAAAACAGCAACATTTAAAATGTAGCCAATCTATACTTCACTTGGATTTCGCGCGCAATTATACCTTAGTCTAAGACTGCCACTTTAATGAATTTGGCATTTCAGATGCTGGATGAAAGCGTTTGATGCGCAAATGCTTATAAAGCGGTTGCTTTATAGACGCTGATCGATCGATATCGGAACGGCAGCCAGCCCTGCATCGGTTCATTTCAACCATGATCTGTAAATTTTGCTGGCGCACATTCTAATTGCATGTAGGCTCCAACCGCTTTTCTTTAGAAAAAGGGGGAACCATGCCTTTCAAGAAAATTTTCTATGCGGGTCTGATTACCGCTGCTTTCGGCGCCTCATCGGCTATGGCCGAAGATATCGAGATTGCGGTGGCCGGCCCGATGACCGGCCAACTTGCCAATATTGGCGATCAGTTCAAACAGGGTGCTCAGGCCGCTGCCGACGCGATCAATGAAAAGGGCGGCATTATGGGCCGCAAGATCAAGCTCGTCATGGAGGATGACGTTTGCGATCCAAAGCAGGCCGTTTCCATCGCCAACCGCATTGTCGCTGCCGGTATCAAGTTCGTCGATGGTCATGCTTGCTCGGGTTCGAGCATTCCGGCTTCTTCGGTCTATGCTGAAGCTGGCGTATTGATGATGACGCCCGCTTCGTCAAATCCGGAATTGACCGACGCCGCTGCAAAGAATGGCTGGCCGACGATCATGCGCCTCTACACGCGCGATGATGCGCAGGGCGAATTTGTCGGACCTTGGATTGCCGAGAAGTACAAGGGCAAAAACGTCGTGGTTCTTCACGACAAGGGCGCCTATGGCAAGGGACTTGCAGATGCCGTCAAGGGCAAGATGAATGAAGCGGGGCTGAAGGAAATTCTTTATGACGGCATCAATGCCGGTGAAAAGGATTATTCTGCGCTTATTACCAAGCTGAAGGATTTGAAGGCCGATTTCGTTTATTTCGGTGGCTATCATCAGGAAGCAGGGCTCATCCTGCGGCAAGCGGCAGACCAGAACTTCAAATTTCAGCTGATGATGGGCGACTCCATCGCATCTCCAGACTTCTGGGCCGTTTCCGGTCCTGCAGCTGAAGGGGTTATCTTCACCTTCCCAGCCAATCCGCAAGTTCGGCCTGAAGCCAAAGCAGCAGTGGAAAAGATCAAGGCTGGCGGTTTTGTACCTGATGGCTTTACGCTGTTT
Organism: Phyllobacterium ifriqiyense; assembly: GCF_030817885.1. Lineage (NCBI taxonomy): Bacteria > Pseudomonadati > Pseudomonadota > Alphaproteobacteria > Hyphomicrobiales > Phyllobacteriaceae > Phyllobacterium > Phyllobacterium ifriqiyense. The sequence goes on from NZ_JAUSZT010000003.1 coordinate 2,149,634, forward strand.
TCCTACGCCGTTATTGAAACTTTCGCACAAGGAATTGAGCGTGCAGGCGGCGATGATCCGGCAAAGGTCGCGGAAATTCTCAAGGACGGCACGCCCGTGAATACCGTCATTGGCCCTGTCGTTTTTGATGAAAAGGGCGATATCAAGGATGCCAAATACGATATTAATATTTGGCATGATGGAGCTTACGCACCCATAAAGGAATAATGCGGGGACCTTGCTCTCAATGAACTGGGTTTAAAAGAATGGGCAGGCAGGTTCTTTACCTTGCCTGCCCCTTTTCAATCCCGGCCCACAGATTACTGACGCGTCAAGCTCTCGCTTTTGCAGATGAGACCACCCATCACGCATCCGGACAGCGAAAGCGTGTCGCCTTTGGCGCTGGCCTTGCCATTATAAGTCTTGCCCTCATCAAGCTTGTTGACGGTGCCTTTATAAGAGCCATCCTTGCCTGCCATGGAGCCGATGGACTTGCCCTTATATTCGCCGGTCATCACCGTACCGCAATATTTGTCCCCGCCGCAGGATGAATACTGGATAATTGTGCCGTTAGGGCGCTTCCAGGAACCAACGATAGGCTCTTCAGCCATTGCTGATCCAGTCATAAGGGCAAAGCTGGCGCAGGCCAGTAAAATTTTGAACTTCATAATATCCTCCCGGTGAAGCGAACCAGCTCTCCGCCTGTTCGCAATAGTGCTTACGCGCACGTAAAGGTAATTTAAAATGCGAAGGAAGGGAAGTGTGCCCAAACGGCAATTTTCTCCGGGGCAATGGCTTTTATAAGAAGGTTTGACTTGGGCTTCGGCGGGCCCCGAAAATCGGAACTCAATATTCCAATCGGATATGTGGTTAGCAAAGGCTTGAAATCGCTCTGGCGCATTTTAGGCGAATTTTTGACAAACGCCCGTATTGCCTGGAGCATTATATTTAACGAATTCCGAAGTTTACCAATTGTTTTTGTTTTGTTTGATCCCGGTTAATCATGCCCTTTAACAGCAATTTCAAGCCTCTCCTTCATTATCGGAAGCATCAAAAGAGCACGCCAAAAACAAACAGGCGGTTCTCAGAAGTCTGACAGGGCTTTCGTTTGACGCATACGAAATAGGTTCAACAGGGGTTTGGTAAAATGGCACGCTTTGATCTTCAAAATCTGGAAAATGGCCACATTGCTGGTGCGGCTCAGACAGATATTCTTTTTGAGATGGGCATCATGTATGCGACCGGTCGCGACTGCTCCGTCGATCTTGTGGCTGCCCATAAGTGGTTCAATATCGCTGCAATCAAAGGTTGTGATCGTGCCGCCAAGCTGCGCGCTGAGATCGGGGCAAAAATGCCAAAGGCTGATATCGCTGTTGCTCTTCGCGAAGCGCGCGAATGGATGACCACTCACTAACTTCGTTTGATAAAGCAATAAAAGTATAAAACTTTAATCAAATGCCGTTTATTGGCGATTTTTGTGGAAAATAATCAAAATTAATTAGCAGGCGCTTGGTTCGGTCGAATATTTTGTTCGACTGGTAAAATAAATGGTATATTTCCGACATAGTGCTTTGACAATTTTCAAGCTTTTCGCGTATTGAAGATGCGGTGAAGTGCTACAACCTGCGCGTGTGCGCGATTGATAATGAAGACGGAAAACATATGCTGGACGATTTGGAGAGGTTGTTATCAAGTTTAATTGACGCTCAAACACAACTCATAACGATGTGTGCCAAATCAAAATCTTTTCCTGACAACAATACTTTGCAGAAGATTGCCACACTTGAGCTCAACATTGCGGCTGTAGAAACCGCTATTGCCAACCTGCCAAAACAGTCCGGATAGGTTCGACTCCGGCGCTGCCTCCCGAGGCGGCTATTCATTCGTCTCAAATCGCACCAGCGATGATTTTTCTTTGACTTGCGAGCTTTCCGTTACGATTTCGGCAATTTTGCCGTCATGCGGCGCGGTGATAGTGTGTTCCATCTTCATCGCTTCGAGCACCAGCAATATTTGACCCTTTTTGACCATATCGCCTGCTGAAACGCGCACTGACTTTACCAGGCCGGGCATAGGGGCACTGAGACGGTCTGCAGCATTGCCCGCTGCTTCCGCAAGGAGGAACGGGTCCGTGACGGCAAAGCTTGAAACCGCCCCTTTGGAAAGCACGGCGATGCCATTGGGTATAGCCGCTGTCTTGGCGCGCAGATTGATGCCTTTGCCGGTCACATGCCAGCCACCTGCCTCGCGCCGAACCTTCACTTCAATTTTTCCTGCTGGCCCGGAAAGCACGAAGCGCTCATTGTTGAGTATAGCCACGCCATAACGCACGGGCTTTTCTTCCTCAATGAGTGTTACGGGATAGGCGGGGGAACTGAGATGGCTGTAGCCGCGCAGGGTCGCCCATGGGTCATCCGAGGCTGGCTGTTCCAGTAATCCGCTTGCCGCAATGATTGCCAGTTCTTTTGCACCGGCAGCTGTGGCTGATGGCGCCACGAGGCTGGCAAGATCGCGATCAATAAGGCCGGTGTCCACATCACCGCTGCCGAAACCTTCATGACGGATCAGGGCTGCGAGAAAGGCGAGGTTGGTGGTTGTGCCTGCAATCTGGGTTTGCACCAGCGCGCTTTCCATGGCTGCCAATGCTGCTGTCCGGTCGGCTGCGTGGACAACAACCTTTGCAATCATCGGGTCATAAAACGGCGAGATCGTATCGCCTGCGCGCACGCCAGTCTCGATGCGAATATCACCATTGGTCACGTTGTCGGGGAATGCCAGATGGTGCAGCGTGCCGATTGCCGGAAGAAAGCTGCGGGCAGGGTCTTCCGCATAAAGCCGCGCCTCAACGGCATGACCATTTAGCGGGATTTGCTTTTGCGTCAGCGGGAGTTTTTCTCCTGCTGCCACCCGCAATTGCCATTCGACCAGATCAAGTCCGGTAATCATTTCCGTAACGGGATGCTCAACCTGAAGGCGGGTGTTCATTTCCATGAACCAGAAACGGTCGGCTTTTAGACCTTCACTGGCATCGACGATGAATTCGATTGTGCCCGCGCCGGAATAATTGATCGCCAAAGCAGCCTTCACCGCAGCGCTGGTCATTGCCGCGCGCATTTCGGCGGTAATGCCCGGAGCAGGGGCCTCTTCAATCACCTTTTGGTGGCGGCGCTGTAGCGAGCAATCACGCTCATAAAGATGCACGGCATTGCCGTGATTATCGCCGAAAACCTGAACTTCAATATGGCGCGGCTTGGCAACATATTTTTCAACCAGCACACGGTCATCGCCGAAAGCGCTTTTTGCCTCACGCCGCGCACTACCCAGCGCCTCGGCAAAATCGTCGGGATTGTCGACCTTGCGCATGCCTTTGCCGCCGCCGCCAGCGCGGGCCTTGATCAGCACTGGATAGCCGATTTCCCGCGCTTTGGAGGCCAGAACCACCAGTTCCTGCGCTTCGCCGTGATAGCCTGGAACAACGGGCACCCCGGCCTTTTCCATCAGGCGCTTGGCGGCATCCTTTAACCCCATGGCACGAATGGAATCGGCGCTTGGGCCGATGAAAACCAGTCCTGCTTTCACCACTGCATCGACAAATCCGGGATTTTCCGAAAGAAACCCATAACCGGGATGGATGGCCTCGGCTCCCGTGGCAAGCGCCGCTTCAATAATGTGGTCCGCCCGCAGATAGCTGTCGGTGACCGGAGCGGGTCCGATATTGACCGCCTCGTCCGCCATGGCGACATGCGGGGACTGCGCATCCGCATCGGAATAAACGGCAACAGTGCCGATCCCCATGCGCTGCGCCGTGCGAATGACTCGGCAGGCGATTTCACCACGATTGGCAATGAGAATTCTTGAGAACATCTTTGTCATGGGCATTGTATCTCGCTTGTTCGGCATGCGCCTTGTGCGTGGTTCGACAAGCTCACCATGAGGGAGGTTGCCGCTTTGCCTGCACGCTGGAGTATCTGGGGCTTTGCAATCCTCAGTTTTCCCTCATGGTGAGCTTGTCGAACCACGCTGGACCGGATTGCTAATGTGGGATTTATTATGAGCATTGGAGTTGCCATCCCATTACATCCGGAACATGCCAAAGCGCGTTTCTTCCACTGGTGCGTTCAGTGCGGCGGATAGGGATAGCGCCAGCACTTCGCGGCTCTTTGCCGGATCGATGATGCCGTCATCCCACAGCCGTGCCGAGGAATAGAGCGGGTGGCCTTCGCGCTCATATTTTTCAAGGATAGGCGCACGGAAGGCTGCCTCTTCTGCGGCGGACCATTCAGCCCGCTTGCGCTCAATTCCCTCGCGCTTGACCAGTGCCAGAACCGTTGCCGCCTGTTCGCCTCCCATAACGGAAATGCGTGCGTTCGGCCACATCCACAGGAAGCGCGGCGAGAAGGCGCGCCCACACATGCCGTAATTGCCAGCGCCAAAGGAGCCGCCAACGATCATCGTTACTTTCGGCACCCGGGCTGTTGCAACGGCGGTCACAAGTTTTGCGCCATCCTTGGCGATACCGCGTGCCTCATAAGAGCGCCCGACCATGAAACCGGTAATGTTTTGCAGGAAAACCAACGGGATGCCGCGCTGTGTGCACAGCTCGATGAAATGCGTGCCCTTGAGTGCGCTCTCCGAAAACAAAACGCCATTATTGGCGATGATCCCGACCGGCATGCCGTAAAGATGGGCAAAGCCGGTAATCAGCGATGTCCCGTAATTTTGCTTGAACTCGTCAAACTCCGAGCCATCGACAAGCCGCGCGATAAGTTCACGCGCATCGTAAGGCTGGCGGAGATCTGTCGGCACAATGCCGTAAAGCTCATGCGGATCATAAAGCGGCGGAATCACTTTGCGAAGGTCGAGCCCTATCTCTTTCTTTCGATTCAGGTTTCCGACAATGCGGCGGGCAATGGCAAGCGCATGCGCGTCATCCATCGCATAGTGATCGGCCACGCCGGAGTCGCGCGTATGGACTTCCGCTCCGCCTAGGTCTTCTGCTGAAACTTCTTCCCCTGTGGCTGCTTTGACGAGGGGAGGACCGGCCAGAAAAATCGTCGCCTGTCCCTTCACCATGATCGTTTCTTCCGACATGGCCGGCACATAGGCGCCGCCCGCCGTGCACGAGCCCATCACCACAGCGATCTGCGGAATGCCTGCCGCCGACATATTGGCCTGATTGTAGAAGATGCGACCGAAATGCTCGCGGTCAGGAAACACCTCATCCTGATTGGGCAGATTGGCGCCGCCACTATCGACCAGATAGAGGCATGGCAGATTATTCTGCATGGCGATTTCCTGCGCCCGCAAATGCTTCTTTACTGTGAGAGGATAATAGGTGCCGCCTTTGACCGTCGCATCATTAATGACGATCATGACTTCCTTGCCGGAGACACGCCCGATCCCGGCAATCATGCCAGCCGAGGAGATGTTGTCGCCATACATATCCCACGCTGCAAACTGACCGATCTCCAGAAATGGTGAGCCGCTGTCCAGAAGCTGCGCAAGTCGTTCACGCGGCAAAAGCTTGCCGCGCGAACTATGCCGCGCGCGCGCCTCATCGGTGCCGCCTTTGCTGACCACTTCCGCTTTGGCGCGAATATCGTCGACCAGAGCCTGCATCCGCAGCACATTGGCCTTGAAGGTTTCGGTGTCGGTAGAGATTTGCGAGGTCAGAATGCTCATGCGTTTCCTTTAGGGTGCTATTTCAACGGCCTAAAAATCTGAATTCTGTTATTGCGACGTATGTAGACTTCGTCAGACAGCAGGCTGAAACCTTCCTTGAAGGTAATCCTGATAACGTCACGGGCTATGTTGGCGGCGCCCGGAATTGCTGCGTCAATGACAAATAATTCGTCCATGCGCGGTACAACAAAGATCGCGCCCTCGGGATATTTATTGTCGAGAGAATCCCAAAAACTATCGAGCAGTACAAGCGAGGTGGAAAGAAAAGTATTATTGTCCACCTGAAAGCGGTCTACCACACCTGCAACATTGTCTTTCTGAATTGCTGATAGTTTTTGCGTTACATTCTCAAGCGAAATATCGCGCAATTCCTCCAAGGAATAATCGGGTAAATCCTGAACGGAAAGAGGAGACATCGCTTCGGGAAGATCGACCATATAGACGGCATGAAGCTTACCGGCGATTTGCTCTTGCTTTATCTTAACGCCCAGCTTTGCAGTTTCTTCTACATATTCCTGTGAGCGAAGAACAATCACAAGGTCGTTGATATCATTCGGCGTCGATTTGCCGGAATCTAAGATCTGCACGCGCTGTCTTATGGCCTCCAACACATCCGGGTCGCCCTGCGCCTGTATCCGCCCATAAAGATTGCCAAGATCAAAGCCGAATTCCTTGTCCTTATATTTGCCGGTAATAAGCGCAGCCATTGTTTTATCGGCAGTGATATCGGTCATGCCCGGCATTTTCTTCAATATCTCGATCACATAGAGGCGGAGTTCTTCCATGCTGGAGAATTTTCGCGATTTGGCAAAAGTCGCGCCTGATGATGAGAGGAAGGCGAATGCTGGAACAAATGCCAGTAATTTTCTTCGGTTAAGTAAGATTTTCATGAAAAATTCCGATCTGAAAATAGGTAATAAAAAGCGAAAAAATATAGTCTTCCGCCCAGCAAAATAAACGCTGAACGGTGCATATTCCAGACGGTGTCCGGAATGGTTCAATTGATATGGCTGAGATAAGATCATCTCTTTCTGCCGGTCCTCATATCAATACTTGATTGATCAATGATGATTGCCGAAATTGATTAAGCACTTTCGGCAAACATTTCCCGCCCGATTAGCATGCGCCTGATTTCGCTGGTGCCTGCGCCGATCTCGTAGAGTTTGGCATCGCGCAGCAGACGTCCGGTCGGGTAATCATTGATATATCCATTGCCGCCAAGCGCCTGGATAGCCTCAAGCGCACACCATGTTGCTTTTTCGGCTGCATAGAGGATGCACCCGGCAGCGTCCTTGCGTGTGGTTTCGCCGCGGTCGCAAGCCGAAGCCACCGCATAAACATAGGCGCGTGATGCGTTCATTGTCGTGTACATGTCGGCAAGCTTACCCTGCATCAATTGGAATTCGCCAATTGGCTGGCCGAATTGCTTGCGTTCATGCACATAGGGAACAACCACATCGAGACAGGCAGCCATAATGCCGATTGGGCCACCAGCCAGAACAACGCGCTCGTAATCAAGGCCGGACATCAGGATTTTCACGCCCTTGCCCTCTTCGCCGAGCACGTTTTCAAACGGCACTTCGCAATCCTCAAACACCAGTTCGCAGGTATTGGAGCCGCGCATCCCCAGCTTGTCGAGCTTTTGCGCAGTCGAAAATCCTTTGAAGCCCTTTTCGATGAGGAATGCGGTCATGCCGCGTGAGCGCCAGCGGAAAGATCAGTCTTGGCATAGACGACAAGCGTATTTGCGTCAGGGCCATTGGTGATCCACATTTTATTGCCGTTCAGCACATAGCGGTCATTCTTCTTGTCAGCACGCAGCTTCATGGACACCACATCTGAGCCAGCACCGGGTTCGGACATAGCCAGCGCGCCCACATGCTCGCCGGAGCATAGCTTTGGCAGATATCGCTCTTTCTGCTCAGCGGTGCCCCAACGATTGATCTGATTGACGCAAAGGTTGGAATGAGCACCATAGGACAGGCCAATTGAAGCTGATGCGCGGGAAATTTCTTCCATGGCAATGGCATGGGCCAGATAGCCAAGACCCGAGCCACCGAAATCCGGGTCAGCCGTCATCCCAAGCAGACCAAGCGCACCCATCTCCTGCCAAAGATGCATTGGAAACTGGTTGCTCTTATCCGTTTCTTCCGCCAAAGGCGCGACCTTTGCTTGCGCAAACCGCTGCACAGTCTCGCGCAATGCTTCGATCTCGTCAGAAACTCCGAATTTTAGGCCCGACTGGTACATCACGTCCTCCCTTTGCGATTGTTTCGATCTTCTTGGCACCAACAAGGCGCAATCCCAATTCGACATAATTTTCGGCAACTTCGCTGGCCGTCAGCCGGTCATCGGCCCGAAACCACACATTGACACCCGTGGTCATGGCAATGATTGCCCGGGTTGTCAGCGCTATATCGGCAATGTCAAACGCGCCTGCCTCAATCCCTTCATCCAGAATATCACGCAGACTGCCTTCATAGGTGGAGCGGAGCTTGACAATCATTGCAAGATTATCGGGGGAAAGGCTGCGCAGTTCCATATTGGCGATGTGAACATCGTCGCGGCGCTCCACATGATATTGAATGTGGAAGCGGATAAAGGCGGCAAAACGCTCGCGCACTCCTTGCGCCTTTCCGTTTTCCTGCTGCCATGCGCCCAGCAGCCGCTCCATATGATCCCGCATCACTGAAAAGAGCAATTCCTGCTTGTTGGGATAATAACGGTAGAAGGCGGCAGGTTGAACGCCCACTTCTTCCGCCAGCTGGCGCATCGACATGGCCTCATAGCCAATACGCGCTATCAGGCGTTTGGCTGCGGCATCAATAGCGCTGCGGGTTTTCTCTCCATCTGATCCGGTCGTGCGTGCCATGGTGAATTAATAAAACGAACGTTCAATTAATTCAAGGGTCATATTAGACCTTCGTCCAATTGGAGAAGGCGCATTGATGCATATAGGATTGGACTCATTGCGAACGAAACCTCATTTCCAGAGAGTTGATTTTTAATGATAAATGCGCGCCTTTCTCGTGGTGTCCTAGCCATTTCGGCCACGGCACTTGCCTCCCTTGTTCTCGCTTCGCCTGCAAGTGCGATCACAATGAAAGAATGCAGCGTCAAGTATAAGGCGGCGCAAAGCGCTGGCGAGGCGGAGGGCGTATCGTGGAGCGAATTCCGCAAGGCCCAGTGCTTGAAATCTTCGAATGAAGATGCCGCCGCAACGACGGACAAAAATTCAAAGAAGGTTGCGGAAGAAAAGCCAGCAAAAGCTGAAAAGAAAACCGAAGCAGTGTCTGGCGAGATGAATTTCCCGCCCGCCATATCCGCCAAATTTGCCAGTGAAAAGCCGGCAAAGGCGCGAATGCATACATGCCTGGAGCAATACCGCGCAAACAAAGCCGCCAATACGCTCGGCGGAACAAGCTGGATTGAAAAGGGTGGTGGTTACTACAAGCAGTGCAATGACAGATTAAAAAGCGCCAAGCCATGACTCAATCTGCTGCACGTTTAGGTCGCTTGAAGTCCGGCGATGGCGGTGGCACATTCCATGGCATGGAAACACGTGTCGCATTTCTGGAAAAATCATTTGAGAAGACGGATCGCAAGCTCGACACCGTCATCCGGGATGTTTCAGATTTGAGGGGCGATGTTATCGTTTTAAAGAGCGACGTGGCTGGACTGAAAAGCGATGTTTCCGGCCTGAAAAGCGATGTAACCGGCCTTAAAAGTGATGTTTCCAGCCTTAAAAGTGATGTAACCGGTCTGAAAAGTGATGTAACTGGTCTGAAAAACGATTTTTCAGGGCTCAAAGATGATGTTGGTGGTCTGAAAGGCGATTTTACCAGTTTCAGAATTGACATGGCATATCTAAAAGCCAAAGTTGATGCGCTGCCCTCGGCAATAGCCTTTGGTAAGCTTTCAGCAAAAGTCGATAGTCTGCCATCTGCCCAGGAGTGGGGAGAATTACGCGGGCGTGTTGAAAGCCTCCCTACCACTGGTAAACTTGCCAGTATGCTTGCTATAGCAGTTGGCTCGATCGCGATTATCAACAACTGGCCAGCCATTATTGCTGCGATTTTTTGACGTAGATCGTAACGTATTCGCGGATAGGGCTGGCGTTGCGTGTTTGAGCGTTAGCGCGGTGACTTGAAATCCAGCGCCTTGAAGACTGTTGCGGCCACCACGATCCAGCCAAGGATAAGCAGCGAGCCTCCAAGCGGTGCGGCAAAGGCAAACAGCCTGTCTCCGTTCAAATCCCGGGAAACCAGATCGCCGATGAAGAAAAGCAGCCCCAAAATCAGGATTAGTCCACCTAAATAAGAAGCGCGGCTGAGCTTTCCGAGCAAAGAGAGCGACAGAAATGCCGGTGCATGGATCAAAAGGATCGGCGCAATAGTTGCCATATGGCCGCTGGTGCTGTGGGCCGCCGCTGCATAGGCTGCAATGCCCGCCGCGCCGAACAGGCCGCCCAAACCCACAAAACCCCGATTTATTTCCACGCTCTTCTCCCTGTCTAGCTTGCGGCCTGCAATGCCAGCGGCAATTGCTGCTCGAATATATCGAGTTCAGCATCAAGACCGACGCTGACCCTGATGCAACGGTCAAGCCCCGGTGCCATTGGTTTGCGCACGAAGACATCCCGTTCGATCAGTCTGTTCAATACGGAAAGTGCGTAAGCCCCATCTTTTCCGCAATCAATGGTAACGAAATTGGTGGCTGACGGGATGGCCTTCAATCCGTTCGCTTCGGCTATTGCGCTTATCCGGTCTCTTGCCGCTATGATCTTGCCCACGACCTGTCGCAGATAATCCTGATCTTTGAGCGCTGCAAGCGCTGCAATCTGAGTCAGCTTGTTCATGCCGAAATGATTGCGGATTTTGTCAAAAGCAGTGATTTGCTGTTGCGCGCCGATAGCATAGCCGCAGCGCATACCAGCAAGACCATAGGCCTTGGAAAAGGTGCGCATCCGCAAAACATTGCTCCGCGATATATCAATTGCGGGTTTGGAGCTGGCAGGAGCAGTCTCACCATAGGCTTCGTCGAGGATAAGCATTGTCGTTGGCGGGAGTGCATCTATGAAACGTTCAACGTCGTCTGCGTCCCACCAGGTCCCCATGGGATTGTCGGGATTGGAAAAATAGACGAGCGGCGCATTCTCGCGCTTTACTGCATCGAGAAGCGCGCTCAAATCTTCTCTATCGTCGCGATAGGGAACAGTTATCAAGCGCCCGCCAAATCCAGCCACATGGAAATTGAACGTAGGATAGGCACCCAGCGACGTTACCACGGGGGTACCCTCGCTGACATATTGACGAACAGCCAGCCCGAGCAAAGTATCAACGCCTTCGCCCACGACAATATTGGAGGGGGCAACATGCAGATGACTTGCCAATGCATGCTTCAGGTCGAAGTTTTCCGGATCAGCATATTTCCAGGACTCGGCGGCATGTTTCTGTATGGCAGCGATGACGGATGGGGCAGGGCCAAAGCCATTTTCATTCGCCCCGAGACGAGCGCGAAACAGGCCGTTGCGTTTGCGCTCAAGCGCTTCCGGCCCAACAAAGGGCACTGTTGAGGGCAGTGAATCTATGAGGGGAACGAGCTTCGGGTTCATAAGCAAAGCGATAGCAGTTTTCCTGAGCTAAACCAGCAAAACTTAACCTGAAATCCCAGGAAATCCGCTAATTTTTTCGTTGTGCCGACATCTGTTTGGCATGCTTATGTTTCAGCCTGTCGCACGACGTGTGCCGCAAATTTGGAACCAAATCTGTCTCTTCAAGGTTTTGCAGCCAGTGGGACAATGAAGATAACAGAGAGGCCACGAAATGAAAAAGATTCTTGTATTGACCGCAGCGGCGTTGTTTGCCACTTCCGGTCTCACATTTGCGCAGGACACAGTGGTTGTTGAAGTTCCACAAAGTGCACGGGACTATGTGATTGCCAACCCGTCCGATCCTGTCGTGATCGATGATGAACTGTCACAAGGCTATGTTGTGCCGGAAGATGTTGTAGTCAGGGAAATTCCTGAAAGTCCGGGCTATGGCTATATTTATGTGGAAGGTCGCCCCGTCATCGTGTCGATGAACGACCGCCGTGTCGTATATTTGTCTGATGCAGGCGGACCAAGCGCTGGTAGCGCATTTCCGGACGAGGTAATCACCTATGTCGAAAAACATCCAAGTGATCCGGTTGTCATCGAAGGTGAGCTGACAACAGGTGTGGTTGTCCCTGCTGACGTTCCGCTCGTTGAAGTGCCGGATCAGCCTCGTTACTCTTATATCTATGTGGATGACCGTCCGGCATTGGTCGAAAGAGAAACGCGCCGGGTTGTCTGGGTGCGTTAAGGCTCGATTTTAGTGGGAGAGAGAAGCGTCGCCGGTTAATTCCGGCGGCGCTTTTTATCGCCACCTACGATGATATCTATTGCCATAGAAGATGATAGGCGGATTATTGAAACGCATCTCGTCAAACTGAGCGCGTGATGCAGCGCGACGATCCAGTTCCAGATTGAGCAGGCAGGAGGCAAAGCCATCACCGCCGCGCTTGAATCCATACGATGAACAGGTTTGGCTATCGATTGCACGGCGCTCTTCAGGTGTCATCGTGGTACAACCGGTTATCACAAATGCGGCGAGCAGTGCCGATCCAATCAACAATCTCATAATATCCTCCACTGCAAATGGCAGTCATTCTTGCAGTAGATTTATATCATTGTGTTAGGGAAACGAATAGCAATCAGAGGTCGTGTCAGACTGGAACCGCAATCGCGGTAAGGGCTCTACACAAATAGCAGGCCAATAATCATCAAAATGACAATCGCCCCTGCCATTACTGGCAGAAGCGAAAAACTCGATGCAGTGGTTTGAGGTTTCAATACCAATTTGGCAAAGCTAGAAGAACGGTGGCAGCTACTTGAGTAACCACCAGAAATGTAACCAGAGGAATAAAACCGTCACTGATTTTGCGGTTGTCATTAGCAGCGCTTGTCATGTGCATCTCCCGATTTGATGGCCTCGAAATACTGAAGTCATGATCGTTAGGGCCGAACATCGGCATGGTCACAAGACTGTAACATCCTGAAATCTTTTGTCACCCCTAAAAGCGCACAAAAACGAATTCCAACAGCTGTCTCGTGGCCTCGATAAAAACTTCGGGTGGAATAAAGACCGTCATTCCAAAGGCTTAGAGGAAGTGGCGCAGGCAAATAAATTTATCTGCGCCACCGTATATTTTGTTACTCAGCCGGGGTTGCTGCAGGCGCAATTGCGCCCGAATCATGGCTGGAGTCGCCTTCGAAGGTGCTGGCGTGATGGCTCTTGAGCGGGCGATTACCCGTCATCGCACGAACCAGCACATAGAATACCGGCGTCAGGAACAGGCCAAATAGTGTCACGCCAATCATGCCGGCAAACACGGCGACACCCATCGCGCTGCGCATTTCCGCGCCCGCTCCTGTGGAAGTGACCAGAGGGACGACACCCATGATGAATGCCAGCGAGGTCATCAGGATGGGGCGCAAACGCAATCTGCTTGCCTCGATCACCGCCTTGAACGGTGTCGATCCGGCAAATTCCAGTTCGCGTGCAAATTCCACGATCAGGATGGCGTTCTTGGCCGATAGCCCCACAAGCACGATCAACCCGATCTGTGTGAAGACATTATTGTCCCCACCCGTCAGCCAGACACCGCTAAGAGCGGCAAGCAGTCCAAGCGGCACGATCATGATGATCGAAAGCGGCAGGGAGAGGCTTTCATACTGGGCGGCAAGAACCAGGAAGACCAGGAGGATCGATAGCGGGAAGATCAGATAGGCAGAATTACCCGCAATAATTTCCTGATAGGTCAGTTCTGTCCATTCAAAGCCAATACCTGCGGGCAATGTTTCTGCTGCGATCTTCTCCACGGCGGCGCGAGCCTGACCGGAAGAGAATCCCGGCGCAGCATTGCCGTTTACATCGGCAGCAAGGAAGCCATTATAGCGCTGGGCGCGGTCTGGTCCGGCTGTTGACGTTACCTTGATCAGCGCCGAAAGCGGGATCATTTCTCCTGAGCCGGAGCGAACTTTCAGATCGCCAATATCCTCTGCTTTGGCCCGGAAATTCGACTCCGCCTGCATGCGGACGGAGTAGGTGCGTCCGAACTTGTTGAAGTCATTGACGTAAACCGAACCCAGATAGATTTGCAGCGTATTGAAAATCTCCGGCAGGGATACGTTGAGCTGGCGCGCCTTGGCGCGGTCAACATCGGCGTAAAGCTGTGGCACGTTGATCTGAAAACTGGTGAACAGCCCGGTCAATTCAGGAGCAGTTGCAGCCTTGGCAAGGAATCCCTTGGTTGCACCGTCCAGCGCCTCATAGCCGAGACCATTGCGATCTTCGATCTGCAGCTTGAAGCCGCCGATAGAACCAAGACCCTGAACCGGGGGAGGCGGGAACACCGCACTGAACGATTCCTGAATTCCTGCCAGCTTCTGGTTGAGCTGCATGGCGATGGCGCCAGCACTCAGCTCAGGTGTTTTCCGCTCCTCAAATGGTTTTAGCGAGACGAAAACCACGCCGGCATTGGAGCTATTTGTAAACCCGGCGATGGATAGGCCCGGAAAGGCAATCGTGCTTTCCACACCCGGGATTGACAGAGCCATGTCGCCGATACGGCGGACAACAGATTCTGTCCGGTCAAGCGTTGCGCCATCTGGCAGCTGCGTGAAGCCAACCAGATATTGCTTGTCCTGTGGCGGCACGAAACCGCCAGGTACAGTGCGGAACATCAGCGCTGTTGCACCAATGAGCACGATATAAATGCCCATCATAACAGTCTTGCGCGAAATCACGCCGCGTACGCCCTTGCTGTAGCCGTTTGCACCACGCGTAAACACGGAGTTGAAGCCACGGAACAGCCAACCCAGCGTTTTGTCCATGAACCGCGTCAAAGCATCTTTCGGCTGGTCATGTCCTTTGAGCAGCAAGGCGGCAAGGGCAGGAGAGAGCGTAAGCGAGTTGAACGCGGAAATGACGGTTGAAATGGCAATTGTCAGCGCGAATTGGCGGTAAAACTGCCCTGTCAAACCGGTGATAAAAGCCAGCGGAACGAACACGGCAACCAGCACGAGTGCAATCGCGATGATCGGTCCGGAAACTTCGCGCATGGCCTGTATGGTTGCGGCACGCGGCGCGAGGCCATTTTCAATGTTTCGCTCGACGTTTTCCACCACCACGATGGCGTCATCGACGACGATACCAATAGCCAGAACCAGACCAAACAGGCTCAGTGCGTTGATGGAAAAACCAAACAGATGCATGACAGCGAACGTACCGACAATCGATACAGGCACCGCAATAAGCGGGATGATCGAAGCGCGCCATGTCTGCAAAAACAGAATGACCACGAGAACGACCAGCAGAACGGCTTCAAGCAGCGTATGGACAACGGCCTCAATGGAGGCGCGAACGAACTGCGTCGTATCGTAAACGATCTTGTAGTCCACGCCTTCCGGCATGGTCAGCTTGGCCTCTTCCATCGCAGCACGAACCTGATCGGCGATCTGGATCGCATTGGAGCCCGGAGCCTGGAATACAGGGACGGCCACCGCCGATTTGTTATCAAGCAGGGAACGCAAGGAATATTGCGCTGAACCCAGTTCAATACGCGCAATATCCCGCAAATGCGTAATCGCGCCGTTCGGCGCGGTTTTGACGATGATCTGGCCAAATTCTTCTTCAGTGGCCAAACGCCCCTGTGCATTCACTGAGAGTTGCAGATTGACGTCGTTCTCATTTGGAGAAGCACCGATCGTACCCGCTGCCGCTTGCACGTTCTGAGCTCTGATCTCGCTCAGAACATCAGTCGCGGAAAGACCGAGTTCCGCGGTCTTTTGCGGATCGAGCCAGATGCGCATTGAATAATCGCCTGATCCGAACAGCTGCACATCGCCAACACCGTCAATACGGGCTAGGCGATCCTTGATGTTGATCAATGCGTAATTGCGCAGATAGGTGATGTCGTAGCGATCGTTCGGCGAAATCAGATTGACCACCAGCATCAGGTCCGGCGAGCTTTTTACCGTGGTGATGCCAAGCGCCCGCACTTCTTCCGGCAGACGAGGCTCTGCCTGTGAAACGCGATTTTGGACCAATTGCTGTGCCTTGTCCGGATCGGTGCCAAGGGCGAAGGTCACTGTCAGCGTCAACTGGCCGTCAGATGTTGCCTGGCTGCCCATATAGAGCATGCCTTCAACGCCATTGATGGATTCTTCCATTGGCGTTGCAACTGTTTCTGCGATGACCTTCGGATTTGCGCCCGGATATTGCGCGCGCACCACGATCGATGGCGGAACCACGTCCGGATATTCGGAAACCGGCATCGTCGTCAGCGCGATAAGGCCGCCGAGGAAGATGATGAAGGACAGGACCCCCGCAAATACCGGGCGATCAATAAAGAAATTGGAGATGTTCATAGCGATTCCGCCTGCCGATGAGCGCGTAAGGCCAAAAACCGTTTTCGGTTTCTGGCCGGTGCTACACGCATTTCAAATACTGCCATGCCGTGCCTCAATTTAAGCACACGGCGCCGCAGATCTTATTGTTTGACGTTGGCCTGCTCGGCCTGCGCCTGCAACTGGTTGGATGCATTGGCGCCCATGGCCACCATTTCAGGTGCTACAAGAGAACCTGGCCGTATGCGCTGCAGTCCATTGACGACCACCTTGTCTTCCGCCTGCAGGCCGGATGTCACGATCCGAAGGCCGTCAGCCTTGCCGCCCAAAGAAATCTCGCGATATTCAACGACATTTTGCGGGTTGACCACCATCACGAACTTCTTGTTCTGATCTGTGCCGACAGCTTTCTCATCCACCAGCAATTCCTGGCGTTCATTTGCCTGACCCATGCGAACCTTGGCGAACTGACCGGGCATGAGGCGACCATTGGCATTGTCGAAAACGGCGCGCACTTTGACCGTGCCACTGTTTGTTTCGACACTGTTATTGATGAGCTGGAGCTTGCCTTGAACATCGGCTTTGCCCTGCACATCCATCTGAACAGGAATGCGGTCGACGAAATCGCGGTTGTTCAACCCTTCAGGAAGATCGGCAAGGGCATTGGCCACAACGTTTTCATCGGCTTCGAAGCTTGCATAGATAGGACTGATCGAGACCAGAGACGTCAGCAATGGCGCAGCCGGTCCGGCGGCAATCAGATTGCCTTGCGTAATCTCGATGCGTCCAACACGGCCGCTGATCGGCGCGCGGATATCCGTATATTCGAGATTGAGCGTTGCTGTCTTGAGCACTGCCCGCGCAGCTTCAAGGTCGGCGAGCGCGCCAGCTTCGACATTCCGGCGCTGATCGTAATCACTCTGGGAAACAGTGCGGGAATCGATCAGGCGTTTGCCGCGTTCCAGCTCGTTCTTGGCAAAGGCCAGTCTCGATTCAGCCGCGCTTACCTGCGCTTTTGCCCGTGCAACTTCTGCCTCATAGGGAGCCGGGTCAATCTTGACGAGCAGATCGCCTTGTTGGACTACCGAGCCTTCCTTAAAGTGAATGGATTGAACAGCACCAGCAACGCGCGAGCGCACATCGACCTGATCAACCGCTTCGAGACGGCCTGAAAATTCGTTCCACTGGCTGACAAGCTTGGGCTGTACTATCGCAACGGAAACGGGGGTCGCCTGCGCAGGGGCCGCCTGCTCGCCTTCCGCATGGCTTTTGCTAAAGTCGAATATCTGGGTGCCGCCGGCCACGCCAAGCGCCAGAACGAGGCCGCCAATGGCGAGATTTCTTTTGAGTGTGCTGATTGACATCGTGGTCATCCTGCTTGAATTTTTCACCATTGGGAGGATGGTGAACGGGAATCCGGTTGACCGAATTCTTCATTGACGTTCCATACCGATCGGTATAGAACAGCGATATAAGGCTGCGGTACAGTAGCTGTCAATGGAATTTTATACCGAACGGTATAATTCTTTTAGGGAGTATTGTCCATGGGACGCCCGAGGGAATTTGATGCGGACGATGCTCTGCAGACGGCCTTGGAACTGTTCTGGCGCAAAGGTTATGAAGGTACGTCGATCACCGATCTGACTGACGGCATGGGTATAACCAAACCCAGCCTTTATGGGACCTTTGGCAATAAGGAAGAACTTTTCCGTATGGCGCTTGAGCGCTATGAGCAGAATTACATGGCCTTCTTCTGGAAAGCGCTGGAGCAACCTGATGCCCGCTCGGTAGCGCGCGACGTCTTGTTTGGCTTCGCCAATGCGCAGACCTGTGATTGCAATCCGAGTGGTTGCCTTGGAATAAATGCTGCCATGGGATGCAGCGAGGCCGCCGAGGCGGTTCAAAAAACAATTATTGAACGGCGGCAGATTGGCCAGAAAGCGTTGACGAGGCGGTTCGAACGCGCCAAGCGCGAGGGCGACCTGCCATCCGATAGCAATCCGGAAGATCTGGCTCGCTATATCCTCACCGTGTCGCAGGGAACTGCGGTACAGGCTGCCAGTGGCATAGGGCGTGAGGAAATCCATCGCCTTGTCGATATTGCCATGCGGTCCTGGCCGGGGTCTAATTGAGCCGCTGCATCGATATTGCTCCACGCACTATTTGCTCTGCAATAAGCCCTGTATTTCCGGTTCCTCAAACCCGCCCAACAAAAAGCCCCGCTGACGGATATCCGCGCGAGGCTTTTTAAACTTTGATGAGATTCAGATTTTACTGATGCTGCTCTTTCAATGGGACCTTACGCCGGGGAGCCAAATTTTCAATCGGCTGCTTTTCTTCAACGGAAGGCTTCTTTTCGGCGATAGCCTGACGCAGCATTTGCCACTCTCTTTCGTGACGGAGGTAGATGTCCTGCGGAACGGTAGGTGTCGTCATTCTGCACTCTCCAATTGAGGTCTGTAGCCCCTATAATGTTGGAGATAGGACGCCGGTTCCTGATTCTCAATTCAAGATTTGCGACTTTCATTTACACTCCGCATAGTTGCGAAAATCGCCTGTGCCGCGCAGTAAAATTACAAAAAACATCCGATTTTTTAGCCGAAAAATCACGGCTGTTTTTTCAACCGATTTAGAGATTCATAGCCAATCCGGACCTTTTCAGCGAGAGTGAGCAACTTGTCCTTGCATGTTTTCGAATCAAGATCGCTAGGCTGCTTTGGTGATGCGATGACATCTCTAAGCCAGCCGCGCACGGTTTGATCAGCCTCTTCAGACGACTTGCCAATGGCTTTGAGTACAGTTTCGCTGCTTTCAATGGCTGAATAATGGGGTTCACGTCCAAGCGATGCCTGGCACTGGTAGGATGTTATGACCAGTGCCTTTGCGTCGGCGGTAACCTGACCTTTGCTTGCGCCAGTTGTGGTGCAGGCGCAAATGCCCGTCAGAAGCAGCACCATCACGATCTTGCCTGAAAATCTCATACCATCCCCCATCCAGAAGTGCAGGCTATTCATCTGATCGGGCGATGTCGAGGGACGAGACAAATTTGCTCTGTTCAAAACCCGTTGCAGCGCAGGATTTCGATTTTTGAGGAGCATTTGAACAAAACCCTTGCCAACAATGGGTTTCATCTTTAGTCAGCGTCCTCGGAGAGGTGGCCGAGTGGTCGAAGGCGCTCCCCTGCTAAGGGAGTAGACCCGTTAAACGGTCTCGAGGGTTCGAATCCCTTCCTCTCCGCCATTAAACGGCTCAAATTGATTTGATGCCGAAGAGCGGATGAAGCTCACGACAGGGCAAAAATTCTGACCTCTCTGCCGATACCCTGAAGCTCCGCCATTCTGGAGGCCGATGTGATTCCGCTCTCACGGAGGATCTCTAAAACCTGGGCATCCCCGACAATCGCTTCCGTCGTCATGATCACATTGGGATCGGCAAGGCCCTGGACACGGGAAGCGATGTTGACGGTCTGGCCGAAATAGTCCTGCCGGTCGTTCAGGTTGACTGCGAGGCATGGTCCCTCATGAATACCGATCTTCAGGAGTAGATCGTCGCTGCCGTGTTCGGTGTTTAACCGAAGCATCGCCTCTCGCATCCTGAGCGCAGCCGCCACCGCGCGGTCCGGGCTTGGAAAGGTCGCCATTACGGCATCTCCTATGGTTTTGACGACCGCCCCGGTCTCCGTGGCGACGATCTCGTGAAGAACCCGGAAATGCCCCCGCACGAGATCGAAGGCGGCCAGATCTCCAACGCGTTCGTAGAGGGCCGTCGAACCCCTCAGGTCGGTGAAGAGAAACGTCAAGCTGATGATCTTGAGACGCTGGTCGACATCAAGGGTGTCGATCCGGTATATGTCGCGGAAACTCTGGTTTGTCAGCAGACGCTTGGCTGTCAGAAAGGGTCGCCTGCGGCCCAGAAGATCGTGCAGCTCATCGCCTGCGATGCAGACATTCGGTACCACTCGGCGATCGGTATGGTTCTCGAGTGTGAGCCGCAGCAAGCCAGGACGGAGGGTAATCGTTTCGTTCAGCGCATGCGCCCGACTGATGACCATCGACAGGGTTTGACGTTCGTCGGTCGGCTCGCCCTTCACGTCGATGAACTGCGCTGAGTGCGTCACCGCATCGAAGATGATCACGAATTGCGCCGGCAGTTGCAGCGAGACGAAAGCCTTTTCGCCCGGAGCAAGCTCGATCATCTCCAGCTGAATGCGTGCGAACCGCGCTTCGAGGTCCTCCGGTAGGTCAACCCCGGAGCTGAAGAATATCTGGCGGTAATATTCGAGCGGAGGCAGCCGATCAGGATCGTGGGCGGCAATCCTGCGTACTCTCGGGCTGACCGTAAACGTGACCTCGACCATCTCGTCGAGGGTGGGTTCGTATCCGGCCGCACAGAGCGCACAATGGTAAGTCTCGTGGACGACCCCTTTGAGGGATGCGCCGCTGTCAAGGACGCCGCCGCATCCCGGGCAAAGCACGTTCCAGGTCATCTCGAACGCGCCTATGCGGGCTGCATGGAGAAGCGCTGCAATGGTTTTCTCTTGATCAAGATGGTGCGTATCGGCGAAGGCGAGTGCATTGATGCGATTGAGATCGCGATCCGAGCCGTGTCTGACAACGTTCTCGATGCATTTGACCGTCTGCGGGTCAGCCGCTTGTCGCAGGGTCGCAAAAAGTACGTCCACTTCGCTCATTAGACAAGTCTCCGTCTGCAGAACCCACGGCGGACGACGCCAGGACCAGGATCATAACACGGGAATGTTCCAATAGAAATCTATGGGCATGGATATTACTCGCCCGAGCGACTTTGTCCTTCCAGACGAGACAACATTTTTGCATTTGCATTTGTCCATAAATGAGATTAAATCTCAAATATGGGAATTATCATACGCGACCAAAATCACGCTCTTGCTGAGCACCTGCGCAGTTTGCGGATGAAACGCGGCCTGACATTGCAGGATCTGGCGTTGAGCAGCGGTGTCAGCCGGGCCACTCTATCGAGGATCGAGAAGGGGGAGGTCAGTCCAACGGCGGAGACGCTTGGCCGCTTGGCTTCCGCCTTCGCGCTGCCAGTATCACAACTCTTGACGCCGCTCGAGCCGGATTACGTTCCGCTACTGCGCCGTGCTGATCAAAGTATTTGGCTGGACCGCGAAAACGGGTTCTCCCGCCGCACCCTCTCGCCTCCAAGCGGGCGGCTGAAGCTGGAAATGATCGAGTGCGAAATCGCGCCCAATCAGCACATTGTCTATGATAGCCCGGCATTTCCGGGGCATGAACATCATCTTGTGGTCTTGGCTGGCCCGCTCACGCTGATCGTCGATGACGTTCGGTACGAACTGAGCAAGGGCGATTGTCTTCGCTATCAATTGCGCGGCGGATCGTCTTTCGCGACCGGCGATCAACCCGCCCATTATATTATCGCTATGGCTTAAGGAGCCTCGGAATGGAAGTCCAGATTATCGAACTTGATGCTCGCGCGATCGAGGAAAGGTTAGAAGACCTCTCACAAATTCTCGCCCTGACCGTGGGGCAAGGCGCAGCGGTCAGCTTCATGGCTCCGCTGTCCGTCGAGGATGCGAGCCTGTTCTGGTCCAAAAATGTCCAACCCGAAGTCGTCGCCGGACGAAGAATCCTCTTTGGTGCAGAACGTGCGGGAAATCTTCTTGGCACCGTGCAACTTCTCACCGCCATGCCTGATAATCAGCCCCATCGATGTGAGATTGCCAAGATGATCGTCCACCCGCAAGCTCGCCGGCTTGGTATTGGCCGAACTCTTATGAACCATGCCTTGAGCAGGGCTCGTGAGCTTGGAAAAACGCTTGTCACGCTGGACACACGAACCGGCGATGTTGCTGAACCCCTTTATGCCTCCACTGGTTTTAAGGTTGCAGGTGTAATCCCGGACTTTGCGTGGAATCCGGACGGAAAGGCGAAACACGCGACCACCTACATGTTTCGCCATATCTAATACTTGCGACCAAGGCGGGTGGTGGTTTGCCCCTGCTTTTGGCCGTTTCAGTAGGTTATGGTTCAAGCAGCCCGCACTAGCGCAGTTCCGGCCATTCAGTGCCCGACGCTGCCCTCAAACCTGCGCCGTAATCCACCCTGAAAATGCTTCCATGGCCGGGGTAGGGAGGCGCGATTGCAGCCGCGTCAGCCAATAGCTTCCGAGTGAAATCGAAGTCTGGAAAGGTTGCTTGATTGCGCCGGATGAAAGTTGCCGCGAAAACATTAACGGGGGAGCCAACGCAATGCCGATCCCTTGGAGCGCGGCCTCCATCATGGCGAGCGAGGAATCAAATACGATCCCTTTGCTGAGTTGCGGCGAGGCAGCCACCCCAGCCGCCTCAAACCATCGGCTCCATTCATCCTTGCGGTAGCTTCGTAGCAGGGGCTGATTGACGATATCTCCCGGCTCCTGCAATTTCTCCGCCAGCTCCGGAATGCAAAGCGGCGATAGCGGCGCCTCAAAAAGGCGAATTGCCTCTGTTCCATGCCAGGAGCCGTCGCCAAATCTAATGGCAAAATCCAGCCCTTCTGCGGCGGTGTCGACGCGATTATTATTGGTTGATATCCGCACATCGACAAAGGGAAATTGCCGCTGGAAATCCGGCAGTCGAGGCAGCAGCCACCCCACGGCAAATGTTCCGACAGCACCAAGAAAAAGCAGCTCGCGCACATGGCCGCCCTCTATGCGCTCAAGTGTATTGGCCAACTGGTCAAACGACCCCGTTACAACGGGCAGGAGCGCTTCTCCCTCGGCAGTGATTTTTAGTCCACGCGGAAGGCGTTGAAAAAGCTGTACGCCAAGCCGCGTTTCAAGGCTTTTCACCTGCTGGCTGACAGCAGCCTGCGTCACGTAAAGTTCGATTGCTGCTCGTGTGAAGCTCAGATGCCTTGCAGAGGCTTCAAAGGCCCGAAGACCATTCAGGGGAAGAAAGGGACGAACCATATCTGACCTAGTTTTTCTTATGTCAGATACCAGATATCATCGTTTGTTTTCAGATTACAGTGCCAATAGAGATTTGCCTGGTAGCGATCACGGCACAAGGAATTTGCATTATGAAACGGAAAATTGCCACAGCTTTGGCGGGCTCTCTCTTGATCACGGGCGTTTCGGCTACGCTTAGCCATGCGGCCGATGATGCCAACAGGATTAAATCTCTCGTAGACGCCGCAATCCGTCCCGTTATGGATAAGAATGCTATACCAGGCATGGCTGTCGGCGTCATTGCTGACGGAAAGTCCTATATATTTGAATATGGCGTTGCTTCCAAAGACACCGGAACAGCGGTCACGCCTTCGACGATTTTCGAGATCGGATCAATCAGCAAAACATTCGTCGTGACCCTCGCAACCTATGCGCAAGCCAATGGCCAGATTTCGCTGTCCGACCTCACCAGCAACTATCTTCCTGCGTTTAAGGGCACCGAATTTGGTAAGATTCCGCTGCTGCATCTGGGTACGCATACGCCAGGGGGCTTTCCCTTGCAGGTGCCGGATAACGTCAAGAATGACGATCAGATGATGATTTATCTGAAGAACTGGAAGCCTGTCTATAAGCTTGGCACGACCCGGACCTATGCGAATCCAAGCATCGGGATGCTCGGCGTGATCAGTGCCAAAGCCATGAACAAGGATTTCACCTCTCTCATGGAAGGCACTTTATTCCCGGGGCTCGGTCTCGCCAGCACCTATATTGACGTGCCGAAAAGCAAAATGAAAGATTACGCGCAAGGCTATACGAACAAAGACAAGCCTGCCCGCGTAAACAAGGCTGTTCTGTCCTCGGAAGCCTATGGGGTGAAGACGACTGCGCCAGACATGGTCCGTTTCATGCAAGCAAATATGAACATGGTCAAGCTGGAGAGCAAGCTGCAGCAGGCGATTGCGGATACGCATAAGGGCTATTTCAAGGTTGGAGCAATGACCCAGGATTTATTATGGGAACAATATAGCTATCCTGTTTCGTTAAGTGCTTTGCGACTGGGTAATTCGCGAGAAATTTCTTCAAAGCCGGTGCCTGTTGAACAGATCAATCCACCCACGGAACCGCGTTCTGATGTGTGGATCAACAAAACTGGTTCAACCAATGGTTTTGGTGCCTATGTCGCATTCGTGCCCGAAAAGAAGATCGGCATTGTCATTCTGGCGAACAAATATTACCCGAACGAAGAGCGTATCAATGCTGCTTATGAAGTTTTGACCAAGCTGGACTCCAAATAATATCTACTATCGAGAAGCGCTGCTTTGATAGCTTCCAGCGTCTGGGCGCGGTTCAGCCCAGCCATATCGATAGCGTGGTTTTCGAGATCACCCAGCGATGAAAATTGCTGATGCAAAGCGCTGATCGGCCCGGGGTCGGTCAGCGTATTGCCGCCCCGCAGCCGGCATCGCTCGATCGCCTCATCCAGAAGAGGCCGCAAAACAATATAGTGGAGCGGTGCAGTGACCTTGCGAAATGCTTGCAGGAACCAGGGGCCGATGATGCCGTCTACAACGACGAAGAAGCCGCCTTCGGCATAACCCTCAGCCACGCCCGCCAGGACCTTGATGACAGTCTCGTTTTGCGCATGTGCCTCTGGCAGGTAGGGCTGTATCAAGCCGCTTTTTATACAGTGCCAGAAGTCATCTGAATGCAGATGAACGGCCGGAATGCCGGATGCGGTAACAAGCAGCTCTGCAGCCGTGCTTTTCCCGGAACCCGGAGGCCCGGTTAGAATCAGAATGTTACCAGCCAGATTTTTCATGCGTTCCTCAAAACAGGTTTCATTCATGCCCGGAAGCCCTCGGTTGGGGTCATGGCATGAAAAAAACATACTCACAGTTGCATGTTGCGCGAACTACACCATGACTTGACTATTTCGGTCATATAAACAATTTTCTCGCCAAACGCAGCATGGCACTAAAACCAAACATGCAAAGGAAGCATCATGGATAGGTCACTTGATATCTACATAGGCTGGGATTCCCGCGAGCCCATAGCATATGAGGTAGCAAAATCCACCATCCTGAAAAACGCATCGATCCCGGTGAATGTACACCCGATCGTGTTGCAGGATCTCGTTGATAAGGGCGCTTATACGCGCGATGTCGACCCGCTCGCTTCAACGGAATTCACCTATTCGCGCTTTTTTACGCCCTATCTCGCCGGTTATAAGGGCTGGGCTTTGTTTTGCGATTGCGATTTTCTGTTCTTCTCCGATGTGGCAGAGCTTTTGCAGTATCGCGACGAGAGCAAGGCTGTAGCCTGCGTCAAGCATGACTATCAACCGAAGGCCGGGGTCAAGATGGACGGCAAGGTGCAGACCACCTACCCACGCAAAAACTGGTCATCCTTCATGCTGTTCAATTGCGAACATCCTTCGACGCGCCAGTTGACACCCGAATTGATCAATCGCGAAAGCGGCGCATATTTGCACAGGATGCAATGGGCGCAGGACGACGAAATCGGTGAAATCCCGACAGAGTGGAACTGGTTGGAAGGCTGGAACGAGAAGCCAGCAAGCGGATATCCGCATGCCGTGCATTTTACCAATGGCGGTCCATGGTTCAAAGATTGGCAGAATGTCGACTATGGCGATATCTGGACCAAAAAGGCATTGGAAATTGACCCGGAATTCAAGCCGATCTAAAGCAATTCCAGGAAAAGTGCGAAGCGGTTTTCCGTCCGGAATTGCGTAGACAAAGGTCAATTCCAGGAAAAGTGCGAAGCGGTTTTCCGTCCGGAATTGCGTAGACAAAGGTCAATTCCAGGAAAAGTGCGAAGCGGTTTTCCGTCCGGAATTGCGCAAGCAAACACGCTTTACACGCAAACAACTATGGTGGAATGCAATAATGGACGGCGGCGACCTGGCGCAGTTCCACCACAAGTTGAAAAGCAATTTCGGCTTCCGAATGAAACCGTATAGTCCTCAAAATGCTGCTGTAACCTTGACCATGCGGCAGCTTTTGCCAACCAAACAGGCTGGCAACCACGCCGTCACTCCTTCGTCGGTTCCTGACTGAATCCCTCAACCTTGCCGGCGAATCCCTCCGGCAGAACAATTCGATGGGCAAAACTTGCTCTAGCATGACTTGGGGCATGGTCCCGATCACATCTATATGTTTAGACATGATGGCCGCAACGCAACTATTTAGCGTTCGAATCTCATCCCGTGAACGTGTTGGAACATGACCAGATCCATTCAATTATCCCGCCGCACTTTTGTTTTCGGTTCCATGGCCGCGAGCGCTGCTCTTGGCGGATGCACAACGACAGCGACAACGCAGCATGCCGAAATCGCGCCGCCCAAGCCGCGTCCCGTAAAGCAATCCTTGCCGACAGGATTAGCTTCACCATCGGAACTTGAACTGCGATATGCCGCACTTCAAGATGGGGGACATTCAATTCCTGCGATACCCTTTCAGCAGATGGATCCGAAATATTATCGTCAGCGCGTGACAGACCCCACCGGCGAACCCGCAGGGACGGTTGTTGTCGATACGGTCGGGCGCTTCCTTTATCTGGTGGAACCGGGCGGAACAGCAATGCGCTATGGTGTTGGTATCGGCCGCGATGGTTTTGCCTGGCAAGGTGAGGGGATTGTTCATTGGCGGCAGCATTGGCCACGTTGGAAGCCGCCGGCAGACATGATTGCAAGACAGCCGGAGCTCGCAAAATACTCCGTCGAAAATGGCGGAATGGAGCCGGGAGTCAAAAATCCACTCGGTGCGCGCGCACTTTATATATTCCAGAACGGGCAGGACACGCTTTATCGTCTTCACGGATCACCGCAATGGCGCTCGATTGGCAAGGCTACGTCGTCCGGTTGCGTGCGCCTGATCAATCAGGATGTGATCGATCTATATGACCGTGTGCCGTATCACGCGCGAATCGTCGTTCACCAATCTCCCCTTGGGGCGCCGCAAACTCAGGTTTGATAAAAAGCGGGTCAGCATCGGGAAGTCTTCCGAACGCCAACCAAAATGGTTCTGCCCGGTCCAAGCATTGATGAAATCAGCTGGACCGGCATATATCAATGGCAATCGCTGCATCCGATGATTGAACCGAGGCTTTCCGACAATTTTTCCGGATTGAACCCGGGCCAGCCCTCAACATAATTCGATAACCGCACAGCGAACCCCTATCCACGTTCCAGCACAGCCACACAGGAATCCAGATCATTGGTTGCCAGATGTGCGTAGCGCATGGTCATCGACAAGGTTTGATGGCCGAGCCAAATCTGGACACGCCGGATATCAATTCCGCCGCGCACAAGACGCGATGCGCAGGTGTGGCGTAAAATATGCGGAACAATCTGATCGTCACTGCCAAGCCCGACTTCTGCCTTTGCCTCATTCCAGATTGCCCGAAACCGCACTTGATTGAGCATGGCGAAAGGGCCCTTTAGTCTTCCATGCGGGATATGGACGGTTTCTTGTGCGCGAGCGGTGAGGGGAACCGTGCGGCTGCGCCCTGATTTGGTTAGCCAGAATGTCGAACGGGCATCCTGCAAATCATTCCATGAAAGGCCGATAGCCTCGCCGAGCCGGCACCCGGTATCAACAAGGAATATGCTCAACCGGTAGCTGTCTTCGCAACGCAACCTTACAGCGGAGAATAGCCGCGATTCCTCATCGGTTTCGAGGAAGCGGATTCGGCCCTGCCGTTCTTTTTGCCGCCGGAATTCCGGCAGATTATAGATGTCGCCCATTTTTGACGCTTTCCTGAGCAGTTTGCTTAAAGCGGCCATCTTTCGATTGATGGTCGCATTGCTGTTGCCACGTTCGCGCAGGGTTCCGATCACAGAATCAAGCATTTCTTGCGTAAAAACGCTGAAACGCTGGCCGCTCAATATTTCACTCATCTCCCCGAGGAACGAACGCACATTGGTTTTGTGCGAGCCTTCATCCCAAAGGATGCTGATATATTGCGCAGTCAAATCACTCAACGAGTGTTCCCTGACCAGCTTCCGGGTGCCATTATCGGCTGCCGAATAGTTGAGATCATAGTCAAAGCGGACGGAAAATGCAGATCCAAACGCGGAGTCACAAGAAGGCGGGGCAATAGCGGCTGCTGAAATCGTCATGAAAATCGCGCTCTGGTCAATAAAACACTAAACCGGGAAATATATGCCGAGTTGTAGCGGTCTTCGTGAAAAGCGCAATCCGTGTAGCCGTGCCTCTTTAGGCTAATAGACTTTCGTTTGATAAAGCCATAACCGGCCGTATCAAGTTTCAACCCTTGAGGTCTCTGTCCAACCATTTCTCATCTCCTCGGCCTATGGCCGGTCTGGAATCCTTTCTTCGCTTAATGTCTGTGCGTCGCTGGTGCAGACCCCAAACCACAATGGTTCTGAGCAGGGTTCTTGCACCATTCAAAATTGCGAGCGCTGAAAATGGCTTGTTGGTTTATATTTTGAGAGGAAAAGCCAACGCCGGGAAAACCCGGCATTGGTAGAAGATAATCGAAGGATTAGAAGTTGCGCTGGAAGCGGATCACACCGCCGAACGCATCATCAGAGCCCTTGGCATCTTTATAGTCGATCTCTGGAGTAACAACGAAGCCAGGAACCAGCTCATATGCAACATTCAAAGATGCTGCGATAATGTCTGCTTCATCATAGGCAACCTGGGCATTAACTTTTGCGTTGTCGGAAACCTTGGCAGTTACACCGCCCCAGATTGCATAATCGCCGGTCCACGCACCGTAGTAATCATCGGCTTTTACGTCAGACTGATAGCCGCCCATGACGAAGAAGGATAGCTGATCAGTCGCCTTGATGTCCAAACGAACCTTGCCAGCGAATTCTTCAACAACGGAATCATAGCCAATAACGCCGGAAACTGAACCCCAGGTCTGTTCGAACTTCGCACCAGCAACAACGTGTGGCAGGTAATCGTTGATCAGGTGATCCTTGTCACCTTGTTCCAGACCGATGATAGCCGAGAAGCCGTTGCCGCCAGCGAAGGTGTAGCTGACCTGATTAGTCTTATCGCCGTCATAATCAACCATGTCGTCGTTGATGACGTTTCCACCATCTGTCCAGCTACCAAATGTTGTATCGGTTACACCGATGCGGAAGCCACCAAGTTCGATATAGGCGTGAGGAAGTGCTGCTGCTTTGTCGGCGCCTTCATCTACTGTGAATTCGGTTGCGATATACGACTTGAGTGTACCAAGCTCGGTTTCCGAACGGGCATCAAAACGTACAACGCCGCGCGAACGGAACTTGTAAGTGTCAATGTCGGGATTCTTGTCGGTGTTGCGCCCCCAGAGATCGCCACCCTTTACATCGACGCGAACATAACCATCGACCTTCAAGCAGGTTTCGGTGCCTGGGATGTAGAAGAAGCCAGCGCCGTATGTGTCGCAAACGCGAACATATTCGACAGGCTCTGGTTCAGCGACAACAACTGCGTCTGCAGCGCGTGCGCCTGATACTGCAACGAGGGCTGCAGCGGAGCCGAGAAGTAGGCTCTTAATGTTCATTTCTGACCTCCAGTCAAGATTCGCTGGAGGGGACGCGCGAAAACCCGTCTTTGCTGGGTTTAGTGGCCAACCGAATTCGAAAACAGATTAACCACCAGAACACCGGCTATAATGAGTGCCAGGCCAATGATCGCGGCAAGATCCAGGGTTTGCCGAAACCAGAACCAGCCAACAGCCGCAATAAGGACGATGCCGGCGCCGGACCAGATGGCATAGACCACGCCGACTGGAATGGTTCTGATCGGGATTGAAAGCAGATAGAATGCGGCGCCATAGCCGAAGATGCATACAAGCGAAGGCAATAGGCGCGTAAAGCCCTCAGCCTGCTTGAGCGCGGATGTGGCGATGACTTCAAAAATTATGGCAGCAACGAGGTAAACATATGTCATGTGGGGACCATCAAATGAACGCATGGCAACGCACAGACGCCTCAAAGAATGATTCGCAGCCCTCAAGTGGCGACCGGCGGATTTGCCGGTTAAAGGCTTGATTCGATTCAGTGACTCGCCTTGCAGGGCGCAGTAATGGCTGATTCCGTGTTCAAATGCCGTTCCAATACCGGCAGGAACATGCGGAATTTATTAAAATTCGGGTTACCTATATTAATGAGTGGTAAAGATATTGAAGATGGAACGGCGATTTCGTGGCTTTTGTGCAACAGCCCCCGGTCATAGAGCCTGCACAAGGCCCGCCGATGGACATTCGTGGTTGAAACGCGAGCGCTGGCGAGTATGGTCTGTCGAGAGGAAGGGCGTTACAGCATTTCTTCTTGCACTTAGGGGATGGGGACAGGTTGTCCTTCAGCCAAATTGGAATGCCCAGACCCATTTTTAACTTTGACTGGAGGTCAGAAATGAACATTAAGAGCCTACTTCTCGGCTCCGCTGCAGCCCTCGTTGCAGTATCAGGCGCACGCGCTGCAGACGCAGTTGTTGTCGCTGAACCAGAGCCTGTCGAATATGTTCGCGTTTGCGACACATACGGCGCTGGCTTCTTCTACATCCCAGGCACCGAAACCTGCTTGAAGATCAGCGGTTACGTTCGTTACGACGCAATTGCTGGTGACGATCCATACAGCGGTGAAGAACTCGACACATGGGCAAAGCAGGCACGTGCTACTCTCCGTTTCGACGCTCGTAGCGAAACTGAACTTGGCACATTGCGTTCGTTCATCGAAGCTCGCTTTGATCACAAGGCATATGGCGGCCGCGGCGACAGAACTTTCATTAACGCAGATGGCGAACTAGAAACAATCGTTGACGAAGGTTCATACTACGGCAACGGCGGCTACATTTCACATGCTTACATCGAACTCGGTGGTTTCCGCGTTGGTGTTTCCGACTCGCAGTATGATACATGGACCGGTTCAGCTGGTAACGTAATCTCCGATGACGTTATTGCTTATGCTGGCGGCCGTACAAACCAGATCAGCTACACCTTTGCTGGTGGCAATGGCTTCTCTGCAATGGTTGGTTTGGAACAGGGCGACGACGATCACCTGATCGAAGACTACATGCCACACGTTGTTGCTGGTGTGAAGTTTGAGCAGGCTTGGGGCGGTATCTCCGCTGTTGCAGCTTACGACTCAGTTGTTGAAGAATTCGCTGGTAAGGTTCGTTTGGACGTTAAGTTCACAGACACAGTATCCGCTTTCGTAATGGGTGGTTACCAGTCTAACGAAGACGATCTGGATGTAGTTTCCGAAGGCGGCAACTACTACGGTTCGTGGAACGGCGACTACGCAATCTGGGGCGGTCTGTCTGCTAAGGTTTCCGAGAAGGCAACTGTCAATGCACAGGTTGCTTACGAAGAAGCTGGCACATTCGCTGCTGCTTTGAACGTGAACTACGAAATCGTACCAGGCTTCGTAATCACTCCAGAAGTAAACTACGCTTCGTTTGACGAAAGCCGTGGTTCAGGCGACGACGCTTTCACAGGTATCGTACGTTTCCAGCGTAACTTCTAATCCTTCACTGGATTGGTTGATTGAAACCCGGCAGCGCAAGCTGTCGGGTTTTTCTTTGTTTGCAGGTCCTGATTCTCTGGGCTCTGCATGTTGATATCGCTGTCCACATCAGGCAGAACATTGGTTCAATGTGCTGGATAAAGGACAAGGTTTGAAATGCGCGCCCTGAAGAACTGGTTTTGGCCAGGTATTATTACCGTCGCGCTTCTGACTGTTCTGGCTGGATGGTTTCTTGCAGGCCCGATTGACGCCCGCATAACAGAAGCTGCCAACACAGCACTTTCAGCGCAAAATGACTGGGCCAGTGCCGAAGTGGATGGCCGCGATCTTATCTTGAAAGGTGTGGCACCATCGGAGGAAGCTCTGGCCGACGCCATAAAGATCACCAATGAGATTCCCGGTGTCCGAATTGTCGATAATCAGACGACCCTTTTGTCTCTGGCCGAGCCTTTTTCCTTTGTCATCACCAAATCGGATGATGGAATTCTGCTTTCGGGCAATGTTCCTTATGGAGATACAAGGGCAAAAATCCTCAGCGCAGCAGAACTTGCCATGCCCGGTATTGAGATTCTTGATGAGATGGCCGTGGCGCGGGGCGCTCCGCCAGCGTTCTTTGAACTTGTGCAATTTGCCTTGGGACAGGCTGCACAATTGATCAATGGTGAAGTGGAAATCTCGGGAAAAACCTATACGATCAGAGGCACTCCGGCCAGTTCTGCCGATTATGCTGCTATAAATGATGCGTTGAAAAAACCGCTTCCGGGGGATGCGGCTTTAAATGAGATCAAATTGGTCCCACCCGTCGGTCAAGGTGGCTGACAACTGAATCCGGGGCGAGGGGGTTTTGTAAATGTGGTACATGATTTCGCAGCTCTGGTTCTTCCTGCTTGTCGCTGTTCTCGTGGGATTCTATGTCGGCTGGTCCACTCATGAGGGTGAAATAAGTTGAGCAGGCTTGAGGGCAGGAGATAGTCGGCGATGATGAGTTTTATCCTTCAATCATTATTCCTTATCGCCGCAGCTTTTGTTGTTGGCGCGGTTTTAGGTAATGTTTTCAGGAGGTTGTCGCCGCGAAAACCCTCAGTCGCCGAAAGCTCCACCCGCGCTGCCGATGCGCGGCTTGCATCTCAATCCACTCTGGTGGCGGTCAATGATGATGTAAAAAAATCAGCTATTGAGGCTGCCTCGATGATACCTCCGGCAGAGCCGGTTCCCCCGAGACCGGTCAAGACAGCGCAAAAATCGCCGCGGAAGGCAGAGCCCAAGGTTATAACGCGCCACCCCAATCAGAATGATGATCATCGCCCGACTCTTCTTAAGAGCGCGCGTCGTGGCAAACCTGACAAACTGAGTGAGATTGACGGAATTGGTGCCAGCATCGAAGCCAAACTTTTCGCCCTTGGTATTTTCCATTATGACCAGATCGCCGCATGGACTGTCGAACAAGCTAATTGGGTCAGTACGGAAATCGGCTTTGCGGGTAGGGCACTGCGTGAAAATTGGGTCAAACAGGCGGCTGCTTTGGTGAAAAAGACGCCTGAAAAAGCGGCAAAAAAAACCTTGCGTGGTTCGACAAGCTCACCATGAGGATGTTTCGCTGATTGCAGAATGGTACTGCCGAGAGCCAACCTTTCTCATGGTGAGCCCTCCTGAGCTAGTTGAAGGGCGAACCACGCACAGCGCGAATGCCACTTCGTAACAAGAAACTGTAAACATGCACAATACATGATGCTGTTTGGTTCAATCAGCACGCAGATCCACACCGGCCAAAAACGCAGCAATCAATTGAGGCAGTTGCCCCGTTTCCAGAAATGGCGCATGGCCCTGTCCGCCAACATTGATGAACTGCAAAGCCGGGTGACGGCGCATCATATCATCAACGGTTTCCTGTGCCAGAAGTGTCGTGTTCTCCCCCCGGATTACCAGCAATGGCAAGTCTTTCATGAGTTCAAACTGCGCCCAGAGATCGGGAAGTTTGACGCTGAAGTCAATTCCTTCCAGTGTTTTCAATAGGTTGGGATCATAGTCCGAACGGATTTTTCCATTGTCGTCGCGATAGATGGCTCGGGCGAAACGGTCCCAGTCGGCGTCGCCAAGCGCGGGAAAAGCCTTGCCATGAACTGCTTTTTGCAGCGCTGTTGCATGCTGCCAATCGGCGGGACTCTTGGATTTGGATAGGTAATCGCTGATCTGCCGCAGGCCATCAGACACAATTTCAGGTCCGATATCGTTGAAAATGACACCCTTCAAGACTTGCGGCGCCACAGCAGCAAGCACGTGAATGATGAAGCCTCCACGCGATGTACCAAGAAAAATCGCTTGATCTATATTGAGCGCTTTCAGTCCGGCAAGAATATCGCCGGCTTCAACGCGGATATTGTAGTTTTGCCACTCATGGTCGTAGGCTGATTGCCCGCGCCCGCGATAATCGAAAGTCACGACCTTGCGCGGTGTCGCCGGGTGATTGGCAAGTATCAACGCCAATTCGTGAAAATCGCGGCTGTTGCGCGTCAGACCGGGTAAACAAATGAGCGGGAGATTTTCGGTTTCGGAGGCCGGTTGATAGACCCGGCCATAAAGCGTCAACTTGTCAGGTGCGTCGTAAAAGACCTCGGTGAAAGTTTCGCTCACGATAATCGCCCCATTTAAAGCCCCTCCCTGAGTAGCAGCCTGCTAAAGCTGTAAGAAGATCTAAAAGCTGATGCCGGTTATCTCTCCCTTGCGGGAGAGAAAGCGATTTCAAGATCTTAGCTTTTGCTAAGTGCTAGAAATCGCAAGAGAGGGGGTTTGCAATCTTCAAGCTCAACAAAACTCAGCCGCGACGACCCGCTGTCAGGTCGCTTTCGATCTGCGCCTTGCCAGTAAGCCGCGCCTTATAGACTTGATAGTTTTCCATTACCCGCTGCACGTAGTTACGGGTTTCGGTATAGGGGATCCGCTCAATCCAATCGACAACCTCGTCCACCGATTTGCCACGGGGATCGCCATATTTGGCTTTCCATTCATTGGCGCGGGTGGGACCTGCATTGTAACCGGCAAAGGTAAGCACATACGAGCCATCAAACTTGGCAATTTGCTCGCCAAGAAATTTTGCTCCCAGCGTCGCATTATAAGCGGCATCCGTGGTCAGGCGGGCTTGCGAATAGCTCATCCCGGCGCGGGTTGCCACGCCCTTTGCTGTTCCGGGCAACAGCTGCAATAGCCCGCGTGCCCCGGCGCTCGATAGGGCGCCTGGATTGAATTCGCTTTCCTGTCGCGCAATGGCATAGGCCAATGCGGTGCCCGAACCGGAGATATTGGCATTGCCGGGGATCGCTCCGATGGGGTGCGAAAGCGCACCAACATCAATCCCGCGTTGCGCAGCGGCCTTGCCTACACGCAAGGCGACAAAATGGTTGTTCTTGCGTTCGGCCATCACGGCGAGAAGCGCCAGCTCGCCCGGACTGTCGATTTCCTGTGCAAGGCTGGTGTAAAGCAATGCAGCCCTGCTGTCATAACCGGTTTGCTCCAGCCGTTGTATGGCGCGCACGGCTTCGCGCTCTGCAAAGCGATTGCGGTCGGCATCGGTCGGCTTGGGGTAGGGCAGTTGCAGGCCATTTTGTCCAAGCTTGGCGGCAGCCAGCTGTCCATAGAATGTCGTGCCATAGCGGGAGGCGCGTGCGTAATAATCGCGTGCGCTGCCTGCGCTTCCTTCTTCGGCTGCACGGCCGAGCCAATAATAGGCGCGCGAAGCAGACATTGGTCGCGAGGAGATCTCGGCAATCCGTGCGAAATGGCGCTGTGCTGTTTTAGGATCGCGCAGCGCGCGCAGCGCATACCATCCCGCATGAAATTCAGCGTCGGCAGCAGCTGTTGGCGTTTCAGCGCTATGCATGGCAGCTACGCGATAGGCGCGCTTGGCATCACCAATATCCAGCAACTCACGCGAGAGGACGCGGCGCTCGGTCCACCATGCATCGGGATCAACCAGCGAGGCTGCGTCGCGCGGCGCTGTGTTGATCACGTCTGCCGCTTCCTTATATTTCTCGGCGCGCCGCAAATATTGCGCTTTGGCGAAAATATAGGCCGCATTAGATTTCCACGAGTCATCGACCGCTGCCAGTTTTTTTGCGGCATCGGGAGACTTTTGCAGCACAGCAGCAAAGCCCTGATAGAGCGAGGAAGCATTGGCAAGCTTGGCAACCCGTCCGGCCGATTTGACCTTGCCCTCATAAAGCATGGTCAGCATGCGTGTCAGATGATCCGAGCGCGATATGACCTGCGAGAACTCTTTTAAGATCATCGCTTCCTGATTGTCATCCAGCTTCTTGTTGCGCCAGAATGGTCCAAGCACGGCTTGAGCCGCACGGGCATTGCCATTGGCGACATGGGCGCGTGCAAGAATAATCACGCCTTCGACAGTTTGAGGCGCGGTATTGCCGAAAGCCTTGATGACAACGGATGGAGCCGGATTTTCCTTATAAAGTGCGCGCTCGGAATTATTGCGGAAGGTTGCCATACCCGGCCAGCCCGGGAGCTCGGCAGCAGCATTGGCAATTTCGGAAGAGGGCAGACCCGGTGCATTTGACAGCCCGATGGCCCATGTCAAAATGTGGCGGTCCAGAGCCTGCGCAGGCAATCCATTGCGTATGCCTACAGCGCGCTGCACATCGCCTGAAGCGATGGCATCAAGTCCGCTTTTCAGGCTCCCTGCTATAGCCGATGGCTTTGAAGGTTGAGCTATTCCAGACGTTGTGACCGGATCTGGATGCGTCATCGCCTGCATGGCGGGATTGGCACGGGTTTGACTGGGCGCAAAGGGGCGCAAGGTCGGGGTTGGAACAGCATTTTGAGCATAAGCCGTCGTTACCGCCAGAGTGCAGGCGGAGCCGAAAAGAACGAGACGCAAAACAGAAGTTCTCAGCATACAGACTACCGGTTACTTAAAGAGTTGGATCCATGGCCCCTGATCCAGAGACCTGTAAATCAGATAATAATGGCGGACGTATGAAGGGGATATTAACGAAAGGTTATCTGCAAAGCTTGCTTTTGAACAGGCGTAGAGAATGGCCCGCCTGGCATGTGCTGCCTGATGAAAGACGCGCGTTCATTCACACAAGAGTGAACGGAATTAAAACAAAAAAGCGTCAGCTTACATATGAGCGATCATTTAATTGAACGTTCGTTCTATTAATTTGATCCGTTTTTGAGTGTGAAACAGGCCAAAAGCCCCTACAAATCCGTGTTTTGACAGGGCTTGAACTGTTTTTCAAAAATAACTGCGCAAAAATATCAAAAAACTCTGGAAAAAACCCCGAATTTTCCCGAAAAATATCAATCCACGCGTGCAAAATAGTTGCGCGAGGTTGATCATTTACATAACGCAAATGAACTTGTGCCATAAGGCTCGTCCGACTATGGTGCGCCACCTTCTTTCCGGTAGCGGAAAGGGGACAATGTTTATTATTCTGGAGTTTCCCCATGCTGAAAGGCTCAATCACCGCACTCGTCACGCCATTTCTCGATGATGGTGCGTTTGACGAAAAAGCCTTTCGCAGCTTCGTTTCCTGGCAGATAGACGAGGGCACGAATGGTCTGGTTCCAGTCGGAACCACAGGTGAATCTCCCACGCTTTCCCATGCCGAACATAAGCGTGTTGTCGAGGTCTGCATTGAGGAGGCCGCTGGAAAAGTTCCTGTTATTGCGGGCGCTGGGTCAAACAATACACGTGAAGCCATTGAATTGGCTCAGTTTTCGGAAAAGGCCGGTGCTGACGCAATTCTGGTTGTTACCCCATATTACAACAAGCCCAGTCAGCGCGGCCTCTATGCTCACTACAAGGCAATCGCCGAATCCGTATCGCTGCCGATCATCATCTATAATATTCCGGGCCGTTCTATTATCGACATGACGCCAGAAACCATGGGTCAGTTGACCAATGATTTCAAGAATATAGCCGGGGTCAAGGATGCCACTGGCAAGATTGAGCGTGTTTCTGAGCAGCGTATTACCTGCGGCAAGGATTTCATCCAGCTATCGGGTGAAGATGCGACGGCTTTGGGCTTCAATGCTCATGGTGGCGTCGGCTGCATCTCTGTAACTTCTAATGTTGCGCCACGCCTTTGCGCTGAATTTCAGGCGGCGACGCTTAGCGGTGACTACGCCAAGGCTTTGGAAATACAGGATAAATTGATGCCTTTGCACAAGGCTCTCTTTATTGAGCCGAACCCAAGCGGTCCCAAATATGCTCTGTCAAAGCTTGGAAAGATGCAAAATGCTCTTCGTTCGCCAATGGTTCAGATTGAGACTGCAACTGCTGCTCGTCTTGATCAGGCCATGCGGCATGCAGGGCTGGTTAATTAAGGTACGGAATCCCATATAAATTGCATGAATAAGCCAAAATCCGCCTCAAAACCCATCACGGTTCGCAAAATAATTGCTGAAAACCGTAAAGCACGCTTCAATTTCGAGATTCTCGACACGCTGGAGGCTGGCATTGTTCTGGCTGGCACGGAGGTTAAATCCCTTCGCAACAATCAGTCCAACATCGCCGAAAGCTATGCTAGCTTTGAGAATGGGGAATTCTGGCTCATCAACTCCTACATTCCGGAATATCTGCAGGCGAACCGCTTCAATCATCAACCACGACGCCATCGTAAGCTATTGATTAGTAAGCGTGAAATGTCGCGGCTCGGCCAATCTGTGGATCGCGAAGGGATGACAATCGTTCCCCTAAAGCTCTATTTCAACGATCAGGGGAGAGCGAAATTGGAGCTTGCCGTCGCCCGCGGCAAAAAGCTGCATGACAAGCGTGAGACGGAGAAACAACGCGACTGGAATCGTGAAAAGTCCCGGCTCCTGCGTGATCGCGGCTAGGTTTGTTTTGAATTACTCAGGAAGATCATCAAGATAGCGTCTGACATCGGCAAAGACGCTCTTGAACATTTCGGTTGTTAGCCGCCCTGTATTGGTATTGTAGCGCGAGCAATGGTAGCTCGAAAAAATACGAATATTACCGATGTCGTTTTGACCGCCATGGCTGAAAGGGAACTTGGCCACGGGCTGCCCAAATGCACGGATCGTGGATTGGTGCGCAATGGTGCCAAGTGTAACAATCGCTCTTAGATTGGTGAATTGTTCTATGGTTGGCGTCAAAAACCTGCGGCAATTGCTGATTTCGCCGCCAACAGGCTTGTTTTCCGGCGGCACACATCGAACGGCATTGGTGATGGAGGCATTGACAAGTTCGAGCCCATCATCGGGACGCGCTGCAAAGGTCCCACGGGAGAAGCCAAATTCGGACAATGTGCCATACAGTAAATCGCCGGCATAATCGCCGGTAAATGGCCGTCCTGTGCGGTTGGCGCCGCGCACCCCGGGCGCCAGACCAACAATCAGAAGCTTTACGGAATCAATCCCGCCGACGGGTAAGAATGTCGGCACAGGCGCATTGTGCCAGCTCGGCTCCTTTATGCGCCACTCGGCGATAAAGTCATGTAAACGCTGGCAAATCGGGCAATCGGGGGAGGGTTCAACACTCATAACCGCTAAAAAGCATAATGCCGCACGGATTTCCATGCGGCATTTTCATGACTGTGTTGATAAGGCTTAATACTCGACTTGCTCTTCTTCAACGCGCTGACGTGGCGCACGCTCAGAAGCTTCGCGGCCAATCTCATTACGCAAGGAAGTCAGGTCGATGAAGTGATCCGCCTGACGGCGCAATTCATCAGAGATCATCGGCGGCTGTGTGGAGAGCGTTGAAACAACGCTTACCTTGCGGCCTTTACGCTGTAGCGCTTCAACAAGAGAGCGGAAATCACCGTCGCCGGAGAAGATAACAAAGTGATCTACCGTATCAGTAAGCTGCATAGCATCGACAGCAAGTTCGATGTCCATATTACCCTTGATCTTACGGCGGCCAGCAGAGTCAGTAAATTCTTTAGCAGGCTTTGTTACAACCTTGTAGCCGTTGTAGTCTAGCCAGTCTATCAATGGGCGAATTGAAGAGTATTCTTGATCTTCAACCAACGCGGTGTAATAATAAGCCCGAAGTAAGTATCCGCGCTTTTGAAAAGCTGTGAGCAACTTGCGGTAATCAATATCAAATCCCAGTACCTTGGAGGCTGCGTAGAGATTTGCACCGTCAATGAACAAGACGATCTTTTCTCTGGGGTCAAACATAATAAGGTTCCATTTCGAAAATCTGAGCGTCAATTTCAAATGAGCTTGTTTTGTAAAGTAGCCCGATCTGATCTTATACGAAAGTCTAATATATTAAGTACGTCGAGTTCGCAGAAAAGCCAATACCCTTGCTTGCAATTTTGTACACATAACTAGACAGAAGTGCTCAAACTCCGTTTAGTATCAAATTCTCACAATTAATCTTCGATGCGCTTTTGCTTGTTTTTTAGCGGCAACCGCGTTATGTCGGCATTAATCCGCTAATTCGTTTAAAAATGAAAGGGGCAGTCCATGGCCCGTGTCACTGTTGAAGATTGCGTTGACAAGGTAGAGAACCGCTTTGAACTGGTTCTGCTTGCCAGCCATCGCGCCCGCCTGATTTCGCAAGGCGCTGCGATCACTATTGATCGCGACAACGATAAAAATCCGGTTGTTGCTCTGCGCGAAATCGCAGATGAGACACTTTCTCCCGGCGACCTCAAGGAAGATCTTATTCATTCCTTGCAGAAGCATGTTGAAGTTGATGAGCCGGAAGCTGCTGCATCTGCACCGGTTGCCGCCATTGAAGGTCAGGTTGCCGAGACTGCATCTGCTGACGAAGACAATGTTTCATTCGACTCAATGTCGGAAGAAGAATTGCTGGCAGGCATCGAGGGCCTCGTAGCCCCGGAAAAAAAGCGACGATTACTAATCAAATATCGCGCAAAAGCGCGATTATCAGCCAGTTTCGGCTTTTGATGCGTCGCAGCTTCTGCGGCGCATTATTTTTGCGTCTTGGTAATGTAATTACCATATAGGTTGCATACTGTTCGGTATGTATTTGAATTCCCGTGTGTGAGGTGCCCGTCCATGATGCGTCAGTATGAGCTTGTCGAGCGTGTCCAGCGTTACAAGCCTGACGTCAACGAGGCGCTGCTTAACAAAGCCTATGTCTATGCCATGCAGAAACATGGGCACCAGAAACGCGCGTCGGGAGATCCCTATTTTTCTCATCCACTCGAAGTCGCCGCTATCCTCACGGACATGCATCTGGACGAGGCGACCATCGCGATTGCACTTCTTCACGACACTATTGAAGACACTTCGGCGACCCGCCAAGAGATTGATACATTATTCGGACCGGATATCGGGAAGCTCGTTGAGGGGCTGACAAAGCTTAAAAAGCTTGATCTCGTTTCCAAAAAAGCGGTTCAGGCGGAGAATTTGCGCAAGCTTTTGCTCGCCATCTCAGACGATGTACGCGTTCTTCTGGTCAAGCTTGCTGACCGTTTGCACAATATGCGCACACTCCACCATGTGCCTGAAGACAAGCGTCTGCGTATTTCTGAAGAGACAATGGATATTTATGCGCCGCTGGCCGGTCGCATGGGTATGCAGGATATGCGCGAGGAACTCGAGCAATTAGCGTTCCGCTACATCAACCCTGAAGCCTTCAATGCGGTCACCAACCGCCTTGCCGAGCTGATGGAGAAAAACCGCGCAACGCTGCAGCAGATCGAGTCGGATCTCTCCAGCCTGTTCGAGAAAAACGGTATTAAATCGAGCGTTAAAAGCCGTCAGAAAAAGGCTTGGTCAGTTTTTCGCAAGATGGAAAGCAAGGGGCTTTCGTTCGAGCAATTGTCCGATATTTTCGGATTTCGCGTAGTCGTAGATACCGTGGCCGATTGCTATAATGCGTTGGGCATTATTCATACGACCTGGTCAATGGTTCCGGGACGTTTCAAAGACTATATCTCAACGCCAAAACAGAACGATTATCGTTCGATACATACAACCATTGTTGGCCCCTCGCGTCAGCGCGTTGAATTGCAGATTCGCACCCGCGAGATGAATGATATCGCCGAGTACGGTGTTGCAGCGCACTCGATCTATAAGGATCGTGGTAGCGCGCAAAATCCGCACGTCATCTCTACTGAAACCAATGCCTATGCGTGGCTGCGGCAAACTATCGAAGCTCTGGCGGAAGGTGACAATCCGGAAGAGTTTCTTGAACACACCAAACTTGAATTGTTTCAGGATCAGGTATTCTGCTTTACCCCGAAGGGCCGCTTGATTGCCCTGCCTCGGGGGGCAACTCCAATTGATTTTGCCTACGCCGTTCACACGAATATCGGGGATAGCTGTGTTGGCGCGAAGGTCAATGGCCGTATCATGCCGCTCATGACCGTGCTGCACAATGGCGATGAAGTCGACATCATCCGTTCCAAGTCACAAACTCCGCCCGCCGCATGGGAAGGTATTGTTGTAACCGGCAAGGCCAGGGCCGCCATCCGTCGCGCCACCCGACTTGCGGTGCGCAAACAATATTCCGGATTGGGCATGCAGATTTTGGAGCGCGCCTTCGAACGGGCAGGGAAGGTCTATTCACGCGATGAATTGAAGAAGGGCTTGCCACGTCTGGCTCGCAAGGAAATCGACGATGTGCTGGCGGCAGTAGGTCGCGGTGAATTGCCTTCTTCTGACGTGATGAAGGCGGTCTATCCAGAATATCAGGATGCGAAGGTAAAGCCGAGCGCAATCGAGCGTGAAGAGGGCTGGGTCAACTTCCGCAATACTTCCGGCATGATCTTCAAAATGCCGGAAGGCGCCGAACCGGGCGGGCCGCAAGCACTGCCGATCCGGGGCGCAAGCCATGATATGCCAGTGCATTTCTCGCCTGAGGGCGCGGTACCTGGCGACCGCATTGTAGGCATTCTCCAGCCGGGTTCCGGCATGACGATCTATCCGATCCAGTCTTCGGCCCTCATGGCCTATGACGACCAGCCAGAGCGCTGGATCGATGTGCGCTGGGATGTGGATGAGAGCCGCCGCGACCGCTTTCCGGCACGCATCAATATTTCGGCAATCAATGCGCCGGGTTCATTGGCGGAAATCGCGCAGATTATCGCCGAAAATGAAACCAATATTCACAATCTTTCGATGGTTCGTACAGCACCGGATTTTACCCAGATGATCGTTGATCTGGAAGTCTGGAATTTGAAACACCTCAATCGAATATTGTCGAAGCTGAAAGAGAGCAATTGCGTCAGTGATGCCCAACGCGTCAACGGATAAGCAATTCCATCGAAGCCCAACAATTAGCGGGGAAAGCATGAACACGAATGAAGTTTTGGACGTTTTTCGCGAAGCCGGTGCGGTTTTGGAGGGTCATTTTATCCTGACGTCGGGACTACGCAGTCCTGTCTTTCTGCAAAAGGCGCGTGTGTTCATGCATGCGGATAAGACTGAACGCGTATGTCGCGGGCTTGCTGAAAAGATTAAAACCGCAGATCTCGGTCACATTGATTACGTCGTTGGCCCCGCGATAGGTGGTATTATTCCTGCCTATGAAACGTCGCGGCATCTTGGCGTTCCCGCAATTTGGGTTGAGCGTGAGAACGGAACGTTCAAGCTTCGCCGCTTTGAAATTGCCAAGGGTGCCCGTGTTGTTATCGTCGAGGATATCGTAACGACAGGCCTTTCCATTCGCGAAACCGTAGCCTGCCTGCAGGAATTGGGCGCCGACGTGGTGGCTGCTGCCTGTATTATCGACAGGTCTGCCGGAAAGAGCGATGTCGGCGTACCGCTGATTGCGCTGGCGGAGTACGAAGTTCCGGCTTATCCTGCTGACAAGCTTCCACCGGAACTTGCCGCAATTCCGCCCGTTAAACCGGGTAGCCGCAATATTTGATCGAACAACTATCCAACGTGGATCCTGAGGATTCTTGTCGGATAAAAGGAACCAAACCAAAATGCTCTTCAGGCAGCGCAATGTTCCCGGCTTTCGCGAACGGCTTCGTCTCGCTTTATGGCCGCGCCGTTCGATCGGCAGGTCTTTGCGCTATTTTGGCAAGCGAGTACTGCGATTGCGTGCCACGCCGCATTCCATCGCGATAGGTTTCGCCTGCGGGATATTTGCTGCGTTCATCCCTATTCTCGGTGTTCATATTGCCATAGCCCTTGCGATCGCTTGGTTGATCGGTGGAAACATTGCTGCGGCCGTTATTGGAACCACTCTAGGCAACCCTTTAATTTTGCCTTTCATTTGGGCTGCAACGCTCGAAGTTGGCCGTTTCGTCATGACCGGTAGCCTGAGTGGCGATCCATTGCCGCCGCATCTTGGCGGCATGTTGCGCCATCTGGATTTT
Organism: Phyllobacterium ifriqiyense; assembly: GCF_030817885.1. NCBI lineage: Bacteria > Pseudomonadati > Pseudomonadota > Alphaproteobacteria > Hyphomicrobiales > Phyllobacteriaceae > Phyllobacterium > Phyllobacterium ifriqiyense. The sequence goes on from NZ_JAUSZT010000003.1 coordinate 2,193,456, forward strand.
GGCGTTTTGTGGCATCCACTCATTGAACCGATGTTGATTGGAGCAGTGCCGCTTGGATTGGCAGCGGCAGCGCTCGCCTATTTTCCCATCCGTTGGGCGGTTGCGAGTTTTCAAAGCAGGCGTCCGGTTGCTCAACTGCAAAAGATTACTGAAACCACATGATTGTTGGCGTCGGAAGCGATTTGATCGATATCAGGCGAATAGAAAAAACTCTTGAGCGCCATGGCAAACGCTTCATCGATCGGGTGTATACGCCTGTTGAACAAGCGAAATCCGAGCGGCGTCAACAAAGGGCTGCATCTTACGCAAAACGTTTTGCCGCCAAGGAAGCCTGCGCCAAGGCTCTCGGCACCGGCCTGGCGCAGGGCGTGTTCTGGCGCGACATGGGCGTCGTTAATCTTCCTAGCGGCGCGCCGACCATGAAACTGACCAATGGTGCAGCGGATCGTCTGGCGAAGCTTATTCCGCCTGGGTTTTCTGCGCGCATTCATGTGACGATCACTGACGATTTCCCCCTGGCACAAGCATTCGTGATTATTGAGGCGTTGAAAATCGAAGAATAGCCGCATTCAAAGGGCAATGGGCAGCATTGCCCCCCGAGCCCTCAGCGGTTAAGAGGGGGCACATTTTGTTTTGGAGATATGAGAAGCGTGAGCGATAAAGCTGTTGTGAAAAATTCCGGTGGTCTTGGCGAGACGGTCAGCGTCATCGTGCAGGCGCTTCTGCTTGCGCTGGTAATCCGGACATTGCTGTTCCAGCCATTCAACATCCCCTCCGGCTCGATGCGCCCGACCTTGTTGGAAGGCGATTATCTCTTCGTTTCGAAATTCTCCTATGGTTATTCGAAATATTCGATCCCATTTGCGCCTGATCTGTTTTCCGGTCGCATATGGAGCGGTGATCCCAAGCGCGGCGACATTGCCGTGTTCCGCAAACCAAATGATACCTCGCTCGATTTCATCAAGCGCGTTATCGGTCTGCCGGGCGATAAGATTCAGATGCGCAGCGGCGTGCTCTACATCAATGATGTTGCCGTACCTCGCGAAAAGGTAGGCCAGATCGACAATCCGGATATCACCGAGGCGCAGGGTCCGGTGGACGTTTACCGCGAAGTTCTGCCCAATGGCATAACCTACGACACGCTCGACCTGACGCCCAATGGTGTTGGTGACGATACGCGCGAATTTGTTGTGCCTGCCGGACATTATTTCATGATGGGTGACAATCGCGACAATTCCAGCGATAGCCGTTTTGATGTGGGCTATGTTCCGCTTGAAAACTTCATCGGACGTGCGAACATCATCTTCTTCTCAATCGCCGGCAAGGCAAGCCCGCTGGAACTGTGGCGCTGGCCGTCTGAACTGAGGTTCGACCGCTTGTTGCACAGCGTCAATGCGGCACCAAATTCCGTGCAGAACAATTGATCCGACGATGAGCCTTTCGACTGACGCTGTTCATAAGCTGGAAGAAAAAACGAAACATGTATTTCGTGATCTCGGACGCCTTGAGCGCGCGCTAACGCACTCCAGTGCGCGGTCATCGGCAGGCTCGGACTATGAACGGCTTGAATTCCTTGGCGACCGGGTGCTCGGTCTGGTGATTGCGGACCTGTTGTTCCGCGCTTACCCGACAGCTGCGGAAGGCGAATTGTCTTTGCGGCTGAATTCACTGGTGAACGCTGATACCTGCGCCGCTGTTGCCGATGAAATCGGCCTGCATGAATTCATCAAGACGGGTTCTGATGTAAAAGGGCTGGCGGATAAACGGCTCAAAAGTCTGCGTGCAGACGTCGTTGAATCGCTGATTGCAACAATTTATCTGGACGGCGGCCTCGAAGCGGCGCAACCTTTCATCGAACGATATTGGGATGCGCGCTCGAAGGGAAGCAATTCCGCTCAGCGCGATCCTAAAACTGAATTGCAGGAATGGGCACATCAGCAAGATGGTGCTCAACCTTTGTACAGCGTTGTTGAACGAACCGGACCTGACCACGATCCACAATTTACGATCCAGGTGGTTGTAAAAGGCTTCGAACCGGCGGTAGGCAAAGGCCGTTCCAAGCGCTTGGCGGAGCAAGAAGCTGCCATCGCATTGCTTTATCGCGAAGGCGTTCGTCAGAAGACGCAGGAAGACACAAGAAATGACTGAACAAAATCAAACGCCTGCAAATGAAGCCGAACAGGCTGTTCCGACACGCTCGGGCTTCATTGCCCTGATAGGTGCCCCAAATGCCGGCAAGTCGACGCTGGTCAATCAGCTTGTTGGCAGTAAGGTTTCAATCGTTACGCACAAGGTGCAGACGACGCGGGCGCTGGTTCGCGGCATTGTTATTCACGATCAGACGCAGATGGTGCTGGTCGACACGCCCGGTATTTTCAAACCGAAGCGCCGCTTGGATCGCGCCATGGTGACAACCGCATGGGGCGGTGCAAAGGACGCCGATCTCATTCTGGTTCTTATCGATGTTGAACAGGGCATTGATGACGAAGCCGAAATTCTCCTCGATAGTCTGCGGGATAAAAAGCGCAAGGTGATCTTGGTCCTCAATAAGGTCGACCGTATTGAAGCGCCAATGCTGCTTGAACTCGCCAAGAAAGCCAATGAAAAGGTCAAATTCGATCAGACTTTCATGATTTCCGCGCTGAAGGGCTATGGCTGTAAGGATCTGCTGAAATATCTGGCGGAAAACCTTCCTGAAGGTCCGTGGTATTATCCGGAAGATCAGATCTCGGATATGCCCATGCGCATGCTTGCTGCTGAAATCACCCGCGAAAAGCTTTATCTGCGCCTCCATAATGAACTGCCATATTCTTCAACAGTTGAGACCGAAAGCTGGGAAGAAAAGAAGGATGGTTCAGTTCGCATTCAGCAGGTCATTTACGTCGAGCGCGATAGCCAGAAGAAGATCGTTCTTGGCCATGAAGGCCAGGCGATAAAATCAATTGGTCAGGCAGCACGCAAGGAATTGATGGAAATCCTGGAGCAGAAGGTTCATCTGTTCCTTTTCGTCAAGGTTCGTGACAATTGGGGCAATGATCCCGAGCGTTACCGTGAAATGGGACTTGAATTTCCGCAATAATAGCGCCAAGTCTCGGCTATGGAATGGCGAGACGAAGGCATTATCCTCGGAACGAGGCGGCACGGGGAAACCAGCGCTATCCTTGAACTGATGACCCGTGATCATGGCCGCCATCTTGGCCTCGTGCGCGGTGGGCGATCACGCCGTATGCAGCCCTTGTTGCAGGCCGGAAACCGCGTTGATGTCATCTGGCGGGCCCGTATGGATGAACATCTTGGCATGATGCAGGTTGAGCCTGTCAGCTTTTCAGCTGCACGCCTGATTGAACAGCCCGTCGCGCTTTATGGGTTGCAGCTTGCTGCCTCGCATTTGCGCCTTTTGCCGGAACGTGATCCCCACCGGAACCTTTTCGAAATTCTCGCTGTCATTCTTGAACATTGCGAAGACACCATGATCGCTGGCGAATTGCTTTTGCGTTTCGAAGTGCTGATGCTGGAGGAGCTCGGCTTTGGCCTTGATCTGAAAAGTTGCGCCGCGACGGGTGTTGCCAGCGATCTGACTTACGTGTCACCTAAGTCGGGTAGGGCAGTATCCCGGGATGCTGGTGCGCCATGGGCGGACAAGCTGCTGGTCATGCCGCCTTTCATGGTCAACTCCAGCGTTCGGGCCATGTCGATGGCAGAGATCAGCGACGCATTTCGTTTGACCAGTTTTTTCTTCATGCGGCATGTGTGGGAGCCGCGCGCGCAAAAGCCGCCTGAAGCCCGCGACGGCTTTCTGAATGCTATCGCCAGATCATTGAAAAACAGCGAAGGACATGTCGTGTCCGCCGAAGAAAGGCCGGTTCCTCATGGGGAGTGATATTATGGACGCTATCGAGTTTCCGGCCGGAGTGGGAAAGCTTCCGCTTGGCGACTTGGCCATACGCAGCGGACTGGAGATATTGCAGGCAATGTTGCGCGGTGAATATCCAGCGCCGCACATCGCCAAGACGCTATCTTTCACGCTTCACGAAGTAGCGCAGGATCGTGTGGTGTTCAAAGGACTGCCTTCTATCGAGCACCTTAATCCGATGGGCGGCGTCCATGGTGGTTGGATCGCAACATTGATGGATTCTGCCCTGGCTTGCTGCGTCATGACTACGCTGAAGCCGGGCGAGGCCTATACGACCGCAGAATTCAAGGTGAATCTGGTCCGCCCATTGAGTGCCAACATGGGGATGGTTTTCTGCGAAGGACGGCTTATTCACCGCGGACGGACGCTAGCTACATCCGAAGCATTCTTGAGAGATCAGAACGGGAAATTGCTGGCGCACGGCACCGAGACATGTTCAATTTTTCCTCTCGAAAACCTTGTTCGGACAAGTTAGCCGTTTGATTTCAATAAAATTTGTTGAAAATCGGCAACTTTTTCTTAGCAAATGACGCGTGGCAGACATGTGCCCGGATGAAGTCATTGACTTGATAATGCAGCTGTGCTGAACATTAATGCATTATAGAATGCAAAAGTTCTATTGGGGAGCGGTCGAGGAGGATCGCGGGGGAGGAAATAAATGGACAGTTTCTTGAGCGGCCTCAAGGCTGCGGTCGACGCAATGGGGCCAACAGTCCTGTTGCCTATTGTGATATTTATTATCGCTTTGATATTGGGCGCCAAGCCTGGCAGAGCTTTTCGCGCTGCGGTCACCATCGGTGTGGCTTTCATCGGTATCAATCTCGTATTGGGGCTTATGCTCACATCCATTGGCGACGTAGCAAAGGCTATCGTGACCAATACCGGTATTCAGCGGGATATCGTTGATGTGGGCTGGCCATCGGCTGCGGCCATCGCCTTTGGATCGTCGGTGGGACTTTGGGTGATTCCGATTGCAATTGCCGTCAACATCATCCTGCTTTTGACCCGCATGACGCGAACACTGAACGTCGATGTGTGGAATTTCTGGCATTTTGCCTTTATCGGCTCACTTGCTGTCGCGGCCACGAATAGCCTTGTTTATGGGTTGATCGTAGCTGCGCTCATGGTTGCGCTTTGCCTGTTATTTGCTGATTGGTCGGCAAAGGCCGTGCAAAAATTCTATGGCATTCCAGGCATTTCCGTGCCGCATCTCGCATCTGCGCAGATATTGCCAATCGCTATTGTGCTCAACTGGATCATGGATCGCATTCCGGGCATCAACAAGATTGAACTCAATACTGAAACATTTGAAAAGCGTTTTGGCGTCTTCGGTGAGCCGGTCATTCTCGGCCTGATCATTGGTTTGGTGCTCGGTATCATCGCGTACTACAATGCCGGTGATTTTGGCGTCGTTCTCACAAAGGTCTTGCAAACGGGAATGACTTTGGCAGCGGTGATGCTGCTCTTGCCCCGTATGGTCAAAATCCTGATGGAGGGCTTGCTCCCTGTATCAGATGCAGCGCAGGAGTTTGTTCGTAAGCGGACGGGCGATCGCGAATTGCTTGTTGGCCTCGATTCGGCAATTTTGATCGGACATCCGGCGGCAATTTCATCGTCGCTGATCCTTGTGCCGATCGCGATCATCCTTTCCGTTATTTTGCCCGGTAACCGCGTGATTCTGTTTGCTGATCTGGCGGTCATTCCCTTTATCGTTGCGATGACAGCCCCGCTGTTGAAGGGGAATGTCTTCCGCATGGTCATTGTTGGCACGTTCACGCTGGCAGTCGGCTTCTATGTTGCCAATGCGCTGGCGCCGCTCTTTACAGCAGCGGCACAGTCGTCTGGTTTCCAAATGCCCGCAAACGCTGTTCAGATCACAAGCGTGGTCGATGGGTTCCTTTGGATACCCTATGTCGTCATGGCGCTGATCAACAATCTGGGTGCAATCGGCCTTGCGGTTCTGGCCCTGATTATCGCCGGTGCATTCTGGGCTTACCGCCGCAACACAGCTGCCTGGGAACGGGCCGCTGGAGCGGAAGACGATATCCCGGACACCAACTGAACTGCATTGAGTGGAGTAACCAAATGGCGCAAGCCTTGATGAACTATCTTGACCCCGGGGCAATTATACTCGGGGTCAGGGCCGAAACCGACCGTGAGGTTATCAGCCTTCTGGCCGAGCGACTTCATGCCCTGGGATATGTCAAACCGAGCTTTGCAGATGCCGTGCTGGCCAGGGAATCCCAGTTGCCGACCGGGCTCCCGCTTGGCGGCGTGAACAATGTCGCCGTTCCGCACACAGATCCAGAACATGTTTTGAAGCCTGGTTTGGCATTTGCGACACTGATCCAACCTGTGGCATTCGCCAATATGGAAGATCCGGATGAGAGGCTGCCCGTCAGGCTGGTTTTCCTCATGGCCCTCAATGATAAGGACAAGCAGGTGGAAATGCTGCAGGAAATCGCCGGTGCAATTCAATCGCCCGAGACCATTGAAGCTTTGATTCAATCGAAATCCGTGGAAGACGTTTCGCGCTTACTCGGCTAAGTTGCATGTGTGAATCAGGGGGGATCTATGACCAAGCCTAAGACTGTATTATTTGCTTGCGGCACCGGCATTGCCACGTCGACCGTTGTTGCTCATGCGGTTGAAGACGCATTGAAAAAGCGCGGCATAAGCATCGCAACGCGGCAATGCAAAACCACCGAAGTTGCCAGTCATGTCGCAGATGTCGATCTTGTCGTATCGACAGCGCAATTGCCAAAAGACTTGGGTAAGCCAGCCATTACAACACTGGCGTTCCTCACGGGCATTGGCAAGGACGACGTCCTCGACAAAATTGAAGCCATTCTCAAAGCTTGATTCTAACGCAATCGGAGTAGCCGCCGCCCATTAATCCGGGCGGTGGTTTTGCGAGTATTCGGCAAAATAAAGCCTCACTCTTCGCGCAATCGACGCTTTTGATTATGGAGGCGGTGTTTGTATGCGTATTCTGGCGGCAATTTTGCTTTTTCTAAGCTTGGCGGGCAATTCGAGAGCTGCCGATCTCATTGGCTTCTGGGATCATCCCCAGCATGGCGGCAATAGCTTTAATCGTCTTCCTCCGGACCAAGCCTATTTCGATGCTTTGCGAAAGTATGGGGCGACCTGGGTTCGGCTGTCTTATGACAAGTGGAAACCCGCCCAGCGCGACGTTCTCATTGGAAATGCTGATCATTACGAGGGGATACCACCAGAAGATTTGGCAAATCTGAAACAAACATTATCTCGCGCTCATAAGGCCGGGCTGAAGGTTGTCATTGCGCCACTGTCTTTGCCTTGGATGCGATGGGCGCAGAATAATGATGGAAAGTTTGATGACCGTCTCTGGCAGGACAAAGCGAAGTGGCAGGATGCCGCGCGTTTTTGGCGGGAACTCGCTACGGCGCTGAAAGACGAGCCATCCATAGCGGCCTATAATCTGATCAACGAACCTGCTCCGGAAAAGATGGGCGGTGTGGATGAGCATGCTCCTGCAAATGTGATGCAAGCTTGGTACGATCAACAAAAGGGTAGTGCTCGCGATTTGCCAGCCTTCTATGAGTTCCTGATAAAAGAAATCAGAAAGGTCGATCCTGCTACGCCTATAATGGTGGATGCGGGTTGGTATGGCGCCGCGGATGCTTTCGGCTACTGGCCGTCTGCACTTGCCGACACGAGGGTGCTCTACAGCTTTCACATGTATGAACCTTATGAAGCAACCAGCGCACCCAATATGAAGCGGGAGAAACCCTATTCTTATCCGGGGACGGTTCCGTTTGGTGGCGAGAAAGTTGAATGGAACGCACAAAAAGTATCGCAATATCTCGCACTGCCGGTAGATTGGGCAAAGGCGCGAGGGGTACCGCTCAATCGGCTGGTTGCTGGAGAGTTTGGCTGTATGCGACGCCTTGCGGGCTGCAAATCCTATTTGGATGATGTTCTCACTGCTTTGGAAGCAAACAAGCTGCACTGGGCATTTTATAGCTTTCGAGAGGATAGCTGGGACGGCATGGATTACGAGCTGGGATCCGGAAAAGTAAACTGGAAATACTGGGATGCCATCGAAGCAAACAAGCCTGATCCATTAAAACGACAGCCAACGGCCGAATTCGAACCCATTCGCAAACGATTGCAACCCTGATGCGTAATAATGATCCCAAGCAGTTGAACAGATGTGATTAGGTTCTAAATAGGGATGATGTATCAATCCCGAACGTTCTGCACATTATAAGTATCCGAGGAAAATGAAATGAAATTAGCTCTGTCAGCATTGGTTCTGGGAGCCATCACCCTCACAGGTTGTGCCAATTCGGGTAGTGTAAGTCCGCTCGTATGGTGCGATAGACCGACTGACATGAACCCAACTGTGTTCACCAATTGCACGCAGCGTGTGGGTGGCGATAGCCCGTATAAGCGTGAGCGGGAAAGCCGACGCTATTACAATAATCGTTACTATAAAACATCCAGTTAGAACGTTCGATTGCGCGGCGTATGAGACGATATTCTGATACGCCGCAGGTTTTTCGACTAAAGTTCAAAAATCATGCACTTGAAGCCGACAAAATAATCCACTATCTAGAACGCAGCGGCCTTGCCGTTTTTCTTTTGATCATAAATATGCTCATATTGAGTATAAATGATCGGTGGCGGTGCCGAGAGGCTTACGCCGGATTGGATGTCCAGGAGGAATATGGATATGACCAACACTATCCGCACCAAAGCTGCAGCAAGCAGTTCCGTGAGCCAGTCCGCAGCGGACCGCTTTGGTATCCTCGAAATGCCGGACCTTACTTACACGCCTGAGGTTGCTGCCGAGACTGAGCATCTTTATGCCCGTGTGGCGCATCACATTCCCCGCATCGAATGGCCGGTCTACGCGCCCTACGTGGCTGCAATCAATCGGCTGAAGAAGCAGCGCAATGCAGTAATCCTTGCCCATAATTACCAAACGCCGGAAATTTTCCATTGCGTAGCGGATATTGTTGGCGACTCGCTGCAACTTGCCAAGGAAGCCACGAAGGTCGACGCCGAAATCATTATCCAATGCGGCGTCCACTTTATGGCCGAGACGTCGAAGCTGCTCAATCCTTCCAAGACAGTCTTGATCCCCGACATGAAGGCGGGTTGTTCGCTGGCGGAGTCGATCACGGGTGCTGATGTGCGGCTATTGCGTGAAACTTACCCGGGCGTTCCGATTGTTACCTATGTGAACACCTCGGCTGAGGTGAAAGCGGAAAGCGACATTTGCTGCACCTCGGCAAATGCAGTGCAGGTTGTCGAAAGCTTCGGCGTGGACCGCGTTCTTTGCATTCCCGATGAATTTCTGGCGCAAAACGTAGCAGCGCAAACTGATGTAAAGATTCTCACCTGGAAAGGGCATTGCGAAGTGCATGAGCGCTTCACAGCGGACGAACTTCTTGCCTATCGCGCTGCTGATCCGGAAATCCAGATCATAGCTCACCCTGAATGCCCTCCATCAGTTGTTGCGATTGCGGATTATACCGGTTCGACGAAAGGTATGATCGATTACGTCAAGGATAATCGTCCAGCCAAAGTGCTGCTCGTTACGGAATGCTCAATGGCGTCCAACATCGAGTCGGAAGTGCCGGAGGTGAAGTTCATCAAGCCATGCAATCTATGCCCGCACATGAAGCGCATCACCCTGCCCAATATCCTTGAAAGCCTTGTCTATATGCGTGACGAAATTCATGTCGATCCGCTGATAGGCGCGCGTGCGCGGCTTGCTGTCGAACGCATGGTCAATCTGAACAACTGACGCCGGAGGCGACACCCATGTCAACTCAATCCGATCCCGTCATCATCATTGGCGGCGGACTAGCGGGCTTGTTTTGCGCGTTGAAGCTGGCACCCCGGCCAGTCACGATTCTTGCGGCGGCGCCGATTGGGCGGGGGGCATCTTCTGCCTGGGCACAGGCAGGTATCGCCGCTGCCGTATCGGAAGGAGACACCAAGGATAAGCACGTCGCTGATACAGTTGCGGCAGGTGATGGCATCGTTGATGAGGTCATCGCCTCGCTGATGGCCAGCGAAGCCGCCTCGCGCGTTCATGATTTGCTCGGATATGGTGTGCCGTTCGATCGCGATCTGGAAGGGAAGCTTCAGGTTTCCCGCGAGGCCGCTCATTCCGAAAGCCGGATCGTTCGGGTTCGCGGCGACATGGCAGGGCGCGCTATTATGCAGGCTCTGGTCAAGACCGTCGAAAACACGCCTTCGATCCGAGTGATGGAAGGCTATGTCGTGGAAGATCTCATGGTCAGCCACGGTTCGGTTTCAGGGGTCATAGCGCGCACAGAGGCCGGTCGGGGTGCGCAGGTGAAACTGCAATCGCGAACAGTGGTCATTGCCACGGGCGGGATCGGGCACCTTTATGCTGTGACAACCAATCCGTCGGAAGCACGGGGTGAGGGCATTGGTATGGCTGCCCGCGCCGGTGCAATGATGGCCGATATGGAGTTCGTTCAGTTCCACCCGACTGCCTTGGATGTGAACAAAGACCCGGCGCCTTTGGCTACTGAAGCCTTGCGCGGTCACGGCGCCACGCTGATCAATCGTAATGGCGAGCGCTTCATGCTTAAAATTGATCCAGATGCCGAACTTGCGCCGCGCGATGTTGTCGCGCGGGGAATTTACGCCGAAGTCATGAGTGGGCGAGGCGCTTGGCTGGATTGCACCAAGGCCGTTGGTGCTTCGTTTGCTGAGGAGTTTCCCACCGTCTACAAATATTGCCGCGACGCCGGTATAAATCCGGTAACGGAGCCCATACCCGTTGTTCCCGCAGCCCATTACTTCATGGGCGGAATTTTGACCGATGCGGATGGGCAAACATCCATTGATGGTCTGTGGGCTTGTGGCGAGTGCACGTCCACGGGTGCGCATGGTGCCAATAGGCTCGCCTCCAATTCGCTGCTTGAAGCTGTAGTCTTTTCTGCACGCATTGCCGCCAAGATTGGTGCAGCCAATGATGGGAAGTCGCAGGATTGGTCTAAGGGGTCAGTTGATCGCGACGATCTGACTGCCGAAAATGATACGGAAGCGATGACGATCCTGCGCAAGGCAATGAGCGAGAGTTTTGGGGTGGTCCGCGACAGAGATGGCATGCTGGCAGGATTGAGGATCATCGTAGAACTGGAGCGCTCCAATCGGGATGCCGCTTTCCGCAACGTGCTCGCGACGGCCAAGCTCGTCGCCGTAAGCGCCCTCAGACGCCACGAGAGCCGCGGCGGGCATTTCCGTACCGATTTCCCCGAGAAACGTCCTGAATGGCAGCATAGGACGTTTCTGACGCTTGCTGATGCCGAATTGACGGTAAATGAATTGATGGAGTTCGCCTGATGGTCTCGCAGCTCGCCTATCCACCATCGCTGCCACAATTGCTGGTGGACGAAGCCGTGCGTTCTGCTTTGCTCGAAGATTTGGGCAGGGCGGGCGATATCACCACCAATGCTACCTTGCCGGAAGATGCGACTGCGCGAGCAGTTCTGTCGAGCCGTGAGGCAGGAACCGTCTGCGGCATGGGCTTTGCCCGCACGGCCTTTGCGCTGATTGATCCTTCGTTGAATTTTATAATGCTCACAAAGGACGGTACACGTGTAAAGCCCGGTGAGGACATTGCGCGGATAGAGGGAAATGCGCGATCCATTCTTTCCGCCGAGCGTGTCGCGTTGAATTTTCTTATGCATCTTAGCGGTATTGCCAGCTATACGGCCAAATTTGCCGATCTCATTGCTCACACGAATGCAAAGGTTTGCGACACGCGAAAAACCATTCCGGGCATGCGTGCCTTTGCTAAATATGCGGTGAAATGTGGCGGCGGATCAAATCATCGTTTTGGTCTCGACGATGCCGTTTTGATAAAGGATAATCATATTGCTGTGGCTGGTAGCGTAGCCAAGGCAATTCTCGCGGCGAGGGCCTATGCGGGACATTTGGTAAAAATTGAGGTGGAGGTAGACGGCATCGATCAATTCGAGGAAGCGCTCAGCGTGAATGCCGATGTAATTCTTCTTGATAATATGCGGCCGGAACTGCTTGAAAAGGCGGTGAAAATCAACGCAGGGCGTGCCAAGCTGGAAGCTTCCGGCAATATTGCCTTCGACACGATCAAAGCTGTTGCGGAAACCGGTGTTGATTACATATCGACATCAAAAATCACTATGGCAGCGCCAACGCTGGATATTGGACTGGATATTGTACTGACATGAAAGTCATTGCTACAACTGCGGAGCTTCGGGCTGCGCTGAAGTCTGAACGCCAGCAGGGAAAATCCGTTGGGTTGGTCCCAACAATGGGATATCTGCATGTCGGTCATATGGCGCTGGTTCATGAGGCCAAGCGAGCTTGTGACATTACGGTTGTGTCCATTTTCGTCAATCCCACCCAGTTCGGCCCGAATGAAGATCTCGCTGCCTATCCACGCGACATGAAGGGGGATCTCGCCAAGCTTGAAGCGGAAGGTGTGGATTATGTTTTCACCCCGGAAGTTGCTGAAATTTATCGGCCGGGCGCACACACGATTGTTGATAATCCGCTGCTCTCGCGAATCCTGATCGGGAAAATCCGCCCGGGACATTTCCGTGGCGTAACGACGGTCGTCACGAAGCTGTTCAACATCGTGCAGCCAGATCATGCCTTCTTCGGTGAAAAAGACTATCAGCAGCTGACCATTATACGCCGCATGGTGGCTGATCTGGATATGCCGATTGAAATTACAGGTGTTGCAACGGTGCGTGAACATGACGGACTGGCCTGCTCGTCCCGCAATGCAATGCTGAGACCTGAAGATCGCAAGGCCTCGGTTGTCTTGGCAAAATCGCTTGCAAAAGCAGAAGAGATGGTAGCGCAGGGCCAGCGCTCAGTACCGGCAATACGCAATGCCGTTCGCGCTGTACTTGAGACGGAAAAGCGCGGGATCGTTGAATCAGTCGATATTCGCGATGCCGAAACACTGGATCCTGTATCAGGCAAGTTTAAGCAGCCCGTCGTTGTGCTTTTAACCGTCCGCTTTGGCAAAGTGCGGTTAATCGATCAGCAGGTTATCGGCTGAAATCGGGTTGGGGGGATAATCATGAGCCAGCAAGTCATCACACGCCGCATAACTGCGCCGGAAATCAAGAGCCGTAAGGGTGCGACACCCATCGTTGCCTTGACCTCATATCACGCTACAACTGCTCGCATTGCCGATGAACATGCAGATATCCTTCTCGTCGGCGACAGCCTTGGCATGGTTTTATATGCAATGGATTCGACGCTCGGCGTGACGCTCGATATGATGATCATGCATGGCAAGGCAGTCGTGCGCGGCTCGAAAAAGGCAATGGTTGTTGTCGATATGCCGTTCGGTTCCTATGAGGAAAGCCCTGAAGCTGCTTTTCGTAGCGCATCCCGTGTCATGCAGGAAACCGGGTGTGGTGCGGTGAAGCTTGAGGGTGGCGTGCAAATGGCTGGGACCATCCGTTTCCTCACCCAGCGCGGCATTCCGGTCATGGCGCATATCGGTCTGACACCGCAGTCAATCAACACTCTTGGCGGTTTCAAAACTCAAGGTCGCGATACCGCGCTTTGGCCGCTTATCAAGGCAGACGCACAGGCCGTATCTGAAGCCGGGGCATTTTCGGTCGTTATTGAAGGCGTTGTTGAGCCGCTTGCTGCCGAAATCTCCCGCGAGATTGCAATTCCTACGATTGGAATTGGCGGCTCGCGCGAATGCGATGGCCAAATCCTGGTATTGGAAGACATGCTTGGCTATAACCCGAAGCCACCGCGTTTCGTGAAAGTCTATGGCGCGGTGGGTGATGCAATCGACCAAGCGGTCAAGGCCTATGCGGACGACGTTCGCTCACGCCAGTTCCCGGGCGATGAAAACGTCTATCCGCTGAAATAGCGTGGCTAGCCTTTGGCGCTGCAATCCGATTGTCCATCGGCCCAGCGGCGAACATCCGATGCGATACGATTGCCTAGTGAATTGCTCATCAGCGGACCAAATGCTTCCACTTTGGCAGGATTTCCTTCTGCATGAACCACTAGCAGAGGGCGTCCGCCAGGATTGTTGCCGGGTACAACCAGAATACGCGGGCGGCCAGAAAACGAGTTAAGCTCGGGAGCAAGACGATAAGGCTTGAAGCTTGAATCGCCGGATTTAAACCAGCAGCTGTTTGCGGCAAGCGCAACGCGTTCCATTGTTGGAAGCGCTGCCTTACTGGAGGAGAATGCCAAGCCGCCTGGACCGGGCTTGCTGGTGGACTGGCATCCGGCGAGTGCTGCAAGGGTGACAACTACGGCAACGCCGAATCCCGGTATCTTCATATTCATTCTCCAGTACCCGGTCATGTACCGGCTGCCGCTCACGGGCGGGATATGGGTCTAATTCTCGTGGATTCAGGCAGGTTCAAGTTCTTTCAGGAAAACTTTGAGGCCATCCGACATCTCGTACCAGACCAGTGATAGGTCCGAATCCTGAAGAATCAGTTGCTGATAGGCATCGAACTTTGGAAAATCGCTGAGAAGATCTTCCCGGCCCGATACTTTCCGGAAATTGTTGAAGACAAACCGGGTCGGGGTCAGCCAGGCATCTGCCAATGTCATTTCATTGCCGAGTGCATAAGGACCATCGCTCAAGAACTTCTCAAGTTCGGTTAAACCGATTTCCATCTGTTTGAACAGCTTGGTTATACGGGCATCGTCTTTGGACTTCCGGTGGAACATCTCGAACAATTCCATGACTGGCGCCAGAACTTCGAGTTCCGCGATGCGTGTCGTCATGCGCACGATGGCGCGATCGCGCGAATCGGCAGGTAGCAATGATGGTTCGGGAAAATGCTCTTCCAGATATTCTGCAATGACGGAGGCCTCAACGATTGTAAGCCCCGAACCGGTTATCAAAACCGGAATACGATTAAAGGGCGAGATTGCCCGGAATTCTTCCGGGATTGGAAAACCCGGGGGCGGGGCGACAACCTTGATTGGAGCCTTCTTGTAGTAGGCGATGCAGCGCACGATGGAGGAATAGGGGGATAGCGGCCGCGAATAAAGTTTCATGTCTGGTTCCTCCGTTTGAAACGCTGTTTCAACGCACTCCCCGCTGAAACAGCATTCACCAAACGTATAGGATTCTACTCAGGCGGCAACCCCGAGAATACCAGCAAACAACGCACGGCCATCGGTTCCCCCATGGGCGGCCTCAATCAGATTTTCCGGATGAGGCATCAGGCCCAGAACATTGCCTTGTTTGTTGATAATGCCGGCAATGTTATTGATGGAGCCATTTGGATTGGTACCTTCGGCATAGCGGAAAACCACCTGGCCTTCGCCTTCGACGCGGGCAAGCGTTTCTGCATCGGCAAAATAATTGCCGTCATGATGCGCCACCGGACTGCTGATGATCTGACCATGCGAATAGCCGCGGGTAAATGGCGTATTGGCATTGGTGATTTCGAGCTTCACCTGACGGCAAACGAACTTCAGCGAAGCGTTACGCATCAAGGCTCCCGGCAGAAGGCCTGCTTCCAGGAGAATCTGGAAACCGTTGCAGACGCCCATTACCATGACGCCTTTGTTGGCCTTTTCACGAATAGCCTGCATGACAGGCATGCGCGCTGCAATTGCCCCGCAACGCAGATAATCGCCATAGGAGAAACCGCCTGGGATAACGATCAGATCGACATCTGGCACTTCGGTATCTGTCTGCCAGACCGTCTGAGGCTCAACGCCGGAGATTTTTGTCAGCGCCGCAATCATATCGCGGTCACGATTGAGGCCGGGAAGGAGAACGACTGCTGATTTCATTAAAGAAGCTCCACCGAATAATCTTCGATCACAGTATTGGCCAGCAGCTGTTCGCACATTGCCTTGAGTTTTGTCTCAGCACCCGCCTTGTCGCTGCCATCGAGTTCGACGTCAAATACCTTGCCCTGACGCACGGAACCGATGCCGTCAAAGCCCAGACTGCCCAACGCGCCAACAATTGCCTTGCCCTGTGGATCAAGAACGCCATTCTTCAAGGTTACAGTGACACGTGCCTTCATTACCTGTTTCTCCGTCGAGTGCTATTTAACCAGAACCGGCCCGCTCGGGCGCGTCTGATCGTTTTCATTCATGATGCCCAGACGGCGCGCCACTTCCTGATAGGCTTCGATAAGTCCGCCCATGTCGCGGCGGAACCGATCCTTATCCATCTTTTCGGCGGTCTGGCTGTCCCAGAGCCTTGCGGAATCCGGCGTAAATTCATCGGCGAGAACTATGCGCATCATTTCGCCTTCATATAGCCTGCCACATTCGATTTTGAAATCGACAAGCTGAATTCCCACACCAAGAAACAATCCGCTGAGAAAGTCATTGATGCGAATGGCCAGTGCCATGATGTCATCAATTTCCTGCGGCGCTGCCCAACCGAACGCCGTAATGTGCTCTTCGGAAACCATTGGATCGTCGAGTTCATCATTTTTATAATAGAACTCGATAATCGAGCGCGGCAGGACGGTGCCTTCTTCGATGCCCAGACGCTTGGCGAGCGATCCGGCGGCGATATTGCGCACAACGACCTGCAGCGGAATAATCTCGACTTCCTTGATCAACTGCTCGCGCATGTTAAGGCGGCGGATGAAGTGCGTCGGTATCCCCATACGGTTCAATTGCGTGAAGATATATTCCGAAATGCGGTTGTTGAGGACACCTTTGCCGTCAATCACTTCGCTTTTCTTCGGATGGAGCACTGTTGTATCGTCTTTGAAGTGCTGCACCAGAGTGCCTGGTTCTGGTCCTTCATAAAGGATTTTGGCTTTGCCTTCGTAGACACGGCGGCGACGGTTCATTTAAAATCTCTGGTATTGGAGTTATCGGTCGGCCTTGGTCCAAGCCGTCATGTTGGCGCGCTAACTATCGCAAAAGCAAGCATTTCACAATGATGCATTGTAGAGCTCCCCTGTTTTATGGGTTATAAAGCGCTGCTAAGACGCTATAGGCAATGAAGTTGAATTGAGACTTTCGATTTTTTGCGAAGTGTTTATAGGAGACTTGGACACGATCTATATGTGGTTCTGCCTGAAAAACGCCGCAAGACCAGATATATAGGGATTACCCAACCATTTGCGGGAGCAATAAAAGATGAGCATGGAAGATCGCAAAAACGCAGCTGAAAATAAATACGCGCATGATGCCGAAGTAAAATTCCGCGCAGAAGCACGGCGTAACAAGCTGCTTGGCCTTTGGGCTGCGGAAAAGCTGGGCAAGACCGGCGAGGAGGCCGAAGCCTATGCCAAGGAAGTCATCGTTGCAGATTTTCATGAAGCTGGTGACGAAGATGTGTTCCGCAAGATCCGGGCAGATTTTGATGCCGCAGGCGTCGACAAGTCCGATCATCGTATCCGCCGGACGATGGAAGAACTGATGATCGAGGCTATTCGCCAGATCGAAAGTGCTTCGTAAGCCGAGCCGATACTGATTATTTATACAAGCCGCCCTACGGGGCGGTTTTTTATTGCAGCGATAATTGCGACAATCCGCGAAGGATTTTGTTTTCTTTGACCTTGACCGGCATTGTTCTGCGTTTGCAATATGAATGGTCACAGGGAAGGTAAGAATCATGTCATTAGCGTCGCGTCTCAGAGCCGGAGAAACAATTTATTCCGGCTGGTCCAGCATGACCGATACCTTGGTGATGGAAGCCCTTTGCCGCACAAGGCTTTCCGCTGTCCTGCTCGATATGCAGCATGGCGCACATGACACCGCCAGCGTTGTTGCATTGACCGGCGTGTTGCGCAGTGCCGGAAAGCACACCGCAGTTCGCGTGCCGGTTGGCCGCTTTGACATGGCAAGCAGGGCTTTGGATATAGGCGCTGAAGCTGTTATTGCGCCCATGATCAACACAGTGGCTGATGCAAAGCTTTTTGCCGCAGCGATGAAATATCCGCCATTGGGCGAACGTTCCTGGGGCCAATTGCG
This sequence comes from Phyllobacterium ifriqiyense, assembly GCF_030817885.1. Lineage (NCBI taxonomy): Bacteria > Pseudomonadati > Pseudomonadota > Alphaproteobacteria > Hyphomicrobiales > Phyllobacteriaceae > Phyllobacterium > Phyllobacterium ifriqiyense. The sequence goes on from NZ_JAUSZT010000003.1 coordinate 2,211,346, forward strand.
CGGTCGCCCAGGTGGCTATGTCTCGGGCGGTTCCGGCGGATACCTCGAACAGACCAACACGGACACGTTGGCCTTTGCCATGATCGAAACCCGCGCAGCATATGAAGCCTTGGACGATATTCTCGCTGTCGACGGAATCGACGGTATTTTCGTTGGGCCCCTCGGATTTTTCAATTGCGTGGAGCAATGGCACGGAAGTCAATGCTGGTTCCGAAGCGATCATTGAGCCTTTGACCGAAATCGCAAGGCGCTCCAAAGCCGCTGGTAAACTTGCCGGAATCTATGCCGGCAATGCAGCATTGGCGAAACGTTTTTCCGCTCTGGGATTTACCTATTTGCCGCTTGCTGTGGACACAACCTATCTAACTGATGGCGTGCAAAGCCTATTGAACGAGATAGAAGTGTAAACCAAGCCATGCGCAAGGCCTTCAGCTATCGCGCAGATCCCTCGGTACCTGACTTTCCTGACGATCACCCCATCCTGATCTTCGATGGAAACTGCGTCCTATGCTCCGGCTTCGTCAATTTCCTTTTGCGTGCCGACAAGAAGCGGCGTTTCCGGTTCCTGTCGGCGCAATCTTCGCTTGGCAGTGCTCTTTTTCGGCACTATGGGCTCGTTTCTCAGGACTATGAGTCAAACATTTTGCTCGAGAAGGGGATGATCCGGATCAAGTCGGATGGATCGCTGCGAGCAATAGAGATCTTGGGATTTCCCTGGTCGATGGCTTGTGCTGCCCGAATTGCCCCGCGTTTGTTTCGCGATTGGCTTTACGATTATATTGCCCGAAATCGCCTCAACTGGTTCAGCATTCGCAATAGCTGCTACGCGCCTGACCCATCCCACGCTGATCGATTTTTAGGATGATCGGCAATAGGTCGTTTGATTGATCAAAGCTTGGAGAGGAATTGTGCAAAGACCATCGTTCCTTCCGGCCAAGGCCCATGACCGGACTCCGAATTGAGATGACCGGACTCTCCAGCATCCACAATCACTGATCCCCAAGCCGCCGCCAGATCGTCGGCAACTTCATAGCTGCAATAATGATCATTCCGGCTTGCAACCACCATCGACGGAAATGTGAAGGGCTCGCGAGGGTAGGGGCCGAAGGTCATGAGATGCTTCGGACGGATTTTCGGATTGGAAACATCTGGAGGCGTAACCAGAAATGCGCCTTTGACCTTATCGCCGACATCAGGAAGAGCATGGATAAATGTGGGCACGCCGAGAGAATGAGCGACCACCACGACGGGGCGTGTTGCCTCATTTATTGCCTTGGCAACTGCTGCAACCCAATCTTCACGAACCGGCTTTGACCATTCGGCCTGCTCGACCCGGCGCGCTGTGGAAAGCTTGCTTTCCCATCGGCTTTGCCAATGATCAGGACCGGAATTTGTGTAGCCGGGAATGATAAGAATATCGGTATCTTTAACTTTCATGTGCCGTATTTAGGAAAGTTGCGCCTATTTCGCAATATCGAACACAACGGGATCCCTCTCGATCTGGTAAACAATGTTCGCTTCATAGTTCACTATTTGCGAACAGCCTGTTCGCCGCCACGGCTCTTGTGCAGGAGGTGGTGAAAGCCGATTTTCATCACAACGAAACGAACAATGCGAAGTACGATGCAATTTACACGCCGGGAACTGGTTGGTGGAACTTTAGCCCTTGTCGGAACGGCGGCCAGTACGCGCGCGGAGGCAAAAATGACGGACGTATCTTTTGCTGCAACAGCCCCGACTTATGTGTCGAAGATTGGCATAAAAGCCAAGGATGCTGATCTACTTTCGAGCTATTACCAGGATGTGGTGGGCCTGCGCGAAATCTCACGCGAGGGACAATCGATCATACTGGGTGCCGGCGAAACGCCGCTGCTTGAAATAGAACAGGCCACCGTCCGTGCCGATGACCCGCAAAGCGCCGGACTTTATCACACAGCTTTTCTACTGCCGGAGCGGGCTGATCTGGCGCGATGGGCGAGGCGCGCGATTGATAAGCGTACACCTATTGTCGGTGCATCGGACCATCTGGTCAGCGAGGCGATCTACCTGACCGATCCTGAAGGTAACGGCATTGAAATCTACGCTGACCGCCCGCATGAAAAATGGACATGGAATGGCTCTGCTGTGACAATGGCAACGGAACCGCTGGATGTCGGCAATCTCCTGACCGAAGCCACAGCCCAGCCTTGGACAGCTGCTCCAGATGGAACCATGGTCGGCCACCTCCACTTGCGGGTCGGCAACGCCAAGGAAGCCGAAGCATGGTGGCATAAGGAGCTTGGTCTTCAAACCGTTGCTGCCTATGGTGCCGGTGCTGTGTTCATGTCCACAGGCGGCTATCATCACCACGTGGCTGCAAATGCCTGGCAGAGCCGGGGAGCCGGACGCCGTGACAATGATCGATCCGGCTTGGCTTGGGCTGAGTTCAGCTCGGCGGATGCAAAGGAAGAGCGTGAGATCATTGACCCTTGGGGCAATGTTATCCGTATTGTTCCGGCCAAAGCTTAACCCGGCTTATCCGTATCGACACGCTCCCAGTATTCAATCTGGGAGGATCGCACGTAGCCTTCGCCCATAAGGCGGACGCCGACACGTTGATTTTCCGGATAGAACAACACCTCATTAGGGTTTTTCTCTCCCATCATCAGGAAACGGCAGGGTGCATCGCTGTGATTGTAAAATGAATGTCCAGCTTTTTGACCGGCGGGAAAGCAGACATAGTGCCCTGCCTTCATGACATATGTCTTATCGCCAAGCTTCAAAGTCATTTCACCTTCGAGAACGAAGGCATGCTCTTCCTCAAGCATGTGATAGTGGTTGAGGCTCGATTCCATTCCCGGTGAAAGTTCTTCAAGCTGAACCCCGACATGGGTTGAGCCGCCAAATCCTGATAAATACCGATAGGTGCTGCCGAAGCGTGTGCCTTGCGACCACTCTTCAACCGGAACGTCCTCCGAGGAAAATGGCTCGAAAATGCCGTCGGCGTTCATGGATGTAGGCTTGTCATTCATTTGCAGCTCCTATGACCGGTTACCAACCCTGAGGCCCGCTACACTTCGCTCCTCAAGAACGTTATGCCGGAACTGGTAAAGTGCGGCGGGACGCCCCCGTGCTTGTATCTGCTCAGCACCGGTCGGCTCCACCAATTCGGTAGTCTCGACAAGCCGCCGAAAGTTCTGTTTGTGTAAATGACGTCCGGAAATAGCTTCAACGGTCTCTTGCAGTGCCGTCAAGGTGAAGGCGGGCGGCATCAGTTCAAAGACGACCGGACGATATTTCAGCTTCGCACGCAGTCTGGAGATCGCCGTTGCCAAGATGCGGCGGTGATCAAAGCTCATGGCGAGGCCGGGCAGGCAGCGTGCAGGAGTCCTGTCAGCCCGCCCGTCGCGTATCGCTTCCTCGATAAGTCCCGCCTCATATAAAAGCTCATAGCGCTCAAGCACGCGCTCTTCATCCCAAGCTATATTCTCATCACCAAAGGCCATGCGAAAACGGCTTAGCCGAGACGGCAATGCGTTTGCCTCCGCCCATTCCTGCAAGGCAGGGCGAATTTCTTCGTCGATCATGGCGGGCTTGCCGCCGCGCCAGTCTTCCCACGGCAAAAAGGAATACCAGTTTCGCCAGCGTGCGCCTGATTTGCGAAGTTGCTCGCTGCCATTTTCGGAAATGCGGGTAAGTGCAAGATATCCGACAGAAACAACGTGCAATCCGCGATCTTCGACCGTTTTGTGCCTGCCCCGATCGCCGAAAGTATAAAGCTGCTCGACATATCCGAGTTGGAGCGGCGTTTGCTCGGCCACCCATTCGCGCAAGCCGGTTTCAAAAGTGCGATGTTCAAGTGGGTTGAATGGACCGAAGGGCAATTCATCTCTTTCCGGTTGGCCACTGGAAGAGGTCGTCAAGATAAGAGGATCATTATTGGCGACAGCAGCGATTGCTGCACTCAGATTGATTTCAACTGCATTGAGCGCGGTCGTCATGTGTCTACCGTTAGCGGAAGAATGAAGGGGGTGCCCTCAAAGGCGTCTTCGCCGCGGCCAATGGCCTTTATCGCGTCCACCATGCGTCCTCTGCGATCCAGCAGATCGTCAGCAAGCGCAACCAGCAAAGCATTCGGCGTTGCAGATGGAGCATTGCGGCGGAGTGTTTGCGCCAATTTGATTTCATCCAGTTCCGGATTGAGTGCGAGTGCAGTAATGTAAGCTCCAGCAGTAGAACGCGAGATTCCGGCATAGCAATGAATGAGCAAGGGAGCTTTTCGATCCCAGCGCCGCCCAAACTCAATAAACTGACCGATATGATCGACAGAGGGATGAATCATTCCATCAGATGGCTCTGTGATGTCATTGAAACCAATGAATAAATGGCGTGCTTCCTCAATCTCGACCGGTCGGTTGAACTGCGAGCCGACATTCATGAGAGTGAGCATATCCCTAACACCAAAACGTGACGCTGTTTCAGCGATACGCGAGACGGGTGATACAATGAGATGCGGCATAGTCTATCCTTTGATGCGCTGTTGATCTAACGCAGCAAAGCGCAATAAAAACGCGTTCTGGGCATTTTGTGTGGGAAGTGGTGTCAAGTCCAGGCCTTGCGGGTCAATACCACGCGGGCGTCCGAAAAACTGGACTGCTTCATCGGGCAAAAAACCCGCGAGCAGTGTCGCTTCGTGATATGCGGCCACGGCATCGGCGCGTTTTATTTGCCTGCGAAGCTCCTGACTGATGATCGGAGTGAGCGAAAACCTCAAATGTATGGCGTGCTGCAATCGCAACTCAACGGCCTTGTAATCGCCTCCGACTACGGCTTTGAACGGCGAAATCATATCGCCAATGACATATTCCGGGGCGTCATGCAAAAGTGCGATCAGTCTTTGCTCGGTTGTTATCTGTGGGAAGAGGCGGCCAAATATTTCCTCCACCAATAGCGAGTGCTGAGCGACGGAGTAAGCATGTTCGCCTGTCGTTTGGCCGTTCCAGCGGGCTACCCGTGAGAGGCCCTGTGCTATGTCTTCAATCTCGATATCCAGTGGCGATGGATCAAGCAAATCTAGGCGTCGGCCCGACAACATGCGCTGCCAAGCCCGCATTTCCGGCTCGATTGAATGGTCCTGTCTGGGCGCGGCCCTTTCTGACATTATAATTCCCTGGTTACGCTTCCTGCGCAGTCACGGGAAATGTAAACCGGTGTTCGGGTGGAATGGCAAGGTCGATAGCAATATCTCCTGCCAAAATGGGAGTTTCACTATCGATCGCATCTTTAACGCGGTCGATACGGACAAGGGCTAGCCCGCTTCGTCCGGCAGCGCTTCCCAAAGTACCAAGCTCACGTCCATTTGCCGTTATGGATGTTCCTGTTGGGGGCAGGTCCACCGGGCTGTCGACAATAAGGATTCGCCGTCGTGCAGTTCCGCGATGCTGCATCCGGGAAACGACCTCCTGGCCGATGAAGCAGCCCTTCTTGAACGAAACACCATTGATCTGATCGAAATTGATGTCATGCGGAAAGGCATCACCCAGCGCATAGTCTATAGGTGCTTCGGCCACACCATGAGCAATCCGCAGACGCGTCCACGCGTCGGCATCGCCATTGATAGCGGTATCGCCATTGTGGCGGCAAACGTTGAGGTCACCAGGAAAGCGCTCATCCCGAACCGTAGAATCAGATTCTGAGACGCTTGACTCACTTCCCCATGAAACGGCCACAAGCGATTCAGAATCAATGGAAATCTGTACTTTGGCGCGCAGCTTGTAGAGGCTCAGACGCTTGGCAAAATCATCGATCACAGACTGCAAAATGTCGAGACGCAAGCCATCGGCCGATCGTGAAATCAGAAACTCGAACATGATCTTGCCTTGAGGGCTCAGAAGGGCCCCAGGTCTGAGTTTGCCTCTTTGCAGATTATCGAGATCTGTGGTGATCAGGTTTTGCAGGAAGCTCTCTGCTTCTTCGCCTGTAACGTTGAGGATCGCTCTTCCGTTTAAAAGTGCCGATGGCATTGCATTATCCTTGCCTTATCTGTTCCTGTTACGTAATCCGCTCGGGACGGGTTCGCAAGGTGAAGGAGATGCAAATGGCTCAAACATTCGACACGATTTATCGAAGCGGCATGGTTGTCAATCAGGATGGTGTCGGTTTGCGCGATATCGGTATCATCAATGGGCGAATTGCGGCCATTGGCAATCTGGGTACCGCATCGGCGGGCGAAATCATCGATGCGACTGGCCTGCATATTCTTCCCGGCGTCGTCGATAGTCAGGTGCATTTTCGTGAGCCCGGCCTCGAACACAAGGAAGACCTGGAAAGTGGATCCCGTTCGGCCGTTCTTGGCGGTGTCACGGCGGTTTTCGAAATGCCCAATACCAAGCCGTTGACGACTTCAGCCGAAACCCTCGAAGACAAGGTCCGTCGCGGCAAGCATCGCATGCATTGCGATTTCGCCTTTTGGGTTGGCGGTACGCGTGACAATGCGCATGATGTTCCTGAACTGGAGCGTTTGCCAGGTGCCGCAGGCATCAAGGTTTTCATGGGTTCCTCTACCGGTGATCTTCTTGTTGAAGACGATGAGGGTGTTCGTTCAATCCTCAGAAATACCCGCCGCCGCGCTGCATTCCACTCCGAGGACGAGTTCCGGCTGCGTGAGCGCGAAAGCTTCCGCGTCCCGAATGATCCGTCCTCGCATCCGGTCTGGCGCGATGAGATCGCAGCTCTTCAATGCACCGAGCGTCTGGTACGGATTGCCCGTGAAACCGGTACCCGTATCCATGTTTTGCACATTTCCACCGCTGAGGAAATTGACTTCCTTGCTCAACACAAGGATGTGGCGAGCTGTGAAGCAACGCCGCATCATCTGACGCTTGATGCCAGCCAATATGCAACGCTTGGAACCTTGCTTCAGATGAATCCACCGGTGCGCGACGCCCGTCATCGCGATGGTGTCTGGAGAGGAATCGGGCAGGGAATCGTTGACGTGCTTGGCTCAGATCATGCGCCCCACACATTGGAAGAAAAGTCCAAACCCTATCCTGCGTCACCATCCGGCATGACCGGCGTGCAGACACTTGTTCCAATCATGCTGGATCATGTAAATGCCGGACGCCTTTCCATTGAACGCTTTGTCGATCTTAGCTCGCATGGTCCAAATCGCCTGTTCGGTATGGCTCGCAAGGGTCGCATCTCCGTAGGCTATGATGCGGATTTGACAATTGTCGATATGAAGCGTCGTGAAACGATTACCAATGCGCAGGTGGGCTCAAAGGCTGGCTGGACTCCTTATGACGGCAAGATCGTCACAGGCTGGCCTGTAGGCACAATTGTACGTGGTATTAAAGTCATGTGGGATGGCGAGATCGTCACTCCCTCACAAGGCGAGCCGGTGCTATTTGGTGAGGCACTTCAAGGCAGATAAATCTCTGCCTTCATGAACGTCACCGCTGCACCGCTGATCAGTACACGATCATCAGCAAGCTCGCAGAGCAAGTGTCCGCCACGCTTTGAGCGTTGAAACGCGGACAAATGATTTTTGCCAAGCTTCGCGGCCCAATACGGCACAAGCGTTGAATGTATTGATCCGGTTACCGGATCTTCCGGAATGCCGGCATGGGGTACAAAATAGCGCGATACGAAATCATGCTCTTCACCTTTGCCGGTAATCACCAGTCCGAACGGGTCAAGTTCTGTAATTTTCGGCAGGTCGGGAACAAAATCAAGCACCGCCTGCTCATTTTCAAGCTCAATGAAGACATTCTCGAAATTCTGAAATGCCGTGATATTTTCCCGTGCGGTAATATCTTTTAGCGCGGGGAGGAGATTGGCCACTGGCTCTGGCGGAAAGCTTGGAAAATCGAGCTGATAGGCTGATTGCTTTTTGTTGACGCGCAGGGCTCCGACCCTTGTCTCAAATACCAATTCGCCTTTTATGCCCAGTTCATGCAGCAGCACATGGGATGAGGCAAGGGTGGCATGACCACAGAAATTCACTTCGTGAACTGGCGTAAACCAGCGTAAATCCCAGCCATTTGCGTTGCGTTTGACAAAGGCAGTTTCTGCAAGATTATTCTCGGCGGCAATGTTCTGCATGGTTTCAACCGGCAGCCATTCGTCAAGAACAAGCACTGCTGCCGGATTGCCGCGAAAAAGCTCGGTGGTGAATGCATCCACCTGGTACATTGTCAGCGTCTTCATTGGGCACCTGTGAATTTAAAAAGGAGTGGCCTCAAGCTGTACCCTTTGCCGGGAATTTCGCAAACTGCAAATGTCCAAGTTTTTCCGGGTTGCGCATGACATAGATGGCCTTGATCTTCCCGTTCTCGATTTCCAGAGCGGTTGTTTGTGGCAGGTCATCAGACTCCATCGTAGCAAAGCCATGCAAGCCATCAATCAGGCCTTCAAATAGCAGAGTTGGAAGCTCGAAATCTGCACGGCGTGAAACGCCCTCGAAAAAGCGTATTATGTTCTCAGCTGTGTAAATTGGCTTGACCACCGAAAGCCTAACTCCACCGCCATCAGCATACATAACGACGTCATCTGCCAGAAGGGTTTGAAGTGTCTGTGTGTCGCCAGTGCGTGACGCATTAAAAAACGCGGCGGCAATTCTACTGCCTTGTTCATCCGAAACTGGAAACCGCGGCTTGGCCTTTTGTATATGATTGCGCGCCCGGTTTGCGAGCTGCCTGCAAGTCGCAGCATCCCGGTTGATAGTCTGGGCAATCTGCTTGAAATCTTGGCCGAACACATCATGCAGCAAAAATGCGGCACGTTCGAGGGGCGACAGCCGTTCTAGTGCCATCATAAGGGTCAGCGTAATGTCACCTTCGGTCTCTTCTTCGAGCGGATTGAATATCGGTTCCGGCAGCCAATCTCCTACATATCTTTCCCTGCGCACACGCGCCGATTTCAGATGATCAAGGCAAAGGCGCGTAACTATGCTGACAAGGAAAGCTTCTTCACTGCGAACACTCGACTTGTCGGTCTTGTGCCAGCGAATGAAGCCCTCTTGAACAATATCCTCTGCCTCTGCGACTGACCCGAGCATGCGATACGCAATCCGGGTCAGTCGAGGCCTCAGGCGGTTGAACGCTTCTAGCGTGTCGTCAGGCTGCGACACTGGATTTTGCTACCGGATGTATGGAGCGGAACCCGATGGCAATACGGTTCCAACCGTTGATGGTGACAATGAGCATCGTCAATTTCACAATTTCCTCGTCAGTGAAGTGCAGCTTCAGGGCTTCATAATCACTATCGGGCGCATAGGTTTGCGAGACCAGAGTCAACGCCTCTGTCCAGGCCAAGGCAGCCCTCTCCCGATCGCTATATAATGGAGATTCTCTCCAGCCGTTCAGCAAATAAATGCGTTGCTCGGTTTCGCCATGCTTACGCGCATCCTTGGAATGCATATCGAGGCAATAGGCGCAGCCATTGATCTGGGATGCACGCAACTTGACGAGTTCTTGCAGGCTTTTTTCAAGGCCGTTACCTTCAACGCCTTCACTCATGACAAGCATCGGCTTGAGAGCGTCAAAACTTATAGGATTTAATCTGGCTTTCATCATCTGTCTCCTGTGTGGCATTCAGTTGCCTGAATACGAGACGAGACAGCATTGCCGGATGTGACATCCAATGAAAATAAATCTGAAAAATCAGTCGCCGGTCACGAAAAAGCGCCAGCGGCCTTTCGGAGTGATACCCAGACGATAAAATACATACGTGCCGAACTGCTTCATTTCATCATAGTCGCCAGCAGTAACGATTTGAAAGAGCTCAACTTTTTGTTTTGCATCCAGCTTATCCAACGGATAGGCAAAGAAATAGGGCCAAACGTATAATTCGTCTGCTGTGCCTGCATCGATGTGCACGAAGCCGGATTCCAGCACATCAACCAAAATTGCAAGTATTTCCTGCCCATCCGGATCGCCTGCCTGACTTTTCAGATAGGCCAGCGGGTCGCCGTCGACTTCGGCCAGCGAAAGCATGGTTACATCGTCACCAGACCCGATAAGTGGCCGCAGCGCTTCAATATTGCCCGATTTCGCAGCCTCGAGAATAAGCTGATGCATCTTTTGTACGGGGAAGGGTAGCTTGGTGAGATCGTACTGGACCTCTGGTGTTTCCGCTCCATCCTTCGCATTGGGCATTGCTGGATTGGTAGCCTTGGCACCCTCGGCGCCATCTTCCGCCGTAGGCTCGGTGGGCGCTGCACCTGGCGTATCTGATGATGCGGGCGGGGGTGTCTGTGTTTCGCCAGTCGGCTGGCTCGCGTCAGGCTTTGCAGGCTCTGCCGCCTTGGGCAGTTCTTCCTTTTTGATTTCGCTCAATGCAAGTTGCACTGGCGCACCTGAATTTGCAGACCATGCAGGTAGGCTCAATGCGCATACCGCTGTCGCCAGCATGATGGTTCTGGCGAAAGGATAAGCGGAAAGATGCTTTTCAAGCATGAATGTCACCCGGAATTTAACTACTGCAGAATGCGATTCGTCGAAAACTCGCCAGCAGAGATACGTTCGCGCAAGGCTTCGAGCAAGGCCAACGCGGACACTTCCCCGTTATCGCGGATAAGTTCGATCAGCGCGGTGGCAAATGCTGCTTCAGCCATGATCTCCGGTTCGATGCCTTCAAGCGTGCCATCAGCCCAGACTTCATTCTGATATTCGATCGCTACGAGTTTTTTCTCTTCAGCAACCAATTTATCAATATCTGTCGAGGTCATGTTCATGATGTACCATCCTTGGCCGAAGCCAATTCTTAAAGTGCCACTAAACAATACCATAGGTTTTGCTTAAAATGCGGTTCATTGGCTTCAACAGTTAAAGCCCGGTTAATTTCCATATCCCGATACGATTTCGGAAGAAAGCTTTGTTCCTTCCTGTTCATAGCGGTCAATCGCCGCAATCGCCTGGCTTGTACAGGTCGAATAGGTCTCGTTAAAGGTCCTGTATCCCCGGTTAAAACTGGCAATCAAACGCGCCTTTCGCACTGGATCTGGATTTTCGGCCAGAAGCAGTGCATCCATTCTGTCGCGCCATTGGCTGCTGTTCTCGCCGCATATATTGCGCAAAGAGTGGATCGAGCCCAGCACTTCCGCCAGTCTTATCAATTTGGTTTCATAAAGAGGATCGACTGCATAGGCTGGAACAGCGCACGAAATTCCCATCAATGCCAATATGATAAACGCTGTTCGACGCACAAAATTGCCTTGAGCTGAATTCCCCAAACCCTTGTGTCCTGAAAGCAAGGCATCTTCAAGGCAGTTTGGTGGGATACCCTCAGCTTTCGAAGTTCCGCGCAAGTTCCCGTGCAACGTCAAGCACACTTTCCGTAACGTCAAATCCGGTCATTTCTTCATACCGCAACCAATGAACTGCTGCCGCGTCATCGGCAGCAATTGCTTCCCCAAGAACATCATGGGCTCGAAAAACAGCAAGGCGGAATGGTCTGGGGGAGGGAAATTCAGGCGTGGAGTAATCGAATGTCACTGTCGTAAGATAGGTGATGATGGCCACCGAGAGGCCGGTTTCCTCGTGCAATTCTCTAATTGCCGCCTCCTGCGGCGTCTCACCATCCTCTCGTCTTCCGCCGGGAAAGGCGAGCCAGCCCTTGGAAGGATCGCGCCCACGCTCAACCAGAAGAAATGCACCGTCGCGGATGCATACGACCGATACGCCATCGACAGTTGGGGAAAGTGGAATTTGGTCCATATCCAAGCGGTAAGCCTTGCAAGTCCGTTTGACAAGATGGCGGTAGTTGAGCAAGTGGTGCATTGACGAAGGTCGCGGCAGCGTGGAAGCAGGTTAATATGTGCGGACGTTTTTCACTCCTTGGGACACCTGAAGAAATAGCGGCCTATCTTGCGCTCATGGAGCTTGAAGATTTTCCGCCACGTTTCAATATTGCCCCGACGCAGCCAATCCTCATGGTGATAAGCGGCGAAACTCCGCCCCCTGGCAGCAATCGTTCGGATCGCAAAGCGCTGCTTGTCCGCTGGGGTTTTATTCCGGGCTGGGTGAAAAATACTGCCGATTACCCATTGATGATCAATGCGAGGTCGGAAACTGCAATCGAGAAGGCCTCTTTCAAGACCGCTATGCGCCATCGCCGGGCTCTCATTCCGGCATCAGGTTTTTATGAGTGGCGTCGCAGCGGGGACAAAAAATCCCAAGCTTACTGGATCAGACCGCGCAATGGCGGCATCATTGCCTTTGCCGGACTTTATGAGCCTTGGGCTAATGCCGAAGGCTCGGAAATGGACACTGGAGCCATACTTACGACGCGTGCCAATGACGATATTCGTCACATTCACGATCGTATGCCTGTGATCATCGAGCAAAAGGATTTTGCCCGCTGGCTCGATTGCAAGACACAGGAGCCACGCCATGTTTCGGATTTATTGAAGCCAGCGCAAGCGGACTTTTTTGAAGCCATTCCCGTATCCGACAAGGTCAACAAGGTTGCCAATACCGGGCCGGATATTCAGGAAAGGGTGCTTGAAAATTTGAGCGAGCCCAAAAAATCCGCTCGCAACAAACCCGAAGAACCTGATACGCAGATGAAGCTTTTTTAATTCGCCCAAGTTTATCAGGATATCTTCGAATGCTTTCAGCCGCACTTTCCGGTTTTCTTCTTGGCGGATCGCTGATCATTGCCATCGGCGCTCAAAATGCCTTCATACTGCGTCAGGGATTGTTGCGCGAGCATGTGTTTATTCTCAGCCTGATCTGTGCATTGTCCGATGCGTTGCTCATTGCCGCAGGTGTTGCGGGTCTTGGCACGTTGATCGCCCAGTCGCCCAAACTCATTTCATTTGTAACGCTTGGAGGCGCTCTGTTCCTGTTCTGGTATGCCTCGGTAGCATTCCGGCGTGCATTGCACCCAGAGGCAATGCAGGCTGCACGGTTTGGCAGTAGCTCGCTGAAGGCGGCTATTGGCACCGTATTGGCGCTAACATTCCTCAATCCGCACGTCTATCTGGATACAGTTGTCTTGCTTGGGGGCCTCTCGGCCCGCTTCGAAGGGGCTAACCGCGCGGCTTATGGCGCTGGCGCGGCGATTGCATCCTTCGTCTGGTTTTTCGGCCTCGGCTATGGTGCGAGGCTGCTGCAACCGGTGTTCGCCCGTCCGGCTGCCTGGCGCGTGCTCGATGTTATCATCGGCCTTGTCATGGCGGGGATCGCGCTTAGTCTTTTAGTCCGTTTCCTGAACAATTGAAGCGTGCTTCAAAGGCGGACGCTGACGGACAGTGTTGAGTACTGCGGCTTGAATGGCTGCCGGGCCGATGGCGCGGTATTGCAGGGCAAGGTGGTCGGCAAAGATACTCTCTCGCGGCTTTGCAGTCTGTTGTGTCGGTATCATGGGTCTGGTCCTTTTGGGCGGGGCCTATTCCCCTTTCGCATAAGAGACAGGAATCCCGTTCAAATTGGCCGGAAAAAAGGCACTTTCCGGGAGGATTTTAGGCTTTCCGGTTAATTTGCATTAACCAATGTGATCCCGACAAATTTGCCACACCAGCTTCCAATTGCCGGTGCTTGACGATTGGCTTGCGCTCAATCATAAAGACATCATGAAAACGTTGTCAGTCACGATTATTATCACCTGTCGGACCATTATCAGCTAGCTCCTGCTGGCCCGGTCGTTTTCATCTCAAATTTCCAGTACCAAAGATGCAAATATGCCGGTCAAGCGACCCGTCTGTTGATATTCTGTACATCCTTGAACCTGAAATTGAGATGACCCATGCCGCATGACATTAGCCTCTACAATACGCTGACACGCTCGAAGGAGAAGTTCGAGCCAATCGACGTTAAAAATGTGCGCATGTATGTCTGCGGCCCGACAGTCTATGACTACGCCCATATCGGCAATGCCAGACCTGTCATTGTCTTTGATGTGCTGTTTCGGCTTTTGCGTCACACCTACGGCGAAAATCATGTCACTTACGTTCGCAATATCACGGATATCGACGATAAGATTAACGCGCGTGCCGCCCGGGATTTTCCGAATCTGCCACTGAACGAAGCTATTCGAAAGGTGACGGAAGCTACGAACGCTCAGTTTCAGGCCGATGTGACAGCGCTTGGCAATCTGGAGCCATCGGCGCAGCCGCGGGCGACCGAGTATATTGCCGAAATGGTGGCGATGATCGACCGGCTGGTAGAGCGCGGCGTTGCCTATGTTGCTGACGGACATGTGCTGTTCTCACCCTCTGCGATGAATGCGGCGAGGGGCCCGCGCTATGGGCTTTTGGCACGGCGCTCCGCAGATGACATGCTCGCAGGCGCACGCGTCGACGTTGCGTCGTATAAGCGCGACGAGATGGACTTTGTTTTGTGGAAGCCTTCCAGGGAAGGTGAGCCCGGTTGGCCGTCACCGGCGGGGATTGATGGTCTCGGTCGTCCCGGCTGGCATATAGAGTGCTCTGCCATGGCTATGGCCAAGCTGCTTGAGCCCTTCGGCGGTGGGTTGCGCTGCGATGATCCGATGAAGAATATCTTTGATATTCACGGAGGTGGCATTGATCTCGTTTTCCCTCACCATGAAAACGAAATCGCCCAGTCATGCTGCGCATTCGGCACGGATCGGATGGCCAATATCTGGATGCATAATGGTTTCCTCCAGGTTGAGGGCCAGAAGATGGCGAAAAGCGTCGGAAATTTTTTCACCATCAACGAATTGCTGGAGACGACGACATTTGGCGATCGCAAATGGCCGGGCGATGTTTTGAGATTGGCTATGCTCATGACCAATTATCGCGAGCCGATTGATTTCACCATCAATCGGCTAGAAGAAGCTGAGAATATCCTCGCCAAAGCGCGGGAATATGCAGGCTCTGCCGCTGTCGGATGGGTGCCCGATGAGGCTTTGGAGATATTGTCTGATGATCTTGCAACACCGGGCCTTATCAACTGGCTGGCTACAGTCCGCAAATCCCGGTCACTGGATCCCGCAGCTTATAAGGCAATATTTGCATTACTCGGCATTGATTTGAGTAGTGATGCCGACGAAGTGTCGTCTGAATTCGCCGCAGAGATTGAAGCTAAGGTAATGCAACGGCTGGAACTGCTCGGTGCACGCGATTTTGCTGAAGCAGACGCTATCCGTTATGAATTGTTGGAAAAGGGCATTCAGCTCAAAGATGGCAAGGATGCGGTCACGGGTGAACGTTTGACAAGCTGGGAGGTGAAGCGGTGAGTTTGGATAACAAGCCAGTCTACACCGGAGGCTGTCAATGCGGGGCCGTACGGTTCCGCGCTACTGGCGCGTTGGGGAGCCCATCGATCTGTCATTGCCGCATGTGCCAGAAAGCATTCGGCAATTTCTTTGCGCCGCTGGTTTCGGTAACGGATACCGATCTGACATGGACGCGAGGCGAACCGAAACGGTTTCAGTCGTCCAACCACGTCAAGCGGGGATTCTGCGCCGACTGCGGAACACCGCTGACCTATGAAGCGCCCGATGGTATAGCTCTTGCCATCGGTGCCTTTGATGAACCGGAAGAACTAGCGCCGACTGTTCAATGGGGACTCGAAGGCAAATTGCCTTATGTCGATGATCTCTCGTCTTTGCCCGGATATACGTCCGAAGGCGATCCGGAATCCATCGATTTCCTGAAAACCATGATTTCGTATCAGCATCCGGATTTCGATACAGACAGATGGCCCGCGGAAGAGACGCACAAGTGAGCAAAGAACGCATCTACCTTTTCGACACCACCTTGCGCGATGGCCAGCAGACACCTGGCATTGATTTCTCGGTGGAAGACAAGAAAGTAATCGCGGCTATGCTGGACGAGTTTGGCTTCGACTATGTTGAAGGCGGCTATCCCGGAGCGAATCCGACCGACACAGCATTCTTTGCCGAAAAACGCACAAACCATGCAAAGTTTGCCGCATTCGGCATGACAAAACGCGCCGGCGTTTCTGTTTCAAATGATCCTGGTGTCACAGCGCTGATTGGCTCTTCGGCTGATACGGTTTGTTTCGTTGGCAAGAGTTGGGATTATCACGTTCGCGTTGCGCTCGGCTGCACGAACGAAGAAAATCTCGAGTCCATCGACGCGTCAGTGAAAGCTGCTGTCAGCGCGGGCAAGGAAGCCATTGTCGACTGCGAACATTTCTTTGATGGTTACAAGGCAAATCCTGACTATGCGTTGGCTTGTGCCAAGACCGCCTATGATGCTGGTGCTCGCTGGGTGGTTCTTTGCGATACCAATGGCGGTACGCAACCGGCTGAAGTGACGGCGATCGTCAAGGCGGTCACGAAAATCATTCCGGGTGATCATCTGGGCATTCACGCGCATAATGATACGGAACAAGCTGTCGCAAACTCGCTCGCTGCCATTGATGCTGGCGTCCGCCACGTGCAGGGCACGCTTAACGGTATCGGAGAGCGCTGCGGCAATGCCAATCTAATCACCATCATCCCGACATTGATGCTCAAGCCCGCATGGGCGGATCGCTTCGAGACCGGTATCAGCCTCGAAAAGCTGAAGGGGCTGTCGCGCTTGTCGCGCAGTTTCGACGAACTGCTTAACCGTGCGCCAAACGCGCAGGGCGCTTTCGTAGGCTCTTCCGCCTTCGCCACAAAGGCGGGTATTCACGCTTCTGCCCTGATCAAAGAGCCAGCGACCTACGAACATGTTCCGCCGGAAACGGTGGGGAATCGCCGCAAGGTCATGGTTTCCGACCAAGGCGGAAAGTCCAATTTCATCAACGAACTGGAGCGGCGCGGCATTTCTGTCACCAAAACCGATCCGCGTCTTGATACGCTGATTTCGCTCGTCAAAGAACACGAAGCTGAAGGTTATGCCTATGAAGGTGCCGATGCCAGCTTCGAGCTATTGGCCCGGCGCACGCTGGGCACTGTGCCGGAGTTTTTCAAAGTGGATTCCTTCCGCTGTATGGTCGAGCGCCGCTTCGATGCCAATGGAAATATAAAAACGGTCTCCGAAGCTGTGGTTCGTATGGAAGTCGACGGCGAAATGCGTATGTCGGTGGCCGAAGGGCACGGGCCGGTCAACGCTCTCGATCTTGCCTTGCGCAAGGACATGGGCAGCTATCAGCATGAGATCAACGATCTCGTATTGGCGGACTTCAAGGTCCGTATTCTCAACGGTGGTACGGAAGCGATTACCCGGGTTTTGATCGAATCGACAGATTCGACCAATGTCAGATGGTGGACAGTCGGGGTTTCCGACAACATCATAGACGCGTCTTTTCAGGCATTAATGGACTCTGTGGTCTATAAATTGATGAAAAATCGCGATCTTGCAGGAAAAATTGCCGCGGAATAGATTGATTTGACTAGAAAAGAGCCAAAACATCAAATGGCTTGATGTTACGATCATTCGAATTCAATGGACGCAGTGCAGGCTGAAGTCTAGGACTTCGCTCCATGAGCGAACAAGCAAAAATGAATGATGCAATGCAATCCGTGCCTTTGCCGGGAATGTCCGATGGCAAGAAAGGCTTTCTTTTTGCTCTCTCAGCATATCTTCTTTGGGGCGTCCTTCCGTTTTATCTGAAGACCGTCGCTCATATTCCTGCGCTGGAAGTGGTCGCACATCGTATTGTCTGGTCTGTGCCAATTGCCGGTATCCTGCTCTGGTGGCTTGGCCTGTTTGGCGATCTCAAGGTCGCTTTGACAACTCCGCGCATGCTGGCGATGGCTACACTAACCGCCAGTCTGATCACTGTTAACTGGGGCACTTATGTCTGGGCCATCGGCTCTGGCCATGCGATCGATACGGCCTTGGGTTACTATATAAATCCGCTGGTCAATGTCGTTCTGGGTGCAGTGTTTCTCGGCGAACGTCTATCCAAGCCCCAAATGGTGGCCGTTGCGCTGGCGGCTTGCGCCGTGCTGCTCCTCACCATTTATTCAGGTGGCTTGCCGTGGATATCGCTGGTCCTCGCATTCAGCTTCGGATTCTATGGGTTCTTCCGCAAAACTCTACCTATTGGCCCGACGCAGGGATTCATGCTGGAAGTTTTGATCTTGTCGATCCCATCGCTTGCTCTGATCGGCTGGACTATCATTCAGGGCACCAGCCATTTCATGCAGGGCAATACGCATGATATCGCTCTGTTGCTTTTCGCCGGTCCGGCAACCGCCGTTCCACTTATCCTTTATGCCTTTGGTGCGAAACTGCTTCGATACACCACGATTGGCCTGATGCAATATATTGCGCCGACCATTGTGTTTCTGAGTGCAATCTTTGTATTTGGCGAACCATTTTCACACATCCAGTTCATCGCTTTTGCTTTGATCTGGTCGGCTTTGGCCATCTATACGTGGTCCATGTTGCACGAAGCGCGCAAAGCTCGCCCGACTACGGCGGCCTAGCGCCGCGAACCGCCAATCTTGCGAACAAACAGATAAACCATCACTGAAATAAACAGCGCTACAAAAGCCACGATCCAGAAACCGTGCGGACTTTCCAGAAATGGCAATCCACCGGTATTCATGCCGAACAAGCCGCTGATCACTGTTGTGGGCAACAGGACGGCGGTCATGATCGACAAAATATAGAGAAACTGGTTGGACTGGTCGGATAGCTTTGCCATGAGTTCGTCCTGCAAAAGCCGAGCCCGCTGTTGCAATTGCTCTCCCTCTGCATGCAGCGTTTCGGCTCTGCGAGACAGGCCTTCGATCAGGTCATCGAGGTTCTCGGGAAATGCACGCCGGTCAGCATGGTCGATATGGCGAAAAATGCCGGTGGCCGCGGTTAAATGGCGATGAAACAGCACAATCTGGCGCCTTACGGGTACAAGCCGCTCCCGTTCGCCCTGCCAATTATCGCCGACGATATGATCTTCGATTGAGTCGAGCGTCTCGGCAAGTTTTGCTATTTCAGCTTTCAACAATTCAAGAAAACGCCGAAATATGGCGTGGAACAGATCCAGCGGAGTTTCAAGTCTGATCTTGTCCCGCAATATGAACTGCCGGACATCATCGACCGATTGCAGAGGGTATCTACGCCCGCTAATGAATAGTTTCTCGTTTAAAGCGAAGCGGAAATAACCCAGTTTGCGTGCATCGCCATAATGCTCGTGCTGCAGGTCGGGAAGTTCGCCGAAAAGCCAGCCGTCTTCATAGCTTATCTGATATTGGTCGCCCGCAGCGAGCAAGGTTTCCTTGACCGCTTCCGGCAGGGCATCGTCGTTTTCCAAGTTACGTTTGGCGCGTACATCTACCAGCGCGTAACTTTTCCATGACCAGCTACTATCCACAGCAGATTTCGTAATCAGGCTGCCGCCGGTATCAAAATCATGGACTATGACAAAATCGTCGGTTCGAGGCGATAAATGTTTGGGATCGAGCGTGTCGATGATGCTGACCCTTTCATTCCGTCAGAGGCGTTCGATGATCGCTTCATTGCCTTCCCGATCCCCCTTCGACGCAGCGCTGAGGATTGCGGGTACAATATCTTCGGGCCTGTCTACCACAATTGGATTGACCAAATGTGACGTGTGCACGAACCCCTCGGCTTTCATGTGATCAAGTAGAGCCAGCATCGGATTCCAGAATCCATTGATGTTCGCAAAAACCATCGGCTTTTTGTGACGGCCAAGCTGCGCCCAGGTCATGATCTCGACAATTTCTTCGACAGTTCCAATACCACCGGGGAGGGTGACAAAAGCATCGGAACGCTCGAACATCTTGTGTTTGCGCTGGTGCATGTCCTCAGTGACGATCAACTCTGACAGCTGCTGCAGTGAATGTTCGGTGGCTTCCTTGTTCATAAGGAATTTCGGAATAATGCCGGTCACTTTGCCGCCTGCCGACATGACGCCATCGGCGACTGCACCCATAATACCTTTTGTGCCGCCGCCATAGATCAACTCAAGGCCATGCTCGGCTATAGAGTTTCCAAGCAGCTTGCCGCTTTGTTTGTAAATTGGATCACGGCCCGGCGAGGAACCGCAGTAAACACAAATGGATCGAATCTTGCTCATATATTCTTGGTGCCTTTTGCTTTGCTGACAGTCAAGCGCGACAAATCGGGACACCCTACCGCTTTGGCTGAATTAAAAGTATAGTAGGCCGGATTTGCGTCGTTTCTTGTAGAGGAGCATAAAAGGCGCTAGAGCAAAAAAGAACAAGAGGGTAGAAAAACAATGCTCAGCACACGAATTGCATTATTGGGGGTCAGCGCCGTTGTTGCCGCGGGGTTGGTTGCGCTTTATCTGGCAGATATTTCGGGTAAGACAGACGCTGATAAACCAGCCGCAATTGCTAATATTGACACTTCGGTGAAGCCTGCCGCACCAACAGAGCCAGCCGCCGAACCGGCTGCTTCGGTGCCTTCCACGGGCACTGCCCCGACACAGCAAGCAGCAATGCCGCAACCGGAACTGACAACGGTTCCACCAAGCTCTGGCGCACCCACTTTTGATGTATTGCGTGTCGAGCCGACCGGGTCGATTGTCATTGCGGGCAAGGCGTCGGCCAATGCCACTGTTGATCTGCTCTCACGCTCTAAAGTCATTGGCACTACAAAATCCAATGAAAGTGGCGACTTTGTTGTTGTTCTCGAAGATCCGTTGAAGCCCGGCGATTATCAGCTTGTGCTGCGTTCAACCGGAGCCAGCGGGACAGCCATGACTTCGATTGAAACCGCAATCGTATCAATTCCTGAATCCAAAACCGGACAGGTGTTGGCTCTTGTCGAGCAATCGGGCCAGCCAAGCCGCATGATCACGACACCAGCGGCCACGCCCGCGCCCGATGCCGCACAGGCAGTGGTCACTGCTGCCCCGAAGGGCGACAAGCCCGTTGTTCAGCCAGCCGTTAAAGCCCGTATTGCTGTGGAAGCTGTCGAGATCGAAGGCAACAAGCTCTTCATCGCTGGCACTGCCGAAGCAGGCTTGACCGTGAAGGTTTACGCAAACAGCGATTTGCTGGGATCAACAATGACAACGCCGGAAGGGCGTTTTCTTGTTCAGACCGTAAAGGAGCTGGCAGTTGGCGACTATATCGTTCGCGCCGATATGCTTGCGGCTGACGGTGTTACCGTTCTTGCCAGATCCGCCGTACCTTTCAAACGTGAGGCAGGCGAGCGAGTATCGGCCGTCGCAGCTGCGCCGAAAGCCGATGAGCCTGTACAGGCCGAGAGCGCGACAGCGCAAGCTGCAACAGGTGATGCTGCCGCACCACTGCAAAGTGTTGAGGGCTCGGTCATTATTCGCCGGGGTGATAATCTGTGGCGGATTTCGCGCCGGACCTATGGCGAGGGAATGCGTTACACCACCATCTATCTTGCCAATAAAGAGCAGATACGCAATCCAAACCGGATTTTTCCTGGACAAGTGTTCGCCTTGCCTGAAACGGATAAACCCGCCGTCCAATAGAAAATATCTGCTGTATTCCGGCGGTTTTACGCAAAAGATTTGCGGGTAGGATTGCGTTTGCGATATATATCGTTTATCGACGATATACGATGACTTGCCAAAAATCTTTTGAAGACATTGAGAACGCCCGTATCCTGGCCGCGCTTGCCCATCCGGCTCGTCTGCGCATTGTCCGTCAGCTGTCATGTCTGGATGCATCGTGCTGCAAGGATATTGTCGCTGGTCTCGACCTTGCTCAATCGACGGTTTCGCAGCATCTCAAGATTTTGGTTGAAGCTGGATTGGTTCGTTATCGCCAGTCCGGTCAAAGCTCGCATTACAGCATTGACCCGGCAGCATTCGCTCACGTTGCAATGCTTGTAAACAAAATGGCAGAGCTCTGCTGTCCACCACAAAAAATCATTCCACCGCAGCCGCAAGTCTGGCGCGAAAACATGCTCGAGGATTAGACGTGCCCGAAAAGACCGTATCATCCGAGTCTGGAAAAACTTTCCAGACAATCCGCAACCTTTGGCCCTATATGTGGCCGGTTGAACGTCCAGATCTGCGCATGCGGGTCGTATGGGCTACGGTCTACCTCATCATATCCAAAATTGTATTGATCCTGGTTCCTTACTTTTTCAAGTGGGCAACCGATGCGTTAAACGGCAAACTGGAAGTTTCCGAACTTTTGCCAGTCTTGCTCATCGGCCCTCTGATGCTGGTCGCTGCCTATAATCTGGCACGTATTGTTCAAGCTGGGCTTAACCAGTTGCGCGATGCGCTCTTTGCCAGTGTCGGTCAATATGCCGTGCGCAAACTCGCTTATAAGACGTTTGTTCATATGCACGAACTATCCCTGCGTTTCCACGTCGAGCGCCGCACCGGTGGTCTGTCGCGCATCATCGAGCGTGGAACAAAGGGCATTGAAACCATTGTCCGTTTTACAATCCTTAATACAGCCCCGACGATCATCGAATTCCTGATGACCGCAGTGATATTTGCGTTCACCTATGGCCTGTCTTACGTGGCGGTCGTCGTAGCTACTGTTTGGCTTTATACCTGGTTCACAGTGCGCGCCAGTGACTGGCGGATCAACATCCGCCGCGACATGAACGAATCGGACACCGATGCCAATTCCAAGGCGATCGACTCGCTGTTGAACTTCGAGACCGTTAAATATTTTGGCAATGAAACCATGGAAGCAACCCGCTTTGATGGGGCAATGGCGCGATACGAAGTTTCCGCGACGCGCATCTGGACTTCGCTCGGTTGGTTGAACTTCGGTCAGGCGGTGATTTTCGGTATCGGCATGGCGGTCATGATGATCATGTCGGGCAGGGAGGTCATGGCAGGCACCCAGACAATAGGCGATTTTGTTTTCATCAATGCCATGTTGATGCAGCTTTCCATCCCGTTGAATTTTATTGGTTTTATATATCGGGAAATTCGTCAGGGATTGACTGATATTGAACAGATGTTTGATCTGCTTGATGTCGAGCAGGAAGTGAAAGACAAGCCTAATGCAAAGGCCTTGCAGATTGATCGTGGCACGGTCCGCTTTGACAATGTGCAATTTGCCTATGATCCAAAGCGCCCGATCTTGAAGGGTGTCAGCTTTGAGGTGCCAGCAGGCAAGACGGTGGCTATCGTCGGTCCATCGGGCGCGGGCAAATCAACGCTGTCGCGCCTGCTATTCCGCTTCTACGATATACAAAGTGGTTCGATCAGCATTGATGGGCAGGATATCCGCGATGTGACGCAGGAAAGCTTGCGCTCAGCCATTGGTATGGTGCCGCAGGATACTGTGCTTTTTAATGACTCTATTGCCTACAACATCCGCTATGGCCGAGTTAGCGCTACCGACGAGGAAATGCGTAATGCCGCCGAGCTTGCGCAGATCGGGCCATTTATCAATACGTTGCCCGAGGGCTATCAAGCCATGGTCGGTGAACGCGGGCTAAAGCTCTCCGGCGGCGAAAAGCAGCGTGTTGCCATTGCTCGAACGATCCTCAAGGCGCCCCCCATCCTCATACTTGACGAGGCGACGTCCGCTCTGGATAGCGCCACCGAGCATGAAATTCAGTCGGCACTTGATTTGGTCAGTCGTGACCGGACAACCCTTGTTATCGCCCACCGGCTTTCGACCATTATCGGCGCAGATGAAATCATTGTTTTGAAGGATGGCGTGATTGCTGAACGTGGTACACATACCAAGCTGCTGAAAATTAAAGGCCTTTATGCGTCAATGTGGAATCGCCAACGCGAGGCAACCGAGGCCGAAGAGCGGTTGCGCCGCGTACAGGCCGAGGACGATCTTGGAGTGGTTGTCCGTGGAAAGCCTGCAATGCCCGCGTGAATGGTTTGCCCCGGCGGCCAATCTCCGATAAGAACGCGAAAACTCGTTGAAAAATAGCCGTCATGTAACGACATAGCCTACGGCGTTCGCGACATATGATGCTGGCATAATCAGGGATAGATGAATGAGCCTTGTTGATACGATCCGTAATACTTTTGTGCCCATCCATAAGGAAGGCTATCCCTTCATTGCGGGTTTCGCCGTTGCCACACTCATTCTTGGTTATCTTTGGGGCCCATTGTTCTGGATCGGCCTGATACTGACCGCTTGGTGCATTTATTTCTATCGTGATCCCCAGCGCGTAACCCCCACCGATGACAAGCTGGTTATAAGCCCGGCGGATGGCCTCGTTTCGGCTGTTGGGCCTGCAGTGCCACCGCGCGAGCTTGGATTGGGTGATGCGGAAATGACCAGAATTTCCGTCTTCATGAATGTTTTTTCCTGCCATATCAATCGCGCTCCGGTTCGCGGCCGAATTTCCACTATCGTCCATAAACCCGGCAAGTTCCTCAATGCAGAACTTGACAAAGCCAGTGCGGAAAATGAGCGCAATGGTCTGGTTATCGAAAGCCCCAATGGCGAGGTAGCCGTTGTGCAGGTTGCCGGTCTGGTTGCCCGCCGTATTGTGTGCTGGGTCGATGAAAGCAACTCAATCTCAATCGGCGAGCGCTTTGGCCTGATCCGCTTTGGCTCTCGCGTCGATGTCTATTTGCCGCAGGGATTTGTGCCGCGTGTTGCAGTCGGCCAAACGGCCGTTGGCGGCGAAACGGTTGTTGCTGAATTTGGTGGCGCGCCGAGCGCACCTCTGGTCCGGATAAGCTAATCAATGCCGTTGGAGCAAGAAACAGACCCGTTGTTTGACGAGAAACATCAGAATGCCGAACCGAAAGGCACGCGCATTCCCCTGCGTTACCTCATGCCCAACGTCATCACAGTTCTGGCCATCTGTGCCGGGCTGACCGGTATCCGGCTGGCATTTGAAAACAGATTCGAGCTGGCCGTTTCAATGGTTCTGCTGGCTGCGTTCCTTGACGGCATAGACGGGCGCATCGCCCGCATGATGAAGGGTTCATCCAAGTTCGGCGCTCAGATGGACTCGCTTGCTGATATCGTCAATTTCGGCGTTGCACCGGCTTTGGTCCTTTATGCCTATATGCTTGATCAGGCGCGATCCTTCGGCTGGATTGCGGCGCTGCTTTATTGCATTGCCTGTTGTTTGCGGCTCGCCCGCTTTAACGTCATGCTTGACGTCGTCGGCAAACCGCTATGGCAGAATAACTTCTTTACAGGCGTTCCTGCTCCTGCAGGTGCCATGCTGGTTATGTTGCCGGTTTATCTGGGCTTCCTCGGTCTTGTTCCCACGCGTACATTCGCCTTTATAGCAGCAGCCTATACGGTGGGTGTGGCGGTGCTGATGATCAGCCGCTTACCGGTCTATAGCGGAAAGGCAGCAGGCACCAAGCTTCGTTCAGATTGGGTCATGCCGACCTTCCTGTTTATCGTGGTCTATGTGGCATTCCTGATGAGTTACACATGGGAAACGCTAACATTGACGACAATCGCCTTCTTCCTGACCTTGCCGTTCAGCTACAGGGCATGGAAACGTTTTGAAGAGGCGGATGCTGCCAGTACCAGCACAGATGCCGAAAAGGATGGTTCCGAAATCCAATCCTGATGTCGGAGCCACTCACCTCTACTGCTCAGTGTTAAAAGTCCGTTTGAAGGCGGCAGCAACCATGTTGATTATCTGCGCGTGAATTTCGCCGCGCGGTCGTCCTTCGACATTGTCACAAAGTGCTTCGGTGATACCTTTAGCTTTCAAAGCTTCGGACGCACCGGCTTTGCATTCCGCAAACATACTGAAATGATTAGCGCCATCAATCGTCGAGTAACGTGCATGAGGGATGAGCTTTGCCGTTTGTGACACATCTACCGTTGGTGGAACCTCTCCGCTACGTCCCAGGTTTATCAAATCGACCGGAATTGTGATGCTGGCAATGCTTTCGGTGGTTAGCGTCCCCACCATTGCGGGATCAACTGCGACTGCTGATCGAATTCGATTGTCTCGGTAGTTTTGGCCTGCGGGCTGCAGATTCATCGTGTGAAGGTCGACGCCGCTTTGTTTGATCCATTCACACAAAGAGTTGTTGCTCGAGCCGTTGTCGCAATAAGATGCCAGCCGTTGCTGGTTCACCTTGGCTCCGGCTACTGCAAGGGCCGTATATCCGCCCATGGAGAGACCAAGCGCCCCGACTTTCTCCCAGTCAATTTTATTCTGAAACGCTGTACTTATTTTGAGGGCATCCAACGTAGACGTAAAATCCGCGGGCCGTAGCCAAAGCTTCATTGCCTCACCCGCCGATCTATTTCCACTCTGGTTGCCGGGATGATTTGGTGCGGCAACAATGTAACCATGTTTCGCCAACGAAGCGGCAATCCAGCTTGTGGCTCCGGCATTCCCTGCAATACCTGTGCCGTGGGAAAGCAGAATGAGTGGAAATTTGCCCTTCAGTATTGGCGCATCCCGCATGCTGGTGGTGCCGCTAAAAAACGGGGTATTGCCAAGCAGCGCTTCCTCGCCGCCAATCTGTGCCGGGTACCAGATTATAACATGAAGATTGATGCCTCGTTCTTTTGACGGGGACAAGAATTCACGTACCCCGACATTCATGTCGTCAGCATGAGCGATTTGCAGTGTTGTAACGAGAGCGAGCCCGGTGAGATACGCAAATTTCTTCATAGTGAAACTCCTTGTTTTGGATATATGAAAATGATTTCGGGCCTCAGCGAATTGTCGCGCGGACATAATCGCTCTTGATATCGATGGAGGGTTTTGCACCGGGGGTGTTCCTAAGTTTGCTATCGATAAAAGATGCTTTGGCATCAACCGCATAGCTGATCGGCGTGTCCTTCAAAAAACTGAACGCGGCATCAAGCGCGCGGGACTCCAGACGGATAGTCTCGTTATTGCTGCTTCGCTCAAAGCGAACGTCGCTGCGCACTGCATCGCCGTTGATGTCGAGCCTGGAGGCATAACCATCCAGCGAAAAATCGGCTGCATTTGCATTGATGCGAATGCTGCGATACTCACCGGAAAAACGCGCAAGCAAAGCGTGTTGCTCAATGCTGATATCAGCGCCCTTGGGCAGATTGACGATAATCCCAACTTCACAATCAGAAAGGCTGAGAAGAGGAGATTCTGTAACGTCGATTGTTAATGTCTGATCTTTGATTTCAGTGGTCGTTTTCGTTTCGCAGCGGTTCGAGAACCAATTCGAATACCAACTTGCAAGCCAGCTTGTCCTGGTCCCTGTGATAGTCGCCGCATAGGGAACCGTGTGTAGAGTGGTGAAATCCAAACGGCTGCTCTCGCCGGTTATCGTCACCTGCTTGATCCTCGTCATATCCAGCTGAGCTGCGGTCTCGGCCTTTGCGGCGACAGGCGTAAGAGTGGTAAAGAGCAGAATAAGCGAAGCAAAAAATCCTGGCATGTTGATCTCCTTGAAATGCGGCGCTTGGATTAGCGCCAGCATCAGGGAGCGGCATTGTTCAGATATTTTCGACCTTGATCACAATTCAGGTCGTCCGCGATCACGATTGAGGACATATTGAGCCTCAAACTCATTCGGATAATGTTGAAAATGCTTTTTGTGCCTTTACCTTTTGTCGTTGCGCTTCTGCTCTTTATCCTGCTCGTCCAAATGATCCGGCGGCAGGAAGAGGGAGCGTCAAATACGTTCTTCTTCGCATGGCTGATTGTTGCTGCCGTGCAAGCTGTGGTTATAGGCGTGCGCTGGGGTTATGACTTCCTTGAGATATTGCCGCTTCAGGCAATACTTGCGGCCGCAGCTCCCACATTGGCATGGCTCAGTTTTGATAGTTTGCGAACTGAACGACCACCGTCTCAGCGGCCTTTTCTATTGCTCCATCTCCTTCCGACGTTGGCGGTCGCCGGTTTTGTCGCCTTTTGGCCCGACCCCATCTCACTGACGATCATTCTCATTTTTCTCGGGTACGGGTTTGCGCTTGCCCGGCTCGCTTGGGCTGGCCCCAATATCTTGGGCGCATCGCGGCTGGATGGCGTCATTACGTCTTACCGGGCCTTGCAGCTTACCGCGATTTCCACTGTCGGCTCCGCGGTGATCGACCTGCTGGTAACTTTCGATTTCGCGGAAACGGGCGGACTTCATTCGGGCCGTATTGTCGCTATCGCCAATATTATCGGCCTTCTTGTTCTTGGAACTGCGGCTACTGTGGCTGGTGCCAGCCAACCTTTGGCGGATGAAAGCAGCGATGAGCCTGCATTGTCCAGCCAGCCTACCTCTGACGATGCTGCAGTGGCCTTGGCGCTGGATGAGTTTATGCAGTCGCGTCAGCCATATCGCGATGTGGATCTCAATTTGAACAGACTGGGCCGAAAAATGGGGCTCTCAGTCAGGCAGATATCCAATGCGGTCAACCGCGCCAAAGGGATGAGCGTTTCACAATATGTGAATGATTACCGGGTGAAGGACGCTTGCAACCTTCTCACGCAGACCGATGAGCCAATCACGCGCATCATGTTCGACGCTGGTTTTCAGACCAAATCAAACTTTAACCGCGAGTTTCTGCGTGTCACCGGCATGAGTCCGAAAGCATGGCGCACGCGTAACAATAAGGTGGACGAGACAAACGTCATTCGTCTCGCCGTTTAACTGGGGTTGTTATAGCTCAGCAGTTTGCCTGACTGCACTTTGTACAGCTTTCCGGTTTCATCAATAGCGGGATCACAGAGCAGGGCGATCTTCGCAGCCACTTCTGCCGGTGTTGGCAATGTCTCCGGATCTTCCCCCGGCACAGCCTGAGCACGCATTGCAGTACGCGTTGCACCGGGATCGACCGAATGCACCCTCAACTTTGTCTGTTTGGTCTCTTCCGCCCAGCTGCGCGCGAAAACTTCCACAGCGGCTTTCGAAGCGGCATAGGGAGCCCAGTAGGCGCGGGCAGAGTGGGCAACGCTGGACGAAAGCAGCAATGCACGGCCAGCGTCGGAAAGCTTCAGCAAAGGGTCTGTGGTCCGAATAAGGCGCCAAACGCTGGAAACATTGACAGTCATCAGCTTGTCGAAGACCTTTGCCTCGACATGGCCGATAGGCGAAATGGTACCGAGCACACCAGCATTGGCGATCATTATATCAAGCTTGCCCCAACGCTCGTGAATTGAGCCGCCGAGGCGATCAATGGCTGGCAGATCGGTCAGGTCGAGTGGAACCAGCGTTGCCGAGCCACCAGCCTTTGTAATTTCGTCGTCCAGTTCTTCAAGGCCGCCCA
The DNA here is from genome assembly GCF_030817885.1 of Phyllobacterium ifriqiyense. Lineage (NCBI taxonomy): Bacteria > Pseudomonadati > Pseudomonadota > Alphaproteobacteria > Hyphomicrobiales > Phyllobacteriaceae > Phyllobacterium > Phyllobacterium ifriqiyense. Next base: position 2,240,338 of record NZ_JAUSZT010000003.1, read on the forward strand.
CCGTGCGCGCAACAGCGATAACATGCGCGCCGCGTCCAGCGAGTTCTTTTGCAAGGTGATAGCCAATGCCGCGCGAAGCGCCGGTGACAAGCGCAAGCTTGCCATCCAGCCGAAAACTGCCGTCAGAAATCATGAAGTGAACTCAACCGTTATTTGCCAGAAGTGAGAACTGACGGACATTGTCCGGGCCGTCCTTGTCGAGAAGGCGCGTCGGGTAGTCGCCAGTGAAATAGTGATCGGTAAAGAGTGGCGAACGCGGGTCTCGCGGAGCTCCGCTTACGGCCTTGTAGAGCCCGTCTATCGACAGAAACGCCAATGAATCCGCGCCGATATACGCACACATCGCATCAAGATCAGCATATTGGTTTGCCAGTAGCTTATCTGCATCGGGCGTATCAATGCCGTAGAAATCCGGGTGGAAAATCATCGGGCTGGCAACGCGGATATGCACTTCGCTTGCGCCAGCATCGCGGATCATTTGCACGATCTTGACGGATGTCGTTCCGCGCACAATGGAATCGTCCACCAGAACAACGCGCTTGCCTTCGATGACTGCGCGATTGGCTGAGTGTTTCAATTTGACGCCGAACGCACGAATGGATTGCGTCGGCTCGATAAAGGTTCTGCCGACATAATGGTTGCGGATGATACCAAGCTCGAAGGGGATGCCGCTCGCCTGCGCAAAACCTATGGCTGCTGGCGTTCCGCCATCAGGAACAGGCACAACAACATCAGCCTCAAGCGGTGCTTCCTTGGCGAGGTTGATACCCATATTCTTGCGGGCGGTATAAACATTGCGGCCACCAACAACTGAGTCAGGACGGGCAAAATATACATATTCGAACAGGCAAAGCCGCTCAGGTTTCGGGTTCTGCGGCTTGAACGTCTCAATGCTGATGGAACCATCAGCTTGAATCTCGCAAACCACGACTTCACCATTTTCGATATCACGAACGAATTTGGCACCAATAATGTCCAGCGCGCAACTCTCGGAAGCAAAAATCGGCTTGCCATTGAGGTCGCCCATCACAAGCGGACGAATGCCGATCGGGTCACGTGCAGCGATCAACTTTGTGCGGGTGAGGGCGAGCATCGCATAGCCGCCTTCCATCTGGCGGATCGCGTCAATGAAGCGATCGCTCGATGATGTGCTGCGCGAGCGGGCAATGAGATGTAGCACAACTTCCGTATCGGAATTGGACTGGCAGATAGCACCATCGGCAATAAGCTTGCGGCGCATGGTAAGGCCATTGGTGAAATTGCCGTTATGGGCAATGGCAATGCCACCGATTTCCAGCTCGGCGAAAAGCGGCTGCACATTGCGGAGAGCAGCGTCACCTGTTGTGGAGTAGCGGACATGGCCTATAGCGCGGTCACCGGGCAGCTGAGCCAATGTAGCCGGGTTGGTATAATGGTCCCCAACAAGGCCCATACGGCGCTCTGAGCAGAATTGGTTGCCATCGTATGAGACTATACCTGCAGCTTCCTGGCCGCGATGCTGCAATGCATGCAGTCCCAAGGCTGTCAGTGTGGCCGCATCAGGATGGCCCAAAATGCCAAACACACCGCACTCTTCATGCAGTGTGTCATCGTCAAGGGACATCAATTGGTTATCGTCACGAGAAATGTCGGTCATTGCCGCCAGCCCTTTCGCCCCAAGTTCATTGGGATCGAGTCAATTGTGCCTAGTTGTATTATGCCACACTATATGGGGTATTACCAAGGAAACCCCAAGAGCGGTATTGACGCAGTTCATGTTATTGTCCGGTTACTCTGGTGTTGTGCCTTCCGGAGGAATGTCTTCCTTCGGTTCAACCGTTGTCGTTCCGTCTGGCGCAGTATCCGTTGCCGCAGGCGTACCGGGCTTCAATCGCTTCAGAATGGTTGATTCCGGGTCTTCCGGCAAAAGCGCAACCAGTTTTGCACCTAGCTCGTCGATCATCGGCTTTGATTTGGCCTGTGCCACCCATGCCGGCTGATTTTCGGTAACGAGCCAGTTGAAAAACAACATCGCAACCACGACGAGCAGAACACCGCGTGCTGCTCCGAATAGAAAGCCGAGTGTGCGATCCAGCGCGCCGATGCGGCTATCGATGATAAAATCGGCGATCTTCATCGTAATAATGGAAACAACGATGAGCGTGATGATGAAAACCAGACCGGCAGCCGCAATCTGCGCAATTGTGTCATTGCTGATGTAAGGGGCTAAAAAGGGAACCACTGGCTTGTAAAAAACATAGGCGGCAACGGCAGCGGCGGCCCATGATACGACAGACAATACTTCGCGCGAGAAGCCACGAACCATGGCCAGGACCGCCGAGACAAGGGTTATGCCCAATAGTATTCCGTCAAGCAACGTTATCGGCATTTTATTTGGTCCTCATATCAAAACCAACCATTTGATCAGTCTTCGCGTTGTCTCTTGCCCGGTCCGGATGCTGCTATGCGGGCCACAAGGTCCGGTAGTGATGCGGTCTCGGTCAGACGAGCATTGCCGTTCTTTGCGACATCGTTGCTTCCCTTGGGAAGAACAGCCTGCTTGAACCCAAGCTTGTCTGCTTCTTTCAGTCTTTGCACTGCATGCGCCACAGGGCGAACAGCACCAGATAGACTGACTTCGCCGAAATAGACGCAATCGGCGGGAAGGGCAATACCAGCAATTGAGGAAACCAGTGCAGATGCAACAGCAATATCAGCGGCGGGCTCGGTTATCCGGTATCCACCAGCCACATTCAGATACACATCATGCTGTCCAAACCGAACGCCGCAATGGGCTTCAAGCACGGCGAGAATCATCGAAAGGCGGTTTCCATCCCAACCAACAACGGCGCGGCGCGGCGTGCCGAGCGTTGATGGAGCGACCAAGGCCTGAATTTCAACGAGGATAGGCCGCGTTCCCTCCATACCGGCAAAAACAGCGGCGCCCGGCGCTTTATCGTTCCTTTCGCCAAGAAACAGCTCGGAGGGATTGGCGACCTGACGCAAGCCCTTATCCGACATTTCAAACACGCCGATTTCATCAGTCGGCCCAAACCGGTTTTTGACGGTGCGAAGAATACGGTAATGGTGGCCACCTTCACCTTCAAAATAAAGCACGGCATCGACCATATGCTCGATGACACGCGGTCCTGCAATTTGGCCCTCTTTGGTCACATGTCCGACGAGAACAACGGCTGCACCTGTTTGCTTGGCATAGCGAATCATGGCCTGTGCTCCGGCGCGAACCTGGGTCACTGTGCCGGGTGCAGAATCAGCGGCATCTGTCCAAAGCGTCTGGATCGAATCGATAATGATCAGATCCGGGCGTTTCGCCTCGGAGATGGTCGCAAGTATATCTTCAACATTGGTTTCTGCCGCCAGCAGCACATCTGTATCGGCGGCGTCCAGCCGCTGCGCACGCAGACGTATCTGTGCTACTGCTTCTTCGCCTGATACGTATATAACGCGGTGTCCCTGACGCGATAAGGCAGCGGCGGCCTGTGTCAGCAAGGTCGATTTGCCGATACCCGGATCGCCGCCGATCAGAATGGCCGATCCGCGTACGAAGCCGCCGCCCGTCACACGATCAAGCTCGCCAATTCCCGACTGGATGCGTGGGGCGTCTTCGATTTCACCCGATAAGGTGGTCAGCGCAACGGCACGGCCCTTGCGGCTAGAAAGCTTACCGGGTCCGCTGCCTATGCCGCCAGATGTGCCTTCTTCGACAAGTGTATTCCATTCGCCGCATGCATCGCACTTGCCGGCCCAGCGTGTGTGAACGGCACCGCAATTCTGGCAGATGAATTGAATTCTAGCCTTGGCCATTAAATCTCATTTCCGCTGTAAAGGTAGCGGCGGTGATAGCGGTTTCCAAGGCTGGTAAGCAACTCATATCCGATTGTGCCTGCAGCGCGTGCAGCATCATCAAGCGAAATATTGCTGCCAAACAGTTCGATATAGTCACCGGCCTTGGCCTCGCCTTCGTCCAGTTCGGAAATATCGAACGAGGTTAGATCCATTGTCACGCGCCCGATGATTGGAACTTTCTTGCCTGCAATGAAACCACAACCACCATTATTGAGCGTTTGCCGCAGGGGGACGCCGCTGCCCGACGCCGAGCGTAAATAGCCATCTGCGTAGCCAACAGAGCAGATCGCAATACGCGTATCACGGGTCAGTCTCGCTGTAGCGCCGTAGCCCGCCGTCTCGCCTTTAAGGCCTGTGCGAATCTGAACTATCCGTGCTTCTGACGTGACCACCGGCCGCATTGGGTTGGCAATGCCCGAAACAGGCTCGCCGCCATACATGGCGACGCCGGGACGGCTCAACTCATAGCCAGCGTTCAAACTATGAAAGATGCCGGGTGAATTGGCGATGCTTGATTCAATTCCAGAGAAATGTTCGCGAAGCTTTTGAAATGATTCAAATTGCCGTTGGCTAAGCTCATGTTTTTGTTCATCTGCCGTTGCCAGATGGGTAATCAGCAGGATCGGCTTGTCATCTTTGGATTCACCGGCAAAACGGATGGCTTCGTTAACGGTGAGGCCGAGGCGGTTCATCCCCGTATCGACATGCAGAGCATAGGGCAGTTTTTCGGTGCGACCGGCATTGAGTGCCTTCCAGCTTGCAAGTTCCTGCAACGACCCAAGCACTGGAGTGAGGTTGGATTGTTCGTAGACCGGAAAAGCCTCAGCGAAGAAGCCGTTAAGCACAAAAACTTGCGCATCAGGCGCGACAGCCTTTACACGCAATCCTTCCTCGGCCAGAGCCACAAAAAATGTGCGGCATCCAGCTTTCCATAAAACCGGAACGACATGGATAATACCAAGGCCATAGGCGTCAGCCTTGACCACAGCCGCCGTACGGGCAGGCTTGGACCTCTCGGCAAGCAGAAGCCAGTTTGCAACCAAGGCATCAAGATCAATGGTTAAACGTCCGCCAGCGAGCCGTGGATCAGCGCCCGTCGTAGCAATATGTTGCATTTTAGCAGTCATCCTTACTCGAAACGTTCAGGAAGATGCGAATCCTCGGCAAGATCGGTAAAGCGGGTAAACTCCGCCTGGAAAGCGAGCCGTACTGTTCCTGTCGGGCCATGACGCTGCTTGGCCACGATGACTTCTGCCTTGCCGATTGCTTCGTTCAACTCAGCCTGCCATTTGAAGTGCTCTTCGGTTCCGGGCTTCGGTTCTTTGTTCTTGATGTAATATTCGTCGCGATACACAAACAATACAACGTCGGCGTCCTGCTCGATCGAACCGGATTCGCGCAAGTCAGAAAGCTGCGGATGTTTGTCTTCGCGGCTTTCCACTTGGCGCGAGAGCTGGGAGAGAGCAATGATCGGTGTATTCAACTCCTTGCCGAGAGCTTTCAGGCCAGTGGTAATCTCGGTAATTTCCTGCACGCGGTTTTCCGATGCGCGCTTGGACGATCCCTGCATCAGCTGAATATAGTCGATCACAATCACGTCGAGGCCACGCTGGCGCTTCAAGCGGCGTGCACGAGCCGCCAATTGAGCAATGGATATACCACCCGTCTGATCGATATAGAGTGGCACACGCTGCATATGCTGCGAACAGGCAACGAGCTTTTCAAAATCAGCTTCACTGATTTCACCGCGGCGGATTTTTGAAGAGCTGATTTCCGATTGCTCGGAAATGATACGCGTTGCCAGCTGTTCAGACGACATTTCCAGCGAGAAAAAGCCGACAACGCCGCCATTCTTAGCTTTAAAACTGCCATCGGCCAATTGTTCAGGCTCGTAGGCTGCGGCGATGTTGAAGGCGATATTGGTCGCAAGCGAGGTTTTGCCCATACCAGGACGTCCTGCAAGAACGATCAAATCTGAAGGCTGCAATCCACCCATACGCGCATCGAGCGCACGGATACCCGTTGATACGCCGGAAAGATGTCCGTCGCGCATGAATGCAGCGTTGGCCATATCCACAGCATTCTTGACCGCATCGGTAAATGTCTGGAAGCCACCATCATAGCGCCCGGTTTCAGCCAGTTCGAACAGGCGTCGTTCCGCATCCTCGATCTGGCCTTGCGGCGCTACATCGACCGGCGCGTCATAGGCGATATTCACCATATCTTCGCCAATGGTGATCAGCGCCCGGCGTGTCGCCAGATCATAAATCGCGCGGCCATAGTCTTCGGCATTGATGACGGTCACAGCTTCCGCTGCAAGACGTGCCAGATATTGCATGACGGTCATGTCGCCGATCTTCGCGTCGGCGGGCATGAATGTTTTAAGCGTCACGGGATTGGCCATCTTGCCCATCCGAATCATGTCGGATGCGACTTCGAAGATTTTCCGGTGCAGAGGCTCATTGAAATGGGTGGGCTTCAGGAAGTCGGAAACACGATAGAACGCATCATTATTGACCAGAATTGCGCCAAGCAAAGCCTGTTCGGCCTCAATATTGTTGGGGGCCTCGCGATAGAGCGTGCCCTGCGCTTCGTTGATCTTGCGTACCGTAGCTTCAGCCATTTTGTATTTTCCTGTTCGCCACCACTATGGCTTAATGACACGAGCTGTGGAGTGACAGATTTGCTCCTATTTCCCGATATCGGCATTTATCCACAATGCCATCCACACAAATGCGAGTGTGAGAAACTTTGCTTGACCTGCACCCACAATCATAACGTGAGTCGGGCGGAAAAGGCGATGCAATAGCGCTTACCTCTCCGTCATCCTCGGGCTTGACCCGAGGACCCAATCTCATTGGCAATGGGAGAAATAGCAGATCCTCGGGTCAAGCCCGAGGATGACGGAGAAGTATGCGTTAAAGTACCATCGCACTAAGGTCCAATCACCGCCCGGCAATCGATTCCTTTGCGTTCACTTGGCTATTGGCTGAGCTGCGTTCACACTCAAGGCGCTTTAGTCGCTTTTCTTCCTGTTCGATATAGTTGCGCGTGAACGGCACGGCTTCCTGTCGATGAGCCAATTGAATCTGGAACACCATCAGGTTCTGCCAGCGGAATGCTGATTCTGATGCCGCCAGATAAAACTCCCACATCCGGCAAAACCTTTCATCATAGATCGCTTTTGCCTTATCGCGATTTGCCATGAAACGTTCGCGCCAGATGCGCAATGTATCAGCATAGTGCAGACGTAGAATTTCGATATCAGTAATGACCAAGCCGGCTTTTTCGATATGTGGAATGACTTCCGAAAGGGCAGGGATATAACCTCCCGGGAAGATATATTTTTGAATGAAGGCATTGGTGTAGGACGGCCCGTCTGAACGCCCGATCGAATGCAACAGGAAGACGCCATCCTTCTTGAGCAGACGCGCTGTGTGCTGAAAATATTCGGAGAAATGACCAATGCCTACATGCTCGAACATGCCGACCGAAACAATCCGGTCGAAACTGTCATCGATTGTACGATAGTCTTGCAGGTTGAATTGAGCCTGTGATGACAGTCCTTCATCAAAAGCACGCTTATTAGCAATGCCGTGCTGTTCTTGCGAGAGGGTGACGCCTGTGACATTGGCCTCGAGGTGCCTTGCCAGATACAGTCCCATGCCACCCCAGCCGCAGCCGATATCGAGGGTCTTATGACCTTTTTCGATAAGCAGTTTTGCAGCTATGTGACGTTTTTTTGCAAGCTGAGCCTCTTCGAGGGTCGCATCTGGCCTTTCGAAGTAAGCGCAGGAATATTGCATGTCGGTATCGAGAAAGAGCCGATACAAATCCTCCGACAGATCGTAGTGACGTTGCACATTGCTTGATGCTCGGGTCAGATTGTTCATCTGGTGTAAACGCCGGGTAGCGCGCCGTATGCCCTCAAGCGCAAGCATCCAGGGTTCCTTGGCTGCCGTAGCTCCGGTATTTTCGAAGATAAGTTTCAAAATATCGTAGATGTCGCCCTGCAGAACATCAATCTCGCTGTTCATATAGGCTTCTGCAAAGTGCAAGGATGGGTCGAACGCGATCCTGCGTTCTGCCGCGGCAGTATTGATGCGGAAGTGATATTCCTCGCCGGTCCCGTCGCCAAACATGCGGGTTTTTCCGCCGGAATCGGTTATTTTCAAAGTACCAGTGTGAATCATGCGCGTAAGGGCGGCGCGTAGAAGTGCATTCATGAACAATCTCCATCTTAGACGATAGAGCTCGGCCATAAGGCGACTCAAAGGGAGTCTTGGTCGGGCGTGGGTGGACTCAGTAAATTTAATTGATTTTTTCAATCTGAAAAGCAAAAAAGTACCCGACATTGCTGCCGGGTACTTTTACCAAATGAAAACAACTCTTTCGAGTGCTTTGTATCTTCTTTAAATCAGGCGTTTTCTTCGCCGTCTTCGTCTTCATCAAAGAATTCGTCCGAAAGTGGAGCTTCTTCAATGCCGTAAATTGCTTCGGCAGAAGTAAGGTCTTCGCCCTTAACCTGACGCTCAGCTTCATCAGCTGTACGAGCAATATTGATGGTTACTGTTGCTTCAACTTCAGGGTGCAGCGACAGAACAATCTTGTGCAGGCCGATTGTCTTGATCGGTGTGTTCAATTCAACCTGGTTGCGGTTGATTGAGAAGCCTTCAGCTGTGATCAGGTCGGCAATGTCACGGGTCGAAACTGAACCGTATAGCTGGCCGGTCTCACCAGCGGAGCGAACGGCAATAAATGACTTGCCATCAAGCTTGTCAGCAATTGCCTGAGCTTCTGTCTTGCGCTCGAGGTTGCGGGCTTCAAGCTGTGCGCGCTGGCCTTCGAACTTCTTCTTGTTGGCTTCGTTTGCACGAAGAGCCTTGCCCTGTGGCAGAAGGAAGTTACGGGCAAAGCCGTCCTTGACCTTGACTGTATCGCCCATCTGGCCGAGGCGGCCAATGCGTTCTAGTAGAATGACGTCCATTTGAGTTTTTCCTTATAGGTTAGTGTCTTCAATTATCATTGCTGGGTGGGGTATTATTTCCTGCCTTCGAAACCGGTGCGCTGCGCGATGTGTCGAACAATCCGGCTACAAGAAAGAAGAAAAGTGTGAATGTGAAAATGATGACGGCAAGGTAAGCCAGCCACAAAGCGACCGGCCGCCAAGTTGCACCGCGCGTCCTGGCATGCATGATTGCAAAGCCCGCCATCAGGAATCCGGCACCAAGTGCCCCGGCAATTGCTGTTGCCGCATATCCGATGCCGCCTGGCAGAAAACACGCGGCGCATGCAATCGCAAACACAAAAAGGCCAGGGCGCGGCATGCGTAATGCCCGTGGCCAATCATCTTTCGGGCGGCGAAGCTTGCCTGATGCTGCTGTCAACCGCAGGGCAATATAGAGATTGCCGACGATGAGGATGACCCATACTGCAGGCTGAATTGCCGGAAGCGCGCGCACAACAAATTCGGCCAGTCCCTGCGCAACTTCCGCGTTGGGTGCGAGTTGGGGGTTGGTCGCTACAAGTTGCTGCCCCAAGGATTTGATCAAAGCCTGGGCAAACTCGTCGCCATAGCCAATCAACATGCCGATTGCGATGAATGCCGCCGCTACAATCAGCGTAAGCCGCAGGAGTGTATCTGCCAGCGGATACCAGACATATGCGTCGCTGGGACCGCCAACTTCGGAGGCAGGGCGCGCAAGTCCTGTAAAATAGGCTGCAGCGGCCGCCGGAAGCGCGATAATCAGAACGAGGACGAGTGCTGCCGTAGGGGCAGCCAGCACCGATACGATCACCGCCATGGATAGCGCTGCGATAAAGCCGGTGGCAGTGCCCCAGCCGAGAGCAGCGACAAAAATGGGGAGGGGGGAGAACAGCAGCAATGTCATGGCAAGGGTGGACTGCGCGATAACGCCAATCGAGAGCAGCGCGGCTGCAAGCCCCGCTAATACTCCAACGCCAAAATCTTTTGCTGTAGGTAACATTTCGCTCGCTGTCCTGCTTGCATAAGCAGTTAGAGGTGGTTTTTAAACCGATGCCTCAACTTGGGTTTTATTTTTCACCAACTCCGCGCCCATCGCGACTGGTGTACTAAACGGTAGATTAAGGCGGCGATCTGATCGCCGCCTTAATCAATATTACTTCACGACGTATGGCAGAAGGCCAAGGAAACGTGCGCGCTTGATCGCCTGAGCGAGTTCGCGCTGCTTCTTCTGGCTCACAGCTGTGATACGCGAAGGAACGATCTTGCCACGCTCGGAAATGTAGCGCGACAGAAGCTTTACGTCCTTGTAGTCGATCTTCGGCGCATTCGCACCCGAGAACGGGCAGGTCTTGCGGCGGCGATGGAACGGACGGCGGGTCGGGATCTGATTGATGTCAACCATTATTCTGCTCCTTCACCGGCTTCGTCACGTGGACGGCGTGGGCGACGCGGACGGTCGTCATCACGGCCACCGAACTTGTTGTCATCGCGATCACGGCGATCGTCACGGCGAGCGAGCATGGCCGACTGGCCTTCCTCGTGTTCGTCAACGCGGATCGTCATGAAACGCAGGACGTCTTCGTTGATGCGCTGCTGACGCTCGAGCTCTGCAACAGCCGCTGCAGGAGCAGTGATGTTGAGCAGCGAGTAATACGCCTTGCGGTTCTTGTTAATACGATATGTGAGAGCACGGAGCCCCCAGCTTTCGATACGCCCGACTGTGCCGCCATTGGTCTCGATGATGCCCTTGTATTGTTCTACAAGCGCATCGACCTGCTGCTGCGAAATGTCCTGTCGAGCAAGGAACACATGTTCATAAAGAGCCATTTGTCTTTGCCTTTCTTCGTTAGTATTGCCCGGATCAACGGATGAACCTCTGCGAATCTCTCAGGCCGGTGAACGGCGAAGAAAGGACGCGTATGGAGACGATCGAGAGAGGAGACACGGGAGGCTGAAGCTTTTCGCTCCGACGGATTGAAATCCGGCCCTCCGTTCAGCCCCCAGCTGACGCCGAGCAATGAACGGGCGCTCTATACGGGCAAAACGTGAAAGAAGCAACCCGTTCGCCAATTTTAATGGTTTGGGTTCAAGCCCGGCTTGGGAAAATTAGACCCATAGGGTCGCGATCTTTGGAGTTGGCTCCAATGACCCACTCATTGCGAAATATTTGTAGAGCACAAGGAGTGATAACAATTTTTCTTGTGTCTGGTCATCGAATTGGCTGACATGGGCATTGGCATTTCGGATAATGGCAACTGCTTCGTCGGCATGCTTGTTATAATAGCAAATCTTATCTTCCAGATCCGCAAAATCAGGGCGCAATTGCACATAATGATGTCCTGGTATCAGGCACCCTTCCATAAACCAGGTTTCGTAGACAGGGTCTGGCATCATGCATAGTGATTGGGACGCCATTATCCATTGCAGGTTTGTCGCCACATCATGCCCTTCCACCGAAATTATGTAGCGGAAGCGCCTTATCTGCTCCACCGCCGACATGAATGGCTTGCCCCAGGGGGAGGAGGCATCATGACTCGCCATTCCAACATCACACAGTGGATGGTCGAAATAACGTTTAACCAAGGAAGAGCGTTTTTCGTTATTGTTGCCACCTCGCCATACTGCTAATGGCTGTTTTTCGGCGAAGGTTACGGGAACATCCAATTTTTGAAAATGGCGAAGCTTGTTGAGCTTCAGTAAAACCGATTCTTTATTGTCTCCGTGGATCGGGCGGCTTTTCACAATGGACGGTACGGGAGGAACGGAAGTCACATCGCCGAAAACATGTGCTATTTCCAACTCAGCAGGGAAGTACCGGGCATGTTCCTTCAGGTCGTAATAGTACATGCTCTGGTTTCTCGGTAAATTGGAGATTTTGGAGCTTGCTTCAATGCGCGGTGATCGTTCTCCAATCTTGTTGTAGTAATTCAGGCGGGATCTGAGATGGTCCCGTTCGCATATCTGGAAATCTTCACATAGAACATTCAGCTGCCTGCGGAATAAATGCTGAGGCAACAGGTCTCTGATAATGTTTCTGGAGTAATATTCGATCTTCTTTATTGATCTGGTGATGGACATTGGCTTCAAAAAATTGGCAACCGAACCAACCGTCTACAGCCGAAAAAGCTTGCTGAATTCCGGAGTAGCATTGGGGCGTCTGAGGTTGAAATGGTTAGCTGAAAATGTATTGCGTTATAATATGTAAGGTGGGATTGAACCCTGCGATATTGGCAACATCGTGCATTGCAGTGGTGTGATATGCAAGTCAGTTTTTTCAAAGGCCCATGAGAGAGCTTGACTTCGCGCTTGCTGATAGGCACACCGCGCGGCACATTGAGCCCGGTTTCATTTGGAGGCATTTCTATGTCCATAGCATTCACCTTTCCCGGACAGGGGAGTCAGTCCGTCGGCATGGGCAAGGCGCTTGCCGACAATTTTGCACAAGCCAAGGCCGTCTTTGATGAGGTGGACGAGGCTTTGGGTGAAAAGCTGTCCTCCATCATATGGGAAGGGCCTGAAGAGACATTGACGCTTACTGCCAATGCGCAGCCGGCTTTGATGGCCGTATCCATTGCGGTTATCCGCGTGCTGGAATCCCAGGGCATCTCGCTTAAGGACAAGGTTTCCTTTGTAGCTGGCCACTCGCTAGGTGAATATTCTGCGCTTTGCGCGGCTGGTACGTTCTCCTTGGCCGATACCGCGCGGCTTTTGCGTATTCGCGGCAACGCCATGCAAAAAGCAGTTCCAGCGGGTCGGGGCGCTATGGCTGCCATTATCGGTCTTGAATATGCGGACGTCGAATCCGTGTGCGCCGAGGCCTCGGCGCAAGGATCGGTTCAGATCGCCAATGACAATGGCGGCGGACAACTGGTTATCTCGGGTGCAAAGGCTCCGGTCGAGGCGGCCGCTGCGCTGGCTTCTGCCAAGGGTGCAAAGCGTGCGATCATGCTGCCTGTTTCCGCTCCTTTTCATTCAGCTCTCATGGCGCCTGCTGCTGATGCGATGCAGGAAGCTCTTGCAGCCGTTGCCAAGAATGATCCCATCGTGCCGCTTATTGCCAATGTCAAAGCGGCGCCGGTTAGTTCTGCCGATGAAATTGCAGCCTTGCTAGTTGAGCAGGTGACCGGACGGGTTCGCTGGCGCGAAACTGTTGAGTGGTTTGGTGCCAATGGGGTATCGACGCTTTATGAGATTGGCGCAGGCAAAGTGCTTACAGGGCTTGCGCGCCGTATCAATAAAGACATTTCCGGTGTAGCAGTTGGGACGCCGGAAGATATTGAAGCGGCTGTAGCCGCCCTGAATGCTTGATAAACACTGGAATAGAGGAACGCGCAATGTTTGACCTTACTGGCCGCAAGGCTCTCATTACGGGCGCAACAGGTGGTATCGGTGAAGCGATTGCCCGCGCGCTGCATGCCCAGGGTGCAATTGTCGGTTTGCACGGTACGCGCATCGAGAAGCTGGAAGCCTTGGCAGGCGAACTTGGCGATCGCGTCAAGATTTTCCCGGCAAACCTTTCCAATCGCGATGAAGTCAAGGCGCTGGGTGAGAAGGCTGAAACGGATCTTGAAGGCGTGGAGATATTGGTCAACAATGCCGGTATCACCAAAGACGGTTTGTTTGTGCGCATGAGCGACGCCGACTGGGACAATGTTCTGGAGGTCAATTTGACCGCCGTGTTCCGTCTCACCCGCGAATTAACCCATCCCATGATGCGCCGGCGCTATGGCCGCATCATCAACATAACGTCAATCGTTGGCGTTACCGGAAATCCCGGCCAGACAAATTACGTGGCTTCGAAGGCCGGCCTTATCGGCTTCTCCAAGTCGCTTGCGCAGGAGATCGCCAGCCGCAACGTTACCGTGAATTGTGTAGCGCCCGGTTTCATCGAATCAGCCATGACCGACAAGCTCAATGACAAGCAGAAGGAAGGCATCATGTCCGCCATTCCTATGCGCCGTATGGGCACAGGCGAGGAAATCGCGTCGTCAGTGGTTTATCTTGCCAGCAGTGAGGCTGCCTACGTCACTGGCCAGACGATCCATGTAAACGGTGGCATGGCGATGATCTGATTAATCACTCACGCATCCTGCGATCGAGTGAAGTATAGGAAACAATCACATTTATGAGATTGAGGCCGTGAATAAAGCGTGATAAGTCGCGCACCAGTTGTGACATCAAATGGATTTGCCAAATCGATTAGATGCCCAAGAAATTCCGCAAGGAATAAGCCGCAGGGGTTGGTGTTTTAGCTGTTAAACAGCACTGAACCATCATCTTATTGCTTGATTAGAGTCATCCGTGCCGCTAACCAAGGCATAGGGAAAAACAAACAGGTTGAGGTTTCCACATGAGTGATACTGCAGAACGCGTCAAGAAAATCGTTATTGAACATCTGGGCGTTGATGCCGAGAAAGTCACCGATGGTGCGAGCTTCATCGACGATCTGGGCGCAGACAGCCTTGATACTGTCGAGCTCGTGATGGCTTTTGAAGAAGAATTCGGCGTTGAAATTCCGGATGATGCTGCTGAAACGATTTTGACTGTCGGCGATGCCGTCAAGTTCATCGACAAAGCACAAGCCTAATTTTTGTTATGCCTGGCGGCGCATGAGTGAATGAAGTGGCGTAACGCCTTTCTCATTCATGCGTTCGAGGGATACAACCATGTCGCATATGATAATTAAGGATCGGCCATGAGGCGCGTTGTCATAACCGGCCTTGGGCTGGTTTCTCCTCTCGCATCGGGTGTTGAGCTCACTTGGTCAAGGCTTTTGGCCGGCCAGAGCGGTGCCCGGCGCGTTACAGAATTTGATGTTGAAGATCTGCCCTGCAAGATCGCATGCCGCATTCCGGTGGGCGACGGGTCCGATGGCACTTTCAATCCTGACGATTGGATGGAGCCGAAGGAACAGCGCAAGGTTGATCCATTTATTATTTACGCAATGGCAGCTGCCGATCAGGCGCTTGCTGATGCAAAATGGGCACCTGAAAGCGATGAAGACCAGATTCGCACTGGTGTGCTCATCGGTTCAGGTATCGGTGGTCTCGAAGGGATTGTTGAAGCAGGTTACACCCTGCGTGATAAAGGCCCGCGCCGCATTTCGCCCTTCTTTATTCCCGGACGATTGATCAATCTCGCTTCCGGTCAAGTTTCCATCAAGCACAAGCTGCGTGGCCCAAACCATTCGGTCGTCACCGCTTGCTCTACCGGTGCGCATGCCATTGGCGATGCGGCCCGTTTGATTGCTTTTGGCGATGCAGATCTGATGGTCGCTGGTGGAACGGAATCTCCAGTCAGCCGTATTTCGCTTGCCGGTTTTGCGGCCTGTAAGGCGCTTTCCACGGAAAGAAATGACGATCCTACAGCTGCTTCCCGCCCGTATGACAGAGACCGCGATGGCTTTGTCATGGGTGAGGGTGCCGGTATCGTTGTTCTTGAAGAGCTGGATCACGCATTGGCTCGCGGCGCCAAGATTTATGCCGAAGTCATAGGCTATGGCCTGTCGGGCGACGCCTACCATATCACCGCGCCTTCCGAGAGCGGTGAGGGTGCGCAGCGCTCCATGGAAATGGCGCTCAAGCGTGCGGGCATTACCCCGTCGGATATCGATTACATCAATTCGCATGGCACTTCGACCATGGCTGATACCATTGAGCTTGGTGCGGTGGAGCGGGTTGTCGGCGATTCTGCGTCAAAAATTTCGATGTCGTCAACGAAATCGTCGATTGGGCATCTTCTCGGTGCTGCAGGTTCCACGGAAGCAATCTTCTGCGTATTGGCGATTCGTGACAACATCGCGCCACCGACGCTTAATCTTGACAATCCATCTGTTGAAACCAAAATCGATTTGGTTCCGCATAAAGCACGCGAACGGAAGATTGATATCGCCTTGTCCAATTCTTTCGGATTTGGCGGAACCAATGCTTCGCTTGTTCTGCGGCGTTATCAACAGTGATCGGACTTATGGCGAGGGCGCTCGGCGCTTTCGCCATATTACAGTCGATTTTACCGCATAGTGGCTGAATCAGCTTTGATTTGAGCTGTACTATGCGCCATCTGCAAAGTTGCCGTTCCTTCATCCACTGGGTGAACGGCAAAATAACCGCTAATTCGTCCCGAGGTGCTTGCGTGAGTTCAGATCAGCAGTCTGGAGAGACAAATAGTTCCGGTACGCCGGAGCGTAAGCCTATTGTCCCGCAGTCGGCATCTGAAGCTTTGCGTCCAGAACCAGGCACGCCTCCACCAGCGCCGAAACGCCGCTCACGCCGCGCCAGAAGCCAGATCGTCGTTTTTGCAAACTTCATGCTGTCATTGGTTGTGCTGGTTGTGCTCGCCGCGGCTGCTGTTGTTTATTTTGGCAAGGTCGAATTTAACGAACCCGGCCCAAATGATGTGACCACCAATTACGTGGTCAAGAGTGGCTCCGGTATTATTGAAATAGCCGACGGACTTGAGCGCCGTGGGATTATCTCTGACGCACGCATATTCAAATATGGCGTACAGGCCTATGGCCATCAGGGCAACATGAAGGCCGGCGAATACGAGATCAAGGCGCACGCATCCATGCGCGAGATCATGGACCTGCTGCGCAGCGGAAAATCTGTTCTGCACTCTCTCACCATACCGGAAGGTCTGACTGTCGAGCAGATATTCCAGCGTATCAGCGAGGATGACGTTCTGACCGGCAATCTACCAGCTATTATGCCAAAGGAAGGCTCGCTTTTTGCTAATACGATGCGGTTTTCCCGTGGCACGACCCGCGAAGAACTCGTGAAGAAAATGCAGGCGGACCAAAAGAAGCTGGTTGAAGATATTTGGGAGCGCCGCGATCCCAGCGTGCCGCTAAAAACCATTGAAGAGTTTGTCACGCTCGCTTCTATTGTCGAGAAAGAGACGGGCAAAGCTGACGAGCGCCCGCGTGTTGCCTCCGTATTCATCAACCGGCTTAACAAGCGCATGCGCCTGCAATCTGATCCGACGATCCTCTATGGTCTCTTTGGAGGAAAAGGCCGCCCTGCGGACCGCGCAATCCTGAAGTCGGATATCGAAAAGCCCACGCCATATAATACATATACAATTAATGGTCTCCCGCCTGGTCCTATTGCCAATCCTGGTCGTGACGCCCTTGAGGCTGTTGCCCATCCTTCGCAGACGAAAGATCTATATTTCGTTGCCGATGGCACTGGAGGCCATGTCTTTGCTGCGACGCTGGAAGAGCATAATGAGAACGTAAAGCGGTGGCGCGAAGTCGAAAAGAACAGGCTTGATGAAGCCGCAAAAGCCGCGACGGGGGACGAGAATGCCGTGCCGGTTGAGGGCGGCGTCGCAAATTAACCGGAAAGAATGCCGGGCCAAGGGGGAAGCATATGTCATTGCAGAGTATGACGGGTTTTGCCCGTCACCTCCGGACCTTTCCCGGAGTGCAGATTTCGTGGGAAATCAAATCGGTCAATGGCAAAGGGCTCGATGTACGCTTTCGGCTGCCGCAAGGCTTTGAAGCGATTGATCAAAAAGCCCGGGCTCTTTTCGGACAGCATTTCAAGCGCGGCAATTTTCAGGCCGCATTGACTGTCGACAAAACGGAAGGCGCTTCTGCCAGGACTGTGGTTAACCGGCCATTGCTTGAGGAATTGGCATCAATCGCCGGGCGGTTGCGTGAAGAATTCAATCTCGCGCCCTCAACGCCGGAAGGGTTGATGGCGCTGCGCGGCGTACTTGAAGTGCCGCAGGATATTGTCACACCGGAAGATCAGTCGAAGCTGGATGATTTAGCGCTAGCGGTTCTCGAAGAGACGCTTGTAAGGCTTGAGCAGGATCGCCGGGCAGAGGGAAGCGCGCTCGGCGAGATATTGTCGCGGCAAGTGTCTGCCGTTGAAGCGCTGGTTGAACGGGCAAAGCGCGATCCAAGCCGGTCGCTTGAAGCGATAAAGGGTAGGTTTTCCGCACAGGTCGCCCTTCTGCTTGATGCGGCACCAGCGCTCGATGAGGCAAGGTTGCATATGGAAGCGGCGTTCCTGGCAACAAAGGCGGACATTCAGGAAGAGCTTGATCGTCTTGAAATGCACGTGGCATCAGCGCGGCTTCTCTTGGCGGATGGAAACGGCGCTGGGCGAAAGCTGGATTTTCTGACACAGGAATTTAACCGGGAAGCAAATACGCTTTGCTCAAAAGCAAACGCTGCATCAATTACAACCATAGGTCTTGACCTTAAGGCCGTTGTAGATCAATTGCGCGAGCAGATACAGAATTTGGAGTAGATATGCTCAACGCTATCAAAAGACGCGGCCTCATGCTGGTGCTTTCATCGCCCTCCGGTGCCGGTAAATCGACGATCGCCCGCCTGCTGCTGAACGATAAAGAAAAGCTCGAATTGGCGCTGTCAGTCAGCGTTACAACACGAACACGCCGCCCAAGTGAGATCGAGGGTGTCCATTACCACTTTATTTCGGTGCGTGAGTTCGAACGGTTGCGCGACAGCGACGAGTTGATCGAATGGGCAGAGGTTCACGGCAATTTTTACGGCACGCCTCGCGAGGCTGCCGAAAATGCGCTCGCCGATGGTCAGGACATGCTGTTCGATATTGACTGGCAGGGTGCTCTTCAACTTCAGGAAAAGATGAAGGGGGATGTTGTGAGCATTTTCATTTTACCGCCTTCCATGGCCGATCTGAAGCAACGTCTGCATCGCCGCGCCGAAGATACGGAAGAAGTGATCGAGATGCGCTTGCGAAATGCGCGCAATGAGATCGAGCGTTGGCGTTCTTATGACTACGTTATCGTCAATAAGGACCTCGACCGTGCCTATAATCAGGTCCAGTCTATCGTCACCGCGGAGCGTCTGCGCCGTGATCGCTCGCCCGGCCTGTTTGATTTCGTCAACGGACTACTGGAAGAAAAGCTGGACTAGAGCGAATTTGCAAGCGCCACAAACTCATCGATAGACAATGTTTCGGCGCGCCGGGTGGGATCAATTCCCGCCTTTGCCAGCAGAGCCTCGCCACCCAGCGATTTGACGCTTTGCCGTAGCATTTTGCGGCGCTGACCGAAGGCAGCCTGCGTAACCTTGCCTAAAACCGTAGCATCACAGGACAATGGTGCCTCCCGTGGCACCAGATGCACCACTGATGAGGTAACCTTTGGCGGCGGGGTGAAGGCCTGCGGCGGCACGTCAAAGGTTATTCTCGCCTCTGTACGCCACCCTGCAAGCACACCAAGTCGCCCATAGGAGTCCGATCCCGGTCGTGCGACGATGCGTTCGGCCACTTCGCGCTGAAACATCAGGGTCAGCGAAGAGTAGAATGGCGGCCAGGGCTCTGCCAATAGCCAGCCGACCAGCAGGGGTGTTCCAACATTATAGGGCAGGTTTGCGACGATCTTTATCTTGCTGTCGCCTGCCAGAGCCGCAAAGTCGGTTTCCATTGCATCGCCCGGGATGACGCGAAGACGGCCCGGGTAATGGTCGGCAATTTCCTGAAGAGCAGCCAGACAGCGCTCATCGCGTTCGATGGCGATGACATTGGCGCCTTGTGCCAAAAGCGCGCGCGTCAAACCACCGGGGCCGGGGCCAACTTCAATAACAGTCTGCCCTTCAAGATCCCCGGCTTGACGGGCGATCTTTGCAGTCAGGTTCAGATCGAACAGAAAGTTTTGGCCGAGTGATTTTCTCGCCATCAGTTCATGACGTTCGATGACTTCGCGTAAGGGGGGAAGGTCGTCGATGCTCATGCGATATTCTTTTCTTCTTTGTTCAATGCGAGTTCATAGGCAAGGCGGATTGCCGCGATCAGGCTGTCGGGCTTGGCCTGTCCGGTCCCCGCAATATTAAATGCAGTGCCGTGGTCGGGCGAGGTGCGTATGAAGGGCAAACCAAGCGTAACATTGACGCTGTCGTCAAATCCAAGCGTCTTTGCCGGTATCAGTGCCTGATCGTGATACATGCATATCGCAACATCATATGTTGCTCTGGCTGCCGGATGGAACATCGTATCGGCTGGCAGGGGCCCGCGTGCGTCAATACCTTCGGCACGAAGAATCTGGATAGCGGGCCTGACGATGATTTCATCTTCGGTACCCATGCTGCCGCCTTCGCCCGCATGCGGGTTAAGCCCGGCTATTGCAAGCCGAGGTTCGGCGATACCAAACTGGTTTTTAAGCGCTGCAGCGGTGATACGGCATATTGCAACGATGGTTGGGATATCCAGAACAACCGGAACCTGAGCAATGCCTATATGTATGGTCACGGGAACCGCTCTAAGCAGTGGCCCGGCAAGCATCATGACGGGCGTGACGTCATGTCCGAGATGCTGAGCGGCAAGATGTGCAAGAAATTCTGTGTGGCCCGGAAAACGAAATCCAGCATCGTAAAGCGGTTTCTTTGCAATGGGGCAGGTAACGACAGCGCGCGCTTCGCCTGACAGGCTTAATGCAACTGCGCGCTCGATAGCCTCCATCGTTCCCGGGGCATTCTCAGCCAGCGGTGTTCCCGGCTGGTCAATTTGTGCGTTTTCAAGCGGCACGACGGGGAGTGCATCAGCGAATAGGCCTTCGGCCCTCACCGGCGTTGAAATAGCAATCGTGCAATTCTGCCCTGTAAGCTTTGCGCGCGCTTCAATCAGCGCCGGGTCGGCGAGCAGAAAAAACGGCGGCAGACCCAATTGCTTGCGCTTCAACCAACAGGCAATGGCAATTTCAGGACCGATGCCCGAAGGGTCGCCGCAGCTTACAGCGATGGCAGTCATGGGCACGCCCCGTCTTCTATGAGGTAGAGCAAGTCTTGTTTATTCGACGCGGCATCGTGCCGAAGGCGAATACTGCTATTCGTTGGTGATTTTGGCTTTGGCGCGCAGTTCATCAAGGTATTTCTTATCAACGGCCTCTGCTGTCGCATCGCCTTTGCCGCTATTTTGTTCTTGCGCGAATACCATACGGGCTACGCGGTCATCGGAGACCTGGCGTGTTGCACAGACACCCAGATATTCAACGCCCTTATCGGTATCAAGCGTAGCGGTGGCGTGGCCAACTGATGTCGATTTTACCTGAGCTGCCCATTCAGGGGGAAGTTCCTGCTCGATAAACTTGCCAAGGTCACGCACGGTAACGTCAAGTGTACCTTTGGCAATATCGCGCGTGCCATCGCAGCCGTTGAACTTGGCGCGCATTGCATTGGCTTCGCTGCGACGCTTTGCAAGTCTGTCGCGCTTGTTTGCCGGTACAACGAAAATCACCTGTTGAAGCTGATATTCAGTAGAAACAGGTTTCTTGCCGCCATCTTTGAGCATGCGTTGAACTGCATCCTGCTCGGTAAACTTAGCGCCGCCCTGCGAACGATTGCGGGTCGCCAATGCGCGGCCCCAGCTCATCTGAATGCGGATATATTCCTTAAAGTGCTGGGCGGTAACGCCAGCCTTGTCCAGGACGCTATTAAGCTGAGCCAATGTCATCTTGTTATTGGTTGCGAAGCGGGCGAAAGCATCGTTGACTTCGCCATCGCCAACAAGAAGGTTGAGCCGTCGCAACTCCTGGCGCTTCAATGCTTCTTCGGTCAATTCCTCTTTGGCATCGCCCTTTTTACGCTGCAACTTCAGGAAGGCGGCGCGCCGTGAAATATCGTAATCGGTGATAGGAGCACCATTGACAACAACTTTGATTTCGCTTGCGGCTGCAGGTAGAATTGTTCCCGCCGTGAGACTCGAGCCGATTACGGCAAACAAAGCCGCTGCAATAATATGGTTCCTCGCCATCATTCCTAATTATCCAATCATTGTCCGCATGTAATAAGCGGGCTGTAGCCTTAGTGCTTTGGTGTAGTAGCGTAATTACTGTCGCTTTACTAAGGCAAAAGCGTGACTGACCGCAAGAGCGGTCGTCAAACGTGATGGTTAGATGCCGCCAATATCAACTGGCTCACCAACGCCCCAGAGCGTTCTGAACGAGATATTGAACCCGAATTTCGTCGTCTTGTCGCCCTCTGCGCCATTAACGGTCACAGGCTGCTCTTGCTGATAATACATGCTGTATGTGAAGCATTCATCATCATAGGCCAGCGCTGCGGTGCGCTTCACCAACGTCTCGGATACGAGATCATAGGTCCCTGAGCCGAGAACACGCCAGTTCGGTGTTAGCTTGGCAGAGCCGCCTACCGTCACCTCGTGGCGGTCTGTCGGAAACCCGTAAGTCTCCTGCTTGTCAATGAATGCATATTTGACAAAGGCTGAGCCATACTTGCCATCCGCTGTGCTGGCAACTTCGGCGCGGCGAACCTCAAATGTGTCCTTGTCGAAGCGCCCGCCAGTTGTCACGTTGAACCGGCCATAATTGGCACCAATCATCGCAACATAGTCTGAACGGTCATCTTCAAGGCCAGACTCTGCGCCAACATTCACGAAGTCATTCGTATTGAACGAATTTTTCCCGGCGATATGGAATGACTGGCCAGCAATACCATTGAGCGACAGGCCATTACTGAATGTACCGGAATAGCGAACGCCGAGATTGACGCGCGTGCCACCTTCAACCCGGTCATAACCGGAAAATTTGTCACGCTCGAACAGGCTGGATGCGTCGAAAACAAAGCTCTGTGCGTCTTCGTTCGGCATCTCGCCCGCATAGGGCTCATTATTACGAACGAATAGCTGAGCAGTCGGCTCCAGCACATGCGTCGAACTGGTCGTTGAGAACAGGATAGGCCATCTGGCCTCAAGACCTGCTGTCGCCATGCCGCGGAAGGCTTCAGAACGCACCACAGCGGCCGTGTCGGAGTCCACATACATTCCATCGCCGCGCAAAGCGAGGAGGGGTGTAATAACCAGGCCGTTAGGCGCGATGAATGTACGTTTCCATTCCGCTTCAGCGGTCAGACGCCCATCATTGCCTTTGATGCCGGAAATATAGCCTTCACGTGTAAGGTCGCTGAATCCGGTACCACTTAGCCTGTCGCGATGAAGCGCTTGCAAATTAACATCGAAATTCAGTTCGCCGCCTGCAACCGACTGTGTGGGCGTGAAGGCGTAATCCAAACTTGGCATTACCCAAGGCTGCTTTGTTTCCTGAGCACCGGGATTATCATTATCAATCGATTCCTGAACGAGGAAATTATAGAATCGAAGATCGAAGAAGTTTCGATCATTGATGCCCGTCAGGTAGACTTCGTTGGTGATATCGTAATTGTCATACTGATCAATGCCATACCGATAGGCAAACGCCTTGTCCGATTGGGCCATGACATTCCAGCCAACAGTCCATCGCGGATTAATCTGCAAAGCACCCTTGGTAGCGATCATGCCGCGGCCTTCGTTGTCGCGGTCAACCTCTTCACCGGGGTTGAAGGCTTCCGGCTCACGCTGGCTGATGCCGGCAACCTTGATCGAATATTCGCCATTGGTCACGCGGTGGCGCCATTCAGCCTCACCGAGGAAACCCTGCTTGCTGTAGTAAGTACCCGTAAGCGTCAGGTCATAATTGGGTGCAAGGGCCCAGAAATACGGCACGGAAACGCCTGATCCGAGGTTGGTTTCATGCTTGTAGCTTGGAATGAGAAAGCCACTTTTGCGCTTGACTGTCGGATCTGCAATTTCGAAGGCTGGCAGGAAGGCCAATGGCATGCCGAACATTTCAAAACGGCCACGCTCGAAACGAATTGTCTTCTTCTTGCCGTTCCAAATGATCTTTTGCGCACGGACCTGCCAGAGCGGAGCTTTGTCCGGCTTTGTACGGCAAGGCTCGCAGGCAGTATATATACCGTTGTTAAAGGTTGTAATTTCGCCGCCAATACGCTCGGCGCTTTCGGCTGCGAACCGCGTATTGTCAGCGGACTCAACGCGCAGGGCATTGACAAAGCCTTCGCGGAAATCGTCGGTGACATCGAGATTCTCGGCATAAATCCGGTTGCCGTCTTTTTCGACAATCTCAACTTTGCCCATGGCTTTCAGGCGGCCGGTATTCTGGTCATACGTGACCTGACGCGCGACAAGCCGGTTTCCATCATAGTCAATCTGCACACCACCAACGGCGGAAATCGTCTTGGCATTGATGTCGTAGACAAGCTCGTCTGATTCCAGAAGAAGCTGTGCATTTGGATTAGTCTGGACAGTGCCCACAAGTGCATCACTTGTCTGGGCATAGGCTGGGAGCGAAATCCCGCCTGCTAGGCATAGCACTGCCGTCCCGCACAACAAACGTGCGAGCCACGACGGTAACACCGAGCGCGTTACATTCAATCCCACTCTAACCATCCTCCTTGTGCAACAGAAAGGAGACCCCAAAAAATGTTGCAATCAACACGGGTGTCCATGCGGCTATGAAAGGCGGGACGAATCCCGCATTGCCAAATGCCTTGACCACAACAGTGACGACATAAAGCACGAAGCCCGCCAGGACGCCACCCAGAATCATCGTTCCGGATTGTCCAAAGCGAACAAATTTCAACGAAACTGTCGCGGCGATCAAAGTCATCGCCATCAACAAAGCCGGTAAAGCCAGCAAAGACTGGAAATGCATGTCAAAACTGTTGGCTGAATAACCAAAAGAACGGGCTGCGGCAATTTTGTTACGCAGCTCAAAAAAAGGAATTGTTTCAGGCTTGGCGAGGCTTTCTTCAACGAATTCAGGGCGAAGATGCGTCGGAATACGTATTGAATCTAACGGAACCGGGGTTTCGCCAAGCACAAACTTGGTCACATTGTTCAGTTCCCAATAGCCATCTTTCAAGTCAGCGGTTCGCGCATCAAGCCGTTCCCGAATGTCCTGATTCTTGTCCAGCCGAATGAAAGTCGCGTCAACCAATCGTAAACCACGATTGACGATAGATTTGGCACCGATGATGGTTTCGCCATCTTCAGTCTTTTGGCGGAGCCACGGAACGCGGTTCGTGCCAACATCATTGGCTTTGCCGGAACGCCAGGCGGAGGTGATTTGCTCGCTTCGCTCGTAGCCGTGAGCGGCGAGGGGATTGACCAGTAATATTGCAATAAGACCAAAAAGCAGGGCACCTGCGCAGGCTGGCAACAGGAACTGCCACGCTGAAACCCCAACTGAACGAGCGACAACAAGTTCGTACTTGCGATTCAGGGAAATCAACGTTGCCATTGCCGAAAACAGGGCGATGAACGGAAAGACCTGCTGCATGATGAAAGGGATGCGCATCGCCGATATGCCGAATGCGGCGAGCGGTGAATAGTCAGGCAATGCCGACAATTTACCCGACAGCTCCGTAAAATCGAGAATGAGTGCCAGCGCGAAACTGCCCAACAAAAAATATGCCGTGATTGTCACGTAGCGCAAAAAGAAATAGCGACCCAGAGTCCAACCTATCATTTGCGGTTGCCTCCGCGTTTGCGACTGAACAGCTTCGTGCCTAAGCCGGCAAAAGCTTCCTGCCGGGCTGCCAGGTTTGATTTCAGCCACTTCGTCCAACTATCAGGCAAACCGATTTGCCGGTTTGTGACCAAAGCATAGGTTGCAGCCAGACCCGCAAACAGTGGTATCGCGACCAGCAATGGCAGCAGGTCTGCATTTTTATTGGTGTTCTGCCCCGTCGAATAGGCCATCCAGAATACGATGAGGCTGAGCGTAATGGCGGTAAACGAGGCCGAAATCCGGGCCTCGCGATGGGAGCGCGAATCGGCAGCCGCCGCCAGCGCAATCAACGCAAACACAAAGGCATAACTCCACTCAGTGAAACGCTTGTATAGTTCAGACGTGTAGCGCAGTGGGTTGCTCTTATACTGCTTGTCGTTCGGATCGGGATTCAACAGTTCATCCAGAGGGCGGTCTTTCGCAAAAATGGTCGGCTCTTTCTCATCTGCCGCCAAAAATGCTGCAAGATCAAGCGCATATGTGTTGAACTTGATGATGGAAACATTTCCGGTCTGGACATCGCGGCGATCGATTTCGCCGTCTTTCATGACCAGCAGATTCTGGTTTCCCGTTTCAACGACCAGTCCTTCCTTGGCGTAATAAATCAGGTCTGTCGTTGGATCGCGGGAATCGGAAACAAACAATCCCTTGATGGAGCCGTTGGAATCGCGTGCTTCGATCTGAATGTAGAGATTGTCCGCCAGTTCCTGAAAAGCGCCTTGCTGCACCACAAGATTAACGACGTCAGCATTCGCGTCGGCAATCATCTGGCGCATATTGAGCGTGGAGTAGGGCGCGATGAAATTTGCAATCACGAATGACGATATTGAGACGAAGGCGGCAAAAAGCAGAACGGGGCGGATCACCGCCGAGCGCGGCGCGCCCGCGGCATTGATAACGACAAGCTCTGAATCCTGGTTCATTGTCGAAAGCGTCTGCGTAACAGCAATCACCAGCGCAAATGGCATAACAAGCGGGAAGGCGGATGGAAGCAGGTTGGAACTGAATTTGAGAACGTAGAAAAAGCTTTGCCCACTGGTCGTCAGGAAGTTGATGCGCCCCAGCACCTGGACAATCCACGTCACGCCGACTGCCGAAAGCAACACAGCAAAAAACATGACGACGATCCGTCGCAAGATATATATCTCAATCAGGCGCATGTCATGTTTCGCAAGAAGAGTTCCGCCACCTTGTTTAACCACCGGACCGGAAAGACCGGCTGTTCAGTTTATCCCATGAAGCCCATGGAATTTTGGGACGAACCCGTTACGTGTTCTATATATCGACTTTAGTTCAATCTAGTCAGGCTTGGCTAAAAATAGGCGAAGAAAGCTGGTTAACAAGGTGTTAGTCCACATACTTCGTTGAGTCCCTTATTTCATCACGTTTGATAAATAAGAAAATCACGTTTTGTTCAATCTGGAGATATCATGTCCAAACGCCCATCCATCAGTTTTGCGAAGCACGCGCCAATCGAAGGCAAGACTGCCATTTTGCTGGCCAATGCTGAAGGTAAGATCTCTGCAGAGGCCGAATCTGTTATCGGTGCCGATGCGCTGTCGCGTATCATCAATGTTTCGGATTTTAAAGGTAAACTGGCTTCGGGTATTTCCACAATCGCTCCTGCGGATACGCAACTTGATCGGTTGGTATTGATAGGAGCGGGTGATCCAGACAAACTTAAGGCCGATGATTGGCTGAAAATGGGCGGTGCTGCTCTTGCGAAAGTGGCCGGTGTGAAAGACATATCGATTGTTCTGGCGCTTCCAGATACGCAAATTTCGGACACAAGCGCCGCTGATTTTGCACTCGGCATATTGCTGCGCTCCTATAGTTTCAACAAATACAAAACGAAAAAGAACAGGGACGGCGAAAAGGATTATCGCTCAGCCCGCATAACCATTCACGTGGCAGATCCTCAAGCGGCAAAAAAAGCTTTTGCTCAAGCCGAAGCGGTCGCAGAAGGCGTTGTGCTGGCGCGTGATCTGGTGAATGAACCTGCCAATATGCTTGGACCCATCGAATTTGCTGAACGCATTGAGGAGCTGAAGAAGCTCGACGTGAAGGTCGAAATATTGTCCGAAAAAGATATGAAAAAGCTGGGCATGGGCTCGCTTCTCGGTGTTGCACAGGGTTCTACCCGCCCGGCGCGTCTGGCCGTGATGCATTGGAACGGAAGCAAGGGCAAGGACCAGCCGATCGCATTTGTCGGCAAGGGGGTCACCTTTGATAGCGGTGGTCTCTCCATCAAAACCGCGGGTGGCATGGAGGAGATGAAGGGCGATATGGGCGGCGCTGCTGCTGTCACCGGTCTGATGCATGCTTTGGCCACGCGCAAGGCAAAAGTAAATGTCGTCGGCGTGATCGGCATCGTGGAAAACATGATCAACGGCGATGCACAACGTCCGGGCGATATCGTGACCTCTATGTCGGGGCAAACCATAGAAGTGCTCAATACCGATGCCGAGGGACGTCTTGTTCTGGCGGATGCGCTTTACTACTGCAATGATCGTTTCAAGCCAAAGCTCATGATAAATCTCGCCACGCTAACCGGTGCGATCATGATAGCGCTCGGTCTTCATCATGCGGGTCTATTCTCCAATAATGACGAGCTTGCGGGGCAACTTTTGGAGGCCGGACAGGCTACGGGAGAAAAACTCTGGCGCATGCCTCTTGGACCGGAATATGACAAGCTTCTCGATACCAAGAATGCCGACATGAAAAATATTGGCGGGCGCTATGGCGGCGCGATCATAGCTGCACAATTCCTGCAGCGCTTTGTCGGCGATACGCCTTGGGCGCATCTGGACATCGCTGCCACGGCGATAGGCGCTCCCACCAATGAATACAGCCAGTCCTGGGCTTCAGGATTCGGGGTGCGGCTTCTGGACAGATTTGTTCAGGATAATTTTGAGGGTTGACCGTGGAGATCAACCTCTATGGAACGCTTGAGAGCGTATATGTACGCATTGTCAGACTTGTCCTCCTCACTAAGGGAGCCAAATTTTCAATGGTGGAGGCTGACCCTTTCGAGGGAGGAAAGCTCCCGGCTCACTATGACCAGCTGCATCCATTCGGAAAAATCCCGGCGATGGAAATAGATGGTTTCGGTCTTTATGAGACCGATGCCATTGTGCATTATATCGACGCAGTTTTTGACGAGCCTGCATTGATACCGTCATCTGTAAAGGATGCAGCACGCATGCGGCAGCTCATGCGAATTGTTGATGCATATGCCTACCGGCCATTGGTCTGGGGGCTTTATGTTCCGATCTATTGGCGTGATGGACTGGCACCGACGGACGAGGCAATTACCCAATCCCGACAGGTGCTGGGTGTTATCGAGGGAATTCTTGACAAGTCACCTGCCTGCGGCTTCACAACGCTAACACTTGCCACATTCTATATGATGAGCACGCTTGCCGCTGCCGATACAGTGGAACCAGGGGCCGCGCTGATTGACGAGAGGCCACGCTTGCGGGAATGGTGGGATTCGATGCGTGTATCCGCCAGTATGGTCGAGACACGACCGGACTGCATGAAATTCTGACATACGGAATGAAATGACTGAAATTCTCTTCTACCACTTGACTGAATCGACCCTGGAAAATGCGTTGCCCGGGCTCGTTGAGCGCTCGCTTGACCGGAAGTGGAGAGTTGTCATCCAGACTGGCTCGCAGGAACGGCGCGACAGTCTGGATAATCATTTATGGACCTGGTCGGATTCGTCATTTCTTGCCCATGGCACGGATCAGGAGGCCAATCCTGAAGAACAGCCGGTTATCCTGACGACAACGGATGCCAATCCCAATGCGGCAACGGTCCGGTTTCTCGTTGACGGAGCCGTCCCAAGTGATGCCGAAAACTATGAGCGCCTTATTTTGATGTTTGATGGCCATGACCAGCAGCAGCTTGAGCAGGCTCGGGCACAATGGAAATTACTGAAAGATCAGGGCCATGCGTTGACCTATTGGCAGCAGAATGCCGAGGGGCGCTGGGAAAAGAAGGCTTAAAGCAATTTCAGGAAAAGTGGACACCGGTTTTCCGTCCGAAATTGCGTAAAACAAAGACAGGCAATTTCAGGAAAAGTGGACACCGGTTATCCGTCCGGAATTGCGTAAATTGGAATTGCTTTTGAGGGGAGGCGCCGATGCGTTTCGTTTTCCTGTTTCTGCTTGTTCTAGGTGTTGTTTTCGGCATTGGCGGACCTTGGGCAGCCTTGAATTTCTCTGGAGAGGAGATCGGAACCTGGCGTGTTTATGACCGGCCCGGCCCATACAAGCCTGTCACGGTTACCTTGAAAGCTGAAGATGCGCCCGTGCGCGCCTTTGTCGATATGCAAACACTTCGCAATTTTATCCCGACGGTAAGCCGCACCGCCTTAACCGCAGTTGTGACCCATAATGGCAAAGACGTTCTTGTTGAAACATTGAACTATACCGGCTCAAAAGCCACCAATAAAGGTTCGCCACAAGGGCAGCAGATCTATCGCGATGAAATTGGCGATATCAACCCTGCCCAAGACGGAGATTATCTCTTCACGATAGGGCCAGGCGATTTTGACGGGTTGGAAGTGGCTCATGTCGATCTGGTTTTGCGAAAAAACGCTTCAATTGTCGATTGGCGTATCATGCCCGCTGGCATTGCCTTGATCGTAATCAGCATAGCCGGGCTTTTATTTTTGCGTCGCCGCCGCGGGGCAACGCCAGTTTCGGTTCCGCCGCAGTCGAAATGGGGCAGATGATGGCCAGTCAGGCCACAAAATTTCCTGTTATGGTCACGCAAAGACTGCGCTTGCGTCAGTTTGAGCCGAAGGACGATAAGGGTCTCCATGCTTGCCTCGGCAATCAGGAGTTGGTGCAATATTGGGATTTCGCGCCTTGTAGGAATATCCAGGAAACACGGGGTTGGGTAAGGGCTCTTGCGAAGGGAGCCCAGCCGGAAACAGCCATTGCTTGGGCCGTGGTTGATATCAAGACAGATGAATGTATCGGAATGGTCAATTATCACCATCGCGAAGCCTACAGCCGCAAGCTTGAGATTGGCTATATTCTTCGGGCCGAATATCACGGCCAAGGCCTGATGACGGAGGCTGTTCGAAAAATCATGACCCACTGCATTGTTGAGCTGAAAACGCGGCGCATTGCGGCGATTATCCATCCGGATAATGCACCTTCAATCCGATTGGCGACGAGACTGGACTTTGCACTCGAAGGCGGACCCCTTCGCGATTATTGGCGGGTAGGGGATCGTTTCATCAGTCCGATGGTCTACAGCTTCATCGCAAGCTGATCGCTTTGTTTTGGCCTTGCTGCAATTGTATAAGCACAACGCCGCGCACCTTTGAGGATGTGCTCGAAACGTGTAACTTCAACATCAGGCCCAAGTGCTGCTTGAAACACTTCAAGCTCGGAGCGGCAGAGTTTTTGACAGGCCTTTGCAGCAACACAAATAGGGCAATGATTCTCGACAAGGACGAGTTTGCCTTCTGCGTTGCGGGTGCTGGTGGCCATATATCCTTCCGCTGAGCGAATGGCTGCAAGCTGTTCCACCTTGGCTTCAAGGGTTTCAATTGGTTCAAGTGCAAGCTGATATTGATTAAGCGTCGCCTGTTCGCGATGAGAAATCAGTTGATCCAGTCCGGACTCCCCGAAAACCGCAGAGATTGAAGCGATGAGATCTCTGGTTAACCCGGCATGGTTATCCGGAAACTGGGCGTTTCCTGCCTCAGTCAAATGCCAAAACCTCTTGGGTCTTCCCACGCTCTCACGGCTGTCTTCATACTCGACAAGGCCGGCTTCATGCAGTCGCCCCAGCATCTGGCGAACAGCCACCGCGGTAATATCCAGACGTTCCGCTAATGCCGCAGCCGTTTGAGCCCCGGTCACTTTCAAGGAATATAGCATGCGATTTGTCGTGCGATCCTGCATGGTGCCAATATAGGCATAAAAATTAAAAAAGCTATTGCTTGTTTTATAAAGCGGAATATAAAAACATAAAACTAATTAAATTGAGGAAATGCCATGAGTGACCATGCTCAACCCAGCGATGCCCGCTGGTCGGAACTGCTAACCGCCGACTATTCGGCAGCCACAACGACACTTTGTCTGGGCGTTGCCCTTTTCGCCTTTAACGGTTTTCTGGTGTCGACATCGCTTCCCACTGCCGTGGGCGAAATTGGCGGTATTGAGCTGATATCCTGGGCGTTTACCCTTTATCTGGTGTTTTCTATTGTCGGCGGCGCCAGCGGTGCCTTGCTGAAAGCCCGCTTCGGCTCTCGTACCGCGCTTGTCGGTTCGGCCCTGGTATTTTTGGCTGGTACATTGATTGCGGCCTTTGCCTCATCCATGACCGAAGTCCTGATAGGCCGGGCCCTTCAGGGCGTGGGCGAGGGCATTATTGCTGCCACCTGTTACGCGCTGATCCCGGAACTCTTTCCGTCCCGGCTTGTCGCCAAAGTGTTTGGTGCTGAAGCGGTCGTTTGGGCTATTGCGGCATTCGGTGGTCCGTTGGTGTCCGGCATGCTGACCGAGCATCTTTCGTGGCGCGCAGCCTTCCTCATCAATGTTCCCTTGGGGCTGATCTTCATCGCATTGACATTCCGCATCGTTCCGCGCTTTTCCGGCGAGATACAGCGATTAAGCGTACCATTTTTTCGGCTATCCGCCATCGGTGCCGGTATCATGCTCGTTGCGTTAGCCAGCATCATGCAGAGCGTGCCCATGGAAGTGCTTTTCGTGGCCGGTGCAGCCATAGTTCTTGCCTCGGTCATCCTAATTGATCGTCGCAGCGACACACCACTCTTTCCGTCAGATGCCTTTTCGCTCAATTCCACAGTTGGCATTGGCCTTTGGATTGTGCTGCTTATGCCGGTCGCGCAAGCTTCCACCTCGGTCTATCTGGTTATGACCCTGCAAAACCTTTGGGGTTATGGTCCAACCAAAGCTGGTGCTTTCAGCGCAACTTTTGCAATTGCATGGAGCCTTTTTGCCATTCTTGTTGCAAATATTCAGGATCCGCGCCGCCGTGCCTGGATGATCCGCCTTGGACCAACGCTGCTCGTCAGCGGTCTTGCGATCATCGTCTTTGGTTTCTCGCTGGACGAACCTCTGGTGGTCATGTTCGGGCAAATATTGATCGGCACGGGCTTTGGCATAAGCTGGGGCTTCCTCAGCCAAACGGTGATGGAAGCTGCCAAGAGCGGCGAGCGTGATCGAGCTTCTGCCTTGCTGCCAACCCTGCAATCTGCCGGCTATGCGATTGGGGCCGCCATAGCGGGGCTGGCTGCAAATGCTGTCGGCTATCCGCTCGCAACGACGCCCGATGCCTTACGGCATGCATCGATAATCATCTTCGCCGTATCGACGATTATCGGCCTCGGCGCACTGCTGGCCGGCTATGCTTTGCCGCTGCGCAAAAAGACAATGCTTGCAATCGATTTACCCAAGCTTTGACAGACTTTCGGAGGGCTAGGGTCTTGGCTCTGAAACTCTGAAAAATCCAGGAGAGGGGACGGTTTCGACCTGCACGTTCCCTCTCTTGCGATGTTCTTAATTATAAATCAGCCATGGCCTCTTCATATTCGCTGGAGAGCGCCAGCCATTCTTCCTCGGCACGCGCCAGTGAAGATTTGGCATAGCCAATCTCTTTGCCGATCTGCGTCGCCTTTGCAGGTTCGCGGGAATAGATGATCGGGTCCGCGAGTTGGACTTGCAGCGAGTCGATCTTCTTCTGGAAGCGCTGAACCTGTGCTTCGGCTTCCTGAATCTTTTTCTGCAACGGCTTTAATGCCTCGCGCTTTTGGGCAGCCAGCTTCCGCTGTTCTGCTTTGCTGAGCTTCTGGCCTTCTTCGACCACGATCTTGTTGCCCGAGCGCTCGGCCTTGGCATCAGCCAGAACTAGTGAGCGGTAAGCATCAAGATCGCCATCGTAAGGCGCAACTGCGCCATCGCGCACCAACCACAGCCGGTCCATTGTCGCTTCGATCAGGTGGCGATCATGGGCAATCAGGATGACAGCGCCGTCGAACTCGTTTAGCGCGTGCATCAAGGCTTCGCGGCTGTCTATATCAAGGTGGTTGGTCGGTTCGTCGAGGATCAGCAGATTTGGCCCTTCAAACGTCGCAAGTCCCATCAAAAGTCGGGCTTTTTCACCACCAGAGAGGTCTTTCGCCGCCGTATTCATCTTGACCGTAGCAAGACCCATGCGCGAGACGCGCGCGCGCACCTTCGCTTCTGGTGCATCCGGCATCAGCTTGCGGACATGCTCGATGGCATTGTCTTCCGGTACGAGATCGTCCAGCTGATGTTGGGCAAAGAAGGAAATTTTCAGGTTCGAAGCAACCGTGATCTTGCCTTTTTGCAAAGGTAGGCGGCCACTGATCAGCTTGGCAAGCGTGGACTTGCCATTGCCATTCGACCCGAGCAGCGCAATGCGGTCATCCGCATCGATGCGCAGGTTCAAATGCTTGAGAATGGGTTTGCCCGGCGTATAGCCGACTTCACCGCTTTCAATCGCGATAATAGGAGAGGCCACGACCTTTTCCGGTTCCGGAAAATGGAATGGCATCACATGATCCTCAATGTGTGCGGAAATTGGCTTGAGCTTCTGCAAGGCTTTCAAGCGTGATTGCGCCTGCTTGGCCTTGGATGCCTTGGCGCGAAAACGCTCCACAAAGGCTTCCATGTGCTTGCGGTGGGCTTCCTGCTTGGTACGCGCCTTCTGCTGCAATTCCAGCGCTTCCGAACGCAGACGTTCGAACTGATCGTAATTGCCCTGCCAAAGTGTCAGCTTGGTCTGATCCAGATGGATGATGGAGTTGACGGCGGAGTTCAAAAGGTCGCGGTCATGGCTGATGAGGATGACGGTATGCGGATAACGGCGCACATAATCTTCCAGCCATAAGGTGCCTTCCAGATCGAGATAGTTGGTTGGCTCGTCGAGCAGCAGAAGATCCGGCTCAGCAAACAGCACCGCCGCCAGGGCAACGCGCATGCGCCAACCGCCCGAAAAAGACGATGCCGGTCGTTTTTGCGCTTCCGCATCAAAGCCGAGGCCAGAAAGAATTGCTCCGGCGCGGGCTTCAGCCGAATGCGCGTCAATGTCGGCCAGTCGGATGTGAATATCGGCAATACGATGCGGATCGGTTGCAGTCTCCGCCTCGGCTAGCAGTTCCGTACGTTCCTTGTCGGCGGCAAGCACGATTTCTATCAGCGAGTCTTCGGTGCCCGGCGCTTCCTGCGCCACCTGACCGATGCGGATATTCTTCGGCAGGAAGAAATCGCCGGTCTCTGCATGGAGTTCGCCAGTGATGACCTTGAACAGCGTGGATTTACCCGCACCATTGCGGCCCACGAGTCCGGCTTTTGTGCCGGATGGCAGGTTGAGACTGGCGTGATCGATCAGCAAACGGCCGGCCATCCGCACGGATATATCGTCGAGAATAAGCATGGCCGCGCTTTTGCACGGGAAATCTCATTTCCGCAAGGTATTCGTGTTTAAAAGTCAGATTGCACGGCTGCTATGCGTAGTTCGCCCTTCGACAAGCCCAGGATGGCTCACCATGAGGAAGGTTGATGCTCCGCAATAATATCACTGAAGCTGCAATTCTTGATGCCTGCAACCCACCACCTACCTCATCCTGAGTTTGTCGAAGGGCGCTATTGCGTTCTTGCAAAGATTTTCAATAGTTTGAAGGAAGAGTTCAAGAATAAGGCCTACCTTCTTCAGTCCTTTGAAATTGAGCGAGATCAAACGAAGGCAAGGTCTTTCCAAGACCCGTCAAAATACCGTGAGCCTGACCGCGATGGTGGGTTTGGTGATTAAACAGATGCGCCAGAGCTGGTGCCAGCCGTTGGCTGATGGTGCGCATGTCACTCACGGTCGTATAGGTGAAACGAGAGGCGATTGCCTTGCTGTCCAAGCTCCGTACCCAGTTTAAAATGCGGGCATCTTCCTGCTCCCGCGCCGCTTTCAGCTCATTGAACCTGTCAAAGAGTATCGCATCGAGAGCCTTGGGAGCATCCCCTTCGCCGCTAAAGCGAAACATCCAGATGCGGTCAGTCACCAGCAGGTGGTTTAGCGTCCTGTGCAACGAGCCAAAAAAAGCGCCCATGTCACGGCGATATTCCTCGTCCTCCAGCTCGGCCACTGCCATATAAAGCCGCTCATTTACCCAGCGGTTATATGCCGCCAGCATCTGAAAATGCTGTTCCATCCGTTGACTTCTCCATTACAAGAGTCAGTATTGCTGACATATTATATCGAGCGAGGTAATTTGCCATGGGAATTGTTCTGCACGAGCTTGTCGGTACTGACAAGAGCCGCCCATTTAGTCCTCATTGCTGGAAGACAGTGATGTCACTCGCTCATAAAGGCCTGCCATTTGACAGGAATGCGGTCTCTTTCATTGATATTCCGAAACTTGAAAACGGCTATTCCGCCAAGGTCCCGGTGGTAAGGGATGGCGAGAAGCTCGTTGCTGATTCATTCGACATCGCGCTCTATTTGGAGGATCATTATCCGGACCGTCCTTCACTTTTCAAAGGCGAGGGCGGTCGCGCCATGGCTCGTTTTGTCGAAGGGTATTCGCAAATGATCCTGCATCCCTTCCTCAATCTGGTCGTGCTGATGCCGGTACACGATGTGCTGGACACACCAAACCAGGCTTATTTTCGCGAAAGCCGCGAACAGATTTTTGGCCGCAAGCTTGAAGATGTCGCCGCTGATCGCGATAGTAAGCGCGACGCATTTACCAAAAGCCTGGCTCCGATCCGCAAGATGCTGCTCTCGCAGCCATTCATTGGCGGTGAAACGCCGCTCTTTGGCGACTACATTATTTTCGGCGCATTCCAATGGGCAAGAGTGTTGACGCCTTACGAGCTGTTTGATGAGGGAGACCCGGTTGCAGACTGGTTCGAGCGGTGTCTCGATCTGCATGGCGGCATAGCCCGTAAGGTATTGGCTGCGGCATAAGAGGGCAGTTCAGGAGGGGCATTCAAGCGCATCGGGTAAAAGGTCTCTTGGCAAACGCACTGCCTGCCGCTATAGACCCGCCATCCAATCTCCCCAAAATGACAAGGTTTCATTTCCATGGCAATTGAACGCACTTTCTCGATGATCAAGCCCGACGCGACACGCCGCAACCTCACTGGCGCCATCACCGCCAAGCTTGAGGAAGCCGGTCTTCGTGTTATCGCTTCCAAGCGCGTCTGGATGAGCCGCCGCGAAGCTGAAGGCTTCTACGCAGTGCACAAGGATCGCCCTTTCTTTGGCGAACTGGTAGAATTCATGTCTTCCGCTCCAACCATCGTTCAGGTTCTTGAAGGCGAAAACGCCATCCTGCGCAACCGCGAAGTCATGGGCGCCACCAATCCAGCCAATGCTGACGAAGGCACAATCCGCAAGACTTTCGCCCTTTCGATCGGTGAAAACTCGGTACATGGTTCCGATGCACCTGAAACAGCTGCAGAAGAGATTGCTTACTGGTTCTCCGGTACAGAAATTGTCGGCTGATTCTTAAAAGCTGATGAATAAAAAGCCGGGTTCGCCCGGCTTTTTTATTGGCCTTATGCCACGATTGACAGGATAACCAGCACCAACACTGCGATAAACCCCACAATCAGCGAACCTGTTGCGAGCCGGTTCACAGGCTGTGCCAACGTTTGAATGCGTCCTGATCCTTGGTCTTGGCTTCGACCCAGCCGCGTTCTTCGCCCGTATTCAAATGTTCTTTTTTCCAAAACGGGGCTGTGTTCTTCAGATAATCCATCAGGAATGAAGCGGCATTGAATGCCGCCTCGCGATGGATTGATGCCGCCATGACAAGAACAATGTTCTCTCCGGGTTTGATCAACCCGAAACGATGAATGATTGTGAGGCCGGTAAGTGTCCAGCGGTCCAGCACTTCGGCTGCAACGCGGGTCATTTCTGCTTCCGCCATGCCGGGATAATGTTCAATCTCAAGCGCCGCCAGCGTTCCAGCTTCGTCGCGGCAAAGACCGCTGAATGTTACCACAGCGCCTATATTCCGGTTCTGTCCGGAAATCTGGCTCATCTCAGCGGCGATATCGAAATCGTCACGCTGAACTATGATCCGTGGCTGCACCGCGTCCATATCATCCCCCGGTCATCGGCGGGAACAGAGCGATTTCGGTTGCTCCTTTTACAAAAGCATCGTGTTCCACATGTTCCTGATTGATGGCAACGCGGATCACATTCTCATATTCGAGAGCCGCGGCATATTCTTCGCCGCGGGTTTTCAAATGAGCCAGTAAATCGCTGACTGTGACAATTGCCGGGTCAAGCTCAATCACTTCCTCGCCTTTTCCGATCCGCTCACGCACCCATGCGAAATAGACGAGTTTGGTCATTGATCAATCCACCACATGTTTCAGGCCAGCGCGGAAATAATCCCAGCCGGTATAGAGAGTTATCAGTGCGGCACTCCACAAGAGCACGATACCAAGAATTGTGATGATTGGCACGATCTTGTCGCCAGCCGGGCCCGCAAGGAGAAAAGCCACCGCGACCATCTGAATTGTGGTTTTCCATTTTGCCAGACGGCTCACAGGCACGCTGACTTTAAGCTCCGCCAGATATTCACGCAGGCCAGAGACCAGAATTTCGCGGCAAAGAATGATGATCGCGGCCCAGAGTGTCCAACCGGCGATAGTTTGATCTGCTGCCAAAAGAAGCAGGCAAGCGGAGACGAGCAACTTATCAGCGATAGGATCAAGCATGCGGCCTATTGTTGATGTTTGCTTCCAGATGCGCGCCAGATAGCCGTCAAAAAAATCTGTAACGCTGGCAATGATGAATATGGCAAGCGCGGCCCAACGGGCTGTATCGCTTGATTGCAGGCTTCCTTCAATGAAAAAGCACAGGACAACCAGCGGCACAGCAATGATACGGGCATAGGTCAGGATATTCGGTAGTGAGTAGGCGTTGTTCTTGGGCATATTTCCAACCATTCAAATCATTACCGATCAAAGGGACTTAAGCACCTTACGTCAAGCTCATCATGGCCAAGTCAGGCGCAATTATGTCTGATAGCAGAGCAAAGTTCGCTCCGACCAGTTTCCTTCCTATGTACGGAAATGATCGCGAATTGTAATAGCCATCGCTTCAGATATACCGTCGACCTTCATCAAATCTTCGACAGCAGCCCGGGAAACGGCCTTGGCAGTACCAAATTGATGCAGCAGCGCGCGTTTGCGTGATGGTCCGATGCCTGCAATTTCGTCGAGCGGGTTCTTTATCATCTCTTTTTTGCGCTTCGCTCTGTGCGTGCCAATCGCGAATCGGTGGGCTTCGTCACGCAGCCGCTGGAGGAAATATAGTACCGGATCGCGCGGGGGCAGGGTAAAGGCTGGTTTGCCTTCCATGAAGAAGCGCTCGCGGCCCGCATCGCGGTCCACGCCCTTCGCCACACCAATGGCAGTGACCTTGTCGGTAAGACCCATTTCGTTGAGGATACCGCGCACCGCGCTCATCTGACCTTGCCCGCCGTCGATGAGAATAATATCGGGCCAAGCCGGGAAGGCATCTGAATCATCATCGAATTCATCGATTTCGACGTCTTGTGCCGGCATATCCTTGTTTTCAGGCGTGCCATGTTCTTTGACCAATCGGCTGAAGCGGCGCTCAATCACTTCACGCATCATGCCGAAATCATCGCCCGGCGTAATATCTGTCGAGCGGATATTGAATTTCCGGTACTGGTTTTTGACGAAACCCTCAGGCCCGGCAACAATCATGGCGCCTATCGCGTTGGTGCCCATAATGTGGGAATTATCATAGACCTCGATGCGGCGCGGCGTCTTTTCCAGACCAAATGTCTCCGCTACACCTTTGAGCAAACGCGATTGCGACGATGTTTCTGCCAATTGCCGCCCTAGAGCTTCTCGCGCATTGCTCAAGGCATGCTCGACCAGATCTTTCTTTTCGCCGCGTTGTGGAACAAGGATCGTGACCTTGCGTTCGGATTTGGCTGTCAGCGCAACTCCCAGTAATTCCTGATCCTCCACTACTTCGGAAAGCAGGATCATTGAAGGGCAGGGCTTGTCATCATAGAACTGCGACAGAAATGCCCCCAGAACTTCGGCACCAGACAAGGATGAATCCGCCTTGGGGTAATAAGCGCGATTACCCCAGTTTTGCCCGGTGCGGAAAAAGAACACTTGAATGCAGGTGACGCCGCCATCCTGGTAGATCGCAAAGACATCTGCTTCCTCGACACCTTGCGGATTGATGCCTGAATGGGATTGCACATGGGATAGGGCCGAAAGCCTGTCCCGATAGATTGCTGCCCGTTCGAAATCGAGATCGGCAGAGGCATCCCGCATCGCATTTGAAAGATGCGTCTTCACCGCCTGACTCTTGCCCGAAAGAAACGCCTTCGTCTCGGCAACGAGCTCATCATAATCGCGCTCGTCAATTTCGCCGGTACAAGGGCCAGAGCAACGCTTGATCTGGTAGAGCAGGCAGGGGCGCGTGCGGTTCTCATAAAATGAATCCGTGCAAGTGCGCAGCAGAAAGGCACGCTGTAGCGCGGTGATTGTTCTGCCCACTGCACCGGCAGAAGCGAATGGGCCGAAATAGTCTCCCTTGCTCGACCGCGCACCGCGATGCTTGAAAATGCCGGGGGCAATGCGCCGCTCTCCCGGTTTTGGCGCTGTCAGCAAAATATAGGGAAACGACTTGTCATCGCGCATCAGCACGTTAAAGCGCGGACGCAAGCGCTTGATAAGATTCGCTTCCAGCAGCAGGGCTTCCGTCTCGGTACGGGTAACCACGAACTCCATTTTCATGGTTTCGCGGATCATGCGCGCAATGCGATTATTGTGGCCCTGTCCACGTGCATAGTTCGAAACGCGTTTTTTCAGACTGTGTGCTTTGCCAACATAAAGCACGTCGCCTGCTTCATTGAACATGCGATAGACGCCAGGTTTGTTGGGCAGGCGTTTGACAAGTTCGGCAATGACATCGGCGCCACTATTGCCGTCGCTGACAATTGCTGAATCCCATTCGATAGCGCTAATCAGCGCTGCAACGTTCCGCACCGGTTCATTGGCCACTCTGGCCGTTTCGTCAGTGTTTTCCGCCATGTCGAAATCGAGGTCGTCCCGTTCGAGGTTAGTCGCTTGTTTTGCCGGTTCGATCATTCTGCGATTCCCGTCGCATCGGCGGTTTTCCAGGCCAGGTGCTGTCCGCCATCAAGGGCGATCATTTGCCCCGTAATGGAGCGTGTCTCCCAAAGATAACGAATGGTACGGCCAAATTCTGAAAGGTCCGGGCCTCGCTCCAAAAGGAGGCTGCTGACTTGTTGATTGAAATCATGCTGGTCCTGTCGGTCGCTCGGCATGGTCGGTCCAGGTCCAATCGCATTGACGCGAAGACGGGGAGCCAATGCCTGCGCCAGCGTTTGGGTAGCAGTCCATAGGGCGCTCTTCGACAAAGTATATGACAGGAATTTTGGGGTCAGTTTCCAGACGCGCTGGTCAATAATATTAACAATCAGCCCATCCTGTCCATCGGGCAGCAACGAGGCAACGGCGTCCGCAAGCAGCACCGGCGCCTTCACATGCACCGCAAAGTGGTTGTTCCAAACAACATCATCTGCGAGATTGCCAATTGCGTCTTCCTGAAAAACCGAAGCGTTGTTGACCAGAAGCTGTACCGGCCCAAGCTCGTGCTGCACCTGGGAAACAAGCCGCCTTGTTGCGTCGCTATCAGTTAGGTCAGCTTCAACAACGCAACCCTTGCCGCCTTTGCTCTCGATTGCGGCAAGTAGGGCCTCACCCTCAGCGCGTGAATGGTTGCTGTGAATTGCAACAGCAAACCCGTGACCGGCCAAATCTTCAACAATTGCCTTGCCGATGCGCTTGGCACCACCAGTTACAAGGGCAATCGGTCGATCAAGCGTCACAGTTTTCTCCTTCATGGGGTGATTCAACGCTAAATATAGGCATGAGCCCGATAAAGCGCGAGGGGCTAACGTCAGCAATGAACAGTTCTAGTCGAACTTTAACGCGGATTGGAAATCAAACACGGAAAACTCTGATAGAGACAGAAAATCATCATTATCGCCAAGTCCAATGTAAATCTTAAGCAAGTGTTAAGTATACTATATTGACCGGCAATATTGTATGACTTTGAATGAAATTTGATTCAAATAGTGTGCGATTTCTATTTTGTAAGCTTATTTATAAATGATTGAATTTGCAGGGAAATTCTAATTGTTGCTGAAAAACCACATCGCATTTCGGCCATTTTCCTGACAGTTTCTTTTCACAGTCCGGCACGAGTCCCGCCACATTGAAGAGCGAATGTCATTCTCGTCAAGCGGACGTAATTTTGGTTTCCCCCCCGACCAAAGGCCCGCTGCGTGTAAATAGAGTTTAAAAAGGAGATTGCGATGCGCACTCTTAAAACAATGATCCTCGCTTCGGCGGCTGTGCTTACGCTCTCCGCCCCGGTTCTCGCTGCTGATGCTATCGTCGAACAGGCGCCAGCTCCTGAGGCTGCACCGTTTGAACAGCCAGTTGGCGGCTGGGATGGTGCTTACGTCGGTGCTTATGGCGGCTATGGCTGGAACAAGAACAAGACATCCGAAGGCAAGCTTGATGCCGATGGCATGAAGGGCGGCGTTTACGGCGGTTACAACCTTCAGAATGGCCAGTTTGTTTACGGTGTTGAAGGCGACGTTGGTTACTCCGGTGCCAAGGAACGCAGTTTTGGTTATAGAGCCAAGCAGGGCGTAGAGGGTTCAGTACGTGCCCGCGCCGGTGTCGCTCTTGATCCGGTCCTGCTTTACGGTACAGGCGGTGTTGCCATGACTGAAGGCAAGCTTAGCGGTCCTGATGGCAGCGATTCCAAGACACATGTCGGCTGGACAGCCGGTGTTGGTGCAGAAGCCAAAATCACCGAAAATATCGTTGGCCGTGCTGAATATCGTTACACCGATTTCGGCAAGAAGAACTACGATCTCGGTGGTATCGACGATGTATCGAATAAGATCACAACGAATGAAATTCGTCTGGGTGTTGGCTACAAGTTCTAATACCAGGGTGATTTAACGAAAAAAGCCGGACAGGAGACTGTCCGGCTTTTTTCGTTTCAGGCCTTCCGCAAAATTACTTCGGCAACAATGCCGCCAGTTCGGGATGCAATTCCTCGAATCGCTTTTGCCAGCGTGTCAGTTTAGAGCGCCCCTTTTCCCATTTTCCTTCGAACCGCAAGCTTGCATAGGCGAGGGCTGCCGCCAACGCGATATGGCCGCCATGCAGTTTCTTGCCAAGACGGGGAGGTGCCGCGTTCAAAACATCAAGCACACGCACTGCCTTGACCCATTGGCGATCCAGCCACGGCTCGTAGATTTTTTCTTCTGGGCGGAAACGGCGCTCATAAACATGCGCCAGCAAAACATCACAAAGTCCATCGGCGATAGACTCAAGCTGCTCTGCCTCAAGGCGTTTTTCCGCGTTGCGCGGAAAGAGCTTGTTGCCAGAAAGGCGATTGAGATATTGCGTAATGACGCGGCTATCGAAAATCGCCTTGCCATCGTCGAGGATCAGGGTTGGAATTTTACCAAGCGGATTGGCATTGACCAATTCCGGCGGCTGCGCATTGCTGTCAACGAGAACGGCTTCAAGCGGAATATCCGCATAATGCGCCGCCATACGCACCTTGGTACTATAGGGCGATGCGGGTGAATAAAGAACTTTAGTCACGATGAACTCCGATTTTGCGACTCGATGTGAAACGGTAAACTTGGTGTGGGATTATGAAAAGCGCGCATTGATAAAGTGAGTTGCAAAACGGCAAGCGTGTTTTCTTTTCAAAACATACCTTGTCGAAGGGCGAACCACGCAAGAACATTAGTGCAAGCTAAAACGCTCCCGGCATATCAACAGCGCGTCTACGGCACGAGGACCTATCGACCTGTGGGCAGGAACGGAAATTCAGATCCTTTGTCAGGCAGATGCGCACCTCCCGCAAATAATCACGATCGCAGGTCACTGCTATGCCATCTTTCTGCATACCCGGATTGGCGGCTGTGAAAGCCTGTTCAAGCACTAGCGGGTTAATCGGGCTGCGCTGGCTTGGTTGGCGATATGCGGAGGGAATGGAAACCCGCTGCATTGCCTGACGCATCGTTGCAAAATAATCGCGTTGCGTCAGACCGCTGCAAGAGCCGTGCTTGCGCCACTGATAAGTGACGAGGCCTGTCGAAGGCATTATATCGGAGAGCTGCTTGGCTTGGGCAAAAGGTACATTGCGAGGTTGCGAGTTATCGCAATCCTGCGGAAACCCCTGTTCATATTGCGGCCAAAGTCCGTGAACTACAAAACCATAAGGTCTGCCGGAGGCGCATTGCTGCCCATTAGCGCGGTCGCCTTCTGCCGCGCAATAGCTTGGAGACCAGGAGAGCGCGAGAACATAAAAATCAAATCCGCTTCCCGTCGCCAATTTCTCGCCCGAAGGCTGTTTGGGCAACTGGCTGGCTGGCACATTCTCCCTATCCTGCGTTGCAGGGCGAGGTGCCGGAACGTCCTGTTCTCGCAAATAGGTCAGAATACTGATGCCGATCAGCGCCGCAAACAGAAGATAGCGGGCAATCTTTCCAGCTGGCATCAGCTGAATTCAATCAGCGCAGTGTACGGCAGCTTCCGCTATAAACATGCCAGCGATCAAAACCGGCAAGACAGAATTCGACATTGTCTCCAACACCGACAAACCCTTGACCGTGCTCCACGAGATACCAGACAGGCTGCTGGCTTCCGTCGGAAAGATGAGCCGTAGCGCGGCAATAATGCCGTTCAACCGCATCCATTTCAGGATCAGCACTGGGTTCGTGGCGTGTCTGCTGCACATCGGTAAAATTGTCGATACCAACCTGCGGCAGGTTTGGAACATGCCTTACCTGATAAGAAAATTTGTTGACGATGCGGTTAAGCACGCGGGCCTGTCCGCAGGTCTCGTCATAGCTTTGAGCCGGGCCTTCGACGTAATCTGCGGCCATGGCAGGGGCGGCAGATGACAGGGCAACACCAACGGCGAAGCTTGCAGCAATCAATGACGAGAAGCGTGACATGGATATATTCTCCGGGACATATTTTATGTGTGCAATTTCAACCAGGGATAGCGTCAGGTCAAGCGTCAACTTGCTCATCCCTTATCCAATCGACCCTGAACCCTGCATTCGGTTCATCACTGAGGATTTTTGACAACGCCGGAAGGATGGTTCGCAACTCAGCTTCCAGTGTAAAGGGCGGATTGACGATGATCATCCCCGTTCCGTCGAGTCGCGGTTCTGCTGACGGCGCTCGAATCATCAGCTCGGTTCGCAATATCTTGGGAATACCAGT
Source organism: Phyllobacterium ifriqiyense (assembly GCF_030817885.1). Classification (NCBI taxonomy): domain Bacteria; kingdom Pseudomonadati; phylum Pseudomonadota; class Alphaproteobacteria; order Hyphomicrobiales; family Phyllobacteriaceae; genus Phyllobacterium; species Phyllobacterium ifriqiyense. The sequence goes on from NZ_JAUSZT010000003.1 coordinate 2,284,897, forward strand.
ATCCGCCAGCATGTCCGTAAAGCGCCGCAGCTGCTGGATATCTTTTACAGGATACCACAATGCAAATGTGCCGCCCGAAAAGCGCTTATGCGCCCGCGCCAGCCCCTCAACCAGGCGGTCGAATTCGCCGCCAACCTCGAAGGGAGGGTCGATCAGCACCAATCCTCGCTTTTCCTTGGGCGGAAGATGGGCTCCAAGCGCCAGCCAGCCATCAAGCTCGGTGACACGGGTTTGAAAATCGCCTTCAAAAACCTCTGCCAGCAGTTTTGCATCCTGAGGGTGCAGCTCCAGTGCTGAAAGCCTGTCCTGTTTGCGCAGCAAATGCCGTACAATAAGCGGACTGCCGGGATAATGACGCATCTGGCCATCGACATTCTCGGCGCGGATAATATCAAGATAGGGCGCCAGCAATTCGGCTACCTGTGGATCGAGCTTGGCTCCCATAAGCCGCCCGACACCGTTTACCCATTCGCCGGTCTTGCCAGCTTCCGTGCCCTTCAAATCATATCGGCCAATGCCCGCATGGGTGTCCATCACACGAAACGCCTGTTCCTTGCGTTGCAGATAAAGGACAATCCGCGTCAGGATGATGTGTTTGACCACATCGGCGAAATTGCCGGCATGATAGGCGTGACGATAGTTCATGCGCCGCTTGTTTCATGATGTTCGCGCTCTCGCAAGATGGTTGATGTTAAAGTTGAAATTATACGACTTGCTGGCCTTCATGGTTCTGTCATAGAGCAGATCAGCATGCTCCATTCCGCAGCATGCGGCAGGTAGATGCATCAATGTCCGGAACCGTAGTCCTCGTTGTGCTTTTTGCAGCGCTCATGCATGCAAGCTGGAACGCCGTCGTCAAATCCGAGGGCGATAAATTTCTCAATACGGTCGTGGTTGTCACCTCAGCGGGATTGATTGCAGCTGTCTGCCTGCCGTTTTTGCCTGCCCCCGCACCGGAAAGCTGGCCATTTTTGGCGGCGTCAGGCGTTGCACAGGTTATTTACCTTGCGCTGGTTGCCGCTGCCTATCGCAGCGGTGATATGAGCCATGCCTATCCTATCATGCGTGGCACCGCTCCCTTGATCGTTGCACTTGCCAGCGGACCTTTGGTTGGGGAAGTTCTTTCCTTGCAAAAATGGATAGGAATAGCCCTGATTTGCGCCGGTGTTCTTGCGCTCGCATTGGAGTCGCGCCGTCGCGTAGGGGCAAATCGCGCCACAACTATTCTCGCCTTGGTCAACGCAGTCGTCATTGCGTCCTATACGTTGATTGATGGCTTGGGCGTACGCCATTCCGGTGCGCCCGCCGCCTATACAATGTGGGTATTCGTGTTGAATGCTGTTCCACTTCTGGTTTGGACGCTTATCATGCGGCGCGGCGAGCTCTGGCCGCATTTTGTCAAACGTACCCGCCTGGCAACAATCGGCGGTGTCGGTACACTCGGTTCTTATGGCCTCGCTCTTTGGGCAATGACCATGGCCCCGGTTGCTGCGGTGGCGGCATTGCGGGAAACCTCGATTCTCTTCGCAGTCGCCATCTCCGCATTTATCCTGAAAGAGCGAATTGGCTCCAAGCGTCTCGCCGCAGTGGCGTTCATCGCTGCGGGTGCCGCCGTAATGCGGATCGCCTGATTTACACCAAATCCGCGCACCGTGATTGCAAGTTTGTCACCAAGACAAAAAGCTGCATTTCTGTCGTTGAATTTTTGCGCTATGCCTAGAGGGCTATGAACAAACCAGTCCTTCTTCGTACAGGGCATTCCGCATGCCCTCATGATTGCCCGTCAACCTGCGCTCTTGATATCGAGATACTCGATTCAGGCATGATTGGACGTGTGCGCGGTGCAAAGGACAACAGCTATACGGCTGGCGTAATCTGCGCCAAGGTTGCACGTTATGCCGAGCGCATTCATCATCCGGATCGCCTGTTGAAGCCGCTGGTTCGCAGCGGTGCAAAAGGTGAGGGCATCTGGAAAGAGGCAAGTTGGGAAGCAGCGCTTGATCTGATTGCGGAGCGCTTCCTCAAAGCTGAAACCGAATACGGCTCGGAAAGCATCTGGCCCTATATTTATGCTGGAACAATGGGGCTGGTCCAACGCGACAGTGTACACCGGCTTCGCCACGCCAAGAAATACACCAACACATTCGACAGTATTTGCACCAATCTCGCGACGACCGGATTTTATGCCGGAACGGGGAAGCTAGCCGGTGTCGATCCGCGCGAGATGGCGAAATCCGATTGCGTGGTTATATGGGGTACGAACGCTGCGGCAACGCAGGTCAATGTTATGACCCATGCCGTCCGTGCCCGCAAGGATCGCGGTGCGAAGATCGTTGCCATCGATATTTATGAAACTGCAACAGTTCGGCAGGCTGATCTTGGTCTTGTGCTGAAACCCGGCACAGATGGTGCCTTGGCATGCGCGGTCATGCACATTCTGTTCCGCGACGGCATGGCGGATTGGGACTATCTAAACGCTTATACAGATGATCCAAAAGGTCTGGAGCGGCATTTGCAAAGCCGCGGGCCCGAATGGGCGGCAGCCATCACAGGGCTTGCAGTCGCTGAAATTGAAGAATTCGCCAGACTTGTTGGAACGACCAAGAAGACCTTCTTCCGGCTAGGCTTTGGCTTCACCCGGCAACGTAACGGTTCCGTTAACATGCATGCCGCCTTGTCAATTCCAGCCATCACCGGCGCGTGGAAATATGAAGGCGGCGGCGCATTCTATTCGAATGGCGGCATTTACAGCATGGACAAGCGGGAGATTGAAGGCCGCGCCTTTGCCGACCCTTCCATCCGCCATATTGATCAAAGCCGTATTGGCGCTGCGCTGACCGGCGATCCGAGCGCGCTTTATGGTGGTCCGCCTGTTATGGCGATGCTTGTCCAAAATACCAATCCGGCCAATGTTGCACCCGAACAGCGCCTCGTGCGGCAGGGCATGATGCGCGATGATTTTTTCATGGCTGTGCATGAGCAATTCATGACCGACACCGCCAAGCTGGCAGATGTCGTGTTGCCAGCAACGATGTTCATGGAGCATGACGATATTTATCGCGGCGGCGGCCAGCAGCACATTGTGCTTGGCCCAAAGCTGATTGACGGACCCGGTGAAGCGCGCTCAAATCTGTTTGTTATCAATGAATTGGCTAATCGTCTTGGCGTTGGCGATCTCCCCGGCTTTGGCCTCGACGAAAAGACGTTGATCGATAATATGATGCATTCCAGCAATCTGCCGGGCTTTGATATGCTCAAGAAATTGCGCTGGCTCGATGTGCAGCCGGACTTTGAAACGGCGCATTATCAGAATGGCTTCAGCTGGCCCGATGGGAAATTCCGCTTCAAGCCTGACTGGACGGGAACGCTATCGCCAAACAGGCCACCCCAATCCATGGGACCGCAGGGGCCTTACCAAACCCTGCCGCAATGGCCCGATTATTTCCAATCCATTGAGCTGGCCGACGAGAAACATCCGTTCCGTCTGGCGACGTCGCCCGCGCATAATTTTCTCAACTCGACTTTTGCCGAAACGCCGACATCCCTTCAAAAGGAACGCAGGCCTGAATTATTGATCCATCCGGAAGATGCGGAAATGCTCGGCATTCATGAGGGCGACCGTGTGGAAATTGGTAATGATCGCGGTGAGGTTATTCTTCACGCGCGTGTTCAACCTTTGACAAAACGCGGCGTGGTGATTTCAGAAGGAATCTTCGCCAATTCGTCCTTTGAGCGCGGCGAAGGGATCAATGTGCTCACTGGCGCCGATGCACCAGCACCCTATGGCGGCGCGGCGTTTCACGACAACAAAGTTTGGGTGAAGGCGGCGACATAAGGCCCTGCTACAGAGCTTTGGTGTTCTAATCGCTAAAAACCGTCCGCCCATCTTTCATCACGGCCTTGCCTTGTGCAACCAGCGCCAACGCGCGGGTATAGGTCTCGTGCTCTACGGAAAGCACACGCTTAGCAAGCATATCCGGTGTATCGCCGGTTTTCACAGGCACTGCGGTCTGGGCAATGATTGGGCCGTCATCCATACCGGCAGTGACGAAATGCACCGTACAACCATGCACGCGCACGCCTGCTTCAAGCGCCTGCTCATGCGTATGCAGGCCCTTGAAGAGTGGCAGCAAAGAAGGGTGAATGTTGAGCATCTTCCCTTCCCATTGCGCGACAAATTCGGGTGAGATAATCCGCATATAGCCTGCCAGACAGACAATATCCGCTTTGGCTTCGACAAGCGCTGCGCAGACAGCTGCTTCATGCTCGCTCTTGGACGCATAGTCACGGTGAGGAATGGCAATTGCAGGGATGCCTTCCAAGTGCGCTACTTCCAGGCCGCCAGCATCCGCCTTGTTGGCGATGACCGCAACGATTTCCGCCGGATAGTCGGCATGTTTGGCTGCCTCCACAAGCGCGCTCATATTAGAGCCACGCCCGGAAATCAGCACTGCAACGCGTTTCTTGGTCACAGCGCCCTGGATCACAACGCCAATGCGCCCTGATAAACAACGCCGCTTTCGGCGCGTGCAATCATTGTGCCTAGCCGTACCGTCTTTTCGCCTTGTGCGTTCAATGCGGCCAATACAGTATTGGCATGTTTCCGGCGAAACCACGACTATCATGCCGATGCCGCAATTGAATGTGCGCAGCATCTCATCGCGTTCCACGCCGCCGGTCTTTGCCAGCCATGAAAATACCGCAGGCACGTTAATCGCAGAAAGATCGATGCTCGCCGTCAGATTCTTCGGCAGCACGCGTGGGATATTATCTGGAAAACCGCCACCGGTAATATGCGCCAGCGCCTTGATCGCATTGGTCTCGCGGATCGCTGCAAGCAGCGCTTTCACGTAGATGCGTGTTGGCGTCAGCAGTGCCTGTCCCAGCGTCTTGCCGGTTTCGAATGGTGCATCTGCATCCCAACCAAGACTGGAAAGCTCAACAATGCGCCGCACCAGGGAAAAGCCGTTGGAGTGAACGCCGGAAGATGCGAGGCCGAGTATAATATCGCCTTCTTCTATATCGCCGGTCGGCAAAAGCTGGTTGCGCTCGGCCGCGCCAACAGCAAAGCCCGCAAGATCATAGTCGCCATCGCGGTACATGCCCGGCATTTCCGCCGTTTCACCGCCAATCAACGCGCATCCAGCTTGCAGGCAGCCTTCAGCTATACCGCCAACAATGGCTGCGCCCTGATCGGGATCGAGCTTGCCCGTGGCAAAATAGTCGAGGAAGAAAAGCGGTTCGGCTCCCTGTACGACCAGATCGTTGACGCACATTGCGACGAGATCTATCCCCACAGTGTCATGAACACCCGCATCAATGGCGATCTTGAGCTTCGTGCCCACGCCATCATTGGCTGCAACCAGTACAGGGTCCTTGAAACCCGCGGCCTTTAGATCGAAAAGACCGCCAAAGCCGCCGATTTCGCCATCTGCGCCCGGGCGGCGTGTTGAACGCACCAGCGGCTTGATTTTTTCGACAAGCAAATTGCCTGCATCGATGTCGACACCGGCCTGCGCATAGGTAAGGCCATTCTTGCCGGGCTGTTCTTCGGTGCTCATGGTCAACTCCAGATTATTGCCCGCGAAATGACACGACTCTGACCAAGCTGCAAGGTCTGAGTGCCGCAAGGGGCTATAAAACGCCACTTATTGACAGTTAGAGCCTTGACCGCACCTCTACTGACTGCCTATCTCCAGACTGAAAAACGAGAATGGCGGTTATGAGCAAAACTCCGGGCAAGGCTGTAACGACAAAAAAACCTCCCGTTCCCGTGGAGATTCCCGACAAGGATATCCATGTCGAGGTGCAGCTAAATTCACTTACCAGCAGTTTCCGTCGTCAGGCCATTTTCTGGACTGCTGCGATGGTCGTGTTTGCGCTGTTCCTGTTTGTATTTTCCTCAATCCTGTTGCCGTTCGTTGCTGGCATGGTGTTGGCTTACTTTCTTGATCCCGTCGCTGACAGGTTACAGCGCCTTGGTCTGTCGCGTCTGCTTGCAACCGTTGTTATCCTTGTCCTCTTCATTGTCACGTTCACGGTGTTGCTGATCATTCTCGTGCCCGTCCTGGCATCGCAGATGAGCGATTTCATCGCGCGGCTGCCAAGTTATGTCTCGCGGCTCCAGGAGCTGATCGCCAGCCGGGATTCGCAGTGGCTCAAGGATTTCATAGGCGTTGATGCTTCCGTTATCCGCAACAGCCTCGATTCGCTGCTTCAGCAGGGTGCTGGCTTCCTCACTACCTTGCTGCAATCGATCTGGAGTTCGGGCAAGACGCTTATTGATGTTGTTGCACTCTTCGTGGTGACGCCTGTGGTGGCGTTTTACATGCTGCTTGACTGGGATCGCATGGTTTCGAAGATCGACCAGCTGGTGCCCCGCGATCACCTCTATACAGTGCGCGGCATCGCTACTGACATGAACAAGGCTATTGCCGGTTTTGTGCGCGGGCAGGGCACCGTCTGTCTGTTGCTCGGGATGATTTACGCAGTCGGCCTTACTGTTGTTGGTCTTAATTTCGGGCTGCTCATCGGGCTTTTCGCAGGCCTCATCAGCTTCATACCCTATGTTGGATCGCTGGTTGGTCTGGTATTGGCCCTCTGTGTGGCATTGGTGCAGTTCTGGCCGGAATGGGGCGGTATCGTCGGTGTCGCGATCGCATTTGGTATCGGCCAGTTCATCGAAGGCAATATCCTGCAGCCAAAGCTGGTTGGTCAGTCTGTTGGCTTGCATCCTGTCTGGCTGATGTTTGCGCTTTTTGCCTTCGGCTCGCTCATGGGGTTCACAGGCATGCTGATTGCCGTGCCAACTGCCGCCGCTATTGGTGTGCTGGTGCGGTTTGTCATCAATCGTTATCAGCAATCCCCGCTCTACACAGGCGATTTCCGCAAAACCGACGAGACAAAACAAATCAGGTGACAGTGCGCCGAGCTAGGTTGTATTTGTTCGCGCCATGAATGACACGACAAAGCCCCGCCAACTGCCGCTGGACCTTGGTCACGAGCCTGGCTACTCCCGCGACGATCTCATTGTTTCCGGCACCAACATGGCCGCTGTCGACATTGTGGATCGATGGCCAAACTGGATTTCACCGGTTGTCATACTGGCGGGCCCGACAGGCTCCGGTAAAACCCATCTTGCAGCTGTCTGGAAGGCGGAATCGAACGCAATGGTCATCGATGCGCGCAATATTGCTGCCGCCGCTGGTCAAACCGGGCCTTTTTTGATCGATGATATAGGAACAGGACCAATCGATGAGTCCGCTTTGTTCCATTTGATCAATAATGTCCGACAAAGCGGCAGCAGTCTTTTGATGACCTCGCGCATCTGGCCGGCAAATTGGCCTGTAACCCTGCCGGATCTTGCATCGCGCCTGAAGGCCGCTACCACCGTCGAGATTGGCGAGCCGGATGATCTGCTGCTCTCCGGCGTACTCTATAAGCTTTTCGCAGATCGCCAGATTGCCGTGGACCCGAATGTCATTGGTTTCCTGGTCAGCCACATTGAACGGTCGCTCTCGACCGCGAATCGGGTGGTGGAGCGACTCGACCGTGCCGCCCTTGAGAAAAAATCCAAGATAACCCGCGCTCTGGCGGCGGGGGTCGTTACAGCATTGGACGAAGGGCAGGCGGCTTTCGACCTCTGAGCGCTGCCAAAACCGCTGTCAAACCTGCGACCTTCCGGCACGGTTCAGTTTTTTATTGGATTTGTTGAATTTATAGCTTGCTTCTCGTCTCCGGAAACTCTAGTCAGGCAACCGTTGAAGAACACGGAGCGTAGCGCAGCCTGGTAGCGCATCTGGTTTGGGACCAGAGGGTCGGGAGTTCGAATCTCTCCGCTCCGACCACTTCAACGACGATTGCTGCTGGAACTGAAGCAAAGCCTGTAATATATCGGAATTGCAGACAAAAGGATTTCTTCAATGGCCGCGCGCATTTATCGCCCCGCAAAAACCGCAATGCAGTCCGGCAAGGCCAAAACCGAGGCCTGGATGCTTGAGTTTGAGCCGGAACAACCACGTAAGGTTGAGCCGCTTATGGGTTATACCTCATCGGGCGATATGAAGAGCCAGATCCGCCTTTCCTTTGAAACCAAGGATGAGGCAATAGCTTACGCCCAAAAGAATGGCATTGCCTATTCGGTGCAGGAACCGAAGGAAACACGCCGTCGCGTTGTATCCTATTCGGAGAACTTCCGATTCGACCGCATGCAGCCTTGGACGCATTGATTTACAACAGATTGGTCCCGTAGCTCAGCTGGATAGAGCACCGGCCTTCTAAGCCGACGGTCACTGGTTCGAATCCAGTCGGGATCGCCACTTCTTCAAAATTCAATATTTATGGATGTTCAGGTTTCTTTGGGCTCGGCAATAAGGCCGTTTTTCTGATCGTGCCGCGATATTATTTCTCGTAAATGATGCGATAGCCGCCGATAATGATCTGCTGTCTGTAAAGATATATCTTCTTTTTGCCCGTCGCGAGACGATCGAAATACTTTTTCTTGGCCGCTTTCCAAACGGATAATCCGCTCCTCGTGTTCCCGGACGGCTTTTCTCAGTCTTTCAACAAACTCGCTATGCATAATTCCCATATAACGGCTCCGAGAAAATCCATTATCCAATATAATCGATTCTGCGCATGACACGGATATTGATGTCATTGCACCGGTCTGCCTGCGAACGCAGATCCCCCGCCCACCTCGATATGACAATTTCCTCCTGGGTACCTTGATGAATATCAAGGCGAGGTGAAAGCTGTTGTCATAATACTTAAAATTGTATGCATTCCATGTCGAGGTTTATTTAACCCCATTTTCACAATGTCCTGCCGCTTGCATTGCTGCGCTATAGAGCGCATTCCCCAGGAATCGCCTTTATGAAGTACCATGAAAACGGCGTTTCGCGTCAGCTTGCGCGTCGGTAGAAGGCGAGAGACCCGGCAAGGGCCAGCAATGCGCCGCCACAAATCCGGTCCAGCCACAATGCGCCTGATTGCTTCAACAGCTTGACCGCGCGTGACCCAAGCAGTGCATAGCCAAACATGACAATGGCGTCGATCATTGCAAAGGTCAGTGCCAGCGCCAGATATTGTGGAAATTGGGGCTGATCAAGCACAACGAATTGAGGCAGGAACGCCGAAAAGAACAGGTAACCCTTGGGATTGGTAATAGCGACAAAGAAGCTCTTGAGGAGCACCGAGCGGGAAGAGGGGCCTCCGCCAGCCTCCCTATGCGAATTCGTAACCTCGAGCGTTCCTCTGGACCGCAAAAGCATGATCCCGAGGAAGGTCAGGTATCCAACGCCTATCCATTTGACCACGGAAAACCAGAATTCGGATGCAGTCAAAAGCGCGCCCAAGCCAAGGGCCACTGCCCCGATGAGCACGAAGTCTGAAAGAACTGCTCCCACCATGCCCACGCTTGCTGTTCGAAGGCCGTAGCGCGAACCATTGGTCAGTGCCAGTAATACTGTCGGCCCCGGCGTGGCTATGCCTATGAACGCCACCAATGCGAAAGCCAAAATCGTCAAACTTGTCATCATCTATCCCCCATACGTCAGAACATGGTGACCTCATTCTTGCCCGCCATCAACATAAAATTAAGCCAGCCACAACGCTTCCTGTTTGCAAAACCACCAGCGCCGCCATGTCGGAACTTATCGATGTCGGGAGAATTGAAGTCTTCAACAGGGTGCGCAAGCTCTCCGGCAGAACGATACTATTTGAGCAAGAACGCGCTCCGGTGTCCTTCGCCATTGATTTGCCGTGGCTTAAAGCGGTAATGCTGACCGATGAATGACGGAGTTGCCAGATAATACATGGAAACCAAAGCCAATTACTTTATCGTGGCGGTCTTTACGGTCGTGGTGGCGCTTCTGGCGGCGGGGTTCTTTTACTGGATCGGCCGTTATGGCGAGCGGCGCGATACGAGCACGCTTGAAATCAGAGTTCCAGGCTCTGTGACTGGTCTTACCGTCAAAAGCCCGGTTTTCTTCAATGGCCTGAAAGTTGGTGGGGTAAGCAGGCTTTTTATTGATCAGGAAAATCCTGATGCGGTTATCGTTCAGACTGAAATTGCTTCCACGACGCCGATCACCCGCTCAACAGTGGCAACCTTGGCTTTCGAAATACTTGCTGGCGCTGCACGTATCGAGCTTACCGGAGGCAAGTCCTATGAGCCAAAGCTGCTTGAAGAAGCTGCCAAGGAGGACACGGTTGCACGCGTCGATGTCGATCCAAGTTCGTTGAAAACGCTTGTCCAGACCGCGCAGGACTGGATCGAGCGTGTGGACAAGGCAACTGACGTTACCGAGCGCTACATAGAACAGGCGCGGGGCCCATTGCTTGAAAGCGTTCGCAGCGCCAAGGCTTTTTCCGAAGATTTGGCCAGCAGCACTGAAACCATTGATGAATACGGCCGCAAAGCGCAAAAGCTGGAAACAACAATGCATGATGCGCGCGATGTAATTTCGCGCGTCAACAAGGCGTCCACGAAGGTCGATGAGACTTTGCTAAAGGTTGATAAACAGCTTTCCAATGACAAGGACAGCATGGTCAGCGAAATACGCGGCAAACTTGAGGATTATCAGAAACAGGCAAAGGAACTGGATGCGCGCCTGCAAGCGATTGCAGGCAATCTTGACACTCTGACCGGTGACAAGCTCCGCAACGCCCAGAAAGTGATTTCTGAAAGCCGTCGTGCTGTTGAGCGTATTGAGAGGGGCGTTACAAACTTCCAGGACGATCCGCAAAAGTTGCTTTTTGGCGAGGACGATACCGTTCCGGAATATACACCAAAGCGCTGACCGAAAGGTTAGGGCTGATTAAAAGAATTCCAGTATCCGCCATATTGGTGGCCCAGATATAATACGATGGGGATGATAATAAGAAAAAGAATGAGATAGCCCCAAACCGGCGTCAGGTAGGGCGCATAATCGTCTTTTTCTTTGTCACCCTCGTCCATCATGGCTTCAAAGCTGCCTATCCGTAGGTATTACAGCTAACAAATACGTCGAAATAGAAAGATGCGCCGCGCAAACCAAGCCGCACAGCGCACGCTTCTATAATATATCACAATGCTCCTTGAAGCGTATGCGCCACAAGCACCTATAATTATTTAGAATGCTGCTTGAAACGCCGGTGAGTGAAACCACCTTTGGCGCGTTTCAATATATCCGACAGCTTATTGCTGCTAGCCGGCTTGGTAGGCATTTCCGAGCGAACCTTCTGCAATATTTGTGGGGTCGCGCAGCTTGCATTATGGGGCGTATGAAGGGTCACTTCTCCCATGTTTGTCACTCCCTGAAGAAGAGTAAATATTAGCCGGTTTAAGCCGGTACTCTCCACCCGAACAAGCAGGATACGCCCAATTAATTATTGGCACAATAAATTTTGACATAAGGGATCGATCAGCGCCGGCCGATACATTCAACATGCTGTGATAGCGGTATAGGCAGACACGGCTGGGAAGCTTTAGGCTGGCGCTCCGCACTTTCTGCGATCAATCGAACGGCTCATCGACTCAATCTGACCTTGCAGCGCTCCGGCCTTTTTCTGATTTTCGGTACGATAATCCGGCAGGACGGGACCAAGACCGACAATCACGTCCGGGTCCTGATAGCCTTGGCCATTGGTAAGGCGGCTGACTTCCGCCATGGCCTGGCTGCGTTGCGCGATCAGGGCCGGGCATTGAACCGTGTCATAGCGCAGCGACGAAATTTTCTCGTTATCAAGCTGTCCCTGGATATTCCCGCAACCTGCAAGCAGGGCGGTGAACATGATTACTGGAAAGAGCCTCGTTCTCATATGCCAATATCCTCGATGGTGGGCAGCGGGACATGAATGGGGCAATGAGTTTGTTTTGGCAAGGCGAAACGCGGGTAATCTGCATCAAATTACCAGTTATGGTTGCGTATGTGCCGGAAACACGATCTCGCTTGGTGCATAAATCGATCCCGCAGCGGAAAGCCACTGGTTGATCCTTCGCTGGGTCAGATCGCTTACCCGTCAACTCAAGAGTATAAAGCCCCCGCATTTCTTTAAACATCGTCACACTCAGTCTAAACGATTGAATTATTTGGCGGGTCGAGAAGGAAAACTCAATAATATTAGGCTTTTGGCAAAATTAAATGAGAGTGCAGATTAATAATGAACAGTAAGCCCAGTGCTATCGTTTGATTTAATTAAAAAACTCGATTGAATAAGTATGGATTAACAGTTTTGGCTTGCGGTCCATGGCATGTCGCACGTATGATTCTGTTTCCGGGAGCCCCCGGCAGTGCAACACAAAAGTGAGGAGACAGGAATGCCTGGTTTGCTGCACCCACTTCATGAAGGCCATGCGCCTATCATCTTGCATAACGCCTTTCAGGACGCGATTGACGCCTTGGAAGACTGGGAACTCGGCAGGGACGAACCCGTAATAGACGTCAATGAGAGACAGGTTGCTATCAGCACTGTGTTCCGGCGTTTGGGAACCTGTACGGATATACTCCCAGCGCGCACACTGGCTGTCGTGGAGGATCTTTTGCCTTTGCGTTCAGCCGAATTCAAAGCCGGTACATCGACTTATGCCGATGCCGCCTACAGCCTTTGGGAACTCTGCCTGCAGAAGCGCGCTGCAAGCAATGAAATACGCCAATAGGCTAAACCGACAGTTTGCGTAAAAACACCCGCCGGTCAATCCAGACCAGCGGGTGTTTTCTTATGTCGCTGAAAGGATCAGCTATTAGCCGCCATTTTTCTCCAGCCAGGCTTTCATGTCTTTGATTTCGCCTTCCTGAGCGGCAATGATCGTTTCCGCCAGTTTGCGGATTTCGGCGTCCTTGCCATATTCGAGTTCAACCTTTGCCATGTCGATCGCACCTTGGTGGTGGGCAATCATTCCGAGAACGAAATCCTTATCGGCATTGCCTGTGAACTCGATGGCCATATCCTTGTGCATTTTCGTATTGGCTTCCACGAACGCTTTTGAGGAGGGGGACTGATCACCCTTCTGCGCCTTCATGGAATCCTGTTTCATGGCCTCGTGCCCGCTATGCTCCTGCGCCAAAGCAGGCGAGGCAAAAGCGACGAGGCAGATGAGGGCAGCATTTCGGATGAGTTTCAAAGTCATGATTCAGTCTTTCATCTAAATGATAGTGGCGCTGTTTGATAACAGCCGTTGCTCATCACATTGAAATCAACTTCGGGTTATGCGGCGCGCGCGGCCGCTAATCCTTTGGCAATATCGGCAATCAAATCTTCCTTGTCTTCCAAGCCGATCTGCAACCGGATAACGGTCCCTGCATAGTTCTTGCCGGTGATCTGCCTGTCGTTGAGCCGGACATGAACAGCCAGACTTGCAAAACCGCCCCATGAATAGCCCAGGCCGAATATCTCAAGCGCATCCAGAAAAGCGTGCGCCTGTGCCTTGCCGCCCTCAATGACAATCGAAAAAACGCCGCCGCCGCCCGTAAAGTCGCGCTTGTAAATTTCGTGTCCCGCATGACTTGGCAGGGCCGGATGCAGAACTTCCAGAACGCCATCCTGCTTTTCCAGCCATTCGGCAATTGCCAGCGCATTTTCTGCGTGCCGTTCCATCCGCAGCCCCATGGTCCGCAAGCCGCGCAGAACCTGATAGGCATCATCTCCACTGACGCATAGACCCAGCGCCGTATAGGTCTGCTCCAATGTCTTGAAGTGTTTTTCATTGGCGGAGACTGTGCCCATTAAAATATCCGCATGGCCGGAGGGATATTTGGTCACGGCGTGAATCGAAATATCAACGCCGTAGTCCAAGGCCTTGAAATGAATCGGTGTTGCCCAGGTATTGTCCATCATAACCACGGCCCCGGCTGCGTGTGCCTTTTCGGCAATTGCCGGAATATCCTGCATCTCGAACGTGTTTGAGCCGGGCGATTCGGTGAAGACCACTTTGGTGTTTGGCTTAATCAGCTTTTCAATGCCGGCACCGATGAGCGGATCGTAATATTCGACTTCAACACCCAGTCTTTTCAACGTTGTGTTGCAAAAATAATGTGTATTGCCGTAGCAACTATCGACCATCAGAAGATGATCACCCGGCGAAAGGAAGGCCAAAAGTGGCAGCGTTACCGCCAATAGGCCGGATGGAACGAGCAGCGTGCCAGCCGATCCCTCAAGCTCGTCGATAGCGCGGCAAAGCGCGTCTGTGGTCGGTGTTCCGTGGGTGGCATATGTGTAGGGTTGATTCCCCGTTGCCATGGTCTGCGCGTCCGGAAACAGCACGGTTGAAGCATGCACGACCGGCGGGTTGACGAAACCATGATAGTCGGTGGGATCATAGCCGCCATGTGCAAGTCTCGTATTTATCCCAAGTTTTGAACGAGATTGCTTATCCATGACAGGTCCTCCAAATTATCGGCTTAATTTTAGGCTTGTAGGGTTACGTCGATAATCGCACTGCATGACGGTTGCAACAGGAGAAGGATTTTTGATTGGCTGATACATCGTCCATCGCGCAACGATTGAATCGTTCTCTTGCCCGCTATTTGCATGTCGTCACCGCGCGTCCACATCCGGATGGAGCGGCGGCTTGGACGAGATCGATGTCCATGGCGGTCGCGTTGATCGTCTTTCTTGTACTGTCACTGCATCCTTATGACGAGTATTTGTCGCGCATGTTCACATCGCCGGACAGTGATCTACGCAATCTGCGCTTGATTACAGATATCGGACTGTCAAAATGGTATGTAATTCCGGCCTTCATTATCATTGTCTGCCTGATCGCGATTGATTGGCAGCATTTGCCAGTCCCTCGGCGAAAGCGGCTGCATCTCGTTTACACGCAGGCAACCTATGCCTTTTGGGCAATCTCTCTGGCCGGAACATGTACCGCTATCGCCAAATTCTTTATCGGTAGAGCCCGCCCACCCTTCATTGATACGCTTGGCACGGGTCATTTTTCTCCATTTGCAGGTGGTGATGATCTTGCCAGCTTTCCTTCCGGCCATTCAACCACCATGGGGGCTGTCGGGGCGATACTGGCTTTATGGTTTCCCCGCTGGCGGGTTCCGATCATCCTTGCCACTATGTTCATCGCTTTTACCCGAATCGTTGCACGGGCGCATTATCCGACCGATACCGTGGCGGGCTATAGTATCGGCTTCCTCGTCGCGATAACGCTGGCAAGATTTCTTGCTCGCCGCCACGTCATTTTTCGTTGTGAACGGGGCCGGTTTTTCCCGGTTATAGGCTCGTGAATACTTTGCGGCAGTAGTGATTCCATACAACATCATGGAAATACATCGTGGCATGAGTGCTTTGCGGTCCAATGAGAGCTTGCAATATCCAGTGCTGATCTACTGAGTCCGAATTTCCGGCTTTGGCCGCGAATTTGAAAATTTTGCGCCCGTTTTCATCGAAAAAAGAAAAACTGAGTAGAAAATCAGCGGTTTTTCGCTTCGCGTGCAGCAATTTTGACGTTCTTGCTTCAAAATTGAGCAAATATTCTCCCTTGACCAAACCCTCAGAATGCCCTTCGATAGATAGGTGAATGGGAGAGGCATTGGGGCCCTTTTCGGGGCTGGGGTAAATAAACCGATGTAAACTTACCTCTCTGGGAACGACTACAACAACCAAAGGGCAAATTAATTATGAAAAATCTTGTTTTGAAGGGCGTACTGGCGGCTTCGGCGTTGGTCCTTCTTGCCAACGTCGCTTCAGCAACAGTGCTTGAAGATGTAAAGAAGAAGGGCTTCTTGCAGTGCGGCGTTAACACAGGTCTTCCTGGCTTTGCAGCGCCGAATGACAAGGGCGAATGGTCTGGTTTTGACGTTGACTATTGTAAGGCTGTTGCTGCTGCTGTGTTTGGCGATGCAAGCAAGGTTAAATATACGCCCTTGTCTGCAAAGGATCGTCTTCCTGCTCTGCAGTCCGGCGAAATCGACGTGTTGATTCGCAACACCACATGGACACTCAGCCGCGATACACAGGGTTTTGATTTCCCGGGCGTCAATTATTATGACGGCCAGGGCTTCATGATCAATGCGAAGAAGCTTTCGGGAATCAACTCCGCGCTTCAGCTATCGGGCGCATCGGTATGCGTTCAGGCCGGCACAACGACCGAGCTTAACCTTGCTGATTACTTCCGTACCAACAAGATGGAATACAATCCTGTTGTGTTCGAAAAGGTTGAAGAGGTTAACGCAGCCTATGATTCCGGTCGTTGCGATGCTTACACGACCGACCAGTCTGGTCTTTATGCCTATCGTCTGGCGCTGACTGCTCCTGATGACCATGTTGTTCTGCCGGAAATCATTTCCAAGGAGCCACTTGGACCGGTTGTCCGTCAGGGCGATCCACAATGGGCCGATATCATTCGCTGGACTCATTACGCCCTGTTGACTGCTGAAGAATTCGGCATCACCCAGGCCAATGTCGAAGAGTTGAAGAATGGTGAAAACCCTGAAGTCAAGCGTATCCTTGGTCAGGAAGCCAATACCAAGCTCGGTACAGACCTCGGTTTGACCAATGATTGGGTTATCAACATCGTCAAGGCAGTTGGCAATTACGGCGAGATTTTCGAAAAGAATCTCGGTTCCGGTAGCCCGCTCAAGATTGCCCGCGGCATCAATGCTCAGTGGACCAAGGGTGGCTTGCAATACGCGATGCCAATTCGCTAATCGCATATAGCTAATGATGAAATCGGAGAGGGGGCGCTGGCCTCCTCTCAATTTACTATAATAATAAAAATAATAAGAACAAGAACTTAGCAGAAATGAGGGGCCAATGGCATCGCAGGATATTTCGCCTGGCACAGATAGCGGCAAAGTTTCGCTTTTAAACGACCCAAAATTCCGTGGTTATCTTTTTCAGGCTTTAGCACTGCTTATCATCGTTGTGCTGGGGTACTGGATCGTTAACAACACCATCGCCAATCTTCAGCGCGCGCGGCTCGCTACAGGTTTCGGCTTTCTCGATGGCCGCGCTGGTTTTGATATCAGCAGCAGTCCGTATGTCTCCTATTCCAGTGATTCAACTTTTGCCAAGGCGCTTCTGGTCGGCATTCTGAATACGCTGACTGTGGCGATTGCGGGTATCATCACTGCAACCATTATCGGCTTCATTATCGGTATTGGCCGGCTTTCGCATAACTGGCTTATCCGCAAGATTTGTACGGTTTATGTGGAGCTTTTCCGCAATGTTCCGCCGCTTCTGGTTATTTTCTTCTGGTATTCCGGTGTGCTTGCTGTGTTACCCCAGGCACGCCAAAGTATAGCTCTGCCTTTTGGGACATATCTGAACAATCGCGGATTTTATGTTCCGTCATTGATTATGGGTGAGGGTGCCTGGCTGGCGGGTGTCGCTTTCCTGATAGCTGTCGTGGCGACTTTGCTGGTTCGACGCTGGGCCCATAAGCGTCAGATGGCAACAGGTCAGCCGTTTCCGGTTGGTCTGACAGCGATTGCCCTCATTGTCGGTCTGCCGTTGTTGGCGCTGGCCGTCAAAGGCTTTCCCATGACGTTGGACTATCCAATCCTTGGCGCCTTCAATCTGAAAGGTGGCTCGCAGGTCGGACCTGAGTTTATCTCGCTCTATCTGGCTCTGTCGTTCTATACGGCGGCCTTTATCGCCGAGATCGTCCGGGCCGGCATTCGTGGTGTTGGCAAGGGACAGAGTGAAGCTGCCCATGCTCTAGGCTTACGTGCAGGCACGACAACACGGCTTGTTGTTGTGCCACAGGCAATGCGCATCATCACGCCGCCGCTGGCCAGCCAATATCTGAATCTGACCAAGAACTCCTCACTCGCGATTGCAGCCGGTTATCCGGATCTCTTTGCCGTCGGGGGAACGATCCTGAACCAGACGGGCCGCTCGCTTGAAGTGGTCGTTATTTTCATGATCGTTTACTTGAGCCTCAGTATTCTGACGTCGCTGTTCATGAATTGGTACAACGCCAAAATGGCACTGGTGGAGCGCTGATCATGACAGACACCAATATTAGTTTCGTTCGTCAGGAAATGCTGCAGGGTCAAACTCCGCCCTTGGGTGAACGCGGCATTGTGCGATGGGTGCGGGTTAATTTGCTTGCAACGCCGGTCGATGCTGTTCTGACCGTCTTGGCACTTCTCGTTCTGGCATGGTTTTTACCGCCACTGATCAACTGGCTATTTATTCAAGCTGCGTGGGTCGGGCCGAACAGGTCGGTATGTGCGACCGTGGCACAGGGCGGTTTGCAGCCAGATGGCTGGTCCGGCGCATGCTGGGCCTTCGTGAACGCCAAATTCGGCCAGTTCATGTATGGTCCTTACCCCATTGACCAACGTTGGCGGGTCAATCTTGTGGGCATCATGTTCGTTGCCCTCCTGATTCCACTTCTGATTCCAAAAGCGCCCTACAAGGTACTGAATGCGATCGTCTTCTTTTTCGTATTCCCGATCGTCGCATTCTTCCTGCTGGTTGGTGGCTGGTTCGGCCTTCCCTATGTCGAAACCTCCGTTTGGGGTGGCCTGCTGGTTACGCTGGTTATTTCCTTCGTTGGTATTTCCGTCTCGCTTCCTCTCGGCATAGCACTGGCACTTGGACGGCGCTCGAAAATGCCGGTCATCAAGATGCTGTGCGTCATTTTTATCGAAATGGTGCGTGGTATTCCGCTGGTGACGGTCCTGTTCATGGCCAGCTATATGCTGCCATTGTTCCTGCCGCCGGGCGTTTCATTCGATAAGTTCCTGCGGGCGCTGATCGGTGTTGCGCTGTTCGCCTCGGCCTATATGGCGGAGGTGGTGCGTGGTGGTCTGCAAGCCATCCCGAAAGGGCAATATGAAGGTGCGGATTCGCTTGGACTCGGTTACTGGCAGAAAACTGGCCTCATCATTCTGCCACAGGCGTTGAAACTGGTAATCCCAGGTATCGTCAACACCTTTATCGGTCTGTTCAAGGATACATCGCTTGTTTCGATCATCAGCATGTTCGATTTGCTCGGGACGGTGCGTCAGCACTTCAACGATACAAATTGGTCATCGCCGCAAACCCCCATGTCCGGTCTGGTTTTTGCCGGTTTCGTCTTCTGGATTTTCTGCTTCGGCATGTCGCGCTATTCCATCTTCATGGAAAATCGTCTCGACACTGGCCACAAACGTTAGGAGCATACGTATATGACAACTGAAAACATTATCGACCCGGAAGAAATCCACGTCGACCATTCGCTCCTGCAAGTCTCCACGACAGACGTTGCCGTTGAGATCATCAATATGAACAAATGGTACGGGGATTTTCATGTCCTGAAGGACATCAACCTCAAGGTGATGCGCGGCGAGCGTATCGTCATTGCCGGTCCGTCCGGTTCAGGTAAGTCGACCATGATCCGCTGCATCAACCGTTTGGAAGAGCATCAGAGCGGCAAGATTCTCGTTGACGGCATCGAACTTACCAACGATCTGAAAAAGATCGACGAAGTTCGGCGCGAAGTCGGCATGGTGTTCCAGCATTTCAATCTATTCCCACATTTAACTATCCTGGAAAACTGCACGCTGGCCCCAATCTGGGTACGCAAGATGCCGAAGAAGAAGGCGGACGAAATTGCGATGCACTTTCTTGAGCGCGTCAAAATCCCCGAACAGGCCAATAAATATCCGGGTCAGCTTTCCGGTGGTCAGCAGCAACGCGTAGCCATTGCCCGTTCGCTCTGCATGAATCCACGCATCATGCTGTTTGATGAGCCGACGTCGGCCCTTGATCCGGAAATGATCAAGGAAGTGCTCGACACAATGGTGCAGCTTGCTGAAGAAGGCATGACCATGGTTTGCGTAACCCACGAAATGGGCTTTGCGCGCCAGGTTGCAAATCGCGTTATCTTCATGGATCAGGGCCAGATCGTTGAACAGAACGCCCCTGCCGAGTTCTTTGATAATCCGCAGCACGAACGCACGAAGCTATTCCTCAGCCAGATTCTTCATTGAGATAGTTTTCTGCAATGTTACCAAACGGCGGCCTTATGGCCGCCTGTTTGATAATGCAATCCATTTTTCTTATATTTCGCCTGCAAGCCCTTTTGGGCGCTCATGACCCTCGCTTCGGCGAGGGTTTTTGCATTCAAATCTGGCCATCATATCCATAGAGCCAATCCAGCCCTTCGATAAACTTTTCGGCAGGGCGTTTGCGCATAATCATATTGCGCGCCATGGCGATTGGCCCTTTGGCATGATAGGCGAGCTGGTTCATCGCTCCGCGCCGCACCACTGCTTTGATACGTTTGCTGCGGGTCTTGTCAAACGCGTCTAAAGCCGATGGCCATGCTGCGATATTTTCCCCCAAGGCAGATGCCAGCGCCCATGCATCCTCGATAGCCATGGCCGCTCCCTGCGCTGCATATGGCGTCATCGCGTGGGCAGCATCCCCGATCAGCACCAGGCGATCCTTTATTCGGTAACGGCATTTACGCTGCTCAAACAATGGCCATGAAGTCCAAGGTCTTCCCGCCAGCATGATGTCGCGAATACCGGGATGCCAAAGATTGAATTCCCGGATAAAATTTTGGCTTGGCGTTTCCGGCACAGCCCCAGCGTCCCATCGCCGTCCGCCTTGGCGATCCGGGGCAACAGCAATGAAATTGAACATTTCACCGGAACGTATCGGGTAGGCGACCAGATGAGCGTTTGAACCAACCCAGGCAACAACATTGATGCCCTGAGGCAGCAGGGATGTGAAGCTCTTTGGCAACTGGTCAGCGGCGATGGTCGAACGCCAGGCAATCGTCGATGTATAGCGCGCGCGCTCCATGTCGGACATGGCAGTGCGCATATTCGACCAGACGCCGTCGGCACCTACGAGCAAAGCCCCGCGATGTTCCTCGATACGATCGTGATATTGAACGCGAACGATAATGCCATCTGCGTCAGGCTTGTACTGTGTCACCGCTGATTGCAGCTGGATGGCTATATTGGGCTGGCTTCGCGCCTGTTCCAGCAAGGCATTTTGCAGATCGGCCCGGTGGCAGACAATATAGGGTGAGCCCCATCTCGTGCGGGCCACATGACCAACATCAAGCGAAAGCAACATTTCGCCGCTCGAACCATCTGCAAGACAAATTGCCTGCGGTTCAACCGAGGATGGCGTTAATTGGTCGAGAACACAGAGCCGCTGCAATATCCGCGTGGCATTGGGGGAGAGCTGCACTCCGGCACCGGCTTCGGCCAGCGTCGCGCTTTTCTCAAATATCTGAACTGGAAAACCTTTGGCACTCAAGGCAAGCGCCAGCGTCAATCCGGCAATGCCAGCACCGGCGATAATAATCTGGTCAGGATTGGGATCGCGCCTGTTTCGTTCGGTCTTTAAATCGATGAGCGATGCGTTCAAGCGGCCCTGTCCACATAGGTGCAACCTGCTGGGACTGTCTCATCGGCATGCAGCGAAGCGTCATAGCGGTAAAGCGTGGAGCAATAGGGGCAAACTTTTTCATTGTCATCGCCCAGATCGAGAAACACATGCGGATGGTCGAAAGGCGGGTTGGCACCCACGCACATGAATTCCTTCACGCCGATGGCAATGGTCGCATGTCCTGCGCTGTTCTGGAAATGAGGGATGCTGTGGCCAGCCATTTTTCGCTCCTGAATCGTCTCGTCAAATACGCATGTTTGGCATTTGACTTCTCTTTCGCTTCGGTTTGTATCATCCTGATTACGATTTCAAGACGATTGCTATCAAACTGTCAAAAGACTTGTCTATGGTGCGCTCTTAAGTCCGCATTTTGCGGGAAATTTTTTTAGCTGGAGAATATTGATGAACGACCAATCGCCCACCATTCCGCAGCCTGTTGAGAATGTCTCTCTGCCGGATCTGCACACCAGCGTTGATCGCTTCGTCAACCGCGAATTCTCCTGGCTGCAATTTAATCGCCGCGTGCTTGAAGAAGCGCAAAATACCCACCAGCCCTTGCTTGAGCGCCTGCGCTTTCTGTCTATTTCGGCTGCCAATCTGGATGAGTTCTTCATGGTGCGCATTGCCGGTCTGGCCGGGCAGGTGCGCGAAAACGTCTCCAGTCGCAGTGATGATGGACGCACGCCGCAGGAACAGCTGGAATTCGTTCTCGAAGAAGTCGGCAAACTTCAAGCCGCCCAGCAGCTGCGTCTGAGTGCCTTGCGCGAGGAATTGATCAGGGAGAATATCGAAATTGTTCGGCCTGATCGTTTGACCAAAGCTGAGCAGGAATGGCTGGAGGATCATTTTCTCGAAACCATCTATCCTGTGCTAACACCCTTGGCCATTGATCCGGCGCATCCTTTTCCATTTATCCCAAATCTGGGCTTCACCATTGCCATGCTGCTGAACCGCAGCACGGATAACCGCCCAATGACGGCGCTCCTGCGCCTGCCGCAGGCGCTCAAGCGCTTTATCCAGATACCGGATGATAGCGGTCGCTACCGCTTCTTATCTCTTGAAGATGCGATCAGCCTTTTCACTGGGCGGCTTTTCCCTGGCTATGAGGTCAAGGGTGCCGGCACGTTCCGCATCATCCGTGACAGCGATATTGAAGTCGAGGAAGAGGCGGAAGATCTGGTTCGCCTGTTCGAAAGCGCCCTGAAGCGCCGTCGCCGCGGTCAGGTGATCCGCATCGAATTTGATGATGAAATGCCTGAATCCCTGCGCAGCTTTGTGGCTACGGAGCTGGGTGTGCCAGATAACCGCATCAGCGTGCTTGGCGGTCTGCTTGCGCTCAATATGATTTCGGAAATTGTCAGCATCGCGCGCCCGGACCTGAAGTTTGTTCCTTACAATCCGCGTTTTCCTGAACGTGTGCGGGAACATGGTGGCGACTGCTTCGCAGCGATTCGCGAGAAAGACATCATCGTCCATCACCCTTACGAATCCTTCGATGTCGTGGTGCAATTTCTGCGTCAGGCCGCTGCCGATCCGGATGTCGTTGCAATCAAGCAGACACTTTACCGTACTTCAAATGATAGCCCGATCGTGCGTGCGCTGATTGATGCCGCAGATGCCGGTAAGTCCGTTACTGCCTTGATCGAACTTAAGGCGCGTTTCGATGAAGAGGCCAATATTCGCTGGGCCCGCGATCTGGAGCGCGCTGGCGTACAGGTCGTGTTCGGCTTTATCGAGTTGAAAACCCATGCGAAAATGTCGCTGGTCGTGCGCCGCGAAGAAAACAAGTTGCGCAGCTATGTGCATCTGGGCACCGGCAATTATCACCCCATCACCGCAAAGATTTATACGGATCTGTCGTTCTTCACATGCGAGCCTTCAATTGGCCGCGACGTGGCGCAAATCTTCAACTACATCACAGGCTATACGCCGCCTTCCGGCGAAATGCAGCTTGCCGTTTCCCCGATCACGCTGCGTCCTCGCATTCTTCAGCATATTGCCGAGGAAATCGCCCATGCGAAAGCTGGCCGTCCTGCCGCAATCTGGATGAAAATGAATTCGCTGGTCGATGCGAAGATTATCGATGCGCTTTATGAAGCCAGCAGTGCCGGTGTGGAAATTGATCTCGTCGTGCGTGGCATTTGCTGCCTGCGTCCGCAGGTGTCGGGGCTTTCGGAGAATATTCGCGCAAAGTCCATCGTGGGCCGCTTCCTTGAACACAGCCGTATTTTCTGCTTTGGCAATGGCAAGCCGCTCCCATCGGAAAACGCTCTGGTCTATTTCGGTTCAGCCGATATGATGACCCGTAATCTTGACCGCCGTGTTGAAACTTTGGTGCCCATCACCAATCCAACTGTGCATCAACAGGTTCTTTCACAGATTATGCTGGCAAACCTTCTCGACAACCAGCAGAGTTATGAGCTACTTGCAGATGGAACCTCGCGGCGGATCGCTCCCGCCGATGGGGAGGATGCTTTTAATGCGCAGGAATATTTCATGACCAATCCTAGCCTTTCAGGCCGTGGCAAGTCGCTGAAATCTTCTGCGCCTCGATTGATTGCCCATCGCAAGCGGAAAGCGGCGAAAGAAAAATGAATTTAATTGCGACTTTCTCTGGTGACTGCCGATATACCGGTTTGGGAACCCAGACTTTATGATATCGGCAGCACAGGGACGTGTGCAGGGACGCCGACCGGCCGCTGTCATCGACATCGGCTCGAATTCCGTGCGTCTTGTGGTTTATGAAGGTGTTACGCGCTCGCCCACGGTTCTTTTCAATGAAAAGATATTGTGTGGTCTTGGCAAGGGACTGGTCAAAACCAAAAAGCTGAATGCCAAAGCCGTGCAGAGCGCCTTGCGCGCGCTCCGCCGGTTTCGCGCGCTTGCCGAGCAGGCTGGTGCCGTGTCGCTGGATGTGCTTGCCACTGCCGCCGCACGTGAGGCGGAAAATGGCTCGCAATTTATCCGCGAAGCGGAAGCCATCCTTGAAGAACCCATCAAGGTTCTGTCGGGCCGGGAAGAAGCCTATTATTCGGCGCTTGGCATCATTTCCGGTTTTCATGATCCTGACGGCATTGCGGGCGATCTTGGCGGCGGCAGTCTGGAACTTGTCGACGTCAAAGGCCGTAAGATCGGTGATGGCATAACCTTGCCCCTTGGTGGTCTGCGCCTGCAGGATATGTCTGAAGGCGATTTGACCGAAGCGCTGAGCATCGCTCAAAAAACCCTGGGCACAGCCAAGCTTCTTGCCAATGGCAAGGGCAGGGCCTTTTATGCGGTTGGAGGAACGTGGCGAAACCTTGCCAAGCTGCATATGAGTGCGGAACATTATCCGCTCCACGTCATGCATCATTATGAAATTCCGTTCGAAGAAGCCCAGCGCTTCCTCAAGCGCGTTGCTGTCGGTGATGTGGACAATATGCGCGGCATTGAGGATGTCTCAAAAAACCGCCGGGCGCTCTTGTCCTACGGCGCCATTGCATTGCTTGAAACAATCAAGATCATGAAGCCGTCGAAAGTAGTCTTTTCGGCACTTGGCGTGCGTGAGGGCTTTCTCTATTCGCTCTTGCCCGAGAGCGAGCAGTTGAATGACCCGCTCATTTCTGCCGCCGAGGAACTGGCGACACTGCGTGCACGTTCGCCTGCCTATGCGCGTGAACTTGCCGACTGGAGCGGCGATGCTTTCGCGGCGCTGGGTTATAAAGAGACTGATGATGAGAAGCGCTACCGGCGCGCGGCCTGCCTGATTGCAGATATAAGCTGGCGGGCGCATCCCGATTATCGCGGCAGTCAGGCGCTGAACATGATCTCCAATGCCGCTTTTGTCGGCATTGATCATCCTGGCCGCGCCTATATAGCGCTTGCCAATTTCTTCCGTCATGAAGGGGTTGCCAATAGCGTACCGGACCCGGAGCTTGCGGCGATTGCCAGCCCGCGACTTTTGGAGTTCTCGCGTCTTCTGGCCGCCATCATGCGGATTACCTATCCATTTTCGGCTTCCATGTCCGGCGTCGTGCCGTATCTTTCATGGAAAAACACCTCTGATGGCATCAGCCTTGTGGTGGATAAATCGAAAGCTGATCTCATCGGCGATGTCACCGAAGGACGCCTGCAGCAATTGGCAAAGCTCATCGGCAAGCCGCTTAAAATGGAAGTCGGCAAGTAATCTTGTTCAACGCGCCGCCTCTACCGGCGAAGCGTCGCTTTTCATAGCGAAATGCGCCAAAGCGAGCGAACTGATACCAGCGATAAAGAATCCGGCCGCCAGATACATTGTCCTACCATCATAGAAGCTCCCTATAGCGATGGCGAACAGGGTGGCGATAAGGCTCGATCCGGATGCGATCAAAGATGCGCCCAAGCCAGCAACCTGTCCCAGAGAGCGCATAGCCATGGCATTGAGGTTTCCGAACAATATGCCGATGGTAAAGAAGGCTGAAAAGGTGAAGACCATCAGGACCACCAGAGGCAAGTGCCCACGCCAGAGCACGGATGCAATCAACATCAGAAGACCGACTATTGCCAATCCCATAAAGGCTGCACGCGTCATGGCATCCGTTCCAAACCGCTGTACGAGCTTGGCATTGAGAAATGATGCAAGTCCAATTCCTGCGGCCAGCACCGCAAAATAAAAGGGAAATGTTTCCTTGATCTCATAAGCGTCGAAAAACAAATCGGCTGCCGTGCTGAGGTAAAGCAGCTGTGATCCGAACACCATCCCGGTCGCGACGATCAGCAGCGCCACACGGCGTTTTGCCAAAATGCGCCTGCCATTCCGTATCAAGAGTTTCGGCCGGAAGGATATACGTTTGTCGACCGGCAGTGTTTCCGGTTGCCGAATCACCAGCCAAAGACCCAGGATCATCGCCATAGCGAGGTAAATGCCGAAAATGGCACGCCATCCAGCCATAAAAATCACTCCCTGCGCCATAGCTGGAGCCAGCATCGGCACCATAATGAAGAGGGTGAACATCAAGGACATTACGCGAGCCATTGCGTCGCCCTCAAACTGGTCACGGATCATGGCGCGTGTAGCTATCTTGGGGCCGGATACGCCGACGCCCTGAAGAATCCGACCAAGTATCACTACTTCCAGCGATCTGGCCAGCATCGCAATAATGGTTCCAACTGCATAAATGCCAAGGCCAAGCACAAGCGCTTTCTTGCGTCCCATGGCATCAGATAGGGGCCCTAGTAGCAGCTCGCCGACGGCCATGCCGAAAATGAAGAGCGATATGATGTGCTGTGTGGATAGCGGCGGCCCGCCAACAACGTCTTCTCCGATTTGGCGCAACCCTGGCAACAGCGCGTCAATGCTAATGGATGTCAGCGAGGTCAGAAAAGCATAAAGAGCGATGCGCTCGCGGAAACTGATCGAAGAAGTCATGGATTGTTTGCACCGAGAGGAAGAGACCTCGACCTCTATCAGTTTTCTTGCAGAACTCCCTCAAATTTGTTGCGATCGGTAATTTTTGCTTTGGGAATTTGCTCTGGTCATGGCCTTGGCGGGTACGCCTTATATCTGACAATCCAGTTTCTGCGACAAGCCGGTATGATCACACGCATGTGAGCGGAGTTGAGTTGCCGTACCGCTTCATGCTCGTCAAAGTCGCCGCATGAAAACCCATCCGGTTAATCGCCGCAGCTTCATCTTGGCCACCCTTGCCGGTGGAGCGGGCGCTTTGGCCCCTTCGTTCTCTCTTGCGCAGGTTCCAAACAAAGCTGTGGCTTTGGACAATGTTGCGACGAGCCAGATCATTGAACAGGCTTCGTCTTTTCCGGCACTCCAGACGATGATCGTATATGCCGGCGGGCAGACCCAGATTGAGCACCGTTTCCATGGTCCCGCCATAGATCGTCCCGTCAATGTAAAATCCGTTTCCAAGACAATCATTGCGACCTTGGCTGGCATAGCCATTGAGCGCAAAGTTTTTTCCGGGTTGGACGAGCTTGTTGCGCCAATCCTGTCGAATAAGCTGCCGCAGGATCGTGATCCTCGGCTGGCGCGAATAACGCTCGGCAATCTGCTTTCCATGCAGGCGGGGCTTGATCGTACATCCGGCCCCAATTATGGCCGCTGGGTCGAGAGCTCCGATTGGGTTCGTTATGCGCTCGCTCGAGATTTCGTCGATGAGCCGGGCGGGCGCATGCTTTACTCAACCGGCAATTCGCATCTCATATCCGCAATGCTCACCCGCAAGACGGGTCGCACGACATTGCAGATTGCGCGCGATTGGCTGGGCGAACCGCTGGACATCACTATTCCACCTTGGCCACGTGATCCGCAGGGCATTTATTTCGGCGGCAATGACATGGAATTGTCGCCGCGGGCCATGCTTGCCTTTGGCAAAATGTTTCTCGATGGCGGAAAGAGCGGCGGCAAGCAAATCGTGCCAGCTGCCTGGATCGAAGAATCGTGGAAGCCTCGAACCAGCTCGCCATTTACTGGCGATAGCTATGGTCTGGGCTGGTTCATCTCTTATACGCCGGATGGCAAGCCGTTCTATTATGCCTGGGGCTATGGCGGCCAGATGATCTATGTCGTGCCTCATGCATCCGTGGTGGCGGTGATGACCTCAAACACCGCAGCGCCTTCCGGTCGCTCGGGCTATGTGCGCCAATTGCACGATCTTTTGGCAACCCGAATTGTTCCGGCAGCGGAAGCTGCCATAGGTTGATCAGACGGGCACAGTCTTCTTGCGCGATGGAAATGTCATGGCGGCAACGCCGATGACAACGAATACAAGTCCGGTCAATGCGGTCGAGGCCAGAGTTTCACCAAGGAAAATAACGCCGATTCCTACACCGATTGGAACGCGCAGATAGGCCTGCGATGTTGTGCTCACCGAGCCAAGCGTGTGGATAAGCCGGAAATAGATAACAAAGGCGAGGGCGGTCGAAAACACCGAGAGACCGAGCAGTGCCAGCAGCGAGTCAGCCGATGGCGCAATGGTCCATGGCTGGTCCACAACCAAGCTGACGGGGATAAGTATCACCGCTCCGCAAATCATTGAACCGGCGGCCGGCATCATCGGATCAAGCCCCTTGAAGCCCCGTCCGAATATGGCAGCGGCGGCATAGGAGATTGTTGCAGCCACAATTGCCAGTTGCGCCACCAGTTCCTTGCCGACCCCCTGAAAGGCTTCCATTCCGATAATCAGGCTGATTCCGATGACACCGGCAATTGTTCCCAAAAGCTTGCGCATCGTCACCGCTTCATGCCGCGTAATCAGCACCGTCAGCAGAAAGGCGAAAATTGGCGTGGTCGAATTGAGGATAGTCGCCAGTCCGGCATTTACCGTCTGCTCGGCCCAGGCAATCAGGGTAAAGGGGATAACACTGTTGATACAGGCTTGAATGAAAAAGCGCTTCCAGATCGCCGGGTCCTTAGGCAGCGAAAGTCCACGCATTTTAATGATCGCCACCAACAGCCCTCCGGCTATCAATGTGCGTGCAGCAATAAAGGTGATCGGCGGGATGGTTTCAACACCAATTCTGATGAAGGTGTAGGAGGCACCCCATAAAGTTGCGAGTACAGCAAGGAGCGCAACCTCTTTGGCGAGAGCGGGCGTTGTGGTGGAGGAAGCAGTCATGGTTTAAACCTTCGCGGCATGGATCATAGCAATGATCAATGTCCTGAATTCTCAGCCCGATGCTTCGATGATGGCCGAATTATCGAAACTCAATAGGGTTGATTGGCCGAATTGAGTAATTTGCAGGAAAACAGCCGGATCTTCACAGAAAAACCGGCTGTTTTGACTGAATTTTTGTAACTATGGGCTGCAAAATGAGTGCAGTCAGTTGCAACCCTCATTCACTGGGAAGAACCAGCGCCCGAATTTTCTTGTTTTCGAATTTCAGGCAAAGCTCGCCATTGATCAGTTGAAGCGCCTTTTCTCCAAAGACTTCGCGACGCCATCCTTGCAATGCCGGAATGTCATCAACATCACCTTCCGAAGCGATCCTGTCGATTTCATCGGAGGTAGCCACCACCTTTGCGGCAACGCCATGCTCTTCGGTAACAAGCCGAAGAAGCACCTTCAAAAGCTCCGAAGCTGCTCCAGCGCCTTCCGGGGAAGCGCTTTGTTTCGGCAAGCGGGGCATCTCATCCTTCGGCAGGTCAAGCGCGAGATTAACAGCATTAAGCAAGCCTGTCGCCATGCTGGAGCGCTCCCAACCCTTTGGAATCGTTCGCAAACGTGACATGGCCTCGGCGTCGCGCGGCTGCTGTTGTGCGATCTCGTAAATCGCGTCATCCTTGATGACACGCCCGCGCGGCACATTGCGTTCGCGCGCTTCGCGTTCGCGCCATGCTGCCACACTGCGTAGGACGGCAAGTTCCACCGGCTTGCGCAAGCGCATCTTCAGCCGTTTCCAGGCATCGTCCGGATGCATGTCATAGGTTTCGCGCGCGGTGAGAATTTTCATCTCGTCCAGAACCCATTCGGTGCGGCCCTCGGCTTCAAGGCTTTCCTTCAAATGGAGGTAAATATCGCGCAGATGTGTCACGTCCGCCAAAGCATAATCGAGTTGCTTTTCGGAAAGAGGACGCCTGCGCCAATCGGTAAATCGTGAAGATTTGTCGATTTGTGCCCCAACCACCTTTTGCACCAATTGGTCATAAGCGATGGCATCGCCAAAGCCGCAAACCATCGCCGCAACCTGTGTATCGAACACCGGGTGCGGGATCAGATTGCCAAGATGGAAGATGATTTCAATGTCCTGGCGGGCTGCATGAAACACTTTCACGATTTTTTCGTCGGCCATCAGCTTAAAAAACGCTGCAAGATCAAGGCCAGGGGCCAGCGCATCCACAATCGCCGTATGATCGGGCGATGCCAATTGGATAACGCAAAGCTCCGGCCAGAACGTGGTCTCGCGGATGAATTCCGTGTCGACAGTCACGAAGTCTGATTGGGAAAGGGCGGCAACAGCCTGTTCAAGCTGATCTGTGGTTGTAATCATGGTCATGATTTTTCTATAGCGAATGAGAATGGGTTTGTCTCGGTTCTTGACAAATCAGCTCCAAAATGCGCTTGTCCGCCCAAATTCTTTGGCGTGTCGAGGGCTTATCCTCGGTCTTTTCGCCATATTTAATCAGAGGCACATATCATGCACCGTTACCGCAGCCATACCTGCGCCGCCTTGCGTAAATCGGACGTTGGTTCGACAGTTCGTCTTTCAGGTTGGGTCCACCGCGTCCGCGACCATGGCGGAATTCTCTTTATTGATATCCGCGACCATTATGGCCTGACGCAAATCGTCGCCAATCCCGATTCGCCAGCTTTCAAGCTTGCCGAAACCGTACGGGGCGAATGGGTTATCCGCGTTGACGGTGAGGTGAAGGCACGTACCGAAGATACGGTAAACGCCAACATGCCGACCGGCGAGATCGAAGTTTTCGCGCGTGAGATCGAAGTTCTCTCGGCTGCGAAGGAACTACCTTTGCCGGTGTTTGGCGAATTGGATTATCCGGAAGATATCCGCCTGAAGTACCGCTTCCTCGATCTGCGCCGCGATACACTGCACAAGAACATCATGCAGCGCACGAAGATCATCGCTGCGATGCGCCGCCGTATGAGTGAGATCAACTTCACGGAATTCTCGACGCCAATTCTGACAGCTTCTTCGCCGGAAGGCGCGCGAGACTTTCTCGTGCCAAGCCGTATTCATCCCGGCAAGTTTTATGCTCTGCCGCAAGCGCCGCAGCAATATAAGCAGTTGATCATGATGTCCGGTTTCGACCGATACTTCCAGATCGCACCCTGCTTCCGCGATGAAGATCCACGTGCGGATCGTTTGCCGGGCGAGTTTTATCAGCTCGACGTTGAAATGAGTTTTGTTGAACAGAATGACGTTCTGACTACCATGGAACCGGTTCTGCGCGGCGTTTTCGAAGAATTTGCTGAAGGCAAGCGCGTTACCAAGGAATTTCCGCGCATCGCTTATGATGATGCCATGCGCAAATATGGTTCCGATAAGCCGGACTTGCGTAACCCTATCGAAATGCAGGCAGTGACCGAGCATTTCGCCGGTTCAGGCTTCAAAGTCTTTGCAAACATGATCGCCAATGACCCAAAGGTCGAGGTATGGGCGATTCCTGCCAAGACCGGGGGCTCACGTGCATTCTGTGACCGCATGAACTCTTGGGCGCAAAGCGAAGGCCAACCGGGCCTTGGCTATATTTTCTGGCGTAAGGAAGGCGAAAGCCTTGAAGGCGCTGGCCCGCTCGCCAAGAACATCGGACCGGAGCGCACGGAAGCCTTGCGTGTGCAGCTTGGTCTTGATGATGGCGATGCAGCCTTCTTCGTTGCCGGCGATCCTAAGAAGTTCGTATCCTTTGCAGGCGCTGCGCGTACGCGCGCTGGTGAAGAGCTGAACCTTGTTGACCGCGATCAGTTTGCGCTTTGCTGGATTGTCGATTTCCCCTTCTTCGAATGGCTTGAAGATGAAAAGAAGATCGACTTTGCCCATAACCCATTCTCAATGCCGCAGGGCGGCATGGATGCGCTCGAAAATCAGGATCCTCTGACGATCAAGGCATTCCAGTATGATATGGTTTGCAACGGTTTCGAAATTGCCTCGGGCGGTATTCGTAACCATCTGCCGGATACAATGGTCAAAGCATTTGAAGCTGTCGGTCATTCACGCGAAACCGTGGAAGAACGCTTCGGTGGTCTTTATCGTGCATTCCAGTATGGCGCACCGCCCCATGGCGGCATGGCAGCTGGTGTTGACCGCATCGTCATGCTGCTGGTCGGTGCGAAGAACTTGCGTGAAATCACCATGTTCCCGATGAACCAGCAGGCATATGATTTGCTGATGAACGCTCCATCGGATGTTTCGCAGGCGCAATTGCGCGACCTGAATATCCGTCTTAACCCGGTGAAGAAGGAAGTTTAGAGACCTTCTCTAACCGACTCTGGACAAACAAAAATCCCGGCATCGCTGCCGGGATTTTTTCGTTTTATCGCCAGGATTACTGGTTCGCAATAACCGTAACACCAAGTGTTTTGAGCAGAGACTTTGGATCGGCCATGCCGCCCGCTGCAATGATTGCGAATGGAACTGACTTTGGCGGAGCTGCCTTGATCTCGAGGGTCTTTGGATCGTCGAGATATTCGCCGACTGCCGTGCCGAGTGTCTGGGCGAATTCTGCATCGCCCAATTGTGCCGCAGCCATTGGCACGATTGCCTTTGCCTGATTGATCAGGTCTTCGCGCTTGGCGTTCTGCTGCTTGGCAACATAGTCGAGCGCCTTGTACGTGACTGAGTCGTCCTCAAAACGGATCGAAGCGCCGGTAAAGCTCAACTGCTGCATAAGGCCGAGCATCGCCATGCCTTGTGCGTCGTCAGGCTTGCCTTCCATATTCTTGGTGGCTTCCTGCAGACCCTTGATGAAGTCCAGCGTGTAACCGGAAATGTCGAGCTTAACGCCGAGTGTACCAGCATCATCGGTGATGAAATCCATCTTTTCGATGTTCAACCGGCCATCTGCAACATTCCACGTGCCGTTCATATCGATTTTCCCGGTCAGTGTCTCATAACCAAGAGCGGTCAATGCTTCCTTGGTCTTTGGATCTTCGACTTCTGACAGATCGGCTTTGAAGCTTTCAACATTTGTCGTGAAAGCTACAGGTGACGTTTCAGTCAGCGGGGAAATCGTTGCGGTAAGCGCGTCGGCAACGAAAACATCCTTGCCTTTAGCATTAAAGGCGACGTGCTTTATTTCCGCTTTTTCATACTGCAAAAACTTTGCCAATGGCTCAGTTGCGCCTTCCGCCGGAAGGGTGATCCCTTCAAACGCTATGCCTTCCAGCTTAATTGTTCCCTTGTCTTCGCCTTCAGGAGAAAAGCTGACATCGGGGACCGTCAACGATCCAACCTTGAAGCCACCACCGGAAACGTCGCTCACATCGGAAAGCGTGACGTCACCGGCATTGAATGTTTCTTTAATGCCTGTTGTTGAAACCTTGGCATCCTTCAACACGACTGTCGTGCCGTTTGTTTCAACATTGCTGTATTCAAGGACACCGCCCTGTTCGGTATAAACAGCCTTCAGGCGCGCAGCGACAGCGTTTCCGTCGATGGCATAGGCTGAACCGGCAAATACGACAACGAGAGCAGAGGTTGCAGCCAGCAGACGCAAGCCGGACTTCACAGGGTTTGGACGCATAATTTGTTCCTTGTTGAGATCAATGATCATACCTATTGCATGAGGCGCGGCAAAACTGTGACAGCCATCAACCAAGCGGCAATATTTACGATTCGGGCGCTAGAAAGTCAGATTTGCCGTTCGAAGGCAAGCTTTGTTCAGCAGAACGGTGATTATGGGGCTATCAGCCTGTGATCTGGGCGAATCATTGCTTGCCCGCGAATCCTTGTCTTGATAGTCCATTCACATGGGAAAAAGCCTGATTCCGCCAGACAATGGCGATGATAATGTCGAACCGGTTGATCTGAAGGCAGCGCTGGAAGAGCGCTATCTTGCCTATGCTCTGTCAACGATCATGCATCGTGCCTTGCCGGATGTGCGGGACGGGCTAAAACCCGTTCATCGCCGCATCATGCATGCCATGCGTTTGCTGCGCCTGTCGCCTGATCAATCCTATGCCAAATGCGCCCGAATCGTCGGCGAGGTGATGGGTAAGTTTCATCCCCATGGCGACCAGTCGATCTATGACGCGCTCGTTCGCTTGAGCCAGGATTT
Organism: Phyllobacterium ifriqiyense; assembly: GCF_030817885.1. Taxonomy (NCBI): domain Bacteria; kingdom Pseudomonadati; phylum Pseudomonadota; class Alphaproteobacteria; order Hyphomicrobiales; family Phyllobacteriaceae; genus Phyllobacterium; species Phyllobacterium ifriqiyense. The sequence continues at coordinate 2,318,939 of NZ_JAUSZT010000003.1, forward strand.
TGCCGTACGCTATCCCGTGGTCGACGGGCAGGGGAACTTCGGCAATATTGATGGCGATAACCCGGCAGCGATGCGTTATACCGAAGCGCGCATGACCGACGTTGCCATGCTGCTCCTAGAGGGCATTACCGAAGATGCCGTCGATTTCCGCCCGACCTATAATGAGGAAGACGAAGAACCAATCGTTCTTCCCGGAGCCTTTCCAAACCTGCTTGCCAATGGTTCGTCGGGCATTGCGGTCGGCATGGCCACCTCGATTCCACCGCACAACGTATCGGAACTCTGCGCTGCGGCACTGCATCTGATCAAGCATCCTGACGCGACGGTGGAAGAGCTCATGACTTCCCCGGAGGAATGGGCGGCCATCGAAGCGTTGGCGAAGGACGACCCTAAAGCCCTGCTTACCTGCAAGGTGCGTGGTCCCGATTTCCCGACGGGCGGCATTCTTGTCGAAAGTTGGGAAGCAATTGTTGAAGCCTATAAAACCGGCCGTGGCGGTTTTCGTCTGCGTGCCCGCTGGGAAACGGAAGATCAGGGCCGAGGCACGTGGAACATCGTCATTGGCCAAATCCCTTATCAGGTTCAAAAGTCACGGCTAATTGAAAAGATCGCGGAACTCCTGATCGCCAAGAAGCTGCCATTGCTGGATGACGTACGCGATGAGTCGACTGAAGATGTCCGCCTTGTGCTTGAACCCAAGAGCCGAAGCGTCAATCCGGACATTCTCATGGAGTCGCTGTTTAAGCTGAGCGAACTTGAAACGCGCTTTCCGCTCAATATGAATGTTCTGTCGCAAGGCAAGGTGCCGAACGTTCTCTCCTTGCGTGAAGTTCTCAAACAGTGGCTCGAACACCGCAAGGAAGTGCTTATTCGCCGCTCGCGCCATCGTCTTGGTGAAATAGAGCGGCGTCTTGAAATTCTGGGCGGCATGCTCATCGCCTATCTGAATATTGATGAAGTTATCCGCATCATCCGCGAGGAGGACGAACCGAAGCAGGAGATGATCCGCCGCTTCGAACTCACCGATAATCAGGCGGAAGCTATCTTGAATATGCGCCTGCGCTCCTTGCGCAAGCTTGAAGAGTTTGAAATCCGCAAAGAATTTGACGGATTGAGCGCCGAAAAGAAGCAGATCGAGGAATTGCTGGGATCAGAGCCAAAACAATGGCAGACGATTTCGTGGCAGATCGCTGAAATGCAAAAGAAGTATGGACCGGAGACCTTGGTTGGCAAGCGTCGCACAACCTTCGCCAATGCGCCGACACATGACCTGACCGACATTCATCACGCCATGATCGAGCGCGAGCCGGTGACGGTCGTCGTGTCGGAAAAGGGCTGGCTGCGCGCCATGAAGGGGCATCTGGCAGACTTTGCTACTTTGACCTTCAAGGAAGGCGACAAGCTGAAGCTGGCATTCCACGCTGAAACAACAGACCGCATCCTCGTTCTGACTACCGGCGGCAAGTTCTACACCATCGGTGCAAACAGCCTTCCAGGTGGGCGTGGTCATGGCGAGCCGATCCGCATCATCGTCGATATGGAGAACGACCAGGATATTGTCACCGCTTTCGTGCACAATCCCGAGCGTAAGTTGTTCCTGTCATCGCATGTCGGCAATGGCTTTATCGTTCCTGAAGCAGATGTCATTGCCAATACGCGCAAGGGCAAGCAGGTGATGAACGTCAAGTCTCCGGACGAAGCGCGCCATTGCGTGCCGGTCATCGGCGATAGCGTTGCCATTGTTGGTGAAAACCGCAAGCTGCTTGTCTTCCCGCTGGCCGATGTACCAGAGCTCGGTCGCGGCAAGGGTGTGCGTCTGCAACGCTACAAGGATGGTGGCGTTTCCGATATCCGCATCTTCACAATGGAGCAGGGATTGACGTGGCAGGACGCTTCTGGCCGCAGCTTCACGCGTGGAAAACTGGAGCTTTTGGAATGGGTGGGCCCGCGCGCCACGGCCGGCCGCATGGTTCCAAAGGGTTTCCCACGCTCGGGCAAGTTCTCGTAAGTCGAGCCCTAGATCGGATGGCGGATTGCCGTCGTCCGGGCTCGCCTGCGTGAGTGGACCATTTGCCAGAGCGAATGGCCGATTAAAGCAGAAATGATGATGATGCCACCCAAAAGGGTGGCGTCGGTTGGGCGTTCGGAAAATACCAGCCAGACCCAGATGGGCGTCAGCACTGTTTCAAGCAGATAAAACATCGCGACTTCCGGTCCTGAAAGAAAGCGCGGACCTGTTGCAAGGCAGATGAAGGCGATTGTGGTGACCACCGCGCCGTTGAAGATGATCCAGCCAGGAACGGCGACGTTGAATCCATTTTGCGATACCATGAATGCAGCAACGGCTATAGGCACTGCGGTGCCCATCATTGCAGCAAAGCTCATATCCTTGCCGGACGCGCGCGTGACCGTGATGGCCGATGCGAGAATGAAAGTCGACAACAGCCCCATCAAATCGCCGAAGACATGACCTGCCGATAAGCCTTCATACACGATGATTCCGACGCCGATCAGCATCAGGAACATGGCAATGAAAGTGATCGCCTTGGGCCGTTCTTTCAGAAATACCCAGGACAAAAGCGCAGAGAATACGGTGTTGAACGCCAAAATGAAAACGAGATTGGCTGTCTTCGTATTATAAACTGCGGTCATGAAGGCGATTGAAGCCAAGCCATACAGCGCTGCAACCAGATACCCGATCTTGCCCGGAAGGACTTTGCGGCGCTTTCCGGTGACGAGATTCCAAACGGCCCAAATGATGAGCGCGCAGATGAAGGTTGTCGAGCTGCGCAGCAGCAGCGTCGACCATGTTTCCCCTTGGCCAAGGCGCAACAAAGGAATGTCTGCCGAAAGCACCAGACCTCCGATGCCGGTGATGAGCAAACCTTTGCGATGGTCGAGGTGAAGCTGGGACATGCGGCAGATTTCCGGGGGGATTCATTTGAATTATGCCGCGTTGTCTAGCGGTAGAACAGGCTGCCGTCCAGCGTACCCATCAGGGCGCGCGGCGCTCCCAGCCTTTCATGCCCAGATGTTCCTGCGGCTGGTAGCGGATTTTATATTGCATCTTGCGCGAGCCCTCGACCCAATATCCAAGATACACATGCGGCAGGCCTGCGGCAGCTGCGCGCTGAATATGGTCGAGGATCATAAAGGTGCCAAGAGAGCGGCTTGCATGGTCCGGATTGAAGAATGAATAAACCATGGAAAGCCCGTCACCCATGATATCGGTCAATGCCACGGCAATCAGTTCACCTTCGCCCTTTTGCGTAATGAAGCTATCGGGGCCGCGCCGGCGATATTCGATGATCTGGGTGGGCACGTGGGTGTCTTCCACCATCATGGCATAATCGAGGACGGTCATTTCCGACATGCCGCCCTTATTGTGGCGCGCATTGAGATAATGCCTGAACAGTGAATATTGTTCGGTCGATGGTTCGGCGTGATGAATATTGCCGATCAGGTCACGATTGCGATTCCATACACGTCGCATGGATTTATCCTGCGTGAACTCACCGGCGAGAATGCGCACGGAAACACATGCCCGGCAATTCTCGCAGGCTGGCCGGTAAGCGATGTTTTGCGAGCGCCGAAAGCCACCTTGAGTCAGCAGATCATTCAGCTCACTGGCTCGCCCGCCCACAAGGTGGGTAAATACCTTGCGTTCAAGCTGTCCCTCAAGATAAGGGCATGGCGAGGGGGCTGTCAGAAAAAACTGCGGTGATTGCTGCGGTTGATGGGTCATCCAAGTTCCTGGCACGCTCTGTAACAACTATAGAATCGTATGACCGCCTAAAACGTCAATTCAATTATATTGCATTGCAGAGTGAATGTCGCGTGTGTCGTATCAGTGCACGGGTCTTTCGGGGCAGCGTGACCCACTCCATGAATGGATGGGCGGATCGAAACGGCCATTGGTTGAACCACCCCACGCCGCTTTGAAACTTTGATAATCGCTGCTGAAATGTAAAGAGACGAGGCCCGTGCCATCCTTGTCCGTCCAAATCAGCGTGCGGTCTGTCGGGCTGGTTTGGTCTTTTTCGATGACATTGCCATCGGTGCGTCCGGCCAACCCATCTATTTTATACGTCCCGGTAATTCGCCCGTCACGGTCCACGCTCAGATTGGTTTGGATATCCTGGTAATCGCCATAGGAAATAACTTCGCCGCAGAATTTTCCCGCAGGCGAAGCCGCATAGCTCACGCCGCCTGACAAAACGAGCAGGGCAGCTGCTACAGCAACGGATTTGTGTCTGTTCATCATTTCAATGCCGAAGAAGAAAGGCTCCCGGACGGGAGCCTTCAATGTTTAATTATATGCCCTGACGACAACCGTTCCGAGCAGAAGGTCATGCAATGTACGTTTGCGGTCAAGGAAGAAGGTTGCGAGCAGAATAAATGGGGTCAACACGACATTGAGGCCCCAGAAGAGCACAGTATGAACGATTGCGAGCAGTCCGTCCACTTTCCCGCCATCCAGGCGTTCAAGCTTCAGCCCCATCATCTGCATACCTTTGGTAGCCTGACGCGGTCCGCCAAGGGTACCGTAAATATAAATCAGGGCAACAGCTGGAAACATTACGCCGTAAAGCATCCAACCAAGGCCCAGCGTCGCGATCCCCAGAATGAAAACGAGAATAGCTACCGGAATGCAAAGCAGAAACACGATCGCATAGTCGATCAGGAAGGCAAATATGCGGCTGGTACGCACGCCCTGATACAAGCGCCAATCGTCGAAACGATCAGTAATTATTTCGCCATCAAGGGTTTTCGCGTTCATTTTGTTTCCTGTTTTCAAGTGATAGCCAAATGGCCATTACCCTGAAATTGGGAATTCAGGCAGATAAATTCAAGCGCCAGCCTTCAATCGTTCTGCAACAATGGGTGCGAAGTAGGTGAGAATGCCGTCGCAGCCAGCGCGTTTGAAAGCCAGCAGCGTTTCCATCATCACACGTTCTTCGTCGATCCAGCCATTGGCGCCGGCGGCTTTGATCATCGTGTACTCGCCCGAAACCTGATAAGCGAAGGTCGGCACAGAAAATGTGTCCTTCAACCGGCGGATAATATCAAGATAGGGCAGGCCGGGCTTTACCATGAGCGAATCTGCGCCCTCGGCAAGATCCTGCTCTGCCTCGCGCACCGCTTCATCGGTGTTGGCAGGGTCGATATAATAGGTTTTCTTGTCGCCCTTCAGCCGACCGGACGTGCCGATTGCTTCGCGGTAGGGGCCATAAAACGCCGAAGCGAATTTGGTGGCATAGGCCATGATCGCGACATCTTGAAAGCCATTTTGATCCAAGGCATCACGAATGGCACCAATGCGGCCATCCATCATATCCGATGGCGCAATAATATCGGCGCCTGCAGCAGCTTGCAGCACTGCACCTTGCGTAATTTGAGCAACAGTCTCGTCATTGATGATGATACCGTCGCGCAAAATACCATCATGGCCATGGCTGGTGAACGGGTCGAGCGCAACATCGGTAATCATGCCGATTTCAGGCACGGCATCTTTGATCGCGCGCGTAGCCCGGTTGATCAAATTGTCAGGGTCAAGAATCCCTGAACCCGTATCGTCGCGCAGGTCAGCGGCAATATTGGCGAATGTAGCTATGGCAGGAATGCCAAGCTTGGCGGCCCGTTCTGCTTCACGCACAGCCATATCCACTGAAAAACGCTGTACGCCAGGCATGGCGGCAATGTCTTCTCGTCGGTTCTCACCTTCGCAAAGGAATATCGGCCAGATCAGATCATTGACTGTCAGCTGGTTTTCCTGGACCAGACGACGCGACCAGTCGGCCTTGCGCATGCGGCGCAAACGGCGGCTCTGGGTAATTTCATCAACGGTTCTTGGCGCGTGCCTTTGAAATGCGGGATGCTTGTTCATGTTTTCTGCCTGCTGTTTGGAATAGTTTTAACAGGATCGCCACAATAGCATAACCCCAAAATTGCGGCTCGTTCTTGGACCAAATGCCCAAACTGCCAGCTCTACCTTTGTCCTGAACCACGTCATCCATTGACGCGCCCCGCCGGAGTTTCCTACCTTCGCTTGCAAATAACGGAGAAATGCATGGAAATCGATTTTGGCGGGATGGGTGAAATCGCATTTGAGCGGCGCGGCAAAGCTGGTCTGGTTCGCCTGACGCGGCCAAAAGCGCTTAACGCGCTGACGCGAATTATGGTCAGTGCATTGCATCGTGCGCTGATTGCCTGGTCTACCGACGAGGCGGTCCATTGCATTATCGTTGAAGGCGAGGGACGGGCCTTTTGCGCTGGCGGCGATATTCTCGCCGTTTATCATGCTGGCCGTTCCGGTGCCCCGCTCTATGATTTCTTTGCCGACGAGTATCGACTCAACGCCTATATAAGACATTATCCCAAGCCTTATATCTCGCTGATTGATGGCATTGTCATGGGCGGCGGTGTTGGCATTTCGGTGCATGGCTCGCATAGGGTCGTCACGGAAAACGTCACTTTTGCCATGCCCGAAGTTGGCATCGGCTTTTTCCCGGATGTCGGCGGCAGTGCTTTCCTGCCGCATCTGCCGGAGCATTTCGGCACTTATCTCGCTTTGACCGGCAATAGAATCAAGCAGGGCGACTGCCTGCAAAGCGGTATTGCCACCCATGCGATCAAGGCGGAAGACAAGGAAAAACTCAAACGCAGCCTGATCCGGTCGGGTGATCCCGAAAAGGCGTTAAAGGGCAAGACGATCAATCCTGACTTTGAAACACCCGAAGCAATGCGCGACATGATAAGCGTTCTCTTTGACTCGCCAACATTAAGTGGTTGTCTCATCCGTCTTGCTGCCGCAGGGGTGAATGGCAGCGAAGAAGCGCAAAAACTTCTTGATCTGATCAAGACTCGCTCGCCCACAAGTCTGCATGTCAGTTTCCGTCAGATAGAAGAGGGACGCGAACTCGATATGGACCAGTGCATGCAGATGGAATACCGCATTCTTTGCCGTATGCTTGAAAATCACGACTTTTATGAAGGTGTAAGGGCACTTCTTGTGGACAAGGATAATTCGCCCGTGTGGAGTCCCGCAAAAATCGAAGATATAACGCCTGAAATGGTCGATGCCTATTTTGCATCATTGGGCGAGCGGGAATTACAACTGACATGAATGACAAGCCCACCCATTTGCCTTTCGACCCGACTATGGCCCAAACAGGCTTTGTCTGGTTGCTGCGGCTTGTAGCCATCTACTCACTTGTCGCCGGGGTAGGCTACTGGGCGCAGATCAGTGGGTATTATGAAGGGCTGCTCTGGCGCTTCGACCTCATGCCATGGCAATGGAAGGTCGCCTCCGTTTCGCTGGCAATGCTTTATCCCGTTGCTTCAACCGGCCTTTGGATGATGGTGTCCTGGGGGCCGGTTATCTGGTTTGTCGCCGCACTCGGCGAAACGCTGATGTTTACAGTATTCTCGGAGTTCTTCTTTTACAGGCCCCAAATTGCTATTATTCATGGCTGCGTTGCACTGCTTTACATCGTCTTCCGGATAGTGCTGTTTTTGCAGAAACGTCAGCAGGCCATGCCAATCCGCTAATTCTCAAAATATGCTGGCGGTAAGTCTTCATTAAGGTAGAAATTGATTCTGTGATGGTAAGATACTGTTAAGTCTATGTTTTAAGTCGAATTTTATGCGTATTCGATAGTGTCTGCTCAACGGTGAGAAAAATACACCGAAACAACAGTGAGGCAGGTATTATGAACAGCATACAGAGAAAGTCTGGCGCAAGCTCGCATTCTACAGTAAATGACACAGCATTGCGTACATTATATCTTGAAGCACTTCAGTTGGTCGAGCGGTTACATCGCCGGTTGCTTGATGTAGTCAAGGATGAATTCGATCGTAATGGCCGCAGTGACATCAACGCCATTCAGGCATTGCTGCTTTTCAACATCGGCAATGCGGAACTGACAGCCGGAGAACTTCGCAGTCGCGGCTATTATCTGGGATCGAACGTTTCCTACAATCTCAAGAAACTGGTCGAACTCGGCTTTATCTCCCACGAACGCTCACGCACAGACCGTCGTTCGGTTCGCGTCAGCCTCACGGAGAAGGGTTCTGAAGTGGCCGAACTGGTTGCGGGCCTCTATGAACGCCACGTTGCATCGATCGAGCATGTTGGAGGCATAAAGGCTGAAGAATTCCAGTCCATGAACAAGGCACTTCAGCGTCTTGACCGCTTCTGGAACGACAGCATCGCCTACCGCATGTAATTTTGGGGTAGCTGCAATAACAAAAGCCCGGCTTTGCGCGCAGCAAAGGCGGGCTTTGTCTATTGGTTCACAATACTTGAAGTCCACACCGGGGCAATTCGACTTTGGGCCGAGTTAAGACAGGTTCTGCATCTCGGTGACTGCTCTAGCCCAAGTCATTAATCCGCCATAATGGAATGCAACTGCACGATCCTATACTCAAGTCAGTGCAGCATCATTATCGCCTCAATGGGCGCATATCGCGTAATCATCACAATCGCGCTATACTTCGCGGAATGTTGATGTTTGTTAACGATGTTCCTGATATTTTTGGAAACCATATCTGCTCGCGCGCATTGCTGTGAGCAGCTTGACTGCGAAGCTTCCAACAGGTTGGACAAGAACATGAAAAAATTTGGATCGTCAGCGCTGGACCGCCGCGCATTTTTGACCGGTGTCGCAACAGCAGGCATGGCGGCCGTTGCTTCGTCTGCCTTTGCGCAACAATCCGATATTGGTGACATTCTCTCCGCTCCAAAACGCGGCAACTGGGATGATCAGTTTGATGCGCGCTCGACAAGCCGTGGCAAGGTCGCAAGCTTCCAGCCTATCGCCAGTCCTGAAACAGTGTCCTTCATCGAGAATGCTATCAACACCTATAGCCAGATTGTCGGCAATGGTGGTTGGCCGACCGTCCCCGGCAATGTGAAAATGCAGCTCGGCGTGGTCGATCCCGCCGTTTCGGTCATGCGCAAGCGCCTGATCATCGCGGGTGATCTTTCGCAGAGCGCCGGCGTTTCCAATTCTTTTGATACGTATGTCGATGCGGCGGTCAAGCGCTTCCAGTCGCGCCATGGTCTGCCCGCCGACGGCGTCATGGGCCAATATTCATTGGCAGCAATGAACGTTACGGCTGACGTTCGTCTCGGCCAGTTGCAGACAAATCTGGAGCGCGTCCGTAAGCTTGCTTCTGAGGATCAAGGCGCCCGTTATGTCATGGTCAATATTCCTGCCGCGCAGATTGAAGCAGTTGAAGCGGGCAGGGTTGCCCAGCGTCACACGGCCATTGTCGGCAAGATTGATCGCCAGACACCCATCCTCGACTCCAGGATTCACGAGGTCATCCTTAATCCATATTGGACAGCGCCGAAGTCGATTATCCAGAAGGATATCATTCCGCTGATGCGTAAGGACCCAACCTATCTGGAGAAGAACAAAATTCGCCTGTTTGACGAACGCACCCGCGAGGAAGTTTCGCCGGAGAGCGTTGACTGGTCAACCGACGATGCTGTCAAGCTGATGTTCCGTCAGGATCCAGGCAAGATTAACGCCATGTCCTCGACCAAGATCAACTTCGCAAATCCCTATGCGGTCTATATGCATGACACGCCCTCGCAGGGCCTGTTTAACAAGCTGATGCGTTTCGACTCGTCAGGTTGTGTCCGCATTCAGAACGTACGCGATCTCAATGTCTGGCTGCTGCGTGACACCCCGGGCTGGGATCGCCAGACAATGGAGGCGACAATTGCCTCCCGCGTCAACACACCGATTGCCGTGACTAACCCTGTTCCCGTGCATTTCGTCTATGTGTCGGCATGGTCCACGGGTGACGGCGTTGTTCACCTGCGTGACGATATTTACGAGATGGATGGTCAGAAAGCCCTGTCGATCGGCACCAATACCTAATTCTGTCTGACTGAGAATTGAAAAAGACCGCTAGTAGCGGTCTTTTTTATGATGGCGGTTTCAAACCATTGGTTTTCGTCCATCGGCCATTGGCCTCTGCCATTTAAGTATGATAATGCGCGGCAACTACCCACGAATATCCAAATGGCAAATGAGGGTTCAGGCACCATGTCGAATGCAGATACATTTTTCAACGCATCGCTCGAAGATATCGATCCGGAAATTTTCAGCTCGATCCGCAAAGAGCTGGGCCGTCAGCGCCATGAAATCGAATTGATTGCATCGGAAAATATCGTGTCGCGCGCTGTTCTTGAAGCGCAGGGTTCGATCATGACCAACAAATATGCCGAAGGCTACCCGGGCAAGCGCTATTATGGCGGCTGCCAGTTCGTTGATATTGCTGAAGAACTTGCTATCGAACGCGCCAAGAAACTGTTTGGATGCAATTTTGCCAATGTGCAGCCTAATTCCGGCAGCCAGATGAACCAGGCCGTGTTTCTGGCCCTGTTGCAGCCCGGCGACACATTTATGGGCCTCGATCTGAATTCCGGCGGTCACTTAACCCACGGTTCTCCGGTCAACATGTCCGGAAAATGGTTCAAGGTCGTTTCCTATGGCGTTCGTCAGGACGATCATTTGCTGGATATGGATGCCATTGAAAAGCAGGCACAGGAAACCAAGCCGAAGCTGATCCTCGCTGGTGGTACTGCCTATTCCCGCATTTGGGATTGGGAGCGGTTCCGCAAGATTGCCGATAGCGTCGGCGCCTATCTGATGGTTGATATGGCTCATATTGCCGGTCTGGTCGCTGCCGGTGTTCACCCTTCGCCGATACCGCATGCCCATGTTGTTACCACCACCACGCATAAATCACTGCGCGGCCCTCGCGGCGGCATGATCCTCACCAATGACGAGGATATTGCGAAGAAGATGAATTCAGCCGTATTCCCCGGTTTGCAGGGTGGCCCCTTGATGCACGTCATCGCTGCAAAGGCAGTTGCCTTCGGCGAGGCGCTCAAGCCTGAATTCAAGGTCTATGCCCAAAACGTTGCTGACAATGCCAAGACCTTGGCCGCGACATTGAAAAAGAACGGCCTCGACATCGTTTCCGGCGGTACAGACAACCATCTTATGCTCGTCGATCTGCGTCCAAAGAATGCAACCGGCAAGCGGGCGGAACAGGCACTTGGCCGCGCAAACATCACCTGCAACAAGAACGGCATTCCCTTCGATCCGGAAAAGCCATTCGTCACGTCTGGTGTCCGTCTTGGAACGCCAGCAGGCACTACGCGCGGATTTGGCGCAGCAGAGTTCACCGAAATCGGTAATCTCATCTCGGAAGTGCTTGATGGCTTGAAGGTCGCCAATTCCGATGAGGGCAATGCAGCTGTGGAAAAGGCAGTTCAGCAGAAGGTTATTACCCTGACTGACCGCTTCCCTATGTACTCCTATCTGGGCCAATAAGCCTGTTTTGCCTTGGCGATACGCACTTCATTGACAGTGCGTTTCGCCGAGGCGCTTTAATCTCGCTTCGAAAAACACTATCTTCGCGGTGATCTCAGAATCATCTTCGGAAAGTTCCTCGATGCGTTGTCCATATTGCCAGTCTGAAGATACTCAAGTGAAAGATTCCCGTCCTGCGGAGGATGGGGCTGTCATTCGCAGGCGACGTATTTGCACGGTGTGTGGTGGAAGGTTCACGACCTTCGAACGCGTGCAGTTGCGCGATCTTTCCGTCATCAAGAAAAGCGGCCGCCGCGTTCCATTCGACCGGGATAAGCTTATGCGTTCCGTCGAAGTCGCCTTGCGCAAGCGTGAGGTGGATCAGGAACGGGTTGAGCGGGCTGTCTCGGGCATTGTACGCCAGTTGGAAAGCTCGGGTGAACCGGAAGTAAGCTCCGACGAGATTGGCCGTCTTGTCATGGACGCGCTCAAAGGCATTGATGACATTGCCTATATCCGCTTTGCCTCGGTTTATCGCAATTTCAGCGAAGCCAAGGACTTCCATGACGTCATCGATGAAATTACCGCGAGCGATATCGCAACTGGCCCGATTGAGGACGATTGATCCCCATGGCAGCAACTGCACTTGATCGCCGCTATATGGCTGCGGCTATTCGTTTTTCGCGCCGCCATCATGGACTGACCGGCACCAATCCTTCTGTCGCCACGCTTATCGTCAAGGACAATGTCATTGTCGGGCGCGGTGTCACGGCAATTGGCGGACGTCCCCATGCGGAAACGCAGGCCTTGCTTGAAGCAGGCGAACATTCACGCGGCGCAACAGCTTACGTTACGCTTGAACCTTGCGCTCATCACGGGAAAACGCCGCCCTGTGCGAATGCGCTGGTCACTGCGGGCATAACCCGCGTTGTATCGGCCGCGAATGATCCTGACGATCGGGTGGCCGGCAAAGGCTACGCTATTTTGCGGGATGCGGGCATTGAGGTAGTAACGGGTGTGCTCGCCGAAGAAGCAGCTGATGAACTGGCCGGATACTTGATTCGATCTTCCAGGAAACGCCCGGAAGCCACTCTAAAACTTGGGCTTTCTACCGATGGATTCATCGGGAGGAAAGGTGAGGGTCAAATAGCGATAAGTGGTCCCATTTCCAGAGCACAGGCGCATGTCATGCGTGCCGAGACTGACGCCATCCTGGTTGGCATCGGAACTGTGCTCGCGGATAACCCGCAATTGACCTGCCGCTTGGCTGGGCTGGAACATCGCTCGCCGATCAGGATTGTCCTCGACAGCCATCTGCGGATTCCGATGGACAGCGAGTTGGTTAAAACAGCTGCAACTGTACCGGTGTGGATTGCCGCCAGAGCAGATGCGGACCCTGCCAAACGGCAAGCGCTCATTGCAGCAGGATGCAAAATTCTAGCAACTGAAACCGATTGCGGAACAACAGCTCTCCCGGAATTGATGGATGATCTTGCCGCGCAAGGCATTTCGACATTGATCGTCGAGGGCGGGGCAGTGGTGGCTGCCTCGTTCCTCGAAGAAAAACTGGTTGACCGCATCGTGCTGTTTGAAGGTCCCGTGGAGCTTGGTGAGGGTGGGGTTGCAGCCCCCGACCTGCGCTCCCATATGGCTCATGAATTCAAGCTGTTGTACGAATCCCGCTTCGGCGACGACCGCTACAGCGAGTATGTAAGACCGCTTTAAGGAGCCGCGAATGTTCACGGGAATTGTTACCGATATTGGCAAGGTCGGACAGATCAAGCCACTTAATGAAGGTGTATTGCTGCGTATTGAAACCAATTACGATCCCGAGACGATCGAGATCGGCGCATCCATTTCCTGTTCGGGTGTTTGCCTGACCGTAACAACATTGCCGGAAAAAGGCTCCAATGCCCGCTGGTTTGAGGTTGAAGCGTGGGAAGAAGCGCTACGCCTGACCAGCATTGCCGATTGGAAGACTGGCACGCGTATCAATCTGGAGCGCTCGCTAAAGCTTGGCGATGAAATGGGTGGTCATCTCGTTTCAGGCCATGTAGATGCCATGGCTGACCTGATCAAGCGTGAAGAGGAGGGCGACGCCGTTCGCTTTACCTTGCGTGTCCCGGAACACCTTGCACGCTTCATTGCACCAAAAGGTTCCGTGGCGCTCGACGGCACGTCGCTGACAGTCAACGCGGTGAATGGCAATGAGTTTGACGTTCTCCTCATCCGTCACTCACTGGAAGTTACCACCTGGGGCGACCGTAAGGTCGGAGACAGAATTAATATCGAGATTGATCAGATGGCTCGATATGCTGCCCGACTTGCAGAATATCCTAAATCAGCCTAAAGCATCGAACCGAAAAGTGGAATCCGGTTTTCGGATCATCCGATGCGACAAACAAAAGCCAGATCGCCACTTTGCGCCCGTAAGGGCGTATAGCGATCTGGGACGACACAATCGGCCTTAGCCGATCAAAATTCCTGGAGCGAGCATGTCCAAAAACAAGGCGCGTGCGCCACATCTACTGATTGTGGAAGCACGTTTCTATGAAGAACTGTCCGATGCATTGCTGAACGGCGCCAAGCTTGCGCTGGATGAAGCCAATGCGACCTATGATGTTGTGACTGTTCCAGGCGCGCTTGAAGTGCCCGCCGTCATTTCTTTTGCCCTTGATGGTGCCGAAGATGGCGGCAAGAAATATGATGGCTTCGTAGCGCTTGGCACCGTTATCCGCGGCGAGACTTACCATTTTGATATCGTCGCCAATGAATCATGCCGGGCTCTGATGGATCTGGCTGTGGCTGAAAGCATCGCCATTGGCAATGGAATCCTGACTGTTGAAAACGAGGAACAGGCTTGGGTTCGCGCGCGCCGCGAAGACAAGGATAAGGGTGGCTTTGCCGCCCGCGCAGCGCTGACAATGATTGCCCTCAAGGATAAGCTCGGAGCCTGAACCATGGTCAACTCTAACGATGGACAGACCCCGGCGGTAAAGACCGCAAACAAGCGTGGCGTTGCGCGGCTTGCAGCTGTACAGGCGCTTTATCAGATGGATGTAGCCGGAACCGGCGTGCTGGAAGTTGTTGCTGAATATGAGGCGCATCGGCTTGGCAAGGAAGTAGACGGAAAGCAATATCTGGATGCTGACCCGCAATGGTTCAGAGGTATTGTATCCGGCGTTGTGGCCGATCAAACGATACTAGATCCCATGATCAGGCAGGCATTGACCGAAGACTGGCCGCTATCGCGGCTTGATTCCACATTGCGCGCTATTTTGCGTGCCGGAATTTGGGAACTTCGCGGCAAGGCCGATGTGCCAACTGCCGTTATCGTTTCGGAATATGTTGACATCGCCAAGGCATTCTATTCGGAAGATGAGCCGAAGCTGGTCAATGCCGTTCTGGATCGTCTTGCTTTTGAGCTTCGAGGCGAGAGCAAGGGCGTCAAAAGCCCGAAACGCTGACTACTTCATATCGCGGCGATGCTGATGCTTTGCCGGATATCTCCAGTCATATAAAAAGACAGCACCTGCGAGCAACAGGCCAGCCGCAGGCATAATCATAAATGAGATCATTTGTAAGGTTGTCACTGTTTCATCCTCTTCAGGAAGCGGCTTGCTATGTAAGGCAATAGCAGTCAGAAAACTAACGGCGCTCATAAAAGAAATAAATAATGTCGGGCCGGTTTGCCCGTTGAGGCTGGTTATCAGGGGTGCCAATCCTCCTACAGCCAATATCGCCACCCACACTATTCAGGAATGTAGCAAATAGTTTGATCCGTTCATTGTAGATCACGCTAATGGATACCCTTCCTAGCCATTTCCCCACATAGATTGCCGCGCCATTTCCCTGCCAGCAATCCCTACTTTGGTCTATCGTTTTGATCCGGATACGAAAGACCTTGACGTTTTCGCATTTGCTTCGTTACTCCTTACACATGCGGTCGCGTTTCTGCCGGCCTGGCAGCTGCGTGTGCCGTACTGAACCTGACCCGGGGAGGGGTTTTCCGGTCAAATCTGAGGGAGTGGCATGACAATACTGTTTTTGGTCATTGCCTGCGGTCTGCTGTCCATCGTCTATGCGGTTCTAGCTACCAAATCGGTGCTTGCTGCGGACCAGGGCAATGCGCGCATGCAAGAAATCGCCGGTGCAATTCGAGAAGGCGCACAGGCATATCTCACACGTCAATATACCACGATCGCCATTGTCGGCGTGGTCGTATTCATAGCGGTCTGGTTCCTGCTTACAGGTACAGCCGCTATCGGCTTCCTCATTGGAGCGGTGCTCTCGGGTCTGGCAGGTTTCATAGGCATGCACGTCTCGGTTCGCGCGAATGTGCGAACGGCACAGGCCGCTTCGCGCAGCCTGGCAGCAGGGCTTGAGATCGCGTTCAAATCCGGTGCTATCACCGGCATGCTGGTTGCGGGCCTCGCTCTGCTTGGCGTTGCAGTCTATTACTGGGTGCTGACAGGCCTTCTCGGCTATTCCCCGGCAGACCGCACAGTCATCGATGCACTGGTATCGCTGGGCTTCGGGGCTTCGCTCATCTCTATCTTTGCGCGTCTCGGCGGCGGTATTTTCACCAAGGGTGCGGATGTCGGCGGCGATCTTGTTGGCAAGGTTGAAGCCGGTATTCCGGAAGACGATCCACGCAACCCGGCAACCATCGCCGATAATGTTGGCGATAATGTCGGCGATTGCGCTGGTATGGCCGCTGACCTGTTTGAAACCTATGCGGTAACGATTGTTGCGACAATGGTTCTCGGTGCGATCTTCTTTGCAGCAACGCCAGTATTGAGCAGTGTCATGCTCTACCCGCTGGCGATCTGTGGAGCCTGTATCCTCACTTCAATTGCGGGTACTTTCTTCGTCAAGCTTGGAGCCAATAATTCCATCATGGGCGCCTTGTATAAGGGGCTGATCGTGACAGGTCTTCTGTCGATTGTCGGTCTTGCATTGGCGACGTGGGCAACTATCGGTTGGGGTGAGGTTGGTACGGTAGATGGCCAGAGCATTACAGGGCTCAATCTGTTCTATTGCGGCATTCTTGGTCTGGTCGTCACGGCGCTGATCGTCGTGATTACCGAATATTACACCGGGACCAACAAACGCCCCGTCAATTCAATCGCTCAGGCTTCGGTCACGGGTCACGGAACGAATGTGATCCAGGGTCTTGCCGTATCGCTTGAATCGACTGCTCTGCCGGCATTGGTTATTGTTGGCGGTATCATCTGGACCTACCAGCTGGCCGGTTTGTTTGGGACGGGTATTGCGGTCACTGCCATGCTCGGCATCGCTGGCATGATCGTTGCGCTGGATGCATTTGGTCCTGTTACCGACAATGCCGGTGGTATCGCCGAAATGGCCGGTCTTGATCCGGAGGTTCGCAAATCCACTGACGCGCTGGATGCGGTCGGCAATACAACGAAGGCTGTCACCAAGGGCTATGCCATTGGCTCGGCAGGTCTGGGTGCGCTTGTCCTCTTCGCTGCCTACTCCAATGATTTGAAGTTCTTCATTGCTGAGGCCGATAAGGCTGGATCAACTGCTTTCTCTTACTTCAAGGGAATCGGCGCAGTATCGTTCGAGCTGTCCAATCCCTATGTGGTGGCCGGCCTGATCTTCGGTGGTCTTATCCCCTACCTCTTCGGTGGTATTGCGATGACCGCTGTTGGGCGTGCAGCGGGTTCTGTTGTCGAAGAGGTTCGTCGCCAGTTCCGCGAAAAGCCCGGCATCATGGCAGGCACTGAGCGGCCGGATTACGCCCGCGCGGTGGATATCCTCACGCGTGCTGCCATCAAGGAAATGGTGATCCCGTCACTCCTGCCGGTTCTTGCGCCGCTCGTCGTTTATTTCGGCGTGCTGCTCATTTCCGGTTCGAAGGCTTCAGCTTTTGCTGCGCTCGGCGCTTCTCTTCTGGGTGTGATCATCAATGGCATCTTCGTGGCCATCTCGATGACTTCCGGTGGTGGCGCTTGGGACAATGCGAAAAAGTCCTTTGAAGATGGCTTCGTTGACAAGGATGGCGTTCGCCATCTCAAGGGTTCCGATGCCCACAAGGCGTCGGTAACGGGCGATACGGTCGGCGATCCCTATAAGGATACTGCCGGTCCAGCCGTCAATCCGGCAATCAAGATCACCAATATCGTGGCTTTGCTTTTGCTTGCGGTGCTCGCACACGGCTAGCTTTGATTTGAAACGCTTCAAATCTTGATAATAAAAAACCCGCGAAACATGCTGTTTCGCGGGTTTTTGTTTGCTTGAAATTCTATTGACCGGTTGGTCCGCCACCGCCAAGGGATGGCGGAGCCTTGCCTACACCTTGCAGTAGCTGGCCGAGGAAGGTCAGGTCTTTACCGCCTGTCGGTGTGGTTCTGCTGATGAAGTCAAAAACCTTGCCATCCTGCAGGCCGTAATTGGCGATGCTGGAAACCTTGCTATCCTTGTCAAAGTAGACAGCAAGGATGCGCCGGTCCGTAACCTTGGGCTGCATGAAAGCCACGCTGCGGTGCCGCTTCTGTGAAATATAGTAGAATACTTCATTGTCGAAGGTCGCGGTTGTCGACGGGCTGCCGAGCGAGAGAATGACTTGTTCGCGGCTTGATCCGACAGGAACGAACTCAAGCGTCTTCTCGTCGAGGACATAGCCTTGGCTCAATGTTTCCGAAGGATTGAGGCTTGCGGTATTGCAACCGGCAAGTCCTGTAGCCAAAACGAAAGTTCCCGCGAGAAAATATCCGCGTGAACTATGGGTCTTGAAAATCCGCTGCAGCAACGACATCTCCATTTCAAAGTGGGCGCAAGTCTTTCGCTGCCCGCAGAACTTCGGTAAACCACCTTGAAGTCCGATGCAACACGCGACTCGTGTTGTGTCCCCGGTTCAAGCGAAAGCCCAATTAATGATTCTCAGTTTATTCAGCCGCAAGGCCAAGGCAAATGAGGCGATAACGATTGCCATCTACGAAACAATCGTGGCGGCGGCGCGGCAGCCCTATTTTTATTCGGACATTGGCGTGCCCGATTCACCCTTAGGCCGCTATGAAATGCTGTCTCTGCACATTTTCCTGTTTATCCGGCGCATCAAGGGCAGGAATGACGCGTTGAAATCAATCGGGCAGGAAGTCACCGATGAGTTCTTCCGCGATGTTGATCATTCGTTGAGAGAACTCGGAATTGGCGATTCCGGTGTGCCAAAACGCATGAAGAAACTTGCGCGAATGTTTTATGGCCGTGTCGAGTCTTATGATAAGGCGCTCGAAAACAACGATCAGACCGAGCTGGCAACTGCGCTGGCGCGCAATATACGTCCAGATAGTGCTGATTGGATTGGCGGCGGCGTGGCGCTGGCAAATTACGTGGAACAGGTGGTATTACTGCTGGAAACGCAGCCAGACGACGTTTTGGCGAGTGGAAAAGTAATATTTCCCGATGCCGCGACCACGCTGCCCGGACAGAGAGATTAAGGAGACCTCAATGGCTAGAAAAATGGATGGGGCTTTGAGTTTTCCGGTTCAGGTCAAGCGATTGCCGCAAAAGGGCCTGACAATTAAAATCGAAGCGGACAGGAAAGAGCGCGATGCATTGCGCGATTTTCACGAACTCGAGGATGTAAAATCCTTCAAGGCAGATTTGCAGATCGTTCCTTGGAAGAAGGACGGTATCCGTATTCGCGGCAGGGTTAAGGCCGATATTGTTCAATCCTGCGTGGTTACGCTTGAGCCTATCGACGCAAAAATCGATGCGGAGATTGATAGCCTTTTCGTTCCGCAGGACTCGCGCCTGGCCCGCTTGCCGCTCGATGAGAATGGTGAGTTGATAATCAGCGCCGATGGTCCGGACATACCGGAGACATTTTCTGGCGATAGTCTGGATGCTGGAGCTATCGCCGAGGAGTTTTTCGAGTTGGCAATCGACCCTTACCCCCGTAAGCCCGAGGCGGAAGCCGCCCCGCCAGTGGAGGTAACGTTTGGCACGGAAGGAACCGAGGAAAAACCCATCAATCCATTTGCTGGCTTGAAAGACTGGAAACAAAAAACTTGATTGGCATATCCGTGACGATTTTGTTCGCCCGCGTGCAAATTCAATGAAGGTGTGAGGGGAAACTTGACGATTATTGTCGCCAGCAAGCCGGTTGCGATTAGAATCCGGTTGTGTCTGCGAGCAAAATGGCTATTTTCGCCGAGTCTTTTCAAAAAACATTAAGAACTGAACAGGACAGGACAATCAAGAGTGATTAGAATTTCTATTGACGCCATGGGCGGCGATTTCGGTCCTGAGATCGTAGTTCCCGGCATGGCGACGGCGCTGGAGCGCCACCCCGATATCCACTTTGTGATTTTCGGGCGCGAAGAAGAAGTTCAGCCGCTCTTGGCAAAGCATCAAGCCTTGTCCAAAGCGTCCACGTTTCATCATTGCGATGTCTCGGTACGGATGGATGAAAAACCCAGTCAGGCCTTACGCAATGGCCGCTGGAAGTCATCCATGTGGCGTTCGATTGAAGCGGTCAAGACGGGCGAGTCGGATGTTTGCGTTTCAGCAGGCAACACCGGTGCTCTGATGGCCATGTCAAAATTTTGCCTGCGTACCATGGCAAGTGTTGAAAGGCCGGCGATTGCAGGCATTTGGCCAACACTTCGCGGCGAAAGCATTGTTCTGGACATTGGCGCAACCATTGGTGCTGATGCCCAGCAGCTTGTTGATTATGCCGTCATGGGATCTGCCATGGCGCGCGCGCTGTTCGAGATCAAGCGCCCGACGATTGGTCTTTTGAATGTTGGCGTTGAGGAGATCAAAGGCCAGGACGATGTGAAGGATGCAGCACGCATCCTGCGTGAGATACCCTTGCCAAGCCTGGAATATTACGGCTTCGTCGAAGGCGATGATATTGGCAAGGGCACCGTTGATGTCGTTGTGACTGAAGGTTTCACCGGTAATATCGCGTTGAAAGCTGCGGAAGGCACGGCAAAACAGTTTGCCCAATATCTTCGCGAAGCCATGAGCCGCACGCTGATGGCAAAGATCGGTTATATTTTCGCCAAGGGCGCGTTTGACCGCCTGCGGGAGAAGCTCGACCCGCGCAAGACCAATGGCGGCGTGTTTCTCGGGTTGAACGGAATTGTTATCAAGAGCCATGGCGGCACGGATGCTCTCGGCTTTGCTGCTGCCATAGACGTAGGTTACGACATGGCCAAGAATGGGTTGCTGGATAAAATTGCTGCCGATCTGAGCCACTTTCACAAGAGCCCGGTCGGTGTTGCCTTCAAAGGTGAGGGTGATGCCGAGGCGGACGTTGAAATAGACCAACAGGAAATTAAATGATCCGCTCCGTTGTCAAAGGGATAGGGTCGGCAAAGCCGGCTCGTCTGGTAAAAAATGCCGATCTTGAAGGCGTTGTCGAAACCACTGATGAATGGATCGTACAGCGTACAGGCATCCGTCAGCGATATATTGCAGGCGAGGGCGAGACAACTGTAACGCTGGGCGAAGCAGCGGCTCGTGCTGCGCTCGACAATGCGGGAATGACGCCCGACGATATTGATCTCATCATTCTGGCAACATCCACGCCGGACAATACGTTTCCAGCCTCCGCTGTCGACATTCAGGCCCGTCTTGGTATGACCCATGGGTTTGCCTTTGACATGCAGGCAGTATGCTCCGGCTTTGTCTATGCTGTTACAACAGCCGATCTCTATATTCGCGGTGGCATGGCCAAGCGTGTTCTGGTGATAGGCGCTGAAACATTTTCGCGCATCCTGGATTGGAATGACCGCACCACCTGCGTGCTCTTTGGAGATGGCGCTGGTGCTCTGATTCTTGAGGCCAATGAAGGACGCGGCTTGACCTCTGACCGTGGCATACTGACAGCCAATCTCCGGTCGGATGGCTCCCACAAGCAAAAGTTGTATGTCGATGGCGGACCGTCCTCGACGCAGACTGTTGGTCACCTTCGCATGGAGGGCCGCGAGGTTTTCAAACATGCCGTGGGCATGGTCACGGATGTTATTGAAGCATCGCTTTCCGATGCAGGAATTACAGCAGCGGATATCGATTGGTTTGTTCCACACCAGGCCAATAAGCGCATTATCGATGCCACCGCAAAGAAGCTGGATTTGCCTTCCGAAAAGGTCGTCATAACCGTTGACCAACACGGAAATACTTCTGCTGCTTCAGTACCCTTAGCGCTTGAGACGGCTGTTTCGGACGGTCGAATCAAAGAGGGTGATGTTGTGCTGCTTGAAGCCATGGGTGGGGGCTTTACGTGGGGTGCAGTTCTGCTACGTTGGTAGTAATCCGGTTGGGTTGGCAGATTAGGTAACGAAGTTCCCCATCCTGCTTGCCCGATCAGTTTTCATCCTATAACTTCCGCTGTCACCGATAGTTTTGCAATAAAACGAGAGCTTTGAGATCGTATGGGGGGTAAAACCATTACGCGCGCTGATCTGGCTGAAGCAGTCTATCGCAAGGTAGGGCTTTCACGCACCGAGTCAGCGTCACTTGTCGAAACCATTCTTGACGAGGTTTGTGATGCAATCGTCCGCGGCGAGACCGTAAAACTGTCGTCTTTTGCGACATTTCAGGTCCGGGACAAGAATGAACGGATCGGGCGCAACCCGAAAACAGGGGAGGAGGTTCCGATCCTGCCGCGTCGCGTCATGACATTCAAGGCGTCCAATGTGTTGAAGCAGCGCATTTTGCGTTCGCATCAAACCCGGAAGAAAAAGTCGGCCTGATCGGTATTATCATGCATGCTTGGACGAGATTGCTGTGGGCCGATCTCGGACTGAGCTTGAAAAATTGCTGATAAACCGCTGAAATACACGTCGAATCAGAATTCTCCTTAACGCACCATGCGCTGTAGCATCGGCCAAAAAGTGGAATCCGGTTTTCGGGTAAGCCGATGCGAAAATAAGGATGGATTGGGACCTTGCGAAAGCAAGGCTTGGACTATCCGGCGCAAAGGGTGCAATAACGCTTTGGCTCAAAGGTGGAATCATGGACAAGAGTCCCGACGCATTTAGAACCATCAGCGAAGTTGCCGAAGATCTGGATTTGCCACAGCACGTCCTGCGCTTTTGGGAAACCAGATTCACGCATATCAAGCCAATGAAGCGGGGCGGTGGACGACGTTATTACCGTCCGCTCGACGTCGATCTGCTCAAGGGCATCCGTCATCTTCTTTATGATCAGGGTTATACGATCAAGGGCGTTCAGCGTCTTCTGCGCGAGAATGGCACGCAATTCATCATAGCTCTCGGCAGTGGTGATATTGCTGCGGCAGAGACGATCAGTCAGCAGAAACAGGCTCATGCACGCCAGGAAGAAGCCTTGGCGGCGGAACAGAGCAGGGCAGATGCTGATGAAGAAGCCGCTGTTATGGGCGCACCAAAAGCGGCGCCACATGGGCGCCGCCTGTTCGGATTGATCAAGGGCGATGATGAAGGGCCTGTAGCTGCCGATGGCAAGCGCTTGTCGAAAGATAATCGCGCTCTGTTGCAGGAAACGTTGTTTGATCTTCTTGAATGCAAGCGCCTGCTCGATCAGGTTCGTTAAAGTTTGCCTATCATATGAGCCCGGCACTAGGGCCGGGTTGCCAGCATTCCGATGATAACGCCGAGACCGGCGATCATTACCAATGTCGAAATTGAATTTTGGGTCGGAATGTCACCGATCCGTTTGGCCTGATGACCGATTGCTCCGGCAGCTTGAATACCTCGCCGCCGGATTGTGTGCGCAGTCGAGGAATAGTCTTCATCGTCATCATCTTCGGTAAGGTCATCGAAAACCCTGGCTCCCTTATCCGCCAGCGTTTTCGTTATTGCAGCAAGATCGCGTTTCAACTGGGCGATCTCGCTTTTCAGGCGAGCCTTGTCGGCCTCACTTTGAATTGCATCGGCTATATCGTCCATGGATGCTGATCCTTCAAATTAACGGCGTGAGAAGAGACCGATCAACAATGCTGCCCCTGCTACGATAGCGAGGGTGGCAACCGGGTTTTGCTTTGCGGTATCGGCCGCGTAACGTGCTTGTTTAACCGCAACGCGGCGAACCTCGTCAAACCGCTCGGAGCCCAAATCCGACAGACTTGAAGAAATCTTGGAGATTTCCTTGCGTAATGCAGCAATCTGCGCCTCTACGTCACCCTGCACATCGTCTGCGTTCTTGGAAAATATCGCCATAGTTGAATGCTCCTGTTTAACACACGAGCTATAACGGTGTGGTTCGGCGAATGTTCCGATTTTAATCACCTGGATCAATGCATAGCTTTAGCGGCCATGTTTCGCCATGGCGCTACTGGTCCGTTTGTACCGGTTGATAAGGCCTGTGAGCCTTAGGTTCTGTAGTCAAGTTTGGGATACCAGTCGCTACCCCTTCCTTCGGGTGTCATATCCAGAATGGTCCAAAGCGGCATGGGATCGGGTGCACCTCGCGGATCTTGCCCCGGATCAGCTGTTGCTCCGCCCATTTCGGCACTCCAAAAATGCCGGATGGTGCCGTCCCGCCGGGTAAAAACGTTGATGGCTGTATCGTCCTCGTCATCCGCGCTGACATAGTCCCGGCTGTAGTCTCCTGTCAGATCAGTATAAAGATTGAGGCCCTGCCAGCCGCGCTCTTTCTTGAAAGCGATCAGCCGGTCGATGGGTGATCGCGCGACGACAGCAAGTGCGGCGCGTTGGCCGACATCCTTTGCCTCGCCATCCCAGGATGACAGAAGTGATGTGCACATGGGGCAGGGTCTTTGGCGTTGTGGACCGAACATATAGCTGTAAATGATCAATGTTTGTTTGTCGCCAAACAGGTCGGCAAAGTCCGCAGGTCCGTTTTCTCCCTCAAATTTGTAGGGCCCCGTCACTGTTCCTCCCAGTGGCAAGGCGCGGCGTTGTTGGGCTACGCGTTCAATATGCCTGCGAAGTTCGATCTCCTCCGCAAGCAGGGCATTGCGGGCTTTTCGATATTCTTCGCTTTCATTGGGATAGCGTGCACCATTTTTCAGGGCCAATTCCTGTGCGGGTACGAGCGTTTCATTGCTGTTCATTAGGCATCTCCTCACATGCGTCAAAACTGCTGTCTGCTGGAAAGGTGAGTTCAAACCCGGTTGGGCCGTCATGCGATTCATCAGCCCACAATAGGTTGATATCAACTTATTGGCAAGTTTCGATAGGAACAATGTCAGGCAGCCACCCGGTTACTGCGAAAAAATCCTCGCAAAATAAGCGTTTCGGGTTGTGGCATTGGACGAAAATGGGCCGGCAACTTGATTACAATTACGCGTCACTCTCGCGTCACGCTGGCCCGCGTATTGGCGGATATATCGACTCACCAATGAGAAAATCAGTTCAGTCTTGGCCATCTGCCAAGGATGGAAGCCCTTTACTGAAAAGAAGGGGATTAAATGGGGTCCCAATGGTTAACCTTGAATTTCTTCCTGTCATCCTGGAAAATAATCAGACCGGTCGGAACGAAACTATTTCGTCAATAAGTGAGGCAGCTGCGTTTTTGCTCAATGGTTGGCCGAAAAAGAGATCTTCTTTGCATCTGGAAGCGCGCGTGGCGTGCTATGAAGCGCAATCCGGCATTGTCTCGGTGAGTGCCGCGCGGACGATATTCGTTGAAGCCGCAATTGAAGCCAATATCTATGTCGGCCAAGAACCTCCTGCCATCCTCGACCAGCGCCGGAACTGACGCGAAATTACCTGGCATCCGCGCCAAGCTCCTTGGATGGCATGCATTGTGTGGAGTTTGTCTTATTTCTTTGGCTTTAGGTATTGCTATAAAAAGCTCAGTAATCTAGGGATTTCGCCGTGATTGCGTATCTTGCATCTGAGCAAAGCTTGGTTGCACCACGCACTTATAGAAAATGTCGGAGTGTAGCGCAGCCCGGTAGCGCACTTGACTGGGGGTCAAGGGGTCGTCGGTTCGAATCCGGCCACTCCGACCATTTTCTGTAGGAATCACAAAAGCCTAGTATAGTTTCAAAGCGGAATAAGGTTCGGCATTGCTTGCCCGGCCTTTTTTGCCGTTTGCACTGTTATTCTGTGACACTCAGCGCTACTTAAATAATATGACTGGTAAATGGGGCATGGGAGCGAATGAATGCGTATTGTCACCAATCCTCAAATTGCGCGCCGTTTATTGGCATTGCTTGCAGTTATTGCTGGCTTGGCAGTGGCGGGCAGCGCATCAGCTGCACAATGCGGAAGCATGGCGGAGCCGGGGCTTGACTGGAGCGAATGCAACAAGCGCAGCATCATTATCCCTGGAAGTAACCTTGAAGGTGCAAATCTTTCGGGAACCGATTTCACCGGCACGGATTTGAGCACCGCCAATGTGAACAGCGCCAATTTTGAAAAGGCCACGCTGATAAGAGCTTCGCTCGCCGAGGCGTCCGCCACGAAAGCCAACTTCAATCGTATTGAAGCCTATCGCTCAAATTTCACCAAACTGTCTGCCGCCAGTGCCACATTCGCCAGTTCGGAGTTGCAGCGCGCAAATTTCACGCAGGCGGATTTGTCATCGGCCAATTTGGCCAAAGCCGAGCTTGGGCGTGCCATTTTCCAGAAGGCCAATCTTTCAGGCGTCAATTTCAGTCTGGCCAATCTCTCGCGCGCTGATCTGACGGGTGCGACGACCGAAGGAACGCTGAACTTTGACAAGGCGTTCATGTTTCGCACGCGAATAGAAGGACTTGATCTTTCATCATCCAAGGGTCTGCAGCAGGCACAGCTTGATCTGGCATGTGGCGATAGCGCGACGAAGCTACCACAAGGTCTGACCGCACCAGCCAATTGGCCTTGTCCGCCCGAGCAACCCGATTAGGCAAGCAGGCGTCAGCGATGTGAGTTTTTGCGCCTGATAAGAATTGCGTTCACAGTGAAACTTGCGATGGCATCCACATCGCGGTTGCCGATGATAAAGGCAGCGCGAACAAACCGAATGAGTGAACTGCGCTCATGTTTGTTCTCTTCGCAAATTCCCAATTTTGCAGCGGCAATATCGAGCGCCTGCTGCATAAGTTCACCATCAGAAGTGGAATAGTTTGGGTTATTCTTTTTTAAAAAATCGACTATGGCCTTCATCCTGTTTCTGGATTTTGCTGGTAGAAATGCCTTATTGAACTAAAAAACCAGCTGAAGTCGATTCATTCAATTGCAGAAAACGACAGCAATTCGTTAAAAACGCGCGCATTGTGCTATTTTCAGTTGCAGGACATGGCAGTATTACTGTCATTTTTCTTGGCGTTTATTTGCCACCTCAAGCGCAACGCATCCCCATATAACCCCGACCAGCAGATAAAAATGGCGCCAATGGTCTGTATCGATAACGTTTCCCACCACCACATGTGTGAGGTAGGCAAGATAGGCGCATAGGAGATATGGCTGCCAGGGCCGGTCACGGAAAAGGATGCGTAACCCAAGTCCGAGAGTGAGCATGGTGAGCAGCAAATAACTGGCAAAACCGATCCAACCATAATCCAGCAGTGCTTTAAGCCAGATATTATGTGTGTCTTCGCCATAGATGGGGCCAAACTCCAACGGCCCAATGCCGAGAGGGTGGTCGATAGACATTAATAAACCATACCAGTGGCGGGCGAAGCGACCGAACTGCGCATCATCATAATCCTGAACCAGTTGTGCACGCGCATTGAAAAGCTCGGCCACGCTGGGGATCTGCAATGCGATGACAATTGCAATCAATGCCAGCGCAACGGCCACGATCGCCATGATGATGATCCGCAGGCGAAACAACGGGCTGGGGTTGTGAATGAACAGCAGCAGCGCCATCCCGGCAATGATGAGCAGCGCCATGCCCCACGCCGCCCGTGAAAATGAGAGAAAGATTGCCAGTGTCAAAATCAGAATTGGTACGAGGCGCAAGGGCAGGGCGCGCAAACTTCCCGCCAATATGCCGTGCAATAACCAGGCAAAGGGCAGCATGAGAAATGGCCCGAAAACATTCGGATCCTGAAAAGCACCCATCGCCCGTCCGTAGCGCGTAAAGAGCTCTGAGCCGGGAAAGGCATTGAAATAGCCGAGAATGCCGAGCAGCGAGGTACATATCGCTGCCAGCACATAACCGCCAAAGATGATGTTGAGCACGCGGTAGTCGTTTTTAACGATGGCAGCGAAGAAGACGGACGTCAGCGACAAGAACAGCGATACGGCGAGATACATGGGTGCGGTTTTCAGATCGGACATCTGTCCCATCGAGATAACGCCGCCAATATTGAAGATCACCAATATGGCAAGAAGCGCGCCGCTAACCTGCGAGAGCCTGAGGCCGAACAAGGCCCAAATCGCGATCAGGCCCGCCATGTAAAGTTCGTATGGAGCAGGCTCGTCGATGACGAAACCACTCAGGAATACACCGAAACCCACCGCAAAATTCGAAATGAGCCGGATGAGCGCGCGGTTCTTGGTGGCGCGATCTATCCCGCTTGGTAAGTCGCGATGCGCAACAGTGCTCAATAGGCGTTGTCCGTATTCAGCAGGCGGATAGGGGTAAGCAGCAGAATTTTCAGATCAAACCAAAGCGACCAGTTTTCGATATAATAAAGATCGAACTCCGTGCGCATCTTGATCTTGTCGTCCGAGTCGATCTCTCCGCGCCAGCCGTTGATTTGGGCCCACCCTGTCACGCCTGGTTTAACCCGGTGCCGGGCAAAGTAGCCATCCACCACATCATTGTAGAGAAGATTGTGGGAGTGGGCCGCTATGGCGTGAGGACGAGGCCCGACAAGCGACAGGGTCCCCATCAGCGAGTTGAAAAATTGGGGCAGTTCATCGATGGAAGTCTTGCGGATGAAACGACCCACACGAGTGACACGCGGATCATTTTTGACAACTGCGTTGCGCGCCGTCGGGTCGCACATTTCCGTATACATGGAACGGAATTTCCAGACCTCGATGATCTCATTATTGAAGCCGTGGCGCTGTTGCTTGAAAATGACAGAACCCTCGCTTTCCAGTCTGATCGCAAGCGCTGTAGCCAGCATGATCGGGCTGAAAACGAGAATGCCGAAGAGACTGAAGAAGATGTCAAAAGCGCGTTTGGCAACCGAGTCCCAATCATTGATCGGCTTGTCAAACAGATCGATCATCGCCACTGAGCCGATATAGGAATAAGCACGTGGACGGAATTGCAAATGGTTGTTGTGGGCCGATAGTCTTATGTCGACGGGCAGCACCCAGAGCTTCTTCAAAAGCGAGAGTACGCGCTCTTCAGCCGTTATAGGCAGGCAAACGATGAGCATATCGATATGCGCTATCCGCGCAAATTCGATGAGCTCTGAAATATTGCCAAGCTTCGGGTAACCAGCAACAATAGGCGGTGAACGTTTTGCGTCGCGATCGTCAAAGACCCCGCAAATGCGAATATCATTATAGGGTTGCTGCTCGATGGAACGGATGAGGTCTTCGGCGGGTTTGCCGCCACCGACGAGAACGGCCCGCCGCTCCATCTTGCCATTACGTGCCCAGCGCCGGATCAACCGGGACATGATGAGCCGAAACGCAACAAACAAAACCAGTCCGCAAAGAAACCAGGCGCCAAACCAGACACGCGAATAGTCTTCGGATATTTTGAGGAAGAAGGCTGCCAGCGACATCATCGCGAAAACGCCCGACCATATGATGACAAGCCGCCCGAACTTGCTGAAAGGATCGCGCATCGTGGCAAGCTGGTAACTGTCGCTCAGCTCCAACATGAAAACAGTCGCGGTTGCGGTGACCACGACTGCCAGCAAATAGTGCAGAAACAAGCTCGGCGATGCGCCTACATAGAAAATATAGATCGCGATGCCCGTAACCGCCACGATCATGAACTCGATGATCCGCATGATGCCGCTGATCATAACCGGCGAGTTGGTTGATTGCGCATATTGTGACGCAATCGTGTAGGCGACAGAGCTCAGGCTGCTTTTGCCCGTTGAAGATTCTTCATCGGACAGCAGATTACGAACGGACTCGCGAGTGAGCTTCGGTTTTGCGTTGTTATCTCTCATAATACTACCTTAGGTAGCATATAGGCACTAAGAAAGGTTTGATAATTAGCGACCAAGTGAAACGAAATATTCGGTTTCCAACCGGGCTGCCATACTGCTGGCGCTGAAGTTCTTTTTCAGATCGTCCATATCCGGCAGGACGGTGCGATAGGCTGTAACATCGCCAATGGCAGTTAGTATTTTCTGGGCAAGTTCGGTTGCGTCGGGCCTGACCAGTGCTAGCGATTGATCGCCCAGAATTTCTGGAATTCCACCCACCCGGCTGGCGATCAAAGCCTTTCCAGCTGCCAATGCCTCCAGAACAATATAGGGCAAGGCTTCAGCGCGCGAAGGCACCACCACAATTTTTGCAAGGCGGAAAGCGTCTCTGGCCTTCATGGGAGGCAGGAACCTTATGTCGGTCTGCTCCCGTATCAATACGGCCTGTTCCACCAGTGATGCGCGGTCTCTCCCATCACCAACAATAACGGCAGTAAACTTCCGCGCGCTTGCTTTGCTGGCCTTTGCAAGAGCCTCAATGAAAATATCGGGCCCTTTCAGCGCGCGTAATTCTCCGATGAAGAGAAAATCTGCGGCATTGTCGTTCTCGACGACCGGATCAAACTCTTGTGCTGACAGCCCATTATGGATCAAAGCATTGGGGCAGTGGGGCTCTCCGACTTTCCGCACATAGGTTTCGCGCTCGAACTTTGAAACAAATATAATGCGATCCGTCATTCGCTCCATCAGCCGTTCGATCCAGAAAATCAGTTTTCCGGAAAGTTTCGTCGGATCGTAATGGAGACTACCGCCATGCGGCGAATAAAAACGGGCAACGCTTGCACCAGATACCCGTAACAGCGAGCCGAATATTCTTGCATAGGTACCGCCTTTGGCGCCGTGCCCATGCAGAATCTCAGGCTTCAATTTCTTGATTGTCTTGTATGTCCTGAATGCCGCTATGGCATCGCGGAACCCAATCTGCCTTTGCATTGGAATACGCGTTAGCCCCAAAGCCAGGCCGACGCCAAGTTCGGCGAGGAGTTGTTCCTCAAGTTCGCTTCCAATTGTTGCGTCGCAGATTACGCCAACTTGATGCCCCGCGGCATTCTGCGCAGCAACCAGATCGCGGACATGCCGAAAGACGCCACCTACGGGAGCCCTGAAGCAATGAACAATACGGAGTGACCGGCTGGTCTTCATGTGCGCAGATCAGAAAAAGCGTTCGCGCACGTAGATCGTGTCGCCGGGCAATACCTGATCTGAGATAGTCACACGCCCTGTGAGGCTTTCACCATTAAATTGCCGCGTAATATCGACGTCGCCTTGATTGGCGCGAGCGCTAAATCCACCCGCGGCGGCAATGGCTTTCTGGGCGGTCATGCCCGGAACATAAGAATATTGGCCTGCAGCGCCCACCTCGCCCATGATGAAGATGGGCCGATAGCGATCAATCTCGACGGCAACATCGGGCTCGCGCAAATATCCCTGCTTGAGCTTGGCTGCCACTGCTGCCTCGATCTGCTGGATGGTCTTGCCGCGCGCTGGCACGCTGCCAATCAGCGGAATGGAAATATAGCCTGCCTGATCGACACTATAGGTGTTGGTAATGCCGTCCTGCTCAAAGACCGTCAGGCGGATTCGGTCACCCGCATCGAGCATATATGGCTTGTTGATCGCCTCGTTAAATGCAGGCGGCGCTGGGCGATAACTGGCGCAACCACCAAGCATCATGCAGGCAATGCCGATTGATACCAGAAATATCTGCTTGCTGAACACGATTCGGACCCTAACTTGGCAACGCGCTTGTCGATTCTCTGGGTGCATTATCAATTCATTAGGGTTAATGGCTGGTAAAGCTCGCGATATGAGAAGGCTGTTCTGGTCGCAAAAGTCTTAACTTGGTGGTTACCATAAGTCTTTACCCTTAAGGCATATGGTATGGGGTGATCGCATGGCTCAGGCCAAATCCACGGGCACTGATGTAGACATCGATATGGGGGCGCTGTTTGCCAGTCTATGGCAAAACAAGCGTCGCATCATCATTGGTACATTGCTTGTCACCGTTCTGACCTTCATCGCTCTCTCTATGGTCTCGCCGAAATATCGTGCTGAAACACGTATCCTTATCGAAGCGCGTGAATCCGTATTCACTCGTCCGGCCAATCAGCAGACTGATGATCGTCCTGTGGTTGATCAGGAAGCGATCAAAAGCCAGGTTGAATTGATCGGTTCATCCGATGTTTTGCGCAACGTCATCACCAAGCTCGATCTGGCAAAAAATGCCGAGCTGACCGCAAGCGCCGAACCCTCAATGTTGTCCAAGCTTCTGGATAGTGTGGGGCTGGGCCGTAATTTGAGCGATGAAACGCGTGCAGACTATATTCTTCAGGCACTGCGCGACCGCCTGCTGGTTTACAGTGTTCAGGCGTCCCGCGTTATTGTCGTCCAATTTTCGTCGAAAGATGCGGATTTGTCTGCCTCGGTCGCCAATGCCATCGCAGATGAATACATGGCTATGCAGCAGGCGGCGAAGTCCGAAATAAATACGGATGCCACGGGCTGGCTACAGCCAGAGATCGCGGACTTGAGCAAGCGGGTCAAGGATGCGGAGGCCAAGGTTGCGGCCTATCGCAGTTCGTCCGATCTCTTGATTGGGCAGAATAATGCGGTGCTGGCGACCCAGCAGCTTTCGGAACTTTCCAGTGAATTGTCACGCGTTCGCGCCAACAGGGCCGCAAGCGAAGCGCGCGCTGCAAGCGTGCGGGCAGCATTGCAAAGTGGCGCGCAGGCGGAAACCCTGCCGGATGTCATTGCTTCGCCTTTGATCCAGCGGCTGCGTGAACGCCAGGTCCAGCTTAACAACGATATTGCTGACCTTTCAGCTTCACTGCTTAGCGGACATCCCAGAATAAGGGCATTGCGCTCGCAGCTTGCCGATTTGAACAATCAGATACGCCTCGAAGCGCGCAAGGTGCTGGCAAGCCTTGAAAACGAAGCAGAAACTGCGCGCTTGCGTGAGGCAGAGCTGAATCGTTACCTGAACCAGCTCAAGGCGCAGTCATCGCGGGCCGGTGAGGAAGAAGTGGAGTTGCGGGCGCTGGAACGCGAAGCGACAGCCCAGCGCCAACTGCTTGAATCCTATCTTACGCGTTACCGCGAGGCATCGTCGCGCACAGATCGGGGCTACATGCCTGCTGATGCTCGCATTTTCTCTCGCGCCGATCGCCCAATCGAACCTTACTTCCCCAAAAAGGTTCCGATGACGCTCGCTGCCTTCGTGGCTTCATTGTTGATCTTGAGCATTGGGACCCTTCTCCACGCGCTGTTCAGTGGCCGGGCCTTGCGTCCTGTATCAGGCGCTTATCAAGTGCCAGCGCGGCCCATCGATCAGCCCGCAACCCCACCTGTAGCGGCAGTGGCTGCTGCACCGGCCACAGAAGAGATTCAATCTGCATCATACAAGTCTGCTCCGCTGCCGATCATGCCGGAGACGCTTCAGCCTGTAGAAACCGATCATACCAGTGTCGCCATTGTCGCTGATCGAATCATGGCAAGTGGCGCGGCGAGGGCGGTCATCGTCTCTCCAGAGGGCGATGAAGCGTCCGCCTTGACGATCCTGCTGGTGCGCGAACTGGCGGACAGGGGCGTACGCGTGATTCTCGTTGATATGACCGGTTCGCCGGAGATCGGGCGTTCCATGCTGGATAATGGTAGCTTACCCGGCATCACCGATCTGCTCGTCTCTGAGAAACACTTCAGCGATGTTATTCATCTCGATCACTACTCACAGGCCGAAATTATTCCGCTCGGCAATCATGATCCGGTAAAGGCTATGCAATCGGTCTGGCGTCTGCC
Organism: Phyllobacterium ifriqiyense; assembly: GCF_030817885.1. NCBI lineage: Bacteria > Pseudomonadati > Pseudomonadota > Alphaproteobacteria > Hyphomicrobiales > Phyllobacteriaceae > Phyllobacterium > Phyllobacterium ifriqiyense. The sequence goes on from NZ_JAUSZT010000003.1 coordinate 2,352,113, forward strand.
AATGATTCTGACCGCCTTGCAGTCTGCCTATGATCTGGTTGTCGTCGATAGCGGCCCGTCTACTGTTTCCGAGCTGAAGCATTTGCTGGCTGAGGGCACAGAGCTTATTCTCGGCGTGGTCAACCCGGATGATCCGGACGTGACTGCCACTGCAAAAGCCGTTTATGACGCGCGCTTTCTTGAGCCCAATCTGCTGACGCCCTTCCATCCTGGCGAGTTGTGGCTGGAAGCTGGCAGGCTCGTGCGCCGGGTTTAACTTCGGCGCGCCCCGCGCAACATGGAGCGCAGTTTTTTCACCTTTGCCCAGACAAATTCATTCTGCTTCATCATGCGCACCAGCTTGCGGCGAACCTGAAGCCATGCCTGGAAAATCCTACCTTTGGCCGTCAGGCTGATATCGGTATCATAGGTTGGCAGCTCAATATCGCACCAGCTGCGCTTATAGGGTTCATCCCCTATGCCAAAACTATAAATATGCAAATCGGTCTGGCAGCTTGCGGCAATATCTTCAAAGAACAGAAACTCGCCCGGGCTCGTGCTGACCAGCTCGTCTTCAGCAATTCCAACGAAATCGATGAAGGTCTGATCTGCAGCATAAGATTTTCCAAGGACTGCACGATATTGCCCGGCAACCTTCAAGGCTTTCAACTGAAAACGCGGCGAGGATGCGGCGGCTTCCTCCGCAAAAAGCTGCTTGAAGAAGTCCTTCACGCCCGCTGGTTCATAAGTGTTTTTAATCCCCGCCTGCGCCAAACGCGTTGCTTTATGCTCGAAATAATTATCGAGCATCGCATTGGTCTCTTCCGGCATTGTTGCGGTTATGGTGCTGAAGCCGCCTGCATCCTCGAACCGACGCATATCGTGCCTGTGCTTTTTCTTTTTGCGCTTCGCATTGCCCCTGGCGAGAACCGTCTCGAAATTTCCATCCAGCGTGATGGCAAGGCTTATATTTGCGTTAACCCTGCTTGGAATTTTTATCAGGGGATTTGCAAAGCCGCCGAGTTCGCCCATCTGACGGGTCAGCGATACAAGGTCGATATCGGGACGCGCATGGTGCAGGGCATCGAAGAGCAAACGAAGCGCGTCCGCCGTAATGTTTTGACCCGGCAAAATGGCGGGAAAATTGCAATTCGCATGAGGGCCGCCAGCATATATCGCGATACGTAGCGGCCCGGTTTGCCGGATTTCCAGCGGCAGGATAAGGACAGGTTGCTCCTCGCAATAAAGCGCCGCGACAAGGCAATCGCGATTGACCAGAGATTGCCAAAGCGCAAGCCAACGCGGCGTTTGCGAGGCTCCCGAGATGAAATCGGCACCAAGTTCAAACCAGGCAGCCTCAACATCACGGCCATCGATCAGTATTTTTGCTTCGAGCTGCCGATGGTTCATTCTTGCGTTCCACGAAAAGACGATTTACGACGAAGGTATTCGATATATCATCAGCATTCACTATGCTCTATTGGAGCAATAATTATCCTGTTGCTTCTAAATAAATCAAAGTTGGTGAAGGAATGGTCCACGCGGCCGATTTAATACGCAAGGCCGTGATGAGGCTGGCTTGGCATAGCGGCTTTGCATCGCGGTCGCGCGCGCGTCTTGGCGGTCTCGGTTCAATCATCATGCTGCACAGGGTGCGGCCGGACTGCACAAGTCCGCTCGGCGTCAATCGTTCGCTCTCAATCTCTCCGGCCTTTCTCGACACAATACTGGTATCCCTCAAATCGGAAGATATTGAGCTGGTTTCCATGGATGAAGCTGTCGCCCGCATTGCATCCGGCTCAAAGGGTGGGCGCCGTTTTGCGGCGGTTACGCTTGATGATGGCTATAGTGATAATCTCCATCATGCCTATCCGGTCTTTCAAAAACACCGTGCGCCTTTCAGCGGTTTATGCAACGCCCGGTCTTATAGAAGGCGCGGCTGTTTTGTGGTGGGAGGTGCTGGAACTTCTCGTCGCCAAGGCTAGCTTCATCAAGGCACCGAACGGCCAGGAATGGCGTTGCGCAACAATGTTCCAGAAGCGCGCGACATTTCACGCCTTGATGCGCTATTTCACCGAAACACTGACCGAACTCCAGCAAATGCCTGTCTTGCGGGAAATGTGTGACGCCCAGAACATGATTTGCGGTGTCGCTGCCGATCGCGATGTTATGAACTGGAAGGAATTGCGTCAGATCGCCACCGATCCGCTATGCACAATCGGCGCGCATTCCGTTCATCACTACAATCTCAAGCGATTGACACCTGAGATGGTTTCTTTCGAAATGCGGCAATCCGCAGATATGCTGGAAGACAAATTGGGCAAACGACCGCACCATTTCGCATATCCCTATGGCTCGGTGAGAGCGGCGGGCGATCGTGAGGCATCATTGGCGGCGCAGGAAGGTTTTGTTTCGGCAGTGACAACCCGTCACGGCACCATCCACGCCGAACATCGGGCTCACATGCATATATTGCCGCGCATTTCGATCAATGGGCGTTTCCAGAAGCTGGTTTATGCGAAAACCATGATGAGTGGTGCGACCACACCTATCGCCAATGCGGGCAGGCGGATTATTCAGGCTTGAGTGCCTAGATTTTGGTCTTGGGCGCCTTCTCCATCCAGCTGATGATGAACATCGCCGGGACCACCCACAATATGCCTGTGCCGAAGAAGTAGAGCAGGTGGATCCACGGGCTGGCATTGCCAAGGAGAGCCACAGCAAAAATTGTCGCGACAATGGCGTAGACGCAGACCAGCGCGACCAGGAAAAATGTTCCGATGAGTTTCTTCAGCCTTACGGGCATTTTGCTATCCAATTGAGCGTTAGGTTGATCTATCTGTTAAATCCTCACTCGAAAAGCGAAAAAGCCACGCGAGGCTTGCAAACGCGACGGCGTGTCGCGTAAGCGCCGCTTGTCATGCACTGCAAGATGCTTCACCTATCCGGCTCTAAGGAGTTTTTGCATGGCCGCCCATATTACGTCCGAAGACGCGCTTGTCTTGGTGCAGGATCGCGAAGCGAGAAATCGCCAGCATATCCGTATCTGGTTGTATGTGGTGCTGGTGGTGCTGGCGACCATCGTGTTTGTGGGTGGTGCCACTCGTATGACGGGTTCGGGCCTCTCCATCACCGAATGGAAGCCGATCCACGGTATTATTCCGCCTATTGGATATGACCAGTGGATGGAAGAGTTTGATAAATACAGGCAGATTCCACAGTATCAACAATTGAACAAAGGCATGAGCCTGTTTGAGTTCAAGCAGATTTTCTGGTGGGAGTGGTCTCATAGGTTCCTTGCTCGGGGCGTTGGTTTTCTTGTTGCCCTGCCGCTGGCTTTCTTCTGGCTTACGGGCCGACTCGAGCGACGCCTCAGATGGCCCATGATTGGTATTTTGGCGCTAGGCGGTCTGCAAGGTGCCGTAGGCTGGTGGATGGTCGCCTCAGGGCTGGCTGTTCGGGTCGATGTCAGCCAATACCGTCTCGCTACACATTTGACTTTGGCTTGCATTATTTTCGCAGCCGTCATGTACGTGGCAAGAGGTTTGGCGGTCTATACTGAAAAACCGGCAGATCGCCCCATTCAGCGCTTTTCCGGCTGGCTGGTCGTGCTTGTATTCATTCAGATTTATCTTGGCGCCCTCGTTGCTGGCCTTGATGCGGGGCTGTCCTACAATACCTGGCCGCTAATGGATGGCTCAATCATCCCGGGCGACATGTTTCCTATTCAGCCGATTTGGCACAATTTCTTTGAAAACCCGAAGACTGTGCAATTCGTCCATCGCATCTTTGCTTATTTCGTCTTTGCCATGGCGATCTGGCATGCTTTCTCAACCACGCGCATGGCGCCTGAGACAACGCATGCCCGACGTGCAGTTTTCTTCGCGCTGCTGGTCGCTGCTCAGGCCGCAATCGGCATTACCACGTTGCTTATGCAAGTGCCGATCGGGCTCGGATTGCTTCACCAGCTTTTTGCAATTGTTCTGCTTGGCTTTGCTGTGGCGCATTGGCGCGCAACAAAAGGCGCATATCCGCTTGAAACGAAGATTGTACAAGGAAACTGACTGCTTACAGTGAGAGACTCAGTTAGTTTGCAGGTCCTGACGCTAATCCTGTTAAGCATGCATATCGGAAACTAAAATTATGATCATCAGTGCGAGGCGGTCGCTGGCTACGGTAGTTGGCCTCGGTATCACGCAGATCATCGGTTATGGTACGCTTTTCTATAGTTTCAGTATTCTGGCTCCGGTTGTAGGGCAGGAGTTTGCTCAGACCCGAGAATGGCTGTTTGCGGCGTTTTCCGGAACGCTGTTGATTGGCGGCATTGTATCGCCATGGTCCGGTCGCTGGGCAGACAGGTTTGGGGCAGGGCGCGTCATGACCCTCGGCTCACTGGCTGCGGCGCTCTCCCTTGTTTTTTGCGCTGTCTCAACCAATTGGTGGATGTTTGCGGCCGCTTTGGTCACAACAGGCATAGCCACGCCTTTCATCCTTTATAACACTGCCTTTGCCGTGCTGGTACAAGTAGACCCACAGCTCGCGCCGCGCCGGATAACCTATTTGACGTTGATGGGCGGTTTCTCGTCGACACTGTTCTGGCCGCTTGCCACATTACTTTTGGACACCTTCACCTGGCGCGAAATCTTCCTGTTTTACGCCGTTTTGCAAGTCGCAGTCTGCTTCCCCATCCACTTCTGGCTGTCACAAATGACACGGCGCTCGGCAAAGATGACGCACAATGCTTCGCCTCAACCGCCCCATGCGATGGAGGCTGGCGGCTCGCTACAATATGATGATCGCAAAACTGCTCTTGTTCTTTTGGCAATGGGTTTTTCGCTGACGAGCTTCTCGCTTTCATCAATGCTTATTCATTTTGTACCAGTGCTCGGCGCGGTTGGGCTAGGCGCTTCCTCCGCAGTCTTCGTCGGGACGATGTTTGGACCGGCGCAATTTGCAAGCCGCCTCGTCAATATGCTTATGGGTGGCCGGTTCTCTGCGATGACCATCGCAATCGGTTCCACGGTAATGATCCCACTCGCATTCATGATGTTGCTGCTGCCAGCACCCATACCTTTGATTGCCGGAGCGGTCATGTTCGCTATTCTGTTTGGCATGGGATCGGGATTGAACAGCATCGTGCAGGGCACATTGCCGTTAGCGTTGTTCGGTCATCAGGGCTATGGCGAAATTCTCGGCAAAATCACCTCGTCTCGCCTGATCGTTTCTTCGGTGGCGCCTTTCATTTTTGCATTTCTGCTTGAGCATTTCGGGCCGACGGCAGCGCTCGTTGTCGTCGCCATTATCGGTATGCTGGGGGTCATGACATTCGTCGTGGTGGCAAGACTCGTAAAACGTTCAGGCGGCTGAGGCGAGCACCTCGCGGATAGTCGTCGCCACGGCAAGGCTGCGATCACGCTCTTCGTGGTTCTTGTCTTCATCATGCCATGAAGCAGATAGGCATGCATGCGCCATGCCGAATTCCAGATAGTCTTTGCGATCACGCCTGAACACGTCTTCGAAAATCTTCGCCATGGTGGCCACGCGTTTCGGATCAGTACGCAGGTCAGTCCGTTCCACCGGATTGTAAAACATATTGGCGGCATCATAGGCGGGGTCGCCCAGCAATGCCTGCGGGTCGATAACCAACCAGCCACGTTTGCCAAAAAGAATGTTCTCGTGGTGTATGTCACCATGCAGCGGCTGAATATCACGTTGATTGTCGAGCAACCGGTCTGCAATTGCGGCCACGTCTACAAATATACTTCGCTCACCGGCCTTGCGGTCCTTCTCTGCCTTCTTGAAAAGGCTGGAAAATTGTTTCCGCAATGGCACGAAATCCGGTGAAACCGGTTTCTGGCTGCGAAAGGTTTCCTGCAATCGCTGGAATAGATCAGTGAAGATCAATGTTGCCGATGAATCGCCATGTTCATTCAGATGATCGAGCAGGGTGCGCGAGCCGCCATATTCCAGCAGGAGATTATTGTCTTGTTGCTTGAGTACGCGCACGCACCCATGGCCATCATGCCATTCAAGATAGTGCGCGCCACGCAACTCATTTTCCATGCCGGTGGCATTCAACTGCTTAACCACAGCCTGCTCACCATTTTCCAACCGCACCATAATGATGCGGCTGGTATGGGTTTCTGTGAACAGTTCGGGTTCAGAAAGATACCATTCGGCTGGCAGGCTTTGCAGAAGATTGTCAGCCATGACCCAACATGAGATCAAGGTTCTGCACTGCCGCGCCCGAAGCGCCTTTGCCGAGATTGTCCAAAAGGGCTACGAGATTGACCTGTCCGGAGCCTTCCGTGCCGAACACGTAGAGCTTCATGATGTCCGTATCGCGCAGTTCTTCAGGGTCGAGACGGGGCAGGGTGGCGCTTGTTTCAAGCGATACGACCTGAACAATATTCTGGCCGTTATAGTGAGCGGTCAGCGCAGCGTGGATATCCGCCATCGAAGCATTGCCGTTAAGATCGCTCGTATAGATCGGCACCTGAACAATCATACCTTGGGCAAAGCGGCCAACGCTCGGGCTGAAGATCGGCTTGCGGTCAAGGCGACCATGCAGCTGCAGTTCCGGAACATGCTTGTGCTTGAGTGGCATTGCATAGAGGAAATGATTGGACGCGATATGGTCTGGCGCGTCAGGGTTTTCCATCTGCGCGATCATCTGCTTGCCACCGCCCGTATAGCCCGAAACCGCATTGACCGAGATTGGATAATCGGCAGGCAATATGCCAGCATCACGCAATGGGCGGATCAGGGAAATCGCGCCGGTGGGATAGCAGCCGGGATTGGCGACAAGCCGCGCTTTGGCGATCTTTGCCCGCTGCGCATTGTCGAGTTCCGCAAAGCCATAGGCCCAGTCAGGGTGAACGCGGTGCGCTGTCGCCGTGTCGATAATCTTGGTGGAATTGTTTCCTTCGAGAATAGCAACGGCTTCCTTTGAAGCCTCATCCGGCAGGCAAAGAATCGCCACATCCGCAGCCTTCAGAAACTCCTCGCGCAAATCCTTGTTACGCCGTTCGGCTTCAGGAATGGAGATGACTTCTAGATCATCGCGCCCCGCAAGCCGGGTGCGAATTTGCAAACCTGTGGTGCCGTGTTCGCCGTCGATAAATATTTTCGGTTTCATCAAAATACCCTTGGAAGCTTTGAATTCAGATAGTTAGCGAGAAAAGCGGATTCAATGTGGGAGGTTGCCGAAAATCAAATCTAAACTGATGAGTTAGCTGGGGTGATTTTCGAGAACCGGAGCGCAGTGGACGTTCTTGTCCATGAGCACCGGAAGCACAGAAAATCGCATCAGATAGCCATCAGGTTGGATTTGATCGGTTGGCCTTCTGTTCGGCCAATATACCTAAATAATACATCGCTATTGTGGCACCTGCGATTGCCGTCACATCCGCATGATCATAAGCGGGGGCGACCTCCACCACATCCGCACCGATAATATTAAGATCGGTCAGATGGCGCAGAACCGACAGAATCTTTGCCGATGACGGGCCGCCTGCGACGGGCGTTCCGGTTCCCGGTGCAAAGGCTGGATCAAGACAATCAATGTCAAAGGTCAGGTAGACCGGCTTGCCGGCGGTGCGGGCGATGATCTGCCGGGCAATTTCCGCCGCCGAAAGCTCCTCAACCTCGTAGCCATAAACGATCTTCAGTCCGCAATCATCCGGCGCATGGGTACGGATACCGACCTGAATCGAATGGGCAGGATCGATAACACCATCGCGTGCCGCACGGCCAACAAATGAACCATGATCAATACGCTTGCCATCATCGTACCAAGTGTCCTGATGCGCGTCGAACTGCACGAGAGCAACCGGTCCATGTTTTGCCGCATGCGCCTTCAGGATCGGCCATGTGACGAAATGATCGCCGCCAAGCGAAAGCAGGAACGCCCCGGATTTGATTATTTTGGCCGCTTCCCGCTCAATCGTGGCCGGTGTCTTTTGATGATTGCCATAGTCGAGCAGGCAATCGCCATAATCAATCACGGCCAGATCTTCGAACAGATCGCGCTGGAAGGGATATTGCGGGTCATTGTCAAAGATTGCCGAGGCCCGGCGGATTGCCTGCGGACCAAACCTTGCGCCAGGGCGATTGGAAACCGCAGCATCAAATGGAATGCCCCAGACAACAGCCTCTGCCCCATTGAGATTCTTGGTATAGCGCCTGCGCATGAATGAGAGCGCGCCCGCATGTGTGGGATCAGTCGCTGCGCTGGTCAGCGTGCGAGCTGTAAAGGCATGATCGATGGATTTCGAGGGCATTGGTTTTCCAACTCCGGGAGTTCTGGCATTTCTTTTGTACGTGGTTCGACAAGCTCACCATGAGGAAGGGAGACGCCTGAACCGGCGATCTTGTAGGATATCCCGAAGAGTTCCCATCAGATGAAGGCAACCCGGATTCCTCATGGTGAGCTTGTCGAACCACGCACAGCGGCGAAGCTATCTCAAGTATATCTCAGCGCAACAAAAAAGCGGACCCGAGGGCCCGCTTTCTGTTCTGTCCGTATAAAGCGATATTAGCGCTTCGAGAACTGGAACGAACGACGGGCTTTCGCCTTGCCGTACTTTTTGCGTTCTACAACGCGGCTGTCGCGTGTAAGGAAGCCGCCCTTTTTCAGAACGCCGCGCAGTGCAGGTTCGAAATAGGTGAGGGCCTTGGAAATGCCGTGACGAACAGCACCGGCCTGACCGGAAAGACCACCACCGGCAACGGTAGCGATGATGTCATACTGGCCAGCGCGGTTAGCAGCAACGATTGGCTGCTGCAGGATCATCTGCAGGACCGGACGAGCGAAATATGCGCCATATTCCTTGTCGTTGACAACGATCTTGCCGGAACCTGGCTTGATCCAGACGCGGGCAACCGCATCCTTACGCTTGCCGGTTGCATATGCACGGCCCTTGGCATCGAGCTTCTGGACATGAACAGGTGCAGCAGCCTGCGTCGATGCAGCAGCTGTACCGAGTTCTGCGAGCGAGTTGAGCTCAGCCATTCTTATGCGCTCCTTTTGTTCTTGGAATTCAGCGCGCCAACGTCGAGGACTTCAGGTGCCTGCGCTTCATGTGGGTGGTTGGAACCGGCATAAACGCGCAGGTTCTTCATCTGGCGACGGCCGAGCGGTCCACGTGGAACCATGCGCTCAACTGCCTTTTCGACAACACGCTCAGGAAAACGGCCGGAAAGCAGCTGACCAGCTGTACGTTCCTTGATGCCGCCTGGGTGGCCGGTGTGCCAGTAATAAATCTTGTCCGAAAGCTTCTTGCCTGTGAAGGCAACCTTGTCGGCATTGATGATGATGACATTGTCGCCATCGTCAACATGCGGGGTAAAGGTAGCTTTGTGCTTGCCGCGCAGGATGTTTGCGACGATGGTGGCGAGACGGCCGACGACGAGATCCGTCGCGTCGATCAGGATCCACTTTTTCGTCACATCTGCCGGCTTCTGTGTGAAGGTAGCCATTTGTGTTGTCCTTGAGATCATCCTTCATAAAAGAAGGCTTTTCTTGTTGCTTGGGTTGTGTGGATGGTTGAAATCCGCACAACAATGAAAAACGGCGGGAAGCCCCACCGCAGTCATGGGTCTCAATAAAGGCTCAAATGGAGAGCGTCAAGTCGTTAATTTCGACATATAATATAAATAAATAAGCAAAATCAATAGCTTGTAAGAAAGGTATTATATTACCACATCTTGGCGCATTGTTTTTGCAGCTCGCAACCAGACGTTGGTTGCGATATGTGATCTATTACATCACATTCGAGGAATGATCAGAAGTTTTCGCCATAAGGGACTTGAGGTTTTCTTTGAAACGGGTTCCGCCCGGGGATCAATGCTGCGCATGTGAAGCGATTGTCTCGAATACTGGCCTTTCTCGACCGCGCTTCCGTACCTGAGGATCTTTCTATTCCAGGCTGGAGATTTCACCGGCTTCAAGGGTCTCTGGAAGGTTTTTGGTCGATTTCCGTTAGTGGAAATTGGCGGATCATTTTCCGGTTTATTGAAAATGATGTCGAACTCGTCGACTATCTGGATTATCATTGAGGAATAACGACATGGGACAGTTTAATCCCCCGCATCCCGGTCAAACCCTCCTGGAGGATGTTTTACCAGCGCTTGCCATATCGGTGACCGAGCTTGCGCGCAGGCTAGGGTTTGCACGTGAAACCCTGTCCCGCATTATGCATGGTCATGCGCCCATAAGCCCAGACCTTGCTGTACGCTTGGAGCGTGCAGGTATTGGCAGGGCAAAGGTCTGGCTTGGCGTGCAGGCTGATTACGATTTATGGCAAGCGGAGCATCGTGAGCAACCGCCTATCGAACGTTTCACCAATCTGTCGTAGTTAAAGCGGCACCCTTAAAGTTCGCCAATCTCTCCCTTGAAGGGAGCGATTGGTGGTTTTCATGAGCCATCCAGCCCGTCAAATAGCGCTGTTGAAAGATAGCGTTCGGCAAAGGAGGGGATGATCACAACAATATTCTTGCCCTTGTTTTCCGGGCGCTTGCCAACCTCGATCGCTGCTGTCAGCGCCGCGCCTGAGGAAATGCCAACAGGTACGCCTTCAATACGCGCGACCAGTCTTGCATTGGCAAAGGAATCCTCATTGGAAACCTGGACCACCTCATCGTAGATATGGGTGTCGAGCACGCTCGGCGCAAAACCGGCGCCGATTCCTTGAATCTTGTGCGGTCCGGGATTGCCGCCTGAAAGCACGGGCGAATCTCTAGGTTCGACTGCAATGATCTGCACACTTGGTTTACGCTGCTTCAGCACCTGACCGACGCCGGTGATCGTGCCGCCCGTGCCGATGCCGGAAATGAGAATATCGACCGCACCGTCCGTATCGTTCCAGATTTCCTCGGCTGTCGTCTTGCGATGAATTTCAGGATTGGCCGGATTGTCGAACTGGCCGGGAATGATTGCGCCCGGCGTAGTTTCAACGAGTTCATTGGCTTTGGCGATAGCGCCTTTCATGCCCTTTGCGCCTTCCGTTAGCACCAATTCGGCACCAAGCAGCTTGAGCATCTTGCGGCGCTCGACGGACATGGTTTCCGGCATGGTAAGGATAAGGCGATAGCCCTTTGCGGCGGCGGCAAAGGCGAGTGCAATGCCTGTATTGCCGGATGTCGGTTCCACAAAAACCGTCTTTCCCGGCACAGCTTTGCCCTGATCTTCCAATGATTGGATCAGCGCAACACCGATACGATCCTTGACGCTGGAAATCGGATTGAAAAATTCAAGCTTAGCCAGAAGATTTGCAACGACGCCGTTTTCCTTGGCGAATTTGTCGAGACGCACAAGCGGTGTGTCGCCAATAGTATCGACAATAGAGTTGTAGATACGGCCACGGCCCGGCTTGCGTAGCGTGTCGCTGCTCATGATATTCTCCCGAATTGAAATTGTTCTGGCCGCGATCTTATGGCTCTTGGCAGAAAATTCATAGTCGGGTACGTGCACAAAGGCGGGGAGGAATGGAAAATTAAACTAATAATCCATTCCTGTTAGAATATGAATCCAAGTCAGCCAGCGCGACCAGCGATAGCCAATGCCGCGCCAGCCATAAAAGCGGCTGCGGTACGATTAAGACGCTTGAGAGCGCGGGGAGAGGCGAGCAGACCGCGTGCCTTGGCGGCCAGCGCAAGATAGGGCACGAGCACAATCATCAGCACAATCACCGTTAAGACAGCGAGAATGGAATAGTCAGCCAGAGTAATGGATTTCAGATCAACCAGCGTCGGTGTCAGCGCGATGTAGAAAAGCATGGTTTTTGGATTGCCTAGTGTCAGCGTCAGTCCAGCTAGAATAGCTGAAATATTGCCGCTGCGGCTTTTACTCGCTTCGATTCTCTCGGTCGAAATGCCAGTCGTCCACAGCTTCCAGGCCAGATAGGTGAGGTAGGCAACACCAGCCCATTTTATAATCAGGAACAACGTACCGAACGTTTGCGCCACAACTGCAAGGCCCAGTACGACCGCGGTAAGATAGGTAAGATCACCAAGGACAAGCCCGATGGACATGAACAGGGAAGAGCGGAAGCCAGAGCCCAGCGCGCGGGCGACAAGGGCAGTTACACCCGGTCCAGGAATGGCTGCGGCAATAGCGAGTGCGCCCGAATAGGCGATAAAACCTGTAAGTGTCATGATGAAATCCGGCACTGGCAATTGAATGGGGCGCAACATACTCCCGCGCCTACACCGTGTCTATCGGGCCTTTTCAACAGTGTTTATCAATTTTATTGATGGTTGTGGTCAAGTTAATCGGCACACTGCGGTTGTACGGCTACCCAACTCTTACCTTGAAATTTTTGATCAAACGCTCTAGTTTAGAATTATTCTAATTTAGGAATATCCCATGTTCAGCCGTTTTTTTGGTCACCGCCGTTACGACCTTGCTTCCTTGTCGGAACAGCAGATTTTAGCCCTCGCCATTTCCTCCGAAGAGGATGATGCGCGCATCTATCTCGCCTATGCGGATGGTTTACGGGAGGATTTTCCGCAAAGCGCCAAGGTGTTTGAAGACATGGCGGAGGAGGAGAACAGCCATCGCCAGGCGCTGATTGATCTTCACGTTCAGCGGTTCGGCAACCGCATTCCTTTGATCCGCCGCGAACATGTGCGGGGCTATATCGAGCGTAAACCTGACTGGCTCCTGCGCCCACTCGGAATCGATAAGGTCCGTGAGATGGCGGAAAAAATGGAGGAGCAGGCCTATCGCTTCTATATGGAGTCGGTAAAACTCGTTAGCGATGCTTCAACCCGCAAGCTGCTTGGTGATCTAGCCGTCGCCGAAAAAGTCCATGAATCGTTGGCGCATCGCCTTGGCGTGCAACATACGCCGTACGATGTGCAGCAGGAAGAGAAGCAGACGGAGCGCCGCCAGTTTCTGTTAACCTATATCCAGCCTGGCCTGGCGGGTCTTATGGATGGTTCCGTTTCCACGCTCGCGCCAATTTTCGCAGCCGCCTTTGCAACGCAGGACACTTGGCAAACTTTTCTCGTCGGCCTGTCCGCATCGCTTGGTGCGGGTATTTCCATGGGCTTTACCGAGGCTGCGCATGATGATGGCAAGCTGTCCGGACGCGGGTCACCGCTCAAGCGGGGCCTTGCCAATGGTCTGATGACAACAATCGGCGGGCTCGGCCACGCCTTACCCTATCTGATCACCAATTTTTGGACCGCAACAACAATTGCCGCGCTGGTGGTTTTTGTCGAGCTTTGGGCGATTGCATTCATCCAGCACAAATATATGGAAACGCCCTTCTTCCGCGCTGCCATACAGGTTGTGCTTGGTGGCGGATTGGTGCTGGCGACAGGCATTTTGATCGGCAATGCCTGACGCTTATACGTTGGCATGAACGCTTTGCGTGCTTCGACAAGCTCAGCATGAGGGACGTGGATTGATCGCATGGAGATGTTATTCCGTTGCGTGGAGGTAATGCAATCATTACCCCCACTCATGCTGAGCTTGTCGAAGCACGCAGAGAAGAAATGCAATCTGCTTTGCGGCGAATATCAGCTTCTTGGCGGGATGGAATAGGTTGCTGTTGCATGGGCAACCAGTTCGCTGCTGGCCCCGCTGGTAATGGCAATGTCCACCACGGCAAGACGCTTGCCAAGTTTTAAAAGCGTAGCTCTTGCCTCCAGGGGACCAATTTCAGGCTTGCGCAGGAAATTGATGTTCAGATTGGTTGTAACAGCCAGCGCGACAGGGCCGATTTGAGCAAGAATGGCCATATAGGCGGTAATGTCCGCCAATGCGAACAGGGTTGGCCCTGACACCGTGCCTCCGGGGCGCAAATGTTTCACAGTCGGCTCCAGACGCATCACAGCATAGCCAGCGCCGGCATCAACAACAGTGTAAGCAATGCCGTCTGCGTTAACCTGCGGAAACTCCTCTTCAAGAAACGCTGTCAGGGCTTTTGCGCTCATTAATGCAGCCATTATCGCTGTTCCCTTGCTGTTTTGTTTACACTTAGACTGTTACTATTGACGCTGCTTGGTCTTTACAAGGATGGGGCCGTTTTATGAAACCGCCAGGAATAGTTGTCACCTCTGTTTTGCTCACCGTTGGGTATGCGGGTTTTTTCGCCACGCGGCCCGCGCCGCCCTTGGCGCCTGTTATAGAACGCTACCAAATGCCGGATCGGGCCGTGGCTTTGAATGAAGAGATCGTGACGCGTTTCCTTTATGGCTATGCGCCAGTCGCCGCCGCACAGCGCGAACTTGATGAGGACGATGAAGCATCCGTCCGGACCGCTATACTTGACGCGAAGGCGCGGGAATTCGGCTTTGCCAGCTATGCCGATTGGCTCGATACAAACAACACGATCATGGTCACCTATCATTGGGCCACCCATCCACAACCCCAACAGGAAGTGGAAAAAGCCATCGCCTCGGTTCCCACAATGGTTGCTCTCTCGCCCGAGCAAAAAGCAGAAGCAATCAACGGCTTGAAAAGCGGTCTGGCCCAGATTCAAAATGCCAGACCGTCGCTGGAAAATATCGTAATCGTAGAGCGTCATTTGCGCTCATTGAAGCCATTCTATAATCAGTGGGTACGGCAGCAATAAGCAACGAGGCCACATAAGTACGAGGAATGCCATGGGAGAAGTTCACGCCATCCGCAAGGAAGGGCAGGTTAGCCCTATTGTCGGTCACGAGCTGTTGGACGGCATATTGCGTCTGACATTGCAAAACGCTCCGGCCAACGCTTTGTCGATTGCGATGATGCAATTGCTATTGGAACACCTTCGATCGGCAAGAGAAGACAAGGCAGTTCGCGTTATCATTATCGATTCATCGCTGAAATTGTTTTCGGCAGGCCACGACCTCAAGGAATTGTCGAGCCATCGCTCCGACGAAGATCGTGGCCGTGCCTTTTTCGAACAAACCATGCGCTTATGCGCGGAATTGATGCAGGCTATCGTCAGCCATCCAAAACCTGTGATTGCTGGCGTTGACGGGCTTGCAACTGCCGCCGGATGTCAACTGGTTGCCTCTTGCGATCTGGCAGTTTGTTCAGACAAATCCACCTTCTGTACGCCGGGCGTAAATATCGGTCTTTTTTGCTCGACGCCGATGGTCGCGCTGTCGCGCAATGTATCGCGCAAACAGGCTATGGAAATGCTGCTGACCGGCGAAACCATTGATGCTTCAACTGCGCGCGAGTTTGGACTGGTAAACCGGGTTGTGCCACAGGAGTATCTGAATCAGATTGTCAGGAAATATGCTCAAGCCATTGCAGCCAAATCACCTTTGGTACTGAAAATCGGCAAGGAAGCATTCTACAAACAGGCAGAAATGGACCTTGCCAGCGCCTATGATTACACGGCGCAGGTTATGGTTGAAAATATGCTGGCCCGGGATGCCGAAGAGGGCATCGGTGCCTTTATGGAAAAACGCAAACCTGAATGGACGGGCGAGTAATGGCGAAGATTATCAATTTTGAAGAAGGCCATATGACAAGGTTTCAATTGCACGACGCTATTGAAGCAAAGTATTTTGTGCATGATTTTGACGATAGGCGATTATTACAGATATCAACTTTTGGGCGTTCGTCGCGTCAAGACAAAGGAAAGTTAAGCCAAACGATCCAGCTTGATGAAGCGTCTGGCCGCCAACTATACTCAATTTTAAAACACGCCTTTAAAATTGAGTGAGCGGCATGGATCACGACCACTACCCCGACGATTATATTCGCGGCATTCTCTCGTCTGTTAAAATTATCGCCATGGTTGGCGCTTCGGCCAATGAGGTGAGGCCGAGTTTCTTTGTGATGAAATATCTCCTTGCAAAAGGCTATCAGGTTATCCCCGTCAATCCGGGACAAGCCGGGAAAAACATTCTCGGGCAACTGACTTATGCACGTTTGGCGGATATTCCGGAGCCCATCGATATGATCGATGTGTTTCGCGCTTCCGATGCTGTCCCTGCCATTGTCGATGAAGTTCTGGCGCTCAACCCTTTGCCGAAAGTCATCTGGACACAACTTACGGTACGCAATGACGATGCTGCGCGAAAAGCGGAGGGGGCGGGAATTCAGGTGGTCATGAACCGCTGCCCGAAAATTGAATATGCGCGTCTTTGTGGCGAAATCGGATGGAGCGGAGTGAACTCGCGGGTTCTTTCTTCCAAAAAGCCAATTCTTGGAAAAGGCTTTCAGAGTTTCGGATTGAACCGTCTGAAGTAAGCCGTGGCTTGAATCAAATTCATCGATATTCGGACCGCATTTCAACGAAACCACGCTAATTTCCTGCAAAGCACAGCAATCTTACCCAAAAACTGCCGAAAATTGCTCAAAATTTGAAATCCGGAGATGCAATTTAATTGTGGCCGGTTGAGTCTGGCAAACTTTGCCGATTGAAAAATCTTTCCTTGGCGGGGGCTCGACTATCCCCTAGCTTGCCTCCATCACTTGCTTTGGAGGAATTGGAATATGGCAAATCGTGCACCCGGAATTGAAACATTGGCAGTTCACGCCGGAGCACAGCCAGACCCGGCGACCGGGGCGCGGGCAACTCCAATCTACCAGACGACCGCGTTCGTCTTCGACGATGCCGACCATGCGGCTTCTCTTTTTGGTCTCAAGGCTTTCGGCAACATTTATACGAGAATTACCAATCCAACCAATGCGGTACTGGAAGAACGTGTTGCAGCGCTTGAAGGCGGTACGGCCGCATTGGCGGTTGCATCGGGTCATGCAGCGCAACTTCTGGTGTTTCATACGTTGATGCAGCCTGGCGATAATTTTGTCGCTTCCAACAAGCTTTATGGCGGTTCGATCAATCAATTCGGCCAGTCGTTCAAATCTTTTGACTGGCGTGTTCGCTGGGCTGACGGCACTGATCCCACGGCTTTTGAAGCGCAGATCGATGAACGCACCAGAGCCATTTTCATCGAGAGCATTGCCAACCCCGGCGGTATCATTTCTGATATCTCTGCCATTGCGGAAATTGCCCATAGGCATGGAATTCCGCTCATTGTGGATAACACTTTGGCATCACCCTATCTCATCCGGCCAATCGAGCATGGTGCTGATATTGTTATACATTCTGCTACGAAGTTTCTGGGCGGCCATGGCAATTCCATGGGCGGGATCATTGTCGATGGCGGCACGTTTGACTGGTCGAAATCCGGTAATTACCCGCTGCTTTCCGAGCCTCGTTCGGAATATAACGGCATTGTTCTCCACGAAACTTTTGGCAATTTCGCCTTTGCCATTGCAGCGCGCGTTCTTGGTCTTCGCGATCTTGGCCCGGCTCTTTCGCCCTTCAATGCATTCCTGATTGCCACCGGTATCGAGACCTTGCCGCTGCGTATGCAGCGTCATGTGGACAATACGCTCGAAGTTGCGAAGTGGTTGAAATCTCACGCGAAAGTCAGCTGGGTCAGCTATGCTGGTCTCCCGGACGATCCCTATAATGCGCTTCAGAAGAAATACTCCCCTCACGGCGGTGGTGCTGTTTTTACATTCGGTCTGAAGGGCGGCTATGATGCTGGTGTGAAGCTCGTTGAAAACCTTGAGCTTTTTTCCCATCTGGCAAATATCGGCGATACCAAGTCACTGGTTATTCATCCGGCTTCAACCACCCACCGTCAGTTAGGTGATGCGCAGAAGATTGCTGCCGGTGCGGGCCCTGATGTTGTGCGCCTGTCTATTGGCATTGAGAACGTCACCGATATTATTGCTGACCTCGATCAGGCCTTGGCGAAAGTGTAAGCCTATGACAAACCTAGTGAAAATAGACTTTGGCGATATTGATCCGGAACATGGAGCACCCAATCCAGACCGCATTATTGCCGGAGACCCGCAATTCCGGACTTGGAACTGTGACGAATCTGATGGCGGCATCTATGCCGGAATCTGGGAAGCAACGCCCGGTAAATGGCGCATTGCTTATGATGAATGGGAGTATTGCCACATCCTTTCGGGCCGCTCGATTATTACCGAGGATGGTGGAGACGAGCGTCATATTCAGGCTGGTGACAGTTTCGTGTTGCGTCCGGGTTTTCGCGGAACATGGGAAGTGATCGAAACCACAAGAAAAGAATATGTGATAAGACTTTGACGAATGATGACATGTTCGTTAGCCTTGCAGAAGGTCAGTAAAAACAGAGTCTTATCATGAAAATCATTATTGTTGGGGCTGGTATTGGCGGCCTGTCTTCAGCTTGGTCGTTGACGAAGGCGGGGCATTCCGTCACGCTTATCGAACAGGGAGCCATTCCCAATCCACTGGCAGCTTCAGGCGATCATCACCGTATCATAAGACGCGCCTACGGTGCTGCGGGTGGATATGCCAATGCTATCTCCGAAGCTTATGAGGCATGGGGGGAACTTTGGGCGGACATTGGTGCTGTTCATCTGGATTCGCGTGGTTTTATCGCTGTATCGCGCGAGGCTGGAGACGAAGCGGACGAATATCGGGAAGGCCTCGAGAATGGTGGCTATCCCCTTGAAATTTATGATTCTGTTGAAGCCCTAAAGCGCTATCCATACCTTGAAGAAGGAAGCTTTCGATATGCGTTCTTCTCGCCGGAAGGTGGTGCTTTGCATTGTAAGAAAATTGCGACCGATACGCTGCGCTGGCTGCGCGAAAATGGTGCAGAAGTCCTTGAAAATACCCAAGTTATTGCCGTCGATACTGAAAATGGTTCGGTTACCATTGCTGATGGCACAAAGTTGACGGCGGACAAGGTCGTCGTGACTGCCGGCGCTTGGGTTACAAAGCTTTTTCCGGACATCACTAAAGATTTGACAACCTATCGCACTGCCGTTGTTTATCTCGATCCACCGGCAGATTTGAAGGCCGCATGGGATGCGTCACCTGTGGTTCTTGATGTGGGTGGGCGTACAGACGGCTATATTCTCCCGCCTAGCGGTGGCGGTGGTTTGAAGTTTGGTTCCGGCCTCCACAAGCGCAAAACACCCAGTGCCGATCTTGATCGCGTCCCGGTCGAGGGGGAAGGCGAAACCATCCGCGATCTTTTCGCTCCACCTTTAAAGCGCATCAACGAATATCGCGTCACGAATGTTGTGACTTGCGCTTATACTTTCACCTCCGATGAACGTTTTTTTGCGACAGAAATGGGTAAATGCATCATCGTCTCGGCCTGTTCGGGCCATGGGTATAAATTTGGCGCTGCCGTTGGCCGCCGTGTCGCACGAACCGTCGAAAACGGTGATGTTCCGCTATTAAAGCGTTGGCTGAGGGCAGAGACTTATTAATCTCGGGCCATTCACCTTCATATTGAACCGGCATCCTGACGCGAACATCTTGCGGAAACGGGTGCCAACACCCTATGTAACGAATCCTTGTTCCACGAATCTGAGGCGCTTCCAGCCTCATATTCTCTTAAAAGCTGAGGCCCACCGATGAGAGATCCAATCGAAACAGCTATGAATCTTGTTCCAATGGTCGTCGAGCAGACCAATCGGGGCGAGCGGGCCTATGATATATTTTCGCGCCTGCTGAAAGAACGCATTATTTTCATTACCGGACCAATCGAAGATGGAATGGCGACGCTGATCTGCGCGCAGTTGCTGTTCCTTGAGTCGGAAAATCCGAAGAAAGAAATTAACCTGTACATCAACTCGCCTGGCGGTGTGGTAACATCGGGCATGGCGATTTACGATACGATGCAGTTCATTCGTCCTGCCGTATCAACCCTTTGTTTCGGTCAGGCCGCATCCATGGGTTCGCTGCTGCTGACTGCTGGCGAAAAAGATATGCGTTTCGTCCTCCCAAATGCCCGCATCATGCTTCATCAGCCATCGGGTGGCTTCCAGGGGCAGGCTTCCGATATTGAGCGTCACGCGCAGGATATCATCAAGATGAAGCGCCGCCTCAACGAGATTTATGTTAAACATACAGGCCAGGATTACGAGACAATCGAGCGTACTCTGGACCGCGATCACTTTATGACGGCACAGGAATCACTTGATTTCGGATTGGTCGACAAGATGTTTGAATCGCGCGCTGCGGTCGAAGGCGACGCAAAGTAACCGGCTAAATTGCCCGCATGGGTCGAAAATGAACTTTTTTTGACCCATGTGGGGACTTTCTGCCACATAAGCGGCTTGCATAGAGACGAGCAGACGCTACGTTAAGTTATTGGTGAGTTTGCAGAGCTTATTCTACCAATAATTGATCGAATCACTTCCAACTAAGGGAAGTGGCGGCCCCCGCAAGAGGAGGGGCCGATACTGAAAGGAAACTGCAATGAGCAAAGTCAGCAACGGCGGCGGCGATTCAAAGAATACGCTTTATTGCTCGTTTTGCGGGAAGAGCCAGCACGAAGTTCGCAAGTTGATTGCGGGCCCGACTGTTTTCATCTGTGATGAATGCGTCGAATTGTGCATGGACATCATCCGCGAGGAAAACAAATCCTCGATGGTGAAATCTCGTGAAGGCGTCCCGACGCCGCAGGAAATCATGGCTGTTCTGGATGATTATGTCATTGGCCAGAACCATGCCAAGCGTGTTCTATCTGTCGCGGTCCATAACCACTACAAGCGGTTGGCCCACGCATCGAAAAACAATGAAGTCGAATTGGCGAAGTCCAACATTCTTTTGGTTGGTCCAACTGGTTGCGGCAAAACCTATCTGGCGCAATCGCTCGCCCGCATCATTGACGTGCCGTTTACGATGGCAGACGCGACGACGCTGACAGAAGCCGGCTATGTCGGTGAAGATGTTGAGAACATTATCCTGAAGCTGCTTCAGTCCGCCGACTACAATGTCGAACGGGCGCAGCGCGGTATTGTTTACATTGATGAAGTCGACAAGATCAGCCGCAAGTCGGACAATCCTTCGATCACGCGCGACGTATCGGGTGAGGGTGTTCAACAAGCTTTGTTGAAGATCATGGAAGGCACTGTCGCTTCCGTGCCGCCGCAGGGTGGTCGCAAACATCCCCAGCAGGAGTTCCTGCAGGTGGATACGACGAACATCCTCTTCATCTGTGGTGGTGCATTTGCCGGGCTCGACAAGATCATTTCCGCTCGTGGTGAAAAGACGTCGATTGGTTTCAGCGCGGCAGTCAAGGCACCGGATGATCGCCGTGTTGGCGCAATCTTCCGCGAACTTGAGCCGGAAGATCTGCTGAAATTTGGTCTTATCCCCGAATTTGTTGGTCGTCTGCCTGTTATCGCAACGTTGGAGGATCTCGACGAGGTCGCTCTGGTGCAGATTTTGTCCGAACCAAAGAACGCCTTGGTAAAGCAATATCAGCGTCTGTTCGACATGGAGAATGTCGAGCTGACCTTCCATGAGGATGCATTGAAGGCAATTGCAAAGCGCGCGATCGCCCGCAAGACCGGTGCTCGCGGCTTGCGCTCGATCATGGAGAAAATCCTGCTTGATACGATGTACGAACTGCCGACGTTGGATGGCGTTCAGGAAGTCGTCATCTCGGGCGATGTGGTAGAGGGCAATTCACGTCCGCTCTATATCTATGCTGAACGCAAGGAAGAAAAAGGCAATGTTTCCGCGTAATCCTTCGGAAATAGCGCAAAATAACGAGGAGCTCCGCGTTGTGCGGAGCTTTTCTGTTTTCAAAGCTGTGTACGGCGTCGCAAAAGATTGCGCTCCACCCATCCGGAGCGCAGGATAGATTACGATTCTGTGAAGACGCTTGGAGCCCGGTGACTTGAAACAGGAGGGTTGCCACTCCAAGTAATAGGTAAGCCGCATAACTGGTAGTACGCCGCTCTAGCATGGCTCCGGGATTGGAGTTTTCTCCCATCCATTTTCGGAAACTCATGCAACCAAAAGGGTGCCCGGACGCGGTGATCTGACCGAATGGTCTGAGAAAGGACATTGAAATGACGGTTGCAAGCAAGAAGACTCCGGCGGGTGGCGAGAACGGGCTTTATGCCGTTTTGCCGTTGCGCGATATCGTTGTCTTCCCTCACATGATCGTCCCGCTCTTCGTTGGACGCGAAAAGTCAATTCGCGCCCTTGAGGAAGTAATGGGCGTCGACAAGCAGATACTGCTTGCCACACAAAAAAACGCAGCGGATGACGATCCCCAAGCCGACGCAATCTACACGGTGGGCACAATCGCTAACGTCTTGCAATTGCTGAAATTGCCAGACGGAACGGTGAAAGTACTTGTCGAAGGCATTGCGCGCGCTGAAATTACGAGTTTCAACGATCGTACCGACTATCACGAAGCCAATGCAACAACGCTGGCTGAACCGGAGGAAGATCCGGTTGAGGTCGAGGCGCTTGCCCGCTCGGTGGTGTCGGATTTTGAGAATTACGTAAAGCTCAATAAGAAGATTTCGCCTGAAGTTGTTGGTGCTGCGGGTCAGATCGAGGACTACTCGAAGCTGGCGGATACCGTTGCATCGCATCTGGCAATCAAGATTCCTGAGAAGCAGGATATGCTGTCCATTCTGTCCGTGCGTGCACGGCTGGAAAAGGCGATGTCGTTCATGGAATCCGAAATTTCGGTTCTTCAGGTGGAAAAGCGTATCCGCTCGCGCGTTAAGCGCCAGATGGAAAAGACCCAGCGCGAATACTATCTGAACGAGCAGATGAAGGCCATTCAGAAGGAACTCGGTGACGGCGAAGATGGCCGTGACGAGGCCGCTGAACTGGAAGATCGCATCAAAAAGACGAAGCTTTCGAAAGAGGCCCGTGAAAAGGCCAATGCCGAGCTCAAGAAGCTGCGTCAGATGAGCCCGATGTCCGCTGAGGCGACGGTTGTTCGCAACTATCTCGACTGGTTGCTGTCCATTCCGTGGGGCAAAAAGTCGAAGGTCAAGAACGATCTCAACCTTGCCGATGAAGTGCTGGATGCCGAACATTATGGTTTGGACAAGGTCAAGGACCGAATTGTCGAGTATTTGGCGGTGCAGGCACGTTCGACCAAGATCAAGGGCCCTATCCTCTGCCTCGTTGGTCCTCCCGGCGTCGGCAAGACGTCACTGGCTCGTTCGATCGCCAAGGCGACTGGACGCGAATATGTCCGTATGTCACTGGGCGGCGTGCGTGACGAGGCCGAAATCCGCGGCCATCGCCGCACTTATATCGGCTCTATGCCCGGCAAGGTCATTCAGTCGATGAAGAAGGCGAAGAAGTCAAACCCGCTGTTCTTGCTCGACGAAATCGACAAGATGGGGCAGGATTTCCGCGGCGATCCGTCTTCCGCATTGCTCGAGGTGCTCGATCCGGAACAGAACTCAACCTTCATGGATCACTATCTTGAGGTCGAATATGATCTCTCGAACGTGATGTTTGTGACGACCGCCAATACGTTGAACATTCCGGGTCCTTTGATGGATCGTATGGAAATCATTCGTATTGCCGGCTACACCGAAGATGAGAAGCTGGAAATCGCCAAACGGCACCTGTTGCCCAAGGCAATTCGGGATCATGCGTTGCAGCCTAAGGAGTTCTCGGTCTCTGAGGATGCTATCCGCGCCATTATCCGCAGCTATACGCGGGAAGCGGGCGTGCGTAGTCTTGAGCGCGAGTTGATGAAGCTTGCTCGTAAGGCGGTTACGGAAATTCTAAAGTCCAAGAAGAAATCGGTGAAGGTGACGGCAGCCAACATTGATGATTATCTTGGTGTCGAGAAGTTCCGCTTCGGCCAAATCGACGGTGAAGATCAGGTTGGTGTCGTTACCGGGCTTGCCTGGACTGAGGTGGGCGGCGAATTGCTGACCATTGAAGGTGTCATGATGCCCGGCAAGGGCCGCATGACCGTTACAGGTAATCTCCGTGATGTGATGAAGGAATCAATTTCGGCGGCGGCATCCTATGTCCGTTCGCGCGCCATTGATTTTGGAGTTGAGCCACCATTATTCGATCGCCGCGATATCCACGTGCATGTGCCGGAAGGTGCTACGCCTAAGGATGGACCGTCGGCCGGTATTGCGATGGTGACTGCCATTGTGTCGATATTGACCGGTATTCCGGTTCGCAAAGATATCGCTATGACTGGTGAGATTACCTTGCGGGGCAGGGTGCTGCCTATCGGTGGGCTGAAAGAGAAACTGTTGGCTGCTCTGCGTGGTGGTATCAAGACGGTTCTGATTCCGGAGGAGAATGCCAAGGATCTGGCAGAGATTCCGGATAATGTGAAGAATGGCCTTGAGATCATACCTGTCTCACATGCCAATGAAGTTCTCAAACACGCCTTGATTCGCCAGCCGGAACCTATCGAGTGGACTGAACCCGCCCATGTTCCAACTCCGGCTGTCGAAGATGACGCCGCTGCGCAGATCGCCCATTAGCATCTGACACGTTCAAAGATGGCCGGGTAAGCGATTACCCGGCCATTTTGATTCCATAGCCCCTCTCTAAGCTTGATGCTTGCTGACGGTCTTGCTTCGCATTCCGTTAAAGATGGTCATAGGGGTGGAAGTGATATGATTCTGGTGATCGCAACACAAAATACCCGACCAGCGCTATAAGGGGTGCGCATCGCCGGTTAAAGGGCACTGTCCGGTAGATGATTGCTTCAAGAAGGCAGAATACTGCCAGAACACACATGCGATCAGGCCGGTAGGCCGTGTGCAACATTTCTTATCTTGGAAAGGAATGGTGGGCGATGAGAGACTCGAACTCCCGACATCTTCGGTGTAAACGAAGCGCTCTACCAACTGAGCTAATCGCCCCTCACAGGGTGTGTTCCGGAGCGTTTAGGCGTTTCGAACGACATTGGCAAGAGGGGATGTAGCACTTTTATGAATTGTTTGAAGAGTTTTTCACAATCGCATTTTTCATGGCTACTTGCGCTTGACACTCTCCCGCGAACCCCTTAAACGACCGCTCACGCCGGACAAATTGTTCGGTACGAAAGTGCGCGGGTGTAGCTCAGTTGGTTAGAGTGCCGGCCTGTCACGCCGGAGGTCGCGGGTTCGAGCCCCGTCACTCGCGCCACTTTTCCCTTAGACAAATCAAATATTGTTTGACTACTGGAAAAGTGGCGGGCCCCGCCGCATTCGATACTTCCCGGACTTCTAAAACACCAATTTGAAAAATGGCTGATCGCGTGGCCGGCGTCGATTCCCGCTCGTGCTCAATATATTTTAGCTGGGCCGCAAGCAGTCTTGCTTTAGAAGCTCCTCAAGCCAATCCGCAAAAACCTTTAATCGCCGCGAGAGGTGTTGGCGATGGGGATAGAGCAAGGTCATGGGCATGGGAGCTGCTCGATATTCGGGTAAAACTTCGACAAGATCACCAGCGTTAATATGGGCACGGACATCATAGGCTGGTATCTGAATGAGTCCGAGGCTTGCTAAACAACAGGCTATGTAGGCCTCAGCGCTGTTTACGGTGACGCGGCTGGGCATTTGCAAAGCAAATTGCTCGCCATTTTCAGTCCATTCCCACTCCGTCGTACGCCCGGAGGACGGAGATGCGTAATTTACGGCCCAGTGAGAATGTAGTTCGGCTGGAGAATCAGGAATGCCAAACCGCTTCAGGTATTCCGGGGTTGCAACATTTATCAGCGGCAATGCGCCGATGGTCCGGCCTATCAAGCTTGAGTCTGAAAGCGGTCCAACGCGGAGCACACAATCGATATTATCTTCTACAAGATTGACCGCGCGATCCGTAACACCGAGATCAATGTGGATTTGTGGATATCGATCAAGAAAGTCCGGAAGTGCAGGCGCGATAATCAATCGCCCAATCCGACCTGGCACATCGATTCTGAGCTTTCCCGACGGCTGAGCTGCTGTTTGCTTGAAAAGGTTTTCGGCGTCTTCTACGTCGGAAATGAGCCTTTGACAGCGATCATAGAAAACAGTGCCGTCCTGAGTAGGGGATACCTTGCGCGTGGTCCTATGGAGGAGGCGGGCGCCGACTCGTCCCTCAAGTTCTGCGATCGCCGCTGAAACCGAAGATCGCGGAACGCCGAGCGTGTCTGCCGCGCGTGTGAAGCTTGAGCATTCTACGACCCGAGAAAAGATACGGAAGAGGTCAATACGATCCAAATTGCTGTCGCCCCATTGTACGGAAATTCTGACAGGTGATGTCCAATTCTCCAGCTTTATCCAGAAAACCTAGCCTATATTCTGGTTACCTGAAAGCGCCCGCATGATGTGAGCGCACCAAAAGGAGCCGACACATGCCTGATCACGGGATCAAAGGAAAAACTATCATCATCGCAGGTGGCGCAAAGAACCTCGGTGGGTTGATCGCTCGCGATCTGGCTGCACATGGAGCCAAATCAATCGCTGTGCACTATAACAGCTTGGCGACGAAGACAGATGCGGAGGCAACCTTGGCTGCAATCAAGGCTGCGGGTTCGACAGGGGTGGCGTTTCAAGCCGACTTGACGACTGCAGGCGCCATGGAAAAGCTTTTCGATGATGTGGTCAATGCGATAGGACGTCCAGATATTGCTATTAACACCGTGGGCAAGGTGTTGAAGAAGCCTATCGCAGAGATTTCAGAATCTGAATATGACGAGATGAGCGCAGTTAATGCCAAGACCGCTTTTTTCTTCCTCAAGGAAGCAGGCAAAAATCTCAACGATAACGGAAAGATTTGTACGCTTGTCACTTCGCTGCTGGGAGCGTTTACGCCATTTTACGCAGCCTATGCGGGGACTAAGGCGCCCGTGGAGCATTTCACGCGGGCAGCCTCAAAGGAATTTGGTGAGCGAGGCATTTCGGTGACGGCGATTGGTCCAGGCCCAATGGACACGCCGTTTTTCTATCCCGCTGAAGGTGAAGATGCTGTCGCTTATCACAAAACGGCTGCTGCGCTCTCAAAGTTCTCCAAGACAGGACTCACCGACATTGAAGATATCGTGCCCTATATCCGCTTCATGGTGTCGGAGGGCTGGTGGATGACCGGACAGACTATTCTCGTAAATGGCGGCTATACGACGAAATAAAGCCCGCTTGGTTCCGGCGTATGCAGGCCGACCTGATAATTCCTCCGGAATCCGATGGATGCCGGAGGATTTGCCAAGCGCAACCATTTCAGCAGCGAATTTTAATTAGATTTAATCATGCGCGGTAAAGGCCGATTAAGCAATAAAATCAGATAGTTTTTGGTAACCATCTCCATTAATGCGTGCTCAATTCCTGTCACCCTATGTTCACGACGGTTCAACGAAACCAATTATATTTTAAAACCAGACAAACAGGACAGGCACATGACAACTCTCATCACACGTTTCCTCAAGGATGAATCCGGCGCGACTGCAATTGAGTACGGTCTCATCGCAGCTTTGATCTCCGTCGCCATCATCAGTGCGGCAACGACATTGGGTGGCAATATTTCTGCTACGTTCGGCAAAGTTTCCGAAAAGTTGGTTCCGGGCGCACCAGCTGAATAAAAATTAAAGATGAGGCGCGAGATTATCTGATATCCGGGGCTCAAAAAACCAGACCGCTGTCCAGTGGTCTGGTTTTTCGTTTGGTGTTATCAATACCCTCTCATCACAATGATCTCTCGACCGTGGTTCCGTTTAGGTGTATAGCGCACGCCCATTGCAGCTATTTTTAACCGGACCCAAAAATATGGAAGAATTTCATAAAGTTCGCCGCCTCCCGCCTTATGTTTTCGAGCAGGTTAATCGCCTGAAGGCCAGTGCGCGAGCCGCGGGTGCGGACATTGTTGATCTTGGTATGGGCAATCCCGATCTTCCAACTCCTCAGAGTGTTGTAGACAAATTGTGCGAGGCTGTTCAGGACCCGCGCACGCATCGATATTCGTCATCAAAGGGTATTCCAGGTTTGCGCCGCGCGCAGGCCGCCTATTATGAGCGCCGTTTCGGAGTAAAGCTTAATCCGGACATGCAAATCGTAGCGACCCTCGGCTCGAAGGAAGGTTTCGCAAATATGGCGCAAGCCATTACTGCGCCCGGTGATGTCGTTCTTTGCCCAGATCCCACTTATCCAATCCATGCATTCGGTTTCATCATGTCCGGCGGTGTTATTCGCTCGATTCCTGCAATGCCGGACGATCATTTCATCCCGGCTCTGGAACGCGGTATCCGCCATTCCATTCCAAAGCCGCTGGCATTGATCCTGAACTATCCGTCCAATCCTACGGCTCACGTTGCTTCGCTTGATTTCTACAAGGACGTGGTAGCTTTTGCCCGGAAGAACGAAATCATCATTCTTTCGGATTTGGCATATTCGGAAATTTACTTTGACGATGCGCCACCGCCATCCGTATTGCAGATTCCAGGCGCTATTGATGTCGCCGTTGAATTTACTTCGATGTCGAAGACATTTTCCATGCCCGGTTGGCGTATGGGATTCGCGGTTGGTAATGAGCGGCTGATTTCAGCGCTGACGCGGGTCAAATCATATCTCGATTATGGTGCTTTCACCCCTATTCAGGTCGCAGCCGCCGCTGCGCTGAACGGTGATGGCTCAGATATTGCTGAGGTTCGCGCCATCTACAAACATCGCCGCGATGTTCTGGTGGAAAGTTTCAGCCGCGCTGGTTGGCCCATACCAGCTCCTGCAGCGACAATGTTTGCTTGGGCACCAATACCGGAGAAGTTCCGCAGCCTTGGTTCGTTGGAGTTTTCCAAACTTCTGATTGAGCATGCGGATGTAGCCGTCGCGCCTGGTATCGGCTTTGGCGAACACGGGGATGATTACATCCGCATCGCCCTGGTGGAGAACGAGCATCGTATTCGTCAGGCCGCCCGTAATCTGAAGCGTTTCCTCAGCACAGCTGACGAAAAACTACATAATGTTATTCCGCTGAATGCGCGCCGTTAAGTTGGCGTAGACCGAAGCGGAATCAGCGGCGCTGTCTGGCGCCGCTTTAATGAAAATCCAAGGAAGTGAACGATGAGTGAAGCACTGCGCGTAGGAATCGCCGGATTGGGTACCGTTGGTGCCTCGGTTCTGAAAATTTTGCGGGACAAGGGTGAAATGCTCACCCGTCAGTGCGGGAAGCAGATTATCGTCACGGCAGTATCAGCGCGTGATGCCAAGCGTGATCGTGGTGTGGATTTCTCAGCGGCGACTTGGTTCGATGATCCGGTTGAGCTGGCCAAATCGAATGAGATTGATGTTTTTATCGAGTTGATCGGCGGCGACGAGGGGCCGGCTCGGGCAGCTGTTGAAGCAGCCCTTAAATCGGGACGGCACGTCGTCACTGCAAACAAAGCGCTATTAGCAAAGCATGGTGTCTATCTCGCCAAGATCGCTGAAGAAAAAGGCGTGCTGTTAAACTTTGAAGCTGCCGTAGCAGGCGGTATCCCAGTCATTAAAGCGCTTCGCGAATCATTGACGGGCAATACGGTTTCGCGCGTTTACGGCATCATGAACGGCACCTGCAACTATATCCTTACAAGGATGTGGGACGAGGGTATCTCTTTTGAGGACTGTCTCGCCGATGCACAATGCCTTGGCTATGCGGAAGCTGATCCGACATTCGACATCGAAGGAAATGACACAGCACACAAGCTCGCAATCCTGACGAGCCTCGCGTTTGGAACGCAGATTGCAGCAGATGACATTTATCTGGAAGGTATCAGCAATATATCATTGGCAGATATCAAGGCTGCCGACGAACTTGGTTATCGCATCAAGTTGCTTGGCGTTGCGTTGAAGACTGAAAGCGGCATTGAACAGCGTGTGCATCCAACGATGGTGCCGGTTGAATCGGTTATCGCACAGGTCCACGGCGTTACTAACGCCGTCGCTATCGAAACGGATCTCCTGGGTGAGCTGTTGCTATCCGGCCCTGGGGCTGGTGGAGCGGCAACGGCATCTGCGGTTATCGGCGATTTAGCTGATATCGCGAAAAGCCGACCTGGTTTTCAGCATGGCCCTGTCTTTGGCACACCTGCGAAAGCGCTAGCACCCTATAAGCGTGCTAAAATGCGTGCCCATGAGGGGGGGTATTTTATTCGCCTGACTGTCCATGACCGGGCAGGTGTGTTCGCTGCGATCGCAAAGCGCATGGCAGATAATGATATTTCGCTTGAATCGATTGTGCAGCGGCAAAGTGCCAATAGCCAGGCAGAGGCGACCAAGACAGTCATTCTGGTAACGCACGAAACGACGGAAGCCGCGGTTAAAAAAGCTCTCGAAGGAATCGTCAAGGATGGTCACGCAACCGATAAACCCCAGATGATTCGTATTGAAAGAGCGGGTTAAAAACCGGCATAGTGTGTTTAATCGATTAGCTTTTTCGGCAAGTGGCTTTTCTTCGGCTCAAGCCCTTGCCGCGTGGTTGCGACTTTGACAAAAGATTTGCATAGCGATGCTACTAAAGCCGCATTGCTGATCTTGAAATGCGGCCATATCCACAAAAGCAGGAAAAACTATGCCGAAAACTTCCGACCAGACTGATGTAGGCCTCGATCGTATTTTGACCCTTGAGCTGGTTCGTGTAACCGAGCGTGCAGCCGTTGCCGCCGCTCGCCTGCGCGGGCGCGGTGATGAAATGGCAGCCGATCAGGCTGCTGTAGATGCAATGCGTCAGGAATTGAATCGCCTGCCCATCGCGGGAACTGTTGTTATCGGCGAAGGCGAGCGCGATGAAGCACCAATGCTGTACATTGGTGAGGAAGTTGGAACACGCAGTGGGCCTGAGGTTGATATTGCGCTCGATCCACTGGAAGGCACGACTATCTGCGCCAAGAACTTGCCAAATTCCCTGGCAGTTATCGCGATCGCCGAAAAAGGCAACCTGCTCTATGCACCGGATGTGTACATGGAGAAGATTGCCGTTGGACCGGGTTATCCAGCCGGAATCATCAATCTCGATGCGCCTGCCATTGAGAATATTATGGCAGTTGCCAAAGCGAAGGGCGTGCCCGTCAGTGAGATAACAGCCTGCATTATGGACCGTCCACGTCATGCACGTTTGATTGAGGAAGTCCGCGCCACGGGCGCTTCCATTCGTCTGATCGGCGATGGTGATGTCGCTGGCGTTATCCATACAACTGACCCCGACGAAACTGGCATTGATATTTATATTGGCATTGGTGGCGCGCCTGAAGGCGTTCTGGCTGCTGCGGCGCTTCGCTGCATTGGCGGGCAGATGCAAGGGCGGCTCCAACTCAACAGCGATGACAAAATCGCCCGGGCAGCCAAAATGGGCATCAGCGACCCCAAGAAAATCTATACGATGGAAGAAATGGCCAAAGGTGACGTGCTTTTTGCCGCAACCGGCGTGACCGATGGCAATATGCTTTCCGGCGTCAAGTTCGCCCGCGACTATATTCAGACCCACACGGTGGTGATGCGCTCACATTCTCAGACAGTTCGCGAAATCAAGGCGAAGCATCAGGATATGAGCAAGTTCCAATAATAGAATGAACTTTCGGGGCATTGCATTCCGGGCCGCCGAGTGATTGAACGCTCAGATGACATCTGAACGGCTTTTTCTCGGCGTTGGACAATCGGCAACCGGTCTGAAGTGGGTCGATCGACTCGGCCAACGCGAGGCAAATATTGCGCTGGCCATGGCGCAAAATCATGGCTTCCCCGATATCGTCACTCGCGTCCTAGCTGGGAGGGGCGTTGGTTTGGATGACGCGGCGGCTTTTATGGAGCCGACTCTGAAAAGTTTGATGCCAGACCCGACGTCGTTGACGGATATGGCACCGGCAGCAGCGCGCATCGCCAAAGCTATTATTTCTGGTGAGACAGTTGCTATTTTCGGCGATTATGACGTTGATGGCGCTTGTTCTTCAGCCATTCTATCGCGCTTTCTCGCCCATTATGGCATCGCAAATCAAATCTACATTCCAGACAGGATATTTGAGGGCTATGGCCCAAACCCCGCTGCTATGCAGGAATTGGCAAAACAAGCCTCGCTGATAGTTACAGTTGATTGCGGAACAAATAGTGCCGCCGCAATTGATGCGGCTAAAGCCGCTGGTGCCGACGTTGTCGTTCTGGATCACCATCAAGTGGGTGGTAATCTGCCTGAGGCCGCACTCGCTATCGTTAATCCCAACCGTGAGGACGATTTGTCCGGCCAGGGACATCTCTGCGCTGCGGGCGTAGTTTTTCTGACGTTGGTGCAAACCTCGCGAATCCTGCGGGAGCAGGGGGTAAAACTTAATACCAATCCACCAGATCTGCTGTCTTTACTCGATCTCGTTGCTTTGGCCACGATCTGCGACGTTGTCCCATTAAAAGAATTGAACCGTGCTTTTGTGGTGAAGGGGCTTCTTGTCGCGCGCACCCAGCAGAATGTCGGACTTGCGGCATTGGCGCGCGTCTCGCGGATTGGAGAGCCGCTTAATGCGTTTCACTTCGCTTATCTGATCGGTCCGCGAATCAATGCCGGTGGGCGGATCGGCGATGCGGGTCTCGGCGCGCGGCTTTTAACACTCGACGACCCGGATGAAGCCATGCGCATTGCGCAGGAGCTTGATCGGCTTAATCAAGAGCGTCAGGCGATGGAAACGATCATGCTTGAACAGGCGGAAGCCGAGGCTATGGCCGAGCTTTCCTCCTCATCTGGTCCGGCTATTCTCATTACAGCCAATGACGACTGGCATCCCGGTATCGTCGGGTTGATCGCCGCGCGATTAAAGGAGCGAGCACGTCGGCCTGCTTTTGCCATCGCGTTCAATGCAAACGGAACCGGCAGCGGCTCCGGGAGGTCTATTAACGGCTTTGATTTGGGGAAGCTTGTCAGAGGCGCGGTAGAGCAGGGCCTGTTGGTTAAGGGTGGCGGCCATGCAATGGCTGCCGGAATTACCGTTGAACGTGGGAAAATGGGTGCTTTGCGCGCATTTTTCGAAGAGCAATCCGCAGAGATGGTGGGACAATTGCGTGGAAATGCCTCACTGGCAATTGACGGAGCTTTGAGCGCTGCAGGTGCGACCGTTCCCCTTTACGAAACGATGGAAAAAGCTGGTCCGTTTGGGTCGGGTCATCCTCAACCGGTTCTTGTCCTTCCCCACCACAGGCTGATTGACGCTCGGTCAGTCGGCATCAACCACATCAAGGTGACGCTTGCTGGTGCAGACGGTAAGCGTATCAATGCAATTGCCTTTCGTGCGGTGGGAAGTGACCTCGGCGACTTCCTTTTCAGGCAATTAGGTCAATCTGTGCATGTCGCAGGCAATCTGGCTCTTAATCATTGGAACGGCTCAACGACGACACAATTTCGCATTCTTGATGCGGCAAAGGCTGTCTGAGTCAATATTGTGCTTGCATTTGCAGGGTAGCTATGTTCTGTTTTTGTTCTCATGTGGGAACATTGAAAATGCGCAAGCCGACACATGCTGAGAAGCTTTATCTGGATTTTGACAGCTTTTTTGCCAGCGCTGAACAACAGTTGAATTCTGCGCTGCGGGACAGGCCCGTCGCCGTAGTGCCGCTAGACTCCCCGCACACAAGTGTTATTGCTGCTAGTCGCCAAGCCAAACCCTATGGCATCAAGACGGGTACATCGGTGCGGGAAGCACGCGAGAAATGCCCAGATATCGTGTTTGTGTCAGCGAGACCGGATGTCTATGTAAAGCTGCATAACCGCATTCTGGAAACAATCGAAAGATGTGTTCCAATTGCTGCGGTGCGTTCAATTGATGAGGTCGCCTGCCATTTGCTGGAGTCCGAGGCACGCCAAGCGCAAGCTCTTGCAGTGAGAATAAAACGCGTGCTGCGCGATGAAATTGGGCCAGTTCTTACCTGCTCGATAGGCATCTCTCTCAACGAGCTTTTGGCAAAGATTGCAGCGGAGATGGACAAGCCGGATGGATTTGTCTTGCTTGATCACGAAGACCTGCCAGGCAGGCTGTTTGATCTGGAATTGCGCGACCTGCCTGGTATTTCCAAGGGTATGGAGGCGAGGTTGGACCAAGCCGGGATCATTGACATCAAAGGTTTGTGGAGCCTTGCCCCCAAGCACGCTCGGGCTATCTGGAACAGCGTTGAAGGTGAGCGGTTTGTTTCAGCGCTGCACGGTTATGCGATTGAAAAAGCCGGAGACCGTAAAACGCATGTTCGGACATGGTCGCAACTTGCCTGCCGATTGGAGGGCGCCTGAAAAGGTACTGCAATGCGCACGGCTGCTGACGTTGAGCGCTGCGCGGCGTTTGCGTCGTTCCCATTATCGAGCGGCAGCAATGAGCTATACGGTTGGCGTCAGACGCGATAACCGCGTGACGCTGGAGGGACAATTTCGACCCGCGCGTGATGATCGCAGTTTTTTGGATTGCCTTAACAATCTGCACCAAAAAATGGTTGAGGCAGGGGAAATGCGAAATATAAGCTCGGTCACTGTCGTTCTTCACGACCTTTCGGCCGAACAAGAAGGCACTCACGATTTGTTCGATACGGGCGAGAGCGTGAAACAACGGGCTCAGTGGGAAAGCGTTTCTGATTTGATAGACAAGATTCGTGTCCGCCACGGGTCGAAAGCACTCAGCCTGGGATCCACTCAGGGCCCCGGTGATTATATAGGTTCTAAAATTGCATTCGGGCGTATTCCTGAACCCGAAGATTTTTAGCTGCCCCAAGGTGAAGTGGGGCAGCTAAAAAATTAGTAAGCCGCGGTAAAACGTTGCTGCTTGTGCTTTGGACTATGAACTTCATCGACAATCGCAACTGCAAGATCGCTTGCGCTGATTGCACTTTTACCTTCAGCGTCAAAAACCGGGTTTTCCTTACCCAGACGGTATTTTCCGGTGCGAGGACCAGGTACGAGATGGAACGGGGGTGAAACGAAGCTCCAGTCAAGTTCGGTTTCAGTGCGAAGATCATTCAGTGCCTGACGTGCGCCAAGTGCACCTTCCTTATACTCCGCGGGAAAATGTTCGCCGTCTACGAATTGTGTGCCGTCCTCAGCATACAGGCTTCCTGCGCCGCCAATAACGATCAGACGTTTTATGCCTGCCGATTTGGTCGCTTGGGTAATTGATTTGCTGGCTTTGATGTGGACAGCCTGAATGTTTGGATCTGTCCAGCCTGGATTATAGGCAGAAACCACGATGTCATGCCCTTTGAGCTTCTCCGATAAAGCTGCTGTATCCAAGGCATCCGCCTCGATGGCGGTCACGCCATCCAATTTTTCAACCTTTGCGGGATTGCGCACCAAAGCAGTAACGCTGTCTCCGCGAGAAATAGCCTCTTTCAAAATTTCCTGGCCGACAAAACCGGTGGCACCGATCAATGCAATTTTCATCATATGCTCCTTGATGCAGGTACGCATCGTTTTCTGGTTACTAACAATAACTATCTATGCTAGATGCGTGGGTCTGAAAAGAACGCACTTTTTCCGTTTTAAGGCACCCCTAGGTAACCGCCCGGGTGATATCCAAATTTGGTGATGAAGCTATGACGATACACGCAAATACCAGTCGAAACGTCCCCTTGCTCGAATCAATGCCCGCTATGAAGCCCGAAGAGGGTGGTTTATGCCCGATGCGGGAGGTGCTTGATCTTGTCGGTGATTCCTGGAGTCTTTTGACGATCATCAATCTGCAGTCCGGACCACGGCGCTTCAATGTATTGCGACGTATGATCCAAGGCATTTCGCAACGTATGCTGACCGTGACCCTGCGTTCGCTGGAACGCGACGGACTTGTGTTGCGCACCGTAAAGCCGACATCTCCTCCGGAAGTCACTTACGCACTCACGGATATTGGACATTCAATAGCGGTGCCAGTGGGAGCCTTGGGTGAATGGGCGGTGACCAATCGCGATCACCTGCGAAAGGCGCGCGCTGAGTTTGATGCGGCAAAGTCAGAATAACGGAACCCTCCCAAGTGCATTGCGTTTCTCCACCTCAAGGAATGTTTAAAGGGAGAACGAAAATGCCGGCAAAATCTCAGGCTCAACAGAAAGCAGCAGGTGCAGCGCTTTCAGCAAAACGAGGCGACACCAAGAAGAGCGAGCTCAAAGGCGCATCAAAGGGCATGTATGAGTCCATGAGCGAGAAACAGCTCGAGGAGTTCGCTGAAACTGATCGCAAGGATCTGCCCAAGAAGAAAACCAAGCATTGATCCCTGCGAGCGCGCATTACTGGCAGATGCGCGCCTCGCAGCTCTTTCCGTGGCACCCTTGATCAAGATGCAGGTTACCCTGATGTGCGGCGTCCCCGTCCGGGCCGATAACCGTCATGAATCGCTCGCAGCTAAGCTTGTGCAGTGATGACCAGAACGCCTGCTCTTCCGGTTTGCCTTTCCAGCCTGATCCGAGTTCTGTCGTTTTTCCGTTCTTGAACTTGAACGAGATAATGTCCAGCGCATTGGCAAAGGCATGCTCTGAAACGCGTCCCTTATGACCATTATTGACCTTTCGGCACTGATAGTCGGAACCGGTCGCAATGCTTTCTATCTCGGCACCGAAGTTTTTCTGTGCCTCTTTTTGAATTTCGACAACCCAATTGGCCAACGATCCAGCCATTGCGCAATTCGTTATGATCGGCGCGGCAAATTTCACGGGATTGTCTTTGCCAATCGCCGTCACCTTCAATGGCGAACGCTCGCCGCAAACCCCTTCCGAAAGGGGAGGTATCAATTCGCCTTGGATATCGCCATTCATGATTGCGGGGCACGCATTTTGGTAAATCCGATCCGGTGAAGTTGCGGCGTCATTTGTTTCAGTGGCTTCGTCCGGCTTTTTGTTGTCTTCTGTTTGATCCGGCTTAGGACCTTGTTGCTCCGCCTTGGGCGCAACAATTGGCTTTTCATCAGGTTTTGCTGCAGGTTCAGCTTCCATCGCCGGTTTTTGGTCCGGTACGGGCGTTTCAGCCTTTTGCTCCGGCGCGACGGTTGCTCGCGGATTATCCAGCGGAAGCGGGGGAATAGTAGGCAAGGCAGGCTTCGCGATTCTGGTTTGGTGGTTGCGCCGGGATCGCGCATCCGCATCGCTGGTGGAACTCACCAATGTCAAGCTTGAAATAGATGCTGCAAGAGATAAAAGGATGAATAGATGAAAACGCGTTGGACGCGAGAATAGGGTCATTATCGGCTCTACTCCTGTTTGAGCGTCTACCCTAACGTGCAAATACCAATATCGGTTTCAATTTATATGAGCCGCTGAAACATCGCCTGCGCTTGACATCAAGGAACCTTGGCACTAGAAGCCACAACAGCGCAGGGCCTAACAGCTCTGCGTTTCATTTGACGTGTCCCGTGGGTGATCTCGCAAAGCGTGCGTGGGTCGCTCTGTCAGTCTTCGAAAACGGAAGGCAGAGGAGGGCGCGTTTCCTTGAACCGGGGTATTTAGCCTTGGTTTGGTTTTGTTGAAAGGAAATGCGATGAGCAAGCGCGAATCGTCCAAGTATAAAATTGACCGCCGTCTTGGCGAAAACATCTGGGGCCGCCCGAAGTCCCCTGTAAATCGCCGTGAATATGGCCCAGGCCAGCACGGTCAGCGCCGCAAGAGCAAGCTGTCCGACTTCGGTGTTCAGCTGCGCGCAAAGCAGAAGCTCAAAGGCTTCTACGGCGACATTTCGGAAAAGCAGTTCCGCAAGACCTATGAAGAAGCATCACGTCGCAAGGGCGATACTGGTGAGCAGCTCATTGGTCTGCTTGAGTCGCGTCTGGATGCGATTGTGTACCGCGCAAAGTTCGTTCCAACGATCTTCGCAGCGCGTCAGTTCGTCAACCACGGCCACGTAAATGTTAATGGCCGTCGCACCAACATCCAGTCCTACATCTGCAAGGCTGGTGATGTGATTGAAGTTCGTGAAAAGTCAAAGCAGCTTGTGATTGTTTTGGAAGCCGTTCAGCTCGCTGAGCGTGATGTTCCAGAATACATCGAAGTTGATCACACCAAGATGGTTGCCAAGTACAATCGCGTTCCGGCCTTCTCCGATGTGCCATATGCTGTACAGATGGAACCAAATCTGGTCGTCGAATTCTATTCGCGTTAATCGGGTTTTGAAGTTTTTGAAGAAGCCGCCTGGAGCAATCCTGGCGGCTTTTTTGTTCCAGAATCATAGAGGATGCGGGAATGACTGACCTAAAATCCATTGTTGATAGTGTTTATCACGATCTTTCAGACAGGATCGGGGAAGGCAAGCTTGCTGATTATATTCCCGAGTTGGCGACAGTGGATCCAAGGCAGTTTGGCATAGCTTTGGTCACGACCGATGGAAAACTCTACTCTGCCGGCGATGCGGCTACAGCCTTTTCGATCCAGAGTATCTCAAAGGTTTTCACGCTCACTTTGGCGCTCGGCAAGATTGGCGATGGGCTGTGGAAAAGAGTTGGCCGTGAGCCATCAGGCAATTCGTTTAATTCCATTGTGCAGCTTGAGCAAGAAAAGGGAAAGCCGCGTAATCCCTTTATCAATGCTGGCGCAATTGCGGTGGCAGATGTAGTTTTGGCGGGGCATGTGCCTAAAGAAGCCATCGGCGAGATCGTGCAATTTATTCGTCAGTTGGCCGACGATGATACAATAGCGATTGATCACAATGTCGCGCGTTCGGAGACAAATACCGGGTATCGCAATGTTGCGCTCGCAAATTTTATGAGATCGTTCGGCAATCTCAATCACCCCGCCGAGCACGTGCTCGGCGTTTATTTCCATCACTGCGCGGTGGCGATGTCTTGCCACCAACTTGCCCATGCCGGACTCTATCTTGCGTCGGCTGGTCGCAATCCTTTGAGTGGTGGAAGTGTGGTTTCCCCCAGCCGCGCACGCCGGATCAATGCTCTGATGCTCATGTGTGGTCATTATGATGGTTCTGGCGATTTTGCTTATCGCGTAGGTCTTCCCGGCAAGAGCGGCGTTGGTGGAGGAATTCTGGCCATTGCACCCGGTAAGGCTTCGATAGCAGTATGGTCTCCGGGGTTGAACGAAAACGGCAATTCGCAGTTGGGTTCGGCAGCGCTAGAACTTTTGGCACAACGGACCGGCTGGTCGGTATTCGGACAATAACAAGGTCTGCATCGCCTGCATTTATGGGCAATGAAGGTGAAATGAGGTGTTCCCATGACTGTTCATGATCTGGATATTGCCCAAGATTCCGGCTGCCATCCTATGTTTCTGAATGCGCCGCCCGGAGTAGAGTTCAACAAATTGCGCAAGCGTCTGCTGCGCAATACACGACAGGCACTTGAAGATTTTGCCATGATCAATCCGGGCGAACGTTGGCTTGTTGGGCTTTCGGGCGGTAAGGATTCCTATGGGCTTCTAGCACTGTTGCTTGATTTGAAGTGGCGCGGACTGCTGCCGGTCGAGCTTGTTGCTTGCAATCTGGATCAGGGCCAGCCCAATTTTCCGAAACATATTTTGCCGGATTTTCTGACACGAAACGGAATTCAACATCGTATTGAATATAAAGACACCTATTCAATCGTCACAGAAAAGGTTGCCGAAAACCAGACCTATTGCTCGCTGTGTTCACGGTTGCGGCGTGGCCATCTTTATCGGGTAGCGCGGGAGGAAGGTTGTTCGGCATTGGTTCTCGGGCATCATCGGGAAGACATTCTCGAAACGTTTTTAATGAATCTCTTCCACGGTGGCAGGCTCGCGGCAATGCCTCCGAAATTATTGAATGATGATGGTGATCTGATGCTGCTTCGGCCTTTAAGCTATTGTGCTGAGGACGATCTGGAAAAATTTGCACAGGCGATGCAATTTCCCATCATACCTTGCGACCTGTGCGGAAGTCAGGACGGACTTCAGCGAAACATGATGAAGGCAATGCTTTCCGACATTGAAAAACGCATGCCAGGGCGCAAGGAGATTATGATTCGCGCCCTTGCCAACACACGTCCAAGCCATCTGCTGGACCGCAAGATTTTCGATTTTACAGGACTGTCACCGAAGGCAAACCCCGGCGAATGAACATGCCCGGGTTTGCTAAGACCTTAAACGGGTTGATTGTGTGGCTTGAATAATTTGCCCCGCTCGGCAATGAGAACAAACACCAGCCCGATTAATGAAAGCACGAAGAAGCCTGCTACCAGCGGCGTTGTCGTGCCATCGAAAGCCTGTCCAATCAATGCGCCAATTGCGCCGCCACCGGCTGTTCCCATAAAGCCAAGGACCGATGAAGCTGTGCCCGCTACATGCCCCAGCGGTTCCATGGCAAGCGAATTGAAGTTGGAACCGATCCAGCCGAACTGGAACATGGCCACAGCGAAAAACAGGAAATAGAGCACAAACGGCGTTGGGTGTGGTCCAAACAATGTAACCAGCAGCCAGAGGCCGTTGACCGTCAGAAAGGCCAGGAGCGCTCCGTGAGAGAGGCGGCGCATGCCAAAACGACCGACGAAACGCGAATTGACGAATGACGAGAATGCCATAGTTACAGCGACACCCGCAAACGCTACCGGGAACCATACGCCGAGTTCATAAATGCCGACGTAAATTTGCTGGGCAGAATTGATGAAGCCGAAAAGAGCGCCGAAAATGAATGCGCTCGCTAGTGTATAGCAAAGAGCCACACGGTTCGTCAGAACGATGATGAAGCCCCGGCTGACCGATCGCAATGTAAACGGCCGCACGTCGGCTGGATCAAGTGTTTCTGGGAGACGGATATAGAACCAGCACATCACGGCAGCTGCGATAATTGCCATGAAAATGAAGATGAGATGCCAGTTTCCAAACAGCATGACTGCTTGCCCCGTGCCCGGGGCGATGACTGGAACCACCATAAACACCATCATGATGAGAGACATGACTTCTGCCATCATCCGGCCGCCATAAACGTCACGAACGATCGAAATCGTGATGACGCGTGTGGCTGCCGATCCGATGCCTTGAAGCAAGCGAAAAAATAGCAAGGAGGCGAAACTCGGCACAAATACGCACGCTAGCGCGGACAGAATGTAAATCACCAAACCAGCGAACATAGGTTTGCGGCGACCAAAACGATCAGAAATTGGACCATAGAATAATTGCGAAACCGCGAAGCCCATGAGATAGGCCGAAATTACATATTGACGATGATTTTCGGTGGCAACGCCAAGGCTGGCACCGATTTCCTGCAATCCTGGCAGCATAATATCAATTGCAAGGGCATTAAGCGCCATGAGCGCTGCCATCATTGCGATAAACTCAATCTTGGTCATTGCGCCAAGTTTGGGAGTTAATCCTGTCGAGGGGGTTTTCATTTTCGAACCTGCAAACATCATCTATAAAATGCCCGAGCGATGACCGCCGGGTCGCCCTTGCAATCGGCTAACGGGCCTGACGCTCGTTTCATTAACCGCTCAAAACACATCATCGTGCTGTCATCTCTTGAGTTCCTACGGAACCTTAAACAACGACAAAGGCGTCGGTATATCCGACGCCTTTAGAATATAATTCCGCTAAACCGCGGAACTGACTGATTTATTTGCGTAATCAGGCTGCCTTAGTGGCAACACCTTTTTCGCTAAAGAGGGATTGCAGTTCGCCAGCCTGAAACATTTCGCGGATAATATCACAGCCGCCAACAAACTCGCCCTTAACATAAAGTTGCGGGATGGTCGGCCAATTAGAATATTCCTTGATGCCCTGACGCAATTCGTCGGAGGTCAGTATATTCACGCCTTTATAATCCACGCCAACATAATCAAGTATCTGCACAACCTGACCGGAAAAGCCGCACTGGGGAAACCCTGGGGTGCCCTTCATGAACAGAACAACATCGTTGCTCTTCACTTCGTTATCGATAAATTCGCTAATACCGCTCATTTCGGCAAACCTTCCTACCAAACACGACGAATCGTCATCGCTGGTCAAAATTGAACTTTCCTAACAAATAGCGCTTCAATTCTGGCAAAACAAGGCTCGGTGTTCCCGAATTGGTTTATTCCGGTGCGCTGGTCTGCAGGGCGAGGGCATGCAGCACACCGCCCATATTGCCCTTCAATGCATCATAGACCATCTGGTGCTGCTGAACTCGTGACTTGCCCCGAAAGCTCTCAGCGACAACCTCAGCAGCATAGTGATCTCCGTCACCCGCCAGATCGCGGATGGTAATCTTCGCATCGGGAATGGCGTCTTGAATCATTTTTTCGATATCACGCGCGTCCATTGCCATGTGTCGTTCTCCTCAGGCGGCCTGATCTTTTTGGTTCGCCGGACCGTTCATATAGTCAGGGAACCACGATTCGTGGGCATTTGTCAGGTCTGCTACTGATATGGAGACCAACTCTCCGATCGTCAATGCATTGCCCTCTACGACGCCAAGCTTGCGGAACGGAATGCCCGAGCCCTCAGCATTGAGCGTTACGAAGTTTGCCATATCGGCGGGCACGGCGATAATATACCGAGCCTGATCCTCACCAAAGAGCAGGGCATGCGGGGCATCTTCACCAACCGAAACAGATGCACCTTTGCCAGAGGCCATGCACATTTCAGCCAGCGCAATGCCAAGTCCGCCATCCGATAAGTCATGGCAGGCAGTAACCTGGCCATTGCGTATTGCGGAGCGGACGAAATCGCCATTCCTCTTCTCGACTGCGAGATCGACATTGGGAGCCGGTCCATCTGAGCGACTATGAAGATCGCGCAAATAAATCGACTGCCCAAGATGGCTGCCGTCTGTGCCGATGAGGATCAAGATATTTCCGTTTGCCATGCCGCCTATCTTGGCAATCTTGGACCAATCAGGGATCAGCCCGACGCCAGCAATGGTCGGGGTTGGCAAAATGGCTTGTCCATTTGTTTCATTATAGAGTGAGACATTGCCCGAAACGATCGGGAAGGCGAGCGCACGGCAAGCGTCGCCTATGCCGCCAATAGCTTTAACCAACTGGCCCATGATCTCCGGTCGTTCCGGATTACCAAAATTGAGATTATCGGTGGCGGCGAGAGGTTCGGCGCCAACAGCTGTAAGATTGCGCCAGCATTCAGCGACAGCCTGCTTGCCGCCTTCATATGGATCAGCCTCGCAATAACGCGGCGTGACGTCTGATGAAAATGCGAGTGCTTTGGTAAGATGACCTTCGACGCGAACCACGCCTGCATCGCCACCCGGCAATTGTAGTGAGTTGCCTTGAATGAGCGTGTCATATTGCTCGTACACCCAGCGGCGCGATGACAAATCTGGCGAATTAAGCATCTGCAATAATGCTGCGTTATAATCTTCAACCTGTGGAACGTTTGAAGCTGGCAGCGGAGCGTGCTTGCCCGGTTCCATCCATGGGCGGTCATATTCCGGAGCCTGATCGCCGAGATCCTTGATGGGGAGGTTGGCAACTTCCTCGCCCTGATGAATGACGCGAAAGCGAAGGTCGTCGGTTGTATGCCCTACGATGGCGAAATCCAGTCCCCATTTCTTGAAAATGGCCTGGGCTTCTTCTTCTTTTTCCGGGCGCAAAACCATAAGCATGCGCTCCTGGCTTTCGGACAGCATCATCTCATAAGCGGTCATACGCTCTTCACGTACGGGAACTTTGTCCAGATTGAGTTCAATACCGAGGTTGCCCTTGGCGCCCATTTCAACAGCAGAGCAGGTCAAGCCCGCAGCGCCCATGTCCTGAATAGCGATAACAGCGCCCGAAGCCATCAATTCAAGTGACGCTTCCAGCAGACACTTTTCAGTAAAGGGGTCACCAACCTGAACGGTAGGGCGCTTCTCTTCGATTGACTCGTCAAATTCGGCAGAAGCCATCGTTGCGCCGCCAACGCCGTCGCGTCCGGTTTTTGCTCCGAGATAAACGACAGGAAGGCCAACACCCTTGGCTTCCGACAGGAAAATCGCATCGGTTTTGGCCAAACCGGCAGCAAAAGCGTTTACAAGAATATTGCCATTATAGCGCGCGTCGAAATTGACTTCGCCACCTACGGTCGGCACTCCGAAGGAATTGCCGTATCCGCCAACGCCTTCAACCACGCCCGATACAAGATGACGGGTCTTGGGATGTGCAGGTTCGCCGAAGCGCAATGCATTCATGGCAGCAATCGGGCGGGCACCCATGGTGAATACATCACGCAAGATACCGCCAACGCCTGTTGCAGCGCCTTGATAGGGTTCAATATAGGAGGGGTGGTTATGGCTTTCCATTTTGAAAACCACGCAATCGCCGTCACCAATGTCTACG
This sequence comes from Phyllobacterium ifriqiyense, assembly GCF_030817885.1. Classification (NCBI taxonomy): domain Bacteria; kingdom Pseudomonadati; phylum Pseudomonadota; class Alphaproteobacteria; order Hyphomicrobiales; family Phyllobacteriaceae; genus Phyllobacterium; species Phyllobacterium ifriqiyense. The sequence continues at coordinate 2,396,009 of NZ_JAUSZT010000003.1, forward strand.
ACGCCAGCATTTTCGCCGGGACCTTGGATAACCTGGGGACCGGTCGTCGGCAATGTACGAAGCCATTTCTTGGACGACTTGTAGGAACAATGCTCGTTCCACATGGCGGAGAAAATACCAAGCTCTGTGAAGCTGGGCTCGCGTCCGATCAGATCGAGAATGCGTTGATATTCATCCGGCTTCAGCCCGTGCGAGGCGATTAGTTCCGGTGTGATCTGAACAGTGTTGGAAAGACCCATGAGCAATATCAGTTCCGTTGTGTGTTAAGCGGTTCTCTTAGAGCAATTTGCAACGGGAATACACCGTGTTCGAGAGAAAAAAGAACAGGGAACCACTGAAAAATGCCCGATCAAGCCTGGTACGTGACGCTGTGAGGGCTGGCGGCAGTTTTCCGCCACCAGCCCTCAGCTTCAGCGATTGTCGAGTTCCGACCGGACCAGTTGCAGGCCCCGTCGCGTTACCCGATAAGGTCCACCGCCCGAAGAGGCTATGGCCTTTTTTTGTTTCAGTTTGCGAAACAGCCTTAAATTGCAGGCAGTATAGCGGGCACCATCGCGTGTAAGGCAGATGATATCCCGAATGGTTTTGTCCTCGTCCTTTTCAAGCAGAATTTTACCGCCTTGAGCGAGCAAGTGAAGAATGCGCTGTTCATCGCGCGAAATGTCCATTTGTTGAGTCCTGGAAAACGGGCAAATGCCCATGAGAACACATCCGCAGCCGGTTTAAATTGGCTCGGGGCTCCTGTTTTCATGCCCCTGACTTCAAAGAAGTCGGGGCTTTAGCGGGACTCAGACTGATTGAACATAAAAACTCCATCGTGGATGGCGTTTATATAATGGTGTGCAGAGTGGCTGTCAAAGAGTGCAACCTTGTTAGACAGCGTTCAGCTTCCCATAGGCCAGAATAAACGCAATTAACGATCCTGTGCTGGCAAAGGTGCGTACATGATTCCATGGTACCCACTCTGCAAAATAACGTGTCCACAGTGCCGTGCCTTCCGGACTCGCCGGTGAGATGGCTTGAATGCCCAGCACAATACAAAGTAGGGCTGTACCGAAGAAGGCCATGCCAAATGTAGCATTTAGGATTGTCACGTTGATTGAATTCATTGCCGCAATGCCCTGTTCGGGCGGAAGTTTTGAAAATGCCGTCATGATGAAGCTGGAGAATGCGAAGAAAAGGCCAGCCATGATGCCGCTTCCCAGGGCAGCAAGCATCGTTAGAACGGGCAAAAGCATGATCATATCTCTTCTCCCAAATTCCCGTCGCTATGATTGTGGTGGTACTGGTCGTTGAACGTTTCGAGCGTATAACTATATGCGGGGTGATGGAAGATACGAACATCCCGACCGAAAACGTCAGAATCACTTGCCTCATAAGCCGGATTGCACTAGCCAGTATTCAGATATTTTCAGCCAGGAACGACAGACCAGCATGACTCTTGTTGATACCCGCACGCCCGAACCCAAGCGTTTTGTCTCAGGTGCCACAGGCGATTGGGAAATCGTCATCGGTATGGAAGTCCATGCCCAGGTAACGTCTAATTCAAAGCTGTTTTCCGGTGCATCCACGACATTCGGTGCTGGCCCCAATGAGAACGTATCGCTGGTAGATGCTGCTATGCCCGGCATGCTTCCGGTTATCAATGAATGGTGTGTGCGCCAGGCTATTCGCACCGGTCTTGGCCTGAAAGCGCAAATCAACCTGAAATCCGTATTCGACCGTAAGAATTACTTTTATCCTGATTTGCCGCAAGGCTATCAGATTTCACAATTCAAGCAGCCAATCGTCGGCGAAGGCACGATGATCATTTCGGTCGGTCCCGATAAGAAAGGCGAGTTTGAAGATATAGAAATCGGTATTGAGCGCCTGCATTTGGAACAGGATGCTGGCAAGTCGCTCCATGATCAGAACCCCACAATGTCTTATGTGGATCTGAACCGCTCTGGCGTTGCGTTGATGGAAATCGTATCCAAACCCGATATGCGCTCGTCGGACGAGGCCAAAGCCTATCTGACCAAGTTGCGTACTATCGTGCGATATCTGGGCACTTGCGATGGAAACATGGATGAAGGTTCCATGCGGGCCGACGTTAACGTTTCTGTCCGTAAGCCAGGCGGGGAATTTGGCACGCGCTGCGAGATCAAGAATGTGAACTCCATCCGCTTCGTCGGTCAAGCGATCGAATATGAGGCCCGCCGCCAGATAGCTATTCTCGAAGATGGCGGTTCCATCGATCAGGAAACTCGACTGTTTGATCCGTCCAAGGGCGAAACACGTTCGATGCGTTCGAAAGAAGAGGCGCATGATTATCGCTACTTCCCCGATCCAGATTTGCTGCCGCTCGAATTCACGCAGGCCTATGTTGACGAATTGAAGGCTGATCTGCCGGAATTACCTGATGACAAGAAGGCGCGGCTGGTATCCAGTCTTGGGCTATCCGTTTACGACGCCTCTATTCTTGTTACTGAAAAGGCGATTGCCGATTATTATGAAGCGGTTGCCAAAGGTCGTGATGGCAAGTTATCAGCCAACTGGGTAATTAATGATCTTCTCGGAGCCTTGAACAAGGCAGGAAAAGGCATTGAAGAATCGCCAGTTTTACCGGATCAGCTCGGGGCGATAATTGACCTCATCAAGGAAGGCGTGATTTCCGGTAAGATTGCCAAGGATCTGTTCGAGATTATCTGGAACGAAGGCGGCGATCCAAGAGAAGTGGTCGAAAGCCGAGGCATGAAACAGGTCACGGATACCGGAGCCATAGAACGGGCCGTTGATGAAATCATCGCTGCAAATCCTGATAAGGTCGAACAGGCAAAGGCTAAGCCCAGCCTTGCAGGCTGGTTCGTCGGGCAGGTGATGAAATCGACGGGCGGCAAAGCCAACCCGCAGGTTCTCAGCGATCTAGTCAAAGCCAAGCTTGGGATAACAGAATAAATGTGGGTTCGCAGCGCAACCAAGGAAGATCTGAACGCTGTTCACGACTTGCTGGTCGAAACTTGGCATGCGACCTATGACGATGTCTACGGCGTTGAAAGGGTCAACGAGATCACATCTCGCTATCACTCGTTGGAGGCGCTCAAAAAACAATTGGCCAAGCCTTACTCGGAATTCATTATTGCGGATGATGGCGCCGACATTCTCGGTATGGCCTATGCTTCGCAAAAAGATCACAAGCTTTCGATCCTGAATCAGCTTTATGTTCATCCCGAGCATCAGAAAAAAGGTGTCGGCTCTCTGTTGCTCGCCGAGGTTGAAAGTGCATTTCCCGGTGTATTCGCTTTACAGCTGGAAGTAATCGACAAGAATCGGAATGCTGTTGAGTTTTATGAGAGCAGAGGGTTTGAGAAAACCAGCACCAAGATCGATGATTGGGGCCAACCCAATTCGGGTATTTCGGTAATCGTTCTCGAAAAGTCTTTGACTGGGTATGAACTGGCGCCATGAACATCGAAAGTGGTTTGAGCTTTCGGGAAGTAACGATTGAGGATTTGCCTGCGCTTGTTGCATTGTTTGCAGATGATGTCGTTGGCGGCCATAATGACACCACGGATATTGCCGCTCTTCCCATCTATGAGAGTGCCTTTGCCGCAATTCAAAATAGCCCGAATGATCTGATTTTTGTTGGAATCATGAGCGGTGAAATTGTTGCAACGGCACAAGTGACATTCGTAACGTCACTTGTTGGGCGTGGAAGCAAGCGCATGATCATCGAAGCGGTTCAAACCCGCGCCGATATGCGCGGCAAGGGTATTGGAGGCCTGTTGATTACACATTGCCTGAAAATCGGACAGGAACGTGGAGCAAATTCGGCGCAATTGACATCGAACAATCAGAGACAGGATGCCCACCGTTTTTATGAGCGGCTGGGTTTCAAGAAATCTCATGCGGGCTTCAAGTTGAAACTACAAGCAGGTCCAGCGTCAACTTGACCCTTGCTATCAGCCAATGATACGGCCATAAACCCGGTAACAAAATGACTTCGTTGCAAGCAGGATTGCCATGAAAAACCTCATCACACAGATCTTCACATGGTGGAACGGTCAGACTATCGGCACGCGTTTCTTTACATGGCGCAAGGGCACGAAGGTCGGTGAGGACCAGTTTGGCAACGTCTATTACGAAGGTACATTCGACTCAGAAGGACGTAAGCGCCGTTGGGTAATTTATAACGGATATGCGGAAGCCTCTGCTATTCCTGCCGGTTGGCATGGCTGGATGCACCACCGCGTAGCGACGGCGCCTTCGCAGGAAGACTACAAGCCGCATCCATGGGAAAAGAATCACCAGCAGAATTTAACTGGTTCTTCAGCTGCCTACCGGCCAAAGGGTTCGATCGCCCATGGCGATAATCGACCGACTGTTACTGGCGATTACGATGCTTGGACACCAGGCAGCTAGGCTGATTTTTTGTCGCCACAATTAATCTTTATCGACGAGGGGGAAATGCCCCCTTTGTCGTCCCGCTAAACCGGAAGTGAAATGATCCGTCTGACCCAGTTCTTTCCCTTCTCTCAAATTGTCAGCGTACTGTTTGCGGGTATCGCCATGGTTGCGAGCTATCCTACTGTGGGGTTGGCTCAGGAAAAGATTGCTAACCCAATTGCCGTATTTTCCGGCCTCGACAAGATCACCGGGCGGATCACAACCTTTGATGTCTACATCAACGAGACAGTGCAGTTTGGCGCATTACAATTGACGCCCCGCGTTTGTTACACGCGTCCCGACACGGAAGCACCAAAAACTGACACCTTCGTGGAAGTGGATGAGATCACGCTAGACCGGAAAATTCGCAAGATTTTTTCTGGTTGGATGTTCGCGGATAGCCCGGGGCTGAACGCTGTCGAGCACCCGGTCTATGACGTCTGGCTCAAATCTTGTAAGCTAAAGTCGGACATACCCGCGCCCGACAAAAGCTAGATTCATTTCATGCTGTGTGCATTAGTTTCGCACAATTAACGATCCACGGTGTACCAAAGCGATCTGTAAACATTGCAAACTGCTGAGCCCATGATGTCTCACCAAGAGGCATCATCACGCCCTCTGCATCCTTTGAAAGATCTGCAAACAAACGTTTTGCTTCGTCAGGCGTGTCAACATTGATCGCGACCGTCATGCCTTGTGCTTTTTGGAAATAGGGCGGCGGTGCGTCCGATCCCATCAATACATTGTCGCCTATCGTCAATAAGGCGTGCATGACGTTCTTTGCCGATTCAGGTGGAAAGTCTCCGCCCTCCGGCATTTCATCATAGCGGATAATCGCTTCTATCTTACCGCCCAGAACGCTTTCATAAAACTTGAAAGCCTCTTCGCATTTTCCATCGAAATTGAGATAAGCATTGATTTTCATCAGAGTTCTCCTGTTGGGTTCATTCCCGGTCAAAGGACGAATGAGAAACTATAAATCCTACTCCGTGACGAAAATAATTTTAGGTCAAAACTCAGCAGGCTGGGTGAGCGCATTCTCCAGCATCTTCTGGTACTGGCGGCGGGGTACCTCAACAGCGCCAAACGTCTCAAGATGATCGGTGGTAAACTGTGTATCCAGCAGCGTGAAGTTCTTTTCGATCAAATGGCTAACCAGATGAACGAGACAGACCTTTGAAGCATCACGCTCTCGTGAAAACATGCTTTCGCCAAAGAAGGCAGAACCAAGAGATATTCCGTAAAGTCCACCCACGAGCCGGCCATCGCGCCAGGCTTCGACCGTATGACAATAGCCAAGCTTGAACAGCTTGCCATAGGCTTCGCGAATTGGCTGGTTTATCCACGTGCGAGCACGCTCGCCGCTACCACTTGCGCAACCATCGATTACGCCGGCGAAATCCGTATCATAGCGAATATCAAAAAGTGCCTTACGCACCGTTTTGCGCAGACTACGTGAGACGTGGAAGTTTTCAAACGGGATAATACCGCGCTTTTCAGGGCGAACCCAGAAGATTTCCGGATTGTCCGCCTCTTCTGCCATAGGAAAGACCCCGGTTGCATATGCACGAAGCAGCAATTCGGGGTCCAGTATCAATGATTTTTCCGGGTTGTTACCCGCCATGCTTACGCCTTGAATTATTCTTCGGCCGTAACTGGAGCATCACCAGCCAAATATTTTTCAAGCCAATGAATATCATAGTCGCCATTGGCAATGTCAGGGTTGTTAATCAAATCCTGAAAAAGGGGCAGGGTTGTCTTAACCCCATCGACGACAAATTCATCGAGCGCACGGCGTAGACGCATCATACATTCGACGCGATTGCGGCCGTGCACGATTAGCTTGCCAATGAGGCTGTCATAATATGGCGGGATTTTATAACCCGTATAGACACCCGAATCGACGCGGATACCAAGCCCGCCCGGCGTGTGCCAATGCGTGATCTTGCCTGGAGACGGCGTAAACGTCCGAGGATCTTCTGCGTTGATCCGGCATTCAATCGCATGGCCAGAAAAACGGATATCTTCCTGCTTGACTGAAAGGCCGCCGCCAGAGGCAACACGTATCTGCTCGTGAACAAGATCAATGCCGGTTATGGCTTCGGTCACTGGATGCTCAACCTGAAGGCGTGTGTTCATTTCGATGAAATAGAACTCGCCATTCTCATAAAGAAATTCGATCGTACCCGCACCGCGATAGCCCATATCGGCCATGGCATTGGCGCAGATCATACCGATCTTTTCGCGTGCATCGGAATTCAGGGCAGGAGAGTTTGCTTCTTCCCATACCTTCTGGTGGCGGCGCTGTAGCGAACAGTCACGTTCACCGAGATGCACGGCATTACCGAAGCCGTCGCCCATGATCTGAACTTCGATGTGGCGTGGCTTCTGTAGGTATTTTTCAATATAGACCGCATCATCGCCAAAAGCTGCGCCAGCTTCAGAACGTGCAGTCGACAGAGCAACTGAAAGCTCGTCCTCGTTGAGCGCGACCTTCATGCCGCGACCACCGCCACCAGCCGAAGCTTTGATGATGACCGGATAACCGATCTCGGCGCAAATACGCGCTGCTTCAGCGTCATCCGTCACGCCGCCATCAGAGCCAGGGACGACGGGAATACCAAGACGTTTTGCAGTCCGCTTGGCTTCGATTTTGTCGCCCATGATACGGATATGAGCTGCGGTCGGTCCAATGAAGGTAATATTATGCGCTTCAAGAATTTCTGCGAACTTTGCATTCTCCGAAAGAAAGCCATAACCGGGATGAATTGCATCTGCCCCGGTGATTTCGCATGCAGCAACGATCTGATGGATATTCAGATAGCTATCACGTGAAGGCGGCGGTCCAATACAGACGCTTTCGTCGGCGAGACGTACATGCATGGCATCTGCGTCGGCGGTGGAATGGACGGCAACCGTTTGAATGCCAAGCTCTTTGCATGCGCGAAGCACGCGCAGGGCAATTTCACCGCGATTGGCTATGAGTATTTTCTGAAACATTGCGCTCTCGATCTAATAACGATTCCGTCTATTCGATAACGACCAGAAACTCGCCATACTCAACCGGTTGGCTGTCTGAAACGAGGATCGAGGTAACCGTGCCAGCGCGAGGTGAGGCGATCTGGTTCATCGTCTTCATGGCTTCGATGATCAGGAGTGTCTGACCTTCCTTGACCTGAGTGCCAACCTCGATAAATGCGCGAGCGCCAGGGGCAGGAGACAAATACACTGTGCCAACCATGGGCGAAGGAACCGCATTCTTCGATGGGTCACTGGCTGGAGTAGCAGGCGCAGCCACGGAAGCCGGGGGCGCAACCGCCGCCGGTGCCTGAGCCTGTGCGTAAACAGGAGCACTCGCCTGCATCGTTATTTGCCGCGATACGCGAATGCGAAGATCGCCCTGTTCAATTTCGATATCTGTAAGGTCTGTCTCGTTCAGGATTTCCGCAAGATCGCGGATCATGACCTTATCGATCCCGTTAGTTTTGGTAGCCATGCTTGTTCAAGCCCCTTATTACTGTTTGGCGAATGCCGATTACTGCGGCGCCAGCTTGATGAGTGCGCGTAAACCCATGACATAGCCATCAACTCCAAAGCCACATAGCACCCCTTTGGCCAAAGAGGAAACGTAAGAGTGATGACGGAATGACTCGCGCGCGTGAATGTTTGAAATATGAACTTCCACCAGGATAACACCAGCAGCACGAATAGCATCATGCAGCGCAATGGAAGTATGCGTGTAGGCCGCGGGATTTATCAGCACCAGAGCACGGCGCTCTCCCGCTTCCTGAATCCAGTTTACCAGATCACCTTCATGATTGGATTGGCGAAACTCGATGTCCACACCGAGAACCTCGCCCTCGGCCCGGCACATCGCTTCGATATCGCTCAATGTCGTTGCACCATAAATCCCGGGTTCACGCTTTCCCAGCATGTTGAGATTTGGGCCGTTGAGGATGAAGACTTGCTGTTTCATGTTTACCGGGCAGGTTAAAGGTTCTGGTCCCATATAGACGGCTTACGGCCACGCGGAAAGCCTGCAAATACGCCTTATCGCTTGTCCACAATTCGTTTTGGCAAGAAGCAACAATTATTTGTTGCGAATGTGGCTGATTTTCTCCGCCAATGCATCTGCTCCCAGTGCCCCGGGGACAACTTCATTGCCTATAATATAAGAGGGCGTGCCGGTAATGCTTAGGCTTTGCGCCAATTCGAAATTGGTGCGGAAAGCATTGGCAATCTCGGGCTGCTTCATCGTTTCGCGCATCTTGGCCTCATCGGCTCCCAGTTTAACGGCGATTGCCATCGCAGATTCTTCTGTCGCGCGCCCCTCCGCGCCAAGAAGGTCTCGGTGAAATTCAAGATATTTTTCAGGCATCAGAGTTTTAAAAGACTTCGCAACAAGATGAGCGCGTGTGGAATCCGGACCAAGAATTGGAAACTCTTTCATGACAAATCGGAGATTGGGATCGCTTTTAAGGAGCGCGTCCATATCTGGCAGGGCCTTTTTGCAGTAGCCGCAATTATAATCGAAAAACTCCACTATCGTAACGTCGCCCTTCGGATTTCCGAAAACAGCATCCATCGGCGATTGAAAAATCTTGTTGTTATTTTCACTTATTATTTCTGTAGAAGCTGCCTGCTGAGCCGCTTCCTGTTTTTCATTAAGTGCTGTTTGAACTTCGATCATAACCTCCGGGTTGTTGATCAGATAGTTCCTGACAATACCCTCAACCTCGGCGCGGTCGATTGCGGGCGCTGCGATAGCTACTGGTTCAGGCGCAGCAAGCGCGATTTCCGAGCGGCCCGCTTGATAACCCAATACCAAAGCGCCGATACCAATAAGCCCGGCGGCAATGCCGATGAGTGGGGCTTTTGTCATGTTATTCGTCCTTTTCATTCCGTAGGCAGATTGCCTGCCCTTGGCAGATCACTTGCTCTTACCGCGCTTGGCATTGATTATGTCTTGCGCTTGTATCCACTCGGGCGAGCCCTTTTGCAAGGCGCGTTGGGCGCGGATCGCAAAGATTTGAGCGTCTTGAATTTTCCCGGAATAGTATTTTTCCTCAGCGCTCGCTAAATCGGAACGTGCCGCATCCCCAAGCTGTCCATAAGCTTGCGCCAGATAAGCATAGCCTGTGGGTGATTCGCGGTCGCGGCCAATACTTGCCTTCAACTCGCTCACCGCGATTTTCAAATTATCGGGCTTCCCGGTAAGCATCAATGTTCGCCCGTAATTCATCCTGATCAGACTCGACTTTCTCGGATCCAGGTCGCTCGCCCTTTGGAAAGCTTTCGCAGCTTGATCAAGCTTGCTCTGTTTCAATAATATTTCGCCGCGAATTTCTTCGAAATAGGGGTTTTTGGGTTGCTGTTTAATCAACGCATTGATCTTGCTGAGCGCCGACTCTGTAGAGCCATTTAGAAAAGTCGCAATTGCGTCTCCGTAACGCGCGCCAATATTGGTTGGGTCTTTGCGGAATGTTTGAAGGACTCTGGCTCCTCCGGCGGTATAGGCGGCAATTTTGCCCCGCATAAGATCATGCCGCTGTTGCAGCGCCGGGCTGTCCTTCTTATCGAAATTCGGACTTCCCCGCGCCAATGTCTCTAGATTGGCAATGCGTTCACGCGGCATGGGATGGCTGATACGGTATGGATCAACCCGCGTTCCTGTAAGGGACAAGGCATTCGAGAAACGTTCGAATGTCGTCAACATGCCTTTGGCAGACTGACCAGTATTTGCCAGATAGGTAATCGCGGAACGATCAGCAGCCATTTCTTCGGTGCGCTGATAGTTTAGAAGATTGCGCATTGCAGCTTCGGGAGCGCCCATGGCAATACCACCGCCAGCCTGAGCCAAACCACTTTGCTTGCTGGCAGCACCGGCAATTGCAGCCCCAATGCCTAATAAGCCGGCAACAACGGCCATTGTCTTTGCTGCTGCAAGCTGTTCGCGCAGTTTGAACTGATGACCTCCGGCCAAATGACCTGTCTCGTGGGCCAATACACCGATGATTTCATTGGGTGTTTCGGCTTCAAGAAGCGCACCGGTATTGATAAATATGCGTCGGCCATCGACAAACGCGTTAAAGCTGGGACTATTGACCAGAACGATTTTAATCGACTGTTTGCCGAGGCCAGCCGTCTTGATAATCGGTGCGGCATAGTCTGTGACCAGTGCCTCGATTTCAGCGTCGCGAACAATGGGTACAGAGGATGACTGGGCGAATGCATTGCCAGTCTGAATTATACCAACCACACTGGCTGTGACGACGGCAACGGCTCCGCGCATAAAACTCGCGATGGACCCAAACAAAACTGTCTTTTGTAATACGATCATATCTATTCGTACCCAAATCAATCTTTGAAAGAAAGAGCGCTCTCAAAAGCTCCTTGAAATGTGAAAACTAGGTTTATTTAGGTAAAGTTTGATTTTTTTTATGAAATATTTGCCAAAAAGAAAAACCGGCTATTTGCCGGTTTCTCTTCATTCTAAGAATTTTTTGGGTTTCTAAAAGAAGCCCTTCTTTTGCCACCAGCCTTTTTTGGGAGCTGGTTCGTTATCAGCATTCTTATCTTTTCCAGTAGAGGTGACGACAGGCGTGCTGTCCTCAACTTTTTTGGGTGCAGCAGCCTCAACTGCGGGTTCGGGTGTCGGCTCGCTCTTCGGTTCCGGCGCTGCGGCAATAGGTTCCGTAACAACAGCATCGTCGACAACAGTGGTCTCAGCCTTTTTTCTAGGTTTGCGTGGCGCACGCTTCGGCTTCGCCGGAGTCTCTGCATCCGCTTCGTTTGCAGGCACTTCAGAAGTAACAGTCTCAACCTTTTCAGGGCTCGCTTTGGCACGCGAACGACGCTTGGTGGGTGCTTTTACTGGCGTTTCCTCAGCAGCAATTGCTTCAGCGGCCACCGTTTCCGAGTTTTCGGGGGCAACTACCGGCGCTTCTGCGATCACAACAGAAACATCCGCAAGCTTGGCCTTGGAGAAATCTGGAAGAGGGATCGAGACAAAAACAGGCTCGGCGTCCGGCACCGCATTTACAAGGGGACGATTTGCATTGTCACCCTCATCAAAGCGCTTGTTCTTGCGCCCGCCGCGCCGCCCACGACGACGTTTCTTGCGACGCTCATTTTCTTCTTCACGGGCTGCTGCCTGAGCAGCGTTTTCACCCTCTACAGGTGGCTGCTCGGCATCATCGGAGTCGTCTTCGCCGATTGGCTGATCACTTTGTTCAGAACCGCCGTTTTCATGGCGATCACGACCGCCGCGCCGCCGCCGCTTACGCTTACGCTTGCGCGATGCGTCATCGTCTGAACGCGAAGTTTCAGTCGAAACGGTTTCGGTTTCGTCGTCAACTTCTTCGATGACCGGGTCACTCTCGTCAAAATCTTCAGCGATATTAAGTGCCTGCGTTTCTGAGAGGGGTACAATTGGACCGACCGCCAAGGAACCCTTGTCGATGGCGAAGTGCTGGGCACCGACGCTATCATCGGCCTCAATACTGATAGTCAAACCAAAGCGAGCTTCAAGATCTGCAAGATTTTGACGCTTCTGATTCAATACATAAAGTGCCGTTGCAACTGTTGTGCGGACAATGATGTTGTTCTGCGAATGACGCAGCAAGTATTCCTCAATTGAACGCATAACATGTAACGCTATTGATGAAGCGGAACGAACATGGCCCGTGCCACCACACATGGCGCAAACCTGTGTCGTGCTTTCCAGAACACTGGCGCGGATGCGCTGGCGAGACATTTCGAGCAATCCGAAATGCGAAATCCGTCCAACCTGGATGCGGGCGCGATCATCTTTAAGACAATCCTTCATCCGCTTTTCAACCGCACGATTATTGCGGTTTTCTTCCATATCGATGAAGTCGATAACGATGAGGCCGGCGAGATCGCGCAGACGCAATTGGCGCGCTATTTCATCCGCTGCTTCAAGATTTGTCTGGAGCGCTGTGTCTTCAATTGAATGTTCTCGGGTCGAGCGACCGGAATTGACATCAATCGCGACCAGAGCTTCCGTCTGATTGATGATAATATAGCCACCCGATTTCAGCGTAACTTGCGGCTGCAGCATGCGGTCGAGTTGCGCCTCAATCCCATTGCGGGCAAAGATTGGCGTCATGTCACGATAAGGCTGCACAACCTTTGCATGGCTCGGCATAAGCATGCGCATGAAATCCTTGGCTTCGCGATAGCCATTCTCGCCAGCCACCTGAATCTCGGTGATGTCTTTATTGTAAAGATCCCGGATTGAGCGCTTGATCAAGCTGCCTTCCTCGTAAACGAGGGTAGGTGCACTGGATGCTAAAGTAAGACTGCGCACATTTTCCCAAAGGCGCATCAAATATTCATAATCGCGTTTGACTTCAGGCTTCGTGCGCATGGCGCCCGCAGTGCGTAGGATAACACCCATACCTTTCGGTACTTCAAGATCCTTGACTATATCCTTGAGGCGCTTGCGGTCCTGAATGCTGGTAATCTTGCGTGAAATGCCACCGCCGCGAGCAGTATTTGGCATAAGCACAGAATAGCGCCCGGCTAGAGAGAGATAGGTTGTAAGGGCAGCACCCTTGTTGCCGCGCTCCTCCTTAACGACCTGAACCAGCAATATCTGACGACGCTTGATAACGTCCTGAATATTATACTGACGGCGCTGAAAGCGCTGATGCGTTGGAACCTCTTCCATGGCATCTTCGGCTCCAACGGACTCGACTTCGTCGAGCTCATCATGTGCTTCTTCTTTATCGTCGTTCGAACGGTGGCGTGAACGCCTGGAGCGTGTTTGACCACCTTCCGATTCCACGATCTTGTCGTCATCGTGGGACACGTCATCCAAATCAGACTGGATTGCCTCTGAAATAACGTCCGTCTCAATGGCTGCAGCCATGGTCTGACCGTTGCCGTCATCAGATGAATCACTGTCTTCCAGATCGACGTGGGGCTGTTCAGATGTTTCAGAAACATCGCTGACTTCACCGGCAACAGTGTTATCATCCGAATCGCCGGACTCTAGTTTTGCAGCATCGTCGCCCTGACGCGAACCGCGGCGTCCGCGCCGCCGATTACGCGAGCCACGATCATTACGATCACGTGTGCGTTGTTCGCTGGCGTTTTCGTCATGATCTTCATCTTGGCTGGCTGCTTCCGCTTCCGCTTCGATTAAAGCCTGACGATCTGCAACCGGGATCTGATAGTAATCCGGGTGAATTTCGCTAAAGGCCAGGAAACCATGGCGGTTGCCGCCATATTCCACAAAAGCTGCCTGGAGAGACGGCTCTACGCGTGTTACTCGCGCAAGATAAATATTACCTTTGATTTGTTTCTTGTGTTCTGATTCGAAATCAAATTCTTCAATTCGATTGCCGCGAACCACGACAACGCGTGTTTCCTCCTGGTGGGAGGCGTCGATTAGCATTTTGTCCGACATTATATCTGTTCTCCCCGGCTAAAACGCTGGCAACCCTCAACAGCCAAGATGCCCGTGGGGCTCCTGGCGCGGGGAGTTCACATTTGCCGGATTTATTAAAGTTCGCAGGAACAGACAAAACTGGCGTCGCGCGAAGCTGCCCTGAGGCAACCGCGGCTTGCAAGCCGGTTATGATACTGTCTGTTACAAACATTCCTGTTCCTGACGAAACGACCTCATGAATGGCACGCTTTTCACGCTGTGCCGACCCGTTACTGCGTCGTGCGTCCTTAAACGCACTAAGGACGCAGTAACAAACTTAAGATTCTGCATGATTCAAAAATCGTAGATTTCTGGACCATGCGGTAACACCCTTGATAGGGCTGGCGTGATGCGCCTTGTCCGGGCGATCTGCCGTTCACAAAAAGCGCTACAGACATTCCCTGTCCGCTCGCGCCAAATTCTTTTTCGGTTAGCCACAGCGAAATCGCTCTCGCCACTCCAGATCATGTACTTTTGTCATCCGGTCTTAGCCGTGACATTAAAGTTCCTGATTCCAAGGGGCATGAAACTAACCCACCTTTGCTTTTAGGAGGTGTGCTGCATTATGACAAGGGCTTCTTCATAATCGTGTCATTCTAGTGTCTTTCTTGTTTAAATAGGATCGTTCTTTGGAAGAGAATTTGGATCGAATGTTCGGTTTAGCTTCGCACCATGGACGGTCGTCTGTCTTGCCATCCGCGAGTTGGAACTGATCGTTTTTAAGTTCTATTTGAACAAAGAAGGATTCAATGTGCGGGATGCGGCCCATAAGACAATATTAACCATAGCTCTCTACCTAATATTGTAGGATATGGCCCCTGCGGGGTGCAGGCACCTGCCTGATCTGATACAGAAGAGGCGCCCGCGGGGATATTCGCCCCAGTTGGTCTCGATCGGTAAAGAGATGAATGTGATCTGTCGGATAGTTGTAGCCGCATTTGCAGGCTTACTCATTTTTATATCGGCGACTGGAAGTTCTTATGCGTCCGATGGATTGGCTGCTCTGACCTACCAGGCGGCTGGTGATGAGTTGCGCACACGCGTTGTTATCAATTTTGACCGTGAACCCGATATCTCAACCATGTTGCTTGACCATCCGCACAGGCTTGTCGTGGACATGCCAAAGACCGTTTTTGCTTTCGATAAAAAATCCGTTGAATCACGGGGGCTTGTAGATGATGTGCGTTATGGAATGCTCGATTCGGAGCGTTCGAGGCTCATTTTCTCCCTCAAGGGTCCCTTCGCCGTAGAGCGTATTGATGTCATCAAGAACGACAATAGTCCTGGCTACCGGCTGGTTGCCGATCTCGTCGCGTCTTCAGATCGAAAATTTGCTGAAGATCTGAGAACACAGAACGCTACCACCGCGTCTACTGAAAGCACCCCAACGCGGGATAGAGTCGTCGCTGCTACGCCGGACGAAACGAACAAAACTGCCAAGCCTTTTACCGTGGTCATTGATCCGGGGCATGGCGGCATCGATAGTGGCGCGGAAAGCGCGGGCGGCATCATGGAAAAGAATGTTACGCTGATGTTTGCCCAGCAATTGCGCGACGAGCTTGCCAAAATACCCGGTATGCGCATCGAAATGACCAGAACGGACGATACATTCCTGCGGCTTACCGAGAGGGTTCGTGTTGCGCGCCAATATGAGGCGGATCTGTTTATTTCGCTGCATGCGGATACGATCAATCGGGGCAATATTCGCGGTGCCACGGTTTATACTGTTTCCGACAAGGCTTCTGACGCCGAATCTCGCGCTATGGCGGATCGAGAAAATCGAGCCGATGCAGTGGCAGGTATTACATTTGACGGTGAGGCGCCGGAGATTGCCGACATCCTTATGGATCTGACGCGGCGTGAAACCCATAATTTTTCGCTGAGGTTTGCCAAAAACGTGGTGGATTCCCTCAGAAAAGAAGTGAACATGATCAATAATCCGCACAGATTTGCAGGATTTCAGGTCTTGCGCGCCCCCGATGTGCCTTCCGTGCTGGTTGAAATCGGCTACTTGTCGAACGCTGAAGATGAAAAACTCATGCTTGATCCGGCGTGGCGCGCCCATGTAGCAACTAGACTTGCAACGGCAGTCGCTGCATTTTCCGGATTAAAGACTGCTGGCGCGCAGAATTAGGCCGTGTGAGTTCATCCATGCGTGCGTTGCCGAAACTCCACAATTAGTATTTAAATTGTGAACGCAGATGGGTTGTCCTTGCCTTTGTCACATTTGTCGCCCAATTGCGTCAGCAACATCCGGCGTCGCCAATGTGATACCGGATATGGAAAACCCTTCGGGGGTTGGTGTTTTCCGCAACACGACCTGCATAAATTCAAATGCAGCAATGTTAAATGCCAACTGGGTAAAATGGATTCCGGATACAGATGATACGCTTGATCGGATATTTTTTCGGAATCGGCACGGTGATGGCACTGCTGGGTGCCGCAGGCGTGGCACTTTACGTTGTCAGTATTTCCAAGGATTTGCCGGACTACGAGGTTTTGGCGAAATACGAACCGCCAGTTATGACGCGGGTTCACTCATCGGACGGGCAACTGATGGCGGAGTTTGCCCGGGAACGCCGGCTATATCTGCCAATTCAGGCAGTTCCGGACCGGGTGAAGGCCGCCTTTATCTCAGCCGAAGACAAGAATTTCTATCAGCATCCAGGTGTCGACATCAGCGGTTTGGCGCGCGCCATTGTCGTAAATATCCAGAACTGGGGTGCACGGCGTCCTGTCGGCGCTTCGACCATCACGCAACAGGTCGCCAAGAATTTTCTTCTCAGTAACGATCAGACCATTGGCCGGAAGGTCAAGGAAGCCATTCTTTCATTCCGTATTGAGCAAGCCTATTCAAAGGACCGTATTCTTGAGCTTTATCTCAATGAGATTTTCTTCGGCTTGAACTCGTATGGTATCGCCGGAGCGGCGCTCACCTACTACAACAAGTCAGTCAATGAACTGACTATCGCGCAGGCAGCCTATCTTGCCGCGCTGCCAAAGGGCCCTTCGAATTATCATCCTTTCCGCCAGCCAGATCGCGCAATTGAGCGCCGAAACTGGGTTATCGATCGCATGGCTGAAAATGGCTATGTGACGATGGAAGAAGCTAAAGAAGCAAAGACTGAGCCTTTGGGTGTAACACCGCGTCACACGGGCAATTACCTCTTTGCGTCGGAGTATTTCACTGAAGAAGTGCGCCGCCAGATCATTCAACGTTATGGCGAGAATGCATTGTATGAGGGTGGACTGTCTGTCCGCACCACCCTCGATCCCAAAATGCAGGTTCAGGCACGCGCCGCGTTGCAGCATGGCCTCTTCAAGTTTGACGAAGGCAAAGGCTATCGTGGCGCATATAAAACCATTTCGACAGCAGGTGATTGGGGTATTCCACTTTCCGAAATCAAAGAGTTTTCGGACGTCCCGGATTGGAAGCTAGCCGTTATTCTGGAAGTCACACCGCAGCAGGCGGTAATCGGATTGCGACCGGAACTGGACGCATCTGGCAAAGTTGTGCAGGAACGCACGCAGGGTACAATCGCTGCTGATGATGTCAAATGGGCGTTCCGCATCATAGACGGTGACAAGCGCACCACTGCCAAATCGCTGGAGGGTGTGTTCAAAGTCGGCGATGTCGTATTTGTCCAGAAAAAAGAAGGAAGCGAGGCTGAATTCGATCTGCACCAAATTCCCAAGATTGAAGGTGGTGCTGTTGCGATGGATCCACATACAGGACGTGTCCTCGCAATGGTTGGCGGTTTCTCCTTCGCTCAATCTGAGTTCAATCGCGCAACGCAGGCCATGCGCCAGCCAGGTTCTTCCTTCAAGCCGTTTGTTTACTCAGCAGCGCTCGATAATGGATATACACCGGCGTCCGTGGTTCTCGACGGACCAATCTCGGTTGACCAAGGTGGAAGCCTCGGCGTTTGGGCACCGAAGAACTACAGCGGCAAATTTGCTGGACCATCGACTCTGCGCTACGGCATTGAACAGTCTCGCAATTTGATGACTGTTCGCCTTGCCCAGGACATGGGCATGAAGCTCGTTGCGGAATACGCCGAACGCTTTGGCATTTATGACAAAATGCTGCCAGTTCTGGCAATGTCACTTGGATCGGGCGAAACGACGGTCTTGCGTATGGTAACTGGCTATTCAATCATCGCCAATGGTGGTCGCAAGATCACGCCTTCCATGGTTGACCGCATTCAGGACCGCTACGGCAAGACTGTGTTCAAGCACGACGAACGCAAATGCGAAAAGTGCTCCGCTGAACAATGGAATGGTCAGGACGAACCGGAACTGATCGATGATCGGGATCAGGTGCTCGATCCGATGACTGCTTATCAGATTACTTCCATGATGGAGGGCGTGGTCCAGCGCGGCACTGCAACTATTCTTAAGAGTCTGAACCGTCCGATTGCTGGAAAGACCGGAACGACGAATGACGAAAAAGACGCCTGGTTCATAGGCTTTACGCCTGATCTCGTTTTCGGCGTTTATCTCGGGTACGACAATCCTCAGCCCATGGGGCACGGTTTTACAGGTAGCGGTCTTGCTGCTCCCGTATTTAAGGCCTTTGCTGAAGCTGCCTTGAAAGATCAAAGGTCAGTTGACTTCCGGGTACCCGACGGGATGACGGTTCTGCCTATTGATCGTAAAACTGGTATGCAGGCGTCCGAAGGTGGTGCCAATGTCATAATGGAGGCTTTCAAGCCGGGTACTGGCCCAGCAGGCAGCTATTCAGTTATCGGCATGGATACTTTCTCCGAAGGTTCACCTGTTGAAGTTCAGTCACCTAACGTCAACCGCGCAATACAGGGCGGCGGCGGCGGACTCTTCTGATCCTCAAATCCTTGTGTCTTGGTCGAAGTTTTCAAGACTTTACATCGCGCGGACCAGTCAATATGGTCCGCCGAAATTTGAATGAACTTTAAGGAATAATACCCCATGCGCGCCGAAATCGAGACGCTGGTCGATGAGATCAAGCAGGCCATAAGCCTGCTGAGGAGGCATCTTTGACTGGGATACTTCAATCAAACGTTTGGGCTATCTGAACCAGCTTGCAGAAGATCCTGCGCTATGGAACGATGCGCAGGAAGCACAAAAATTGATGCGTGAGCGTCAACAGCTCGAAGACAGCATCAATTCCATTCGTACATTGTCGCAAACACTCGAAGACAACATCGAGTTGATCGCCATGGGCGAAGAGGAAGGCGACAAGTCCATTGTCGACGAAGCTGAGGCCGCTATCCGCGACATTAAAACCGAAGTCGACAGGCGTCAGATTGATACACTCCTGTCAGGCGAGGCCGATGCCAACGATACCTATGTCGAAGTGCATTCCGGTGCCGGTGGTACCGAAAGCCAGGACTGGGCTAATATGCTTTTGCGCATGTATACACGCTGGGCGGAACGTAAGGGCTATAAGGTGGAATTGCTGGAAGTTCATTACGGGGAAGAAGCAGGTATTAAATCTGCGACAATTCTCGTTAAGGGACACAATGCCTATGGTCTCATGAAGACAGAGTCGGGTGTGCACCGGCTGGTCCGTATTTCGCCTTACGATTCGAATGCACGTCGGCATACTTCGTTCTCCAGCATTTGGGTCTACCCCGTTGTTGACGATAATATCGACATCGCGGTTACGGAAGCAGATGTGCGCATCGACACATATCGTGCGTCTGGTGCCGGAGGCCAGCACGTAAACACCACTGATTCCGCAGTGCGTATCACGCATATTGCCACTGGAATCGTTGTGCAGTGTCAGGCTGAACGTTCGCAGCATAAGAACCGCGCAACCGCATGGTCAATGTTGCGCGCGCGGCTTTATGAAGCTGAATTGGAGAAGCGCGAACAAGCGGCTGACGCCATTTCCGCTTCGAAAACCGATATTGGTTGGGGGCATCAAATTCGCTCATACGTTCTTCAGCCTTATCAATTGGTGAAGGATCTGCGCACAGGCGTTGAAAGCACCAGTCCTCAGGATGTGCTCGACGGCGAAGTCGATATGTTCATGGAAGCCGCACTTGCGCACCGGGTGCATGGTACCGATGTCGAAGTGGAAGATATCGCCTAAGGATTACTATAGCTCGGCTGCAATCTGGCGGCCGATGCTGAGAAAGCTGGCTGGGTTTACAGCATTACCGCTTTTGCGGACTTCGTAGTGAAGGTGAGGGCCAGTCGATCGCCCGGTGCTGCCAGCTTTGCCAATGACATCGCCGATATTGACTTGTTGCCCAGGTGCTACAAGAATCTGGCTCAAGTGGCCATAGCGCGTCGAAAGACCATTATCGTGGTCGAGATCAATCATGTTACCATAACTGCCATTATAATCGGCAGCAGTGACTGTTCCCTTGGCCGTGGCATAGACAGAACTTCCACTTGCCGCTCGAAAATCCATGCCGGAATGGAATGCCAATAGCCCGAGCAGGGGGTCTCTGCGGATACCGAATGAGCTGGAAACCGGCATGCCTGGTACAGGATGAGCGATGGGAGTTGAGTTCGCCAGTGTTTTAGCTTGCTCGAGCTCTACAAGCGCAGCATCAAGATCAGAAATATTTGACTCAAAATCGGTAGCCTGGCTCGCATTTGCCAGGATCAACGGTCCTCCGGTGCCAGCCCGCTCGCCGAGCGCAGGAGAGGTTATACCTGCATTTGCAAGTGCGCCTTTAATTGAATTCGCGCGTTCATAAGCCTTGATTGATAATGCCTGCAATCGCTTGGCCTGAAGTGTTTCAAGTTTACCAAGTGAATAATCAACACGGTCGAATAACAGCTCAGCCTTATCAACGCCAAGCTTTGACGGCTTACCTTGGGGCGGGACGATCTTCCGGCTCGTTGTCGTTGGACCTGTAATAATGGGATCAATTCCATAATATCCATCGGATTCTTCTGAATCAATGCCAGGACCAGTGTTGTCGGCCCGAAGTTGTAAGGGTAGGCTTTCGCTCGCGCGCTGGAGTACAGGTGCCAAACGATTATTCTGTTCGCTCAATATTTTCTGGCGATCAATGAGTTCGCTTATTTTGCCTTCCATAAGCTTCTGATCGAGCATCTGGCGGCTTGTTACCCGATCCAGCTGCGTTCGAAGCGCAGCGATGCGATCCTCATAAGCCTGTTGCAGACGTGCTTGGCGTGCAACACTGCCGTGGATTAGGTCGTCACGAAAGACCAGATAGGATGTGGCCAACAGATAGCAAGCAGCCAGTCCGATCGCGAGGGTCCCCACCGCAATCGTCATCCAAGGTTTCAAAGTGAAATGGCGAATGGTATCGCCCCGCGCGACAATAATCGTGTGGGGCTCATTTGCACCGTTGAAGATACGTTGATTTTGAAGTTTCTTCACTGCGGCTACACCATTGTTAGCAGCTTCAATCTTTCAATTATTAGACTTCAGTAAGGTTAATAAACTCTAATAAAGTGCAAGATATCAATGCTTTCGATGGCTGTCAGGCAATGAGAGCCTTAGTTTCTTGCAATACTTCGGCTGCGTGACCAGGAACTTTGACCTTGTTCCAAATTTTTGCAATTTTGCCGTCGGCACCAATGAGAATTGTTGTACGCTCAACTCCCATATATTTGCGGCCATACATGCTTTTCTCAACCCAGAGGCCATATGCATCAACAATCTTTTTGTCTTCATCCGCAACCAGAGCGATTTTCAGATCGTGCTTGGCGATAAACTTGTCGTGTTTTTTAACGGGGTCAGGCGACATGCCAATGACCTTTGCTCCCAGCTTTTCAAATTCGGTTTTCAGTCCAGAAAATTCAATGGCTTCTTGTGTACAGCCGCTGGTATCATCCTTGGGATAAAAGTACAGAACCACAGGGCCGCCGCGTAGCGCTGACAATGTGATCGCGCCACCACCATCTTTCGGCAACGTAAAATCCGGAGGTGTGTTACCAATTTCGAGAATTGTCATAGGAATGCCTTTCTTTGATTCTTGTGTGCAGTCTTCAATTACGCAACTATAGCGAGGTACGGGAATCATCTACGGTTTCCCAATTGATTCCTCAATTGGCTTGGGAATTTGACAGAGAAACCGGAAAAAGTCCGCTTTACAAAGCGTGATTTCACTAAGCTGCACAAGCACCCGTCTGCCAGCACTCAAGCTCAGGCGCCTGTTGCCACTTTGCGCCGGCGATCGCTTCTGCACAAGCTCACAAGTGCTTGTATTTCCTTTATTATTCTTTTCGCTGTGCTTGCTGGGATAGCATTTGCAGTGCTGCTTGCCGGTATAGGCGGAGAAGCGCTGACACAGCGTGCCGAACAAGCTCTGAAATCGGTCGCAGGTCCCGATGCGTATGCGACAATCCAGTCAGCGCAAATCTCACTTGATCAGCGCCGGCATGTGGCTTTGGAAGCTCGCAATGTCAATATTACCGATAACAAGCGCGGGATCGCGATCAGTAATGTGCGCGCGGTGCGTATTGGTCTGGCGACCTTGCCCTTGCTTCAGGGCAAGGTGCGCGTGCAACGTTTGGAGCTCGAAGGCGCTCAAATAAAGGTAACGTCACACGCGCCGTTCGATTTCATGAGCCTTGTTCCCAAGGATGAACGCGGACTTATTGATCTGGACGGAGCAGCGGCGGCGATTTTTACCGGTCTGGAAAGCGCAGTATCATTACTTGATCAACGTGAGACGCGGGATATTTCCATCCTGGATACTGCGTTTGACTTCACTTTAGCCGGTGAATCAAAGCGCTTGCGCATAGTAAAGCTTGATCTGTCAGAGACCGGAGGCCCTGTGTCCATCGAGGGAATTGTCGAGTGGGAAGGCAAAGAGATTGAAGTATCTGCGCAGGCGAAGAGGTCAGCTACCGGTGGAAAAATCGAGGCTTTCTCACTGGCAATCAACAAGATCCCGCTGGCTGCAAAGCTCGGAACCGCGCCCGTCCCGGATATTGATGGGATCAAGCCGGACGGAGCTTACCTTTCTTACGACAATGTTTCCGATCTGAAGCTTGATGGTATCGCAGCAAATGCCACCGCGTCAGCAAGACTCTGGGGAACTGTCAATATTGGAGAAGGACCTGTCACTATAGGCAATGTTGATGACATGACCGTTGCCTCTGTCATTGCGTTTGAACACGTCTCCGGTTCGGATAAAATCGAGATAAAACCTTCGAGACTTCATTTTGGTGCTTTTGACGGCGTGCTCGAAGGAGCGATCGGACCAGAGCCAGCTAAAATAGACGGCAGTGCCGCCTCGAACCCCGGTTACCGGTTCGAGCTTGTAACAGAACGGGCCAAATCCGCGCCACAGGATTCGACCGAACAACCACTGATCTTCAATGCCAGGGTCGCTGGCCGATATGATCCCACAGTGAAACGGCTGGATGTTTCCGAAATTGCTGTTCGCAGTAATGATGAAAGCGAACTTTACGGACAGGCAGGAGCAACGTTCGGGCAGGGGTCGCCTGCCATGAATTTAAATTTGCGAATTCCCCAAATGCCCGTTTCGCAGGTTAAGCAATTATGGCCGATTTGGGCGGCTACCGGAGCACGGCGTTGGGTTCTCGACAACCTTTTCGGCGGCACAGCGAAAGATGGTCGTATTGATGTCGCATTCCAGGCAGGGCACTTTGACGGTCCTGGAAAACCTCCACCTTTAACCAAAGATGAGGTTCAGGTTGATTTTGCTGTTGAGCATTCGCGGTTTGATATTGTCGGCGACTTGCCGCCGGTGCGCGATGCCAATGGAAAGATTAGCGTGCGTGGTGCCTATACAACCATCACGCTTGAAAAGGGATCGTCCTTCACGCCGAATAATCGAGAGGCGCGGATCATTAATGGCAAGCTTATCATTCCGTGGGGTCCGCAAAGGCCAGTATTGTCAGAGCTTGATCTTAATCTGGAGGGGGATGCCTCTGCTGTTGCCGAAATTATTGGTTTCAAGCCAATAAATGGTTTGAAAAGTCTGCCTTTTGGTCCGGACGACATCAAAGGCAATGTGAAGTCACATGTATTGGTGACATTTCCAGTCACCAGGCATTCGCCGCCAGGTAGTCTTAAATGGTCCGCGGATATGCAACTGTCCGATATCTCGATCGGAAAGAAAATCGATGGCCAAAAGGTAGATAATGCCAATGGCAGCTTGTTTGTTACCCAGTCGGAAGCGCGTATAGGTGCAGAGGCGGAGCTCAACGGTGTGCCAGCTGAAATCGAGCTTTTCGAGCCTTTGGGCGACAACACCGCCCAACGTGAACAGAAAGTTACGCTTAAGCTCGACGATAAAACCCGCAACACTCTTTTCCCGGCGCTCACCCCGCTTCTGTCTGGGCCAATTTCTGTAGATATTGAAAAAGCGCCTAATGGCTCAAAGCTCGCGGTGGCAGATTTGAGCAAGGCCGAGATCAGATTGGCGCAACTCGGCTGGACGAAGGGAGCTGGCGTCAAAGCGAGTGCAAAGTTTGCTATCAAACAGGACGGCGACAATGTGGAAATCAGCAATCTCGATGTGGCCGGAGACACATTCCGCCTCCGAGGTGATGTGAGCGTCGTCAATGGTGATCTGACAACTGCGGAATTCAGTACAGCTAAACTCAATCGCGGCGATGATGTTGCAGTTAAAGTTACGCGGACCCAGTATGGTTATCGTGTCGATGTGAAAGGCGATACATTCGACGCAAGACCTCTGCTCAATCAGATTACCGAGCGAAAACAGCGTGGCGAAAGCGCCAATGCGGGCGGTAAACAACGTATTCTGGTCAATGCAGACATAGGTTCTGTTACCGGATTTTATTCAGAAGATCTCAGCAACGTGTCGCTGTCTTATGAGGGGGTGGGGACCGCTGTTTCCGGCCTCGCGTTCAACGCATCGACGAAGGCCGGTCGAAAGATATTTGCGGCTGACAGCTCCGAAAGCGGTTCCCGCTCCATAAGTCTGCAGTCGAAGGATGCCGGTGCCGTGCTCCGTTTCTTTGGCTTTTACGACAAGATGCAGGGTGGCGATATCAATGTAACGCTGGATTCTAAAGGCGATGGGCCGTTGCGCGGTCAAATTGATGCGCGAAATTTCACGCTGGTCAACGAGCCAAGACTGGCAAGCCTTGTGTCGTCTTCTCCTAACGGAACAAGTCTCAATGAGGCAGTGAAAAAGAATATCGATGTTTCGACAGTTACATTCGAGCGCGGTTTCTCCCAAATCGAAAAGGGAGAAAACTATATTAACTTGGCAAACGGGGTTATCCGCGGCTCCACTATCGGAACGACTTTTCAAGGTGTATTAAGCGATCCCAGCGGAAATATGGCTCTCACGGGTACCTTCATGCCAGCCTATGGCCTTAATCGTATATTTGGCGACTTGCCCGTATTGGGTTTGTTTCTAGGGAATGGTCGTGATCGGGGCTTGATAGGCATCACCTACAAATTGGTGGGGCCTCTGAAGCAACCTCAGATCATCGTCAACCCGATTTCGGTAATTGCACCGGGTATTTTCCGCTCAATATTCGAGTTTCAATAGTTTTCCTCGAAGTTTGTGCGTGACTTTGAACACGC
Source organism: Phyllobacterium ifriqiyense (assembly GCF_030817885.1). Taxonomy (NCBI): domain Bacteria; kingdom Pseudomonadati; phylum Pseudomonadota; class Alphaproteobacteria; order Hyphomicrobiales; family Phyllobacteriaceae; genus Phyllobacterium; species Phyllobacterium ifriqiyense. Next base: position 2,421,391 of record NZ_JAUSZT010000003.1, read on the forward strand.
ACAAACATCGGCATTTTACTTACGCTGGGCGAACCAGAATATGCTTCTTCTTGCCGAGCGATAATTTGATTACGCCATCAGTCGTCACTTCGGATGCTCCGACTTGGAGTTTTTCGTCTGAGACGCTCTCATCATTCACACGTACGGCACCGCCTTTAACATGGCGGCGCGCTTCACCGTTTGATGCTGCAAGGCCAGCTTTAACCAGAAGGGTGAGAATGCCCACTCCAGTTTCCAAGTCGCTGGCAGCGACTTCGACAGTCGGCAGATTGGTTGCCAGCGCACCTTCTTCGAAAGTTTTGCGAGCAGTCTCAGCCGCATCTTCGGCTGCTTGTCTGCCATGCAACAAAGCCGTAATTTCCGTTGCAAGAACTTTCTTGGTTTCGTTGATTTCCGCACCACCCAACGCCCCGAGCCGTTCAATTTCATCAAGTGGTAAGGTCGTGTAAAGCTTGAGAAAGCGGGTTACGTCGGCGTCTTCTGTGTTACGCCAATACTGCCAGAAATCGTATGGGCTAAGCAGGTCCGCGTTCAGCCAGATCGCACCATTCATCGATTTGCCCATTTTGGCACCTGAAGAAGTGGTCAACAAAGGTGAGGTCAAGGCATATAGCTGCGGCGTGCCAAGGCGATGACCCAGATCAATGCCATTGACAATATTTCCCCACTGATCTGAGCCGCCCATCTGTAGTCGAAGTCCGTACCGCTTGTTAAGCTCGACAAAGTCATAGGCCTGCAAAATCATGTAGTTGAATTCGAGGAATGAAAGCGATTGTTCACGATCAAGCCGCTGTTTGACAGAGTCGAACGACAACATGCGGTTGACGGAAAAATGCTGACCCACATCACGCAGGAACTCAAGGTAATTGAGAGGCATCAGCCATTCGGCATTATTGACCATAAGGGCATCCTGCGGGCCGTCGCCAAAATTCAGGTAATTGGTAAAAACCTGTTTGATGCCGTTAATATTGTTTTGGATAATTTCAGGCGTCATCAGTTTGCGCGCTTCATCCTTAAACGAAGGGTCGCCAACCATCCCTGTGCCACCACCCATCAGCGCGACAGGTCTGTGACCAGTCTTCTGCATCCAATGCAGCATCATGATCTGAATCAAACCGCCCGCATGCAGGCTGGAAGCTGTAGGATCAAAGCCGATATAAGCCGATACAGTTTCCTTGGTGAACAGTGCATCCAGTCCCGCATCATCGGAGGTCTGATGGATGAACCCGCGCGTGGAAAGCGTATGCAAGAATTCGGATTTGAAGGCAGACATAGATTTATTCCTGATTAGATCGGCGCTGCGAAAGAAGCGCTACCGAGGCGTCTGTGCTTTTTGGGCAATGTGTGACGCGCCCGAATTTTCAGGGCGCGTCATCTAGTGGCTTAACGTAGACGTTTAGGCTTGGCTTCGACCAATTCCCCATTGAGGCGACGGTCGAGATAGTCAGAGCATTCAGCAATAACTTCATCAGTCATGCCGGAAAAGAAGTGGTTTGCTCCAACCATCGTTTTCTGAGTGATGGTTATGCCTTTTTGCGTCTTCAGCTTGTCAACCAGCCCTTGTACATCCTTGGGTGGTGCGACCTTGTCCTGATCGCCATGGAGAATCAGACCGGATGAGGGGCAGGGCGCCAGGAACGAGAAATCATAGGTATTGGGTTGCGGCGCAACGGAGATAAAACCTTCGATTTCAGGACGGCGCATAAGTAACTGCATGCCAATCCAGGCGCCGAAAGAATAACCCGCAACCCAGCATGTTTTTGAGTCCGGATGTAGGGATTGCACCCAATCAAGCGCTCCTGCAGCGTCAGACAGTTCGCCAGAACCATGATCGAATTCACCTTGGCTGCGCCCAATGCCACGAAAGTTAAACCGCAGTGTCGTAAAACCGCGCTGCTGAAACATGTAGAAAAGATCATAGACGATCTTATTATTCATCGTGCCGCCAAACTGCGGATGCGGATGCAGGATGATGGCTATAGGAGCATTTTTTTCCATAGAAGGCTGATAGCGGCCCTCAAGGCGTCCCGCAGGTCCATTGAAAATTACTTCAGGCATGTATACTCCAGTCTTCGCCAACGGATGCTTCTTGACCAGCCGGGCTTGACGGCAATCAATAGCGCCCATAAAACCAGTTTAGAACCGTTCAAAACTGGTGTAGAAACTATATCGAAGCGGCTTAATAGGCTGGTCTGAGGTGCAATTTCAAGAAAATTGCGCTTTAAGACCACATTGATCGCAAAAGAACAGGATTTGACCGCGTATGGCCCGCAACCGCGCCTATTTCGACTACAATGCTAGCGCCCCGCTGATAACAGCTGCGCGCGATGCAATTGTCGATGCGCTGGCATTGCCGGGTAACCCTTCATCGGTACATATGGAGGGCCGTGCCGCTAAAGCAACTCTGCAAGCTGCCCGACGCGACGTGGCAGGACTCGTAAACGCCAAACCTGATCATGTATTCTTTACATCGGGGGCAACCGAGGCAGCTTCAACCCTTCTAACACCGCAATATTTGATGGGACGTGCAGAAATGCGCCTGTCCAAACTATATGTCAGTGCGAGCGAGCATCCTTGCATACTTGCTGGTGGTCGGTTTGCAGCGGAACAGATTGAAATTATCCCCGTTGACGGCAGGGGCTTGTTGAATCGTGATCGGTTGCGGGAACTGTTGGCACTTCATGATCGCAACGAAGGCTTGCCGTTAGTGGCCGTACAAGCAGCCAATAATGAAACCGGTGTTTTGCAACCAATTGCAGAAATCGGCGCTCTGGTAAAGCAGTTCGGCGGTGTATTTGTCGTGGATGCCGTCCAGGCTGCTGGTCGAATTGCATTAGATATTACAACGAGTTCCGTGGATTACTTCATTTTGTCAGCGCACAAGATTGGTGGTCCTAAAGGAATTGGGGCAATTATCGCCGTGTCAGACTTGATCATGCCCAAGCCGCTTATACGTGGTGGAGGGCAAGAAAAAGGGCATCGTGCCGGAACTGAAGCCTTGACGTTGATTGTTGGCTTTGCAGCTGCTGCGCGAATTGCGCGCGAGCGCCTTGAGCAGGGCGGTTGGCCCGTTTTACAGCGGGACAAGATTGAGCGTGGTATTCGTGTCATTGCTCCAAATGCAATAATCTACGGTTCGGATGTAGAACGGCTCCCGAATACGACCTTCTTTTCCTTGCCACACGCCAAAGCAGAAACGGTGCAAATAGCTTTTGATCTGGCAGGGATCGCCTTATCTGCGGGCTCTGCGTGCTCATCCGGTAAAGTTGGCCCTAGTCACGTTCTGGCAGCCATGGGGCATGGCGACGGTACCGGAGGGATTCGTGTGTCTACCGCGCCGGACACGGATGATGATGACATCGAATTATTTCTCGATGCGCTGAAGAAAATCGTTATTCGAAGCGACCGTTCGGGAACCGCCGCTGCTGATGCAGCATAAAAATTTCAATTATTGACGTTTTTCGTCGATAGTTGCAAAAAATCCGGTAAATGCCGGTGTTAAATCGTGCGAATGCACATTACATAAAGGCAAATATTCAAGACGACATACTGCCTTGACGTTTGCAACTGCGGGACCTTGAACCCCGCGAGGATGGAGAACGCCAATGCCTGCAGTGCAGGAAACCATTGATCGGGTCCGTACGCTTGACGTGGACCAATATAAGTATGGCTTTGAAACGCTTATCGAAATGGATAAAGCGCCAAAGGGCCTGAACGCCGACATTATCCGGTTCATCTCAGCCAAGAAAAATGAGCCAGAATGGATGCTGGAATGGCGCCTTAAAGCCTATGAGCGTTGGTTGACGATGGAAGAGCCCACATGGGCCCGGGTCAACTATCCCAAGATCGATTTTCAGGACATGGTTTACTACGCCGGTCCGAAGAATCAGACAGGCCCCACCTCGCTTGCTGAAGTCGACCCGGAGCTTCTGCGTACCTATGAAAAATTAGGTATTCCGCTGAAGGAGCAGGAAATCCTAGCCGGTGTCCGCAAGGTCGGTGAACCAAGCCCAAGCGATGAAGACGAAGAAGCCAGTGACAACGTTTATAAATCAGGCCGCGTTGCAGTTGATGCCGTGTTCGACAGCGTCTCTGTTGTAACGACATTTAAGGCCGAGCTGGCAAAAGCGGGTGTCATCTTCTGTTCCATTTCCGAAGCCATTCGTGAGCATCCGGAACTGGTGAAGAAGTATCTTGCCACGGTCGTTCCAGTCTCGGATAATTTTTATGCGACGCTGAACTCGGCAGTCTTCACGGATGGTTCGTTTGTCTATGTACCCAAGGGTGTGCGTTGCCCGATGGAACTTTCCACTTATTTCCGTATTAACGAGCGCGATACAGGCCAGTTCGAACGTACATTGATCATCGCCGAGGAAGGTGCATACGTGTCCTATTTGGAAGGATGTACCGCACCGCAACGTGACGAAAACCAGTTGCATGCCGCAGTTGTCGAACTGATTGCATTGGACGATGCCGAGATCAAATACTCAACCGTTCAGAATTGGTTTCCGGGCGATGCGGAAGGCAAGGGTGGTATTTACAACTTTGTCACCAAGCGTGGTGATTGCCGCGGGGTCAATTCCAAGATTTCCTGGACGCAGGTTGAGACGGGCTCAGCGATCACTTGGAAATATCCGTCAGTTATTCTACGCGGTGATAATTCTCGCGGCGAATTCTATTCGATTGCGGTTTCCAATGGCCATCAGCAGATCGATAGCGGCACCAAGATGTTGCATCTTGGCAAAAACACATCAAGCCGCATCATCTCTAAAGGCATTTCCGCAGGTAAGTCTAACAATACCTATCGCGGTCAAGTTTCCGCCCATCGCAAGGCTGAAAACGCGCGTAACTTTACCCAGTGTGACTCGCTGCTGATCGGCAATGATTGCGGTGCGCATACGGTGCCATATATCGAAGCGAAAAATGCGACGGCTCAGTTCGAGCATGAAGCCACAACGTCGAAAATTTCCGAAGATGCGTTGTTCTATGTGATGCAACGCGGCATTCCCGAGGAAGAGGCGATTGCCTTGATCGTTAATGGTTTTGTCAAGGAAGTCATTCAGGAATTGCCGATGGAGTTCGCCGTTGAGGCCCAAAAACTGATCGGTATCAGTCTCGAGGGGAGCGTCGGATAATGGCCGTAACCGTCACGAAGGAAGAACTGGATCGGCTACGCAAGCGCTATAAAGAGCTTGGCGATGTCATCGATGAACTGACCGATACGCTCGGTCGGGCTTCCACCGCGACGGAACGTGTCCTCGAACCGGAACTGATGAGAGCTCGCAAGGAGCTTGTTTCGGTGGTCGAGCGCCTCAAAAGCTTAAGTGGCGAAAGTTCGTCATAGCTCGGCGCCGACTACCATAAAATTTAACTGGGATCACGAGTGTGGATCCACGGAATATCAAAGGGTACTAAAATGCTGGAAATCAGAAATCTCCATGCGAAGATCGCAGACACAGATACCGAAATCATTCGCGGTCTTAATTTGACGGTGAAGGCTGGTGAAGTTGCGGCCATCATGGGACCGAACGGGTCGGGTAAGTCAACTTTGTCCTATATTCTTGCTGGCCGTGACGATTATGAAGTTACTGAAGGCGATATTCTTTATAATGGCGAGTCCATTCTGGAACTTGATCCAGCCGAGCGTGCCGCAAAAGGCATCTTTCTGGCATTCCAGTATCCGATGGAAATACCTGGCGTAGCAACGATGGAATTCCTGAAAGTTGCTCTGAACTCGCAGCGCAAGGCGCGCGGTGAAGAGCCTTTGAAGATTCCTGAATTCATTTCACGTGTTAAAACTGCAGCTGGATCGCTCGACATGGATCTGGCAATGCTCAAGCGTCCTCTGAATGTTGGTTTTTCGGGCGGTGAGAAAAAGCGTGCTGAAATCCTGCAGATGAAACTGTTGGAGCCAAAGCTTTGCGTGCTCGATGAAACAGACTCTGGGCTTGACATTGATGCTCTAAAGATCGTGTCCGACGGCGTGAATGCACTGCGCTCGCCTGATCGGGCCGTGATAGTTATTACCCACTATCAGCGTCTGCTCGACTATATCGTGCCAGATAGCGTGCACGTGCTTTACAAAGGCCAGGTCATCAAGTCTGGCGACAAGAATCTTGCACTTCATCTCGAAGAGAATGGCTACGCCGATATCATCGGTGAGGCCGCTTGAGGATTGATGTCATGAATGTTCACACAGGGCGTCAGCCCACTGCAGCGGAATCGGCTTTGGTCGACGCTTTTGTTGATCGCATGGGTGAGTTGCCTGGCGATGCCGAGGTTGTTAGTGCTCGCGATAACGCAATCGAGGCTTTGAAGACGCAAGGATTGCCATCAAGGCGCGTCGAAGCTTGGCATTATACCGATCTTCGCACTTTGTTACGCGGCATACCTGACTATGATTCATCCGCGGGTAGCGCGGCCCTACCTTCGGTTATCGCAGGATCATTAGTAGCAACCGTTTCAAACGGTACTGCGTTGAACGCCCCGAAGATTGATTCTGTCACGTTCACGAAGTTCAGCGAGTTACTCGCCAATGGTTCCGCGATACGGCATCTGGCTATTCGGGATGGCGATGACGCTATTGGTCAGATCAACGCAGCTTATGTCACTGACGGTTGGAGCATCATTGTTGACGATGGCGTGGAACTCGAAGCGCCATTAGAGATACAAAATGCGCAGCTTCGCGGGCAGGGCCATGTTCGTTTTCCGGTTCAATTCGGAAAAGGCGTCAAGGCTACAGTCATAGAGCGCCAGACCGGCGGCGATGGCGAAGGGTTTTCGACAAGCGTCAGTAATTTGACTGTTGCTGATGATGCGGAAGTAAACTGGATCATTTTGCGTGAACAGGGTGCCAATGCAACGCAGTTGGCGCAATTAACGGCGACGCTTGGCACCAATTCAAAGCTCACACTCTATGTTGTTAATGCAGGTGGTAAGCTCGTACGCCAGGAAGTGCATGTGCTGGTAAAAGGCGAAGGCTCTGATTTCCAGTTGCGCGGCGTAAACCTCCTTGCCGGCGATACGCACACCGACGTTACTATGACGCTGGGTCATTTGGTTGAAAATACGACTTCGGTGCAGGTTGTTCGCAACGTTGTTACGGATCGTGCTCGCGGTGTGTTTCAGGGTCAGATTAAAGTGAACAGGATCGCCCAGAAGACCGATGCACGCATGGCGTGCAATACCCTTCTGTTATCCGATGACGGCGAGTTTGATGCAAAGCCTGAACTTGAAATCTTCGCTGATGATGTCGCTTGCGGTCATGGTGCAACTGTCACTGAAATCGATGGTAATCATCTGTTCTATCTAAAAGCGCGCGGAATACCTGAAAATGAAGCGCGTGGACTTTTGATCAAAGCTTTCGTTGCTGAGATTATTGAAGAACTTGAAAGCGAAGCATTGGTAGAAGCGCTTGAAGCAATTCTCGACAAATGGCTGAGCGCGCATATCTGATCGATAACGCGACAATCCCAAGGACAAGTGCAGCGATCATGGATACGAAGATCATCAATAGCGGGTATGATGTAGACGCGATCCGTAGGGATTTTCCGATCCTATCACGTGAAGTCTATGGCAAGCCACTCGTCTATCTTGACAATGGCGCTTCGGCACAAAAACCGCGGGCCGTTATCGACACGATCTCACAGACCTACTCCAATGAATATTCTAACGTGCATCGGGGGCTGCATTTTCTCTCTAACGCTACCACCGACGCATATGAAAAAGCACGGGAAAGTGTCCGGCGTTTTATAAATGCCGCATCGGTTGACGAGATCATCTTCACGAAGTCAGCCACTGAAGCCATCAACACAGTGTCTTATGGTTACGGTATGCCAAATATCGGCGAGGGCGACGAGATCGTTCTGTCGATAATGGAGCATCATTCGAATATTGTTCCTTGGCATTTCATTCGTGAACGGCAAGGCGCCAAACTTGTGTGGGTACCGGTCGATGAACAGGGCGCGTTTCACGTCGAAGAATTTGAGAAGCGTCTGACGGATCGTACCAAGCTGGTCGCTATTACGCATATGTCGAATGTGCTGGGAACCGTAACGCCGATCAAAGATATTGTGCGTATCGCCCACGCGCGAGGCATTCCGGTTCTTGTCGACGGTAGTCAGGGCGCCGTGCATTTGCCGGTCGACGTCCAGGAGCTCGGTTGCGATTGGTATATTTTCACAGGCCATAAGATTTATGGTCCGTCCGGTATCGGCGTGCTTTACGGCCGCAAACAGATACTCGAATCGATGCGACCGTTTCAGGGCGGAGGCGAAATGATTGAGGAGGTGACTGAGGATTATGTCACCTATAATCATCCGCCGCATCGTTTTGAGGCCGGTACGCCACCGATAGCGCAGGCGATCGGGCTTGGCGCGGCAATTGAATATGTCGAGAAAATTGGACGCCATGCCATTTTGGCACATGAAGAAGATCTGCGCGACTATGCCCACCAACGGCTGCGCGAGATCAATTCACTGCGTATTTTTGGCGATGCCAAAGACAAAGGTGCCATTATCTCATTTGAGCTTCAGGGCATTCACGCACACGATGTGTCGATGGTTATTGACCGTGCCGGTGTGGCTGTCCGTGCGGGAACGCATTGCGCACAGCCGCTCTTGAAACGCTTCGGCGTAACCTCCACATGCCGTGCATCGTTTGCAATGTACAATACCAGAGACGAGATCGATGTTCTCGCCGATGCGCTTGAAAAAGCGCGAAAGTTTTTTGGGTGATGATCATGACCGATAAAGTCGAAACAGAAAATGTGGCCCTCGAAGCCGCGCCGATAGTCGACTCGGAACCAGTCTCTGCCATCCCTGCCGACGAATTGGCGCGCATGACAGATGATGTTATTGGCGCCTTAAAAACTGTCTACGATCCGGAAATTCCCGCCGATATTTATGAACTCGGCCTCGTCTATAAGATTGATATCGAAGATGATCGTTCGGTGAAAATTGAGATGACGCTTACCGCGCCGGGCTGCCCGGTTGCCGGTGAAATGCCTGGCTGGGTACAAGATGCAGTCAGCGCCGTAGAGGGCGTGAGTTTTGTCGACGTAACGATGACGTTCGATCCACCATGGACGCCAGATCGGATGTCTGAAGAAGCCCAAGTCGCCGTTGGTTGGTATTAATAAGCAGTCTTTATTTTTCAACGAGTTAGACTAAAGTCTGGCTGGAATCAGCTTATTCTTTTCGATACATTACATTATTCCCGGAACAGAAATTTTCGTTCTGATTTATCCATTTTTGCTGCTTATTTTACAGTGGAATAAGAATGTTTGATGGTGTGTCTGTGGCTCGGATCCTTTTGGTCTCCGTTAGCCTCTCATTCATAATAAAAGCGTGTTGGCACAGCCACGAATTATCTGAGATATTAAATGCGGCAGATATTGCGGGCCTGTCGGACGGGCGCTGCACGTTGACCCTTTTGGCCGACGTGGCAAAGGAGCGGAAAAAACTGTTGCGCGAGACCTTGGTTTCAATGGGTTTGGCTAGCGCCGCTGTCATTACAGCAACAATATTATACTGTTATTTCGATTGATGGGCGCGATTATACCGCGCCAATGGCCCCGATCTGTGGCACTCTCTCCTATAAATTTCTGAACTTTCAACGAATTCATAAATCGTTTTAATGAGCCGCGTGCAGGGTATTAGACTATAGACGTACGACTAAGGTACGGATTGTTACTGCAAATATTCCATTCTATTGCAACCAGCAGATGAGAGCGAATGTCATGCAAGGACATTTCTCTTTTAAGAGCTGCACTGTTTGTGGTTGTTGGAGCGATAGTGATGACCAGTTATGTAACCTTAGCGAATATCAATTTTTTGATCACAATTTTCTTCGGTTGCTTCGTGCTGCAAGCGCTGTGGTATCGCCGAACTCTCGCTAGAAATGGCTGGGTCGGTGCTTCGGGCGCTCATGGCATCCAGCGTTTGATCATGGTGAATAGTAGCCGTGCAGTGATGAAGGACAGAAAAAATCGCACCATCGACCTGCTTAGTATTGCTGCGATTATCGGAGCGGTAATCTGCTTCATCTAATCCACGAAAAAGAGTGCCGGAATTCAAGGGGCTTCACAACCTTCCGGCACACTTTCTTCCATGCTTTTTTCGGACTTTTGCAGCGTGCCGTCTATCAATGAAAGCGGCACGAATGGAACGCCCTGTATGGCAGGGTTCGCAAGCTTTAGTCGATAGCAACCGTAAAAGACTTTGATTGAGCCGTCTTTCTCTTCGGATTTTACCGCAATCGGTTGGCTCCAATAGGCTGATCCTGCAGCACCTTCGCCTTCCACCTTTCCAAACTGAACCGTCACCGATTTGGTATTTTCATATCCAGCCTGAAACTGTGGAAATGGCTGGGGAGGGCTTTCAGGTAAGTAATAGCTGTACGCTCTCGCATATTCTTGTCGATTGATAGCATTGTAGTAGGATTTGATGAGAGTTTCCGGCGTGCTTCGATTATCCAGGTATTCGGAGGGCGTCTGAGTTGGACTCAGTGCCGTTTCGATTTTGGAAGGTGTGTCAGACACCGCAGGTGTTTCGCTGCTTGCGGCAGGTGCTTTTGGTTCCTGTGCAATAACTGGAGCCGTGTGGAGAGCCAGCATTGCAATGCCGATAAGGACACAATAACGATTTTTCATGGTCATTGCCTTCCGTTTGTCTGTTTTCGAGCCCATGCCTATTGTGAACACTTGCAGTGACGTCCGTGTAACACTAATTATAGTGGCAGGTGATTGTTGCACCGTCTGAACAAGAAAGCTGATAAATGGGTCGTTTTTCTGTCATAACATTGACTGACGCTGCTGCGAGCCGCGTCGACGAAATTACATCGTCGCGTGAAGATGCGCTGGGTATCCGCGTCGGAATCAAGAAGGGCGGTTGTGCAGGTATGGAATATACAATCGATCTCGTCACTGAGGCCAAGCCGGGCGATGACGTTATCGAGAAAAATGGCTCCAAGGTCTTTGTTGCGCCTGAAGCAGTGCTTTACTTGCTTGGCACCGAAATGGACTTCGAAATTACCAAACTGCGCACTGGTTTTGTATTCAATAACCCAAATCAAACGTCAGCTTGCGGCTGCGGCGAATCGGTTGAATTGACACCGGCTCGCCCTGAAGCTTTGACGCCTGCCATTTCTTGATAGTCGTCACGTGGATAATGATGCGATCCACGATTTGTTTGCGGGATTGGGCGGCGTTAGCATCCGGCGGATGTTTGGTGGTAAGGGCATCTATTTCGAGGGGGTAATTATCGCCCTTGAACTTTCAACCGGAAATGTCCTTCTTAAAGCCGATGAGGTATCAATTCCGGAATTTGAAGCGGCAGGCTGTGAGCAATGGACCTACACAGGTAAGTCTAAGCAGGTAAAAATGCCCTACTGGTCCGTTCCGGAGGAGGCTTTTGATGACCCGGATATCATGACCGAATGGGCCAAGCGGGCTTATGAAGCCGCTCTGCGCGTGGCCAAATAGTCTCAGATCAAGCCGCGCTGCTCGAGAAAGCCGAGAGCATGCCTTGTGGGCAAGGTCAATAAATTTGGCAATTGTTGAAACGGGAACCAGCCTACTCCCGCATGCTTTTCGGGTTCCAGCAATTGCACTTCACCTGAAAAATTTTCAGCAAGAAACAACACTCCCAGCCAGTGTTGCTGTTCATCATGAAATAGCTGTTCGCTGATGCCGAGCAAACTCATGGTGCTGGCGTAAAGCCCGGTTTCTTCGAGTGCTTCGCGATGCACAGCCTGTTCGGCGGTTTCAAGAAAATCTACTTTACCGCCTGGTATGCCCCAACAACCTATTTCCGGGCTCTTCTTGCGCTGCAGAAGAAGAATATGCCCCTCTTTCAGAAATACGATGCCGCACCCAACGCCCGGACTATTCATGCTCAGATTTTAGTATCAATCAGCATAAACGCAGGAATTTCGTCGCCAAAGCCAATGGGGGCTGTCCCCATATCATCACGGTCTCTGCGATGGTCGCGGCGTGGTTCCGGCCGTTGCTCGGGCCGAGCTGCAGCGGGGCGAGCGCGACGTTGTTCATTCTCAGTTTTAATCGCAACCTTGTTGGGCTTATCAGCTGTACGAATAACAGGCTGATCGTCCAAAGGCTCGACTTCAATGTCTTTTGCCTTCTCAGCAGCCGCTATGATGTCAATTTCGGACTGTGGGCGCTCGCGCTCACGACCTTCATTGCGGCGACGCTTTGGTGCTGGCTTGTCACGGCCACCGCGTCCACGACGAGGGGCCTCATCCGGCTCGTTCGATACGGGCAGTGTCGACAGATCACCATCGTACCAGACGATATCTTCGCCGATCAGTTTTTCTATGGATGCCAGATATTTGACGTCTGCTTGTGTTACGAGCGTAAACGCCTTTCCGGAGCGTCCTGCGCGTCCCGTGCGTCCAATACGATGAACATAATCCTCGGAATGAATTGGTACATCGAAATTGAACACGTGACTCACATCGGGTATATCGAGCCCGCGCGCGGCGACATCGGATGCAACAAGTATTTTAAGCTTGTTATCCTTAAAATTCGCCAACATTGTCGTGCGCGCACGTTGATCCATATCACCGTGGAGTGCGCCAGCGTCGAACTCATGTTTAACGAGCGAGCGGAAGAGCTCCGATACATCTTTCTTGCGGTTGCAGAAGATGATTGCGTTTTTAAGTCCATCGGCCTCAGCGCGGATAAGATCGCGCAATATTGCCCGTTTCTCCCAATCCTTCTTGCCGGACTTTACTAGCTTCTGTTCAACCGTCTTTGCAGTCGTTGCAGCCTTCGCCACTTCGATGCGTACTGGCGAGTGCAAAAACTGTTCCGTCAGCTTGGTGATCTCAGGTGGCATGGTAGCCGAGAAAAACAGTGTCTGCCGTGTGAAGGGAATGAGTTTACAAATGCGCTCAATATCCGGGATAAAGCCCATGTCGAGCATCCGGTCAGCTTCATCGATCACGAGAATGTCTACTGCGCTCAGCAGCAGTTTACCGCGCTCGAAATGATCAAGCAAACGGCCTGGCGTAGCGATCAGTACGTCTGCGCCACGTTCAAGCTTGCGCAATTGGTCGTCGAAAGAAACGCCGCCGATGAGCAACGCAACATTCAAGCGGTGGTTTTTTCCATATTTAACAAAATTTTCCTCGACCTGCGCTGCGAGTTCGCGCGTGGGTTCGAGAATGAGCGTGCGGGGCATGCGGGCACGGGCGCGCCCCTGCTCGAGCAGTGTCAGCATAGGCAATACAAATGAAGCGGTTTTGCCGGTTCCCGTCTGGGCAATGCCGAGGACATCCTTGCGTTGCAGCGCATGTGGAATTGCGCCTGCCTGGATGGGGGTCGGGATCGTATATCCTGCTGCTTCTACAGCATCGAGCACTTTCGGTGAAAGGCCCAGATCAGCAAAGGTGGTCAATGGAGATTTAACTTTCTATCTGCAGTCGGTACCATACATGCCTGTTAGTGGCGTAAAGCTGCATTTGCCAGAAGCATCTGACGCTTGATTGCATAGCGTTTGCTGTAATTGCGTTACGGCGCATACCAGCAAAAGTCAACTCTTTGGTATGGTCACATTTAACCGTTTGTTACAATTGTCCGTCATTTTATTCTAATGTTGTCAATAAAGGAACTGTTCCTTTAGAATTCGTTCGTTCCACGAATGGTTTTTATCAAAGAGAATGGTAGCTCGCAGCTGGGAAGCTTCTTCAATGGTGACCGATAAAACCGACTTTACTTCCGTATGATCTGCAACGGCGTTGACAGGTCGTTTCTCCGGCTCAAGAATATCGAAACGCACAGTCACCTTATTGGGCAGGAGCGCACCACGCCAGCGCCGCGGCCGGAAAGCCGAAACAGGTGTAAGCGCAAGAAGGCGCGCATCAAGCGGCAGGATGGGCCCTTGGGCTGAAAGATTGTAAGCCGTCGAACCTGCAGGCGTGGCAACCATGACACCATCGCAAATGAGTTCTTCCAGCCGGATTTGATCGTCAACGCTGATGCGGATTTTCGCTGCCTGGTATGATTGGCGAAGCAAGGAGATTTCATTGAGGGCGAAGGCCGTGACAGTGCCTTCTTCCACCGATTCCGCTACCATCTTCAGTGGCCGGATCGTCTCGGATTGCGCAGCCTCAATTCGATCCTTCAGGCCAACGCTGCTGAACTCGTTCATTAGAAAGCCAACGGATCCGCGGTTCATGCCGTAGATCATTTTTCCTTGGTTCATGTAGTGCTGCAACGTCTGCAGCATGAAACCGTCGCCACCAAGCGCAACGATCACATCAGCATCGCGAGCGTCGGACTGACCGTAGAATTTGATGAGTTCTTGAGCAGCTTCATCCGAATCCGGCGTGCCGGAGGAAAGAAAAGCAAATGTTTCAATTTTCCGGTTCATGACTGCCTGCGAAATGTAAAGGAATAAGGATATATCGCCTAGCACGCTGGGCGTGATCTGGCAAAACGCGAAAGTGATATTGGTAAAGAAACAACGCCGCTGCAGCGCTTGTACAACTAGCCGGCGAAAAGATCTGGAGCGTGCATCATGCGCGAAGCAGGTAAAGAATTACCAGCGTGCTCGCGTGCAAACATTAAAGGAAAAGGTGGTGCCCCCAGAGAGACTCGAACTCCCGACCCTCTGATTACAAATCAGATGCTCTACCAACTGAGCTATAAGGGCAGCGGCGTTCGATTAGCACAAAGCTCCGAAGTGTAAAACGGAAAATGTGGTTTATACGAAATAATTTTACGAAAAGCCCGAAAACCGGGCCGATACTGTCTTTCAGGGTTGGTCGAATAGAGCAGTCTGGCCAAGCATGTCTCGATATCATCGAAAACGCGCGTAAGCGCCACGATAATCAGGCGCTCGAAGAATCGACGTGCGTAATAACGTTGACGTAAAGGTTATCTGTAGTTCAATGTTGCTGAAGGGGGATCTCAGAGATGACATATGATGCTGATGCTATTGTGATTGGGGCGGGGCTGGCGGGGTTGGTAGCTGCCACGGAACTGACCGATGCGGGCAAGCGGGTAATCATTGTTGATCAGGAACCCGAGCAGACATTGGGCGGACAGGCGTGGCGCTCTTTTGGTGGATTGTTCTTTGTAAATAGTCCCGAGCAGCGTCGACTGCGAATTAAAGATTCTTACGAGTTGGCATTGCAGGATTGGATGGGATCTGCGGGCTTTGATCGTGAGGAGGACCATTGGCCGCGAAAATGGGCTGAGGCCTATGTCGATTTTGCTGCCGGCGAAAAACGTTCATGGCTGCATGCGCAAGGGATGCGCTGGTTTCCTATCGTCGGTTGGGCGGAGCGGGGCGGTTCATTGGCGACGGGCCACGGAAATTCTGTGCCACGCTTTCATATTACGTGGGGAACGGGGTTGGGCGTGGTCGAGCCCTTTGTCCGGCGGGCCCGTGAGGCTGAACAAAAAGGACTTTTAAGTTTCCGATTTCGCCACAGGGTCACGTCGCTCGGCACGAATGGCGGCATTGTGGACAGCGTGGAGGGTGAGGTGCTTGAGCCTAGCAATGTCAAGCGCAGTGAGCCCAGTTCACGTGTGGTTGCCAGCTCGTTCATTTTAAGGGCGCAGGTAATTGTTGTTTGCAGTGGAGGCATGGGAGCCAATCACGATCTTGTGCGCAAAAATTGGCCAAAACGCTTGGGTGAAGCTCCTAAACGCCTCATCAGCGGGGTGCCGGATCATGTTGATGGATTGATGCTGGGTATAAGCGAACAAAGCGGCGCGCATCTAATCAACTGCGATCGCATGTGGCACTATGTCGAAGGCGTGCACAATTGGAACCCGATTTGGTCTAGGCATGCTATCCGTATTTTGCCGGGGCCATCATCCTTATGGTTTGATGCCAATGGAAATCGCTTGCCTGCACCATGCTTGCCGGGCTTCGACACATTGGCCACACTCAGTCACATCATGAAAACGGGATATGATTATTCCTGGTTCATACTCAACGAGACCATTGTGAAAAAAGAATTCACGCTATCAGGCTCAGAACAAAACCCTGATTTCACCAGCAAGAGTTGGCGGCAGGTATTGAAGCGAGCCACCGGTGGCATTCCCTCACCTGTTAAAGCGTTTCTCGATAAGGGCGAAGATTTCATCGTTGAAAATAATCTGACTGATCTGGTGCGGCGAATGAACGCTCTGAGCGGGGATAATTTGATTGATGAGCAAAAACTTCACGCACAAATTGCCGCACGCGATCGCGAAGTCGAGAACACCTACACGAAGGACGCACAAATCACGGCGATAAGGGGCGCGCGCAATTATATCGGCGACAAGCTCGTTCGCGTCGTGCCTCCCCACAAGATACTGGACCCAAAACATGGGCGCCTGATAGCGGTGAGACTCAATATTCTGACGCGCAAGTCATTGGGCGGCATAGAGACTGATCTGAATGCACGTGTTCTGAAACAAGGCGGCGAGCCGCTACCGGGAGTTTACGCGGCGGGCGAGGCGGCTGGCTTTGGCGGTGGAGGAGTTCACGGATATAACTCGCTTGAAGGAACTTTTCTTGGCGGTTGCATATTTTCCGGCCGTATTGCTGGTCGGGCAGCCGCCAAGGTTGTTTAGATCACGCCAATACCGTGGTGGGCAGTTCCTTCATCGCGTCAGATAGCGTTGGGCTGCATAAAGTGAGATTGCAGCCGCGTTGGACACATTCAATGATTTGATAGCGCCGGGCATATCAAGACGGGCGAGGTGGGTAACTGTCTCGCGCGTCTTCTGACGTAAGCCTTTGCCTTCTGCGCCGAGGACCAAGGCAATGCGTCCTGGCTTCATCGTTTTTTCGAGTTCGAGCGGCCCTTCCGAATCAAGCCCAATTGTTGTGAAGCCGAGCTCGTGTAATTCACTGATCGCATCAGCAAGATTGCGAACTTCTATATGGGGAATAAGTTCAAGCGCGCCAGAAGCGGCTTTTGCAAGGACGCCTGATTCTTGTGGGCTGTGCCTTGCCGTTGTGATGATAGCTCCAGCGCCGAAGGCCACTGCGGACCGCATGATTGCGCCGACATTGTGTGGATCAGTAACCTGATCAAGAATCAGCAGGAGATCGCTTTCTTGAAGCACTTTCAAAGATTGGGCTTTTAAAGGCTTTGCTTCGATCATCACGCCTTGATGCACGGCATCAGAGCCGGTTTCCTTATCGATAGCGCGGGGCTCAACAATTTCAACGTCGAATCCCAGGGCGTCTGGATCAGCGATTTCCAGTCGATCGAGAGCATTCTTCGTGACCAGCATGCGTTTGATCTGGCGGGCAGGGTTATCCAGTGCTGCGCGGACCGTATGCAAACCATAGAGCCGGACAAGCCCTTCCGGTGCTTGTGTGCCGGCGACTTGAGGACGCGAAGCTCGTTCAGCCTGTTGCGGTGTACCGCCAGCCTTCTGATCGCGGTACTGGCGGCGCAATGTCGCGTAATGGGAATCTTTTTGCGTATGTGTGGGTTTTTGTGTCGTCATAACGCGACCATATACGCTTTCACTTCGTTCAGCGATACGACTATTCGTTGAATTTATTGGCTTCGGTCGGTTGAACCGCATAATTTGTCAGGCAATTTCCACAACTCATTCATTTTCTGCCAGTAAGTGTTGACACCACGTGACCTAGTCGGCATAAGGCCCTCCGCAAGCAGCAGCCTGATGAACTGTCCGGCGGGTGTTTGCGAAGTGCCAAATGGCGCGGTTCCATCGGCAGTGACCGGAGGAGTGCCCGAGTGGTTAAAGGGGACGGACTGTAAATCCGTTAGCTTGGCTTACGTTGGTTCGAATCCAACCTCCTCCACCACTGCCGGAACCGCCCGCCTGGCGCATAATCCCAAGACGAATTGGTCTTGGTGGAGATTATGTGCCAATTTGAGTGTTGTGCGGGTATAGCTCAGTGGTAGAGCAGCAGCCTTCCAAGCTGAATATGCGGGTTCGATTCCCGCTACCCGCTCCAGTTTCGACAGAGAGCACCGCGTACACGCGAGAGCGCGTATGGTGCTCTTCGATTTTGTCTTGAGCTTGTACGCCGCTCATGTGTCCCCATATGAACGAGCATATCCCAAGACAAACCCAACCCGGATCGGTCGTGTTTGGCCGGGCGGGTGACTGTGCTGACGGACGGCTCGCTGTCTCGTCTGACTACAAACATGGTACCGGCCTCTAGACCGGTTGTGATGACGAGAGAACGACGATTATGGCTAAGAGCAAGTTTGAACGTAATAAGCCGCACGTAAACATCGGCACGATTGGTCACGTTGACCATGGCAAGACGTCGTTGACGGCAGCGATTACGAAGTATTTTGGTGAGTACAAGGCGTATGACCAGATCGACGCTGCACCGGAAGAAAAGGCACGCGGCATCACCATTTCGACGGCACACGTTGAGTATGAGACGCCTGCGCGTCACTATGCACACGTTGATTGCCCTGGCCACGCCGACTATGTGAAGAACATGATCACCGGCGCTGCGCAGATGGATGGCGCGATTCTGGTTGTGTCTGCCGCTGACGGCCCGATGCCCCAGACCCGCGAGCACATTCTGCTTGCCCGTCAGGTTGGCGTTCCTGCGATCGTCGTGTTCCTGAACAAGGTTGATCAGGTTGACGATGCCGAATTGCTCGAACTGGTTGAGCTTGAAGTTCGTGAGCTTCTTTCCAAGTATGATTTCCCGGGCGACGATGTACCGATCGTCAAGGGTTCGGCTTTGGCTGCACTTGAAGACAGCAACAAGGAAATCGGCGAAGACGCAGTTCGCGCGCTGATGGCTGAAGTTGACAAGTACATTCCAACACCAGAACGTCCGATTGACCAGCCATTCCTGATGCCGATCGAAGACGTTTTCTCGATCTCGGGTCGTGGTACGGTTGTGACTGGCCGCGTTGAACGCGGTATCGTCAAGGTTGGTGAAGAAGTTGAAATCATCGGCATCAAGCCGACGACAAAGACAACAGTTACCGGCGTTGAAATGTTCCGCAAGCTGCTCGATCAGGGCCAGGCAGGCGACAACATCGGTGCACTGGTTCGCGGTGTTGGCCGTGAAGACGTTGAGCGCGGTCAGATCCTTGCCAAGCCAGGTTCGGTCAAGCCGCACACGAAGTTCAAGGCAGAAGCCTATATTCTGACGAAGGACGAAGGTGGCCGTCATACGCCATTCTTCTCCAACTACCGTCCACAGTTCTACTTCCGCACGACCGACGTGACGGGTGTAGTGACTTTGCCGGAAGGTACGGAAATGGTCATGCCTGGCGACAACATCTCGGTTGATGTGACGCTGATCGTGCCAATCGCCATGGAAGAGAAGCTCCGCTTCGCTATCCGTGAAGGTGGCCGCACCGTCGGTGCTGGCATCGTCGCTTCTATCATTGAGTAAGACTGTCGCCTGACAGTTCGAATCGGGAAGGGCGGTCCATTGGATCGCCCTTTTTGTTTGCAAAGAATTTGGTTTCGAATCGAAAATAGGCGCAGCCAGGCGCAATTGTTGGCAAGCTAAACAGATAATTTTTCAGCAAGGCGCAAGAAGTCGCGTATTGGCCCTTGAAAAGGCCACGGCTTTGTGGAATGTACGCCCCGAAGATAGGGGAGTAGCTCAGTTGGTAGAGCGGCGGTCTCCAAAACCGTAGGTCGCAGGTTCGAATCCTGTCTCCCCTGCCATCTATATAGTCTGCTGGGTACACGATTGGATGGTGTAACTGCAGATGTTGAGAAGGAATTGACTCCGGGGCCTTGTGTTTTACCGGAATCGGTTCTATGTAACGTCAACAGACACGCGGTGCGTGGAGCTGAATAATCAGCTTTACGGGCCGTAATGGTGTGAACAGTCGGCATTTGAATATTAATGCAGTGTGTTTGCAGCGAAATGACACGCACGAGCGGTAAATGGCATCCAAAACGAATCCAATAACTTTTTTTCAGCAAGTGCGCGCTGAAACCGCAAAGGTCACATGGCCTTCGCGTCGCGAAACGCTCATTTCCACTGCGATGGTGATGATAATGGCGTTCTTTGCTGCGATCTTTTTTTTCGCAGCTGATCAGTTGATGGCATACGGGATTGATCTCATTCTCGGTCTTGGTCGTTAACGCAGGCTGACAAGAAAATCGGGATTGGGAATTCAACAATGACCGCGCGCTGGTATATCGTTCACGCCTATTCGAATTTTGAGAAGAAGGTCGCCGAGTCGATCGAAGAAAAGGCGCGACAGAAGGGTCTGTCGCATCTTTTTGAAAAGATCCTTGTTCCGACCGAAAAAGTGGTTGAAGTGCGCCGTGGCCGTAAGGTTGATGCTGAGCGTAAATTCTTCCCGGGCTATGTCATGGTTCGTGCTGATTTGACGGATGATGCATATCATTTGATCAAGAACACGCCGAAGGTAACCGGTTTTTTGGGTTCGGATAATAAGCCGATCGCAATTTCCGACAAGGAAGCAGAGCGCATCCTGACCCAAGTTCAGGAGGGTGTTGAGCGTCCTAAGGCATCGATCTCGTTTGAGATTGGTGAAAGCGTTCGTGTTGCTGATGGACCCTTTGCGTCGTTCAACGGTACGGTACAGGAAGTTGATGAGGAGCGTTCGCGCCTCAAGGTCGAGGTTTCGATCTTTGGTCGTGCAACTCCCGTCGATCTGGAATTTGGTCAGGTGGAAAAGGTCTGATCATAAGGGCGGCTCTCGAAGTTGTCCTGTCACTCCGGTGACGAAGAGGTGGGAGGCGAGAAACCTTAGCCGGGTTTTAAACCGAACCACCAAACTGCAACCGCTGGTTTTCCAGCATAATGTAAAGGTGCTGGTTTATCCGGCATAACCATAAGGCAGAGTACAATGGCTAAGAAAATAGCAGGCCAGCTCAAGCTGCAGGTTTCGGCAGGATCGGCAACGCCATCCCCGCCAATCGGACCGGCACTTGGTCAGCGCGGCATCAACATCATGGAATTCTGCAAGGCCTTCAATGCGGCTACGCAGGAAATGGAAAAGGGCTCGCCCGTTCCAGTCGTGATCACATATTATCAGGACAAGTCCTTCACTTTTGCAATGAAGACCGCTCCGGTTTCCTACTTCCTCAAGAAGGCTGCAAATCTGAAGTCCGGTTCCAAAGAACCAGGTAAGGTAGTTGCCGGTAAGGTTACGCGCGAGAAAGTCCGCGAAATCGCTGAAGCGAAGATGAAAGACCTGAACGCAGCAGATGTTGAATCTGCAATGCGCATGGTCGAAGGTTCTGCCCGTTCGATGGGCCTGGAAGTGGTGGGCTGATCCGATGGCAAAAGTAGCAAAGCGCGTAGCGAAGGTTCGTGAAGGCATTGACCGCAACAAGCTCTATGATCTGACTTCGGCAATTGCCATGGTCAAGGAGCGTGCAGTCGCCAAGTTCGACGAAACTATCGAAGTTGCAATGAATCTCGGCGTTGATCCTCGTCATGCGGACCAGATGGTTCGTGGTGTTGTCAATCTGCCAAACGGCACTGGCCGTACCGTTCGTGTTGCCGTGTTTGCACGCGGTGCCAAGGCTGATGAAGCCACGGCTGCCGGCGCAGATATCGTTGGTGCAGAAGATTTGTTCGAGATCGTCAATGGCGGCAAGATCGATTTCGATCGCTGCATTGCAACACCGGACATGATGCCGCTCGTTGGCCGTCTCGGTAAGGTTCTAGGACCTCGCGGCATGATGCCAAACCCAAAGGTTGGCACGGTTACGACTGACGTTACGGCTGCAGTTAAGGCTTCGAAGGGCGGCGCTGTTGAGTTCCGCGTGGAGAAGGCCGGTATTATTCATGCTGGCGTCGGTAAGGCTTCTTTTGATGCCAAGGCGCTTGAAGAGAATATCAAGGCTTTCGCTGATGCGGTAACCAAGGCCAAGCCTGCTGGTTCCAAGGGTGAGTATGTCAAGCGCGTCGCGATTTCCTCGACAATGGGCGCTGGCGTAAAGATCGACCCGGCAACAGTACGCATTGCGTAACTGTTGATTGAGTTTTCAAGCTTAACCGCTTGATTGAAAGAATTCCAGGCCTTTCGGGGCCTGGATAACCGGACGAAAATCCGGTTATCCTGTCCGAGATTGCGGGTGGTTCGCCTTAATTCGTAAGAACCTGCATGAGACGTGGAAAAACTTTGATTTGAGGGCTTTGCCCAAAGAACAAGGTTCGAACCGTAGTTGCCTTTCGCTTGCAGCCAATCCGGCGAAGCAGGGGGGACAGGATCCTCAACTGTTGTTTGGTTTCAGTTTTCGGACTGAAGGCTTGCAACAAAAGGCAACCCGGCAGGAATGCAATATCGCATTACTGTCAAATGGAGAGAGACAGTGGAAAAAGCGGAAAAGCGCGAATTTGTCACTTGGCTGAATGGGGTCTTCAAGGATTCCGGTTCAGTTGTCGTGGCCCACTATACCGGTCTCACCGTTGCGCAGCTGAGCGATCTTCGCTCCAAGATGCGTGATGCTGGTGGCACTGTTAAAGTCGCGAAGAACCGCCTTGCCAAGATCGCTCTTCAAGGCACGGAATCGGAAGGCATTTCTGATCTATTCGTAGGTCAGACACTTGTTGCCTATTCCAATGATCCGATTACGGCACCAAAGATCGCCATTGAATTTGCCAAGGGCAACGAAAAGCTCGTTATCCTCGGTGGCTCAATGGGAGCAACAACTCTTGATGCAGATGGCGTGAAGGCTCTGGCCGCACTTCCATCACTCGACGAGTTGCGCGCAAAGCTGGTTGGTATGATCCAGACACCAGCTTCTCGCATCGCTCAGGTCGTAAACGCACCGGCAGCTCAGCTTGCCCGCGTTTTTGGCGCCTATGCCCGGAAGGACGAAGCGGCATAAGGCCGTTCTCGCTGTCAATATATCGAACCTTGTAAAGGAATATCACAATGACTGATCTCGCAAAGATCGTAGAAGACCTGTCCAACCTTACAGTTCTTGAAGCTGCGGAACTTTCCAAGCTTCTTGAAGAGAAGTGGGGCGTTTCTGCTGCCGCTCCTGTTGCTGTTGCCGCTGCTGGCGGTGGTGCAGTTGCAGCTGCTGTTGAAGAAAAGACTGAATTCGACGTCGTTCTGACCGATGCCGGCGCTAACAAGATCAACGTGATCAAGGAAGTCCGCGCAATCACCGGTCTTGGCCTGAAAGAAGCCAAGGACCTCGTTGAAGCTGCTCCTAAGGCAGTTAAAGAAGCAGCGACTAAGGATGAAGCTGACAAGATCAAGGCACAGCTCGAAGCAGCTGGCGCCAAGGTTGAACTCAAGTAATCCTTGCGTTATTGGCGGGCAGGGTGACCTGTCCGCCGACTACCCTCTCCGGAGGGCCCGGTACTCAACCCTTTTCCTGATGGCAATTTGGTGCTTTCAGGAAACGGGTTTTGTCCCGTTCACGGGGCCGCATACGCGGTTTTAAGAAACAGGCCAGTTTCTGGCATAAAGACGAGGAGCGACGATGGCTCAGACCCATTCTTTCAATGGTCGTAGGCGCGTACGCAAGTTTTTCGGTAAGATTCCGGAAGTCGCAGAGATGCCGAACCTCATCGAGGTTCAAAAGGCTTCCTACGATCAGTTTCTGATGGTGGAAGAGCCCAAGGGCGGACGTTTGGACGAAGGTTTGCAGGCTGTATTCAAGTCTGTTTTCCCGATCCAGGATTTCTCTGGTGCTTCCATGCTCGAATTCGTCAAGTACGAGTTCGAAGCTCCAAAATTCGACGTTGACGAATGCCGTCAGCGCGATCTGACATATGCTGCGCCGCTTAAGGTGACGCTGCGCCTTATCGTGTTCGATATCGATGAAGATACCGGCGCGAAGTCGATCAAGGACATCAAGGAACAGGACGTTTACATGGGCGATATGCCGCTCATGACCGATAATGGTACGTTCATTGTAAACGGCACCGAGCGCGTGATCGTTTCGCAGATGCACCGTTCACCGGGCGTCTTCTTTGATCACGACAAGGGCAAAACCCATTCGTCCGGCAAGCTTCTGTTTGCTGCGCGCGTCATTCCGTATCGCGGCTCATGGCTCGATATTGAATTCGATGCAAAGGACGTTGTGTATGCGCGTATCGACCGCCGCCGCAAAATTCCGGCGACATCGCTGTTGATGGCGCTCGGCATGGATCCAGAAGAGATTCTGTCGACTTTCTACAATTCGCTCACATTCAACCGTGACGGCGAGACATGGCGTATTCCATTCTCAGTCGACCGTTTCCGCGGCTTCAAGGCGACCACTGACGTTATCGATGCTGATACGGGCGAGGTTATCCTCGAAACCGGTAAGAAGCTGACTGCGCGTAGCGCCAAGCAGCTTGCTGAAAAAGGCTTGAAGTTCATCAAGGCGACCGAAGACGATCTGCTCGGCTCCTATCTAGCCGAAGATATCGTCAACATGGAAACTGGTGAAGTTTATCTCGAAGCAGGCGACGAGCTTGACGAGAAGACCCTCAAGGTTCTGCTCGACACGGGCGTTTCGGAAATCAACGTTCTCGATATTGATCATGTCAATATCGGACCATACATCCGTAACACGCTCGCCGTGGACAAGAACGAGAGCCGCCAGGACGCATTGTTTGACATTTACCGTGTCATGCGCCCGGGTGAGCCACCGACAATTGACTCGGCTGAAGCCATGTTCAAGTCGCTGTTCTTCGACAGCGAACGTTATGATCTGTCGGCTGTTGGTCGCGTCAAAATGAACATGCGCCTTGATCTGGATGCGGAAGACACTGTCCGTATCCTGCGCAAGGAAGACATTCTTGCCGTGGTCAAGATGCTGGTTGATCTGCGCGATGGCCGTGGTGAAATCGACGACATCGATAATCTCGGCAACCGCCGTGTGCGTTCGGTCGGCGAATTGATGGAAAACCAGTACCGGGTTGGTCTGCTTCGCATGGAGCGTGCCATCAAGGAACGTATGTCATCCATCGAAATTGACACTGTCATGCCGCAGGATCTGATTAACGCGAAGCCAGCAGCAGCAGCGGTTCGTGAGTTCTTCGGTTCTTCGCAGCTTTCGCAGTTCATGGATCAGACCAACCCGCTGTCCGAGATTACGCATAAGCGTCGTCTTTCAGCTTTGGGACCTGGCGGTTTGACTCGTGAACGTGCAGGCTTTGAAGTTCGCGACGTTCATCCGACACATTACGGCCGTATCTGCCCGATTGAAACGCCGGAAGGCCCGAATATCGGTCTGATCAACTCGCTCGCAACCTTTGCCCGGGTCAACAAGTACGGCTTTATCGAAAGTCCGTATCGCAAGATCATTGATGGCAAGGTTACCGACGACGTTGTTTATCTGTCGGCAATGGAAGAAGCCAAGTATCACGTGGCGCAGGCCAATGTGGAGCTCGACTCTTCCGGCGGATTCACAGATGAATTCGTTGTCTGCCGTCATGCGGGTGAAGTCTTGATGGCCCCACGTGAAAACGTGGATTTGATGGACGTTTCACCAAAGCAGCTTGTATCGGTTGCCGCCGCGCTTATTCCGTTCCTTGAAAACGACGACGCCAACCGCGCTCTGATGGGCTCGAACATGCAGCGTCAGGCCGTTCCTCTGGTTCGTGCTGAGGCGCCATTCGTCGGAACAGGTATGGAGCCGGTTGTTGCTCGCGACTCCGGTGCTGCTATCGGTGCCCGCCGTACAGGTATCGTTGATCAGGTTGACGCAACCCGTATCGTTATCCGTGCGACGGAAGATCTCGTACCGGGCAAGTCTGGCGTTGATATTTATCGCCTGATGAAGTTCCAGCGCTCGAACCAGAACACCTGCATCAATCAGCGTCCGCTGGTACGTGTAGGCGACCGGATCGAAAAGGGCGATATCATTGCTGACGGTCCTTCGACGGATCTGGGTGATTTGGCTCTTGGCCGTAACGTGCTGGTCGCGTTCATGCCGTGGAATGGCTACAACTACGAAGATTCCATCCTGCTTTCTGAAAAGATCGTTTCGGATGACGTCTTCACCTCGATCCATATCGAGGAGTTCGAAGTTATGGCTCGCGACACGAAGCTTGGACCGGAAGAAATCACGCGTGACATTCCGAACGTTTCGGAAGAAGCGCTGAAGAATCTGGACGAAGCCGGTATCGTCTACATCGGTGCCGAAGTTCAGCCGGGCGATATTCTTGTCGGCAAGATCACTCCCGAAGGGCGAAAGCCCAATGACGCCGGAAGAGAAGCTTCTTCGCGCCATTTTCGGTGAAAAGGCTTCGGACGTTCGTGACACCTCGATGCGCATGCCGCCCGGGACTTACGGTACGGTAGTGGAAGTTCGCGTTTTCAATCGCCACGGCGTTGAAAAGGACGAACGTGCCATGGCTATTGAGCGTGAGGAAATCGAACGCCTGGCCAAGGACCGCGACGACGAACAGGCTATCCTGGACCGCAACGTCTATGGCCGTCTTGCTGATGTTCTCAACGGCAAATCTGCTGTTGCCGGACCGAAAGCGTTCAAGAAGGGCACAGTCGTTACGCAGGACATCATGGGTGAATACCCACGTTCGCAGTGGTGGCAGTTTGCTGTCGAAGACGAAAAGATCCAGGGCGAAATCGAAGCTCTGCGCAACCAGTATGACGACTCCAAGAAGCTGCTTGAACAGCGCTTCATGGACAAGGTCGAAAAGGTCCAGCGCGGCGATGAGATGCCTCCAGGGGTCATGAAGATGGTCAAGGTCTTTGTCGCTGTGAAGCGCAAGATCCAGCCAGGCGACAAGATGGCTGGCCGTCACGGCAACAAGGGTGTTGTTTCGCGTATTGCTGCTGTTGAGGATATGCCGTTCCTTGAAGATGGAACGCATGTTGACATCGTTCTCAATCCGCTTGGCGTGCCAAGCCGAATGAACGTTGGTCAGATCCTTGAGACGCATCTGGGCTGGGCTTGCGCCGGAATGGGCAAGAAGATCGGGGAACTGATCGAAGCCTATAAGGCACAGCACGCACTAGGCGAGCAGGGCGACATTGCTCCGCTTCGGGCGACGATTGAGTCGATCATCCCGGACAATGACCGCAACGAACCGGTTCGCAACTATGATGATGAAAGCATCATTCGTCTTGGCGAACAGATGAAGCGCGGTGTGTCGATTGCAACGCCGGTATTTGACGGTGCGCATGAACCAGACATCAATGTGATGCTGGAGCAGGCCGGCCTAAAATCCTCCGGTCAGTCGACACTGTACGACGGACGTACGGGTGAAACTTTTGATCGTCAGGTGACTGTCGGCTACATCTATATGCTGAAGCTGCACCATCTGGTTGACGACAAGATCCACGCCCGTTCGATCGGACCTTACTCGCTCGTTACGCAGCAGCCTCTGGGTGGTAAAGCCCAGTTCGGCGGTCAGCGCTTCGGTGAAATGGAGGTCTGGGCACTGGAAGCATATGGTGCGGCTTACACGCTGCAGGAAATGCTTACGGTCAAGTCCGATGACGTTGCCGGTCGTACCAAGGTCTATGAGGCGATTGTCCGCGGCGACGATACGTTCGAAGCAGGCATTCCCGAGAGCTTCAACGTTCTCGTCAAGGAAATGCGTTCGCTCGGACTTAATGTCGAGCTGGACGATACACGCCAGCAGGAACAGCAACAGGCATTGCCTGACGCTGCAGAGTAAAAAACGTCAGGGTGCGCGATTAGTTTCCGCGCACCCCGGCATTCGTTTCGAGCCGCTGAAGAAGCGGCATTTGATCTAGATGGACCGCGGTGGCGGATATTCATCGCAAGGAGAGGGCACTTTTTTGCCCCATGGAGAAACGGCATGAACCAAGAGGTCATGAATCTTTTCAATCCTCAGGCGCCTGTGCAGGCATTCGATTCCATCAGGATTTCGATCGCCAGCCCTGAGAAGATTCTGTCCTGGTCATACGGTGAGATCAAGAAGCCGGAGACGATCAACTACCGCACCTTTAAGCCGGAGCGGGATGGTCTTTTCTGTGCTCGGATCTTCGGGCCGATCAAGGACTACGAATGCTTGTGCGGCAAGTACAAGCGCATGAAATACAAGGGCATCATCTGCGAAAAGTGCGGTGTGGAAGTCACGCTGTCACGCGTTCGCCGTGAGCGCATGGGCCATATTGAACTTGCTGCGCCGGTTGCGCACATCTGGTTCCTGAAGTCCCTGCCAAGCCGTATCGGCACATTGCTTGATATGACCCTTAAGGGCATCGAGCGCGTTCTCTATTTCGAGAACTACATTGTGACCGAGCCAGGCCTGACTGCACTGAAGGAGCACCAGCTTCTTTCGGAAGAAGAATACATGATTGCTGTCGATGAGTATGGTGAAGATTCCTTCACTGCGCTGATCGGTGCGGAAGCAATTCATGAGCTGCTCGCTTCCATGGATCTGGAAAAGATTGCTGGCGATCTGCGCGAAGATCTGGCGACAACAACGTCTGATCTGAAGCAGAAGAAGCTGATGAAGCGTCTTAAGATCGTCGAAAACTTCCTGGAGTCGGGTAACCGTCCGGAATGGATGATCATGAAGATCGTTCCGGTCATTCCTCCGGATCTTCGTCCTCTGGTTCCGCTGGATGGCGGACGTTTCGCTACATCCGATCTTAATGATCTGTATCGTCGCGTAATCAACCGTAACAACCGCTTGAAGCGCCTGATCGAACTGCGTGCTCCTGGCATCATCATCCGCAACGAGAAGCGCATGCTTCAGGAATCGGTCGATGCGTTGTTCGACAACGGCCGTCGTGGTCGTGTTATCACCGGTGCCAACAAGCGTCCGCTGAAGTCGCTGTCCGATATGCTCAAGGGCAAGCAGGGCCGCTTCCGTCAGAACCTTCTGGGCAAGCGCGTCGATTATTCCGGCCGTTCAGTTATCGTGACTGGTCCTGAACTCAAGCTTCACCAGTGCGGTCTGCCAAAGAAGATGGCGCTCGAACTGTTCAAGCCATTCATCTACGCCCGTCTTGACGCAAAGGGTTATTCCTCAACCGTCAAGCAGGCCAAGAAGCTGGTTGAAAAGGAAAAGCCGGAAGTCTGGGATATTCTTGATGAGGTCATTCGCGAGCATCCGGTTCTGTTGAACCGCGCTCCGACGCTGCACCGTCTTGGTATTCAGGCATTCGAACCCACCCTGATCGAAGGCAAGGCAATCCAGCTGCATCCGCTCGTTTGTACCGCTTTCAACGCGGACTTTGACGGTGACCAGATGGCTGTCCACGTACCGCTTTCGCTGGAAGCGCAGCTTGAAGCCCGCGTTCTGATGATGTCGACGAACAATATCCTGCATCCTGCAAATGGTCTGCCGGTTATCGTACCGTCTCAGGACATGGTTCTCGGCCTTTACTATCTGTCGATCGTTGCGGTTAAAGAGCCGGGCGAAGGCATGGCGTTTGCCGATATGGGCGAACTTCATCATGCTATCGGCAATGGTTCGGTCACTCTTCACACGAAGATCAAGGGCCGCTTCAAGAGCATCGACGCTGACGGCAAGCCAACGTCGAAGATTTTCGACACGACGCCTGGCCGCATGATCATCGGTGAGCTTCTTCCGAAACACCACAATGTGCCTTTCGATATCTGCAATCAGGAAATGACCAAGAAGAACATCTCCAAGATGATCGACACGGTTTATCGCCATTGCGGACAGAAAGAGACGGTCATTTTCTGCGATCGCATCATGCAGCTTGGCTTCAGCCATGCTTGCCGCGCCGGTATCTCGTTCGGCAAGGACGACATGGTTATTCCGGAAACCAAGGCGAAGCTGGTTGCTGAAACCGAAGCTTTGGCGACCGAATACGAACAGCAGTACAATGACGGCCTGATCACTCAGGGCGAGAAGTACAACAAGGTTGTTGACGCTTGGGGTAAGTGCACCGAGAAGGTCGCCGACGAAATGATGGCCCGCATTAAGGCCGTTGAGTTTGATCCTGTTACTGGTCGCCAGAAGCAGATGAACTCGATCTATATGATGTCGCACTCCGGCGCTCGTGGTTCTCCGAACCAGATGCGTCAGCTGGGCGGTATGCGCGGTCTGATGGCCAAGCCTTCGGGCGAAATCATCGAAACGCCAATCATTTCGAACTTCAAGGAAGGTCTGACTGTGAACGAGTACTTCAACTCGACCCACGGTGCCCGTAAGGGACTTGCAGATACTGCATTGAAGACGGCTAACTCCGGCTATCTGACACGCCGTCTGGTTGACGTCGCTCAGGATTGCATCGTCATCTCTGTTGATTGTGGCACCACAACCGGTCTCACAATGCAGCCGATCGTTGATGCGGGTCAGGTCGTTGCGACAATTGGCCAGCGCGTTCTCGGTCGTACCGCGCTTGAAGATATCTTGCACCCGATTTCAGGCGACGTGCTTGTAACTGGTGGCAATATCATCGACGAGTTCGATATCGATGCCATTGAGAAGGCTGGTGTTCAGTCGATCCGCATTCGCTCGGCTCTCACCTGTGAGACGCGCGGCGGTATCTGCGCCAAGTGCTACGGTCGCGATCTTGCCCGTGGTACGCCGGTCAACCAGGGTGAGGCGGTCGGTGTTATCGCTGCTCAGTCCATTGGTGAGCCAGGCACGCAGTTGACCATGCGTACGTTCCATCTTGGTGGTACAGCGCAGGTTGTCGATCAGTCGTTCCTCGAAGCCAGTTATGAAGGCACCGTACAAATCCGCAATCGCAACGTGGTGCGTAACTCCGATGGCCATCTGGTTGTCATGGGCCGCAACATGGCAGTTGTCATCCTGGATGCAACGGGCAAGGAACGCGCAACACACCGCGTTACCTATGGTTCGCGCATCTATGTTGATGACGGCGACACGGTTAAGCGCGGTCAGCGCGTTGCCGAGTGGGATCCTTATACCCGCCCGGTCATGACGGAAGTCGAAGGTCACGTCGAATTCGAAGACATGGTCGACGGTCTCTCGGTTACGGAAACGACGGATGAGTCCACCGGTATCACCAAGCGTGTGGTTATCGACTGGCGCTCAACACCGCGTGGTTCGGATCTGAAACCGTCAATCGTGGTCAAGGACAAGGCAGGCAAGGTTCTGAAACTGGCAAAGGGCGGCGACGCACGCTTCCAGCTGTCAGTGGAATCCATCCTTTCGGTCGAGCCAGGCTCGCACGTTAAGGCTGGTGACGTTCTTGCGCGTATTCCGATGGAAAGCGCCAAGACCAAGGACATCACCGGTGGTCTTCCACGCGTTGCGGAACTATTCGAAGCCCGTCGTCCGAAGGACCACGCTATCATCGCTGAGATTGATGGTACGGTTCGTTTTGGCCGCGACTATAAGAACAAGCGCCGCATTGTCATCGAACCGAACGACGAGACTCTAGAGCCTGTTGAGTATCTGATCCCCAAGGGCAAGCCTTTCCATCTTCAGGATGGCGATGCGATCGAAAAGGGCGATTATATCCTCGACGGCAACCCGGCACCGCACGACATTCTGGCGATCAAGGGCGTGGAAGCTTTGGCTTCATATCTCGTCAATGAAATTCAGGAAGTCTATCGCTTGCAGGGCGTTCTGATCAACGACAAGCACATCGAAGTGATTGTCCGTCAGATGCTGCAGAAGGTCGAAATCACCGAGTCTGGTGACACCGGCTTTATTGCTGGCGATCACGTTGACCGGATCGAGCTGGACGAAATTAACGAGCGTCTTGAAGAAGATGGCAAGAAGCCAGGCTACGGCACTCCGGTGCTGCTCGGCATCACCAAGGCTTCTTTGCAGACACCGTCGTTCATCTCGGCAGCGTCCTTCCAGGAAACCACACGCGTCCTCACAGAAGCTGCTGTTGCCGGTAAGATGGATGCTCTGCAGGGCCTGAAGGAGAACGTCATTGTTGGACGTTTGATCCCGGCAGGTACAGGCGGAACGGTCAAGCAGATCCGCCGCATTGCCGGAGCTCGCGACGAGTTGATCATCGACGAGCGCCGCAAGGAAGCTGGAGCAAGCGCCGCGAAAGCTGGCCCGATGCTGACAGACATGACAGGCCAGCCAGCCGAGTAAGCTGGTTAGCTGCACCAAATCAAAAGGCCGCCCCGGAGAAATCCGAGGCGGCCTTTTTCATGGGCTTTTCAACCGACTGCAACCAAACTACTACTCACGATGGAAAATCTTCAGCAAAAATCGGCGGTTTTTCAGCAAAAATGCTTCAAATCTCTCAGAGACGTTGCCGATGTTTGAGATAATGAAGGAATATGTCGGAAAGGGCAGGGAGGCGATCTGAAGGATTGTCCCGAAACGCCCATGAGCTCGCAATCAATAAGAGTGTCCAGTTGTATTGTTCGGCAGTACCTGCGTTGTCGGAAGCAAACACCCATTATGGTGCTCTGGTGCGAATTTCAAAAAATCTGTAGATCGGCCGGCGACAGCTATTCGTTGAACTCTATCATCGCGATCTGCCCGGTCAGGGCATTCTTGTAGGCTGACAGATGAGGCTCTTCAGTTGGCTCTTCGGTGAGGGTGCCGATCTCGAGTAGCTCTGCTTCATCATAGCCTTCATTGGCGAGAATCTGTAGGGCGAAGTCGACCAGCCCTTCAGCATCGTCCCGCATAAGAAGGAGATGAACCTGTCGCGGCTCATCCTGCTTCTCTTTCCATACATCGGCAATGACGAGATGGACGATTTTCGGTTCAGGCTTGTCTGATGGCATTGGTTTGATTCCTGATTCTTCGATTCTACAGTCAGAATAGACGTAACGAGTCGGTCTGGCATGCGAGTCGGCAAGAATCCCTGTGAAGAAGACGAAATTTAACTTGAATTAACGATTGTTCAACGAAACTATCGGTCGTCGGGATGCAAAAGCGCCAGCAAATGCTGTGCGCTCAAAGAATATTGGGGGTTCAGGCTTGACGAAAGGCTGAAACACCAGTATCAGCAGCCCATCTGAGCCGATGTGAGATTGGCCATTTCGGAGCGACACGCTCTGGAGTTCATCTCAAACAGGGTTCGTTTTACGAACGAAATGCAATTTGCCGCTCGCATGAGGCCTTATGGCTTCCTCTGCTTTTATTCGGGCAACCACCCTTGGGGTGGTTTAGTTGCCCGAATTCGTGCATGAGCATGGCGCTGAAACGGCCCTGACGGGCGAAGATACGAGATTTGTGCCGAAGCGCTAGCGCTTTGATACGCATTACAAAGAGGGAAGGTTGAATGCCTACCGTAAACCAGTTGATCCGCAAGCCGCGCACTGCGCCGGTAAAGCGCAATAAAGTCCCTGCATTGCAGGAAAACCCGCAAAAGCGCGGCGTTTGCACTCGCGTCTATACGACGACACCGAAGAAGCCAAACTCGGCTCTCCGTAAGGTCGCCAAGGTGCGTTTGACCAACGGCTTCGAAGTTATCGGGTATATTCCGGGTGAGGGTCACAACCTTCAAGAGCACTCTGTCGTGATGATCCGCGGCGGCCGTGTAAAGGATTTGCCAGGTGTTCGTTACCACATCATCCGTGGTGTTCTGGATACTCAGGGCGTCAAGAATCGTAAGCAGCGCCGTTCCAAGTACGGTGCAAAGCGTCCGAAGTAAGATTTTCCGGGAATTTGGCCACCAGGTAGGTCAACCCGATGCAGATAAGAGACAGAGAATATGTCCAGACGCCATAGTGCAGAAAAGCGTGAGATTAACCCGGATCCAAAGTTCGGCGATCTCGTTCTGACAAAGTTCATGAATGCAGTCATGCATCATGGCAAGAAGTCGATTGCTGAGCGTATCGTTTACGGTGCGCTTGAGTCAGTCGAAGCCAAGAGCAAGCAGGAGCCAGTTGCCCTGTTCCATCAGGCTCTCGACAATGTAGCGCCACACGTAGAAGTACGTTCGCGCCGCGTTGGTGGTGCGACTTACCAGGTTCCGGTCGATGTTCGTCCGGAGCGCCGTCAGGCTCTTGCAATCCGTTGGCTGATCAATGCAGCCCGTGGTCGCAACGAGACGACAATGGTTGATCGCCTGTCGGGTGAACTTCTGGATGCTGCAAACAACCGTGGCTCGGCTGTGAAGAAGCGTGAAGACACGCATCGCATGGCAGAAGCCAACCGCGCATTCTCGCATTACCGCTGGTAATCGTCGAAACCCTATTCTTAGAGGCACCAGATCATGGCCCGCGAATATAAAATCGAAGACTACCGTAACTTCGGTATCATGGCGCACATCGACGCCGGCAAGACAACGACGACCGAGCGTATTCTTTATTACACCGGTAAGTCGCACAAAATCGGTGAAGTCCATGACGGCGCCGCTACGATGGACTGGATGGAGCAGGAGCAGGAGCGTGGTATCACGATCACTTCCGCTGCAACCACGACTTACTGGACTGGCCGTGATGGCAAGAAGCGTCGCTTCAACATCATCGATACGCCTGGTCACGTTGACTTCACGATTGAAGTAGAGCGCTCACTGCGCGTGCTCGATGGTGCAATTGCACTTCTCGATGCAAACGCCGGTGTAGAGCCGCAGACTGAAACCGTATGGCGTCAGGCTGAGAAGTATCACGTTCCACGCATGATCTTCGTCAACAAGATGGACAAGACCGGCGCCGACTTCTATCGCTGCGTTGATATGGTCAAGACACGTCTTGGTGCCAAGGCACTCGTCATGCAGCTGCCAATCGGCGCTGAGACAGAGTTCAAGGGCGTTATCGATCTGATCGAGATGAAGGCACTTGTATGGCGCGACGAACAGCTCGGTGCTGAATGGGATGTCGTTGAAATTCCTGCCGATCTTAAGGATCGTGCTGAAGAATTCCGCGAAAAGCTCATCGAAACCGCTGTTGAAGTCGACGAAGCTGCTACCGAGGCTTACCTCGAAGGCAATATGCCAGACAATGACAAGCTGCGTGAACTGATCCGTATCGGTACATGCCGCGTTGAATTCCATCCGGTATTCTGTGGTTCGGCATTCAAGAACAAGGGCGTACAGCCTCTGCTCGACGGTGTTGTTGACTTCTTGCCTTCGCCTGTTGATGTTCCTTCGATCAAGGGCATCGACCCGAAGACCGATGCGGAAACAGTTCGCAAGTCCTCGGACGAAGAGCCACTGTCAATGCTCGCGTTCAAGATCATGAACGATCCATTTGTTGGTTCGCTGACATTCTGCCGCATCTATTCCGGCAAGCTGACCAAGGGCATTTCGCTTGACAATACTGTTAAGCTGAAGCGTGAGCGTATCGGCCGTATGTTGCAGATGCACTCCAATTCCCGCGAAGACATCGAAGAAGCCTTTGCTGGCGATATCGTTGCTCTTGCTGGCCTCAAGGAAACGACAACAGGTGATACGCTTTGCGATCCTCTGAAGCCGGTTATTCTTGAACGCATGATCTTCCCGGATCCGGTCATCGAGATTTCGATCGAACCAAAGACCAAGGCCGACCAGGAAAAGATGGGCCTCGCGCTCAACCGCCTGGCAGCTGAAGATCCTTCATTCCGCGTCAAGACGGATGAAGAATCCGGTCAGACAATCATCGCCGGCATGGGCGAGCTTCATCTCGACATTCTCGTTGACCGTATGCGTCGCGAGTTCAAGGTAGAAGCAAACATTGGTAACCCACAGGTTGCTTATCGTGAATCGATCACCCGCAAGGCTGAAATCGACTACACGCATAAGAAGCAGTCCGGTGGTTCGGGCCAGTTCGCTCGCATCAAGGTTATCTTCGAGCCGCATGAAGGTGATGATTTCATCTTCGAATCGAAGATCGTCGGTGGTGCTGTACCAAAGGAATACATTCCAGGCGTACAGAAGGGCATTGAAAGTGTTATGGGTGCGGGTCCGCTCGCAGGCTTCCCGATGCTCGGCGTGAAAGCCACGCTGATCGACGGTGCCTACCATGATGTCGACTCCTCGGTTCTCGCCTTCGAAATCGCAGCTCGCGCTGCATTCCGCGAAGGTGCACAGAAAGCTGGTGCCCAGCTTCTCGAGCCGATCATGAAGGTCGAGGTTGTTACGCCTGAAGATTACGTCGGTGACGTAATTGGCGATCTGAATTCACGTCGTGGTCAGATCTCGGGTACCGAAGCGCGTGGTATTGCCACTGTAGTCAACGCAAACGTCCCACTGGCCAACATGTTTGGTTATGTGAGCAATCTGCGTTCGATGAGCCAGGGCCGTGCACAGTACACCATGCAGTTCGACCACTACGAACCTGTCCCGGCAGCAGTCGCGCAGGAAATTCAGAAGAAGTTTGCGTAACCATAAGGTTGCGCGTGACAGTTGAAGTTAAGCCTGAGCAGGCGAACATATAACGGAGAGCTCAGATGGCTAAGAGCAAGTTTGAACGTAATAAGCCGCACGTAAACATCGGCACGATTGGTCACGTTGACCATGGCAAGACGTCGTTGACGGCAGCGATTACGAAGTATTTTGGTGAGTACAAGGCGTATGACCAGATCGACGCTGCACCGGAAGAAAAGGCACGCGGCATCACCATTTCGACGGCACACGTTGAGTATGAGACGCCTGCGCGTCACTATGCACACGTTGATTGCCCTGGCCACGCCGACTATGTGAAGAACATGATCACCGGCGCTGCGCAGATGGATGGCGCGATTCTGGTTGTGTCTGCCGCTGACGGCCCGATGCCCCAGACCCGCGAGCACATTCTGCTTGCCCGTCAGGTTGGCGTTCCTGCGATCGTCGTGTTCCTGAACAAGGTTGATCAGGTTGACGATGCCGAATTGCTCGAACTGGTTGAGCTTGAAGTTCGTGAGCTTCTTTCCAAGTATGATTTCCCGGGCGACGATGTACCGATCGTCAAGGGTTCGGCTTTGGCTGCACTTGAAGACAGCAACAAGGAAATCGGCGAAGACGCAGTTCGCGCGCTGATGGCTGAAGTTGACAAGTACATTCCAACACCAGAACGTCCGATTGACCAGCCATTCCTGATGCCGATCGAAGACGTTTTCTCGATCTCGGGTCGTGGTACGGTTGTGACTGGCCGCGTTGAACGCGGTATCGTCAAGGTTGGTGAAGAAGTTGAAATCATCGGCATCAAGCCGACGACAAAGACAACAGTTACCGGCGTTGAAATGTTCCGCAAGCTGCTCGATCAGGGCCAGGCAGGCGACAACATCGGTGCACTGGTTCGCGGTGTTGGCCGTGAAGACGTTGAGCGCGGTCAGATCCTTGCCAAGCCAGGTTCGGTCAAGCCGCACACGAAGTTCAAGGCAGAAGCCTATATTCTGACGAAGGACGAAGGTGGCCGTCATACGCCATTCTTCTCCAACTACCGTCCACAGTTCTACTTCCGCACGACCGACGTGACGGGTGTAGTGACTTTGCCGGAAGGTACGGAAATGGTCATGCCTGGCGACAACATCTCGGTTGATGTGACGCTGATCGTGCCAATCGCCATGGAAGAGAAGCTCCGCTTCGCTATCCGTGAAGGTGGCCGCACCGTCGGTGCTGGCATCGTCGCTTCTATCATTGAGTAAATTAAGGTTTTATGCGGAAGACGCCTGTTATAGGGCGTCTCCGCTAAACAAGGAAAAGATGAAATGAACGGTCAAAACATCCGCATTCGCCTCAAGGCGTTTGATCATCGGATCCTTGACGATTCGACGCGGGAAATCGTGTCGACTGCCAAGCGTACCGGTGCCAATGTGCGCGGACCGATCCCGCTACCTACACGGATCGAGAAGTTCACGGTTAACCGCTCGCCGCACATCGACAAGAAGAGCCGCGAGCAGTTCGAGATGCGCACACATAAGCGTCTTCTCGATATCGTAGACCCGACCCCCCAGACTGTGGACGCGCTGATGAAGCTCGATCTGTCTGCTGGTGTTGATGTCGAGATCAAGCTGTAAGGCTTGAGGACGGAAGGATGAACCGATGCGTTCAGGTGTAATTGCACAGAAACTGGGTATGACTCGCGTCTACAACGACGCTGGCGAGCATGTGCCGGTAACAGTTCTTCGCATGGAGAACTGCCAGGTTGTGGCTCAGCGTACAGTCGAGAAGAATGGCTACACTGCCGTTCAGCTCGGTGTTGGTCTGGCCAAGGTAAAGAATACGACGAAGAGCTTGCGCGGTCATTTCGCGACAGCTTCGGTCGAACCAAAGGCGAAAGTAGCGGAATTCCGCGTCTCTGCTGACAATCTTCTAGATGTCGGCGTCGAGATCACCGCCGAACATTATGTTGCAGGCCAGAAGGTCGATGTGACTGGTACTTCAATCGGTAAAGGTTTTGCCGGTTCAATGAAGCGCCATAACTTCGGCGGTCACCGCGCAACACACGGTAACTCGGTTACTCACCGCGCTCACGGTTCTACCGGTCAGCGTCAGGACCCGGGTAAAGTGTTCAAGGGCAAGAAGATGGCCGGTCATATGGGTTCAACCCGTATCACCACCCAGAACATCGAAGTTGTTTCGACTGATCTGGATCGCGGCCTTATTCTGGTTCGTGGTGCTGTTCCTGGTTCGAAGGGTGCATGGATCCTCGTGCGTGATGCCGTCAAGGTAGCGCTGCCCGAGAATGCTCCGAAGCCAGCTGGCCTTCGCGCATTGATCGACGATGCCGCAAACGCCGCAGCAGCTGTGTCTGATGCAGAAGTAGCGCAGACAACTGAGGGGGCCGAATAATGGATCTCACGATTACAACACTTGAAGGCGCGGACGCCGGCAAGCTGAAACTCTCCGAAGAGATTTTCGGTCTGGAGCCACGCGACGACATCCTTCAGCGCATGGTCCGCTATCAGCTTGCACGCAAGCAGCAGGGCACGCACAAGGCAAAGACCCGTTCGGAAATCGCACGGACCGGCGCCAAGATGTACAAGCAGAAGGGTACGGGCCGCGCTCGTCACCATTCAGCACGTGCACCGCAGTTCCGCGGCGGTGGTAAGGCTCATGGACCGGTTGTTCACAGCCATGCCCATGACCTGCCAAAGAAGGTTCGCGCTCTTGCACTTCGTCATGCCCTGTCCGCCAAGGTCAAGGCATCCGATCTGATCATCATCGATGATCTGCTCGCGACAGAAGCCAAGACAAAGACACTTGTTTCGCAGTTCGCCAAGCTTGGCTTGCAGAATGCGCTCCTGATCGGCGGTGCCGAGATTGATGCGAACTTTGCTCGCGCTGCTTCGAACATCCCGAACATCGATGTTCTACCAATTCAGGGCATCAATGTTTATGACATTCTGCGTCGCGGCAAGCTCGTGCTTTCCAAAGCTGCAGTTGAAGCACTCGAGGAGCGTTTCAAATGACCGATCTTCGCCATTATGACGTGATCGTCAGCCCGGTAATTACTGAAAAGTCGACCATGGTTTCCGAAAACAACCAGGTTGTCTTCAATGTAGCCAAGAAGGCGACGAAGCCGGAAATCAAGGCCGCAGTCGAAGCGCTGTTCCGCGTGAAGGTTACTGCAGTCAATACTTCTGTGCGCAAAGGCAAGGTGAAGCGTTTTCGCGGCATCGTCGGACGCCAGAGTGATGTCAAGAAAGCAGTCGTGACGTTGGCCGAAGGCCAGTCAATCGACATTTCGACTGGTCTCTGAGGGGCCGTGGAGTAAAGACAATGGCACTCAAACATTATAATCCAACCACGCCAAGCCAGCGCCAGCTGGTCATCGTGGACCGTTCGGAGCTTTACAAGGGCAAGCCTGTCAAGGCATTGACCGAAGGTCTGTCGTCGAAGGGTGGTCGCAACAACACTGGTCGCATTACCGTGCGTTTCCAGGGTGGCGGTCACAAGCGCACATACCGCTTCGTTGATTTCAAGCGCCGCAAGCATGACGTGGCTGCAAAGGTTGAACGGCTTGAATACGATCCGAACCGGACCGCATTCATTGCGCTGATCCGCTATGAAGATGGTGAGCTGAGCTACATCCTTGCTCCGCAGCGTCTTGCAGTTGGCGACAGTGTTATTGCCGGCGCACAGACAGACGTGAAGCCAGGCAATGCGATGCCATTGTCAGCCATGCCAGTCGGCACCATCATCCACAATGTGGAGATGAAGCCAGGCAAGGGCGGTCAGATTGCCCGTTCGGCTGGAACTTATGCGCAGCTCGTTGGCCGCGACCAGGGAATGGCGATCCTTCGCCTGAACTCGGGCGAACAGCGTCTTGTACATGGTTCTTGCTTTGCAACGGTTGGTGCAGTATCGAACCCCGACCATGGCAACATCAACC
This sequence comes from Phyllobacterium ifriqiyense, assembly GCF_030817885.1. NCBI lineage: Bacteria > Pseudomonadati > Pseudomonadota > Alphaproteobacteria > Hyphomicrobiales > Phyllobacteriaceae > Phyllobacterium > Phyllobacterium ifriqiyense. Next base: position 2,461,415 of record NZ_JAUSZT010000003.1, read on the forward strand.
TGGGTAAAGCAGGTCGTAGCCGTTGGCTCGGTCGCAAGCCTCACAATCGTGGTGTCACCATGAACCCGGTCGATCACCCCCATGGTGGTGGTGAGGGCCGTACATCCGGTGGACGTCATCCGGTTACTCCGTGGGGCAAGCCTACGAAGGGCAAGAAGACGCGCTCCAATAAGTCGACGGACAAGTTCATCGCTCGTTCGCGTCATCAGCGCAAGAAGTAAGAGAGGTAGTCTGAAATGGCTCGTTCAGTTTGGAAAGGCCCGTTCATCGATGGCTATCTTCTCAAGAAGGCTGAGAAGGTACGTGAGGGCGGTCGCAGTGAAGTTATCAAGATCTGGAGCCGTCGCTCCACGATCCTGCCACAGTTCGTCGGTCTGACCTTCGGTGTGTATAATGGTAACAAGCATGTGCCGGTTTCGGTCAACGAAGAGATGATCGGACACAAGTTTGGTGAATTCGCTCCGACGCGTACCTATTACGGTCATGGCGCGGACAAGAAAGCGAAGAGGAAATAACGATGGGCAAGGCTAAGGCTCCGCGCCAGCTAAAGGACAACGAGGCGAAAGCCGTTGCCCGCACGCTCCGCATCAGCCCTCAGAAGCTCAATCTGGTGGCTGCTCTGATCCGTGGCAAGAAGGTTAACGCCGCTCTTGCCGATCTGGAATTTTCGCGCAAGCGCATTGCAGGAACGGTGAAAAAGACTCTCGAATCAGCTATCGCCAACGCAGAGAACAACCATGATCTGGATGTTGATACTCTGGTTGTTGCTGAAGCCTATGTAGGCAAGTCAATCGTGATGAAGCGTTTCCACGTTCGTGGCCGCGGTCGTGCAAGCCGGATCGAGAAGCCATTCTCGCATCTGACGATCGTTGTTCGCGAAGCTGAGGAAAAAGGGGAGGCCGCATAATGGGCCAGAAGATTAATCCGATTGGTTTCCGCCTGGGCATCAATCGCACCTGGGACTCGCGTTGGTACGCGAACACTGGTGAATATGGCAAGCTGCTGCACGAAGACCTGAAGATCCGCAAGTATCTGATGGATGAGTTGAAGCAGGCTGCCATTTCCAAGGTAGTTATCGAGCGTCCGCACAAGAAGTGCCGCGTTACGATCCATGCTGCCCGTCCAGGTCTGATCATCGGCAAAAAGGGCGCCGATATCGAGAAGTTGCGCAAGAAGCTGTCAGAAATGACCAATGCGGATACAACGCTCAATATCGTCGAAGTCCGCAAGCCAGAGACAGACGCTGTTCTGGTTGCTCAGTCGATCGCGCAGCAGCTTGAACGCCGCGTCGCTTTCCGCCGTGCCATGAAACGTGCCGTTCAGTCGGCAATGCGTCTTGGTGCAGAAGGCATTCGTATCAATTGCTCGGGTCGTCTTGGCGGCGCGGAAATTGCTCGTATGGAATGGTACCGTGAAGGCCGCGTGCCTCTGCATACCCTTCGTGCCGATATCGATTACGGAACTGCTGAAGCGCACACTGCCTACGGCATTTGCGGTGTTAAAGTCTGGGTATTCAAGGGCGAAATCCTTGAGCATGACCCAATGGCTTCCGAACGCCGTGCTGTTGAAGGCGATGCCAGTCATCAGGGTTCAGGCCGTCGTCGCGAAAACGCTTAAAATAGCGTCTTTCGTAACTGAGAATTTTGGAGTAGAGAACAATGCTGCAGCCTAAGCGCACAAAGTTCCGCAAGCAGTTCAAGGGCCGTATTCACGGCGCATCGAAGGGCGGCACGGATCTGAATTTTGGTGCTTTCGGCCTGAAGGCCCTCGAGCCGAACCGCGTTACAGCGCGTGAGATCGAGGCCGCTCGCCGTGCAATTACCCGTCACATGAAACGTGCCGGTCGCGTGTGGATCCGGATTTTCCCGGATGTGCCAGTTACATCGAAGCCTACTGAAGTCCGCATGGGTAAAGGTAAGGGTTCGGTTGATTATTGGGCGTCCCGTGTCGCACCAGGCCGCATCATGTTCGAGCTCGACGGTGTTTCGGAAGAAACCGCCCGTGAGGCACTTCGCCTCGGAGCTGCGAAACTTTCGGTCAAGACGCGCTTTATTCAGCGCATCGCAGAATAAGGGGTGGATGTTATGAAATCCGCAGAAGTTCGGGCCTTGAGCCTCGATCAGTTGAATGAAGAACTTGGTTCGCTGAAGAAAGAGCAGTTTAACCTGCGCTTCCAGAAGGCAACCGGTCAGTTGGAAAAAACCGCTCGCGTTCGGCAGATCCGCCGTGATATTGCGCGCATCAAAACTGTCGCCCGCCAAAAAGCGGTCGAGAGCAAGGCTTAAGGAAGAAAACCATGCCTAAACGCATTCTGCAGGGCGTTGTCGTGAGCGACAAAAACGACAAGACCATCGTGGTCAAGGTCGAGCGGCGCTATTCGCACCCGCTCCTCCAGAAGACTGTGCGCCAGTCCAAGAAGTACAAGGCGCATGATGAGAGCAACCAGTTCAAGGTTGGCGACCGGGTTTCCATCGAGGAATCCAAGCCAATTTCGAAAGACAAGTGTTGGGTTGTCGTAACTGACGCCCCAGCAAGTTAATATTAATATCTGTATGTAAGTACGCAACAATCGCGAGGGGCAAAGAAAGCCCAGTCCGGTTGAACAAGAAGAAGGCGGCTAGTCATGATTCAGATGCAAACAAACCTCGACGTGGCGGATAATTCCGGCGCACGTCGTGTCATGTGCATCAAGGTGCTGGGCGGCTCGAAGCGGAAATATGCTTCGGTCGGCGACATTATTGTCGTTTCGATCAAGGAAGCAATTCCGCGCGGCCGTGTTAAAAAGGGTGACGTGATGAAGGCTGTGGTTGTTCGTACAGCCAAAGACATCCGTCGCGCAGATGGTAGCGTAATTCGTTTCGACAAGAACGCTGCTGTTTTGATCGATAATAAGAAAGAGCCTATCGGCACGCGTATCTTCGGACCGGTTCCGCGCGAACTTCGCGCAAAGAGCCACATGAAGATCATCTCGCTGGCTCCAGAAGTTTTGTAAGGAGCAGACGATGCAGAAGATCCGTAAAGGCGACCGCGTTGTCGTTCTGGCTGGTAAGGACAAGGGCCGTACCGGCGAAGTAATCAAAGTTTTGCCGAAGGATGAGCAAGCGCTCGTTCGCGGCGTTAATCTTGTAAAGCGTCACCAGAAGCAGACACAGAGCCAGGAAGCCGGCATTATTTCGAAAGAAGCGCCGCTCCATCTGTCGAACATTGCTATTGCCGACAAGGACGGCAAGCCAACTCGCGTTGGTTTCAAGGTCCTAGAGGACGGCAAGAAGGTACGTGTAGCAAAGCGTTCAGGAGATCTGATCGATGGCTGATGCAAACATTACACCTCGTCTGAAGACACAGTACTTCGACGTGGTTCGTAAAGCTCTTCTCGAAGAGTTCAAATACGAAAACGAGATGCAGATCCCACGCATCACCAAGGTTGTTCTCAACATGGGTGTAGGCGAAGCAACAGCTGACTCGAAGAAGCCAACTGTCGCAGCTGAAGATCTGGCATTGATTGCTGGCCAGAAGCCGGTTATTACCCGTGCGCGCAATTCGATCGCTACCTTCAAGGTGCGTGAGAATATGCCGATCGGTACGAAGGTAACTCTTCGTAAAGAGCGCATGTACGAATTCATTGACCGCCTGATCACGATCGCGCTTCCACGCGTTCGAGATTTCCGCGGCCTGAATCCAAAGAGCTTTGATGGCCGTGGCAACTTTGCCATGGGTATCAAGGAACACATTGTGTTCCCGGAAATCAACTACGATAAGGTTGATCAGATCTGGGGCATGGACATCATCGTTTGCACGACTGCAAAAACGGATGATGAAGCCCGCGCTCTTCTGCGCGCCTTCAACTTCCCTTTCCGCCAGTAACGGCAAGCGTAGCGAGGTATTTGAAATGGCAAAGACGAGCGCAGTCGAAAAGAACAAGCGCCGCGGTCTTCTGGTTAAGCGTTTCGCTGCAAAGCGGGCGCGCCTGAAGGCTGTCGTGATGAATCAGTCGCTTCCTCTGGATGAGCGCTTCCGCGCCACCATCCAGCTGGCAGAACTGCCACGCAATTCCACCAAGGTTCGTATTCGCAATCGTTGCGAAGTATCGGGTCGTCCGCGCGGTTATTACCGCAAGATCAAAATGTCGCGTATCGCATTGCGCCAGCTGGGTTCGCTCGGCCAGGTGCCTGGCATCGTGAAATCGAGCTGGTAAGGAGAGAACGCGATGTCTATGACAGATCCTCTCGGCGATATGCTGACACGTATCCGTAACGCAATCATGCGCAAGAAGGGCAAGGTTTCAACACCAGCCTCCAAGCTTCGCGCTCGCGTTCTGGATGTTCTTCAGTCCGAAGGCTATATCCGTGGATATAGCCAGGTAGACTTCGACAACGGCAAGTCCGAAATCGAAATCGAACTGAAGTATTTTGAGAATGTACCGGTAATTCGTGAGATTACCCGTATTTCGAAGCCCGGTCGCCGCGTTTACGTGTCGGTCAAGTCGATCCCGCAGGTTGCGAACGGTCTTGGTATTTCGATCCTGTCGACGCCGAAGGGCGTTATGGCAGACCACGAGGCACGTGAACAGAATGTCGGCGGCGAACTGCTCTGCCGTATATTCTAAGCACCGGCTTGAAAAGGTTTGAAAAATGTCTCGTATCGGTAAAAAACCAGTGGCAGTCCCGCAAGGCGTAACAGCCAGCGTAGACGGCCAGACCATCAAGGCCAAAGGCCCGAAGGGCGAATTGTCCTTCGTTGCCAATGACGACGTAGTGGTCAAGTTTGAAGACGGTGCTGTCAGCGTTAACCCGCGTGACAACTCCAAAGTCGCTCGTTCAAAGTGGGGCATGAGCCGCACTATGGTCGTCAACATCTTCACGGGTGTGAAGGACGGTTTTGAAAAGCGTCTTGAAATCAGCGGCGTCGGCTATCGTGCAGCCATGCAGGGCAAAAACCTGCAGCTGTCACTTGGCTTCAGCCACGAAGTTGTCTATCAGGTGCCGGAAGGCATCACAGTTGCAGTGCCGAAGCCGACGGAAATCGTCGTAACCGGCATCGACAAGCAGCAGGTAGGCCAGGTCGCAGCTGAAATTCGCGAATATCGTAGCCCAGAGCCTTACAAGGGCAAGGGCGTGAAATATGCGGGCGAGAAGATCGTTCGCAAAGAAGGTAAGAAGAAGTAAGGAACTCGTGTCATGGCATCGCCGAAAGAAATCATTCAGCGTCGCGCTTCGCGTGTTCGCCGCCAGCTCAAGGCGGTTGCCGGTGACCGTCCGCGGCTCAGCGTCCACCGTTCTTCAAAGAATATCTATGCGCAGATCATTGATGATGCGCATGGTCACACTATTGCATCCGCATCCACTCTCGAAGCTGACCTCAAGGGCAAGCTGAAGACTGGTGCAGATTCGGATGCAGCGGCACTGGTTGGCAAGCTCGTTGCAGAGCGCGCCGTCAAGGCTGGCATCAAGGAAGTTGTCTTCGATCGTGGCGCTTATATTTACCACGGCCGTGTAAAGGCGCTTGCTGAAGCTGCCCGCGAAGCAGGTCTTAGTTTCTAAGATCGGACTTCAGGGTCAAGACTTTCGAAGTCCGGGACTGCAAGGGCTCGTCTCTTGTAAGCCGGACTTCGCGTACTAAAACTGTTACCGCGATCTATGTGGATCAATTCATATCCACGGCGCTGTAATGTCATTCGTGCTACCGGAAAAGAAAAAGGAATTAGGAGCATGGCACAGGAAAAGAGAGGCCGCGACGATCGTGGTGGCCGTAACGAAGAGCGCGATAGCGAATTCGTTGACAAGCTAGTACACATTAACCGCGTCGCCAAAGTTGTTAAGGGCGGACGTCGTTTCGGTTTTGCTGCTCTCGTCGTTGTCGGCGATCAGAAGGGCCGCGTTGGTTTTGGTCATGGCAAGGCGCGCGAAGTGCCGGAAGCTATCCGTAAGGCAACTGAAGCTGCCAAACGCGAAATGATCTTCGTTCCGCTGCGTTCGGGCCGTACATTGCATCACGATGTGCATGGCCGTCACGGCGCCGGCAAGGTTCTGCTTCGTGCAGCTACAGCTGGTACGGGTATCATCGCCGGTGGTCCAATGCGCGCAGTCTTCGAGACTCTCGGCGTACAGGACGTTGTTGCCAAGTCACTCGGTTCGTCGAACCCATACAACATGGTTCGCGCGACATTCGATGCTCTCAAGCATCAGATGCACCCGAAGGACATCGCTGCACAGCGCGGTATCAAGTATTCGACACTGCAGGCTCGCCGCCGCGATGTGGTCGGTTCGGAAGAATAGGCCATAAAGTGGCGCAGCAGGGCAGGGCCTACGGCTTTGCTCACTGTAGAGACTAAAGGACAAAGTCATGGTTGAGAAGAAGAAGGGTAAGACGGTTACGGTCGAACAGATCGGCAGCCCTATCCGCCGTCCGGCAGAACAGCGTGCAACGCTTGTTGGCCTGGGCCTCAATAAAATGCATCGTCGTCGCACACTTGAAGATACGCCTTCAATTCGCGGCATGATTGCCAAGGTTCAACATCTCGTCCGCGTCGTGGACGAGGCTTGATACCGGAGATTAGACAAATGAAACTCAATGATCTGAGTGAAAATCCAGGCGCAACCAAGGCTCGCAAGCGCGTCGGCCGCGGTATTGGTTCTGGTTCCGGCAAGACAGCCGGTCGTGGTGTCAAGGGTCAGAAGTCCCGTTCGGGCGTTGCCATCAACGGTTTCGAAGGCGGACAGATGCCAGTTTACCGTCGCTTGCCAAAGCGCGGTTTCACCAACATCTTCTCGAAGAACTTCAACACCGTTTCAGTCGGCCGCGTGCAGACTGCAATCGATGCCAAGAAGCTCGACCCGAAGGCTGCTGTCACGATTGAAACGCTCAAGGCTGCCGGCGTTATCCGCCGCGCCAAGGATGGCGTTCGTCTTCTGTCTGACGGCGAAATCACGACTGCGGTAACTTTCGAAGTTTCCGGTGCATCAAAGGCTGCGATCGAAAAGATCGAAAAGGCCGGCGGTACAGTCAAGCTGCCAGCTGCACCTGCAGCAGCAGAATAATACGGACAGGCAAGCGGCGATCTTTACGATCGCCGCTTGTACCTTTTCTCCCCACATCATATTTGGGGGTAAGACCGTCGATTCTCGATACCGGGTTTAGAACGGGCTCTAACGCAATTTCAGGAAAAGTGGCTGCCGGTTTTCCGTTTGAAATGGCGAAAGAACAAAAGTCGAAGCGGGATACCGCTCTGACGGCACAGACCGGAGACTATAATGGCTTCAGCCGCTGAACAGCTCGCGTCAAATCTCAATTTCTCAGCTTTTTCAAAAGCCAGTGAGCTCAAGAAGCGTATCTGGTTTACACTTGGCGCATTGCTGGTTTACCGGCTTGGCACCTATATCCCGTTGCCGGGCATCAATCTCGGCGCATTCGCTCAGGCTTTCAACAATCAGGCGCAGGGTATCCTCGGCATGTTCAACATGTTCGCGGGCGGTGCGGTTGAACGCATGGCGATCTTTGCGCTTGGTATCATGCCTTATATCTCGGCATCGATCATCGTCCAGCTCATGACGTCCGTCATTCCTGCTCTCGAGCAGTTGAAGAAGGATGGCGAGCAGGGCCGCAAGGTTATCAATCAATATACACGCTACGGCACCGTGCTGCTTGCGACTGTACAGGCCTATGCGATTGCTGTCGGTTTGCAGGGCAGTCAGGGCATTGTCACCGATCCGGGGCCCTTCTTCCTGTTCTCGACAGTGATCACTCTTGTCGGCGGCACAATGTTCCTGATGTGGCTTGGCGAGCAGATTACTGCGCGCGGCATCGGCAACGGTATTTCGCTGATCATCTTCTCGGGCATCGTCGCCAACCTGCCGCAAGCCATTTCCGGTACGCTGGAACTTGGCCGTACCGGCGCTTTGTCCACGGGCGTGATTCTGGCGATTATCGTGCTGACGGTTGCTGTTATCGGTATTATCGTCTTTGTTGAACGCGCACAGCGCCGCCTTCTGATCCAGTATCCGAAGCGTCAGGTCGGTAATCGCATGTTCCAGGGCGATACTTCGCATCTGCCTTTGAAGCTGAACACTGCTGGCGTTATCCCGCCGATCTTCGCTTCCTCGTTGCTGCTTTTGCCTGCAACCGTTGCCGGATTTGCCCAGAATGAACAAATGCCTGCCTGGGCGACGAGCATCCTGTCTTCGCTCGGCCATGGCCAGCCTGCCTATATGTTCCTCTACGCTGCGATGATCGTTTTCTTCGCCTTCTTCTACACGGCGCTTGTCTTCAATCCGAAGGACACTGCCGATCAGTTGAAGAAGCATTCAGGCTTCATTCCTGGCATCCGTCCCGGTGAGCGTACAGCAGAATATATCGATTTTGTGCTCACCCGTATCACAGTCCTCGGCGCAGCCTATCTGGTTCTGATCTGCATGCTGCCGGAGTTCCTTATTTCGTGGGCTGGTGTTCCTTTCTATCTCGGCGGTACGTCGCTGCTGATCGTCGTGAGCGTTACGCTCGATACGGTTGCACAGATCCAGGGGCACCTGATCGCGCATCAATATGAGGGGCTTATCAAGAAGTCGAAGCTCCGTGGAGGGAAACGCAACAGATGAGATTAATACTTCTCGGACCACCGGGGGCAGGTAAGGGAACTCAATCTCAGCGCTTGGTCGAAAAGTTAGGCATACCGCAACTCTCCACGGGGGACATGTTGCGCGAAGCAGTCACTAAGGGAACAGATGTAGGCCTGAAGGCCAAAGCCGTCATGGATGCCGGCAATCTGGTTTCTGACGAGATCGTCAATGCGATCGTCTCCGAACGCATTGATCAGCCGGATGCAGTCAAGGGATTTATTCTCGACGGCTATCCGCGCACTCTGGTTCAGGCCGATGCAGTAGAGCGCATGCTCGCTGATAAGGATCTGGAGTTGGATTGCGTGATCGAGCTTGAAGTGGACGACAACGTTCTCGTCGAGCGCATATCGGGCCGATATACCTGCGCAAAATGCGGAACCGGGTATCACGATACCAATAAAAAGCCGAAAGTTGCGGGTGTCTGCGACAAATGCGGCTCGACGGAATTCAAACGCCGTCCGGACGACAATGCTGAAACGGTGCGCACGCGCCTTGAGGCATACTACAAGCAGACTTCGCCGTTGATTGGCTACTACTATGCCAAGGGCAAGTTGAAGAAGGTTGATGGCATGGCCGACTTTGAAGAGGTCACGGCATCGATCGAGAAAATTCTGTCGGAACTCTAGGACTGACTTAATTTTCTTGGAGGAGTTGACTTTTGACAGCGATTCCTTCAAGTACGGCGCAAATTCGCTTGGATATAAAGCGGTCGGCGCCGATCCAGTAATAAAGGTTCGGGGCTGATCGTTTATGTTTGTCCTCGAATATTAATTTTCATCCCGTCATCTGGCCGCCGTATCGGTAATCCAGCTCTGCCGGTTAACAAGGAGAACAGACGTGGCTCGTATCGCTGGCGTCAACATCCCGACGAACAAGCGCGTTGTTATCGCGCTTCAGTACATTCACGGGATTGGTCAAAAATTTGCACAGGAAATCGTCGAGAAAGTCGGCATTCCTGCAGAGCGTCGCGTCAATCAGTTGACCGATGCCGAAGTGCTGCAGATCCGTGAAACGATCGATCGTGATTACCACGTTGAGGGTGATCTGCGTCGTGAAGTTTCCATGAACATCAAGCGTCTGATGGATTTGGGCTGCTATCGCGGCCTGCGTCATCGCCGCTCGCTTCCGGTCCGCGGTCAGCGCACGCATACAAATGCGCGCACCCGTAAGGGTCCTGCCAAGGCAATTGCCGGCAAGAAGAAGTAATATTGTCCGGCGCGGTTCGCTGCGCCGGTTCTGCCTTTTAGGGCGGACGTGCTGGTTTCACACGTTAACTGAACCACGGTGGAGCCTCTGGAAATACGGAGGCGTCGAGATCAACTGAAAGGACTACTATGGCCAAGGAAGCCACACGCGTTCGCCGCCGCGAGCGGAAGAACATTTCGTCGGGCGTTGCCCACGTGAATTCGACATTCAACAATACAATGATCACCATCACTGATGCGCAGGGCAATGCGATTGCCTGGTCGTCGGCTGGTGCGCAGGGCTTCAAAGGCTCGCGCAAGTCCACACCATTTGCTGCTCAGATGGCTGCTGAAGATTGTGCAAAGAAGGCACAGGAACACGGCATGCGTTCTTTGGAAGTTGAAGTTTGCGGACCTGGCTCCGGCCGTGAATCCGCTTTGCGCGCATTGCAGGCTGCGGGTTTCACAATCACATCGATCCGTGACGTGACACCGATCCCGCACAATGGCTGCCGTCCGCGCAAGCGTCGTCGCGTCTAGTCTTTTGCTCTAGGATTTGGCCGGTGGGTTGATTTCAACTCATCGGCTTCAAGCCCCTGACGGGGTTTCCACGCTTCAAGGCCACGATTGGATGGTGGCACTGGCAAGGATAAGGAAAACATAGATGATCCAGAAAAACTGGCAAGAATTGATCAAGCCGAACAAGGTCGAGTTTCAGACTTCCGGCTCGAAGACCAAGGCTACTGTCGTCGCTGAACCGCTAGAGCGCGGTTATGGCTTGACGCTGGGCAATGCCTTGCGCCGCGTTCTTCTGTCTTCGCTGCGCGGTGCTGCCGTGACTGCGGTACAGATCGACGGCGTTCTGCATGAATTCTCGTCGATCCCTGGCGTTCGCGAAGATGTTACAGACATCGTCCTCAACATCAAGGAAATCGCTATCCACATGGAAAGCGATGGTCCAAAGCGCATGGTCGTCCGTAAGGAAGGCCCAGGCGTTGTAACAGCTGGCGATATCCAGACTGTTGGCGATATTGAAATTCTCAACCCGGAACACGTTATCTGCACGCTCGATGAAGGCGCTGAAATCCGCATGGAATTCACTGTCAACACCGGCAAGGGTTATGTTCCAGCTGACCGCAACCGCGCTGAAGATGCTCCGATTGGTCTTATTCCAGTCGATAGCCTTTACTCACCGGTCCGCAAGGTTTCCTATAAAATCGAGAACACCCGTGAAGGTCAGGTTCTCGATTATGACAAGCTGATCCTCCAGATCGAGACAGATGGTTCGATCTCCGGTGAAGATGCTGTTGCTTACGCAGCACGTATTCTTCAGGACCAGCTGGCGATCTTCGTCAACTTTGACGAGCCGCAAAAAGAAGTTCAGCAGGAACAGGTTACTGAACTCGCGTTCAATCCTGCTCTGCTCAAGAAGGTCGATGAACTCGAACTTTCGGTTCGCTCGGCAAACTGCCTGAAGAATGATAATATCGTCTACATTGGCGATCTCATTCAGAAGACAGAAGCAGAAATGCTGCGCACACCGAATTTCGGTCGCAAGTCGTTGAACGAAATTAAGGAAGTTCTGGCTTCCATGGGCCTCCATCTTGGTATGGAAGTTCCAGCTTGGCCGCCAGAGAACATCGAAGATCTCGCCAAGCGTTACGAAGACCAGTACTAATCCGGGCTCTGCCCGACAAATAAGCCCGGGCAATGAGCCCGAACTGAGAAATTTAGCCCGGGCAATGAGCCCGAAAAGAAAACTGAAGGAGAAGGCTCATGCGCCACGGTAATTCAGGCCGCAAGCTTAACCGGACTGCCAGCCATCGTAAGGCGATGTTTGCCAATATGGCTGCATCTTTGATCGAGCATGAGCAGATCGTGACAACGCTGCCCAAGGCCAAGGAAATTCGTCCAATCGTAGAAAAGCTTGTCACACTCGGCAAGCGCGGTGATCTGCACGCTCGTCGTCAGGCCATCTCGGCTATCCGCGATGCCAAGCTGGTTGCCAAGCTGTTCGATACGCTTGCACCACGTTATGGTCAGCGTAATGGCGGCTACATCCGCATCATGAAAGCAGGCTTCCGCACCGGTGATAATGCACCGCTCGCAGTTGTCGAATTCGTTGATCGTGATGTCAGCGCAAAGGGTTCCAAGGATTTGGCCCGCGTTGAAGAAGAGCGCGCCAACGAAGCCGAAGCAGCGTAATCAACGCTTCTACGGTAGAAAGTTTAAAGGGAGCTTCGGCTCCCTTTTTCTGTTTGTGGCTTCGGGGACTATCCAAACCAGCGCAGAGGTGCGCAACATTGTGGCTCTCGTTGGTAAGCGAGGCGTATCGACTGCCTACCGATAGCTTAGTGATTGTGGATATCGTGAAGCCACCCACCCGAACTTAGCGCTGTGTCAAAGCAAGCTTTATACCCAACCCGATAAAAGCAGCGGCGAATGAGCGGCGCATCCACGTGAGAACGATGGGCCGGGAAATTACCTTGTCTCGAACAGAAGCTGCAAAGAGCCCATAAATGGCGAAGACAACGAATGTCATTGCCATGAACACACCGCTGAGACCGAGCATGGTCAGCACGGGCCGCCTTTCATCTGCGGTTACGAATTGCGGCAGGAAAGCGAGAAAGAAGATCGATAGTTTCGGATTAAGAATATTAATGAGGATTGCGGTCAAAGTTACACGACTAAATGAGCTTTCGGTATTTTCCTGATCCACCCGTAGTGAGCCGTTATCGCGCAAAGCATTCCACGCCATGAACAAAAGATAGATAACGCCGAGATATTTGAGCGTCTGAAACGCAATGGCGCTCGTATGCATGATCGCAGCCAGCCCGCCTATCGCCGCTGCCATATGGGGAATTATGCCGATTGTGCAACCAAACGCCGCGGCGATGCTCGCTCTTGCGCCCCGCGTCAATCCGGTCGCCAGCGTATAAACCACGCCGGTACCGGGCGATATGACAATGATCAGTGATGTGATGATAAATTCCAGACTCATAGTCTAAGCTCCTTACTCTTATGGAGAAGGATTAAATCAAGGAATGCTGGCAGCGTCTTGGACAGGATTGCAGCGCTTATCGCCAGATGGCCGGAGGCTTAACTATACCGATGCCGCATAGGAACCGGGCGACAATCCAAACTTTTGCGCGAAAATGCGGTTCATGTGGCTTTGGTCGGCAAAGCCGCTTGCTGCCGCAGTTTCTGCAAGCGCCATGCCTTGCAAGATCAGGCGGCGGGCAATATCGGCGCGTCGCTGCATAAGATAGGCGTGGGGGGTAAAGCCAGTTGCCGCTGCAAAGCCTCGCAGAACCTGAAAACGGCTAAGGCCGCTTATTTTTGCCAGATCCGACAAAGTATATGATGCGGTTGGTGCATCATCTATGTGCTGCCTCACCATATGAATGGCAGGGGGGATCGGTTCTGATTTAGCTGGTTTTTTGTGCGTGATGGAAAGCAGGTCAATCAGTTTTTCTTCAGGAAGAAGCGGCTCATGCGCATTGCGCGTCAAGGCGCTGAAAAGCTCCTGAAATTGTTTGGCGGCGAGGGCGTTATCCATGGCCGGTTCAGTGAATTCTGTTGTGGTCGCACCACCTTCGTTAATATCATCAATGATATTTTCAATGAGAGCGGGGTCAAAATAGATCATCCGCCAAGAGCGGCCTGAATCGCCGATTGGTACGCCATCATGTATTTCGCCGGGATTGACGGTGATGACATAACCCGGTCCGGCTTCCACAGTACCGCGCCCGCTAAGGGATTTTTGTGCCCCTTGATGAATGACGCCAATGCCGAACTGGTCATGTGTATGGCGGGCAAAAGAATGGCGCGTAGCCGCCTCGACAATTTGTATGCCAGGATTGCCGCTCGGATAAATCCGGAAATGGCCTCTTATATTGCCCAATCGTCCATCGCCTGTTTCGTGCATATTATCTGAATGCCTATTAAAGATGAAGTCGCATCAAATAAGCTGATGGTGAAACGATATGTCTCAAATTTGCTTTGTTTAATAGCTGGTATCCTCGCTCGAAATCACCACATTGGTCGAAGCAGTTTGACTGATTCATTAGCTATCGGAGATTAATATGGGTTCTGTTTCGCGAAGCTCGACAATAGGCGCTTCGGCCCGGGCGATTTTGCTTGGTGCGGCTGTCTTTTCCGCTACCGCTCTTCCGGTTTATGCGCAAACTGCAGATACTACAAAGCAAGTGCCGGAAAGCCGTACTGAGGCGCAATTATCCTTTGCGCCACTGGTCAAACAGACGGCAGGCGCTGTGGTCAATGTCTACGCGGCCCATTCGGTTCAGCAACGCTCGCCTTTTGCGGGTGATCCATTTTTTGAACAGTTCTTCGGTGGGAGACAGTTTAGCGGTCCGCCTCGCGTTCAGTCGTCCCTTGGCTCCGGCGTGATTGTGGACGGTTCGGGTATTATCGTAACCAATAATCATGTCATCCGCGACGCTGACACCGTAAAAATCGCGCTGTCAGATGGCCGCGAGTTTGAATCGAAAGTCCTTCTCAAGGATGAGTCGACAGATTTGGCCATATTGAAAATTGATGCCGGCGAACCGCTGCCATCTTTGAAACTTGCAGATTCCGACAAGGTTGAGGTGGGTGATCTGGTTCTGGCTATCGGTAACCCGTTCGGTGTCGGTCAGACTGTGACGAGCGGTATCGTCTCGGCACAGGCGCGCACGCGCGTCGGTATTTCCGACTTTGATTTTTTCATTCAGACCGATGCGGCCATCAATCCCGGTAATTCGGGCGGCGCCTTGATTGGCATGGATGGAGAACTTGTCGGTGTGAATACCGCAATTTTCTCCAAGTCCGGTGGCTCCGTTGGAATCGGATTTGCCATACCGGCCAATATGGTGCGCGCAGTTGTTGATACAGCCAAGGGCGGCGCAGACACATTCGAGCGCCCCTATATCGGTGCTGCTTTCCAAAACGTGACCGCTGATGTGGCCGAAAGTCTTGGAATGAGACAGCCTTACGGCGCGCTCGTAACCGATATCACCAAAGGTGGCCCGGCTGATAAAGGCGGACTGCAGGTTGGCGACGTGGTGTTGAATGTTGATGGCGTTCGCATTGAAAATCCGGATGGGCTTGGATATCGCATGACGACGGCGGGCATCGGCAAGACAGTCAAGTTCGACATATTGAGCCGTTCCAAGGAAAAGTCCGTCTCAGTGACTTTGCAAAAGCCCGATCCTGACTCTGCGGACAATAAACTGATGATTCAAGGCAAGAACCCGCTTTCGGGTGCACTTGTTCTCAAGCTAAGCCCTGCAAGCCTCGCGCGTTTGCGCTTGCCGGAGGGGACGGACGGTGTTGCTGTTGACAAGGTCTATCCAAACTCTCCAGCTGCGCGTATCGGTTTGCAACCCGGCGATATTATCCGGGGCATAAATGGCACCTCAATTGACAGTATTGCCGATCTTAGCAAGGCAATGTCGACCAATCCCGTGCTTTGGCGCTTCGAATTTGAGCGCGGGGGTGCCATAATTCGTCAGATCATTCGGTAGAGCGTTTTGCTTTTTAAAAACGACGCTCTAAACTTTTTTACGCAATTTCGGACGCAAAACCGCTTCACACTTTTGCTGGAATTGCTTTAGACGCGACAAGGCAGCAAGAGCATGGCGGATTTATTTTCAGTAAGCGGCGATCCTGCTTCGGACAGAAGCAGGCCGCTTGCTGACCGCCTGCGACCGCGTAACCTGAGCGAGGTCACCGGCCAGACACATCTGACGGGACCGGAAGGCGCGCTGACGCGGATGATCGCTTCCGGTTCGCTCGGATCGATGATCTTCTGGGGACCGCCCGGAACAGGCAAGACCACCGTTGCCCGGCTGCTCGCCAATGAGACAAATCTCGCATTTGAGCAGATATCTGCAATATTTTCCGGCGTGGCCGACCTGAAAAAGGTCTTTGAGATGGCACGGTCACGGAAAATGTCCGGCCGCCAGACATTGCTCTTTGTTGACGAAATTCATCGCTTCAACCGCGCCCAGCAGGACTCATTTCTGCCGGTCATGGAGGATGGAACGATCGTGCTGGTGGGCGCCACGACGGAAAATCCCTCCTTTGAACTCAATGCGGCTTTGCTATCGCGGGCGCGGGTTCTGGTGTTTAAACCCCATGATGAAACCAGTCTTGTGGCATTGCTCGAGCGGGCGGAAAGCCATGAGGGCAAAGCGCTTCCGTTGAATGACGAGGCGCGGGCAAGTCTGGTACGCATGGCAGATGGTGATGGCCGCGCAATTTTGACGCTGGCTGAAGAGGTTTGGCGCGCGGCGCGTGAAGGCGAGGTTTTTGATGCGGAACGGGTGCAGCAGATCGTGCAACGGCGCGCTCCTGTCTATGATAAGGGGCAGGATGGCCATTACAATCTGATCTCTGCCTTGCATAAATCCGTGCGCGGCTCTGATCCCGACGCGGCATTATACTATTTGTGCCGCATGTTCGATGCTGGTGAAGACCCGTTGTTTCTGGGACGCAGGCTCGTGCGCATGGCAAGCGAAGACATTGGCCTTGCCGATCCGCAGGCTCTGGTCATCTGCAATGCAGCAAAGGATGCCTATGATTATCTGGGGTCGCCCGAAGGTGAACTGGCGCTGGCGCAAGCCTGCGTCTATCTCGCTACGGCGCCGAAATCCAATGCAGTTTATACAGCCTATAAGGCAGCAATGGGAGCGGCCAAGGCCAATGGCTCACTGCTTCCGCCCAAACATATTCTCAATGCGCCGACCAAGCTGATGAAGGGTGAGGGTTATGGCAAGGGTTATGCCTATGATCATGACCAGCCTGACGCCTTTTCCGGGCAGAACTATTTTCCGGAAGCGCTTGGACGGCAAAGCTTCTACGATCCGCCGGAGCGCGGGTTCGAACGGGAAATCCGCAAGCGCATGGAATATTGGCAAAAGCTGCGCCAGGAACGCGGCGAGGAGTAGCGTTGGCTGCACAATCGCTACGCGTGGTTCGACGGGGCTCACCATGAGGAAAGATCGGTGTGCTGCAATAATGGTCTCCAGCGTGGAAAATTCAACTTTCTGCAATCAACGAGTTTCCTCATGGTGAGCCCCGTCGAACCACGCACATGATCTATGCATGCTTTTATCCCAAACCTCTTTACCTCAAAGCAATCTGCATTTAGAAGTCCGCGACCGGATAAGAAATCCGGGGGTTTTAGAAAACCACCCGCAATCGTTGGCGGGACTGGATAGGAGAAGTCTTATGTCGCAAGCAGTTGCCAAAACTGTATCCATGCAATTCCCCGATGGCTCAAAGCGTGATTATGACGCCGCCATGACCGGTGCGGAACTTGCCGAATCCATTTCAAAATCGCTCGCCAAGAAAGCTGTGGCCTATGCTGTCGATGGCACGGTCCGCGATTTGTCTGATCCGCTTGGTGCTTCAGGCGCTATCGAAATATTGACCCGCGATGATCCGCGCGCGCTTGAACTCATCCGTCATGATTGCGCGCACGTTCTGGCGGAAGCGGTACAGGAGCTTTTCCCCGGAACGCAGGTCACTATCGGGCCTGTTATTGAAAACGGCTTCTATTATGATTTTGCCAAAAACGAGCCGTTCACGCCGGAAGATCTTCCGCTGATCGAGAAGAAGATGCGGGAGATCATCGCCCGCAACAAGCCTTTCACCAAGGAAATCTGGTCGCGTGAAAAGGCCCGTCAGGTCTTTGCCGAAAAGGGCGAAGTCTACAAGGTTGAGCTCGTTGATGCGATTGCCGAAGGGCAAGACCTAAAAATCTATGCGCAGGGCGACTGGTATGATCTATGCCGTGGACCGCATATGGCCTCAACAGGGCAGATCGGCAACTCCTTCAAGTTGATGAAGGTTGCAGGTGCCTATTGGCGCGGTGACAGCAATAATCCGATGCTGAGCCGCATTTATGGTACGGCCTTTGCCAATGATAATGATCTCAATGCCTATCTTCATATGCTGGAAGAGGCGGAGAAGCGCGACCATCGCAAGCTCGGCCGTGAAATGGACCTGTTTCATTTCCAGGAAGAAGGTCCGGGCGTCGTGTTCTGGCATGCCAAGGGCTGGCGCATGTTCCAGTCTCTGGTCAGCTATATGCGTCGGCGGCTTGATGGCGTCTATCAGGAGGTCAACGCACCGCAAGTGCTCGACAAGTCGCTTTGGGAGACTTCCGGTCACTGGGGCTGGTATCGTGACAATATGTTCAAGGTCACGGTCGCAGGCGACGAGACCGACGATGAACGCGTCTTTGCGCTCAAGCCGATGAACTGTCCGGGTCATGTGCAGATATTCAAGCATGGCCTGAAATCATACCGTGATCTGCCTGTGCGCCTTGCAGAATTCGGTAATGTGCATCGCTATGAGCCATCAGGCGCGTTGCATGGCTTGATGCGTGTGCGTGGCTTTACGCAGGATGACGCGCATGTGTTCTGCACGGATGAGCAGATGGCCGCAGAATGCCTGCGCATCAATGATCTGATCCTTTCAGTGTACAAGGATTTCGGCTTCGAAGGGATCACGATCAAGCTTTCGACCCGTCCTGAAAAACGCGTCGGCTCGGATGAATTGTGGGACCGTGCCGAGGCGGTCATGACCGGCGTACTTGAGCAGATCCAGCAACAGTCAAACGACATCAAAACTGGAATTCTGCCGGGCGAGGGTGCGTTTTACGGCCCCAAATTCGAGTATACGCTGAAAGACGCTATTGGCCGTGAGTGGCAATGCGGCACGACGCAGGTCGACTTCAATCTGCCGGAGCGTTTCGGTGCATTTTATATCGACTCAACGTCGGAGAAGAAGCAGCCGGTTATGATCCATCGCGCCATTTGCGGTTCCATGGAGCGCTTTCTCGGCATTTTGATCGAGAACTTTGCGGGTCACATGCCGCTATGGTTCGCGCCGGTGCAAGTTGTGGTTGCGACGATCACGACGGAAGCCGATGATTATGGCCGTCAGGTCGCCAAGGAGCTGAAAGCCGCAGGTCTTCAGGTCATAACCGACTTCCGCAATGAGAAGATCAACTACAAGGTGCGTGAGCATTCCTTGCAGAAAGTTCCGGTGATTCTCGTTTGCGGCATGCGTGAAGCGGAAGAGCGGACAGTGAATATGCGCCGTCTTGGTTCGCAAAACCAAACTTCTCTCTCATTGGACGAGGCAATACAGCAATTGAAGCACGAGGCTACGCCGCCCGATCTTCTGCGTCTGGCTGCCGAATGACAATGCCGTTGACAGCGCGGTGATTTCATCGCGCTGTCACAAATATCCGGGATAATCCCCGAATTAACCTCCGGGGTTTTCACGCGGTGCAGTTTTCCGAACTTTCCTATGCCAACGATACTCAGACGCGCCTTACGCAATGGCTGATCCGCTCGATTGAGGCGATCTCGGGCAGAAATCATTATGTCGGGCTGTATAATGTATGGCGAACTGAGATAGTCCCCGCTGGTATCGATGTTTTTTGCCGCATGATGGAACTGATCAACATCAGGCTAGAGGGGCCGGATCAGTGGCCGCCGCAAAATCTGCCTGACACGCCGCTGGTGCTTATTGCAAATCATCCATTCGGTATTGGAGACGGCATCGCAGCTTTGGCGCTGGCCGAACAATTGGGCAGGCCTTTCCGCGTGCTGATCAATAATGATCTGCTGAAAGTACCGGAAATCCGCCCTTATGCCTTGCCGGTATGTTTCGACGAAACCAAGGAAGCCATGGCGATGAACATGGCAACGCGGCACGAAGCAGTGCGCTTGCTCAAGGAAGGCGTGACAATCATTGTCTTTCCAGCAGGCGGTGTTGCGACAGCGCGCAAGGGTTTTGGTCGTGCGGAAGATCTGCCTTGGAAAATATTCCCTGCCAAGCTCATCAGGCAAGCACAGGCTTCTGTCATTCCAGTCTACTTCAGCGGGCAGAATGGCTGGCTATTTCACCTCGCCAGCAAAGTATCGATGACGCTGCGCATATCATTGTTGATTCGAGAATTCCGGCGTCTTTCCGGTAAATCCATCAATGTGCGGATCGGCAATATCATCAGTTGGGATGAATTGAAGGTGCTGGAAGATCGCCAGACTCTTTTGCAATATCTCTATAATGCCGTTTTTTCGCTGCAGCCGGGTTCATCGAGCAAATAAGAGCTCAATACTCATGTCGTTGGCCTGTGGTGAATTTGCGCATGTGGTGCGTGGTTCGACAAGCTCACCATGAGGAAGGTGGTGAATTGCCCGCCAGCTTCCAGCGCAGGAGATTTGCCCCTGCAATCCCCACACTTCCTCATGGTGAGCCCCGTCGAACCACGCAAAGCGGTTATGCAGCTAATAAGCGAGGTTTAGCCTTTTTCCCCGGCAAATCCATCAATGTGCGATGAGCTGAATGTTACCGAGCAAACAAGATTTGCAAATGCGTGATGCGTGGTTCGACACGCTCACCATGAGGAAAGGTGGAGGCTGGCATGCATCAGGTGGGAGGGATTTGAGGTAGGGGGAGATTGGCATGCAAAACACCACCTTCCTCATGGTGAGCTTGTCGAACCACGCAAAGCAGCCATGCAGCCTGTTTTGAGCAGATGTTAGGGGTCAGTCCAGCGGCTCTTCGCCTTTCGCCGGCTGGTTGGCGCTTGCCGCCGTGCTTGCGCCATTGGAGGCGATGACCTCCACATCCTGATTGCGACCGGCAACAACCTTGAAGTCACGCTGGTAAATCTTGTCCTTGTTCTTGGCGATGATGACATATTCACCTTCCGCAAGCACCATGGATGCGAAAGCCCCCACGCTTTCCCGGACAATATCACCTGACGTGGTGAGAACAGACCAAGCCGTATCGGCTAGCGCTTCGCCGCCAGCTTCGCGCACCAGTTTCATCGTCATCAGTGCCGCGCGGTGTTCAACATTCGCTTCCGTGATTTTACCAGCCTCAACGCGGATGTCAGACCGAATGACGGCGTTCGCCGTGCCGTAGTTTGACACGATTTGATAGGTTCCAGTGTTCAGACGGACAACGCTGTCCGGCTTGACATCGGGAATGATCAAAGCGCGTTCGCCATTGGCGTCTTCATGATCCTCATAAATCGAAAATCGCAGACGATCGGGAGGAATGCGACCACCGCCAGCAAGCACAGCATTAAGCTTGATCCCGCCAGCATCGAGAATCATTGTTTCAGTGCGCTTGGCGCGTGTCATGGAAATGCGCTTGGTTGCGCCAGCACGACCAAAGGCGACGTGGATCAGGTAGCTGCCGGGAGCAAGATTGAACGAAGTGGTACCGCCTTTGGCAGTGGCGAGAAGCGCCAGCTTGCCGTCGGGGCCGGGATCGGGTGAGAATACCCGCCATACCAGCCCCCGGCCAATCGCTTCACTCTCGTCTGAAAGTTTTGCAGTAAGAACAAGCTCGGGCTCATTGACCAGCGGATTGTTCTGCGGAGCCTTTGGATTGGCATATTCATTCAGATTGGGAATTTTAGGTATATCGCCTTTACCGGCGGGCGGCGCAATGGTGGGTAGCTCAAGCGGGGCGACTTCCGGTGAATCCGGTGTCAGCGACTGTGCAAATGCGACTGGTCCCGACGCCAGACACGCACATGCCGCGATAGCAAACAAGGGTTTGCGGAAAATGCTGCCCGTGGCAATTGTCTGGAATACGCCCATGCAAGCTTTTGATCCGAAGCCGATGGCAATTTCAAGGCTTTTCTCGCTCTCATGTCTTTACTTGACCGACAAAACGAAGCCATTGTCCGCGCAATAGTGCAACAGGGTCGCTACGATTATTCCATGAACACTTCCTCATCCAATCCAATCCTCGATTTTTTGTCGACACGAAGCTCCACCCCGATCTCGGCCATCGGCCTTCCAGGACCATCTGACGAAGAGATTCGCAAGATCATTACGATTGCTTCGCGTGTGCCGGATCATGGTCGTCTGACGCCCTGGCGCTTTATTCTGTATCGGGGTGATGCACGTGTCGAAGTCGGGAAATATCTCGCCGAACTTTGTGAAGAACGTGAAGGGCCACTGACTGAACAACGCCGCGAGCAGGAACTGAAGCGCTTTGCTCGCGCTCCGCTGGTCATTGGCGTGGTGTTCTCTCCAGTTGAACATCATATTCCGGAGTGGGAGCAGTTTCTTTCCTCGGGTGCGGCGGCGATGAAGCTTTGCCTGGCCGCCAATGCATTGGGCTATGTCACCAATTGGATCAGCAATTGGTACTCGTCGGATGAAAAGGGCCGGGCGCTGCTAGGGCTGGCCCCACATGAGCGGGTCACGGGGTTTGTTCATATTGGAACTTGCGCGCAGAAAGTGCCGGAGCGGCCTCGCCCGGAAGTGGATGCGGTACTTTCCGAATATTCGGGGCCGTGGAAAGGCTAGCGTAAGATCAAAATGATCGCGCTCTGGCAATGAGCCGCTCCGCTCGCTTCAGATGCGGGCGGTCGAACATTTTACCATCAATACCAATTACACCGGCAGCGGGCTCAGCCGCGAAGGCTGCAACGATACGCTCTGCCTGATCGACCGCTTCAGCCGAAGGCGTGAAAATCTGATTGATGATTGCGACCTGGGCCGGATGAATTGCCAGTTTGGCTGTGAAACCATCGCGCGCGGCTTCGGTGCATTCGCGGGCAAGACCTTCTTCATTGCGATAGTCGATGTAGACCGTATCAATGGCCGCAACATCAGCGGCGGATGCGCCAAGGACCGTCAAGGCGCGAGCCATGCGAAACACGTCCGTGTAATGACCCGCCTCGTTGCGCACCGCGGTTGCGCCGATAACTGCCGAAAGGTCTTCCGCACCCCAACTGAGGCCGATTAATCGTTTGGATGCATCCGGATAGGTGGCTGCAGACAAGGTACCAATTGCAGTCTCGGTAATGATTGCAATGATCTGCGTGACGCCTTCAGAAAGCCCTGCCTGCGCTTCGTGCACATTCAGTTTCACCGAAAGCCGCGTCACATCCTTACCGCTATTGGATTTGGGCAGAAGAATGCCAACGGGCAGCGACGGCATAATGGCGGCAAGATCATCATCGGCGAAACCGCTGGAGAGATCATTGATGCGAACGAAAAGGCGAGGCGAGGCCGTACCGCGGTTCGATTTCAGAAAATCAGCGGTGATCTGCCGCGCGGCGGCCTTGCGCTCTGCGCTTACCGAATCTTCAAGATCGATCAAAAGCATGTCGGCTTCGCTGGCGAGTCCTTTTTCAAGTTTCTTTTCCGAATCGCCGGGAACAAACAGGAGCGAGCGCATCACGCCGCACTCTTTGATTTCATCATGGCTTGCCGCGTGCATTTTGCAACGAGAACACCATGCTGGTTGAAGGCACGGTGTTCGAACTCGACAATGCCGCGATCAGGCTTGGATTTGGACGGGCGTGTTGAAATAACCTCAGTCTCAACATGTACTGTATCGCCATGAAATAGCGGGGAAGGAAAAGTGACATCGGTCATGCCGAGATTGGCAATTGTCGTGCCAATTGTCGTGTCATTGACAGAAATACCTATCATTAAACCCAACGTAAACAATGAGTTGACGAGAGGCTTTCCCCATTCTGTCTTGCTAGCAAAATCAAAGTCAATATGCAGCGGCTGGGTGTTCAATGTCATGACCGAAAATAGCATATTGTCACTTTCAGTGATCGTTTTGCGCAGCGAATGATTGAAAACGCGTCCGACCTCGAACTCTTCCAGATACAATCCAGCCATGATGATTTCGAACCTCCGCAATGATTTGCGGGACATTATGACGGTGCTCTGCGGATCGCAACAGGGGCAAAACCCTTGTCGTCATGGTTAATGGATATGGTGAACTGATCGTAAACCTTTTTCCGCTAGGCTTTTGCTAGAAAAAATGGGGGCGATAAGGGATGCCGGTACAGCAATATCTCAGAATGATCGAGAATGCGTCAGTGGCGCAACGTTGTCATGCAACGGCGGCTTTGGCGCATATCTATCTGCATTCAGAACTCGACAATGACGAGCGTTGCGCGACAGAGGCTGTACTAACGCTCCTGCTGGACGATTCTTCGCCAAAAGTGCGCCTCGCGCTGGCTGAGGCGTTTTCTACAAGTGTCCGCGCTCCTGCCCATATCGTTGCTAGTCTCGCACGCGACCAGATTGAAATCTCGACCTATATGCTCGGCCGCTCGGTTTTGCTCAGCGATAGCGACCTGATTGACTGTGTTGTGAGTGGTTGCGGAGAGGCGCAACGCGTCATTGCCGGTCGGGCACGCGTTTCGCCAACTGTTTGTGCCGCCATTATCGAAGTTGGCGAGACCGATGCCATACTGGAGCTGCTAGCCAATACACAGGCGAAAATAATGCCGGTGAGTTATCGTCGACTGCTTGAACGGTCAGGACATATTGCCGAAGTGCGTGCATTGCTCGTCGATCATGAAAGCCTGCCAGCCGATTGCCGCCACTCGCTTGCAGTCAAGACCGCAGAGGCGCTGTGCCAGATGAATATTGTGCAGGCACTCATGGGAGGTCGCAGAGCGGAACGAATGACACATGATGCCTGTGTCAAAGCATCCATCGGCCTCGTTGCCGCAACGCCTATCGAAGAATATCCGGCTCTCGTTGAACACCTACAACTGCGCGGAGACATAACAACAGCTTTTGTCATTCGGGTGGTTGCGAAAGGACAGATCGATTTCTTCGGCGCGATCCTTGTTGCGCTGTCCGGTTACAAGCATAGTCGCGTGCGCGGCCTGCTCATTGATGGCCGTCCGAACGTGCTGGGGGCGCTGTTTAGCGCTGCGGGTCTGGCCGAAAGCACGCACGCTTCCCTGTGCACCGCAGTTCAGGCATGGCGCGATATTATCAACGGCAAGCGCAAGCTGGGTTTGCATGATGTCGCGCGCGCAATGAT
Organism: Phyllobacterium ifriqiyense; assembly: GCF_030817885.1. Lineage (NCBI taxonomy): Bacteria > Pseudomonadati > Pseudomonadota > Alphaproteobacteria > Hyphomicrobiales > Phyllobacteriaceae > Phyllobacterium > Phyllobacterium ifriqiyense. The sequence continues at coordinate 2,486,061 of NZ_JAUSZT010000003.1, forward strand.
TGAGCAGATCGCGAGGGTAGAAGCCTATGCAGGGGCTGTTCCCGCCGCCGCAAATGATGATTTGCTTTCCTTGCTCAACGGTATTCACCGCGATGCTATTCGCGAAAATGCGCGCCGAAGCATGTTGTCGATAGCGGCGGCATAGGCTTCTGACCGCTTGATCGAACATTTCATTACAAAATAGTGCCACTCTTTGAATGAAATAATCGATGCGCCGCACCAGAACCGGCGCATCATTGCTTTTTTATTGGCATTGAAAGCCAGGATTTCCAATATTATACTCGGTAAACCTAATTAAATCAGGCGTTTATGTCTGATTTCTGATTCAAAACTCAAGATACAGCAATTCGATTGTGCCAAACGGCCCGTTGCCGCCCCATTGGTCTTTTATGCTATTATGGACAAAGGCATAATCGATTGGGAGGTCTACATAATGTCGGACAATGGTAGTGTTGAGTTTGGCCCGCTAAGTCTGCACGTCCCTGAACCGGCTGTGCGTCCGGGCGGTACACCGGATTTTTCCAACGTCACCTTTCCCGATGCAGGCTCGGTGAGACGCCCCGATGTCGATACAAACCCTGAAGACATGCGTGACCTCGCATTTTCGATTATTCGTGTGCTTAACCCTGAAGGCGAGGCAGTCGGGCCATGGGCAAATCTGCTGACCGACGATCAACTGGTTGAAGGTCTGCGCCATATGATGACGCTGCGCACGTTCGATGCGCGTATGCAGATCGCCCAGCGGCAGGGCAAGACTTCATTTTATATGCAGCATCTTGGCGAGGAGGCAGTCAGTTGCGCTTTCCGTAAGGCGCTGGTGCAAGGCGATATGAATTTTCCGACCTATCGTCAGGCTGGTCTGTTGATCGCCGGCGGGTATCCCATGGTCGAAATGATGTGCCAGATCTACTCCAACGAGCGCGATCCGTTGAAGGGCAGGCAGCTGCCAATCATGTACTCTTCCAAAGAACACGGTTTTTTCTCGATCTCTGGCAATCTGGCCACCCAGTATATTCAAGGTGTTGGCTGGGCCATGGCATCCGCCATCAAGAAAGACAGCAAGATAGCTGCCGCATGGATCGGCGATGGCTCAACGGCCGAGTCTGACTTCCATGCCGCGCTGGTTTTCGCTTCAACCTATAAGGCGCCGGTAGTTCTCAATATCGTCAACAATCAATGGGCGATTTCGACATTTCAAGGCATTGCGCGCGGTGGCTCAGGTACCTTTGCAGCGCGTGGCCTTGGTTTCGGTATTCCGGCGCTGCGCGTCGATGGCAATGATTACCTCGCGGTTTTTGCGGTGGCGCAGTGGGCAACCGAACGCGCGCGCCGCAATTTGGGGCCGACGCTGGTGGAATATGTCACCTATCGCGCCGGTGCTCATTCGACCTCGGATGACCCATCTGCTTATCGGCCCAAGATGGAGTCGGAGGCCTGGCCTCTGGGCGATCCTATTGTTCGGTTGAAGAACCACCTGATTGCACGCGGCGCATGGTCGGAAGAGCGTCATACCCAGACCGAAGCCGAGATACTCGACACAGTTATCGCTGCGCAGAAAGAAGCCGAAAGCTTCGGAACATTGCATGCCGGAGGCAAGCCATCAGCGCGCGATATGTTCGAGGGTGTTTATGAACAAATGCCTCCGCATCTGCGCCGTCAACGTCAGCAGGCGGGGGTTTAAGCCAAATGCCACGTAAAACAATGATCGAATCCATCCGCGATGCGATGGATACAATGATGGAACGCGACGAAAACGTGGTTGTGTTCGGCGAGGATGTCGGCTTTTTCGGTGGCGTCTTTCGCTGCACGCAAGGGCTGCAGACAAAATATGGAAAGACGCGGTGTTTCGATGCGCCCATCAATGAGGCGGGCATCGTCGGAGCTGCAATTGGCATGGCGTCCTATGGACTTAAGCCATGTGTTGAAATCCAGTTCGCAGATTATGTCTACCCCGCCTATGACCAGATTGTCTCAGAGGCTGCACGCTTACGCTATCGTTCAAATGGCGATTTTACCTGCCCGATGGTCGTGCGCATGCCGGTGGGCGGCGGCATTTTCGGTGGGCAAACACATAGCCAGAGCCCGGAAGCGCTTTTTACCCATGTTTCGGGCCTGAAGGTGGTTGTGCCGTCCAACCCATATGATGCCAAGGGGCTGCTTATTGCGGCAATAGAAGATCCGGATCCGGTGATCTTCCTTGAGCCCAAGCGCATTTATAATGGTCCGTTTGATGGACATCACGACCGGCCAGTCACGCCGTGGTCCAAGCACGATCTCGGCGAAGTGCCTGATGGTCATTATACGGTGCCGCTGGGCAAAGCCATCAAGCGCCGTGAAGGCTCACAGCTAACGATCCTGACCTATGGCACCATGGTTTACGTGGCAGAGGCCGCTGCAGCTGAACATAATATAGATGCGGAAATCATCGACCTGCGCACATTACTCCCACTCGATCTCGAAACGATTATTGAATCCGTTTCAAAAACCGGGCGCTGTGTCGTGGTTCATGAGGCGACCTTGACATCGGGCTTTGGCGCGGAACTGGCGGCACTCGTGCAAGAACATTGTTTCTATAAGCTTGAAGCGCCGGTGGCTCGCGTTGCCGGTTGGGACACGCCTTATCCCCATGCCCAGGAGTGGGATTACTTCCCCGGGCCATCGAGGGTCGGGCGTGCGCTGGTTGAAACGCTGGAGGGGCTCTAAGATGGGCGAATATGTCATCAAGCTGCCGGATGTCGGCGAAGGCGTTGCAGAAGCAGAGCTTGTCGAATGGAATGTAAAGGTCGGTGATCTGGTACGCGAGGATATGGTTCTTGCCGCCGTGATGACCGATAAGGCAACGGTGGAAATCCCGTCGCCGGTCGATGGCGAGATTATCTGGCTTGGCGGTGAGATCGGTGAGGTCATTCCGATCGGCTCGCCGATTATTCGCCTGAAGATCGACGGCGAGGGCCATGCACCGGCAGCCGCGGAGCCCTCCAAGCCTGCCAAGGCTGAAGCGCCTGCACCGGATGAAAAGCCTGCCGAGGCTGCAAAGACCGAGAGCAAGCCTGCAGCAGTTGTTGCAAAGCCACAGGAAGCTGTAAAGCCCGCTGCCAAACCTGTTTTCAATACGAGCGCGCCGCGCAGCGAAGGTGAAAAGCCTTTGGCTTCTCCAGCTGTACGCCAGCGTGCGCGTGATTCCGGCGTTGATTTGCGTCAAGTGAGCGGTACAGGACCGGCAGGCCGGATCACTCACGAAGATCTTGATGCCTTCTTCGCGCGGGGCTCGCAGAAACCCGGTAGTGCAGCGCTCAGCCCGGACAATTCCGTCAAGGAGATCAAGGTTGTCGGGCTTCGCCGCAAGATTGCCGAGAAAATGGCAATCGCGAAATCCCGGATTCCGCATATTACCTATGTCGAAGAAATCGACGTGACATCCTTGGAAGAGCTGCGGGCAGCCCTGAATAGCAAAAAGCGCCCGGATCAGGCCAAGCTGACGATCTTGCCGTTCTTGATGCGGGCCATGGTCAAAGCCATTGCCGATCAGCCGCAGCTCAATGCTCTGTATGATGACGAGGCGAATATTATTCATCAGCATGGAGGCGTGCATATCGGGATTGCCGCGCAGACGCCTGGCGGCCTCGTCGTGCCGGTGGTCAAACATGCCGAGGCGAGAACGCTTTGGGACTGTGCTGCCGAGGTTAATCTGCTGGCAGATGCTGCAAAAACGGGTACAGCGACACGTGAACAGCTGAGTGGCTCGACGATAACGATCACTTCACTCGGTAGCATGGGCGGCGTGGTGACCACGCCTGTGATCAATCACCCGGAAGTAGCAATCATCGGCGTCAACAAGATCATGATCCGGCCCATGTGGGACGGCACTGCCTTCATACCGCGCAAGATGATGAACCTGTCGTCAAGCTTCGACCACCGGGTTATCGACGGCTGGGATGCCGCCGTATTCATCCAGCGCATCAAGGCGCTTCTCGAAACGCCAGCCATGATATTTGTTGAGGACTGAGCCATGAAGGATATTTCCTGCAAACTGCTGGTCATTGGCGCCGGTCCGGGTGGCTATATCTGCGCTATTCGTGCCGGGCAGCTGAATGTTGATACGGTGATCGTTGAAGCGGCCAAGGTCGGCGGCACTTGCCTGATGGTCGGCTGCATACCCTCCAAGGCGTTGATTCACGCCGCTGATGAATTTGCAAAGGTTGCGCATTTTGCAGCAAATCAGACGCCTCTAGGCATATCCGTCAGCAATCCGGCAATCGATTTCACGCAAACTATCGCTTGGAAAGACGGAATTGTCAGCCGTTTGAACAACGGCGTAGCCGGACTTTTGAAGAAGGCCAATGTGAAGATCGTCACGGGCAGGGCAAAGTTCCGCGACGGAAAAACCGTCGAAGTGGAAACCCTGACGGGCCAGCAAATCATCCGCGCTGAAAACATTGTAATCGCAACAGGCTCTGCGCCCGTGGAGGTGCCTTCATTGCCATTTGGCGGCAATGTCATTTCATCCACCGAAGCTCTCTCACTTGAGACTGTGCCCGAAAAACTGGTGGTTGTGGGAGGTGGTTATATTGGCCTTGAGCTTGGCACTGCCTATGCCAAACTCGGATCAAAGGTCACTGTTGTTGAAGCGCAAGCAAAAATACTGCCGCAATATGATGCAGAGCTGACGCGGCCAATCGTGAAGAGTCTCAATAGCTTAGGTGTGACAGTTCTTACCGGAGTTAAAGCAAAAGGGGTGAGCGCCAAGGGTGATGCCCTGCTCATCGAAACGGCTGATGGCAAGGATGACAGGATTGCAGCGGATAAAATACTGGTAACTGTCGGCCGCAAGCCTGTGACCACCGGTTGGGGGCTTGAGGAAGTTGTTTTGGACATGGACGGAAAGTTTGTTCGCATTGACGACAAGTGCCGTACCTCGATGCGCGGCGTCTATGCCATCGGTGATGTGACAGGCGAGCCCATGCTGGCCCATCGTGCCATGGCACAAGGCGAGATGGTGGCAGAAATCGTCGCCGGGCATAATCGCAGCTGGGACAAGCGAGCCATTGCAGCTGTCTGCTTTACCGATCCGGAAATCGTGACTGTCGGCCTTTCGCCAGAAGAGGCAAAGCAGGCCGGGCACGAGGTCAAAATTGGTCTGTTCCCATTTGCTGCCAATGGCCGCGCCATGACACAAGAAGGCGAGGAGGGGTTTGTCCGTGTGGTTGCTGCTGCGGGCAATCATCTTGTATTGGGAATTCAGGCGGTTGGAACCGGAGTCTCCGAACTGTCAGCAGCGTTTGCACTGGCCTTGGAAATGGGCGCGCGCCTGGAAGATATAGCCGGGACAATCCACGCCCATCCAACACAGAGCGAGGGCTTCCAGGAAGCTGCGCTGAAAGCACTGGGACACGCGCTGCATATTTAAAGCACCTTTGCAAAAGCAATTTGCGTGCTTCGACAAGCTCAGCATGAGGAACGGGGTCTGATTGCAGAACGCTAAATCCTGCAATCTTTGGGACTATTATGCCAGGCGCAATGTCACCTCATGCTGAGCTTGTCGAAGCACGCAAAGCGCTACTGCTGAACAAATTGGGTTACTCAGCGGCCTCGGCGACAGCGGGCAGGCCAAGCCAGGCACGGCAATCTGCCAGTGCGCGGGCGCTCATGGCGCGTTTTTTGGCATTGGTCTTTTCCTTGCCACGCAAACGCTTGCCCTCAGAGACGGGCGCTTCAATCGGCGGGAATAACCCGTAATTAACATTCATTGGCTGGAATGAACGTTTGCCGGGTTCTTCATCCGATACGATATGCCCGCCGGTAATGTGTCCGAGCAGCGCGCCGAAAGCCGTTGTCAGAGGGGGCGGCGTGACTGGCTGACCCAAACGCTCGGCAATCATGAAACGGCCCGCCAAAAGACCGATGGCCGCGGATTCAACATAGCCTTCGCATCCCGTGATTTGTCCGGCAAACCGCAGTCCTTGCCGGGATTTCAGTTGCAAGGTCGGATCAAGCAAAATCGGTGAATTGAGGTAAGTGTTGCGATGCAGTCCACCCAGCCGGGCAAATTCGGCATTTTCAAGGCCCGGGATCATGCGGAATATGTCAGTCTGCGCGCCATATTTCAGCTTGGTCTGGAAACCGACCATATTATAGAGCGTGCCAAGCGCATTGTCCTGACGCAACTGCACCACCGCATAGGCTTTCACTGTCGGATTATGGGCGTTGGTCAGACCCATTGGCTTCATCGGTCCATGACGCAATGTCTCCGGTCCGCGTTCTGCCATGACCTCGATTGGCAGGCAGCCATCGAAATAGGGCGTGCCTTCCCATTCCTTGAATTCGGTCTTGTCGCCCGCAATCAATGCTTGAATGAAGGCTTCATATTGCTCCTTTGACATGGGGCAGTTGATATAGTCCTTGCCATTGCCGCCGGGGCCAACTTTGTCGTAGCGCGACTGGAACCAACAAATATTCATGTCGATGGAATCGAAATGCACGATCGGTGCAATCGCATCGAAAAAGGCGAGGGAATCGGCGCCCGTCTCATTGCCGATTGCTTCCGCCAATGAGGGCGCGGTCAGCGGACCTGTTGCAATAATGACTTTGTCCCACTCTGCCGGTGGCAGTCCGGTGACTTCCTCACGCGCAATGGTGATGAGCGGATGGGCTTCTATTTTTGCCGTAACGGCCTGTGCAAAGCCATCACGGTCAACCGCAAGCGCACTGCCGGCCGGAACCTGATGGGCATCGGCAGAGGCAATAATGAGTGAATTGGCCAGACGCATTTCCGCATGAAGCACGCCAACAGCATTAGTTTCGGCGTCATCGGAACGGAAGGAGTTGGAGCATACAAGCTCTGCAAGGTCCTGCGTTTTATGGGCATCTGTGCCGCGAACAGGACGCATTTCGTGCAGGATAACGGGAATGCCAGCCTCTGCGAGCTGCCATGATGCTTCGGAACCGGCGAGACCGCCGCCAATAATGTGTACGGGTTTATGTGACATGGCGCACCAATAGTCGTTTTGATTGCTGGCTTCAATGAAAAAGCCGTCACAGATGATTGTGACGGCTTTCATGACGCCTAGGGCAGATCAGGCGCTGGCAGTATCAAGCGTCGCCAAATCATCTTTGCTAAGTTCCATAGTGGCAGCCTTGATCAGACTATCAAGCTGTTCAAGCGATGTTGCACTGGCAATTGGTGCAGTTACGCCATCGCGGTGGATGATCCAGGCCAATGCGACTTCGGCCTGTTTTGCCTTATGCTTGGCGGATATATCATCAAGGGCTGCGAGGATACGATTTCCACGGGGGTTGAGATAATCCTTCACACCGCCGCCCCGCGGGCTTTTGCCAAGATCGGCTTCGCTGCGATATTTGCCGGACAGAAAGCCTTTCGCGAGACTGAAATATGTGATGACGCCGATATCTTCAGCCATACAGAGATCGCGCAGTGGGCCATCATAGCTTGCGCGATCGTAAAGGTTATATTCCGGCTGCAAAACATCGTAGCGATGCAGCCCCTTATTCTTGGCCACATCAAGCGATTTCCGCAATTGATCAGCGTCGAGATTGGAGCAGCCTATTGATTTGATTTTGCCAGCCTTGAGCAGCTTCTCGTGCGCGGCAAGGGTTTCTTCATATGGTGTGTCCGGATCCGGCCAATGCGAAAGATAAAGGTCAATTTCTTCAATCTGAAGCCGTTTCAAGGAGGCTTCGGCGGCCTTTGCAATGTAGGCGGGAGACAAATCCTTCTTGCCTTGTCCCATATCGGAGCCAACCTTGGTGATTATCACCACCTTGTCGCGGGATTTGCGTTCTTTCATCCATTCGCCGATTATGGTTTCGGACTCGCCACCTTCATTGCCCGGCACCCAGCGCGAATAAGCATCCGCAGTATCAATGGCGTTGAGGCCCGCATCAACGAACCGATCAAGCAGATCGAAGGAAGTTTTCTTGTCGGCGGTCCAGCCGAAGACGTTTCCGCCAAAGACCAATGGAGCGATAGTGAGGCCCGTACGGCCAAGACGACGTTGTTCCATGATGAACTCCCGGGGATTATTGAGGTGGGAGCTTGAATGTAGGACGTGACGATGCGGGTTTCCACCCCGTCATTGCAAACACAATTTCTTCAACAGGCCGAAAGGCAACTTCTGATATATTCTCTCATGATGAGATATGCCTTTCTTATTTTGCCCGCTGCCATTGCCTGGGCATGCGTATCAAACGCCAATGCGCAAACATTCAGCGTTTGCCATGGCTATGGCTGTACGTTCAAAACCAGTGTGACGCTTTCTCCTGCCGATCGCGGCAGAATCGCGTCAATCATGAAGAGCGGAGGCAAGTCGGCACAAGCCGAGCGGGCTGCGGTGCGGCGCGCTGTGCAGATATTTGAGCGTCGCAGCGCTCAAATAATCGGTATCCGGGATCGCCCGAAAATGGATTTTGGCCAAGGGCGCGAGAGAGGCCAGATGCATTGCGTCGACGAGGCAGCCAATACAGGCGGCTTCCTCAGCTATTTGCAGCGCGCCGGGCTGTTGCGCCACCACACAGTGGGAAACAGGGATTCACGCGGGAGTTTCCTTGATGGCCGCTATCCGCATTTCACCGCAGTGTTGCGGGATCGCTCGGGTACATCCTGGGCCGTCGACTCCTGGTACGAACCAGCAGGAGGGGCGCCAGATGTGATGCGTTTGTCGGAATGGAAAGAGCGGGGTTATGGCGGGCAGCGCTGATGTCTCAGCGCATCCTACAAACAACAACACCCACCGCGGGAGGAGGTGCGGTGGGTGTCGTTATATAAAGACCGGCTGGGAGGAGGAGTGCCGGGCTTTGATCGCGGGAGGCTTTGGGAGGAGGTAAAGCCCCGGCGATATTCGTCAAACTATTAACGTACTGCGGACTTCTTGGCGACGAACGGAATGTCCGAACGGGCAATGCCCAGATCGCTAAGTTCGCGGGTCGACAGACGGTTCAATTCAGTAACCGTGTCGCGATAACGGCGCCAGTTGCTGTAAGAGCGGATAAGGTTCATTTCAATCACCACTTCGGTTGTTGTTTGGTTGATCACTCTTGATCGTTGTACTGAAGATAGTGCAGCCCATGCAGAATTTGCAGAGACAAGATTGCAGATCAGCTATGCATATGTTGCATCGCATCATTAATCGATTTTAATTGCTGCGGCGCACAAATGTCAAAATCGCGATCGGTTCGGCACTGCGGTGGCAATTGCGTTTTTCCTGTCGCTGGCGTTATTTGAATCCCTGTACGACTCAGGAGCACTTCGTGGCATTTTCGATCGGCATCAAAAAACACATTACCCGCTGGCAGCAGGCAGGTCTGATAGACGAGGTGACAGCCGATCTTTTGCGCAAGGACGTAGAGAAAACCCGCTCCGGCTTTGGCCTTGGCGGGATTCTTGCGGTGCTCGGCGCAGTTCTCTTGGGTGCTGCCATCATTTCGCTCGTCGCGGCAAATTGGGAAGTAATGCCGCGCCTTGTTCGCGTCGTGATGATCATCTTGGTGCTATGGATCGGCTATGTTGGCGGCGCATGGCGGGCGAGCCTCGGCGATAATCGTTTTAGTCAGGCGCTCTATCTGATTGCTGCAATCACCTTTGGAGCCGGTATAGCGCTCATCGGGCAGATGTATCATTTATCAGGCGATGCAACGGAAGCCGCCTTGCTTTGGACTGCGGGAACAATGGTTGCGGCGCTTTTGCTACGCTCGCCTGTGTTGGTCGCAACCGGGGTAGCGATAACTGCGCTCTACCTTTTCATGGTTTTGGATACCAATGACTCGCACACCTATAGCTGGCTTCTGCCGGTATTGCTTTTCATCAGTGCGGGACTTGTCTGGTATACCAAGGCGCAGATCGCCCGCCATTTTATCGCGCTTGTACTGATGGCCTATGTTTTCGCCCTTTATGATGATTTGAGCGGTGATTGGATATTGTGGCTCGCCGCTATGGCGGGCGGGGCGCTCTTTCTTGGCGATGCGCTGTCGACTGCAGTGCTGCAACGGCTCACCGGCTGGAGCAAGGCAATCGGCGCTTACGGGTTTCTGATGCTTCTTCTGGTGCTGAGCTATTTTCAGTTTGATCGCTTCGATAGTGAAGTAAGCGATCAGGTCATTATCGGCTTTGGTATATTGGCCTGTGCGATTGCCGGGCTGGTTCTCTCCGGTTATCGCAATCTTGCCGTCAGATGGATGTCTTACACCGTATTTTCGCTCGAAGTGCTTTATCTGGCATTCAAGACGATAGGGACGCTTATCGGAACCGCGAGCTTCTTCTTGAGTGCGGGCGTGCTGGTATTGCTGCTTGCCGCCTTTGTTGTGCGCATGGAGCGGCGGCTGCAAAAGAAGATTGCGCAAGCGGAAGGAGCCGCCTGATGTTCACTGGCAAGCGCATTATCTGGCTGGGTATTATCGTCGCCTTGCTGCAATCGGGCGCTTTATACGCAATGGTTGAGCAGCGCGCATCCATCCTGCGGAGCGGCAAAGACGTGATCCTGCTAAGCCAGCCCATTGATCCCCGGGATTTCCTGCGCGGAGACTATGTGATCCTCTCCTATGATATCTCCAATGTCAGCATCGACAAGATATCCGGTACGCGCCCGGACGCGAAGGGCCTCATTAACGTCTATGTCACACTGGTCAAAGGGGCAGATGAGCGTTGGAACTTTGCAAGTGCTTCGTGGCAGGCCCGCACTGACCTGAAGCCCGATGAAGTGCAGCTTCGGGGACGTACGCCAAACTACGCCTATTTTGCTTCGGACAACACCTATCATGTCGATTATGGCATTGAGCGCTATTACGTTCCGGAAGGTCAGGGCCTGGCAATCGAAGAACAGCAGCGCGAGAGAAAGATCGATGTCGTTATTGCTGTATCGAATGAGGGAGACGCCCAGATACGGGCTTTAAGAAGCGATGGAAAGGTTCTCTACGAGGAACCCCTCTATTAGAAATAAGCGGGAAATTACGGGTTTGAAATAATAGTGTCGATTACCCGGCTTTTTCCTTTGACCCTCAGAAAGACGGTGCTATAGAGACCCGCGCTTGAGGTTCGGCTACGTGCCTCGGATGCGGATATGGCGAAATTGGTAGACGCACCAGATTTAGGTTCTGGCGGGAGACCGTGGGGGTTCGAGTCCCTCTATCCGCACCACAATCTTTCCAAACACAATTGAGAATAAGGCACTGGACAGATAAACTCGCGTGCATGTGGGGGAAACCTGATCATGATTGAAACAAGCCGCCTTTTGTTGCGCCCGCAACGTATTGAGGATTTCGAACTCTATAAGGCGATATGGATCAATGATCCCAACCTAAGCGAGGGTGTTCAAGTCTTGCCCGGACTTACCGATGAGCAAAGCTGGGACAGGCTGCTGCGCTGGATCGGGCATTGGAACGTTTTTGGCTATGGTCCGCTTCTGGTCATCGACCGTCAAACCGGGGAGCTGGTCGGAGAAACGGGGGTGGCAAGGTTTCACCGCGCCAATGGCCCGGCTTTCGACGGAGTTCCGGAGGCATTGTGGAGGATCAAATATACCCGCCATGGCCAAGGCCTGGCGTCAGAAGCAGCGTACGCGGCCTTGCAATGGTACGATGCCCGGAAAATATCCGAGCGAACCGTTTGCATGATTGATCATTGGAACGACACTTCGTTAAAGCTGGCCGGAAAACTCGGGTTCAACGAGTTTTCACGTGCAATCTACAAGGACAGTGATGTCGTGTTGCTTGATCGTATCGTCAAAACTTAGTGTTGCATGAGCAGTCTATGATCCAGTCCCGAAAGAACTTCACCTTGGCTGGCAATTGCCCGGCTTCGGGATAGACCAGATAATAATTAGTGCCGGTTGAGGCTTCGATATCGAAAAGCTTTACCAGCGTGCCCGACTCTATTTCATTCTGGAAAAAAGCTGAAGAAACCAGTCCGACGCCGCCGCCGGACAATGCCAATCCGCCGATAATCTGCTGGGTATCAATCGTTACCCCGGGTTTGGTCATGGTCAATGGCCCTTCGACACCTGCTTGGCGAAACCAGACGGGCCACCAATTATCGTCTGGCGTGATCAGATGACATTGCAGGAGGTCTGCCGGTGTTTGCGGTCTGCCATATCGTTCAAGATAGGCGGGGCTGGCCAAGGGTGTGAAACCGCCCGATAAAAGCCGATGTGAGGTCAAGCCTGGCCAATTTCCACGACCGAGCCGGATGCCGCAGTCGATTCCCTCACTGGAAAAATCAACCAAGCGGGAGGAAATATCGAAGCGCACCGAAACCTCGGGATGCAGGTTTTGAAAATCGGTAATGCGCGGCGTCAGCCAATTGCTGGCAAATGTATGGATGACTGAAATAACCAGCACGGAATTTTGTTCTTCGCGAATGGCGCGGAATGTCTCGCCCATATCAGCCAAAGCTCTGCGTATCACCGGCGCTATTACTTCGCCCTTCGGCGTCAAGGTAACGCCGCGTGCGCGGCGCTGAAACAAGGGCGTACCGGCAAAATCTTCCAGCAATTTGATCTGATAGCTGACGGCCGATTGGGTCATGTTGAGCTCATCGGCTGCTTTCGTAAAGTTCTGCAGCCGCGCAACACTATCAAAAACCCGGATAGAACCAAGAGGAAGTGACGTCATGTCGAGCCATTAAATCTATTGATGTCTAATCATCAAATTCGCGTTGGTATGCCTGTTAATAAGATAATACATCTGTCCACACAACAGGACAGTTAATAGCTTGATGGAGAGTGTCATGACCGAATTGCGATTATTCGGATTGAGTTCGCTTGCGGTTTTTTGGGCGGGCTTTTCCAAGCAGACTTCAGTGCCGGCAGGCGACCCTGGGGATTTGAATGCCTATATGCTGCGCGACATCAATCTTACGCCAAGCGAGCGTGCCGCATTCACATATAAGATGCGCGATATGCTTTCACCGGCGTACAGATATCGTCTCCCATAGAATATTGAAGCCAATGCAAAAGCGCGGGGCAGTTAAGGCCCCGCGCTTTTATTTTAATGCGCTGCGGCTTGTTCTGCCGCAGGTTTCGGTTTGCGCCGGAAGGATCTGAGCACGACGTAGAACACCGGTGTCAGGAACAGACCGAAGAATGTAACCCCAAGCATTCCGGAGAACACCGCTGTTCCGAGCGACTGACGCATTTCCGCACCGGGCCCAGTTGCAATCATCAAAGGCACAACGCCAAAGATGAAGGCAAAGGCGGTCATCAGGATCGGACGCAGGCGCAAGCGGCTGGCTTCGATCGCTGCTTCTACCGGGTTTGCGCCTTCTTCTTCGTGTTGACGGGCAAACTCCACAATAAGAATGGCGTTTTTCGCCGCCAGACCAATGAGAACCACGAGCCCGATTTGCGTGAGGATATTATTGTCCATCCCGCGCAACGCCACGCCTATCAGCGCCGCAAGGACAGCCAGTGGAACAATCAGGATAATTGCGAGCGGCAATACCCAACTTTCATACTGGGCTGAAAGGGCCAGGAACACGAAGATGACAGACAGGGCGAAGATAAACACCGCCGTATTGCCGGTCGCGCGTTCCTGAAAGGCAAGTTCCGTCCAATTGAACGATGTGCCTTGTGGCAGCGTTTTGGCGGCCAGCGCTTCCATTTGATCAAGAGCTGCGCCGGTCGATACACCGGGAGCAGCATTGCCCTGCAACGGTACGGATACGTACATATTGTAGCGCTGCACGAGCGACGGCCCTGTAGTGTCCCTGATCTCGATCAACGTGCCAAGTGGAACAAGCGCTCCCGTGGCTGATCGTACCTTCAGGTTCAAAATATCCTGCCGGTCGAGGCGGTATTGTTGATCCGCCTGCGCACGAACTTGATAAACGCGCCCGAAAGCATTGAAATCATTGACATATGATGTTCCAAGATTTGTCGAAAGCGTTTCGAAAATGCTCGGAATGGGCACATTAAGCGCTCTTGCCTTGTCCCGGTCTACTTCAAGGAAGTATTGCGGGCTGGAGGCAGAGAAGGTGGTGAAAACGCCGGTTACACCCGGTGTCTGTGCGGCTTCGCCCATCATCTGATAGGCCAGGGCGAGCACGCGGCGCATGTCGGAGCTGTCACGGTCCAGCAGCTGCATCTTGAAGCCGCCGGAATTGCCTATACCGCTGATGGCGGGTGGAGGAACGGCAATGATGAAGGCTTCCTGAATACTTTGCAGACTGCCATAAAGCTGACCAATAATCTGGTTGGCGTTATGACCTTCCTCCAGGCGATTTTCGAAGGAGTCGAAGGCGGCGAAAACCACGCCGGAGTTTGACGCATTGGTGAAAGTCGCGCCGTTAAAGCCAGAGAAGGCGACGGCATTTTTCACACCCGGCACGTCCCGAACGATCTTTGAAACCTTTTCAATGACTGCATCGGTTCTATTGAGAGACGCACCGTCAGGCAACTGTACCACGACGATGGCGTACCCCTGATCCATGGTCGGGATAAAGCCGCGTGGAACAGCGGTTGCCATATACCATGTGGCGACAAGCAACCCGACAAAGACAAGCAGGGAGGCCGTGATACCAATGGCTGAACTGACGAGGTGGCGAATGACCCAAGAGTAGCCATTCGCCATCTTGTCAAAGCCGGTATTGAAGCCATTGGCCATGGCCCGGCCCAAACGGGCAACCGGGTTTTTCGATTCGCTGTGGTTGTGTGGCCGCAGCACAATCGCAGCAAGCGCTGGCGAAAGCGTCAGCGAGTTAAGAGCGGAGATTGCCGTTGCCACTGCGATTGTGATCGCAAATTGCAGGTAGAATTGCCCCGTAATGCCGGGAATGAAAGCAGTCGGTACGAAGACCGCAATCAGCACCAGCGAAATGGCAATAACGGCGGTGCCGACCTCGTCCATAGTGACGTGCGAGGCTTCCTTGGGCGTCATGCCGGCTGCAAGGTTTCGTTCGACATTTTCGACAACCACAATGGCGTCATCGACGACAATGCCGATAGCAAGGACCAATCCAAACAATGTGAGCATATTGAGCGAGAAGCCGAAGGCGAGCAGCAATGCCAGCGTTCCGATAAGGGAGACGGGAATTGCGACAATCGGTATGATCGCGGTGCGCCACGATTGCAGGAAGACAAGGACGACGAGCGCCACGAGAATGACGGCTTCAATGATCGTTTTGTACACCTCATTGATCGATTCCGCGATGAACTCGGTGGGGTTGTAAACGATATCGTAGGTCAGCCCGTCAGGAAAATCCTTCTTGAGTTCCTCCATTGTGCTTCGGATTGAATCCGCAGCAGCAAGGGCATTGGTGCCCGGGCGGCTGAAAATACCCAAGGCCACTGCCGGATTGCCGTTCAGATAGGAGTTGGTGACATAATCCTTGGCACCAAGTTCGATGCGCGCCACATCCTGCAACTGCACGAGGCGCCCGCTTTCTGTCGCCTTGACGATGACGTAGCGGAACTGCCGGGCATCACTGAAGCGGCCCTCAGTGGTGACAGTATATTGAAACGCATTGGTGCCGGAGGTTGGCGGACCGCCAATGGAACCGCCCGAAACTTGCACGTTCTGATCTCGCAGCGATTGCACAACATCACTTGATGTCATGCCATAGGCTGAGAGTTTCTCAGGGTCGAGCCAGATACGCAGCGAGTATTCTCGCTCACCGAAGATGATCAGATCGCCGACGCCATCCAGACGCAACAACACGTCGCGAACGCGCGAGCGTGCATAATTGGAGGCGTAAAGCTGATCATAACGACCATTTGGCGAAAGAATATGCACAACCATCATGAGATCAGGCGAGCTTTTGGTGGTGGTGATACCAAGACGTCTGACTTCTTCCGGAAGGCGCGGCTCCGCAATGGACACGCGGTTCTGTACAAGAACCTGCGCCTTATCGAGATCTGTTCCCAGCCGAAATGTCACGGTCAATGCCATGGAGCCATCGGCCGTGGAATAGGAGGACATATACAACATGCCCTCAACGCCGTTGATTTCCTGCTCGATTGGCGTCGCCACCGTGTTGGCAATGGTTTCAGCGTCGGCGCCCGGATAGGAAGTGCGGATGACAATGGTTGGCGGGGCTATTTCGGGGTACTGCGCAACTGGCAGCTGTGTGTAAGCTATGCCGCCGACAATCAGCAAGACAATCGAAAGAACGCTCGCAAAGATCGGCCGGTCGACGAAAAAGTGCGCGAATCTCATTGCGCAGCCTCCGGCGCTCTGGTCGCGTCAGCCGTTACAGCTTCCGGTGGTAGCACCACCAGTTCCGGCTTGACTTTTACGCCGGGGCGAATCCGCATCAGGCCATTCACCACAATGGTTTCATCGCCCGTCATTCCGGAGCGGATCACGCGGTAGCCATGAAGCTTCGGTCCAAGGCGAACCGGCTTCGGGGTTACAGTGCCATCTTCGCTGACTGTGAAGACGATGCGTTCATTTTGGTCAGAGCCGATTGCTTCATCCGGGATCAAAATACCCTTATAGGTATTGGATGCGGCAACATCGACGCGGCCGAACAGGCCTGGCTGCAAAACAAAATTCGGATTGCTGAAGCGGGCGCGAACGCGCATTGTGCCCGTCTGGTCATCCAGACGATTTTCCGCGAAATCAACCTTGCCCTTTACGGGCGGCTCGGCGGAATCGGTAAGCCGGACGGTGACTTCCAGACCGGAGGCGCCTTCCTGCAAGGTGCTGCCGTTTTCACGAGCGGTGCGTGCATAGGAAAGCAGGTTACGCTCATCGACATTGAAGTAAAAATCAATCGGGTCGAGTGAGACGATTGTCGTAAGGATCGTCTGGTCTGGCTGAACGAGATTGCCAACGGAGATCAGGCGGCGATCAATGCGCCCGCTCAAGGGGGCTGTTATCTTTGTATATTCAAGATCAAGCTGCGCACGGGCAAGAGCTGCCTCTGCGCCGCGGACATTTGCCTGAGCCGAAATGAAGTCGCGGCGCCTGTCATCGAGTTGCGAAGCGGAAAGCGTGCCGTTTGCAGCCAATGACTCGGTGCGCTTAAATTGCGCTTCGGCATAGACAAGCGTGGTCTTTGACACTTCGAGCGAGGCCTGCGCCTGCGACAGGGCGGTTTCGAAAGGTCGCTGGTCGATTGTAAAAAGCGGATCGCCTTTTTTAACCAGCGCACCATCTGTAAATTCGATCTTGTCGAGATATCCGGCGACGCGGGAACGTATGGATACTTCATCAACAGGTTCAAAGCGGCCAATGAATTCGTCGCTGTCAACGACATCACGGACGACCGGCTTGGCGACCGATACCGGCGGGGGAGGTGGCGGGGCCGCTGCTTCCTGGGCAAATGAAGCACCAGAGGACAGAAGAGCGGCTGTCAAACCAACCTTGATTATTGTTAAAAGTGATCGTGACAAAGGGTAGGCCTCCATGACAGTAAGACGTCCCACGCGTGTCGCAAAGGTGTGTCAGCAATGCTGAAACGGTATCAACTTTGATCAGTCTTTGCGGACGATAAGGTCGAGTAGAGCGAAGTCACATAATGCTGGCGGGGAGCGTTTACGAGAGGGCTCTGCACAATTTTAACATAGTGCAGCCATAATTGACCTATCCGAAAATCCCCACATGAATAGATTTGCATAGTTCCATTTTCTTGTCACCCTGCAATCTCAGGCCGTAGCGGCACCAAACAATGCTATTTTGCCAGCCTGCATGGCAGTGCCATTGATTTTTATACCCGAGCCGAGTAAAGGGAGCGACCAGTCGGTGAAGGTGCGATTTCTCACCCAACTTTGTGCCACAGTCTGTGATACAATGCGTGGCATAAATCGAGAGTTGAGTTGGAAATACGGCAATAGAATCAGCGTGGATGGCCAAGCAAAAATTGCTCATCCGCACCCGAAGCCACATAGGCAACAGTTTTTCTCCCGCAATTTGGCGAACGAGCCGGCGACGGCGGGACAAATGTTAAAAAAGTGAAGGTTTGGACATGCAGGTTACTGAAACGCTCAATGAAGGGCTGAAGCGCGAGATCAAGGTCGTTGTTCCGGCCAAGGATCTGGAAGCAAAGCTTTCCGAACGCCTCCAGGGTGCCAGCGCAAAGGCGCGCATCAATGGCTTCCGTCCCGGCAAGGTGCCAATGAGCCACCTTCGCAAGATGTATGGCAAGTCATTCATGGCTGAAGTCGTCAATGAAATCCTGAGCGATTCTTCGCGCACCATTCTTTCGGATCGCAACGAAAAGTCGGCTACCCAGCCTGAAGTCGTCATGACCGAAGACGAAAAGGAAGCTGACAAGGTTCTTTCCGGCGAAGCCGACTTTGAATTCTCGCTTAATTATGAAGTTCTGCCAGCGATTGAAATCAAAGACACTTCCAAGATCAGCATTACCCGCGAGATCGTTGACGTTTCCGATGAGGAAGTCGAAGAGCAGGTTAAGCGTGTTGCAAGCTCTGCCCAGACCTTCGAACCAAAGAAGGGCAAGGCTGAAAGCGGCGATCGCGTTACCATGGATTATCTCGGCAAGGTCGATGATGTTCCTTTCGACGGTGGTGCAGATAGCGATGCAACATTGGTTCTTGGCTCCGGCCAGTTCATTCCAGGCTTCGAAGATCAATTGATCGGCGTAAAAGCTGGCGATGAAAAGCAGATCAAGGTTACTTTCCCGGCTGAATACCAGGCTGCTCATCTTGCAGGCAAGGACGCTACCTTCGACATCACTGTCAAGGAAGTTGCAAAGCCAGGCGAACTCGAAATCAACGACGAAACCGCAAAGAAGCTCGGCATTGAAAGCGCTGATCGTCTGCGTCAGGTTATTCGCGAGCAGATCGAGAGCCAATACGGTTCTTTCACACGCCAGAAAGTGAAGCGTCAGATTCTGGATGCGCTGGATGGCGAATACCAGTTCGAGTCGCCAGAACGTCTGATCAATGCCGAGTTCAACAATATCTGGGCTCAGATCGGTCAGGACCTTGCGCAGGCTGGCAAGACCTTTGAAGACGAAGATACAACGGAAGAAGAAGCACGCGCCGAATATCGCAAGCTTGCTGAACGCCGCGTTCGTCTTGGCCTCGTTCTTTCGGAAATCGGCAACAAGGCCGGTATCGAAGTAACCGAAGAAGAAATGCAGCGCGCCGTTTACGATCAGGTTCGTCAGTATCCTGGTCAGGAACAGCAGATTTATGAATTCTTCCGCAAGACACCGGAGGCGATCAACAATCTTCGCGCTCCGATCTTCGAAGAGAAGGTGGTTGACCACCTGCTCGCCAGCATCAATGTCACCGACAAGAAGGTGACCAAGGAAGAGTTGATGGCTGAAGACGAGTCGGAAGAAAAGTCCGGCGAAGCCAAGAAGCCTGCCAAAAAGGCAGCGCCAAAAAAGGCAGCCAAGAAGAAGACTGAAGACGAAGCGTAAGCTTCTCGGTAAGCGGCTTATCGCCAGTTAAGAAAAACGGCTCCGCATTGCGGGGCCGTTTTTCTTTCCATCCCAGGGCGATAGCCTAGTTTAATATTTACAGCCCAGAAAGTTGAAATTGAAAAAACCCAAATTGGCTCACCTCGGCGCCCCCTTGGCTGATCCACGCGCTTTCATTTTGGAGAACCTGCATATTCTGCCCACTCCTGCTGTGGCGGAGATATTGCTCTATACGGCGCATCCAGCAAGCGGATTGGGTAAACTTGGAAATCAAGACATATATGGCAATGATCATCCGCCATACTGGGCCTATCGCTGGGCGGGCGGGACAGTTTTAGCCCGGTATATTTTAGACCATCCGGCAATGGTCGCGGGCTTGCATGTGCTCGATTTGGGGGCAGGTTCCGGAATTGTTGGAATTGCGGCTGCCAAAGCGCAAGCAACCACAGTGGTGTGCGTCGATACTGATCCTTACGCTGCTATAGCGAGCCGTATGAATGCAGCGGTTAATGCGGTGAACATCGACACAATTTGTAAGGACATTCTCGACGATGATCCGCCAGAGGTGGATATGATTGCTGTGGGTGACTTATTCTATGCGTCAGATATTGCCGGAAGGGTCGTTTCCTATCTCGACAGATGCACCACCGCGGGTATCAAAGTGCTCATAGGTGATCCCGGAAGAGAATATCTGCCTCACCACCGCTTGCGCATCTTATCAAAATATTCAGTGCCCGATTTTGGCAATGGCAGCGCCGCTTCGACGGACACAAGTGCGGTCTATTTGTTTGAAAGTAAGCCAGCCTAAAAGAGGCCAAGCCCTTTCAGGCTGGCGTGCCCGCTTTTGCCGATAATGATGTGATCGTGCACGACAATACCCATCTGTGTGCCGATATTGGCGATTGTCTTTGTCATCTCAATATCAGCTTTCGATGGTGTCGGATCGCCGGAGGGATGGTTGTGTGCAAGAATGATAGCACTGGCAGAGAGCTGTAAGGCGCGAGCAATAACCTCGCGCGGATAAACAGGCGTGTGGTCGACAGTGCCCACCTGTTGGACCTCGTCGGCGATAAGGGCGTTCTTCTTGTCCAGAAACAAGACGCGAAATTGTTCCCGTGACTCATAAGCCATTGCTGCGACACAATAATCCATGACTTTGGCCCATGAACCAAGCACGATCTTATCGCGAATTTCGCTGCGGATCATCCTGTGGGTGAGGGCGGAGACGAATTTAAGGTCGAAGGCAATAGCTGGACCGCAACCCTTGACCTCACGCAAGAGGTGCTCAGGTGCCCCAAGGACTTCTGCCAGAGAGCCGAAGCGCGCAATGAGTGCCTTCGCCAAAGGTTTTGTGTCACCCTGTCTTATGGAGCGATAGAGCAACATTTCCAGCATTTCATAATCGGCAAAGCCGACGTGGCCGACGCTTTGAAACCGCTCCTTCATGCGTTCGCGATGTCCGACGTAGTGCGGAATGGGTTCGACTTCGGCCGACTGCGGCTGTGCGTTGCGCGAGGTCCTGTTTATATCAACGGCAGGTTGTTCTGAGGAGAGTTTTGCGGAAGTTTCGTTGAGGAAGAAGGTCAGGTTGGGCTTTTCTTCACTCATACGGCTTCCATCTATCCGAGTTTCAATCCAGGTGCGAACAGGCCAGCCGGAGACAGGGTGAAAACCTCGCAGCCCTTATTCGTGACACCCACAGTATGCTCATATTGAGCTGTCAGTGACCGGTCGCGGGTAACAGCGGTCCAACCATCGGCAAGAACCTTCACATGCGGACGGCCAAGGTTAATCATAGGTTCAATGGTAAAAATCATGCCTTCGCGCATTTCCACACCCTCGTTCGGCGTGCCGTAATGCAGGATATTGGGTGCGTCATGGAACAGTTGCCCCACACCGTGGCCGCAGAAGTCGCGAACGACGGAACAACGTTCCGCTTCAGCGTAGGTCTGTATGGCTGCGCCGATGGCACCAGTGCGTGCGCCTGGGCGAACGGCGGCAATGCCGCGCATCAGGCTTTCATGCGTTACTTCCATAAGCCGCTCTGCGGCGCGTTTGATCTCGCCAACCGGGTACATGCGGCTGGAATCACCATGCCAGCCGTCAACGATATAGGTAACGTCGATATTGACGATATCGCCCTCGCGCAACGGCTTGTCATCAGGAATACCGTGGCAGACGACATGATTGATCGACGTGCAACTGGATTTAGTGTAGCCGCGATAATTCAACGTTGCGGGCAGGGCACCTTGATCGGCACCAAACTCGAACACGAAGCGGTCAATTGTGTTGGTTGTAACGCCCGGAGCTACGATCGAGGCGAGTTCATCCAGACAGCGTGCCGTTAACTGACAAGCCTTACGCATCGCTTCGAAGCCTTCGGGGCCATGAAGCCGAATTTGCCCTGTATTTTTCAGGGGCGCGCTTTGTGCGTCGAGATAGGTAACCATTGAACTGACCGGTTGACGTTAATCTATAATCGGCATCGTGCTGACTGCAGCGATACCTGCAGGCGTGATGTGGCATTTTACGGCGTAAGCTTCAACCCCGCGCCGCATCGCCCGTTCAAAAGCCGCCGCGTAAACCGGGTCCAAATCGCCGCATATCCTCAATTGATCGCAATCTCCTCGCTGAATCACATAGAGCATCACGCCACGATGGCCAGTTTCCACCATGTTGCCAAGCTCGTCCAGATGTTTTGCGCCGCGAGCGGTGGGAGAATCGGGAAATTCGGCCAAGCCGGGCGTACGCGAAAAGTGTACGTTCTTCACTTCAACATAGGCGGTTGGACGGTTCGGGTCGGTGAGCAATATATCGATGCGTGAATTGGCACCATAACGTTGTTCGCGCTTAAGAGCGGCATAACCAGCAAGCGACGGGATTAATCCGGCAATAATCGCTTCTTCTGCAATGCGGTTGGGCAGGCCGGTATTGATTCCAACTATGTGCCCGGAGACTTCAACCATTTGCAGCGTGTGCGGGTATTTTCGCTTCAGATCGTCACTATGGGAAAGCCAGACCTTTATTCCCGGATCGGTCAAACCCAACATGGACCCGGTATTGGGGACCGAACTGGTAATAGCCTTGCCATCATCCAGAACGATGTCTGCAAGAAAGCGTTTATAGCGCTGCACCAAAGTGCCGGTAACAAGTGGGAAAGCAAAGATCATCCGGCAGAACTAGCGCAAGCCGGTCATTAAATCGATAGGTTTAAATTCAGTGGTTTCGCAACACAGCATTAATGACATCTGCGAAAGTGGTGTTGGCCATTAGGACCATGGTCGCAGCGGCCAATCCGGCCGCGAGAAATTTCAATGTAGTGTTGATATTATTATTCATACTCGTGATTTCCTGCATGAATTCATCCTAGCGGAAAACGAGCCTATAATGTGTTCCAATGACGTTTGTACAAAGGCGACCGTCATACAAAAAACCTGCCTTGGGAAAGGCAGGTAAGTTTGCTCTGGGGTGGGAGAATCGGACTCGTTGGAGGTAAAATGCGAGTCCTGTTGTCACAATGGGAATCGTGGCAACAATTTATGATATGCCAGCTCACCATTTCAGCCTCATAACTTTGTCTAACATGTCGTGACAAAGCTTGAAAAAAACCGGGCTGTTCTAATTCTTCAGAGTGTCACATGCTGCGCGGAGGGACAAACGTTAGGAGGACTTTGATGAAATACAAGATTTTCCTGCCTCTGATGGCAGTGGCGGCTTTCTCCCTTGCAGCCTGCGATAACAAGCCTGCAGACACAGGCACCCCGCCTGCGACCACTACGGAGCCTGCAACCCCACCGGCAGCTCCGGCCCCAGCAGAGCCTGCTCCATCGCAACCTGCACCAGCGAATTAACCTATCCGAGATTGAAATAACGGCCCGCTCACCCAGAGCTGGCCGTTTTTATATGCGTAAAGCACAGGCAATTATCTTTGCCGTACAAAGTGCTGATTTTTATTGGAAAAAGACTGGTACGCCCAAGGGGAATCGAACCCCTGTTTGCGCCGTGAAAGGGCGCCGTCCTAACCGCTAGACGATGGGCGCCTCCGGTGAAGCGGCTTATAGTGAAACAGTATTTCCGCCGCAACCCCATAATGCATTCTTTTTTAGAAAAAGTGCAGTTTATGCGAAATTTGTTGAAAAGACAGTTGCCCGGAAACCGTCAACCCCACGAGAAAAGCCTATTGGAATCAGCCTTTTCTGCCCGAACAGCGCCAATTCCAATCCCGGCGCGGGCCAATATCCACATGTACCGATTCGGTATGACAGTAAGTGCCGACGCCGCCACGACCTGTCATGGCGCGAGCAAAATTGGCCAATTCCCACTTGCTGATTCCAGGGACCTGAATATCAGCGGCGGCGCATGACATATGAAGAGAAGCCTTGGCGCCGTTTACTTTGCGATTATAGGGAGGACTGCGATAGCCGGAGGTTACAATGACGGATTTGCCATACTTGCGCTCGATCAGCTTCAAAATGCCCACCAGTTGCGGTTTCAGGCAGGCAACATCAACGCTTTCACGTTGAACTTTCAGGCCATTGGGTGCCAGGCGTGCAAGACCCGCCGCCGAAGCCAAAATTACAGGAGCGCCCGCTGCTTCAATGTCGTCATCTTCATAGAGACTATCGCGCTGCATGATCTGGATGCCAGCATTTGGCCGTACACCGGGCAGGGATGCAAGATGTTCAGTCCGGCCAGCAAAGGAATCAGCGGATGGAAGGTCGCTTTCAGATGCCCCGGCAGGCTTTGATTTAGGCTCGATTACCGCAACAAGCCGCTGATTGGCGGGTTTGGAGCGATTATTGGAGAACAGTCGCAAAAGTGCGCCATTGTTCTTCTGTGTAGCAGCCGCCGGTTTGGTTTCTTCCGGAGGAGCCGTGTCCGCAACGGTTGTTTCTGCAGCCTTGGGTTCAGGCTTTGTGGATTCTGCTGCCGCTGCAGGTGTTTCAGGCGCGGGAGCCGGTGCAGTCTCTGTTTTTTTCGTCATGCTTCCAAAAAGAGAAGTCCTGACGGGAGGTTGCGCAACAACGGTCGCTGCACTTGCCACTTGTACTTCTTCTGTTTTTGTCCCGGTATCAGCCGCCACATCGGTCTTTGCATCCGTCTTGGCGAGCTCAGGCTTGCTTTCGCCTGGCTTTACCGCGCCATTGACCGCCTGCAAGGCGTTTGTTTCTGTTGATCCAGCCAATGCCAGCGCCTCAGGGGTAACTTGCGCATTACCGCCAGAGGGCAGGGAGGTTTGGGTATCGCTCGCAGCAGCTTGATCAGTTGGGGCAACAGTCAATGCGGAAGTAACGCTGGGATTGGAGCCAGTAGATGTGCAAGAAGTTGCTATAAGAGCTGCAAGGCTCATAACGCATACGACTGTGCTTGCCCGTAAGGCTGAAACTGAACGCGGCAGTGTTTTCAACGATTCCCCCGTCTGGACGTCCGGCACGATTCGATAATTCAATCCGGCCCGTTTATAAGAGCATTAAGCCCACGAAGTTCTATTGAGGCGCAAATACACCGGCAGAGAGCAACAATAACTAGTTGTTTTTAGCGATCCGCACAAGACACGAACTATATACACAATGAGGCAAAAGCGTGATCTGACACTTTCCTGCCATGGTCCTTAATCGAAAGTTACAGTGAAATTTAATGCTATAGCTGCGTAATTACACGCGTATTCTCACGTAAGTGCCGGGCGCATCTGCCAATACCTGCACGTTATTTTCGCCCGGTATGTGCGGCGCGACACGCGTATTATCCTGTTTTTCTATCCAGGCATGCCAGTGATTCCACCATGATCCCGGGTGCTCGACACTCTTCTCCAACCATGATTCGAATGAACCAACAGGTGTATCTCCGGTCCAGAATTGATACTTGTTCTTGGCAGGAGGATTGACCACGCCAGCTATGTGGCCGGAACCGGAAAGGACATAGGTGATGTCGCCACCAAAATACTGGCAGCCGGTGAATACGGACAATGCGGGAGCGATGTGATCTTCTTTTGCCGCAAGATTGTAGATGGGAATCTTCACATCAGCCAGTGACAGGCTTTCGCCGGCCAGCTTCATCATTCCTTTAACGAGATTATTATCAAGGTAGCAATTGCGTAAGTAATAGGAGTGGTTGGCTGCACTCATACGCGTCGCATCTGCATTCCAGTACAGGAGGTCAAACGGGACAGGATCGCGCCCGCGCATGTAATTGTTGACGACATAGGGCCAGACAAGATCGCCAGACCGCAGCATATTGAAAGCGGTCGCCATGCGGGTTCCGTCAAGATAGCCTTCCGCAGACATTGCGTTTTCGAGGGCGCGAATCTGATCCTCGTCAACAAACACTTTCAAATCACCGGCGTGGGTGAAGTCTACCTGCGTTGTAAACAGAGTGGCACTTTTGATTCGATCTTCGCCTTCCTTGGCAAAGAGAGCGAGCGCAGCGCTAAGCAATGTGCCACCTACACAATACCCGATCGCATTGACCGCCCGTTCGCCGGTTGCAGCCTCAACTGCGTCAAGGCCGAAGCGCAAGCCCTCATTGATATAGGCTGTCCAATCCTTGTGCGCGTGCCGTTGATCCGGGTTCACCCATGAAATGACAAAAACCGAATGACCATGATCAATTGCCCATTTTATAAATGATTTTTCAGGGTTCAGATCGAGAATATAGAACTTGTTGATCCAGGGCGGGCAAATCAGGAGAGGGCGCTTGAGCACATCCTTGGTGGTGGGCTCGTATTGAATAATTTCCGCAACGTCGCTTCTGGCGATGACCTTTCCTGGTGTTGTTGCCACGTTTTCTCCAAGAGCAAACTTGGTCAAATCCGATTGGCGCAAGCGAAGATCGCCGCCGCCAGCAACAATGTCCTCCGCAAGCATTTTCATGCCGCGAACGAGATTCTCGCCATTGCTGGCAACTGTTTCCTTATAGAGTTCCGGGTTGGTCAAAAGGAAATTACTTGGTGAAGCCGCGGTTGTGATCTGTTTGACGTAAAATGACGCCTTGTGGCGCGTGTGATCATCGAGCCCTTCGGCATTCTCAACCAGGTCACCTGCCCACCTCGCAGTGACCAGATAGGCCTGTTTTAAAAAGTCAAAGAATGCGTTTCGTCCCCAATCCTCGTCAGTGAATCGCTTATCGCCCTTTTCCGGCGCAGCAATATCCTCAACTTCCTCGCCGCTTATGCGCCTGATGGAGTTTGACCAGATCGCCATATAGCTCGAAAACAATTTTGTTTGGGCTTCAAGCGCGCGGCTGGGTTCTGAGAGCCAATATTCGGAGACCTTCGATAATGTTTTGACAATATCGGTGACAGGATCGGCGAGCGTGTCGCGCTTCAAGCCTTTTTCGCGCGGCTCGACCCAGGCAGAGGCCGCTTTGCCAGCCTGTTCGATCATATGGGCGACATTGCGGGCAAAGGCCTCCGGGTCCTTGACCACATAGTGATCCAGGCTGGGTATCTTTGTGCTTTTATCGCCTTGATTATCCATACAGTGGCATCCTCCCGCCAATTCTCCCGATCAGCATTATTGACATGATAACATAAGTTGGTGCTATCCCTCCAAGGTGCATTTATTGTAGCCATGATAAATATCGTTTTTCTGAGTCAGGACACACAATGAAAATCTCGCTCAAACTGCTCATGCGCTGCTCGGCAAGCGCCGTTATGATCGTTGGCTTGAGCGCGTGCGCCAATACAAGCCCTGCGCCAATGTCGAATTCTCCAATGACAGGACCGGTCAACACCGGAACCTATCCGCATTTTACGCCTGACCCTAAAGGTGAAACGACCCAGTTTACGCCGGAAGAGAAAGACGCTTTGCGCAACCGCACGACTGCGGCAAAGAACAGCCAAAGAGGTCCTTCCGCCGATCCTGCGGCCGCTGCGCGCAAACAGGCCGAAATCCGCTTGCTGCGTCAGCAGCAGGCAGAAGATCTGAAGGCTATTGAAAGCGGCCAGCAGTAGGACCGTCCTCATTTTGCCGCTGCGCTGACCGCTATTCCAATGGCGATTAAGTAGCCATCCGATTATGCATTGCTGCATTGCACAAAAATTGGTTGTGCAGCCATCGCGGAATAGGCAGCATCATGCTTTCTCTCATTTGCGGTTGCTCGCTATGCCTTTACCGATTCTTGCCCTGGCCATTGCTTCCTTTTGCATAGGCACCACCGAGTTTGTCATCATGGGACTGCTGCCGGAAGTTGCGGCTGATCTTGGTGTATCGATCCCCAGTGCCGGACTACTCGTGACGGGTTATGCGCTAGGCGTGGTCATTGGAGCACCGATCATCGCAATAGCCACGGCTTCCCTGCCGAGAAAGCCCGTGCTCATCGGGCTTGCCATGCTCTTTGTTGTCGGCAATCTTTTTTGCGCCATCGCGCCCAATTACTGGATGCTGATGATCGCCCGTGTTGTCACTGCCTTCGGACATGGCGCTTTCTTTGGTATCGGCTCGGTTGTGGCCGCAAACCTCGTGCCACGCCATAAGCGGGCGAGCGCTATTGCGCTGATGTTTGCAGGGCTAACGCTTGCCAACATTCTTGGTGTTCCGGCTGGAACGGCTCTCGGTGAAGTTTACGGCTGGCGCGCCACCTTCTTTGCCGTTGTCGCTATTGGCGTTGCGGCTGTGATTGCAATTATAGCGCTGGTGCCGTTTTCCAAGAATGAGCCGAAAGGAAGCGGCATTCTCAGCGAGGTCAAGGTGCTGGGCAAGCTGCAGGTCTGGCTTGCCATGGTAATATCGGCGCTTGCCTCGGCCAGTCTTTTTGCGGTCTTCACCTATATCAAGCCAATCCTGACAGATGTTTCCGGCATTTCGACTTCGGCAGTAACATGGGTTCTCCTGCTTTTCGGTGCGGGCATGACTGTCGGCAATGTTATCGGCGGTAAACTCGCCGACTGGAAACTTATGCCGACCGTTATAGGGACTTTGATTGCGCTGGTGCTGACACATGTCATCTTGGCCGAGATTTCGGGTTTGCCGACAGCGATAATCATTACCGTGTTTTTCTGGGGTGTTTTGACCTTTATCATTGTTCCACCTTTGCAGATGCGAGTCGTCGAATCTGCAGATGAAGCACCAAATCTTGCAGCTACGCTCAATCAGGGTGCTTTCAACGTGGGGAATGCCTCCGGTGCCTGGATTGGTGGGGCAGCGCTTACTCTGGGCGTTCCATACCAGTATTTGCCATTCGTTGGTGCTGCCCTGGCTCTCATGGGGCTGGCTGTGGCGGTATGGTCAACTTTGCTTGACCGCAAGGCGCATCACGCCAGGATGATCTCAGAAGAAGGCGAGCAATTCGGCCTTGAACCGCTTGCCGGTATTTGAACTTCTGCCAGTGCGTAAAGTCTGCAAATCACGTGGAAGTCAAAAGGGCCTTGCGGCCCACTTATGCATGTCCGCATTTAGGGCTAAATCGGTTGTAGGACCGAATGTCGCAGTTGGGATTTGCCATGCCGGGCCGCTGCAACCTGCAATCTACATTAATATCATTCTAAAAAGCTTTTTGCGGCCTTTTTACACTAAAATGGGGGTAAAAATGCCTAAATGAGACGATATTTCCGTGGCGGAATAGCGTGTGGATGATAATACGCGCGCAGCTTCGCGACGATTGTTGCACTTGCGTGCATGGCGCTAACGCGCTAACCCTCGGCCATCGAGCCAACTTCAAAAGACGGCGCGATCTGCCGTGCATTATCGGCAGTCATGTGTATGACATGGCATTCTTGTCAGCCTGAGTTCACAAGGCAGAAAAAGACGGATCATGAACGAGCTCTTAAGTTCCTACCTGCCCATCGTTATCTTTATCGGTGTGGCGCTGGTAATCGGTCTGGCACTGTTGATTGCACCGTTTCTGGTTGCATACAGCGCGCCTGACCCTGAAAAATTGTCGGCCTATGAGTGCGGCTTTAACGCATTTGACGACGCCCGCATGAAGTTCGACGTGCGCTTTTATCTCGTCTCCATCCTCTTCATTATCTTTGATCTGGAAGTGGCCTTTCTTTTCCCCTGGGCGATATCGTTCGGTGACGTGGGTTGGTTCGGTTTCTGGTCAATGATGGTATTCCTGGGCGTCCTCACGGTCGGCTTTATTTATGAGTGGAAAAAGGGAGCGCTGGAATGGGATTGACCGACAGCACCACCACCCTTGTGGCACCGCAACCAAAGGGCATCATTGATCCCAATACGGGCAAGCCAATTGGTTCTGACGATGCTTTCTTCGGCGAGATCAATAATGAATTGGCCGATAAGGGCTTTCTCGTTACTTCCGCTGATGCATTGGTAACCTGGGCGCGCACCGGCTCGCTGATGTGGATGACCTTCGGTCTTGCATGTTGCGCGGTTGAAATGATGCATACCTCGATGCCGCGCTATGACGGCGAGCGTTTTGGTTTTGCCCCACGCGCTTCACCGCGCCAGTCCGACGTGATGATCGTCGCGGGAACGCTGACCAACAAGATGGCTCCAGCGCTGCGCAAGGTCTATGACCAGATGCCAGAACCCCGCTATGTTATCTCGATGGGCTCCTGCGCCAATGGCGGCGGTTACTATCATTATTCCTATTCTGTCGTTCGCGGCTGCGATCGGGTGGTTCCGGTAGATATTTATGTCCCCGGGTGCCCACCGACTGCTGAAGCGCTCTTGTATGGCGTGTTGATGCTGCAGAAGAAAATTCGCCGAACCGGCACGATCGAGCGATAGGGTGGGTGCGATGTTTGAAGAAGCATTGAGTGAACTTGCGACCTATCTGACGGAAAAGCCGGGTCTCACATTGAAGTCGGTTGGTATTGCCTATGGTGATCTTTCCGTAGAGGTGGATGCTGATGCGCTGCTCGCAACGCTGGCATTCCTTCGCGACGATGTGCAGTGCCAGTTCATCTCGTTGATTGACATTAGCGGCGTTGATTATCCATCGCGCGTAAATCGCTTCGATGTGGTTTATCACTTGCTTTCACCCCGCCAGAATCTGCGCATCCGGGTGAAGGTTTCAACCGATGAAGATACGCCGGTTCCTTCAGCCACGCCTGTATATCCCGGTGCTGATTGGTATGAGCGCGAGACATATGATCTTTATGGTGTTCTCTTCTCCGGTCATCCGGATCTTCGCCGCATTCTGACCGATTACGGCTTTGAGGGTCACCCGCTTCGCAAGGATTTTCCGTTGACCGGGTTTGTCGAGGTTCGCTACGACGACGAAGTAAAGCGCGTTGTCTATGAGCCGGTTGAACTCAGGCAGGAATTCCGCAACTTCGACTTCCAGTCTCCTTGGGAAGGCACCGATTATGTGCTTCCGGGCGATGAGAAGGCCAAGGTGAATTGAGGTCCGCCCGATGAGCGAGCACGGCAATCCATCCGCACAATGTCAGGAAGCCAACAATGGCTGAAACTCAAGTTCGTAACTTTAACATAAACTTTGGCCCGCAACATCCTGCGGCGCATGGCGTTTTGCGCCTCGTGCTGGAGCTTGACGGCGAAGTTGTAGCACGTGTCGACCCGCATATCGGCCTGCTGCATCGTGGCACCGAAAAGTTGATGGAAGCCAAGACCTATCTACAGGCTGTGCCTTATCTTGATCGCCTGGACTATGTGGCGCCGATGAACCAGGAGCACGCCTATGCGCTTGCTGTGGAGCGTTTGCTCAAGATCGAAGTCCCTAAGCGCGGCCAGCTGATCCGCGTGCTCTTTTCTGAAATCGGCCGTATTCTTTCCCATCTGCTGAACGTGACGACGCAGGCGATGGACGTGGGTGCGCTGACACCGCCGCTCTGGGGCTTTGAAGAGCGCGAAAAGCTGATGGTATTCTATGAGCGCGCATGTGGCGCACGCATGCATGCTGCCTATTTCCGTCCAGGTGGTGTGCACCAGGATCTGCCGGATCAGCTCATCGAAGATATTGGCAAATGGTGTGATCCATTTTTGCAAACTGTAAAAAATCTCGATGATTTGATTACGCCAAACCGTATTTTCAAGCAGCGTAACGTCGATATCGGCGTCGTAAATCTTGAAGATGCCTGGGCTTGGGGCTTTTCCGGTGTGATGGTTCGCGGCTCTGGCGCGGCTTGGGATTTGCGCAAGTCGCAGCCTTATGAATGCTATTCGGAAATGGAATTTGATGTTCCAATCGGTAAGAATGGCGATTGCTATGATCGTTATCTGATCCGTATGGAAGAGATGCGCCAGTCGGTTCGCATCATGCGCCAGTGTGTCGAGCAATTGCTTGGCAAGGAGCGGGTAGGGCCTGTTTCCAATACGTCTGCAAAGATCGTTCCGCCGAAGCGCGGTGAGATGAAGCGCTCCATGGAAGCGCTGATTCACCACTTCAAGCTCTATACTGAAGGTTACCATGTGCCTGCTGGCGAGGTTTATGCCGCAGTCGAAGCGCCAAAGGGTGAATTTGGTGTGTTTCTGGTTTCCGACGGGTCGAACAAGCCTTACCGCGTCAAGCTGCGCGCACCAGGTTTTGCCCATCTTCAAGCCATGGATTTTCTATGCCGTGGTCACATGCTAGCCGACGTTTCCGCCATTCTCGGCTCGCTTGATATCGTATTTGGTGAGGTTGATCGTTAATGTCAGTCCGTCGTCTAGCCGAAGATAACGTCCAGCCAGCTACCTTCGCGTTCAATCGCGAAAACAGCGCCTGGGCGAAGCTTGCAATCAAGAAATATCCCAAAGGCCGCGAGCAGTCCGCTGTCATCCCGCTTTTGATGCGGGCGCAGGAACAGGATGGCTGGGTCACCAAAGCAGCCATCGAGCATGTTGCAGAAATGCTCGACATGCCGATGATCCGTGTCCTTGAAGTCGCAACTTTTTACACGCAGTTTCAGCTGAAGCCGGTCGGTACGCGTGCGCATATTCAGGTTTGCGGTACAACGCCTTGCATGCTTCGCGGTTCGGAAGACCTGAAAAAGGTCTGCCAGAGCAAGATTCATCATGAGCAGTTTCATTTGAATGAATCTGGTACTTTGTCATGGGAAGAGGTTGAATGCCTCGGGGCCTGTGTCAATGCCCCCATGATCATGGTGTTCAAAGACACTTATGAAGATCTGACGCCAGAACGTCTTGAAGAGATTATCGATGCGTTCGAGGCAGGAAACGGCGCGTCCGTGCCCGTTGGCCCTCAGATTGACCGTCATTTCTCGGCTCCCCAAGGTCTTCCGACTTCGCTTATTGATACTGCCGCAACTGCCAAATCAGGCCGTGGAAGCAAGGCCGCCAGCGCAACGTCGCAGGTTCCGCCCTCCAATGCGAGCAAGCCGGTAACGCATGATGATGCAACTAATCCGGCAATCAAAACACCTTCTCCGGTGAAGGCGGCAAAGGGTGGTGAGGCGGCGACATCAAAGCCAGCGCCGACAGCCAGTTCAGCGGCCCGGATGATCAAGAACCCGCCATTGGCGGAAGGTTCGCTTGGCGAGAAGCCCGATGTGCAGACCATCAAGGCGCCTGCCAAGGCAGCTTCGCTCACTGACAATAACCGCCCGGCCGGCATCGAAAAGCCAGCGATCGTTGACGATCTCAAGTTGATTGCCGGTGTTGGCCCGAAGATTGAAGGCATTCTTCACGATCTTGGTATATTCACCTACGCGCAGGTCGCGGCGTGGAAAAAAGCCGAACGTGAATGGGTTGATAATTACCTGAATTTCAAGGGACGTATCGAGCGCGACGATTGGGTCAAGCAAGCCAAGGCTTTGGCCAAGGGCGGCGAAGCCGAATACATCAAGGTTTTCGGCAAGAAGCCGAGATAAATTGGATTGGCGGATGCGCAATTTGCATTCGCGAGTATGGACGAAGAGAGTAGGACCGGTGCGAAATGCTTGCTGATAAGGACCGCATCTTCAATAATATTTATGGCCTTCACGACAAGTCGTTGAAGGGCGTGATGTCACGCGGCCATTGGGATGGCACCGCGGGCATCATTGCCAAGGGCCGTGATTGGATCATCAACGAGATGAAGGCCTCCGGCTTGCGCGGACGCGGCGGGGCAGGCTTTCCGACCGGTCTGAAATGGTCCTTTATGCCGAAGGAAAGCGACGGCCGTCCGCATTATCTCGTTATCAATGCGGATGAATCCGAGCCGGGCACATGCAAGGATCGTGATATTATGCGGCACGATCCGCATACATTGATCGAGGGTTGCCTGATCGCCGGTTTCGCCATGGCTGCACATACCTGCTATATCTATGTGCGCGGCGAATATATCCGTGAACGCGAAGCGCTGCAGCTCGCCATTGATGAATGCTACGATGCCGGTCTGCTTGGCAAGAATAACAAGAATGGCTGGGACTACGACATCTACGTCCATCACGGCGCGGGTGCTTATATTTGCGGTGAAGAAACAGCGCTGCTTGAAAGCCTTGAAGGCAAGAAGGGTCAACCCCGCCTGAAGCCACCATTTCCGGCCAATATGGGTCTTTATGGCTGCCCGACAACTGTAAATAATGTCGAGTCCATCGCTGTTGCGCCGACCATCTTGCGTCGTGGTGCTGCCTGGTTTTCGAGTATTGGCCGTCCAAACAATGTCGGCACCAAGCTTTTCATGGTATCCGGTCATGTCAACAATCCATGTACCGTTGAAGAAGAAATGGGCATCCCTTTCCGCGAATTGATCGAACGTCATGCGGGCGGTATTCGCGGCGGTTGGGATAATTTGCTGGCCGTAATCCCAGGCGGTGCTTCGTGTCCGGTGGTTCCTGCGGCTGACATTATTGATTGCCCGATGGATTTTGACGGGCTGCGAGCCGTGAAATCATCTTTCGGAACTGCTGCAGTTATCGTCATGGACAAGTCCACGGATATTGTGCGTGCGATTGCCCGCCTTTCCTACTTCTTCAAACATGAGAGCTGTGGTCAATGCACTCCCTGCCGCGAAGGCACTGGCTGGATGTGGCGTGTCATGGAGCGCATGGTGACCGGTAATGCGCAGAAGCGCGAAATCGACATGCTGCTTGATGTAACAAAGCAGATTGAAGGCCACACGATTTGTGCATTGGGCGATGCCGCTGCATGGCCGGTTCAGGGATTGATCCGTCATTTCCGCCCGGAAATCGAACGCCGTATCGATGAGTTTTCACGTAACGCAGATGCAAGCCGTCCTGTGCTTGTGGCTGCGGAATAGGGTTGAAGGATTGATGTCCAACATCGGAAACAAACCACTGGGATCTGACTGGGCGGCTTTCTTGCCGAAACAGATGATTCCGGTTGCCAATCTATTGGCACCTCAGCTCGAGGTTGCCGCGGCTGTTTCTGTTGCGAGCACTGCTATTGCCACACGCATGTTCGGTATTTGGACAAATGCCATGCTTGGCTCGTTCGATTTGAAGACGACAGGCGTGAAACAAACCGCTCCTGTCGCTATTGCTGATCTTAAGGCAGCCATTCGTGAGAAGACAGGCGAGGCAGCAAAGGCTTCCGAACCGGCCCAGCGCAGCAAGAACGATGTTATCGCCAATTCGTTGGAAAATATTTCATCGGCAGCAATCGAGGATCTTAAAAAGATTTCGGGGGTAGGGCCGAAGCTTGAACAAGTTCTCAACTCCATGGGCATTCGTTCTTATGCGCAGATCGCAGCATGGACAGCGGATGATATTGCCAAGATTGATGGACAGCTGAAGTTGAATGGCCGGATTTCGCGGGATGACTGGGTTGGTCAGGCAAACCGTTTTGTAAGTGAAGTAAAATAAAGAGCATGCCGGTCGTACCGGCGGTATGAAATTGTTGGCGGCCTTTAAGGCAGCCGGAAAAGAATGCGGAATGTTCCGCGAGGTTGGACAGACGATGGCGAAGATCAAAGTCGACGGTAATGAAATCGAGGTACCGGATCACTACACGCTTCTGCAGGCCGCAGAAACGGCTGGTGCAGAAGTGCCGCGTTTCTGTTTCCATGAGCGTTTGTCGATCGCCGGCAATTGCCGCATGTGCCTGATCGAGGTCAAGGGTGGACCGCCTAAGCCAGCTGCTTCCTGCGCCATGGGTGTCCGCGATCTGCGTCCAGGTCCAAATGGCGAGACGCCTGAAATCTTTACCAATACGCCTATGGTCAAGAAGGCCCGCGAAGGCGTGATGGAATTTCTCTTGATCAACCATCCGCTGGATTGCCCGATCTGCGATCAGGGCGGCGAGTGCGATCTGCAAGATCAGGCGATGGCTTTTGGCGTGGATTCATCACGCTACAAGGAAAACAAGCGCGCCGTTGAGGACAAATATATCGGCCCATTGGTCAAGACGATCATGACACGCTGCATTCATTGCACGCGTTGCGTTCGCTTTACCACTGAAGTTGCTGGTATCTCCGAGCTCGGTCTGATTGGTCGCGGCGAAGATGCCGAGATCACCACCTATCTTGAACAGGCGATGACCTCCGAACTGCAGGGCAATGTGATTGATCTTTGCCCGGTTGGTGCTTTGACATCCAAGCCCTACGCTTTCCAGGCGCGGCCCTGGGAACTAACGAAGACTGAATCCATCGATGTGATGGACGCTGTCGGTTCAGCGATCCGCGTTGATACGCGAGGCCGCGAAGTGATGCGCATTCTGCCGCGCGTCAATGAGCAGGTGAACGAGGAATGGATTTCCGACAAAACACGTTTCATCTGGGACGGTTTGCGTACACAACGTCTTGACCGGCCATATATCCGCAAGGACGGACGTCTTGTTGCTGCCAGCTGGCCGGAAGCCTTTGAGGCGATCAAGGCCGCTGTTGCGAAGACAAGCGGCGAAAAGATCGGCGCGATTGCAGGCGATCTGGCAACCGTCGAAGAAATGTATGCCCTGAAGCTGCTGATGCAGTCGCTTGGTTCAGCCAATACCGATGCGCGCCAGGATGGTTCGGTGCTCAACACGGCCAATGGCCGCGCATCCTACATTTTCAACCCATCGATTGATGGAATTGAGCAAGCCGATGCGGTTTTGATCATTGGTTCGAATCCGCGCTTTGAGGCTTCCTTGCTCAATGCGCGTCTGCGCAAGCGTTGGCGAGCTGCTGGGATACCGGTTGCAGTTATCGGCGAGCAGGCCGATATGCGCTTCAAGTACGAATATCTTGGCGCGGGTGCTGAAACCCTGGCTGACCTTGCCGCCGGTTCGCTGAAGTTCCATGGCGTCCTTAAGAAAGCAAAGAATCCGCTGATTCTTATCGGTCAGGGCGCGCTTAACCGTGCTGATAGTGCGGCAGTTCTCGGTCTTGCGGCGAAAATCGCTGCTGATACCGGCGCGCTTGGCGATGAGTGGAATGGTTTTGGCGTCGTGCATACGGCTGCAAGCCGTGTCGGTGCGCTCGATATTGGCTTTGTACCGGGTGAGGGCGGCAAGACTGTTGCCGAGATGAACGGCGCACTGGATGTATTGTTCCTGCTCGGCGCTGACGAACTTCCATGGTCGGGCAAGAGCGGTGCGTTCACAGTCTATATCGGCACGCATGGCGATCAAGGTGCGCATAATGCGGACGTTATTCTGCCTGGGGCAACCTATACTGAAAAGTCCGGAACATATGTGAACACGGAAGGCCGGGTGCAGATGACCAATCGTGCCGGTTTTGCTCCGGGCAATGCCAAAGAAGATTGGGCCGTGCTGCGTGCCCTGTCTGATGTTCTTGGTAAAAAACTTCCCTTCGACTCTCTGGTGGCCTTGCGTTCGAAGCTCTATGCAGAGTATCCGCATCTGGCAGCGGTCGATGCAATCGAATCTGGTGCCTCTGCCGATGTTGCAAAGCTGGCAAATGCATCCCTTTCGATTGAAAAGACGGCCTTCGTTTCGCCGATCGCTGATTTTTACCTAACCAACCCGATAGCGCGGGCTTCTGCTGTCATGGCGGAGTGCTCTGCGCTTGCCAAGGGCGGCTTCAAGCAGGCAGCCGAGTAGGCGGGAAGAGACTGACATGGAAGACATATTCTACACGTACATCGTCCCGCTGCTGATTATCCTCGGAAAATCACTGCTGCTGCTGGTCGTGATGCTGTTGATCATCGCTTACCTGCTTTTGGCAGATCGCAAGATCTGGGCCGCTGTACAGTTGCGTCGTGGTCCAAACGTTGTCGGCCCCTTCGGTTTGCTGCAGTCCTTCGCCGATCTTCTCAAGTTTGTTGTCAAGGAACCGATTATTCCATCGGGTGCAAACAAGGGTATTTTCCTTCTTGCGCCTTTGGTTTCATCGGTTCTTGCCATGGCTGCATGGGCTGTTATCCCGGTCAATGAAGGCTGGGCCGTAGCCAACGTCAATGTCGGTATTCTTTATGTTCTCGCGATTTCGTCACTGGAAGTCTATGGCGTGATCATGGCTGGTTGGGCGTCCAACTCGAAATATCCGTTCCTCGGCGCGCTCCGGTCTGCAGCGCAGATGGTTTCCTACGAAGTCTCCATCGGCTTCGTGATTGTCACCGTCCTGCTTTGCGTGGGTTCACTGAACCTGACGGATATCGTCAATTCGCAGAGGGATGGCCTAGGCACAATGGCTGGCCTGCCAAGCTCTTTCCTTGACTGGTATTGGCTCGGCCTCTTCCCGATGTTCATCATCTTCTTCATTTCGGCTTTGGCTGAAACCAATCGCCCACCCTTTGATCTGGTTGAAGCTGAATCCGAACTCGTTGCCGGTCATATGATCGAATACTCTTCGACAGCGTTTTTGCTTTTCTTCCTCGGCGAGTATGTTGCCATCACGTTGATGTGCGCATTGACGACCATCATGTTCCTCGGTGGATGGTTGCCGCCGGTCGATGTCTGGTTCCTGAACTGGGTTCCGGGTGTTGTCTGGTTCCTGCTGAAACTCTTTATGTGCTTCTTCATGTTCGCCATGGTGAAGGCATTTGTTCCGCGGTACCGCTATGATCAGTTGATGCGTCTTGGCTGGAAAGTATTCCTCCCGATCTCGCTCTTCATGGTTGTTGCGACCGCAGCCTTTCTCAAAATCACGGGGCTTACACCATGAGTTCGCTCGCACAAGCTGCCAAATCGCTACTCCTTTTAGAGTTCGTCAACGCATTCTTTTTGTCGATGCGGCAGTTCTTCGCGCCGAAGGCAACATTGAATTATCCCTATGAAAAGGGACCAATCAGCCCGCGCTTTCGTGGTGAGCATGCGTTGCGCCGCTACCCCAATGGGGAAGAGCGCTGCATTGCCTGCAAGCTTTGCGAGGCGATCTGTCCGGCGCAGGCGATAACCATCGAAGCTGGCCCACGCCGCAATGATGGAACGCGCCGCACCGTTCGTTACGATATCGATATGGTGAAGTGCATTTACTGCGGCTTCTGTCAGGAAGCTTGCCCGGTCGATGCGATTGTCGAAGGGCCGAATTTTGAGTTCGCCACGGAAACCCGTGAAGAACTTTACTACGACAAGGAACGGTTGATCGCCAATGGCGATCGATGGGAGCGGGAACTGGCGCGCAATATCGCTCTGGACGCGCCTTACCGTTAATTGACGACTGCGCGCTTGTGTCCATGTCCGGTCGCTTCAACCAGACATGAACATGCGCTAAGACGCATGAAATTTGGAAGGACCGGTTGCCGAATGTGCGGCCGATTCGTTGAAAATGGCAGAACATTCTGCCGGAATGGAAATCGGGGGAACCCATGCTGACAGGTATAGCGGCGGCGTTTTTTTACCTCTTCGCCTTCATAACAATCGCCAGTGCTTTCATGGTGATTGCAGCCCGCAATCCAGTGCATTCCGTACTGTTCCTTATCCTTGCCTTCTTTAATGCGGCGGGACTGTTCCTGCTGACCGGCGCTGAATTCCTGGCGATGATCCTTCTTGTTGTCTATGTCGGTGCGGTGGCTGTTCTCTTCCTCTTCGTTGTCATGATGTTGGATGTGGACTTTGCCGAACTGAAAAGCGGCGCCTTGCAGTATGCTCCGGTTGGGGCGCTTGTTGGTATTATCCTTGCAGTTGAATTGATTGTGGTGCTCGGCGGTTCAGTCTTTGCGCCAAATGTTGCGTCGGTCGTCGTTCAGCCAACGCCGGACATTGCCACACGGTCCAATACGGCGGCGCTCGGCGATATTCTCTACACTGATTACGTTTATTTCTTCCAGATTGCAGGTCTTGTGCTGCTGGTTGCAATGATCGGTGCGATCGTCCTGACGCTGCGCCACAAGGAGGGCATCAAGCGTCAGAATATCTCGCAGCAGGTCGCGCGCACGCCTGAAACGGCGGTCGAGATCAAACAGGTTGAAACAGGCAAAGGTATTTGATGATGGAAATCGGTATCGCTCACTATCTCACTGTCTCTGCCTTGTTGTTCACGATGGGCATCTTCGGCATTTTCCTTAACAGGAAGAACGTGATCA
Source organism: Phyllobacterium ifriqiyense (assembly GCF_030817885.1). Classification (NCBI taxonomy): domain Bacteria; kingdom Pseudomonadati; phylum Pseudomonadota; class Alphaproteobacteria; order Hyphomicrobiales; family Phyllobacteriaceae; genus Phyllobacterium; species Phyllobacterium ifriqiyense. Next base: position 2,525,663 of record NZ_JAUSZT010000003.1, read on the forward strand.
TTATCCTGATGTCGGTCGAATTGATCCTTCTGGCAGTTAATTTGAATTTCGTGGCTTTCTCAGCCGCGTTGGGTGATCTGGTTGGCCAGATCTTCGCATTGTTTGTTCTGACTGTTGCTGCTGCCGAGGCTGCGATCGGTCTTGCAATTCTCGTCGTGTTCTACCGCAATCGTGGGTCGATTGCCGTGGAAGACGTCAATATGATGAAAGGTTGACGGGGGCATGCTGTATCTGGCGATTGTCTTCCTGCCGCTGATCGGCTTTCTGATAGCGGGCCTTTTTGGCTCGTCAATCGGTGCCAAGGCGAGTGAATATGTAACGACTGGTCTGCTGATCATTGTCGCTATCCTGTCTTGGGTAGCCTTTGTAAGCGTAGGTCTTGGTCACGGCGAGGCGTTCAAAGTTCCGGTTCTGCATTGGGTGGAATCCGGCTCGTTGAGCTTCGACTGGACTCTTCGTATTGATACGCTGACGGTTGTCATGCTCGTCGTGGTCAATACTGTATCGGCGCTCGTGCATACATATTCCATCGGCTATATGCATCACGATCCGCATCGCCCGCGTTTCTTCGCCTATCTTTCGCTCTTTACCTTCGCAATGCTGATGCTTGTGACCGGCGACAACCTTGTCCAGATGTTCTTTGGCTGGGAAGGTGTTGGTCTTGCTTCCTATTTGCTTATCGGCTTCTGGTTCAAGAAGCCTTCGGCAAATGCTGCTGCCATGAAAGCCTTTATAGTCAATCGTGTCGGTGACTTTGGTTTCTTGCTCGGCATTTTCTCGCTTTTCGTACTTTTCGATACTGTTCAGTTCGATACATTGTTTAGCGCCGCTGCTACCTATCTTCCTACTGAAGGCGCTGCGGATGCAGGGAAGGTTGTCTTGAACTTCCTTGGCTATGAACTCGACAAGCAGGGCGCAATCACCATTGCCTGTTTGCTACTGTTCATGGGCGCCATGGGTAAGTCGGCACAGTTTTTGCTGCACACATGGCTGCCGGACGCCATGGAAGGCCCGACACCTGTGTCGGCGCTGATCCATGCTGCAACGATGGTCACGGCCGGCGTTTTCATGGTGGCGCGTCTGTCACCAATATTCGAGCTGTCGCATACCGCTTTGATCTTCGTGACGGTCGTCGGCGCAACAACAGCTTTCTTTGCTGCGACCGTCGGTCTGGTCCAGAACGATATCAAGCGCGTCATCGCCTATTCAACCTGCTCGCAGCTTGGCTATATGTTTGTGGCGCTCGGTCTTGGTGCTTATGGCGCAGGTGTGTTTCATCTGTTCACGCATGCTTTCTTTAAAGCCTTGCTTTTCCTTTGCGCCGGTTCGGTTATCCATGCCGTTTCCGACGAACAGGACATGCGCCGCATGGGTGGTCTGCGTAAGCTCATCCCCAAGACCTATTGGATGATGATCATCGGAACAGTTGCACTGACTGGGCTTGGTATTCCAGGTACCGTTATCGGCACGGCAGGGTTCTTCTCCAAGGATGCGATTATCGAATCCGCCTTTGCTTCGCATAATCCGGTTTCAGGCTACGCTTTCATTCTGCTTGTGATTGCGGCTGTATTTACCAGCTTCTATTCATGGCGCCTGATATTCATGACATTCCATGGAAAGCCGCGTGCAAGCCATGATGTGATGCATCACGTCCATGAATCGCCTTACATCATGCTCGTGCCTCTGTTCATTCTGGCCATTGGCGCTCTCTTTGCCGGTGTCGTGTTCAAAGAGTTTTTCTTCGGCCACGAATATGCCGAGTTCTGGAAGGGTGCGCTGTTTACCGGGCCTGAAAACGAAATATTGGCGGAGTATCACCACGTGCCGTTCATCGTTGCCATGTCGCCATTCCTGGCAATGGTAGCGGGCTTTATCGGTGCCTGGTACTTCTACATTCGCTCACCGGCAACCCCACGCCGTTTGGCCGAACAGCATTCCGGACTTTACCAGTTCCTGTTGAACAAATGGTATTTTGACGAGCTGTATGATTTCCTCTTCGTTCGCCCGGCAATGGCACTCGGCAAATTCCTCTGGAAGCGCGGCGATGGTTGGCTGATTGATGGGCATGGCCCGGATGGTATTTCCGCCCGTGTTGTTGATGTCACCAACCGCGTGGTGCGCCTGCAAACCGGTTACCTTTATCACTATGCGTTCGCGATGCTCATCGGGGTCGCCGCACTCGTCACGTGGATGATGCTCGGGAGCAACTTCTGATGACCGACTGGCCAATTCTTACCACCGTTACCTTCTTACCATTGGTCGGTGCCTTTCTGATCCTGCTCATCCGGGATGACAGCGATGCTGCACGCCGCAACATTCGCAATGTCGCTTTGTGGACGACGATCATTACCTTCCTTCTGTCATTGCCGATCTGGTATTATTTCGACAATGCAGAAGCGGGCTTTCAATTTGTGGAAAAGGCCGCATGGCTCGATAGTGGTATATCGTACCATATGGGAGTCGATGGCATTTCCATGCTGTTCGTCATCCTCACCACTTTCCTTATGCCCCTATGCATTCTGGCCAGCTGGGAAGCGATCCAGAACCGCGTTAAAGAATATATGATCGCGTTTCTGGTTCTGGAAACGCTGATGATTGGTGTGTTCTGCGCACTCGATATCGTGCTATTCTACGTGTTCTTTGAAGCAGTACTGGTCCCGATGTTCATTATCATCGGTGTCTGGGGCGGAAAGCGCCGGGTCTATGCCAGCTTCAAGTTCTTCCTTTATACGCTGCTCGGCTCGGTTCTGATGCTGCTAGCCATCATGGCAATGTACTGGCAGGCTGGAACGACCGATATTCCTACCTTGCTTGCACATTCTTTCCCCGCTTCAATGCAAACATGGCTTTGGTTCGCCTTCTTCGCATCCTTCGCGGTGAAAATGCCTATGTGGCCGGTTCACACCTGGTTGCCGGATGCGCACGTTGAAGCGCCGACCGCAGCTTCCGCCATTCTTGCCGGTATTCTGTTGAAGCTTGGCGGCTATGGCTTCCTGCGCTTCTCGCTTCCGATGTTCCCGATAGCATCGGCTGATTTCGCGCCGATCATCTATACTCTTTCGGTTGTCGCCATTGTTTACACATCCCTTGTCGCCCTCATGCAGGAAGACATCAAGAAGCTGATCGCTTACTCCTCGGTCGCTCACATGGGCTATGTGACCATGGGTATTTTCGCAGCAAACGAGCAGGGCATTCAGGGTGCATTGTTCCAGATGCTTTCCCACGGCCTGGTTTCGGCAGCGCTGTTTCTGTGTGTCGGTATTGTCTATGACCGCACCCATACGCGCGAAATCTCTGCCTATGGTGGCCTTGTGAACAATATGCCGAAATATGCGGTCGTGTTCCTGATCTTCACCATGGCCAATGTCGGCTTGCCTGGCACATCCGGTTTCATCGGTGAATTCCTGACCTTGATGGGCGTGTTCCGCGTCAATACATGGGTTGCTCTTTTTGCCACCTCAGGTGTTATCTTCTCGGCGGCCTATGCATTGTGGCTCTATCGGCGCGTTGTGTTCGGTTCGCTCGACAAGGAAAGCCTGAAGGCGCTTCTGGATATGTCGCCGCGGGAAAAGGCAGTGATTTATCCGCTGCTGATCCTGACGATCTTCTACGGTGTTTATCCGATGCCGGTATTCGATGCGACGGCCAGCTCCGTCCATGCACTTATCAATCAATATAATAACGCGCTGTCCTCAGCGGCCACTTTGGCGTTGAAATAGCAGGAAGAGGCCAAGGCCGATGCAGACCGATATGATTGCCAACCTGACGCTCATGGCTCCCGAACTGCTTCTAGCAGTGGGAGCGATGGCTCTCCTGATGGTCGGAGCATTTTCCGGCGAGAAGTCGTACAAGCTGGTCAATGGTCTCAGCATCATATTGCTGTTGCTGGCACTGGTGCTTGTTGCCGTGTTTCCTCAACAGGGAAACGCTTTCGGTCGTGCTTTCATCAATGATTCCTTTTCCGGCTTCATGAAAGTACTCACACTGGCAGGCTCGATCGTTACTCTCATCATGTCGTCCGGCTTTGCCAAAAGCGAGAAATTCGACAAGTTCGAATTCCCGATCCTGATCCTTTTGGCCAATGTCGGCATGCTGCTGATGATTTCAGCCAATGACACGCTGTCTCTATATCTGAGCCTTGAGCTGCAATCACTCGCGCTATACGTCGTCGCCGCCATCAACCGCGACAGCGTTCGCTCCACGGAAGCTGGCCTGAAATATTTTGTTCTTGGCGCGCTGTCATCCGGCATGCTCCTCTATGGTATTTCACTGGTTTATGGCTTTACGGGTCATACCGGCTTTGAAGGTATTGCCCAGTCTCTCGCCAGCTCCGAACGTCAGCTCGGCGTTGTTTTTGGATTGGTTTTCATTTTTGCTGGTCTTGCATTCAAGATATCGGCAGTTCCATTCCATATGTGGACGCCAGATGTTTATGAAGGCGCGCCGACACCGGTAACAGCTTTCTTTGCAACTGCGCCGAAAATGGCGGCGATGGCGCTGCTGACACGCGTATCAGTGGATACCTTTCAGCCGATCACGCATGACTGGCAACAGATTGTCGTGTTTATTGCCATTGCGTCGATGATCCTTGGCGCTTTTGCGGCCATCGGCCAGCGCAATATCAAGAGGCTGATGGCTTATTCTTCCATCAGCCATATGGGCTATGCCCTTGTTGGGCTTGCTGCAGGTACGCAGGTTGGCGTTAAAGGCGTTGCCATTTACATGCTGATCTACCTGGTCACAACGCTTGGTACATTTGCATTCATTCTGGCAATGCGCCGCAAGGATGGAAATGTCGAACAGATCAGCGACCTTGCCGGTCTCTCGCGTACAAATCCGATTATGGCGACCATATTGACCATCCTCATGTTCTCGCTCGCAGGTATCCCACCGCTCGCCGGGTTCTGGGGCAAGTGGTACACCTTCCTTGCAGCGATGCAGGCTAATCTCTATGCGCTTGCTATTATCGGCATTGTGGCTTCGGTTGTGGGCGCGTTCTACTACCTGCGCATCATCAAGATCATGTGGTTCGATGAACCGGTTGGCGGTTTCGTTCCAGTCGCTGGCGAACTTCGACTCGTGCTTGGTGCCTCCGGTCTGCTTGTTCTGCTCTATGTTCTGATCGGCGGTCCGATTAGTACCTACGCGGAAGCGGCATCCAAGTCCTTCTTCTAGGGCGAAGAATTTGACGGGATTTGCCCTATCGCCTATCGCAGAGCAGAATGGTTTTCGACTGGAAGCTTTCGAAACGATTGGATCCACCAATGCTGTCGCGCTCGAGCGCGCACAGGCGGGTGATCCTGGCAAGCTGTGGATCGTATCCAAGAAGCAGGCGAGCGGGCGAGGGCGGCGCGGCCGGGCTTGGTCTTCTCCCGAGGGCAATCTGGCGGCTTCCTTATTGCTTACCGGAAATCTTGAACTGAAAAGTGCGGCGACGCTCGGCTTTGTAGCTGGTCTTTCGCTTGCTGATGCGCTCAACGCAGTATGTCCTTCAGCAAATTTTTCCGTTGGCATTGATGGCGCAAGCAATGCAGGTGCTGGAAAATCGCCATTACGGGTGGAGCTTAAATGGCCAAACGATTTGCTGGCGGGTGGCGCAAAGCTCGCCGGTATCCTGCTTGAATCGACCTTGATGGCGGATGGGCATTTGGCAGTAGTTATCGGCATCGGCGTTAATGTTGTTGCCTATCCGCAGGATGTCCCTTATCCAGCTACGTCATTGGCACGGCTTGGTGCGAACTGCGATGCCGAAACAGTGTTTCTGGCCTTGTCGGACGCCTGGGAAGAGAACTATCGCATTTGGGCGAATGGACGGGGCTTAAGTGACATTCGCAAACGTTGGCTCTCGCAGGCGGCAGGAATTGGCAGTGAAGTCGCCGTTCGAATAGACGGAGCTGTACTGCGTGGTATATTCGAAACAATTGACGAAGATTGCCAGTTCGTCATTCGTGATAATGACGGTGTACGGCAAAAAATTGCAGCCGGTGACGTCCATTTTGGAACAGTGGCATCGGCAAACGCTGAATGAGTTTCAGTTTTTAGGAGCATAAATGGCAAATTCCGATCAAGCGGAACTTGTTTTCCTGCCTTTAGGTGGTGTCGGCGAAATCGGCATGAATCTGGCCCTTTACGGCTATGGCCCCGCGCGCAAACGCGAATGGGTCGTGGTCGATATGGGTGTGAGCTTTGCTGGCCCAGATCTTCCCGGAGCTGACCTGATCCTGCCCGATATTCGTTTTTTGCAGGCTGAGCGCAACAACCTCAAGGGTATTGTTATCACCCACGCGCATGAAGATCACTACGGAGCGCTGCTTGATCTCTGGCCACTTCTCAATGTTCCTGTTTATGCCACGCCATTTACTGCCGGACTTCTTGCCGCCAAGCGGCACTCGGAACCCGGTGCACCGGATATCCCAGTCACAATCTACCGTGCTGGCGAAACCTTCAATGTCGGCCCTTTCGAGTTCGAAGCACTGGCTGTGACGCATTCCATTCCTGAGCCGGTTTCATTGGCAATCAAGACTCCGCTTGGAACAGTCATCCATACAGGCGACTGGAAGATGGACCCGGAACCCTCGATCGGACCGCTGATCAATGAAGCGCGATTCCGCGCTCTGGGTGACGAAGGCGTTCTCGCCATGATGTGCGATTCTACCAACGCCTTGCGTGATGGCGAATCGCCATCCGAACAAGAAGTTGGCGAAAGCCTGCGGCAAATCATTGAAAACGCCCGTGGACGCGTTGCGATAACTTCGTTTTCATCCAATGTCGGGCGTATCCGTTCTATTGCCCTGGCAGCGCGCGATGCCGGCAGGCAAACGCTTGTGCTCGGACGTTCGATGAAGCGCATGATCGATGTCGCGACCGAGCTTGGTTATCTGGATGGTGTGCCTGAGTTCCTGTCGGAGGATGATTACGGCTATATTCCGCGGGAAAACATGGTCATCATATTGACCGGCAGCCAAGGTGAACCACGTGCTGCCCTTGCCAAACTGGCGCGCGATGAAATGCGCAGTGTTGCACTTTCGCCCGGCGATACGGTTATTTACTCATCGCGTGCCATTCCCGGCAATGAAAAGGCGATTAATGACACCAAAAACCTTCTGATAGAGCAGGGTGTCCAGATCATTTCCGATGGTGATCAATTGGTGCATGTGTCGGGGCATCCGCGACGCAACGAATTGAAGCGGATGTATGAGTGGGTTCGCCCGCGCATTCTTGTTCCTGTTCACGGTGAGGCTGCGCATCTTGTCGGGCAGGGATCACTGGCTGCAATGGCAGGCATTCCAGAAGTGCCGCAAGTGCGCAATGGCGATATATTGCGCCTTGCTCCGGGCAAGGCAGAGATCATTGGTGAAGCGCCCTTTGGCCGCCTGATCAAAGACGGCAGGCTGATCGGCGACGAGGAAGAGGTCGGCATCGTTGATCGCCGAAAGCTTTCCTATGTCGGCCATGTTGCGGTGTCGTTTATTCTCGACGCCAAGTACAACGTTCTTGAAGATCCGGAGCTTGTCCCTTTCGGAGTTCCGGAAGTAGACGATGAAGGTGAGCTCCTGGAGGATCTTCTTTACGATGCTGCTGTTGGTGCGGTCCAAAGTATCCCGAGGGAGAAGCGACGCGATCTTGCCATGGTGCGTGAGGCAATTCGCCGTGCGGTTCGCTCCGCCGCCAACGAAGCATGGGGCAAAAAGCCGATTGTCACTGTGTTCGTAACCAAGGTCTGAGGTAAGCAATGCTGGGACGGCTCAACCATGTGGCTATCGCAGTTCCAGATATGGCGGCTGCGTCCGCCATCTATAGGGATACGCTCGGAGCAAAGCTGACAGAACCGCAGATATTGCCTGAGCATGGCGTTACAGTTGTGTTCATCGATGTCGGAAACACCAAGATCGAACTGCTTGAACCGCTTTCTTCCGAGTCGCCCATATCGGCTTTCCTCCTGAAAAATCCGTCAGGTGGTATTCACCACGTGTGCTACGAAGTGCCCGATATACTGAGCGCGCGAGATCGCCTAAAAGAGCAGGGTGCCCGGGTTTTGGGTGATGGCGAGCCGAAGCTTGGAGCTCATGGCAAACCTGTTCTGTTTCTTCATCCGAAGGATTTCAACGGAACGTTGATCGAACTGGAGCAAGAGTAATGCCGATTGCAACAGCGCTGGCAGTTTATTTCATTTTCTGGTGGTTGACGCTTTTTACCATGCTGCCGATTGGCCTGCGCACGCAGGCTGAAGAGAATGACGTAACACTGGGCACAACGCCGAGCGCGCCGCACAAGCATCGCATGGGACGAGTCTTCCTGTGGACCACGCTTGTATCCGCAGTCATTTTCGCAATTTTTCTACGTTGTCAATCAACGGCTTGGTTATGGCGTCAACGACCTGCCGGTATTTTTTCCGCAGCTCGACTGAACTGTATATAGCTAGGCTCCAGTAATCGTTTGATAGTGTGGAGACTGTATGTTCGTAAACGCCTGCAGCATTCCCGTAATACTTCCCAAATATGCAGCAGATTTTACAAGTGACTCCCCAGGCGTAACGGGTGCAATGATCAATTGAATTATCATTTTTAGAAGGCGGGCTGCAATTGATCCCGGTATACGATACAATGTGTATACTCGCTGCGTTGCTAATTTAGTTCTGGTTTCAATGGCACAATGGTCGCGGCTTCTTTTGAATTGATAGGCCAAGGTCAGTCTTTCTTTCGGTATATGGTCATACACAATCGCTTTGGGGGCCCAGCCGGTATTTGCTCCGATCTTCTTTGTTTCACGGTAAAGTCGCCAATCTTCACCGCCATTAAGCGCAAGTGCTTCGTCAAAGCGTAATCCGCTTGATCGAAAGAAGTTGAGATTGCCCATCCAGTTGTTAGTGGCGAGCCAAAGTTTGCCGGCTTCACCTTTCGACCTACAGGCGCAGGCGCTGCATTCACCTTTTTCCGCCATGTTTTTCAAGGCGTTCCAAATCATTCTTTGCCATAATGAAACACCTGCTACCGGCGCTGGCCGTACTGGTCCGCCGACAATATCAAGATTTGAAGCATCCCGTTCCGCGAGCAGCTCAACCAGCCAATCCGGTTCTACTGTTTCATCATCATCGGCAAAGGTAAGCAGGTCGTGGCCGCTGGAAATTGCAATATCGAGTACGCGGTTGCGTACATATGCAATTCCAAGGCGCGATTCGACTTCATATTGTACGCTGCAGTTGGGAACGCTCGTACGAAAGCGCTCTATAATTTCGGTAAGCGTCGGAAAGGAATTGTTCTCAACAATAACAAAATGCAGCTGCGTGTTGGCAGGGATAGCCATTTTCGCATAGGAGGCGAGGAGTACTTGCAACATGATCGGGCGATTGCGGGTAACGGTTCCCACGCAAATTCTGCGCAATAATTCTGTCATGAAATAATCTGCCTGAAATAAATAAAATAGCTTGGACTAAAAATGCTGTTCGCACGTGCGACCGTGCAAGTTCATTGAATGGGTGCCTAAAATAAATTTAATTTCTACTTACAGCGCTGTTGCAGCCGACCGTCAATCGGGAATCACACCTATTTTAAAATTAGGATATTAGGCACGAAAAATAAGGTATTGAATTTAAAATGAAAAATATTCGTCAAACCCATAAATGAAGACAAAAAAAATGCAAGGCTTTCGCCTTGCATTTAAAGATCGCGTCTGACCCATCCACTTGCGTGGCGGCTGCGGAAACCGCGCCAAGGGTCACATCCTCCCAAGACTTTGACCGCGTAGGAAAGCAGAAATATTCTTACTTTCTCCTTATGCTTAAAAAAATAGCGGACTGCCTTCGAAATGTCACGAAAAATATTCGTTACTGTCATCTTTTGATTAGAAATCTTGCAGCAGAGTGAATCACCCCTCAATATCATCCTGTGTTATATGCAGTTGCGGGTTCCCAATCAGCCATGAAGCCGATAAGAAATATCGACTTTGCACTTGGTTTTGCCTGATTCTTCAAGCACTCAGGCGTTGTTCAATTTTGGTGACCCTCAATGCGGCTTTCCCGTTACTTTCTGCCCATCCTTAAAGAGAATCCTAAAGAGGCTGAAATCGTCTCGCACCGGCTCATGCTGCGTGCCGGACTGATTCGCCAAGAATCAGCAGGCATTTATGCCTGGTTGCCGGCGGGACTGCGCATTCTCAACAAGGTAAGCAACATCATCCGCGAAGAACAGAATCGCTCGGGCGCAATTGAATTGCTGATGCCGACAATTCAGTCAGCAGATCTTTGGCGTGAAAGCGGCCGTTATGATGCTTATGGCGACGAGATGCTGCGTATTAAAGATCGCGGCGATCGGGAAATGTTGTTTGGCCCGACAAATGAAGAAATGATCACCGAGATTTTCCGGGCTTATGTCAAATCTTACAAGGACTTGCCGCTCAATCTTTATCATATTCAGTGGAAATTCCGCGACGAGCGCCGTCCCCGGTTTGGTGTTATGCGTTCGCGCGAATTCCTTATGAAAGATGCCTATTCTTTCGATATGGATTTTGAGGGTGCCAAGGCTGCGTATAATCGTATGTTCGTTGCATATTTACGGACATTCTCGCGCCTCGGTATCAAGGTCATTCCGATGCGCGCGGATACGGGTCCAATCGGCGGTGATTTGAGCCACGAATTCATTATTCTTGCCGAAACCGGAGAAAGCCAGGTTTTTTGCGATCGCGCCTATCTCGATCTGCCAGTGCCAGGTGCTGATACGGATTTCGACGATAATCAGCAGATTGCCGATATCGTCACGCGTTGGACGACGCCCTATGCTGCCACTGACGAAATGCACGATGAGGCGGCTTGGTCCAAGGTGGATGGCTCCCACCAGATGGCTGCACGCGGTATTGAAGTTGGCCACATTTTCCACTTCGGCACAAAATACTCCGAACCAATGGGGGCCAAGGTAAGCGGTCCTGACGGAAAGGAGCATTTGGTCTCGATGGGGTCTTATGGCATTGGGCCGTCGCGCGTTATTGCAGCGATCATCGAGGCCTCACATGACGAAAACGGAATCATCTGGCCCAAGGCAGTTGCTCCGTTTGGTGCGGGTATTGTGAACATGAAGCCCGGCGACGATGCATGTGATGCAGTTGCGCTGAAGCTCTATGACGCCTTGACGAGGGCCGGCCTTGAGCCGCTGCTTGATGATACGGATGATCGCCCGGGTGCAAAATTTGCCAAGATGGATCTGATCGGTTTACCGACACAGGTAATTGTTGGTCCGCGTGGTGTGGCCGCTGGCGAAGTCGAGATCAAGGATCGTGCTACAGGCGAGCGTGAAACGCTCTCCATCGAAGCCGCAATCAACAAATTGGCCGGTCCTGCGGACTTTCAGGCGGGAACTTTATGACAGAAAAAGCAGCGACCGCGCCCTCTGGTTCAAAGCCATTCTCAGCCTTTGAGCGTATGATTGCCTGGCGCTATCTGCGTGCCCGGCGCAAGGAAACGTTTATTTCGGTTATCGCCGGGTTCTCGTTTACGGGTATCATGCTTGGGGTGGCGACGCTTATCATCGTCATGGCGGTGATGAATGGTTTTCGGGCCGAGCTTTTGACCCGAATTCTCGGAATCAACGGCCATGTCATCATGCAGCCAATGGATCGGCCATTGGATGATTTTGACGCTGTTATCAAGCGTGTCGATGCCGTGCCAGGCGTATCTTTTGCCATCCCCGTCGTCGAAGGCCAGGTCCTGGCCAAAGGCAATGTGGGGGCCGGATCAGGCGCGCTTGTCCGCGGTTTGCGCGAAGACGATATCGCCAAGCTGCAACTTGTGGCGAAGAACGTACGGCAGGGCACATTTCAGGGTTTTAACACCGCAGGCGGCGTGGCAATAGGTACGCGCATGGCCGAAAATATGGGCTTGGGCCTCGGTGACCGGCTGACGCTGATTTCTCCTGATGGCGATGTGACGCCGCTTGGGATGGCGCCACGGGTCAAATCCTACCCGGTGACTGCCATTTTTGAGATTGGCATGTCAGAATATGACGCCTCAATCGTGCTCATGCCGCTCGAGGAATCGCAGCTCTATTTCAATCAGGACAACAAGGTTCAATCGATCGAAATATTTGCCGACAAACCGGACGATGTTGACGCACTGAAAAAGCCGATTGAAGAAGCGGCACAGCGCTCGGTCATGTTGACCGATTGGCGACAGCGCAACCAGACATTCTTTTCCGCGCTTCAAGTTGAGCGTAACGTCATGTTCATGATTCTGACGCTTATCGTGCTCGTCGCGGCGTTGAACATCATATCGGGACTCATCATGCTCGTGAAAGACAAGGGCCGCGATATCGCCATCCTTCGAACCATGGGTGCAACGCGAAATTCCATCCTGCGCATATTCTTGATGACTGGCGCAGCCATCGGCGTGACTGGCACGATTGCCGGGGTCGTGCTTGGCGTCGTCGTCTGCCTCAATGTCGAGCGGATCAGGGAGTTTTTCTCCTGGCTTTCCGGGACGACACTCTTCAATCCTGAACTCTATTTCCTAAGTACTCTTCCGGCCAAAATGGACTTCAACGAGACCTTTACTGTAATTCTCATGGCGCTTGTCCTATCGTTTTTGGCGACGCTTTTCCCCGCTTGGCGCGCAGCCAAACTCGATCCCGTTGAAGCTCTGAGGTACGAATAAAATGGCCGGGCCTATTTTGCAGCTGACGAATGTCGGTCGCCGCTATGATGAAATCGGCCGCGAACTCATCATTCTCGACAATGCCAGTTTTTCTCTGGGCAAGGGAGAAATGGTTGCGCTTGTTGCGCCTTCGGGTGCAGGGAAATCCACATTGCTACACACTGCCGGTTTGCTTGAGCGGCCCGATAGTGGCGATGTAATTCTTGACGGGCGCTCCTGCGGTTCTTTGTCGGACGAAGAGCGGACGGCCATCCGTCGCAATGATGTGGGATTTGTTTATCAGTTCCACCATCTTCTGCCCGAATTTTCTGCTCTCGAGAATGTGATGATGCCTCAGATGATTCGCGGCATGAAGCCGGGCGTTGCCTCGGAACGTGCTCAGCAGCTGCTCGACTATATGAAGGTGGGGGCGAGGGCAGCTCACCGCCCGAGCGAACTTTCCGGCGGTGAACAGCAAAGAGTGGCGATTGCCCGCGCTGTGGCCAACGCGCCGCTTGTATTACTCGCCGATGAGCCTACGGGCAATCTCGACCCCGTTACCTCATCTTACGTGTTCGAAGCACTGGAGGCGCTTGTTCGTCAATCCGGCCTGTCGGCAATGATTGCTACGCATAATCATGAACTTGCCCGGCGTATGGATCGACGTGTTACGTTGAAAGACGGCAAGATCACCAATCTCTGATTAGTCAGCAGTATTTACCTCTCATTAGCAATTTGAAAACCATAGCACTCACCATGCCGGAGATGCGCTTGACTTTAGAACAAAAATGGAACAAAACATATACATAGTGCAAACGAAGAAGGGTTTTACCGATGAGCGAACTTTTCCAGGATGTGATGTCATTTGTTACCGTCAGTCTCTTCATTGCGACATTCGCGATGTGGGTGAGCGTCATCTGAAGAAACATCCCTTCGGGGATGATTGAGCGAGCCCCGACTATCCACTGTTCACGCGGCCCAAACGTTCAATTTGAGTAGACACCTCATCACGCATATCGGACTATATGCGCGCGGTGGAATCGGTTCTCCGTTCAGTATCGGAGATAAAAAGTGGCAGATGGGCACGGCAATATGAGCAATGCAGGCAAGCGCCCATTGCGCTTTGTCCATCTGAGAGTTCATTCCGCATATTCATTGCTTGAAGGCGCGTTGCAGGTTCCCAAGGTGATCGACCTTGCTGTGGCCAGCAAGGCTCCCGCCATTGCAATTACTGACACAAACAATCTTTTCGGCGCTCTTGAGTTTGCGCAGAAAGGCTCAAAAGCCGGATTGCAGCCTATCATCGGCTGTCAGATGGATATCGCGTTTCACGACCAGACCGAGGAGAGCCGCAATGTAAACCGGCGTGAAGCGCTCGGGCTCGCGCCACTGGTTTTGCTGGCGGCGACGGAAGAGGGCTATGCCAATCTCGTTCGGCTTGTCAGCCGGGCTTATCTTGAAACTCCCTCTGGTGATCCGGTCCACATAGTTTCCAGCTGGCTGGCAGGAAAAACGGATGGCATTATCATGCTATCCGGCGGACCAGAGGGTGCTATTGCCAAGGCAATCAAGGATGATCGGATTGATCGTGCCCGCCAGCGGCTTTTGATGCTGAAATCACTGTTCGGCGACAGACTTTATGTCGAGTTGCAGCGCCATCGCGGCTATGACAAGGCGTTGGAAGCGACACAGGTGGACCTGGCCTATGAGCTGGAACTCCCGCTTGTTGCCACCAACGACGTGTTCTTCTCCAAGAGTGCCGACTATGAAGCCCACGATGCCTTGCTGGCAATCGCATCTGGATCGCTGCTATCGATTGACGACAGGCGTCGCCTTAGTCCGGACCACTATCTCAAGAGCGAAGATGAGATGGTGGAGCTCTTCGCTGATTTGCCGGAGGCTGTAGAAAACACTGTCGAAATCGCCATGCGCTGTTCGTACTACCCGAAGAATCGCGCTCCGATTTTGCCGCGCTTTACCGGAGAAAGCGCCGATCCTGAAGCTGCATTGGCAGCAGAGGCGGAAGAGCTTGCGCGCCAGGCTCGCGAAGGGCTTGAACAGCGGATTGCGACTGTAGGGCTTGCGGGAGCCCATACACGGGAAGAATATGCCGAACGTCTCGAATATGAGATTTCCGTCATTACCCGAATGAAGTATCCTGGGTACTTCCTTATCGTTTCGGACTTCATCAAATGGGCAAAGGCGCATGATATTCCTGTTGGGCCGGGGCGTGGTTCCGGTGCTGGCTCGCTTGTTGCCTACGCTCTGACTATTACGGATGTCGATCCGCTGCGATTCTCGCTTCTGTTCGAACGCTTTCTCAATCCCGACCGCGTTTCTATGCCTGACTTTGACATCGACTTCTGTCAGGAACGGCGTGACGAGGTCATCCGTTATGTTCAGGCAAAATATGGGCGCGATCAGGTAGCGCAAATCATAACGTTCGGAACATTGCAGGCGCGCGCTGTCTTGCGTGACGTCGGGCGCGTTCTTGAAATGCCATACGGGCAGGTGGATCGCCTGACAAAGATGGTTCCTGCCAATCCCGCCAATCCGGTAACGCTTTCAAAGGCTATTGAGGATGAGCCGCGTCTGCGCGAAGAACGTGACAAGGAACCCGTGGTCGAGCGTTTGCTTGATATTGCTTTGAAACTCGAAGGCCTTTACCGGCACGCATCGACACATGCCGCCGGTATCGTCATTGGTGACCGCCCACTTTCTGAACTCGTCCCGATGTATCGGGATCCGCGTTCCGATATGCCGGTTACGCAGTTCAACATGAAGATGGTGGAAGAGGCCGGGCTGGTCAAATTCGACTTTCTCGGCCTGAAAACGCTGACAGTTCTTCAAACTGCGGTGAATCTGGTCCGTCGCCGCGATATAATCGTGGATCTCTCAAATCTGCCTTTCGACGATAAACCGACTTACGAGATGCTGTCGCGCGGCGAGACTGTCGGCGTGTTTCAGGTGGAAAGTACCGGCATGCGCAAGGCGCTGATTGGTATGAAACCTGATCGGATCGAGGATATTATTGCGCTTGTCGCGCTTTATCGTCCGGGGCCAATGGAGAACATCCCGACCTATAATGCGCGCAAGAATGGCGATGAGGAGATGGCGTCGATTCATCCCAAAATCGACCATCTCGTCAAGGAAACGCAGGGCGTCATCATCTACCAGGAACAGGTGATGCAGATCGCGCAGGAAATGTCGGGCTATACGCTCGGTGAAGCCGATCTTCTGCGGCGCGCCATGGGTAAGAAAATCCGCTCTGAAATGGATTTGCAGCGAGTTCGCTTTGTTGATGGCGCCGTTGAGCGGGGCGTGACAAAGCCGCAGGCCAACTTTATTTTCGACCTCCTGGCGAAGTTTGCCGATTATGGCTTCAATAAATCCCATGCGGCCGCTTACGCTATCGTATCGTTCCAGACCGCCTATATGAAAGCGCATTACCCGGTTGAATTCTTAGCCGCGTCAATGACTTACGATATGTCGAACACGGACAAGCTCAATGATTTCCGGCGTGAAGCTGTGCGGCTCGGTATCGAGGTTGTCACGCCTTCGGTCAATACGTCCTACCGGCTATTTGAAGTCGGCGAAAACCGCATCTACTATTCGTTGGCCGCCATCAAAGGCGTTGGTGAAGCCGCTGTCGATCATATTGTCGAAAAGCGCGGATCGACGCCTTATGCCAGCCTTGAAGATTTTTGTGAGCGGATCGATCCGCGGGTCGTCAACAGGCGGGTGTTCGAAAGCCTTATCAATGTCGGCGCATTTGACTGTTTTGGACGGGAGCGGCCAGCACTTATCGCCGGTTTGGATCGTATAATTGGCCATGCGCAACGCACACAAGAAGACAGTGTCAGCGGTCAAACGGACATTTTCGGCGGTATGGCTGCAACTGCGCAAACAATTCAGCTTCCGTCCGTAAGCCCTTGGCTTTCATCAGAAAAACTGCGACGGGAATTTGAGGCGGCGGGCTTTTATCTTTCCGCGCATCCTCTTGATGAATATCAACCCATCCTCGACAAAATGCGCGTTCAAACCTGGTCAGAGTTTTCTGCGGCAGTGAAGCGTGGTGCCAATGCCGGGCGGCTGGCAGGTACAATTACCGCAAAGCAGGAACGTCGTACCAAAACTGGCAACAAGATGGGAATCATCCAATTCTCTGATTCCTCAGGGCAATTTGAAGCGATCCTATTTTCAGAAGCGCTGGCGCAATTCCGCGACTTGCTGGAACCGGGCCGTTCCGTTGTCATCACAGTTGGCGCAGAGGACAGGCCTGAGGGCATTAGCCTGCGCATACAGACGGCACATTCGCTTGAAGATGAAGCTACACGCATGCAGAAGGCGTTGCGGCTATATATGCGCTCCAGCGAGCCTCTGGCGGCTATTACGCCCTATTTGACGCCGCAAAATGACGGGCAGATTGTCAGCCTTATTCTGATCAAGCAGAACGGTGCCAATGAAGTTGAGATTGAACTGCCTAACCGCTACCGGATAGGCCCGCAAATAGCGAGCGCCATGAAGGCTATTCCGGGCATTGTCGAAGTTGAAATGGGGTGAATTCAACTTAGCGCAACTATATTGCAATTGCAGATTGAATTTTTTCAGCAAAAATCGCCTGTTTTCTGGCATTTTTGAGCAAAAGTTCAGACTATCTCAGCTTTTTTCCGCTAATCTATTTCATCCGGCGCTTCTTTTGCGCGTGATTTTATCTTGCCGAATGTATATCCTGTTTCCACGGCTTGATTGCCAAATTTCCCGCGTAGCTTGTCTATGGCAGTTTCGGCAACTGCACGTTTAGTAGCCTGCACGTCAACAAGATCGAGCGGGTCGGCTCTGCCGTCGTCGGTGAGATCGCTCACTCCGATCCCGATCAAGCGATATCGGGTGCCGTCAATTTCCTTTTCAAGCAGCGAAACACCTGTCCGAAAAATCCTGTCGGCAAGCTGGGTCGGATCGGCGAGCTGACGATTACGGGTCTTCAATTTGAAGTCGCGTGACTTCAACTTGAGAACGATGGTTCGCCCAGCAATGTCGGCTGCTTTTAACCGTCGGGATACTTTCTCTGACAGGGCCCGCAAAATGGCGACGAGCTCTTCCATTGACGAGATGTCTTCATTGAACGTTGTCTCTGCGGAAACACTCTTGCTTTCACCTTCAGGCTCAACCCGTCTTGTGTCCATGCCGCGAGACAAACGGTACAGCCTCTGACCCATGGTGCCATAGGAGCGCATCAGGGGACCAAGCTCCATGGTTTGCAATTGACCAATGGTACGAATGCCATCTCGCTCCAAGGTTGCATCAAAAGCCTTGCCGACACCCCAGATCATTGTCACGGGCTTGTCGCGCAAAAAGGTGAGGGCCTCTTCTTCACCGATAATAGAAAAGCCACGCGGTTTTTCGAAATCGGAGGCGATCTTGGCGAGGAATTTGCAATAGGAAAGACCGACCGAAACCGATAATCCCAACTCACGTTCAACCCGATTAGAAAATTGCGCCATGACCCGCGCCGGAGGATCATGGTGGAGCCGTTCCGTACCGGAAAGATCGAGAAAAGCTTCATCAATGGACAGTGGCTCAACGAGAGGCGTGAGGTCGCGCATCATCTGCCTGATCTCGCGCCCGACTCGGACATATTTTTCCATATCCGGCTTGATGACAATGGCGTGCGGACATGCTTCCAACGCCTTGAACATAGGCATGGCGGACTTAACACCATGGATGCGGGCAATGTAGCAAGCCGTTGAAACAACGCCTCGTTTTCCGCCTCCAATGATGACAGGTTTGTTGCGCAGTTCGGGGTTGTCGCGTTTTTCGACCGACGCATAGAAGGCGTCACAGTCCACGTGGGCGATACCCAGGCGATAAAGTTCGGGATGCCGAAGCAAGCGAGGGCTACCGCATGATTGGCAACGCTTGGCCTCGTGCGCCTGATTGGCCAGGCAGTCACGGCAAAAACCGAATTGCGGATTGTTAAGACTGGCCATGATGCCCGGAACATAAAATGAACGTCTGGACCTTAGCGAACAGTAGGAGGCGTTGCAACAAGCCTCAGTGACTTACCAACCGTTTCAATAGGCATCCTGACGCCCGCCGGGCAACAGGCGCAATGCCTGCTGAAACAGAGCTGGATCTGTGCCGGTCTCAGTGCAGTAACGCATCAGCGTCGGCTCATGCGCCAGATAGAATTGCAACACGCCCGCAAGAAAACCCGGCTCTTGTGCGGCCGTGCGGATTTGATCGGCGGTAATGCCGGTCAAAGCCAGGAAACGGGAGAACAATTCGCTGTCTTGCGACATGAACACAAGCGAATTGATGGCAAGGTCGTGTGCTCCATCCAAGTCAATCTTCTGCATCTAGAATATTTCATCCATAAGTTGTGTTGAAGGTCTTGAAAATAAACCACATTACCTCAAGCCTTGGCGCTGCTATCCAAATGAAAAGCTTCAATCCATTTAGACCAGATTAATGAGTCTTGAGCCTAATAGCAGTTGAACATATCCAAAAGAACATGTTGAATAAATGCTTGGTTAAACATGATCAGCAGCATTTCTGAATTAAACGGCAGAGTTTTCTTTTCATCAATCATCAGACGTTATTTCAGAAACTGGTAAAGGTAGGATTTAGTGTCTCGCCGTAAGAGTTTGCATGGCGTGGACCGTATCCTTCGAGAGTGACCAACAGGAAATTGCCAATGGTAAAGAAAGTCATGATCGTCGAGGATAATGAGCTTAATATGAAGCTCTTCCGCGATCTTATTGAAGCCAGTGGTTATGAAACCATACGCACACGCAATGGCTTGGAAGCGTTGGACCTTGCTCGCGAGCATCGTCCAGACCTTATCCTCATGGATATACAGCTTCCCGAAGTGTCGGGTCTTGAGGTCACAAAGTGGTTGAAGGCCGATGACGACCTTCATGTTATTCCCATTATCGCAGTGACGGCCTTTGCAATGAAGGGCGACGAAGAGCGCATCCGCCAAGGTGGGTGTGAAGCTTACATCTCCAAACCTATCTCAGTTCCCAAATTCATCGAAACAATCAAATCCTACCTTGGCGACGCTTGAACGTCGGGAGAATTGAACATGACGGCCCGTATTCTTGTCGTTGACGACGTTCCAGCCAATGTAAAGCTTCTGGAAGCCCGGCTTCGTGCCGAGTATTATGAGGTGGTTACGGCGACCGATGGTTATGAAGCGCTCGAGATTTCTGAAAGCGGCAATATCGATGTCATTTTACTTGACGTAATGATGCCCGGTCTCGACGGATTTGAAGTTTGCCGCCGGTTAAAATCGAGAGCGGCAACGGCCCACATCCCGGTGATTCTCGTGACCGCGCTTGATCAGGATTCAAACCGGATTACCGGCTTGAATTTTGGTGCTGATGATTTTCTGACCAAGCCTGTCGATGATCTCCAGCTTATGGCGCGCGTCAAAAGCCTGGTTCGGTTGAAAAACCTGACGGATGAACTGCGTCTTCGTGTGGCAACGACCCGTGATGTGGGGCTCGAATCCATTCTGCGCCTGCCAACTGGCGTCCACGAGGCGATGAAATTTGCACGCGTTCTGTTGATTGATGAACGTCCGGAAAGCACCGAAAAAATAAAACGCGTATTGGGCGAAGAATGTTCGGTCGACGTGGAGAGTGATCCGCAAACCGGTTTCTTCAAGGCCGTGCAAGGCAATCATGATTGCCTTATTATTTCTTCAAGCTTCGCCGCATTTGATCCATTGCGGATTTGCGCGCAGCTGCGCTCGCTGGACAATACCAGATCGTTGCCGATCATCTTGGTGGCGGATATGGGGGAAGAGCCATTGATCCGGCGGGCTTTAGAACTAGGGATAAACGACTATTTGGTGCGGCCGGTCAATCCGAACGAGCTTCTCGCGCGTCTACGCACCCAGCTGCGCCGTAAGGCCTATCATGACGGTCTGCGCGCCAGCGTCGTGAAAACCTATGAAATGGCTGTGACTGACAGTCTGACGGGCCTGCACAACCGGCTTTATCTCGAGACTCATCTGGCAACGCTGTTCAAACGCGCGGTAGAGCGTCGTCGTCCACTATCGATTCTCATGACTGATATTGATCGCTTCAAATTGATAAATGATACATACGGACATGATGGCGGCGATGAGGTTCTGCGTGAATTTGCCAGGCGGCTGCGTCGCAATGTGCGCGGCAGCGATTTGGCCAGCCGCTATGGCGGCGAGGAATTCTTCATAGTGATGCCAGATACAGATCAGACACTGGCCTCCATCGTCGCAGAGCGAATCCGTCGCGAGGTGGCATCGACGCCTTTCCAGATCAACAATATGGGCCCAGCCATACCTGTAACAATCAGCATTGGTATTGCAAGCGTTCTGCAGGAGGGCGACACGGTGCATAATCTGATGAAACGTGCCGATGATGCGCTTTACGGAGCCAAATCATCGGGGCGCAACAAGGTCGTGTCTGCAGCTGCGTGACCGCGCCTTAGTGGTCGCCGCCTGCATAGATCCACATGGGAACGGTTTTGCCGGCTTTTACGAAACCAAGCGTTTCGTAAAAGGATAGAGCGCCAATATCTGCCGTCAGCATAATTTGATGAAAATCAGCATATCGCTGCAGCATGGCTGTCATCAACTTCCGGCCGATGCCCATCCCCTGATAGTCGGGGTGCACAATTAAATGGGGGAAATAGACTACCAGATGGCCATCAGAAATAGCATTGGCTAATCCCAGCAGCTGGTTATTGGAACGTGCCGTAAGGAGAGTGTGGGAGTTACTGAGTGCTGCCAGCAAGGTTTGCGGCTTTTGCGCGGAGGACCAATTATTGGCTTTGTAAATGCTAACCACTTCGTCTTCACGAAGCGTATCACCGTTTAAAATATCGATTTCCATGCATTTTCCAAAATATAATCAATAAGAATACAGCAATAAATACCACAACAAAAAAGCCGCCCGAAGGCGGCTGATTTGTTTGAAGAAAGCAAGATTACTTGATCTTGGTTTCCTTGAATTCAACGTGCTTGCGTGCGACCGGGTCGTACTTGCGGAAAGACATCTTTTCCGTCTTTGTACGGCTGTTCTTGCTCGTAACGTAAAAGAAACCGGTATCAGCGGTCGACAGAAGCTTGATCTTGATATTCGCAGCCTTAGCCATTTTAAAACTACCTGTTCTGAGTATGAAGGACCGCTATTCAAGTCCAGCAGTGTGGCATCAAGCGGAAAGTTGGTCGGACACATAAACCAACCTCGATAAAAGTCAACCCTTGGCTGGCGATCTCCCGATTTTTAAAGCGTCAGAAAGTGCATGGACAACCGGCGCGATGATTTGTGTCTGGCACATTCAACCCTGCGTTTGTTGTTCAGCGTGAAGAACCACGTCATCAATAGCTCGAGTAATTTCAGGTTTTGAAGGCAAAAGCAGAAAGCACTGGGCCAGCGGTGCATTGGGGAAGATTGGCTTCTCCAACAACAGGAGCTAGCCTTGCCCTCAAACTTGGAATTGAACGATGCGGTATCTGCCGTTTTGTATCAGCGTTATTGTGAGAAAACCCGGACGAGCTGGTCAATGACCGTCCGGGTTCAATTCAAACACTAAGGAAAAGAGAGGCGGGCGAAAGCTCGCCTCTCGCTCCGATAACCAATATATGGCACTTTTAGAGAAAGTCCCAGCACCTTGCAGTTGTAACAATCAACCCTTCCTGCTGATGAGTCGCGAGCCAACCAATAGCGCATAAGCAGCAAAGAACAGCGCCAGGGCAACGGCGAAGCCGCTTGGTCCCATCATGTCCATGCCAATGCCGATTGCCTGCGGGCCAACGAGCATGCCCACTGCATAGCAAAACACAAAGGCTGCATTGGCCGATGCGAGTTCGCGTCCTGTCAATTGTGATCCGAGATGCGCCAAGCCAACCGTATAGAGCCCGGCCACGGCACCGCCCCAGACAAACAACAGGGCAGCGACAAGATACCAGCTATAGTAGATAAAGGGCAAAAGCCCCATGCCGAGAAGCCCGATCAATGTGCAGGCTAAAAGGATCTTGCGTCGGTCTTTCACGTGATCGCTGAGCAGACCAATCGGAATCTGCATCAAAACGTTACCAAGCCCAATTGTTGTCAAAAGCAGGGCTGCATTGGCCTCACTATAGCCGATGCGGGCGCCGAATACCGGAAACAAGGCGAAGCCGCCTGTTTCGACAGCACCGAAAACAAAGACAGCAGCGGTTGCAGTTGGTACTGCCCAGATGAAGGGGGCGAATGGAACATGTTCTTCTTCGTGAAAATCAGGGCTCTCTTTCCATGCGAACAGCACGGGCAGCATGGCTACAACAATAATGCCGAAGCCAACTGCAAAAGGCGTGATTCCCACACTGCCTATTTGCGCAAACAGCCATGGCCCAAGCGCAAAGCCCATGGAAAGCACTGTTCCATAAATGCCGAGCACCAAGCCGCGCCTTTCGGGTGGAGCGGCAGCATTGATCCAGTATTCAGACAGGATGAAGAGCATGGTCAGTGCGAAGTGCAAAAACACACGCAAGACCACCCACATCCAGAAATCGGTGAAAAAATGAAAGCCAAAAAAGGCGAGGCCGCCCATAAGTAGCATTGCCAGCAAAGTGGGCACGACGCCGAATCGCGCAGCGATTGGAGCCGCGAACGGAGCTGCCACAATGGAGGCAATGCCCGCAACAGCGGCGTTCAGGCCAATCATCGTGGCGGAATGGCCGCGGTTTTCGAGGATCACGCTAAGAAGCGGAATACCGAGGCCGATGGCGACACCAACAGCGCTGATCGTTGCTATGGCCGCTACAAGCGCGCGCCAGGACGAACCGACTTTTACGCGGTCAGAATTAAGTGCATCCATGGATCAAATAACCTCGCGGACGAATCGCCCGTATTTTAAACGGTAACGGATCACAGGATTACCGGGATCAAGAGAAGGATTTGCTTCAAGCAAACCTTGCGCTTCGCGGATGATAATTCTGGTGATGTCCGGAATATCAAGTTCCAGCGCTTCAGCAAAGGAAAGCCATGCCAGTTCCTCGAGTTCCTGTGAGGGGCCGGTTTGTTCGGGAAGCGAATCGGCAACGGCCTCGCGAAATGCCAGAAAAAACCGCGTGTCGAAGCGGCGAGGCATGCCGGGCGGGGTGATTGCTCGCGCAAAATAGCGAAGCGCGGAAAGGTCAGGCATGACATTGCGCTCGGCAAAAGCAGCCCAGTCCGGATGGGAAACATTCGAGAACTCAGTTCTTTGACCAAGAAACAGCCCGGCTTCTTCATAAGTCTCGCGGATGGCCGAAAGAGCCAGCGCACGGCAGCGCGTGATGCTCGAACGCCCTGCCATATCATCGAGAAGCTTGGTCCTGTCCTGCTCCGACAATTCCGCGATTGCCTGCATGCGCCCATCGGCCGGTTCTGTCCGGCCACCTGGAAAAACAAATTTCCCTGGCATGAAGACATGCCGCATGTGACGCTTTCCCATGAGAATGCGCAACTCATCGCCGGAACGGTCGACAATCAGAAGAGAGGCAGCATCGCGCGGGCGTATCCGCTTCTTCAGGGTGCCCTGTTGTGCAAGAACCGGCTTCCTCAGCTCATTCACGGCCATTAAATTGTTATTCCGATGATTTTGGATCGCTGCTCTCGCCAAACCCGTGCATGTAATTTGCCCATTGCAAGCCTATAATCGCGCCTTTTACCGGCTGGAGCAACGCGAGCGACATGATGATCGTCAGCGGTACCCATATTGCCAGATGCGCCCAGTTCGACAATATGACAAGTGTTTCCATCGCCAGAAAGCCGCCAAGCACAATATGCCCGACAATTGTGATGGTTATATAGGCGGGGAAATCATCGGCTTGATGATGCGTATAATCTTCACCGCATACGGAACAATTATCGACTGATTTCACGAAGGCTCGGAAGAGTTTTCCTTGGCCGCAATGCGGGCAGCGGCCTAGAAAACCGCGCCACATGGCCTGACCGACAGGCCGATGCGGTTTCGCCTGTGCGATGCTTTTTCCAATAAGCTGTTCTGTCATCCTCGACCTCTCCGGCCTCCCGGCTTGCCGCGCGACCCGCCAGGAAAACGTTTCTGGCCGTTGCGTGCAGAGCGTGTCGCCTTGTGATGCGAGCGCACGCCGCTGGGAACCGGGTGTGGCTCTGTCAGCATTTCAAATCGTAACGCGCCGGCGACGGGCAGGGCTTCCACGAGACGTACCTCGACATTATCGCCGAGACGAAATCCCTTGCCGCTGCGTTCGCCGGACAGCGCGTGATTGGTTTCGTCATAATGATAGTAGTCATCACCCAGAGTTGAAATGGGGATGAAGCCATCGGCACCATATGTCGCAAGTGAGACAAAAAGACCAGCTTTGGTCACACCCTGCACGCGGCCTTCGAAACTCGCACCGATCTTATCGGCAAGATGATGCGCTATCAGGCGGTCCACAGTGGCCCGTTCGGCTGCCATGGCGCGTCGTTCAGAGGTGGAAATGAGCGCTGCAATCTCGGCTAGCGCGGCTTCCTCCTTGGGCGTGATGCCATCGGGGCCCAAACCTAACGCTGAAATAAGCGCACGATGCACGATAAGGTCGGCATAGCGGCGGATCGGCGAGGTGAAGTGCGCATAGCGCATCAGGTTGAGGCCGAAATGCCCGATATTGGCTGGATTATACTCGGCCTGCGATTGCGACCGCAGCACGACCTGATTGACCATGTCCTGCTGTTCAGAACCATCAACGCGCTTCAATATATTGTTGAAGTGGCTGGGACGCATATCAGCGCCGCGAGCGAGCGAGATGTCGAGCGTGCGCAGGAATTCCCGCAGGCCTTCCTGTTTTGCCAAAGATGGGGCGTCGTGAATCCGGAAGATGAGCGGCTGTTTCTTGCGCTCCAACGTTTCGGCAGCAGCAACATTCGCCTGGATCATGAATTCCTCGATGAGCTTGTGCGCATCAAGGCGGGGCGGGATAATGACCTTGTCGACACCACCTTCGGGCGTCAGCAAAATCTTCTTTTCCGGCAAATCAAGTTCGAGCGGCTCGCGCGCATCGCGTCCACGTTTCAAAGCGGCATATGCAGCCCAAAGCGGCTTGAGGATCGTATCAAGAATAGGCGCTGTTTTCTCATCCGTTGCGCCATCAATCGCAGCCTGCGCCTGCGGATAGGACAGGCGCGCATGGGAGCGCATCATGATGCGATGGAATGTATGCGAGATTTTACGCCCCTCGCTGTCGAAAATCATGCGAACGGCCAGGGCAGGGCGATCCACCAATTCTTTGAGGGAACACAAATCGTTGGAGATGCGCTCAGGGAGCATCGGCACAACCCGGTCAGGGAAATAAACAGAATTGCCCCGCTTCAATGCTTCCCGGTCGAGCTGCGAATCCGGCGTCACATAGGCCGCAACATCGGCAATGGCAACGGTCGCAATATATCCGCCGATATTCTTCTCGTCCGTATCGGGCTCCGCATATACGGCATCATCATGATCCTTGGCATCGGCCGGATCGATCGTCACGAGCGGCACCTTCCGCCAGTCCTCGCGGTGGGCCATGGTCGCGGGCTTCGCCTTTTCCGCTTCGGCCATAACGCTGTCAGGAAAGACATGCGGTATCTCATGTTCATGAATAGCGATCATGGACAGTGCTTTTTCACTGGCAACTGAACCGATGATCTGGGTAATGCGCCCAAGGGCAAGACCGTAGCGGCTTATCTTCGAGACCTCGACCTCGACCAGATCATTAACCTTGGCGTTGTCGAGTTGTGCCGGATCGATGGCAAGTTCAGCCTGACGACGTTCGACAGGTTCAAGACGCCATTCGCCATTGTCGAGTTTGCGCAGAACGCCAAGCACGGCATCCTTGCGATGCTCAATCTTCTTGATGACGCGGCCCGTATAGGCTGGACCGCTTGGATCAGCACCTTGGAAGATACGGGCAAGCACGCGATCACCAACGCCGACAGCAGGGCCTTTGTGCCCGCGCGAGGCGCGGATGAAAACGACCGGCGGGCGTTCGTCCGCATGGGTTGCTTCCCATTCGGTTGGTTTTGCTATCAAGCCGCCATCGCCTTCGCGTCCGGTAATGTCAAGAACTGCTACACTTGGCAGGCTTCCAGGCACGGCGAGACGCTTGGCACGTTTTTCAACCAGACCGTCGCCAGCCAGATCGCGCAGAATATCTTTCAGAGCAATACGGGCATCGCCCTTCAGATTGAAGGCCTTGGCGATATCCCGCTTTCCGGCCAGATCGGGATTCTCCTTGATGAACTGGAGAATTTCCTCGCGGCTGGGCATGCGAGCTTCACGAACTGGCTTGATAAGGCCGGAAGTGGCAGAATGGGCAGGCCTTTTTTTTCCGCTGGGTGGAGAGATACGGCGTGCCAATTCTTTATCCTAACTTGCTTTTTTCGCTGCGGCTTTTTTAGGAGCCGCCTTTTTGACTGCGGGCTTTTTTGCCGCTGTTTTTTTGGCTGGCGCTTTCTTTTTCGGCGCCGAACCAGCTTTTGCGGCAATCAATACAAGCGCTTCCTCAACGCTGACGCCAGCCGGATCTTTGCCTTTGGGCAGCGTGGCATTGACCTTACCCCAATTAACGTAAGGCCCATATTTGCCATCGCGAACTGTAATCGGGCCGCCATCGGGATGCTCGCCAAGTTCTTTAAGAGCCGCTGGCGTACCCCGCCCACGTCCTGGACCTTTGGCCTGCTTCTCCGCAATGACTGTCACAGCCCGGTTCAGACCGATTGTGAAAACTTCATCGGCATTTTCCAGATTGGCATAAGTGCCATCATGGGTAAGATAGGGGCCATAACGGCCAATACCAGCCGAAATCATTTTTTGCGTTTCAGGATGCTGGCCCACATCGCGCGGCAACGACAGAAGTGCCAGCGCCTTTTCATGGTCGAGCGCATCGAATGTCCAGCCTTTTGGCAAGCTGGCGCGCTTGGCTTCCTTGCCTTCGCCGCGTTGCACATAAGGACCAAACCGGCCATTGCGGGCAGTAATATCCTCATCCGTATAAGGATCTTTACCAAGCAGTTTCGGCTCATCGCCGCCATTGCCATTTTCGCTTGCAGCCTCGCTACCGCCCAGCTGACGGGTGAATTTGCATTCCGGATAGTTCGAGCAACCGACGAAAGCGCCGTATTTCCCAAGCTTGAGCGACAGATTGCCCGTACCGCAGACCTGACAAATGCGCGGATCGCTACCGTCCTCACGGGGAGGGAACACAAGCGGTCCGAGGCGATCATTCAGTGCGTCGAGCACATTGGTTACGCGCAGCTCCTTGATTCCATCGACAGAACCGAAGAAATCCGTCCAGAAGGCGCGCAGGACATCTTTCCACTTGAGCTTGCCATCGGAAATCTCATCAAGCTTCTCTTCGAGGTCCGCCGTGAAATCATATTCGACATAACGCTGGAAGAAACTTTCCAAAAACGCGATGACCAGACGGCCCTTTGCTTCCGGAATGAGTTTTCTTTTCTCGATCGTTATATATTCGCGGTCACGCAATGTCGCGAGTGTCGAGGCGTAGGTGGAGGGACGGCCAATGCCGAGCTCTTCCATCTTCTTGATTAGCGTGGCTTCCGAATAGCGAGGCGGCGGTTCGGTCGAATGCTGTGTGGCATTGATTTTTTCGCGGGCAAGAGCCTCGCCAGCGCGAACCTCAGGAAGACGTGCGCCGTCTTCATCGACATCTTCTTCTTCGCGATGATCCGTGTAGGCACCCAGGAACCCGTCGAAACGAACGACAGAACCGGTGGCACGTAGCTGGGCCGATCGCGCTCCATTGTTTGCATCGATTTCGACAGTGGTCCGCTCAATATCAGCCGATTGCATTTGGCTGGCAATCGCACGTTTCCAGATCAGCTCGTAAAGCTTGGCCTGATCCGCATCAAGAAACTTGCGCATATCCTTTGGATGCCGGTTGAAGTCCGTCGGGCGGATTGCTTCGTGGGCTTCCTGCGCATTCTTGGCTTTAGTCGAGTAGAAGCGCGGCTTTTCCGGCACATATTTCTCGCCGAATACCTTGCCGATGGTCTGGCGCGCTGCCTGGACAGCCTCCGGTGCCATCTGCACGCCATCCGTACGCATATAGGTGATCAGACCGGCAGTCTCATTGCCAAGATCCATACCTTCATAAAGCTTCTGCGCGATTTGCATGGTACGCGAAGCGGAGAAGCCGAGTTGGCCCGATGCCGCCTGCTGCAAGCTGGATGTGGTAAAGGGAGGTCCAGGGCTGCGCTTGATCGGCTTGGCTTCAACAGACGCCGCCTTGAAAGCTGCGCCTTCAAGCATGGTGCGAATCTCGCCTGCCTGCTCGCCGTTCTTTATGTCCAGCTTGCCGAGCTTCTTGCCATCGACGGAAACCAGACGCGCCTCAAAGCCATCATTGCGCGGTGTCTTGAGCAGCGCAGCGATGTTCCAGTATTCTTCGCGGACAAAACGTTCGATTTCCGCTTCGCGATCCGCAACAAGCCGCAATGCAACCGATTGCACACGCCCAGCGGATCGAGCACCGGGTAATTTGCGCCAAAGTACGGGCGAAAGCGTGAAGCCGAACAGATAATCCAGCGCTCGGCGCGCCAAATAGGCGTCAACCAACGGCATATCAATGTCACGCGGGTTGGCCATGGCTTCAAGCACGGCACCCTTGGTTATTGCGTTGAATACAACACGCTTGACCGACTTTTTGCCGATCGCCTTTTTCTGCTGCAAAACCTCCAGCACATGCCACGAAATGGCTTCGCCCTCGCGATCCGGATCGGTTGCGAGAATGAGGCCGTCACTGTCTTTGAGAGCCTTTACAATATCCCCAAGGCGCTTGGATGAGGCTGAATCCACCTCCCAGGACATGGAAAAATCATCATCCGGGCGCACAGACCCATCCTTGGCAGGCAGGTCACGGACATGGCCAAACGAAGCCAGGACGGTGTAACCCGAGCCGAGATATTTATTGATGGTTTTGGCCTTGGCAGGCGATTCGACGACAACAACGTTCATTGCAGAATTGAGCTTTCCTGCCCTTGTCAGATTACAAAAGCACTAATTTCAGTTCGGAATTGGCCTGTGAAATGAACAGGCTTACACACAACGTCAAGGTCTGTAAGCGAAAAATCGTGAAATACAACCCTGAGTTGCTCGCCGGTCTTGTGCAATTAATGGTAATTTGAATTCAGGTGCAAAGGGAGAACTGATTCATGCAACTGTTTTTGGTTGCGTGGAAAAAGCATTAAAAACAGAAGCTTATATTAACTTAAATTTGAATGCTCTTAGCCGCGTATAACATATATTTTAGATATTAAATTGTATTTGAGGGTAACATTTATGAGCAGCAAGGAAATTAATGAAATCGAAAGCGCGAGATTTATTCAGCAAATGCTTGGTGAATTACGTGTAATGGCAAAAACCAACAATATGGATATGTTAAGCTATTTGATCGAGATCGCGTATATAGAGAGCAATGACCAATTGCGCAAGCAAATGGGCGTGAAGTCAGTCCCACGCAAGAGAAACGTTACCTCCTGAGTGGCGCTGTAGTCGACCGGCCAGATCAAGTTCCAGCAAAATCAGCATTACCACTGACGGATGTAACTGGCTGGTTCGGATCAAATCATCGATATCCACCGGCACCGGCCCCAGCAGATTAAACAGCCGGTCTCTCTCGGTTTGATCGGGAGGCACTGGCGAGGTCCAATCTTCTGAAGGGGCAGGAAAGCCGGTCTCGTCGAGAGTGGGGCGGTCAATCAGCGGCACAATAGCGCTGATGATATCTTCGGCGCCCGTTGTCACAATCGCACCGTGTTTCAACAGTGCATTGGTACCTTTTGCTCTTGGATCGAGCGGCGATCCGGGCACGGCGAACACCAGTCTGCCAAGCTCACCGGCCAGTCTTGCACTGATGAGCGAACCTGACCGCTCCGCTGCTTCCACAACGACCAGGCCAAGAGACAAAGCGGCGATTATTCTGTTCCGTCGTGGAAAATCCCTGGCGCGTGGCTCCCATCCCAAAGGCATTTCGCTGATGACGGCACCGCCATGTTCGGGAATAGCCTTGTATAATCCCAGATTTTCCGGGGGATAGGGGTGATCAAGACCGCCCGCCATAGCAGCGACAGTCCCGTGATGCAGGCTTGCTTCATGGGCAGCGGTATCGATACCTCGTGCAAGCCCGGAAATCGTGGCAAACCCAACCTCACCAAGCTCGCGAGCGATGGTTCGGGCAAATTTGATTCCGACCAATGAAGCATTTCGTGCGCCGACAATTGCCACGGGCGGCAAACGGAAAACATCAGGATTTCCCTTTATTGCTACTAGAGGCGGAGGATTGTCGCATTGTTTGAGGTAACGCGGATAATCGGGTTCGCCGATGCCGATGAAGAAAGCGCCCATTTTGGCTGCGGCATGAATTTCCCGCTCGGCATCTTCTTTGCTGGTGACGCGGATGGGCTTTCCTCTGCCACCACGCCGAACGAGATCAGGCAGCATCTCAATGGCGTTCGACGCAGAGCCGCAATGGGCTATCAGCTCACGAAATGTAGCCGGACCCACATTCTCGCTGCGGATGAGCCGAACCCAGCTCAACCTTTGCTCATCAGAAAGGCGAATGCCTTTCTTCTCTTCGTTCATTTTTTGGAGCCGATTCTACCTTCGGTACCCGAAACAAGCCGCTGAATATTGGCTCGGTGTTTAAGGAATACGATGATTGTCAAGATGAGAAATAGAAATGCGATCTGATGATAACCAATAAAGTATAAGGCAATAGGAGTGACGACGGCTGCTACAAGAGCGGCAAGAGACGAATAACGGGTGGCAAAGGCAATCAGCAGCCAGACGGCGGCGAAGATAAGCGCACCTTTCCAGAACAGTCCAAGCAATACGCCAAGATATGTGGCTACGCCCTTGCCGCCTTTGAATTTCAGCCAGACCGGAAAAATGTGACCAAGAAAAGCGCCGAGCCCAGCAGCGATTGCAGCCTCGGGACCGGCAATACCGGCAACCAGCACGGCAACGGTTCCCTTCAGCATATCAAGGATCAACGTCGCTGCGGCCAGCTTTTTATTGCCGGTTCGAAGCACATTGGTCGCCCCGATATTGCCGGAGCCAATGCTGCGCACATCACCCAAACCAGCCATGCGTGTCAGAATCAGCCCGAAGGGGACCGAACCCAGCAGGTAACCGAAAATCAATGAGAGGAGTAAAAGTGGAATTCCGGCATTGAAGAAATCCGACATGACCCATCCCCTCGGGTTTTAGATGGAAAAAACTGACTTTCCAGCAACAAATGTCTGGACAACACGGCCTTGAAAACGTGCGCCTTCAAAACAGCTGTTCTTGGAGCGTGACGTCAAATCTTCTTCTCTGACAATCCATGGTTCGTCAAGATCGACTATGGTCATATCCGCGACCGAACCCGGACGAAGCGATCCCGCCTCCAGACCGAAAATCCGGGCCGGGGCGGTGGACAATGCTTCAATGATGCGAAGAAGCGGAACATCGCCATTGTGATAAAGCCGCAGCGCCGCACCGAGCAGGGTTTCAAGACCGATCGCACCCGCTGCCGCATCGGCAAAAGGCAGGCGCTTCGTGTCGACATCCTGTGGATCATGTGCCGATACGATAATGTCAATCGTTCCGTCCCGCAGGCTTTCAACCATGGCGAGGCGATCTTCTTCGAGACGCAGAGGAGGTTGCAGGCGGAAGAATGTCCGGAACTCGCCAATGTCATTCTCATTGAGCGAAAGGTGATTGATGGACACCGCAGAGGTGACATTCAAGCCGTTCTGTTTTGCACGATTAACGACTTCCGCAGACATGGCGGTGGAAATCTGTGCAGCGTGATAGGCGCCCTTCGTCAAGGCAGCAAGGCGCATGTCCCGCTCCAGAGGAATGACTTCGGCTTCGCGCGGTGTGCCGGAAAGGCCGAGCCAGCTGGCGTAAAGGCCCTCATTCATAACGCCATTGACGCCCAGATGAGCATCCTGCGTTTCATGGGCAAGGACGACACCGAAATCCCGCGCATAGGTGAGGGCGCGTCGCAACAATTGCGTATTGGCAATGGAATGGCGCCCTTCGGTGATCGCCACCGCACCAGCCTCACGCAGCAGACCAAGCTCGGTCATTTCTTCGCCGGATAAGCCCTTGGTGACCGCCGCCGCCGGATAAACATTGATGACTGCCGTGTCGCGCGCGGTACGCTTGACGAACTCGACCAGTGCAACATTATCGATGACCGGATCGGTGTCCGGCATCATGATGATTGAGGTAACACCGCCTGCCGCAGCTGCATGGCTTGCCGATGCGATAGTCTCGCGGTGTTCGCCGCCGGGCTCACCGATGAAAACGCGCGCATCCACGAGGCCCGGAAGCACAGCCTTGCCACGGCAATCAATGATGGTCGCATCTTCAGGTGTACCCTGATTGCGGACATCGGCGCCGCTGGCAACGATTTTTCCGCCTTGTATAATCAGCGTGCCAATTTCGTCGAGACCGCGCGAGGGGTCGACAATGCGGGCATTGTTAAGAACCGTGGTGTTCATCCGGCAACTCCTTCCGGATTACGGCGTGGATCAAGCAGGGCTTCCATGACCGCCATGCGAACGGCAACGCCCATCTCCACCTGTTCCTGAATGACGCTTTGCGAGCCGTCGGCAACATCGGAAGCGATTTCGACGCCGCGATTCATCGGGCCGGGATGCATGACAAGCGCATCCGGCTTGGCATATTTGAGCTTCTCGCGATCAAGGCCGTGATAGCGGAAATATTCGCGCACGGACGGGACGAATGAGCCGGCCATACGCTCGCGCTGCAAACGCAGCATCATGATAACGTCCACATCCTTCAGGCCTTCTTCCATGCTGTGGAAGACCTCTGCACCCATATGGGCAATGCCGGCAGGCAAGAGGGTGGACGGCGCAATCACGCGCACCCGCGCACCCAGCGCATTTAGCAGGATGATATTCGATCTCGCCACCCGGGAATGAAGAACGTCACCGCAGATCGCCACCGTCAACCGTGCGACCTTGCCCTTGGCGCGGCGAATAGTCAGCGCATC
This sequence comes from Phyllobacterium ifriqiyense, assembly GCF_030817885.1. Lineage (NCBI taxonomy): Bacteria > Pseudomonadati > Pseudomonadota > Alphaproteobacteria > Hyphomicrobiales > Phyllobacteriaceae > Phyllobacterium > Phyllobacterium ifriqiyense. The sequence goes on from NZ_JAUSZT010000003.1 coordinate 2,559,325, forward strand.
AAGTAGGGCTTGCGTCGGGTGTTCATGGGCGCCGTCGCCGGCATTGACCACCGAGCAGCCTACCTTTTGGGCAAGGAGCGCCGCGGCACCGGCAGACGCATGACGGATGATAAGAATGTCGGGGCGCATCGCATTGAGCGTCATCGCTGTATCAATTAGCGTTTCGCCCTTTTTCACCGACGAATTGCCGACCGACATGTTCATCACATCAGCGCCAAGGCGTTTGCCCGCAAGCTCAAAGGATGATTGCGTGCGGGTGGATGCTTCAAAGAACAGATTGATCTGTGTGCGGCCCCGCAGGACGCTCTTTTTCTTTTCCGATTGCCGCGAAACGGCGACTTCGCTGTCGGCGAGATCGAGAAGATGGATGATATCTTGCGGGGAAAGGCCCTTGATGCCAAGCAAGTGGCGATGGGGGAAAAGCAAAGGAGATGTTTTTGATGTCATATCAAGTCCCCCCTATAAGCGCGATAGTTCACGGCTGCAAGCGCTGCCATGCGTCATTGTCCATCGCTCCCCAATAAAAATTTTGAAAAGCCGGAACGGACTTAGCATAAGTATGATGAATATCGACTATCATCGAAGAGTCCATATATTAACCGCTTGTCAGAATGTTCGCTCCATATAAAAGAAAAGCGAATTTGAATCAGGACAGTTTCTTGAAAACCCACGACGTTCTTAACCAGACACCACCAATGACCGGGCAAAACGCTTATCTGGGTGATCCATTGCTGATGCAGATCACCAAGCGGTTCCCGAAAAGCGTACGTGACGAGCTGGAACAGAGCGGTCGTTTTGTGCTGTCGGCGGATGCGTTGGATCTGGCAAGGCTCGCCAATACGGAAGCACCTCGTCTGCGCACCCATGATCGCCAGGGCTTTCGGTCTGATGTGGTTGAGTATCATCCAGCATACCATGCGCTCATGCGGCGGTCTGTCGGGCAAGGACTGCATTCTTCGATCTGGGAAGATGGCAAGGCGGAATCCGGTTTGCGGCATCAGTCGCGCGCAAGCCGTTTCTATCTGACGTCGCAACTGGAATGCGGGCATCTTTGCCCATTGACGATGACAAGCGCTTCACTGGCAGCGCTCATGGCTGCGCCTCATCTCTACCGCGAATGGTCGCCGCTGATCCTGCCGCGCAAATATGATTCCAGTAATAAATCGCCCGCGAAGAAAACAGGCCTGACGCTTGGCATGGGCATGACGGAAAAGCAGGGCGGAACAGACGTCAACACGAATACAACCAAAGCGGAGCCCGCTGGCAGCGGCTTTTATCGTCTGACCGGGCATAAATGGTTCATGTCCGCGCCAATGTCAGATGCATTTTTGGTATTGGCGCAAGCCCGCGAAGGTCTGTCGTGCTTTCTGGTGCCGCGCATACTGCCTGATGGCTCGTCCAATGGCTTTCGATTCCAGCGGTTGAAAGACAAGCTCGGCAATCGCTCGAATGCCTCATCGGAGGTGGAATTTGAGAATGCGCTTGGCCAGATGGTCGGCAATCCTGGTGATGGCGTTAAAACCATCATCGATATGGTGACGTTGACACGGCTCGATTGCTCCATTGCTTCAGCTGGTTTGATGAGGGCGGGCCTGGCCGAGGCAGTGCATCACGCCAGACACCGTGTCGTTTTTGGCGGTCCGCTGATAGACAAACCTTTAATGCTGCGCGTTCTGGCGGACATGGCGCTGGATTCTGCTGCCGCAACAGCACTGACACTGCGTCTGGCACGGGCATTTGATAATGCAGCCAGAGATCGCGGCGAGGCGGCATTCGCGCGCGTCATGACCCCTGTCGTTAAATATTGGGTGGCCAAAATTGCCCCGGCAATGCTCTATGAGGCAATGGAATGCCTTGGCGGAAATGGTTACATCGAAGAAGGCAATCTGGCGCGGTTTTATCGTGAAGCGCCGGTCAATGCGATTTGGGAAGGCTCCGGCAATGTCATGGCGCTGGATGTGCTTCGCGTATTGAAGCGCGGACCGCAACTTTTCGACGAAGTGCTGAACTGGATCGGCTCTCAGCTTGGCCGTGGTGGGCAGGGGACGGTGGAAGTGCTCCGCGCCGCCATGCGCGTTGCTGAAAATGATGAAGGTGCGGCACGCATCCTGACTGAGCAATTGGCATTGGCTGCGGCAGGAGCGGAATTGCGCTATCTTCAGTCCGAAGATATTGCAGACGCCTTTATTGAAACGCGCCTTGGTGGCCAATGGCGCACGACTTACGGCATGCTGGACGCCCGGCATAACGCCGCCAATATTGTTAATTCACTCTATCCATCTGCAGGCTGATTCGAGTAGCAGAGATGCCGACCGGCGGCCATCTTGCCACCGCTTGCGTGGCATTTGAGTCAAATTTTCCTAAAATAGCTGAAAAAATTTGCCGAAGGCTCGGATAGGGCCCTCGCTAATTCCTTCAATTTGAATTAAATTTTCTTAAATTAACCTTAACAAACGGTTTACGTTGCGGCTAACGTCTTAACAGATATCACTCTGAGTCGAAAAGCCTTCATAAAAACCGAGGGTTAGCCAATGAACCATGCAAGCCCTTCGAGGAGCATTGAATGCGCAATTTCCTGATTTTCTGGGGCGGACCGCTGGTTTTCTTGTGGGGATGGTATTTTCTGTCTTATTACGATCTCAACATGGGCATGCATTTTTTCAGCCGTGAGTTGCATGATCAGGTCTTCATGATCTACGGCAACATCCTCGGAATAGCGCCTGAGAGCATTCCTCCGCTGGTCGCCAGAGCATGTGTTTTCGACACAGGATTGGTTCTATTGCTGATCGCCTTCCGGCGTCGCCGCAAGATTATCGCATGGGTCAAGGCATGGCGCGCAGAGCGTGCGCGTTATTCTGAAGAATTGCCGACTGCATCAGCTTCCTGACGCAGGCCTTGCAGGCGGTCCAATGCGCCTTGCAGAATGAAGGCGGCGGCGGCGGAATCAATCCGCTCCGCCCGTTTTTGCCTTGAAACATCCATGCCGATGAGAGCGCGTTCCGCTGCAACAGTGGATAGGCGTTCATCCCAATAGACAAATGGCAGATCGGTAAGTTTCTCCATATTGCGGACGAAGGCGCGGGTGGCCTGGACACGCGGTCCTTCGCTACCATCCATATTAACCGGCAGTCCGATGATAATTGCCCCGACATTGTCTGCGGCGAGCGCCTTCAGCAGGTCTTGCGCATCATGGGTGAACTTGCTGCGCCTGAGAACCGGACGCGGGTTGGCAAAGGAAAAGCCACGATCTGATATGGCGATACCAATCGTCTTTGTGCCAAGATCAAGACCAGCAACAGTCTTACCGTCCGCAACATGCTCTTCCAACTGCTCAATCGCCAAAATTGTCAAACTGTTTGCTTCCTGCGGTTGTCTGATCGGTTTAATCTGTTCACATAACGCTATTAGACGCCTCTGGCGAGGCCTGACCTAAATGATGAAGGATTCTGAACAATGAAAATTATCTGGCTGGGACAATCCGGTTTCCGTATCGAAACTGCGAAGAACATCATCCTCATTGATCCGTTTCTGAATGGGAATCCCGGCGCCAAGGGCGTGGACTTCAAGGATGTAACCAAGGGCGCCAATCACATTATCCTCACACATGGCCATGGCGACCATGTGGGCGATACTGTTGATATATCCAAGGATACAGGTGCGCTGGTGACCGGCAATGCTGATCTTGTGACATGGCTCGGCTCGAAAGGCGTGGCGCGCGTCGATCCGACAAATACAGGTGGAACCGTTTCTTATGACGGATTTACAGTGACTTACGTCAATGCGCTGCACTCATCTGCGCAAATGACCGAGGATGGCGTTTCGCATTCACTCGGCAATGCAAATGGCGTGGTGCTGCATTTTGACGATGAACCTACGCTCTATCATATGGGCGATACGGATATCTTTTCCGACATGGCCTTGATCAATGAGCTGCACCAGCCGGAAATCGGTATTGTGCCGATTGGAGACCGCTTCACCATGGGCGGTGCGGTAGCAGCGCTTGCTTCGCGGCGCTACTTCAAGTTTGGCAAGGTCATACCCTGTCACTATGCTTCCTTTCCGATAATAGATCAGACGGCCGATAAGTTTGTTGCCGGAATGGAAGGTGGTACGAGCGAAGTAATCGTCGCCGAACCAAATAAGCATTTTACTGTTTGATTTGAGTTTGTTAGAGCCGTTGCAAAAGATGATCGCTAGGGTTGTTGACCCTATCGTCAGATAACCGAGCTTTGGAGAATATCTTGCGTAAATTGCTGCTGATTTCCTGTTCTCTGCTGGCGCTAACACCTGCCAGTGCGCAAACGGTCGATGCCAATGGGGCAAAAGAGCTGTCAGCTACCTTGTCGAAATATTTTGGCAAAACCGCTCTTGAGAAGAAGGTTCTGAGTGTCAAGCCGGAAGGAGACAGCTACAAAATCACCTTCAGCACAGCCAAGCTGTTGGAGATTTTGCCGAAGCAGGACCTCTTCAAAGGTGACTTCGGCGAATATAGCTTTTTGACCAAGCCGCTGGCTGACGGCTCGTGGGACGTTTCGTCGAAAACTACCGTGAACGGTTCTGTCGAGATAAATGCGCCAACCGGCAAGGAAAGCTTCAAGTGGTCTATCGACAATATGGACCTTCGCGGCGTCTTTGATCCGAAAATCGGCACTTTCTCCAAGGCTACTTCCACGTATGACGGCTTTAAAATGAGTTCGTCATCGTCGACGCAGGAAATGGAAGCCACTGCCGGCAAGGCAAAGGCTGAAATGGCTGCATCTGCTGGCGCGTCGGGAGGAGTGGACTTCACACAAGTCCAGACAGCCGAGAACTTCAAGGAAACGATTTCATTCAAATCTGACCCGGCAGTTGAAGAGACAGTGACGGATGGTGAAGCCAAACCAGCCGTCCCGACAGCACCGGAAGAGTTTATGAAGGTGGGTATCAGTGCTGCCAACCTTGGTGTCGACGCAAAAGGCAGCGGTGTGAGGAATGTTGAGATTCTGGATCTTTGGGCGTTTTTCGTCGCCCATTCCGACGACTTTGCAAAAACACCGGAAGAAAAGACGAAGCTTAGCGACGCTGAACAAGCCGAGTTGAAAACAAAATTGCTTGCCGCTTTGCCGCTTTGGGAAAAATTGGCTGGCTCATATCGGTTCTCGGATATGAGCGTCGACACCCCGATCGGCCCATTCGTAACGAAGAACATTTCTCAGGAGGTGAACTTCGACGGCATCAGCAAAAGCGGCGCCTATAATTACGCAGTGCGCACAAATGGACTTCAGTATCCGCCTCTGCCAATTCCTGACTGGACCATTCCTTTCCTTCCAACCGATGTGGAGCTTTCTTTCGGCGCCGCAGGGCTTGATCTCGATACGGTGGTGCGTGGCGGGATCAAGGAGATGGATCTGAACAAGGAGAAGCCGATTTCGGATGCGTTTGCCGAGGAAATGGGCACCGCCTTCATGCTCAATCCGCCAAAGGTCACGATCTCGAAAAGCCTTGTGAGAACCGTAGATGCTGAACTTACCGTCGAAGGCGAGGTCACATTTGCCACGCTAAAGCCGCAGAGCCGGACAACTTGGGAAATGGCAGGGTTTGACAAGCTGGTCGACCGGCTGAACAAGGCATCAGAAGAAGAGCCTGAGATCAAGAACTACATCGTCTTCGTCAAACTGGCCAAAGACTTTGGCAATGAGCTGCCCGATGGCCGCATTCAGTGGATTGTCGACCAGAAAAGCGATGGATCGATCCAGGTTAACGGCAATGCCGTCAAAGGTCCCGATGCCGCTGGAAAGCCGCTGTTTGACAGTTCCATCTTCGGGATTGCTCCCGATGATGATACAACTGCGACAGACGACGGTGCCGCTGCATCGGATGATGATGCCTTGGACACTGAAGATGCCCCGCTGGATAGCGAGCAGCAGGAAGTTGCGCCAGACGCGGCGCAGTAACGCTTATCTGTTGTTGTCCGTTGCGCTTGGGCGTAACGGACACTATAGCTTCAACATCAAAATCTGAATTCAGGAATCCCTATGTCCGTCGATACTGCCACTGTAAAACGCGTTGCGAATCTTGCCCGCATCGCGGTCACCGAGGATGATGTTTCCCGGATGACCGGCCAATTGAATGCGATCCTTGGTTTCGTGGAACAGTTGAACGAAGTGAATGTCGAAGGCGTGGAGCCGATGACGTCGGTAACCCCCATGGCGATGAAGAAGCGCCAGGACGTTGTCACCGATGGCGACAAGGTTGCAGATATCGTCGCCAATGCCCCGACAACCGAAGAAAATTTCTTTGTTGTGCCAAAAGTCGTGGAGTAATTGAACCATGGCTGTTTCCATTGCGATAGAAACACCCTTGCAGGACGATGTGCGCTCGCTGGTAAGCGATCTCAATGATCACCTTTCGCCGCTTTCACCGCTGGAATTCCAGTTCAAAATGACTGTCGAGCAGATGGCAGATGAAGACACGACTGTTTTTGTAGCTCGCGATGAAACAGGCAAGGCTATCGGCTGCGGCGCACTCAAAGAACATGATGATGGAATTGGTGAGGTGAAACGCATGTTCACCCGGCCCACCGTGCGCGGACAGCGCATTGGTTCTGCTTTGCTCGATGCAATTACGGCGCTGGCCAATGAAAAGGGCATGAATCGCCTCGTTCTGGAGACGGGCACTACACCGGGCTTTGAACCGGCCTGGCGACTTTATGAACGCTCCGGATTTACCCGCTGCGGTGTGCTGCTTGACTATCCGGATTCCGAATATAGTGCATTTTACGAAAAGCGGCTCGCTTTAGCAGTTGCTCAATAAGGACTTTAAGATGACCGATCTGACCGCTCTCACCATTGCCGAGGCGCGCGACCAGCTGAAAGCCAAGGCGATTACCGCCACGGAGCTTACTGGCGCCTATCTTCAGGCAATCGAGAACGCAAATGAGGCGCTGAACGCCTATATCGTCACCACGCCTGAGAAGGCGCTGGAAATGGCGAAGGCATCCGATGCACGGCTGGCGGCTGGCAATGGCGGCGCGCTGGAAGGCATTCCACTTGGCATCAAGGATCTATTCGGTACGGAAGGTGTCCATACGCAGGCCGCATCGCATATTCTGGATGGGTTCAAGCCGCATTATGAATCCACTGTGACAGCAAATTTATGGGCTGACGGCGCGGTGATGCTCGGCAAGCTCAACATGGACGAGTTCGCAATGGGCTCATCCAATGAGAGTTCCTATTACGGGCCAGTGAAAAACCCTTGGCGCGCAAAAGGCTCCAATGTTGATCTCGTTCCGGGTGGATCATCGGGCGGCTCTGCAGCAGCTGTCGCCGCACGGCTTTGCGCAGGAGCGACCGCAACCGATACGGGCGGTTCAATCCGTCAGCCTGCGGCTTTTACCGGCACGGTCGGAATCAAGCCTACCTATGGCCGTTGCTCACGATGGGGCATTGTCGCGTTTGCATCGTCGCTGGATCAGGCGGGGCCAATTGCACGCGATGTGCGCGATGCCGCGATCCTGTTGAGGTCCATGGCTTCCGTCGATGCCAAGGATACAACCTCGGTCGATATTGCGGTGCCTGACTATGAGGCGGTTATCGGCAAGCCGCTTGCGGGCATAAAGATCGGCATTCCCAAGGAATACCGCGTTGACGGCATGCCGGAAGAGATCGAAAAGCTTTGGCAGCAGGGCATTAGCTGGCTGAAGGATGCAGGGGCAACCATTGTCGATATTTCGCTGCCGCATACGAAATATGCACTGCCGGCCTATTATATTGTTGCGCCTGCCGAGGCATCGTCAAATCTGGCGCGCTATGACGGCGTTCGCTATGGCCTGCGCGTTCCTGGCAAGGACATTGTCGACATGTACGAAAACACCCGCGCCAAGGGATTTGGTGAAGAGGTGAAGCGCCGTATCATGATTGGCACCTATGTGCTTTCGGCTGGCTATTACGATGCCTATTATTTGCAGGCTCAGAAGGTTCGCACACTGATCAAGAAGGATTTCGAAGACGCCTTCCATGCAGGTGTCGATGCTATCCTTACGCCAGCTACGCCTTCTGCTGCTTTCGGCATCGCTGATCAGGAAATGAATTCCGACCCGGTGAAAATGTATCTCAATGATATTTTCACCGTGACCGTGAACATGGCGGGCTTGCCGGGTATCGCCGTTCCTGCCGGGCTGGACAGCCGCGGACTGCCGCTCGGTCTCCAGCTGATCGGCCGTCCATTCGACGAAGAAACTCTGTTTCAGACCGCTTATGTAATTGAACAGGCGGCAGGCAAGTTCAACGCGCCGAAATGGTGGTAATCAGGCGCGCCACAGAAGCTGACATAACAGCAATCGCTGCTGTCGGCTCCAGCGCTTGGGCATCAAATATCTTTTCGTTTGAACCGGAACTGCCCGGCATGCGCATGCATGTCGAAAAGGCTTTCAGGGAATTCGCACGAAGCTCTTACAATACGGTGCTGGTGGCTCAATTGGAGCAGACGCTGCTTGGCTGGGGCGCTCGGGAAGAAAATAACGACTATATTTCCGATCTTTGGGTGGACCCAGCCGTGCAGGGGCAAGGGGTCGGATCGTCGCTGCTGCGTGAAATGATGGCGGCAATTCGACATGCGGGGTACTTGAAGGCGCGCATCAGCACGCATGCCCGCAATATCGGCGCAATCAGACTCTATCAGCGCGAAGGCTTCAATATTGTCGAACAAGGACCGGAATGGTCTACAAGTCTTGAACGTGAAATTGACAAAGTGCAGATGCTGGCGGAGCTCAAATAGTGTTTTTCGTGCTTTCAAAGGTCTTCTGGTTTTTCGCCCAACCGCTGAACTTCGCTATCATTTTCATGGGATTGACTTTCCTGCTGCTCATCTGGCGCTGGCGGCGTCTGGCAATGGCAACGGCTGCTATCGCATTTCTTGTTCTGGGACTTGGCGCGTGGACGACGCTTGGTGCTTTAATGATCAATCCGTTGGAGGATCGTTTCCAACGCCCAGACGCACTTCCGGCAAAGGTGGATGGCATAATCGTTCTTGGCGGCGGCTTTGAAGGCGGTGTAAATCTGGTGCGCGGCGGCTATGAACTCAATGCCAGTGGCGACCGCTTTGTCGAGGCTGCCATTTTGGCGCGCAAACATCCGGAAGCGAAGGTTGTCGTTACGGGTGGAACAGGCACATTGCTTTTGGATGGCGAAGCCGATGGCGTGACCGCGCCGCGCCTGCTGACAGCTCTTGGCGTAGCACCAGAGCGCCTCATTCTCGAAAGCAAGTCGCGCAACACTTACGAAAATGCACTATTCACAAAGCAGATAGTGGACGCGAAGCCGGGCGAAACCTGGCTGCTCATCACCTCGGCATTCCATATGCCGCGTTCGATCGGCCTGTTTCGCAAAGCGGGGTTTGACGTGGTGCCATGGCCAGCGGATTATCGCGCATCTGGTGCCGAAACCATTGGACTTGCAGAAGACAACCCACAGGATTCATTGCAGAATATGGCGATTGCTGCGCGCGAATGGGCAGGGCTGCTGGCCTATTGGCTGGCTGGTCGAACTGAACAATTATTGCCTGCGCCATGATAAAACAAGTTGACGTTCTCATCATAGGCGCAGGCGCGGCTGGCATGATGTGCGCTATTGAGGCGGGCAAGCGTGGACGTTCCGTGCTGATCATCGATCATGCCGCAACACCAGGCGACAAAATACGCATATCCGGTGGCGGCCGCTGCAACTTCACCAATATTAACGCGGCGCCGCAAAACTACATCAGCAAAAACCCGCATTTCTGTATCTCGGCTTTGCGCCGCTATACGCAGCGCGATTTCCTCGCTCTGGTAAACAAATACGGTATTGCCTGGCACGAAAAGACCCTCGGTCAGCTTTTCTGCGATGGTTCAGCCAAGCAGATCATCGATATGCTGGTAACAGAAATGAGGCAGGCCGGGGTCGAGTTACGGTTGCGCACTACGATCGATTCCATCGTAAGAGAAGATAATAGGTATCTGGTTGATCTGGCCGGAGACAAGGTGAGATGCACGTCACTGGTCGTCGCGTGCGGTGGGAAATCCATTCCGAAAATGGGTGCAACCGGCTTCGGCTATGATATCGCCCGGCAGTTCGGCATGAAAATTACAGACACACGTCCTGCACTGGTTCCGCTTACCTTTGACGAAAACACACTTGCTCCGTTGAAACCGCTATCGGGTATTTCGGTCGATGCAGTGGTAAGCCACGGCAAGACAAAATTTGCAGAGGCAATGCTCTTCACCCATCGCGGATTGAGTGGTCCATCCATATTGCAGATTTCTTCTTATTGGCGGGAAGGCGATACGATCAGCGTTGCCATGTTGCCCGGTGTGAAAGTGTTTGATGCTTTGCGCGTAGCGCGAGTCCGCAATGGCCGACAGGCATTGCAAACAGCCCTAAGTGAGCTTCTGCCGAAGCGTCTGGCGCAGTTGATTGCGGAAAATAGCGGCATTGACCGGCATCTGGCTGACCTGACCGATAAACAATTGCGGGCGGTCGAAAAAGCGGTGAATGAATGGCAGGTGAAACCTGCAGGTTCGGAGGGCTACCGGACTGCCGAAGTGACACTTGGCGGTGTCGATACGGATGGCCTGGACCAGAAAACTATGGAAGCAAAGTCAGCGAAAGGTCTTTATTTCATAGGTGAGGTTGTCGATGTAACCGGTTGGCTGGGTGGATATAATTTCCAATGGGCATGGTCTTCCGGCTGGGTGTCAGGGCAAGTGGTTTAGGGCAAAATCACTCGCGATAAGAACGAATGAGCACAAAGCCTGCTGACATGAGGTTGTCAGTGGATGTGCTATATCGATTCCAGGAGACATGTTCAAACGGGAGGAAATTATGGCCATTTTTGCCAGTTGTCATTGCGGTGCAATCAAGCTCGAAATCAGCGAAGCGCCGGAGTCGGTCACGGTGTGCAATTGCACTTTCTGCACCAAGCGGGGTGCGCTCTGGGCTTATTACACACCCGACCAAGTGAAAATTTCGGTGAAGCCGGAAGCCGATGCCATTTATTCCCGCAACGGCATGAACAAGCATCATCATTGCAATGTTTGCGGCTGCGGTACTTTTTCGGAAGTACCCAACTGGGTGGATTTCAAACCGGATTTTGAGAATCTGCGCGTCAGCGTGAATGTCCGGCTCTTCGATGATTTTGATATTGCGTCGTTAAGGGTAGATCATATTGACGGAAGGAATCTCTGGTAAATTATTGCTTCATTGAGAGAATCCTGCTTCCTTGGTCCTATACAGGGAGGTATGGCCATGTGGATCAAACTCACAGACGTTAATGGCGATCACATCACGCTGAATTTCGACCATGTTGTTTCGTTCAATCCCTATGGGACGGGGACTCATATCGTGACAATCACGGAAGGACTTACCTTCTTCGTCAAAGAAACCGCCGAAGACATCCAAAACAAGGTTGGCGTAAAAAGCAGCTAGAGATCTTGTCGATGTTTTGACCAGATCGGCTTTAGCGCAGTTGGCAACTGCTCACCTGCCATCTTGGCATTATGCGGATCGAGATGCTGGGCGATAGTGGCGAGCACATCGCTGACAATGGTCTCGGGCGGGCTGTGATGCGCCGTGAGATTATCATAGACTTCTTTGGCAAGTTGCGCTTCAGACTGCAAAGGAAGCGCAAGAGCGGGCCGCCATCCTTCTAGAAATAGGCCGCGCGGCAAAGGCGGCAGCGCGTCCGCAAATGTCAGTATCTGGTCCGTGTCCATGTGGCGGCGCAAACCATGCATAACGCCGCGCATGCTCGCAAAGCTCTGATTGTGGGTCGAAAACATGGATTTCGCTTTGAGCGCAGCCAACCAATCTTGAAATTGTTTCGAAGCCTGAACGATCTCTTGTGGTTGTGTCATGCGCGGTCTCGCTTTCCTCATGATGTAGAAGCCAGTTAAGCGTCATTTTTTGACATTTTTCGGGTCAGGTCCACCGATAGCAGGCGAAAGCGCGGATGCCGACGTCGCAGGCGTTTTTCTGGGCTCAGCGGAACCTTTTACCTCGGGATCGGTTTATTCAAATACAAGTCAAAATTGGATACAAATAGTGATTTGTTAAATCGGTTTAGTTTCTCTAGAAGTTCACTATGCAACGGAATATAAACTGTATGCCGGTAGAGGATTACTCTCGCTGAGAGTATTTTTAATGGAGGTATCAAAGAATGATAACAATAAATAAAGATACATCGTCAACAATTGGAACAAATGCACTTAAGATTGCACAAGTGGCCAAAGTTAAGCCTGCGCTGGTAAAAGCTGCGGCGAAACTAAGCGAGCCATGTGACAAGCGTACAATTTCCCAGATTTTACGTGACTCAAGCGGCGGCTTCAGCTTCCGCAGGTAATTTTGAAGTTTCATAAACGGCATCGAAGGCTCCCCATGGGAGCCTTTTTATTGTGTGGTTCTGCTCGGTATTATTAGAGCGGAATATTATCGTGCTTCTTCCAGGGATTTTCGAGATCCTTATTGCGCAGCATGCGCAATGCCCGTGAAATCCGCTTACGAGTGGAATGGGGCATAATCACCTCGTCAACATAGCCGCGCTCGGCAGCGACGAACGGTGACAGGAAGCGATCCTCATAACGCTTGGTGTGCTCGGCGATTTTCTCGGCATCACCAATGTCTTTCCGGTAAATGATCTCGACAGCGCCTTTTGCGCCCATGACGGCAATCTGGGCGGATGGCCAGGCGTAATTGAGGTCGCCGCGCAGATGTTTGGAGGCCATCACATCATAGGCGCCGCCATAGGCCTTGCGGGTAATGAGCGTGATTTTAGGAACCGTTGCTTCCGCATAGGCAAAAAGCAGTTTGGCGCCATGCTTGATAAGCCCGCCATATTCCTGCGCGGTGCCCGGAAGAAAGCCCGGTACATCGACAAAGGTTACGATCGGAATGTTGAAACAGTCGCAGAACCGGACGAACCTCGCGGCCTTGCGCGACGCATCGCTATCGAGAACGCCGGCCAGAACCATTGGTTGATTGCCGACGATGCCGACGGTGCGACCTTCGATACGGCCGAAGCCGACCACGATGTTTTTGGCAAAACTTTCCTGAATTTCAAAGAAGTCAGCCTCATCGACAGTTTTGCGAACCAGTTCCTTGATGTCATAGGGCTTGTTCGCATTATCGGGCACCAGACGATCCAATGAGTAATCCATTTCGTCTGTTGGCTGATAGCATTCGATTTGAGGCAGTTCGGCAGTGTTCGAAGCCGGGAGAAAATCGATCAGACGGCGCATCTGAAGCAGTGCCGCCACGTCATTGTCATAAGCGCCATCGGCGATAGATGATTTGGTCGTGTGGATTGATGCTCCGCCAAGCTGTTCTGACGTCACAGTTTCATTGGTGACGGTTTTCACAACGTCCGGCCCTGTGACGAACATGTATGAAGTGTCGCGGACCATGAAGATGAAATCGGTCATGGCTGGCGAATAAACATCGCCGCCCGCGCAGGGACCCATAATCACCGAGATTTGCGGAATGACGCCGGAGGCCAGTACATTGCGCTGGAAAATTTCCGCATAACCGCCCAGCGCGGCAACGCCTTCTTGAATGCGTGCACCGCCCGCATCGTAAAGCCCGATGACCGGCGCGCGATTGCGCAATGCCATATCCTGGATCTTTTGAACTTTCTCCGCGTGGGCTTCAGAGAGTGAGCCGCCGAACACGGTGAAATCCTTGGCGAAGACAAAGACAGTCCGGCCATTGATGGTGCCCCAGCCGGTAACAACACCGTCGCCAGCAAATTTGGTGTCCTGCATACCAAAATCAGTGGAGCGGTGTTCGACGAATGTGTCAAACTCTTCAAAAGAGCCTTCATCGAGGAAAATATCGATACGTTCACGCGCTGTGAGTTTGCCGCGCTTGTGTTGCGCTTCGATACGGGCCTTTCCGCCACCTTCGCGCGCAAGGGTCCTGCGACGCTCAAGCTCGATAAGCACATCCTTCATAGCGTTCCTCCACATTGACCATTTCTGATAACAGGAGACGTCAAGGCTTGGAAGATGCCGGGGATTGAATTTAGCCGGGTTGCGGTTTTCGCCTGCCCCGAACGACCGGGCAGGCGATGTATTGTGTAGTAGTGCAGATTACCAGGAGCCGGTGTTTGGCATGGATAGCCATGGTTCCTGTGGCGCCAGTGCAGACCCCTTTTGGATAAGCTCAATAGAGATGCCATCGGGCGAGCGAATGAACGCCATATTGCCATCGCGGGGAGGCCGGTTGATCACGACGCCTTTGTCTGACAAATCCTGACAAGTTTTATAAATGTCATCCACGACATAGGCGAGGTGACCGAAATTGCGTCCGCCCGTATATTCTTCAGGATCCCAATTATAGGTCAATTCAAGCTCGGGAGCACGTTCAGCGGCAGAACGGGTTTCATCTTCCGACGCGGCCAGGAAGATCAATGTAAACCGGCCTTTTTCGTTTTCCGTGCGGCGAACCTCTTTCAAGCCGAACTTGTTGCAGTAAAAATCCAGCGATTCATCGATGTCGCGAACGCGAACCATAGTGTGAAGATAACGCATCTTTTGCCTTTGAATTCTTTTCATGGGATTGAAATAGCAACGTCTGCTCGCCAGCAAGGGCAAGTGACTGGCAATATCGATAACACTAATTGCTTACGCAAACAAATCTGGGAGCTAATTTGACGAGACTGATTGAGGATAAACACGGGTTTTGGTTATAGTTTGAAAGAAAACATCAAGATGATGCTTGCTCTCCGCTATCGGACCGGTGTTATTCTTCAACAAGAGAATCAGTGTTTAGTTTATGGAGAGGAGGGGATCGCTTCATGTCAGACAGAACAGTATCGACCCAGATCTCTCATAACGACCAAGGCGCAAGCGACAGTCTTGATCTTGTCGAGATTTCAGGCTCGATAAAATGGTTCGACGTTGCCAAGGGATATGGTTTCATAGTTCCCGACAATTCTGATCTTCCCGACATTCTGCTCCATGTAACCTGCCTGCGCCGCGATGGCTTCCAGACCGCGCTGGAGGGTGCGCGCGTTGTTTGCGAGGTCAAGCAGGGCGAGCGTGGTATGCAGTGCTTCCGCGTAAAGTCGATGGACAATTCGACTGCGGTGCATCCGACCGAGTTACCGCCAGTGCGTACCCATGTCACGGTAACGCCTTCGAGCGGGCTTGAACGGGTTCTCGTCAAGTGGTTCAATCGCACGAAAGGCTTCGGGTTTCTAACGCGGGGCGAGGGTACGGAAGACATTTTCGTTCACATGGAAACGCTGCGTCATTTCGGTCTCACTGAACTGCGGCCCGGACAGGTCGTCCTTATTCGTTTCGGCAATGGCGAAAAAGGTCTTATGGCTTCGGAAATTCATCCTGATATCGGCACGCAGATGCCGGTCTCCCACTGAAGATCAGTTGATGAATCGTCTGAGATTATCTCTGGCCGCCGTCATATTCTGCTTGATTTCCGCTTTTCCGGTGCTGGCACAGCAGATGCCCATGCATTTGCCCATCGATCCTGTTGCGCTGACCATTAATACGGCCAAGGGCGATGTGCCTTTCACGGTCGAAATCGCCGATAATGAGGAGGAACGTCAGCGCGGATTGATGTTCCGCACGGACCTTAAAGACAATAGCGCGATGCTGTTTGTTTTTGACCAGGCCAGGCTGATCTCCATGTGGATGGAAAATACGCCGTCGGCCTTGGATATGCTGTTTCTCGATCATGGCGGGCGCATTACTGCAATCCATCAGAACGCCGTGCCGTTTTCGCGTGATGTGATTTCGTCCGGCGGTCCGGTGAAATTTGTTGTTGAGGTAAAGGCTGGAACCGTGCAGCGTCTCGGTTTAAGAGTTGGCGATAAGGTGCGGCATCCCGCAATTGCAGCCAAATAACGGACGGAAAAATGCAATTCTTTGAAAATGACGGCTTAAAACTTGCCTATATTGATGAAGGCGAGGGCGAACCGATCCTGCTTATTCACGGCTTTGCATCGTCGTCATTATACAATTGGATTCAGCCGGGCTGGATTTCCACTTTGACCGCATCGGGATACCGGACAATTGCTATCGACAATCGTGGTCACGGCAATTCCGATAAGCCACATGACAAGTCAGTTTACACACCAACCCGCATGGCTGGGGATGCTGCGGCGCTACTCGATCATCTCGGTATAAAGTCGGCTCATGTCATGGGTTACTCCATGGGCGCACGTATCAGTGCTTTTCTTGCCCTTGAGCATCCGGATCGCGTGCATGATCTGGTGTTTGGCGGCCTTGGTATTGGCATGGTCGAAGGTGCCGGGGACTGGTCGCCGATAGCCGAGGCTCTTCTGGCAGACGACCCTGATGCAATTACTCATCCACGCGGCAAAATGTTCAGGATGTTTGCCGACAAGACCAAGAGCGATAAGATCGCGCTGGCTGCGTGCGTCATCACCTCCAAGGAAGAGATTAGCGCAGAAAACATGGCGCGCATCAAGCAGCCGACGCTTGTAGCTGTCGGCACCAAGGACGATATTGGCGGCAGCGCGCAAAAGCTTGCAGAGCTGATGCCCCAAGGTGAAGCAATCGATATTCCGAACCGTGACCATATGCTGGCAGTAGGCGACAAGGTCTTTAAAGAGGCGGTGCTGGAGTTTCTGAAGCGTAATCCCATTACTGTGTGATTTGCGATCCGGAAATGCTTCATTCCTTGCGAAAAAGCACAGTTTAACTTACCCATGGCGATGCTGGCATTGATCAGCATCAGGCAGATGAATGGTATCTTCAAAATTTCTTGCGCTTGCGGCACTGGATTTTGAGGTGTCAAGAAACCACTTTTGCCGTATAATCCGTTGCAGAGTATAAAATTCGGCTGAATGCCTGGAGCTAGAAAATGTCAGCAAGCCTTCCTATAAAGATGACCGGATCGATCAAACAGATCGACCCGATCTGGCATGCGATCCGGGCCGAGGCAGAAGAGGTCGTGCGCAATGAGCCGCTGCTTGCGACATTTCTTTACACTACCATCCTGAACCATCAGTCGCTGGAACAGGCGGTTATACATCGTATTTCCCAGCGCCTCGACCACCCGGATGTGGAGTCGGAACTGCTGCGCCAGACGTTTACAGCCATGCTCGACGCCAATCCTTCCTGGTCGCAGATTTTACGCGTCGACATACAGGCTGTTTATGACCGCGATCCGGCATGCACGCGGTTTATGGAGCCCATCCTTTATTTCAAGGGGTTTCAGGCTATCCAGACCCATCGTCTTGCGCACTGGTTGTGGCATGAGGGTCGTCATGATTTTGCGCTTTATCTGCAAAGCCGCTCATCTTCAGTTTTCCAGACAGATATTCATCCCGCAGTTCCCATGGGGCAGGGCGTGTTTTTCGACCATGCAACGGGCATCGTTGTGGGCATGACGGCTGTTATTGAAGACAATGTTTCAATCCTGCAGGGCGTTACCCTTGGCGGCACGGGAAAAGAGACCGGCGACCGTCATCCGAAAATTCGTAATGGCGTGCTGATTGGCGCAGGAGCCAATATTCTTGGCAATATCGAAATTGGTCATTGCTCAAAGGTGGCATCCGGTTCGGTCGTTCTGAAGCCTGTCCCGCATAATGTGACCGTGGCTGGTGTGCCTGCCCGTATTGTCGGGGAAGCAGGCTGCTCGGAGCCTTCGCGCGCCATGGATCAGCTCGTTACCAACTTCGAATAAGCCTGGTTCTTACCACTAACGATTGCAGTCAACCCTTTACAGGGCGCCATGCCACATGGCAAACCGCTCTGACTCGACGAATAAGACAGGAGATTTTAGGTGAAACCCGAAGAACTGAAAAAACTCGACAGCTACTTCAAGCGGACATTCCGCAACACGGAATTGGTAGTGAAGGCTCGCCCGCGGAAAGATGATTCCGCAGAACTTTATCTGGGCGACGAGTTCCTCGGTCTGATCTACAAGGATGAAGACGAAGGCGAATTGTCTTATAATTTCTCCATGGCAATCCTGGAAATGGACCTTTAGCCCATTCTTACTATGTTGAGTGGTGCTCGAGCATCACTCAACACTTTTGATGTGGCCACGCGCAAATTCTGCAATCTTTTTGTCCAGAAGCGGCCAATCCTCAAGCATTTCTCTCGGAAACCGATAGGTCAGCTGCAAATCACCGCCGACGAAAATATCGCTTTGGCAGGATGCAAGATTATCGCGGGATGACGGTTCATCAAGACAACGCGCAACAAATGAAGGTTTCGCACCGTGATCCGGTGCAACGAGAAGCTCCTCATTGATGAAGCCGCTATCGCCCCTGAAGCGTTGGAGCGTTAAACCGGCAGGACCGGCAGCGCCGGGCCCTTCGGTCAGTGGAAGATAGACGGGACCATAACGCCCCGGCATATCCTGCGATCCCTGCCTTGCCTCAAATGTCAGGAAGATCAATTTCTTGTCTGGTCCCGCGCCATTGAAATCATTTTTAAATTCTACGGCGTACCCCTGCATTTCCGGCCAGTGCAGATAAAGGTCAACGCGCTCGGCTATGCCATCGCGCCGCTGCCTATCAAACCGGATCATATTTGCGGGAATCTCGAGCACGTCATTGCCAATGACGATTTGCTGCGCAGAACGATCTTCCGTATGGCCGCCAAGGGAAATTATGTGTCCAAGGAAAAAGCCGGCAAGAGCCAGACATAGGGACAAGAAGCCAAGTGCGACCACGCCATAGAAGACCTTTCGCAAGAGAAAGCTTGCCGAAATTGCCTCTATTTTCTCTGTGGTCGCCTGCATGATGTGGCCCGAAGGTTTCCTTCGGCACATTCTAACTGCTCATGTGCTGATTTATGGTTAATTGAGTATCAATGAACCGCGTGATTCTGGAGGACGCCAAATGCCGATTTATACACTTAACGGCCAAGCACCGCAATTTGAGCACCGAAAGTCAAACTGGATAGCGCCTGATGCGACGATTATCGGCAAAGTTTTTCTAGGTGAAAATGCCGGGATCTGGTTCGGCGCTGTATTGCGCGGGGATAACGAGCTCATTCACATTGGTCGCAATACGAATGTGCAGGAACACACGATCATGCACACCGATCTGGGATATCCGCTGACAATCGGCGACGGATGCACCATCGGGCATCGCGCCATGCTGCATGGCTGTACTATTGGGGAAAATACCCTGATCGGTATTGGAGCGATTATTCTCAATGGTGCAAAAATCGGCAAGAATTCTCTGGTGGGTGCGGGGGCTTTGGTCACCGAACGCAAGGAATTTCCGGATAATTCCCTGATCGTGGGATCACCGGCCAGGGTGGTCCGTACGCTGGACGAGGCAGCGGTAGAACAGTTGAAGCTTTCTGCCGCTCACTATGTCGAAAACGGGAAGCGTTTCATGAGCGGTCTGGAGATTGCTTAACAAGCCGGTGTAAATGCACCGGCCAATGGATCCGGACTCATTGCTCGATACTGCCGACCAGCACCTGGCGATCATCATTGATTGAAACCCATGCGCCGGTGTTCTTCGTTGATTGGCGCTTGAGGTAATCATAGTTCGTTTCATTCCATGGCTTGATACGGGCTTCGAGATTATCAAGAATGTAATCGCCCTGGCCGGTGCGCACGGTCAACACGGCGTGACCTTCGCCGTTCATCTGCCGAACGACGGTGATCAATAGATCGCTGAGCGGAATGCCGCCTTCATTCAGCAGCTTGCGCTTCAGGAGAACATAATCCTCACAGTCCCCAACTGTTGTCGGATAGGACCATACTTCTGCTTTACCCCAGATATCCATGTCCGTCTCTGGGCGAACCTGCGCGTTTACCTGACTGTTGACCAGAACCAGCAAATTCCATGTCTTTGATGTCAGGCTAAGCGGCGTATCATTACTACTCTTGACGCTGCATTCGCCGCGATATGTCTGGCAGAATTCATAATGACCAATCGGCTGCGAGGTGCGACCGCCGGTCTTCATGATCATTGCCGAAGCGCCTGCCTCAGCATAGGCGGCGATGCACATTAAAAGGAATGCAGCGCCAAATAGGATTGTCTTTTTTATCATTACCGTCGTCTCCCCGGTTGAGGCGACAATGGCAGAGAGAGTTTGATTGAGCGGAAACGATGGCGAGTAAATCTGATCGAATTAGGTAGTAAAAAATAAAGGAATTAGGCAATTACGATGTATTAATGTTTATTATTATTTAGTTTAACAAAGTATAGATTTAAGTAAGTTGCAGAATATTAGAATTAAGTATCGGTTTAAATAAATATGTCGTTATTTCCATTGGCTTAACGCGCTCCATACAGATGCCAGACAAATGCCGTTCTCTCGCAGCAATCGCGCCAAAAATATTTCTGCCGTGTGAAGAAAAACTAAGTCAGAGAAAAACTGGCTTTAACTCTCAAAGGCCGCATCAATGGCGTCGCGGCTTTGCACCGAAGCAAACTCGATTGCCACGCCTTCGTCAAAATGCCGGGCAACACGGCCCCTCATGGTGCCGAGAATGACCTGGCTGTTCAGGGCAGGGCGCATGCGCAGTTCCACCGCTGCACCCGATATGGATAGATCAACAATACGGCAGGGATATTGCCGACCATCGGCCATGGATAGCGTGGTGATTGGGTTGCGCGGTGCGACACGCTGATGCCGGCGATCTTCAGGCGTATCCAGTTCATGTTTGTTTGCAAGCCATGTCAGCTGCGCCGCTATCTTGTTTTTCTTGCGGTCAGAAACGATGAGCGACAGGAGAAAGCCCCCACTAACCAGCTTTTCGACAGTTCCTTCGACACGGCCAATATGGTCTATATAAGCGATAATGCGCTCGCCATTATGGGCCATGATATCTGTGCCGATGACAACATTGCCAGGCGACATTTCGCTGATCTGGCAAACATGTTCCGTGCGGTCTTCGAGCATAAAACGCCCATAGAGCTGCACTTTAACGCTATAATACCTTGTCGTAGCGGTAGGGTTTGGACTTGAGCCATCGTGGGTAGGTTGCATCGTCACGTCCAACTGGCAGAATTCGTTTAGCCTTGATGACAAGCTATTCCATGATTCTTAATGTGGCGGTAATGGTTTCGCGCGCGTTTTAAGTGGTCGCGAGGATTTTCCGCCATCCAGCAATTGCAGGCGGTCAGTATTTTGGCCGATAATTGTATGAATAGCGCCTTTCGGGTTTGGCGATGATCGCGATCCGCCAGCATACTGGCTCCGACTTGTATCCAGCGTCGTGATTGATCTTATGCGGCTTTCGACGATAGAGTCTGACTCTAGCCAGAACGGCTGTCCCAAGGCGACAATCATTCCGATCAGAAACTGTTCATGCACTTCATTGGCAAGCGGCAAGAGGATGAATTCAAACAGCGCGGTGCGCTGGCGTGCGCTTATGCCTTCGGCGTTTATAGCGACGGGGCTTTTTCGGGTTATCGAATTGGCAAGCAAACGCGAGATACTGCGGCGATCTCGTGCCTGCCAAAGCAATTCGAAAGCTGAATCTTTCAATTCGCGGCCGTGAATTGAGCAAATCCGGGTGCCCGCAAGCCGGAACCTTGCTTCGGTATCCTGACTGGCCTGCAAAATGAATATATCGGCTAATTGGCGGGGGATGGCAGCAGGCGCTATCTCGCTGCGTTCGGGCGCAGCGCGTGTGCCACGCAACTGCTCCCAATAAGCGATAAGCTCGTTTGATCTTCCGTGCTGCATAAATTTGTCTGTTTGTCCGATCGGATGTCCGCGGACTGTGTCACCGACGGCAGGGTAACGCCACGTTTCATGTGTCCATGTCCACCGTGGCGGGCTGTTAGGGTTAATAAGTGGTTTACGTTGAGGTGTCGCAACGAATGTGAGACAAGGGTTTACGAGATTTCATACCTGACCTTAAATTTAAGGCCGTCCGTAACCGGGCGGCCTTCTTTCTGTTTATGCATCGGATTATTCGAAAACCGGGATTCCACTTGCCGGCTTGATACTATAGCTTGCCGGGACCGAAACGAGGCCGATACAGAATGACCGAACCAGACATAGCGCGGGACAAACCATCAGGCGGAGAGCCGATGTTCAACATTCCGGGTATTATCCTCGCAGCTATCGGCATCTGCATCGCAGTATTTCTCTACCAGACCTATATTCTTGACGATGGACAGGCTGTCGAGTTTCTCTGGAACTATGCCTTTATTCCTGCACGCTTTGCGCAAATGGGCGGCCAGGGTGACGTGTGGACATGGTTTACGACGATCTCCTATTCATTCATGCATGGAAGCGTGGCTCATATCGCATTGAACATGATCTGGCTGGCAGCATTCGGATCCCCACTTGCAGCGCGCATTGGCCCGGTGCGTTTGACACTTTTTTGGATCGCGACATCCATCGCCGCCGCATTGACGCATTATGCTATTTACCCTGATAGCATGGCTCCCCTGGTAGGCGCGTCCGGTGCAGTGTCCGGCATGATGGGCGCTGCAGCGCGTTTTGGATTTCGTCGCTCAACATCGCGCAACTCGGCAGCCTTTGTCGGTGACATATTGCCGATTGCCGTTGCACTGCGCATGCGCACAGTGCTGACGTTTCTTGGAGTCTGGTTTGTCACCAATATTGCGGCCGGGCTTTTATCATTGGGAGTAGAGGAATCTGCGTCGATCGCCTGGGAGGCGCATATAGGCGGATTTGTCGTCGGTTTCTTCGGAATATCGCTGTTTGACCGGCACCGCGCCTGATACGTGCAATCAATTTTTGAATGCAAAAGATGTTTTATAATCAATAGATTGGATTGCGTTTATCAAATCGATCTGAGCCGAGTGTTCTTGTGCAAAGATAACTATGGAGGCGACATGCGCAATTGCAATGCACTTGCAATGGGTGCAACATATAAGCACGATGAGTTAGGTTGCTAAAAGCATCGGGGGAGATGCAGCAATCAAACATGTAAGGAGGATGCGCATGACAGTCAGATCGATTCTTGAACGCAAGGGCTATGACGTTTTCAGCATTACGCCTGATGTGTCGCTAGCGGATGCAATTACGGTTTTGGCCAAGCACAAAATCGGCGCACTTGTCGTTTGCGATCAGAACAAGGCTATCAAAGGTATCTTGTCCGAACGCGATGTGGTTCGCGCCATTTCGGCCGACGGTGCCGATGCTCTATGGAAGCCGATTTCAGAAACAATGACCATAAAGGTCAAGGTCTGCAACGAAAGTCATACGATTAATCAGGTCATGGAAACGATGACGCAAGGCCGTTTCCGCCATTTGCCGGTTGAAAAGGATGGCCAACTTTATGGCATCGTATCGATCGGCGACGTTGTTAAGCTGCGAATCGAGGAAGTGGAACGCGAGTCACAAGAGATTCGGAGCTATATCGCGACGGCTTAGTTCTAGATTTATCGACGTAGTGAGGTTCATTTTGCTGCAATGAAGCCGACCTAATACCGTAATGGTTCATTACGGGGATTAGGCTTGAATTGGAAAAGACGGCAAAGATAATCTTTATCCACGGGGCATCAAGCAGCGGGAAGTCTACTCTTGCGCGAGTCCTTCAGGCACAACTGCCAGAACCATTCTGGCATGTTTCTATTGATCATCTCCGTGATTCCGGGATGTTGCCTCTGGACCGTTTTCGGAACGGCGACTTCAATTGGAGGGAGAATCGCACCAAATTCTTTGACGGATTTCATCGTTCGCTCGTGGCTTATGCTTCAGCAGGCAATAATATTTTGCTTGAACATATTCTCGAGGAAGATTGGTGGGTCACCAATCTGGCCCAGCTTTTCAAACCGTTCGATGTTTTCTTCGTCGGGCTTCATTGCGATCTTGATGAACTCGTAAAAAGGGAAACATTGCGAGCAGATCGGCCGATGGGAAGCGCTGCCGATGATTATCATCGGATTCATGTTGGTCAGAGATATGATTTGGAGCTGCCTGCAGGGCAGACTACGCAGGAATACGCGAACCAAGTACTGTCAGCGTGGGCCAATCGACGGATGCCGTCTGTTTTTCAGCAGTTGCTGGAATAGAAATTGTTCAGCCTGTGGAAATTTTTAAGCAAGGCCTACGTTTAGCGCGATGCTATTGTATTGATTGACATCATTTCCGCGAGTGATGCCGATACTAGAAAACAAGCTTTTGCATGCGCTCAAGCTCGCCGAGGCGGGTCATGGTCTCTTCATATCCGCTTCGGATCGCTTCATCGGCGCGATGGAATTCAGCAAGACCGATTTTGCCAACTTTTGGCAATAATGCGATATCCGGCGGATCGCCCGCCATGCGAGCGCGTGAAATCCGGTCCTGAATGATATTGAACGATTCCATCATCACACCTGTAATGCCCAGGCGCTTGGAATAAGCAGGGCGCCGCAAGCCGGAATTTTCAATATCGCCAGTTTGCGGATGAGGTGCCTCGGCGCTATGTTTTATGACCGCTGCACGGCCAAACTGATCGTAATGCAGGTTAACCGCGACGACCAATGGCTGCTCATAGGAGCGGCAGACGGCGACAGGCACAGGGTTGACCAGAGCGCCATCTACAAGGATGCGGCCATTGCACTCGACGGGTTCAAATACGCCGGGCAGGGCGTAGGATGCGCGCATCGAGGTGATGAGGCTGCCACGCGTCAGCCAGATTTCATGACCCGTATTGATTTCTGTACACACCGCGATGAACCGCTTGGGCAGGTCTTCGATGGATAATTCTTCGAGATGGTCACGCAATCGCCGGTCCAGCTTCATACCGCCGAACAACCCATTTCCACCAAATCGCAGATCAAGCAGACTGAAAATGCCACGCTTGGTAAGGCTTCGGGCAAATTCCTCAAGCTGGTCGAGCTTGCCGCCGAGATAGCAGCCGCCAACGAGCGCTCCAATCGAAGTGCCGGCGATCATCGATATCTCTATGCCCGCTTCATCGAGAGCACGAAGCACGCCAATATGCGCCCAACCACGAGCAGCTCCGCCTCCCAGAGCAAGTGCTATGGGTGTTTTGCTTTGAACGGGCCTTTCAGGTGCTGCGATCTTCTCATCAGTGGCATTGCTGATGCCGATAGATTCCGCCGCACGTGTCCGGCGCGATGCCCATTCGAGCATGGCATGAACTCCTAGAGTCGTGGACTTTCATTCAATTTCGATTGTGGTAACCAAAAGCTGAATATTGCGTGAATAACAATTCTTAGCTGACCAATGAAACCTGACTACAAACGCAGAAAACGGCAGATGCGAGGCATTACGCCATCTAAAACTTCATGACCAGCGACGGCTTTCCGTCATGCGCAACGATGTTGCGATAAAAACATGACCTGCGGCCGGTGTGGCATGTCGGTCCGTCTCCTGCTACTCGAACCTTCAGCCAGAGGGCATCCTGATCGCAATCTGTGCCGAGCTCGACAACGCTTTGCAGATTGCCGGAGGTTTCCCCCTTCTTCCACAGTGATTGCCGCGACCGTGACCAATAGTGAGCAATGCCGGTCTCGATGGTCAATTGTAGAGCTTCGGCATTCATATGCGCGACCATGAGAAGTTCACCGTCCCTGGCATCGGTAACAACAGCGGTTATCAACCCCGCAGCGTCAAACCGCGGGGTGAAAACATTGCCTTCTTCAACGTCATGATTATGCGCTGCAGGACGAGGAAAAGACGTTTCTGCCATTTTGTCCTCAACGACCTCGGACCATGGTCATGAAACGAACCTGATCATTGACCTCGTCCTTGAACGATCCGGTAAATGTCGTCGTGGTTGTCAATGAGCCCGATTTGCGGATACCGCGCATGGCCATGCACATATGCTCGGCCTCGATCATGACGGCAACACCGCGCGGACGCAGGGAACTTTGTATCGCGCTGGCAATCTGGGCAGTCATGCTTTCCTGCGTTTGCAAGCGATGCGCGAAAATATCGACAACGCGCGCAATTTTCGAAAGTCCGACAACTTTTTCACCATCAGGCAAATAGGCGACATGGGCCTTGCCGATGATCGGAACCATGTGGTGCTCGCAGTGTGAAAAGAAAGGAATGTCCTGAATGAGGACCATATCCTCATAGCCAGCTATTTCTTCAAAGGTCCGCCCCAGCACATCAGCAGGATCGAGTGCATAGCCGGAGAAGAGTTCCTTGTATGATTTGACGACGCGTTCAGGCGTGTCGAGCAGGCCCTCGCGGTCAGGATTATCGCCAGCCCAAAGAAGCAGGGTGCGTACCGCTGCTTCTGCTTCTTCCTGAGTTGGTCGGCGAATATTATTTTGCTTTGCAGTTATAGGCTGCAAGTTTTTCACTACCGCATCCATCGCGATCTCCCGTAGTCGCCCTCAAAGGAGCGACGAGTTAAACGGCAATACACGATAATCGTTCCTCGCGGGAACGGACGGTGTATTGAAGCATGAGCGGATCAATCATCCACCCCGTAGGCATACATGCCATCGCAAAATTAATCTACGCGACTTTATGAGGGCCTGCTCGCATACTATATAGGTAGTCTATAGGAAATTCATAGAGCATCAACGGCGAGTTGTGACGCCTTTGAGATGAACACTGTGTCAAGAGTGGCAAATCATGATCAATGACGTTTACAATACGCGAATTCTGGAATTTGCCGGCAATATTCAACGGCTTGGCCGTTTGGACGCTCCCGATGCGTCTGCAAAGGCGCATTCCAAGCTGTGCGGTTCCACTGTCATCGTCGATCTCAAGGTCGAAAATGGCGTGGTTTCCGATTTTGCTCACGATGTGAAAGCATGCGCGCTCGGTCAGGCTTCGTCTTCAATCATGGCCCGTCATGTGATCGGCGCAACGCCCGAAGAACTTCGCGCATTACGCCTGACGATGTTGCGCATGTTGAAAGAAAATGGTCCACCCCCGGAAGGTCGCTTTGAAGATTTGAAATTTCTGGAACCTGTCCGCGATTACAAAGCCAGGCACAACTCCACAATGTTGACCTTCGATG
This sequence comes from Phyllobacterium ifriqiyense, assembly GCF_030817885.1. Taxonomy (NCBI): domain Bacteria; kingdom Pseudomonadati; phylum Pseudomonadota; class Alphaproteobacteria; order Hyphomicrobiales; family Phyllobacteriaceae; genus Phyllobacterium; species Phyllobacterium ifriqiyense. The sequence goes on from NZ_JAUSZT010000003.1 coordinate 2,586,204, forward strand.
CAGTTGTGGATTGTCTTGATCAGATCGATAGAAAAAACGCTGAAGCCGCAGCCTGACGGGATGTGCAATGATCCCGCGCATAAGCATCCGGTAAAATATTCCCGCAATTGGGGTGGTCCATGGCCCAAGACACCGGGACGCCTGATCGGAACCGGGCTGGTTCGCTTTTATCAACTCACCCTGTCTGGATTCATCGGGAATTCCTGTCGGCATTTGCCGACCTGCTCGGAATATGCCTATGAGGCAATTGCGCGTCATGGATTTTGGGCGGGCGGGTGGATGGGGTTGTTCAGGTTTGCCCGTTGTGGGCCGGGCGGCACCAGCGGGTTGGACCCGGTGCCCGTAGCGCTTGATAAGCGTTTCGCCTGGTACCTGCCTTGGCGCTACTGGAGTATCGCCGCAAAAGAAAAAGGCCGCTCATGAGCGGCCTTTTGTTTATTCACCCTTTCAGGCCGCTTCCGGCTTGCGCGGGAAGGGCGTGACATTGGCTGTGTCATCATCAAGCTTCAGACCGCCAGCCTTCAGCAGCGAGGTAAAGCGGCCATTCTGACGGGCCAGATCATCAAAGCTGCCGGATTCAACAACTTCACCCTGATCCATGAACAGTACGAGGTCAGCGTCGCGGACGGTCGACAGACGGTGCGCAATGATGAACGTTGTACGGTTCTGGCAAAGCTTGTCGACCGCAACCTTAACTCGGGCCTCTGTCTCAACGTCCAGAGCACTCGTTGCCTCATCTAATACGAGGATGGGAGCATCCTTCAGGATCGCACGGGCGATAGCCACACGCTGGCGCTCACCGCCGGACAATTGCGAGCCACGTTCGCCGACAACAGTGTTGTAGCCTGCAGACTTCGACAGGATGAAGTCGCTTGCATCGGCAGCTTCCGCAGCGGCAAAGACATCTTCATCAGAAGCTTTGGGGCGACCAACGCGGATATTGTCCTCAATCGTGCGGTTGAACATGCCAGCATCCTGGAACACTGTCGCAATGGCATTACGCAACGAGCGGCGGCTGATTGTCTTCGTGTCGATATCGTCGACAAGAATACGGCCTTCCTTGGGATCATAAACCCTCTGCAACAGATTGATCAGCGTTGTCTTGCCAGCACCTGTCGGTCCAACAATGGCAACAGTCTCACCAGCCTTTGCCTTGAAGCTTACATTCTTCAAGCCCTGCGTAGAGTTCGGAAATTCAAACGAGACATTTTCGAATTCCACATCGCCGGTTACATTGTCGATGTCGTGCACAGTCTTCGGCTCGACTGCATAGGCAGCAGATTCTTCCATTGCATAGAAGTCTTCAAGCTTGGCACGAGCCGCGAAAATCTGGTTCACGAAGGCACTCAACTGGTCGAGACGGCCGATCAGCAAACCGGCAAAACCTGTGAACGCAACAACCTGACCTACATTCATCTCGTCACGCATGACGAAATAAGAACCAAGCAGCAAAACGATGATCATGGAGATTGTTGAGGCCATGCGGTTGATACCAGCGGCGAGAGCCCACCAGTTCAAAACCGGATACTGGGAATCCAGCAGGTTCTTTGTATAGGTCTGCAACGCCCGTGTTTCTTCTTCAACACGGTTGTAGCTTTGCAATACCGAGATGTTGCTCATGGAGTCACTGACATGGCTGAAAGCTGTGATGTGATGACGTTCCACCTGAGCCTGACCATCCTTGGTCTTGCTGGTAACGACACGGACAACCATCATATAGACCACGCCGAGCACAACGAGCACTGAGGTCAAACGCCAATCCTGGCTGAGAGCAAGCGGGAACAGCAGCACCAGGCCAACGGCAGTTGCCAGATGGGTGCGCATGAATTCGAGCCACAGGCCGAACAGAGTTTCGATTGCGCGCAGCAATGTATGCAGCGCGTTTGATGTGCCGCGCTGATGATGCCAAGCGAGCGGCATGCTGATCACGCGATTGTAGGATTCGGTAAGTACGGCGAGCTTGCGACGATGGGCCAGCCTGTCGGCTTCACGAGAAACCAGAACATTGGCACCAATATGAAACAAGCCCACAGCAGCCAACTGGCTAAGCGGGGGAATGATGGCGGTTTTTGTTGCGATAGCCTGAATCACCCGGCCAGCAAGCCATGGTTCTACGATCATGCTTGCAGCGAGTGCAATATTGGCGATGCATATAAACATGGTCGCGCGCTTTTCGGCGCCGAGATATTGGAGGGATCTCCAATAGATGTTTAATAATGACACTTTGCCACTCCGATTGCTTGGTCCGCCACTAACGCGTAGAAATGACACTGCATCAGACTCTTGTGCACCGCAATATTAAATGCTCTAAAGTCTTGATCGTTCCCTGTCGTAAGCGGGAACATTTTTCTACGGCTCGTAACGTCCCGTGATGAGTCAACTTACTGAGATCGCAAATTAATCCAGCCGAACTGAATGTAACATGAACGCAATTTTACTGGTCGCATCTGGAGGAGCCATTGGCTCGGTTCTGCGATATCTCACCGGTCTGGCAATGACACGTCTATTTGGTACCGCGTTTCCCTATGGCACGTTGGTGGTCAATGTGGTTGGCGGGCTGATCATGGGCCTGTTTATCGAACTGCTAACGCGGCGATTTGAGGGTTCGGAAGAGCTTCGCCTGTTCGTTGCAGTTGGCATACTGGGCGGTTTCACAACCTTTTCGTCGTTTTCGCTCGATGTTGTTATGCTTTGGCAGCGCGGCGAGACGGCAAGCGCCGCTTTTTACGTGCTAATAAGCGTCGTATTGAGCATTTGCGCAGTGTTTTTAGGATTATGGCTCGCAAGAACCGTCGCATAGTGCTAAGCGCTGCCGCAAGACCTATGTAATTCCATAAATAATCATTCGATGCGATTTCCGCGTTTCATACGCTTGAGGACACGCCGAATCTAAAGGTCTGCGATTAAAAGGCTTGAGCTGATGGCAGCGGTAGAACAAAAAACAGTCGATACGGGTGAGGCGGAAATGCGCCTCGACCGTTGGTTCAAAGTACATTATCCGGGCCTCGGTTTCGGGCATTTGCAAAAATTGCTGCGTTCCGGCCAGATAAGAATTGATGGGTCGCGCGCCAAATCCGATACGCGGCTTCAGGCAGGACAGACGGTCCGTATCCCGCCGCTGCCCGTAGATTCCAAAGCTGAAGGCCATCTGACCGGCAAAAGCATACGCGGTCGCGATGATGGCGATGTTCTAAAGCAGATGCTGCTTTATGAAGATCCGAAAGTCTACGTTTTCAACAAACCTGCGGGTCTAGCCGTTCAGGGTGGTTCGGGCGTTAACCGCCACGTGGACGATATGCTGGAAGCATGGCGCAACAAAAGAGGTGAAAAGCCTCGGCTTGTGCACCGGCTTGACCGCGATACTTCGGGTGTGCTGGTCGTTGCCCGCACGCGCGGTGCCGCGCAGGCATTGACCGCTGCATTTCGCGAGCGTGAAACCAAGAAAACCTATTGGGCTCTGGTCAAGGGTATTCCACGCAAGCGGGAAGACAAAATCGCCACCTGGCTAGCCAAGGAAGCAACGGAAGATGGCGACCGAATGCGCGTTGTCCCTCATGGCGAGCCGGATTCCGATCATGCGATTTCCTACTACCGGGTTATTGAATCTGCAGGGCAGGTGCTGACCTGGCTTGAAATGGAGCCTTACACCGGGCGCACGCACCAGCTTCGCGTTCACGCAGCCCATATTGGTTGCCCGATCATCGGTGATCCGAAATATTTCGAAGCCGATACAAACTGGTCATTTCCGGGCGGCATCCAAAATCGCCTGCATCTTCATGCAAGGCGCATTCGCATACCAAATCCATCCGGTGGTATCATTGATGTTACAGCACCTCTGCCACCACATATGGTCCAGACATGGAACCTCTTGGGTCTGGACGAAAATGATGCAGACGAAGACAATTGAGAGGGATAACCTCTCAGGCGTAGAAATGGACTTTAACAATGCGCGATGAACTTTTCAGCATGGATGCAAAACAGGAGCTTTCCGATCCGGACCCTGTTCGCCGTGCGCAAATAACCTCAAAACTGCCTCTGCCAAAGCGATTCTACAAAGAGGCCGCTGTTGCAGAGCGCGATGGCGGATTTTCAGTGGAGCTGGATGGGCGTGTGGTTAAAACCCCCGCCCGGCAAAATCTGGTTCTGCCAACACGTGCCGCAGCACAACTCATCGCTGACGAATTTACCGCACAGGAGAAGGAAATCGATCCGGCGCGGATGCCCGCAACACGACTGGCCAACACAGCAATTGACGGTATCATCAATGATCCACAGGCGGTGCTGGAAGATGTTTTGCGTTTTGCCTCGTCGGATATGCTTTGCTATCGCGCCGGTTCTCCGCAACGTCTGGTCCAACGCCAGACTGAGTCCTGGGATCCGATTATCGACTGGGCGGCGGCTGTGCTTAATGCGCGTTTTATCTTGGCCGAAGGTGTGATCCATGTGGAGCAGCCACGCGAAGCGCTTGGCGCTTTTGGTGTTCACCTTGGAGCTTTTACCGATCCCTTTGCGATTGCGGCGCTCCATACGATCACAACCCTAACGGGTTCGGCCATTTTGGCGCTATCGGTAGCCAAAGGTAAAATCTCCGGCGACGAGGCTTGGAAACTTGCCCATCTGGAGGAGGACTGGACATCAGAGCAGTGGGGAGAAGATGCCGAAGCCGCTATTCGCCGTGATATACGCAAGCGAGAAATGCAGGCCGCCGTGCAAATATTGCAAGCGGTTTCGGTATAGGCATTTTGCCCGATTTGACTCAATAAAAAACCCCGGCGTGAGCCGGGGTTTTTCGTATGCAGAGGTCGCTATCAGACCGAATAATACATGTCATATTCGACCGGATGCGGGGTCATTTCGTAACGCATCACTTCAGCCATTTTCAGCTCGATGAAGGAGTCGATCTGATCGTCGTCAAATACGCCGCCTGCCTTGAGGAAGGAGCGATCCTTGTCGAGGCTCTGGAGCGCTTCACGCAGCGAACCGCAGACAGTCGGGATCTTTTTGAGTTCCTTTGCTGGAAGATCATAAAGATCCTTGTCCATTGGTTGACCAGGATGAATCTTGTTCTTGATGCCATCCAGACCGGCCATCAACATGGCAGCAAAACCGAGATATGGATTTGCTGTTGGATCAGGGAAGCGGATCTCAACGCGCTTCGACTTTGGCGAAGAGCCGAATGGAATACGGCATGAAGCCGAGCGGTTGCGCGCAGAATATGCCAGCAGGACCGGAGCTTCATAACCCGGTACCAGACGCTTGTAGGAGTTGGTCGACGGGTTGGTGAAGGCATTGATTGCCTTGGCGTGTTTGATAATGCCGCCAATGAAGAACAGGCAGTTTTCTGACAGGCCCGCATATTCATTGCCAGCGAATGTCGGCTTGCCATCTTTCCAGATCGACATGTGCACGTGCATGCCCGAGCCATTATCGCCGAAGATCGGCTTTGGCATGAAGGTAGCCGTCTTGCCATAGGCATTGGCAACCTGATGAACGACATACTTGTAAATAAGCATCTTGTCGGCATTGCGTGTCAGGTGATCGAACTTGATGCCGAGCTCGTGTTGAGCAGCTGCCACTTCGTGGTGGTGCTTTTCGACGCGCACGCCCATTTCCGTCAAAACGGTAAGCATTTCCGAGCGCATGTCCTGTGCGCTGTCAATCGGAGGAACCGGGAAGTAGCCGCCCTTGACACGCGGACGGTGACCGAGGTTGCCGGTCTCATAGTCTGTGTCATCGTTTGAAGGCAGTTCCGTTGAATCCAGCTTGAAACCTGTATTATACGGGTCAGCCTTGTACTTCACATCATCAAAGACGAAGAATTCCGCTTCTGGGCCAACAAAAATTGTATCGCCAACGCCTTCGGCCTTCATATAGGCTTCAGCCTTCTTGGCAGTGCCGCGCGGATCACGATTGTAGGATTCGCCAGAAACCGGATCAAGGATATCACAAAGAATAACCATGGTTGACTGAGCAAAGAACGGATCCATGTGAACCGTTTCGGTATCTGGCATCAGCACCATGTCCGATTCATTGATGGCTTTCCAACCGGCGATGGACGAGCCGTCGAACATAACGCCATCGGCGAACATATCCTCATCAACTTCAGCAACGTCCATTGTCACATGCTGCAGCTTGCCCTTGGGATCTGTGAAGCGAAGATCAAGGAACTTTACGTCGTTGTCTTTGATCTGCTTGAGAATATCATTTGCAGTCGTCATACCAATTTTCCTTATTAAGCACGATGATTGGGTACCGGATTCATCGCCGGCAACAGTTGGATCAGATGGCGTCGATACCGGATTCACCAGTACGAATGCGAACGACTTCCTCGATATTCGAGACGAAGATTTTTCCGTCGCCGATGCGCCCGGTCTGCGCAGCCTTGCGAATTGCCTCTATTGCGGCTTCGACAGATTCATCGCCGAGAACGATTTCCACTTTAACCTTGGGCAAAAAGTCGACGACATATTCCGCGCCACGATACAATTCCGTGTGACCCTTTTGACGGCCAAAGCCCTTGGCTTCGGTGACCGTGATGCCTTGAAGCCCTACTTCCTGCAGTGCTTCTTTCACCTCGTCCAGCTTGAACGGCTTGATGATGGCTTCGATTTTCTTCATCAGAGATCGATCTCCCTATATAACCGGCGGGCCTATGCCCGCTTGCCCATCATAAAAGCATGAAGCGTGCCAATTCCATCGCTTTTGAAGAATATTCTTGAAATGGCAATTTTAATGCCGCTTTGGCAGAGGGAATTTTATTTCCCGTCGATGAATTGAACCATGAATGCACAAATCAGACCGTTGCGCAGCCTAAAAATTAGGCGAATTGCAACATTATTAGGCCGGGCAGGGGCGGTGACTTACTGGATTCGCCTTGTGAGCGCTTGCGCTGCCTGCGGAGCGCGCACTTTGCCTTCGTGGATGAAGTAAACGAACACATCACGAGGATGCTTCTGCGTCTTCTCGTTGGGAGCAGCCAAGGGAAGATCATCCGGCACCCCGCCTTTGGCCCATAATTGCGCTCGCTCAGCCCACTTGTCCAATGCGTCAGTTGAATAAGCCGTTTCAATATTATCATCGCCTTTTTGAAGTCGTGCATAGACAAAATCGGACGTCACATCAGCGATCTCCGGATATTCAAAATGCTCGGCATAGACGATGGCCACGTTCTTCTTGCGTGCCAAGGCAATAAAATCAGGATCGATAAAAGATGGATTGCGCACTTCAACCGCGTGCCGCAACGGCAAGCCCGCTTCCTTTCGGGGAAGAAGGTCGAGAAAAGCGCCGAAATCCTCAATATCAAACTTTTTTGTCGGCGCGAACTGCCAGATAAGCGGTCCTAAACGGTCACCAAGTTCTGCAAGTCCCGATTTGATAAATCGCTCCATGGACTCTCCAGCCTCCGCCAGCACCTTTCGATTGGTGACAAAACGATTTCCTTTAACGGAGAAAATGAAACCATCCGGCACCTGGCCAGCCCATTTGGCGAAGGTCTCCGGTTTTTGCGTGCCGTAATAGGTGCTGTTGATTTCTATCGTCTGGAGATGCTGTCCTGCATAATTAAGCTCCTTGGCCTTTGAAAGACCTTCCGGGTAGAAGGTCCCGCGCCAAGGTTCAAATATCCAGCCGCCGATGCCCGCCCGAATAGTTCCTGCAGTCATAGTTTCCTCCCTGACCGTATCCAGACCAACGCCACGACATCTCTGGAAGCAGCTATTCCGCCGCTGCTTGCACCCTATGTCCCGGACGGCGCCGCAAAAGCTCCTTCAGGAATTGACCCGTATAAGAACGCTCAACATCGACAATATCCTCAGGACGACCAACCGCTACGATTTCACCGCCGCCGTCGCCGCCTTCCGGACCAAGATCGATCACCCAATCAGCGGTCTTGATGACTTCGAGATTATGCTCGATCACGACCACCGTATTGCCTTGATCCACAAGCTCATGCAAAACTTCAAGAAGCTTGGCTACATCATGGAAATGCAAGCCTGTTGTCGGCTCATCAAGAATATAAAGCGTTCTGCCAGTTGCCTTGCGGGACAGTTCCTTGGCGAGTTTGATTCGTTGCGCCTCACCGCCGGAAAGCGTGTTTGCCTGTTGCCCGACATGAATATAACCGAGGCCGACCTTCGCCAATGTTTGCAACTTATCGCGAACGGCAGGAACGGCGGCGAAAAACTCCGCACCCTCTTCAACAGTCATATCGAGCACATCAGCGATTGATTTGCCCTTGAACAGAACTTCCAGCGTTTCGCGATTATAGCGCTTGCCATGGCATACGTCGCACGTGACATAGACATCCGGCAGGAAGTGCATCTCAATCTTGATGACGCCATCGCCCTGACAGGCTTCACAGCGCCCGCCTTTGACGTTGAACGAAAAACGACCCGGCTGATAGCCACGCGCCTTGGCTTCAGGCAAACCCGCAAACCAGTCACGGATTGGAGTAAACGCACCCGTATAAGTTGCCGGATTGGACCGGGGTGTACGTCCGATTGGCGATTGATCGATATCGATGACTTTATCGAGGAATTCCAGACCATCAATATGGTCGTGCTCTGCAGGATGCTCGCGGGAGCCCATGATCCGGCGTGAGGCGGCCTTGAATAATGTCTCGATAAGGAAGGTGGATTTTCCGCCACCCGACACGCCGGTTACAGCGGTGAAGGTGCCAAGCGGAATTTCTGCCGAGACATTTTTCAGATTATTGCCACGCGCGCCGACAACTTTAATCCGTTTCTTATTGACCTTGCGGCGTTCTGCCGGCACGGCCACCTCGATTTCGCCTGACAAATATTTGCCGGTCAAGGATTTCGGGCTGGCCATAATGTCCGCTGGACTGCCTTCGGCGATTATCTGACCACCGTGAATACCGGCGGCCGGACCGATATCGACGACATAATCCGCGGTCAAAATCGCATCCTCGTCGTGCTCGACAACGATAACCGTATTTCCGAGATCCCGCAGATGACGCAAAGTCTTCAGCAACTGCTCATTGTCGCGTTGATGCAGGCCAATGGATGGCTCGTCCAGAACATAGAGAACACCAGTCAGACCGGAACCGATCTGCGATGCAAGGCGGATACGCTGGCTTTCACCACCGGAAAGAGTGCCCGAATTGCGTGAAAGCGCCAGGTAGTCCAGGCCGACATCATTCAGGAAGCGCAGACGCTCGCGAATTTCCTTAAGAATGCGCGCAGCGATTTCTGTCTGTTTCTCATTGAAGCTTTTATCAATATCGCTGAACCAGGCATCCGCATGACGAATGGATTTTTCAGTAATCTGGCCGATATGCAGACCGCCAATTTTTACCGCAAGAGCCTCGGGTTTCAGGCGGTAACCCTTGCAAGCGGGGCAAGGCGTGCCAGACATGAAACGCTCGATCTCTTCGCGCGACCATGCTGAATCCGTCTCTTTCCAGCGGCGTTCCAAATTGGGAATGACACCCTCGAAAGATTTTGTTGTGCGATATGATCGCAAACCATCATCATAGGAGAATGCAATTTCACGGCTGCCAGTGCCGTAAAGTATGGCTTCGCGCGCCTCTTCATTCAAATCACGCCAGCGATCTGCGAGCTTGAAACCGTAGGCTTCGCCCAGCGCCTGCAATGTTTGGCTGTAATAAGGAGAACTCGATTTTGCCCAAGGCGCAATTGCACCATTCTTGAGCGTCAGAGCCTCATCAGGAATGATCATCGTCGGATCAATCGCTTTTTGAGTACCCAGGCCATCGCAGGTCGGGCAAGCACCGAAGGGATTATTGAACGAGAAAAGGCGCGGTTCAATCTCCGAAATGGTGAAGCCTGAAACAGGACAGGCGAATTTTTCCGAAAACATGATGCGTTCATGTGTTTCGTTCTTGGATTTATTGGCTGATTCACTCGAGGTTTCATCAGCAGGCAGCGGCTTATCCGCAAATTCTGCGACAGCGATACCATCTGCAAGCTTCAGGCAGGTCTCGAGGCTATCGGCAAGACGTGCGGAAATATCAGGTCGGACGACGATGCGGTCAACCACAACGTCGATATCATGCTTGTACTTCTTATCGAGTGCCGGAACATCGGCAATTTCATAAAAAATACCATCGACCTTCACGCGCTGAAAACCGCGTTTCTGCAGATCCGCAAGCTCCTTGCGATACTCCCCCTTACGCCCGCGTACTATGGGCGCAAGGATGAATAGACGGGCGCCTTCCTCGAGAGCCATGACACGATCCACCATTTGGCTGACGGTCTGGCTTTCGATAGGCAAGCCTGTTGCCGGTGAATAAGGGACACCAACACGCGCATAAAGCAGGCGCAAATAGTCGTAAATCTCAGTGACTGTACCCACAGTTGAGCGGGGGTTGCGGCTGGTTGTCTTTTGCTCAATCGAAATTGCCGGAGAAAGACCGTCAATTTGATCCACGTCCGGCTTCTGCATCATCTCCAGAAACTGCCGGGCATAGGCCGACAGGCTTTCGACATAGCGTCTTTGGCCTTCTGCGTAGATCGTATCGAAGGCGAGCGAAGACTTGCCCGAACCCGAAAGGCCGGTCATGACAATCAGCTTGTCGCGCGGCAGATCAAGATCGATATTTTTCAAATTATGTTCGCGCGCGCCGCGAATGGAAATGTACTTCTGATCGCTCATGTCGGTTCGCCTTTAAGAGGGCATGCTGTTATGGGGAATTGTTCTTTAAGAGAACAGTTCCCTTTATCTAGTGCTTCATGGATAATTTACGAGGCCGGACTTTATCAACCATCCTGAATCACCATAGCCATGTTGACATTATTAGAGCAAGTGTTAGAACAAAGAAAGAACAAATAATATTGACAGCGGCCTTCGCCATATCCGGATGTATACGGCTGCGAATTGATTGTAAAAGGACGCTTTGAGCTGAGATAGTCGGCTGTATGATCGAAAAATGTCTCCTGACAAATCTGGCAGGAGAGTGATCGCAGCAGACGATGCCGATATGAGGTGTATATTGTGGATAGTGGCAATCAATTGCCCGCCACGTCCATGGCTTCTGTATGATAGGCAAAATTTAAAATTGGAATTTGTGGAGTTTTGAACATGGCAGGCAGTGTCAACAAGGTCATTTTGGTAGGAAATCTTGGCGCTGATCCAGAAGTCCGGCGGCTCGGTTCAGGTGATCCCGTCGTGAATCTACGCATTGCGACCTCGGAAAGCTGGCGCGACAAGAATAGCGGCGAACGCAAGGAAAAGACCGAGTGGCATAGCGTCGTGATTTTCAATGACAATCTCGCAAAAGTTGCCGAGCAGTACCTTAAGAAGGGTATGAAGGTTTATCTGGAAGGCGCGCTTCAGACCCGTAAATGGCAGGACCAGACGGGCAATGATCGTTATTCCACCGAAGTCGTACTGCAAAAATTCCGGGGTGAACTACAGATGCTGGATTCACGCGGAGAAGGTGCGGGAGCTGGCGGCGGTCGGTCCTTCGAGAGCAATTCCGGGCGCGGACAAATGAGCGACGATCGTGGCGGCTCCGACTTTGGCCGGTCCAATGCAGGCGGATCCTCAAGCTCGAGCGGCGGTAATTTCTCACGCGATCTCGATGATGAAATCCCGTTCTGAGTTGAGTTCAAAAGACCGGACTTGATCGTATTCTCATTATTATGCAGGCATCGGGTAGTCCAAGACTGCCCGATGTTTGTTTTTAGATGAGAAAACAACTGCTCCTAGTTTCCGGAGCGCTTCACCATTGAAATAATGATTTCATAGAGCTCATCTTTTGCCTGAGCAGGAGCGATATCCTCGTTTACTGCAGCATTTGACAAGCCTTCTGCAGCTCCGAGCATTCCCCACAGCCCAGCCGATGAAACACCTTCTGCGCCGGTAAACGCATTTAACAGATGCCTGCACTTTTCTATGAACACGGCCTCGAAGTCGTGCTTTATCTTATCAAGTTCCGGCGAGCCTTTTAATGCGGCAGTGATACCGGGAATTTCGCGTCCCTGTGTAAGAACGCAATCAACATAAGACGAGGCGATCACTTTGGCGACGTCGGTAAGATTGGGTGCGGCACGCTCAAGCGCCGCATCCATTATAACGGTCTGACGCGCATCGAACTCTTTGAAAAGGGCCGCGAGAAGTCCTGGCCTTGTGCCGAAATGGTCATAGACAACGGGCTTTGTAACACCTGACAACTCAGCCAGGCGACCAAGCGTCAAAGCTTCCGTACCTTCGTCACGAATTAATTTCCATGAAACATCCAGTAATTGCCGCTGGCGCGCCTCGCGGGAAAGACGCTGGCGGGGAGATGTTTGAGATGAGGAGTTTTTTGAAACTGAGCTTGACATCACTATATACCAAAAGTAACTTACTAAAAGTATATAAGGTTTCGGCCGGTTCCACAATCTCTAATCATGGAGTAATCGACATGCATGCGCTTATTGTTACATCGCATCCAGAATCCAAATCACTGACCAACAGCATTGCGTTAAAGATTGGCGAAGGCCTGTCGCAGAGCGGCTCCCATACATTTGAGATCGCAGACCTTGCTGCAGAGGGTTTTGATCCGCGATTTAGCCAGGCAGATATCGCTTCCCACAAACGACGTGCCAAGACGCCGCCGGATGTAGCGGCCGAGCAAGCGCGGATAGACCGGGCAGACAGTTTGGTACTCGTATTTCCGGTCTATTGGTGGTCAATGCCGGGCTTGCTCAAGGGCTGGATCGATCGTGTTTTCTCGAATGGTTGGGCATATGACGACAATTTCGAAGGGAAGCTGTCGAAAAAGCTTGGCCATCTTCAAATCCATCTCGTCGGCATAGGTGGCGCAGACGCGAGGACTTATGAGAAACATGGCTATGATATCGCTATGGAAAGACAGATCGATCATGGGATTTTCGATTATTGCGGGGCTCGTGTCATATCATCGACACGGCTGCTGGAGGCAGATTCGCGAGACCCGCTTCAACATTTCAATACTGCTCGCAATATTGGTGCGTCCCTTTTCGATAAGCACATGCAGGTCAAGCCAACAGTGGCAGCCTGAAGCGGCTCACTGGGACCAATACATAACGCATTGCTGTCCGGCGTTTGACGCAATTGTCGTGGAAAGGCTGGTCTGTTAGACCAGTCGCGATAGTGCATCGGAGCCCGGTTATGACACAAGTCGAAACACCAGTTGCATCTCGTCATCGCCTCGTGATCGTCGGCGCAGGTTTTGGTGGTCTGGTCACAGTTCAAAACCTTCGCAATGTCGATATCGATGTGACGCTGATCGATCAGCGCAATCACCACCTGTTTCAGCCGCTGCTTTATCAAGTCGCAACCTCAACGCTGGCGACCTCCGAAATTGCCTGGCCGATCCGGCATCTTTTGCGCAAATTCAAGAATGTGAAGACACTGCTGGGAACAGTCGATGGGGTTGATACCGCCTCAAAAACTGTTTCGACGCTCGACGGCGAGGTGATTGCTTATGACACGCTCGTCTTGGCTACTGGTGCGCGGCATGCATATTTTGGTCACGATGACTGGGAACCCTATGCTCCCGGATTGAAGACGCTCGAAGATGCCACGATGATCCGCCGGCGTATTCTCACGGCATTCGAAAAAGCTGAACGCGAACCTGACCCGGCAAAGCGCCAGGAACTTCTCACATTCGTAATCATAGGCGGCGGACCAACCGGCGTGGAAATTGCCGGAACTTTGGCTGACTTGTCACGTGATACATTGAAGGGTGATTTTCGCGTAATTGATCCAGCCACAGCCCGCGTGGTGCTTATCGAAGGCGGTCCGCGTGTTCTCGGCGCATTTAACGAGGATCTTTCTGCCTATGCGCAACGGGCGCTCGAGAAGCTCGGCGTTATCGTGCATGTCGGCAATCCGGTAACCCAATGTCATGCAGACGGCGTCGAATTTGCAGGACATTCCCTGCGCGCAAAAACAATCATCTGGGCAGCAGGCGTTCAGGCGTCGCCAGCCGCCAAATGGTTGAATGCGCAGGCAGACCGGGCAGGGCGCCTTGCCGTTAATCCTGACCTGACCGCACCAGGTCACCCCGAAATTTTTGTCATTGGCGACACCGCAACGGTGGCAAATGGCGATAAGGGCACTGTTCCGGGAATAGCACCTGCGGCCAAGCAACAAGGTGCGCATGTTGCGAAAATCATCAAGGCGCGCCTTGCTGGCGATACTGCGACGAAGCCTTTCCGGTATCGACATTCAGGCGATCTGGCAACGATAGGCAAGCGGGCTGCGGTGACAGATTTCGGATTCATAAAGTTGAAGGGCTACCCCGCATGGTGGTTGTGGGGACTGGCGCACATCTATTTTTTGATAGGTGTGCGCAACCGGCTCGCCGTTGCATTAAGCTGGCTATGGATATCGTTCACCGGCGCACGCAGTGCCCGCCTGATCACTCAGCGGGAAGCTGCGGAAGAAGACAAGCCGCTATAGTGGTTGGCTCGGGCTATTTGATCAGGTCGTAATGAACGTCTTGATGCCATCCGCAACGAACTGCACTGCCAGCGCGGCAAGGATCACGCCCAGCAAGCGTGTCAGGATCGAACGTCCCGTTTCTCCCAAAAAACGATCAACACGTTCCGCAACGAAAAAGACGAGATAAGCCGAGGCAATACATACGAGAATAACGCCAATAAGGGCGATACGCGAAGCTGGAGTGGCCATCGTTCCGGCCAACAGGATCGTTGCCGATATGGCTCCGGGGCCTGCAATAAGTGGTATTGCCAAAGGAAAGGCTGCAATATTTCGAATGTGATCCTTGGTGATTGCGACGGCGGCGCTCTTTTCCTTGCGGTCCTGACGTTTTTCAAAGATCATTTCAAAGGCAATCCAGAACAAGAGCAGGCCACCGGCAATGCGGAAAGCTCCGAGCGTTATGCCGAAAAGCGCCAATATTTGCGCGCCTGCAATTGCAAAAACCGTGAGTACAATGAACGCTGTAAGGCTGGCGCGCAACGCAACCTGGCCGCGTTCCTTCCTGTTCATGCCCTGAGTAAGGGCGAGGAAAAGCGGAGCAAGCCCCGGCGGATCAATCGTTACCATGAGGGTAACGAGCGCATTTAGAATTGTGTCATATAATGCCACGATTTTGCTTTTCTTTTCTGATTAATGCCATGCAAGCCCATGGCTGTCCCCGCCTTAACTTACCGGATTTGCTGTTCAGCGTCGATAAAGATGAAAATCCTTATGCAACTTTTTCACTGCATGAGAAACTCCATTTTATGTTCTTGATTTTAAAGGGTTTTCATCTGTGCATTACCGACGTGTTAATTGGCATTTGGTTTGGAAAGCCGCTATAAGATCAAAGATTGATTCTATTCGAAAGATGAGTGCCTCGTGTCTGATTTAACTCCACCTCCTGGCCCAGAAGACGACAAGACCGGACCTGGCTCCGGTATTGAAGCCATTTCCATCATCGAGGAGATGCAGCGTTCCTATCTCGATTATGCAATGAGCGTGATCGTCAGCCGTGCGCTACCTGATGTGCGCGACGGCTTGAAGCCTGTTCATCGCCGTATTCTTCATGCGATGAATGAAATGGGCCTCTCCTGGAACAGGTCTTATCGTAAGTCCGCCGGTGTTGTCGGTGAAGTGATGGGTAAATACCATCCTCATGGCGATGCTTCGATTTATGATGCGCTTGTGCGCATGGCGCAGGATTGGTCGCTGCGCGACCCGCTCGTGGATGGGCAAGGAAACTTCGGTTCCATCGATGGCGATAGCCCGGCTGCGATGCGATATACCGAATGCCGTCTTGAAAAAGTTACGGAGTCTTTGCTCTCCGATATCGACAAAGAAACTGTCGACTTCCAGGACAATTATGATGGCCGCGAGCAAGAGCCAACGGTTCTGCCGGCGCGCTTCCCCAATCTGCTCGTCAATGGCTCCGGCGGTATTGCCGTTGGCATGGCGACAAACATACCCCCGCACAATCTGACTGAAGTCATCAATGGTTGCGTTGCCTTGATCGACAATCCGGCAATCGACCTGCCGGAAATGATGGAATATATCCCCGGTCCAGATTTCCCGACTGGCGGTTTGATCCTCGGCCGCTCCGGTATCATATCGGCCTATAGCACCGGGCGTGGTTCTATCTTGATGCGCGGCAAGGTTGCCATCGAGAGCATGCGCGGCGATCGCGAAGCGATCATCATTACCGAAGTGCCTTTTCAGGTGAACAAGGCGACGATGATCGAGAAGATGGCCGATCTTGTCCGTGAAAAGCGGATTGAAGGCATCTCGGACATCCGGGATGAGTCGGACCGTGACGGCTATCGCGTTGTGGTTGAGTTGAAGCGTGACGCGGTTGCCGATGTCATCGTGAACCAGCTTTACCGCTTTACCCCGCTGCAATCCTCGTTTGGTGCCAATATGGTGGCATTGAATGGCGGCAAGCCCGGGCTTTTGAACCTGCTCGATATATTGCGCGCTTTTGTCAGCTTCCGCGAGGAAGTGGTCAGCCGCCGTACTAAATTCCTGCTGCGCAAGGCTCGCGACCGTGCACACGTATTGGTTGGTCTTGCCATTGCTGTGGCGAATATTGACGAAATCATCGCGCTCATCCGGAAAGCTCCAGATCCAGCGACTGCACGCGATCAGTTGATGGAGCGTCGTTGGCCAGCCAATGATGTTGCGCCTTTGATCACATTGATCGCCGATCCTCGTCACAAGTTGAATGATGACAGCACATATAATCTGTCAGAAGAGCAGGCCCGAGCCATTCTTGATCTGCGCTTGCAGAGGCTGACAGCTCTCGGACGCGATGAAATCGCTGATGAATTGAATAAGATCGGTGTTGAAATCGCCGATTATCTTGAAATTCTCGCCTCACGTACCCGCATCATGGGCATCGTCAAGGACGAACTTATCGCCATTCGTGATGAGTTTGGAACGCCCCGTCGCTCTGTGCTGACGGAGGGCGGCGCAGATATGGATGATGAAGACCTTATCGCCCGCGAAGATATGGTGGTTACGGTAAGTCACGCCGGATATATCAAGCGCGTGCCACTCGCCACCTATCGCGCCCAGCGTCGTGGTGGCAAAGGCCGCTCCGGTGTGTCGATGAAGGACGAAGATTTTGTAACACGGCTTTTCGTCGCCAATACGCACACGCCTATGCTGTTCTTCTCGTCACGCGGCATTGTCTATAAGGAAAAGGTCTGGCGCTTGCCAATTGGCACGCCGCAATCGCGCGGCAAGGCCCTGATCAATATGCTGCCGCTCGAACAGGGCGAGCGCATTACGACGATCATGCCTCTGCCCGAGGATGAAGCCAGCTGGGCAAATCTCGATGTCATGTTCGCGACGACACGTGGCACGGTTCGTCGCAACAAGTTGTCAGACTTTGTTCAGGTCAATCGCAACGGTAAAATTGCGATGAAGCTGGAAGAAGAAGGCGATGAAATTCTCAGCGTCGATACATGCAACGAGTTTGACGACGTGCTGCTGACAGCCGCTGGCGGACAGTGCATACGCTTCCCGGTAACCGATGTTCGTGTGTTTGTCGGTCGCAACTCCATTGGTGTGCGCGGTATTACCCTCGCACCGGGAGACAAGATCATTTCCATGGCAATTCTTGGCCATGTGGATGCAAGTCCGGCAGAGCGTTCGACTTACCTGAAGCAGGCGGCAGCGGAGCGCCGGGCGCAAGGTGCTGATGATGTTGAGGAAATCGCACTGGTTGGCGAAGAGGCAACTGAACTGACCAGCCTTTCGGCTGAACGCTATGCAGAACTTCGCGATCGTGAACAGACAGTGTTGACGGTCAGTGAGTTTGGATATGGCAAGCGCTCATCATCTTATGAGTTCCGCGTTTCGGGCCGCGGAGGTAAGGGGATTCGCGCCACCGATACGTCAAAGACGGATGAAATTGGTAAGCTGGTAGCTTTGTTCCCGATCGCAGCAGCGGATCAAATCTTGCTGGTTTCCGATCGCGGTCAGCTCATTCGGGTCCCCGTAAACGGCATTCGAATTGCCGGACGGTCCACAAAGGGCGTCACCATTTTCAATACTGCCGATGGTGAAAAGGTCGTTTCAGTGGAGCGTATCTCTGAAACCGAGTCCGAAGACATTGAGGACGAGGGGACGGTCGGAGAAGAAGTGGTTACACCGACGTCAGATCAAGGTGCCAACGAAGAATAATACGCGACAACCTAGTTATCGCGTATGTGATAAACACCAAAGCGGGAGGTTCTTAACGGAGCTTCCCGTTTTTTGTTTTCTTCAACAATCATAATGATAGCGGACACTACCATTGCAATCATCATGGCAATACTCAGAAGAATAAACATTGGTCTTCCCTTCGGGATCATTACAGTTCATTTCATGGTTAACAACGCAGTAACTATGAAATGGTTTCACCATTTGGGTTCACGCATAGTTGAAAGGGGATGAATGCTTACTGATCTGCTTGTTCATTCCCTGTTCAGGGCAATTGGTTCGGGCCATTGAAACCCCTTGGCAAAACCGCTAGTAAGCGCTCATGACGATAGCAATCTATGCCGGATCATTCGATCCCATCACCAATGGCCATATAGATGTCTTGCAAGGATCGCTGAGACTTGCCGACGAAGTGTTCGTTGCCATAGGTATTCATCCGGGCAAGGCACCATTATTTTCGTTTGAAGAGCGAATGGACTTGATTAAACAGGTTGCTCTCGATGTACTGGGCAAGGATGGTGCCAGGATCAAGGTCGTAGCATTCGATGGACTGCTTATTGATGCTGCCCGCAAACACAAGGTTTCGCTGATGGTGCGGGGCCTGCGTGACGGCACTGATCTCGACTACGAAATGCAGATGGCTGGCATGAATGGCAAGATGGCACCGGAACTGCAAACTGTGTTTCTACCCGCTGATCCATCGGTCCGCACAATTACTGCCACATTGGTCCGCCAGATTGCGTCCATGGGCGGCGACGTCCGGCACTTTGTTCCCGCGCTTGTCGCTGATGCGCTCAAGACTAAATTCAAATCCTGATCTGGAGTCTTTCATGTCCGTATTCCGCACAGCATTGCTTGTTGCTGCCGTTACGTCTCTATCTTTTGCTACTGCAAACTCGAGTTGGGCTGACGATGCCAACACAATGACGATCAAACTCAAGGATGGTGACGTCAAAGTGGAGCTTCTCCCCAACCTTGCGCCAAAACATGTTGAGCAGATCAAGGCGCTCGCCAAAGAGGGTGCTTATAATAATGTCGTGTTCCACCGTGTGATTCCAGGTTTCATGGCCCAGACCGGTGATGTTCAGTATGGCAATACCGAAAAGGGATACAACCAGGCCGCCGCCGGTACTGGCGGTTCAACCCGCCCGGATATTCCAGCGGAATTCTCCAAGGAGCCGTTTGTTCGGGGCGTGGTGGGTATGGCCCGCTCGCAAAATCCAAACTCCGCAAACTCGCAGTTTTTCATCATGTTCACCGAATATCCATCGCTCAACGGCCAGTACACGGTCGTCGGCAAGGTGACGAGCGGCATGGAAGCCGTGGACAAAATCAAGAAGGGTTCTGAGGCGGATAATGGTTCTGTCGATAACCCGGACAAGATGCTCAAGGTCACAGTTGGCCAATAATTACTAACAAGGAGATTGCCTGAAATGGCTTATAAAGACCCAGAAAATACCATCCTGCTGGAAACAACAAAGGGTAATGTTGTTATCGAACTGTATCCAGATCTTGCTCCTGGACATGTCGAGCGCATCAAGGAATTGGCACGCGAAGGCGCTTATGATGGCGTTGTATTCCACCGCGTGATCGACGGTTTCATGGCGCAAACCGGCGATGTCAAGTTCGGCAAGCAGGGCGGCAGCTCGTTCAATCCATCGCGTGCCGGTATGGGCGGTTCGGATAAGCCAGACTTGAAGGCCGAATTCTCCAACGCCAATCATGGTCGTGGCGCTTGCTCGATGGCTCGTTCCCAGAACCCGAATTCAGCCAATTCGCAATTCTTCATCTGCTTTGATGATGCTGCTTTCCTCAATCGTCAGTATACGGTTTGGGGTCAGGTCATTGAAGGCATGGACAATGTAGACAAGATCAAGCGCGGCGAGCCAGTGCAGGATCCTGACTCAATCGTTTCCATGCGCGTCGCAGCCGACGCTGAATAAGGCATTGTTTATCTATCATGCGTGTTGATCTTTTCGATTTCGACCTGCCGGAAGACAACATTGCATTGAGACCAGTAGAGCCGCGCGATTCAGCGCGGCTTTTGCTTGTGAAGAATGATGGTTCCGAATTTCAGGACAGCAGCGTGCGCAACCTTGGGGATTTTCTTCGGGAAGGCGATGCTCTGGTATTCAATGATACCAAAGTGATACCCGCTCAACTTGAAGGGTTTCGTGAACGGGAGGGTGTGAAAGCACAAATAAGCGCGACGCTGCATATGCGGGTCGGGCCTGATCGCTGGAAGGCCTTTCTGCGACCGGCAAAGCGCATCAAGCAAGGCGAGCGTATCGATTTCGGACATGGCAATAATGCCTGCCTGCTCGGTTCGTTACAAGCGACTGTCGCCGAAAAAGGTGATGCTGGCGAAGCATTGCTCGTGTTTGATTTCAGTGGCCCCGATCTTGATCAAGCCATTGCCGCGGTGGGGCACATTCCCTTGCCGCCTTATATTGCCTCCAAACGCGCGGAAGATGAGCGGGACCAGGCAGACTACCAGACTGTTTATGCCCGTGAAGAAGGCGCTGTTGCTGCCCCGACTGCCGGACTGCATTTTACCCCGGAGTTGCTGGCGGAACTGAAAACGCGCGGGATTGAAGAACATTTTGTCACTTTGCATGTTGGCGCGGGGACTTTTCTGCCGGTTAAAGCCGATGACACGGCCGATCATAAGATGCATGCAGAGATTGGCACGGTCGATGCGGCAACTGCAGAGACATTGAATGCCGTAAGAGCGCGGGGCGGGCGTATTGTTGCTGTTGGCACGACATCATTACGCTTGCTTGAAAGTGCGACGGATGTTGACGGTACCATAAAGGCTTGGTCCGGGCCGACCGACATATTCATTACCCCCGGCTATCAGTTTCGTGCAGTGGACATGCTGATGACCAATTTTCACCTGCCGCGCTCGACCCTGTTCATGCTTGTTTCGGCATTCAGCGGGTTTGAACGCATGCATGCCGCTTATGACTATGCGATCAAAAACCGCTATCGCTTCTATTCCTATGGTGACGCAAGCCTGTTATGGCGATCGGCATCATGACAAGCGAAAACTTTGAATTCAAATTGATAGCAACTGACGGCAAAGCCCGGCGTGGTGAAATCACCATGCCGCGCGGTACCGTTCGTACACCTGCCTTCATGCCTGTTGGTACGGCGGGAACTGTCAAAGCCATGTATATGGATCAGGTGCGGGATCTCGGCGCCGATATTATTCTGGGCAATACCTATCATTTGATGCTGCGTCCGGGCGCGGAACGTGTCGCCAAACTCGGCGGGCTTCATGATTTCGCTCGTTGGCCCGGTCCCATTCTCACTGATTCCGGCGGTTTTCAGGTTATGTCGCTGGCGCAACTGCGCAAGCTTGACGAGAAGGGCGTTACCTTCCGGTCACATATAGATGGCCGCGCCTATGAAATGACACCTGAGCGCTCGATTGAAATTCAAGGATTGCTGGATTCAGATATTCAGATGCAATTGGATGAGTGCGTTGCGCTGCCTTCCACGCCAAAAGATATTCAACGCGCCATGGAGCTTTCGTTGCGTTGGGCAGAACGATGCAAAATTGCGTTTGGTACTCAGCCGGGAAAGGCAATGTTTGGCATTGTGCAAGGTGGTGACGTACCGGATCTGCGTATTCGCTCGGCGCAAGCTCTCAAATCTATGGACTTGAAGGGCTATGCAGTTGGCGGATTGGCGGTTGGCGAACCGCAGGAAGTCATGCTCGATATGCTGGACGTGACTTGCCCCGAGCTGCCATCAGAAAAGCCCCGCTACCTGATGGGTGTTGGTACGCCTGATGATATTTTAAAGTCTGTTGCGCGCGGTATTGATATGTTCGATTGCGTAATGCCAACCAGGGCAGGGCGGCACGGGCTGGCCTTTACCCGGCGAGGTAAAGTCAATCTGCGCAATGCGCGCCACGCGGATGACCCCCGTCCGCTTGACGAAGAGTCGACGTGCCCGGCAGCACGGGATTATAGCCGCGCCTACCTTCACCATCTCGTCAAATCAGGTGAAGCGCTCGGTGGAATGTTGCTGACATGGAATAATCTTGCCTATTACCAGCAACTCATGCAGGGCGTGCGTAGTGCAATTGAAGCAACACGATTTGATGATTTTGTCGGTGAAACACAGGCTGCCTGGGCGACTGGCGACATTCCTGTTGTTTGATTAATCTGCTGATTGAAAGAGCAGTTTTAAACGATCGATTGTTGCGATCTGCTCATCATGGCTTAAACCCTCCATCTCAAAGAGTTTGAGGCTGCGCATGCCTTCAATGGTCAGAAATGCCATCAGTGCAAGCGTCGGATCGTCTGAATTTTCACGAATACGTTGAAATAGCTGCTTATTATAACGACGGATCGGATCAAGGAATGTCGGGTCATTGGCAATCGCCGCCAGAATGCCCGATGGCTCTTTTTCGTTGCAGATAAATTGCGCCCTGAAAACCGCAATACAAGCAAGAATGACGCTATTCCTTCCGTGATTCCTGGCTGCTTCCTCTTTCTTCAGTGATTCGTCAAACTCAGCCATATGTTGTTCAACAAGGGCTTCCAGCAGTTTTGCCTTGGTCGGGAACGTATAAAGAAGCCCTCCTTTTGAAAGTCCCGCTCTGCGTGCAACCGCATCAAGCGAAAGATTAACCGGCCCGATCTCCATAGTTATTTCGGCTGCTGCCTGGAGAATTTTATCTTTCGTGGAGAGCGTGTCCGCCTTCATTCTAAAACTTTCGTTGTAGTCAACCTGCCAACTGATATTGACAATACCGTCCAGACGGTACAGTACATTACATGTGGCAATCAAGTCCACACCACGTTAATGTCATATGACAGGCTGGCAGAAATTTTGCTGGCCATTGTTTTGTTTCGGAGCGGTTTCCCCCATGATTAAGCGCTACATAGTCCCCGTGATCGTTCTGATCCTGGTCGTATTGCTCGGTGTTGGATTGGTTGGATTCAATCTGTTCCGGGACAAGGCTATCAAAGATTTCTTCGCAACCATGCAGCAGCCAGCCGCTCCCGTATCAACTTATACGGTTGAGCCTGGCGTGTGGACGCCCAATATCGAAGCAATTGGTACAGTTAGCGCCATTCAGGGCGTCGAGTTGGCCGTAGAGGTGGCTGGTATCGTCAAGGATATTCCTTTCAAAGCCAACCAGATGATCGAGAAGGGTGAAGCTCTGTTGCAACTCGATGATGCCATCGAAAAGGCGGATATCGTTGCTGCGAAGGCACAGGATGTTCTGGCTGACCAGACGCTGGAGCGCGCACGTACGCTGAATACACGCGGCGTCGGTGCGGTTTCGAGCGTAGATGAAGCCCAGTCGGCCTCCTTGGCCAAGAAGGCAGAAATCGCCAAGTTGCAGGCCGTACTTGATCAAAAGCTCATCAAAGCTCCATTCAAGGGTACGGTTGGTATCCCCCGTATCGAACTTGGTCAGTATTTGTCGCCAGGCACAGTCGTTGTTTCGTTGCAGGATCTTAACACAATGCGTGTTGATTTTACTGTGCCGGAACAGTCGCTTGCCTCGATCAACATTGATCAACCGATCAAGCTCAATCTGACAGACAATGACGAAAGCTTCGATGGCGTAATTACCGCTATTGAACCACGTATCGACCCATCGACCCGGCTTGTATCTGTACGTGCCAAGGTTGAAAACTCGTCCGGCAAGCTTCGTCCCGGCCAGTTTGCTCAGGTTCGCGTAACGCTTCCCAAGGAAGAGAACGTTGTGACCTTGCCTCAGACAGCGCTCGTTTCCAGCTTGTATGGCGACTATGTGTTTGTTGTTCGTCCTGCTCCAGAAAAGCCAGCTGAAGGCACGGCTCCTGCAGACGCTGCAAAGTCTGACGAAGCAAAACCTGCAGACGCAGCAAAGCCGGCTGAGGGCGAGAAGAAAGAAGAAAAGCTCGTCGTATCTCAGGTCTTCGTTACGCCCGGCCGTCGCTCTGGATTGGTGGTTGAAGTCACCAAGGGCCTGAAAAAGGGCGATATAGTTGTAACCGCAGGTCAAAACCGCTTGAGCCCCGGCGCTGCGGTGAAGATCGACAACTCCGTTAACCCAGCCAATACAACCGACGCAGGACTGCCAAAGAAATGAATTTTTCCGAGATATTCATTCGCCGTCCAGTCCTCTCGACGGTTGTAGCATTGATGATCATTCTGCTTGGCGCCCAGGGTCTCGTGAACTTGTCCGTTCGCGAATACCCGAAGGTCGAGGAAACGGTTATCACCATTTCAACAGCCTATCCGGGCGCGAGCGCGGATCTGATGCAGGGCTTTATTTCGTCGCCTATCGCAAAAGCGGTAACGACGACTGAAAACATCGACTATGTGACCTCGTCCTCGTCGCCATCGTCCAGTAAAGTTACTGTACAGATGAAGCTTGGCGCTGACCCCGATGCTGCGTTGACCGAAGTTATCTCCAAGGTCAATCAGGTTCGCGGCGATCTGCCAACGGAATCCGATGATCCGATCATTACCAAGGGAACTGGTCAGGACTTCGCGACGATGTATCTCGCCGTGCAGAACCCCAATATGAGCAGTGAGCAGATTACCGAATATCTCGAACGCGTTATTCAACCGCGCATGTCGACGATTCAAGGTGTTGCAGACGCTCAGATTCTTGGTGGTCAGGTATTCTCGATGCGTGTCTGGATCGATCCGATCAAGCTTGCAGCACGCGGGACAACCGCAACGGAAGTTCTGACTGCGATCAATCAGTCAAACTTCCTGTCAGCTCCGGGCAAGGTGAAGAACCTTTATGTCGCTTCACCAATTACCCTGAAGACAACATTGCAGACGCCTGAAGCATTCGGCGCGATGCCGATCAAATCCGAAGGCGACAATATCGTGCGTCTGCGTGACGTTGCGCGCGTGGAATTGGGTGCGGTAAGCAAAGACACAGTCGTGACCTTCAATGGTTCCAGCGGTACATTCCTGGGCATTTTCCCGACACCGGCGGCCAATCCGATTGATATGACCGCCGCTGTTCGAGAAGAACTTCCGTCGATTCAACAGTCGCTTCCAGAAGGCATGACAATCACCATGCTTTATGATGCTACTGAGCAAATCAGCTCGTCCATCGAAGAAGTGTTGAAGACTGTTGTTGAAGCGGTGCTGATCGTTGTCGCGGTTATCTTGCTGTTCCTCGGCTCGTTCCGGTCGGTTATTATTCCGGTCGTAACTATCCCGATCTCGCTTGTCGGTGTGTGCTTTTTCCTTTTCCTGCTAGGCTATTCGATCAATCTTCTATCGCTTCTGGCGATGGTTCTTGCGATCGGGCTGGTGGTGGATGACGCGATTGTCGTTTTGGAGAATATTCATCGCCATATCGAAGAGGGGCTGAAACCAGTCGATGCCGCATTGCGCGGTATGAAGGAAATTACCGGCCCTATCATCGCTATGACTGTAACGCTTGCCGCTGTGTTCGCACCGCTAGGCTTTACGGGTGGTCTTACGGGTTCATTGTTCCGCGAATTTGCGTTTACGCTCGCAGGCTCGGTTATCATCTCCGGTGTGGCCGCTCTGACCGTATCTCCAATGATGTGCGCTCTCCTGCTTCGCGGCGGCAACCATAGTCGGTTCCAGCGGATCGTCGATGGTGCTTTTGGCTGGCTTGAAGGTGCATATGAACGGCGCGTTGCCGGGTCGCTGGGCTTCCGCCCGGTAACATTGTTTATTGTTATCGCACTTGTTGCTTTGACCGGCTTCCTCTTCACCAAGACGTCTTCTGAACTGGCTCCGGAAGAAGATTCCGGCGCTCTGTTCTCAATCGTCAACGCTCCGCAATATGCTACCTCTGCTTATACGAAGCTTTATGCCGATCAGATCGACAATCTGACCAAAGATTTGCCGGAGCTAAAAGCCCGCTTCAATATTCTTGGATTGGGAACGACAAATTCGGCATTTGCGATCTGGGTGTTCAAGGACTGGTCTGATCGTGACAAGTCGCAGAAGCAATTGCAGGAAGAGTTGCAAGGCCGTATTTCGCCTATAGCCGGCGCGGAGGCATTCATCTTCTCACCACCAACGCTTCCGGGTACAGGCGGTGGCTTGCCTATCTCGGTGGTCATTCAGTCAACGGGACCGGCTGACAAGGTCTTTGAAGTTGCCGAAGAGATCAAGAACAAGGCGCAGGCGTCTGGTCAGTTCATTATCGTCCAGAACTCGCTGTCATTCAACGCACCTCAAGTCACGATCACGATCGACCGTGACAGGGCTTCGGCCTTGGGCGTTCCCGTCAGCGAGATAGGTCAGACGCTCGGTTTGCTGGTTGGTGAGCCGAAAGTGTCGAAGTTTGATCGCGACTCCAACAGCTATGATATCTATCCGCAGGTCCCGCAGGATTTCCGGTCCAATCCGGATAAACTGGGACAGTACTTCGTCAGGAGTGCATCGGGAACAATGGTTCCTCTGTCTGCGGTTGTGAAAATCAGCGAGAATGCATCGCCAGCGGCTATCGAGCAGTTCAACCAGCTCAATTCCGCGACCATCTCGGCATTGCCACTGCCTGGCGTGACGACCGGTCAGGGCCTGCAAACGGTTATCGATACTGCACGTCCATTGATGCCGGATGGGTTCTTCATGGATTATTCAGGCCAGTCTCGTCTTGAAATCGAACAGGGAAGCACAATCCTCATCGCATTTGCTTTGGCTGTGGTGGTTATCTATCTCGTGCTTGCGGCGCAGTTCGAAAGCTTCCGTGATCCGTTCATCATCATGATGTCGGTTCCCCTGTCGATCTTTGGTGCTATCGTACCGCTGAATCTCGGGCTGGGCACGCTGAACATCTATACACAGGTTGGACTGATCACGCTCGTCGGGCTGATTACCAAGCATGGTATTTTGATGGTGGAGTTTGCCAATCAGCAACGTGAGCTTCATGGAATTTCGCGACATGACGCGATTATTCTGGCGGCAAAGACACGTCTTCGCCCGATCCTGATGACAACTGCAGCTATGGCCTTGGGCGTTATCCCATTGATCACGGCAACAGGCGCAGGTGCAGCCGCTCGTTACTCCATCGGTCTGGTAATCTTCTCCGGTATTTTGGTCGGAACGATCTTCACACTGTTTGTGGTGCCGATGTTCTACACCTTCATTTCCAGAAAGGATTTGAAATCAGAGGCCGCCGACCCTGAGCCCACTGCGGCGGGCCACTACGGCAGAGTAAACCAATAAACAAAAAGGCCTCCGGACCAGATCGATCCGGAGGCCTTTTTTACGGTACAGTAATCAGGCGCGTTTAACGGCGCGGATGATTACAAGCAGGATAATCGCGCCAATTGCTGCAGCGATAATCTGTCCGATTATGCCCGCACCCAACGAGATGCCGAGCCTTGGAAACAAGAACCCTGCAATAAAAGCGCCGATCACGCCGACGACAAGATCGCCGACGAGGCCAAAGCCACCGCCGCGAACCAGCATGCTGGCTAGCCAGCCAGCAATCAGTCCAACCAGTAGAAATACGAGAAGACCTTCTCCGCCCATATCAAGTTCTCCAATAACCGGTTTCACCACGATGGTTCGCAGGCCTGGATTCCTCAATCCATAATCGGCAAGAGAATCATCAAGACGAAGTTTACGCTCAGCCCGTGCTTTTGGATAACGAAACTTGATCGAGCCAAAACCGCTGCTTAGTCAACAGTTCCAACGACAGCTACACAATCACCCGGTTTGACCAAGCCTGGGAAGTGTCGAGCCGCAAGAACGCCGGTTATTCTAGCTCTTATTTCCGCAGGAGCAGCACCAGTGCGGCCAATCGGATAGATTTGAGCAATCAATTGCCCTTCCTGAACTGCTTCGCCAAGATCGACCATGGTTTCTATGAGGCCTGCATCCTCGGCAAATGAGAAGCAGTTTCCAGATGGCATGTCGAGCCAACGGGTCTCACGATGTTCAATTGCGCCGTGCAAAATCCCCGCATGCCGAAGAACATTTGCTGCGCCACGCTTTGCTATCGCCACCGTTTCGGCGCGAGCCGTGCCCCCACCACCAAGTTCAGTGGTGACAAACACCTTGCCCATTTCTTCCACGGTCGTGTCATACATTCCGACGGCATCGATCTCCAACATCCGCATGGACCATGGGGCGGAAAATGCCTTGACCGCATCAAAGCCTTTGGCCTCCTGGACCTTGTCAGGCAGAATATGAGCCGCAGCGAAAGGCACGAAATCAAGCGTCTTGCCGCCTGAATGAAAATCCAGGACCACATCCGCACGCGGGAGCAACTCCCGCGTGAAGTAGTCGGCGATCTTCTGCGTTACCGTGCCATCCGGCTTCCCGGGATAGCTTCGGTTCATATTGCCTTTATCGATGGGCGATGTCCGCGTGCCCGCCTGAAATGCCGGATAGTTCATCGCGGGCACAATGATGACGGTGCCATTGATGGTGTTGATGTCGAGTGTCCGGGCAAGATCGAACAGGGCTATCGGACCTTCATACTCGTCGCCGTGATTGCCGCCCGTTAGAAGTGCCGTCGGTCCATCTCCATTACGCAGAACCGCTATCGGGATCATTACAGATCCCCACGCAGAG
Organism: Phyllobacterium ifriqiyense; assembly: GCF_030817885.1. NCBI lineage: Bacteria > Pseudomonadati > Pseudomonadota > Alphaproteobacteria > Hyphomicrobiales > Phyllobacteriaceae > Phyllobacterium > Phyllobacterium ifriqiyense. The sequence goes on from NZ_JAUSZT010000003.1 coordinate 2,614,881, forward strand.
TCGTCGCGGCTATAAGGCAATCTCAAGAAACCATGCTGTACACCCTGCTTGTCGAGATCAATGGTGGGCGTGACAGGTGAGGGCCGAAGTGTCTGTAACTGCATCGTAGCCTCAGTTTTTGACGATAAGCTTGCGCGGGAAGTTGGCGAGACATTCAACGCCGGTATCGGTGATCAAAATGCTCTCGGTGATCTCAAGCCCCATCGTCTCCAGCCAAAGTCCGGTCATGAAGTGAAATGTCATACCCGGTTCAAGCACCGTCTTATCGCCGGGACGCAGGCTCATGGTGCGTTCGCCCCAATCCGGTGGATAGGAAATACCGATTGGATAGCCGGTACGATTGTCTTTTACGATTCCGTATTTCTTCAAGACACCAAAGAAGCCGTTGGCAATGTCTTCGCATGTATTACCGGGTTTCGCTGCCGCAAGACCTGCCTCCATACCTTCGAGCGTGGCTTTTTCCGCATCCAGGAACTCCTGTGTCGGCTTGCCGAGAAACACTGTGCGGGAAAGCGGTACGTGATAACGGTTGTAGCAACCTGCAATCTCAAAGAATGTCCCTTCGCCAAGCTTCATTGGCTTGTCATCCCAGGTGAGGTGGGGTGCGGAAGCATCCGCACCGGAAGGAAGCAAAGGCACAATGGCGGGATAGTCGCCGCCAAACTCTGGCGTTCCACGAATTCCAGCATCGTAAATCTCTGCCACCAGATCGCATTTACGCATTCCGGGCTCGATCTTATCGACGATACGTTGATGCATCAGTTCGACAATACGCCCAGCCTTGCGCATATAATCAATTTCGGTGGGACTTTTGACTGCGCGCTGCCAGTTCACCAATGCGGTTCCGTCGACGAAACGGGCATTGGGCAGATGTTTTTGCAACGAGCCATAGGCCGCGGCGGAAAACCAGTAATTGTCCATCTCGACGCCGATAGTGAGCTTGTCCCAACCGCGCTCCTCAATAATTTGCGACAGGAAGTCCATGGGATGGCGTTCTGTTGACTGAACGTAGTGGTCCGCATAACCAATGATGTTGTCATGGTTCAGATAGGCTGTGCGTTTGGCGCCATTCGCATCCTGCCCGCGACCATACCAGACAGGCTCTCCTTCAGGCGGCACAAGGACAGCCTGATGAACGTAAAACGACCAGCCATCATATCCGGTGAGCCACGCCATATTGGATGGATCGCTGCAGATCAAAAGATCGATTCCGCGTGCCTGCATTGCAGCGCGTGTCTTCTTCAATCGATCGGCAAACTCCTGCCTCGTAAACTTCAGGTTAGGTCCGGTCATTTCTATTTCCTCATGCTTGGGCAAAAGCCCCTTATCAACTTTCGAAACTGGTTCCAGCATTTGCGTGGGCTGCGCGTTCCCGTGCCAGCGTGGCGATGGCTGTGTCCTGCACGCCCGTGCCCGTCAGGTCAGCCAATGTGATTTGGGACGGTGAGGCGCGGCCTTTTGCGGAACCAGCAATGACTGCCCCGAGCTCACCATATGCAGCGTCTGGATCTACTAAGCCGGCTTTGATTGCGTGATGGAGTTCGCCCAAAATACGGGTCTGCTTGAGACTGTCAGCAATGTAGAGATCAGCCTTGGTTATGATGTCGGGAGCCAGCTCGTTCTTATGTTCGGCGTCTGACCCCATGGCGGTGACGTGTTGCCCGGCACGTAGCCAGGCAGCTTGCAGAAGGGGATCGGAGGAGGGGGTAGTCGTGACAATAATGTCCGCAAGAGCCGCCGCTTGTTCCGGATCGGCAATCGCTTTAACCGGAAAACCAAATTCTTTGCTTGCGCTATCGGCAATCTGTTCGGCCTTGGCGTAATCTCTTGCCCAGAAACATGCCTTCTCGATAGGCCGAACGAGAGTGAGCGCCTTTAACTGTAACAGTGCCTGCACACCCGCACCGAAAATCGTCGCGACGGTAGAATCGGGGCGCGACAAATGCTTGGCTGCCACTGCACCGGCAGCGGCGGTACGAATATCGGTCAAATAGCCATTATCGAGAAGCAATGCTTCTACCAGTCCGGTTTTACTGCTCAGCAAAACCATCATTCCATTGACGCTCGGCAAACCAAGTTTTGGATTGTCAAAGAAACCGGGGCTGATCTTTATTGCAAAACTATCAATGCCCGGCACATAGGCGGTTTTGACATCAACTTCGCCCCGATGTTCGGGAATATCGAGGCGCAAAATAGGCGGCATGGCCACTGCTTTGGTTGCGAGTGCCTCAAAAGCATTTTCAACGCAGGCGACAGCGTCAAGATTCAACCAGATGATTTTGCGTAGTTCTGCTTCTGTCAGAATGATCATGCGTGGCATTGTTCTGCTCTTCCACTGGACTGATCAGCGCAGATGACACTCTTGTGCTGATTCATATCGACGTTGCGTCCGGATAAAATGACAATGATTGGCCCGTCCGCGCGCACTTTGCCTGAAAGCAACGCGCCAATACCGACAGCAGCGGCACCCTCTATCACCTCGCGCTCATGTTGATAGGCATGACGCATGCCCGCTGCGATTTCCGGCTCGGTCAGTAAAATTACATCATCAAGAAGGTCACGAGCCATTGCGAAGGTGAAACGATTATCGAGGCCGATACCACCACCGAGCGAATCCGCCAGACTAGCGCTTTCCTCAACGAGCACGGGTCTGCCTGCTTTCAAACTTGCGTGCATAGCCGCGCCATTCTGCATGGAAACACCAATGACTTTTGCATTCGGCTGCTTCGACTTGATCGCACAGGCAACGCCGGAGGCCAGCCCGCCACCTGACAGAGGAACAAAGACCGTGTGAATATTTGGAACGTCTTCGGCCATCTCCAGTCCGAGCGTGCCTTGTCCTGCAATGACATGTGCATTGTCGAAAGGCGGCACCATCGCCAAACCGTCTTGAAGAACCAGGCGCTCGACTTCCTCTTGAGCGTCATCCTGCGATTTTCCGACAATATGTATCTCGGCACCAAGGCGGCGAATTTCATCAACCTTGTTCTGGGGAACGAGACGGGACATGCAGATTACGGCTCGCATGCCTTCCAGCCTTGCAGCATAGGCAAGTGCGCGACCATGATTTCCTGTTGACGCAGCAACAACGCCGCGCCGCTTTTCAGCCTCGGAAAGCTGGCTCAATGCATTGGTCGCGCCGCGTAATTTGAAGCTACCGGTTGTTTGCCGATGTTCAAGTTTCAGCCAGACGGGGACGCCCAGCTGTTGAGTAAGATATGCGGATTGAACTGTAGGTGTTCGCACGACTTTAGCCGCAATGGCATCATGCGCCCGTTCAATATCGTTTATGCTGACGAGGTTTGAAGCCATTTTCACCAGCTTGCCATGGGCTGAGCCATCAGGCTGCCGTGTTCAGGCTTAAACGAGTGATCACCGCATATACGCAGAGTTGCCCATGCGGTTGCAAGATTACTGGTCACAACTGGCTTGCCAATCGCCTGTTCGATTTCTGCCGCCACAATTGCTGCGCGAACGGCAGTACAAGATATGAACAGGGCATCCGCATCGCTGGCGATTGTTTCGCGTGCAGCCAAGATCAATGACTTTGTGCTGATCCTTGCCATCTCCCGGTCATCATCCAGTCCAAAGCAGCTGAAATTCGCAATCTCAAAGCCCTTGTTGCTGAAATAGCTCGCCATTGGAGTGCTGGTCTCAAGCGTGTAAGGCGTAAGAATGCTGATCCTTTTCGCATCGAACGCCTCCAATGCCTTAACGGCGGCCAATGTGGGCGTAACCACAGGCACGTTCGGTTTGGCCTGCCGAATGGCATGCTCAATTTCATCATCGCCAATGACCACAGAGGCTGATGTGCAGGAATAACAGATTGCATCAAGCTCTTCGTCGGGCAGGATCATCCATGCGCCTTCGCTCATCGGACGAAGCATACGCCGCAGATTTTCAGGTGTGGTTGGATTGGCATAGGGAATGCGTGACGTATAAAGGCCAATATTGCTGCTGGCCACCATACGCTGAAAGTCCGGCTCGGTCGTGTGATCGGTGGCAAGAATGAGGAGGCCGACGCGCTTTGATAAAGGCCGATCATCAAAATCAAGATGCAAGTCCGTCTGGCGAATAGTCGGGAACGAGTCCATCTTTGTACTCCTCAATCGATCTTGCCATATCGGCGTTCCAGCCAACGCAGCCCGATTACAGAAACGACACTAATGACGAGGAAGAACGCACCAACCATCGTGATCGGTTCAATATATCTGTAATTGTAGTTGGCGATGCTGCGAGCCTGGTTCATCAACTCAAGTACCGTGATCGCTGAAAGCAGCGGGGTTTCCTTGAACATGGCGATGAAATAGTTAGCCAAAGCCGGGATCATCGGCGGCAATGCCTGCGGCATGATAATCTGGGTCCATGTCTGGAAAGGGCTAAGATTGCATGCCTTTGCCGCCTCCCATTGGCCGCGCGCCACATTATCAATGCCAGCGCGGTACACTTCAGCCGTGTATGTACCGTAATGCAGCCCGAGCCCGATGACACCTGCGACGAGCGGCGAAAGCGTAACCCCGAGGTCCGGCAACACGTAGAAAATGAAGTAGAGCTGCACCAGCAATGGCGTGCCGCGAATGAACTCGGCAATAAAACCCATTGGCATTGATATCAGCCGGTTGCTGGAACGGCGTATAATGGCAATAACAAGCCCAACAATCGCGGCCAGGACCGACCCGAGCAGGGTGGCAATAATGGTAATTTTCACGCCTTCGATCAGCGTTGGAAGAATTTGAACAACGAAAGCCCAATCCCATTCCATTTTCGCCTCCTATGACCTGATGCCGTCTAGGCCGCGCGTCAGGTAACGCTCGAGACCACGGATTGCGAGGGAGATGATGCTGGCGATAAGAAAGTATAGCACAAGGATCGTCAGAAACGGGACGAGTGTATTGCCGGTTTGCGCACGTACGACTTGGGCCTGAAATGTCATATCCGAAAGCGATATGAGCGATACGACAGCTGAAGCTTTTAAAAGCTCAATGGCATTATTACCAAATGTCGGAAGCATCAGGACGAATGCCTGCGGCAGGATGATTTTGCGCAGGCCCTGCCAGGGTGTCAGATTGAGCGCGATACAAGCCTCGTATTGCTCTTTACCAATGGACTTGACTGCTCCGCGAACCACTTCTGCGCCGTAAGCGCCTACATTCAGGCCCAGCGCAAGCACGCCCGCCTGCAACGGCGTGAGCGAAAAGCCAAAGAGCGGCAGCACAAAATAGGCCCAGAATAATTGTACGAAAATCGACGTGCCACGAAAAAATTCAATATAGGCCGTCGCAAGCCAGCGAACGGGAGCGATGCGAGATAATCTCCCAAGCCCGGCGAGAAATGCCATTACCAATGCCAGCACTGAGCCCATCAGCGTCAGCTGGATGGTGACGATTGCGCCGTCGAGGATAAGTTGCAGATAGCCGGCCCATTGGCCCATCGCTTCGCCACCTTTGTAAGAGTAAAGGAAAGAGCCGCTTCACCTTTAAGCGAAGCGGCATTGCTTGCGGCCTTATTTGGCGGCGCAAAGCTTTTCGCGATTGGTCGAGATGGCTGCCGCTGCCGAGAAACCATATGGCTCTATGATTTTGGCAAATTCGCCAGATGTCTTCATCTCGGCAAGAACCTTGTCAAACTCATCACGCAGAGCAGTGTCGCCCTTGCGGAAAGCTGCGCCATCGCAATAAACAGGAGCACCCTGTACCGGCGCAATGACTTCGATGTTCGGATCATTTGCCTTTTTGACCAGATCATTGATTGAAAGAACGGGCAGGGAATATGTATCGATGCGACCGTCCTGCAGCATTTTCAAACCGCTCTGGCCGTCCGGCACAACAATAACGCGCTCACGTGGTACCCCTGCTTCAAGAGCCAGGCGCTCTTCCGTACCGCCGCCCGGCGCGCCGATTGTAGCTTTCTCATCCTTGGCAATATCCGCATAGCTCTTGAAGCCTTTTGGATTGCCCTTTTTAACGAGGAATGCCTCGGCGTCACAAAGGATCGGTTCCGAATAGGACACTGCATTGCAGCGTTCTGGCTTCATGAAAAGACCAGCAGTAACAACATCATGACGGCCAGCCTGTAGACCGGGTATCATGGCGCCATACTCGGAAATTGAAGCAACGACATCGTTGACGCCGAGCTTTTTGAACACCGCACGAGCAACATCCGGACCGGCACCCGATACGCTGCCATCGGCCTTAACGGCCGTGAATGGCGGTTCATTTGCAATTGCAATGCGGGCAAAACCTTGCGCTTTCAACTTGTCGAGCGCTTCGTCAGCCTTTGCCGGCATTGAAGAAACCAGAGCAGACAATGCTGCGGCTCCCAACAATGCACTGATCGTTTGTAGTTTCATCATGTTCCCAACTCCTTGGTTTTCTTTTTTGTAGGATCGCCGAGGGCCTGTTAGATGCGGTGACCTGCGGCGATGATCTTTTTCAGGAAGGCCTGTGTTCTTTCCTGCTTCGGATGTCTGAAAATTTCGTCGGGCTTGCCATCCTCGACAATTCGACCGCGATCAAAGAACAGAACGCGATCAGCAAAATCATGGGCAAAACCCATCTCGTGGGTAACGAGAAGCATTGTCATGTCTGTTTCGCGGCACAGACGCCAAAGCACGTTCAGCACTTCCTCCACGAGTTCTGGATCGAGGGCAGATGTAACTTCGTCAAACAACATGATCTTCGGTTGGAGGGCCAAAGCACGGGCAATTGCGACGCGCTGTTTTTGGCCACCGGAGAGTTGCGACGGCATGGATTTCGCCTTATCCGCAAGCCCAACCATGTCCAGCAATTCCATTGCGTGCTGCTCGGCATCTTTTTTCGCGACGCCCTTTGTCAGCATGGGCGCTAACGTCACATTATCGAGCACGCATTTGTGCGGAAACAGATTGAACAACTGAAAGACCATGCCAATCTTTTCGCGCATTTTGTGAAGATGCGCGTCATCCGCTGGTTGCAGCTTTCCGTTACGCTCCATCTGATAAAGATTGTCGCCGGCAACGCGGATCGTTCCGGAATCTATTCCCTCAAGCGTCATGAGGATGCGCAGGATCGTAGTCTTTCCCGAGCCCGATGGTCCAATGAGAGCGAGCTTTTCGCCCGGTGCTACACTGAATGACAGGTCGTTCAAAACTTTGAACGCACCAAAACTTTTACTGATGCCGTCAATCTCGATGATTGGTGCGGCTGCGGATGGTGGCATGCGTGTCTCCCTTCTGGTTGAGACAACCTCATGCGCTAACGATGGGAGACTTATGAAATCATGTCAATTGTTAAAATTAAATCATGACAATTTAACTGATCGTGATGAAAAATCAGGCAGTTTGGTCAAATTGCAAGGAGCAGATGTTCAAGGTCGCCACGAAGAAGATTGGCAACAACACCAAGTCCGGACCGCAGCTCCTGCTCAGTTGTTGAGCCGAGCGAGATCCGTACCGCCGGATGCCACGGATAATTTGAGATGCGGAAGGACGCGCCGGGTGCGATGGCAACTCCTTGCAGCCTTGCATGCGCCACAAAAGCTTCTTCAGTCCGCTCGCCAGTTAGAGGTAACCAGATGTGCAGGCTTTGCGGATGTGACAAGAAAGGAATGCCGCTTAAGACTTCGGCAGCAACGGAATGTCTGGCCCGCAGCGCCTCACGCTGCCAGTTGACCAAGTCCATGGCCGTGCCGTCCGATACCCATCGGCTCGCAATTTCTGCAACAATTGGTGTCGCCATCCAGTTTGAAACAAGATGCCTGTTGGCAACAGCAGCGACATAGCGATCAGGTGCCACCAAATAGCCGATCCGCAGGCCGGGTATGACGATCTTGGTGAAACTGGTGAAATAGAGCGTTCGCTCTGGCGCAATTGATGCGATGGGAGGCGGACGATGCTCGACAAGCGGGCCCAGCACATCACTCTCAATGATCGCGATGTCATGCTTGCGGGCAATAGCCACCAGAGCATTTCGCCGCTCCAGGCCCATCAGTGTCCCAGTCGGATTGATAACCGAGGGCTGAACGAAAACTGCTTGGATACCGGTGACCCTGCAGCATTCGTCGAGCGATTCCGGAATAATGCCCTGATCATCGATGGCAAGACCTTCAAGCGTAAGGCCAAGATAGGAGGCTAGCGGCGTCAATGTGTGATGCCCTATCCCTTCCGTCGCGACCTTCGAACCGGGTGGCGCTGCGCTCATCAAGGCGACCGTCATGGCAGCAGTCGCACCGTTTGTTACACTGATATTCCCAGGCGCCACCTCCAGTCCGCACGCGCGCAGCCATTCCATTGCGATGGTACGGTGGCGCGGGAAAACAACATTTGGCCGGAATGATAAAGCCGAACTTGGAGGCAGGGTTTCCGACAGCCACGCCAGGGCTTTTTTCATGCGCTCCAAATGCATTGGCTCGCATATGGGCTTCAAGATGGACAGATCGATAACCTCGCCAAGTCGTTCCGGCAGATAGGGAGGATCCGGCTCACGGCTGTTTTGACAGACGAATGTACCACGCCCGGTTTCACCCGAAATCAAATTGCGGCGAATCAATTCTTCATAGGCGCGACTGACAGTCTGTACCGAAAGTCGCAAATCATCGGCCATTCGTCGATGCGTTGGCAGACGGGCGCCACCTTCCAGTTTGCCATCAGCGATAGCACGTGCAATCTGTTCTGCCAGCGATAGATAGGCTGGACGGCGAAGGCTTGTTGGATCTGGTTGCCACAATGTCATGATTTATAAGTGATCGAAGTCAGCGCAATTGACAATCAAAAAATCACAACGTCATGATTATAACATGAATCCAACGGGCGTATCATGACCTCAATCAAGCTAGATCCAATCGATATACGCATCCTTGATGAAATCCAGCGGGAAGGCCGGATCACCAAGCTTGCACTGGCCGAACGGGTAGGAATATCTCCGACACCCTGCTGGACACGTCTGCGCCGCCTGGAAAAGGCAGGTGTCATTACAGGGTATCATGCCCGTATCGCGTTGCGGCTTATCGCGCCCATTACGACCGTGCTCATGGAAGTTACTCTGGGTGCGCACAAACAAGCGGATTTCGAACGGTTTGAACGCGCAATCAAAACGCTGCCAGAAGTGGTTGCCTGTTGGTCGGTCGGAGGAGGCGTCGACTACGTTCTCAAAGTCATGACTCGCGATATCGATGCATATCAGCGACTGGTGGATGACCTTTTGCAACGCGAAATCGGCATAGACCGGTATTTTACCTATATCGTGACCAAGACCGTCAAAGATGACGCGGTATTGCCTGTGGCTGAGTTGTTGACCGACGCGGATAATAGCTAGTCAATCTCTCTTTCAGTGTTACGAAATAAAGACAATCTCTCTTAACCCGGCGTCTCATATAGGCTGTCTCTCTTCCGATTTGTGCGACCCTTGCACCGAACAATTCCGGGAGAGTTGAATGTCCGCTCACTTTGCACGACCAGATCGCCATGCCGCACTTGATCGCCTGACCGACCGGCGCATGCTGCGCGAACTGGCCTATGTCGATGGCCATTGGACTGCAGGTGACGCAGGACAGACCTTTGAAGTTTCTGACCCTGCGACCGGTGCTGCTATAGCCTGGGTATCCAAGCTCAATGCGGATCAAACTTCGATTGCCGTTGATGCTGCCGTGAGAGCTTGGCCGGCTTGGCGGGCGCTTCTCCCTCAAGAGCGAACGGCAAGATTGCGGAAGTGGTACGAACTCATATTGGCTGCGAAGGATGATCTGGCTTTGATCATGACCCTTGAGCAGGGCAAGCCGCTCAGTGAATCGCGTGGCGAAATCGAGTATGCCGCCTCCTTTATCGAGTGGTATGCGGAAGAGGCCAAGCGCTTAAACGCCGAGAATGTAACAAGTCATCTTTCCGGCGCTGAGATGATTGTTCGCCGCGAGGCAATTGGCGTTGTCGGGATTGTTACGCCCTGGAACTTCCCATCAGCCATGCTGACGCGAAAGGCAGCCGCCGCCTTGGCCGCTGGTTGTACTGTCGTTGCGCATCCATCATCGGAAACGCCGCTTTCGGCGCTTGCTCTGGCAGAGCTTGCTGATCGTGCAGGTATTCCTGCTGGCGTTTTCAATATTGTCACAGGCGACGCTGCAACAGTGGTTGGGCGCATGTGCAAAGACCCGCGCGTTCGGGCGTTAAGCTTCACTGGTTCAACAGAAATTGGCCGGCTTATCGCGGCGCAATGTGCGCCAACCATGAAAACTCTCGTGATGGAATTGGGCGGTCATGCACCGCTTATCGTGTTTGCCGATGCGGATATTGATCGCGCCGTAGACATCGCCATTGATGCAAAGTTCGCCACTTCGGGACAGGATTGTCTCGCTGCAAACCGGATTTATGTTGAGCGCCCAATACATGCGGCTTTTGCCGCAGCATTTGCCATGCGGATTTCTAAGCTGAAGGTCGCTCCAGGACTGACTGAGGGCGTTGATATCGGTCCTCTGATGCATCAACGCGCCGTTCAAAAGGTTGAAGAGCAGGTTGAGGATGCCGTGGCACGAGGCGCGAAATGCGCTGTCGGCGGCAAGCGCCATGACGCCGGTGCACTATTTTATGAGCCCACGCTTCTTTTGAATGTACCAGAAGATGCACTGATCATGCGCGAAGAGACATTCGGGCCCTGTGGCGGCTCTTGCCGTATTTGATACGGAAGAAGAGGTCGTTCAGCGCGCCAACGATACAGAATATGGTTTGGTTGCTTATGCCGTGACCAAGGATGGGGCACGAATGCTGCGTCTTGGCCGTAGCCTCGAATATGGAATGGTCGCGATAAACCGGGTGAAAATCACCGGCGCGCCAATTCCCTTCGGGGGCATTAAACAGTCCGGGCTGGGGCGCGAAGGATCGCGGCACGGAATCGAGGCTTTCACAGAACTAAAATATCTCTGCATCGACACTCACTGATTTAGAAGAACAGGATAGTACCATGCTTGAACGCTCGAACGAATTGAACGCCTGGGATCGGGACCACTTCTTTCACCCGTCAACTCATATGGGCGCTCATGCGCGCGGTGAAACACCAACGCGTATTATCAAAAGCGGTGAGGGCGTTCATATTACCGATAGTACCGGTCGCACCAGTATTGATGCATTCGCGGGGCTTTACTGCGTCAATGTTGGCTATGGCCGAACCGAAATCGCCGACGCCATTGCAAAACAGGCTCACGAGCTCGCTTATTACCATGCCTATGTCGGGCATGGCACGGATGCATCAATAACACTTTCCAAGATGATCATTGATCGCGCGCCGGAAGGAATGAGCCGGGTCTATTTCGGGCTTTCCGGCTCTGACGCCAATGAAACCAACATCAAATTGATCTGGTACTACAACAATGTTCTGGGTCGTCCTGAAAAGAAGAAAATCATTTCCCGTTGGCGTGGCTATCATGGCTCGGGAATCATGACCGGCAGCATGACAGGGCTTGAGCTTTTCCATAATGCCTTTGATCTGCCGCGTGCGCCAATTCTCCACACGGAAGCACCCTATTACTTCCGCCGCGAAGATCGTTCGATGAGCGAAGAGCAATTTTCGCAACATTGTGCCGACAAGCTGGAAGAGATGATCCTTGCAGAAGGACCGGAAACAGTCGCAGCCTTCATCGGTGAGCCAATTCTTGGGACAGGCGGCATTGTCCCGCCGCCAGCAGGTTACTGGGAAAAAATTCAGGCCGTACTCAACAAATACGACATTTTACTCGTAGCTGATGAAGTGGTTACCGGATTTGGCCGTTTGGGTACAATGTTCGGATCGGATCATTATGGCATTAAGCCCGATCTGATCACCATTGCGAAGGGGCTCACCTCAGCATATGCACCGCTCTCGGGCGTCATCGTTTCAGATAAGGTTTGGCAGGTACTGGTCAAGGGATCCGATATGCTTGGTGCAATCGGGCATGGTTGGACCTATTCAGCACATCCGATCTGCACTGCGGCTGGTATCGCCAATCTCGAACTTATCGACAAGCTCGATCTTGTGACAAATGCCGGTGAAACCGGTGCTTATTTCCGCAAGCAGTTGACTGAAGCCTTGGCAGAGAATGCCATCGTCGGTGAAGTGCGCGGTGACGGGATGCTCGCCGCCGTAGAATTTGTTGCTGACAAAGACGATAGGAAATTCTTTGACCCTGCATTGAAAGTCGGACCACGCATTGCGGCAGCTCTGGCTGAACTTGGCGTGCTTGGGCGGGCCATGCCGCAAGGCGATATTCTGGGCTTTGCACCACCATTATGTTTGACCCGGGACGAGGCTGACACGGTTGTCAATGCCGCGGCCAAAGCGGTCGAGTCGATTGCAAAAACGCTCTGAGGTTCACAATGAAAGAGCAAAACATTCCGCAGACCATGGCCGCTATACAACTCATTGGCCATGGCGGGCTCGACAAGCTGATTTACAATGAGAACACGCCGGTTCCTACACCTGCGCCGGGCGAGGTTCTTATCGAAATAACCGCTTGCGGTATGAACAATACGGATGTCTGGGTGCGGGAAGGCGCCTACGGCACCGAGGAAGATGCTGGCGCCGTTTCAACCTGGCGCCGACAAGAGCCGACATTAAGGTTTCCGCGCGTTCAGGGGACTGACATAGTCGGGACAATTGTTGATGTTGGCGAGGGCGTCGACAAGGGGCGTATCGGGCAACGCGTAATGGTCGATTTTTCCATCTATAATCGCGATGATGATAGTCTTGCCGATATCGATTATATTGGTCATGGACGCGATGGCGGTTATGCCGAATATGTAACCGTGCCGGTTGAAAATGCCCATTACGTCAACACGGATTTGAGTGATATCGAACTTGCCACCTTCTGCTGTGCATATTTAACCGGCGAACAGATGCTGGAACGTGCCGGATTGCGGGCAGGAGAGCGAGTGCTTGTTACTGGCGCATCAGGTGGCGTGGGCTCCGGTATTGTTCAACTTGCAAGAGCACGGGGTGCAATTCCCTATGCGCTTGTGGGAGCGGGCAAAGAACAGGCATTGCTAGACATTGGCGCTGAAGCAGTGATCACACGGGGCACCAATGACCTTGTGGCAGCGGTGAATGATGCGACCGGCGGAGAGCCAATTGACGTCGTAGCCGATCTTGTTGGCGGTTCAATATTCAACGATTTGCTGCGCATTCTCAGGGCTGAGGGTCGTTACACCACAGCCGGAGCAATTGCTGGACCTGTTGTGCAGCTCGATCTTCGCACCATGTATCTTAAACAACTGGCTTTGCATGGCTCATCGCAGGGCACGCGGGGAGATTTCCGCCGGATCGTGCGCTATATTGAAGAAGGCAAGATCCGGCCGCTTGTTGGCGGCGTCTATCCGCTTTCTGAGTTTCACCGCGCACAAACGGATTTCATGGCCAAATCCTTCGTCGGGAAACTGATTGTCGTGCCGGATGCCAAATTCGACAATATCCGAATTAATGGAAATCCCTAGATTTCGGCATTATGCGAACATTTCTGGGATGACGCGCCCGCGCGTCTCCCTGGACAGAATGGTTGACTTCGTCACTGCGTGATACGGGCAAAATGGCCCGCTGCTCAGAGAGACGATAAAGGTCGCCAGTCCGATCGATAAGCTTTCTGGCAACGATGTGCACCACATTATCGGCGCTTTGAACTATTCCTTCGATCTGGATCAGCCGAGATCCCATCACTTCCTTACGATAAATGTTGAGGAGCTTTTGCCAGATGACAATGTTGGAGATGCCTGTTTCATCTTCAATAGTCATAAAGACAACGCCTTTTGCAGTTCCAGGCCTTTGCCGAACAGTCACCACTCCAGCCAGTTTGACGCGCTTATTATTCGCCAGACTATTTGCAAATTGGCATGTGGAAACGCCTTCTGACACAAACATTTCTCGCAAAAACTGCATCGGATGCCCTTTGAGCGAAAGCCTTGTCGATTCGTAATCGGCAATGACGTGCTCAGAGAGTTTCATTTGAGGAAGAACCGTTTTGACTTCTGTAGCCAACTCATTTGTTTCAGCCGCTTGAAATAGGGGCAACGTCGTGTTGTCAGGGAAGCGGCGCACGGCCCAAAGTGCCTCTCGCCGGTCGATACCTAGCGAACGAAATGCATCTCCATCGGCAAGCAAGACAAAAGCCCGTCTTTCAAGTTTCGTCAGACGCCTTACCTGTTCAATATCGGTATAGGCTTGCTTTCTTCTCTCACAGATCAAGTCGGCCCAAGGCTTTGAAAAACCATCGACCTGACGAAAACCGAGTCTTGTGCATAAAACACCATTTTCCTTTGATTCCAATGTGTTGTCCCAATGACTGAAATTAATATCTACAGGACGTACTTCGACATCATGCTTGCGCGCATCGCGAATAATCTGGTCTGGCGGATAAAAACCCATAGGCTGTGAGTTCAACAATGCCGCCGCGAAAGCAGCGGGATAATGACACTTAATCCAAGATGAAATATAGACCAGGATGGCAAAACTCGCAGCATGGCTTTCAGGAAAACCATACTCGCCAAATCCTTTGATCTGGTTGAAGCAGTTTTGAGCGAAATCCCTTTCATAGCCTCGGCGAACCATGCCTTCCACCATCTTGTTTTCCAGTTTGTGTATAGTTCCCACATGCCGGAAAGTTGCCATGGCGCGGCGCAATTGATTAGCTTCATCGCCGGTAAAACCTGCTGCGACGATGGCAATACTCATCGCCTGCTCCTGAAAGAGAGGAACTCCAAGCGTCCGGACAAGAACCTCTTTCAATTCGTCTTTATGTCCGTGATCAGGCGAGGGTGAAGGATAAACAACAGAATCAGGATTGTTGCGCCGCTTCAAATAGGGATGAACCATATCCCCCTGAATGGGTCCCGGTCTTACTATGGCGACTTCAATAACCAGATCGTAAAATTTCCTCGGACGAAGGCGCGGCAGCATATTCATCTGTGCACGGCTTTCCACTTGGAAGACCCCAAGGGAATCTGCCTTGCAGAGCATGTCGTAGACGTCGTCATCATCCAATGGGATGTCCGCAAGTCCATAGCGTTTACCACCGTGTAGATGAATGAGATCAAAGGCCTTGCGGATACAAGTGAGCATGCCAAGCGAAAGAACATCGACTTTCATGATATTGAGTTCGTCAATATCATCCTTGTTCCATTCGATGAAAGTACGGTCTTTCATGGCGGCGGGCCCTATCGGAACGGTCAAATCAAGACGTTCCTGCGTGAGGACGAAACCACCAACATGTTGGGAAAGATGACGTGGGAAACCAAGCAGTTCCTTGGCAAGCCTTATGGTGCGGCGGATCATGACATTATCAGGATCAAGTCCAGCCTGCTTTATTTCCTGCTTTTCAACGACCGATCCCCAACTACCCCAAACCATATTGGCCAAAGCGGCAGTGACATCTTCTGTCAGGCCCAGTGCTTTCCCAACATCACGGATTGCACTGCGCGGCCGATAACTGATGACGGTTGCAATAATAGCAGCATGGTCGCGCCCATATCGCTCGAAAATCCATTGCATGACTTCTTCGCGGCGCTCATGCTCGAAATCCACATCAATATCGGGCGGTTCTTTACGTTCTTTCGAAAGAAACCGGTCAAAAAGCAGGTTGCTCGTGGCAGGATCAACGGCCGTAATGCCCAGACAATAACAGACAGCAGAATTGGCCGAGGAACCGCGCCCCTGACAAAGGATATTTTTTGAACGGGCATAGGTAACAATGTCATAAACGGTCAGGAAGTAGGGAGCGTATTCCAACTCCCCGATCAGGGTCAGTTCTTTTTCCAGGATCGTAGACACATTTTTGGGAATGCCATCCGGATAGCGTTTATTGGCGCCGATCCATGTTTCATCGATCAGATGTTGCTGGGGTGTTTTGCCGGGTGGAACAGGTTCATCAGGATATTGATAGCGTAAATCATCAAGAGAAAAACTGATCGGCTTCACAAAGCGCTGCGTCTCTTCAAGTGCTTCCGGAAAAAACCGAAAGAGATACTGCATGTCGGTTGGCGATTTCAGATGTCGCTCTGCATTCTTTTCCAGTTTGCGGCCAGCTGTCTCTATCGTAACATGCTCACGGATACAGGTCAGCACATCCTGAAGTGGCCGCCGGGCAGGAGTGTGATAAAGCACATCATTAACTGCCAAAAATGGAATGTTTGCATCGGCTGCAATTCGAACCAGTTTTTCACCGTGACGCCTGTCGGCTCCCTTGCGCGGCATCACCAGACCAAGCCAAACGCAATCCGGCGCTGCAAAAGCCAGTTTTTTTAGGAAGTCCGTGAAGCTTTCGTCGGGATTTTCGGGAGGCATTACAGCTATCTGAAAATTGTCTGCCTTGAACAGAAAGTCTTCGAAAAGCAGATGGCATTCCCCTTTGGTCTTGGCACGGTGCTTTCCCACACTCAAAATCTGGCAGAGATGACCGTAAGCAGGGCGATCTCGCGGATAAACAACAAGGTCAGGCGTGCCGTCAGTGAAACTTAGCCGACAACCAATATAGAGGTCTATTGAAAGACCCTGTTCTTTTTTAATTTCTTTTCTGGCGCTATGGGCTCGCACCACGCCAGCAAGTGTATTGCAATCGGCAATACCAATGCCTTTAAGCCCCAGAAGAGCTGCAGCCAGAACCAGTTCCTGGGGTTGCGACGCCCCCTTGAGGAAGGAAAAATTGCTGGTGACGGCAAGCTCAGTATAATCCATCAGGCAAAAATCCCATGCAAATACCATCGGGGGGTGGGATCGCCTCGCTCATACAGACCTTCGCGGAATACCCAAAAACGCTTTCCCTGATTGTCTTCAACCCGGTAATAGTCGCGTGTGAGAGCACCCGCATGCTCGCGCCACCATTCTGGTGCAATACGCTCGGGTCCTTCAGCTAAAACAATCGTGTGCTGTACGCGGCGCCACGTAAAGCGCGCCGGTGCACCGTCAGGAACTCCCGATGTCGTTTCAATGCGTTCGGGTGGATTAAACAGTCTGATTGGTCTTTCGGGAGGATTTCCAGGGTAATGTTCTGGTGACCACTGAACTGATTGATCCGATCTATTCCCGGCTGCAGCTTCAAGCATGACAGCACGTTCAGGAATGTGCGTATCAACAGCAACAGGTCGCAACACACGCGAACTGCCCAATCTTATAGAAAGTCTATCGATGAGCGCATCAAATGCTTCTGTCTCTTGCCGCGTATTGTCGAGACTTTTCTGCAGCGCATGTGTTTGTTCTGTTCGAATAGCAGAGAGCCGAACAATATCAAAGCCATAGCCTGCATCCAGAGGTTCTGCCAAGCTTGATAGCCTCTCCTTGAGCAATCGCAGTAATGTTTTTGTCTCTACAAGCGGCCTTCCGGATTCAATACGAATCCGTCTCACATTTCCATCAACACGAAAAAAGCTCGCTTCGATTTCACGCGCACCTTGAACACGGGTTTGCAATTGCCTGAAAAGTTCATCGCCAAGGGATTGAAGTAAAAGCTCGACGGAATCCATAACAACCAAAGGTTCGGTCATGCGTCGCTCAACCATACAGACAGGCACAATACGGCGCGGAGAAATTGGCTGGTCTTGCCTGCCAAAAAGACTGTCCAGGCGATTGATCAGCTCTTTTCCGAAACGGGCAGCAAGGGCAGCACGGGGCAGAACCTCGACTTCGCCAACATGCAGCAGACCTGCGCGCTTCAGACCAGCAAGATGTGCTGCTTCTATCTCAAGACAGGCAAGGTGCAGTTTATATAGTCTCTTTTCTTCATCATCGCCGATGACACCGCCGGATGAATAGCGTGCAAAGGCACGGGCAGAGGCTGCATTGCTTGCGATGGCTGATTTTACTGCCACGCCCTGTTGATTGAGACGATTGTGAATATCCTTGAGCATAGTGTGCTCATCCCCAAAAAGATGAACACAGCCTGTAATATCGAGGATAAGACCATCCGGATCGTCAAAAGCGACCAGAGGCGTGTATCGATCACACCAATCTGCCAGACGCTCCAAAAATGCGGAATCCTGACGAGGTGAGGCAAATGCGATATCCAGCTTTTCAAACTGCGCACGTGCATCAGCCAAAGTCATGCTTTTGTATAGACCTGCTTTTGCAGCTCTCTGATCAACCGCTACCAGCCGTAAAGTATTGGCAATCTTGTCAACAACAATGAGATACTGATCAGAACGGTCGCGCTGCGAATTTTCGCGTTTGAGACGATCCGTAGGAAGATGTGGAAACCACAGAGCCAAAAACCGGCTCGATCCGTTGGAAAACATGATTTTCACTCTCCCATTGTAATAGCCATTGGCCTGTGTTGCCCTGCCTGTTGCGAATGAGTTGGACATGAAAAACAGGGTTGCCCGGCGCGTTTGCACCAGGGGATTGTGAGGTTGCAGCACGAATTAACCACCGTGTGACGGCAGCATTTTCACCCGGAACAGCTCCCAGCCTCAGGAGAAAGGCGGGCACTTCGGCCTGTTGTGCGCTAAGCAGTAATTTTCGCGAGGCAGTCAGATCCAGACATTTGGGATGGCCCCACGGCGCAATAATAACTGCTCCCATACCGCGAATGCCAAGGCTGTCTGCTGCAGCCTTTAAAACATTATGAGGCGAGGAGCACCGAACGAAAATCACCCGCTTCGGGTCGAGACCCAAATAATGCAGGCCGGGAGCATAGGGAAAGCCATGTTCATTGCCTGTAAAATCCTCTTCAATCCAAAGAATGGGGCTTAGGTTGGCTGATGCGCGCAAGGCGAGGGCAATAACAAAACCTGTTGTGGCTCCTGCGTCCCCACTTTCCTTCGCAAAAATCTCATGCAGAGCGCCTCGCTGAAGGCCACCCCGAAATATGCTGTCTACAGTCCGGCAGCCAAGATCAAAGGCAGAGCCAGACGCACCTTGCGTGCCTTGCTCATTTAGAGACGCAATATCGCGTCTTAACGCCGTTAGATCGACGATCGCCACTATAGAACCCCTGTTTGTTCATGATATGTTCCATTATCAAATTTAAGGTATCCAGTGTCAAGCGCTTCCCGACGCGAATGGTTAGAATCAGATCATCACTTCCAGATTTCAGAGTCATCCAGCCTTTCGCTGTTGAGACTCATGGGAAGGATTTCTGATCTGGTTCTGAAGCCCTTCTTCACGATAATGGTTGTGTTATAGATTGAGGTGAAACTACGCTCAAAGTCATAGAAATGATCGCATGTCTGCCAAATCCACTGCTCCCATACCTAAATCGGAAAAGAGACATTCACTATTATTTCGCTGGATGTTGAGGCGGAATGCTCGGCAGGCGTTAAAGCTGCCACAGGTCAGAGCCCGAGAAACAGAGCTGTTTCGTAAAAGTATAAAGGGAAATTTGCCAAATTCAGGTAATGTTCTCCTGGCAGCATGCGATGATCGCTATTTCTACAATTTCGCTCTGGGGCTGATCAAATCCATCGAACGTCTAGGTCAGGCTGAGGCATTCCATCTTCTGCTTCTTCAACCTTCCGGCAAGGTCATCGAGGAAGCGGCTACCCTTTCCAAGACTCTCAAGCACGTGAGGCTGACCTATTCTATTGATCCATGCGCACTGGCAGAGGGGCTGCCACGCCGTGAAATCTATTATACCGCCGCACGCTTCCTGCTAGCGCCTTTAATTCTGGAAGCTGGTGTCGAACGCCTTCTTATGATTGATGTCGACGCCGTGATGAATCGGTCTCCCTGGCCAATAATTCCATCTGATTTCGACCATCAAAGCGGAGCATTCATATTTAGAAGGAATGAAAAACATCCGTGGCGCAAAATTCTTGCATCTGCCGTTCTTTTAAATAATTCGCCAGGTTCAATGCGATTGGCAAATGCAATTGCCGTTTCGATAGCAGTTAGCTTGGGGAAGAAACCCAAATATCATATCGACCAGATTCTACCGTTTTACGTCTGCGACTTTGCAAGCAAAACGATTCAGAATTTTTCCACTGTGGATATTCCCCCCAAACTCATGGGATATGATTACGAGCCGGAAGCCGCTTTCTGGACAGTCAAGGGTCATCAGGCGCTTGATACTTTTATAAGCGAAAGAGACAGGCTTCTTGGCCCAACGGAACAAGAAAACTAAGTCCGCCTGAAAAGTTAGGCGCGGCAGTTAAGCCCTGTGTGAGTGCCGATAGCGCGAATAATGTCATCCCAATCCTCAAGGTGAATTTCATGGCCGCCACCTGGAACACGGAGAAGTTCTGCACCTGGAACGCTTTGTGCCAGCAATTCGCCGTGCTCGATCGGAAAAATCGGGTCCGCTGTGCCGTGGACAACGAGAAGAGGTTTAGCTAATTCGTCGCGCTTGTTGTCCCAGCTGTCACCACCTTTCAACATGAAATGATTGGTAGCGCTGGCGAAGTTTTTAGCACGCTTCACATCATGCTCCACGAGTTTACGGGCCTGCATCTCATTATAGGGATGCCGTGTACCTGCAATCATCTGCGTATCTTTAACAATAAAATCTATGACCTGAGCGCTATCGGTCCAATCAACACTCTCGCCTGTCGCTGCGTGCTCCATATAGGCACTACTCGTCTGCGGAAGGTTGGAGGTATCAACGCCGATGGGCGTGGTTGAGATCAAAGTCAGCGTTTTTACGCGTTCAGGATGGGCGAAAGTGGCCATTTGCGCGATCATACCACCCAGCGACATACCGACCAGATGTGCGGTTTTGATATTGTAGGCGTCGAGCACGCGAAATGCATCCTGAGCCATGTCGTCCATTGTATAATCAGGGTTTCCCGGCTCATAAGCGGTCGAAAGGCCGGTATCCCGATTATCATAACGAATGACGTAGCGTTTTTGGGCGGCGAGTTGCTTGCAAAACCCCTCCGGCCACCACAACATGGAAGCCATGGCGCCCATGATAAGCAGAACAGGCTCATGGGTTGGATCTCCAAAAGCCTGCGTGGCGATCTCAACATTGTCAGCAATGATGATCCGTTCATTCATTTCGTCATCCCCCTGCACAGCATCTGAGGTGTCAATGCCTCGAGCCTCGTCTCAAACGAACAGCAACTACATTGGTTGTGAACTTACATAACTGATCCTCTAATGCAACCAGTCTTGCTAAAGAAGCAACCGCCGGCAATGACAGCAAAAACCAGGAGAGGTTCAAATGTTGGATCGTGCAGATTTCTATGACGCAGAATTAAAACGTCACACCAAACACTTGATTGCCGCTGCCAGCGTTGGAGTGAGTGACCATGTGCTTGATGTGGGTTGCGGGGCAGGGCAAACCACGCGCGATGCCGCCAGCCTTGCTGTCAATGGCAAGGCGATTGGTGTGGATACGTCAAGCGATATGCTGGAAGTTGCCAGGCAACGGGCAAATGATTCTGGGCTCAAAAATGTTTCATTTGAGCAGGGCGACGCCCAAAGCCACGTATTTCCCCAAGCCAGATTCGATCTTTGCATCAGCCGGTTTGGCGCTATGTTCTTCTCTGATCCGACTGCCGCGTTTGCAAATATTGCCAGCGCCATGCGTCCCGATGCGCGACTGGCATGGATGGTATGGCAGAACCAGGATAAAAATGAATGGTCTGGCGCCATTCGGCGAACCGTAGCTCCGACCACGATGGCCTCACCGGAAACCCGGAAGGCGTTTTCCCTTGGTGAACCTGCTACCGCCAAAGAGCTTCTCAATACCGCAGGGTTTGTATCCGTCGATTTTATCGACGTGCGGGAACCGGTATTCTACGGAGCATCTGTCGACAGCGCGTTTGACGCTCTCATGGAAATCTTCTCTATAAAGGATATGCTTGCTCAAACGAATGAAGCACCCGAACCTGCCTTGCAACGGCTGCGCAACCTGCTTGAGGCTCATATGACCACTGACGGGGTGCTCTTTGACTCCCGCGCCTGGATAATTACCGCTCGAAGAGAATAGGATATTTTGCGGGAATGATGGTGAGCGCGCGGGGGTTCGAACCCCGGACCTACTGATTAAAAGTCAGTTGCTCTACCGGCTGAGCTACGCGCTCCCTTGAAAGCCATAAACTGGCCTCGGGAAGTGCGGCGGAACATAGGTGCGAGATGGCAATCGGTCAACAGCTATTGTGCATAGTTTCTGTGATAAAAAGCGTTGTTTTTACAGCTTTCTTCAAATTTCCCCGGCAGAGCTACCCCGTAATGCGGTATTTGATCAGAGGAATGGCGAAAAGGTGATTGGAAATCCGAACAGATTCGGCTTAATCCGGCGCAACCTGAATGACCATGAAGGAGCGCATATGGCGCTGGATGTTTCCTATCTGACTGCCGCCGGGGCCGGGGCGCTCTCATTTCTTTCACCTTGTGTGCTGCCTCTCGTGCCGCCGTACCTGTGCTACATGGCAGGGGTGACTGTAGAAGACTTCCGAGCTGATGCTTCCACCGCCAAAATTTCACCGGTCAGGCGCGCGCTCCTTTTATCGTCCTTTTGCTTCGTCTTGGGATTCACCACAGTTTTTGTTCTACTGGGTGCAGGCGCATCGACAATTGGGGCATTCCTGCGCATGTGGCAGCAGGAAATAGCCATCCTGGCCGGAATCATCATCATCATTATGGGATTGAACTTCCTCGGTGTGTTCAGATTAGCTTTTCTATCCCGCGAGGCACGCTTTCAAAGCAAAGGAGCACCGGCCAATCCCTTTGCAGCCTATATTATGGGATTGGCATTCGCATTTGGCTGGACCCCATGCATAGGACCGGTGCTTGGTCCAATTTTGGCTCTGGCTGGCGCACGCGATACTGTCGCTGACGGGGCGCTACTGCTTGCGATCTATTCTCTTGGGCTCGGCATTCCCTTCATTATTGCCGCGCTATTTTCCGGTGTGTTCATGCGATTCCTATCCCGGTTTCGCATGCATCTTGGCAAGGTCGAAAAAATCATGGGAGGACTGCTGGTGATTACAGGAGTACTTTTCCTGACCGGAGGGCTGCAGACATTTTCATTCTGGCTGCTTGAAACATTTCCCATCCTCGGCCAACTTGGCTAAAGAAGCGCAAGTTACCAAATTGCAACCAGCATTGTGCCATGTTGCAGCCTGATAACGCTTTGGCCAAACTGAAAGTCTGAACCATGACATCACGCACTTGTCTTACGGTTATTCTCGCTGCCGGAGAGGGCACGCGGATGAAGTCCTCATTGCCGAAAGTGCTGCATGAAATAGCCGGATTACCAATTGTGGGACACGTCGCCAAGGCAGTGCAAGGTGCTGGAGGCAGCGATATAGCCTTAGTGGTGGGCCGTGGCGCCGACAAGGTTGAAACCTCCGTGCGCGCGCTCGTCAGCAATATCACCGTTCACGAGCAGGTGGAGCGCCTTGGCACGGGACATGCCGTTCTTGCCGCACAATCTGCCATAGAGGCAGGTTACGACGACATCATCGTGGTTTTTGGTGATACCCCGCTCATCGAAACATCTGCGCTGGAAATGGCTCGTGAGAAACTGGCCGGTGGCTCCGATATTGTGGTCATGGGATTCAGGCCTGATAACCCGCACGGATATGGCCGCCTTATTGAACAGGATGGCCGCTTAATTGCGATTCGTGAAGAAAAGGACGCAAGCGAAGCCGAGAAGAAAATTGGGTTTTGCAATGGCGGACTAATGGCTTTGCGCGGTGATAGTGCGTTGGCATTGCTTCACATGATTAAGAATGAGAATGCAAAAGGTGAGTATTATCTGACCGATGTGGTGGAGATCGCCAATTCGCAAGGGAAGTCTGTTGTTGCCATTGAGATTTCTCCGGACAATGTGATCGGCATTAATACGCGGCTGGAACTGGCGGAAGCGGAAGCGATTTGGCAGAACCGCAAACGCCGCGAAATGATGCTGGCAGGCGTATCCATGCAAGCGCCGGAAACAGTATTTTTCTCTCATGATACAGTGATTGAGGCAGATGTTACGCTGGAGCCCAATATTGTTTTTGGCCCGGGTGTTTCGATTGCGTCCGGTACTGTAATCCACGCATTTTCGCATATTGAAGGTGCAAGCATTGGAGCAAACGCAAGTATTGGCCCGTTTGCCCGTCTTCGTCCGGGTGCAAATCTCGCGGCAAAAGCAAAAGTGGGCAATTTCGTTGAAGTGAAGAACGCCAAGATTGGGCAGGGCGCCAAACTAAATCATTTGAGTTACATCGGAGATGCTACCGTTGGTGCGGACGCAAATATTGGCGCAGGCACGATTACGTGTAATTATGATGGTTACAACAAATATCATACTGAAATTGGAACCAACACATTTGTAGGGTCCAACTCGTCTCTCGTTGCGCCGGTATCGATAGGTGATAATGCATATGTTGCTTCCGGCAGTGTGATTACAGAAAACGTGCCAGCAGATGCGCTGGCCTTTGGTAGAGCGCGTCAAGAAATTAAGGAAGGGCGTGCCGTCCAATTGCGGGCGCGTTATGCTGCCTTGAAGCTGTCGAAAAAGGCAGAATAGGGCAGTCCCTTTAAATCATGCAAGGGTTAGGTAATAGGCTTTCTGCCATGGCGACGCGTCATAGGCAGAAATGGTAAATTGAGGCATCGGAGTTTTATATGTGCGGAATTGTAGGAATCATCGGACGGGAACAGGTTGCCCCCCTTCTGGTCGATGCGCTCAAGCGGCTCGAATATCGTGGTTACGATTCTGCTGGTGTGGCAACGTTGGAAAATGGCCTGCTTGACCGTCGCCGGGCCGAAGGCAAACTTATAAACCTCGACAAC
Source organism: Phyllobacterium ifriqiyense (assembly GCF_030817885.1). Taxonomy (NCBI): domain Bacteria; kingdom Pseudomonadati; phylum Pseudomonadota; class Alphaproteobacteria; order Hyphomicrobiales; family Phyllobacteriaceae; genus Phyllobacterium; species Phyllobacterium ifriqiyense. Next base: position 2,639,522 of record NZ_JAUSZT010000003.1, read on the forward strand.
CTGCTCAAAGAAAACCCGCTTGGCGGAACAATTGGTATTGGCCATACGCGTTGGGCCACGCACGGCGCGCCCATCGTCCGCAATGCTCATCCACATACAACGCCGCGCCTTGCTGTCATTCACAATGGGATTATCGAAAACTTTGCTGAGCTTCGCTCCATGCTGGAAGCTGACGGCTATGTTTTCGAAACGGAAACAGACACAGAAACTGTCGCCCATCTGGTGACGCGTGCTTTAGATCGTGGCCTTGCCCCGATCGAAGCTGTTCGTGAGTCACTGCCCTTGTTGCGGGGCGCTTTTGCAATCGCCATCATGTTCAAGGGACAGGAGGATTTGCTGATTGCAGCCCGCAACGGGCCGCCGCTTGCCGTAGGGTACGGGCAAGGCGAAATGTACTTGGGTTCCGATGCTATAGCGCTCGCGCCCTTCACGGATAATCTATCCTATCTTGAAGATGGTGATTGGGCAGTTTTGACCCGTAACGGCGTGACGATCTACGATGAGTCCGGCGCAACAGTGCATAGAGCCATGCAAAAATCCGCCGGCTCGGCATTTTTGGTCAGCAAGGGCAATCACAGACATTTCATGGAAAAGGAAATCCATGAGCAGCCGGAAGTTATTTCTCACACGCTTGCCAACTATCTAGATTTTGCCAACGGAACCATTCGGGCCGATGCCGCGCCGATTGATTTTGCAAAAGTCGACCGGATTGCAGCTTCGGCTTGCGGCACTGCTTTTTATGCCGGTCTCGTTGGTAAATACTGGTTTGAACGCATTGCAAGGTTACCAGTAGACATCGACGTTGCCTCTGAATTCCGCTACCGCGAAATGCCGCTGTCGAAAGACAGTCTTGCTCTGTTTGTTTCGCAGTCGGGAGAAACAGCCGATACGCTGGCCTCGTTGCGTTATTGCAAGGAGCAGGGCCTCACAGTCGGCACCATCGTCAATGTCAAAGAATCGACGATGGCGCGTGAGTCAGACACAATTTTCCCGACTCTTGCCGGACCAGAGGTGGGTGTCGCATCCACCAAGGCGTTTACATGCCAGCTTTCCGTTCTGGCCTCCCTTGCCGTCGCTGCTGGCAAAATGCGAGGGACCATCACCGATCAGGAAGAACGCCAGCTTGTGCGTGAGCTATCCGAGATCCCACGTTATGCCACCCAGGCATTGAAACTTGAGAGCCAGATTGAGGGGATCAGCCGTGAACTCAGCCAGGTCAAGCATGCGCTTTATCTGGGCCGTGGCACGAATTATCCATTGGCTCTTGAAGGAGCGCTGAAGCTCAAGGAAATTTCCTATATTCACGCAGAAGGCTATGCCGCAGGTGAATTAAAGCATGGACCAATCGCGCTGATTGATGAATCGATGCCGGTCATTGTCATTGCTCCACATGATCGCTGGTTTGAAAAAACCATATCCAACATGCAGGAAGCAGCGGCGCGTGGCGGCAAGATCATTCTCATTACTGACGAAACAGGGCGCTGCGGCCAATAGTTTGAAAACCTGGCATACGATTGTCCTGCCGGACATGCCGGAGATTATCATGCCGATCATTTATACGCTGCCGATCCAGATGCTGGCCTATTACACAGCCGTTTTCATGGGAACGGATGTTGATCAGCCACGCAACCTAGCCAAATCGGTCACAGTGGAATGATTAGCCAGCGCGAAGCAGCCTGACTGCTTCGTCTCGCTCAAAAAGATATAGCAGAACGCGTAGGGCCTCACCGCGCGCGCTCTGCAATTCCGGATCTCGCGCCAGAATATAGCGCGCATCCTTGCGGGCGACTTCAAGAAACTCCGCATGCGCTTCGGTATTTGCAAGCCGGAAGCCGGGTACGCCGGATTGACGTGTACCTAGAAGTTCACCTTCACCGCGTAATTTCAGGTCTTCTTCCGCAATACGGAAGCCATCTTCAGTCTCGCGCATGATCTTCAAGCGTGCTTGCGCGACCTCGCCAAGCGGGCCTTTGTAGATCAAAAGACAGGTGGAAGGCTTGTCTCCACGACCAACACGCCCCCGTAGCTGATGTAATTGCGCGAGGCCAAAGCGTTCTGCATGCTCGATAACGATAATGGTTGCATCGGGAACATCAACCCCGACTTCAATGACGGTAGTGGCAACAAGCAACCGCGTTTCACCACTCTTGAAAGCAGCCATTGCCGCATCTTTTTCGGCACCGCTCATTCGGCCGTGAACCAGCCCGATGCGACTGCCCAACAGTGGCTGCAAAGATTGAAAGCGTTCCTCGGCAGAAACAAGATCGACCAATTCGGATTCTTCCACCAAAGGACAGATCCAATAAATCTTCTGCCCCTCGTTGATGGCTGTACGCATGCGTTCGACAAGTTCGCTCAACCGCTCCATCGGCAGGATTGCTGTGGTAATCGGGCGGCGTCCAGCAGGCTTTTCCGTCAGTTTTGACACATCCATATCGCCAAATGCGGTGAGTACCAAGGTACGTGGAATTGGAGTTGCTGTCATAACCAACATGTCAGGGGCAGTGCCTTTGGATGTCAAAAGCAGGCGCTGGTGCACTCCAAAACGATGCTGTTCATCGACAATCACCAATACCAGATCGTGATAATTGACCTTTTCCTGGAAGAGCGCGTGCGTTCCAACGATAATATGGATCGCGCCGGTTCTTAGTCCCTCAAGAATCTCCTCCCGTTCGCGGCCCTTTTCGCGCCCCGTCAACAATGCAACCCGCAGCCCGGCCTTTTGCGCGAAGGGAGAAATTGTTGCAAAGTGCTGCCGGGCAAGAACCTCCGTTGGCACCATGAGCGCTGACTGGCCGCCAGCCTCTGCTGCATGAGCCATGGCCAGCAGACCAACAATAGTTTTGCCGGAACCAACATCGCCTTGCAACAGCCGCAGCATGCGGTCCGGCGCACGCAGATCGGTTATGATTTCCTCGATTGCCTGTTGTTGACTATTGGTCAGCTTATAGGGAAGTGCAGCGATGATCTTCGCCTTGAGATGACCGTCTCCCTCAAGCTTGCGACCGGAAAGCCGGCGCGTTTTCATACGAACCAGAGCAAGCGCCAATTGCCCGGCCAGAAACTCATCATAGGCTAGCCGCTGCCTTGCGGGGTGATCAAGCGCGATATCACTTGGGTCTTGCGGATTATGCAGCGTTTGCAAAGCCTGGCGGTGGGAGGGCAAATTGTATTTTTCAATGATGGGTGGATCAATCCATTCGGGCATGTCTGGCGTTTTGCCGAGTGCCTCCTGAACGCTTCTTGCCAGGACTTTGGGTGACAATCCGGCTGTCAGTGGGTAGATCGGCTCAACCAATGGAAGTGAAGCCGCATCCTCCAAACTTGCAATATGATCCGGATGGACCATCGTCGGTCGTCCGTTGAACCATTCCATGGTGCCGGAAACGATAATTGTTTCACCAACAGGCATGACTTTTTCCAGCCAGGCTTGCTTTGCATGAAAAAATGTCAGGCTGATTTCACCTGTATCATCATGGGCGTAAACGCGATGGGGGACGTTGCTGCGACCGCCTGGCGCTGGCTGGTGGCGGTCGATGCGGACTTCAAGGGTCACAATCGCACCTTCGGGCGCATAGGCGATGCCGGGACGATTACGACGATCTATGACGCTATGGGGCGGCAAGTACACAAGATTGCCGACACGCGGCTCGGCTCCCGGCGGCTGTGTTCCGAGCAATGTCCCCAAAAGGACGGATACTTTCGGGCCAATACCCGAAAGCGAACGAACAGAGGCGAATAAAGGATCAAGCAGGGAAGGACGCATATGTAACGTTTAACGCGTTCGATTTGCGTTGCAAGGCTGACAGATGCCACAAGGCAGGCTATACCCAGCCGCATCAGTTGATCGGTGCCTTGAATATTACAAACGGAGCTTGCTCATGACTGGAAGCAGTCGCACAACCGCTGACTTGCCACCAAGGCAAAGACGGATACTTTTTCGCTGCTGGCATCGCGGTATGCGTGAAATGGATCTGATTCTAGGTCAATTTGCCGACGCCAACATTGACAGCTTGTCTGAAGAAGAACTTGACCAATATGAGTCTCTCATGGAAGCGCTGGACCGTGACCTGCTAAAATGGGTGACAGGCGAAGCAGAAGTACCCGCCGAATTCGACACGCCGATTTTTCACAAGGTTGTCGCCTCTCGCCATAATCTGAAATATTGAGGTCGTGCCAAGGCCTGACTCTGAAATGAAATCCTGAAATCGAAATGACTGCTTTTACCAAACTCGGACTGAAACCGGATGCACGTGGACACATTGTTGTTGACGGCGTTGTCGATGGTTATGAGGCATTTGCTCTGGCAAAGGTCGTTGCGGAAGCGGGGGCCGGTGGACCCGTGCTTTTCATCGCGCGTGATGGACAACGTATTGCGGATATTGAGCAGGTATTGGGATTTGTCTCGCCGGAATTGCCAGTGTTGCAACTTCCTGCGTGGGATTGCCTTCCCTATGATCGCGTTTCCCCCGGGGCGGATACCTCTGCTCGCCGTCTGAGCGCACTTGCTGGCCTTGCTGCCATGCGGCAGGGCAAGCATCCGGGCGTAATTCTGGCGACTGCCAATTCGGTCCTGCAAAAACTTCCGCCACGAGAAATACTCAGCAAACAGCTATTTCTGGCAAAGCCAGGCAATAGAATCGATATGAACTCTCTCGTGCAACGCCTTGAAAGCAATGGTTTTGAGCGTGTTCCGACAGTTCGTGATGTTGGTGAATATGCGGTACGCGGCGGCATATTGGACCTCTTCGCACCGGGCGCCGAAGAGCCGCTTCGTCTGGATTTTTTCGGCGATACGCTCGAAACGATCCGCACATTCGATCCCGCGTCGCAACGTACATCCAGCCAGAAAACTGAATTTTCGATGCAGCCGATGAGCGAAATTACGCTGTCGCCTGAGATCATCAGCCACTTTCGCACTCAGTATGTTCTAAAATTCGGCGCACCGTCACGTGATGACGCGCTCTATCAGTCGAATTTCGGAGGGCCGCCGTTTCGCGGGCATGGAGCATTGGTTGCCGTTATTTTACGATAACCTCGAGACCGTTTTCGACCATGCAGGCGATATGCCCGTTGTGTTCGATCATCTTGCACATGAATCCATGGCTGAGCGCCACAAAATGGTGGTCGATCACTATGAAGCCCGCAAGCGGCAGTCCGATGGCAAGGAACCGGGCGATACAATTCCATACAAACCTGTTGAACCGGAAACGCTCTATCTAACGCCGGACCAGGTTGAAGCAGCAGCACTTAGTTCAGGACTAAAGATAGACTTTACTCCATTTGATGCGCCATTTGTAACGGGGCGCTCGACGATTCACGCGGGTGTGCATCGCGGACGTACTTTTGTAGAAGAACGAACCGCCAAGGATACCAACGTCTTTGACAGTGTGGTCAAGCACATTTCCGATGAACGTGCTGCCGGTAAGAAAGTTCTTGTTGCTGCATGGAGCGAGGGAACGCGGGACAGGCTCGTTCAAGTTCTGAGCGAGCATGGTCTTGAGAAGATCGAGTTGGTCGAAGATTTGCGCACCGTTAAAGCGCTTGCTCGCGACAAAGTTACAGCAGGCGTCTTGTCGCTTGAAACTGGATTCAATGCAGGCGAGCTCGTTGTTGTCGCCGAACAGGATATTCTTGGTGATCGTCTCATTCGCCATTCCAAGCGGCGTAAGCGGGACCGGGACTTTATCAGCGAAGTTGCTGCACTGAATGCTGGAGACATTGTCGTTCACGTTGACCACGGAATTGGCCGCTTCATCGGCTTGCGTACGATTACGGCCGCGGGCGCGCCACATGACTGTCTGGAACTGCATTATGCTGGTGATGATCGGCTTTTTCTACCTGTTGAAAACATCGAGCTTCTATCGCGGTTCGGCTCGGAGACATCGACTGCCATTCTGGACAAGCTCGGCGGCGGCGCATGGCAAGCCCGTAAAGCCAAGCTCAAGAAGCGTCTCCTCGATATTGCGGGGCATCTGATACGCATTGCTGCCGAACGGCAAATGCGCGGCGCACCGGTATTACTGCCACCTGAGGGTCTTTATGGTGAGTTCGCGGCTCGCTTTCCCTATGACGAAACCGAAGACCAGGACCGCGCGATCGATGCGGTGATTGATGATCTATCGCTTGGAAAACCGATGGACCGCCTGATTTGCGGCGATGTGGGATTCGGCAAAACAGAAGTGGCGCTGCGCGCAGCTTTTGTAGCAGCGCTGAACGGCGTTCAGGTCGCGGTGGTCGTGCCTACCACCTTGCTGTCCCGGCAGCATTTCAAGACATTTACGTCCCGGTTTCAGGGATTGCCAGTCAATGTTGTGCAAGCCTCACGACTGGTCGGTTCGAAAGAGCTTGCCGAGAACAAAAAAGGCATCGCCGAAGGTCAGGTCGACATAGCGGTTGGTACGCATGCGCTGCTCGGACAAGGCATCAAGTTCAAGAATCTGGGCCTTCTGATTATCGATGAAGAGCAGCATTTCGGCGTCAAACACAAGGAACGGCTTAAAGAACTGAAATCGGATGTTCATGTGCTCACTTTGTCTGCGACACCAATTCCGCGGACTTTACAGTTGGCTTTGACCGGCGTTCGCGAGCTTTCGCTTATCACGACACCTCCAGTGGATCGCATGGCTGTACGTACCTTTGTTTCGCCTTTCGATCCGCTCGTTATTCGCGAGACATTGTTGCGCGAACGCTATCGTGGCGGGCAAAGCTTCTACGTCTGCCCGCGCATTTCGGATCTCAATGAAATCAAGGAGTTCCTTGATGCACAGGTGCCGGAGCTCAAAGTGGCTGTGGCTCATGGGCAAATGGCACCGGGCGAGCTCGATGACATTATGAATGCATTCTACGATGGCCAATATGATGTGCTTCTATCGACCACGATCGTTGAGTCAGGGCTTGATATTCCCACTGCCAACACGTTGATTATTCATCGCGCCGACATGTTCGGCCTATCTCAGCTTTACCAATTGCGTGGGCGTGTGGGGCGATCGAAACAGCGCGCCTATGCTTTGTTCACACTACCTGCAAACAAGGTTCTCACCCAGATGGCGGATCGCAGACTGAAAGTTCTGCAATCTCTTGATACGCTTGGCGCAGGTTTTCAACTTGCGAGCCACGATATGGACATCCGCGGAGCCGGTAATCTGCTCGGCGAAGAACAATCGGGCCATATTCGTGAGGTCGGTTTCGAACTTTACCAGCAGATGCTTGAGGAGGCAGTCGCCGAAATCAAGGGAACAGGTGAGGTTGAAGACGGACATTGGTCACCGCAAATTGCTGTAGGCACTGCTGTGATGATACCGGAAACCTATGTTCCTGATCTGCAATTGCGCCTCGGTCTTTACCGCCGTTTGGCAGACCTCGAAGAACTTCAGGACATTGACGGCTTCGGTGCGGAGATGATCGACAGATTTGGTCCCTTGCCGGAAGAGGTCCAGCATCTGCTTAAAATCGTCTACATCAAAGCGCTTTGCCGCCGGGCGAATGTGGAAAAGGTCGATGCTGGACCAAAGGGCGTCGTCATTCAGTTCCGCAACAAGACGTTCAACAACCCTGCTGCCTTGGTGAGGATGATTGGCGAACAGGGGTCTATGGCGAAGATTCGCCCCGACCAGAGCGTTGTTTTTGTTCGCGATTGGCCGACGGCGGAGAAGCGGCTTAACGGAGCGGCAGTCGTAATGACCCAGCTTGCCAAATTGGCTGAGGCATCCTGATCAAACAGGACGCGGCTCGTATCCATCGGCTGTTTGGCGAATGGCATCGGCAAGCGCATCTGCTGACTGCGCACCCATAACCGCATATTTTTGGTCGAGAATAAAACAGGGAACGCCGCGCACGCCCACCTGATTGGCGGTATCAATTTCCTGTTGGACACCGACAGTGTCAGCATCCGTAGCAAGCAGGCTATCGACAATGGCGACATCCATGCCTGCTTCTTCAGCAGCTTCAAGCAGAACCTGACGATCACCAATGTCCTTTCCCTGTTCGAAATAATACGAAAAGAGAATTCCAACCACTGCGTCCTGAACATTGGGCGTGGCTTGCGATGCCCATCGGATCAGCCGATGCGCATCAAGTGTATTCGGGCTGATTTTGATCGCTTCAAAATCAAACTCAATGCCTTCTTCCTTGCCAAGCTCAATCAGTTGCTGATGGATTTCGAATATCTTGTCGGAGCTGCCGAATTTCTCCTGCATATATCGATTGCGATCCTTACCTTGGCGCGGAATGGTCGGATCAAGCTGAAACGGCCGCCAATTCACGCTAGCCTCGATATCAGGGTTCATTCCCAAGGCGTTTTCCAGACGCTTTCTACCTAGAAAGCACCATGGGCAAACAACGTCGGACACAACATCTATTATGAATTTCTTTTCGGTCATTATAGGGGCCTATTTTTTGTCTGACCACCAGGTGGTGAATTGGTAGCCATTAAGCGATGTCTTGTCTGGATGTTTGATATGAGTCCATCTTGCCACCCCACTGTGATGGCTGAAAATAGATCGGTACAAAATAATTTCCGGACATGAGCACTCGATCCAGCGCGCGTACTGTATCGACAAACTCATTCTGCTTACGCGCCGAAAGCATTTTGCCGATCAAAGCATCAACTGCAGCATCGGCTACGCCAGCATAATTGAAACTGCCATTAATATCGCGGAACTGGCTGCTCCAACGTCGGAATTGCTCAAAGCCAGGCGATAATGAACCGGAATAAGCGCCCAATATCATGTCATAATCGAATGTTTCGAGCCGCTTTTGGTATTGCGCATCGTCAACAGTGCGAATGGTGACTCCAATGCCCAGCCGTTCGAGCGTGCGCTTATAGGCAAGTCCAAGACGCTCTTCCGCCACGGACCTGGTTAATATCTCGAAGCTAAGAACGTTACCTTTGGCATCCTGCATCTTCTCATCTTTGATGGAAAAGCCTTTATCCGTCAGGATATCAAAAGCACGCTTCATCTCCTTGCGGTCGCGTCCGGATCCATCTGTCTTTGCGGGCACATAGGTACCGTCCATTACGTCAGGTGCCACGGCATCAGGATAAGGCGCTAGCAGTTGCCGCTCTGCTTCATTGGCGGGGACACCCAACGCCGACAAATCCGATCCTTGCCAGAAGCTGGCAAGACGCTTGTAACGATCCGCATAGAGATTTCGGTTGGTCCATTCAAAATCAAACATCAATCCCAAGGCAGCGCGCACATCACGATCAGCAAATTTGGCCCGTCTCGTATTGAAAACAAAACCGAACATATTGGACGGTGCTTTAGTTTCGAACGTCTCCTGGACGACACGGCCTTCTTTAAACGCAGGGAAATTATACGAAGAGGCCCATTTATTGGGATCACCCTCCATGAAAATGTCGAAGACACCTTTCTTGAAGGCTTCGAATTGCGATTGCTCGTTTCGAAAATACTCAACAGTAATTGTATCGAAATTATTAAATCCACGTCTGCTGGGTATATCGGCAGCCCAATAGTCGGTATTGCGCTTGTAAATAATTCGCTGGCCTGGCTGAACCTTGGAAATGATATAGGGGCCACTGCCTACCGGAATACGCAAAGGAGACTGGTCGAATTTCTCTGGATCTATGGCGTGTTTCGGTAAAACCGGCATTAAACCAAGCACCAGCGGAAATTCCCGGTCAGCCTGATCGTTGAACGTGAACCTGATGCCGCGCTCCCCGATCTTCTCGATCTTTTCGATGCGATCCATGCGCTGTTTATATTGCGGCAGGCCTTTTTCGGCGAGAAGCTCGAACGTGAAAATCACGTCATCTGTGGTGACAGGTTGTTCATCGGACCATCTGGCTTTTGGATTGAGCGTAAACTCAACCCATGTCCGCTCGTCATTGGTTTCAACTTTTTCCGCCAGCAAACCGTAAAGCGTAAAAGGCTCATCGGCACTCCGCTGCATCAGCGTTTCGTAAACCAGGTTTCCAAACTGCGGATCGTTGAAGACACCACGTGCCGTCGTTCGCAAGCTTTTGACCAGAAAGGAATTCAGGCTGTCGAATGTACCAACCACACCATAGGTTATAGACCCTCCCTTGGGAGCATCAGGATTGGCGTAAGGAAAATGCGTATAGTCAGCGGGCAGGGCGGGTTCGCCCCGCATTGCAAGGCCATAACTCGGCTCGGCTATTGCTGTGGCTATTGTCGCCAAAAAGGCGAAAGCCAACGCCAAAACCTTGAAACTCTGCCTGATCATTCTTTGGACCCTGTGCCCGTTCAGTCTGCGCTCTTTCGAGCGGTTTATTATGATTCGTGTCAAAGACTATCATTTGACGACAATTATAGGGCGTCACGCCGCTTAACCCGGGATTGAATCGATAAGTACAGCAAAAGGTGGCTGGATTTGCGTTGTCTTGCAGTGTAACACGGCGTTCGATAACAAGGGGTCACTCTGTTGCCTTATTTGGCACCCAAAAGCCAGACGAGCAACTTTACGTGACCAAGTCACACTTCGGATAAGTGCGCTGAAAGGAACCAGTTGACCATGTCCAGCCCTAAGATTTTCGCTGCAACCACATCTATCGCGGGTGCTATTGCATTGCTCGCCGCAGCTGCAGTACCAGCATCAGCCCAGCAGCAGAGAGCGCCGCAGGGCTGGTTCAAGGTTTGCTCCAAGCAGGAAGACAATGACATCTGCAATACGCAGAATATCGTAACTGCCGACAGCGGCCAGCTTTTGACAGCCGTCAATCTCATTGAGATCAAGGGCAAAGTTAACCGCAAAATCTTCCAGATCTCAGTTCCAACCGGGCGCTTGATCGGTCCTGGCGTCGGACTTCAGGTTAATGGTGCCAAGGCGGTCAAGGTTGATTACGCCATCTGCTTCCCGGATCGCTGCATTTCCGAAGTTGCCCTGTCCGACGAATTGCTTGCTTCCTTCAAGAAGGGCAGCCAGCTTACGCTGACTTCGGTCAATTTCCAGAACAAGCCAAATCCGATCAATGTTGCGCTGACGGGTTTCACACAGGCTTATGATGGCCCCGGCCTTCAGCAAAATGAACTCGAACAACGCCAAAAGACACTTCAGGATGAAGTGCAGAAGCGTCAAAAAGAGTTTGAGGAAAAAATGAAGGCGGAGCAGGAAAAAGCAAAAGCACCGCAATAATTTAGTCTTGCAATAAAAAAGGGGATGCATCTGCATCCCCTTTTTTATTGGCCTAAAAGGGTTTTCAGTTGATATGCGGCCTCTTTACGCGGTAGGAGCCGTCTTCGGATTTATCGAACATTGCCGCTATTTGGGCATGCCTGAGCGGTATTCCTGTCGTATCAGCCACCAGATTTTGTTCTGAAACATACGCCACGTATTCGCTCTCTGCATTTTCAGCAAAAAGATGATAGAAGGGCTGATCGCGCCGAGGACGGATATCCTCAGGAATTGAGCGATACCACTCTTCCGTATTGTTGAATTCCGGATCAACATCGAAAATCAGGCCGCGAAACGCAAAGATTCGATGGCTGACCACCTGGCCGATCTGAAATTTTGCATGTCGTATCTGTGTCATTGTGTTCATTCGTTATAACTATCGGTTTCTGTTAAAACACGCGAGCATAAATCATGGGTTCTTGCCCGCCACAACGATAAAAGCCCATCATGCTCAGCGTTTTCAATCTTGTACTGCCGTTCTTTGGACTGATTTTTCTCGGCTTTTTCGTGGCGCGAATCAATCGCCAGCCGCTTGAAGCGCTGGGATGGATGAACACCTTCATCGTATATGTGGCGCTTCCTGCCATGTTTTTCCAGATATTGTCGCGCACGCCAGTATCTGAATTGACGCAATGGGGTTTCATTATTGGTTGCACTGCATCCACTTTCTGCATTTTCGCGATCATGTTCCTAATCGGAATGGTACGAACTCGCAGGATTGATGAAAGCACAATTCAGGGGCTGGCTGCCGCATATGGCAATATTGGATATATGGGGCCACCACTGGCGATATTGGCGTTTGGCGCTCCCGCCGCTGTGCCGGTAGCGCTAATCTTTTGCTTCGACAATATATTTCATTTTGTCATATCACCTCTGATGATGGCTATCTCCGGAAATGACAAGCGTTCAAAATCTGAGTTGATGCTCGGTGTCTTGAAGAAGATTTTCTTCCATCCCTTTATTATTGCTACAATTTTGGGCATTGGAGCTGCCGTTGCCGGGCTAACGCCTCCATTGGCAATGACCAGAATGATCGACTTGCTGGCAGCAGCCGCCGCGCCATGCGCCTTATTTGCAATGGGTGCCACTCTCGCATTGCGGCCGCTCAAAAGAGTACCAAAGGAGCTATATCTCATTGTACCGCTAAAGCTCCTGGTCCAACCGCTCATGATTTACGGCATGCTGAATCTGGCCGGAGATTTCCCACCAGTCTGGATTCATACGGCAATGCTCATGGCTGCACTACCTACAGCCACGAATGTATTTGTCATAGCGCAACAATATGGAGTTTGGGTCGAGCGCGCATCAAGCAGCATTCTTGCCACCACTCTTTTTTCGATCCTGACTTTGACGCTTTGGCTCTATGCCATGACGAACGGACTTATCCCATAAAATATTCAGATTCTTCCGGCGATAACTTGCAGTCGGCAGTTTGGAATGCTTATAATTGCAAATGATTTGCAGTTGCGGATAAATATCATGGATCAGCAGAAAGAGTTGGACGTCCAGCCGGAAGGTTGGCTGCGCAAGAGAGGTGAGGCCTCGTTGTCGGATGTCCACCGCTCCATCGCTGTCCAGACCCGCGGCCCCGGTTGGCGTAGGGTCGCTGCCTTTGTAGGGCCGGGATATCTCGTCGCGGTCGGATATATGGACCCCGGTAATTGGGCGACTTCGCTCGCTGGCGGTTCAAAATTCGGTTATACGCTGCTGGTCGTCGCGCTTGTTTCGAATATCATGGCTATTGTTCTGCAAGCGCTATGCGCCCGACTGGCTATAGGCTCTGGAAGGGATCTTGCCCAGGCTTGCCGTGATGCGTTTCCCCCGGCCGGTCGCCTATATCCTTTGGTTTCTGGCGGAAATAGCCATTATCGCGACGGATATTGCTGAAGTAATCGGGACAGCAATTGGCCTCAATCTGATATTCGGAATACCGCTGGAAATTGGCGTTCTGATCACTGCGCTTGATGTTTTTCTCATTCTTTATCTGCAAAAACTCGGATTTCGTTGGGTTGAAGCGCTGGTTATCACTTTACTCGGCGTCATCGCCGTCTGCTTCGGTATACAGATTTTCCTTGCCGATCCCGTATGGGGCGAAGTTATCAAAGGCTTCGCGCCGACAACTGAAATTGTCCGCAACCCGGAAATGCTCTATCTGGCCTTAGGGATTCTTGGCGCAACCGTCATGCCGCATAATCTCTATTTGCATTCAGGTATCGTACAAACGCGCGACTATGGGCACTCAATTCCTGAAAAGCGGCAGGCATTGAAATATGCCACGATAGATTCGACCGTCGCCCTGATGTTTGCTCTGCTGATCAACGCATCGATCCTTATTCTCGCGGCAGCTACCTTTCATAAAACCGGTCAAACCGAGGTTGCCGAACTTGGCAATGCTCATTCGCTACTTGCGCCCTTGCTGGGTTGGTCACTTGCACCAACGCTGTTTGGCATTGCATTGCTCTGCTGCGGTATCAATTCGACCGTGACAGCGACATTGGCTGGCCAGATTGTGATGGAAGGCTTTCTTCACATCAAGTTGTCGCCCTGGTTACGCCGACTGATCACCCGTGGCATTGCCATCGTTCCCGCAGCTATCGTTACCATTTGGTTTGGCGATGAGGGGACGGCCAGACTATTGATCCTGACGCAGGTGGTGCTTAGTCTTCAACTATCATTTGCCGTGTTTCCATTGGTGATATTCACGGCAAGCAAGTCAAAGATGGGCGAATTGGTTTCGCCGCGCTGGCTTTCGACCTTTGCCATGTTTATCGCGATCGTTATCGCTTTGCTGAATGTGAAGCTGCTAAGCGATTTTGTTATCGGCTGATCACTGCTGGTCCGCGCCGCGGCCGGAAAGGCGAAAGCCACTTCCGGGCCGCAAACCCTCGCGCATGACAAAGCTGCGCAATGGCGAAAAAGCCCGCAAGAGTTCCAAGCCTCCGCTGCGAACCATCTGAACGGGTAAAAAATCTGAGAGCAGGGAACGGTTCAAGGCATCGACTGCCCCTGTTCGCGCAAGAATGTCGGGACTACGCTTGCGGTTATAAGCCGAAATTACGTTTGCACCGCCAAGGTCACTACCGTCTTCAGGCAATATTTCGGTCAGCGCTTCGACATCACGAATGCCGAGATTGAGACCTTGTGCGCCGATGGGCGGAAATACATGGGCCGCTTCTCCAGCCAGAAATATCCGGTTACGCGCAAACGAAGTTGGTACGAGACCCGATAGCGGCCAACTCTGCGGCGCAACTTCAATGGTCACGGCCCCGAGCATGGATTGCATCCGATCCTCTACGCGTCTTGCAAGCTCGTCATGGCTGATGGCAAGCAGTTCCGCTCCCATTTCCGGCGTTGTAACCCAGACAAGGCTGGAGCGCTGCCCTTGCAACGGAACAATGGTAAAGGGGCCATATTCGGTATGAAATTCGGTTGAAATATCATGGTGATCGCGGGTATGGGCGAAACTCAGCACGACAGCGGTCTGATTGTAGCTCCATGTACGCGCGTCGATCCCCGCGGCATCCCGGGCCAGCGAAGAGCGCCCATCAGCAGCAATGACAATATTCGCCGTTAATGTTGAACCATCGCGGGTTTCCACGCGAATTGTATCGCCAACATGGCTATATTTCACGACCGACACTGGCTTATGGTCTACCGTCGATCTCTTCAACGCATCACTAAGCACTGCGGTAAGTGTGCTGTTCGGTACGTTGTAGCCGAAAGCAGTCTCACCTATTTCGCTGGCCTCAAACGTGACCGAAGGGCTTCTGACCAGCCGCCTCGTACCGTCGAGGATTCGCATGGTCGTCATGCGCGCAGCATGCGGCTCAATATCCTGCCAAAGATCAACGCTTTGAAGAAAACGGATGGCCGGCATCATCAAAGCGGTGGTCCGCTTATCGCTTTGACCGGGTGTTTCGCCAAGATTGACAACGTTATGGCCAGAGCGCGCCAAGGAAAGCGCAGCAATCAATCCAACATGACCTGCGCCGGCGACAATAATCGGATCGGTTCTGATATCGGTCATGGTTTTCTCCATTTCATAGCTTTCAACAGCTTATATAAGCTTCTTTGCTTGCACTTTGGGCCGTTTTCAAGAAAAGCTTCTCATAAATTGCTCATCTCCTCATAAGATATGATGGTGAGCAGAAAATTATCATGCAGCAGATTGGTGCGGACTGTGAAAAAACCGACTTTACCCAAAGGCATGAAGCCAAAGAAGGTCACCGCACCGCAGGCAAAGGCATTTTCCGTCCATCTCCTTACAGCTTCCGGCTCTTTCCTGGCTTTTTTATCCGTAGTCGCCGCCAGCGAAGAAAGCTGGACTGCAATGTTCTGGTGGCTGGGGCTGGCCCTTTTTGTCGACGGGATTGATGGGCCGATTGCCCGTAAGCTGGACGTGAAATATGTCCTTCCCAACTGGTCTGGCGAATTGCTGGACAATATTATCGATTATATGACCTATGTGCTCATACCCGCCTTCGCGCTCTATCAGCGTGGTTTCATGGGCGAGGGGCTGTCATTTCTTGCCGCTGCGATTATCGTCGTTTCAAGTGCAATTTACTATGCCGATACGGGCATGAAAACCAAAGAGAACTTCTTCAAGGGGTTTCCTGTTGTTTGGAATATGGTGGTTTTCACCTTGTTCATAGTTCGGCCCGGCGAATGGGTCGCATTCGCCATCGTACTGGCTGCCGCAATCGTTTCCTTCCTGCCGATTTATTTTCTTCATCCAGTGCGCGTTCAGCGGCTACGCCCGCTTAATCTGGCGATATTTTTCATCTGGTGCGCACTTGGTGCTCTATCCCTGTATCAGCAGCTGGATTCGCCACTATGGGTGCGCGTCGGCATTTCGGCGACCGGTATTTATCTCTTCTGCATCGGCGCGGTGATGCAGCTATTTCCCAATCTGGGACGGACGGAGAAGGCATAATGGTTAAAGCTATTCGAGTTCATCACACAGGCGGTCCTGAGGTTCTAACCTATGAAGATATATCGATTGCCGCTCCCGGGCCCGGCGAGGTTCATATCCGCAATGAAGCGATAGGCTTGAATTTCCTCGATGTTTATTTTCGCACTGGACTCTACCCCGCGCCTAAGGGCTTGCCCTTTGTCCCGGGCAATGAGGGTGCCGGTGTCGTTTTGTCTGTTGCAGCTGACGTGCAAGATTTTAAACCTGGTGACCGCGTGGCCTATGCCGATCCAATGGGCTCCTATGCCGAAGAACGGCTGATCCCGGCGGTACGGCTCGTCAAACTGCCCGACGCTATAGCGTTTGAGCAGGCCGCTTCCATGATGCTTAAGGGAATGACCGCGCAATATCTTTTGCGGCAGACTTTTCCGGTAAAACAAGGCCACACTATTCTGTTTCACGCTGCCGCGGGAGGCGTGGGATTAATCGCAGGGCAGTGGGCAAAACACCTCGGAGCGACAGTGATCGGGACTGCCGGCTCTGATGAAAAGGTCAAGCTGGCGCTGGAACATGGTTACGACCATGTCATCAATTACCGAACCGAAAACTTTGTTGAGCGGGTTCGAGAATTAACCGGCGGCAAGGGTGTCGATGTCGTTTATGATTCTGTCGGCAAGGATACATTTGAAGGCTCGCTGGATTGCCTGAGGCCCCTGGGCATGCTGGTTTGTTTTGGGCAATCTTCAGGACCGGTTCCGCCATTCGACCTTGGCGTGCTGGCACGGAAAGGTTCTCTCTTCCTGTCTCGCCCAACACTGGTAACTTATGTAGCTGCGCGCGAAGCGCTCGTGAAAGCATCAAGCGAACTGTTTGACCTTGTTGCGAAAGGCATTATTCGCATAGAGGTGGGGCAGAGCTTTCCGTTAAAAGACGCTGCTGAAGCACATCAGCAACTCGAATCGCGCAAAACAACAGGCACGACGGTGCTTATTCCTTAATCCCTTTTTGTTGATGCACGAATAATGTGCGCAAATAGCCGCAACTTACAGTTTGCACTTCCCAAGCGGAATATGCCTGACGTAGGATCAATCCCGGTCTTGGCCGCGGGGAACGATGACAACAACAACAACAAAAGACGGCTCTAAAAATCCGCTACTGGAAGCAAACAAGCTCACCAAAATTTTTGGAACGTTGAAAGCGTGTGACGGTATCGATTTATCAATCGGCGCCGGTGAGATTCATGCGTTGCTTGGGGAAAATGGTGCGGGCAAATCCACGCTCGTTAAAATGCTATTCGGTGCATTGCAGCCAACATCCGGCGAAATCTTCTGGAAGGGGCAGCCGGTCACGGTCGCAAGCCCTGCTGTGGGAAGATCGTTCGGTATCGGCATGGTTTTCCAGCATTTTTCGCTTTTCGACGCGCTGACTACAGCGGAAAATATTGCCCTGTCGCTCGACGAGAAAGCGCCGCTCGATAGCATTGCCGAGCGCGCCAGACAGATTGGTCAAACCTATGGATTACCGGTTGATCCGGAAGCGCTGGTGGGTGATCTTTCCGTTGGGGAGCGTCAACGGATCGAGATTATTCGCTGCCTCCTGCAAAACCCCGACCTGATCATTCTTGATGAGCCTACTTCAGTGCTCACGCCACAGGAGGCTGATCTGCTATTCCTCACGCTGGAGCGGCTGCGTTCTGAAGGAAAGTCGATCCTTTACATCAGCCACAGGCTCGAAGAGGTGCGGCGGCTCTGCGACCGGGCAACGGTATTGCGGCACGGTAAAGTAGTCGGTCATTGCGACCCGCGTGGCGAAACAGCCTCTTCACTGGCACGAATGATGGTTGGAAGCGACATTCATATCATTGAACGACCGGCAGTAGAAAAATCGGATAACAAGCCGCTGCCGCTATTGCAGATAAACGGCCTCTCACAAAGACCACGCGGACCTTTTTCCATCGCGTTGCACGACATCAACCTTGTAGTGAATGCGGGGGAAGTTCTTGGTATTGCTGGCGTTGCCGGCAATGGGCAGGGTGAATTATTCGACGCAATTTCCGGCGAGATACGACAGGAACAATCCGGCAAAGTGACAATTCGCGGGATTGATGCCAGTCAGATCGGTATTTCCGCGCGTCGCAAACTTGGCGCAGCATTCGTACCGGAAGAGCGCCTCGGGCATGGAGCCGTGCCGGACATGGCATTGACGCAAAATTTGCTGTTGTCGCGCCATTCTACCGATAAGAAAGTATTCGTTTCCGGCGGTTTGTTCAAACTTATTGCCCAATCAAGCCTTGCAATGGCAGCCAAACGTATAGTGTCTCGCATGGATGTACGCAAAAGCGCCGATAATCCCGATGCTTCGGCACTTTCAGGCGGAAATTTGCAGAAATTCCTCATCGGTAGGGAGCTTGACCGCAATCCGTCAGTGCTGGTCGTCAATCAGCCAACATGGGGTGTCGATGCGGGTGCTGCTGCGCTCATTCGGCAGGCCTTGGTCAATCTTGCCCGTAACGGCGCCGCTGTCGTGGTCATAAGCCAGGATCTTGATGAATTGTTTGAAATTTCCGACATGATGGCAGCCATGGTCCATGGAAGATTGTCCCAGCCCATAGCAATCGAAGCCATGACAATGGAGCGCGCAGGGCTGATGATGGGCGGCGCGGATATATCGGCTACTTCACATGCAGGAGCGGCTTGATGCGGATAGAACTTGTCAGGCGCCCGCAGCATTCGGCTTTGTTCAGCGCATTATCTCCTTTCATCGCGCTATTCCTGACTCTGATCGCAGGCGCGATCCTGTTTTCCATTCTTGGCAAAAACCCGTTTGCTGCTCTTTATTCCTATTTCATTGAGCCATTGACCGAAGTCTGGTCCATTCACGAGCTACTGATAAAAGCAGCGCCGCTGATCCTTATTGCGGTTGGCCTATCGGTTTGTTTTCTTTCGAACAATTGGAACATTGGTGCGGAAGGGCAGTTTATCGCCGGTGGCATTGCTGGTTCGTTTCTTCCAATTGTTTTTCCCGGCTTTCAAGGCTGGTACGTCTTGCCACTGATGCTTCTGCTGGGCATGGCCGGTGGCGCGGCCTATGCAACAATACCGGCTTTCCTGAAAGTGCGGTTCAACACCAACGAAATCCTGACAAGTCTGATGTTGGTTTATGTGGCGCAGCTGTTTTTGGATTGGCTGGTGCGCGGCCCATGGCGCAATCCGCAAGGATATAATTTTCCCGAAACAATACAGTTCAACGCAAGTGCGGTTCTTCCGGAAATCTGGACAGAATCGGGCAGGGCCCATTGGGGTTTTATACTGGCGTTGATTGCTGCCCTTGCCGTGTGGTTCACGCTCTCGCGCACGCTAAGCGGCTTTGAAATAAAGGTATTCGGGCGTAGTGCTCGGGCAGGGCGTTTTGCTGGATTCAGCGCAGGGCGACTAACCTTTTTTGCATTCCTGATCTCAGGTGCCCTGGCGGGACTTGCAGGAATAGCTGAAGTGTCCGGCGCCGTCGGGCAACTTCGCACCAGTATTTCGCCGGGCTACGGCTTTACGGCGATCATCGTGGCATTTCTCGGCCGACTCAACCCGCTGGGGATAGTTGCTGCAGGTTTAGTGCTTGCCCTAACTTATCTTGGTGGCGAAGCAGCCCAGATTTCATTGGGTATTTCAGAAAAATCAGCCCGAATCTTCCAAGGGATAATGCTGTTTTTTATCCTCGCCAGTGACACCTTGATTTATTATCGCATCCGGATTGTGTCCCATTTGGGCGATGCAGCGGCGAAAGGCGCGTGAAATGACGATGTTCGAGGCCATTCTTCTGACGATTGCAACGGCTGCCACACCGCTGCTGATCGCTGCCTTGGGCGAGCTCGTCGTTGAACGTTCGGGCGTTCTCAATCTCGGCGTTGAGGGCATGATGATCATGGGGGCGGTTTCTGGCTTTGCTGCCGCGCAAATGACCGGCTCTGCTTGGCTTGGCCTTCTGGCTGCCGTGCTTGCCGGCGCTGCCTTTTCACTGCTTTTCGGTTTTCTGACATTGACCCTGGCGACCAATCAAGTTGCTACCGGTCTGGCACTCACCTTGCTTGGCCTCGGAGCTTCCGCAATGATCGGTGAAAGCTTTGTGGGATTGCCCGGAATACGCATGCAGTCTCTTTATATTCAAGGGCTTACAGACTTACCCTATATCGGAAAGTTCTTCTTTGGACAGGACCCTATCTTCTACATTTCCATTTTTCTGACCATCGGCGTCGCGTGGTTCCTGTTCAAAACTCGCGCCGGATTGACGCTTCGCTCTGTCGGCGACAACCACACTTCAGCCCATGCTTTGGGGGTTCCGGTAATCCGGATTCGCTACCTCGCCGTGCTGTTTGGGGGCGCCTGCGCCGGTCTTGCCGGTGCACAGCTATCGCTGGTTTACGTGCCGCAATGGGTTGAAAATATGAGTTCCGGGCGCGGTTGGATTGCATTGGCGCTGGTGGTTTTTGCTTCGTGGCGGCCCTGGCGCATCATGGCAGGTGCTTATCTGTTTGGAGCAGTTACCATTGGGCAGTTGCATGCTCAGGCTTTAGGTATCGGTGTCCCGTCGCAGCTCATGTCAGCATTGCCCTATCTTGCAACGATCATCGTTCTTGTCTTGATTTCTCGAAACAAGCGCCTGACGCTGATGAATACGCCAACATCGCTTGGCAAAGCTTTTGTACCTGATCGCTAGTGGAGTGAATTAACATTCACATCCCTCGCGCGGGAACAGGACCAAAACAACGCATTGCTTTAACAGAGAGGTGAACTTTAATGAAAAAACTGATTATGGGGCTGACAATAGCTGCGACCCTTGGGGTTACCAGCTTTGCTGTGACAGGCGCTGCCTTCGCAGCGGAAAAGCTGAAGGTTGGCTTTATCTATATCGGACCGCCCGGTGATTTTGGCTGGACATACCAGCACGATCAAGGCCGCAAAGAGATGGAGAAGGCGCTCGGCGATCAGGTTGAGACGACATTTCTTGAAAGCGTTCCAGAGGGCGCTGATGCAGAGCGTTCAATTGAACGCCTTGCCCGTGCTGGTAACAAGCTGATTTTCACAACATCTTTCGGTTATATGGATCCGACTATCAAAGTCGCGCAGAAGTTCCCGGACGTGAAGTTTGAACATGCTACGGGATATAAAACTGCTGAAAATGTTTCGGTCTATAATTCGCGTTTTTACGAAGGCCGCTACGTACAGGGCGTCATAGCTGCGAAAATGTCGAAGGCAGGCATTGCCGGTTATATTGGCTCATTCCCGATCCCGGAAGTCGTGCAGGGCATTAACGCATTCATGCTTGGCGCGCAGTCGGTCAATCCAGATTTCAAGGTCAAAGTAATCTGGGCGAACTCCTGGTTTGATCCTGGCAAGGAAGCCGACGCAGCTAAGGCGCTCGTCGATCAGGGCGTTGATATCATCACCCAGCACACGGATTCGACAGCACCAATGCAGGTGGCATCTGAGCGCAAAATCAAAGCCTTCGGTCAGGCCTCCGATATGATCAAATTCGGTCCTGAAACTCAATTGACATCAATCGTCGATAATTGGGGCCCATACTACATTGAACGTGCCAAGGCTGTTATCGACGGCAGTTGGAAGTCGCACAATGTTTTCGAAGGCATGAAGGAAGGGCTGGTCGTCATGGCGCCCTACACAAATATGCCAGAGGATGTGAAGAAGCTCGCCGAAGAAACACAGGCGAAGATCACTTCCGGCGAACTGAAGCCGTTTACCGGCCCGCTGAAAAAGCAGGATGGTTCCGAATGGCTGAAGGCCGGTGAGACTGCCGACGACAAGACCATTTTGAGCATGAATTTCTACGTCGCAGGCGTGGACGACAAGCTGCCCAATTGAGCTTGAACCAATCATAATAAAAAGGGCGCTTTTGGCGCCCTTTTTTGTTTTTACAACTCCGGGTGAAAAGCCCTTAGGCATTTTTCCCGGAACTCGTAAAAACGATATCAGCCGGCTTCGTCAGCCGAAGCGGCATTGAGCATGCCATAGCGCTCGATACCAATCGAGTTCAGCAAATCAAGCTGGGTCTCCAGGAAGTCGACATGACCTTCCTCGTCTTTAAGAAGTTCGTCAAAGAGTTCTTTGCTGACGTAGTCGCCCAATTCAGAGCAAATCTCACGGGACTTCTTGTAGGATGCCACAGCATCCATCTCGCCTTGTAGATCCGCCTCCAGAACTTCTTTGATGTTCTGGCCGATACGCAATGCGCCAATGGATTGCAGGTTTGGGTGGCCTTCAAGAAAAATAATGCGTTCGATAATACGATCCGCATGCTGCATCTCTTCAATGGATTCAGCGCGTTCTTTCTTGGCCAGCTTTTTGAAGCCCCAGTCGTCGAGCAGACGGTAATGCAACCAATACTGATTGACGGCTCCCAGTTCGAGGAAAAGTGCCTCGTTAAGCCGCTCGATGACCCTTGGATCGCCCTTCATGTCGTGAACTCCCGTATTCGTGCCGTAATGACCGCACACGGTCTATGAACAACACAGCATTGGAGTCGTTCGGACCATGGCGGAGGTGATAATCTTCCGTCACCTTTATGATGGTTTCAACGACGTTTGGGAAGCAACCGCAGCAGCGACCGCGCTTCTTCAGGGCATGGTAAATTTTTGCAGGGACAAGAAGCTGCCAAGGATCAGCATCGAGAAACTCAATGATAGTATTCTCGATCTCTTTCTGGGTAATGATATTGCAATGGCAAACTAGCATCGTGGTTCAATGCCGTTTTGCAAAGTAGACAAACTATTGGAAATGTTGAATCTTTTCTCAACAATACGAAAAATAAGCCGAGAATTGATCTCAAGCCAGTTTTTTGTACCTGTAAAGACGTTCCCGCAAGCGGGTAATACTTCCGAACCAGACAATGGTTCCTCCAATCGCAAGGGTTCAAGGCCCAAACATTAAAGGTTGTGCGTTTGTGCAACGCTGGCTCTATAAAACGGATTTTTGGGCAATGTGTCAAACGGGGAGGCCAGATTGCGCCATGATTTCAATAACTTAGAATAGTTCTAAACTAGGAAAATAACATAACCATTTCAATCATATTTGACCAAAATGGGCTGTAAAAGGTTGTAAAATTTAACGCGAGATGGCGTGTGTCATAACGTCTCAACCGGTGAAAATTGGCGTCATTTCCAGCTGCGAATGCCGAAGCATGCAACCCGGCACAATCTTTTTACCACTTCTGATGGAAATTCTTCAGCAAAAACAATCAATTTTTGAGCAAAAACACTTCGATCTTCCCCGAATCGCTGGAAGCATCTGGCGAGTCGCCACAAAAATGGCGCCGCGATTTTCAAAATGCCGGGCAGGGCGCCCGGCTAATGCCAACTCAACTCGCGGTGGCTAGGCGCGGCGCAAGCGCATCTATTCCAAGCAAAGCGCGAACATCACGCTTGTCCACGATGTCGTCGATTGAGTATTGGGCCAGCACTTCGAAGAACGCGTTGAGCGCCTTGCGCAGCGCCGAGTTCAAACCGCAGCTATCGATCAACGGGCAATCGGCGCCATCAGCTTCAAAGCATTCGGCCATTGCAAAATTCTCTTCAGTCACGCGAACAACATCAAACAGCGTAATGTCGGTCGCAGGCTTGCCAAGCTTCACCCCGCCATTGCGGCCGCGCACTGTTTCAATGAAACCATTTTCTACGAGCGGCTGGAGGATCTTGAAAAGAAAAAGCTCCGAGACTGTATAGGCCTGCGCGATCTCGCCAATACGGCTGAGCTTGCCATCATTAGCAGCGCAATACATGAGAATACGGATGGCGTAATTTGTTTGACGTGTCAGTCGCATGGGAATGTCTTTCTCAACCTGAAGTTTCAGGTACGTTCACTCTCTACGCATTCTACTTTAGAACTATTCTCAATAAAGTAAATAAAAAAATATGACGCCAATATTCATATTATCGCCATTGTACGATTATGATGTTGAATACGTCAGACAACGAGTACTGCTATAGAACCAGCGATCAAACCAATTGCAACGAGGAGCGAAAGACCGTAGAGCCGCGGCTTGTCAAAAAGCACGGCGAACCCGGCGGCCCACACGACTACGGCAGCACTCAGAGCCAGAATAAAGCCAGCCTTATGCATCATGGCTATGTGAACAGCCATAAGGCCGCCAATGATCAGTGCACCGAACACGACCATCAGAGCCAGTGCATAATTCTCGAACTTGTCCATCGCGGATATAACTCACTCTCGAACTGGCTATTTTGAAAACATAGCCTTCCAAACACAACCTCGGTACGAAGCCGATGAATTTCGCAATACATAAACTGTTCAGCCTTGCGAAAGCAATATTGGCGATGCAAGCCGGTAAAATAGTGGCAGGTTCAGTATCAACATAAAAAAGGCCCGGGCAAAGCCCCGGCCTCGTAACGTATAAACCAATGTTGTTACTCACGATGCGGGCGAAAAAAACCCAGCTTTGCGTTCCCGGAATTTGCTTTAGCGGCGATATGCGCTAAGGCCAATCAGCAGCCCGACTGCGGCCACGGCAGACACAATAGCAACAGCTGTCAAAGGGTTTTCCTTGGCTTTTTCCGCCACATATTGCGCTTCATCACCAACAAACCGCACTGCCTTGCGCCCACCTTGCTTCACACTATCATATGTAGAACTGGCTTGATCATATAGATCATATCCCTGGTCAGACAAAGATTTGCTGATTGTGGAAAGCTCTTTGCGCAAGGAGGCGATCTGCGTTTCCAGATCATCTTCAATTGCGTCGCGAACTTTCGATGTATTCGTTGCCATTCCAAACATTCCTTTGTGATTTCCCGATCGCCGAATGCCTTTCTGCGGCAAATGGTGATCGTTCATTTATTCAAACAGCAAATTAGTCGAAAACCGAAATTCGGCATTTCGCTCCGCTGTTCTATCGTTTGGAAAACGTCGAAGGATATGTTTGGTTCCGCACAAAGCTGGAGAGCTATTTCCAGCAGCCATTATTCTGACCATTCAAATTGTGTGAATCGATGTCGATACCCGCAGAAAAATCATTCTTCGCCAGATAAACCGCTGTTTCAGCTTTAATTCTTATCTTGTTCCAGCCTGCGCAGTTCGAAGTTCTTGGCGGGTTCTTATCGGCCCAACGCATTGCTCCGCATCCCGTCAGCGCCAATACACATGGCAAGATAACAACCGTGGCAAGTATTTTCATCGTCCCAGACTCTCAATATGGCCGCCCGCAAACATGACAAGGCTTGAAATAAGCATGACACATAACGTGCAACTTGCACCATGATACTTTCGTTGCAGATGATCGAAATCAATCATCATTGCTGGCATTGAGTTCTTGCGGCCGCAAACCTTCGGCTGCGACTTTTCCATCTACAGCTTGCGCATAAATAAGCCTGCTCGACTTCAACAAAGGCTTGTTCGCCTCGCGCACTTTGGGCATCCGAGGATTGGATTCGTGGGCGGTCACAGCCGCTTCATTTGCATAAAGCTCATTGACCATTACCTTGTTGGGTATGGGCGTTCCGTCACGTTGGACCGGCTTGATAACCTCAAAACGCAGACAACCGGGTTCTTCTTCAAGCGTCTTTCTGGCATGTTCGCGAATGCGCGTCAGGAACTCCTCTTCCTTGCCCTCGTTCGTTTCAAACTCAACGATAATGGTCCATGCCGTCATTTTTCTCTCCCCGGAATTTTTAGCCGCAACAGAGTCGCGGTTCTAACTCTTTGTTTTCTAACAGGCGAGGTGGCTTAAATCCAGACAAGGGCTTATTGCCGGCGGAGGAAAATCAACAAAAGCGCACCCATGATCATCGTGCATAGGCCAATGACCAACCAACGCGTCTGCCCGACCATGAAGCTGCCGCCAATCAGACTCAGTCCTTGCAACGTCCATATGCAACCAGCGATGATCAGCAAGGCTGCAACAACGCGTAAAACCATTTTCATTCGGTCCCCCACTACGCTCTCGGCGCAATCAGTCTGTCTAAAAAATCTGGAACATCTCAAGATTCGAGACGTTAGTTTTTATCCGCTTATTTCAAAGCGGCGCTCACAACCAACCTCAAATGGAAGGAAACTCCTAATGAAATTTATCCAAGACCCAAACAGGAAAGGTGGAGCGTAAAATGGTGGACGTCATGCTGAACCGTCACACGTGGGTTATAGTGGCAGACGGTGAGAAGGCTTTATTTCTCCGCAACGAGCGCGAGGTAAACAATGTCGAATTACATACAATCCATGAAATGAACCAGTCTAATCCGGCAACGCGCGAGCAGGGGACAGATAAACCGGGCCGCTTTTCCGATGGACCAAGCGCACATAGGAGCGCCACTGAAGAGACAAACTGGCATGCAATTTCAAAAAAACGGTTTGCAAAGGAAGTCGCCGACGAACTTTACGGTTTCGCTCACAAAGGAGACTTCGAGCGGCTTATAATTATCGCACCGCCCGTCGTGCTCGGCCAGATGCGTCAGGAATTTCATAAGGAAGTTTCAGACAAAATCGTAAGCGAAATTCCAAAAACGCTGACCAACCATTCGATCAACGATATTCAGTCAATTCTCGCGGCGTAATGAATTCATCGCAAATATAAAGCAGTCAAACAAAACCCCTGGCCAATCGGTCAAGGGTTTTGCAAGTTGAGGCTTGATTCGGCTCTAACAAACTGGACTCTGGATAAATATATCGCGCATCGTTTCAGTGCGGCTCAGGCTCAAGACACCGCTACACTCAACTTAACTATAGTCTAGCACAATCGTCAGTAGATTCAACAATCAGCTTGAGCACGTATTATTTCAATTGCGCCTTTAGCCGTTCATTTTCTTCTTCTAACGCTTTAATTCTTTCTTCCAAAGCATTGATGGCCTTAAATACTGCCACGCCCATACTTTTGAAGTCTCCACTGTGAATTGCAGCTTCAATTGCCTGTCTGGCATTTTCGAGCGACATCTTTCTCCTCCAAGGTCCTGTAAATTGGTCCGTTAAAACCGCGCCTGCCAGAGCGCTCCAGCCCAAAAAGAAATGCCCAACCCTCAGGGGCATGAGGATTGGGCTATTGGCTTGTGGGGTCTAGCCAAAACTGGTTTGGGGGAACCAGTACATGCAGAATGCATGTGCCGAAAATTGGTTCCGGCCTTGGTAAAAAATATTTGGTTAATTTACACCGATGGCAAAAGATTGAAGAGTATCGCCAGATGGAACACCACAGCACCGGCGAAAATGAGAATAACGCCGAGACGATCCGTGCGAATAAGTTGCTGCCTTTTCAAAGGTGACGTTTCGCAGGAGGTAACATCAATCAGTGCCATGCCGAGATCTCACATTGAGTTGGAGGCAATATGCAACAGTTGATACACGATTGAAACGATAGAGATTACCCCGCACCCTGTATTATCGAACAAATTTTTCACTAAACGACCAAACAGCGAAAAAATTCACTGGAGAATTGCAGTTTGAGGGCGGTTAGCAGAAGGATTCGGGCGATCTGCTGTCCGTCACACCGCGTCTCAAGTGACAATATTGGTCACTGAACCGGCAATCATTACAAATGAAACAAACAAGATCAGCCCGTAAAGCCGCGGCCGGTCGAAAATAACTGCGAAACCGAGAAAAAAGGCACTGCAGGCTGCAGCAAGCGCGAAGATAAATGCCGGCTTGTCGCCGGTGGAAATGGCGAAAGCCATCAGGCCAGCAATGATGAGCGCCCCGAAGACAATAAATATCCACGTTGCGAAAGTTTCATAGCGGTCCATATTTCACTCCTGCAGTCCATGCGTATCAATCGGCGGCGATTACAACTGAATAAGTCTACACAGTCAAATCAGTTTGCGCTCTTGCCCGGCTTCGTCCAGCAACTGCAACTGAATTCCACAATTTGCACAAAAACAGGAATTGCCTACCCCATTTGTCATGGAATTTAACCGGCCCATCGTTCTGCTGTCATGAACAATGCCTATAATTAGGGAAAATTGAATCATGGACAGAAAGCGTAACCAAGATGAACGAACGAGTCGTTCCAAATGAAAATCCGGCGGTGGCCGGCGAAAAGCTTCTGGCATCTGTGCTGTCAGGGCAGGCAATACGCACGACCATCAATACCAAAATGCGTCAGGCGCTTTCCCGCATCGACGCGGCCAAACATCAGGTTTCCATTGCTAAAATTGCGGCCGATCAAAGCCTTTTGCGCGCAAAATCTGCACCACGGCCGCATGAAATCAGCAACCCCGCCTTTGTCGAGTTATTTGAGGCTCATCAGCGCGACAGGGAAGTGCTGTTTGCGGCAATGCGCGCTTTAGAAAATGCGCGTGCAGCACTGGATTAGTGCGGGCTGAATTGCGACCGGCAATTCAGCAAATATAGACGACCAAAGCTGCGAAGGCGACACCGATACCGAAGATCGCAAGATACCAACCCTGGGAATTATGAACAGCCCATGCATCTTCATCGTCTTCATCAAAATCATCTACTACCAAATATCCAATCCTTTCGGGATGGGCCGGGACCGGGATTATAACGACCCCGGCCTCAGATTATTTATGGTGTAGGATAACGCTTCTCAATGCAAACAGTTTCAACACTGCCTGATTGTGAGCTTCATGCTGGACGTTTGGGGATATCCAAACCACGTTGCACAGCGGGGCGAGCCAGGCCACGCTCCAGCCAAGCTGGAACATTCTTGAGCGCGTCGAACTGCACGATTTCGCGAGCTCCATAAAAGCCGATAAGGTTTCGCACCCAACCAAGCATCGAAATGTCTGCGATTGTGTATTCTTCGCCCATAATCCATTCACGCCCTTCGAGGCGCGTTTCAAGAACACCAAGCAGACGTTGCGATTCAGCGCGGTAGCGCTCAAGCGGCCGCTTGTCTTCATACTCACGACCGGCAAACTTGTAGAAAAAACCGACCTGACCGAACATTGGCCCGATGGCTGCCATCTGGAAGAATACCCATTGGATGGTTTCATAGCGCTTGGCAGGATCAGCGGGAAGCAATTTGCCGGTCTTCTCGGCAAGGTAAAGCAGGATCGCGCCTGATTCAAACAAGGCTAGTGGCTCGCCGCCAGGCCCGTTCGGATCAATAATCGCCGGAATCTTGCCATTTGGGTTTAGCGACAGGAACTCCGGCGTCCATGTCTCATTGGCACCGATATTGACCGTGTGGGCTTCATAGGCGAGGCCAAGTTCTTCCAAGGCTATGGAAACCTTCACACCATTGGGCGTGGCAAAGGAATAAAGCTGCAAGCGATCAGGATGTTGTGCCGGCCACTTTTTAGTAATGGGGAAGGACGATAGATCAGTCATTTGATATTCCCTTGAAAAGACCTGTTCTGGTGTGTGCGACTCGTGGAAAAGCTACCACAATCATCCACTAAAATGTTCCGGCGAAATGGGGGCTTCGCCGGAACATTTTTGCGTCATCAGGCGGTCTTGGCAAAGGACGCGAAAAATTCTTCCGGGCTTTCAACCTCAATCAGGCGACGCTTTTCGATAAGCCAGAAGCGATTGCCTATTGCCCGAACGAAACTGCGATCATGCGAAACAACCAGGCAGCTTGCCTCATGCGCCATCAATTCGTTTTCCAATGCTTCCTGACCGTCAATATCCAGATGATTTGTCGGCTCATCCAAAAGATAGAAGTTGGGGTTTGACAGGCGCAGAACCAGCATTCCAAGCCGGGCTTTTTGTCCGCCCGAAAGAATGCTGTTTGGCTTGTTTTGGATATCGATTCCCAAGCCAGCGCCTGCAAGAAGCGTGCGAACCCGCTGATCGCCAATATCAAACCGGCGGCTGATTGTATTGAACGGCGTTGAGCTGTCAGAGAGGTCTGACAATGCTTGATCGCCATAGCCAAGAACCAGAGAAGGCGTTGCCTTTACCCCAACCTGAGATGTTGCCGGATCAATGATAGACTTGCGGATCATATCGACAAGCCGTGACTTTCCCGCGCCGTTCAAGCCCAGAAGGACGATACGGTCACCCTGACATATCCAGCGTTTTCCCGAGTTGAACAGAAGCATACCGTCGGGCGTTGACACGGCTGCCTCATCCAGCGTTACCAGAACCTTTGCATGAGTGCCGCTATTGGCAAGCTTGATTGCCCCGGAAGAGCGTTCCTGATGCGCCGGTCGGGCGGCATCCTCCAGCCGCTCCGCCCTTTGCTTGAGTTGCTTGGTCTTGACTGTCAACAGATCGCTACCCGAATTGATGGCGATGTTGTTGAGTTTTGCAGCCTGTTGGCGCAGTTGCTGCGCGACCTTCATATCGCGCTGGAAACGGCGCGCTTCCGATGCATCAATCTCGTCCAAAGCCTGGCGGGCAGGGCTATAAGGCAGCGAGAATATCTGCGAGTTCTCAGGTCGAAGAAACAGCGTCCGGTTTGTCGTCGCATCGAGAAATGCGCGGTCATGGCTGCAGATGACAAGCGGCACATCGCGCGGCAGATCATTGATCCAACGCTCCAGCTGGTTGATCTTGGAGAGATCAAGATGATTTGTCGGCTCATCCAGCAACAGAACATCCGGCTCTGTCACCCAAATGCGGGCAAGCATGGCCAGCCTTTGCCAGCCTCCGCTGAGTTTCGATAGCGCACGCTGGCGAAGCTCTTCGGGCACATTGAGCGAGTCCAGTACAATATCAACCCGCCAACTCTCACTGTCGATCTGGTCAGCGGGCAGGGCAAGGCGCACCGCCTCATAAAAAGCCACGCCCATGAGTTTGTGCGGAACGACCTGCTCGACATGCCCAACCCGCAGACCTCGTATGCGGGTGATATCGCCGGTCGTTGGTTCGAGATCGCCGTTAAGACAGCGTAAAAGGGTGGATTTACCCCGCCCATTGGCCGCGACAATACCCAGGCGGTCGCCATTTGCGATGGAAAGATTAAGTTTGGAGAAAAGTGGCGCACCAAGGGTGATGCCGAGGTTTCTGACGTTGATCAAAGTCATGTTCATTCTCTGGTCTGCCGAGCAGATACTGCATCTCTGATGCGAATCCATGCGGGATATTCCCGCGATTACTCGGTGATTATCGATTGGCAGCGCGCCTGAATTTCAGGTTGGGCGCTGCTCTCAACGAAGGGCAGACCAGGATATGAAGTTGAAATAGATTTCCGGTCAGCCCTGCAAACGCGATTGCAGGGCGTAGACAGGGCCGCGCCGACGATGCTGGTGAAATGGTCCGTTCATGTGCAGCCCTCCTTTCTTGGTAAAATACTCAATGTTCGACGCATGGATAACATTGCTTTTTGATAGGCGCAATCGCTTCAGCGTAATGCAAGCGCAATCTGACAGCTCTATCTGACTGTGTAGTTCATAGTGGTCGGGGGAAATATGTCATGGCTTTGCTGCGGGCCTCACAGCAATGATGATCTTTTCATCGAAAATCGCCAGAGAAGAGCGCTTTCTGGCTAACTTGCACGGTACCGAATATGAATATTACAGGCGGCACGTCCGGCGATTCATTCCCGGATTGCGCCACTGGCTATTGCTGCAAGCGCTGCACGCATCCGGCCATTTGCCGGTATTGCTGGTTCTGCCTTAACTGGCGTGCGGCCGGCTCAGGGCACAAAAACGGCGATTGCCTTTTCACGGATGGTAAAGCGAACCGGCGTTTCTGTTTTCAACTCACCGTCGAGATTAACGCGACGTGGTTTGCGTGTGCGAATCGTCAGATCCTTGGTGGAAAAGGCCCGCACATCATCCCATTGACCATGGGTGCCTTTCCGCAGACTTGGCAGCAGAGTGAGCAAACGCCACCAGTGATCAACCTCAAGACTGTAAAAATCGAGCAGGCCGTCGGTCGCCGTCGCATCCTCATGAACAGTCATGCCGCCACCATAATGCCTGCCATTGCCTACCGCGATCTGTAAGGTGCGCAGCTCTTCGCTTATCCCATCATGTTCGAGAGTTGCGGTAAAAAGGCGGGAGTCCGCCAGAAGCCGCGCTGCAACCAGACCATAACCAAGTTTGCCCCAATATTTCTTGGCTTTTTCTGTCAGTGACATAGCCAGATCTGCACTGAAACCAATGCTGGCAACGTTGAAAAACGGAAATCCATTGGCGTCGCCGAGATCGACCAGTGTCGTTTTGCCCTTGACGATGCTGTTGATGGCAGCGGGAATATCCAGAGGAATGCCAATTGTACGGGCAAAGTCATTGGCGGTACCGAGCGGTAGGACACCCAACGGAAGACCGGTATCGAGCAAAGCCTTGGCGCAGTCGTTCAGCGAACCATCACCGCCTCCGACAATCACCAGATCAATGTTTCCGGAATGTTTGTGAATAAGGTCGGAAAGGGGTTGGCCGCGGCTGGGCGTATCTTCGATGACATCAATGTCAGCCTGATCGAGCAGTTGCCGGACTTGAACAATGCCGGCCTTGCCACGGCGTGCATAGGGGTTCACCAGAACCAAAGCTCTTTTCGCTGTCAAACCGGTCTCCAGATTGGGGATTAAATTCATCAATCACACTGCCAATATGATTCTGGTCATTTTCCGGCAGTCATCCGCATATGTGGCGGGCAGGGGCTATATTCAACAAATGGTCTCGTCGGGGAGGTATTTGCGAGAGGAAAACAAAGGAAAAGGCGGCTTCGAAAAGCCGCCTCTCACGCATCGCTATCAATTATAGGGTGAATAACACTGGGCGCGCGGGCCGCCATAGGGCTGATAGCTATTGTCCGATGAACGGTACGAGCGATATTTGTTATAGCACCACTCCACATGGGCGCTGCCGCGGGCCGGGGCAACCCGGCGAGGCTGATTGGCGATTGCACCTCCAATGATCGCACCCGCGCCAAAGGCAGCCAATGGATACCACCAGCCATCATTGTGGCGGCGATAGCCTGGACGGGAGTGGCGATAACCGCGATGGCCCCGCCAATGATGGCCACGCCAGCGCCTGTCATGACGGTATTGAACCTGCTCGACACTCGATTTGATTTCGAGCGGGGCAGGGACAAATGGAGCCGCCGATGCCGGAATGATGGAGGTGACGCCCATTGCTAAGCTTAAAGCGCCTGCGAAAATTCCAGATACTATTTTCCTCATGCTTATTCCTCCTGAATGAGGCGTCCAGAATGAGCTTTTTCAGATGAATATTGGATGAATATAATAGAGGTTCAGCCCCACTTCATCTCGCCCTTTGCCACCTTCGCGCCGAGTTCGAGCGAAGAGACATCGGCGAGGTTCGGGTAAAGCTTGGTCATGGCTGCGATCAGTTCCGCGCTGTTTTTCGTGCGAGCCATTTCTTTGTCAAAAGCAATAAGATAATCACGCGTAAACATGACGGCATCAATGCCTTGCGGGGCCCCTTCGACCTGATGTCCAGGAACGACGATTTTCGGTGCGCGCGCGATGATTCCGTCGAGCGCCTTGACCCATGCCGCGCGCAGTTCGGTCGTTGCTGTATCTGCGATCCAGACATGATTCCCGGAATCGACCAGCACGCCGCCGAACACCGCTTCGAGTGCGGGAACGTACAGATAGCGACGGTCGTGCATGTCCGGGATTTCAACGATCTCGATCGTATTTCCCTCAAGGTCAAGCGAGGCAGCGCTCGATGCTTCCGGAATCACGACGTCTGCGAGTGTCTGCGGACCGTTTTCCTTTAATTGCGGTCCCCAAACACCCAGCTTGGCCTCAACATTGGCTTTGATCGCCGCGACAGTGACCGGCTTGGCAATGACCGCCGCCTTCGGAAAGGCTTCAACAATCGGGCGTAGGCTGAAATAATAATCCGGGTCGTTGCAGCTCACATAGATCGTTGTCAGGTTCTTGCCAGTCGCCTTGATGGCAGCCGCGACGGCTTTACCGTCGGAAAGAGTGAAACCACCATCGATCAGAATTGCGTCTTTCTCACCGGTCAAAAGCACCGGCGTGCGGCGGAATCCAGCTTCGTTTGCCTGGAAAAACGTCCATGCAAGGGCACTGCTGCTAGAGCGAGCGGAGGCGAGGGGCAGGACTGTCGCCAAGCCGGCAATAGCGGCGAGCTTAAAGGTTTCGCGGCGCGTGATCATGAGATGTTTCCCGAGGCTGATTTCTCTTCCCGCTTTATTTCACGCCTTGATGCGGTAATAAATATCAATCAATCATACAGACTGTACGATTTAATGAGACAAACATGCGTGATCTTCTCAATCTGAACCGGCTCATCTTCTTTACCTCGGTTATCGAAGCGGGCTCATTCACAGTGGCTGCTGATCGTCTCGGCGTCGCCAAGGCGGTCGTCAGTCATCAAATCGCGCGCCTTGAGGAGGAACTGGGCGTAACGCTGCTTTTGCGTACGACACGCCGTCTACATGCAACCGAAGAGGGCAATCTGTTCTATAAGCGTTGCATACTCATCTTAAGAGAGGCGGAAGCCGCCTACGGGGAATTGTCGCTTCGCAGCACGGAGCCGTCAGGAACGCTGACGTTAACGGCCCCGCTCGACTATGGCACTGCTGTCGTAGCACCCACGATTGCATCGTATATGCAGGCATATCCACAGATGCGGGTCGACGTGATCTTCGACGACAGCGTGAGCGATCTGATCGCTGACCAAATCGACTTATCGATTCGAGTCGGATGGCTAACCGATACCAGTCATCAGGCACGTCGGATTGGCACGTTTGAACAGATACTTGCCGCAACACCGTCTGTTGCCGCTCGCATTCCAGCTGACTTGACCCCAGCAGACGCAGGCAACCTACCATGGATCGCCAATGGGGCTTTGAAGAACCCTTTTCGCTGGACGTTTTCACGCGGACAAACGAAAGCTTTGACCGTTGAAATTCGTCCCATCATGATGGCGGACAAGACACCGTCAGCCTATGCCTGCACGCTGGCAGGAATTGGAGTCTCGGTTTTTCCCGACTACTTGGCCAAGGTCGATATGCAAGCTGGAAAACTCGTACGACTTTTCCCGGAATGGTCATTGCCGCAAGGAGGTATTCATGCCGTATTTCCTGCCGCCCGGTTTCGCCCCGCCAAGGTCAAGGCATTTCTGGACATGCTGGTGGTCGCAGAGCGTCAGCGCATGCGCGAAAGCGCAACACCCTCGACCCTGTAATCTTTGGTCGCTACGCCCAAACCCTAAGGGCACGTTCCATTCGGTCTGCTGCATATGTGACGATATAGGCAATGACCATGTAAACCACAACGGCGATCAGAAACGCTTCCAGATAATAGAAATTCAGCGCAGCGCTCAATTGTGATTGGGCAAAAATATCGACAAC
This sequence comes from Phyllobacterium ifriqiyense, assembly GCF_030817885.1. Classification (NCBI taxonomy): domain Bacteria; kingdom Pseudomonadati; phylum Pseudomonadota; class Alphaproteobacteria; order Hyphomicrobiales; family Phyllobacteriaceae; genus Phyllobacterium; species Phyllobacterium ifriqiyense. The sequence goes on from NZ_JAUSZT010000003.1 coordinate 2,674,802, forward strand.
CTCGATTGCAAACCCCAGGGATAGCGCCTTCATGATCACCATGATTGAATTGGCAAGGTCCGGGATGGCCGCAACAATCACTTGCGGAAGCATGACACGCCGAAACACCTGGCTCTTCTTGTAGCCCAACGAGTAGGCCGCATCAGCTTGGCCAGTGTCAAAAGAATTCAGCGCACCCTTCACGACCTCCGCCTGAAATGCTGCAACACAAGCGGTCAAGGCGACAATGAGCGTCACCCAGTTCGGAGTTGCATGGCCATTGTAATCTAATCCGACAAGGGAAGCGAGGAAACGCGTGGCTGGCGGGAGCCCGTAATAGGCGAGGAAGATCACGATAACCATTGGGACACCCTTGAAGGCGACCTTATAGGCGACCACAATTTCACGCAGTACGGGAATCCGTCGGTATTCGATCATCGCGAACAGACTGCCGATAATCGTTGAGCAAACAAAGATGATCAGCGCCATGCCGAGTGTAACGGGAACAGCGCCAAGAATGTCGTACAGATCGGGGAGGAGGACTTCGGAAGCGAACATGTGATGAACTTCTCTTCAATCAGACGCTTGGCATCAGTGTGGCTGCGGCCGGCGTGGTGTTGGAGGTAAACTTTGCGTTTCGCGCTTCAAAAAAGCGTACGATCAGCCATGCCACCAGGCATAAGAGCGAATAAATTACCGCCAGCACGAGGTAGGTTTCGAACTGGTACTGGTTGTAGTCCCGCTCCATGACAAGGTGCGCCGTCGCCATCACATCAGCCGCGCCGATATACATGACCAGTGCCACGTTATGGATGAGATAGATGATGGCATTGCCGTAGCCGGGCAGGGCGATGTGGATAGCCTGCGGGCCGACGACGCGCAAAAGCTTCTTTAGAAATGTGTAGCCGAGACTGTCGGCTGCGTCATGCTGGCCCCGGTCAATGGCGAGGTAGGCTGGACGCAGGACCTCCGACAGATAACCTCCGTGATAGAGGCTGAGACCGACAATCGCAGCGACGTTCGGTGACACGAAATCCTCAACCTCGAATAGGGCTACCACCAGAGGAAGCCCGTAAAATGCTACGAACAACTGGAGCACCACAGGGACGCTCCGGGCATAGGACACGTAAAGGTCAGCCAGTTGGCTGATCACTGGTATCCTGCGCACCCGGAACGTCGTTGCGATCAACGCCAGGCAGAAGCCGACGATCATGGCCGTGAATGTTATCGCGAGCGTCAGCGGCAATGCCTTCAACAACTCGGGAACCATTATCGAAAGATCCACCTTGCACTCCTTCTTTCAGTTTGGGCTTTGACCGTCAGGCGCGGCGTTATTTCATGTAGGTGGTGATGTCTTCGCCAAACCATTTCTGCGACAGCTTGGCGAGTGTGCCGTCCGCCTTGAGTTCCTTCAAAGCCTTGTCGATGCCCTCGGAGAGAGCCTGATTTTCTTCGGAGCGATGGATCAGGATAAAGGTGTTGTTGATCGCAACTGGTTCGCTCGCCTTGATGTTGAGCTTCTGCTGGTCGATCACAGTCTGCTCACCGAGATTGGAAGGCAGGACGAGGGCATCATACTTGCCGTTCTCGACTTCTTTCAGACGGTCAGGATAAGGGATGCCGGCACTGGATGCGGTGATCTCGATCTTGGTGTCGGGGTTCTTTTCCTGCCACGCCGTGGCAAACTTGTAGATGCCGCCGCCAGCCGTGACGGGCACGATCTTCTTGCCGACCAGATCTTTCATCTCGTTGATGCCGCTGTCCTTACGGCTGTAAATCTTAATCAGGCTTGCGCCGATTGGGCTTTCAGGGATGAGGAACTGCTTTTCGCGAGCGGGCGCCCGGTAGTAGCCGCCGGTCGCGATATCATATTTGCCGGTGACGAGGCCGGTCTCTTGCGCAATGTCTGCAGCGCCTTCCATGACGAACTTGTATTGAGGCAGCTTGGCATTGATCGCCTTGAGCACATCAGGTTCGTAACCCTGCGGCTCGACACCGATTGCACCCCAGGACAGCGGCTTGGATTCCGCTGCAGTGGCGATCTTTATCGTACGAACATCCTGGGCAAGAGCTGCGCCAGTGGTAACGACGGCAATTGCGACGCCAGCTACGGCAAGGCCAAAGGCTCTACGGGAGATTGATTGGAATGAAGACATATCGGGGTATCCTTTCTTTAAAAGGCGTGTTCAGAGTTGAGAAATTGCGTAAGACGCGGATTTGACGGCGCGTCAAAAATTTCGGACGGACTACCTTGAGATGCGACGACGCCGCGATCCATAAACACGATGCGGTTCGAGACATTCTTGGCGAACTGCATTTCATGGGTGACAAGGAGCGAGGTGATTCCAGACGATGTGACGTCACGAATAACCTTGAGAACTTCGCCGACAAGCTCAGGATCGAGTGATGACGTTGGTTCATCGAACAGCATGACATCCGGCTTGACGGCGAGCGCGCGCGCAATGCCGGTACGCTGAAGTTGCCCGCCTGAAAGCTGGGATGGATACCTGTCGATCTTGTCGGACAGGCCCACACGGTCAAGCTCTTGCAGCGCAATGGCATGAGCTTCGTCTTTTGACTTTCGCTGTACAACTATGAGCGGGTCCATCACATTCTGGATGACCGTCATGTTCTTGAAGACATTGAACTGCTGAAAAACCATGGCCGTGCGAAGCCGGATCGCCTGGATCGCGTTTTTATCCGGTTTTTCATAGTCCATGCGGATTTGATCGAAGGCGATTGTGCCGGATGCCGGCTTTGCCAGATAATTGATGCACTTCAGGAGCGTGGTCTTGCCGGTGCCGCTGGGGCCGATGATCGAAACCACGTCCCCGCGATTGACAACGAGATCAACGCCATCGAGGACCTGCGTCTTTCCGTAGGACAGCTTTAGGTTCTTGAGCTCAAGCATTTCAGATCAATGTCCTTTCGGAAGGTGTTGCACAATTCGTCGGGCAGTCATCCGCCAAGGTTTCGCTGTCGACCCACTCGTCTCCATTTAGTTCGGGTGTGTCGAACGCCTGAAGATCAGCGAAGTGACGCTCGCGATCTTCAACGAAGAGCGCTTTTACGATGCCGCGCGCGAGACGATCGGCGCCCTCGCTGACTGCGGGAATGTCGCCCGTGAGCTTGCCGTGTCTCAGGGTCGCCGCGAAATTAAAGCAGTGAATCTTTGACAGGGCCGGGCATGCACCGGGTTCTTTTTCGAGGAATTCGAATGCTTCTCCAAGATCGGGCGACGCCTGCAGCTCGTTGTTTTGCATATCTGCCGGGACGGGGAACCTGTCGCGCCACAAGCGGATAGACGGTGCGACCGCAGCGAGTTCCGACCGATTGATCACGTCGATCCTGAAGCCGGTCCCGAAAATCAGGAAGTCGAGGGGATAACGCCCTTTCGGAGTCACCACCACGATATGGTCTCCGTGCTTCTCCAACGAGGTGACGGGGCTTCCCAGGTGAAGATGAGCTTGCGCGAACGCGCTGACCCGCAGAACACTCGGGCGGGGCGGCGGCGTCTGCTGGCCCATCGTATAGTCCAGGAATCGCCACTTCCACTCATCCGGAAGGCCCACAAATCCGTGCACAACCCCTTGGCTGCCAATGCCGGTGAACTTGTTGATCCGTGGCAGTTCCTTGCGGCGCACAAACATGTCCAGGCGTCCCGCCCCAGCTTCAAGCGCTGTCGCAGCATTGTCCATCGCCGATGCGCCAGCGCCTATAACCCCGACACGCTTGTTTTTCAGCGCCGCAAAATCAATCTCATCGGCGGTATGAGCCCAGAATTTCCGTTCAATGCCGTCGGCGATAGGGGGCACATATGGACCGCCCAGACCATCTCGACCCGTCGCGAGCACCACATGGCGGGCGACTATCGTTTCGGTGCGGCCGTCTTGCTCACAAATCAGATCGAGCATGCCGTCGTCGCGCGGAAGAATTGCATCCACCGAGATATTGTTGCGGACCGGCAGTTCAAGCACCCGGCGATACCAGATCAGATAGTCCATCCAGATTTCGCGCGGTGCCCGGTCGAGAGCAGCCCAGGCCTCAATACCATAGCGTGCCTCATAATATGCCCGGAAAGTGAGGGCAGGCAGCCCCATGGCGGGTCCGGTCAATTGCTTGGGTGAGCGCAAGGTGCGCATGCGCGCAAACGTGATCCACGGCCCCTCTTGTCCAGCAGGTGCCTTGTCGAGAACGACGTGGTTGGCAACGCCGAGCCGTTTGAGCATACCGGAGGCGACAAGGCCAGCCATGCCGCCGCCGATGATGACGACATCGACAACTGCTTTGCCATTTGCCATGCGCGGAGGAACCCAGGACTTGGCAGGTAGCTCCAGCCAGGCAAGATCCTGCCGCAGGCGTGCCTCCAATGCATCGAGGCCGGTTGGCAAAATGGAAGGCTCGCTCATGACAGCGTTCCTTCCGGCACTATGCTATTTCCATAGATGGCTTCGGCCAATGCCCCGTCGCCACCCAACTCGCGCAGGCGACAGCCAGGCATGGCCAGTGCGACGGCACGGGCGGCGTCAATCACGGCGGCGACGGTCGGGCTCAGCGGATGTGCGGCAGGCGAGATCGCGCCGAACAGAAAGGGGATAGTTTGGTCGAGCGTTCGCATCACGATCCCCTCCAGCGGCACGCCAACAACGGTCGCTGGTTCAACGAGCGCCACCCCAAGTCCGACGCGGACCATCGTGAGTGCCGTCATGGAAGAATTAACGTCGATAATCCGCTGCGGCGCGACGCCCGCCCGCGCCAAAGCTTCGTCAATGCGATGGCGCAATCGGAACGGATTGGCCAAAGTGATGATACGGCGCTCGGCAAGATCGGCGAGACTCACCACGTCATTTCCTGCGAGAGGATCGTCTACGGCAAGAGCGACGACGCATGGCGCATCGGCAATCCAGTGCACATCCAGGCCCGGATGTTCCAAAGGGAGACTGGCAATGCCGAAGTCCGCCGAGCGGGCGAGAACGGCCTGCACGACATTTTCGGCAGCCAATGCCTGGATATGGAGATGGCGAGGAATGAGATCCGGCGAGACAGCCGCAAGTGCCCGCGGAAGAACGCCAGCCGCAAGCGAGGGCGTGGCAGCGATGGTGAGCGAGATTGGCTCATCAAGACCAATAGCGTTTGCCCGCTCGCGGATATGCGTCAGGCTGGCAAGGTGGCGTTCGACTTCCGCATGAAACTGCAAGCCTCGCGACGTCGGCGTGATGCGCGGTCCACTGCGATGGAGCAGTGCGTAGCCTAGATCGGCTTCTAGATCTTGAATCAATCTGCTGACGGCAGGTTGCGAGCGGCCAAGGAGCCTCGCTGCCCCGGTCACGCTACCAGCAGACATGACTGCTGCGAATGCTTCAAGTTGCCGAATGTCAAATAATCTAGAATGCATATTTTATATTAAGCACCCATCTCAATGCACGTACAGTATAATGATGCTCAATTTAGTCACGAAATTGGATTATTATTCCGCATCATTACCGATGTATCATGATAAATTGACATGATAACAGGTCGTGCCTAATTACATGGCACACCAGCCATCAATATGAGGAGCTAGTTTTGACACTCATCGAAACCCTTGCCTCCGTCAGGCCGGGCACCGCCCTGGCGGACGCTATGGAGAAACGCGCAGAAATATTGCGCCTCAGTGAAGCAGCGCACGACGCCGTTGTCCTACCGCGTGATCCAGGTGGTCTTTCGCTTGGATTAAGGGCAGCACTTGCCGCTCGAATGGCGCGGCAGAACCGCAACGCCGCGCTCGCAGACCATTATGACACGCTGGTTGCGCGCGCTGCCGAACCGGCCACGGCCCCGCTTGCTGATCCCGAAGCCACCGTTACCGAACCACGTGTCGCGGAGATTGTCCGCCACGCCGACCGGCTGACAGTGGCGCCACGAGATGCGACGCAGGCTCATATCGAGGCTTTGCGTCAGGTCGGCGTCACCGACGCCGATATCGTTCGGCTCGCGGAGCTTGCGGCCTTTGTCAATTATCAGGTGCGTGTTCTTGCAGGCTTGAAACTGATGGGAGAAATGCGATGAGCGAGGTTGTCCATACTTTTACTACAACGGTTCCGCGCTGGCAGCCCTATGTTGTCCCGGTGGATTTCGCGACCGCGACAGAAGAGCAGCATGCGGCGATGCAGACAACGCCGTCGAACAAGGGCATTTCGCCCTATGTGCTTACCCTGGCGCACGATCCTGAAACGCTGGCTGTTCGCTCGCCCTTGTTCAACCTGATCATGTATGGAAAAGACGGCTTGGCATCCAGCGAGCGCGAGCTGGGCGCAGTTGCGGCATCCATCGTTAACCGCTGCGTCTACTGTGCCGCCGTCCACGCTTCGCGGTTCACCGCCCAGACGAAACGCAGCGACGTAATTGACGCGATCTTCGCTGATGGGCTGAGCGCAACGATTGACGAGCATCTACAAGCCATTTTTGATTTTTCAGCACATTTATCGCCGACACCGCCCGAGGCAACAGCGGCCGATGTGCGGGCTCTGGCGAATGTCGGGCTCAACGAACTCGAAGTTCTTGACCTCGTTCTCTCATCCGCAATCTTCGGCTGGGCCAACCGCCTGATGCACACCCTCGGCGAACCGATCAAGGATTAGGGGCGACTGTAGCGTAGTCTGATACTGGGATAGCGCCTGCGGACCTGAGGATCAGCGCAACACTGTTGCGTGCGATGCGCTCAAGTTCCGGCTGTTCTGTCCCGGCACGGGCGCGCAATGCAAGACTGTGCTGCAAGGCGGCGAGCAGGTCGGCGAGGGCATCTACATCGGTTTCAGGCGGTAACTGAACGTCGTCGCGTGCCACCGCGATACGATTGCGAAACCGCGCGTCGGTGCGTTCGAGAGCGGCAGACAGTTCCGCGCTCATCACAGGATCGGCCGTAGCTTCGCCGGCTATGACGCTGAGCATGGGGCAACCGAGCGGGCGATCATCACCTTCCGAATAGATAGCAACAAGTATAAGGAAATAGGCTTCGAGCGCTTTTGCAAACGAAGGTTCGTCGAAGAGGGCACGGTTCCAGTCTACGGCTTTGTCCTCGACATACTGTCCGACTGCCCGCAGATAGATGCTGCGCTTGTGACCGAAGGCGGCATAAAGGCTCGGCCGCGCCATTTTCGTGGCCTCCGACAGATGATCCAGCGACGTGGCGGTGTAGCCATGGCGCCTAAATTCCAGGAGCGCAGCGTCGAGCGCTGCCCTGGTGTCGTATTTGCGTGGACGCCCACGGGTGGATTTCTCATTCATTTTTGTACCGTATCGCAATAAATTCGTTGCGCCATATTTTTATGCGAACTAGTATAAAATAAGTGACTCGGAAAAAACACCCCTCTGGAAGAAGTCGGGCGAATAGGCGCTTGCATTTCGCCCTGCAGCGCTCAGGCCGCATACGCAAGCGGCGGACCGCCCCGGAAAAGGACAATCCATGACTGATAAAATCCGCATCGGCATTAACGGGTTCGGACGTATTGGCCGGACAGTTCTAAGGGCTGCCATGGCGCGCGACGACGTCGAGGTCGTGGCAATCAACGATCTGCTGCCAATCGATCATCTGGCTTATCTCCTCAAATATGACAGCGTGCATGGCGGCTTCGGGGCCAGTCTAGCCGCTGCGGATAACGCCCTCGATATCAATGGTAGCAAGGTCAGGGCTTTCGGCGAACGGGAACCGGGCGCGATCCGTTGGGGCGACGTCGGCGTCGATCTCGTCATTGAGTCCACCGGTCTGTTCCTGACAAAAAAGGCCGTGGAAGGACACCTTGCTTCCGGTGCAGGTAAAGTATTGCTCTCCGCACCGCCAGAGGACGACACACCTGTCTTTGTGATGGGTGTCAATGCGGTCAACTACGCCGGTGAAAACGTTGTTTCGAATGCGTCATGCACGACGAATTGTGTAGCGCCGCTCGCCAAAGCACTGAATGACGCTTTCGGCCTTGAGGAAGCGCTGATGCTTACGGTTCACGCGACAACGTCGAGCCAGAACACGGTCGATGGCGTGGCGCGCAAGGATTGGCGTTTCGGGCGTGGCATCCTTGAAAACATCATCCCGGCGACCACCGGTGCGGCGCGCATGGTGGGCAAAGTTATCCCCGAGCTGAATGGACGGATCAACGGCATGGCGGTGCGCGTGCCGGTGTCGGACGTCTCGATGATTGATCTTACATGCCGGCTTAGGGAAAGCGTGTCTTATAAGGACATTTGCGCGATGCTCCGCGAGCAGACGGCAAGCGCGATGCATGGCATTCTCGCTTATTGCGATGAGCCTGTCGTCTCTACCGATATGCGCGGTAATCCGCATTCTTCAATCATCGACGCGCTCGCCGGCATGCAGATTGAAAGCGGACTGACCAAGGTCGTTGCCTGGTATGACAATGAATGGGGATATGCCTGCCGTTGCCTCGACTTGGCAGCGCATGTTTCGCGCGCGAGGTAGCAGCCGGATTGGAACGATTAGAAAAAGCCGAACGAAAGTAAACTCTGCCTTTGTCCGCTAACCTGCCTTTTTATCATTTACTGCAATAAAATGGCGGAGGGGGTGGGATTCGAACCCACGGTAGGCTCTCACCTACGCCGGTTTTCAAGACCGGTGCCTTAAACCGCTCGGCCACCCCTCCAACCTGTTGAAAACACTTGATGACCTGGTTCAGGGTCATTTCGGGGATAAAGCAATTGCAATTACTTGTCTGCCGAATGTTGTTCGGGGGCCTTTATAGCCTTTCGGATTGCCGCGTCAACCTGTTCTGCAGCGACTATTTGCATTGGCGATATTAGATGTGAATAAAGGCCAGACGAGCCCCAAATGGGAAACAATGTCAGGCTCTCAAGATGGGACTGAAACCATACAAAAGTGAGGCCCAGATTGCCGCATGATTTTATTCATGGACGATACTGAGCCTCTATCAGGATGCTTTCCGAAACATGTTCGATGCCGTCCTGATATTAGTAAAATCCATTTCCGCACGATTGGTTCCAGTAATTAATTCACTATTGACGAATTTTCTGATTCCAAAAAAAATCGGCGAAAATCAGCACGTTCAATTATGAAGGGACCAGCGCTCACCATTCAGTGTCGTGTCAGCAATTGCCTTCAGACAGGTCACGTCACAACCTGAAGAAGGACAAGACCATGAAATCCATTTTTGCCGCTTTGACACTTTCTCTCGTTGCCAGCACCGCAATGGCTGCCCCCAAATGCGATACCCCTAAAGAGAAGTGGCAGCCAAAAGAGGCGCTGCAGAAACAGCTTGAGGGTGAGGGATGGAAAGTCAAAAAGATCAAGACAGAGAATGGTTGCTATGAAGCCTATGCGACCAAAGCGAGTGGTGAGAAACTGGAAAGGTTCTTTGATCCAGTAAGCTTCAAGGCCATGGGCGATGACAAGTGAGCTATCAGAAATAGCGTCGCAAGAGCGACAATCCATCAAGACATGGCCCGGATATATCCGGGCCATGCACTGGACACTCGCATCCTGTGTATTGGGCGCCTGGATAATGTCCGAGAATATCCGCTGGGTTCATGAATATCTGGGCTATGGCGCCGTTACCATCGTTACCATCCGTATTTTTGCCGGTTTTTTGGATGGTGGCTTTGTCAAATTTACAAACTTTGTGAAAGGACCTGCCGAGACAGTTGGGTATCTCAAGCAAATCTGGCGGGGAAAAGAAGAGCGTCATATCGGGCATAATCCTGCCGGTGGCGCAATGATCCTGGCGCTATTGCTCACCATAAGCATGACAGGGCTGACCGGCTGGCTGTTAACAACGGATCGTTTCTTTGGCGAAGAGTTACTTGAAGATGTGCACCAGTTTCTTGCCAACGGTGTCATTTTTCTTGTGGCGCTTCATTTGGCCGGCGTCCTTCTCGCCAGTGTTCGTCACAAGGAAAATCTCGTCGCAGCGATGATTACGGGGCGGAAGAGACTGACATAGGGCACTCAGATTCTCAGAAATATACTGCAACGCTTGGAAAAGGGTTGTCGTCATTGGGAGAATGCGACCAGACGTCATTTTCAGTTGGGAACAGCATTAACAATTGTTTATGGAGATGGCAGTCTGGAGGCCATCGCCTAGACGTCGGGGCGCGTGCTCAAGATCACCTGCCTTACGCTTGCAAATCCATCCATAAACATGCGTAATATTATCAATCCCGCAAAGCATTTGTTAACAACGTATCAACCTCTGGATGACATTGATGGACGTCGTACAAATCCGGTTATGTGTCTCGGCTTTGCGCAGATGTTTCAATCTGGTATTTATGCCTTGATGTAAAATTGTGGGGACGGCCGTGCAGGCCGGTGGTTTGCATTGCCAAAAGCCAAAACCTTCCGAGTTTTCGAGTTCAGCCGCATTGCGGGCGTCGTGGCCATGGGTGTTCTCATGACAGCCTGCGCTTCGCCAAAGGCCAAAATCGCCAAGAAGTCCCACGGCAAGGAATATTTTGCCGAATCCAAATATGGTGTGAAGGCAAGCCCGCGCGTTTGGACCGGCGGAAAGATCACACGCGGCGGTGGCCGCAATCAGGTCGGACGTCCATATCAGGTTGCAGGCAAGTGGTATTACCCCAAGGAAGAGCCGGGCTATGTGCGCAAGGGCAGGGCCTCATGGTATGGTTCGGCATTTCACGGGCGCTTGACCGCCAATGGCGAAGTCTATGACACGGCACAACTTTCCGCAGCGCACCCAACTATGCCGCTGCCAAGCTATGCACGCGTCACCAATCTTGGAAATGGCGCGTCAGTTATTGTGCGCGTCAATGATCGCGGACCCTATCATAGCGACCGGGTAATCGATCTGTCGCAGCGTGCTGCCACTATGCTGGACTATCAGCATACCGGCACAGCGGATGTAAAAGTTGAATATGTTGGCCGCGCACCGCTTGAGGGCGATGATGATCGTTTTCTCATGGCATCCTATCGCGGACCAGGCGCATCTGATCCTTGGGGGCAACCGGCATCCGGCGTCATGATCGCAATGAATGGCACCACGCCAACAGCGAGAAAGCAGACGCCCGTTCCCGGTATGGTGCGTCCTGAACCAGCCGGTATTCAGGTCGCGAGCCTTGGCACACAGCCAGTTTCTTTAGGGGAGCAGGCCAACCAATTGGCGATGCCGCAATCCCAGCCAAGTCTGGTCGATGACACGGGCCTGTCGTTCAACACGGATATCGATCCGGTTCTGCCTCTGATCGGGCCATTTATTGCCGATAAACCTGCGGTACTCGTAGGCTCATATAAGGCCCAGAAGCCTACATCCTCACCCTTCGTCAATTCCTATGCCAGCGAGCGTATAGAAATGGCGCATGCGCCTGCCGCAGCGACGGAAATGCTGTTGACGCCGGAAGCTGTAACAAGCGCTTGGAAATCAATGAGCGCCTCGCAAAGCGCATTCCAGGGCGAGTATGTTGATATTGGCCTTTTTGCCGACAAGGAAGAAGCCACGCGCTTGATGAACACACTTGCGCCACTTGGCAAAATAAAACTTTCCGAAGTCGCCAGCCCGGCAGGTAGCCGTATCGCGCTCGCCGCGAAGGCTGACACCGCAAAACAGACTGATGCATTGTTACAGGCAGCCTGGAAGGCTGGCGCAACAGACGCATTTGTTGTTCGCGATGACAGAAGCTAAGCCCGGCAGGACATTCTCTTATCTGACAAAGCATATTCATACCTGTGCTTTGAGTATTGGTATTTTGCTCACGCCCTTGGTTGCCAATGCCGAGGAAGCGCTGTTTGACACCAAAGCCAAACAGGCTCTTATGGTTGAAGACCAGACCGGAACAATATTATTCGCCAAATCGCCCGACACGCTGATCGAGCCGGCGGCTCTGGCAAAGCTCATGACGATGGAAGTGGTGTTTCATGAGTTGAAGGCGGGCAGGATTTCGCAGACGACGCAATATACTGTCAGCGAGAATGCCTGGCGCACGGGCGGCGCGCCATCCGGTGGCTCGACCATGTTCGCCAAACTTAAATCCCAGCTCGCGGTCGGCGATCTGGTACAAGGCGTCATCGTGCAGTCGGCTAATGATGGCTGCATCATTCTCGCGGAAGGAATTGCGGGCTCAGAGGCGAAATTTGCCGAATTAATGAACGCGCGCGCCAAGGAAATAGGGCTTACCACTTCGACGTTCGTCAACTCCACCGGGCTGCCGGACCCAAAGCAGCGGGTATCGCTAACCGATCTTGTGAAGTTGGCGCGACACATAAAAAAGGAATACCCCGAATATTACAAAACCTATGCGCAGGACAATTTTACCTGGAACAACATTTTTCAGCGCAACCGCAATCCGCTGTTGAGGCTTGATATTGGCGCAGACGGCATGGGTACCGGCTACACCGAGCAATCCGGTTATGGCATTGTCGGTGCGGCAGAGCGGGGCGGTCGGCGTTACATCGTTGCATTGAGCGGCCTTGCGACAGACAAAGAACGTGCCGAGGAAGCCAAGCGCATCTTTGAATGGGCTTATCAGGCCTTTGAAGAAGTCGACATTTTCGCACCCAACGAATCTGTTGGCGAGGCCAGCGTATTTGGCGGCGTAAAGTCCGGCGTTCCACTAAAAGCGCATGAGAAAGTGAGCATACTTGTTCCCGTGGCAAACCGCGACCGCCTCAAGGCACATGTGGTCTATAATGGACCATTGGTGGCGCCGCTCGAAGCGGATCAAAAAGTTGGCACATTACGTATCTGGATTGGCGATGCGCTCGTGCAGGAAACGCCGGTCTATACAGCGGAAGCCGTAGAAAGCGGCGATCTCACGGAACGCTCGCTGAATGCGGTATTCGAGCTGACCACGGGCTGGATGCGTCGATTGAACTTTTAAACTTCTTGGCAATTGCCTCCCAATATCAGTAGACATGCCATATTGCATGTTTGCAGTACGTGGTTCATGCCAGTAACGAAGAGATCGAGGCGTGCAGGGATTGTTCATTACATTTGAAGGCGGCGAGGGCGCTGGCAAATCCACCCAGATTGCCCGGTTGAGCGAGTATTTGCGTTCTGACGGCGAAGACGTGCTGGTAACGCGCGAGCCCGGCGGGACGCCAGGAGCTGAAGCTGCCCGCCACGTTATTCTGAGCGGTGCGGCAGAATCACTGGGGCCCGCAATGGAAGCAATTTTGTTTGCCGCTGCGAGAAATGACCACGTGGAGCAGGTTATCCGTCCGGCATTGCAGTCTGGGCGCACGGTGTTATGCGATCGTTATATTGATTCAAGCCGCGTTTATCAGGGTGTTACGGGAAATCTGGACCCTCAGCTTATGCGTGCCATAGAACGGACAGCTATTAACGGCCTGATTCCGGACCTGACGATCATTCTCGACCTGCCTGCGGAACTTGGCCTTCAGCGGGCCAATAAGCGGCGCGGCGCTGACATTGCGGACCGCTTTGAAAAAGAGACCGTGGAACTGCATATAAAACGGCGCGAGGCATATCTTGCTATCGCCAATGCAGAGCCGAAGCGCTGCAAAGTTATCGCTGCGGATCGGCCTATCGATATAATATCGGCCGAGATCATCGCTTATGTTGATCAGGTGAGGGCTGCAAACAAGCACAAAGACACTCAAACAGTTGAGGCGGCGAAGTGAGCGAGCCAGTTCTGGACGTACCAGCCACACATGACGCTATTGATGGCGTTCCGTCGCCTTCAGCAAATCCAGCACTGTTTGGTCATGTGGGGATAAGAGCCTTTTTGGCTCAAGCCTATCAGTCCGGCCAAATGCACCACGCCTTGCTTCTTGAAGGTCCTACAGGTGTTGGCAAGGCGACGCTGGCATTTCATCTCGCTGGACATATGCTGAGATATCCCCAGCCTGAAACCGCACCATTGACGCTTGCAACACCTGATTTCGCAACCGCACCCTACAGGCAAATTGCGACCGGAACGCATCTTTCCATTCTGCATATAAGCCGGCCATTTGATGCAAAAGGCGGAAAATTCAAGACCGGAATACCGGTTGAAGAAATTCGGCGCGTAGGACATTTTCTAAACCGGACATCGCATGATGGCGCATGGCGCATTGTAATCGTGGATCCAGCTGATGACATGAATCGTAATGCTGCCAATGCCTTACTAAAAACTCTTGAAGAACCACCCAAACGAACACTTTTCATTTTGATATCGCATTCTTCAGGGCGGCTATTGCCGACAATTCGTTCGCGCTGCCAATCGATTCGTTTCGAACCACTGGCGAACGAGGATCTATCAGCGGCATTACAGGCGATTAATCTCGACACCCAAACACTGCCCGATGCAGATCAATTGATGGCTCATGCGGATGGCAGCGTGCGCAAGGCCGCGCTATTGCTCGCCTTTGGCGGGCTCGAAATCTCGGCGGCGGTGGACAGCATACTGGCAAAACGCGTTTTTGACGTGCCAAAGGCTCACGCTCTGGCAACAGCCCTCTCGGGCCGTGACGCGGAGATTCAATATGACTTGTTCCTCGATGATTTGCTGGCGCGGATCGCCGTAAAAGCACGACTTGCCGCCGAGCGGGGAAGTGCCGACGAAGCCAATCGCTGGTCATTGCTATGGCGGGAAATCCAGAATGAGGCGAGGGATGCTGCGGCCTTCAATCTTGATCGCAAACAAACCGTATTGATTTTTCTTGAGCGTAGCCAGCGGGCATTCAATTAGAGCCGCACAGCGAACCCGCCCACTATGGCAATCACGTCTGACTTGCGTTATGTCAACTTTTCCCAAGATGCGGAAAGAAGAGACAGAGTCAGGTACCCATGAGCCGCGAAAAATTCTACATCACGACTGCCATCGCTTATCCAAACGGAAGCCCGCATATCGGTCACGCCTATGAGGTGATTGCTACCGACGCTATTGCACGCTTCAACCGCCATGACGGCAAGGATGTCATGTTCCTGAGTGGAACGGACGAGCACGGTATCAAGATGCTGCAGACGGCGCGCAAAGAAGGCATCAGCCCGCGTGAACTCGCTGATAGAAATGCTAAACTTTTCCGTGACATGGGGCATCTTTTGAATGCTTCGTTTGATGACTACATTCGCACGACGGAAGAGCGCCACTATAAATCTTCGCAAGCGATCTGGCAGAAAATGGCCGATGCGGGCGACATTTATAAGGGCGGTTATGCCGGCTGGTACTCCGTGCGCGACGAAGCCTATTATCAGGAAGAAGAGACGGAGCTGCGTGCGGACAATGTGCGTTACGGCCCGCAGGGCACGCCTGTGGAATGGCTTGAAGAAGAGAGTTATTTCTTCCGTCTGTCAGCCTATCAGGACCGCCTGCTTGCACTATACAGCGAGAATCCAAGCTTTATCGGACCCGATGAGCGACGCAATGAAGTTGTGTCCTTTGTCAAATCCGGACTGAAAGACCTTTCAATTTCACGAACCACGTTTGATTGGGGCGTCCCTGTTCCCGGCGACGAAAAGCATGTGATGTATGTATGGGTGGATGCCCTGACCAATTACATCACGGCAACAGGTTACCCGGACGAAAATGCAGATCTTTGGCATTATTGGCCCGCTGATGTGCATATTATCGGCAAGGACATTATCCGCTTTCACTCGGTTTACTGGCCAGCATTTCTCTGGTCTGCCGGGATCGAATTGCCTAAGCGGGTTTTCGGGCATGGGTTTGTCTTTAACCGCGGCGAGAAAATGTCGAAATCGGTTGGCAACGTGATTGATCCAACTGCGCTCGTGGAACATTACGGGCTTGATCAGTTGCGTTATTTCCTGCTGAGGGAAATACCGTTCGGTCAGGATGGCAATTACAGCCATGAAGCGATCGTCAATCGTACAAATGCCGATCTTGCCAATGATCTTGGCAATCTGGCGCAGCGTTCGCTGTCGATGATCGCCAAGAATTGCGAGGCCAAAGTGCCAAAACCTGGCGAATTGACTGAAGCCGACAAGGCAATTCTCGATCAGGCAATCGCGGCATTGGATACGGCACGCAAAGCTGTTGGCGTTCAGGCACTGCATCAGGCCTTGGCGGCAATCTTTGGCGTCGTGGCCGAAGCAAACCGCTATTTTGCAGGGCAGGAGCCTTGGGCGCTGAAGAAAACCGATCCAGCCCGCATGGAAACTGTTCTTTATGTGACAGCAGAAGTGATCCGGCGTGTCGGTATTCTTTGCCAGCCATTCATTCCGGGTTCGGCTGAGAAATTGCTCGATATTCTGGCGGTACCGGCCCACGAGCGCAACTTTACTGACCTCGTGGAAAGCCAACTTGTTCCGGGTGGCGATTTGCCTGCACCGCAGCCTATTTTCCCTCGCTACGTCGAAGCAGACAAAGCGGAATAGACTGATGCTTGTTGATAGTCACTGCCATCTGGATTTTGCAGATTTCGCCGAGGAACGCGATGCCATCGTTCAGCGGGCGCTTGATAATGACATCAAGCGCCTTGTAACGATTTGCACGCGTGTTCGCCGTTTCGATAGCATCATTGCGATCGCGGAGGCCTATGAGAGCGTTTACGCCTCCGTTGGCACGCATCCCAATAATGCCCACGAAGAGCTGGATGTGACGGTTGACGAGCTTGTCGAGTTGTCAAAACATCCAAAGGTCGTGGCCATTGGCGAGGCAGGACTTGATTATCACTATGATTATGCGCCGCCCGCAGCGCAGGATCAGGGTTTCCGGACACATATCTCGGCATCCAGAATAACGCAGCTGCCATTGGTCATCCATGCGCGCAGCGCCGACGAAGACATGATCTCGATCTTGCGTGAAGAAACAGGGAAGGGCGCCTTCCCTTTCATTCTACATTGCTTTTCGTCCGGTGCCGAACTTGCACAAGTGGGTGTAGAGCTTGGTGGCTATATCTCATTTTCCGGTATTCTGACTTTCAAAAACTCGCCCGAAATTCGGGAGATTGCACGAAATGTTCCGCGCGACCGGCTGTTGGTCGAAACCGATGCTCCATATCTTGCACCCATGCCGCATCGCGGAAAATGCAACGAGCCGAGCTTCGTTCGCCATACGGCTGCTGTTCTGGCCGAAACGATTGGCGTAAGCGAGGCTGAAATCGCCAATATAACGTCTGACAATGTGTTCCGCCTGTTTACAAAGATGCCAAGGCCAGCTCATGCCTGATCGCTTGCGCTTCACTATCCTTGGATGCGGTTCGTCGCCCGGCGTGCCGCGGCTTAATGGTGACTGGGGCAATTGCGATCCGAACGAGCCAAAAAACAAACGCCGGCGCGCATCGATGCTTGTCGAGCGTATTGGCGATCATGGCACCACAACAGTCATTGTTGATACGGGGCCGGATTTCCGCTCGCAGATGATCGATTTTGGTCACGGCAAGCTGGACGCCGTTGTCTATACTCACGCCCATGCCGACCATATTCATGGGCTCGATGACTTGCGCACCTTTGTCATCGACAGACGCGATCTTGTGAATATCTATGCCGACGCAGCGACGCAAAGACGCTTGATGGAGGGATTTTCTTACTGTTTCAAAACACCGGAAGGCTCAAGCTATCCGCCGATCTTGCGACCGCATGAGATTACCCATCACGAAGCCTTCGAAATTGACGGGCCGGGCGGACCAATCAGATTTTTACCTTTGCCTCAGATACATGGCGACATTCTTTCCCTGGCTTTCAGGATCGCCGATGTTGCTTATTGTTCCGATGTGAATGCGTTTCCCGACACAACTGCAGCTCAGCTTTTCAACCTTGATACTTTGATCATCGACGCTTTGCAGTATCGTCCACATCCAAGCCATTTTTCACTCGAAGAATCAATGGATTGGATTGATAAGTTGAAACCTCGTCGAGCATATCTTACACATATGCATATACCCCTGGATTATGGAACTATGCTTCGCGAAACTCCAGATAATGTCGAACCGGCCTATGACGGGCTGTCTTTTGAGGTCGAATTGTGAGCAAGAGCGTTGAACGTGTCCGGCAGGCCGCCGTAGCCGCCGGTCTCGACATCGAAATTCGCCAAATGGCTGATTCAACGCATACGGCTGAAGATGCGGCAGTACAATGCGGCGTTACGGTAGCGCAAATCGTCAAATCCTTGGTTTTTCAGGGTGCAGACAGCAATAGTCTTTATCTCTTCCTTGTATCCGGGCCGCGCAAGCTTGACCTCGACAAGGCCGCCAAACTGACAGGCGAGCCATTGCATCGGGCCGACCCGAAATATGTGCGCAAGGAAACGGGCTTTGCTATCGGCGGAGTATCGCCATTGGGCCATCTGATCGAAATCCAGACATATGCAGATGAAAGCCTGATGCAGTTTGATATTGTGTGGGCAGCAGCAGGTGGAACGAACTTTGTTTTTCCATGTGAACCACACAGGCTGGCAACAGCCGCCAAAGCGCATATTGCTGACATTACAATTTAGATCTCGATGCATTAATCAAGGTTTTTGATCAAGCAAAACCGCGTCATAGCTGGGTTTTGGTCATCCCATTAGTTCCATAATCTATCTTATGCGACTTAAGTGTAGGCGCTCTGTAAAGTTGAAATGTCACACTCCCCGGACCATACGACATCCAGGAAATTGCAGATGAGCAATCTCGCTCTTGTACAGTTGAGTGTGGACGAACGCCGCACGGTCGCCCGGTTGTTTTTGGCGTCGACGTGCCAATTGCAATCCTACACCGGACTTGCCTGGAAACAGTCGGTTCCTTCGGCAAAACTCACCCAATGATGTTTTGATTGCTCGAAAACTGACATCGTCGGCGCCGGGAAATTTGGGTCAGCCAAAGTACCCACTGCTACACCAACAATTGTCGGATCCGCATCGGGTTTCCAATAGACCGTTGAACCACAGCTCGGGCAAAAATACATGCGAACCTTGCGCCCGCTTTCGGCAACACGGCTGTACTCCGTTGCAGCTCCCGAAATCTCGACACTATCAGCCGCATAGAACGCATTAACGCTGAATGATGTGCCTGTTCGCCTCTGGCAAGCGAAACAATGACACACGGCAACCAACTTTGTTGGCTTTCGCATTGTCAGTCTAAGTCCACCGCATACGCATTGAGCATCGGTCATGGGAAAACCCTCCGTCTTTTCGGTAATGAAATTTTGGGATTTTGGTGAGGCGCAGTTTGATCGCTGTCACAGGCGGACAGCATGATTTATCGGCCCGTAGGACAGGGATGCGCAGTATCAACGATTGTATAGCTTCACGGAATTGTCAACCGCCGCATCTAAAACCTGTCCGCGCCCTACCTTGAAAAGCCGCACATCATTTGCATTTCATCGCAATTTAACGGATCAAGGCAACATGCAATGGCAGCAGACCGAGACAAACGAAATGAACATGCAAAAACCTGAGCACCAAGCGGCGATTCTTCAGCTAGACACGGTCAGCAGACGCTTTGGGGCAGTTGATGCGCTTAAAGACATATCGCTGTCGATCCAGGCGAGTGAAATCATCTGCCTTGCAGGTCATTCTGGTTGCGGCAAGTCCTCGCTTCTAAGAATTATTGCAGGCGTCGACAGCCCCGACAGTGGCGTCCTGTTAATGCAGGGTGAGGAAATCGCCGGGCCGCAGCGTTTCGTTGAGCCTGAAATGCGCAAGATCGGGTTTGTATTTCAGGATTACGCCCTCTTCCCGCATTTGACGGCCGAACAGAATATTTTGTTTGGTTTGAAGGCTTTGCCCAAGCAGCAAGCGCTTAAGCGCGCCCAAGAAGTCATCGAGCATGTAGGAATCGCATCGCTTACCACGCGCTACCCGCACATGCTTTCCGGCGGCGAGCAGCAACGCGTGGCCTTGGCGCGTGCCCTCGCCCCCAGCCCTGATATCCTGCTCATGGACGAGCCATTCTCCAGTCTGGATTCGGGATTACGGCAGAAAGTTCGAAACGATACATTCGGGTTGCTGCGGGAGTTGGGCACAACGGTCATCATGGTAACGCATGATCCCGAAGAGGCGCTCTCAACCGGAGATCGCATTATCCTTATGCGGCAAGGACGTATCGTTCAATCAGGGACAGGGTATGAACTGCACGACGCGCCAAATTCACCCTATGCAGCAGACTTCTTTGGAGATTTTAACAAAGTCCCGGGCATCTATCGCAACGGGCATATTGAAACAGCGATAGGCACCTATGCTTGTACAGCCCCGGTAAATGACGGGACAGCAGTCACCGCCTATTTGCGCCCTCAGGCGATTTCGGTCAGCACTGACCAGAGCCAACTGAGAGGGAAAATAGCCAAACGGATATTCCTGGGCGATACCGAACAGATCATGGTCAATGTTGAAGGGCTGACTGAGCCATTGCATGTGAAGACATTCGACCGGCTTCCCGGCACGGCAGACCATATAGGCCTTACGGTAAAAGCAGAAGGTTTGTTGGTTTTCCCAGCCCTCTAGCCAAAGACAAACCCAATCAACATTTCGTGATATGGAACCAGCTACATCCTAAAAACTTGATAAGATCAATCAAGTATGGTTTTGCCATGACTGTGTTTTTTCATTTTCCAAGGGGGTTACAATGCATCCATCCAATACGGCAAAATCAATTGTACTGGCCGGCGTTCTTGCCATTGGTGCGGGCGCAGCATCCGCTGCCGAACTCAATATTTATACCACCCGGGAACCAGGCCTGATTCAACCCTTGCTGGACTCGTTCAAGGCTTCGACAGGAATCACGGTCAATACCGTATTTATGAAAGACGGACTTGCTGAACGCGTTGCCAGCGAAGGCGAAAGCTCTCCTGCAGACA
The DNA here is from genome assembly GCF_030817885.1 of Phyllobacterium ifriqiyense. Lineage (NCBI taxonomy): Bacteria > Pseudomonadati > Pseudomonadota > Alphaproteobacteria > Hyphomicrobiales > Phyllobacteriaceae > Phyllobacterium > Phyllobacterium ifriqiyense. Next base: position 2,695,471 of record NZ_JAUSZT010000003.1, read on the forward strand.
TTTTGATGGCAGTTGACGCAGGCAACCTCGTCGATCTGGTTGATAAAGGTGTCACACAGCCGGTCGAATCCGCAGTTTTGACAGAATCCATTCCGGAAACTTTGCGCGATCCAAAGGGTAACTGGTTTGCCCTGTCCATGCGTGCCCGCGTTCTTTATGCGGCCAAGGACCTCGATCTAGCCAGCTTCAATTATGAAGACCTTGCAGACCCGAAATGGAAGGGCAAGATTTGCATTCGTTCCGGCCAGCATCCTTACAACACAGCGCTTTTTGCCAGCTATCTGGCCCATTATGATGCAGCCGAGACCGAAAAGTGGCTTGCAGCCGTAAAAGGCAACCTCGCCCGCAAAGCTGGCGGCGGTGATCGCGACGGCGCCAAGGACATTCTTGGCGGGATCTGCGATATCGCAATTGCAAACTCTTACTATGTTGGTTTGATGCGCTCTGGAAAGGGCGGCGAAGACCAGGTCAAATGGGGCGAAGCAATCAAGGTCGTACTTCCAACCTTCAAAAATGGAGGAACGCAGGTCAATATCAGCGGCGCAGCAGTTGCAAAACATGCTCCAAACAAGGCCGAGGCTGTCAAGCTGCTCGAATATCTGGTTTCTGATGAAGCACAGAAAATCTATGCCGAAGCCAATTTCGAATATCCTGTAAAGGCCGGTGCCAAAGCAGATCCGATCATTGCCTCTTTTGGCGAGCTCAAGATCGACTCAACCCCGTTGACCGAAGTTGTTAGCCATCGCAAAGAAGCAAGCGAACTCGTAGACAAAGTCGGTTTCGACAACTAATCAAAAAGGACGAGCGCCCGGCTTCACGGGCGCTCGTCCTTACCTTGAATGGATGCGCGTTTGACCACCCCGTTAACAACAAACCGGCGGCACAGCCGTAGCGGATCGGGATGGATCGTCTCGGCAGCAATTATAGCTGTTCTGGTTCTCCTGCCTGTTTTTGCACTGGCGCTACAGGCTATTCAAGGCTCAGCCGGATTATGGTCTCATCTGCTTGTGACCACCCTACCCACAGCACTCGCCGATACGCTTATTTTGCTTTGCGGCGTGGGACTGCTCGTCGCAATCTTGGGCACAGGAGCCGCCTGGCTCGTCACTGCCTATGATTTTCCGGGCAGGCGCATCCTCGAATGGGCGCTCATCCTGCCGCTGGCAGTACCAACATATATTATCGCCTACGCCTATCTGGATATTCTTCACCCGATAGGCGTTGTGCAAGGTGCGATACGCTGGCTCTTCGGCTATTCCAGCCCGCGTGAGTTCCGCCTTCCGGATATACGCAACATGACGGGCTGCATCATCCTGCTCGGTTTCGTCCTGTACCCTTACGTATATATTCCAACACGGGCACTTTTCCTGATGCAGTCGTCCAGTTTGATCGAGGCCGCCCGTACGCTTGGTGTTTCGCGACGTCACATATTCTGGCGGGTGGCCCTGCCCCTCGCCCGTCCCGCCATAGCAGTTGGTGTCAGTCTGGCACTCATGGAAGCGTTAAATGATATCGGTGCCTCTGAATTCCTGGGCATCCGCACACTTACGGTCTCGATCTATACAACATGGATAACGCGCGCCGATTTGCCGGGCGCTTCGCAGATCGCGCTTTCGCTGCTTTTCATCGTCGTTGCACTGGTGGCAATGGAGCGTTGGGCAAGACGCGAACAACGCTACTCCATCAGCGCGCAGAGAAGCCGCATTTCCGAGCCGCTAAAAGTAACCTCGCGGCAAGGGCTGATATTTTTCTGCATCGGGTCCATTCCAGTTCTCATAGGATTTGTTTTCCCGGCCATATATCTTGCAACCGAAGCTTGGCGCCGTTTCCAATTTGCCGGGCTTTCGCCCCGATTTCTTATTGAGGCGGCCAACACTGTCGTTTTTGCTTTTACAGCGACAATAGTCACCGTGGGGCTTGGCGTCTTGCTTGCCTATGTTGCCCGTCTGCGGCCAGGACCAGCTTCCGCCTGGTTTTTCAGGCTGGCGACTATCGGTTATGCCGCACCCGGCACTGTTATTGCCATTGGTGTCCTTATTCTGCTGGCGGGGCTGGACCAGTTCATAAACAGAAATGCCATAGCCTGGTTCGGCGTTTCGACCGGTCTGCTTTTTATGGGATCAGGTGCAGCGCTGATTTATGCCTACGCTACCCGTTTCCTCGCCATATCGGCGGGCGGCATGGACGCCGGGCTGACGCGGATACCGCTTTCATTCGACCACGCTTCGCGCACGCTCGGTCAAAGTGCCAGCGGTACGTTCCGGCATGTCCATTTACCTTTGTCAAAAGCGGCGTTGACTGCGGCCGCCCTTCTCGTTTTTGTGGATTGCGTAAAAGAACTACCAGCCACATTGCTGCTACGACCGCTTAACTTTGAAACCTTTGCAACGCACCTTTACGGTGAAGCTGCACGTGGCACTTATGAAGAAGCATCCATCGCGGCGCTTGCTATTGTTGTCATAGGCATATTGCCAGTCATTCTATTGTCGAAAATCGGGCGTAGAGCCTGATCCGCTTGTTGTGGACAATTGACCCGGTCTTTGCATGTGAGATGGCTGTAAGGAGTGACCTCGCTTATGGTCGTGCAATGAAACCATCGCGCGAAATTACACGTCTCCTCGACATCATGGCCGCTTTGCGCACGCCTGTTACCGGCTGTCCATGGGATATCGAGCAGGATTTCAAGTCAATCGCCCCGTATACGCTTGAAGAAGCGTTTGAAGTCATTGATGCCATCGAACGCAATGACATTGATGATTTGCGCGAGGAGCTGGGCGACCTGTTGCTTCAGGTCGTATTTCACGCTCGAATGGCGGAGGAAATGAAGGCTTTTGATTTTGGCGATGTGGTGCAAGCCATCACGCACAAGATGATACGGCGCCATCCGCATGTTTTTGGCGACGAAAATGCCCGTGGCGCAGGCATGGCCAAGGGCATGTGGGACAAGATCAAGGCTGAAGAGAAGGCAGAACGGCGCGAGCGACGGGCGGCATTGCAGCTTGAAACTGCCGAGCCGAGTGGATTTCTTGACGATATTCCTCAGGGCTTTCCATCGCTGATGCGGGCCCTGAAATTACAGCAAAAAGCCGCCAAAGTGGGCTTCGACTGGTCGGAAGCCCTTCCCATTCTTGACAAGATTGAAGAAGAAATCGCCGAGTTGAGACATGAAATAAGCATTGGCGACCAGCAAAAGACCGAAGAGGAATATGGCGACTTGCTGTTCGCCATGGTCAATCTTGGTCGACATTTGAAACTGGAACCGGAAAGCGCATTGCGCGGGACCAACGAGAAATTCCGCACACGCTTTCATTATATTGAGCGCAAGCTGACAGAACGCCAACAATCCCTTGAAGATGCTACACTGGACGAAATGGAGGCACTCTGGAGCGAAGCAAAGACCAAGAAGTGAATTAGGCTTTGTTTTTGGTCAGCAGTTTCTCTTGTAAAACGGCATTTGAAGCCACCGTCATATCCATAGTCAGTAGAACCGAGCCATCATCCTGATCTTTGCGCTTCAGATTGCTGGAATGCTGGTAAATCCAGTCAATGAGGCCCATTTGCTCGGGCTTTAATGTAAGCTTCACATGAGCGAGCTTTCCGGCGATGCGATTTTCAATTTCAGCCAGAAGGGTGTCTACGCCCTCTCCCGTGATCGCCGAAACAGGAATTGGGTGTTCGTTGCCTGTGGCAGCGGCACTAAGCCTTTGCGCAGATTCCCTGCCCGGCTCATCCAGTAGGTCAATCTTGTTCCAGACTTCGATAATGCGCTTCGTATCGCCTCGCTCAATACCAAGATCGGCCATGATGGCATGGACATCTTCGGCCTGCGCAGCGGTATCCGGATCGGAAATATCGCGTATGTGCAAGATCAGATCTGCCTCGATAACTTCTTCAAGTGTCGCCCGGAATGCCGCAACAAGATGCGTCGGCAGGTTTGATATGAATCCCACCGTATCAGACAGGATAACCATTTCGCCATGTTCCAAGCGGATTCGCCGCAAGGTTGGATCAAGCGTGGCGAAAAGCATGTCTTCCGCGACCACGCCGGCGCCGGTCATGCGATTGAAAAGCGTGGATTTACCGGCATTGGTATAGCCTACGAGCGCAACGATGGGATGCGGAACCTTGCGGCGCTTGCTACGGTGCAAGGCGCGTGTGCGGACAACTGTTTCCAGCTCGCGCTTGATACGCAGAATTTTTTCCTGCAGTGCGCGTCTGTCAGACTCAATCTGTGTTTCACCCGGACCGCCCAGAAATCCGCCGCCGCCCCTTTGCCGCTCAAGGTGAGTCCAGCTTCGAACCAACCGGCCCTTCTGGTAGGTCAGATGCGCCAGTTCGACCTGCAACGTGCCTTCTTTTGTTTGGGCACGACGACCGAAAATCTCCAGAATAAGTCCAGTTCTATCAAGAACCTTGGCATTCCACGCTTTTTCAAGATTGCGCTGCTGTACGGGTGTCAGTGCGTGATCGACAATGACCAGTTCGGCATGCGTTTCTTCAATGATCTCAGCGATCATGTCGACTTTGCCTGAACCGAGCAGCGTTGCTGGTCGGGGCGCGGAAACCTGTACGATATCGGAATGGACAATATCCAGATCAATGGCGCGGGCGAGACCTTTGGCCTCCTCCAGACGCGCCTCATCGCTGCGTTGAAACTCGCGATAATAGGCAGGTGTTTTGTGATCTTCCTGCTTGCCACCATCTGCAAAGCGATGCGGCAACACTGGAACTATGACGAGCGCGCGAGTAGCTTCGCGGGCGGTATCGCCATCCTCGGCAATTCCGCCCTTTTTGTCTGCGTTACGCGTATTTTCTTTGGTCAAATGCGGTTAGTCACTTTCTTCAACTTCGAACATCTGCACAGGCTGACTTGGCATGATGGTCGAAATGGCATGCTTGTAAACAAGCTGCGAATGGCCGTCACGGCGCAAAAGCACGCAGAAATTGTCAAACGAAGTAACAATACCGGTCAGTTTTACACCATTTATCAGGAAGATTGTCAGAGAAATCTTCTGTTTTCTGACGGAGTTCAGAAAAAGGTCTTGAAGATTCTGCGATCGTTCAGCCATTGTTTTTATCCTTTTATGCGATCAGCAAATGTGTCTCGTGCAAAATTCTGCAGTGGAAACAGGTAACCCTGCTCCAACAGGAGGTGGAAAACAGCGTTTGTAAAGTCCCCTCACTCACGGGTTAACAGGATGGCGTTTTTTCCGCAATCTCAAAAAACGCTTCGCGTAACGAAAGTGTTATAGTACCGGGGTGCCCGTTTGCGACCACAACGCCATCGATGTCAACAACGGGCATAATTACAGTGGTTGCGGCGCTGATGAAAGCCTCTTTTGCATTTTTTGCTTCGTCTACTGAAAATCCCCGTTCTTCAATTTTCAAACCAAGCTTTTTAGCCACATCAAAGATTGTCGTTCGGGTAATGCCGCGCAAAATACCGGTTTCCGCTGACCGCGTAATAAGAACGCCGTCCTTTGTGACAATCCATGCATTGGTAGCAGCGCCTTCCTTAACGGTCCCATCCGGATCCACAAACCAGGCTTCCTGAGCCCCCTGCTCTTTGGCTTGCTGGCGGGCAAGCACGTTTGGCAGCAGTCCCACCGATTTGATATCCACCCGCTCCCATCTGTTTTCGGGAACTGTGATTACCTTGATGCCCTTTGCAGCACGTGCTGCGGATGCCGCCGGGCTGGTGCGCTTGGCAGTAATGACGAGCGAGGGCGGCGTATCCGCTGACGGGAACACATGGTCGCGGCGGGCAACGCCCCGTGTGACCTGCAAATAAACAAGACCATTGTGAACCTTGTTCCGTCGCACCACTTCCCTGATGATGAGCTGCAATGCCTTGCGCTCCATCGGCCAGGCGATCTTCAGTTCTGACAATGAACGACCAAGCCGGTCTAGGTGCCGCGTCATATCCATAATGTTATCGCGGGCAATCTCGCATACCTCGTAGACGCCATCAGCGAATTGGTAGCCGCGATCCTCAATATGCACCCCGGCATCTGAATGCTGCACATATTGTCCGTTTACATAGGCAATTCGGGACATTCTGAGGCTCCTTAAAACGTGCCGAAGACGATACGCATGGGTGTCGGCAAATCAACACGCTTGCCTGTGTCTTCCAACGCTCCCGTCTCGATATCGCGTCTGAACACTGCAATACCGCCGCCCTTCTGGTTCGACACCAGCATGAATTTTCCGGAAGGATCGATAATGAAATTGCGCGGGCCAATACCTTGCGATGGCGTCCATCCGATCAGTGAAATCTTTCCGGAATCCTCGATTGAATAAGTCACAATGCTGTGGTGGCCACGGTTTGATCCGTAAAGGAAACGACCATCGGCACTGACAGCAATCTCCGCGCATGTATTTGTTTCGGTGAAATCGTCAGGAATTGTTGGCAAAGTCTGCAATATTGTCAGGCTGGCTTTTTCAGCGTCATAATCTAAAACAGAAATAGTGCAGTTTAATTCATTGATAACGTAGGCAATTTTGCCATTGGGATGAAATGCTAAATGGCGCGGCCCGGCACCTTCAGGAAACTGGGTAAAAGGCGTTGCGGCGAGTTTCAGCTTTTCGCCGTGCTTGGGTATTTCATAAGCAAGGATCTGATCCAGCCCAAGATCACAGACAAATAATGTCCTATTATCCGGACTGGCCACCGCACAATGACCATGCTGTCTTTTCTTGGTCGGCAGAATGGCATTTGGACCTTCATGGCAAGCGGCTGCAAAGGCAGGGTCAATAGCGCCATCATTGCGAATGGAGAAGGCAACAATTGCATTGCCCGGACGCTCTCCCAACGGAGCCACGGTGTAATTGGATGCGAAAATCTTCTCACCCGTCTGATCAAAGCCCAGATGGCACGTGGTATTCCCGAGTGTGGACTGCATGTTGATGTAGGACAGCGCTCCGTTTTCCGGATCAACGTCGAACGCGGCTACGAGATTTTCATTCCACTCTGGAATTTCAACTGCTGCATAGAGACGCTTGCGCTGCTCATCTATTGCCAGATAACCAGGATTATCGATTGCCAGATACTCACTCGCAAGCGCGAGATCGCCGGTTTCGGTATCGAACTGATACACACTGATGCCCTTGCCCTGACCGGGCAAAGCATTGCGATTCAGGTTTCCGACGAAAGCAAATGTTTTGGGCATTGTCATACTCATGGATTGGAAGCTGTGAGATGGAGGATTTCTTGAATGCAGGTCTACAATGCAACTCTTTGTTTTTATTCAGCTCAACTACGCTAGAAGAACTCGAGACTGACCCGGAACATCTGCTCAACCTGCTTGACTGTCTCCGCCGTGGCAAAAAGCACCACTCTGTCTTTTGGTTTTATGCGAACGTTACCATCGGGCTTGATAACTTCACCATTGCGATAGATTGCGCCTATCCGCAAGCCAGCCGGCAAATCAAGCTCGCGCAAAGGAGCACCAACCATCGGCGAGGTTTCCAACGCTTCCGCTTCAATGATTTCCGCCTGCCCTTTCTGCACGCTATGAACAGCGCGAATTCGGCCTCGACGGACATGCTGCAACACGCGGGAAATCGTGACGCTGCGCGGGCTGATATGCGCATCGATGCCAAGTGATTTGCTGAGGTCGAGATAGTCAGGATTGTTGATCAGCACGAGATTGGACTTGCAGCCCATGCGCTTTGCCATAACACCTGCAAGCATGTTGACCTGATCGTCATTCGTCAGGCTGACCATCAGGTCGGCATCCTGTATCTCGGCTTCGTAGAGAAGTTTCTGATCCAGCGCACTGCCGTGCAGAACCAGGGACCGGCGAAGCTCGTCCGCAATCGTGTTGGCGCGTTTGAGATTTGGCTCTATCAGCTTGACCTTGGTCTTTGGCTGCTTCGCTTCGATAGTCTGCGCAACATGAAGGCCGATATTGCCGCCGCCAGCAATGACAATGCGGGTCGCCTCAGGTTCTTCATGGCCAAATAAAGCTAATGTTCGATGGATCTGCGATTTAATGGAAGCGACATAAGCGATATCGCCGCTAAACATCTGGTCTGTCGAGTGAGGTATGAACAGCTTGTCATTACGCACAATTGCCATGACTGTCGCAACCAGATCGGGGAAAAGATCGGTAAGCTGAAACAAGGGCGTGTTGATGACCGGGCAGTCCTCAAGGCATTCGATGGCCAATACCGCTACATTCTCATCGGCAAACCGAACGACATCGCTAACACCGGGAAGCGCGATGCGCCGCAACACCATCTCGCCCACTTCCAATTCCGGCGAAATGATCACGTCGATGGGCATGTGATCGCGTGAGAATAGATCCTGATAGTGCGATTGAAGATAGGCCTGCGCGCGGATACGCGCAATCTTGGTAGGCACATTGAACAACGCGTGCGCGACCTCACACGCAACTATATTTACTTCGTCATAAAGCGTCGCGGCAATAATCATATCCGCCTGATCAGCGCCTGCCGCCGCCAAAACATCCGGATGAGCGCCATGTCCAACGAAGCCGCGTACGTCCAGCGTATCGCGAATAACCTCAATGAGTTCAGCAGACGTATCGATGACGGAAATATCATTATCTTCGGCGGCAAGCCGTTCAGCTATGCCATAACCTACCTGGCCCGCCCCGCAGATAATTACTCGCATTTTGCTATACCCCGAGGGACTTCAACTTCCGGTGCAGTGCCGAACGTTCCATACCAACGAATTCCGCCGTACGCGAGATGTTTCCGCCAAATCGGTTGATTTGCGCGATCAGATATTCCTTCTCAAAACGCTCACGCGCCTCACGCAGGGGCAAAGCCATAATATGCTGGTCAGACTCTGTAGGGGCCTTGGGCAAAGTATCGCCAATTTCTGCTGGAAGCAGATCTGCGGTGATAACAGCGTCAGGATCATCGCCGCGAGCAAGGATGATCAATCGCTCAACATTGTTGCGCAACTGCCGAATATTGCCCGGCCAGGAATGCGATTGCAAAACCGCCATCGCATCGGGGCCGATCTTGCGTGGCTTGATACCAGCCTGATCAGCGATCTGTGCCATGAAAAAGTCTACCAGAGCGGGAATATCATCGCGGCGGTCCGCAAGCGGCGGAACAATAACCGGAACAACTGCAAGCCGGTGAAACAGATCCTCGCGGAAACGGCCCTCTGCGATCATCGCCTCAAGATTTTGCGCCGTCGACGAGATGATCCGCACATCAACCTTGATCCGCTTGGTACCGCCCACACGCTCAAATTGCTGATCGACGAGAACGCGCAGAATCTTGTTTTGCGTTTCACGCGGCATATCAGCGATCTCATTGAGATAAAGAATGCCACCATGTGCCTCCTCCAACGCACCAACCTTGCGTTCTCCGCCATCGGATTCCGTACCGAAAAGTTCAACCTCCATACGTTCAGGCGTGATGGTCGCAGCATTCAGATTGACGAATGGACCCTTCGACCGGCTGGACAAGGCATGAATTGCCCTGGCCGTCAGTTCCTTACCGGCGCCTGATGGACCGGTAATCATGATTCGGCTGTTGGTTGGCGCCACGCGCTCAATTGTTTGCCGCAAATGATTCATCGATAGCGAAGAGCCTAAAAGCTCGAAGCTCTCCGACGAACGCTTGCGCAGGTCGGAGACTTCGCGGCGAAGCTTGGAGGTTTCAAGCGCGCGCTCGGCAATCAGGATAAGCCTGTCAGCCTTGAATGGTTTTTCAATGAAATCATAGGCACCCCGGCGGATTGCCGAGACAGCTGTTTCGATGTTTCCGTGACCCGAAATCATGACAACGGGAATTTCCGGATGACGCAGCTTGATCTCATCAAGCAGGGCCAGACCGTCAAGACGGCTACCCTGCATCCAGATATCAAGGAATATGAGACGCGGAATTCGTTCATCTATGGCAGCCAGAGCGCTGTCGGCGTCCGATGCCACGCGCGTATCATAACCTTCGTCGCTCAGTATGCCTGCAACAAGCTCGCGGATATCGACTTCGTCGTCGACTACAAGAATGTCAGATGCCATTTGAATTCACCTGTTTTGCCGTTTTATCGGGATTTTCTGAATCTGCGGAAGCAGATTGGTTCATTGGAAAAATCATGCGGATCATTGCGCCTCGCCCCCCGTAAAAATCGTCCGGCGCATCGTGTAGTTCTATGTGTCCGGCGTGGTCCTCAACGATCTTCTTGACGATAGCAAGGCCAAGGCCAGTCCCTTTTTCGCGTGTCGTCATATAGGGTTCGAGCAGACGTTGACGATGCTCGCGCGGCAATCCTTTGCCGCTGTCGAGAACTTCAACAACGATCGAACCCTCCTGCGCGCGTGATCTGATGAGGATATGGCCGTCAACATGCCCTTCCTTGACAACCGCCTCCACCGCTTCAGCGGCGTTCTTGATAACATTGCCAAAGGCTTGCCCCAAAAGACGGCTGTCAAACTGACCAATTAACGGCACGGTACCGAAATCTCGTTCAAAACGGATATCGCTGCGGCTTACTTCCACGAGGAACGAAGCTTCACGAAGCGCTTCACGCAAATCCATCGCCTTAATCTCCGGCTTGGGCATGCGCGCAAACGACGAAAACTCGTCAACCATGCGACCAATATCGCCGACCTGCCGGATAATGGTTTCGGTGCATTGGTCGAAAACTTCCCGGTCTTCAGTGATCACCTTGCCAAAACGGCGGCGCAAGCGTTCTGCCGATAGCTGAATGGGCGTAAGCGGATTCTTGATTTCATGCGCAATGCGCCGCGCCACATCGGCCCAGGCAGATGAGCGTTGCGCTTCAACCAGATCCGTTATGTCATCGACGGTCACAACATAGGAGTGTTCTATGGATTCAGCATCTTCCACGGTAATCTGAACGTTAAATGTCCGGGCGCTGCCACGACGCGACATGGTTACCTGTTCACGATAGACGGATCGTCCGGTGGCATGCGCCACTTCAAATACCAGACCGATTTCCGGAACAAGAGCGGACAGGTTTTTACCACGCGAGGCAATCGGATCGAGTGCCAGCATGGTTTCAGCAGAGCGATTTAAAATGCCGATCGCGCCATCAGCATTGACGCTGATAACGCCAGCGGTAACGCCTGATAGCACAGCCTCTGAAAAGCGGCGCCGCTCGTCGATCTGATCTTTCGCCGAAACAAGGTCTTTGCGCTGGCTGCCCAATTGACGGACCATTGTATTGAACGTCTGGGACAATGACCCGACATCACCGTCAGAGCGGTGAACAGGAACAGAAACATTCAGATTGCCAGTCGCAACATTATCGGCTGCACCGATGAGCAAGCGTATTGGGCGAACGAGACGATCCGCTACCGCAATGCCGGTCCAAATTGCAGAGAGAAGCAGAGTAAGCGTCAATCCGAAGTACAGCATCGCAAAGAGAATCTGTGTTGTGATGCCATTGCCGTCGGCGGCGATTGCAGCGTCAGCGGTCTTTTTCTCCATCGCCCGACTGGTATTGAGAATATCCGGATCGACCGGCCGTATCGCATAGAGAAATACGCCGGGGATCTCACGCAGTTTGATGACGGCACTCAACAGATTGGTCTGATCTGGCGGAATAAGCACAGGTTTTCCGTCAGAGGCAGTTTCAAGAACTGACTTTGCAACTGTCGGTATCGGTGTTGTCGTTTGAATATCAGCGCGCACCACCGTGCTTCCGTCAGTACGGATTATCGACGCCGCAATCATGTTCCGCCCGAGTGCCTGCTGTGTCATCAGCCGGACGAAACCGCTGCGGTCCAGATCGAACAATGTGCGTTGCGTGTCCAGGTCATCGACCATTTCGAGGCTCGTGGACTGCAGATTCCGTGCGCTTTCCTGAATATAAGCTTCCGCCAGGCTGATCGACGATTTTACAATCGTCGAGGTTCGCATTTCGAACCACCGATCAAGCCCCATATCCAGGGTGATGGAGGCGACAATTGCCACGATCATTGCCGGCACGGCAGCCACGAGCGAAAAAAGCACAACGAGACGCACGTGAAGACGGGATGCCGCCTTTCCCCGATGCCTCGCCTGAACAACACGGTAAATTTCGCGGCCAATCAACAAAATGAGCGCGACGATTAAAACCGCATTGATGCTGGTCAGCAGCAAAGTTACATCGCTATCCGGATGGATCGGTGTAACCCCGGTCAGAATAAGGAATGTTACGCCTGTGGTCAGCAACGCCAGTATTACTGTTGCAATACCCAGACGTGAAAAGAACCTCTGCGTAACGCCGCCCCTAGCGCCGGATACAGAACCATTCAATGTGTTGACCGAGTTTGACAAGAGCATTGCTATGTGACCCCAACCAAGTGGCACTCATGCAACACATTGTGGCGGAAATGCAACGCTTTATCGTTTGGGTTGTGTGAAATGCACAACCATTTGCAATAGTCGACATGAAACATCAACAATTCAGCCAACTATTAAAATTTACGGCGTTTTACGCATAGCTTCTTCACAAATCACGGTTGTAATTAAGTGTATCAACTTCGCGGTGGGTGCAATGACGACCTACGACTTCTGGATGACCAAATTTGGCAATATGTCGCCTTATCGACAGGTCGTCATAATGGTCTTAATGGCGACTATCGCGGCAAATGTCCTGGCTGTGGCGTTCTTTGCCTTGGTTGATCTGGGCCAAATTAACAATGTTCTGATCGTGACAACGGCCATCGTCATAATTGTTAGTGCTCCACTTGGTTCATTTCTGGTTGGCTTGAACTATCGCCTGAAACAGACCGCATCGCTGCTTGATCTTGCATCGCGCAGAGATGATTTGACGGGACTGTCAAACAGGAATGAATTTTATCTCCAAGCGCAAAGGCAAATTACGTTGTGCGACCCAGCGAAAAGTGCAGGCGCAATCCTCTACATTGATGCCGACCATTTCAAATCAATCAATGATCGTTATGGACATGCAGTCGGTGATAGCGTTTTACAGGAAATCGGTATCTTGCTGCGCTCAGTTATTGGCGAATGGGATTTTGCCGCACGGTTCGGCGGCGAAGAATTTGCTCTTTTTCTCACCAATGCCGACATTGGCAAAGCTGATTGGCTGTCACACAAAATTCTTATGGGTATGCGGGAAATCCCCACTTACTTGCGCATTTCTGAACTGAACGTCACCGTGAGTGTCGGTATTGCCATTCACGAGCCGGGCCAGCCTTTGGAAGAAGCGCTTGTGGCAGCTGACAAGTGCCTCTACGCCGCCAAAAATCAAGGGCGAAACCGGATCGTTCACGCAAACAGCGAATACATAGAAATATATCAGCCAAAGCGCCAAACAGTGTAGGCAGATACGTCTGAATGGCGGCAATCTTTGGCGCTGGCCTTGAAAAAACAAAGCTGAGGCGTATCTGCCACTCAGCCAGCTGCGCGTGAAGTTGGCATCCATGCAGTTGCAACGACCTTCCAAGAAAGACACCCATGTCCAATTCAACCTACGCTATTTCAATACCCGCTCTGTTACGCGGGCTTTCCATTGTTTCATCGCTGATTGATAAGGCAGAAGCGTTTTCGACTGAGAAGAAAATAAGCCCAGACGTACTTATCAATGCGCGGCTTGCACCGGACATGCTGCCATTTTCCGGTCAGGTACAGCGGGTAAGCGATACCTCAAAAGGTGTTATTGGCCGCCTTACCTCTATCGAACCACCTAAAATGCCCGACGAAGAGAAGACGTTTGCAGAGTTGCAGGAGCGCGTTGCAAAAACAGTGGATTTTCTGAAAAGCGTGGATGAAAGCGCGTTTCGTGACGCTTCTTCAAAAGAAGTCACGTTGAGCTTCGGCAAATTGAAGACAACGCTGAGCGGCGATGATTACATCACCAAGTTCGTTTTGCCCAACTTCTATTTTCACGTCACAACCGCGCAGAACATTCTGCGCCATAATGGCGTTTCAGTTGGCAAGCTCGACTATCTCGGACCGATTGCCTGAGAGAAATATTCGGGTGGCCGTTTACGCGGCCGCCCTTAGCGGTCGCTTTTATTGTTCTTGTAGATATTGACACCCAATTCGCGAATTTTCTTGCGCAACGTATTGCGATTCAACCCCAAAAGCTCGGCGGCCTTGATCTGATTGCCGTGAGTGGCAGTCAGACACGACAAGATAAGCGGGTACTCAACCTCTTCCAGTACGCGCTGGTAAAGTCCCGCTGGCGGCAGGTCGTCTCCGTAGGACAGAAAGTACCGCTGCATATTCAATTCCACTGCTTGAGCAATGGTAATGTCTTCATTCGCCAAGCCATTCGATGATGGCTCTGCGGGGCGCAAATCCGCCTTCAGTTCAACTTCAATGACATCCGCATTGATTTCTTCTTGCGGATAGAGCGCTGCCAAGCGCCGAACGAGGTTTTCGAGTTCACGCACATTTCCCGCCCAGGGATAGCGGCGCATGAGATCCAAACCGGCGCCGGTAATGCGTTTTTCCGGAAGACCATCCTTGACCGCCATTTTGAAGAAATGCCGGACCAGATCAGGAATGTCCTCCCCGCGTTCACGCAGCGGCGGCAAACGCAGCGGCACCACGTTAAGGCGGTAGTACAAATCTTCGCGAAACAACCCCTGATTGATGAGGGTGCGAAGATCCTTATTGCTTGCCGCAACTATACGGACATCCGTCTTGATCGGTGTTCGTCCACCGACGGTCATGTACTCGCCCTGCTGCAGGACACGTAGCAGGCGCGTCTGGGCCTCCATTGGCATATCGCCAATCTCGTCGAGAAAAAGTGTTCCACCATCGGCTTGTTCGAAACGCCCGCTTGAGCGGTTCTGCGCTCCGGTAAAGGCTCCGCGCTCATGCCCGAACAATTCTGATTCAATCAGATCACGAGGAATTGCCGCCATATTAATTGCAACGAAGGGCCCTTTACGTCGCCGACCATATTCATGCAACGCACGAGCCACCAATTCCTTGCCCGTACCGGATTCACCGGAAATCATGACCGTCAGGTCAGTCTGCATCATACGGGCAAGCACGCGGTAAATGTCCTGCATGGCGGGAGAACGACCCACCAGCGGCATTGTATCGGGTTGCTCATCTACAGGTCGTTTGTCGAGCTTCTTTTTCGGCTCAGCCAAAGCGCGGCCAACAATGCTGACAAATTCGGTCAGATCAAACGGTTTTGGCAAATACTCATAAGCACCGGCTTCCGAGGCGCGAATAGCTGTCATGAACGTGTTTTGCGCACTCATAACGATAACCGGCAGATCCGGACGGGATTTCTTTATGCGCGGCAAAAGATCGAAGGCATTTTCGTCCGGCATGATCACATCGGTAATCACGAGATCGCCGTCACCTGCCGAGATCCAGCGCCACAACGTTGCGGCATTCGACGTTATGCGAACATCATAACCGGCACGCGAAAGCGCCTGATTGAGAACCGTTCTGATTGCCGCATCGTCATCGGCTACGAGAATGCTACCCAAACTCATTATCAGAATCCTGTCTTAGTGGGGTATGGATTGTCATCTGCGTGGTCATCGTCAAGCGGACCGTTTTGCCAAGCAGGCATCAAAATCCGGAATGTTGTCTTGCGGGGAAATGAATCGCATTCAATGACACCGCCATGGTCACCAACGATCTTCGCTACAAGTGCAAGCCCAAGGCCAGAACCGTTGGGTTTTGTCGTAACAAACGGATCAAACAAATGCGGCATGATATCGGGTGAAACGCCAGCGCCGGTGTCGGAAACGCAAAATTCAAGCGGGAGCGAAACGCGGTTGCGCATCCCCGGTACCGACAGCCTGATTCCGGGGCGAAATGCCGTGGAGAGTGTGATTTCACCGGGCTCGTTTGCGCCTATGGATTCGGCTGCATTTTTTACGAGATTGAGAAATATCTGCACAAGTTGATCGCGATTGGCGAAAACATAGGGCAGCGAGGGATCATAATCCTCATGAAACTTTATGTGGCTGGCGAAACCGTTTCTGGCGATAGCTTTGACGTGATCCAGAACCACGTGGATATTGACTGCTTCCCGTTCAATCGGTCGCTCATCCGAAAACACTTCCATGCGATCTACAAGCGATACGATACGATCAGTTTCGTCGGTTATCAGCCGCGTCAAAGCTCTGTCATCGTCATTAAGACCGGTTTCCAGCAGCTGGGCTGCACCGCGTATGCCTGAAAGAGGATTCTTGATCTCATGTGCGAGCATCGAGGCAAGGCCCGTAACCGAACGCGCAGCGCCCCTATGCGTCATCTGGCGGTCAAGCTTTTCCGCCATGGAACGTTCCTTGAACAGGATAACGATGGACCCCGGAGACTCGCTCACCGGCGTCACGTAAAGATCGACGATCCGGTCTTGGCCAAGGCGCGGTGATGAGACATCCACGCGATATTCATTTACCGGCGATGGGCTCTCGCGCACCTGTTTAACAAGAGCCAATAGAGGGCTGCCAAAGGGCAGCAGCATATCAAGTGTATTGCGGCTCAAGATTGTGGCGCTTGAACGAAAAAAAGCTTCCGCATCCGCATTGGCGTAGGAGATATAACCCGCTTCATCCAGCATTATCACGGGATGGCGCAGTGAATTGAGAACCATGCTTGCAAGCGTATTTTCAGGTACCGTCATCAAGCCACTTTCTTCAAATCTGTCTGCGGGCGGCTCAAAGCATCGTGCAAACGTTTTGCCACAAGGAGTGGATTGGTTTCCGTCATGATGGAACCGCGCGTGGCAGGGCCGATATCAACCCCGTGCAAATCGAGATACCAGCCAAGATGTTTGCGCGCATGGCGGATACCTGTCGTTGATCCATAATGAGCCAGCATTGCTTCGTAATGGGCAATCGCATAGTCAGCCACCGTCTCGGGGCCCGTCGTGCTGCTATCGCCAGCAATCCAGCCCGGCAACCACGGTTGCCCATATGATCCCCGCCCCACCATGACAGCGTCGGCTCCAGAATCTCTCAGGATCGCAATAGCATCATCACGGGTCAGAACGTCGCCATTGGCAACAAGCGGTATGGAGATAACATCACGCACCGCATGAATCGCCCGCCAATCCGCCTTGCCTTCATAAAACTGGCAGCGTGTGCGCCCATGCACCGTTATCATCTGTACACCCGCCTGCTGCGCTCTGGATGCAAGTTCCGGCGCATTGATGCTATTATCGTCCCAGCCTAGACGCATTTTCAACGTTACGGGCACTTTGACGGCATTGATGGTTGCCTCAATCAGCGTCAAAGCGTGATCAAGGTCACGCATAAGCGCAGATCCGGACAGACCTCCAGTTACTTTTTTTGCAGGACAGCCCATATTGATGTCCACGATATGGGCGCCTTCACCCTCGGCAATACGAGCGGCCTCCGACATCCATCTGGTTTCACGACCAGCAATCTGCACGACATGGGTGCCTAATCCATCGCCCTTCAGCCGCAGCAGATTTCCACGCTCCCGCGTGCAAAGCTCCGCACTCGCGACCATTTCGGACACGACCATTCCCGCGCCAGCCTGCCACGCAAGCTGGCGGAACGGCAAATCCGATACGCCGGACATCGGCGCCAGAAATACGCGATTGCGCAATTTGACGCCGCCTACGGTCAATGGTTGCTTTAAATCGGTCACCACGTCTGCCTGTTTCGTATGCAATTTTATAATAGCCTAACCTTTAGACAGGATCATGCTGCTTCGCAAGGCAATCCACGC
This sequence comes from Phyllobacterium ifriqiyense, assembly GCF_030817885.1. Classification (NCBI taxonomy): domain Bacteria; kingdom Pseudomonadati; phylum Pseudomonadota; class Alphaproteobacteria; order Hyphomicrobiales; family Phyllobacteriaceae; genus Phyllobacterium; species Phyllobacterium ifriqiyense. Next base: position 2,713,102 of record NZ_JAUSZT010000003.1, read on the forward strand.
CTTTCTCTGATCAGTTTTCGACCTTTAATAACTAAGGCCTCTAGCCTTTCGGTTTGGCAAAGGGTAACGCAGATTGATTGATCGGAGAGAATTGTGCCTGCCAAGACTGACGACAATAAACTGCGGGTAGCTGCTGTCATCGTGGCAGCAGGACGCGGCGAACGCGCTGGCCAAAGCGTCGAAGGTCCCAAGCAATATCGCAGGATCGGCGGCGAAGCCGTGCTGATGCATACGGTTCGAGCTTTTCTTGGCTGTCCCATGATCGATCAAATTGTCGTGGTCATTCACAAAGAGGATGGCGCACTGTTTGCCCAGGCGTTGGGCGATATCGCCGATAAAGTGAAGGCTGTTACCGGCGGCCCAACGCGACAGGAATCAACCCGTCTTGGTTTATTGGCTTTGGACAATGCGGGAATCGATCACGTACTCATTCACGATGGCGTGCGGCCTTTCATAGCTGCAGATTTGCTCGAGCGCGTTATCTTTAATCTTACTCCTCATATCGGTGTCCTGCCGGTACTGGCGGTGTCCGATACATTGAAGGCTGCCGGCCCCGATGCAATGGTGAGTGCAACGGTTCCTCGTGCAGGCCTATATGCAGCACAAACCCCTCAAGCTTTCCCCTACCAGCCCATTCTTGATGCCCATAATGCAGCTTATGCCGCCGGACGCTCTGACTTTACAGATGATTCCGCTATCGCCGAATGGCACAGTCTGCCCGTGCGCATAGTCGAAGGGTCCGCTGATAATACAAAGCTCACCTGGGCAAAGGATATTGAAATGGCCGATGATCGTCTGTCGCAAAAGCAATTCTCCTTCCCGGACGTGCGCACCGGCAATGGATATGACGTTCATGCATTCGAACCGGGCGACGGTGTCTGGTTGGCTGGCGTGTTCATCCCGCACGACAGGAAGCTTTCGGGGCATTCAGACGCCGATGTCGCCCTGCATGCTCTAACTGATGCCCTGCTGGCGACGCGTGGCGCCGGAGATATCGGGACGCACTTCCCGCCCTCTGATCCCCAGTGGAAGGGCGCCGCTTCCCACATCTTCGTTGAACATGCAGTGAAGATTGTGAAAGAGGCTGGCGGAAGGATCGCCAATGCGGATATTACCTTAATCTGCGAGGCACCCAAGGTTGGGCCCCACCGCGAAGCTATGACCGCAGCTTTGGCAAAAATGCTGGGCATTACGCCGGATCGTATCTCTATAAAAGCGACGACAAATGAAAAACTCGGTTTTATCGGACGCGAGGAAGGGATAGCCGCAATAGCAACTGCCTCGGTCATATATCCTGGCGGACTACCTGAATGAGCACACTTATTGCAGAAACCAAGGCAATAGCATTGCTTGAAGCGTGCCGGCGCGAGGGTATCCTGCTGGTTACCGCCGAATCCTGCACTGGCGGTCTGATCGCCGCTTCGCTGACAGATATTGGCGGCTCTTCCGATGTTGTCGACAGAGGCTTCGTTACCTACTCTAACGAAGCCAAACATGACATGCTGGGCGTTCCTATGGAAATGATCGAGAAATACGGCGCTGTCTCAAAGGAAGTGGCGTTGGCAATGGCCACGGGTGCGCTTGCCCACTCCCGCGCAGCAATTGCGCTTTCTGTCACCGGCATTGCGGGCCCCGGCGGCGGGTCGAAGGAAAAGCCGGTCGGACTTGTGTGGTTTGGACTGGCACTGAAGGGTCAGGAGCCCGTTGCCGCACACCACCTGTTTGAAGATAAGGGACGGGCCTCAATTCGCATGGCCGCGGTCAATACTGCGCTAGATATGGCACTTTCGGCACTTGAAACTAAGTCCGCTTGACCCTCAGCGCCATACCAATCGATTTGGGAGTAACCGGCTCGAAACCAAATTTTTCGTAGAGATATTTAGCGGGACCATCGGCAATCAAACTGCAATAGGCACCATCCGGTGCATTGTTTTGCACATAGTCCACCAGATTTTCCACGATGATCTTGCCTAGCCCCTTGCCCTGGTGCTCCGGATCGACTGCAATATCAACGACCTGATAGAAACAGCCTTTGTCGCCGACAATCCGGCCCATTCCAACTGCTTGGCCTTGATATCGAATGATCGCGGCGTGAATGGTGTTCGGTAGTCCGATTTCGGCAGCTTCCCTGCCCTTCGGACTTAACCCCGAGATTATTCGAAGACGAAGATAGTCATCCACGGATGGCGTTTCGACACAAAGCTGATATTCGGTGTTTTCGTCCTGCACGGGCAAACTCTTCTCAAGCAATTGGCGATTTGCCGTCGACACCGTAAATGGCATCCGCACGCTTTTCAAACGCCTCGGTAAACTTCCGGAACGCAATATCGAACATCGAGCCCATCAGAAATCCGAGCGTACGGCTTTTGAACTCATAATCGATATAGAATTTCACTGTCGATCGCTCAGGATTTGCATCCGGAACGAACTGCCAGCGATTATCGAGATAGCGGAATGGACCATCAATATATTTGGTTTCGATGATGTTTTCTTCGCGCTTCAGCAAAACCTGACTGGTGAAGGTTTCACGGATAAGCTTGTAGCCGACTGTCATATCCGCAATCAGCAGCACCTTGCCGTCTCGTTCTTTGCGCGAGCGTACTTTCAAGCTTTCGCACATGGGCAAAAACTGCGGGTAGCTTTCCACATCGGCAACAAGGTCGAACATCTGCTCTGCGCGGTGGGCGACAGGTCGGGTCGTGTCAAACTTCGGCATTTGTCAGGCGCGGCTTGCGTGCAGCGCCTCGCGCGCAGCTTTCAATCTGGCAAAATCTTCGCCCGCATGGTGCGAGGAACGTGTGAGCGGGCTCGAGGCAACAACAAGAAAGCCCTTGGTCTTGGCGATAGTGGCGTAAGACTTGAACTCGTCAGGCGTGACATAGTTGAGCACAGCGTGATGTTTGCGCGTTGGTTGGAGATATTGGCCAATCGTCATGAAATCCACATCCGCAGAGCGAAGATCATCCATAAGTTGCAAAACTTCGTTCCGCTCTTCGCCCAACCCAACCATGATACCGGATTTAGTGAAGATGGTGGGATCGATTTCCTTGACGCGCTGCAACAACCTTATGGAATGGAAATATCGCGCACCCGGACGAACCTTCAGATAATTCGAAGGCACAGTTTCAAGATTATGGTTGAAGACGTCTGGACGGGCAGCAACAACGATTTCCAGTGCGCCGGGCTTGCGCAGGAAGTCGGGGGTCAGAATTTCAATGGTCGTGCCGGGAGAAATGCGGCGAATGGCCAGGATGACATCGGCAAAATGCTGCGCCCCGCCATCGGCCAGATCATCACGATCAACAGATGTAATCACGACGTGTTGCAGACCCATTTTCAGGACTGCTTTGCCAACATTCTCCGGCTCTTCAGGGTCCAGCGCCTTCGGCAGGCCAGTTGCGACATTACAGAATGCACAAGCACGCGTGCAGATCTCGCCCATGATCATGAAGGTCGCGTGCTTCTTATCCCAGCATTCACCAATATTCGGACAGCCGGCCTCTTCACAAACCGTGACAAGGTTATGGGAACGCACAATATCGCGGGTTTCGGAGTATCCCTTCGATACGGGCGCTTTTACACGTATCCAATCAGGCTTCTTGAGAAGCTCCGTGTCCGGGCGGTTAGCCTTTTCCGGATGGCGCAAGCGCCTTTTTTGATCGATGGTGTCGAGTACCGTTACCATTAGAATATCCTAATTTGCGGCTTTGGCTTTACCAAAGACCCACAGGATGAGAATTGCGCCAACTGTCGCAACGATCAGATTTCCAAAGAATCCATAGAAATTGAAATTCACCAGACCTGCCAGCGTCCCGCCAACAAAGGAACCGGCGATGCCAACCAGAATATTGGTGAAAAGCCCATGATTGCGGCTCATCGCCTTCTCGGCAATATAGCCAGCAAGGAAGCCGATAAGCAGCATGCCGAAGAAACCGACTTCGGGCATACCCATTATTCCGACTGGCTGATCCATCTCTTCGTTCCCTTTTAGCGTCCAGACGCCATGGCAATGGCGCGAAATACCAAGGCCCATATAGCACCGAAAAGAAACCCGCCCAAGCCAAAGGCAAAAGTTACCATCCAAACTCCGGTCCAGCCAGTAATTGCCAAACCGTTGACTGATATGGTGTTGCCTGAAACCAGACTCAAGGCAGCAGGCACAAACCCCAGCACGATGCCGATCAGGGTCGACCATTTTAGGATCAACCATGAAAAGCTGATCCACGGCCTGCTGTCTTTGATGACTACCAGCTTCGGTTCCTTTCCTGTCGCATCAACTATCAGGCGTTAAGCACGCGCCCATAAGCATCCAGCACACTTTCCTTCATCATTTCCGACAAGGTCGGATGCGGGAATACCGTATGCATGAGTTCTTCTTCCGTCGTCTCCAGATTCATGGCAACGACAAAGCCCTGTATCAGTTCAGTCACCTCTGCACCAACCATATGAGCGCCGATCAGCTGGCCAGTCTTCTTATCAAAGATGGTCTTTACCAAACCCTGATCCTCACCAAGAGCAATGGCCTTGCCATTTGCAGCAAACTGGAACCGGCCCACGCGGATTTCACGGCCGCCTTCCTTGGCCTTGGCTTCGGTCAGACCGACAGACGCGACCTGCGGGTGGCAGTAAGTGCAGCCAGGAATCTTGTCTTTTTCCATTGGATGCACCCCGGGGACATTTGCTATCTTCTCAACGCAGATAACGCCCTCATGCTCGGCCTTGTGCGCCAGCATGGGGGGGCCAGCCACATCCCCAATGGCATAAATGCCCGGAACATTGGTCCTGCCATAACCATCAATGACCACACAGCCGCGATCTGTCTTCACGCCGAGCGCTTCAAGCCCAAGATTTTCGATATTGCCTTGAACGCCCACAGCTGAAATCAAACGGTCGGCAGTAATTTTCTCAACTTTGCCATCCTTGGTTTCGACATGGGCTGTGATGGAATTGGCCGCTTTCTCAACCTTGGTTACCTTGGCCTCCGTGATGATCTTCATACCCTGCTTTTCGAATTGCTTGCGGGCAATGGCGGATATTTCCGCGTCTTCCACAGGCATGACATTTGGCAGAAGCTCGACGACTGTGACTTCCGCCCCCATGGTGCGATAGAATGATGCGAATTCGATACCAATCGCACCCGAGCCCATGACTACAAGGGACTTAGGCATTTCCGGCGGGATCATGGCTTCGAAATATGTCCAGATCAACTTGCCATCCGGTTCGATACCTGGCAGTGCACGAGGGCGCGCGCCGGTGGCGAGAATAATATGCTTGGCAGTATAAGTGCCCTCGCCCTGCGCGTTCTTCGGAACCGGATTTTGGGGCTCCATGGGCTTCTTTGAAGTCTTTGTGACGACGATCTCACCAGGCTTCGAAAGCTTTGCTTCGCCCCAGATCACATCAACCTTGTTCTTCTTCATCAGGAAGCCGATGCCGGCATTCAGGCGGGCGGAGACGCCGCGCGAACGCTGCACAACAGCCTTGATATCGGCGGAAATCTTGCCTTCAATAGTAAGACCGTAGTCCTTGGCATGCTGGCCGTAATGGAAAATCTCCGCTGAACGCAGCAATGCTTTGGTCGGTATGCAGCCCCAGTTGAGACATATGCCGCCCAGATGCTCCCGCTCGACAATAGCGGTCTTAAGGCCAAGCTGCGCGGAACGAATTGCGGTCACATAGCCGCCAGGGCCAGAACCAATGATGATCACGTCGTAATTATTGGCCAAGACCATTATCCTCCTGAATTAAAGATCGAGTATGTCTCGAACGATGGGTGCAACGGCCTTGCCGATTGCCCGGGTATTTTCTGCATCAAGATGTACGCCATCAAGCGGTGACGTTTTCACAACGGATCCGGCATCAAAGAAAGCGCAACCGGCAATATCTGCGGCATCACGATAAAACGCAGCAAGCAAGCGCGACTGCTCAATGCCCTGCTCGAAGGTCAGCCGGAATTCCGGCCCTTCCGTTTCGCCCAATGCGGGCGGCGACATGACAAGTATCTGCGGTGGATGGGCATTGAACTGGTATGGCGCTGTGCGGACGATCTCAATCAGCCGCTGCATGCCTCGTTTTGCACCCTGCGCATTGCCGCAGATAAATGCTTTCATATCATTTGTGCCAAGCATGATAATGATCAGATCGAGAGGGAAATGGGTGCCAAGAACGGTGGTCAATGTCTTGGCACCATTCCTTTGAAATCCTGACAGATGATCATCATAGGCAGTCGTGCGACCGTTCAAACCGTCCGCGACGACATTGACGCCCGCTCCAAGCTCTGCCTGAAGCGCATTTGGCCAACGATCAGCCAGTGCATGGCGACCCGATCCTCCCGGGATATATCCCCAGGTCAGTGAGTCGCCATAGCAGAGGACTGTTTTCATATCTTTTCTCAGACCAGCATGCCCATCGGGTTTTCAATGTGCCGCTTGAAAGCCTGAGCGAGTTCTGCCCCAAGGGCCCCGTCAACCGCACGATGATCGGTTGAAAGCGTAACGGACATTACCGTAGCAACCTTGATCTCACCTTTTTTCACCACAGCACGTTCTTCGCCTGCCCCAATGGCAAGGATGGTCGCATGTGGAGGGTTGATGATCGCCGCAAAATCCTTCACGCCGAACATGCCGAGGTTGGAGACTGCTGTCGTGCCGCCCTGATATTCCTCGGGCTTTAGCTTGCGATCACGCGCGCGCTTGGCCAAGTCTTTCATTTCATTGGAAATGGTCGATAGGGCTTTCTCTTCTGCCTTGCGGATGATTGGTGTGATCAATCCACCGGGGATGGAGACAGCCACACCCACATCGGAATGCTTGTGCTTGACCATATTGCTTTCGGTCCAGGAAACATTGGCTTCCGGTACATCGCGCAAGGCCAAAGCCATCGCCTTGATGATGAAATCATTGACCGAGAGCTTGTAGACCGGAACATCGCCCTTGTCGGTCTTGCGCATTGGTGCAGCAAGATTGATCTGCTGGCGTAGGGCCAGAAGGGCATCCAACTCGCAATCGACAGTTAGGTAGAAGTGAGGAACCGTCGATTTTGCCTCGAGAAGACGCTTGGCGATTGTTTTACGCATGCCGTCATGCGGTACAAGCTCGTAAGAGCCTTCGGCAAACAGCTTAAGCACAGCGTCATCAGACATCGGCTTGGGCGCGGATGCAGCAGTAGCTGGCGCTGCAGCGGCAGGCGCAGCCGACTTGGCACCGCCTCCGGCAATAGCGGCTTCAACGTCTTTCTTTATAACGCGGCCATGCGGTCCAGTGCCCGTAACCGCGACAAGATCAATCCCTGCATCCTTGGCTATGCGGCGCGCAAGCGGCGATGAAAATGGACGATCGCCCGCCTTGGCATCAACAGCAGGTGCTTCCTGCTTTGGCGCTTCTGCCTTGGCCGGTTCTGATTTGGGTGCATCGGCTTTGGGGGCTTCTGCGGCTGGCTCAGCCTTCTTCTCTTCTTTTGCTTCTGCTTTGGCAGGAGCAGCATCGCCACCGCCTTGGGCAGCAGCGCCAACATCCTCGCCATCAGCCGCAAGAATAGCAATCAAGGCATTGACCTTGACGCCTTCAGTGCCTGCCGGAACGACGATTTTGGCAACGGTACCTTCGTCAACGGCTTCAACTTCCATTGTTGCCTTATCGGTTTCGATCTCGGCAATAACATCGCCGGGACCAACCTTATCGCCTTCTTTGACGAGCCATTTGGCAAGGTTGCCCTCTTCCATCGTAGGAGAAAGCGCCGGCATGGTGATATTGATCGGCATATCGGTTTCCTCCCCTTATGCTGTGTAGGTCACAGCTTTGACGGCGTCGATAATTTCCTGAATGTTTGGCAGCGCCAGCTTTTCCAGATTGGCAGCATAAGGCATTGGAACATCCTTGCCCGCAATCGTCAGGATTGGAGCATCTAGATAATCAAAGGCCTGCTGCATAACGCGGGTGGCAATTTCCGTACCAACTGAAGACTGCGGATAGCCCTCCTCAATGGTCACAAGGCGACCTGTCTTCTTCACAGATTCAACCACTGTTGGAATATCCATTGGGCGGATTGTGCGCAGATCAATGATTTCCGCATCAATACCCATCTTGGCAAGCTCGACTTCAGCCTTCACCGTATAGTTCATGCCGATGCCAAACGAGACGAGCGTAACGTCCTTACCCTTCTTGTGGATACGGGCCTTGCCGATTGGCAGTACGAAATCATCAAGCTTCGGCACGTCGAAGGAATGACCGTAGAGGATTTCGTTCTCAAGGAAGATCACCGGATTAGGATCGCGGATTGCAGCCTTGAGCAGGCCTTTTGCATCGGCAGCCGAATAAGGCATAACGACCTTCAGACCGGGAATGTGGCTATACCATGCAGCGTAACATTGCGAATGCTGGGCCGCCACGCGTGAGGCTGCACCGCTTGGGCCACGGAAAACCATCGGCGCACCCATCTGACCACCAGACATATAGAGCGTCTTGGCAGCAGAGTTGAGTATCTGGTCGATTGCCTGCATGGCAAAGTTGAATGTCATGAATTCAACGATAGGACGCAGGCCGGTCATCGCAGCGCCGACGCCAACACCGGCAAAGCCATGCTCCGTGATTGGCGTATCGACAACGCGGCGCGGACCAAATTCATCAAGCAGGCCTTGAGTGATCTTATAGGCACCCTGATATTCAGCGACTTCCTCGCCCATGACAAACACCGAGTCGTCGCGGCGCATTTCTTCAGCCATCGCATCGCGCAAAGCTTCACGAACGGTCGTCGAAACCATTTCGGTGCCTGCCGGAATATCGGGATCAGCGGCAACTTCAGTTTTCGGCGCAGCAGGAACGCTGGTCTTTTCAGGAGCAGTCTCTTGCTTGGGAGCTTCCGGCTCAGCCTGTGCTGGCGCAGCTTCTGCCTTGGCGGAAGCATCTGCCTTGGGCGCTGCGGCATCATCAGCGCTTTCGCCATCACCAAGCAGCACGGCGATCACGGTGTTCACCTTTACACCGTCAGTACCTTCGGCGACAAGAATCTTGCCGATTGTACCTTCGTCAACAGCTTCGACCTCCATCGTCGCCTTGTCGGTTTCGATTTCGGCGAGAATGTCACCGGACGTGACCTTATCGCCTTCTTTCTTCAGCCATTTGGACAGCTTGCCCTCTTCCATAGTTGGCGAGAGTGCTGGCATCAAAATATCTACAGGCATGATCGCGCCTCCCTTAGAGCAAAATGTCGGTGTAGAGCTCGGATGCATCCGGCTCCGGATCGGACTGCGCAAAATCAGCTGCATCTGCAACGATATCGCGAACGTCCTTATCGATCTTCTTCAGATCGTCCTCTGTGGACCATCCTTTTTCGATCAATCGGTTCTTCACCTGCTCAATTGGGTCATGATCGGAGCGCATCTTCTGCACTTCGTCCTTCGAACGGTATTTGGCCGGATCCGACATGGAGTGACCACGATACCGGTATGTCTGCATCTCAAGGATCATCGGGCCTTTGCCGGAACGGGCCCAGGCTGTTGCTTCCTCGCCCGCAGCGTTAACGGCACGAACATCCATACCATCAACCTGAATACCGGGAATATTGAACGAGAGACCACGCTTGGAGAAGTCAGTTTCGGCAGATGCACGAGAAACCGAGGTGCCCATCGCATAGCGATTGTTTTCAATGATGTAGACGACAGGAAGCTTCCATAGCGATGCCATGTTGAAGCTTTCATAAACCTGGCCCTGATTGGCGGCGCCGTCGCCGAAATAGGCAAGCGAGACATTGCCATTGTCGCGGTAGCGATTGGCGAATGCCAGACCTGTACCGAGCGAAACCTGTGCACCAACGATACCGTGACCGCCGTAGAAATGCTTCTCCTTGGAGAACATATGCATCGAGCCGCCCTTGCCCTTCGAAAGACCGCCTCGTCGTCCAGTCAGTTCAGCCATCACGCCCCGCGGACTCATGCCGCAAGCGAGCATGTGACCATGGTCACGATAACCGGTGATATTCTGGTCACCTTCCTTGAGCGACATTTGCATGCCTGTGACGACCGCTTCCTGTCCGATATAAAGGTGACAGAAGCCGCCGATAAAGCCCATGCCATAGAGTTGACCAGCCTTCTCTTCGAAGCGGCGGATCAACAACATCTGCCGGTAGGCTTCCAGCTCTTGCTCTTTGGTGAATTCGATTGGTTTTGGTGCTTTAGCAGCAGAAGTCTGCGCGGAACGCGCAGGGCTTTTTTTCGCCCTCGTGGCCATATCTCACTCCCTGTGACTTGGTCGCAAGAGAATAGCAGCAGAGACAGAACTTACAATACGCAGAATCGAATAAGTGCTATGCAAATAAGACGTTCAAAATACACAACAAAATAGCTATTAACCGGATATCAGTTAATAGCTAAATCTCCGGAACCACGCATTATCGTGACCTCATCCGGACGGGAAACGTTCAGTGCTTTGCGAGCTTGCTCGTCCAGCATATCCTTCTCAATTGTCCCATCATGCATAAGTTTAACCTGTCGTTCAAGCTCCTTGCGATTCTCGACGACAGCAGCAAGCTGAGCCTGAAGCAGCTGGGTTCGCTCCTGCAGTTTAATGGTGGAATAAAGACCATATTCGCCGTGATAGGCATGGAAGCCGAAATAGGCGAAAAACAGGGTGGCGAGCAGCGGAACAATTAAGCGCCCCCGCCTGGTTTTACGTCTCTGTTTTGTCCACATTGTCTTATCCGGATCGCTACGGAATCAGGTCACGATGGCCTGATTTGTCACACACTCATAAAACAGTGTTTTGCTTAACAGGCGATTACCAGCCACCTCAAAACCATGTTACGAAGTCCGGGCATCTTTTGACAAACATCTAATAGCGCCGGTATGAGCATTCGAAACATCAGCGCAATTGCTTTGCTGGTACTGGCAGCTCCGCTCGCCATAATAGCACTAATAACAACACCAAATGAGTACACGGCGATGGGGCAATCCGGTGTGGATTGTGACGGGCCATTTGGGGTTCTCGTTTTCGCGCTGGCGGCTCTTGTTGTCTATGCACTGGGTATTGGCATTTTCGCGATATCCGCATTTCCGAAGTCGCCAGCATTGAGAATCCTGATAGCCGCATCCAGCCTGATTATTTGCGGTGCGCTTGGCATTCAGATCGCCTTGAGCATTCATGAGCTTCAAACTGATGCGCATCAGGAAACATGCGGCAGCGGACTCTAATCCGCCCAAAAAAAATGGCGGACCTGAGCCCGCCATTTAAATTCGATAGGTTCAAATATTAGATGAAGCGGAAAATGCCGCGGCCCGCATAGCTGGCCTGCGGACCAAGCTCTTCTTCAATACGGATCAACTGGTTGTACTTCGCGATCCGGTCGGAACGTGACAGCGATCCGGTCTTGATCTGTCCGCAATTGGTAGCAACTGCAAGATCCGCAATGGTTGAATCTTCGGTTTCGCCAGAACGATGCGACATCACAGATGTATAGCCAGCGCGATGGGCCGTTTCCACAGCGTCAAAAGTTTCAGACAATGTGCCAATCTGGTTGACCTTGACGAGGATCGAGTTGGCAACACCCATCTTGATGCCATCACGAAGACGGGCCGAGTTGGTCACGAAAAGATCGTCGCCGACGAGCTGGCATTTCTTTCCAACAAGATCAGTGAGGTGCTTCCAGCCTTCCCAATCATCTTCCGACATGCCGTCTTCGACCGTTATGATGGGATAATTGCCAACGAGCTGAGCGAGATATTCAGCTTGCGCCTTCGGGTTACGGCTCTGGTTATCGCCTTCGTATACGTAGTTTCCGCCTTTGAAGAACTCAGTGGCGGCACAATCAAGACCGATCGCGATTTCTTCACCTGGCTTGTATCCAGCTTTTTCAATCGACTCCATGATGAAATCGAGCGCTTCTTCAGCAGACTTCAAATCTGGAGCAAAGCCGCCTTCATCGCCGACATTTGTGCTATGGCCCGCATCCTTGAGGCGCTTCTTCAGCGTGTGAAACACTTCCGAACCATAACGCACGGCTTCTGCCAAAGATGACGCGCCGACTGGCAGGATCATAAATTCCTGAAAGTCGATTGGGTTGTCGGCATGGGCGCCGCCATTGATGATGTTCATCATGGGCACTGGCAGGACATGAGCGTTTGGACCGCCGAGGTAGCGATAAAGCGGCAGGCCCGATGCCTCAGCGGCGGCCTTGGCAACAGCGAGCGAAACGCCGAGAATGGCATTGGCACCAAGACGGCTCTTGTTCGGCGTGCCATCAAGTTCAATCATGGTCTGATCGATATGGATCTGGTTTTCTGCTTCTAGACCGCCAATCGCGTCAAACAGTTCGCCATTCACTGCGTCAACAGCTTTTTGAACGCCCTTGCCGAGATAACGGGTTCCGCCGTCGCGCAACTCAACAGCTTCATGTGCGCCAGTCGATGCGCCCGAAGGTACAGCAGCGCGGCCCATGGAACCATCTTCGAGGATGACATCGACTTCCACAGTCGGGTTACCGCGACTATCCAGAATTTCACGGCCAATAATATCGACAATCGCAGTCATGGGATTTCCTTTTGAAAACGTGGGACAGCATAAGCTGGCCCCTGAATAGCGAATGAAGATGACAAGGAAAACCCTGACAAGTCGATTTGTGCATTAAAACGAAAAAAAGGCCGCTCGAAAGCAGCCTCTTTTGAAGATCAGCGACCTTAAGCCGCCTTATCGACCTTATAATAAGAGAACGACATATCCCTTACTTTGCGACCATCATTTTCCGTAAGCTCGGCGATTGTGTTCACAGGAGCCTGTTCCAGCTGCTGGCGAGTGAACCCAACAGTGTAACCGCCATTGTTTTTGTCATAGTCGAGCAGTGACCAAGGTATGGCGTGGTACTTTTCACCAATGCCCAAGAAACCTCCAAAGCCGACGACTGCAAACATTATCTTATCGGATGTCTTATCAAGCATGACATCCTCAATCTCGCCCATCTTTTCGCCGGCAGTGTTATAGACATTGGTGCCAATAACACGTGAAGCGCGGATAGCTGTTGTATGACCTGAACTGGTTGGCATTTTGCTTCTCCTTCTTGCTTTTGCATGAAGGGTTAATGGGTAAATCCGCCCATGGTTGCAAAAAACTCAAACTTTAATTGCGGAACAATGTCGCGCGTGGTCAAACAGCTTTGGCTATGCGGTCGAATTCCAGCAGTTTTTCAAGCAAACGAGGCATCTGATCCAACGGCACCATATTGGGACCATCTGACGGGGCGTTGTCGGGATCCTGATGCGTCTCGATAAAGACACCCGCCACACCAACGGCCACTGCCGCGCGCGATAGAGTTTCAACGAACTCGCGCTGACCGCCAGTCGAACCACCCTGGCCACCCGGCTGCTGCACGGAGTGAGTCGCGTCAAAAATAACCGGCGCGCCAAAGCTTGCCATAATTGGCAGGGATCGCATGTCGGACACCAACGTGTTGTAACCGAAGGAAGCACCGCGCTCGGTCACCATCACATTCGGGTTGCCGCTCTCTGTCACTTTGGCCACGACATTCTTCATATCCCAAGGCGCAAGAAACTGACCTTTTTTGATATTCACGATTTTACCGGTCTTGGCGGCAGCAATCAGAAGATCGGTTTGGCGGCAAAGAAAGGCTGGAATCTGCAAAACATCGACAACCTCGCCGAGAATTGCGCATTGCTCTTCCGTGTGAACATCGGTGAGCGTTGGAAGACCAAGCTCCTTTTTAATATCAGCAAATACCGGCAAGGAATTTTCAAGGCCAAAGCCGCGCTTGCCGGAGAGCGACGTGCGATTCGCCTTGTCAAAGCTGGATTTATAGACGAGGCCAATGCCAAGCTTTTCGGCCATTTCTTTCAATGCGCCTGCCATGTCGAAAGCGTGCTGGCGGCTTTCCATCTGGCAAGGGCCCGCAATGAGCGAAAGTCTGCCGCTATTGGAAAATGCGACATTGCCAGCGGAAACGATGGAATTCTGGGACATATCAGAGGGCCTCAAATGCGATGGCAGCGCCCTGCCCTGGTGCCTTGTGCACGATCAGGCGGGAGCCACGCTTTTCGATTGGAATATTGTTGCTGATGAGCAAAGATTCAACTGCCGCCAGATCACGAACGCCAAGCACGAAAGCTTGCAGGCGCAGACCACGCTCCATTGTTGATGATTCTATGCCGGTGAAAGCCTTCAATCCGGATGGCGTAAGCACGGTAATATTTGCATTGGCCGCAGCCATATCCATGCCGAATGAATGCGCGTTGAGGTCCCGCTGATTGATCACTTCCTGCAAAGGATACTGGAAATCCGTGGGATTGACCTCAGAAAGAACCACTTCCCGCAAAACGGCAGCACCATTTGCATGTAATTGCAACGCGCTCCGATCTACCTTTGGGGTGTTTATGCGCTCGCAAGTGAAGAAGAATATATCGGGTGCGCGCAGATCCGCGGCAAAAGCCAAGCGAAATCCCGCTCGGTCCTCTTTGCCATCCGGCAAAATGAACGGCCGGGAAAAATCCAGAATATTGCCGGCAGAAATCCCTGCCTCTGCGAAAGATTGATGGTCGGCTTTTGCGTTCTCGCTGCCCATGACGAGTGCAGAAAAACCTTCCTGCCCGTTACGGAACCGATAGGCCTGATCCCGCGCGACAAACACATTGCCTTTAATCGCCTCAGCCTCGCATGTCTCGCGCTGACCTATGGCCAAAAACTCAAGGAAACTATTATCGCCGAAGAATACGCAAACATTTTCGGTTCCGAACGGATGTACCCCTACAGGCGCGACCGTGAACCCAAGTTGTTCCAATCGCACGCGTGCGATTTCCAGATCTGCCGTGGGCAAAACCAGATGGTCGACAGGACGGGGCGTGCGGGGTGACAAATTACTCATGATGAAAGGGTGTGCCTCAATGCTGACTGCAATTCAAGTCACACCCTTGCCGATCAAACGAGCCTGCTTTGCGCCATCGCCGCATTGATGAACGATGCAAACAATGGATGTGGCTCAAACGGACGCGACTTCAATTCCGGATGATACTGTACACCGATGAACCAGGGATGGTCAGGATATTCCACCGTTTCAGGCAGAACGCCATCCGGCGACATGCCCGAGAATACCAAACCACATTCTTCAAGACGGTCCTTATATTCGATATTCACTTCATACCGATGTCTGTGCCGTTCGGAAATGTCGGTAGAACCGTAAATATCAGCAATCCGTGTGCCCGACTTGAGCAACGCATCATAGGCGCCAAGACGCATCGTTCCGCCCAAATCCCCGGTCTGCGCGCGCTTTTCAAGCATATTGCCTTTAAGCCACTCGGTCATCAGGCCAACAACGGGCTCGCTCGCTGGGCCAAACTCGGTAGAAGATGCCTTTTCGACGCCAGCCAAGGAACGAGCGGCTTCGATCACAGCCATCTGCATGCCAAAACAAATACCGAAATACGGAACCTTTTTTTCGCGGGCGAACTTGGCGGCAAGTATCTTGCCTTCCGAACCGCGCTCGCCAAACCCGCCAGGCACGAGAATACCGTGAACCTTTTGCAGGTAAGGCGCAGGATCTTCCTGTTCGAATATTTCGGATTCGATCCAGTCCAGATTGACCTTTACCTTATTGGCCATGCCGCCATGATGGAGCGCTTCAATCAGCGATTTATACGCATCTTTCAGGCCGGTATATTTACCAACAATGGCAATCGTAACCTCGCCTTCCGGATTGTGGATGCGCTGGCTGACTTCGTCCCAACGCTCCATGCGAGGCTTCGGTGCCGGATCGATCCCAAATGCGGCCAAGACTTCTGAATCCAGACCTTCTTTATGATAGGCCATAGGCACATCATAAATTGTATCCACATCAAGCGCCTGAATAACGGCAGAAGCCCGGACGTTGCAGAACAGCGATAGCTTGCGGCGCTCGGATTCCGGAATCTCGCGATCAGCGCGAATGAGAAGAATATCGGGAGCAATACCAATGGAACGCAGCTCTTTTACCGAATGCTGGGTTGGCTTGGTCTTGAGTTCACCCGCAGCCGGTATGTAGGGCATGAGGGTCAGGTGGATATAAACAGCGCTGCCGCGCGGCAAATCATTGCCAAGTTGGCGGATCGCCTCAAGGAAGGGCATTGCTTCAATGTCACCGACCGTACCGCCGATTTCACAAAGAACGAAATCATAATCCTCATTGCCTTCGACAATGAAGTTCTTGATCTCATCAGTGACGTGCGGAATTACCTGAACCGTCGCACCGAGATAATCGCCCCGGCGTTCCTTTTCGATAATGTTGCGATAAATCCGCCCTGTCGTGATGTTGTCCTGCTTATTGGCGGGACGCCCCGTGAAACGCTCATAATGACCAAGATCAAGGTCAGTTTCGGCGCCATCGTCGGTTACAAACACTTCGCCATGTTGATAGGGCGACATCGTTCCGGGGTCGACGTTGAGATAAGGATCAAGCTTGCGAATCCGTACACGGTATCCACGAGCTTGGAGGAGTGCCGCCAAAGCGGCTGCAGCGATGCCTTTTCCGAGGGAAGAAACCACGCCACCAGTGATGAAAACATATCGGGCCATGGGCTTATCTCGTTAGTCCTTTGCAAGTGATTTGGCCACAAAAAAATTCGGCTGAGGCGCCGTTTTCCCGCACAAATCTTTTCTTCATTTCAAACAAAACGGCCAGACGCAAAGTCTGGCCGTTCAATTAAGTTCGGCATTAGATGTTATAGAACAACAACTTCCGTGCCGATTTTCACGCGATCATAGAGATCGATAACGTGATCATTGACCATGCGGAAGCAGCCATTGGAAGCTGAGCTACCAATAGTCCAAGGCTGCACGGTGCCGTGGATACGCACATAGGTGTCACGATTGCCCTGTGACAGATAGATTGCACGGGCGCCCAAAGGATTACCAGGACCGCCATCCATGCCGTTCTCATACTTGGCATAATGAGCTGGCTCGCGCTTGATCATTTCCTTGGTTGGAATCCAACGAGGCCATTCGCGCTTTGTCTGGACAACAGCCGTACCCTTGA
The DNA here is from genome assembly GCF_030817885.1 of Phyllobacterium ifriqiyense. Lineage (NCBI taxonomy): Bacteria > Pseudomonadati > Pseudomonadota > Alphaproteobacteria > Hyphomicrobiales > Phyllobacteriaceae > Phyllobacterium > Phyllobacterium ifriqiyense. The sequence continues at coordinate 2,730,100 of NZ_JAUSZT010000003.1, forward strand.
ACTCGAGCCCTTCCTTGCCAACGGCAATACCATAACGGCGGGCAGAATAGGCGCTTTGGACCAGATAGAGAAATCTCGCTTGCGGATCGATCACGATCGTGCCCGGCTTGTATCCGGAGAATTCAACTTCCTGCGGCATGTATTTTGGATCAATGCCATATTTTGTTTTCTTCGGGCGGGCTGGCGTGCGCACCTCCGCCACTTCTACCGGCTTTGCTGCATCGCGTTCGCCAGTGAAAGGCTTTGTAAGTTTCTTGAGGATCGGCTCGGCAGATGCAGGGCCGGCCAAGGCCAGTACCGACATTCCAATAAGCAATGAGCGACGTGACAACATGATGTGTATTCCCGAATGGATTGCAAAGCGTCCCAAGCGACGCTTGCCGGGCCCCCTAGGCCAACTTGATATTGCGATAACTGAAGACAGGGCCCTTCTCAATGCAAATCGCTGTGATCATTCCTGACGAATGATGGATGCATCAAAGAAGTTGCGGAACCGCAACACATTGTTGTGGTTCCGCGTAACTATATAACCGTATGCGTTTTACTGCGAGTTCGGAACAGGATTTGCAGGCTGCGCAGGAGTAACCGGTGCTGTAGGCGCGGGCGCGGTCGATTCGGGGGCTGGTGCCGCTGGCGTTGCCGGGGCAGTCGACGATGCGCCGCCCAACTGATTAAGAACACCGCCGCTTGAAGGAGGCTGCTGGCCGGCAGGCTGACTGCCTGTCGTCGTCGGAATACGATTGAGAATGTCAGTGGGCGTTTCGCTATAGCGCGAAAGAATGCCGAGCGCCAAGGAAGTGATAAAGAACCCTGTTGCCAGGATGGCTGTTGCGCGGGTCAGCACGTTTGCAGCACCCCGTGCCGTCATCAAACCGGACCCGCCGCCAATACCCAGACCACCGCCTTCGGAACGCTGCACGAGCACAACCCCAACGAGGGCAAGTACTATCAGAAGATGAATCACAATAAGGACGGTTTGCATGGGTATTTTCTGCTTCTCAAGTGTCGGACGCGGCTCTTTACACCGTATCGGTCGATAAACCAAGCCCGGTTTTACGCTTAGAGCGAATGATATGCTTCACAGATGGCTAGAAAGTCCGGTGCTTTCAAGCTCGCACCACCCACAAGTGCGCCATCGACATTCTCTATACCAAGAAGTTCAACAGCATTGGATGGTTTCACCGACCCGCCATAGAGGATGCGCATTACCTTGCCCTCATCACCAAAGCGATCGCTTAATGCCACCCGAATAGATGCATGGACTTCACGCACGTCTTCGGCGGTCGGTGTCAGTCCGGTTCCGATTGCCCAGACGGGCTCGTAGGCGACAATCGTATTTCCGGCGGTGGCATTATCGGGAACTGACCCAGCAAGTTGCATCGCGATGATTTCCAGCGTCGAACCTGCTTTGCGCTGCAACTCGGTTTCTCCAATGCAGATAATGGCAGTAAGACCAGCTTCCCAGCCAGCGCGCGCCTTGGCATTGACGATGGCATCGGTCTCGCCATGGTCGGTGCGGCGCTCCGAGTGACCGACGATGACGTGCGATGCTCCCGCGTCTTTCAGCATGCTGGCAGCTATATCACCTGTATGAGCGCCAGACTGCTTTGCGTGGCAGTCCTGACCACCAATGCTCAACTTCTCACCCTCTACGGATTGCGCAGCTCGCCAGACAAGCGTTGCAGGCACGCAAATGAGAGCATCTATTTTTTCGCCGATTGCCGAGTTGGGACGATTAATGATCACGCGAAGTTCATCAAGCTGATCTCCCATGCCATTCATTTTCCAGTTACCGGCGACGAGAGGGCGAATATTGGGGGTCATCTTCTCTTCCTTAAGTCACGAAAGTCATGGTTTGGGCGATTTTCTGAAGTCTTTGATTGCCTGACTAGCAAATTCCACTTGATAAAGCAATCGACACAAGCTTTGCATCACGCTATTCCCGCTGGGATTCAACTGCGTTTCGTTTAATACGGTGACTTTAATATGCTCGACTCCCTCCGCAATGTTGCCCAGACCTGGGTAGCCAAGTTGCTTCTCGCTCTTCTCGGACTCAGCTTTATAGGCTGGGGCGCGTCGAGCACCCTGCTTGGCGCCATTAACGGCAATGCTGCCATCAAGGCGGGAGATTCCGAAGTATCGCCTCTCGATTACCGCTTGGCTTATGACCGCGAGCTTGCGTCATTGTCGCAACGCTTTGGTCAACGGCTGACACGCGAACAGGCTGATGCCATCGGCATTAGCAATCAGGTCCAGGGGCGGCTTGTTGCCGGCGCCTTGCTTGATGAGCAGGCCCGCAAGATGTCTTTGGGTCTGTCAAAAGACCGTCTGGCCCAGCTTGCAGCCGAAGATCCCGCATTTCGGGGCGCAAACGGACAGTTCAGCAGCGCACAGTTTGACGCCGTTCTGCGCAATGCCGGCATGACGCCGCAAAACTATCTGGACAATAGCGCCCAGGTTGCACGCCGCCAACAGATCGTCGAGGCTGTCGCAGACGGGATCAAGGCTCCAGAAACGTTGGTTAAAGCCATCGCTATTTACAAAGGCGAATCGCGCACCATTGAATATGTAGCTATGCCGAAAAACTTCGTCTCAAGCGTTGCCGACCCAAGTGATGCGGACCTGAAGACATATTTCGAAGCCAACAAAGAAGTCTATGGCGCGCCGCAATACCGCAAGGTCAGCTACGTCAAACTTGAGGCCTCGGATATTGCAAACCCGGCAACGGTAACGCCTGAAGAGATCAAGGCAGAGTACGAAAAGAACATTGCCCGCTACTCCACACCGGAAACGCGCACTATCGAACAGCTGTCATTTGCCGACGAAGCTGCTGCGAAAGCTGGATTGGAAAAGCTTAAAACAGGCATGAGCTTCGAGGATTTGGTCAAGGCCGAAGGCAAGAGCATGAATGATGTGCATCTTGGCACATTCCCGAAGAGTGCCCTGCCCGACCAATCCATCGCCGAGCCAATCTCCGCGCTTCAAGCCAATGGCGTAAGCGACGTATTGAAGGGAACGTTTGGTCCTGTGATTGTTCGCGTCACTGCGGTTACACCTGAAGTAGTCAAGCAGCTTCCTGAAGTTGAAAAAGAAATTCGTGAGAATATTGCCCTTGCACAGGCGACAAATGCCGTAGCGGATGTCCATGACGCCTATGAAAATGCGCGCGCTGATGGCCAGACCATGGCGGAAGCTGCCGCAGCTCAAAACCTGAAGGTGGTAACGATCGATGCGGTGGACCAAAATGGCCGCTCGCCCGACGAAAAAGACGTTCCAAACTTGCCGTTTGATGAAAACCAGATGGCCGCAATTTTCCAGGCTGATGTCGGTTTTGACAATGAGCCGTTCAGCCTCGGCACGAATGCCTATCTTTGGTACGATGTCGACAGCGTAACGCCAGCCCGTGAACGGCCATTGGACGAAGTTAAAGCCAAGGTCATCGAGCATTGGAAGACAGCCGAACTTGAAAAACAGCTGAATGCGAAAGCTGAGGAAGTTCGCAAGCGCGTTGCGGATGGAACGTCACTCGACGACATTGCCACTGAGTTCAAATTCACCAAGGAAACCAAGCGGGGGATTACGCGCGAAAGCAAGGATGCTGACCTCGGTGAAGGTGGCGTAGATTCTGTTTTCGATGGCCCTCAGGGCTTGGTTGGAATGAGTGAATCGGCAAGCGATGGATCGAAGTTGATCTTTAAGGTTACCGAGGCAATCGAACCCGCCAATGTCGGTCCTGAATCTCTTACAGCCGCGGAGAAAGATGCATTTGGTTCGCGTCTTGCAGATGATCTCCTCGACCAGTTGATAGCGCAATTGCAGACCGTCTATCCGGTGACAGTCAACAAGACAGTCATCGATCAGGCGCTCGCCCGGTAAGAATGTGTGAATAATGGCTGAGCTAAAGCGTTTCATTGGTATTGCCGCTTCCGGCAACGCACTTTCCCAGGACGAGGCGGTTGAAGCTTTCGACATCATGATGTCGGGACAGGCTACCCCGGCCCAGATTGGCGCGCTGCTGATGGCTTTGCGTGTTCGCGGTGAAAACATTGATGAGATCACAGGCGCCGTTGCTGCCATGCGCTCGAAGATGCTCAAGGTTGCCACTTCCGTCGACGCGATTGATATTGTTGGCACCGGCGGTGATCAGTCAGGGTCCTACAACGTTTCGACATGTGCTGCCTTCGTCGCTGCAGGAGCCGGGGTGCCGGTCGCAAAACATGGCAACCGGGCGTTATCATCCCGATCAGGGGCCGCCGATACTCTAGCGGCGCTTGGTATCAACATCGAAATTGGTCCAGAACTCATAGCAACCTGCATTGAGCAGGCGGGGATTGGCTTCATGTTTGCGCCCATGCATCATCCGGCGATGAAGCATGTTGGCCCTGCGCGCGTTGAGCTTGGAACACGTACTATTTTCAACCTTTTGGGCCCGTTGACAAATCCGGCAGGCGTAAAACGTCAATTGGTTGGCGTCTACGCACCCGAATGGGTCGAGCCGATTGCGCATGTGCTAAAAAATCTCGGCTCCCAGTCGGTTTGGGTGGTGCATGGCGACGGTCTGGATGAAATCACCACCGCAGGGGTGACCAAGGTTGCCGCTCTCGAAAACGGTACAATCCGTACCTTTGAAATTGAACCGGAAACGTTTGGTTTAAGGCGAGTCGACCCTCAGGACCTGAAAGGCGGAACAGCCGATGAGAATGCTGTTTCCTTGCTTTCAGTGCTGGATGGGGCACATGGCGCCTATCGCGATATCACACTGTTCAACGCCGGTGCAGGACTTGTAATAGCCGGAGCTGTAAACGATCTGAAGGCTGGTATTGAGATGGCCGCTCATTCCATTAACAGCGGCGCGGCGCGAAATGTGCTAAAGAACCTCGTGCAAGTGTCAAACAGCAGGGTAGCCTGACCATGGTAGATATTCTTCGCAAGATTGAAGCCTATAAGCGCGAGGAAATCGCAGCCGCAAAGGCCACCGCGTCGCTGGAAGATCTCAAAGCCTATATCGCCGATCAAGATAGCTGCCGTGGCTTTCTCGATGCTCTGAAGTCGAAACGCGCCAAGGGCGAATTTGCCCTGATTGCCGAAATTAAAAAGGCTAGCCCATCCAAGGGATTGATCCGGGCAGACTTTGATCCGCCTGCTCTGGCAAAAGCCTATGAACTCGGCGGTGCAGCATGTCTTTCGGTTTTGACCGATGGCCCATCATTTCAAGGTGCGCCGGAATTCTTGAAGACAGCACGTGCTGCGGTGAAGCTCCCTACCCTGCGTAAAGATTTTCTCTTCGATACCTACCAGGTCTATGAAGCGCGGAGCTGGGGTGCTGATTGCATTTTGATCATTATGGCCAGCGTGACTGACGATCTGGCGATTGCGCTTGAAGAAACTGCGTTCTCGCTCGGTATGGACGTACTTGTCGAGGTTCATGACGAAGCAGAGATGGAGCGCGCGCTGAAACTATCCTCGCCGCTTCTGGGTATCAATAATCGCAATCTGCGCACCTTTGAAGTTGATCTGGCTGTATCAGAAAGACTGGCTGCCATGGTGCCGGACTCTAAATTCCTTGTCAGCGAAAGTGGCGTGTTCACTCATGACGATTGTCGGCGGTTGGCACAATCCAATATCGGCTCATTCCTCGTTGGCGAAAGCCTGATGCGTCAAGTCGACGTAACAGCTGCAACCAAATCACTTCTATTCGGCAATACATCGCAAACGGATGCCGCATGACGCCCTCCAAACTGTCCCATCTCGATGCGACAGGCGCAGCCAATATGGTGGATGTTGGCGACAAGACTGAAACAGTGCGTCTGGCAACAGCTGAGGGGTTTGTTTCCATGCTCCCAGAGACGCTAAAGCTTATCCAGACCGGCAATGCCGCTAAAGGCGATGTTATCGGCACCGCACGCATCGCTGGCATCATGGCCGCCAAGAAGACGCACGAACTCATCCCGCTATGCCATCCACTGCTGTTGAGCAAAATATCGATCGATATTGAAACCGATGAGACATTGCCCGGCCTGCACGTCACTGCGACCGTTAAATTGACGGGCAAGACGGGTGTTGAGATGGAGGCTCTAACCGCTGTTTCCGTGGCCTGTCTGACGATTTATGACATGGCAAAAGCCGTGGACAAAGGCATGAATATTCAAAACATTCGGCTCTTGCAGAAAACTGGCGGAAAATCCGGCGATTGGTCTGCCAATATTGCTGCCAGCGAGCGTTAAATGGCTGGACTCCTCCCCGTTGATGAAGCCCTGTCGCGCATCGTCGGTGCCGCTGTCAGAACAGATGCGGAAACAGTTCCGCTAAGCGAAGCCGGGGCGCGTGTTCTGGCTGAAGACCTTTACGCGAAACGACAACAACCGCCCTTCGCCGCATCGGCGATGGATGGCTATGCTGTTCGCGCTGCTGATATTGCAAACGTCCCCGTCAACTTGAAACTGATTGGCCAATCTGCAGCGGGTCATGCCTTTCAAGGTTCGTTGGGCGTTGGAGAGGCTGTTCGAATTTTCACCGGCGCGCCCGTTCCTGCTGGTGCTGATAGCGTGGTAATTCAGGAAAATACCATTGCCCACGGCTCCCAAGTCGAAATCAAAGAGACGATTACCCTCGGCAAAAATATTCGCAAGGCGGGACTGGATTTTCAGGAAGGTGATCTGCTGTTGAAAAATGGCCGGACGCTCGATCCTTCGGCCCTTGCACTGGCTGCCGCAGCAAATTATCCCGCAGTGCGGGTATATCGGCAACCAAAAGTTGCAATTCTTGCAACCGGCGATGAATTGGTGAATCCTGGCGAAGTGTTCCGGCCCGACCAGATTATTGCCTCAAACACTTTTGGTCTGGCCGAAATCATACGCCAGGCAGGTGGTTTGCCTATTGATCTTGGCATAGCAGAAGACCGACTGGAAGCTTTGAGCGAGGCTGTAGACCGCGCCGTGGTAGCTCAAGCGGATATTCTAGTAACGCTCGGCGGCGCATCCGTTGGTGATCATGATCTGGTTCAGCCTGCTTTAGCTGCCAAGGGCATGAAACTCGATTTCTGGAAGATTGCTTTGCGCCCCGGCAAGCCACTCATGTTCGGGCGATTGAACGACATGAATATTCTGGGCCTGCCGGGTAATCCCGTATCCAGCTTGATATGCGGTCACATCTTCCTGGTACCGCTGATCCGCGCGATGCTTGGGCTGGAGCACCACCCCAACCTGCGTGCAGCAGTTTTGGGTCGTGACATGGACACGAATGATCAACGTCAGGACTATGTGCGCGCCACGCTTGCACGAAATGCCGACGGCACGCTCACAGCCACGCCTTTTCCCTTGCAGGATTCGTCAATGCTGAAGTTTTTGAGCGATGCCGAATGCCTTATCATCCGCGAACCACATGCCCCCGCCCTCAGGGCCGGAACCATGTGCAAGGTGATGTTGCTACGCTGAGTTTTCTTCAAGCTGATGTTCCTTGCGATCGATCTCCGTGATCGTGGCAAGGTCTATTGCTTTTTGCAATTTTGCGGCGTGGCGGAATGACGGCTCTAGTGTTCTGCCCTGTCCAACCGCTTCAACGAAACGCTGATAATTTGTTGAGACCGGCTCGACATCAAGTTCTTTCCACGTTGCAGCTTCAACATCGTCGCCGAGACAAACCATCAATTTTGAGCCATCATGCCGATGCTGGATTTCCAGCGATCCCTTGTCGCCATAGACCCGCAACCTCAATTCATTGACATGGCCCGTTGCCCAACGGCTTGAATGCACAACGCCCAGCGCGCCGTTTGTGAAGCTGACTGTCATGGTAAAGCTGTCATTCGCATCAAGATCATATTCGCCGATCCTGTTGCCGTCAGCCTTGTCGAAGGCTTTCAACCGGCAAAATATTTCGTCAATTTCTGTGTCAGTGGCATAAACCACAAAGTCCAAAATATGGACGCCAACATCACCCAGAGTTCCGTTTGAGCCGTGCTTTTTCGACAGCCGCCAAAGCCAACGACTTTCAGTGCGCCATTCGCCCCACATTTTCGCAACAAGCCAGCTTTGCAGATATGAAGCTTCGACATGCTTAACCTGCCCGATCTGACCGCTGGTCACGAGTTTGCGAGCAGCCTGCAACTGCGCGACATTGCGATAGGTCAAATTGACCATACCGACCAGATGCGCCGCTTCCGCCGTCTGAGCCATCTCCATCGCGTCCTGATGGTTCACGGCCAGAGGCTTTTCGCAGAAAACATGCTTGCCAGCCCTTAGGCATTGCATAGTGGTTGCATAGTGAATGTTGTCGGGCGTGATATTGGCAACCGAATCAAAATCACCCCATGCAAGCGCGTCATCGAGCGATGTGAAGGCCCGCTCAATATTGTATTTTTCGCGGAACGCTTCGACACTATTGATGTTCACATCGACAGCACCCGCAAGTGTCACCCCCTCAATTTCAGAGAAATTCTTTGCATGGGCATTGGCCATGCTGCCGGTTCCTAGGATCAATAAACGCATGCTTGCGGTCCTTTAAACGCGCGCTGCACTCCCCGAGTGCAAGCGCCGCGATCGATATTCATCATCTCTAATCGTACTTGGAGGTCTAGCGGAAGCCTTCTTCGCCAGCCTCGTGCAAACTTCCACCCCGAGCCTTGATAGGCTCCAGAGCCTTCTCTACAGGCACATTCGGAGCATCCGTAATGTGCGGGAACCGATTGGAATTATATGCCCAATTGACGGCATTTCTTAACACCAAGCCCACTGTCTCATCATGATAGGTAGGATAGGTTTCATGACCAGGACGGAAGTAGAAAACGTTACCCGCGCCCTTGCGATAGGTCAGTCCCGAGCGGAAAACTTCGCCACCCTGAAACCATGACACGAAAACTGTTTCCAGAGGTTCTGGAACCGAAAACGGTTCGCCATACATTTCCTCATTCTCGAGCTCGAAATAGGCTGGCAATCCCTTGGCGATCGGATGTCCTGGATTGACCACCCAAAGACGCTCGCGTTCCCCTGCCTCACGCCAGTTCAGGGCGCAAGGTGATCCCATCAGACGCTTGAAAATCTTGGAAAAGTGCCCGGAGTGAAGAACAATAAGGCCCATTCCCTCCCAAACACGCTTTGCAACACGCTCTACGATTTCATCGGCAACATCGCCGTGAGCGCGATGGCCCCACCAGACCAAAACGTCCGTCTCTTCAAGTACCTTGTCGGTCAAGCCATGTTCGGGTTCCTGCAACGTCGTGGTCTTCACACTGATATTGGCATCCTTGCCAATCAATTTGGCTATCTGGTTGTGCATACCTTCCGGATAGATGTCGGCAACGGTCTTGTTGATATGCTCATGAACGTTTTCACCCCAGACGAGCGTACGAATCGGCATGATTATTTCCTTACTTTATGCTGTGTGCTGCTTTTGCTTCATGCCCGGGCCGGGTAGCCCGATTGGTCGAAGCGGTGAACATTGTCGTTGATGGGCGAAACATGGAGAAGATCCCCCGGCTGCCGGCTTGGCTTCCCGTCCTGACGAACGACAAGCGGTTCCTTTGCGCCAATATCGATATAGAGATAGCTTTCAGAACCGAGATTTTCAGAATGGATGAGCTTTCCAGCCCAAGTGCCAGCCTTTTCCCGAACTTCAAGATGCTCCGGACGCACCCCAAGCGTGTGCGCCTTATAGGCATCGGCGAATTTTTCAGTCAGGAAGTTCATCTTTGGAGATCCTATAAATCCGGCAACAAAAGTCGATTGCGGTTTCTCATATAGCTCCATCGGCGTACCGACCTGCTCCACATTGCCATCACGCAATACACAGATGCGATCAGCCAACGTCATGGCTTCCACCTGATCATGCGTGACGTAGATCATCGTCGTCTCATGCATTTTCGCGTGGAGCTTGGCGATTTCAAGACGCGTTTGCACCCGCAATGCGGCATCGAGGTTCGAAAGCGGCTCATCGAAGAGAAATACTTTCGGATCTCGCACGATCGCCCGGCCAATGGCGACGCGTTGCCTTTGCCCTCCTGAGAGTTGTTTGGGCAATCTGTCGAGGTAATCGGTGATTTGCAGCATTTCCGCCGCCTCGTTCACCCGGCGCTTGATTTCGTCCGCGCCACCCTTTGCCAGCTTCAGCCCGAAAGCCATGTTGTCGTAAACAGTCATATGCGGATAAAGCGCATAGGATTGGAACACCATGGCGATGCCACGCTGCGATGGAGTGAGGCTGTTTACAACCTTCTCGTCGAAAGCCAGCGTGCCGGAGGTGATGTCTTCAAGCCCTGCGATCAAACGAAGGAGCGTCGATTTTCCGCAGCCGGACGGCCCCACGAAAACCATGAACTCGCAAGGATTGATTTCGAGATCCACGCCCTTGATCACATCAAAGGTACCAAAGGATTTGCGTACATTGTTCAAACGAATAACTGTCATTTTTGAAACTCCCCTGAGCGTAAGGCTCTAGCCTTTGACGCCGCCGGCGGTGAGACCGGAAATGATCTTGCGTTGGAAAATAAGCACTAGAACCACCAGCGGTACCGTCACGATGACGGACGCAGCCATGATCAGACCCCACGGTACCTCGTGAGCGCTGGCGCCGGATAGAAGTGCAATGATGACGGGAACCGTTCGCGTTTCCGTGGACGATGTAAACGTCAAGGCAAACAGAAACTCATTCCATGCAGCGATAAATGCCAGAAGGCCTGTTGTTACCAGCGCTGGCCACATGAGCGGCAGGAATACTTTGGTGATGATCACCCAAGGCGTGGCACCATCAACAATAGCCGCCTCCTCGATTTCAATCGGCAGATCGCGCATGAATGTGGTGAGCACCCACACGGTGAAGGGCAATGTGAAGATCGTGTACGAGAAGATTAGACCCCACAATGTATTATAAAGCCCGAGGAAACGGATAACCTCAAACAGCCCCGCCAGCACTGCAATCTGCGGAAACATGGAAACCGAAAGAATTGTCAGCAATAGAAGCGAGCGGCCACGAAACCGCACACGCGCCAAAGCGAAGGCTGCCGTAACCGCCATAAGCAGCGACAAGGCTACAACGAGGCCGGAGACAATAAGCGAATTCAGAAGATTGCGGGGAAAGCTGCCCGCTTCGATAACACTGACATAATTGGCCAGGGAAAATGACGTAGGCCAATATTCAATCGTGAAAAGCGCACTGCCCGTTTTGAAGCTCGTGATGATTGCGTAGTAGAACGGGAACACCGCAAACAGGACAATGAGCACCACAAGCGCATAAAATGCTGTATTCTTGATAGCTACGGGCATCAGCGATCTCCCCCATCCAGCCGAACTCGGCCGACCCAGATTGCGACAATGGTCATGAGAGCAATAACGACGAAAAGCAGCGTCGATTGCGCCGAGCCATAGGCAAACTTGTCGAATTCAATGAGATTTTCGCGGGCCAGCACCGACATGGTTTTCGTCTGAGCACTGTTTGGTGTCAGGACATAAATCAGGTCAAAAATACGCATGGCATCAAGCAGCCGGAAGATGATTGCGACCATCAGCGCCGGTTTGACGAGAGGAAGCGTTATACGGAAGAACTGCTTTACGGGATGGACGCCGTCAATCTTGGCAGCCTCGTAAACATCGTTCGGAACCATTTGCAGACCTGCAAGGATCAGAAGCGCCATAAAAGGTGTGGTCTTCCATACATCCACGATCAACACGGCGATCATTGCCGTATCGGAACTTGCAGTCCATGCGATTGGATTGTCGATAAAGCCAAGGCGCATGAAAAGGTCATTGAGAATGCCGAACTGATCGTTCAGCATCCAGCCCCACATGCGGGCAGAGACGATAGTCGGTATCGCCCAAGGGATAAGAATTGCTGCGCGGACAATGCCCCTGCCCTTGAATTCGGCGTTCAGCACGAGGGCGATAATCATTCCGAAAAAGGCTTCAAGCGCCACTGAAATGACAGCAAAGCGTACTGTGTTCCAGACTGCATTCCACCATGCTGGATCGACGAGCAGGCCGGAATAAAGCGTGCGCCCGCTTTTCAGCTGGACCCATGAAAGATAGTTCTTGAATCCCACCCATTTAGCTTCCCCCATATTTGTGAGCGAAGCATCGGTGAAGGAAAAATAGATGGTTCGGATCAATGGCCAGCCAGCCACGATTGCCAAAGCAATGATCATCGGTATGAGGAAAAGCTGAGCCGAGCGGGATCGCTGGCGTAACAGATCTGATCGCAATGCTGTTGAGGTCATGTTTGAATTCCTGCCCAGGAAAAACATCGGGATGTGAACTCAGGCAGTCGGTGCGAGCGGATTGTCAGGAGGCTTCCAACCGCTCGCACCGTGCCCTTATGCTGGCAGAAAACTACCAGCTACCTCCCTGAAGCTCGGCGATCTTGGCTTCAAGTACTTCAATGTTTTCAGCGGCCGTGCCATTTCCGGACAATGTGTCGTGAACAGCACTCCAGAACATTGAGGAGACTTCGTTATACTTGACCTTTGTCGGAGCAGACGGTCGTGGAACCGCCGTTTCAAAAACCGGCTTCCACAATGGGATCAAAGGCTGCGCTGCAGCGATGTCCTTGTCATCGTAGAGCGATTTAATGGTCGGCAAATGAGAAATATTGATTGCCATTTCCTTTTGCTGCTTTTCATCTGCCAGGAACAAAGCAAGCTTTATGGCCTCATCCGGTGATTTGGAATATTTTGAAACAGCCACATTCCAACCGCCCAGCGTTGCGGCAGATTTCTCGCCCTCTTTTCCCACGGGCAGCGGCGCAACATCGAACTTACCTTTGACGGCGCTGTCAGCGCCTTGGCTCAATGAATAAGCGTAAGGCCAATTCCTCATGAAGACGGAATTGCCTGTCTGCCAGACCCCGCGGGACTCTTCTTCCTTATAGGCCAGCGCACCCTTTGGCGATATGGTGTCTATCCAACCTTTGGCACGATCAATCGCAGCAACCGCCTCCGGATTATTGACCGAGATCGTACCGTCAGCCTCAACAATCTGGCCGCCGCCGGATGATTTTATCCATTCCAATGCATTACAGGTTAAACCCTCATAGGCATTTCCCTGAAACACAAATCCGAACATTCCCTTGTTTCCGGCTTGGCGCTCGCCATCCTGCACTTCCTTGGCGGTCGCAGCCATTTCATCCCATGTCTTGGGGACCGGCTTCTTGTACTTTTCGAGCAGATCCTTGCGATAATAAAGTGCTGGCGCATCTGTGTATAATGGCAGGGCAACCAATTTGCCGTCCACTGTCTGGCTTTCAATGATCGACGGGAAATGCTGGTCGACCACGCCTTTTGCCGCTTCGGTCAAATCGAGAAATTGCTCTGATAGCTGAGGCGCCCAAACCACATCGGTCTTATAGACATCGATATCCGAGTTTCCGGCTGCAAGCCAAAGGCGATACTGACCGAAATTGTCAGAACTGCTTGATGGCATCGCCACAATGGAAACCTTGTTGCCCGTTTCTTTTTCAAAGCGGTCAAGCTGCTTGCGCAACTCGGCATTTTCATTGCCGGTCGAGCTGTAAACAATAGAAAGATTGGCTGCATAGGCACCTGAAGACAACAGCGCTGTAAGCAGGATGCCCGCCAAAACTGAACTCTTTTTCATAAATCCTCCCAGAAATATTTAATGGATCAACCCATGCCGGACGGCACTCAATCCCCAATTGACGATCCTCCTCAAGCACATCAGATAGTGAAATTAACCTATCCAAAGCGCTTTGGATAAAAGGTGTCAAAACGCAAAACGAATGTCAATAAATAGTTTATGAACGCCATTAATCAGGCAAATAAAATTGTGCAGATCATTTAAAGCGCTTTGAAGTATGATTATATTACGAAGGCAAAGACATCTAACGACGCAGATAGGAATACAGTTTTGGACCGTCCGGCATGAAGCTGAAAGAACTCGCTGAAAAGCTCAACCTCTCCCAGACGACCGTTAGCCGCGCGCTGAACGGTTATCCGGAAGTGAATGAGGCTACGCGCGAGCGCGTCAATAAAGCGGCATTGAAATTTGGCTATAGCGCAAATGCAAATGCCCGACGTCTAGCCATGGGCCGTGTCGGTGCTATCGGTCTGGTTATCCCCGCAGATTCCAGCCAGCGATTTGGGCCTCATACCGCGGAATTTCTTGCCGGTTTGGCGGAGCGCCTTTCCCGGGACGAGATTGATTTTCTGCTCAGTCCCATTGTCGATAATGACGAGATTTCGGTTTATAAGCGCCTGATTTCGAGCAAACGGGTTGATGCGATCATCGTCTCCGGGCCTGTTTTGGTCGATGAGCGCGTATCCATGCTGATCGATGCAAACTTTCCCTTTGTTCTGCATGGCCGTACGAACATAGACAGGCCCCATGCCTGGCTGGATATCGACAATCAGGGCGCATTCTATCAGGCCGCAAGCCACCTCCTCGACCTTGGACATCGGCATATAGCCATGATTGACGGGTTAAGAGGGTTTACGTTCTCTGAGCATCGCGAGCTTGGATATCGCCAAGCGCTAAGCGAACGCGGCGTCGAAATCGACCCGCGCTTCATCGTACACGACTACTTCTCTGATGAAATCGGCTTTCGTGAAACGCAACGGCTGCTTTCATGCACTCCGCAACCGACAGCAATCATTGCAGGATCAATGATGACCGCTTTGGGTGTGTCACGTGCAGTTCGCAACAAGGGTTATCAGTTGGGCAAACAAGTATCGCTCATCACCCATGACGATGTCTTTCCATATCTCAATGCCAGCAACATGGTTCCATCCATGACCACCACGCGATCATCAATGCGCTCCGCCGCCACGAGAATCGCTGAAATGCTCGTGCGCGTCCTTGATGGCGAACCCGTGGACAATATTCATGAATTATGGCCCGTAGAACTCACAGTGCGCCAGTCGAGCGGTCCTCCGATAAGCGGATAGGCCCATATTTTGCGTCATTCCATCTGATTTTCAGAGTAATTGGGCATATAGGGCTGGTTTATACCAGATATTAATCCTTGTGGAACACAACTGGAACATATAGTGTTTGTTCTGGTTTTGTTTTTCCGATTCCACACTTAAGGATCGCCCCTATGCTGACGCGCAAACAACATGAACTTCTGCTCTTCATACATGAACGGTTGAAGGAAACGGGCATTCCCCCTTCTTTTGATGAAATGAAGGATGCACTTGATCTCGCATCCAAATCCGGCATTCATCGCCTGATTACCGCACTGGAGGAGCGAGGATTTATTCGTCGGCTAGCAAATAGGGCACGGGCGCTGGAAGTGCTTCGCCTGCCCGACTCGATTGCGCCGGGTCTGAACGCGCAACGCAAATTTTCTCCGAGCGTTATTGAAGGCAGTTTGGGACGAAATGTTGCGCCGCCTCGCCCGCAAGCAAGCACTGCCGATATTGTTGCTGCCAACATGATCAGCATTCCTGTTATGGGACGTATCGCTGCCGGTGTGCCGATCGCTGCAATTCAAAACCAGACTCACATGCTCAATCTCCCGCCCGATATGATCGGCAGCGGTGAGCATTATGCGCTTGAGGTCAAAGGTGACTCCATGATCGAAGCGGGTATTTTTGATGGCGACACTGTTGTTATCAAGCGCGGAGATACCGCGAGCCCCGGTGAAATCGTTGTGGCACTCGTGGATGATGAAGAAGCAACCTTGAAGCGTTTTCGCCGAAAAGGTGCATCCATTGCTCTCGAAGCAGCAAACCCCGCCTATGAAACCCGCATCTTTGGACCGGACCGCGTTCAGGTACAGGGCAAGCTGGTCGGTCTGATACGCAGATATTGATGGCGTTTATACTTCGCTGGACGGTGTGCTTTTGTTCGTAGGCTCCATTCGAACAGCCACAGAATAGCAGCTAGCGAAAAATGTTTGGGACTACCATAAACGCCGAACTACATTTTATTGCTTGTATCCGGTGGTTTCTTGGATAGTTGCCGCTCTTCAAGATTGCGCGCGGCGCGGGAATAGATGCGGTAATTATTCCAAGGGCGATTGGGCGTGCCAATCGCATACTTTATATCAACCGAATTCAGGCGTTGAGAAAGCTCTTGTTTTGCCAAATCGGTGCCAACTGGTGTGGAATCGGCTTTGACAGAGTCAGATTGTGGAGCATCAAACCTGATCTCCGCAGCGCCTTTGAGCGCCAGCATTTGCGATGAAAGTAACAATTTTCCAGCATTTGGACAATTTGGAGCCTTCGCGGCAAAAGCCAAAATGATGATATCCCCTTCTAGGCATGCATCTGCCGTTCTTGTTGCATCATCGGTATAGGCAACGATTAATCCTCCTGGCTCCCGGGCAGTGCAAAGCTTATCGGCACATTCGAATTGAGCGCCGCTTGCAACATCGCCTTTCATTGCCGGCTTAATGATCTGCCCGGCCCTATACCCCAACTGCCAATTATCGAGGCTGAAGGCGCTGCCCGCTTGTTTATTGATCGCCAGATGGTCGTCGTCCGTTCTTAACGCGACCAGTTTTCCGTCTTCTGAGACCACAATCGCAGGATAGGATGCCCGTCCCGTCAAACCAATTGCCAATGCTACCAATGGCAAGGCAAGCAGGCGCAACCACGTTGAAAGAAATAGAAGAAGCAAAAGCCCTATCGCCATAAGAATAAGCGAAGTTTCGGACATCAGCCCAAGATTTCCACTTGGTGAATGCGACGCCACGGCTTTTGCTATGGCGATAACAATCTCGATGCCCCATCCCATGATTTTAAACGGAAGCCAATCGAGGTCAAAAGGCATGGCGAGCAGGCCAAGCACTGCGAAGGGCATCACGAGAATTGAGACAATTGGCAGCGCCAAGGCATTCCCGACAAGGCCAAAAGGAGCGGTATTATTGAAATGATAGGCAGCAAAGATCGAGCTGGCTCCGCCAGCGACCAGCGAGGTCATGGCAATGCCGCCAATATAGGCCGTTGCTTTCGATGGAAACAGCCATATGCCGGCCTTGGCACTTGTCTGTTTTCGTAGGCCTCGCCTCAAATGGTAGCGTGACCACCAGCTATAGAAAGCTATAAGGGCAGCAGTTGCTGAATAGGACATCTGGAAACTTGGTCCGAGAATTTCATGTGGTGAAACCGCGATTGTAATTGAGGCGGCAATTGCGAGATTACGCATCGATATCGCCGCGCGATCCACGGTCATTGCAAGCAACATAACTGCCAGCATCACAAAGCTGCGTTGTGCGGCAACATCGGCGCCTGAAAGCAGAAGATAGAATGCCGAGTCAAACAGGGCGATGACAGCCGCGAGTTTCTTGACGGGATAGCGGGCCGATGCACTTGGAAAGAATGCGAATACAGCGCGCAGCGAACCTATGCTGATTGCAGCCACCAATGCCATATGGAAGCCGGATATGGACAAAATATGTGACAAGCCGCTGCGGCGCATGGCATTGTTGGTCTCCTCGCTTATGCCGTCGCGCTGCCCTGTCACCAGCGATGTCGCAATATCGCCCGGCTCCCCTTTAATGCTTTTCAATATGCGATGGGTGAGTTGCTGGCGAATATTGCTAATTGTCAGGAATGCCGCTGCTGCTATTCCGGCCTTTGGCGCGACATTGGCTTTTTGAGGCAGGCCCAGCAAAAAGCCGTTGGCTCCAATGCCGCGATAATAATTGTTAAAGGCAAAATCGTAATTGGCTGGCCGAACCGGGCCCGATTGCGGACGCAGATGGACCAGTGCTTTGAGTCCATCGCCAATGCTCAAATCTCGCGGCAAATGACGTGCAGAAACCGCAATACGCTCCGGTCCATAACGCAATGAAGGACGTTCGGTGCCTATGACGTCAAGGATCACCCGCCATCCTCCGTTTGCATCCTTTGCCAATGCTGAAATACGCCCCGTCACCCGGGTCGTCACTTCAGACCCAAGCATAGGCGTCGCTGCTCTGTTGGTTTCCAGCTTTGCGCAAACCATGCCCGCCGTGATTGCCATGAAGCCGAGACAGACCATCCTTATCGACGGTCTGTTGTGTGCCAGCAGATAAAATCCGACAAGCAGCGTGATTCCCAGGATCATCGGGCTTAGTCTTGGCTCTCCGCTTGCGCCGAAATAAAGGATAGCTCCAGTTCCAGCGAACACCGGCAGAAACAAGAATTTCGCGCCTCGCGCAATCTCGTCGTTGATTGCCGCCGGAATTCCATGGGCAATGGCTTGCAGCTTGCCTTCGACTGACCGTTTGAATACGGCGACACGGCCATTCGAGCCAACGCCATAATGATCGATCGTTCCGGTGCCAGATGTTTTGACAAGCGGCTGCCCAAGACTTTCCGGTTGAAACCAGAAAAGTCTTTCGCTCGTTTTCTCGTCGGTTGACGGTTCGGCCATTGATCCCCATTTCTGCCAATGCCCTTGCACGACAGCACCGCTATGGTACATCAACGCCAAATCAATTCGATTGGACGTTCGACTAATAGACCGAACTGCCCTGGAGACCCTATGTCATCTTCTGTCGTTACCCGTTTCGCTCCCTCGCCCACCGGCTTTCTGCACATTGGCGGCGCTCGTACAGCCCTGTTCAACTGGCTTTACGCCAAGCATACGGGCGGTAAAATGTTATTGCGCATTGAGGACACTGATCGCGAGCGTTCGTCCGAAGCAGCTGTAACCGCCATACTTGATGGATTGAAATGGCTTGGTCTTGATTGGGATGGCGAGGTTGTCTCCCAATTTGATCGTGCTCCGCGCCATCGCGACGTAGCTGAAGAACTGGTTACCAAAGGCAAAGCCTATTATTGCTATGCATCACAGGCCGAGCTGGAGGAAATGCGTGAAAAGGCCCGTGCCGAAGGCCGCCCGCCCCGCTATGATGGCCGTTGGCGCGACCGCGATCCGAAGGAAGCCCCTGCTGGCGTGAAGCCCGTCATTCGTATCAAAGCACCCCAAGAGGGTGAAACCTTGGTGCGCGATCAGGTGCAAGGCGATGTGCGCTTTCCCAATAAAGACCTTGATGATTTCATTATCCTTCGCTCGGATGGCAACCCGACCTATATGCATGCGGTCGTCGTCGACGATCACGATATGGGCGTCACGCACATTATCCGTGGCGATGATCATTTGACCAATGCGGCACGGCAAACTGTTATTTATAACGCAATGGACTGGGCCGTGCCTGTCATGGGCCATATCCCGCTCATCCATGGCGCAGACGGTGCAAAACTCTCCAAGCGCCACGGTGCGCTCGGCGTTGAAGCCTATCGCGCCATGGGATATTTGCCAGCAGCTCTGCGGAACTATCTCGTACGGTTAGGCTGGAGCCACGGCGATGACGAGATCATGTCCGATGCGCAAATGATCGAATGGTTCGAAATATCCGACATTAATCGCGGCGCATCACGCTTTGATTTCCAGAAACTCGAGGCGATTAACGGTCACTATATGCGAATTTCCAGCGATGCCGATCTGGTAAAGGCCATGATCGACGTTTTGCCGGAGATCGAAGGTGGGGCTGACATAATTTCCCGCTTGAATGATACAACCAGGGCACAGCTTCTCGCCGCCATGCCCGGCTTGAAAGAGCGCGCCAAGACACTTGTGGAACTTGCCGACAGTGCCAAATATCTGTTTGCTGAACGACCGCTCCCGCTTGACGAAAAAGCCTCCACCCTGCTCAATGAGGAAGGTTTGACCGTCCTTCGAGGCGTATTGCCCGATTTGGCTGCAGTTGGTGATTGGACCGCCGAAGCTCTTGATGCGGCTGTTCGTGTTCATGCTGAAAAAACCGGCCTGAAACTCGGAAAGATCGCTCAACCACTACGTGCCGCACTGACGGGAAAGGCAACGTCTCCGGGAGTTTTTGACGTATTGGCTGTGCTGGGCCGGGATGAATCACTCGGTCGGATAGAGGATCAGTTAAAAGCGCAATAGTGAGGCGCTTTTCATCGAATTTTGCATTGCAACATTATGCCTTTCGGGTACGGTGCACTGCCTGCAAAAATCACGGAAATAACCTCATTTGAGGAAGGTGCTTTTGCGCTGGTTCAGCGCAAGTCAAAGCAAGAAAGGAACGGCAATGTCTGAGAACAGCGTAAACATCGATCTCAATGGTCACGCATTCGCTTTACCCATAAAAAAGGGGACCATCGGACCGGATGTCGTAGACATTGGGACTCTATACAAGAACACTGGCGCATTCACGTATGATCCGGGCTTCACCTCGACAGCGTCTTGCGAGTCGCAAATTACCTATATTGATGGCGACGAGGGTGTATTGCTTCATCGCGGCTATCCAATTGAACAACTCGCCGAACATGGCGATTTTCTGGAAGCTTGCTATTTGCTGCTTTACGGCGAACTGCCGACAAAGAGCCAGAAGGCTGATTTTGATTTTCGCGTGACGCGCCACACCATGGTGCACGAGCAAATGTCGCGCTTTTTCAGCGGCTTCCGCCGCGATGCGCATCCAATGGCAGTCATGGTCGGCTGCGTAGGCGCCCTATCGGCTTTCTACCACGACTCAACAGATATTTCCGATCCGCATCAGCGCATGGTCGCATCGATCCGCATGATTGCAAAAATTCCGACGCTGGCCGCCATGGCCTATAAATATCATATCGGTCAGCCCTTCGTTTACCCCAAGAACAATCTCGATTTCGCAACCAACTTCCTACACATGTGTTTTGCAGTGCCTTGCGAAGATTACGTTCCAAACCCCGTGCTTGCCCGTGCAATGGATCGCATCTTCATTTTGCATGCTGACCACGAGCAGAATGCCT
Source organism: Phyllobacterium ifriqiyense (assembly GCF_030817885.1). NCBI lineage: Bacteria > Pseudomonadati > Pseudomonadota > Alphaproteobacteria > Hyphomicrobiales > Phyllobacteriaceae > Phyllobacterium > Phyllobacterium ifriqiyense. Next base: position 2,750,786 of record NZ_JAUSZT010000003.1, read on the forward strand.
CGACATCGACAGTCCGCCTTGCAGGCTCGTCGGGCGCAAATCCGTTTGCTTGTATTGCAGCGGGCATCGCCTGCCTTTGGGGTCCAGCCCATGGCGGAGCCAACGAGGCTGCGCTGACCATGCTTGGTGAAATTGGCACTGTTGATCGTATTCCTGAATATATTGCCCGCGCCAAGGATAAGAACGACCCGTTCCGCTTGATGGGCTTTGGCCACCGCGTCTATAAGAACTATGACCCGCGCGCCAAGATCATGCAGCAGACCACCCGTGAGGTTCTGGCAGAACTGGGCATCAAGGATGATCCTTTGCTCGACGTTGCAATGGAGCTTGAACGGATTGCGCTAACTGATGAATATTTCATCGAAAAGAAGCTCTATCCAAACGTCGATTTCTATTCCGGGATCACATTGAAGGCGCTCGGCTTCCCCACCACCATGTTTACAGTGCTGTTTGCTGTTGCACGTACTGTTGGCTGGATTGCCCAGTGGAAAGAGATGATCGAAGATCCACTTCAGAAGATTGGCCGTCCGCGCCAGCTTTATACTGGCGCAACGCAGCGTGATTATGTGAGCGTTGAAAATCGCAAATAAATAAAGACAAAGAAAAAGGCGCCAGATGGCGCCTTTTTTGTTATGAACGGCAATTATCGCTTTGCAAGCTCAAGAACTTTTTCAGCGGCAATTTCGCCGGCAGGCCGATCCGTTTGCATCAATCGGCTGATCTTGTCGAAACTCTCAAGCTGAGCGTCACGCCGCAGACCTGGCATCAGCAATTGCTCAACTTGGCGGGCAAGTGATCCTGCGCGCACGAATATATTGAAATATTCAGGCACAGCAGGTTCATCGGCTATGATATTGGGAAGCGCGGCGCTCCATATTTTGATACGTGGCGCAAGAAAAGTGCGCGCTAGCCAATCCGCCTTATAGGAAAGTACGGTTGGTATGCGAGCCAGCGCCAATTCAAGCGATACCGTGCCCGACGCGGCAAGCGCTGCATCTGCTTGCGAAAAAGCGCGCAGCCTCTCGGCTTCACCAACAACAATATTCGGGCGGACCGTCCAGTTTGCCGTTAATTCACGAACCATTGCCTCAACTCGGGGCAATGTCGGTATAGTGACATTTATGCGATTGCCCCGGCTCACCAGCAATCCTGCCGTTTCACCGAATACATCAATCAAACTGGCGATTTCCGACCTTCGCGAACCCGGCAGAATCAGGAGATTCTTGATATCTCTATCCCCAAGTCCCGCATCTCGTGCCCGGTTTTTTTCGGCTGCTTCCAGCAGCGGCGCATAGGAAACCAGCCTATGCCCGACATAGGTGGATGGGGGTCCTTCCAGATCCTTTAATGCCTGTACTTCAAAAGGCAAAATAACCAGGACGTGATCTATGTACGAGCGCATTGCCTTCGCCCGCTCAGGACGCCAAGCCCATACGGATGGGCTGATGTAATTAACGATGGGGATGGATGGATCAGCGGCCCTCACCTTGCGTGCCACGCGGTGCGTGAAATCGGGACTGTCGATAATGATAAGACAATCCGGCTTTGCAGCGACAATTGAGGCAGCAAGTTGAGATATCCGGCGAACCAACTGAGGCAATTTGCGTATGATCGCACTAAGCCCGACAAGCGCTATCTCGTGCTGGTCAAACAGGCTATCAAGCCCAAGCTCAGAAAGATGGTCGCCACCAACGCCGGTCAGCGTAATCTCTCCATCATAATCTTTGCGCAGCGCCCTGACCAGATCGGCTCCCAACTGATCACCGGACTCCTCACCGGTTATGATAGCCAGACGCAGTGTTTTTCGAGCTGTCATCAGCTTTTCTCCTGCTCAAAAGTCTGGATAAACAGGCCGGCCGCATTGGCAGCGGCAAGGGTATCTTCGTAGGAAAGTATAAGGGTGCGGCCAGCTTCCACCGCAATTCCGCTGAGACCGGCCTTCACCGCGTTTTCAACAGTGCTCACACCAATAGCAGGGAGATCCGCCCTAACTTCCTGTTGCGGCTTGGCACATTTGACCAAGACACCACCTTTGCGGTTTATCCGCTTTGCCTCACGCAGGTCGGCGACACGCTGTAGCATCGCATCCGTCCCTTCGACGCCCTCCAGCGCCACGACGCGCCGCCCTACGGCAATAGCCGCCTGACCAATGTCCAGAGAACCAATCAATGTCGCTGCTTTACGCGCGGCTTCGATGTTCTCACGTCCTTCCTGAGTAGGTTTCTTACGTGTGATGCATCCCGGCGCTGGCGCGAGAATATCAGGCACGACTTCGTGCGCTCCAAGCACGCGAAAACCATAGGATTCAATTGTCGAGATGACAGCCCGGAGCAACCCATCATCTCCAAGCCTGAAAGCGCGCATAAACCGATAGAGCGCCACAAGATTACCGTTTCCGGGCTTAAGTGCGGCACTGAACTCCGGCCGGTGCCGAATACCACCAGCAAGAACAACATTTGTGATGTTCTCCGCTTTCAAGATTCTCATCAACCCGCCAAGTTCCACAATGGATATCTCGGCATGCTCGCCGGCATAAAGTTCAGGATCAGCCTCCCCTTTGATTGTTACAATCAAAGGGTTCGCGCCTTGCTTTCGCAAACTGGCTGCAACTGCGACCGGCAGAGAGCCATTACCCGCTACGATGGCAGTGCGGCCAATAATCGGCGCTGGAGATTTCTTCGCTCTAGCTGACGTCACTGTCACTGATCTCGATTGCAGAATCGAGCGGCGGTGTACAGAAGGCGCGCTTTGTGTCGGTGCTGATGAAATCGATGAGATCAGCCACGGCAGGCGATTCCGGAAATGCGGTACGAACATCATCGGCACGATTTTTGATCGATTTTGACCGATCGAACAGCATGCGCACGGCATGGCGTAAATTATGGATTTCAGGCCGCGCCATGCCCGAGCGCTTCATCCCGATAATGTTAAGACCACCAAGATAAGCATGATTACCGATAGCCATGCCATAAGGCACGAGATCGCTGGCCAACGCCGCGAGGCCGCCAATAAAGGCGTGATGGCCCACACGTACAAACTGATGAATACCCGCACCGCCGCCAATAATCACATTGTTTCCAATAGTGACGTGACCGCCGATCATGACATTGTTTGAAAACGTAACATTATCGCCGATGATGCAGTCATGCGCGACATGGGAATAAGCCAGAAACATGCAATTGTCGCCGACTGTCGTGATGCCGCGGCTCCCATCAGTCCCGCGATGCATAGTGACGCCTTCGCGAATAACGCAGTTCTTGCCGATAACAAGGGTGGTATGCCCACCCTTATGTTTGGTATTCTGGGGCTCGCCGCCAAGCACCGCATTGGGATAGACTTTAGAGCCATCTCCGAGCGTAGTTGGCCCCATGATGACGATATGGCTGAGAAGACTAACATTGTCGCCAATAACGGCTTGGGAACCAATATGGCAAAACGGGCCGATGGTTACGCCTTCGCCGATTTCTGCGCCCTGCTCAATGATGGACGTGGGATGAATGCTCGACATTAAACCCCGGTCTCTTCAACAGGGAAGCTAACCATGGCCGCAACTTCGGCCTCGGCGACCTTGAATCCGTCCACCTCGGCAACGCAGGCGTATTTATGGATATTGCCGCGTTGCTTGAGCTTTGTGACGCGCAATTTCAATTGGTCACCCGGTACAACCGGCCTTCTGAACTTGGCATTATCGATGGTCATGAAGAAAACCTGACCAGGCTTGCCGCTACCATTGTTGAACAACACAATAGCACCCGCAGTCTGGGCCATAGCTTCGATGATCAGCACACCAGGCATAATGGGCAGTTCCGGAAAATGTCCGGCAAAATGCGGCTCATTGATGCTGACATTCTTGATCCCAGTCGCTGATCTGTCTGCGTCAATATCAACGATCCGGTCGATCAACAGGAACGGATAGCGATGTGGCAAATTGGCCAGAAGTTTCTGGATATCCGCAACGCCAAGGCTCTCTGTTTTTATGGCATCAGTCATCTGAACTGCTCTCCTTCTTGGTCCGGGTCATGGCGCGAACGCTGGCAATCTCACGGAACCACTGCTTGAACGGTTGGGCAGGCGCTCCAGCCCATCTCTCACCGTCCGGAATATCATTCATAACGCCGCTTGCCGCGGCAATCTCAACACTCGCCCCAATCGTGACGTGATCTTTAATTCCGACACTGCCGCCAAGCCGCGTCATATCGCCGAGAATGACGCTGCCGGAAATACCGCACTGCGCCGCGATAACGCAATGGCGGCCGATCTGCACATTGTGGGCAATCTGCACCAAATTATCGATTTTCGTGCCTTCGCCAATGACAGTATCAGCCAAAGCACCCCGATCTACGGTCGTATTTGCGCCAATTTCCACATTGTCCTGAATGATCACGCGGCCAAGTTGGGGCATTTTATCAAGACCGGCTTTGCCCGGCACATAGCCGAATCCATCCTGTCCGATGCGCACGCCTGGATGCAGCAGCACCCGATTGCCGAGAAATGCATATTGAACGGAACTACCTGGGGCAACATAGCAATCGCGTCCAATCTTGCAGCCATTACCAATGACCACATTGGCGCCAATCACAGTGCCGGAGCCTATGGACACATGACTGCCGATAATTGCACCCGGTTCAATTGTTACGCCGTCTTCAATTTCAGCAGTTTCATGAACAATAGCATGCGATGAAATGCCGGTTTGCCCGCTCCACAAATGCGCATTGACAGCATTCGGATAAAGCGCACGTCCGATAGCGGCAAATGCCTGCTGTGGGTGGCGCGTGACAATGATCGCGACATTTTTTGGTATGCTGGGTCTGACTTCTTCGGTGCAGAGCACACAAGCGGCATTCAGACCGCTCAAATCCAATGCACTTTTTCTGCTTTCAACGAAAACGAGTGCATCAGGACCGGCATCATTTAGCGAGGCTAAACGGGAAATTGGCCGGTTGGCCAGAGAACTGTCCACAAGAACGCCATTGGACAGATCGGCGATCTGACCAATGGTTACGTTTGACAGTGACTCATAAAAGATCGGATCGGCCATCGACTAACTTTCTCCCCCGGGGAAACTTGCTCCCCCCGGGAGGTCAGCAATCTATCAGAACTTGCTCGACATGCCGAAGTTGAAATTCTGCACCTGATCGCCATCAACTTTCTTGACCGGCACGGCATAATCGAAGCGCAACGGACCGAATGGTGATGCCCACATGATGCTGGCGCCGACAGATGCACGCCATTCCATCTTTTCGCCTTCAACGTCGATACCGTCGCTACCCTTCAAATCACTACCGAACAGGGTCGCAGCATCGGCGAAGAATGCACCACGAATACCAAGACTTTCTGGAATAACAGGTATCGGGAACTGGGTTTCAACGCTTGCATTCAGGTAGGTATTACCACCAAGGAAGCTACCCTTCTTGTCGTCTGTATTGGCGTCACGAGGACCGATACCGGCATATTTAAAGCCGCGGATCATGTCTTGCGTGTTCTTGAACGTATCGAACACGCGCAGATCATCGCCGCCGAAGCCTTCAATGTGGCCTGCACCTACACCAACCAAGCCGACAACATCCAACTCATCAAGCAATGTCTTGTAATAGCTGGCTTTAACCGTTGTCTTCAGGAAGTTGGCATCACCGCCGATACCGGCATATTCCTGATTGAACTTCGCATAGATACCATCGCGCGGGTTCTTCACGTCATCAATTGTATTGTAGGTAAGCGACCAGCTGACCGATGACTTGATCCAAGGGCTTTTCTCCGCAGCATCAGCAAACGCCTTGGATATTTCGGATGGGTCATATTCACCATTTGGAAGCTTGGCATCGCCGTCAATCTCATACTCTTCTCGGGTAAGATTATAGGCAACGCCTGCAGTCAGCTCTTCCGTGATCGGCAGACCAAAGCGGATTGTACCGCCGGTCAAATCTGTGTCGTACTTGTCCTTGACGCCTGACTGGCGCTTGAAGATATCAAAGCCGGCAGAAACGCGTTGTCCCAAGAAATAGGGCTCTGTGAACGAGAACGAATAGGTTCTATTATTGTCGAGACCGCCACCGGCGCCAAGACGAATATACTGACCGCGACCAAGGAAGTTACGCTCCGTGATGGAACCTTCCACTGTAGGCCCTGGGCTTTCACCGCCGGTCGTGTAACCACCACCGATGGAGAATTCACCTGTCGGCTTCTCAATAACGTCAACGACCAGAATTACCTGATCCGGCTGCGAACCAGGCGCAGTCGAAATATTGACGGTCTGGAAGAACTCAAGGCGCTCAAGACGACGCTTTGCGCGCTGAATGAGAACCTGATTGAATGCATCGCCTTCGCTCACATCGAATTCACGGCGAATAACGAAATCGCGGGTCTTTTCGTTGCCGCGGATTTCAATACGCTCAACATAGGCGCGAGGGCCCTGATCGATCGCATAAGTAACGGAAATCGTGTGATTTTCGAAATTACGATCACCGCGTGGCTCTACTTTCGCAAAAGCATAACCCTGACCGGCAACCTTTTCGGAAACCTTGATGATTGAATCTTCAACATCCTTGGCGCTGTAGGTGTCGCCTTCGCGAGACTTTACCAAGCCATTCAATTGCGCAGTATCAACGCCCTCGACAGAGCTTTCGATCTGCACGCCGCCAAATGTATACTTCTCACCCTCTTCGACGGTGATATTGATTGTATAATCATTGGTTGCCGGATCGAGATCGGCAGTTGAGGAAACAACGCGGAAATCAGCATAGCCGCGGTTATAATAGAAACGGCGCAGCGCTTCCTCATCTGCACGCAGACGATCTTCGCTGTAAACGTCGTTACGGGTCAACCATGACAATGGGTTGGATTTCTTTGTCGAAATCACGTCACTTAGACGGCGATTGCCGAATGCCTGGTTACCGACAAAGTTGATCTTGGCAATCTTTGTACGGTCGCCTTCATTAATTTCGAAGACAACGTTAACGCGGCCTTCGCCCAGATCCATCAAACGCGAATTTACAGTTGCATCGCTGCGGCCAACATTGCGATAGGCTGCGCGGACTGCTTCTGTATCTGCATCAAGCGTTGCTTGATCGAAAGCGGCACGAGGCTTCAACTGAACAGCGTTTTGCAACGCTGGGTCTTTGATCTTCTTGTTGCCCTGGAAAATAACCTGGTTCACAACCTGATTTTCATTGACGGTAACAACAAGAGCACCGCCCGACTGGCTGATGCGCACATCGCTGAACAGGCCAGTAGCGAAAAGACGCTTGGTGGCAGCATCGATATCTCCATTGGAGAATGGCTTGCCAGGCGTGATACCGATATTGTCGCGCACAGTCTGCGCATCAACACGTGTATTGCCCCGCACCTCGATACGGCTGACAGTAGCTGCCTGAGCTGTAGCAACGCCTGCGACCGTTGTTACGATCGCACCCGAACTGACGAGTGCCGCTGAAATGGCGAGCGCTGACGCCGCACCTACAAATTTTGAACTTGCCGCCATAGGCCTTATGAACCTTCGTTTCTCGTTATACCCGGGCGAGATCCCGGACTAAGCATTACTCGTACACCGTCATAGCCGGTTTTTATATACACGCAAGGCTTACGGTTAAAAACTGTTTACTTCCCACATAACAGTGGCATCCATGCCACGCCATTCAGCACGTATAGTAAACAGATCATGTCGTTTTGCCATAACACGCCTCAAATTTTCACTAATGTTTAATTTTCGCATCAGCAAGCGAACAGATCATTGAAGATGACGAATCCCATAAATCCGAGCACAAGGAAGAACCCTGTACGGAAAAACAACTCCTGTACAGCCGGTTTTACGGGCCTGCCTATAATTGCCTCGGCAGCATAAAAAACCAGATGCCCTCCATCAAGCGGAGGCAATGGGAAGAGATTAAGCAGCCCGATACCAATGGAAAGCATGGCAGTAAGCTGAATCAGCCAATCAATGCCCTGACTGGCCGCCTGCCCCGCCATTGTCGCAATCTTGACCGGACCACCCAACTGGCATTTATCTTCGCGACCTGCGAAAAAACGGCTGAAGAATTGTCCTGTACGGGCAATGATAAAGCCACTTTCGCGCACGGCCTGACCAACCGATTCGATTGGGCCATACTCGATGCGACGAATATTCCCCGCCTGCAAATTGGTAACAACGCCGATTACTGCAACCTTTACCTTGTTGCCCAACGCGTCTTCCTGCTCGGAAAGCTCAGGCGTCGCAGTCAGATGTACCTCTTTGCCTGCACGTTCGACCACAAAATCAAGTGCATCCCCGCCCCTTGCCGAGACATGGCGCTGCACATCCGCAAAAGTCACGATCTTCTCGCCATCAACGCTGACGAAGCGATCTCCCGGCTGGAAACCGGCAATGGCTGCCGGGCCACCAGGACGCACTTCGGCGACCATAGGATCGGAAATCATCCTCCCATAGAGCGCAAAAAACACCGAGAAAATCGCGACCGTGAGCAAAATATTGAACGCCGGGCCTGCAAATACCGTTGCGGCACGTTTCCATACCGGTTGAGTGTGAAAGGCTACAGCACGCTCAGCATCCGTCATGGTCGACGCATCGGCTGCGGTAGAACTGGTTACGTCTTCGTCACCGGCAAATTTTACATACCCGCCGAGCGGAATAGCCGATAGCTTCCAGCGCGTCCCTCTGGAATCATTAAAGCCTATCAACTCAGGCCCAAAACCGATCGAGAAAGCTTTTACGCCGATACCGCACCACCGGCCCACCAGATAGTGTCCCATCTCATGAACGAAGACAACAACCGTTAAAACGATAAGAAACGGTACGATTGTTCCAACGAGCACGCTTTGAGTACCAAATATGGTGTGCAACAGATCTGTCAAATTATCCTCCGGGCCCGCAACAGAATAAGCCAAAAGGCTTCGAAAGCTCAGCCGTCTAGAAAAGTATGTCGTATGGGGTTTCTGGCGTTACCAGAATTGCACCGATGACGTATAGTAATGCAGCGGCAGCTACAAGCCCATCCACACGGTCCATCACGCCACCGTGACCGGGAATCAACGTACCTGAGTCCTTGGCTCCAAACTTTCGCTTCATCCAGGATTCACCAAGATCACCCAACTGGGCGATAATCGAGATCAACAATGCGATGAAGGGCAGAGACATCCCGCCACCGGGAGTGATGAACGAGGCGCATGCCACACCGGCGGCAACGCCCGCCGCTGTCCCGCCGATCGCTCCCGACCATGTCTTGTTGGGTGAAAAACGCGGAGCAAGCTTGGGCCCGCCAAGTGCTTTTCCATTGAAGTAGGCAAAAATATCCGTTGCCCACACCACGGCAAACAAAAACAGAATCGCCGCAAAACCATCACCGGTATCGCCGCGCAACAATGTCAGGGAAATGGCGGGAAATCCCGCATAGACCAGACCTGCCGCTGGCCAATAGCCGGATTGGCGCCCGCCCAGCATGGCCACAACTGCCGCACCAACGAATAGAATGAGAAACATTGACAACACATGCTGAGTGAATAACAGAGCCAGCAATGTGGCGATCAGAACCACCCAGGATAATCCGCCGGTCAGGCCGCTCATCCGCCCTTTTGACATTAACTGCCACTCAAACATCACGCCAAGCGCTATTGCGCTGGCAAGCAGACCAAAACCGAAGCCGCCCGCCCAAGTAAGAATGACTGCAACGACTACCAGAACTATCGCACTAAGGATGCGCTTTTGCAGATTGGAAAGCCCATTGCCGGAAAGTTTCACAGAGCGATTTCCTGTGCCGTAACCCCGCCAAAACGGCGTTCACGCGATTGAAACACTTCAATCGCTTCTGACAAATGCGTAGGACGAAAATCCGGCCAGTAGCATGGCAGGAACATGAACTCCGAGTAAGCTGCCTGCCAGAGCAGGAAATTGGAGAGCCGCATCTCGCCGCTCGTCCGGATAATCAGATCCGGATCTGGCATTTCAGCCGTATCGAGACGGGCCGATATCGCCTCCATCGTGATTGCTGTACTTGCGATAATGCCCGCTGAAACGTCATCGACCAGCTTCTTGACCGCGCGGGTAATTTCGTTGCGCGAGCCATAGTTAAAGGCAATTACCAAGGTCAGGCCCTGGTTCTTTTCCGTCAATGTTTCGGCTTCGTTTAAAAGCCCCAAAATGTCTTTTGCCAGTCCGTCGCGTTCTCCGATAATTCGAACGCGAACATTTTCCCTGTGCAAATCCGCCAGATCGCGGCGAATGAATAGTTTTAACAGGCCCATGAGATCGGAAACTTCCGATCGTGGTCTCGACCAGTTTTCAGAGGAGAAAGCAAAAAGCGTGAGGAAAGGAATACCCATCTTCCCGGCGGCCCGGATTGTCTCGCGCAGCGTTTCCACCCCGGCCTTATGTCCTGCAGCGCGCGGAAGGCCTCTCGCCTTCGCCCAACGGCCATTTCCATCCATGATGATGGCAATGTGGCGCGGGTTGGACATGGGTGTAGACCTCCTATGAGTATTAGAACCGGGCTATAGTTCTAAACCTGCATAATTTCCGCTTCTTTAACAGCCACAACCTTATCCATCTCAGCGATGGTGTCATCTGTCAGCTTTTGAACTTTTTCAGACAAGATACGGTTATCGTCCTGACTGATGTCGCCGTCTTTTTCGAGTTTCTTCAGCTCGTCCATTCCATCGCGGCGAACATGGCGTGCCGCCACTTTGGCCTGCTCGACATATTGGTGAGCAATCTTGACGAGTTCCTTGCGGCGCTGCTCGTTCAACTCAGGCAAAGGAATGCGCAAATTGTTTCCGTCAGTAATCGGATTGAGGCCAAGCCCGGATTCGCGGATCGCGCGCTCTACTTTGCCAACCATCGACTTGTCCCAAACGGATACGGACAACATGCGCGATTCTGGCACAGTAATATTGGCAACCTGATTGAGGGGCATTTGCGAGCCATAAGCCTCAACAGTAATCGGTTCGAGCAGGCTAGCAGAAGCACGTCCCGTGCGAAGTCCGCCCAGATCATGTTTCAACGCTTGCACGGCACCATCCATACGGCGCTTCAGATCGTTCAAATCGAGTGCATCACTCATACTCAATGCTCCTATATTCTTGGGCGGTAAGGCTGGTTAGCTATCGGATACGACTGTTGCGCGTCCTTTACCCTGCAACACTTCTGCAAAACCACCTTTTTCGTGGATTGAATAGACGATAATTGGAATGTTGTTCTCGCGTGCAAGAGCGACCGCTGTTGTGTCCATGACTGCAAGGCCGCGATCCAGGACATCCTTGTGAGTCAATCGATCAAATCGCACAGCATTCGGGTCTTTTTTGGGATCGGCCGAATAAATTCCATCGACCTGCGTTCCCTTGAACAAGGCGTCGGCGCTGATTTCAGCAGCGCGAAGCGCGGCGGCGGAATCTGTTGTGAAGAATGGATTGCCGGTGCCACCGGCGAATATCACCACCTTGCCCATATCCATATAGGCAGTCGCCAGACGCTGTGAAAAAGTCTCGCAGAACTCCGGCATGGCAACAGCAGATAGCACAACGGTATCAATGCCGAGCTTGACAAGGGACGTGCGCAGCGCCAGCGAATTGATCACTGTTGCAAGCATCCCCATATGATCGCCGGTTACGCGGTCGCCGCCTTTGGATGCCACTGCCACACCGCGAAAAATATTCCCGCCGCCGATAACGACACCAACCTCGACGCCAAGCGCCCGCGCCTCGGCAATGTCGCTGGCAATGCGGTCTGCAACCGCAACGTCAATACCAAACCCCTGGTCACCCATCAGAGCTTCACCGGAGGCTTTCAGCAGAACGCGTTTGTAAACAGCCGTACCAGCCATGGAGTCTCCCTCAGGGTCTTTTCTAATTGAATGTGAATTCCGGATACACGAAGGGCATCGCGTTGTCACGCGATGCCCTTTCATTTCAACTATTGAATATTACTTCTTAACAGCCGCTGCAACTTCTGCTGCGAAATCTGTTTCTTCCTTTTCAATGCCCTCACCAAGAGCAAAGCGGGCAAATGCGGTGATCTTTGCTGGCGCGCCGATTGCCTTTTCCGCATCCTTCAATGCAGCTTCGACAGTCAGGTCAGGGTTGATCACGAATGCCTGCGAAAGAAGTACGACTTCTTCGTAGAACTTACGAAGGCGGCCTTCAACCATCTTCTCGATGATGTTGTCTGGCTTGCCGGACTGACGAGCGGACTCGGTAAATACTGCCTTTTCGCGTTCAACTGCTGCCGGATCAACCTCAGCGGCGGTCAAAGCAAGCGGGTTAGTAGCAGCAACATGCATCGCAACCTGGCGGCCAAATGCGTTTGCAGCATCTGCATTGCCTGCTGTCTCGATAGCAACAAGAACGCCGAGCTTGCCGAGGCCGTCGGAAACGGCGTTATGAATGTATGTTGCAACGACGCCTTCACTGACGCTCAAAGCGGTGGAGCGGCGGAATGAAAGGTTTTCGCCGATTGTGCCGACAGCGTCCTTGATTGTGTCTACAATCGACTTGCCGGTTGAAGGATAGGTTGCAGCCGAAACAGCAGCAGTCGAACCGTCTGTTGTCAGTGCAACACTGGCAACATTGCGAACGATATCCTGAAACGCATCGTTGCGGGCAACGAAGTCTGTTTCAGAATTCACTTCTACAACAACCGACTTGGTGCCGTTTGTTGCCACGCCAACCAGACCTTCGGCAGCGGTACGGCCAGCCTTCTTGTCGGCCTTGGAAATACCCTTCGCACGCAGCCAGTCGACAGCGGCTTCCATATCACCATTGGTTTCTGTCAGGGCTGTCTTGCAATCCATCATGCCAGCGCCGCTGATTTCGCGGAGTTCTTTTACTTGTGCTGCGGTAATGCTCATTCTAATCGCCTCTTCTCAAAGCAATCTCACGAAAACCGATACGGCCTTCCGTTTGAAACTGCGTGAAAACAAATAGATAAAGTGTCTTCAGAATCTACCGAAACCAAAACCACTTTAAAAACGAAGGCATACTGGTGAACCAGCATGCCAACTATGCGGCGCATCATGCGCCAGTCGAATCGTTTTTAAACACCCGATAAGACGGGTGTATGAAGCCTCAAGCGGAGGCTTCACCTTCCTGTGCAGGTGTTTCTTCAGCCGCTGCTTCGAGTGCTGGTTCAACAGGAGCTTCTTCCTGTGCGCCAACATCGATGCCGAGCGAGCCCTGCTGACGCAGAATGCCATCGAGAGCTGCCTTGGCAATCAGATCGCAATAAAGCGAAATAGCGCGGGAAGCATCATCATTGCCGGGGATCGGGAAATCGATCTGGTCCGGATCGCAGTTGGAATCGATCACTGCAACAACTGGAATACCAAGACGCTTGGCTTCCTGAATTGCAATCGCTTCCTTGTTGGTATCAATGATGAAAATAAGATCCGGAACCGAACCCATGTTCTTGATACCGCCAAGAGCGCGGTTGAGCTTCTCGCGTTCACGGTCAAGGTTCAGACGCTCCTTCTTGGTGAAGCCCTGTGCTTCGCCGGAAAGAAGTTCGTCAAGCTTGCGCAGACGCTGGATGGAATTCGAAATGGTCTTCCAGTTGGTCATCATGCCGCCGAGCCAGCGCGCGTTGACATAATACTGGGCAGACCGTGTTGCGGCATCGGCAATGATGTCCGAAGCCTGACGCTTGGTGCCGACGAACAGAACGCGGCCGCCACGGGCAACGGTGTCCGAAACCTTCTTCAGCGCTGTATTCAGCAGCGGATAGGTCTGGGCAAGGTCAAGAATGTGGATATTGTTACGGGAACCATAAATATATGGTGCCATTTTCGGGTTCCAGCGATGTGTCTGGTGTCCGAAGTGAACGCCAGCTTCCAAGAGCTGACGCATGCTGAAATCAGGCAATGCCATCTTGTGTTTTCCTTTTCCGGTTGAACCTCCACGGGAAGAGGCGGGAAACCCGCCACCGGAGGCCATATCGGATTTCTCCCGATATCAACCCAAATCCCGTGTGTGGAATGAAGCGGCTGTTAATGGATATTTGCGGCAAACGCAAGGGCGTCCGGCACAAAAGACCTCAGCCTTGGTCTACTTCTTGCATTTCGGCGTATCAAACAGCTCGAGATTGACCAGCTTGCCGGTCATGGAAAAATCACCATAATCCATTTTCAGGTCGCGGGTTACACCGTTGCGATACATCTTGAAATTGATGCGGTAGCTTGGCAGTCCTTCTGCCTTTTCCTTTTCGTCGAAGTAGGCGATTGATACAGGCCAGGTCGCATCTTTCGCCAATGGGCCCATGTGCTTGATCTCGTCATCAGGCTCGGTAACGGCTGATTTACCGATAACGACGGTCGTCGCCATGATCTTGTTGGCATCTTCCGAGCCATCGAAAAGCTTGGTTTGATAAAAAACCTCGCCAGCAAGCGCTTTCTCAATCAATTGCTGCATGTGACGTGTGGGAAATTGGGAAAGATCAAGATCTTCTTTCGAAGCAATCGGCTTTGTCAGTGAAATTTCCGTCTTGTCTTTCAACAGCGATGCATCGCCACGAACTTCCTTGGTCAGGCTTTGATCGACAAATGTTTTGTTGACGAAGCGAAATTTCTCACCATTTGCGGTTTCGAACGTCGTCGTTTGTTGATCTGTCACCCTTTGCGGCTGCTCTTCCATATCGACGCGCGTCACAAAGCGGAAGTTCGTCGTGTAGCCTTCGCAATCCGATCCATTGAACTCGTAGACCATACGCCCCGTCAATCCGGTAATGCCGCTAGAATCCTGTGCATTGTCCAATTTCAGGTCATAAATAGCGCGATGAGGAACAAGCGTTGCAGTTCCGGCAGCAAATGTCATGGTAGAACCACTCAAAGCCATGACGCCGAGACTGTAACCAAGGATTGAAAATACGCGCATCAAAAGATTCTCCACTATTTGAACGTGCATATTAAAAAAACTCTTGGCGGAAGCGAGGCAAAAATCGCAACTTCCATCACAATCAATTGCGATTCCGAAACACAAGGACAATAACCATGAGCAATCCTGTCGAATCCCGCCTTGCCGAGCTCGGCATCAGCCTCCCCGTCGCCGCAGCGCCGGCAGCAAATTATGTGCCCTATTCGCAAACAGGAAATCTTTTGCTCACATCGGGCCAGTTGCCTTTGGTCGGCGGCAAGCTCGTTCATACGGGATTGCTCGGTGCGGATCTGGATGTGGCACAGGGTCAAGCCTGTGCTCAGGCGTGCGCCGTCAATATTCTGGCTCAGGCAAAAGCTGCACTTGGCGATCTTGAAAAGATTGTTCGCGTCATAAAGATCACTGTTTTTGTCGCCTCAACGCCAGGTTTTACCGAACAGCACCTTGTCGCCAATGGCGCTTCTGATCTTCTTGTCGCGGCATTGGGCGATATTGGACGCCATGCACGCTCTGCAGTTGGCACAGCGGCACTGCCCCTTAATGCTCCTGTCGAAATCGAAGCTATCATTGAGGTTCGCTGATTATGCCCTCAATTGACTGGTTGAAGAAAACTCCAATAGCCCATCGTGGCTTGCATGATTTGAACAATAAGCGCTGGGAAAACACGCTATCTGCTTTTGACGCCGCAGCAAGCGCGGGCTTCGCCATAGAATGCGACGTTCATCTATCCGCCGATGGCAAAGCGGTTGTTTTTCACGATGGCACCTTGGACCGCGTCACGGGCCAAAAGGGCAATATTGATGAACTGACTGCGCAACAGGCCTGCGAAATCCGCGTCGGCGGAACCAAGGACCATATCCCTACCCTTGCCGAAGCCCTGAAGCTGATTGATGGTCGCGTACCGATTATCATCGAACTGAAGGGCATTGCCGGACGCGACGACGGTCTGGTCAAGGCCGTCGCAAGTGATTTGGCGGCTTATCAAGGTCAAGCCGCGATCATGTCGTTCGATCACCATCTCATTCGCCTTTTCGGCAAGGACGCACCGGGCATTCCAGCCGGGCTGACAGCCGAGGGCCTGCGCGATGAGGATATGGAAGCGCACTTCTCAATGCTGGCCTACGAAATCGACTTCATTTCCTATAATGTCCACCATCTGGAAAATCGCTTTCTGGAGTTTGTAAACTCGCATCTCAACCTGCCTGTGATCTCCTGGACTGTGCGTAGCGCGGCAGACAAGGTGAAAAGCGATGCTCTTGTAGACCAGATCACATTTGAAGGCTTTGATCCTCGCTTGCCATAAGGCTGGCTTTGCCTCTTGTATCGGCAAATCAATCACCTAGCTTATTGATTGAACCGGAATCGTTGCTTCCGGCTCGTCTTCGCTTATGGAAAGCCCAATTTGCTGATGCAAAATCTTGAACACGGCAATTTCACCTTGCGTGCCTGCGAAGGCATTGGCGCATTCACGCCAGCCGAGTGGTCGCGGCTGACTGACACCTCCCGTGATCGACCGGGTTACAATCCATTCATTTCGCATGCCTTTTTGTCGTCGCTGGAAGATTCCGGCTGCGTTGCCACCAAGGCAGGCTGGCTACCGCAGTTCTTGCGCCTTGAAGATGAATGCGGCGTGCTCGTCGGCGCCGTTCCTTGCTACTTAAAAAGCCATAGCCAAGGGGAATATGTATTCGACCATGGTTGGGCTGATGCATTTGAACGGGCGGGCGGGCGCTATTACCCGAAATTGCAGGCAAGCATACCGTTTACGCCAGCCACCGGCCCACGTCTGCTGGTCAATTATGATTGGGATGGCGATGCAGTCCGCGCCGCGCTGGCTAATGGGTTGCAGCAACTCGCCACGCAGCTGAACGTTTCGTCCGCACATTCAACCTTCGTGAATGAGACCGATCTTGTGTCTTTCACTGAAGCCGGGTTCCTGCATCGCGTCGACCAGCAATTCCATTTCATCAATGATGATTATGCCAATTATGACGAATTCCTTGATACGCTTGCATCCCGCAAGCGCAAGGCTTTGAAGAAAGAACGCCGCGAAGCCGTGGCGAATGGTATCACCATTGAGCGACTGACCGGCACCCAACTCACTCAAGAGGTTTGGGACGATTTTTATACGTTCTATATGGATACTGGCAGCCGCAAATGGGGTCGCCCCTATCTGAACCGCAAGTTCTACCAACTGATTGGTGAGCGCATGCCCGACGATATCATGCTTGTCATGGCTCGCCGTGAAGGTCGCTATATCGCGGGAGCCATCAATTTCATCGGCTCAGACAGATTATATGGCCGGAACTGGGGCTGTATCGAAGACCACCGATTCCTGCATTTCGAGGTTTGCTATCATCAAGCCATTGATTTCGCTATTGAGCGCAAATTGCGTGTCGTCGAAGCGGGTGCGCAAGGCGAACACAAGTTGGCACGTGGCTATCTGCCCGTCATTACAAATTCAGTGCACTACATTGCCCATGAGGGGTTGCGGCGCGCAGTCAATAATTTCCTCAGGCATGAACGCGCTGATGTTGCTTTGATGAGCGATGCGCTCAATGAACATGCGCCATTCAAAAAATCCGAACAATGAGCTTGACCCGCGAAACGGGCATGATCAAAAACATCAGCCATGATTTTGTAAGGACACGCACAGAATGAACCAGCAATATGAAAGCACCAACATATTCGCGCGAATCCTCCGCGGAGAGATTCCGTCTCATAAGATATACGAAGATGACAGAACCTACGCGTTGATGGATGTAATGCCGCAGGGAAAGGGTCATTGCCTCGTATTAACCAAATCTCCAAGCCGCAACCTGCTCGACGCCGATACAGAGGCGCTTTCCGCCGCCATCGCTACAACGCAGAAAATTGCGCAAGCCGTGGTGAAGGCTTTCAATGCCGATGGGGTCGGCATTGCACAGTTCAACGAATCTGCCGCAGGACAAACGGTTTTCCATCTGCATTTTCACGTCATTCCGCGCTTTGAAGGAATTGCGCTGAAACCACACAGCGGCACGATGGAAGACAACGCCGTACTGGCGGCGAACGCGGAAAAGATCAGGGCAGCTTTGGCAGAGCTATAAAAGCAAGCCGGCAATCAAAATAGCTTCCCCGACGACAACGCCAATAATGACCCGTCGGCCCAGGTAGAGATAGGCGAGAAATCCTGCCAAGGCGGCGCCTACTCTCAAATAGACGGACGACTCTGCTAAAGCGCCGCTTGGATAAAGTATCAATTGGGCGATAACGCCTGCCACAAGCGATGTTGCAACAGCGCGCACAACCGTCAGTGCTTCTGAATCTTCGCTAACGCGCCCACCAATGAATACGCCGATGAAGCGCCAGATATAGGTGGGAAATGCTCCTGCCAGCAGAATGAAAACGTAAGGCCACCACCAATCGGAATAGCTTTGCCAAGTCATGACGACCTGCCCCGCATAGCTGCAAATCGCACATATGCCATTGTCACCAAACCACCGGTAAAGCCCGTTAACAGCAGATCATAAGCCGGGGCGATGGTATGGATCAGCGGGAACAGCAACAGCCCCGAAACCATGGCAACATGCACAGAACGATCATGCGCCGATCCCCAAAGGGAAGCCAGGAAGTACATCGGCGTCAAAAAAAACAGCGCAGCAAAGACAAGTGGCGGAAAACTGGCCGAAAGCCAATACACCATCGCCACGACCAATGTGTTCACAGTGGTTAGAGTAATGCCCAGACCTGCGAAAAATATCAGGCGCATATCGCGCGGCACATGCTTGAGCTTTTCCATGCCCACCACCCACGCAGTAATCGCAATGAAATGCGCAATGGGCAGAAGCGCTCTTTTCCTGGTTTTTGGGCCGCGCACCTCAGGGATGAACGCCGCAACCATTGGCATTAGCCTGATGGATGAAAGTCCTACTGCAATGGCTGTTGCGACAATGGAATAGCCACCCGAAATGGCACCTATCAGCACGATATTAGCCGGAAGCGCCCAGATTGAAGCTACCATGAAGGTCGCTTGCAGCATCGAGACGCCATTTTCACTGGCAAAGCCGGCGAAGCCAACATGAGCGGTCATGAGGATAAGTGCCGGGATACTTGCGATCAACGAAGCACCTGCCAGAAACCACTGAAATGGTGTCCGCTCGGTCATCTGTGTGTCTTCGGGGGCAAGATCGGAATCAGACATGCTTCAAGCGTTAAACGCAACTTTCATAGGGGGCAAGAAAAAGGCCACCCGAAGGTGGCCTTTCTGTTATTTCTTGCGCGGAACCTTTGGCACTGATGCCTTGGGGGTCACAGGGGTGGAGCGTTCCCCGCTGACCGCATCTGCCGAAGCTTTCTCGAGCACCGGTTTTTTAGGCGCTGGCTTCTTACGTGCCAGCGGCTTTTTCTCTACCGGCATTTCCTTCTTCGGCTTTACCACAACCTCGTCGGCTATGTAGTCGAGTACCAGACCGCGTGAACCATCCGGCTTCTCGGCAACGGAAACCTTGACGGTGCCGCCCTTCTTGAGTTTTCCGAACAGCACTTCATCAGCCAATGGCTTCTTGATGTACTCCTGGATAACGCGACCCAGCGGACGCGCGCCCATGCGATCATCATAACCTTTGTCGGCCAACCAGGCGATTGCTTCCTGTTGCAGATCGAATGTTACGCCGCGATCGGCAAGCTGTGCCTCAAGCTGGATAACAAACTTCTGCACCACCTGATGAATGACCGGAGCAGGTAGAGGACCAAATGGCACGATCGCATCGAGACGGTTGCGGAATTCTGGCGTGAACAGGCGGTTGATGGCTTCCAGATCATCGCCTTCACGCCGTGAAGAGCCAAAACCTATAGCCGCCTTTGCCGCATCCGAAGCGCCGGCATTCGTCGTCATGATCAAAATGACATTGCGGAAATCGATCTGCTTGCCATTATGATCTGTCAACTTGCCGTGATCCATGACCTGCAAGAGGATGTTGAACAGATCCGGATGCGCCTTCTCGATTTCGTCCAGCAGCAGCACGCAATGCGGATGCTGATCGACGCCATCGGTCAAAAGGCCGCCCTGGTCAAACCCGACATAGCCGGGAGGCGCGCCGAGCAGACGCGACACCGTATGGCGCTCCATATATTCCGACATATCGAAACGCAGGAGTTCCACGCCAAGTGATGCAGCCAATTGTTTGGCAACCTCGGTCTTGCCGACGCCGGTAGGACCGGAGAACAGATAAGAGCCGATCGGCTTTTCCGGTTCGCGCAAACCTGCACGGGCCAGCTTGATTGATGAAGACAGCGCTTCGATGGCCAGATCCTGACCATAGACAACCCGCTTCAATTCCGCCTCAAGATTTGAAAGGACTGCTTCATCATCTTTCGAGACAGTTTTCGGTGGAATGCGCGCCATTGTTGCAATGGTTGCTTCTATTTCCTTGACGCCAATCGATTTCTTGCGCTTGGCCTCCGGCAGCAGCATCTGGCTTGCACCAGTCTCATCGATCACGTCGATTGCCTTGTCCGGCAATTTGCGATCATTGATATAGCGTGCTGAAAGTTCTACAGCCGATTTGATCGCCTCCACAGTGTATTTGACCTTGTGGAAGTCTTCAAAATATGGCCGCAAGCCCTTCATGATCTCAATTGCATCAGGAATTGAAGGCTCGTTCACATCGATCTTCTGGAAACGGCGTACAAGCGCCCTGTCCTTCTCAAAGAACTGGCGGAATTCCTTGTAAGTCGTTGAACCAATGCAACGAATCGCCCCTGATGACAGAGCCGGCTTCAACAGGTTCGACGCATCCATAGCGCCTCCAGATGTAGCACCGGCACCAATGATGGTGTGAATTTCGTCGATGAACAGGATTGCACCCGGAAACTCTTCGAGTTCCTTGATGACCTGCTTCAAACGCTCTTCGAAATCGCCACGGTAGCGCGTTCCGGCCAGCAATGTACCCATATCCAGGGAGAACACTGTTGCGTCCTGAAGTACACTTGGAACCTTCTTTTCCACAATACGCTTTGCTAGACCTTCGGCTATTGCCGTCTTGCCGACGCCGGGATCACCGACATAAAGCGGATTGTTTTTCGAACGGCGGCAAAGAATCTGGATGGTCCTGTTGATCTCCTGATCACGGCCGATCAATGGATCAATCTTGCCAATCTTGGCGCGGTCATTCAGATTGATGCAATAAGCCGTCAGGGCATCCTGCTTTTTCTTCGTCGTTTCATCAGACTCTGAAGCATGTGATTCTTCATTATTGCTTTCAGTGCCGAGCGGTGTGCGCGGCTCCGACATGCCTGGACGCTTGGAAATCCCGTGGGAAATGTAGTTGACCGCATCATAGCGAGTCATCTGCTGTTCCTGCAGGAAGAAGGCCGCATGACTTTCACGTTCGGCAAAAATCGCGACAAGCACGTTTGCGCCGGTCACTTCCTCGCGGTTGGAAGATTGCACATGGATAACAGCACGCTGGATTACGCGCTGAAAAGCGGCAGTCGGTTTTGAATCTTCATCATAGCCCGTAACAAGATTATCGAGCTCATGATCAACATAATCGTTCACCGTACGGGTAAGTTGCACCAGATCGACATTGCACGCGCGCATGACACTGCTTGCGTCCTGATCATCGATCAGGGCAAGAAGCAGATGCTCCAGCGTGGCATATTCGTGATGATGCTCATTGGCGATGGTCAGCGCCTGATGCAGAGCCCGCTCAAGACTAGGTGAGAAAGATGGCATGAAACCTCACTTTTTCTCCATCACGCATTGCAGCGGATGTTGGTTTTGCCGCGCATAGTCCATGACTTGGGTCATCTTGGACTCCGCGACCTCATAGGTAAAGACACCGCATTCACCGACTCCATGATTATGCACATGAAGCATGATTCTGGTGGCATCTTCTTTGTTCTTCTGGAAAAAACGTTCCAGAACATGAATGACGAATTCCATGGGAGTGTAATCGTCATTAAGAATCAACACACGGTAGAGACTTGGCTTTTTCAGCTTTGGTTTTGTACGGGTAATAACAGCCGTGCCCCGACCGGGACCGTTGCCATTGCCTTGGTCCTCATCCTGCATTTTGGGTGAAAACGTATTCATGTTGTTGCTGCCTGCATTCTGATCGCCATGTGTCGCTCTGTACATTCTATGTAGGTCGCGATGAGCTAATTTTAAGCCCTATCCTGAAGCTTGCAATATCAAGTTACACTTGGCAAAGGCGATTTGCTGCTTCAAGGATAAAAAAAGCCCGCTTGCAGGGCAAGCAGGCTCAAAATCAACCTTGTGAGAGCGTGTCAGCTCCGCACTTTTACCAGCACTGCTTCATAAGGCTTGAACGCTTCTTTCGCGATATCCGCGTAAAGCTCACTAAATTTGGCAGCTTGCGCCACGAATGCTTCGTAAGCATTTTTGGTGAAAATGCTCTGAGCATGGAAGGCCTGCTCGACGGACCGAGTGGATGCCAGCTTTTGAACCAATGCTGAGCCATCCTGGAGCGATTTTGTCGAATAATCGGTAGCTTCGCCTACAATCGTCTGCAAGCCTTCGTTCATTGCAGAAACGCTGGCCATACTATTGCCCAGAAATTCTCTGCTTTTCTCGTTCAGCGCGCTGAGTGAGGTGACCATAATTCAGACCTTTCAAATGAACTTTTGTTATTGGCGTGGAGTTAGTGTGCACTGCACAAAAAGTCAAATTCAAGGTAGCTGCGATTTTAACCTTAAAAATTAATCAAAATCGACGGAAAACCGTGAACCTTCCGGTTACCATAAAGGGTTTGGTAACGCTGATACGGCTAAAGTCTACACATCCGTTCTGATGCCTTTGATCATCAGTAAATTTCGACGCATATACCGAGCAGGTGTTGATTGTGCTTTACCCGGCCCGCCAGACTTCAAAACTAATTACAAAAATGGCTTATGCCCTGCTCGCAGTGGCAATCATATCCGGGTTGAGTTTGGGCATCGCCACACAGGCCGAAGCTCAAAGCAAGGCTGCCTCGATCGTCGTGGATGCCAATACGGGCAAGACACTCTATTCATCCAATGCAGATGCAAAGCGTTATCCCGCTTCACTGACCAAGATGATGACCCTCTATATGCTCTTTGAAGCGATGGCGGCAGGCAAGGTTTCAAAATCGACGCCAATCGCTGTGTCGGCTTATGCTGCCTCCCAGCCGCCCACAAAGATCGGTTTCAAACCCGGCCAGACAATCAGCGCCGAAGCTGCAATTCTTTCTCTGATCACCAAATCCGCCAACGATGCTGCAACTGCCATAGGTGAACATCTTGGCGGCTCAGAGCAGCGTTTCGCAGTGATGATGACCAACAAGGCACGCCAGCTTGGCATGCGCAATACTCAATTCCGCAATGCGAGCGGCTTGCCTGATGGTCAGCAATATTCGACAGCACGTGATCTGGCGGTCCTCGGCATCGCGCTCCGCGAGCATTTCCCACAATATTACAGCTATTTCTCAACCCGCAGCTTCAGCTATCGTGGCCGCCGCATCGTTGGTCACAACAGGCTTCTCGGTAAAGTCGAAGGCGTTGATGGAATCAAGACCGGCTACACCCGCATGTCCGGCTTCAACCTTGTTTCGTCGGTCAATACAGGCGGCAAAAAGCTCGTCGCCGTCGTAATGGGCGGATCAAGCGGGGGCTCACGTGACGCTCAAATGGCCAAGTTGATTGCGCAATATCTTCCTTCTGCATCGCGCCGCGATGGTGGAAATCTGCTCGCATCGCGCAAAAACAGTCAAATCAGCGTTGCCGCACTCGAATTGCCTGAAAACGATAATGTTCCTGTCCCGGTCCAGCGCGAAGTCGCCGCTGCTCCAGTAGAGGCTGAAGAAGTTGTAACAGCCTATGCGGCACCTGCCCCAGCCGCCTCACCGGCAGCACAGATTTTGCGCATACCAGCCCCAACACCTAAAGAGGAAGTCGGCGAAGGCGATCAGTCTGAGGTTGATCCTGTAACGACTGCTTCGGCATCTCCCGGCGGCTGGATGGTGCAGATTGGCTCCACAGGCAGCCCTCAAGAAGCAAAGGCTCTGCTGTCCAAGGCCGTCTCACAGGTTGGCGCCCCTGTTGCAAGCCTTTCGCCCTATACGGAAAAATTCCAGAAGGGTTCCATCACCTATCACCGCGCGCGCTTTGCCGGCATCTCCTCCGCCAAGGCTGCCAACAGCGCTTGCGCCGCTCTGAAGCGTCAAAGTTTCAACTGCTTTGCGATTGCACCACAATCGTAAGGCGATTGATGAAGAAGGCCCCGATTGTTTAGCGTTAAGGGTTTAGGTCATGTCGAGTATCATAGAACAAGATAGTTCCTTTGGTTTTGCCCCCAAGTCTGCCAAGCCACGGCTGAGCGGCATTGGAGCATTGCAGCAGGCAGCATTGCGTCTTGCCGATCTGCGCCGGGGCGGTACTAACGCCTTCAAAACCATGGATCTCGTCAATGTGTTGTTGTGTCAGGCGGCACGGACCCGCCGCGCGGCTCTGCCGGCTGTTCGCGTGCGTTTGCAGTCGCAACGCCGCAATGGTTTAACCGCGGTGCGCCTGCGTCTTTACTGATAAAATACCGGCCATGCGCTGAGTTTGTAATGGTGACAACGATATTGTGCGCCCTTCGACAAACTCAGGATGAGGGAGGTGGGTTGATTGCAGGGCGCCAACTCTAGCAAGTTGTCGCTGCAACCCATAAAACTTTCCTTATGGTGAGCTTGTCGAACCACGCAATAAATCAATGCAATCAGGGTAACTAAAGTAGCCCCAGCGAGGCCAGCTCATTCCGCAGCTCCGGTGGCAGTTTGGCACGGCCGGATTTGCCCTGCCCCTCATCCAACGGTGCGTCTTCGCTCGTAAGATAGCGCCACCCCTGAAATGCCCGCCTCGGCTGCCATTCGGTTACGATAATGCGCGGCTCCAATACGAGATTGCAGCGCGAAATTCCTTCATCATCCGTAAATGTTCGCAGATCGGTCAGGCGCTGGCGGCACTGAATATTGCCCTTGATGACCCAATAGAGCGATCCGCCATCCAGAAGCTCTTCAGCACGCTTTGGCACCATGCGCGTTGTATGAAACTGTTCCGCAGGCAGACCCGCGCGGCGGCGTTCATCCAGACGGAAATCAATCCAGGCGGCCAGATCTTCGATTGCCGTACAGCCGACACAGAGTTTTACGAGGTTAAGAGCCATAGGCTAGCTTTTACGCTTCCGGGTTGTTCGGTCAACCTTAAGCAACGTTTCGTCCACAGCGGCAATGAATCAGCATTCCACCACATTGACAGCCAGACCACCCAAGCTGGTTTCCTTGTACCGCTCATTCATGTCCATACCTGTCTGGCGCATGGTTTCGATACAGGCATCCAGCGGGACAAAATGGGTTCCGTCGCCTTTAACCGCCAATGAAGCCGCCGTAACCGCCTTCACCGCGCCAAGCGCATTGCGCTCGATACAGGGCACCTGCACAAGGCCAGCGACAGGATCGCAAGTCATGCCAAGATGATGCTCAAGGGCAATTTCGGCAGCATTTTCAATCTGCTCCGGCGTTCCGCCAAGGACAGCCGCCAAACCGGCAGCGGCCATAGCTGATGCAGAGCCGACCTCACCCTGACAACCGACCTCAGCGCCCGAAATGGAGGCATTGGTTTTGACGATCCCTCCAATGGCTGCCGATGTCAGCAAAAAATCCCGAATGCCATCCTGATCCGCGTCCTCGTGGAAATGCAGATAATAGCGCAGAACTGCCGGAACAACGCCAGCGGCGCCATTTGTCGGGGCAGTTACAACACGGCCACCGGCAGCATTCTCCTCATTCACAGCCATCGCATAAACTGACAGCCAATCATTGGCCAGCAGGGGATTGATGCGATTTTGCCGCCACTCTTCCTGAAGCCGATCATGCAGATAACGGGCACGGCGCTTGACTTTAAGGCCACCTGGCATAATGCCTTCCTGTTCAAGGCCCCGGTCAATGCATGAGCGCATGGCCGACCAGATGCGATCAAGACCAGCATCCAAATCAGCGCGGCTCATGAACATTTCTTCGTTGCGCCGCTTCATTTCAGCGATGGAAAGGCCGCTTTCCTTTGCCATGCTCATCATCTGCGCGGCATTTTTAAAAGGAAACGGCACCGAATGATCTGCTTTGGGTACCGTGCGTGTCTTCGCTGATTCCAATTCTTCTTCGGTTACAACGAAACCGCCGCCGATTGAGTAGAAAATCCGGCGGAGCAACAATCTGTCATCAACATCATAAGCCTCGAAAGCCATGCCATTGGCATGGCCGGGAAGCGCGGTGCGACGATCCATGATGAGGTCCATAGCCGGATCAAAGCGATAGACGGGATGACCTTCTGGTGCGAGCGTCTTTGTCTGCTTAACTTTCTCAAGCAGGGCATCCATCTCGTTTGGATCAACAGTTGCCGGCAAAAGCCCGCATAAACCCAGAATCACCGCCCGGTCCGTAGCATGCCCGATACCAGTAAAGGCCAAGGATCCATGCAGATGCACACGCAGCCTGTGGACTTTCACACCCGTAGGGCGCGGCCACTGGCCATTCTTCAATTCATCAAGAAATTGTCCACCGGCAGTCATCGGTCCCATCGTGTGGGAACTCGAAGGACCAATGCCGATTTTGTACAGATCGAAAACCGACAGGAACATCAAGCAACCTCAAAAGGTGGAATCCGGAATATTCGATAATGGCTGGTCGGCGAGGAAAGGCGCAGCCAGCCACCGACCTAGCCTTGCATTTATACGACATAGGGTGTGTGAGACGAAAGTCCAATAGCTATTTGTGTCAGCAATTATTGACACGAAACAGAACTGCCCGAATAAAGGTTGAATAGTACCCCATTCTCGGAG
The DNA here is from genome assembly GCF_030817885.1 of Phyllobacterium ifriqiyense. Lineage (NCBI taxonomy): Bacteria > Pseudomonadati > Pseudomonadota > Alphaproteobacteria > Hyphomicrobiales > Phyllobacteriaceae > Phyllobacterium > Phyllobacterium ifriqiyense. The sequence goes on from NZ_JAUSZT010000003.1 coordinate 2,777,472, forward strand.
CCTGCACATCCTGGGGTCCGACCCCAAGGGTGATGGAACAATGACGAATCCGAATATGTCCTATTGGCTCGATGTTGTGGCGCTAGTGTATTTTTTCGCCGTCTGGGCGCTTTATTCGCACACCACGGCCAATGGCTTTGGTGGCAGAAAATCCCTGACATCCGAGATGAATCACGCACGAAGCCAGTGGATGACGACAATGGCCACGCGCGAGCTGCGCATGATCGATACCAGCATCATGATCGGGTTGCAGCAAGGCACAGGATTCTTTGCCTCAACTTCGATCCTGGCAATCGGCGGCTGTTTCGGCCTTCTCAACTCTTCGGGTCGCGTTCTGACCCTGTTTCACGAACTGCCATTCATCAGCGAAACAACGCAACAGCTGTTTGAGACAAAGATACTTGGTCTGCTCATCCTGTTCGCCTATGCGTTCTTTAAATTTGCCTGGTCGTACCGGCTGTTTAATTATTGCTCCATATTGATCGGCAGTGTGCCTATGGCCCGCGATAGAGGTCCCGATGATCCGCAGGTGGTTGCCGGAATCAATCGCGCCGCCGGGATAAACATTCAGGCCGGGCAGCATTTTAACAGCGGCCTTCGCGGCATATTCTTCTCGATAGGATATTTAGGCTGGTTTCTTCACCCGGCGCTGTTCATGGTCACGACAACACTGGTTGCCTTCGTGCTTTTACGCCGGCAGTTCTTCTCAAAAGCGCGCGACGTTCTCATCCGCAATGCCCAGACGGGCCTATAGACGGCGTGGCAGATATCGCCAGACGAATATGGCTGTGAACAGCATCAACGCTGCCAATGCGATAAAGATCGAGCCGAAGCTGAAGAATGTCAGGATGATCGAGTAAAAGAAGGCGGGCAGTATTTCGGAAAAATCGAGATAAGTCCGATATACAGCGGTCATTTGGGCTCGTTCATGCGGGTGTACAGCCCGAATGAATGTCGTGGATGCCAATGTATCGAGCGCGACACAGAAAAATGAACCGGAAAGCAGCATGAGTGCTGCAATCATCGGAAAACTTTCGCCTGCAATTCCCGCACCGATCAGGGCAATAGCCAATAGGATGAATATGCCGGATATTGTTCGCGTTAAACCCTGCGCCATTCCGATTTTGCCCCACAGAATGGAACCAAGAAGAAATAGATTGCCTAAAGATACGAGCAGCCCGCCGGCGAGCGATCCCTGCCCCGTCGCTACCATGAGGATCGGGCCGTAGACGAAGAAAGTGCTCCAATAACAAGAGCGGGAAAAGGCAATGAGCCAAGCCAGTCGCAACCTCGGCTGAACGACAAACCGGCGCACATTTGCAATGGGGTTTGCCGGACGGCTGGGCCCCTTTTGCAAGGCCGGGTTATCGCTAAGCCGGAAATACCAGAACAGCGTCAGCAAAAGAATGGAAAAACCGATCGATAACAAAAATGGAGCGATCATCCCGATGCGGGTGTAAAGAAAAACACCCAAAAAAGGCCCGGCCGTCCAGGCGAGCGTCGCCGTTGCCATACGTACGGACTCGGCCCGGACAAGTTCGCCTTTCTTGATATGGTCCATAATGTAAAGGCTGAGCGTTATCGAAAGCGTTCCTGCCCCGAAGGTTCGAAGGAACAGTCCAATTGCCTGTCCTGATATTGTATCAAGCGCAAATGCGATGCATCCCAGCATCAGGGAAAACGAACCAGCTGTGTACACCCATCGCCGTGGAATGCGCACGATCAGCAGCGGGATCGATAAGGTGGAAATAAGCCCGAGCAAAGACATGCAGGTGTAAAGAATACTGACGCTGCGTTCGCTTTGCAAAAGATCATAGGTCTGGATCGGCACCACACTAGTAATGATCGCACGGGCCATCGATTCGATGCCGAAAAGGATGGCAAATACCCGCGCTGTTGGACGCTTGGCCGTGTTGATCCAGATGGGATGACGAACTTGATTTATCACGATGGGACTTTGAATATTGATTCGAACGCTGCAGGAAGCATCGAACGAGAATCCATCGATAGCAGTCAATTAGGCGACATAACATGCAACTTTCGATGGATTTTTCACAATCCGTGATGGGATTGCTGAAACGCCATGGATTTTAAGCGCCAGCTCCAATAGCTTGCGGCAAACTTTAGCTACGAGATTCCATAAAATGAGCCAAAACGCTGTCTCAAATCCTCCGGTAAAAGCACGCCTTGGCAAACTCGATGTGTTGCGCGGCATCGCTCTTATTGCAATGGCGACATATCATACCGGTTGGGATTTTGAGTTCTTCGGCTATTTGGAGCCCGGCACAACCGGACATGGTATGTGGAAGCTCTATGCCCGCTGTATTGCATCGACATTTCTGGTGCTTGTCGGCTTCAGTCTCGTTCTGGCTCATAGTCGCGGCATTCGCTGGCGACCCTTCGGCATCCGACTAGCGCAAATTGTTGCCGCAGCGCTGGCAATTACAATTGCCACCTATCAATTCACCCCGGACAGCTTTGTATTCTTTGGTATACTCCATCAAATTGCGGCTGCGAGCCTTCTTGGCCTGCTTTTCTTGCGCTTGCCAGCATTTATCATCGCTTTCGCCGCTGCTGGAGTTGTTGCCGCGTCCCATTTTCTGGCATCATCGGCGTTTGATGCCCCGTGGCTATGGCCGCTGGGTCTTTCCGAAATTACGATCCGCTCCAATGATTTTGTACCGATATTTCCTTGGTTCGGAGCGGTATTGGTGGGGATGGCCCTCGCCAAAACATTCCAGCATCTCAATTTGCTGACCTTGTTTGCGGGCAATATCAAACCGGCTTGGCTGGACAAAGGGCTGCGCTTTATCGGTCGCCATAGCCTTGCCTTCTATCTGATTCATCAACCTGTGCTTATCGGTTCTGTCTACGTTATTTCCCAGATTTTTCCCCCATCCCTGCCTGCCAGCCGCTATGCGGGTGAATGTGTGCAAAGCTGCGAAGTGACCTATGACAAGGCCCTTTGCGAAAACTTCTGCGGATGTGTCGTGGGTAGATTTCAGGCAGACGGAATATTCGCTGACGCACTATCGGGAAAGCGAAATCCGCAAACCGATCCGCAAATGCAGGAAATCCAGCAGATTTGTCTTAACGAAACCGGTCAGTGAGACTTCAGGTATTAACGCCCAGCTCAGCGAGCCGCTCAATGCAGCCCTCTTCCACCTGATCTAGTTCTGCCAAGGTTTCTTCGATATCCCGGCGCTTCTGGCGCAGCTCACTGCGTTTTTCTTCCACGCGCTTCATCATAAGATGAATCTGTCCAAGCTCACCGGGGGGCGCCTTGTACATCTGGATGATTTCCTGAATCTCGGAGATCGAGAAACCCAGGCGCTTGCCACGAAGAATCTGCTTTAGCAGATGCCGATCAGAGGGACGGAATAAGCGTGTGCGCCCGCGCCGCACAGGATGGATCAGGCCTTCATCTTCATAAAAGCGCAATGTCCGGGTCGAAACACCGAACTCCCGTGTCAATTCTGTAATTGAATAATATTCGCGGATAGCAGACACAGATCATTCTCTCTTTAACCGATTGAATGTAGTGGTCACGAATTTACGTAAAAGTCAATTGAACGATTGTACTCGGTTGAAAACTTTGGTGCATAACAACTTTTATTTGAAGCCAAACCACCATGTTGCAAGGCCGAGAAATGACGAAAAGCCAACCACATCGGTGATTGTTGTCACGAATACCGCTGAGGCAATCGCCGGATCTGCGCCGAATCGGTGGAGGAGGAGCGGAATGAGGATTCCGCCAAGCGCGGCCGCCAGCATGTTGATTATCATCGCGCAAGCGATGATGCCGCCAAGATTGACGCTGCTGAACCAGAAAGCCGCGACCAGACCTATCAGTATTGCAAAGATGACGCCGTTGATCAGTCCCACGGATGCTTCACGTCTTATGATACGGCCAGCATTATAGATATCGATGTCACGGGTGGCCAGCGCGCGCACTGTAACAGTCATCGTCTGCGTGCCTGCATTGCCGCCCATGGAGGCAACAATCGGCATGAGCACGGCGAGCGCGACCATCTGCTGGATCGTGCCGTCGAAAAGCCCAATGACAGATGCCGATAGAAATGCCGTGAACAGATTGACCACAAGCCACGGCGTACGCGAGCGCGAGGTGGAAAGGATCGAGTCGGAAAGCTCTTCGTCGCCGACGCCGCCGAGGCGCATAATATCTTCCTCGGCCTCTTCTTGAATAACGTCAACGATGTTTTCAATTGTCAGAACACCGACCAGACGCTCATTTTCGTCGACAACAGCGGCAGATAGCAGATCATATTGCTCGAAAATTTGCGCAGCTTCTTCCTGGTCCATCGTTGCCGGGATCGCATGCCGTGTTTCGTGCATGATATCTTCGATCTTCGTATCGCGGCGCGTGCGCAAGATGCGATCAAGATCAATGGCGCCCAGCAGCCGAAACATCGGGTCAATGACAAATATCTGCGAAAAGGATTCCGGCAGATCATCATTCTCGCGCATATAGTCGATGGTCTGCCCCACCGTCCAGAACGGCGGCACAGCCACAAACTCGGTCTGCATGCGGCGGCCAGCCGTCTCTTCCGGATAACCCAGTGAACGCCGGAGGCGCACCCGCTCGGTAAATGGCAATTGCGCCAGAATCTCGTCGCGGTCTTCCTGATCGAGATCTTCAAGAATGTAGACGGCATCGTCGGAATCGAGGTCCTGAACGGCCTCGGCAATCTGCCTGTTTGGCATTGCATCGACGATTTCGAGGCGGACAGCCTCATCCACCTCGGTGAGCGATGCAAAGTCGAACTCATCGCCAAGCAATTCAACCAATGCGCGCCGCTGTTCTGACTGCAAGGCTTCAAGAACATGACCCAACTCGGATTGATGCAGCTTGCCAACATGCGAACGCAGAAACAGCACATCGCGATCGGCAATAGCCGCGCCGACGCGAGCAAGATAAGACGAGCGCACAGCGCCATCTTCGCCATAGATGTCCACGTCCTCAACATCAGGCGCGGCATTGCTCAGGCGTTCTGTTTCATCCATTCTGTCCGCACCCGTCTGCTGGCATCAATCGTCGTTCAGGCAATACAGGCTCAAGCGGTGCTGTCTTCCCAACCGCTTATGGCCTTCACTTCCAGGAAGTCTTCAAGGCCCCAATGACCGCCTTCGCGGCCGATACCTGACTGCTTATAGCCACCGAAAGGTGCATCTGCCGCATGGCTCGCGCCATTGATACGCACCATGCCTGCACGAAGCTGCTTCGATACGCGTTTGATGCGCTCAACATTACCGGACTGAACATAGGCGGCAAGGCCATAGGGCGTGTCATTGGCGATTTCGACAGCCTCCTCTTCTGTATCAAAGGGAATCATCGTCAGAACCGGACCGAATATTTCTTCGCGAGCAATGGTCATGCCGTTGTTCACGTCAGCAAAAACGGTCGGGCGGACATAGTAGCCACGATTGAAACCCTCGGGACGTCCGGTTCCGCCGGCAATGAGCCGCGCGCCTTCCTTGATGCCCTGTTCTATCAGACCCTGCACCTTGTTGAACTGAAGTTCGGAAACCAAGGGGCCCATATGGTCACCTTCCTGCGAAGGATCGCCAACCTTGGTCGCTTTGGCCGTTTGTGCGGCAACTTCTGTTGCCTTGTCATAGACAGAACGTTCGACGAGCATGCGTGTCGGCGCGTTGCAGGACTGTCCGGTATTATTGAACACATGGGCGACGCCGCGCTTTACTGCTGCTTCAACATCCGTGTCAGCGAAAACAATGTTTGGTGATTTACCACCAAGTTCCAGCGAAACCCGCTTGACCGTATCGGCAGCAGCTTTGGTGACAGCAATGCCAGCGCGCGTAGAACCGGTAAAGGACATCATATCAATGCCCGGATGGCGTGACATAGCTTCGCCCACAGTCGGCCCATCGCCATTGACGAGGTTGAAAACACCTGCGGGCAAGTCAGAAGCGTCAATAATTTCCGCAAAGAGAATGGAGGACATTGGTGCAACTTCAGATGGCTTCAGAATGACTGTGCAGCCCGCAGCAATCGCAGGAACGACTTTCAGCACCACCTGATTCATCGGCCAGTTCCAAGGTGTAATGAGGCCGCAAACGCCAATTGCCTCATAGGCGATACGTACATTCTTGTTGTGTGCATCAAGCGGGCGTTCGAATTCGAAATTCTTCAGCGCGCGCTGAAAGGCCTTGAGGTGCCCCATTCCTGAAGCCGCCTGTTCTTCGAGCGCCATGGTCATGGGCGCACCCATCTCAGACGATATTGCCCTGGCCATATCGGAGAGGCGCGATTCGTAAATGGCGATCAGGCGTTCCAGCCAAGCGAGGCGATCCTCGCGGGTGCTGATACTCCACGTGGTGAAGGCATTGCGGGCAGCGATAACTGCTTTGTCCACATCAGCGGCAGAACCAAGAGAGATCGTGGCAAATGCTTGCTCGTCAGCCGGGTTGATCACTTCAAGCTCTTTGGCGACAATAGGAGCTATCCATTTTCCATCAATATAGAAATCGGTCTTGCGCAGCATGATCTGTCTCCTGCTCATTTGCTTTATAAAAGGCGATTGTAACAAGACCGCCCACGATCGGCGGACGTCATATTGTGTGTGTAGCGAGGATAGGCGAAACGTCCAACAGGAATATCGAACAAAGAGGCGAAAATTGCGGCGCGCGCTAATTTACACCTTTATTTGTTCGCGATTGAACTGCCGTGCAAGCCGCAAAAAATTCCCGAGCATGGCATGACCATACTCGGTCAATACGGATTCCGGATGGAACTGAACGCCATGGGTTGGGTGGCTTGCATGGGTCAGCCCCATGATTTCACCCGAGCCGGAACGTGCATTAATCAATAATGGACCCGCTTGCGGCTCGTACTCCACGATCAATGAATGATAGCGTCCCGCTCTAAGGGGGCTCGGCAGGCCCTTGAAAACACCCGTGCCGTCATGCTGGATTGCCGACGAGCGACCATGCATTGGTTCGCGTGCCCGCACAACGCTGCCGCCAAACACTTCTCCAATACATTGATGGCCAAGACATATGCCGAGTATAGGAATTTCCCCGCTCAGCTGTTCGATAATTGCCAGCGACTGCCCGGCTTGGCGCGGTCCGCATGGTCCCGGTGAAAGGATAATGGCCTCTGGAGCGAGGTGCTTTACTGCTTCAGCTGATATGGCGTCGTTTCGAACCACTTTCGGGATCGTGCCAAGCTCTGCGAAATAGCGTGCAACGGTAAAAACAAAAGAATCGTAATTATCGATGATCAGGATCACGGCGCATCCTCTTCAAAAACGCTGAAGATGCGAGCGGCTTTATCAAGGGTTTCCTGATACTCGGCTGCCGGATCCGACAGCGCTGTTATCCCGCCGCCAGCTTGAAAAATAGCCTTGCCGCCCTGAAACAACACGGTTCGGATCCCGATATTGCTGTCGCAATTACCATTGAAACCCATATAGCCTATCGAACCGCAATAAATGCCCCGCGCCTGCCGCTCGATCTCGGTAATGATCTCCATTGCCCGCAACTTTGGAGCGCCGGTTATTGATCCTCCGGGGAATGATGCAGCGATCAGATCCATCAATGATGTGTTTTTGGCCAACTCGCCAGTCACCACCGAAACCAGATGATGAACGCTGGCATAGGTTTCCAGACCGCAAAGCACTGGCGTCAGAACCGAGTGTGGACGACAAACGCGCGACAGATCATTGCGCATCAGATCGACAATCATCAGATTCTCAGCGCGATCCTTTTCAGATCCAAGAAGCATGTCGGCAAGTTGCTTATCCTTCACAGGATCGGAAGATCGCGGCATTGTGCCTTTGATCGGCCGTGTCTCGACGTGGCTTCCAGTGACAGCGAGAAACCGCTCGGGTGAACTTGACGCAATAATGATGTCACCATGATCGAGAAAAGCAGCGAAAGTTGCAGCATTTTTCTGGCGCAATTGCTTGTAGAATAGCCATGGCGCATAATTTTCGGGAATGTTTGCGCTGAAACACTGGGCAATGTTCGCCTGAAAAATATCTCCATCGAGAATATATTCCACGACCCGGCTCACCGCCTGCATATAGCTTTCACGGTCAAAATTGGAGTTCCACTCCGTACGGGGAATGGCTGGCTTTCGTCCGGCAACGCCACTTTCCGATCTGGTGAGTTGGTCTAAAAACAGTCCTGCCCTCTCCGCAGCGCGCTCTGCACGAACACTTTTTTCCAGTTCCGGAAACCCGGTTGAAATCAGCCAAACTTTTTGTTCTGTGTGATCGAAGGCCAGAACGACATCATAAAAATTCCATATGGCATCCGGCATTGTCCCTTGTTCTGGCACTTCTGGCTTTGGCAATCGCTCAAGCAAGCGCCCGAATTCATAAGAGAAATAGCCTATCGCGCCTCCCTGGAATGGCGGCAATCCGGGTTGTCCCTCCGTGCGGTATAATTCGAGACAATGTGAAATAGCGTCCCGTGCGGGCATACTCACCGGCTCATTATTCCATCTTACACTGCCCTGATCGGCGATCAGCTGACCGAACGGATCAGCGGCCACGTAGGAGTACCGTCCGAGGGATTCGTGACGCATCGCACTGTCGAGAAAGCTCAATCCTCCGAGCGCCCGCAAACGTTCGGCAGCATCGACAGGCTCCAGCCATGGAATTTCACGAATATGCAAATGGCTCTCCCGAGAGTATCAGCACCGAACATTAGATATTTTTACAGTAACATTATGCGTGGTTCGACGGGGCTCACCATGAGAAAAGTGGTTTGGCTGCTTTATAAAACAGCTCATAGAAACTGTCTTAAAATCAACTCACCTTCCTCATGGTGAGCCCCGTCGAACCACGCATAATGCTGGTGCAAACATTATAATCGCTTAGCTTTTACGCGTAGACAAAAGGATACTTGTCTCTGTTGAGGTGATTCCGTCAATGTGGCGAATATCACGCAACGTTTTGTCAAAAGCCTCAAGGGTCTCGACCTCAATCTCAGCAACAATATCCCAGCGCCCATTGGTGGTATGCATGGCCCGGATTTCCGGGAAACCCTGAAGGCGGCGAATAACCTTCTCGCCACCCTGCCCGGCAACTTCGATCATGGCGATGGCCCGTACTCCATAGACACCAGCGCCAGCTTTCAAGGTGATTGTGAAGCCCTGAATAGTGCCATCATTGGTCATTTTGTCGATACGAGTGCGCACGGTGGCGCGCGATATGCCCAGGATTGTAGCCATCGATGAAACCGGCAGGCGGCAATCATCTCTCATCAATGACAAAAGCCGACGATCAATGTCATCCATACCTATCAAACCGATCAATATTATTAAGCAAACTGCTCATTATGTTGCGCATTTCTATCAAGATGCTGGCTTTTTGTCACCATTAAAAAATGCGAACATCAGGAAACGACAATCTGCGAAATGGCGACGATTCATGAATATGCACGGCAATTTTGATGATACTCAAAAGCAAAACCTGACCATTATCGGCGCCCCTATTGAAGAGGGCGCAGGTCGGCTTGGCGCATTGATGGGACCGGCCGCTTTGCGCACGGCAGGGCTTGTGCGTACACTTGAAGAACTCGGCCATGCTGCGGAAGATCGCGGCGACCTGCACCTTCCTGAAATATTGCCCAATGTCCCGCCGGTTAACGGTCTTGCCCATCATATTGAAGAAATCGCCGCATGGTCGCGCATGCTGGCGATCGAAACCTATAACGCAATGAAATCAGGCTCTTTTCCGATTATTCTTGGTGGCGATCATAGTCTTTCCATCGGATCGGTCGGCGGCATTGCGCGCTATTGTGAAGAGCAGAATCGTGAACTCTTCGTGCTTTGGCTTGATGCGCATTCTGATTTCAATACGCCTGCCACTTCGCCATCCGGCAACATGCATGGCATGCCTTTGGCTCTTTTGTGCCGGGAACCCGGCCTCGAAGGCGTTTTCGGCGATGAACCGCATGGTTTCGTCAAACCGGAAAACCTCCACCTTTTTGGCATCCGCTCAATTGACAGCACCGAGCGCGTGCTTCTGCGCGAACGGGGTATTGATGTCGTTGATATGCGCCAGATCGATGAGTTCGGCGTTGCACCGCTCCTGCGCCGAATTCTCGAACGCGTGCAAAAGGCAAATGGCGTTCTCCATGTCAGCTTTGACGTCGATTTTATTGACCCGTCCATTGCACCCGGTGTTGGCACCACAGTGCCCGGCGGCGCGACCTATCGTGAAGCACATCTCGTCATGGAAATGCTGCATGATTCAGGGGTCGTCTGCTCGCTCGATGTTGTCGAGCTGAACCCTTTTCTGGACGAGCGGGGCAAGAGCGCTTTGTTGCTCGTCGATCTCGTGGCCAGCCTTTTTGGCCGCTCAGTTTTCGGAAAACCAAATCGCGTTGATCAGGGCACAACCGCTATCAACGCTTGAATATGGCAATAGGAGGATATTTTGCTGCACACAGCCGCCGATCTCATTTCTACCGAATCCCGTCTTGGGGCACATAACTACAAACCCCTCGACGTGGTGCTGGAGCGCGGTGAAGGTGTCCATGTGTGGGATATTGAAGGCAATCGCTATCTAGATTGCCTGTCTGCCTATTCAGCGGTCAATCAGGGGCATTGCCATCCCAAAATTCTAAAGGCCATGACTGAGCAGGCCAGCAAGTTGACGCTGACCTCCCGCGCCTTTCGCAATGATCAGCTTGCCTTGTTTTATGAAGAACTGGCGGCACTGACCGGCTCCCATAAAATTCTACCCATGAACAGCGGCGCGGAAGCTGTCGAAACAGCGATCAAGGCCGTTCGCAAATGGGGTTATGAAGTAAAAGGCGTTCCGGAAAACAGTGCGGAAATCATCGTCTGTTCCGATAATTTTCATGGCCGGACCATGGGAATTGTTGGCTTCAGCACAGATCCTTCAGCGCGAGAAAACTTCGGACCATTTGCTCCCGGCTTCAAGGTGGTTCCCTTTGGCGACATCGACGCGTTCAGCGCCGCCTTGACCCCTAATACTGTTGCCTTCCTTGTTGAACCCATTCAGGGCGAAGCTGGCGTTATCATTCCACCCCAAGGCTATTTCACTAAAGTGCGCGAGCTTTGCACCAGCAATAATGTGACGCTTATTCTTGATGAAATCCAGACAGGGCTTGGCCGGACAGGCGCGCTACTTGCTGAAGAACATGAAGGCATCGAAGCCGACGTAACGTTAATAGGAAAAGCGCTTTCCGGCGGTTTTTATCCGGTTTCTGCCGTTCTTTCCAATACCGACGTGCTTGGCGTCCTAAAGCCTGGTCAGCATGGCAGCACGTTTGGCGGAAACCCGCTTGCCTGCGCAATTGCCAGAGCAGCGCTCCGCGTCCTTACAGAAGAAGGCATGATCGAGAATTCCCGGGTCGAAGGTCAGTACTTCCTTGAACAGCTAAAGGGCATTCGTAGCAACATCGTGCGGGAAGTCCGTGGCCGTGGGTTGATGCTGGCCGTCGAATTGCATCCTGAAGCCGGTGGCGCAAACCGCTTCTGCTATGAGCTGAAAGAGCGTGGCATTCTTGCCAAGGATACCCATGGCGACACAATCCGCATTGCCCCGCCTTTAGTTATCAAGCGCGATCAGGTGGATTGGGCGCTCGAACAATTCGATGAAGTACTGACAAGGCTCAACTAACACAAAACCAAAACTGCTCTGTACTCTGAGTTGTGCGGAGCAGTTTTAGATAGCTGGCCGGTAAGTAGCCAGTTTCAGCCCAAACGCGATGAAAACAACGCCTGTCACCCCCTTGAGCCAGCGCTGGAATTTTCCTTGCCGTGTGAAGGCCGTCAGCTTTGAAAAAAGAAACACAATCGAGCCGAACCAGACAATATTGATCATGGAATGCAGGAAAACGAGCAGAAAAGCCGATGCTACGGGATGAGCATTCAAAGGAATGAATTGCGGGAAAACCGCAAGATAAAACATTGATACTTTGGGATTCAGGCCATTCGTCAGCAACCCCTCGAAGAACGCCTTCAAAAGAGTACGCTGACGCTTTGCGGGGGCGATCCTGGGTGCAGTTTCAACACCCTTGAAGGCAGCCATCAGCGCCTTAATTCCGATCCAGCACAAATAAGCCACGCCAATATATTTGACGATCATAAATGCCGTTGCGGATTTCATGACAATGATGGAAATACCCAGAATTGACAAAGCGCCATGTATGTAAAATGCGGTAAAGAATCCCGCAATATTGGCAAATCCGGCTGCGCGGCCAGAGGTCGGAACCGTCTTGGCAATCAACATGCCGTTGGGTCCGGGTGACGTGACCAAAAGCGTGGCAGTGATCACGAAGGCAAATATTACTGACCAGCTCATATGCGTCACCATCCTTTTGCTTTTGCATATATCTGACAAATGAACACGAATTAGTCACTGCGAATCTTGTCACGGTGGCATGTTCAGCCGGGCATTCCACGCAAATCACGTTTCGGCTGCAAATTGAACGGTCACTTTTTGGTGCCTCGGACACTGAAATGTGCGTTCTTCACAATACGAGTCGACAAGCTTACCTACGGTCTAGTTTGAAAACGAAGAGCACAATCATGGAACTTGGCATTTATACATTTGCGGGTATGAGCCCGGACCCAACAACCGGTGTTGCGATTGATGCTCATCAAAGGATGCAGAATCTCATTGAAGAGATGGAACTGGCGGATCAGGTTGGGCTGGATGTATTTGGTATTGGAGAGCATCACCGCCCTGATTTTGTTATCTCTACGCCTGCAGTAGCGCTCGCCGCTGGCGCTGCCCGCACCAAGAATATTCGCCTTACCAGCGCCGTTACGGTTCTGAGTTCAGAAGACCCGGTACGGGTGTTCCAGGAATATGCCACACTCGATCTGATTTCGTCTGGCCGCGCTGAGATCATGGCCGGACGCGGCTCCTTCATCGAGTCTTTCCCTTTATTCGGATATGATCTTCGCGATTATGATGAGCTTTTCACAGAAAAACTCGATCTATTGCTGAAGCTACGCGAAAGCACGCGTGTGACATGGCACGGCAAATTGCGGGCACCACTGGATAACATCGCTGTATATCCCCGCCCGGTGCAAAATCCCTTGCCCGTATGGATTGCTGTCGGTGGAACGCCGGAATCGGTTGTCAGAGCCGGCACGCTGGGACTGCCGCTTGCCGTTGCGATCATCGGCGGCGAGCCGCATCGCTTCGCGCCTTTGGTTGAACTCTATCGTGAATCGGGAAGCAAAGCTGGACATTCCCCGGAGACGCTCAAGGTTAGTATCAACTCGCATGGCTATGTGGCTGATACGTCGCAAGAAGCCGCTGACGGATACTGGCCATCTTACGAAGTTGTCATGAATAAAATCGGCCGCGAACGTGGCTGGCCGCCGAGCAATCGTGCGCAATATGAAGCTGGACGCACGCCTCGGGGCGCTCTCTTGGTTGGTTCCCCGCAAGAGATCATCGACAAGATCATGCTGCAATATACTTACTTCAAACATGATCGCTTTATGTTGCAGATTGATCTTGGCAGCTTGCCGCATAAGAACACGCTCAAAGCGATTGAGCTTTACGGTACGAAGGTAGCACCGGTCATCCGCAAAGAGCTTGGTCAGCTTGGCTGAGCTAGACCGGATTTAGTCCAAAACCCTGCAACAGACGCCGCGTTGGAAAATCCGGCAAGCCCGAGGTGAACACGGCGATATCGTCACCATGTTCCGGCTCCACACCGTCGACATTGGGCTTGAGCAAGGATAATGCCCGCCTTGCTATGGCTTCAGCTGGATCAAGCCAATCCACGGGCCAGGGAGCAAGGCGGCGAAATACATTGACCAGTAGCGGATAGTGGGTGCAGGCCAGCACCACGATATCCGTACGCTTGCCGTCCTTCTCGTAGAAGCACGGCATAATTTCGTCCAGCAGTGCCGCATCATCCAGCTTATCGCCACGCATGTGCATTTCAGCCATTCGAGCGAGTGTTTGACTGCCGACAAGCCTCACGTGGCATTTTGTGGCAAAAGACTGGATGAGATCACGCGTATAGGCGCGTTTCACAGTGCCCGGCGTTGCCAGAACGCTGATCAGACCTGAAGACGTTCTTTCGGCTGCTGGTTTGATCGCGGGAACTGTGCCCACAAACGGCACTGCTGGAAATGCTTTACGCAAATCATCCAGCACGAGTGTCGATGCCGTATTGCAAGGAATGATCACTATTTCAGGATCATAAGTTTTAATGAAACCATCGAAAAGGCCGATGATACGCTGCTTCAAAGCCTCTTCTTCCCGATCGCCATAAGGAAAACCGGCATCATCGGCGATATAGACAAAGCGGCGATCTGGAATGAGCACCCTCGCCTCGCGCAGGACTGTAAGACCTCCAATACCGCTGTCAAAAGCAATAATTGGTCTGTCGCTGGCCGTATTATTCATCGCTTGATGAATCCCTGTCCAAAGTTTGCATGTCATTTTCTGGCGGCATGGACTTTTCGCGCTTGCGCCCCTCGGGCGCGCCGGAACCGCGCGGGGTCTTTGGACTGAAGTAATCCAGCGAAACAACAACGCCGCGTAGCAGTCTTAATTCTGACTCGGAAAAACCAGCTCGCGTCAGTACTCCGCGCAGATTATTGACCATAATCTCCTTACGCGCCATGGGACGGAAGTAACCGCGAGCTTGAAGCGCATCTTCAAGATGGTTGAAAAATCCTTGCAATTGCTCTTTCGGAGCAGGCTCAAGTTCCGGGCCGCGAAAGGCCGTATCGGTTTCGTTTGCAAGTCCTGATTTCATCCACTCGTAAGACATGAGGAGCACTGCCTGCGCGATATTCAACGAAGAAAAAGCCGGATTGACGGGAAAGGTCACAAGTTCATCAGCGAGGCTGATTTCGTCATTGTTGAGGCCGAAACGTTCGCGACCAAACAGAATTCCGGTTTTTTCTTTATTGTTGAAACGTTGCCGCAATATCTGTCCAGCTTCAACAGGACCACGCACCTGCTTAAAAGCGTCACGTTCGCGAGCCGTGGTCGCATAGACAAAATGCAAATCCTTGATCGCCGAAGCCAGATCATCAAAAACCTTTGCATTATCGATAATATGATCGGCACGACTGGCAGCCGAACGCGCCTTCTCATTTGGGAAGGTTTCGCGCGGCTTGACCAATCTCAACTCGGCCAGTCCAAAATTTGCCATTGCCCGCGCCACCATGCCGATATTTTCCGGCAATTGCGGCTCTACCAGAATAATTGCCGGGCCTTCCGCAATAAGGGTGCGCTGTCTGTCAGTTCCGGCCATTTTCAATCCTTGCTTTGATTGCGCCGTAATAGCTCGCGTTTTTTTTACACAAAACCCCAAAAATCTTATTTTGACTGCTGGAGAAGGATTTTGCGCCATTAAAAGCGTTGCGGCGACCTTTGGGCATCAAAAAACAAGCATGGCGTTGTGATGCAATCCAACTGTTTGCGCGAAACCATGTGCGAGCGTCTTTGCGTAACTGTTTTCCAATGCTATAGGGGCGCGAACCCTCAATCAAACCAAAGCCGGCATCCCAAACCCGGCAAAAAAGAGGCCCAATATTCATGGCAAAGATCAAGGTTGCAAATCCGGTTGTCGAGCTCGACGGCGATGAGATGACTCGCATCATCTGGCAATATATCAAGGAAAAGCTGATTCATCCTTACCTCGATATTGATTTGAAATATTATGATCTGGGCATGGAACACCGCGATGCAACGGATGATCAGGTAACGATCGACGCTGCAAACGCTATCAAGCAATATGGTGTGGGCGTAAAGTGCGCCACCATTACTCCTGACGAACAGCGCGTTGAAGAATTTGGCCTGAAGAAGATGTGGAAGTCGCCTAACGGCACCATCCGCAATATTCTTGGCGGCGTTATTTTCCGCGAGCCTATCATCGCCAAAAACGTTCCCCGTCTGGTTCCAGGCTGGACACAGCCAATCATCGTTGGCCGTCATGCCTTTGGTGATCAGTACCGCGCGACAGATTTCAAGTTCCCCGGCAAGGGCAAGTTGTCGATCAAGTTCGTCGGCGAAGATGGCCAGACCATTGAGCACGATGTCTATGACGCACCAAGCGCTGGTGTAGCCATGGCCATGTACAATCTTGACGACTCAATTCGCGATTTTGCGCGTGCATCATTGAACTACGCATATAATCGCGGCGTTCCTTGCTATCTGTCGACCAAGAATACAATTCTCAAAGCCTATGACGGCCGCTTCAAGGACATTTTCCAGGAAGTCTTCGATACGGAGTTCAAGGAAAAGTTTGCAGAAAAGAAGATCGGCTATGAGCATCGCCTGATCGATGACATGGTTGCTTCGGCACTGAAATGGTCTGGCGGCTACGTATGGGCTTGCAAGAACTATGATGGCGACGTGCAGTCTGACATCGTTGCGCAAGGCTTTGGCTCACTTGGTCTGATGACTTCCGTTCTGATGACCCCAGATGGCCAGACAGTGGAAGCAGAAGCTGCTCATGGCACGGTTACCCGTCACTATCGCCAGCACCAGAAGGGACAGGAAACATCGACAAACTCCATCGCGTCGATTTTTGCATGGACCCGCGGTCTGGCACATCGTGCCAAGCTTGACGGCAATGCCGAACTGGATCGCTTCGCAAGCACGCTTGAAAAAGTCTGTGTCGACACCGTTGAATCGGGCTTCATGACCAAGGATCTGGCGCTTTTGATCGGCCCTGATCAGCCTTGGCTCTCAACAACAGGCTTCCTCGACAAGATCAGCGAAAATCTTACAAAAGCTATGGCTGCCTGATAAAACCACTTGAATTCAAAAGCCCCGTTCACACTGTGACGGGGCTTTTTTAATAAATGCGGTCTTTTTTGCTCCAAAGCAATAAATATACGACAGCATTGTTGACATATTATCTGTTTTGCAGTCGAGTGCCTGCAAAATTGCGGAGGAAGAAATGAGCAATCGCAACGACCGATATTCAACGCGCATCGATAATATGCGTGCTTCCGAAGTTCGCGAACTGCTCAAGCTCCTGGATCAGCCCGGCATTATCTCTTTTGCCGGCGCGCATACCTGATCCGGCGCTGTTTCCGAAAGATGCGATTCAGGAAGCTTACAACGCGATCCTGAGTGAAAATGCTGGCGCAGCACTGCAATATTCGGTCAGCGAGGGTTATAAGCCACTGCGTCAGTGGCTCGTTGGCCATATGGCATCGCTCGGTGTTGAATGCACGATAGACAATATCATCATTACCACGGGTTCTCAGCAGGCGCTCGACTATCTGGGCAAGCTGTTTATTTCGCCAGGCGATACGATACTTACCACCTGGCCCACCTATCTCGGAGCGCTTCAGGCATTCAATGCCTATGAGCCACGTTATGATCGTCTGACACCGGAAGGCGGCAATACGACCCCAGCAGCTTATATGCAGAGCGCAGAGAAAGCCGGCGGGCAGGTAAAACTCGCCTATCTTACCGCTGATTTTTCCAATCCGACTGGCGAAACTATTGGACGCAGCGAGCGTGCCAAGCTGATCGAGCTTGCCCATGAGCTCGATATTCCCCTCATAGAAGATGCCGCTTACCGGTCACTGCGGTTCAACGGCGAAAACGCCCCCTCCATGCTTGCTCTCGATATTGAGCGCGAGGGAGAGATTGACAAGACGCGGGTTATTTACTCCGGCAGTTTTTCAAAAACCCTGACGCCCGGCCTTCGAGTGGGCTGGGTTTGTGCGGCAAAGCCCATCATCTCCAAGCTGGTCCTGATAAAACAGGCTGCCGATTTGCACAGCCCAACAATCAACCAGATGGTTATTCACCATGTGGCTAAGCGGCATTTCGACCAACAGGTCAGCAAGGCCTGCGATAGCTACAGGCTGCGCCGCGATCACATGTTGCAAGCCTTACAAAATTACATGCCAGAGGGTGTTACCTGGACAAAACCGGAAGGCGGAATGTTTGTGTGGATGACGCTACCCGAACATATGGACGGTGCGGATCTGCTGGCAAAATCGATAAAAGAAATCCAGGTGGCTTTCGTGCCCGGATCCGCATTCTTTGCCGATGGCAGCGGCAAGAACACAATCAGACTGAACTACTCCCTGCCAAATGCCGAAGCCATTGATACGGGTATGGCCCGCTTGGGAACGCTTATCAAAAACCAATTGGCTGTTTGATAAGCGCCATTTTAATGAGCTCACACAATGTTGCCGGACATAGACAGTTCCCGGCGGCATTGGTTCAAAGATGATTCACAAATCAGTGCACAAGCGCGTTCCCGAATTGCAGCTGCATGGTCGCCTTGACCCCAAACCGATTTTCAGCCCCAGCGTTGACCTTGCCCAAGGCATGATTGTGCAAATGCCAGTCTATATGAGCGATCTTAATGGTAATGCTATTGATTGCCCTCCTGCCCGGCCACAACCTGTTCTGCTGAAGAGCTTACAGATGGCGCGGCAGCTGGACCGAGTTTACTCTTGAGTTTCAGAGCATCGCGAAAGGCCTGTGGGTTCACCTTGCCAACCACCTTACCCGACTTGCCAACGAGCTCAAAGGCAAACCCATTGGACGACGCCTCCAGGAACTCTGCTTCGGTCAAGATCACAATGCCATTCGAAA
The DNA here is from genome assembly GCF_030817885.1 of Phyllobacterium ifriqiyense. Classification (NCBI taxonomy): domain Bacteria; kingdom Pseudomonadati; phylum Pseudomonadota; class Alphaproteobacteria; order Hyphomicrobiales; family Phyllobacteriaceae; genus Phyllobacterium; species Phyllobacterium ifriqiyense. The sequence goes on from NZ_JAUSZT010000003.1 coordinate 2,796,047, forward strand.
AGACCATGCACGGCGCCTGAAAACATGGCTGCCTCTCGAAAGTGCCTTTGGTGAATTCAAGCCGTTTTCCAAAACTCCAGGCTTCCTCGAAATTAACCCTGTCAAAAGCCGCATAGACAGTTTTGAAACCGTAACCGGCCGTCGTCGAATAGAATGGTTGAACTTGCAAGAAAGAGAATATTGCATAGTAAGCCGTGGCAATTGAACCATATGCCGTCTTGTCGTTCATATGAACATCGTTCACAACACTTGGTGGAGTTAAACAAGAACTCAGAGAAATCGAAATAAACAATAAACCAAGTATTCTCTTCACGGAATTCCCTAAATATTTAAAAGAAAATACAAATTTTGCGTGTGACTGTAAAATATACAATTCAATAAGATCAATAAGAAATATAAAGTATTTCAATGCACTTACAGAGTTTAAATAAAAACTCAAAACACGCAATAAACAATAAGTCTAATGACCAATATATGCCCAATAACAATTAAAAAGTGTACTCCTACCCGACTTACACTCGGGTAGGAGTACGAAAATTAATTCAGCAAAGCTTGACGAACCGCAGAGACTGCCTCTTCCGCCTTTGCCCCATCGGGACCCCCGGCCTGCGCCATGTCCGGGCGACCGCCCCCGCCAGCACCGCCCAGCGCCGCAGATGCAATGCGGACGAGTTCGACAGCGCTGTACTTCCCGAGCAGATCGTCGGTAACGCCAACCACAGCACTTGCCTTTCCATCGTCCGAGACGCCAACGAAAGCGACAATGCCAGAGCCAACTGTTTTCTTGGCATCATCTGCCAATGGCTTGAGGTCGCGTGGATTGACCCCGGAAACCACTTTACCAAGGAAGCCCACGCCATTGATGGTTTCAGACTTGGCACCGCCAGATGCTGCGCCTCCCAAAGCGAGCTGTTTGCGCGCTTCAGTAAGTTCGCGTTCAAGCTTGCGCCGTTCGTCGATGAGTGCCGTTACACGAGACAATGCGTCTGCGGGCGATGATTTGAGTGCGCCCGCAATTGCCTTTACCCGGTCATCCTGCTCTTCGAGATAACGGCGGGCAGCTTCGCCCGTCAACGCTTCCATGCGACGAACACCAGCTGCCACCGCGCTTTCAGAAACAACGCGAATAAGACCAATATCGCCCGTTGCGCGCACATGCGTGCCGCCGCAAAGCTCTGTGGAGTAACTTTTTCCGGCCTTTTCTCCGTGAAGCGCAGTGCCCATCGAAACGACACGCACCTCGTCTCCGTATTTTTCTCCGAACAATGCCATTGCGCCTTCGGCAATTGCATCATCAACCGCCATCAGCCGCGTCGAAACGGGCGCGTTCTGCAAAACAATTTCATTGGCAAGATCTTCAATGGCCGCAAGTTCCTTGTCGGAAATCGGCTTGGGATGTGAGAAGTCGAAACGCAGGCGATCAGGCGCAACAAGTGATCCCTTCTGCGCCACATGGGTTCCTAATGTTTCGCGCAAAGCCTCATGCAATAAATGCGTTGCCGAGTGGTTGGAGCGAATGCGGCTGCGACGAGCGCTATCCACGACAAGCTCAACCGCCGCATCCACTTTTACTGTGCCCTTGGTGACTGTGCCAATATGAACGAACACGCCATCATTTTTCTTCTGCGTATCGCTGATGGCGATGCTGAAGCCTTCACCGGTAATTACGCCCGTATCGCCCTGCTGACCGCCGGACTCGCCATAAAATGGTGTTTGATTGACCACAACAGATACGGATTGCCCTTCGCTGGCACTGTCGACCGTTTTGCCGTTTTGAACCAATGCGGTGACAACGCCTTCGGCTTTCTCCGTCTCATAGCCGAGAAATTCCGTCGAGCCCACCTTGTCTCGAACCGAGAACCACACAGTTTCGGTCGCAGCGTCACCGGAACCTGACCAATGCGCGCGCGCTTCAGCCTTCTGCCGCTCCATGGCAGCGGAGAACCCATCGGTATCGACATTGATGCCGCGCTGACGCAAAGCATCCTGCGTCAAGTCAAGCGGAAAGCCAAAAGTGTCATATAGCTTGAATGCGGTTTCGCCATCCAGGCTGTCGCCCTCACCCAAAGATTCCGTTGCATCGCCCAAAAGTCCAAGACCACGCTCCAATGTCTTGCGGAAGCGTGTTTCCTCTAATTTGAGCGTTTCCGAGATCAACGACTCTGCGCGAACAAGCTCTGGATAGGCCTGTCCCATTTCCCGCACCAAAGCCGGAAGCAAACGCCACATCAGCGGATCGCGGGCACCGAGCAATTGCGCATGGCGCATGGCGCGACGCATTATGCGACGAAGTACATAACCACGGCCTTCGTTAGATGGCAGCACGCCATCGGCAATAAGGAAGCTTGCCGAGCGCAGATGATCAGCGATCACGCGATGACTGGCGCGAAACTTACCTTCGGCTTTTACGCCGGTTGCATCTTCCGATGCCCGGATCAGCGCACGAAACAGATCAATATCATAATTGTCATGCTCGTTCTGAAGCACGGCAGCAAGGCGTTCAAGCCCCATTCCGGTATCAATAGAGGGACGTGGCAGCTCTATCCGCTCTTCCTTGGTCAATTGTTCGAACTGCATGAAGACCAGATTCCAGATCTCGATAAAGCGATCTCCGTCCTCATTTGCGCTACCGGGAGGACCGCCCCAAATATCCTCGCCATGATCGTAGAATATTTCAGAGCAAGGCCCACAAGGTCCGGTATCGCCCATGGCCCAGAAATTATCACTGGTTGCAATGCGAATGATCCGGTCATCCGAAAGGCCTGCGATTTTTTTCCAGTATTCCGCAGCAGCGTCGTCCGTATGATAGACGGTCACAAGCAATTTGTCCTTGTCCAGGCCAAACTCCTTGGTGATCAAATTCCAGGCGAGAGAAATCGCTTCTTCCTTGAAGTAATCGCCAAAGGAAAAATTGCCCAGCATTTCGAAGAAGGTATGATGACGGGCAGTATAGCCGACATTGTCCAGATCATTATGCTTGCCGCCTGCTCGCACGCATTTTTGCGAAGTCGTCGCGCGGTTATAGAGGCGCTGCTCAACACCTGTGAAAACATTCTTGAACTGGACCATTCCGGCATTGGTAAACATCAGCGTCGGATCATTGCGGGGCACAAGCGGGCTCGACGCGACAATCTCATGGCCGTTCTTCTTAAAATAGTTCAGAAATGTCGACCGTATCTCGTTGACGCCACTCATAATTCTCAGCCTCTGATCCTGTATATCCAATGCGGATTCACTACTTCCCCAAAATGAAGGGATAGAACGAAACGCTTGTAGCGATGCGTTCTGCCGCTGTCCAGAAAATCCCTCTTCCCGCGGCAATGGATTACAAAAAACCCGCAACCGTGAAGGTGTGCGGGTTTTTACAACTATCAAATAACGCTGTTTATCGGCTTAGCCTTCAGCAGCATCCAAATTGTCATCATCCTCAATATCATTCGGACCCTTGTCCAGCATCTGCTCGGAGATCAATCCTGCATTCTGGCGGATTGCAAGTTCGATCTCATTGGCCAGATCGGGATTTTCCTTCAAGAACAATTTGGCATTGTCTCGGCCCTGACCAAGGCGCTGCGAATTATAGGAGAACCAGGATCCAGACTTTTCGACCAGACCAGCCTTGACACCAAGATCGACAAGTTCACCCGTCTTCGAAACACCTTCACCATACATGATATCGAATTCAACCTGCTTGAAGGGCGGAGCAAGCTTGTTCTTGACCACTTTTACACGAGTCTGATTGCCCACGACTTCATCACGCTCTTTTAGCGAACCGATGCGCCGAATATCAAGGCGAACCGAAGCGTAGAATTTAAGCGCATTGCCGCCAGTCGTTGTTTCGGGCGAGCCAAACATCACGCCGATCTTCATGCGGATCTGGTTGATGAAAATGACCATGCAGTTGGAACGCGAAATCGAAGCTGTCAGCTTGCGCAGTGCCTGACTCATCAACCGAGCCTGCAAGCCTGGCAGGCTATCGCCCATTTCGCCTTCAATTTCGGCACGTGGTGTCAGTGCAGCAACAGAGTCGATAACCAAAACATCGATTGCGCCAGAACGAACCAGTGTATCGGTGATTTCAAGCGCCTGCTCCCCCGTATCGGGCTGGGAGATCAGCAAATTCTCCAGATCAACGCCGAGCTTGCGTGCATAGACCGGATCAAGCGCGTGTTCCGCATCGACAAAAGCGCAAATCCCGCCCTTCTTCTGCGCTTCTGCAATTGTATGCAGTGCGAGCGTCGTCTTACCAGAACTTTCCGGTCCATAAATTTCTACGATACGTCCCTTGGGAAGACCGCCAACACCGAGCGCAATGTCGAGCGACAATGAACCGGTAGGCACAGTTTCAATCTCAACGACCTGCTCGTTGCGCCCCAGCCGCATAATCGACCCCTTACCAAAGGATCTTTCAATCTGCGACAATGCCGCATCAAGCGCTTTAGTTTTATCCACCGAATTACCCTCAACCAACCGCAAAGAATTCTGAGCCATGTTACACTACCCCTGTGATATGCATGAAGTCCGGATGTTCCTGTTTGTGAACTTATTTGTATCTGTTTTGTTCTTATTTTGCAATAGCGCTATGTGGCTGAAATTAATATAGAAATCAATTTTGTTCTGATAATGTTCTTGTCATGACTGCCACTGCCGTCCACATTTTGTTTTGACCTGTTTTACCAAGCACCGGGGTTAAGATCGCTCGATGTCGTCGAATCGCTCTCATTGTTGCGTCGGGCGATTCTGCGGTCTAGAGAAAGAGGAACGCGATCAACGTCGCAACCTTCAGTTTTATCCAGGCAAGTTTTCAACCATGGCCACATATATTAAACCGCTGCTCTTTGCTGTCGGCGGTGCTCATCTCGACCGGCGGGGCCAAAGCACAGTACCTTTTGTTCCTGGAGCCTCCAATCCCGGAATTATGCGCGAAGAAGCCGGCGGCGGTGTTTTCAACGCCCTCAGGCTAGCGGTGCAGCGCGGCATTTCAGCTGATATTCTTTCGGTGCGGGGTGCGGATCCTGCCGGAGATGCGGTGGCATTGGCAATGGAATTGGCAAGCATAAAGGACAGTTCTGTCGTGTTTATGGATCGGCCCACGCCAAGCTATACGGCTATCCTCGATGAAAACGGCGACGTGGTTGCTGCGATCGCCGATATGGCGCTTTACGAACTTGCGCTGCCAAAGCAATTGCGCCGGCGCAAGGTGCGCGATGCCATCTCATCCGCCAATGCGATATTCTGCGATGCCAACCTGCCGCCGGAAGGGTTAAAGCGCCTTGCCGAGCTGGCCGGCAGTCTGCCAATCTTCGCCTTGGCGATTTCCCCTGCAAAGTCTATCCGCTTGCGCCCTGTCTTTCCCGAGCTTGCTTGCCTTTTCATGAACCGGCGCGAGGCTTTGGCCCTTTCGGACCTGGAGCAAGATGCCTCACTTACTCAAATTCATGCCGCTTTACGCGATCAGGGGCTTCGTAGCGCAATTATAACCAATGGAGGTAACGCCGCGCTCGCCTTTAACAGCGATAACGTCTTTACGATCCAGCCGCCGGAGGTTCCCGGTATTGCAGATGTAACGGGCGCCGGTGATGCAGTAGCAGGAGGCACCATTGCTGCACTCATGCGCGGCGAGCCATTTGAGCAGGCGTGCCGCGAAGGAATGGCCGCATCCTTGTTGACGCTACAGGTTCACTCAGCCAGCCCCAAATTTTCACAACACGAATTCGACCAAGCGCTTGCGTGCATCCCCGCCGCAAATCCGCTCGCATAAGGAAGCGATAATGACAATGAACCTGAACCAATACACGGACATCTCCAGTGATGTGGAAAACGCTCTCGCGGCAGGAAAGCCTGTAGTTGCCCTTGAAAGCACAATCATTACGCATGGCATGCCCTATCCAGACAATAGCCGCATGGCAGCCGATGTGGAGGCCATCATCACGCAGGAAGGTGCTGTTCCCGCTACAATCGCTATCGTCGATGGGAGATTGAAAATTGGTCTTTCCATTGAAGAGCGCGAAGCACTTGCGCAAGTGAAGGGAGCGATGAAACTCTCCCGAGCCGATTTGGCATTTGCGCTGTCCGAAGGCCGCACCGGGGGAACAACCGTTGCAGCTACAATGCTCGCCGCTCATCTTGCTGGTATCAAGGTTTTTGCCACCGGAGGTATCGGGGGTGTCCACAAGGGTGCAGAAACCAGCTTTGACATATCTGCGGATCTGGAAGAGCTTGGCCGCACGCCCGTTATCGTCGTGTCGGCAGGCGCGAAGGCAATTCTGGACATTGAGAAAACGCTCGAAGTGCTTGAAACAAAAGGCGTGCCGGTAGTCGTCTATGGTTCAGATACAATGCCGGCATTCTGGTCGCGGCAATCTCCGCTCAAAGCGCCTCTGCGCCTTGATACTGCCGAAAACATTGCTGATTTTCAAAAAGCACGTGAAGCCATTGGCGTTATTGGCGGCATGTTGATTGCCAATCCCATTCCGCAGGCAAGCGAAATTCCTGCAGAAATCATGGCCGGCTACATAAGCGAAGCACTTTCCCGCGCAACAAGAAATGGCATTACCGGTAAAGCCGTAACGCCATTCCTGTTGTCGGAAATACTGACGATAACCAAGGGTGAGAGCCTTGTGGCAAACATCGCCCTTGTAGAGAATAATGCTCGTCTCGCCGCAAAAATCGCGGTGGCCCTCTCTACTCGGTAAGCGGCGAAATCTGAATCTCGACGCGGCGGTTTTGCGCGCGGCCGGACTCGCTGGCATTGCTGGCGACCGGCTCTGTCGGGCCATAGCCACGAACGTCGAAACGGCGATTGTCGATGCCCTGCTGCGTCAGATAATTGGCAACAGAAAGCGCGCGGCGCTCCGAAAGCAACTGATTGTGTTCCATACTGCCAGTTGAGTCCGTGTGACCCGCAACGTCGACAATGGTCCGGTCAAACTTGCGCAAGACAACGGCAACCGACGCCAATGTTGAGAAAAACTCGGGTTTTACCTGGTCGCGATCAATATTGAAGGTGATGGCGGACGGCATATTGAGAATGATGCGATCGCCATTCCGGGTAACGGATACGCCGGTACCTTGCAGCTGCGCGCGCAACTCCGATTCCTGTCGATCCATGTAATTGCCGATAGCACCTCCACCGAGAGCACCAAGACCAGCACCGATCAGCACGGCATTGCGCTGCGCCCGTCCACTGCCACCAACTGCCAGACCGGCAAGAGCACCAGCCGCCGTACCAATCAAAGCACCGCCCGCGGTGTTCGACATTTTCTGCTCGCCCGTATAGGGGTCAGTCGTTGTACAGCCTGCCAGAAACGTCGCCGCAAGACAGGCGATGGCAAATTTCTTAATCATGGAATCAGTCCCCGTTGAATATGGCAGCGAATATACAATTGATTTAGGCGAAAAAACGCCAACGAATTCCCTTGGCCTGTCCTGTCAATCGTTCAATATATTTGAGCGAAGTATGGCCTGAAATTCATTTGCTTCAATGGCGTTGATCGAACATGCTCTGCCAGTTCAATAAATCAAGGCAGATACGATGACCGATAAAACACAAGCTCCCGTCGCAATCATAACTGGCGGAGGGCGCGGCATGGGCGCCGCCATAGCTCGGGAATTGCACGATCGCGGCTACAGGCTTGGCTTGATGTCGCCATCGGGCAGCGCTGTTGAACTGGCTGCCGAGCTTGGGGCCATCGGCATCAAGGGTTCGGCTGGCGAGGCGAGCGATCTGGAGCAACTCGTGAATAAAACCGTCGAGGCCTATGGACGTGTGGATGCGGTCGTCAACCACACCGGCCATCCGCCGAAGGGCGATTTGATCGACATAACCGATGAAAAGTGGGTTGCTGGCAATGATCTGATGGTTCTGAGCGTTGTTCGCATGGCGCGGCTTGTAACGCCTTATATGCTCAAGCAAGGCAAAGGTGCCTGGGTGAATATTACCACCTTTGCAGCATTTGAGCCAAGCTTGGTATTCCCTGTTTCCTGCGCGTATCGGGCTGCTGTCGGCGCATATACCAAGCTTTATGCTGATCGTTATGGCGCAAATAACATCCGTATGAATGCGCTTTTACCCGGTTTTATCGATAGTTTGGATCACAAGCCAGGCACCGGAGACAATGTGCCGATGAAACGGGTCGGCACAATGAATGAAATCGCAAAGACCGCAGCTTTCCTGCTTTCAGACGATGCAGGTTATATCACCGGCCAGAACATTCGCGTCGATGGCGGTATCACAAGGCATGTCTAGGCGAGGTTAACGCCAAAGGTCGCGCGTAGCTGTCGCTGCCCATTGGGGGTTATCGACACAGCACGCGTGCCTTCTATGCGCCTGATCCAACCTTGATCGAAACAGTGGCTGCATAAAGCGGCACCAATAGCGCCTGCGAGATGGGGCCTGCGCTCGCTCCAATCCAGGCATGGCCGGCAAAGAATACGGCTGCTCTTTGCCGTAATCGTTTCAACATTTATTCCCGCGCTTTCAAACAGCTTGATTCCGCTCAATGTCACCTCGCCTGCATCGATTCCAAGATCAATATGACCGGCATCGATCAACGTATCTGCAATGGACACGCCAAGATGTCCCGCCAGGTGGTCGTAGCATGTGCGCCCTGCCCGCAATGCTGCATCACGAGGCCCGGTTCTGACCGACTTGCCGCGTGCGGCAGGTGCGGCCAGTCGCATGATGCTTTCAATCATCTGCGCCACTGCCGGGGAAGCAAGGCGATGATAGCGGTGACGGCCCTGTTTTTCGACCTGTAACAGGCCCGCTTCCGTCATGCGCATCAAATGACTGCTTGCAGTCTGCGCTGTAATCCCGGCCAACTGCGCTAATTCAGATGCGGTCAACGCACGCCCGTCCATAAGGCCGGTAAGCATGCTGGCGCGCCCCGGATCTCCGGCAAGGGCTGCTATTTCTGCAAATCGTGCATTGTTGGGCATGGTGCGGTTCCGTGTTGTCACTTGTGAGACATTGAGCGAAGCAAGGCCATGTTGCTTCGGAAATGGTCGAACTATCAAGACGCATCGCAAAGTCTCCTGACAGGTTCAAAAGGCTGCAACACTTCGATCATCCTCGAAGCATCAATAGTTCTGCTCACTCATAGTGAAGACAGTCACAAAGGAGCAACGAAAATGCCTATCACCTGTTTCATCCAATATGAGATAGACCCGTTTCAGAAAGATGCATTTGAGGAATATGCCCGCAATTGGAATGAAGCGATTCCTCGCTGCGGAGCCGACCTGATCGGCTATTACGCACCACATGAAGGGTCATCTACGCTGGCCTATGGGGTATATAATATTGAAAATCTCGCCGCATATGAAGAATATCGTTCCCGGCTTATGGCCGATCCGGTTGGGCGAGCAAATTATGAATTCGCAAGGGAAAAACGCTTTATTCGCCGCGAGGATCGAACCTTTCTGCGTCTTGTGACCGGTACGAATGGAGGATTAGTCAAATGATAGCGGTGATTTTCGAAGTCGAGCCAGCAGAGGGACGCGGCAAAGACTATTTTGAGCGGGCCGCAAATCTGCGGCCAATACTCGAAACAATGGATGGATTTATTTCCGTGGAACGGTTTCGCAGCCTATCGGATGAAAACCGCTATCTGTCACTGTCATTCTGGCGCGACGAGGAGTCAGTTGCGGCTTGGCGCAACACCGAAGAACATCGAATGGCCCAAAGTGATGGCAGAGCCGGAATCTTTGCTGATTATCGGCTGAGGATCGCGTCCGTTATGCGCGACTATGGATTGCGTGCCCGTGATGAGGCTCCGCTTGATGCGAGAGTATATCATCACGCCTGAACGCTGGATCCGTGATTGCGTTGTGCGCAAGCGGGTCCAGGACCACGCATATAATGGCGCTCTGGCCGATAGCTTGGAACAACAAATTCACGGACAATACGAAGCGTATCGCGCAGCTGGAAAATCATGGTCATTGTCGTGTGCCTTGGTTCATGCTCATGCTCACCGGACAAAGCCGGATAGCGATCAATTAGCTAAAACTTAACTTAAAAAGATGAACGGCTCCTGAACGCATTTGGTTAAAATCATCTGAATTCATGAAAAATTAGCTTTAACCAGTAAGGCAAACTGCAGCGCAACGGGCTGAATTATGCCCGTTTTGCTGGATTTTCAGGCAAGTAACAAACGTCTTCGGTTAAGCTTTTCCAAACGCGAAACTGCCCCTATTCGTTAATTTACATTCGCACCCGTTCTGCCTTCGGATCATAGATCGGCTTCAACGAAGCCTCCGCCTTGACGCGCGTTCCGGCAATTTCGATTTCATAGGAGGAAGCCAATATTTGATCGGCAGTCTCACCCTTTGCGGGGACGTAGCCGAGGCCGACTGCTCCACCAAGATGATGCCCATAATTGCCCGATGTAATCGTCCCGACTATCGCGCCGTCGCGTATGATTGCCTCATTGTGAAACAGCAATGGTTCCGGATCGCTGAGGCGAAACTGCACAAGCCGCCGGTCAAGGCCGACCTCTTTCTTGTTCAACACAGCATCACGACCGATGAAGCCTCCCTTATCGACCTTCACCGCAAAACCCAATCCTGCTTCCAAAATGTGATCTTCATCGGTGATGTCGTGGCCGAAATGCCTGAAGGCTTTCTCGATACGGCAAGAATCAAGCGTATGCAGCCCACAGAGCTTTAAACCGAGTTCTCGCCCTGCCTCTTCGATCTGCTCGAAAACATGCGCTGTCTGATCGGTCGAGACATATAGCTCCCAGCCAAGTTCACCGACATAAGTTACGCGGTGCGCGCGGGCCAGCCCCATGCCAATCTCGATTTCCCGCGCCGTACCGAATGGATTGGCTTCATTGGAGAAATCATTGGGGCTGACTTTCTGGATCAGCTCGCGTGATTTTGGCCCCATGAGGCAAAGCACCGATTCTGCGGCGGTTGCGTCTGTGATGACAACAAACTCGTCCTTGAGATGTTTGCGCATCCATGCCAGATCGCGTTGCAAAGTAGCCCCTGGCACGACGGCCAGAAATGACGTCTCGGAAAGCCGCGTGACTGTCAGGTCGCTTTCAATCCCTCCGCGATTATTGAGCATTTGCGTGTAGACGATGCGACCGGCTTCCACATCAAGCTGGTTGGCACAAAGCTTTTGCAGAAATGCAAGCGCATCGCGGCCCTCGATGCGGATTTTACCGAATGACGTCATATCGAACAGACCGACGCCGTTGCGTACGGCCAAATGTTCATCGCGTTGATTATCAAACCAGTTTTGCCGCTTCCACGAATAGCGATACTCGCGCTCCTGCCCTTCTTTGGCAAACCAGTTCGCCCGTTCCCAACCCGCTACCTCGCCGAAAACCGCGCCTCGCGCCTTGAGATGCTCATGGATTGGAGAGCGACGAATATTGCGCGATGTTGCCATCTGGCGATATGGAAAATGATCGGCGTAGAGCAGCCCAAGCGTTTCAGAAACGCGCTCTTTCAGATAGCGTCGGTTTTTCTGGAATGGTTGCGCGCGGCGAATATCAACCTCCCAAAGATCGAATGGCGCCTCGCCATCATGTATCCATTGCGCAAGCGCCATGCCTGCGCCGCCTGATGACACGATCCCGATAGAGTTATAGCCCGCGGCAACCCAGTACCCACCCAATTCCGGCGCTTCACCAAGATAATACCTATCATCCGGCGTGAAGCTTTCTGGGCCGTTGAAAAACGTATGAATGCCAGCAGTGCCGAGCATCGGCATTCGGTTGACACCCATTTCGAGGATGGGTTCAAAATGCTCAAAGTCTTCCGGCAACTGGTCAAAGCAGAAATCTTCAGAAATGCCGTTCATGCCCCATGGCTTGGCAACGGGCTCGAACGCGCCAAGCATCATCTTGCCGGCGTCTTCTTTGTAATAGGCGCATTCGTCCGGGACACGAAGTACAGGCAACCGCCCCAATCCCTCAATCGGCTCGGAAACCAGATAGAAATGCTCGCAAGCATGCAGTGGCACAGTGACGCCGGAACTCGCAGCCAGATCACGCGCCCACATTCCCGCGCAATTGATCACAACATCCGTCTCGATTGTTCCCTGTTCCTCGCCCTTGGCCCAAGACACACCCGCAACCCGGCCATTCTTTTTGAGAACCTCGGTGACCTTCACGTTCTCAACGATCTTCGCGCCACGTTGCCGCGCACCTTTCGCCAAGGCCATCGCGATATTGCCCGGATCACATTGTCCATCCAGCGGCAGATGCACAGCGCCAACTACATCCGCGATATTAAGATGCGGATACATCTCTTTGACTTCATTAGGAGATATTTCCCTAACGTCCACATCAAATGCCCGCGCCAGTGACGCCTGCCGATATATTTCGTGCTTTCGCTCTTCGGTCAATGCGACTGTAATTGATCCGACCTGTCGCATACCGGTGGCGACTTCCGTTTCGGCCTCGAGCTTGACGTAAAGATCGGCGGAATATTTCGCCAGACGCGTCATGTTTTGCGAAGCACGAAGCTGCCCGATCAACCCGGCAGCATGCCATGTCGTGCCGGAAGTCAGTTGTTTGCGTTCGAGAAGGACGATATCCGTCCACCCCAGCTTTGCCAGATGATATGCAACAGAGCAGCCGGAAATACCGCCGCCGATGATAACGGCCCGGGCCTTGGCCGGTAGAGAACTCATGCGCGGATTCTTTCGTTCTTTGGGTCCCAGAGAGGTTCGTCCGGATGGACCATTGCTTTGTATCGTTCGCCAAAGATTTCCACTTCGACTTCGGTTCCAGGTTCAGTCAATTCAGTTTTCAACATGCCGAGGGCAATGGATTTATCAATGCGATGGCCCCAGCCACCGGACGTGGTTTCACCCACGATTGATCCATTATGCCAGAGCGTGGACATATAGGGCGCGTCACAATCTCCGGCTTCCACCGTGAGTGTAACAAAGCGTTTCTTCACTCCCTGCTGCTTTTCACTTTCAAGCGCGCTCTTGCCGAGAAATTCTGGCTTCTCCCATTTGATAAAGCGCTCAAGACCACTTTGCAGGGGCGTATAGTCGGTCGAAAGATCACCCTTCCAAGCGCGATAACCTTTTTCCAGGCGCAATGAATCAAGTGCAAACATGCCGAATGGCTTGATCCCGTATTTCTGGCCGGCTTCCCAAACCGCGTCGAAAATCGCCGCAGTATCATCAATTTTCGTATGGATTTCCCAGCCAAGTTCACCGGCAAAAGACACGCGCACCAATTGGCAATAGCGCCCGGCGATCTGTGTCGTCTGATGTGAAAGCCAGGATTTCTCAAGGTCCGCATCGCAAATATCACTGAACAATGCGCGTGCTTTTGGTCCCGTGACGATTTGGCATGAAAAATCATCTGTAACATTGCTGATCGTAATGGCGCTATCTTTTGGAAGATGATTCATCAACCAATCGCGGTCATGCCACTCAGCAACACCCGCAGTAATGAGAAAGAATACATCCTCATCAATGGCCATGATGGACATTTCGGTGACAACGCGGCCCTTGTCATCCGAGAAATATCCGAGTCCAATACGGCCCGGCTTTGGCACAATCCCTGTGACGAGTGTCGTCAACCAGGCGCGCGCACCCTCACCGCTCACTTTAAAACGCGAGAATCCCGGCAGATCGAGAATGCCGACCGCATCGCGAACCGCGTGGCATTCTTCGCGGATGCGCTTTTGCCATGGCCCTTCCCGCGTAAAAGTCTGTGTCGCCTCTTCGGAAATATCGTCGCTGGGTTGCGCATACCAGTTTGCCCGTTCCCAACCATTATATGCGCCGAACTGCGCGCCCAATCCTGCAATACGATCATGGATTGGCGAAAGCTTTTTATTGCGCCCTGCTGGCCAAGTATGACGGGGGAAATGAATGGCATATTCGTGCCCGTAGACTTCCATGCCCTTGGCAACGCAGTAGTCCTTATCCGTAAAGCCGGTAAAGCGGCGTGGATCGCAGGACCACATATCCCACTCGGTCGCGCCCTCCATCACCCATTCTGCGAGAACTTTTCCTGCTCCTCCGGCCTGTGCAATGCCGAATGTAAATACACATGCCTCAAACGCATTGGGAACACCGGGCATAGGCCCGATCAGCGGATTGCCGTCTGGAGCATAAGGAATGGGACCATTAATGATTTTCGACAATCCGGCAGTCCCGAGGATGGGAACACGCGCGATTGCATCGTTGAGATACCATTCCAATCGCTCAAGATCATCCGGGAAGAGCTGGAAAGAGAAATCATCCGGCATTGGATCGTCTGCTGTTGCCCAATGCGCACGGCAATTGCGCTCATAAGGCCCAAGATTCATGCCGTTCTTTTCTTGTCGAAGGTAATAAGAGGAATCGACATCGCGGAGAAGCGGTAGCTTTTGGCCGTGCTCCCTAGACCATGCTGCAATTTCCGGAATTTCATCAAAGAGCAAATATTGATGGCTCATCACCATCATCGGGACATCGCGCCCGAACAATTTTCCAATTTCTTGCGCGCGATAGCCAGCTGCATTGACTACATATTCGCAGCGAATTTCGCCTTGCGGGGTTGTAATGATCCACTCTTCATTTTCGCGCCGCGCTCCTGTAGCGGGACAGAACCGAATAATCTTGGCGCCCAAATCACGCGCGCCTTTTGCCAAAGCCTGCGTGAGCTGTGCCGGGTCAATATCTCCATCATTGGGATCATAAAGCGCACCGGCCAGCTCATGCGTCGCAATGAATGGATAGCGGCCATTGATTTCGTCAACGCCCAGCACATCAATATCCATTCCTTGATATCGGCCCATGCTCTTGACGCGCTGAAACTCGCGCATGCGTTCCTTGGTATGAGCAAGGCGCAACGAACCGGTGACATGATAATTCATTGGGTAGTCAACTTCGGCAGCGAGCCCCCGATAAAGCTCGGCTGAATAACGCTGCATATTCATTACGGACCACGAAGCCGAAAATGTGGGTACGTTGCCCGCCGCATGCCAAGTGGAACCTGATGTCAGCTCGTTTTTCTCAAGCAGCACACAATCCGTCCAGCCCGCTTTTGCCAGATGGTAAAGCGAAGAAACACCGACTGCCCCGCCGCCTATGATGACGACGCGCGCCGATGTTGGAAAATCAGACATACATAGTCTCCCGCATTATCATGCTGTTTCAGGCCCGTGCGATTTCATCGAGGTACCACTGGATGTACCGCAACTCGTTATATTCCATTGGTGCGATTGGCCCCGGCACAAAGTAATGCGAACGAACACCCCGCGAGGTATGCTCGATAATCGTCTTGTCTTCGGCGGTGGTTACTTTCCACAACCAGGTAAGCTTTTCGAGATCGTAATCCTTGCCTTCTTCGGCATCGCCTCGCACCAGCCAGATCAACTCCATTTCACACGTATCGACTGTTTTCGGAATGAAGCGATAGATCATGCCATGGTCTGGATAGCAGACCAGAAAGCTCGTGCCTCCAAGGTGGATGGATGTTACCCCGCCATCAAATTGGGTGAAGCGGCCCATTAGCGGACCAACTGGCGATCCATCCTCGCTGCCGCTCGAAACGCCGTCATAAAGCGCATAGCGGAAAGTGTGGATTGCCTCATATCCCTGCGCTGAACTTTGCCAATGATCTCCCGTAGCAATATCTATACCGAGTGCGCAGGTGCGCTGCTCCATACGCGCATTAAGCTCTACGATTTTCTCTGCGGGCTGCTCCAGCGCATGGGTTTGCGAATATTCCGGATGAGCCGGACCGCAATGATAGCATTCGACGTAATTTTCAACGGCCAGCTTCCAGTTGGCATCAACTGGATAGGTCTCCCGATGTGCTACTTTGGCATCCGCCCAGCCATATTGCCCACAAGTCGTGCGCAGTGACTGCTCTACAACTGAAAAATCTAGAGGTTCGTCGGCAAAGCAGATGAAAATCAAACCTTCAGCAACACGCACATGCAATTTTTTCAATCCATGAGCGTTGCGGTCAAAATCTCTCGGCATAAGCCGTGCAGCTCGTAGGCTGCCATCATTGGTATAGGTCCAGGCATGATAGGGGCAGACGAAAAAGCGCGCATTGCCCTTGGATTTTGTGCAAACCTCTGCGCCTCTATGGCGGCAGACATTCAGAAATGCGTGGATGGAACCGTCTTCCGTGCGCGAAACAATGACAGCTTCCGTATCAATCTTGAACAGCTCAAAATCACCGGCATTCGGGATAATGCTGGCATGCCCGATACAATGCCAATGGCGGCGGAACACACGTTCCATATCCCGCGCATAGATATCCGGGTCCATGTAGAAGGCCCGAACGAGACCATGACCCGCTCTATGTTCCGCGATTAGCCGATCAATCTTCTCCAGAGGCGGCGCAATTTCTGCAAATGCCTGTTCTGCACCCATTTTATTCTCCGAAAGCATTGTTCCCGGACGCTTGTTTTCTCAAAGTGCGCGTCTCAGTTTAGAATGATTCCGCATTGCGCAGCATTCAAGCGATGGTTACTCATAAAGACATGAATTATTCTCACCCGTCTCAATGTGAAAGTTTTCACCAATGATGTCCAAGCCAAGAATACCGCCGCTGGGTTCGCTCCGAGCCTTTGAGGCATCAGCGCGGCTTTTGAGCTTTCGGCTTGCAGGTGATGAACTTGGGGTGACGCAGTCTGCGATAAGCCACCGCATTGCAGAGCTTGAAACGATCCTTGGCGTCAAGCTGTTTGAGCGGCTGCCACGCGGCGTTTCGCTCACAGATTCCGGAACGCTGTATTATCCCTATATGCGCGACGCATTCGAAAAGATTGCGCGCGGCACGGCACTTATAAACCGCATCGGCACTGCAGACGATCTTGCCATCGAGACCTATGCGACCTTCGCCATTCGCTGGCTTATTCCGCGCTTGACTGACTTTCGGAAGATCAATCCAAATCTTGCCATCCGCATCGGTACAAGCCAACTGGATTGGGAATTGAACATCGATAGTTCTGATATTGGCATTATCCATACCACACGTCCGGAGCGCATGAATCTGCATTATCGCCAATTGGTAAAAGCCCAAATGTGTCCGGTATGCAGTCCGGCAGTTGCTGAGCGCATTACCGGGGATACTGATGCCAAAGCTCTTGGAAAAGTACCCCGCCTGGCACTTTACACTGCGCCGGAGGACTGGGGCACCTGGCTCGATGCTGCTGGTATCACCGACACGGCAAGAACTGATACTTTGAAGTTCGACACCTATCTTGCGGCGTTACAATCGGCGCTCGATGGTCAGGGAGTTGTCGTTGCCCCTGACTTTCTGGTCCAGGAAGATATCAAGGCTGGCAGGCTGGTCGCCCCGTTCTCGTTGAAGGTGCCACAGCCCGGTGCCTGGTATATGATCTGCCGCAAAGAGCGCGTTGGCGAAGCACGCATAAAAAGGTTCGAGAACTGGCTGGCCGATCAATTCAGCCGTGTCACTTCTTCTTGATGCCTATTGCCCGGCCTACGCGCTCAGGCCTTGGCAATTTCTCGTGTGCCTCTTTGTAAAATTCAAGCTTTGGCAAAACATCGTCTGGAAACGGCACCACTTTTGGACCATTCATATCAACATGCAATGACAGGACTTCCGCGGTCGCCGCCAGCCATCCGTCAACATGAACAATCTCATTATAGGTATGAAGGCGCTTGCCATCGAAATCAATGAGTTGGCTTGTAACCGTGACGAGATGGTCGAGATGAATTTCCTGAACGTAGCAAATATGCACTTCCGCCGTGTATATCGTAAGCCTGCGTGCGGCGGCATATTGGGGCCCAAAGCCCAGCTCGGCCAGAAACTCATCGCCACCACGATCAAACACTACATTGTAATAAGCCATGTTCAGATGGCCATTATAGTCAATCCACTCCTTTTCCATGGAGATCGGTGCTGACCTGTATAATTCTCCGGACTGATGATTGATTAGCATCGAGTGCTCCTGACTCTGGAAATTGATGTTTTAGCTTGAAGCATGGATGGGCAATTCATCGCTTTGTCAAAAGCGACTCTCATTGAATAGGTCGAAACGCACTTGGCGGCTTGCCTTCAAAACTCCGAAATGTGCGGGTGAACGCTGCTGCAGAGGAAAATCCCGTTCGTGCAGCAATATCGGCAAGCGGCGACTTGGTATCGGTAATGAGTCTGCGCGCGACTTTCAAGCGCAAGCGCAGATAGTACCGCCCCGGCCCTTCCCCGACAGCTTTTGCAAATATCTTCTCAAGGCTTCGGGCACTAAGTCCGCATCGTTTGGCGATTGCTCCAACCGTCAGCGGCTGCTCGATATGACCTTCCATCAATCGGATAGCGACCGCTAGCTTTGGATGCACATTGTCCAGTCTTCCGAGTGAGACCAAAGGCTGTGCATCATTGGACGCATGGGCCTCGTCATAGATGAACACGCTTGCAACATCGAGCGCGACCGACATGCCGTAGCGCGAGCGGATCAAATGCAGCATGAGATCGAAAGTCGGCGATGCGCCGCCGCTCGTGAAAACCGGGCCATCAATGACATAGCGATCCGGTCTGATGTCCGCATCAGGAAACTCTGCGGTAAACTCCTCCATATCTTCCCAATGGGTGGTTGCGCGACGCCCGGTCAATAGTCCGGCACGTCCGAGCAACCATGAACCTGCCTCGATGCCGCCGATCATTTGATAATTGTGTACTGCCCGCCGCAAATTTGCAGTGAATGTTGTGCGAGCGATATCGGCAGTGCCAAAGCCCCCGACGACTAGCAGCATATCGCCCTTTTCCGATGCATTAAACTGACCGGAAACAGCGATAGGCAAGCCACAGGTCGTCATGGTGGGTTTACCGTCAAGGGAAACGACTTGCCATTTGAACAATGATGCGCCTGAAACCCGGTTCGCTGCTCGCATGGGGTCAATTGTCGAGGCAACACACATCAGGGAAGCGCCACTGAATACGAGAACCGTTACATTTACCGGCTCGGTATTGGGCAAAAGCAGTGGAGACATTTCGTTATTCATCAATTTCAATTCGTATATCGCAAAGCATTCCTTGGCAATGGGGGCATGATCAGGTCAATAAATAATGGGAGCAGACAAATGGGACTTACCCCCAATCGCGAAGTATTTATCACTTGCGCCGTTACTGGCGCTGGCGACACGACAGGCCGTTCGGACAAGGTGCCGGTAACTCCCCGCCAGATTGCTGATGAGTGTATTGCCGCTGCCAATACGGGTGCTGCGATTGCTCATATTCACGTACGCGACCCGAAAACTGGTAAGGGTTCACGCGATATAACTCTCTACACGGAAGTCGTTGAGCACATAAAGGCCTCTGGCGTGGACATGGTGCTCAATTTGACCGCAGGCATGGGCGGGGATCTGACGCTCGGCAGTGTCGAGCAGCCTATGCCGCCTTCCGCAGATGGAACGGACATGGCCGGCGCGACGGAGCGTTTGGAACATGTGGCTAAACTTCGCCCCGAAATCTGCACGCTCGACTGTGGCACCATGAATTTTGGTGAAGGCGACTATGTCATGACCAATACGCCAGCCATGCTGAAAGCAATGGCAGCACAGATTCAGGCGCTGGGCGTTCGCCCTGAAGTCGAAATCTTCGACACGGGTCACCTCCTTCTCGCCAAATGGCTCTATGATCAGGGTCTGCTCGATGATCCTGTTATGGTTCAACTCTGCATGGGTATTCCTTGGGGTGCGCCAGACGATATTGGTACATTGCTTGCCCTGACCAACAACCTGCCCTCCAACTGGACCTTTTCCGCATTTTCTATTGGTCGCAACCAAATGCCCTATGCGGCAATGGCGATGCTTGCGGGCGGAAATATCCGTGTCGGTCTGGAAGATAATATCTGGCTCGATAAAGGCGTGCTGGCGACAAACGGCCCATTGGTAGAACGAGCCGTAAAAGTTGCCGAAGGCATGGGAGCCCGTATTCTCGGTCCTCAAGAAGTTCGTGAACGCATGAAATTGACAAAGGGCTGGTAAAATCATGGCAAGCATTCGCAAGGCAGCCGCTGTCGGTGGCGGAGTTATTGGTGCTGGCTGGGTAGCCCGCCTGCTTCTCAACGGAATTGATGTTTCAATATTCGATCCCGATCCGGAAGCAGAACGCAAAGTCAGCGAGGTGATGAAGAATTCGCGTCGCGCCTACAAGACGATGTTGCCGGATGGGCTGCCTAAAGAAGGCAAGTTGACTTTTGCCAAGTCGATTGAGGAAGCCGTTGCTGGTGCAAATTTCATCCAGGAAAGCGTTCCCGAACGTCTCGACCTGAAACACAAAGTGCTGGCAGAGATAGACAAATATGCCGATGTGACCGCGATCATTGGGTCTTCGACTTCCGGCATTCTCCCCTCTGACATGCAGACATCAATGAAACACCCGGAACGTCTGGTTGTTGGCCACCCCTACAATCCGGTCTACCTTTTGCCATTGGTGGAGATTGTCGGAGGCAAACTGACATCTCCGGAAGCGGTCGAAAAAGCGCGGGAACTTTACGCGTCTATCGGCATGAAACCTGTGGTCATTCGCAAGGAAATTGAAGCTTTCGTCGGTGATCGCCTGCTTGAAGCTGTTTGGCGCGAAGCTCTCTGGCTCATCAAAGATGACATCACGACCGTTGAAGAACTTGACGACATCATGCGCTACTCCTTCGGCATTCGCTGGGCGCAAATGGGTATGTTCCAGGTCTACCGCGTTGCTGGAGGCGAAGCCGGGATGCGTCATTTCATTGCCCAGTTCGGTCCGTGCCTGTCATGGCCATGGACCAAGCTCATGGATGTGCCGGAACTGACCGAAGAACTGGTCGACAAGATTGCCAACCAATCTGACGAACAGGCTCACGGACTTTCCATTCGTGAACTCGAACGCATACGTGACGACAATCTCGTGGCCATCATGGATGCTCTTTCCAAGCAGAATAAGGGCAAAGGGTGGGGTGCTGGTGCGCTCTATAAGGACTATACGAAGCGCCTTTCAAAACTGGCACAAAAACCCGCTCTGTCCAAGGCAGCAGCAAAGGCCGTGACGAGTAAGCCCAAAAAGAAGAAAGGCTGAAACAATGGATTTTGGTCTTTCGGAAGAACAACGCCTGATCGTTGATACGACGCGGGCTTTTGTCGAGAATGAGCTTTATCCGCATGAGGCAGAAGTCGAACGCACTGGCATCCTGCGAAAAGAACTCGCGGACGAGTTGAAGCAAAAGGCCATTGAAGCAGGCCTTTATGCGGCCAACATGCCGGAATCAGTTGGCGGTGCTGGTCTCGATACTGTTACCTGGCTGCTCTATGAAAAAGAACTCGGCCGCGCAAACTATGCCCTGCACTGGACCTGTGTCGGACGTCCGTCGAATATATTGCTCGCGGGAACTGACGCACAAAAAGAGAAATATCTCTATCCATGTATTCGGGGCGAGAAATCCGATTGTCTGGCCATGACAGAGCCCGGCGCTGGTTCCGATTTGCGCGGCATGAAAGCATCTGCCGTCGAGAATAATGGCGATTGGGTGGTGAATGGCACGAAACACTTCATAAGCCACGCGCTTGAGGCCGATTTCGTTATTCTTTTTGTGGCGTCAGGCGAGGAAGACACACCGCGCGGCAAGAAAAAGAAAATCACGGCATTCTTTGTCGATAAAGGTCATCCGGGCATGACCATCCGCGAAGGCTACCGCAATGTTTCGCACCGTGGATATAGCAATGCGATTATCGAGTTCGATGATTGCCGCTTGCCGCAAGATGCTATTCTGGGTGAAGTGCATAAAGGCTTTGAAGTGGCCAATACCTGGCTCGGGGCTACCCGTTTGCAGGTTGCAGCCACCTGCTTGGGCCGTGCTGAGCGCGCGCTGGATCATGCCATTGAATATGCTGCCCAACGTCAGCAGTTCGGCCAGCAGATCGGCAAGTTTCAGGGTGTGTCGTTCAAATTGGCTGATATGGCAACTGAATTAAAAGCGGCGGATCTGCTCACGTTTGAAGCCGGCTGGAAATTCGATCAAGGCACCGTTACGGATCAGGATATGGCAATGGCCAAGCTCAAAGCCACTGAAATGCTGGCTTTCGTTGCCGATGAAGCGATCCAGATTCATGGCGGAATGGGATTGATGGATGATCTGCCGCTGGAGCGAATTTGGCGCGACGCCCGGGTCGAGCGCATCTGGGAAGGCACGTCCGAGATTCAGCGGCATATCATATCGCGCGCCCTGCTCCGTCCGCATGGCGCGTAACGGAGTATTTGATGGCGCATAAACTGGATCGCCTGCTTCGGCCCAAGACCATTGCTGTCTTCGGCGGCCTTCAAGCTGCCGAAGTCATAAAGCAATCGCAAAAAATGGGTTTTTCCGGTGAGATATGGCCGGTGCATCCCAAACATGATGAAATATGCGGGTTGAAAGTCTACCGCTCGGTTGCCGACTTACCGGCAGGTCCTGACGCCGCATTTATCGGAGTTAATCGCTTTCTAACTCTCGATATTGTGCGTGAACTGCGCGCGATCGAAACGGGCGTGGCAGTCTGCTATGCATCGGGTTTCCTCGAAGCAGGCGCGGATGACGCCGACGGCGCAAGACTTCAGGAAGAACTGATCGAGGCGGCGGGTGAAATGCCGATCATCGGGCCTAATTGCTATGGGCTTATTAATTATTGTGATGGCGCTCTGCTTTGGCCCGATCAACATGGCGGCAGACGGCTGGAGCCGGACGAACGGGGCGTAGCCATCATCACGCAGTCGTCCAACATCGCCATCAATATGACGATGCAGACCCGTGGGTTGCCGATTGCCCATGTCATGACGGCGGGAAATCAGGCCCAAACCGGCTTGCCTGACATGGCGATTGCCCTGCTTGAGGATGAACGCGTCACAGCGCTCGGTCTGCATATTGAGGCTTTTCAATCGGCATCTAAATTTGAACAACTGGCAAAGCGCGCCCGTGAACTCGGCAAGCCGATCGTTGCGATGAAAGTTGGACGCTCAGAACAAGCACGAGCTGCGACAGTTTCCCATACGGCTTCGCTGGCTGGTTCGGATGCTGCTTCCGATGCATTTCTGAAAAGGCTGGGCATTGCTCGTGTCAATTCAATCGCATCGTTCCTCGAGACGCTCAAATTGTTGCATGTGCATGGACCACTTGATGGAAACACGCTCTGTTCTATGAGCTGTTCCGGTGGCGAAGCCTCTGTTATGGCTGACAGTGCTGAAGGCCGCCTGGTTCACTTCCCTCCTCTGACGCCGGAACATCGCGCCAAAGTGAAGTCGACGCTCGGACCTCTCGTTGCGGTGGCCAATCCGCTCGATTACCACACTTTTATCTGGAATAATGAACCAGCACTGACTGAAACATTTACGACGATGGTCGCGGGCGGGTTTTCTTTGAGCTGTCTTGTCCTCGATTTTCCGCGCAAGGACCGGTGCTCGGACGTTGATTGGTGGTCCACTGTTCGCGGCTTTGAGAATGCATTGCGCACGAACAATGCTAAAGGCGCTATCGTGGCCTCATTGCCTGAAAACATTCCGGAAGAATATATGGCGCAGCTCATCGCCAAAGGCATCGCCCCACTTTGCGGAATTGTCGAAGCTTTTGACGCTGCTGAGGCGGCAGCGTTCATCGGCAAGGCTTGGGTCACAGAAATTGCTCTGCCGGTGGCTACTCCCGGTAAAAACTCTGGCAACACGGCAGCACCTGATGAAGCTCAAGCCAAAACCATTTTGAAAGCCGCAGGCTTGCCGGTTCCTGAAGGTCACCGCTGTACGACGTCTGCTGAAACCGTAGACGTCGCCAATAAACTGGCCTATCCGGTCGCCCTCAAGGCGCTCGGCATTTCCCACAAGTCAGAGCAAAATGCCGTCAGGCTGAATCTAAAGAATGCAGATGCAGTCAAAGCAGCGGCGGACGACCTGATTGATCTTGGTTCCGGCATTTATGTCGAGCGCATGGTAACAGGTACAGTGGCAGAACTCATTGTCGGCATTATCGACGATCCGCAGTTCGGCCCTGTTATGACGCTGGGTACTGGCGGGGTCATGGTAGAATTGCTGCAAGACACGGTAACGCTGCTTCTGCCATCAAGCCGCAGCGATATTGAAACCGCTTTGCGTTCACTGCGTATGTTCCCCTTGCTTGATGGCTATCGCGGCAAGCCCAAGGCTGATCTGGATGCGGCTTTGGACGCTATTATGGGGATCGCTACATTTGCGGTCAAAAATGCAGGAAAAATTGTTGAACTCGATATTAATCCGCTGCTGATCTGTGGCGTGGCACAAGGCGCCTGGATCGCCGATGCGCTACTGGTTACAAAGGGAGAACTTTCATGAATGATGTTGTCAGAACGCGGCGCGAGGGAGGCATTCTCGAAGTTACGCTTGATCGGCCAAAGGCCAATGCCATTGATCTTACAACCAGCAGACTGCTGGGCGAAACATTCAAAAAGTTCCGCGATGATCCGGAACTACGTGTGGCAATCGTACAAACCGAGGGTGACAAGTTCTTTTGCGCCGGCTGGGATTTGAAGGCAGCTGCCAGCGGCGATGCTGTGGATGGTGATTACGGTGTTGGCGGCTTCGGCGGCCTGCAAGAATTACTGGATCTTAACAAGCCGGTTATTGCTGCCGTCAATGGCATGGCGGTCGGCGGTGGTTTTGAACTCGCCCTTTCCTGCGATCTGATTTATGCCTCCGATCATTCGAGTTTTGCACTGCCGGAAATACGCGCTGGTACGCTGGCAGATGCCGCGACTGTAAAATTGCCAAAGCGCATTCCCTACCATGTTGCAATGGACCTGCTCCTGACTGGCCGCTGGATGGATGTTGCTGAAGCCCATCGTTGGGGGCTGGTCAACGAGGTGCTGCCGAAAGACAATCTCATGGCACGCGTTTGGGAAATTGCCCGCATGCTTGAAAGCGGACCTCCATTGGTTTTCGCTGCCATCAAGGAAGTCGCGCGCGAAGCGGAAAGCATGGGCTTTCAGGAAGCCATGAACTGGATCACAAAGCGGAAATTCCGTACAGTCGACACACTTTATGCTTCGGAAGATGGGCAAGAAGGGTTCAAGGCATTCGCCGAAAAACGCGATCCCGTTTGGAAGGGAAAATGACCACTGACTACTCCGCCCTGATCGACGAGCAGACCTGGGCTTTCATTGAGCGGACCAATAGTTTTTATCCGCCAGATTCTACGGATGATTCCGTTGCCCGGCAACGCGAAGTCTACAACACCATGTGTCGGGCATTCTTTTCGCAATATCCAGGATCGGTTTCCTCGACTAACAAATTCGTTCATACCGCAGAACAGCGGATACCGATCCGGGTCTACGAAAAGTCTGATAGCGATCCAGAGGCTATATGCCTCTATTTCCATGGTGGCGGATTTGTCGTGGGTGGGCTTGAGAGCCATGATGATGTCTGTGCTGAGCTTTGCGATGCTACCGGCTTTCGTATCGTCTCGGTTGATTATCGTTTAGCGCCTGAACATTTGCATCCAGCAGCATTCCTTGACTGCCTCGCGGCGTTTGAACACGTCGCATCCACCTGCGAATTGCCGATCATTTTATGCGGCGACAGTGCTGGCGGAAATCTCGCCGCCGCGGTCACACATCATGTGCGCCGTCACGAACGTGCTCCCGTTGGTCAGGTTCTTATCTATCCCGGGCTGGGTGGTGAAACAGATCAAGGCTCGTATCTCACCCATGCTCAAGCACCAATGCTGACGACGCGCGATACGCTCTACTATGCTGAAATTCGAGGCGGTGGTTTTAATTGGTCAAACGATCCGCGCTTTGCACCTTTGAATGATAAGGATTTCAACGGATTGCCCGATACGATCGCCATCTCGGCGGAATGTGACCCACTATCCGACGATGGCCGCGACTATTGCAACAAAATCAGCGCTGCCGGGGGAAAGGCGCTCTGGAACAATGAACCCGGTCTTGTTCATGGTTACCTTCGTGCGCGCCACAGCGTTGATCGTGCGCGAGCGAGCTTTCGCCGGATCACAACCGCCGTACATTTGCTCGGCCAAGGCCGTTGGCCCGGCCAGCTTTAATTTAGTTTCCAGCGCTTGCCATTCGCCTTGTCTTCATAGCCGTCTCCAGCCAGCCGAGTTCCATTTCAGGAACCGACGACAAGAGCAAATCCGTGTAATCGTCAAATGGCGGTTTCAACACGTCCGACTTCGGACCGTAGCGAACCACCTCGCCCCGATACATGACTGCGATGGAGTCGGATATGGATTTCACTGTCGCAAGGTCATGCGTGATAAAAAGATAAGCGACGTTTTCATCCTTTTGCAAATTCAAAAGCAGTTTCAAAATACCGTCAGCAACCAAGGGATCAAGCGCGCTGGTTACCTCGTCGCAGATGATGAGCTTGGGTTTTGCAGCCAGTGCGCGCGCGATGCAAACACGCTGCTTCTGCCCGCCGGACAGTTCTGCCGGATAGCAGCCAGCAAAATTTTTGCCCATTTCCATTTTTTCCAGCAATTCGGCAACGCGCTTGTCGCGTTCCTTGCCACCCATACCGAAATAGAATTCCAACGGACGGCCGATAATGGTACCGACCGTTTGGCGTGGATTCATCGCGGTATCAGCCATTTGATAGATCATCTGCAATTCACGCAGATCGTCGCGCGTGCGATTGGCAAGTCGCGCCGATAATGTTCTGCCTTCAAAGGTGATCGCCCCTTCCATCGGCGGCAAAAGCCCAGTGATGACGCGAGCAAGTGTTGATTTACCAGAACCGGATTCACCGACCACAGCCAAGGTCTGACCAAGATGTATATCGACAGAAACGTTCTTGAGCACTTTGACCAATCCGCCGCCATAGGCAGCGGTGATGTTCCTCACCGATAGAATTGGCTTGTCGGCGGGACTTTTTTGTTCGTGCGGAATGTGATGCACGGACACAAGCTGTTTTGTATAGGCTTGGCGCGGCGCTTTGATTATCTGTTGTGTATCTCCGTATTCGACCTGTTTGCCATGGCGCAAGACGAGAATGTCGTCAGCGACCTGTGCAACCACAGCAAGATCGTGCGTGATATAGAGTGCGGCGACATTCGTATCGCGGATTGCATCCTTGATGGAAGCCAGCACATCAATCTGCGTGGTCACATCAAGAGCCGTCGTTGGCTCATCAAAGACAATCAGATCCGGCTCCGAACATAGAGCCATGGCTGTCATGGCACGTTGTAGCTGTCCGCCCGATACCTGATGCGGAAAGCGCTGGCCAAAAGTTTCAGGATTTGGAAGACCCAGCTTTTTGAAAAGTCCGACCGCGCGCTTTTCAGCCTCGGCCTTGGTACATATTTTGTGAAGCAGCGCGGCTTCAATCACCTGATCCATCAATTTGCGCGCAGGATTGAAGGCCGCAGCAGCCGATTGCGCCACGTAGCAAACTTCGCGGCCCCGTATCTGTCGCAATATCTTCGCGCCGCCTTTCAGAATATCTCGGCCGTTCAACAGCACTTCACCACCGGTAATGCGTACACCACCCCTGCCATAGCCCATGCTGGAGAGCCCGATTGTCGATTTGCCCGCACCGGATTCGCCTATAAGTCCGAGCACCTTGCCCCGCTCAAGCTTTACCGACACATCGTCGACAATAATAATATTCCTGGGCGGTTCTCCAGGCGGATAACTGGTTGCTTCGATACGCAGATTGCGGATGTCGAGAAGAAGGCCTGTTTTGTCTTTCAATGGAGCTTTGACCATTATCCGCGACCTCCCTTCAGGCTGGTGGTTCGGTTCAATATCCAGTCCGCGACAAGGTTGACCGAGATCGCAAGTACAGCAATGGCCGCAGCAGGTATCAAAGCTGCAGGAATGCCAAAGACGATACCCTCCTTGTTTTCCTTCACCATTCCACCCCAATCAGCGTCAGGTGGCTGGACACCGAGGCCAAGGAAGGAAAGTGCCGAAAGGAAAAGAACTGCAAATATGAATCTCAGGCCAAGCTCTGCGATCAAAGGTGTCAGGGCATTGGGTAATATTTCCCGGAAAATAATCCAGATACGGCCCTCGCCACGAAGTTTCGCAGCCTCGACAAAGTCCATAACGTTAATATCAACGGCTACTGCCCGGGCCAGCCGGTAAACGCGCGTCGCATCCAATAGCCCCATGACGAGGATCAATGTCATTATATTTGCCGGCAAAACCGAAAGCACGACAAGCGCAAAAATCAGGGTCGGAATAGCCATGATCAGATCGACAAACCGCGACATGAGCTGATCAAACCAGCCTCCGATAACCGCAGCGGCAAAACCAAGCACCGAACCCAAAATAAACGAGAGTGCCGTCGCCGTGGCCGCAATGAAAATGGTGATGCGTGCGCCAAAAATCATGCGTGAAAGCAAATCGCGACCCAGATTGTCTGTGCCGAGCAAATATTTGGCCGACATCGGTTCC
This sequence comes from Phyllobacterium ifriqiyense, assembly GCF_030817885.1. Lineage (NCBI taxonomy): Bacteria > Pseudomonadati > Pseudomonadota > Alphaproteobacteria > Hyphomicrobiales > Phyllobacteriaceae > Phyllobacterium > Phyllobacterium ifriqiyense. Next base: position 2,824,380 of record NZ_JAUSZT010000003.1, read on the forward strand.
CATACGTCACCAACCGTCTCCCCCACAGGATAAGGAGCAACCCACGGCGCAAAAACCGCTGCGAAGACGAATACAGCAGTGACGAGTAGTCCGATCCACGCACTGATAGGAATATTTTTTACATTCAACATTGCGTGGGCCTCACTTCGGGTGTCTGAGGCGGGGATTGGAAACAATCGCCACGATGTCAGCAATAATATTCAGGCTGACATATACAGCCGCGAAAATAAGCCCACATGCCTGAACAACCGGCACATCGCGTTTGGCCACGTGGTCCACAAGGTACTGTCCCATGCCGGGATAGACAAAGATAACCTCGACTACGACAACGCCGACGACCAAGAATGCCAGATTGAGCATGACCACATTGACGATCGGCGCGATGGCATTTGGAAATGCGTGCCGCGTGATGATCTGCAAGGGCGAAAGCCCCTTTAGTTCCGCTGTCTCCACATAGGCAGACTGCATGACGTTTAAAATGGCGGCGCGTGTCATGCGCATCATATGCGCCAGCACAACCAGTGTCAGAACGGTCACCGGCAAGGCGATGGCGCTGAGCCTTTCACCCAGCGGCATGCCTTCATAAACCGTTGAAACACTTGGAAACCATTGCAGACGAACGGCGACAAAGTAGATCAGCAGGTATCCGGTAAAAAACTCGGGCAACGAAGTTGAGGCCAGACCGAGGCCGGAAATGAGCTTGTCCACGAAACCATTGCGATAGCGCACTGCCAACAGTCCCAGACCAATAGCCAATGGAATGGAAACAATTGCCGCCCAGAATGCAAGGAACAAGGTGTTCCACAGCCTTCCTTTCAGTGAGCTTGCAATGTCCTGCCCGCTTGAGAGGGCCGTTCCCAAATCACCGGTCAATATGCCGCCAAGCCAATGCAGATAGCGGATATAGGCTGGATCATTCAGGCCCATATCACGTCGCAGGTTTTCAAGCGCTTGCGGCGTGGCTGATTGCCCGAGTATGGATTGCGCAACGTCTCCAGGCAGAATCTGGGTGCCTGCAAAAATCAGCACGGAAACTGCAAGGAGAAGAAGGATGCCCATCGCGATGCGTTGGGCAACCAGTTTCAGGACAGGTGTACTCATCTCACGCGGCCGATCAGGCGTTCAGCCAGCAACGCGACAATGCGTAACCGCCGCTCATCTCCTGATTGCCATCTGGTACCCAACCGCCCACCTTTGCGCTTGTCGCATCAATGAAGTCGTTGAACATTGGCACGATCACCCCACCCTCATCGCGCACGATGACTGACATGTCGCGGTACATCGACTTGCGCTTGGCTTCGTCCAGTTCGCCGCGTGCCGTAATCAGCATCTTGTCAAACTTTTCATTGAAGAAGCGCGTGTCATTCCAATCGGCGGTAGAAAGGTAGGCCGTCGAATACATCTGATCTTGCGTTGGACGCCCGCCCCAATAGGATTCGGAAAATGGCTGTTTGTTCCACACTTCTGACCAATAGCCATCGCCGGGCTCGCGCTTGACCTCAATGGTAATGCCGGCCTTTGCAGCGCTCTGCTGATAAAGCTGAGCCGCATCAACAGCGCCCGGAAAGGCAACGTCGGATGTGCGAAGCAATATTGGCCCGTCATGGCCCGACTTTTTAAAGTGGAAGGCGGCTTTATCAGGGTCGTATGCGCGCTGCTCAATATCGTCAGAGAATAATGGATAGGCCTTGTTGATCGGGAAATCATTGCCGACCGAACCGTAACCACGCAGAATTTTCTGCACCATGTCCTCACGGTTCATCGCATATTTAAGCGCCAACCGCAGGTCGTTATTATTGAATGGCGCCGTGTTGCAATGAGCGATGAAAACGTAGTGTCCCTTACCGGCCACGTTCTGAATGGTGACGCCCGGCACGCGCTTGACCAGATCGACAATCTTCGGCTCGACCCGGTTGATCATGTGCACCTGACCCGACTGCAGCGCTGATGTGCGCGCAGTCGCATCATTGATCACGATGATTTCAATTTGCTCGGCATGACCGCGCTTGTCGCCATTCCAATAGTTTTCAAACTTTGCGCCGATATGGCGAACGCCGGGCTCGTCAGTCACGACCTTATAGGGACCCGTGCCAATACCGGCTGTGGGCTTGTCCTTGCCGCCATTCGGTTGAATCATGAGATGGTAGTCGTCCATCAGGAATGGCAGATCAGCATTGGCTTCTTTCAGTGTAAATACAACGGTATCGCCGTCTTTCTTCACATTGGAGATACCACCCATGACGCCTAGCGCACCGGACTTGGAATTCGCGTCGGAGTGGCGTTCCATCGTTGCCACAACATCGTCCGGCGTCATGTCCTTGCCGTCGTGAAACTGAACGCCTTTGCGGATCTTGAATGTCCAGACTTTGGCGTCGTCCGATGAGCCCCACTCTTCGGCAAGCTTGGGTTGCAGCGTTCCATCCGGTTGGATTTCAACGAGTTGCTCACCCCACTGGCGCCCAAACTTGTAGGGAACCTGACTTTGCCAGGTGGCTGGATCAAGACTGTCAGTCGATGCGCCACCCTGCATACCGGCTTTAAGCGTACCGCCTTTGACCGGCCCCTCAGCCAAGGCTGCGCTGGTCAGGAGTGAATTGGCAAAAACTGTGGTTACGCCGAGCGCAGCGGCGCGACCGAGGAAATCCCGGCGCGAAAGCTTTCCAAGTGCAACCCTGCGGCTGAGATAGTCGAGTTCATTAGACATTGAATTCCCCTTCTTGTCTAAGACGCTTTGCGCCTTCTGGTTTTCTCTAATTATGCGACCTGATAGCTATGTATTTCAACCTTTAGATACTTCTCATGTGCGAATGCCGGACATTCTCATATGAAATTTCGATCAATTGTTTCCGCAAAATTACGCTCGAATACGACATTGTCATTCTCATAGGCCTCGATCCGGCCCGTGAGATAAAATTTGTGCTTGTCAGAATGCATGCTCGTAAAAGTCTCAGTTCTGATACGCCAATTGTCACGCCCCGAAATCTCGGTCCAATGGGTTTCACCCCGCGCCGATAGCGGATCATCGGCCTGAATTTCCCAGCGTTCACGCGCCACACCGCCATGGATCAGGCCGTGGTCCTTGTCTCGCGCTTCGCCGAAATCATCTTCGATCAACAGTACAATCTTTCCACTGACCTGATCATGGACAATTGAGCGACTATTGGCACTGTCGCGCAACGTCTCCAATTGCCATGGCGATGCTGCTTCCGGCTCGGCGAAGGTCCACTCGTCACCCTCAGCCATTGCCCGCGACGGAACAGCAACTGTTCCGGATTGAATTGTCAGACTGACGGGTTCCGGTGAAGGCCAGACCATTGGCCAGTATGACGAGGATACGGCAACCCGCAACTTATGCCCCGCAGGGAGGCGATAAGCGATATCATCAAGGTTGAAGCTGATTTCATAGCTTTTGCCCGGCTCCAATGCTTCGGGTACAGCGTGACTATTGCGATGGCAAAGATTGAAAACACCATAGGTGATGCGTGTTGAGGCGCCGTCCGGATGCACATCGCAAAGCCGCACGGCAACCATGGCAACAGGCTTGTCGCTCGTCAGCGTCAACGTAATTTCGGGTGCACCGACAATATCCATCGACCGGTCGAGTTGCATATCATAGCAAACGGAAAGAGCGTCATCGCGGCGCTGATCGCCCGGCATTTCCGGACCCAGCCAGATCGCGCAGTATTCGCCTCCCATCATCCCGCAATCCTGCGGCGATGACACCAGATGCGAAAAGGCATCTGAAGGCTGCCCTGACAGGCTCTTGTCGTCGTGAAGATGAAACAGCGCAGTTCCAATAGTTTGCGATGGCCATTGTTCTTCTGCAATCCAGCGACCAGGCCGCTCCGTATACCAGCTTTTAGGCCGTACAGAATCCATCAGATAGCCGCGATAGGCCGGATCATTCTCAACGCCGGTCTCAATGTCCTTAAGCCATCGATCCCACCAGCGCAGAGCCTCTTGGAGAAAGCCGATACGCGGCCCCGGCACCGCAAAATGCGGATATTTGTGCACCCAAGGCCCAATAATACCTTTTACCGGTGCAGTAATTCCCGTCATCAATCTGGATACCGCATTCTTGTAAGCGTCGCCCCAGCCGCCGATCGCAAGTGTCGCGGCCTTTATCTTCGAAAAATCTTCGCAAACGGAGCCGCGCTGCCAATAGCCATCGCGTGTCTGGTGATTCAACCAGACAGCAGGCAAAAATGGCTCGTTGTCCAAGCGCTCGAGCCACATATCCCGCCATTTTTCCCCAACCAAGGCCGGATCAGGCGCTCTGGATGAATAGGACAGCATCGTTGCGCCCCAACCCAGATTTTCATTCAGCAGAAGACCGCCCTTATAGTGAATATCGTCGGCATAACGATCATCGGTCGAACAAAGCGTAATGATGGCTTTGAGTGCATCCGGTTGCATTGCCGCCACTTGAAGCGAGTTAAAACCGCCCCAGGAAATGCCCATCATGCCAACCTTGCCGGTCGACCAGGATTGAGCCGCAATCCATTTGATGACATCGCAGGCATCCTGCAATTCCTGTTCGGAATATTCGTCTTCCATCAATCCTTCGGAATCGCCATTCCCGCGCATATCAACACGCAAGCAGGCATAGCCATGCCCGGCAAAATAAGGATGGGTCAGATTATCGCGCGCGGTCGTTCCGTCACGTTTGCGATATGGCAGAAATTCAAGAATGGCCGGAACAGGATTTTCGTCAGCTTCCTCGGGCATCCAGACCCGCGCTGAAAGGCGGCAGCCGTCGGGCATGACGATGCCCATATCGGCTTGCTCTGTGATCTTATGCGGAAAAGTTTCGACTGTTCGCATTACCACCTTTCGCCCTCACATGGATACGAAAATGGCGATGCATACCGGGCGGAGCGCCCGCGAATGATACAATCCCATTTTCTCGTCTTTGCGAGGCGTTCCCTTATGCTCACACTATGCGCATTTGCCCACGACAACACACCAAACACTTGCGACATAAGTCCCGCCATTTGCGTCAAACATCAGTATATTCGTCAGCCAAGGCGAGAGGGAACAAGCCGTTCCAAACGCCTGAACAGGAAGACAATTATTCCGGTTATGATCAGGTAGCCCGCCGCAAGCAAAAGCAGCGGTTCATAGGTGATGAACGTATCCTGGCGAATCCGCGACGCCACCGAATAAAGGTCCACGACGGTAATCGTTGCTACAAGAGGCGTGGATTTCAGCTGCAACACCGCCTCGCCCGCAAGTGTTGGCAGAGCACGATGAATAGCTTGTGGAAGCCATATGCGCCTTAGTATCGTGAATCGGCGCATTCCAAATGCCCGTGCAGCTTCCAATTGTCCCTTGGGCACACCGGCAAAAGCACCGCGCATGACCTCACCTTCATAGCCCGCATAAGACAGCGTAAGGGCAAGCACCGCATAAGGCCATGCCTGCCTCAAATACGGCCAAAGCTCTGACCCGCGTATCCAGGGATATTGAGGGAAAAGTGACCCCAATCCGTAGTAAAGGAGCCAAAGCTGCAGGAGAAGCGGCGTTCCGCGAATGATCGTGCAAAACCAGCGTGCTGGAACAGCGAGAATGGCAGGCCCTGCAGCTTGCGCGAGACCCAGCGGAACCGCCAGCAGAAAGCCGAGAAACACTGTGACGCATAATATCCAGATGGTGCGCCATAATCCTTGGAGAATAAGTCCGCCATAATTGGGCAACCAATCCCAGCGCAGAAAGAATATCGCGGATGCCACGAGCGCCAGACCGATCAATATCAGAACAATCCGGTGCGGCTGCATCCACTCACGCGGTCGATCGGGGTCCGCATCCTTATGAATGGGAAAGGTCTCAAGGGGGATTTCAATTTTCGTATCAACAGTCAGGTTGGACATTACCCTGCCTCCCCGACCGACGGCATACCACGCCGCGCCCATTTCTCAATTCGCCCAACTATGAGATTGGAGAAAAGCGTGGTGAGCAGATAGAGCACCCCCGCAGCCATAAAGAACAGGAAATATGCTTTGGTCGTTCCTGCGGCTTGCCGGGTTTCCAGCGTCAATTCACTAAAACCGACAACAGCAAGTAACGCCGTATCCTTGGTGGCTATCAGCCAGAGATTGGCCAGACCTGGCAAAGCATAAGGCAGCATTGAGGGAAGCGTTATGCGGCGCATCATCAATATTGGAGACATGCCATAGGCGCGAGCTGCTTCTATCTCCCCATAAGGAATCGCCTTTATGGCACCGCGCAACACTTCGGTAGCATAGGCACCCTGCACGAAACCAAGCACGACTATGCCGGCCACCAAGCCGCTAATATCAATACGTTGATATCCGGCCATCTCAAGAATGCGATTGATAAGGTCGGTACCCGCATAATAGAGCAGCAGGATCAATACGAGTTCCGGCACTGCCCGGACGATGGTTGTGTAAATCCCGGCCAGATCCCGAACCAAGGGCGATCCATAAAGCTTCCCATATGCACCCAGAGTGCCGATTATCAGCCCCATACCAAATGCTCCCAATGCGATCTGCAGTGAGTGCATAAGCCCGCGGAGCAGATTACCACCCCAGCCGGGTGGGCTGGGAGAAAGCAATGTCAGCATCTGCGATAGTGTTTCAGGAATAATCGACACGTCGGCCAAGCCGTCCTCGATTCAGCGCTGTCAGCGCAGTTCTGCAAGAAAATCCGGGCGGGTCATACCCGCCCGGCCAAAGGCATATCAGCCACCATACATATCGAAGTTGAAATACTTCTTTGAGATTTCGTCATATTTGCCATTAGCGCGAATGCCTTTGATCGCGGCATTCATTTTTTCCTTGAGTGCCGTATCGCCTTTACGCAAACCAACACCGACGCCAGGTCCCAACACTTCGAGATCGTCGGCAACCTTGCCTTTGATTTCACAGCACGCCTTTCCGGCATCCGTTGCCGCAAAGGTTTCCAGTGCCAGCGCATCTGCCTGTGTCGCATCAATGCGTCCGGCCGCAAGATCCTGATTGGCCTCGTCCTGTGTCTGATATTCCTTGATCTCAGCTGCCGTGCCAGCGAAATGCTTTTTCACATAGACCTGGTGTACTGTCGAAACCTGCACACCGATAATCCTGTCTTTCAACCCTTCCGGCGTAGGCTCCATCTTGATGTCTTTTGAGCCCAGGATAACAGTCGGCGTGTTGTAATATTTATCCGAGAAATCGATTGTCTTTTCGCGTTCAGCCGTGATCGACATTGAAGCGGTGATAATGTCGATCTTCTTCGTTGTCAGCGCTGGAATGATGCCATCCCACGAGACCGGAGTAATAACACAATCCAGTTTCGCTTCTTCACAAAGCGCCATGGCAATGTCGACCTCCCAGCCCTGCCATTTGCCCGATGCGTCTGGCGAGGCGAATGGCGGATATGGCTCTGCCGCAATGCCAACCTTGATTGTTTCAGCATTTGCCACGCCCAATCCGGCCAGAATAACAAAGGCCGCAACTGTTGATTTCAATAGTGTCTTCATCATTATCTCCACTCTTGCTGTTCCCCGGGATTATTCCCCGTATTATTGATTCAGTTTATGAGACAGTTCGGATAAACTGTTTTAAACGTTCTGATTTTGGTGATCCGAACAAATCTTCCGGTGGTCCCTCTTCCTCGACAATGCCGTTGTGCAGGTACATGACATGGCTTGCCACTTCGCGCGCAAACTTCATCTCGTGCGTAACGAGAAGCATTGTCCGGCCTTCCTTGGCCAGATCCGCAATCACTTTCAGGACTTCGCCGACAAGTTCGGGATCAAGCGCTGAGGTTGGTTCGTCAAACAACATGACACGCGGCTGAATAGCCAACGCACGGGCAATAGCGCCGCGTTGCTGTTGGCCGCCGGACAGATAAGCAGGATAAACATCACGTTTGGCAGACAGCCCAACACGCTCAAGAAGTTGTTCGCCCACGGCAATCGCTTCATCGCGTTTCACGCCAAGCACATGCACTGGCACTTCGATGACGTTCTGCAACAGTGTCATATGCTGCCAGAGGTTGAAGTTTTGAAAGACCATTCCCAGACGGCTACGAATACGCTCGATCTGGCGGCGATTGGCAGGATATTGCCCACCCACCCCGTCGCTGACCATTTCAATGTCTTCGCCATTGATGCGTATAACGCCGCTTGTGGGGTTTTCGAGAAAATTGATGCAGCGCAGAAAGGTGGATTTGCCGGAACCGCTACCACCGATCAATGCAACGACATCGCCATCTCTGGCAGTCATGGAAACGCCCTTGAGTACCTCAAGCGAACCAAAGCGCTTATGTAAATTCCACACATGAATGGCTTCAGCCTGCTCAGCTGACTGCTGTTGGAGCGGGTCCGTTAAAACCGCATCGCTCACCGTCATGCGGGAGCTCCAGTCTGTCTTGGTCGTGCAGAATCACTCATGACAATCTCAATCCGCCTCTTTTGTCAGCACAGGTCTAATTTGCCTGAATTAACCGCATCACACCACTTGCGCTCTAATTATGCAAGCGTATAAATACGGGAAGTTGCAATATTTTGAGAGCATCCGGCATGAGCGCATTCGGTTCCCAATCCATGGCCCTTCCCTTGAAACGCGTCATCATGCGTCTGCCCGATCGCGTTATGGCCGGTGCCGAGCGCGATGTCTGGCACTATGGACCTCAGTTTGATCCACGCAAGGCGTCTGAGCAGCACAGTGTGTTTGCAGATCTGGTCGCAAAATCAGGTGCCGATATTACCTGGATTCGTGACGGCAATGACGGGCTTTCAGACTCCATCTTCACCCACGATCCATCGCTCGTAACCGACAAGGGTGCTGTTCTCTTGCGCATGGGTAAAAGTCTGCGGCTAGATGAAACCGATCTTCACGAGGAAACCTATCGCGAGATGAATGTGCCGGTCCTTGGCCGTATTGAAGCGCCGGGCACCGTCGAAGGTGGTGATTGCGTGTGGGTGGATAGCAAAACGCTTGCAGTCGGCCGTGGCGTTCGCACCAATCAGTCGGGTATTGATCAGCTTCGTGCGATTCTTGAGCCGCTAGGCATTGCTGTTCTGGGCTTTGACTTGCCACTTTGGCAGGGCGAGGAAGCCTGCTTGCATCTCATGTCGATCATTTCACCGCTCGCGGAAGATTTGGCGTTGGTCCATTTGCCTCTTTTGCCAGCCGCATTCTACCAGCTCCTGAAAGAGCGCGGCATTCGTCTCGTTGTGGCACCGGAAGAAGAGTTTGCGGCAAGCAATGGTCTTAATCTCAATGTCCTCCCCACCGCTCCTTACGAAGTAATAGCAGTGGCCGGATTTGAGAAGACCAAGGCCGCAATGGAAGCTGCCGGTTGCACCGTTACGACATTCGACGCGGATGCACTGTGCATCGCCTGTGAAGGCGGCCCTACTTGCCTCACCCGCCCTGTCTGGCGTCAATGAAAACACAGAGCGCCACACGCAAGAGCTTTCGCCGCGAGGGTGAAGACAAACGCCGCGAGGACCTTATCGCGGCAACGCTCGAATGTGTGGCGGAACGTGGACTTGCCGGTGCGACGGTGCGTGAAATTGCATTGCGTGCTGATGTTACTCCGGGGCTGATCCGTTATTATTTTCCGGTCAAAGATGATTTGATCGGCGCGGCGTACAGGGCGGTGATGAGTCGCATGACTGTGCAGGCTAGCGATGCGCTCAAGAACGCGGACTCGGACCCCCGCGCCCGTCTTAGTGCATTCGTGACCGCCAATCTGGGCACGCCTATCATGGACCCCCATAATCTGTCGCTCTGGGCCGGCTTTATCGGTCTCGTTCACGCAGATCCCGCAATGGCAGCTGCACACCGTGACGGCTATTTGGGGTTTCGCGATGAGCTGGAAGCGCTTATTCGTGACGCCTTGCTTGCCACCTCCAAGCCTGCCGACGGCTCGATAACAAGGCGATATGCTATAGCTATCAACGCCATCATCGACGGGTTATGGCTTGAAGGATGTTTGGCCGGCGATATTTTTGCCGACGGGGAGTTGGCGGAAACCGGCATTGCCGCTATCGAGGCGGTTCTTGGAATTTCACTTAGCACCAAAGGAGGCGCGATATGATGCGCTTTGCGTCTGTTACTGATCGTCTGGCCGGATTAGGCTCAGATAAATGGGCCGTGCATATGCGTGCGCGTGAGATGAAACACGCCGGTGCCAAGATCATCGAATTGACCATTGGTGAACCTGATATTCCTACTCCAACCGACATGATGGACGTGGCCGAAAGCGCGATGCGTTCGGGCCGCACCGGCTATTCGAATGGCCGCGGCGAGCCTGCGGTTCTTGCTGAACTGTCAAAAAAATATACCGCCCGCACTGGTCGGCAGATTAATCCGGATAATATCATGTGCTTTCCCGGCACACAGACAGCGCTCTCGCTGGTCATGCTGGGACTGGCTGAAGAAGGCGACGAGATTATCACCGGTGATCCCCTTTATGCGACTTATGACGGCGTGGTGCGCGCCACCGGCGCCACTCGTGTTTCAGTGCCGCTTCGTCCGGAAAAAGGTTTTCGCATGCAGGCGTCTGATCTTGAAAAGGTGATTACGCCAAACGCCAAAGTCCTCTTGCTCAATACGCCGCATAATCCAACTGGAGCTGTATTAAGCGAGAAGGAAGTTGCAGAAATTGGTGAAGTCTGCCGCAAGCACAATCTCTGGATCGTCTCCGACGAGGTGTACGAGCTGCTGATTTTCGACGGCAAATTCGCCTCTCCCTTGGATAGACCAGAGCTGGCGGACCGGACAGTTGCCGTCGCATCGATCTCCAAATCGCATGCGGCCCCCGGCTTCCGCAGTGGATGGTGTGTTGGACCAAAAGAGTTTACGCAAAAGCTATTGCCCTTGTCGGAATCGATCCTTTTTGGCGTTCAGCCATTCATCGCGGACATGACAGCCTATGCGCTCAGCCAACCGGCTGCTGCTGCTGCAATCATGAAGGCAAACTTTTTGCACCGCGCGCAAATGATTTCCGAGCGTCTCGATGGGGTAGCAGGAATCTCCGCCAAACCACCACAAGCTGGCATGTTCATTCTGGTCGACATCCGGGCAACAGGCCTTTCAGGGCAAGATTTTGCCATGCGCTTGCTGGAAGAAGAGCTTGTTGCTGTCATGCCGGGTGAATCCTTTGGCGAAAACCTTTCCGGCTATCTTCGCCTCAGCCTCAGCGTTGCTGAAGACAAGATTGACGCTGCTTGCGCCGGTATTGTCCGCCTCGCTTCCCGCTTGCAACAACGGAAATCCGCATGACCACTGTCGGTGAAGCTCTGGTTCAACTGCTCGAATCTTATGATGTCGACACGGTTTTCGGCATTCCTGGCGTCCATACGATAGAACTCTACCGTGGGCTTGCCGGATCCAAAATACGCCATATCACACCGCGCCACGAGCAAGGTGCTGGCTTTATGGCCGATGGTTACGCGCGGGCTACGGGCAAACCGGGCGTTGCATTTGTAATCACCGGCCCTGGTATCACCAACACGATCACGGCGATGGGACAGGCACGGGCGGACTCCATTCCGATGCTGGTCATTTCCGGGGTAAATCAGCGCGATTCGCTCGGCAAGGGCATGGGTTTTCTGCATGAACTGCCCAATCAACGCGCCATGTTGCAAACCGTCGCCATGTTCTCGCATCGCATTGAACAGCCGGACGAGCTTCCGATTGTTCTGGCAAGGGCTTTTGCCTTGTTCGCATCCCGACGGCCCGGCCCTGTTCACATCGAAATTCCGCTCGATATCATGGCCCTTCCGCTGGAAAATGCGTCACGCCTGCTCTCCGATGCTCCAATTCCACAGGCATCTACTGAGACAATGGTGGAATTAACCCGCCTGTGTCTCAATGCACAGCGTCCGGTACTCCTCATAGGCGGCGGCGCGAAAGCAGCTGCGGACGGTCTGGTAGAACTTTCCGAAAAGCTCGATGCACCGGTCGTCGCCACGACCAATGCACGCGGCATCATGCATGATCACCCTTTGCTTATCCCTGCCAGCCCCAGCCTTAAGGCAGTGCGGGAGCTTATCGCCGACAGTGACCTTGTGATTGCCATCGGCACAGAAATGGGTCCGACCGATTATGACATGTATGGCGACGGTGGCTTTCCCGAACTGACGCGCTTTGTCCGTATCGATATTGATGCGAGCCAGCTCGATCGCTGGCCGGCATTTCTGCCAATAGAAGCCTCAGCCAAGGAAACGGTCGAGAAATTGGCTGGCGCATTGCCGGAACGTCGCAATGCTCAATCCGGTGAAGATCGCGCACGCAAGGCCCGCGAGAGTGCATGGGCTGACATTGATACCCGCACACAAGGCCAAGTGCGGTTTTTGAATACACTGCGCGATACGTTGCCCAATTCATTGATCGTGGGTGATTCCACCCAGACCATCTATTCCGGCAATATGTATTACGACCACGACCGCGTAGGCGGCTGGTTCAATGCAGCTACAGGCTTTGGCGCGCTTGGCTTCGGTCCTCCCGCAGCAATTGGTGCGGCATTAGGCAAGCCGGACACCACGACGATTTGTATTGTCGGCGATGGCGGGTTTCAGTTTGTTCTCGGCGAACTTGGCGCTGCAATTGACGAACAGGTCCCCGTTATCTTCATCGTCTGGAACAATCAGGGCTATCAAGAAATCGAACGCGCAATGGTTGAGGTCAATATCAATCCGGTTGGTGTCCGCCCCTCGGCTCCAGATTATATCAAGATCGCTGAAGCCTATGGTCTGCCTTCAAAGCGGCTCAGCAACATCAATGAGCTGCCTTCCGCTCTTTTAGCGGCAAAAGAGAGCGAAAAGCCCTATCTAATTGAAATAGATGAAAAACTGGTTGGCTGAAGGATGTCCTACCAGCCAACCCGATTTGCCTATGGCCTATGGATTGTTTTGACTTCCAGAAAATCCTCAAGCCCGAATTTTCCACCCTCGCGCCCGTTACCGGATTGCTTGTAGCCACCAAACGGGCTGCCATAGCGATGGGGACCACCATTGATATGCACCATTCCCGCCTTGAGGCGTGACGCAACCCGTTCCGCCCGCTTTGCATCTCCCGTCTGCACATAGGCCGCAAGGCCATAGGGCGTGTCATTGGCAATCGCGATAGCTTCTTCTTCCGTGTCGAACGGGATTAGCGCCAGAACCGGACCGAACACTTCTTCCTTGGCGATGCGCATGTCATTATTCACATCGGCAAAAATGGTTGGTTGCACGAAATAGCCGGTCTCATATCCTTTCGGCTTGCCAGCGCCGCCAACCAATACACGAGCGCCTTCTGCAATACCGGCCTCGATCAGACTTTGGACGCGGCCATACTGAACATTGCTGACAAGCGGGCCGATATGGTCGCCCTCCTCTTCCGGATTGCCAACGCGCGCTTGCTTTCCGGTTTCTTCCGCAATTTTCACAACCTTGTCATAGACCGAGCGCTGCACGAGCATACGCGTCGGCGCATCACATGATTGACCGCTATTGTTGAAGCACTCAAACACGCTACTGGAAACCCGGTCTTCAAGGTCTGCATCCTCAAATACAATATTGGGAGATTTGCCCCCCAGTTCCAGCGTGACACGCTTTACGGTATCTGCCGCATCCTTGCTGACGGCGATGCCAGCGCGCGTGGAACCGGTGAATGACATCATGTCGACGTCCTTGTGCTTTGAAAGCGCAGCACCGACTGAAGGCCCATCACCATTGATGAGATTGAAAGTTCCGGCCGGAAATCCTGCCTCATGCACCATTTCCGCATAGAGCATCGCATTAAGCGGCGTGAACTCACTTGGTTTCAATACGCAAGTGCTGCCTGTCGCCAGAGCTGGAATGACCTTCAATGCAATTTGATTCACCGGCCAGTTCCATGGCGTAATCAGCCCGCAAACGCCGATTGGCTCACGTACCAGCAGGTCGCCATTGGGCAAATCCTCTCGCATATGAATGCTCTTGAGGGCATCTATAAAGCCCTGAAGATGTCCCACACCAACATCGGCCTGCTGCTGCGTGCTCATTGTAATCGGAGCGCCCAGTTCCAGCGTGATCGTCCGTGCCATCTCATCATAACGACGTCGGTAAACTGCCAGCAGTTTTTCGAGTAACGCCAGCCGTTCCTCTACCGACGTCCGGCTGTAACTTTCAAAGGCATTCTTTGCCGCTGCGACTGCACGATCAACATCCGCCGCAGTCCCCATTGAAATAACGGCAATCGGCTTTTCCGTTGCCGGATTAAGCACTTCCAGATCATTTGGTTGCAGCGGATCGACCCATTCACCATTGATATAGAATTTGCGTTTGTCGAGCATAGATCATCCTCCTGCTAACCGAACTTTTCTCCATTCTGACCATCAATCAGACGATGGCAAGGCCCGCTGTGGCTGAATATATTTGATGTCGCAGACAATATACGACTTGCCGCATCCAAGCTTCTTGGCTGTGTGTTGCGGTACTATCCTCGCCCTATGGTTCATTCCTGCATCGAGCACGTGCAATCACAACCGGGCGCTGCTCACAGCATCCGGTCAATGGCGAATGCCCATAATTTCCAAGCCAGAATTCAAATAAAAAATGAAGGGGTACTTTGATGAAATCACTCTTATTGAGCAGCGTTATGGGATTGGCGCTACTCGGCGCGGTCAGCAACGTATCCGCTGCGGAATGCGGCGATGTCACCATTGCCAGCATGAACTGGCAGTCGGCGGAGGTTCTCGCTAATCTCGACAAGATCATCCTCAATGCTGGCTATGGGTGCAACGCAGACGTTGTGCAAGGCGACACTATTCCAACCCTCACTTCCATGACGGAAAAGGGACAGCCGGACATTGCGCCCGAAGGTTGGATCGATTTCATGCGCGATATCATGGACAAGGCCGTAGCTGACGGCAAACTTGTCTATGCTTCCAAGTCGCTATCGGATGGTGGCGTGCAGGGTTGGTGGATTCCAAAATATTTGGCTGACGCTCATCCCGATATTAAAACAATCGATGATGCGCTTAAGCATCCGGAACTTTTCCCCGCTCCCGAAGACAAGACAAAAGGCGCGGTATTCAACGGACCTCCCGGCTGGGGCGGTACTGTGGCAACCGCCCAGTTCTTCAAGGCCTATGATGCCGAAAAGAAAGGCTTCACGCTCGTGGACACGGGATCGGCCGCCGGTCTTGATGGCTCACTGGCTAAAGCATATGAACGCAAGGAAGGTTGGGTCGGATATTACTGGGAGCCAACGGCCCTTCTTGGCAAATATGCGATGGTCAAACTGGATCATGGCGTGAAATTTGATGCTGCCGAATGGAAGCGCTGCAACACGGTTGCCGATTGTCCTGACCCGAAGAAAAATGATTGGGAAATCGCCGAGGTCGACACAGTCGTTACCAAGAAGTTCAGCGAAAATGCCGGCCCCATCATGGATTATTTGAAAGCCCGCTCCTGGGACAACAAAACGGTCAACGAACTGCTCGCCTGGATGACAGACAATCAGGCGACAGGCGAAGATGGTGCAAAGCACTTCCTGAAGAACAATGAAGCGATCTGGACCAAATGGGTCAGCGCTGAAGTTGCCGAAAAGGTAAAAGCTGAAATCAACTAACCCAGAAAATAAGGGGCAGCGGCTTGGTCGCTGCCCTCCATTCTAGGGTCCGGACCCTAAAAGCGTGTTGCGTAACGCAGGCCGTCATAGATCGCCGCATGAATGTTGCGGGCATGAACGGCATCGCCAATGCGCAAAAGATCGAATTGCCCTTCCGAACGAACCGGGAAAATCGCTCCGCCATTGACCAGCCTGTCATAATCGACCGCACCACCATTGCGCGAAAGCGGCTTCAATTCGCGGTAGAGATCGTCGATGGGCAATGTGCCATGCTCGACAACCACCTGGTCGACCGTTCTTTCTTCCCGATAGTCTGGTGCGTAATCAGAGCCCAATATGGCGATGAGTTGATTGCCAAGGCGCTTAACCGACAACAGCCGAGTATTGATCGTCACGCGCACGCCTTGCTGTTGAAACACGCGCATATAGGGCACGTGATTCATGCCTCCCATCTCTGGCGCGAAAAAGCGCTCAGGACTAACCAGCTCCAGCTTTGAACCACCTTGCGCGATGACTTCAGCCGCACTCATACCTTGGTGCCCGCCATTATCGTCGTAGAGCAGGACATTTTCACCGGGTTTCACGGATCCAGCCAAAATATCCCAGCTCGACGTAACCAGATCGTCCCCGGCAGCAAGTGGCGGGTTCTGTGGCAGTCCACCCGTTGCGATAACGACAATATCCGGATCAAGAGATATAATATCATTAGCCTCAGCCCATATATTGTATTGCAGCGGAACACCGAGGCGCTCAAGCTCGGCAAGACGCCAATCAACAATGCCGATCATTTCCTTACGGCGGGGGTTTTTTGAAGCCAACATCACTTGGCCGCCCGCTTTATCAGCAGCCTCGAGTATTTCGACCCTGTGGCCAGCCTCAGCTGCAACGCGTGCCACTTCAAGTCCTGCGGGACCTGCTCCTACGACAACCACCGACTTGCTTTGGCTGGCTTTGGAAATCATATGCGGCATTGAAATCTCGCGGCCTGTTGCAGCATTGTGAATACACAACGCCTCTCCGCCCTCGTAAATGCGATCAAGGCAATAGGTCGCTCCAACACACGGCCTTATACGATGTTCTTCGCCTGCCATTATTTTACGTACGATATGCGGGTCAGCGATATGAGCACGTGTCATCCCCACCATATCCAGCTTACCTTCGGCAACCGCATGTCTGGCAGTGGCAACATCGGCAATTCTGGCCGCATGAAACACAGGAAACTTTGTCGCCTCGCGAACATCTCCGGCAAAATCGAGATGCGGGGAAGAGCGCATGCCCTGAATGGGAATCACTTCATTCAGCGCCGCATCCGTATCGATATGACCACGAATAATATTCAGAAAATCAAACTTTCCCGATGCTGCGATACGCCGGGCAATCTCCATACCTTCCTGTTTTGAAAGCCCCTGCTCCCAATCTTCATCCGCAACCATGCGAATGCCGACGATGAAATCCGGTCCGACAGCTTTGCGTACAGCATCGATCACCGACCATGTAAAACGCAGACGATTATCCAGCGAACCGCCATATTCGTCTTCTCGTTTATTCGTGGCGGGCGACCAAAAACCATCCATAAGATGTCCATATGCCTCGAACTCAATGCCATCCAATCCGGCTGCCTGCATGCGCTGCGCCGCAGAAGCATAATCCATGATGATCCGTTCAATATCCCAGTCCTCGGCCTCTTTGGGAAAAGCGCGGTGGGCTGGCTCGCGTATGGGTGATGCTGATATGACGGGCAGCCAATCGGCCTTGTTCCAGCTGGTGCGGCGGCCAAGATGTGTAAGCTGTATCATCACGGCAGCACCGTGCTCATGACAATCATCTGTCAATTCGCGCAACCACGGCACGATTTCATCGTTATAGGCGTGCAGATTACCGAAAGCAGGCGGCGATTCCCGCGACACGACAGCCGAACCAGCGGTCATCGTCAGCGCAATGCCGCCCTTTGCCTTTTCCGTATGATAAAGCCTGTACCGCTGCTTCGGCATGCCATCTTCTGAATAGGCAGGCTCATGACTGGTCGACATGATGCGGTTTTTAAGCCGCAAATGTTTCAGCTGATAGGGTTGCAAAAGCGGATCATCATGTGACGGCAATGGACCAGTCCCCTTTTATTTGGGTTCATCCTAATCCAGCAATCGGCCTATGAGTTTCTTGCCCGCGACCTCTTTTGACACGCATCCGCCGCAGCACCAACACTTTGACACCCGCGAAGCAGCACAAAATGTGGAGGCTTCAGGGCCACACTCCAAGTGGGAACAGTTGCCACGAGCATTTAGAAATTTAATCTCCTCATGGAATTGCCGTGATTTTCGGTATATAGCCAGCGCCACTACCCTCGCTTTAAATGACAGAAAGACGCGCTTCCATATGACTATAGCGAATTCGCAAAAGATAACGGCCTGGGAAGACATAACCAGCGCCGTCGGCAATTTTCGGCTTGCAGCACTATTAGGTTGGCAGGATGTCGCTCAACGTTATCGACGATCAAGTGTGGGCGCCTTTTGGCTAACCATCAATATGGGCGTGTTAATCGCAGCTCTTGGCCTGGTTTTCGGCACAATCTTCCGGTCCCCGATGTCGGAGTTTCTGCCCTTCATCTGCGTGGGCCTGATTATGTGGGGATACTATTCTCAGCTCATCAACGAAGGCTGTGTCAGTTTCATATCAAACTCCGACACGATGTTGCAGTTGCCCCTGCCATTCTTCACATATATTCTCAGAACCTGGTGGCGAAACTCCATAATCCTCTTCCACAATATCATAATTCTTCCGGTCATCCTTTTAATATTCGGAAAATTCTTTGGATGGGAAGCGCTTCTAGTGATTCCAGGATTCGCACTCGTTTCGATAAATCTGCTCTGGATGATGGTAATCCTGTCAATAGTCTGCACCCGTTATCGCGACCTGACGCAAATCATACAAAACATCATGCAAGTGGGAATGTATGTTACCCCCATCATGTGGCAACCGCATCAACTGCCTGCCGATAAATCGCTACTCATTTTGGACTTCAATCCCTTCTATCACCTCATCAGCGTCATACGTGAGCCGTTGCTCGGAAGTACCGGTAGCGCATTAAACTGGGGCGTTGTGTCCGCCATGGCTGTCATAGGTTGGGCAGTTGCGATGTTATTCCTGAACCGGTTTCGCTCACGCGTGACGTACTGGCTCTAATCAGAACTATGAATGAAATTGTGAAGGTAAACATGACTTCCATGTCTCTTGAAGATGTTACTGTAGATTTCCCTATTTATAACGCGAGAAGCAGATCACTTAAGAACCAGGTTATGAGCCTGGCAACCGGGGGGACAATCGGCTCGAACTCGGAAGGACATGTTGTCATTCGAGGCTTGGATTCGATAAATATAAGCCTCAAAGAAGGCGATCGGCTTGGACTTATCGGCCACAACGGCTCAGGAAAAACCACACTTTTGCGGGTGATGAGCGGTGTATATTACCCTTCGGGTGGCCGCATATCTATCAACGGCAAATGCACGTCTTTAATTAATATTTCGCTGGGTATCGATCCTGAGGCAACTGGCAGGGAAAATATCGGCATACGCGGGGCGCTTCTTGGCTTCTCAAAAAAACAAATGGCCGAGAAGCAAAATGAGATCGAAGAGTTTTCCGAATTAGGAAGCTTTCTGGATATGCCCGTCAGGACATACTCGACAGGTATGCAATTGCGACTAGCGTTCTCGATTTCTACAGTCATCAAGCCCGAAATATTGATCATGGACGAGTGGCTCGCTGCAGGAGACGAGAGTTTTCAAAACAAGGCAAACGAGCGGTTGCGGGGACTCGTCAACGAGACGAAAATTCTTATCATTGCTAGTCACTCTCGGGAACTTCTCCTTAAAAATTGCACCCGGATTGTTTGGTTGGAACACGGAAAGATAAAGATGGATGGGGATTCACAAACTGTTGCAGACGCTTACTTTGGCCATCAGTGATTGGAGCACACCAATAGTCCATATGTTCGCGCATTACCGGTAATAGGATGAATTCTTTGCAAGGAATTTCCGGGCACATTCGACGCGCAACAAATGTGCTGCATTTCGCCGGCAGAAAACTGTTAGAATCTGTTCGCATCTTTGGCATACGAAAAACCTTGTTGAGGATTTTCGGGTTCGCAATAAATGGCACATTATGGTCCCTAATTGCAAAAAGACGGGCGTCGCTTTTGTCCTCGGCTACCGATGAAAGCAAAGCCGCCCTGTCAACGTTTTATCCTGTGTCGGAAGGCCCCAGCGCATCTGAATTCATGACTCGGCGCGTTTTAATAGTTGCGGAAATGTCCATTCCCCAATGCAAAAAATATCGGGTGGACCAAAAAGCCGAATTGTTTGCCGAACTTGATATTGAAACCAAGATTGTCAATTGGACGGACTTCGACAAAGTCCGAAACCTTCTTCAGAGCTACCCGATAGTAATATTTTATAGAGTGCCTGCGGTGCCGGATGTCATCTTACTGGCGAACGAGTGTAAGCGCCTCGGGATACGAACATTTTGGGAAGTTGATGACCTAATCTTCGATCCGGAAGGCTATTCGTCCAATACGAATTTACAGCGTTTAGATTCTCACATCCGAAACAGCCTGTTGGACGGGATGAAGCTATATCGCGAGGCGCTACTTCTCTGCGATGAAGGAATAGGATCGACGAAAGTCATTGCCCAAGTGATGACCGAAACTACGGGCAGACCGGCATACGTTATCGAAAACGCGTTGGATGCTGACACCATAAGAATAGCAGAAAATATCCGCGACAAGGTTACAAAACGGGTGCCCTTCGAAGACGGGGTAACCATCGTCTATGGTTCCGGCACAAAAACTCATGATGTCGACTTTTTGTCTGCCAGTGAAGCTATTTATAACGTTCTTGCGAAGCGTGCCAACGCCAAGCTCCGCATCATCGGCGAGTTGAACATCGAATCCAGATTTGGCAGGTTTGCCCATAGGATCGAGCGAATCCCGTTCACTACCTTCGAAGGCTATTTAGAGAGTATCGCCAGTGCAGATATTTCAATTGCCCCGTTAGAAAAAAGCGTTTTCAACGACGCGAAAAGCAACATTAAGTTTCTTGAGGCGTCGATTGTGGGGCTTCCGACTGTATGCTCACCCGCCGAAGCCTTCTCTTCTGTTATCGTCGACGGTGAAACTGGCCTTCTAGCCTCAAGTCCAACTGAATGGGAACAAGCCCTGCTCTCGCTCGTGGATGATCCTGTAAGAGCTTCTCAGATTGGTGAAAATGCCTATCGCATGGTCCGCCAGATATACGCGCCGGAAAACATCGCAAACCAGCAATTGGCCTCACTTGTATCGACCTTTGCCAGTCCCAATCCAAATGTTACAAGAATACTTCTTGCGAATATTTACTTCTCCCCTCAATCGTATGGAGGAGCGACCATAGTTGTTGAGGAGATTGCGCAACGTTTCGCAGCTAACAAAAATGTTGAAGTTTACATATTCACATCTTGGTCAAATACCAGTGCAGGCGACTACGACCTAGTGCGATATAGCGCCAAGGGAGCCACAGTTTTTGCCGCAAAGGTGCCAATAGTCCGAAGCCGTCTTATGGATATCAAGGACTATACAATGGGCCAGGTTTTCAAAGAGGTCCTGAAATCTATCAAACCTGACATCGTACAACTGCATTCAATCCAAACTCTGGGCGTTGAGTTGGCAACCGTTTGTAACGATTTTGATATCCCATATACGGTTACCCTTCACGATGCATGGTGGCTTTGTGAGCGGCAGTTCATGGTGACCGGTGACAACAAGTTCTGTAATCAACAATGGATTGATCCCCAAATCTGCTCCAGCTGCGTTCAGGACAGCCAATTTAACAGAGATCGCAGCGCAATTGTCTTGGAGTGTCTCCACCGAGCGGATGGGATAATCTCGCCAAGCGCTTATTTCAAAGAACTTCACATCCAAAATGGATTTGAGCCCGAGCGAATTTCGGTAAATAAAAACGGAATAAAAAAACCACTTCAAACTTATAAGCGCCACCCATCTGACCGCATTAGATTTGGCTACGTCGGGGGAGCTACTCCGATTAAAGGTTATGAATTGGTTCGAAAGGCTTTTTCGGACTTACCACCATGCAACGTTGAGCTGGTGCTTGTAGACAATACCCTTAATCAAGGCCGTAGCACGGTGGATTTAGAAGGACTAAACGCTTCGAATCCGGTGCGTGTAGTTCCGGCCTACACCCAAGAAACAATCGATGAGTTCTTTTCCCAAATAGACGTTCTTCTATTTCCGTCACAATGGAAAGAAAGCTTCGGACTAACCGTTCGAGAAGCACTGATACGCGATGTCTGGGTGATTGTAACTGAAGCCGGGGGAGCAACTGAAGACATAGTTCCTGGAGAAAATGGCGACATTATCCCCATTTCAAATAACAGTATCCATTTGAAAAACGCCATGGAAAACGTCATTCAGAAGCGAGAATTTCTCAAAACCTATTCCAATCCCTATAAGGATAATATTCAAAGTTTCGACAACCAGGCTGCTGAGTTGTTTGGGTATCTCGAAAACGTTATAGCGCGCCACAAGATGAAAGTTGCTTGAGCCAGCAAATCTACAGTTTCTCTCTACGCTTGATGCGTTGAGAGGTGCCGGCAGGCAACCAAAAACTAAAAATAGGGGACTTCGCCATGCCTAAGAGCAATAACTTAAGTGACGCTGAACAAACTGTCGAAGAAATTATCGAGCTTCCGTTCGATGGCGAGCGATATATACCCGGCATGGGCGGACGAATCGCGGCGGAGCACTTAGCCCGCTACGCATTTGCGACCCAATTTATACGCGGGAAAGCAGTGTTGGACATTGCATCTGGCGAAGGATATGGCACCGCCATTATGGCCGAGAAGGCAAAAAACATCATTGGCATGGACGTTGCCGCCAACGCGATTGCCTATGCGAAACGCAAATACGCGAAAATTCGCAATGTTCAATTTGAAGTTGGCGATCTTGCGCATTTGCCTTTCGATACAGACACATTTGACGTAATCGTCTGCTTTGAAACAGTAGAACATGTCGATGACCCGCTTGCCGCAATCAATGAATTGCAGCGAGTGCTGAAGAGCAACGGCTTGTTGATAATATCCACTCCAAATAAGGAGAATTATAGCGATCGCTTCAACTATGATAATCCATATCATCTGAAAGAATTAGCATTTTCCGAATTCCAGAACGCGCTAAACAATACGTTTAAGCACACCAAATTGTTTGGCCAATTTTCGGGAGCATCCTCGCACGTCGTTGAAATCGACAGCCATGGAGAATGGAAAATGCCAAACAACGACTTTAAGATGACTTATGCAGACGTCCCGAAATGGACGGAAAGATTTGACGGCGTCACCGCTACTCCAATGTACTTTCTAGCAGTTTGCTCGAATACAACCATCGATTCTAACGTTGAGAATTACGGATTTTTTGATGCAAGCGACTGGCAGGTAATTGATGAGGAGTTCCTTCTCCGCAAAACTCAAAATGATTTAGACACATGTGCTAACGATCTAAAAGAGCGCGATACACGGCTTGAAACAACCACCCAAGATCTTCACAGTCATAAGGTGGAAGTCAACTCACTGCGGTCCTCGCTGCAATTAGCGCAAGAAGAGCACGAAAAGCTTGCCAATGCTCTTGAGACCACTCGATTAGAAAATGAAACCAGATTGGCTCGTATAAATAGATTGTCAGATGCGCTCGATAGCTTGAGAGAGCAACTTCACAACGTTCATTCCAGCACGACATGGCGGCTTGCAATTCGGTTCAATAGCCTCATCAACAGAATCCCATTTTTGAAGGGAGCTGCAAAGTTCCTCGCAAGGTTAATCGTTCCTCGTCAATGATATCAGCAATTCACGTGCTGAACTGGTGGATATGAATTAAAGTTTGACAGGCGTTAAAGTGCCCTTCAATACAGCTCAAGTTGTTGTAATCAGAAGCTGAGATTCATGATCAAGCCTATCGCCTTTTACCTTCCGCAGTTCCACCCTGTAAAAGAAAACTCAGAGTGGTGGGGCGCGGGTTTTACGGAATGGACCAACGTTGCCAAGGCAAAACCGAATTATGAGGGGCATTACCAACCGCAAATACCGAAGGATCTGGGTTTTTATGACCTCCGTATGCCGGAAACTTTGGCCGCTCAAGCGGCGCTCGCCAAAGAATACGGCATATACGGGTTCTGTTTCTACTATTACTGGTTTTCTGGCCGTCGTATCCTTGAAAAACCGATTGATACTTTTATAAAAAACAAAATCGATATGCCCTTTTGTTTTTGCTGGGCAAACGAAAATTGGACAAAGCGGTGGGATGGCGGCAACAATGAGGTTTTGCTGTCTAACGAACACAGTGTAGAGAATGACAATCGCATCATTGATGACATCATCCCCACCATGCAGGATGATCGGTATATTCGTTATGACGGATTGCCCCTCATAATCGTTTATCGTCCGGACATACTCGCGGATTCTAAGAAAACTTTTGCACATTGGCGGAAACAGGCGAAAGCTGCCGGACTTCCGGGCTTATTCATAGCGTCTGTAGCCTTTTATGATATTTTTCATCCTTCCGACTGGGGATGTGATGCGCTTGTAGAATTTCCGCCGCACCAGTATCTACAAAATTCGTTTGCTTCTGATATGCCGAAATTCACTAATCCTGAGTTTCGCGGCAACATAATGGACTATAGAGCGGTGATGTCCACATCCATCGATCGTGTTCACAATGACTTTTTATTTTTTCATGGAACTATGCCTTCTTGGGACAACACAGCGAGGAGGCAAAACGACCCATTTATATTCAAAAACTCTTCGCCCGAATTATTTGAGTTTTGGCTACGCAATCAAAGTGTGAAGACACTTGAGGATACTCAAAATAAAGAAAAGTTTGTCTTTATCAATGCATGGAACGAGTGGGCGGAAGGCGCCCATTTGGAGCCATGTTTGAAGTATGGCCACCAACATTTGGAAGCGGTTCGACGTGGTGCCGACGTAGAGAGATATACCACAAACATACCTGCTCACGATACAACTATGGGGGCATTAGCTGCTATAAAATCCTATGACATCGCTAACTTTAGATACCTGACGGGTGTAGAAAGCGAATACAAGGCTGCCTTGAGCGAGATACAATCTCTTAGAGCCCGTCGTATCGAAACCGATGTTCCGCTCGCCTGGGTGATTGCAAACAAACTGAAAAATCGTCCTCTATTTTATAGAGCAGCTCGGATCCTATATCGCATGATACGTAAAATCAGAGGGCGGTGATATGGCTGTGAATGCAATCATTGCCCATTTCGATCCTTAT
Organism: Phyllobacterium ifriqiyense; assembly: GCF_030817885.1. Taxonomy (NCBI): domain Bacteria; kingdom Pseudomonadati; phylum Pseudomonadota; class Alphaproteobacteria; order Hyphomicrobiales; family Phyllobacteriaceae; genus Phyllobacterium; species Phyllobacterium ifriqiyense. The sequence continues at coordinate 2,849,262 of NZ_JAUSZT010000003.1, forward strand.
AGCGAGCGATCGAAAAATTGGCACAAATTGTTGACTGCGATCAGGCCCCACGTCCAAAAAGCTGTGGTCGTTTCAACAGGGATATCACAACAAGATTCAGAGACCGCCAAGCAGCTAGGTTTTTCCGTCATAGCCCGTGACAATGTGGGTTACGATTTCATGAGCTATGCGGTCGGCTTCGATGTTCTTCAAGGAGACGCTAGAGCCGACAAAATTCTATTTACAAACGATAGCTACTTTATTTCCGATGAGGAGAAGTTCACCGACAGTTTGTCGAAGCTGTTATCTGCAAAAGATGGTGCGGCATTTTTGACCTGTTCGTCACAAATCATTAGGCACGGACAAAGCTATTTATTCGCTATCGACCGAAAGGTTTTTTCACAGCGATTATTCCATGAATTTCTAAGTGGCGTGCGACCGCAACCCACACGCCTAAGCGTTATTTTTGCTTACGAAATTGGTCTAACGCACTGTCTGAATGATCTGAATGTGTCATTTTCGTCGCTTGTCGATACAAGCGGCCTCTCCGGTCGTATCTCGAGTGAACAGCGCAAAAGAGGTATCAACCCTACCCATGATTACGCTGAAGAGATTGAGGATCGTTGCGGAATTGTAAAATATGAACGCCTGGTCAAGAATCCGTTGCGGCTAGCCGAAACGCCGCGCATGGCCGCAATCGCATTAGCAGCTGCTACAACAGCAGCCAGAGCGCCCATGCAGGTGTCACAGCTAGAGCCGCCGGCAGTTGTCATTTGTCATTGCCACTACGAAGAGGTAGTGGACGAACTAATATTAAAACTCGAACGCTTGCCCGATGGCTGTGAAATCCATGTCACATCGTCAAATCCGTCCGTACTCTCCGCATTTAAGACGAGATGGAAGCGAAAGAAAGTTTATTTGAACGTATTAGCAACAGAGAACAAAGGTCGAGATGTATTACCATTCTTCGTTGCTCTTCGGCTTCTGGGATTAGCTGACAACATTCCTATCCTCAAGATACATGGCAAACGTAGCCTTTATTCACCACTCGGCGAGAAGTGGCGTAAGGATCTCTTGGATCAATTACTTCCAGATTTCGGCGGTATTAACGATATTATTCGGCAATTTGAAACCTCCCCTAAATTGGCAATGATTGGCGCTCAAGGATCTTACGTCAGCGACCTCGGATATTGGGGAGCAAACGAAAGACGAGTATGCGAGTTTATGGAGCGCGGAGGTTATGCCACCCCTACCTCAGACGATCTAGGCTTTTACGCGGGAACAATGTTTTGGATTCGCTCCCAATGTGCGAACGAAATTTTGGAGTCTGTGGACTTTGCGCAATTCGAAAGCGAGGGTGGTGAGCGGGATGGCACTTACGGCCATGTTTTGGAGCGCGCCATACCGATGGCACTGCACTCCCAAGGCTGGACATTGCTGGAAGCAGGCTGTGAAAAAGAGCTATCGCCGGAATTAGCCAGGGAAAGGAAGCTTGAGTACTTCTGATATTTCTTGGCTTTGGAAGTAGATGGAAAGTAGGCGGCGACATCCACAGCATCAATACATTGCAAATTACCATTGCCGACTTGCCCTTGGCGCCGCAGGGCAGCGCACCAATGAAAAACAAACCAGCACAATACAAGGCGGTTAATCTTGCCGTCGGCAGTCGAGATAGCGTCTTGCCGCTTTACCTCTACGTTCTGGTCAAGCCTCGCATTCAAGTCGATTGTATTGCAACAGCAGAGGTTAGAAAGCACTTTTTCCAAACACCAACCTGTGTTAGCGGTCATTTAGGGGGAGAAACCAAATTGATCATAGACCGCACACTATCCAGAGTAGAGCAAGTCTTTCAAAACATTGACCAACGGAGCATGGTCGGCCTCGAAATCGGCGCGTTGGACAATCCAATTGCCAGGCCAGCTGCTGGCCAAGTTTTTTATGCTGACTACTGCTCTACGGCGGATTTGCGACGAAATCACGTAAACACGCCAACGGTGGACATCAATAGTATTGTTGATGTTGATTTCGTGACAAATGGTGGCTATTTGCGAGATGTTGTGCCGGACAGTTTGAAGTTTGACTATGTGATTGCATCCCACGTAATCGAACATGTCCCTGACATTATTTCCTGGCTTCAGGATATTGGACATGTTTTGAAACCAGGCGGCATCTTGTCACTGATTGTTCCTAATAAGGAGCATACTTTCGACAGCAGACGTTCCATTTCTGAACAAAAGGACTTTTTCGCAGCCAATATACTACGTCAAACGAAGCCATCACCGATTCAGGTGTTCGATTACTATCGCTGGCACGAGAGAAACGGCTCCCTTGTTCACACGCTTGAATATTCGATTGAAATGGCAAGAAAATCTATTAGCGATTATGTCGATGCTCATTGCTGGGTCTTCACAACAGAGACTTTTTATGACGAAATCCAGACTCTCATTGACGAAAACCTTATTCCTTACAACCTAGGTGTAGTCACGAAAACGCCTCCGGGTGAGATTGATATGTTTGCTCAACTTGTGCGGACCTAGATATTGTCGACTTGATTGAGTTGTCGCCAATTGCGCTTCCTTTGGATTTCTCCCATTAGCCCGAGATAGGCAGGAATCAGCAGTCATTTATAATGCGCTGTATGATGTTGCAAAAACGCAAGCCGCTCTCAATTCTAAGTTTATCTACACACCGGGATGAACTTTATAGTTGTATTTATTGCAACCTCACATCATAGCTTTCGCAGGATTTATGTGAAAGATCAAAGATGATAATCTCTCATTCAAAGAAGTTTTGCATGCTTCTGCCATGGAAAACAGCAAGCCAAACCATGGTTGCCAGACTTTCTGGTTACAACGAGAGTCCATACAGCGCTTTTTTCAGTTTCAACCCCACTTTGAATAGAATTGTCCACCAGCACATGACATGTGCAGATTTTGCCTGTTTACCGGAAAGCAAGTTAAACTATTTCATTGGGTCTTTCGTTCGAAACCCTTATGATCGTGTCTATTCGGGATTTCGTCAGCTGCAGGAAGACATTCGAACGCAGCCTTCATATAGTTATGCAGCAGAGTGGATCAGAACGCTGGTCATGAAACAATTGGACGAGAATCACCGACAGCTTCAGGCGGCAGACTTTGACTTCGACAAGTGGCTAGCCAGCGTGACTGAGGATCAAATTTACGAGATTGGATATAACACCAATTTCCCACTGCATCCCGGCCACTATTGGACCCATATAAACCAAACACAATTTGCGAACTTTATCGGCCGCGTCGAACACTTTGAAAAAGACTTTTCTGATTTTTGTTCGAAGGTGGGCATAGTAACAGAGGCGCGCAACGCAAACGTTGTAGATTTGGAGGGGGCAGCTTCTGAAAATCCATTCAGCTATCGATACATTAACCGAATGGACAAGAAATCTATTGAAAAGATCAACTCCCTGTTTTTCCGTGACTTTGAATTATTTGGGTACGACCGTCTGCCTTGTTAAAAAATGCCGCTGACCTCGATATCTATCCCAGCCGCCGTTTTCCTTATCTCGATTGTAGCGACGGTGATTATAGCCGATCGATTCACCGTATGGATTGAGGCCTATATTGCTGCAGGCGTTGCAAGCCTCGCCAAGTCTGTGCGACAGACCACATGCACAAAAAGCAATACGGCGCCCGATGGGCGCCGTATTCTGCTTTATAATCAAATACTTGGAAAAGTATATGGTGCGGTCGAGAAGACTCGAACTTCCACGTCTTGCGACACAGCGACCTCAACGCTGCGCGTCTACCAATTCCGCCACGACCGCACTGTGGTAGAAGCCGAACATGTCGGCTTGGCGCTAGTAGCAAATAGGTTTCCGGGAAACAAGCCCTATCACGCTTTATCTCAGATAGTTTTTCATAAACTTGTCAAAAAGCCGCTCTTGTCGCATCCCACTGGAAATAACCCGCGAAAAAGTCCATATGCGCGGGACCCATCCTTGATCTCCGCGCGCGGAGCATGACAGGCAGTCTTAATTGGAATTATCCGCTCTATGAAGTCCAGCCGCGATGAACTCGCTCCCGCCTTTTTACCCCTCGAGGGATCATCGCCGGTGGCATGGGCAGTTGCCGACGGCCTCACTGATTATGATTTCGCCCTCGCCTTCATGGAAGAACGCGTCGCAGCCATCAGAGATGGAACAGCGTCCGAACTGGTCTGGTTCGTCGAGCATCCACCGCTTTACACGGCCGGCACAAGCGCCAAGGAGGTAGACCTGCTGGCAACCGACCGCTTCCCGGTCTATGCAACCGGTCGTGGCGGCGAATATACTTATCACGGACCTGGCCAGCGCGTGGTTTATGTCATGCTGGACCTGAAAAAGCGGCGCGAAGATATCCGTGCATTCGTGACAGCGCTCGAACAATGGATCATTTTCACGCTCGCTTCATTCAATGTGAAGGGCGAACGGCGTGAAGATCGCGTCGGCGTTTGGGTGAGCAGACCGGAACGCCCAGCGCTGGCAGATGGCTCGCCTGCGGAAGACAAAATCGCCGCCATTGGCATTCGTTTGCGTAAATGGGTCAGTTTTCACGGCATCTCCATCAACGTCGAGCCGGAGCTGTCACATTTTGACGGAATTGTTCCGTGTGGCGTGCGCGGCCATGGCGTCACCAGCCTTGTTGATCTGGGGTTGCCGGTCGAAATGTATGATCTCGACCGCGCGCTGCTAGAATCTTTTGAAAGCGTCTTTGGCCCTATCGAGCCGGCTTAGTCAAACTCCATAATGACAGCGTCCACGGCAAGGCTGTCGCCCTGCTTTGCATTGATCACGGAGACGGTCAGATCGCGCTCGGCGCGCAACACATTCTCCATCTTCATGGCTTCAACGATAGCAAGTGTTTCGCCCGCCTTGACCTCCTGCCCAGCACTCACATTTACCGAGACGAGCAATCCCGGCATAGGACAAAGCAACAATTTTGACGTGTCCGGCGGAATCTTGACCGGCATCAGCTTTTCCAGCGCCGCAACATGCTTTTGCATGGGATGGGCGATGACCGACATGCCCTTCCAGTCAATTCGCATACCGTTGGAAACGGGGCGCAACTGGGCTTTGACAGGGCGCTCGTTGACATAGCCATCCCAAACGGCCTCCCCCGGACGCCAATCGCTACGAACGGTGACAAAGTCCCCACCCCGCAAGGAGAGTTCAAGCTTGACGGGAGGTTTGGCTGCGCTGCTGCGAATAATCACCGGCACATAATCGTCACCAATCCGCACCTCCCATTCCGCGTGAATCCTGCCGGAATGCGGGCGCAGGCGGTCACCCAGACGGTCCAGGCGCTCTTTGCGTACAAGCTCGGCAGAAAGTCCAATTGCCGCCAGAACATCAAGGTCATCTACGGTTGGGGATATCGGCTGGAACCCGTCCGGAAATTCCTCGGCGATAAAAGCCGTTGAAAGCCTGCCTTCCCTCCAGCGGGGGTGCTGCATCAGCGCCGCGAGAAATGGAATATTATGCTCAATTCCGTCGACGACAAAATTGTCGAGCGCATCGGCCATCGCATCGACAGCTTCCAGCCGTGTCGGTGCCCAGGTGCAAAGCTTTGCCACCATAGGATCATAGAACATCGAAATTTCGGACCCTTCCGTCACGCCCGTATCATTCCGGATGACAGCTTTGCCCACAGGACCCTCCAGCGGCGGACGATACCGCGTCAGCCGCCCGATTGATGGCAGAAAATTACGATATGGATCTTCTGCATAAAGACGGCTTTCAACGGCCCATCCATTGAGCTTCACCTCGTTTTGCTTGATTGCAAGCTTTTCCCCAGCGGCAATGCGGATCATCTGTTCAACCAGATCGATGCCGGTAATCAGCTCAGTTACAGGATGCTCCACCTGCAAGCGTGTATTCATCTCAAGGAAATAAAAGTTGCGGTCCTTGTCTACGATAAATTCGACGGTGCCGGCGCTCTGATAATCAACGGCTTTGGACAGCGCCACAGCCTGTTCGCCCATTGCTTTGCGAGTTGCCTCATCCAAAAATGGTGATGGTGCCTCTTCGACGACCTTCTGGTTGCGCCGTTGTACGGAACATTCCCGTTCGCCAAGATAAATGCAATTGCCAAAGCTATCTGCAAGAACCTGAATTTCGATGTGGCGCGGATCGACAATGAACTTTTCGATGAAGATGCGATCATCTCCGAAGGAATTACGCGCTTCCGAGGTCGCGCGTTCAAATCCGTCGCGCACTTCAGCCTTGTTCCAGGCTATGCGCATGCCCTTACCGCCGCCGCCAGCGGAAGCCTTGATCATGACGGGATAGCCGATTTCTCCGGCGATCCGTTCAGCATGTGCAACGTCAATAATCACATCGGGTGAACCGGGCACAGTGCTGACCTTTGCCTCATTGGCAAATTTTTTCGATTCGATTTTGTCGCCCATCGCGATGATCGCGCGGGGCTTCGGACCAATGAATATAATGCCCTGCTTTTCCAGCTCTTCGCAAAAAGAGGCGCGTTCGGAAAGAAAGCCATAACCGGGATGGACAGCCTCTGCCCCGGTTTCCTTGCAAGCAGCGATAATCTTTTCAGGGACGAGATAGCTTTCGGATGCCGCAGCTGGTCCGATATGCACGGCCTCATCCGCCATCTCAACATGCACAGCATCACGATCAGCGTCAGAATAGACCGCTACTGTTGCAATTCCCATTTTCCGTGCAGACTTGATAACGCGGCACGCAATCTCACCACGATTGGCAATCAGAATTTTTTTAAACACTTAGACCTCCCAACAGATCTTTGTTTCTATTGTGAAACACAACTTTGCTCAACAGCTGTCAATTAATTGTACGCCGGTTCCGTGGTCTCTCGCTTCTTGCCCTCGCGCCAGATCAGATAGGCGCCTGATGCAACGATGATGATGATCCCGACCCATTTAGACGGCGTTGGAAAATCACCGAAAACCAATAAGCCGATGAGAACTGCCATGACAATTTCGAGATATTGGAATGATGCCAGCAGGGAAGCCGGTGCAAGTCGTGAGGCATGTGTGATCAGGAGATGTCCGATTGTGGCTATCAATCCCATCATGAACAGCAAAAACCACGACATGGCATTTCCTGGCATGGCGAATGTCATGTCTTGAATACCCAGAAATGCAGCAGGTATGAGGGCAATCAAAACGGTAATCGTTCCGCCAATCCCGGCATAAAGCTGCATCACAAGCGGCGTATCGACAGTGCCATAGCGGCGATTGAGGATAAGGTAGATTGCAAAGACCGCTGCTGTTCCAAGCGGCAGCAACGATACCCACCCAAACAGCTCCCAGCTTGGCTGTATGACGATCAATGTTCCAATGAAGCCTATTGCCACTGCAACCCGGCGTCGCCAACCAACTTGCTCCTTTAGAATAAGCGCCGACAAGACGGTCAACATCAGTGGCTCAACGAAAAACACCGCCATTGCGTCTGCGAGCGGCATATATTTGACGGCTGCATAAAAGCACAGGCTGCCAATACCCATAAGGAAGCCGCGAAACAGATTTCCCCACAGTTTCACAGGTATCAGGGATTTGAAGCCCGTCATGGGCACAATGATCATCATGGTCAAAATGGTTTGGACAACAAACCTGAAAAGCGTAGCTGTTGCAGGCGGCAGGCTGTCAAAGACCGAAAGCCATTTGGCTATAGCGTCCATCATAGGCAGGAAGAACATGGCGGCAGCCATCGCAGAAACGCCCCGCACCTGTTGTGAGGTCGTATTTTCCATCGCCAATACCTTTCTGAAGAAAGTCCGCTGGTAGGAATTTTGGCATATCTGCTCCACCAGAAAAAGCAATCTCGGCGCCTAAACAATCTCGCGCAATAGCTGCAAAATTTGACTTTTGGGGCCGTAAATGGTGCAACGAGCCCTCCCAAGACTGAAAAAATAAGAAAAACTGGAGAATTCCATGAATTTTCGCTCGAATATCATGACCGAAACGCCTGACATGGACACCATGGGTGGACGGCTGCTACGGGCTCGCGATGCCAAATCCATGAGTGTTTCGCAAGTTGCCGAGCGCATTGGCGTCAAGACCCAGACAATCCTTGCATGGGAGTCGGACCGGTCAGAGCCGCGGGCCAATAGGCTTGTCATGCTTGCCGGGTTTCTCGGTGTTACGCCAACATGGTTGATGCACGGTATTGGTCAGGCCCCTGTGGATACCGCTGAAGATGCGGCGACCATCAATGCCGAAATAAGCATACTCAAGAACCATCATGAAAAACTCGGCAATCGGATTTCCAATCTGGAAGATCGTATAGCAGCGCTCAAAGCAGCGTAAAATATGGGGATTCACCGTTATGTTCAGCGGCGAACCTTGGAACATATGGCGAACGCCCATCGCGTTTAAACCGGAACCATGCAAAGATTAAAAGTGATTCGAAACCATAAAATACTGGCCTGCCATGGATGATACTAACGACCTATTTTCAGCAATCGTGAAGACTGCACGCGAGCGGCAGGAAGCAATAGCACCGGCCCAAAAAACCGAAGCACCTTCACAGGTTGCTGCGGCTTTGCCTGTTACGCCGACCAAGCCAGTTCCGGCTCGCGCTCCTGCGCGTGCCGTTCCGGAAACGAGCGGTAATTATAACGCGTCGGACATTGAGGTTCTCGAAGGTCTGGAGCCGGTTCGGCGTCGCCCCGGCATGTATATCGGTGGCACGGATGAGCGGGCGCTGCATCACCTTTTTGCTGAAGTCATCGACAATTCCATGGATGAGGCCGTTGCCGGTCATGCCAATTTTATTGACATTGATCTGGATGAAAACGGCTATCTGTCAGTAACGGATAATGGTCGTGGTATCCCGGTCGATGCTCACCCGAAGTTCAAGGATAAGTCCGCCCTCGAAGTCATCATGACGACATTGCATGCGGGCGGTAAGTTTGATTCCAAAGTCTATGAAACATCCGGCGGTCTGCATGGTGTCGGTGTATCAGTGGTCAACGCGCTTTCCGACCATCTTGAGGTAGAAGTTGCGCGAAATCGACGCCTTTATCGCCAACGTTTCTCACGCGGCATAGCGCTTGGCCCGCTTGAAGAAGTGGGTGAGGTGCAAAACCGTCGTGGCACGCGCATAACTTTCCATCCGGATGCAGAAATCTTCGGGCAGGAAGCAAAGTTCGATCCCGCGCGCCTGTACAAGATGGCCCGTTCCAAGGCTTATTTGTTTGGCGGCGTTGAGATTCGTTGGAGTTGCGCTCCCTCGCTGCTCGATCCCAAGGATCCGACACCGGACAAAGCAGTTTTCCATTTTCCCGGAGGTCTGAAAGAATATCTGGCTGCTTCGCTGGGCAAGGATTTTCAAGTTACCCGCGAAATGTTTGCCGGTAAGACGGAAAAATCCGGCGGGCATGGATCAATGGAATGGGCGGTTGCCTGGTATGGCGGCGATGGGTTCGTCAACTCCTATTGCAACACCATTCCCACAGGCGAAGGTGGAACTCATGAAGCGGGACTCCGCATCGCCCTCACCCGTGGGTTGAAAGCCTATGCGGAACTGACGAACAACAAGCGGGCATCGATCATCACTACGGACGACGTGATGATTTCATCTGCTGCCATGCTTTCCGTCTTTATTCGCGAACCTGAATTTGTCGGCCAAACCAAGGATAAGCTTGCAACGGTGGAAGCACAGCGCCTTGTTGAAAACGCCATTCGCGACCCGTTCGACCATTGGCTTGCTGCATCGCCGCAAGAAGCATCGAAACTGCTCGATTGGGTGGTGGACCGCGCGGAAGAGCGGGTAAAACGCCGTCAGGAAAAAGAGGTCAACCGTAAATCAGCGGTGAAAAAACTGCGTCTGCCGGGCAAACTGGCTGATTGCAGTCAAACCGGAGCGCTCGGTGCAGAACTCTTTATCGTTGAGGGTGATTCCGCTGGCGGTTCCGCAAAGCAGGCGCGGGATCGTGCGACGCAGGCTGTTCTGCCGTTGCGCGGCAAGATTTTGAATGTTGTCAGCGCCGGCCGGGAAAAAATGACGGCCAACCAGCAGATTAGCGATCTTATACAAGCGCTTGGCTGCGGTACCCGGTCAAAATATCGCGATGAAGATCTGCGCTATGATCGCATCATCATCATGACCGATGCTGACGTTGACGGCGCTCATATCGCATCGCTCTTGATCACATTCTTTTATCAGGAAATGCCCGACCTTATCCGCAATGGCCATTTGTTCCTTGGCGTCCCGCCACTTTACCGCATCGCTCAAGGCGGAACAGTGGCCTATGCGCGCAACGACGCGCATAAGGACGAGTTGATGAAGACGCTTTTCACGGGTCGTGGAAAGATCGAAATCGGCCGGTTCAAGGGACTGGGCGAGATGCGCGCCGATCAGCTCAAAGAAACCACGATGGATCGCAAGAAGCGCACGCTGCTTCGCGTTCAGATTGATGAAGAGTGGGCCAATGAAACGCGCCTTGCAGTCGACGATCTGATGGGAACGCGTCCTGACGCGCGCTTCCGGTTCATTCAGGATCGCGCTGCCTTTGTTGAAGAGCTGGATATTTAGAACAAGGTGGCATGAGCTTCATGCGTAGTTCGCCCTTCGACAAGCTCAGGATTGCTTACCATGAGGAAGGTGGCTGGGCTGCATAGATAGCTATGAGTTAGCAGAACTACTCCCTGCAAACCTCAACCTTCCTCACGGTGAGCTTGTCGAAGCACACAGAACAGTCTTAGCCAAGTCGAATAATCTAACCTATCGATGCTCTAAACGCCGTCCATTGGCGGCGCAGAGGTGAGATTTCTGCGATCTCGGTCGACGCATCGAAACCCTTTGCTTTCAACCGCTTCAAGTAGACCGGCGTCAGCCAAACGGGCAGATAAGCGGGGCGCAAAGATTTCGGCAATCCTTTAGAACCTGCCTGAAATTTGGAAAAATGATCCTCAGCCAGCGCGATCATGGCCGCGACAGCACGCTCGGTCGCTTGCCGGTCAGTGCCATCCAGCAGGACCTGCGAGGTACACCCCACAGCGCTAAGTACATCAGCAGGTATATAAACTTGGCCGCGACGGCGGTGTAACGGCAAACTCCGCAAAAGTCCTGTGATGGCTTGGGCAACACCGGCATGTCCTGCAAGATCGGCATGCTTTGCCGCCTGCTCCGTGTCAAGGATCAGCGATGCAAGCTGGATCATGGCTGAAGCCGTTTCTCCGCAATAACCTTCCAGATCATTTCGGCTCGGCATGGGATCATCGTAAAAGTCAAAAATCCGCGCTTCGCAATAATTGTCGAAAGCCGCATGGGGCAGATTGTATGTTTGAATAGTATCCACAAGGGCGGCGGCAACCGGGTTACCTGCTGCTGCACCATGCTCTGTGCCATTGATCAGATCGCGCCACCATTGCAGCCGCACTTCGCCCGGCAAAGGATCGTGAATCAAATCGCGAATCCGCGCGATTTCGACATTAAACGCGTAAAGAGCCGCTAAAGCGCCCCGCTTGACTTCCGGTGCATATAAGACAGACAGATAGCGATCAGGATCGGCGTCCCGCAGCAACTGGATGCAGTGAGTTTCATTGACATTCATGGGGTGAGATATAGCCGGACCGGAGAATTAATCCACCGCAAACAACGCCGCAGCCACGGCGCGGTTTTCAGCCAAGAGCACATTATAGGTACGCACCGCCGCGCCGGTGCTCATCGGATCGGATGAAATACGGTGCTTGCGCAATATTTCCCGCAACTCTTCCGGCAAACGGCGCAGTTCTGTACCAGTGCCGACCAGCAGGATTTCAATTTCCGCAGATTGTTCGAGAACTAGGGCCAAATCAGTCGCAGTCGGTACGGGCGGTGTTTTTGGCTCCCAGCCATGTATCCCGGAAGGAAGGCACAGGATCGAGCCGCGATGTGACATATCGGCAAACCGAAAACCGCCATTGCCATAAGCGTCAATGGGTGCGCGCCCTGGAAAATGCGCATCCCTAATCTCTATGCCTTTTGCCACTTTTAAATCCTGCTTTCGTCGGTAATTGGCGCAGGATGCTGCTCATCCATGACGTCGCGGCCCTTCAGCCCGAAGAGCATCAATAGCGGGCCAGCAACGAAGATCGAGGAGTATGTCGCAACAATAATGCCCACACCGATGGTCAACGCGAAGGAACGCACGTCATCGCCGCCATAGAGGTAAAGCACAATGAGGGCCAGAAAGGTCGCCAGAGACGTGAGAATGGTACGTGATAGCGTTTGATTAATAGACGCATCCAATATGCTGGACAGCGAAACATTGCTGCCATATTTGCGCAAATTCTCGCGTACCCGATCATAAATGACCACTGTATCGTTCAGCGAATAGCCAACAATCGCCAGCAAGGCGGCAATGCTCCAGAGATTGAATTCCATCTTGAAGACAATGAACATCAAAAGCAGAAGCAGCACATCGTGGATCGTTGCGAGAATAGCACCGAGAGCAAAGTGCCACTCAAATCGGAACCAGACATAGGCAAAGATCAAGACGAGGCAAAGGCCCACAGCCAAAATGCCTGCTTGAGACAATTCCGATGATACGGACGGCCCAATGACGTCTACCCGTGGAAGATTATACTCGTCCTGAAACTCGCCGCGGATTTTGACGCCCACGGTCTGTTCCGCATCTTCGCCCTCGCCCTGACTTCCCACAGTAATCAACGCCCGGTCGTCGGATTTGAAGCGTTCGATCTTCACGTCACCGATATTGAGTTCATCGAGGCGGCTGTAGACGTCATCAAGATCGATTGCACCTTCCGACGATTGCATTTCGACCATCGTTCCACCCTTGAAATCAATGCCGAAATTCATCCCGATGATCAGGAAAAGCGCAATCGCTGCAATGCTTGAAAGGGCGGAAAAGCCCAGCGTCAAACTCCGCAGCTTCATGAAGGCGATCTTGGTATTGTAAGGAACAAGCTTGAGCAGCGCGCCAGGTACTTCTTTTGGCTTGGAGCGTTGCACCCAAACCGAAACAAGCAATCGGGTCAAAGTGAACGTGGTGAACAATGTCGTGACAATGCCGATAGTAACCGTCAGCGCAAATCCATGCACGGGGCCGCTGCCAAGTGTGAAGAGGACCAGAGCTGCGATCAATGTCGTGACATTGGCATCGACAATAGTCGCAAGAGCACGGGCGAAGCCCGAATCTATAGCCTGGATAACCGAGAAACCAGCCCGCCTGTCCTCGCGAATACGCTCATAAATAAGTACATTGGAATCGACAGCCATTCCGATGGTGAGAACGATACCGGCAACGCCGGCAAGCGTGAGCGGCGCACCGAACAATGTCAGGACGGCCAAGATGAGAATGACGTTCACAACCAGAGCAATGCTGGCGATCACACCCAGCAACCCATAAGTCAAAAGCATGAACAGGATAACCAATGCTGCGCCAACAAGGGCAGCGATTTTCCCGTAGGAGACGGAGGCAGCACCAAGGTCAGTACCCACGGTGCGCTCTTCAATGACAGTTACACTGGCAGGCAGCGAACCGGCGCGCATGACGAGTGCGAGATTGCTGGCACCTGAAAGATCGAAATTTCCGGCAATTTGCCCCGTATTTCCGGGTATCGCTTCCTGAATAACAGGAGCCGAGAGAACCTGATTATCGAGAACAATGGCGAATGACTGTCCGATACCGGCTTTTGTCGCCTTGGAGAAGCGATCCGCACCGACACTGTCGAGGTGGAATGTAATCACCGGCTGCTGCGTGGCCGTGTCAATTCCCGCTTGTGCATCGACAAAATTCTCGTTGGTAACGAGCGGCTCTTTTTTGACGAGATAGGCAACAGGCGGATCGTCAAAAGAGTAGACTACCTCATCGCCTTCGGGCGGCGTGCCGTCTATCGCCTGCTGCACCGGCACGGAAGAATCGACCATGCGGAAACTTAATTCGCCTGTGAGACTTAGAATGTCCTTGAGTAGCTGGGAATCGTAAAGACCAGGCACTTCAATCAACACCCGGCCATTGCGTTCAGTCACAACATGCGGGTTGGCGTAGCCAAGCTCGCTGAGACGGCGCGTAAGAACTGCAACGGTGGCATCGGTATCAGGCAGATGTTCTTTATCCACCTGCAGGCGCATGCGTGAGCCGCCTTCAAGATCAAGCCCGAGAGCAAGCTGTTTCTTGGGTAGCCAGTCCGGCAAACTGTCCAGCTGGCTCTGCGTAAAGGCATTGGGAAGCGAAAGTATCAGTCCGGCAAGGACCACAGTCCAGATGAGAACAGTCTTCCAGCGGCTAAAGTAAAGCATACGGTCGCAACCTCAAGAATCAGAAGGGCGGCTCCAGGGCCGCCCATCACTTAAGCTTTATTTCTTGTTGTCGGCAACCGGTTCGCCTTTAACGCGAACATCTGCAACCATGCCACGAAGAACACGAGCCTTTACGCCATCACCGATTTCAACGTCGAGCTCACCAGTGTCTTCATAAACTTTCGTAACCTTGGCGATAAAACCACCACCGGTAATAATGGTGTCGCCGCGGCGAATATTCTTCAGCTGCTCTTCACGCTTCTTCGCGGCTGTACGCTGCGGGCGGATGATCAGGAAATACATGATCACGAAGATCAAAATGAAGGGAAGAATGCTCATCAGCATTTCCGGAGCGCCACCGGCACCCGTTGCCTGTGCATATGCGGGAGTTACGAACATAGAACCTCCAGATAGATCAAATTTGAAACAGTCAGAACCAGCGCAATACAATGTTTAAGCTGGCAAAAGCAACAGTACAAAACCACCACGACTGCTTTTCCATTATCAGTCAACATGATAGTGACGTTCAAACTGAAGAATGTAAGGGCATGTCTGGTATGATTGAGGAATTGCTGAGCGAAAAACTTGACCGTTTGATTGCTGTGCTAGAGCGCATGGCGCCGCCAACCCCGCAGCCTGTCAATCTGGAAATTGCCGATTGTTTTGTATGGAACCCTTCCCGTCTCGGTTTCGATCCCGTCAATAAGGTCAATCGCGTCGACATTTCCTTGATCAGAGGTGTCGATACAGTCCGCGACATTCTCTTTGATAATACCAAACGGTTTGCCGATGGCATGCAGGCAAATAATGTTCTGCTTTGGGGTGCGCGCGGCATGGGCAAGTCTTCGCTTGTGAAAGCCGTGCACGCTTCGGTAAATGTTGAAGCTCCGGCCGCCGCTCACCCGCTCAAACTCATTGAAATTCACCGCGAAGACATTGATAGCCTGCCAGCCTTGATGGGCATCATCAAGAATACGCCCTACCTGTTTATCCTGTTCTGCGATGATCTTTCTTTCGACCATGATGATACGTCGTACAAATCATTGAAAGCCGCGCTCGAGGGCGGTGTCGAAGGCCGCCCGGACAATGTGATTTTTTATGCGACATCGAACCGCCGCCATCTGCTCCCGCGGGATATGATCGAGAACGAGCGTTCAACAGCCATCAATCCATCGGAAGCCGTAGAAGAAAAGGTGTCTCTATCGGACCGCTTTGGCCTTTGGCTTGGATTTCACAAGTGTAGCCAAGATGATTATCTTGCAATGATCGACGGCTACGCCGCACATTTTGATCTGGCTATGAAAAAAGATCAGCTTCATGCGCAGGCACTTGAATGGTCAACCACGCGTGGCGCGCGCTCCGGTCGCGTTGCGTGGCAGTTCATACAGGATCTTGCCGGGCGTCTTGGTAAGAAGCTTTAAAATAAAAAAAGCCCATATCGAAACAATACGGGCTTTTTTGGAAATCAATGAACTAACTAGAGTTCGAGATATTTTGTAGGATCGACAGGCGTCGAATTCTTGCGAACTTCGAAGTGAAGCTTCGGCGTTGTGGCATTGCCAGTCATACCGGATGCGCCCAGTTCTTCGCCACGCTTGACCTTCTGGCCGCGCTGAACGTTCAGCTTGCTCGCATTGCCGTAAACGGTGACCAAGCCATTATCATGGCGGACCAGAACCGTATTGCCGAATTCCTTCAGTCCATCGCCCGAATAGATCACGACACCGCTTTCGGCGGCCTTGATTGGGGTGCCTTCCGGAACCGAAATGTCTATGCCGTCGCTACCTTTGCCGTAATTGGCGACAACGCGGCCCCGTACAGGCCAGCGCAATTGCGATGCACCCGAAGCCGATGGAATTGATGCGACTTCCTTCTCCGCTTCACCCGCAGCCTTTTCACTCGCTTGCGGCGGGGTATAGGGCTTGGCTTCCGATCCGGCGGCGGCTGTAGCAGGCGCAGGAGCAGCAGGTGCGCTTGCAACAACCTTAGGCTGTTCGACAGGCGGAGTAGCAGCAGTTTTCACCTGGTCAGTGCCGCCCTTGGGCTTCATCGTATTGGCAACATTTTGTGCCAGCGATGAATTGGATGGCGGAATGATCAGCGATTGCCCGAGACGGACTGTTCCGTCCTGCATATTATTGGCTTGCTTGATCGCATCGACATTCGCGCCTGTCTTGCGCGAAATGGCATGAAGCGTATCGCCGGATTGAACCTTATAGGTGCCGCTTGCCGTTGAAGTCGTGATGGGTTTTGCTGCGGCCTGCGCGGGCGCAGTAGCGGCAGGCATTCTGGCTTCGCGTCCATCTGGTGTCTTCAAAGTTGCAGACCCTGCGGGCGCTGTCTGCATGGGTGCCGCCATGGCGACCTGCTGCTGACGTGCTGGCGCATTGTTCGCAACGGGAGCGAGAGCCGGGCGCGAAGGCTGCGAGGAAACCGGAGGCAATGAAGAAGCGCTTTGGCTGCCAACGGGCGGCAGACTACCGCGCTGAACACCGCCCGATGAGCGGATCGGCGCATTATTGACCGAAGCAGTATAGGTTGAATCGACCGGCGCCACCGAACCACTGTTCTGGGTCTGCATGATCGATCTCTGGTTATCACTGTAACCAGAGCTGAAATCTGCACTGGAGAAACGTGACACCCCGGAGCTGCAACCGGCAGCAATGCCGGCAACTGTGAGAATGGCGGCATTGAGAGCCAACCGCCGTGACGCTTTGTCTAGTGTACTCAAACGCATCGCTTAATCCCGTCCGTACTCATACAAGAATATTAGACGCATTAGATCGCGTTAATGTTACCCGACCGTTAAAACTTTCGAAAATTTGCAAAAAATTCACCAAGCTCGTAAACGCTTGGCTCGGCCGCAGTCAGGTTAAAGCGCCGAGGAAACCCCTTCGGCCAAGGGCAGGAACCTTACGCGCATCAACTCCTGCTGGTCAAAACGGCTGCCAATCTTTGTTAGACGTGCAACTGTCTGCTCCCCGTCAACAGGGCCGATAGGCGCCACCAGAATACCGTTGGAGGAAAGGAGATCGACAAAATGCCTTGGCATAGCGTCGAACGCAGACCAGACGATGATCCGGTCAAAGGGGCCATCGCTTGCGAGCCCCAACCGCCCATCTGCATGTTTGATAATACAGTTTTCAATTTTCAAAGCCTGAAGACGCTGCTGCGCAAGCTCAACCAGTGTGCGATAGCGTTCAAGTGATAGGACACGTCCTGAAAGCCGGGCCATGACTGCGGCGGTAAAACCGGAACCCGTTCCAATTTCCAAAACCCGGTGCGATGGTTCCAGCTCGAGCGCCTTGATCAACTGAGCCTGGAGGTCCAGGCCTTCAATGAATTCTCCGCACTCAATAGGCAATACACCCTTACTATAAGCGACATTGCCAAGGTTACCGCTCACGAAACTCATGCGAGGCGTGGCTTCAAGAGCGCTCATCAATCTCTGGTCGCTTAGGCCCAACCTGCGCATACGCAGCACAAAAGCCGCAAAACCTTCACGCTCGGACATGGCCGGTTTCATATAAATGTTTCCTCAAGAACGGCTCGCATCTCATGCGCGGTCAGATCAAGCTGCAATGGCGTTATGGAAATGTAGTTGTTGCGGATCGCAGCGACATCGCTGTTTTCGGCAGGCACATCCTTACCCCGTCCATATCGAAGCCAGTAATAGGGCAAACCGCGTCCATCGTGACGCTCTTCAATCGTCAACCCGTGCGAAAGCTTTCCCTGTACCGTCACGCGGGTGCCTGCGATCTCGGAAGCCTGGCAACTGGGGAAATTGATGTTGACGAGAACGCCCTTGCTCAATTCAACACCAAGCACTTTTCGAAGCACATCCGGAGCGCGCTCTTCCACAATCTCCCATGGCAGGACGCGAGCGCCACCGTTGAGATTATACTCTTGTGATAAAGCGATGGATTTGATCCCCAGCAACGTGCCTTCAATGGCTGCGGCGATCGTACCCGAATAAGTTACGTCATCTGCAGTATTTGATCCGGAGTTGACGCCGGAAAGCACAAGATCTGGTGGCTCGGGCATCACATGCTTGACGCCCATGATGACGCAATCGGTCGGCGTGCCGCTCACTGCAAAATGGCGGTCATCAATCTTACGCAGCCGTAATGGGTTGGAAAGCGTCAGCGAGTGAGCAAGTCCACTCTGGTCCGTCTCAGGCGCAATGACCCAAACATCGTCAGAAAGCTGGCGGGCGACACGTTCAAGAACACTCAGACCTTCCGCATGAATTCCGTCATCGTTGGTCAAGAGAATCCGCATCGCCCTACCCCGTTTGTTTAAGCCGCTTTTTCGATCCGTGTCAGCCCACCCATATAAGGCACAAGTGCTTGAGGAACTGTAACGCTGCCGTCTTCATTCTGATAATTTTCGACAACTGCAATCAAAGCGCGGCCAACAGCAGTGCCCGAACCATTCAATGTGTGGACAAAACGGGTGGATTTCTCGCCCTCTGGCCGGTAACGGGCATTCATCCGCCGGCCTTGAAAATCACCGCAAACAGAACAGCTTGAAATTTCGCGGTAGGATTTCTGTCCCGGAAGCCAAACTTCCAGATCATAGGTCTTTTGCGCGCCGAACCCCATATCGCCGGTGCAAAGCGTCATGGTACGGAATGACAGATCAAGGCGCTTAAGCACCTCTTCCGCGCAGGCAGTCATGCGTTCATGCTCTTCGACAGCGCGTTCCGCATCGGTGATCGAAACCAGTTCCACCTTCATGAATTGGTGCTGGCGCAGCATGCCGCGCGTATCGCGTCCAGCGGAACCTGCCTCGGAACGGAAACAAGCGGTCAGCGCGGTCATACGGATCGGCAGATCGCGAATATCGAGAATCTCGTCGCGCACCAGATTGGTCAGCGGCACCTCGGCAGTGGGGATGAGATAGCGGCCGTCAGTGGTCTTGAAGAGATCTTCGGCAAATTTCGGCAATTGCCCGGTGCCATAAAGCGTATCGTCATTGACCAATAGCGGCGGATTGACCTCCATATAGCCATGCTCCGTCGTGTGCATGTCCAACATGAACTGACCAAGAGCCCGTTCCAGCCGCGCAAGCTGGCTCTTCAATACGGTAAAACGGCTGCCGGACAGTCGCGCAGCCCGCTCAAAATCCATATATCCAAGCTTCTCGCCTATTTCGAAATGTTCTTTCGGTTCAAACGAAAAGTTCTTCAGATGGCCGACGCGGCGCGTTTCCACATTGCCACTTTCATCCTTGCCCAAAGGCACACTATCCAGCGGAATATTGGGCAGCACTTCAAGCGCCTCATTGAGCGCGCGCTCTAGCTGGCGCTCTTCCTCTTCTGCAGAAATCAGCGCTTGCTTGATGTCGGCGACTTCCGCCTTCAACTGATCGGCCGCTACCTGATCTTTGGCGGCCATCGCCTTGCCAATTTCCTTGGAAGCGGCATTGCGACGCTCCTGAAGCCCTTGAGATTTTGCAATGGATTGCCGCCGCTTTTCGTCAAGCTCTATCAAGCGTGACGAAATCGGCTCCATTCCGCGCTTGGCCATTGCGGCGTCGAAAGCCTGCGGATTCTGGACGATCCATTTAATGTCATGCATGAGAGTAAAGCCGTACTGGAACAATTATATCTTATGGGGCGAACCCCGGCGAACTGGAGAGTGTCAGGACGAGATTTCGCTCGACTGTGCTTCTGTCTCAGCCGCACGCTTTTTCTCGATCAGACGCGCCATCCAGATGGAAATCTCGTAGAGAAGGATGGTGGGAAGCGCAAGACCGATCTGGCTGACAGGATCGGGCGGGGTAATCACCGCGGCAACAATGAAGGCAATCACAATCGCATATTTGCGCTTTGATCTGAGACCTTCATAGCCGACCAACCCAACCCGGGCCAAAAGGGTTGTCACGACCGGCAACTGAAAAACTAGTCCGAATGCAAATATCAGCGTCATGATAAGGCTGAGATATTCGGAAACCTTGGGCAGCAAGGAAATTTGCACTTCACCGGCCCCGCCGGTCTGCTGCATGGCAAGGAAGAACCACATAACCATCGGCGTGAAGAAAAAGTAGACCAGAGCGCCGCCCATGAGAAACAGAATTGGTGAGGCGATCAAAAACGGCAAGAAGGCCATGCGCTCATTCTTGTAGAGGCCGGGCGCGACAAATTTATAAATCTGAGAAGCAATAACAGGGAACGCAATGACGATACCGCCAAACATGGCAATCTTGACCTGCGTGAAGAAAAACTCCTGTGGCGCGGTGTAAATCAACTGCGCCTTTGCCGGATCAAATCCTGCCCAGCCCACTGCCCATTGATAGGGAATAACCAGCAGGTTGAAAAGCTGCTTGCCAAAATGGAAGCAACCCAGAAACGCGACGAAAAAAGCCAGCAGAGCCCAGATAAGACGACGGCGCAGCTCAATCAGATGCTCTATCAGCGGCGCTGAACTCTTGTCGATTTCATCGTCGGTATTGCTCAAGATTTCGTCCCCGTATCACTGCTCTTGGCACGTGGCTTAGCCGTCTTTTTGACCGGCGCTGCGGCTGCTTTGGCAGCAGTCTGTTTTGTGACAGTCTGTTTTGTTGTGCCCGGCTTAACAGCGACTGCCTTTGCAGGCCCCGCGCTGGCGGGTTTAGCGGTCGTCGTGGGTTTGGGGGCTGCCTTTGGCTTGGCCGCAGCCCTCGGCTTTTTCTTTGGCTCGTCAACAGGCGGCAATGGCTCCATCACCACAGGTTGCGCCTGCGTGGCACCAGGCGCTGATGGGTCGGGAATGGCCACATTATCCTTCGCCGTATCCGTCGCATCTTTCAATGTAGAGCGTATTTCCTCGCCTATTGTTCTGACGGGATCGAATACTTTGCGTATGTCATTGCGCGGGTCGAGGCTCTTTGCATCATTTATAATGCCACGAACATCATCAAGTTCGGCTTCTTTCAGAGCTTCATCAAACTGCTTGCGAAACTCACCTGCAGTTGCCCGAAACTTAGTCGTCGCTTTGCCGAACGCACGCAGCATTTTGGGCAAGTCTTTCGGACCTACAACCACAATCAGAACGACCGCGATGACCAGTATTTCCGACCAACCAACATCAAACATTTATCATGCTCCAGCCACAACGCGGCCATTCAGCCACGCGCAGGGCAAGGCTCCCGCCCTTACCGTTCAAGACTTCTTGGTCTTTTCCTTGACTGAATTCACTGGCTCACTTGTCGTGTTGTCAATGGTCTTGGAATTATTGGCGTCCGCAGCATCTTCGTCGCTCATGCCGCTTTTGAAGTTCTTGATACCCTTGGCAACATCGCCCATCAGCTCAGGAATTTTGCCGCGTCCGAAGAGAAGCAACACGACCGCAAGCACGATAAGCCAGTGCCAGATTGAAAAACTACCCATTTTACCCTCACATTCGCCCAGTGGTTTGAGCTGATCTAAGCTTTTTCCCCGTGCTTTTCAAACACAAGTCGCTTTTGTTCTTTCACATTCGCGTAAACCCAGCGCAAGCCCGAATTGATTTGCGAGGTACGAATTTTGCCTTAAGGGACTATCCGCCGCAAATGTGGCGAGAAATAATGTCACTCCTGCTCAACCTTAGGTGTCAAAAGGCCCAGTTCTTCCAGATCGATATCTGTCAAAGGATCTTCATCCTCGGTCAGTTCGTCCGGATCGTTGAAAGGCACAGGAATTGCAAAATTGGTTGGCATGCGGGCGGAAAGCAGCCCTGCCCCGCGCAGCTCATCTATGCCGGGCAGATCGCGTACTTCCTGTAACCCGAAGTGATCGAGGAACGAGGCTGTTGTTCCATAAGTTATGGGGCGACCGGGCGTGCGGCGACGCCCCCGGAATTTGATCCAGCCCGTTTCCATCAGCACATCAAGCGTGCCCTTGGAGGTTTCAACACCGCGAATATCTTCGAGTTCCGCACGCGTTACCGGCTGGTGATAGGCAATGATAGCAAGCACTTCGAGAGCTGCCCGCGACAATTTCTTGAGCTGTACAGCCTCGCGATTCATCAGGAATGCAAGATCCGCGGCAGTGCGGAATGCCCACGCACCACCAACCTGCCGCAGATTTATACCGCGATTGGAGTATATTTCCTGCAACTCTCCCAGCAACATCGCAACGTCAACATCCGATGGCAGGCGCTCTTTGAGGGCTTTTTCTGTTACAGGCTGCGCCGATGCAAACAGGATCGCCTCAACCATTCGCAACGCGTCTGATGTTTTGACTGCCGTATTCCAGTTGTCCTCAGCCTCTTGCCTGTCAATTTTGACATCGTCATTTGCAGGATCAGCCATTGACCACATCCTTCATTGGTTCTTCCGGCCGGTTGCGGAGGTAGATCGGTTTGAAAGCGCCCGTCTGGCGGATTTCCAGATGTCCCTCGCGGACCATTTCAAGACTTGCAGCAAAAGAACTTGCTATTGCCGAAGCACGTTCTGCCGGAGTCGTAATAAATTCCAGCAAATATTGGTCCAGCGCGGTCCAGTCTTTCATCTCGCCAACGAGACGCATCAATATTTCCCGAGCATCCTTGAGCGACCAGACGGAACGCCGCGCAATCTGCACATGCGAGGTCGCGCGCTTTTGCCTTTGTGAGGCATAGGCAGTCAGAAGCTCATATAGCGTCGCTGAGTAAGCATTTGTCTGATCAACAATAACAGCTTCCGGCATGCCACGGGGAAAGACATCGCGGCCAAGACGATTGCAGTTGATAAGCTTCATCGCCGCGTCGCGCATTGCCTCAAGCCGTTTCAGCCTGAATTGCAAAGTGGCGGCCAGTTCTTCGCCGCTTTCACCTTCTTCGCCTGGAGCTTTCGGGATGAGCAGCTTCGATTTCAAATATGTTAGCCAGGCGGCCATGACCAGATAATCAGCCGCCAGTTCAAGGCGAAGGGCCTGTGCCTGCCGGATAAACACGAGATATTGTTCAACAAGGGCAACAACAGAGATTCGCGCCAGATCGACACGCTGATTTCGCGCAAGATGCAGCAAAAGATCAAGCGGCCCCTCAAACCCTTGAATGTCGATGACAAGGGAAGGCTCGCTGGCAGCGCGATCAACCTGGCTCTCCCAAAGCGCCTCCATTGGAGCTGCTTTGTTGCCATTCATGTTTTTTTCGCTAACTGCCAAACCTGTCTCGCTTCCCTGTTATCGCACTTTATGCAACCGCCTCGAACATGCTGCGGAATTCGTCCCTGAGCTCTTCTTCACTGGAAGCGTCGGGTTTCCGTTTGTATTTTATGGCCTTTACCGCCCGTTCAAGTGCCTTGCCTTGCAGCTCCGGAGTGCATGAGGCAACCGCCGTCATTTGCTCCATAATCCCGTGACAATGAAGCACCATATCCAATCCTGCCGCAAAGATTGCTTTGGTTCGGTCGAAGTAATCCCCAGAAAGTGCATTCATGGAGACGTCATCGCTCATCAAAAGCCCGTCAAAGCCTATATAGTCACGGATAATCTCTTCGACCACCTTACCAGACGTCGTAGCCGGATATTTAGGGTCGACCGCTGAAAAGATCACATGAGCGCTCATGGCCATTGGCAGATGCGATAGCGCTTTGAAGGGCGCAAAATCATGCTCAGCCAGTTCATCCAGCCCGGTCGCAACGGTCGGTAGCTCGTGATGCGTATCAGCAAAGGCCCTGCCGTGACCGGGAATATGTTTCATGACCGGCAGCATACCGCCCGCCAGCAATCCTTCTGCTGCCGCACTGCCCATGGCTGTTACAATGTCCGGATGCTTGCCATAGGCGCGCGTACCGATCACATCATTGGCACCTTCCACCGGCACGTCCAGCACTGGCAGGCAATCCACGTCAATGCCAAGCTTCAATAGATCAAACGCATGCAGGCGGGACAAAAGCCAAGCCGCCCGCAGCCCCTTCTCCTCATTTTCGCGGTAGAGAGCGCCCAGCGCCGAACCCGATGGATAATCAGGGGCCAATGGCGGGCGCAAACGCTGCACACGTCCACCCTCCTGGTCGATTAGCACAGGCGCATCATTGCGCCCGACCAGATCACGCAAATGCGCGCACAAATCTTCGATCTGTGCAGCTTCGCTCACATTGCGTGCAAAAAGAATAAAACCCCAAGGACGTTCATCGCGAAAAAACGCAATCTCATCCGGAGTCAGTTTCAGGCCGGTGGTACCGGCAATCCATGCTTTTGATTCGTTCATATTGGGAGTCTACTGCTTCAATGCACAAAAAGAAAAGGCGGCCAGTGGCCGCCTTTTCTCTTATTTTTGTCTGTTCGGTCTATTGCGTCACAAAGCAGCTTCCGCCTGCGGATTTGTACTTAGAGCACAAATTCACCGCGTCGCTCTTCGAGCCGGCAGGGATACGTACACGATAGAATGTACCCTTTCCTGCAATCTCGGCCTGCTTGATATCGACACCGCGTCCGCCAATAACGCCCGCATGTTTCTGCGACAGCGATGCATAGGTCTTCTGCGCACCCTCAACGCTTGGCTGCGAAGCAACCTGGATGAAATAGCTTCCAGCAGCAGGTGCAGCCGAAGCCACCTGTTGTGCAGGAGCATTTTTGGCTGGCACGCGATCAACAATATCGAGCGGCTGTTCCGCAGGACGCGATTCCACCACGGGAACGTTTTTCGGCGCAACCGAGGCGACTGTTTCCTGTGTGATCTTCTTCGTTTCTACCGGCTTGGCCGCAACTTGAGCTTTTGGAGCAGCAGGTGCCGCAGCGGCTGGCGCTTCTGGCGCAAGCGCTGGTTCCGGCTCAACCGGATCTCCTCCTGCAAGTGCAGCAACAGGATCATCCGCTGAGACAGGCCCCGTTGCTGTGTTGCCGGGACGTTCCACGGGAGCAGCGGCGGCACCCGTGCCTGCCGGCGGCGCGTCAGGAGTAATGGAGGCAACCATCGTTCCGTCCGGCTTGACGACCATTGTCTGAACCTTACGCGGTGCAAGTGCACCATTGCGTTCCGGAGCTGGCTCATTTGCCGCCAGATCTTGATCGGCAGGGTCGATACGCGCATCAACCTTGTCGGCGATTGGTACTTCATCGTCTTCATCGGCTGCAAGATCAACAGGATCCTGGCGCGTTGTTACCAATTGCTCCTGTTTGGGCGTTACCGGAGCAGCGGTTGCGTCCTCATCGAAAACAGCCTTGTCCTGATTGGGAACGACAGCGCTCGCCGTTGCTTCTGGCTGAACCTTCATCGGCGCCTTATCGGCCATGATGACCACGGGTTCACCACCCGTCGAGCCAGTCCACTTATATGCGAGCGCACCCGCAACAGCGACCAGAACCACAGCAGCAGCCACACCCGGAACGAACAGAGGATTACGGCGTGGCCTGTTTTCGTTCTGCGCATAGGCTCCAGCTGCAATGTCGACATCATCCTGACGCGGATCATAACCGAAATTAGCATCGTCCTCAGGACCGTGCTGATAACGGGCCGAGGCAGCAGGAGCCTGCAATGCTGCTCCGGCTACGCCTGCCGCAGCGACACCGGCAGCCGCATAGCCAGCTTCATTGTAACGGCTTTGTTCGGCTTCATTGCCAAAGACATCGGCATAGATTTCAGCAAACTCGTCCTTTGCAGGTTCCGGCTGTGCCTGTTCCTTGGACGCTGCAGCAAAATCATTGTGCTGTGTGTCGGATTCGATCGAGCCGAATACTTCAGCAAACTCGCTCTCCAGCTCGTTGAGACCATTGTTCTGGGGAGCATCGTCTTCGTAGTTCACCATCGGAAGATCGAGTGACTCGGTGTAGTCAACCCGACTTTCGGTAACGGCGATAGTATCCACATCAGGTGCTTGAACCGGCTTGGCGGCGCGATCGAGTTCATCCGCATAATCGCTCAAGGCATGAACTTCTGGAACCTTAGGCACCCCGGCAATAGGAGCAGCAACTGGAACGGCGATCTGTTCCCGCACTGGCGCAAGCTCTTCCTCGGCATCCATCGGCACTTCAAAATCATCAAGCGCTGCCATCAGCTCCTGATCATTGAAAGCATCTTCGATTTCCGTGTCGGAATTTTCCTGCTCGGCATAGGAAACCTGCGGCTCATAAGAAGGCTCTGGTGCAGCATAAGCAACCGGCGCAGCAATCTCCTCCACAGGCGGCTCATACGCAGCAGCGGGCGATGCTGGTGCATAAGCGACCGGAGCAGGCGCTGGCGCTGCTTCTGGCTGCTGGTAGGCAGTTGCGCGGCTGATAATCGGCGCTGCTTCCGTGCGACCGGCTACATTGGAACGTGAACCGTATCCCCAGGATGCATTCGCAGACCTCTGCACAACTGGCCTTGCCGATCCGGCAAGCAGTGTTTCCAATTCATCTTCAAGGCTGATCGCCGGCGCGGCCGCAACTGGCGCAGCGGGAGCTTCAGCGCCTGTATTTGAAATTACACCCTCGCCTGCTTCATTGTCGGCATAAGCCGTCTCCGGCTCATAATCCGCATAGTCAGGCTCTTCGTAAGCGGCGACGGGTTGCGCAGGAATGTCGTAAGGCTGCTCAGGCTGCATGGCCGAAAGCTCGCGCTCGATTGACTCCTGAAATTCGCTAGCGTCAGGCTCGTCATTCTGCTGATTGCGATCTGATTCAGCCGAAGCGGACTGTGAGGTGACTTCGTCATCGAAGCCTCCCATCAGTTCGCGTTCAAGATCCAGAGCAAAATCATCATTGGACCCGGAAGGTGACTCATCCTGCTCCGGAGTTCCCATTATGCGGGATAGCTCCATCAGAGGATCATCAATACCGAATCGCGAATCATCCTGCCGGTTAGAACGCTGAAGATAGTTTTCCGCCATGGCGTTAATCCTGTACTCTCAACTGTGGGACGTCCGAAAACGTCACGCATTGGCCATACCAGCGCAATGTGGGCAAAAGTTGACAGGATTTCTACGCTTATTAGCGCATTTCAGTCGGAGCGTCCGCACCAATAATTGACAAACCGGACGCCAAAACCTTCGAAACAACCTGAACCAGCCCTAGCCTGGCTTGGGACAAGTTTGGATCGTTAACCTTAATAAAACGTAAGTCCGGATTTTCAGTGCCTTTATTCCACTGTCCATGCAGCGAACTTGCAAGGTCATAAAGGTAAAATGCGACCCGGTGCGGCTCCTGATGAAGCGCAGCTGTTTCGATCATGCGCGGATATTCGGCAAGCTTGCGGATAAGCGCAATTTCACTCTCGTCGGTCAGCAAATTGAAATGCTTCGCGCTCGCCGCCAGATCCACTTCGCCAATGCCAAGCTGCTCAATCGCCTGCCGGAACACCGAATGGCACCGTGCGGACGCATATTGAACGTAGAACACAGGATTATCTTTCGAATGTTCCGTTACTTTGGCAAAATCGAAATCAAGGGGTGCATCATTCTTCCGGTACAGCATCATGAACCGGACGGGATCGCGGCCAACTTCCTCAACCACATCCCGCAGGGTCACAAATTCGCCGGACCGCTTCGACATTCGCACCGGCTCGCCATTGCGGTAAAGCTTGACGAGCTGGCAAATCAGTACCGTCAGCTTTGCCGTGCCGCCCGAAACTGCGCGCGCCAGTGATTCCAGCCGCTTGACGTAGCCGCCATGGTCTGCACCAAGCACATAGATCATCTCATCGAAATGCCGGTCATACTTGTCTTTGAAATAGGCAACGTCCGCCGCAAAATAAGTGAACTGACCATCCGACTTCACCAATGGCCGATCGATATCATCACCCACATCTGTGGACCGGAACAGGGTTTGTTCCCTGTCTTCCCAATCTTCCGGCACTTGGCCTTTGGGTGGAGGAAGCTTACCCTTGTAGACATGCCCCTTCAGCGTCAGATCATTGATGGCCGAGCGGATGAGCTTCGCATTATTGGCGTGCAGCGTCCGCTCGGAGAAAAAGATGTCGTGATGAACGTTGAGCGAAGCCAGATCGTCACGGATCATTGCCATCATTGCGTCGATAGTCCGGTCCTTGACGATCGCAAGGCTTTTTTCTTCCGGCATTTCGAGCAATTTCGTACCGTAATCGTCGGCCAGCGCCTTGCCGACAGGAACGAGATAGTCGCCCGGATATAAACCGGCAGGAATCTCACCGATCTGTTCTCCCAAAGCCTCGCGGTACCGGAGCATGACAGAATTTGCCAACACGTCGATCTGCGCGCCGGCATCGTTGATGTAATATTCCTTGCCAACTTCGTAACCGGCAAAAGATAGAAGATTGGCCAGCGCATCACCCACCACTGCGCCGCGGCAGTGCCCGACATGCATTGGACCTGTCGGATTGGCTGAAACATACTCAACATTGACCCTATGGCCATAGCCGAGCTTTGACCGGCCATAATCGAGTCCGGCATCAAGCATGGTGGAGAGTTGCTGTTGCCAGTAACTGTCTTTCAGCCTCAAATTGATAAAGCCTGGACCTGCAACATCGACTGAGCCGACATCAGGATCATTCTTCAGCGCATCACCGATTTTAATGGCAAGTTCGCGTGGATTCTGACCGACGGCTTTCGACAACACCATCGCTGCATTGGTTGCAATATCGCCATGACTTGCATCGCGAGGTGGCTCTACGCCAACGCGCGACAGATCGACTGCTGCACCATCAGTTGTTTTCAAATCAAGTGCTTGCAGGGCGTTCTTAATCCGCGCATCGAAGTCCGCGAAGATGTTCATGACGTAATTCTCATTCGAGGTTTATAGAAAAGTCTGGGGCCTCATGGCCAAAGTTGAGCCTGCTCTAGGACAATTCGGGCGTATGGTCAAACAGCCTGCGATGCTCGCGCACAGCATAAGTGTCGGTCATACCACTCAGGAAATCGGCAACCAGGCGAGCGCGGGCGGGCATATCTGCCTGAACTTGCTCGTTCCTCCAGCCTTCCGGCATTGCTTGAACGTCATTCATATAGGCTTCAAAAAGATCTCTCACAATCTTGTCAGCCGATTTGCGCACTCTTAGAACACTTTCGTGAAAATACAGATTGTCGTAGAGAAATGTCTTCAGTGCCTTCTCTTGCAATCTTATAGCCTCGGTGAAGGCAACAATGTTTTGCCCAGCATTGTGTATGTCTTCGATCTTTTGAGGTTGGATGCGATCAAGATTGGCTTGTGACTGACTTATAACGTTCTCAACCATCAGGGTTATCTGGCGTCTGACAATCTCATGTGTCGTGCGAACTTCATCAAGTTTGGGATATTTTGTCCTTACAGCCCGCAAAATATCGCCGATTATTGCCACATCTTCCAGAGCGTCCAAGGATAGGAGGCCCGAACGAAGCCCATCGTCAATGTCGTGAGCATTATAAGCGATATCGTCTGCTATTGCGGCGCATTGCGCTTCAAGAGAGGCATGATGCCCAAGTTCCAGATTAAACTGGGCATTATACTCAAGGATCGCCGCCGGAACAGGATGACCAATGCCTCGCCCTTGGGTATCCATTAGCGGGCCATTATGTTTGACAAGCCCCTCCAGCGTCTCCCAGGTCAGGTTTAGACCATCAAACTCGGCATATCGCCTTTCAAGACTGGTTACGATCCGCAGCGATTGCGCATTATGATCAAAGCCGCCAAAATCGCGCATCTTTTCATCCAACGCCTCTTCGCCGGTATGGCCAAAGGGCGTGTGACCAAAATCATGTACCAGGGCAATCGCTTCAGCCAAATCCTCATCAAGACGCATTGAGCGAGCCAGGGCTCGGGCAATCTGCGCCACCTCAATCGTGTGCGTGAGCCTCGTGCGGTAATGGTCGCCCTCATGGGCAATAAAAACCTGAGTTTTATGTTTCAGACGGCGAAACGCCGTCGAGTGAATAATTCTGTCGCGATCGCGCTGAAATACGGTGCGCGTTGGACTTTCGCTCTCAGCTACGAGCCGCCCACGGCTATGCTGTGGATCGCTGGCATAAGATGCCCGATCCCTGTAACCAAAACCCACATCCTGCATCGACATTATTTCACTTCCCGCCTTCTTGTGCATGCTTCGGAACATGCGAGCACGGCAGTACCACCCATTAACACGCATGCCGTTGACTTCACCGTCGCCAATTCTTAGCTATGGTGTATAATGAATGGCAAGGCGTGACATGATGATGTTCTGTCTTTGGAGCCGGGCGGATGTTTCCCGCGAAGGAATGTGAAGAATGACCGAAGTTGTAAATGTTTCTGTCTCCGACGCTGCGGCCAAGCGCATCTCGGCAATTTTAAAATCCGACCCTGACAAAACCGCCCTGCGCATCTCTGTCGAAGGTGGCGGCTGCTCGGGCTTTTCCTATAAGTACGATCTGGTCGATGCACAGGATGCAGATGACATCGTAATCGAAAAATTGGGAGCAAAGGTTTTGATTGATTCGATTTCACTGCCCTATATTGGCGGGTCGGAGATTGATTTTGTCGATGACCTGATGGGCCAGTCTTTTCAAATCCGCAACCCGAATGCCACATCCTCATGCGGTTGCGGCACGAGTTTCTCTGTCTAGGCTGCTCGCCTCTTCTCAAGCTGTTTCAAAAGGCTGTCTCGCGACAGCCTTTTTTATTTCCCCTCAAGCTTCAGCGCCTTTTGCCGCCTCGCGCAAATCGTCGGCACTCCCCAAAGCCCCATTGAAATACCAATTCAGCAAAACTGACGAGACCGATGCCAGAAGAATGCCGGATTCGATCAAGGGATGAACGGCGTGCGGCATCCACATTTTGAAGTCGGGGGCCACCAGCGGGATCATTCCCAAAGCCAACGACACTGCCACAATGAAAAGGTTGTTGCGGCTTGATTGGAATTCCACCTTCGACAATATGCGTATGCCCGTCGCTGCCACCATGCCGAACATCACCAGCCCTGCCCCGCCAAGAACAAATTGCGGCAATGATTCAACAAGAGCGCCCATTTTGGGCATCAGCCCGAGTATGAGCAGTATCAGACCGGCCGCCACGCATACGAAGCGGCTTTTGACGCCGGTCACGCCTACGAGCCCGACATTTTGCGAGAAGCTCGTATAGGGAAACGTGTTAAAGATACCCCCAATGACTGTTCCCAGACCATCTGTGCGAAGTCCGGCTGATAGCATTGGCCGCGTTATTTTCTTTCCCGTCAGATCGCCAAGCGCCAGAAACATGCCCGTAGATTCGATCATCACAACGATCATGACAAGACTCATGGTGATGATCAGCACAGGATCGAAAATCGGCATGCCGAAATGAAACGGCGTGATGATTGCAAACCAGCCGGCGGAAGCAACTTTCTCGAAACCCATCATGCCCAGACTTGTTGCCACGAGCGCTCCAATGACGATACCGAGGAGCACGGCAATGTTTGAGATGAACCCCTTGCCGAAGCGCGCAATGAGCAGGATCGAGACAAGCACAACAGCGGAGATCGCAATATTCGAAAGCGGCGCATAAGCAGGATTTTGCAGCGAAGGTGCAAGCGCCAGCTTTTGCGGCAATGCCGGTAAAGCAGAACCCGGCGCGACGGCAAGCTCGGTAATCGTTTTAAGCCATGCCGCATGTTCGGGAGAAACGATTTTAGGAGCCGTGGGGCCAAAGGGATTACCGAAAACCCAATTGATGCCGACCCGCATCAGCGAAACCCCGATGACCAGGATAATCGTGCCTGTCACCACCGGCGGAAAGAAACGCAGCAGACGGCTCATAAGCGGTGCCAGCAGCATTGCTACAAACCCCGCACCGATAATGGCGCCGAAAATCAGCCGCGCTCCGTCCGGCCCCGTATTGGCATTGGCCATGGCGACCATGGGACCTACGGCAGCGAATGTTACGCCCATCATCACCGGCAGCTTTATCCCAAACCACTGGGTTGCGCCAAGCGACTGGATGATCGTCACGATCCCGCAGACAAAGAGATCGGCGGAGATCAGAAAAGCAACGTCTGCAGGCGCTAACTGCAAGGCGCGGCCTACGATCAAAGGCACCGCAATCGCCCCCGCATACATGACGAGGACGTGCTGAATGCCCAGGGCTGCAAGACGGGGCACGGGCAAGCCCGCATCAACATCATGAATATGTGAAGGACTGCTCATAAATACCCCCAATGGCTTGACCGGTTGATGACCGGACGAGTATCATTTTCCCCACTAATGAGAATGACCTATATTGGTCGTTGCGCAACCGAAAACTCAGCAAAGCCAAGTGTTTCCCATGAAAATTGTCACCTGGAACATCAACGGCGTCAAAGCTCGCATCGAGGTTCTCAAGGCTTGGTTGCGGGAGTCCGATCCGGATATTGTTTGTTTGCAGGAAATCAAATCTGTCGACGAGGGTTTTCCCCGCGAAGAAATTGAAGCGCTTGGCTACCATGTGGAGACGAATGGACAAAAGGGCTTCAATGGCGTCGCTATCTTGTCGAAAACCTCGCCCGAAGAAGTAACGCGAGGACTTCCCGGCGAAGACGAGGACGACCATGCGCGTTTTATCGAGGCGGTTTTCTCAACGGAAAAGGGCATGTTGCGCGTCGTCTCGCTCTATCTGCCCAATGGCAATCCGATCGATACGGAAAAATTCCCCTACAAGCTGCGCTGGATGGCCCGTTTGGAAAAATGGGCTGAGGAGCGTTTGAGCCTCGAAGAGCCGCTGATCCTGGCCGGCGATTATAATGTCATCGCTGAGCCTATCGATGCGCGCAATCCCGAAGCCTGGGTAAATGATGCGCTGTTTCAACCTGAAACGCGACAGGCTTTCCGCCGTTTGGAAAATCTGGGTTTCACCGATGCGGTGCGCAGCGTGACCGATGCGGCTGGAACTTATACATTCTGGGATTATCAGGCGGGCGCCTGGCAAAAGAACAATGGCATTCGGATTGACCATCTCATGCTGTCACCGGAAGCGGCCAATCGTCTGGAATCTGCCAGCATAGAAAAACATGTCCGTGCCTGGGAAAAGCCTTCGGATCACGTCCCGGTCGCGATAATTATCGTCTAGAGCGGATTTTAACGCTATGCGGATACGATGATGGGTTCAAGCCAAGTTCTTCGAACTTGGTTTGCGCTGACCGCTATTAGAAATCGCCAGTCTTTACGATATCGCCAGCCAGAACCATGGCCGTGCGGCGATCCGCTTCATCCGCAATCGAAAATGCCTGTTCCTGAATATCACCGATCCAGATGCGATCCTTGCCGGTTGCGTGTTCAAGCGCTGCCGTCATCATTGCCAGCCCGCGAACGGTCTTGCCAGCCTGAAACAACAGATTGCCAAGCATCGCTTGAGCACCGGCATGGCCCTTTTGTGCTGAGAGCCGGAACCAGCGTGCTGCCTGATTGGGGCTTGCACTGCCACCCTCGCCGCGCATCAGCATTTTGCCGAGTTCGAACTGTGCGTCCGGATCGCCAAAATTCGACGCTGCCTGCAGATAAAGATCGCGGGCGGCACTTGGGTTGGAATTGATGGGTGAATTTGGGATGCCGCGTTTTACATATCCGGCAAGAGCTACAAGCGCATCTGCAACATAACTCTCATTCTCGGTGCCTTGATCAGCGCCTTCCTGGATGACTTGCTCAAACATCTTATAGGCTTCGTAATCGTCTTCTTTTACGCCGTCGCCTTCGGCATACATTCGTCCGAGTTTCCAGTTTGCGCCCTGATGGCCTTTTTCAGCGGCAAAACGCAAGGCTTTGACTGCCTCATCCTTGTGACCGTTTTTGTAGGCAGAAAAACCAAACTTGAAGAGAGCAAAAGGGCTGGAATCCTCGTTCATCTCATTCTTGGTATCAAAAGCCATGCAGGGCAGAGTCATGGCGCTCAGGAAAAGACCAATTCCCACAATGGGAGCGAGAAAACGATCAGCAATCAGCATGGCAGCTTAATTCCTTCGCTCGAGCTCGCCATTGTCGCAGCCGCTAGGCGCGCCGTAACGGCAGACCGGATTTCAACACCGCCAGTCAACACCCTTATGGCGGCTCGCAACGGAATTGTAGAATATTTCAGATCATTTGAGCCATGGTTGGGCAGATTTCCGGCAATAGTGCGGCTGCGCTTTGCAGAATTGTTCCAGTATTCAAGGTCTGGATTAATGGCCGATGATCGCAACTCTAAAATAGAATTGCGATATGCCACTGCGTGGTGGCTTTTCGAAGCTTCATGCGAAAGTAGTGTCGCGTCCATCATTACCCCAAAACGGTACGCCAGCAATATTGCCTGACGTTATACCTCTAAAAGGTTACCGCCTTATCGAGGTGCTCCGGGTTTGTGGCGCAAAATGGGCAAATTTGGCTGCCGAAAGCGCTGTGTGAATCATCCTGGCCACACTGTTGCCGAATCGTCACAAAAAGTGATGCCTAAACACAAACCGGCATGGATGCCGGACGCTGCCTGCCGCTACGGTTTCCCCCGGGCACAGGTGGCCATCGATCAAATGCAGGCATTGACCAAGGAAGCCACGCTACCAATAAAAAGCCCGGCATCTCTGCCGGGCTCTTTCGCTATTTCGTTAAGCAGTGATCAGAACTTCAGCTTGCCTGAGATCGACAGCGCTGACACGAAGTCATCGCCGAAATCATACTTGGCATCATTGCCGCAGCCAGTGTTGACGGTGCACTTTGTCGGACCGTACGACCCGGAAGTGAGCATACCAACTGCACCGCCTACGCGCAGTTCAACATTCTTGTTAGGCGACCAGGAAACGCCGCTCGACAGCAACCATGTGTCTGTCTGAGTGGTCAAGCCTGTCGAAGTTCCACGGTCCCAGGAAACCTGAACCTGACCGCTCCATTGGTCGTTGAACTTGTGACCAACACCTGCAGCAACCGTCCAGCCATCCCGGAACATAAGATCGATCGATGTCGCCTTGGCAGGTGAGTTAGGTCCGCAGGAAACTGCACCCCTTGTGGATATTGGGCAGAATGACACGACTTCGAGAACGCTCCAGTCAACCCACTTAACCGAACCGAAAGCCAGCCAATCGGGCGCAATACCTGTTTGGATTTTGAATTCCAAAGATTGCGGCATGGTTGCCGTGCCGTAAACATCGGTCACACGGCCAAAGAGTGCCGGGGTGCCAGGAATTCCTGCTGGCAGATCAGTAAGATCGAGAGTGCCTTCAACGTCACCGAGATCAACTTCGGCATTGTAGATCAAGCTTGCGCGCAATGCGATTTCTGGAATTTCGTAAGCAGCACCGATACGCCAGCCTACACCATCACCTTCGAGTTCAAGCAGGCCGTTACCGTCAAAACCAAGCCGCCGGAACGCGGGTGTAACCATCCGCTCTTTGAAACCTTCGACCTTTTGGTAAGAAACACCGCCGAGTGCGCGGAGGAAGCCTTTGCCAACATCGAACTTGTAAGAGCAAGTCAAACCATAATCATGGCTTTCGATCTTGGTTTCGATGTTCTGGTTGGAGCCCTTCCAATCGTCACCTGGGTTGGTATGAACTCCCCATGGCTGGCTATACTGAGCCAAGCAATCGAAATCCTCAGTGATGCCAACTTTAACGCCGACGCGAGGAATGGTGTAATTTTCGGTCTCGCTGACAGAAGATTTGCCACCTGCATTAAGACCCTGTGCATTCTTGATCTTGCGATCAGGCATGACATAGATCACGCCAGCTTCAGAGGCGAAACGATCTTCGCTGAACAGCAGATCGTAATTGTAGCCTCCGCGCTCAAGCCCCCCGGCTTGCGCAGCAGAGGCCACACCAGTCAACAATAGTGCCCCGCCCAACATTGTCGAAATAGCTTTAGACATTAATTCCTCCCCGAAAGCTTTATAATGTGCCCCGAATGTCAGCCTAATTCGGGAAATATTACCAATACGTAATAGGTAACAAAGCAATCTTATTGAGTGCAATATCTTTGATTGCGCCCCGTTATGGGAGAAAAACGGGAGATTCTTCAAAAACTGACTTTTTTCGAAAATCAGTTCAAAATTATCGCGGGTTTCCCACTAGTCACAAAGCATTATGGGGGAAATAGCGGTTTTTTAGCCAAAAAACGTCATTGTTGCGCAAATGCAACGCACTTCAAAAATGACAAAATTGGGGCTTTTGATCGACGAAAATGGGGTGGCTCGCCGCATATTTCAAGGGACGAGCCACTCCAAATTTCATTATCGGCAATAAAACTCCGGAATCAGCTCGCCTCGCGAACGCGCCGTATCGCCACTTCGATTTTACCAGCGGCCTCCTGAAGCTCGGCCAGTCGTTCGCGTTCTGCCTGCACGATCTCCGGTTTGGCATTGGCAACGAATTTCTCATTGCCGAGCTTTTTACCGATCTTGTCGCTTTCATCGGCGATCTTACCGGCCTCCTTGGTCAGTCGCGCAATTTCAGCATTGACGTCAATAAGGCTGCCCAGTGGCAGGCAGGCTGTAGCTTCGCCGATGACAAATTGTGCCGAACCCTTAGGGGCCTCGCTTCCCAGCGTAATCGTGTCTACGCGCGCCCGCCACTTGATCGCAGCTTCGTGACGCTGCAAGCGCGCCTCGGTGGCTTCATTGGCACCGATGACGACGAGCGGAGCCACAGCGGAAGCAGGGACATTCATCTCGGCCCGAACGGAACGGATACCGGTTACCAGATCGATCAACCAATTGATCTCTGAGGCGGCATCGGTATCAACAAATGATGACACTGGCCATTCAGCATGGCACAGCAGGGTTTCACGCTTCGCGCCCTCGCCCGCCGTATGCGCCCAGAGCTCCTCCGTCATGAATGGCATGAACGGATGCAGAAGCTTGTAGATCTCATCAAGCACATAGGCTGCACAGGCTTGTGCTTCCGCCTTTGCCTCGGCATCGTCACCATTGAATACAGGCTTCAAAAGCTCGATGTACCAGTCGCAGAACTGGTTCCATACAAAACGATAGGCCGCGCTTGCAGCTTCATTGAAGCGATAAGTGGCGATACCGTCGGTAACTTCACGCACAGCATTGGTGAGCTCTGTCAGAATCCAGCGGTTAACCGTCAGCTTGGCATCGTCCGGCTTGAAAGACGGGTTGCGCGCAACACCATTCATTTCAGCAAAGCGCGTTGAGTTCCAAAGCTTGGTACCAAAATTGCGATATCCGGCAATACGGCTGGTATCCAGTTTCACGTCGCGGCCCTGAGCGGCCATGATGGCAAGTGTAAACCGCAACGCATCAGCGCCGTATTCATCCATCAGTTCCAGCGGATCAATAACGTTGCCTTTGGACTTCGACATCTTCGCACCGTTCTTGTCGCGAACAAGCGCGTGCATATAGACGGTGTGAAACGGCTCCTTATCCATAAAGTGCAGGCCCATCATCATCATCCGAGCAACCCAGAAGAATATGATATCAAAGCCGCTCACCAGAACGCTGGTTGGATAATAGGTCGAAAGCTCCGGTGTCTTGTCGGGCCAGCCAAGCGTTGAAAACGGCCAGAGCGCCGAAGAGAACCATGTATCGAGCACATCTTCATCGCGCGTCAGGATTTCTCCGGGCTTCAGGTTCTCCAGAAGGTTCTGCACATGCGCCTTCATAGGTCCTTCATGGGCGAGATAATGCTGAACGGCTGCGCTGAGCGCTTCTTCTTCTGTGCGCTCGACGAAAACCTGACCATCCGGTCCATACCAGGCGGGAATTTGATGCCCCCACCACAATTGCCGTGAAATCGCCCAGGGCTGGATGTTTTCCATCCAGTCATAATAGGTTTTTTCCCAGTTTTTCGGCACAAAATTGGTCCGGCCCTCACGAACACTGGCAATGGCTGGCTTGGCGAGCTCGCCCGCATTCACATACCACTGATCTGTCAGATAAGGCTCAATCGGCACATCGCCGCGATCGCCATGGGGTACGGAATGGGTGTGGTCCTCGATCTTCTCAAGGTAACCGCCATCTTCCATCATAGCGACAATCAGCTTGCGTGCTGCAAAACGATCCTTCCCGTCCAGTGCGTGGATAAACTGATCCAGATGACTCGATTTCTCCAAACCCTCCAGGAAATCATTGTTTTCCTTGAGGAAAATCGAAGCATTCGTATTGAGAATATTGATCTGCCGGAGATCGTTGCGCTTGCCCACTTCAAAATCGTTGAAATCGTGCGCAGGCGTAATCTTCACAGCGCCGGATCCGGCTTCAGGATCAGCATAATCATCGGCAACGATAGGAATATGACGACCGATGAGCGGCAGAACAACATTATTGCCAATAAGCGCATGATAGCGGGCATCGTCAGGATTGACGGCAACGCCCGTATCGCCAAGCATTGTCTCTGGCCGGGTTGTTGCGACAACAATATATGTATGCGGATTTTCCGGGTCAAAGGCGACATTCTCCAGCGGATAGCGGAAATGCCACAAATGCCCCTTCATCTCGCGCGACTCAACCTCAATATCCGAAATCGCAGTCAGCAGCTTGGGGTCCCAATTGACCAGACGTTTGTCTTTGTAAATGAGCCCCTGCTTGTAAAGTGTAACGAAAACCTCAAGAACGGCCTTCGACAAGCCTTCATCCATGGTAAAGCGTTCGCGCGACCAATCGCAGGACGCACCCAGGCGTTTCAGCTGTCCGGCAATAATCCCGCCAGACTCCGCCTTCCACTCCCACACACGCTCGACAAACTTCTCACGGCCCATCTCACGGCGACCCGGCTGTTGACGCTCCATCAATTGCCGCTCGACAACCATTTGCGTTGCAATACCGGCATGATCCATGCCCGGCTGCCACAAGACATTCTTGCCACGCATCCGCTCAAAGCGGACCATAATGTCCTGAATGGTATTATTCAGCGCATGTCCCATATGCAGAGAGCCGGTCACATTTGGCGGCG
Organism: Phyllobacterium ifriqiyense; assembly: GCF_030817885.1. NCBI lineage: Bacteria > Pseudomonadati > Pseudomonadota > Alphaproteobacteria > Hyphomicrobiales > Phyllobacteriaceae > Phyllobacterium > Phyllobacterium ifriqiyense. Next base: position 2,888,151 of record NZ_JAUSZT010000003.1, read on the forward strand.
GTATGACAATCGCAAAGGGATCTGCGCCCGGCTTGGAACCGGCACCGGCCTTAAAGGCACCCGCCTCTTCCCAGCGTTTTGCAATCTCTGGCTCTACGGCCGCGGCGTCATAAGTCTTCTCAAGCATAAAACTGTCCGTCATTTTGCGGAAAAAAGGATTGTTAGGGTGTAAACCCAATGGCGAGGCTCAAGTCAATGATATCGTACGCCTGAAACGAAAAGACCGCCATCTGGCGGCCCCTACAAGCTCGACGAGGTATTTCTGGGTTCTAACGCTTGCCGCCGCGCGCAACGCGTTCAATTTCTTCGCGAACAAGGCGCTCCACCAAGGTCGGTAAATTATTGTCCAGCCAATCCTGCAGCAAAGGCCGCATGATTTCCTGTGCGATTTCATCAAAGGAACGCCGCTGCTCGCTGCGAACGGCAAATGACAGATCCTCAAACGCAGCACTAACCTGGCGCTCAGTGCTCTCAGAAAGAATCGGCTCCAGCGCCTGCGCCAGATCAAGCGACACTTCTTCCTCCATATTCGTCTCGAATTCATCGATAGCTATAGGCATCGATGACTTTACTGCCGGACCAGATTCCGGGACGCTCGCTGGCTCAGCAAAGCGCATATTAGCGCTTGTATCGGGTTGCGAGGGTGCTGCCGGCTTTTCGGCAACCTGCTCTGCAACGAGCAATTCTTCCTCGGCAAGAATTTGTGGAGCTGGGGCAACAGCTTCGGCGGGCGATTTCGCCTCAGGCTTGTTCGTCTCATGCGGCTCTGATTCCACGTCGGGCAAACGAGGCGAAAACATCGCCTCAGGCATTTTCTGGACAGGCGTAACAGCAATACCTTGCCGCGGAGCAAGTTCGGCCTCGTCGCTTTCCAGATTATCTTCGACCTGTAAATTGGAAGTAGTTTGAGCTGGCATATCGGAATTTACAGCCGCTGGCGGGACATCATCAGGCCGTGCCGTGTCGCTCTCTTCAATGATGCGGCGTATCGAGGCCAAAATCTCTTCCATGGAAGGTTCGCGCGTCGCGCTTGATAAGCCTGCGGATGCCCCGATTGGTGATTGTGCCATGATCAACTTGCCTACTACATCTTGTTTCGGTGCGGTGCAACGAATCTGCATGCAGTGTAGAGGCTGGTTGTCTATTTGAGAATCCCTCAGAGCAATGTTTCGGGCTAACCCACAGACTTTTGATTCGCCCCGCTGAAATGAATTGGCCGCCGGATTTATCCAGCGGCCAAATTTCTATTTTATCGTAGCAGGATCGATCAGCGGCTATCAGGCGTGCGAAGGCCGATCCACTTGTCCTTGACCGCTTCGTAATGCTCTTCCGGCCGGTGCTCAGCCACCTGCAATCCAAGTTGGGCTGCCGTCAAACGGCCAGTTCCCGACAGAGCAGCATAGCTGGTAACAACCGCATCGCGCTCAGCCTGCACAAGATTGATTTGCGCTGTCAGAACATTGGTCTGCTCGTTCAATACGTCGAGTGTCGTGCGCTGACCAACTTTACGTTCTTCAATAACGCCGTTCAATGCGAGCTGAGCAGCGGCGACAGCAGTCCTTTGAGCAACAATGGATGCCTTGGCGGCTTCCATTTCGGCAAAAGCGCTTGCGATAGCCTGACGAACATCGTCACGCGCTACGTCAACTTCGATCCGGCGCTGCGCCACGGTTTCCTTGCCCTGGCGAACACGAGCCGATGTGCGGCCACCGCTGTAAATCGGAACGGTAACCTGAATTCCAGCCGACGCGCTTGTCGAATTATTGCTGCTGGTAGAAAGATCGCTTGGCTCGCCCCATATTTCGTCGCGGCTGATCTCGCCTCTCAAATTCACCTGAGGAAGCAATTCGCCTTCTGTTGCCTTGACCGTATAGCCAGCGGCATCCACGGCATAGCGTGTCGACAGAATAGCAGGATGCGTATTCTCGGCTATGGCATAGGCTTCGTCCATATTGCGCGGCAGTGACTTTTTGGCAGCTGGTGCGCGCTCAAGTCGTCCCGGCGCTTCGCCGACCACCTGAATATAGGTTGCCTCGGCGGTTTTTTCGTTTGATTTGGCAAGGTTCAGCTGCGCAATGGCCGTTGCTTTCTGGGCATCTGCCTGTGCAACGTCGGTACGCGTACCCTCACCCACATCAAAACGAGCGCGCGCAGCACGAAGCTGTTCGTCAAGCGCTTCGATATTCCGCTGGCGAAGAACGACGATCTGACGGGTCAGATAGACATCCATATAGGCTTGCACCGCAGCGAAAAGCTGATTCTGCTCCGTGTTGCGCAGGTTTTCACGGGCGGCCAGAACCTGGGTTTTCGAGGCTGAGACTGTGTTCTTGGTGGTGAACCCGTCAAAGAGCATCTGATTGACAGTAACGCCGAACACGGCGGTATTTGAGGTGCCGTCATTCACAAACCCCGTGCCTGTCGATCGGCCCCGTCCATCCAGTCTGGTATAGGTCGATGTGAGGTTTGCGGAAGCAGAGATAGTCGGCCGGTAGCCCGACTTGGCAATCGCCACGCCTTCATCAGTAACGCGAACGCCTGCCCTTGTGGCGTTAAGAGTGGAGTTGTTGTTGTAGGCTTTGGCCATTGCGCCAAAGATCGTCTCAGCCATTGAAGGCGTAGAGGCTAGTACCGTGGCTGACATCAGCGCTGCGGTCAGTAATCGCTTACCCGCTATGAACACTATAAACCCCTTCATGTCTCAATATTCAGACCGAACCAATCGGTTCGACGTTGTAACTTCAATACAAGCCAATTTCCGAATTGACCACAGTTGCAAACCCCAATTCGCAAACAAAGTGGTCAACCGTTGCACTTATGTCTCACGTGCGACACGCTCAGAATTCGAATTCAGGAACTTTGCCGAAGCCTGGGAGAGGCTTTACCGCCGAATTGAAAGCGCGACGTCCTGATACGATTCCCTCGTTCTTCACGTAAATCATTGATTTTCCGGAGTTTCCGCTGCCTTCAACGGCAACGAGTCGCCCCCCATCCTTCAACTGATCGAATAATGTAACAGGAACGTGGTCAACGCTACCCTCAATTATGATTACATCAAAAGGTGCTTCAGACGCGTAGCCCTTTTCCAGCGGCCCGGTTAAGACCACGACATTATCATAGCCCAGGGACGACAGGATTGAAGTAGCCTGACCGGCGAGATTTGCATCAGCCTCCACGGCGATAACCGAGCTGGAGATTCGCGAGAGAATGGCTGCCGAATATCCTGTCGCGCAACCGATATCGAGAACAACATCTTCAGGCTGGATATTGGCAAGCTGAACGAGCTTGGCAAAAGGCGAAGCTTGCATGATGTAGCGCGCTCCTGCCTCGGCCGTCGGCGTTGAGACCATGACATCGTCATCAATATAAGCGAGCGGTGCACGAACACTTGGTACGAATTTCTCGCGCGGGACATCCAGAAACGCCTGCAACAGAGGCTTGTCCGTCACATCAGTTGTACGCAACTGGTTATCGACCATCTTGGTCCGCAGATCTTCGAAATTCAGCACCATATTCCAAGCTTTCCTAACAGCACGAGCAGTGCGATCGCGTTATGCATCCAACAAAGGCGCAATGCGCAAAAGCATTATGAGACTCCGTATAACCTTTTCCGGAAGGCGATTCCAGTATGAGGTTATGCAGAACACTTCGACCATGCAAAACATGTTTATGCCAGTTGGGCACGGATCCGGTGAACTCGAAAGCATATTGGAACCAGAACGCCAACCCACAAGGGGTGTGTCAAAAAATGAAGGGCACGTCAATTGAGCGCGGCGGTGCAAAATATTTCTACTGACTTTCCAGTACCGGTTACTTTCGGTTTGTGATAAAACCTTCTTAACCCTATGAATCTTCCTGTATTGTATCCAATGTCGGCACCTGTCATTCTACACACAGCAAAAATGGAGTCGTTCAAGTGAACGATGGGAACTTTAGGCGAATGATTGAAACCAAGGGATTTGGTGATTTTCCTGTCAGCCAGGACGAGCTCACGGGACTCGCCGACCGCGCTGCACTGGAAGAACATCTCGATAGTCTGTTCGGCTCCTACGCTGATAGCGACTTTGACGACCGGCTGCAATTTGCGATTCTCTGCATTGATCTGGACGGCTTCAAGCAATTCAACGAAAAATACGGGCGCGCCGAAGGTGATCTTGTCTTAAAGCTTGTCGCTGACCGACTTCAAACATGCATGCGCAAGAATGATGTCGTCTACCGCATTGATGGTGACGAATTTGCCGTCGTGTTGCTTCAGGTCACTGCCAATGAAGTTGCAAGCGTGGCAGACCGTATCATCGGCAGCGTTTCTCAGCCCTATGATCTTGCCAATGCGGATTCGGCAGCTATCACGGTTACCATTGGAGCAGCTCTTGCGCCACGTGATGGCGATACGCCGGAAAGCTTGCTTTGGTGCGGAGATGCAGCCCTTTATATTGCCAAGAAGGCAGGCAAAGGCATCTATCGTCGTTATTCCGAGCGTCGTTCCAGCTAAAAGAACTCATCAAGCAGCCGGTAATAAGTTACGCGGGTAGAATCCGCCTCAACACCATATAGCTTGAAAAATGGTTCGACCCATTCAGCGCCCAGATTATCCTCAATGCTCCTGCTGGCCAGAGCAATATCCTGATACCGATCTGCGATCCCAAGGCGTGCGCAATCAACAAAACCGGTAAATTGCGAGCCGTCGCTCAATATATTCGGCAGGCACGCGTCGCCGTGCGTTACCACCAAATCCTCATTGCTTGGACGTGTTGCTACAAGTCTCTCGAAAAGTTCAGCAGCAGTGGGTCCAACCTCATCGAAATCAGTTTCGTCCACCTGATTGCCAATCACTCGGGAAAGGGCAATTGGAATTCGATCTTCAAGACTATGGTTAAACGGACAGCCCGTTATATCAAGCTGGTGTAAAGCTTTAAGCGACCGGACAACAATTCTGATGACAGCTTCGGCGGGAATCTCCGGATTTGATGCAAGATCGCGCCCCGGCACCGCGCTCATCAGCAACCAGAGGCGATCGCCCTGTTCTGCCTGATCCAGAACGCGCGGTGCTGCAATAGCTTGCCCTGCCAACCATTGCAGCCGCTTTATCTCATCGAATAGTTCGGTGAACTCTCCAATCCGCTCGCTTTTTACGAATAAGGTCGGAAGCTCTGCCGCTTCGAGACGAAATACCAGCGCTCCGGATTCTCCGATGGTTTGCGTTATCCAATTGTACTTCGCTAGCCGCTCCTCCCATACGGATGGCATAGCGTAATCTTGATCAGTCATCTGGTGAGGCCTCGAATTGGGAGCAATTTCTGGCTAGGAGAGGCGCGACGCCAAAACCTTGTCGACGCGGCGATGATCAAGATCGACAACCTCGAAACGCCAATCATCAAACTCCATGGATTCGCCCGTCATTGGAATTCGCTGCAAACGGTCAATGACAAAACCGGCCACCGTTTCATATGGCCTTGTCGCGGGCAGGTCTATTCCCAAGAGATCCGCCATCTCATCAACCGGCATCCAGCCTGCAAGAAGCCAGGAACCATCCTCCCGCCTCACCGCTTCCGGCTCTGATTGATCTTCATCCGAGGCGAACGCGCCTGCGATGGCATCAAGAATATCGGCGGGCGTCAGCAGGCCTTCAAAATGGCCGTACTCATCATGGACGAGTGCCATGGGAACGTCAGAGTCACGCAAGACTTTGAGCGCAGCCAGCGCATCAAGCGTATCCGGGATGATGGGTGCGTGCCTGACATGCTCGCGGATCACGACCATTGACGAGGCAAGCATGGGTTCGATCATGTCTCTGAGCATGATGACGCCAATGACATTGTCGCGGTCGCCTTCAAAAGCTGGAAGACAGGAATGATTTGCGGATATCAATTTGCGCTTCAGCGCTATGGCATCTTCATCGATATCAACCATTTCAACTTCCGTGCGCGGGGTCATGACGGCCCGCACGCTTCGATCACCCAGCCGGATAACGCCGGAAATCATGGACCTCTCGGCCTCTTCGATCACGCCGGTATTTCCCGCCTCTGCTACAATTGTCAGGATCTCCTCATCGGTAATCGAGCTTTCCGATGCGGTGGAAATACCGAGCAGCCGGAACACACCCCTTGTCGATGCGTCCAGCGCCCAGACGGCAGGTGCCGCCACCCGTGACAGGATATTCATGGGCCGCGCGATGAAACAGGCGATGCGTTCGGGGTTTTTCAGCGCCAAATGTTTTGGCACAAGTTCCCCGATGATGACTGACAGATAGGTAATGATGCCAATAACCAAGGCATAGCCGCCTATATCGGCAATATCCGGGCGAACGCCGATGCCAACCAGAAAACCGCTCATGCGCGCGCCTAGCGTGGCGCCCGAAAACGCACCAGCAACAATGCCAACAAGCGTAATGCCGATCTGCACGGTAGACAGGAACTTTCCGGGGTTTTCTGAAAGGGCAATCGCCGCACGGGCTCCGGCAATACCACGGTCTGCCAACATCTCAAGACGGGCCTTCCTGGCCGAAACGACCGCCAGTTCCGAAAGCGCAAATACGCCATTGAGGATAATAAGAAACCCGACGACAGCCAATTCAAACATGAAGCAAGAAAATCCCAAATAAACCAATCTCTTATAGATTGGCCATGAAGTGTTTTATGTGAAGAAATCAGCCGATTGGAAAGCTGTTTTCCAAATTGTACCAACGATATCATATTGCACCGGCATGCAACATGAATTCGTAAATTACCTGCAATATGCCGGCTACCAAGAGTATTATTTTCACGATAGAACCCGGCATATTGATCCAAAGAGCCAAATTAAATCAATACTATAGCTTGGTTCCAGTATGGCCAAATCCGCTTACCGTCATCAATCACGGTCATCGGCACCCCTACGCCTTCATGCCTCACCGATCAGTCATTTCACTGATCCCGGGGGCTTTTGCCAACCCCCAGCAATATTTGTACCGGCAGATTTCAATTGACCCGGCATGATGAATGGAATGTACTCAAGGTTGTATGGTTGCAAATATTCAACCACTTGAGGGAGCGAAGCATGTCAATGATGCGAAATCTTTTATATGCGGGTGTACTGGCTTCGGCATCGTTTGCCGTTGCGCCTGCCTATGCCCTGACGGCGAAGGAATGCAGCGTGAAATATCAGGCTGCCAAAGACGCAGGAACGCTGGGCGGCCTGAAGTGGAACGACTTCCGCAAGGCGGAGTGCGCTTCGGACGATTCGCCTGCCGCTAGTACAAAGACAACAACCGCGAAAAAAGCAAAAACGACCGCTGCAGCCAGTAATGACGACGACAGCGGATTGACCATGAAGGAATGCAGCGCCAAGTACCAGGCAGCAAAGAGCGCGGGTACACTTGGCGATGTCAAATGGAACGATTTCCGCAAAACGCAATGCAGCGCGGACGCTGCTGCTGCGCCGGTTACAAAGACGAAGACAGCGAAGTCGCAAGCCAATGACGACGATGATTCCGGTGGCGGACTGACGATGAAAGAATGCAGCGCCAAGTACCAGGCGGCAAAGAGCGCCGGCACACTTGGCGATGTCAAATGGAATGATTTCCGCAAATCGCAATGTAGCGCAGGTGCTGCTGCAGCGCCGGTCACAAAAACCAAGACGGCAAAGTCACAAGCCAACGACAATGATGATTCAGGTAGCGGCCTGACGATGAAGGAATGCAGCGTGAAATATCAGGCTGCCAAAGACGCTGGAACGCTGGGCGGCCTGAAGTGGAACGACTTCCGCAAGGCACAATGCGCCGCCGGAGCAACCGCAGCCAATGATGATGACGATGATTCTGCGCCATCCGTGGACAATGCCACCTATACAGATGATCCGCCCGCCCCAACGACAAGGGCTCCGCGCGGCGTGGCTTTTCCGAGCGCCGTTTCCACGAAATATTCTACGGAAAGCCCAGGCAAGGCACGTATGCATACCTGTCTGGACCAATATTACGCCAACAAGCAGAGAAATTCTCTTGGCAGCCTGAAATGGATACAGAAAGGCGGAGGATATTACAGCCTCTGCAATTCACGGCTAAAAAGCTGATTCGCGTCAAGGAGAACAGGCCGCACACCGCGGCCTGTTCTCCAGCACATTTACGTCACACCACAAATCATGGACTGGTGTAGATCCGGAGACGAATCTGCGGAAGCCAATAAAAACAACTGGCGCGCTGCAACACCCTTGATGAAATTGCCCACACAAACTCAGCCGATTAATCGCCGCTTGCGTATAGAATGGTGGGACCGGAGGGACACCGGAAAGCATTTCAGCTCAATAGGTTACAGCAGGGTGGGACAATTCCCTGCCCTTTGAAATCATTATAGAATTTGCATCGACTGTCCCACTTCACTCGCCATATTTAATTGGGCAAATGATTTACTGCTTGATCAACTTGCGGCCGCGCGTGCGAGAGCCGCATCCTGCTCTGGCGTCCCACCAGAAACTCCGATAGCACCGATTAATACACCGTCGCCATTAAACAGCGGGAGGCCGCCGCCCATTAGCAGCAAGCCGCCCGCGTGGATGTGATCAAAATGCGGGACCGGCTCACCAACTTGTGGCGGAGCGTTCAGTGCCTCGCTTGGTGCCTGGAACATCACGGAGGCGCGAGCCTTGGCGATGGCCAACTCGTTTGAAGCCAGCCATGCACCATCCATCCGGGAGAAAGTGACAAGGTGTGCGCCAGTGTCAAGGATCGCGAAGACGGCATTAAGACCGGCTTCTTTTGCAGCGCCGTGGCCCTGAACTACAATTTGGTGCGCATGATCAAGTGTCAGATCAGGCATTTTGCGTCCACTCTGTTTCTTGCCACCCCTTCGCAGCTTCAATGGTCGCGTGCGGGCGCATGGTGCGATATAGGTGTTCCTCAGCAGGGATGATCTCAACCATGGCATCAATCATCTCCTTCGGGTCAGCTTGACCAACCAAGCTGTCACCAAAATCCGGCATCGGTACCACTGCGGAATCCGCATTGTACCATTGCACATAACTCTCAGCGCCGGTGTCATTGAAACCCGTGCCAAAGACACCAGGATTGACAGTGGCCACTTTGACGCCGTAGGGCGCAAGTTCCGCCTTCATCGAGCCAGCGATGGCCTCGATTGCATGTTTCGTAGCGCAGTAGACACCGAGGAATGGCACCACAAGAATACCGCCCATTGATGAGGTCCATACAATTTTTCCGGATTTTCGGGCTACCATCTTCGGGACGATGGCTTGGACTAATTGCAGATGTCCAAACACGTTGATGTCGAATGACTCTCGTACGCGTTGCATTGGAATATCGACTATAGAACCACCCTCCATGACACCGGCGTTGAGAACCAATACGTCAGGGTCGAACGAGCCCGCGTGGGCGATGTCGATTTCGTCGAGCAGGTTCAACTTGATTACATCAAGTTTGACGCCCGCCTCGGCAGCGTCGGCGCGCAGGCTGCGAACCTGCGGCCAAGTTTCGGCGGTAGCCACTACCGCGTGCCCGAGACGCGCAAGTTCTATCGCTGCGCCGCAGCCAAAACCAGAACTGGCGCCTGTAATCAGTATTTTTTTGAACATGTGTTTTCCTTGCGATTGTTATTCCGGGGAGTGTATGGAACATACTGAATCAAAACAATCTCATGAATGCTTGATGCTTATATGAAGAATTCTCATCAATTAAAGGGCGGCGATTTATTCGCCTATACCGTTTTCCTGGCAATTGCGACGCACCGCAGTTTTCGTGGAGCTGCAACTGAGCTCAATATTACCGCATCAGCAGTCAGTCATTCGCTCAAGACATTTGAGCAGCGCTTGGGTGTCCGTCTCTTCAATCGTACGACACGTAGCGTCTCTCTAACTGAGGCGGGAGAACGGCTCGCAGCCAAACTCCGTCCGGCAGTGTCTGCAATTGAAGAAGCTATACAAGAAGTGGACGATCTGCGCGAAACTCCAAGTGGGACGCTGAGAATCAATGCCAGCGAAGGTGCGATACGTTTGATCCTCCGACCGATCCTTGCACGGTTTCTGCGAACCTATCCCCAAATTCACCTCGACATCGTGAGTGATGGTCGGCTCAGCAATATTGTCGCGGACGGGTTCGATGCTGGCATCCGACTTGCCGAGGCCGTGCCGCAGGACATGATAGCCATCCCTTTGACTGGCAACATCCACTTTGCGGCAGTCGCGTCTCCTGAATACCTCACTGTTCGTGGTCGGCCGACAACACCTCAGGACCTCCATAACCATGACTGCATCCGTTTTCGCTTTGAAAGTGGCGCGATCTACAACTGGGAATTTGAACGGCACGGTAATATCGAAACGATAAATGTCACCGGGCCGTTAACCTTGTCTGACCAGCCATTGATGGTGGATGCGGCGATCGATGGAATTGGCATTGCCTTTGTCCCCGACCACCTTGCCACGGATGCCCTGCGCGATGGTCGCCTCGAGCGTGTCTTGGAAGATTGGTGTCCCCCATTTCCGGGGCTGTGTCTTTACTACCCTGGCCATCGCCACATACCCCTCGCTCTACGCTTGTTAATCACTACGATCAAAGATAGACAATCTCTGGGGCGACGATCTTAGACAACACCGCGAGCTCGGGTACTGACGGGTCGTTTGCTCCGCATCGTGCGCTGCGTCTTGTAAAACCTACAATGGGGCATTGTTTGAAAGAGCGCAGCATCATGCACGCCGAAGGGCCTTCTATCTCGCCGTTGTGGATAAGTCACCAAAGCGCAACTGCGAGCATTGCAGTGCTGAATTCCAGTCACGAGATGCCCACGCGAAATATTGTTCGTTTCAATGCTTCCAGATTGTTCAAAAATCCAAGCTGCTGAAGAAAAATTGCGTGCTATGCGGCAAAGAATTTATGACCGGAGTATCTACGGCCAAATTCTGCGGGGCATCATGCACCACATGCTTCGATGCAACATGCGATTACACGACCACCAAGTCAGCGAAAGCGCTATCTACTTGATTTTACGTGATAATTTTCTGGAGGCCTCGCCCGGAATCGAACCGGGGTGCAAGGATTTGCAGTCCTCTGCGTAACCACTCCGCCACGAGGCCTCAACTGCAAATAGCTAATGAAATTAACTACTTATGAAAGTGACGCATTTTCATTCTGAACTCGGTCACTCGCGGCGTTCTGAATAGTCGTTTTTGTTTTGTGCTGCAACAGCTAAAATCACTCATTCACAGACAGGCCGCATTCTGCTTAACAAATGGAAATTGTCACACAGCACAACTTCGGCACAGAGTGCCCGTAAGCAGCATCAATTTTTGTCTTTGTCTGTGCCAAACCGGCTGGCTTTCCAGCGGCGCAGAATTTTGACTTCGAGCTGGCGGCGTTTGCGCCTGACGATGGCCGAATCCTGCGAGAGCACAACGAGGCCTAAAGGAACCATCCAAAATCCAAGCACGGGCAAAAAGCCCAATATGCCCCCCGCAACCAACCCTCCGCCAAGCGTGCGACGCATTGCCACCGATTGCGGCACGGGTATGTGCCGTCCGAGAATGCGGATATGCCGTCGCCTGTGAGGCTTTTCGGCGTGATCGCCAAGGTTATCGGTCTGTTTAGGTCCGTCGGACACTCAAAATCCTTCTGCTTCATTGGACGGGATAGCTCTGATGTAGGAAGTGTTTTTGCTGATGCCAGCGTTTTGTTGTGCACATTAAGTGAAAAAAAGTGAAATGGTCCTTTGCAAAAGCGAAACCCTTTTGCTATAGGCCACCTCGCTGATGACTGAAAAGCTATTCCCCGGTAGCTCAGTGGTAGAGCAACCGGCTGTTAACCGGTTGGTCGCTGGTTCGAATCCGGCCCGGGGAGCCAGTCACTTCAAAGGCTTAGCGAGAAATCGCTAAGCCTTTTGCTTTTCTGGCGCTCTGCCGCAGGAAAACCACCTCATAATCACGCGGACATAGAGAAAAACCAATATAAGCTTGTGTCATCTTAAGCTCCGCTCTGAGAGAGGTCGATGCAATTCGGATCACGCAAAGAAACGCAATTCACGCCGCATGAGTGGGACATTATGGACCGCGCTCATGAAACAGCCTCCACTATTCTTGGCCGGGATCGCCGGCTTCATCCCGATGCAAGCAGGCTCGCCAGAATCGTCATGACGCTTTTTGCGCAAGGATTACGCGATCCGGAGGAAATTGCTTCCCTCGCCGCTGATCGTGAACATGGCAATGAGTTGACGACCGGGGCTATGGTCCCGGGACGCAAGGCTCCTATCGACGATTCGGATTTTGAGTAAGACACCTGATTGTGTCGTGGCGTCAGCGGCCCGTGCGGCAAATGACGACGCCAAAAAATGCTGACTGCGTTTACTTGATTCAACAATGCTGCGCCTCCAATCGAACATTCGACCTAACGTGCTTCCGTCAGGCAGCTTCGCGTGCTTTACTAACCTCATCACCTAAGCGACATCAGGGAGGAAAATGAATGTCACTATCTGCGATCACCCGGCGTGCTAGTCTCGCCCTCGGCCTTTCACTGCTGGCAGCAACAGCTCTTGGAGGCTCCGCCCAGGCACAGGCCTTCCCCGATCGCCCCGTAACATTGGTGATTCCTTTCGCAGCCGGCGGGTCGACCGACGTGGTCGGACGCGTGATCGCCAATAAAATGTCCGACATACTTGGGCAGCAGATCGTGGTTCAGAATGTCGGCGGCGCTGGCGGCAGCCTCGGTACAGGCAATGTGGTTCGCGCTGATCCGGATGGCTATACGATCCTTATGGGAACGGTTGCAACGCACGCGCTCAATCCGCTCATCCTGAAAACCAAGCCATATGATGCTGAAAAGGACTTCACGCCGATTTCGCTGCTGGTCATCGTGCCGAATGTCCTGGTCGTCAATCCGGAGCTGCCTGTAAAGAATGTCAAAGAACTGGTCGACCTCTTGAAGGCCAATCCGGATAAGTACAGCTATGCCTCTTCGGGCAACGGAACGCCGCTGCATCTTTCCGGAGAGTTGTTCAAGAAAATGGCCGGTGTCTCCCTGCAGCACATTCCGTATAAAGGTGCTGGCCCCGCTCTGAACGACGTGGTTGGCAATCAGGTGCCGATCATGTTTGACAACCTTCCTTCTTCTTCTTCCCATATGAAGGGCGGCACATTACGGGCGCTCGGCGTGACAACGACTAAGCGAGCAGCTTCCTTCCCCGATGTACCAACCATTGCCGAGACAATCCCCGGCTATGAAACCTATAGCTGGAATGCTCTGTTTGCTCCGGCCGGAACACCACCGGAAGTGGTCGCAACCTTAAACAAGGCAGCTGTAGAGGCCATGAAGGACCCTGTCGTGGTCGGTAAAATGAAGGAATTCAGCGCCGATATCGTTGGCTCCACTCCAGAAGAACTGGCCGCCCACGTCAAGGCTGAGATCACCAAATGGACGCCGGTCGTTAAAGACGCCAACGTCCAGATGGATTAATGAAAAGGGGATAACGGGCGCAAGCGCCTGTTATCCCCTCACCGCTATAGTCAAGAACGCATCAGCAAGGTTTCGCAAGATTAGAATCGTTCATCGCATGGAATATTTTAGAATTACTTTTAAACTATATGTATAGCGATCAAATCTGTTTAATAAGACATTCGAATGTCGCTTTTTTTAAACGGCCCGATTATGGTCAAAAAAATTGGTTAGCTTATATTTCCTTCGCATACGGGACTGTTTAATGAGACATCAGTGTATTGTAACTGCCGTTCTTATCGGTTTATTTTGCCTTTTAGGCGCTGTGGCCCTCCTTTCCAAAGACGATGTTTCCCCGGTTCAATCTCAAACCGACAGTCTTTCTGCCCCGATACCTCCGTCGAAATAACGCTTAGCTGGTGCGCGTGCCCAACTTTGCGTGGCTGTCGCTCAGATGCAGTTTGTGGTTCTGCATGGGTGCGATACACGGCGCATTGTTCAAACTTGTCAGACACTGTTTTACTCCGCCAGGGAATCACGCTCTTAGTTCTCCTACGAATGCAGAACGATTTTTCCTGTTTTCCGAGCTGGGGCGGAACAAATTTGCCTTATCGCGAATTCGGTACAAAACGAGACTCTTATGACCACTCAACAAATCCTGTCCTTTACGGTCATCGCTCTCATGATGGCTGCCTTCATATCGGGACGCTTCCGCTATGACGTCGTGGCAATGTGTTCGCTGCTTGTGGCTGTGCTTGTCGGTGTCGTGCCTTATAAAGATGCGTTTCGCGGCTTCAGCGACGAGATTGTGATTATTGTTGGCAGCGCATTGGTGGTCAGCGCGGGGGTAGCACGGTCCGGACTCATGGAAGCAGCGGTTCAGCGCTTTGTGCCAAGCCTATCATCGGTCCGGGCGCAGCTTGCCATTCTCGTGATTGTCGTCACCATTCTGGCGGCTTTTGTTAAAAATATCGGCGCTCTGGCAATCATGATTCCTATCGCCTTCCAGTTTGCCCGCCGCTCCAACGTATCGCCTTCGGTATTTCTGATGCCTATGTCATTTGGTGCACTGCTTGGCGGCTTGATGACCCAGATCGGCACATCGCCAAATATTGTGGTCTCGCGCATCCGCGCCGAAATGGTTGGCGAAAGCTTTACCATGTTTGATTTTACGCCCGTCGGAGCAACGCTTGCTGCGGTCGGTATAGTCTATCTGGTTTTGTTTTATTGGTTAGTACCAACGCGAACCCGCGAAGATGTTTCAGCCGAAGAGGCAATTGAAATATTGAATTATGTGTCGGAAGCAACCGTTTCCAAGGAATCGACCGTCATAGGCAAGAGCATGACGGATGTTGTAAAGCCAGCCGAAGGTGGGGCGATCGTCACCTCCATTATTCGCGGCGAGCGGCGCGTTACCCCCCTGCCCGATACAAAGCTTGCCCAGGAAGACGTACTCATCTTGCAGGGAGATCCGAAAGCCCTCCACGCTATCGTCACGAGTGGAAAGCTCCAGCTATCGCGCGACCGATCCCATTCGGAGTCGGGCGGTTTGGCCGAAATCGATTCCATCGAAGCCGTCGTGGGAGACACGTCGCCATTGATTGGTGTTTCGGCGCGGGAACTGGCCTTGTTTGATCGCTATGATGTCAATCTTCTTGCCATCAGCAGGCAGGGTGAAAGGATCAAGGATCGCTTGGGCGAAGTCAGATTTCAACTAGGCGATGTCATTGTGCTTCAAGGCCGCGATAGCGTGCTTCCCAATCTGCTGCGTGAATTTGGCTGCCTTCCCCTGGCAAAGCGAACCATATTGCTGGGAAGCGTCCGCCGCGGGCTAGTGCCGCTGCTCATTCTGCTGGCAGCTATTGGCGTTACGGCTTTTAGCCTCCTGCCCGTATCTATAGCCTTCTTTGCGGCTGCGGTTGCCATGGTCTTGTTCAAGGCCATACCGCTGCGCGATTTATATACGGCAATTGACGGTCCGATCCTCGTTATGCTCGCAGCGCTTATTCCCGTCAGCGACGCTTTGAGAACGACCGGCGGAACAGATTTGATCGGACATTTCCTCACGCAGATCGCTCATCAATTACCGCCCTTCGCGGCATTGGCGCTGATCCTTATTGCCGCAATGGCCGTGACGCCATTTCTCAATAATGCGGCGACAGTGCTGGTCATGGCTCCCATTGCGACAAGCTTTGCAACCGGCCTTGGCTTCCGGCCAGAGGCTTTTTTAATGGCGGTGGCAATTGGCGCCGGGTGCGATTTTCTCACCCCTATCGGGCATCAGTGCAATACGCTGGTCATGGGCCCAGGCGGTTATAAGTTCAACGATTACCCCAAGCTTGGCTTGCCCCTGTCGCTGATCATCGTGCTGACCGCCGTTCCTGCTCTGATGCTGTTTTGGCCGCTTAAATAGCCTGAGATTACGATATCAATTCCCTTTGAAATCTGTCACAAGCCATCTGCCCGCAAGGGCAAGGCGCGACTGCTATCAAATTGAGGATAGGGTCGGGCGGGCTGATTGACGTCTCTCCTGCCGCCGCGAAGTAACGTGGCCGTCTTTATTATTTCCGCTGTGCCACAGCCTTTGCATTACAAAATATTAATTCGTCGATCATCTCCCGTTCATTTTGGCAACGCTACGGTCTGTACACGGAGCGGACAATCCGCTCGCGCTACAGGAGAGAAAAAAATGAAACGAATTATCGCTCTCGCTTTGTCCGGAACCTTTTTGACGGTCTTTGCTCTTGGCGGCGCGTTTGCCCAGACGCAAACACCCGAACAGCCTCCCGTGGCCAAAGAAGCGACTAAAACTCCGGGCTATGAACATAAGAGAAACGCCCGGCTCGATGCAAACGACGACGGCGCCTTGGATCAGGCAGAATTTACCAATATTGATCGCCTGAAGGAAGCAGACACCGATAAGGACGGCACCCTTTCCAAACAGGAAATTGAAGCCATGGCGATGAAACGTCTGGTTGAGCGGCAAGCTCAGCGCATGACCAAGCGCCTTGATGTAAATGGCGACGGCGTGGTTACGATTGCCGAAGTCGAAAAGCAGAAGGCCAAACGCTTCGCCCTCATGGATCGCAACGAAGACGGGAAAATTGACAAAAGCGAAATGCGCCATGGCCACAAGAAGCACCATGGCCAAAGACATCATGACAAGAACATGCCTTCGAAAGGTTGATAAGCTCAGCACAAACGCAACGGTCGCTCATTGAGCGACCGTTTTGCTTTTTTTTCATACGTGCTGAGGCGGCTCGCGTACTTCGTCCGGATTGGGCAAAGGCAACTCATCCGGCAATTGCTCCGGCGGTGGCGGTTCTTCTATCGGAATTTCGCCGGGCAGCGGATTCGGTAGCGGCGGTGTTTCGTCCGGACGCGGACCAGGCACCGGATCAACGGGCCGGTTCGTATCCGGACCCGGATCGGGAATTTGCGGTGGATCACCCAAAGCGATTCTCCTTGCGAAAAATACAGTCGGTTTCTGGCTTACCTATCGTCCGAAGCCTCTTCTTCGAACATGACCGCAACATCGGAATTTGCGGAAAGACGTACCTTGTCGCCTTCGACCTCCGCTACGAGTGCTGTTGAAATATAGTGATGATGGCCTTTATGGGAGCCCTCACCGCTGTCTTTCTTTGTCAGTTTAATGCGGCCACCCTCTACGTGGTCCACCGTTCCAACGTGAATCCCATCGGCACCGATGACTTCCATGTGTTCTTTGATACTTGTTGTCATGATTTACTCCTGGCGTGATAGATCACTAACGCGCGACGCGCAGTTTGGATGCATTGTCACGGCAAAGTCTTTCACCATAAAAATTTAGCGATTAAGCTCGAATGACAACGGCAGGAAACGCGCGCGACATGGCAAATGAGATTTTAACTCCCGCCGAAATGGCCCACGCCGATCAATCGACGATCAAGGCCGGTATTCATGACGGCTATCACCTGATGCTCAATACCGGCAACGCTATTGCACGCCATCTCCTGCGCCATCATGGCGATGCCAGCGCGTTTCATATTCTTTGCGGGCCGGGCAACAATGGCGGTGACGGCTATGTCGTGGCCAGCATTCTCGGCGCGAGCGGTGCCTCGGTAAACCTTTGGACGCATGGCGAGCCAAAGAACGGAACCGATGCCGCGCAAGCTGCGAAGCATTGTCCGATCAAAGTGCAGGACATTGCCGATTTCAAATCCGCACCTTCTGGCGTGATTGTCGATGCCCTCTTCGGCGCGGGCCTCAATCGCGCGGTGAGCGGCTCGGCCGCCACTGCCATCAGCACTGCAAACGGCTCCACCTGCCATCGCGTTGCCATCGACATACCCTCAGGGTTGGACGGGTTGACCGGTCAGGTTCTTGGTACGGCTTTTCAGGCAGACACGACGATCACGTTCTTCCGCAAGAAACCCGCCCATCTGCTTTATCCCGGACGCACTCTGTGTGGAGAAGTTATTGTCGCTGATATCGGTATCGCCGATAATGTTTTGACCGCCATCAGGCCTCAATGTTTTGAAAACACGCCCGCCTTATGGAAAGCGCGGCTGCCGGTTCTGGAAGAAAACACCCATAAATATGCCCGTGGTCATGTCGCCGTGTTTTCCGGCGGTGCCACGTCGACAGGCGCCGCGCGGTTGTCGGCCTTGGCAGCGGCACGCAGTGGAGCTGGTGCCGTCACATTGCTCACACCAGAAGAAGCGCTTGCGGCCAATGCCGCGCACCTCACATCGATTATGCTGCATAAATGCGAGAACCGGCGCGATCTCGCAACTTTCACGGAAACCCGCAAAGTTGCGGCGTTTGTACTCGGGCCAGCTTTCGGTGTAGGGCGGAAAGCCCGGGAATTTGCACTGGCTCTTCTCAGCGAAACCAAGGCCGGTGTCGTCTTCGATGCAGACGTGATCACATCGTTCAAGGATGAGCGCGAAACACTGTTTAATGCTGCAGCTGGACCCGGTGCCATCAGACTGGTGCTGACACCGCACGAAGGCGAGTTCAAGCGCCTCTTTCCAGAGCTAACGGAAACCAGCATGCCGTCCAAGGTCGAGCGTGCCCGTGCTGCGGCAAAGCTCGC
Source organism: Phyllobacterium ifriqiyense (assembly GCF_030817885.1). NCBI lineage: Bacteria > Pseudomonadati > Pseudomonadota > Alphaproteobacteria > Hyphomicrobiales > Phyllobacteriaceae > Phyllobacterium > Phyllobacterium ifriqiyense. The sequence continues at coordinate 2,906,624 of NZ_JAUSZT010000003.1, forward strand.
TTGTGCAATCGTCATCTATAAGGGAGCCGACACAATTATTGCATCGCCTGACGGTCGCGCTGCAATCAACGCAAATGGCACGCCGCTTTTGGCGACGGCAGGCTCAGGCGATGTGCTTGCTGGCCTGACTGCGGGCTTGATGGCGCAAGGCATGCCAGCCTTTGAGGCAGCCTGTGCCGCAGTCTTCATTCATGGTGCGGCCGCCCATCATCTCGGCTTTGGCCTTATCGCCGAGGATCTCCCGGCTGCCGCGGGGAAAATTATCGGCAAGTTGCTCGCAAACCCGACCACTTTCTGATTTCCATTAACCCTGTCTTTACCTTGATCGTCCACCTTGGTCTCAAGCGCGATTTGTACTGCGTACGCGCTCAAGTTTCTTGGAGAATGTCATTATTCTGTCGCAATGAGAGGGTAATGGTTATGTATAGCGAATAGCTTATTTCCATTTTTGACCACGGATGTACTGGCACTGATGTTGAGATAAGTTTAGGAAGGTCGGGTAGCTCCCGGCCTTTTGCTTTTTCAAGGCTCCCACTGCTCAATAGGTTACAGTAATAACCACCGTATCTGTATAAGTCCCCGGTGATGGCGTGTTCTGTGGTGGAACCGTTGCATAAACGGGGATGTTTTGTGCCAAGCCATTTCCCGTACCGGCGACCGTATTGGTAGGAATAGTCTCACCCCATGGCAAAAGTCGGTTTACATCGCGATAAAGCCCGTAAGTTACATATTCTGTCCCCACGCCCTTCCTCATGCGCCGCGCGGTCGGAGCAGTGCCATTCAAACCATTTCCTAGAGAGACTGAGTAAGGCGTTGTTGCTGAACAGGTTACGTTTACTGCGCCGGTTGCATCAACGTTCGAGCTCAAAATGCCCCGTGAGCCAAAATTGACATTAGTGGCAGAGACCAGGCAATCCTTGGCAACATTCAGGCTGGCGGTAAAGCTTGTCGCTGCAGTTGTTCCTGCACCACTTCCGCATCCGTTGCCATCATCAAACCGATATCGGAATGGCGTTTGCGCCCCGGAAAACACAGAGCTGTAAGCGCCGGGTGGTGTTGTCGTCTGATTGGGCAATATTCGTCCATAGATCGTCGTCGTAGTGGTGCCAGTGCCCAAGATCGGAAAAATACCGACCAGGATGGCAGGCGGTCTGGTGGCGAATGCCCAATTATACGAACCCCAAACAACTTGTCGCGCGGAGTCCTGATAGAGCTGGAACTGCAATGCAGTTGGCCCTGTCATTGTGCGGGCACCGGAAGCAACCGTGCCACCCGTTCCGGCATTAATATTTGGGCAGACCAAAACTTCCCGAAACAAACCCAGCACGGCCGTACAGGTTGATGTGAGGGTTGCAGTGGCATCGATCGCACCGCCTTGCAAAGGCGATCCGGAAAATGTCATGGCCGTGGTGGTGAATGTACAGGACTGCGCTAGTGCGGAAGCCGGAGCCAGTCCCAAGCCGAAGACAAATAGCATTCTCAAAACGAAAATCTTCATTGGCACACCACATTCTTTATTTTGACCTGTGTCCCGCGCGCAGCTTGATAGGCAAATCTGGCAGTGCAGGTGCTGCCGTCGGCAAGTTCGACGGAAACGCTGTTTTTCGCTTCCAGACCTGAAATATAGGCCTCGCCATCATAGCCGACGACGAATTCCTCTCCCGCATCGCCGACCCGCCCGCTCAATCCGGCATCCAGCGGCTTGCCAGCTGCGTCCATCAGGCTGACAAGCGCTGAGGCCGTGGTCTGCGCCACGTTGAAGTTCACCACAACGCCGCTGCGATCGGCGGGAACCACAATATCGCGCGTAGAGCCTATACTGGCATCGACGGGCAAATTCGCAGGATCAATAGCAAGCGTGTTGGGCTCATAAGCCCGAAGGTCAGGCACCAATATTCTGCCCCGTCCATTGGTACGGCCGACCGGGCGATTCTCATAGCTGACATCGACGCCGGGCGCGCCCGCATCGACCACCGCAAAAGCATCATCAATGCGGTTGGTGGCAAATACGCCGCCACCGGCAACTGCAATCGCGCCTTCGATCTGAGCCGTGGCGCGCACATTGTCATCATATTGCTGTACGCTGCCTTCAACGCGAGCATGCCTGCCACGATAGCTGGCAGAGGCATAGCGATCTGGTGTTTCGCCCTCTCTCGTGCGCAAACGCCAGCCATAACCGCCTTCCACGCGCTGCTCCGACTTGGCAATCTCGGCAAATCCTGATGGGCCATCATTAGTTTGTTCGTAGCCGGTCGAAACGGAGATATTATTGTCAAACGGAATGGTCAGCCCGGCGAAAATACCGAAACTGCCGCTATCCTCCACATCGGTGAAAGCAGTGGCAAAAAACGAGCTGCTCTTGAAGAGCTGCTGGTTGTAGGAGGCACTGACAATGGTACTCTTATCTCGGGATTCCAGCGTTTGCTGTGTATAGGAAAAGTTCATACTGCTGCCTTCAAACGGTCCAGGCATTGAAAGCGTGGCTTGCACCAGTGATTTCGGCACCCGTGTGCTGATAGCAGGCAGTCCGGAAACCCCGTAAATATAATTGAGCTGGTCGCTCGCCGTCACCGAAGCAATATCGTCGTAGTTTCCGAATGTGTGCTGGACGCGGCCATAGATCGTGTACCTGTTCTTATAGGTCATCTCGATTGAGCCGTTGAGCAACAATCCCGTATCGCCGTCATGGTGGCTGCCGGCAGCTGCCAATGAGGTGACACCATATGCACCCAGCGGAAACGCAACGCCTAGTCCGCCATTCACCAGATCGGCGCCCCCTTCAAGATGGCCTTCCAACGTCAGCCAGTTGGTCAAGCCGTAACGCGTGGTAAGAGCGCCCATGACATCATCATCGTAATCGTTCGATTCCGTGCCAAAGTTACGCCGTGCCACGCCCACATCGGCTGAAAAATCCCATAGTCCTTTGCGGAGCAGCGAGCTCGACGAATAGAATGGTACGGTTGTACGTGTCTCTCGCCCCAAGGTGTCCCGCAACACAATCTGCGCCTCGCCCTGTCCGGAAAAGACCGGGAAATTGGTGACCTCAAAAGGACCGGAAGCCACGTCGCCACTATAGGTTCGAACGTTCTGCGTATAGACTTCCAATGTGGAAGGCACCGCGGCGGTTCCTGAAAGTACCGGCACCGGCAGCGTTACCAAATCTGAGCGCAGGGTAAAATTACGCTGAATCTGCATGCCGCCAAGGAAAACGGGGCGTGTCCATGGCAATCCGCCGGAAATAAAGTCACCCGCACGGTAAGTAATGAGCCGTTCAGGATCAGAAAAGCTCCACGTGGTGTTTAAACGCCGAACTCCTTCCAGTTCTCCTTGCGATAAGTTTGCGGTGAATGACTGGCTGAGCGTCCCATAGGGACTGAAGAACCGAGCATCAAACCCGCCTGACACGCCTTGAAACGGTTTTACATTGCTCGACATCAAATCATCTGTGCTGGCAAACAGAGAATAATTCAGAACAGCGCCATAGCCCGATTGAGGTTTGGGGGTGTCCTTTTCAGGCCGTGGATTGGCATCGATAATTTTGGCGGATCGCGCTCCATTGTCAGTATAGATATAGAGGCGCTGTGTTTCGACCTCGACACGAAATTCGACATTGGCGAGACGATTGATTCGAATTGATCCATCCTGATCCCGCGCATTGTCCATCGGCTTCAGACCAACCTCCCGTAATTCCTCGGGTTGTGCTGACAAATCACCATCGGGCAATTGTCTGAAGCTACCGATCAACCCCGTCGGTTCATCATTGATGTAGACTTCAAGATGTAGATCCTGCGCTTCCCCGCTCGGGGACACAGACAAGTCAACAGGATCAACTTCTGGTTGTTGAGACTGTCCAATTGATACCATGCACAGACTTATGCAAAGGATGCCGCCGAGTTTAGCGGCCGCTGATCGCAACATCTGCATTGACAGGTCCGGCGTCGCTGAGAGCCTTAAGCGCTACCCGACCGGATGAGATTGATTTGCTTGCGCCAATGGGCCATTGCATGCTGGCGCCGCCAAGGACATATCCAACGAGCCCCCCGCGCGTGCCAAGGACACGTCCGCCTTGTGACAATTGCACTTCGGCCAATCGAAGTCGCGTATCACCCGTATTTCGGGCGGTCAGCATCAGCGATCCTTTTGTTTTTGCAACACCCCATGCGACCTTCGGCGGAGACGCGTCCTGGCCTCTGAAGAATACCGGGATCGAATATCGCACCACCAAAGTCACCGTGCCCCCTTGCTTGCGCGATGGGTCGGGCAGTTCATCAACAACAACCCTGTAGCTTTCCTCTGCGGCAACAGGCTGTTTCGAAACGCGGACAACACGAACAGCATAGTCCTTGCCGCCGGTGAGTTTTGTTGAAGGCGGACTGACCACAACATCATTCGTCGGCTCAAGCCGCTCCACGCCATTGGCCTGTGTCCAGCGGAAAATACGTATCTGCACATTGATAGGCCGTTTGGCCTCATTGGTGAGCGTCAATACACCCGCGCTGCCCGGCGCAACCAAATCAATGTTTGTCGGGGAAACACGCAGTGAAGCGGCATGGAGTGGGCCAGAAAAAAGCACACAGAGGCTCATGACGCCAATGCTGTAAAGCATGGATCGCACTTTGTTCTCCTTTGTGAAAAGGTCAGTAGGTAACTTCGATCGCGACTGTATCGGTGTATGTTCCGATGGCCGGTGTCGTTTGAGCCGTCACACGGCCATAGACCGTTATGGCTTGGCTCGCACCATTTCCCGTACCTGAAACCAGATCTGCCGGCACCGCATTGCCCCAGAGCGTGGTATAGGCCGCATCCTTATAAAGCGAGTAATTAACGGTTGCTCCGGCTGGGCCCGTCATTTTGCGTGATGCCAATGTAGCACCTGAACCCGCGCCAAGGCCGAGCCCGACTGTATAAGGTGTGCCATTGGTGCATTGAACCGTGAGGACGCTGCTCGAATCAACATTTGCTACGAGAAGACCGTGAGAGCCGAAGTCCAGCGTGCTGGCTGAGACGACACGGCATTCCGCCGTTATCTGAATCTGCACTCCAAGATTGCCGTTCGCCACAGCGGCAACCGCTGGAGCGCTGAACCCAAGCGCAGCAAAAATCGATGCCGCAACGACTTGGTTTACTCGATTCCCAGAACTCATTCATCCTCCTCATGATCGTATTAAAAAATACAACCTGCAGTTTTCACGAACTGATCCCCCGGACCATATTCCATTACAATAATTCTTATACCTTTAATTTTACTTAGCGGAAAGCCAGAATTGATAATATTGGTTATTGATGTTGTTTATCAGGCATTTATTTGCAAATGATATTTTCATAATTTACAGACTGGAGCAAAAAACTTCCGTAAATTTTTAAATACTTACTGCACATATAAAAACCAAATTGCCGTAAATGCTTAACAGAATCATGGCATGTACAGATGTTACTTATCACACGCATATGTATACAATTGACGCTTCCTGTCTAAACTTCATGTATTTTGTCGTTTTTTGTCTATTTTCAAAGGCCAGATGGTCTACGCTGGAAGCCAATCCTTTTGCCTGGTGCAGCTTGCCCGACACCCATAGTTCTTGTCCTAGGCTGAGAGTTGCCGATCAGAGAAATGCAATCATCCCACGCAAGCTACGATGAGAAAAATCTCTTGAACTATTGTCCTTTGGGGGAAATATTAAGTCAGCGAACGGAAAGTCTGGACCGATGACCAATATTAAAAAGACCCTTTCCACCGATAGTCTAGCCCAATTGAAGTTGCTGACACCGGAAAATGTCGGCGCGGCTTTGAAGGGATTCCCGTTAAAAGTACAGGCTGCACTGCGGGCTGCGGTCCATTTGCCCCGTGGTACATTGACCATAACAACGCCCGACAAGCAGATATTCAAGGTAGGCGGCAAACAGACAGGTCCTGATGCTTCGTTGGTTCTGCACAATTGGAACCTGCCCCGCCGCGCTCTATCCAGCGGAACAATTGGGGTTGCCGAATCCTATATGGACGGCGATTGGGACAGTCCTGATGTCACCACTTTTCTTGAACTTTTTGTTGTCAATGAACAGGTTGGCGAAGACATTGCCGGCGGTTCAAGCTGGTTCGTCAATACGGTGCAGCGCTTACGTCACTGGCTAAACGAAAATACCCGAAGCCGTTCGCGCAAGAATATCTCTGCCCATTACGATCTCGGCAACGCCTTTTACCGTGAGTGGCTGGATCCCACCATGACCTATTCATCCGCCTTGTTTGCTGAAGGCGCAAACGATCTGGAGAGCGCCCAAACGGCAAAGTACAGCGCCCTCGCCCGCAATATTGGAATCACTGCTGATTCGCGCGTTTTGGAGATCGGTTGCGGCTGGGGTGGTTTTGCCGAATTTGCCGCCCGCGAAATTGGAGCCAAGATCACCGGTCTGACAATCAGCCGCGAGCAATTCGATTATGCAAGCCAACGCATTCAACGAGCCGGTCTTTCCGAAAAGGTTGATATCCGATTTCAGGATTATCGCGATGAGACCGGCAAGTATGATCACATTGCCTCTATAGAAATGTTTGAGGCGGTCGGCGAAAAATACTGGCCCGTATTCTTTTCAAAGGTCAAGGATTGCTTGAATCCCGGTGGCAGCGCTGGACTTCAGATCATTACCATCAATGACAAATCCTTTGAGCGCTACCGTAAGCGTCCGGATTTCATCCAGCGTTATGTTTTTCCGGGCGGTATGCTGCCAACGCCCACAAAGCTGAAAAGTCTCGGCAAGGACTTTGGCCTCGACATGTACCGCGAAAATATCTTCCCGCAGGATTACGCCCGAACTTTAGCTGAGTGGCGGGAGCGTTTCTGGGGATCATGGGATCGGCTGCGCCATCTCGGCTTTGACGGTCGTTTCAAAAAGCTTTGGGAATTTTACCTGTTCTATTGCGAGGCAGGCTTCCGCTCCGAATATATCGATGTACGCCAGGTCTTCTATAAATCGTGACCGACGAAAATCTCGAGCGTGCGTTTGAGCGTATCTGGAAACTGGCTGATGCCCTGCATTTACCGGAGCTCATAAAAAGCACAACTCACGGCACGCCCTCGTTGAAGGTCAAAACCTCATTCATGGGGCGCTTGAAGGATGAATCGAGCTTTGCAATTTATTGTCCGCTGGAGGAAAAGCCTCTCCTTATGGAAAGTGCACCCAGCATCTATTTCGAGACCGACCATTATAAGGGATGGCCATATATACTAATTCACCTTGATGCCATTTCCGACGAAGAACTCAGCCATCGGATAAAACTGGCTTGGCACACAAAGGCTCCTGCCAAACTCAAAAAGTCGATTACGTCAATTTAAGCCCTCTTGGACCACCACGGTCAGGACCAATGGAATCTTGAGGGAGTTTTGACGAATAATCATCTCCAACACAGAAATTTCCGCGACTTTTGCCGAAAAACCTCCGATTTTTGCCGAAGATTTTCAACCATGGAGAGAAAAATGGTTGTATTGACGCGAGTTACGGGTTCGATGAGATTTCTATCAAGCCCGTCTCCACTCCCAATCCGGTTCGGTCCGCGACTTCACGAAGAGCAAAAGATGAGTTTATTTTGGTGACATGCGGCATGGCTGAGAGCCAAAATTTATGAATACGCTCATAATCTTCAAGGTCTTTCGCAGCAATACGAAGCAGATAATCGTATTCACCTGACATGAGATAGCAAACCAGAACATTCGGACATCGCCGCACTGCAGTCTCGAATTCGCGAAGTTGATTATCCGCCTGTCCAGAAAGCGAAATATTGACGATTACCGTGACGGGATGACCGAGCAATTTGTTGGATAAACGTGCATGATATCCACGAATAACGCCGGACTTTTCCAGTATGTCCAAGCGCCGCGAACAGGCAGATTGCGACAGGCCAATTTTTTCCGCCAACGTCGCATTCGACATGCGTCCGTCTTTCTGCAAATTATCAAGTATAGCGATATCAATCCTGTCCAGCGACATTGTTCGAATAATCCATTACTTATAGCAATTACTACGCAAGAATACGCGAATAACCACCAACCGTCGAGGCCATTTGGCAAGGACATGCGATGGGAGATGTGGTGTTATATTGCTCCCCAATAAGCAAAGCAGAACAATGAGGAGGCATTATGCGCGTTGGTTGCCCTAAGGAAATTAAAAACCATGAATATCGCGTCGGCCTGACTCCGGGTGCCGTACGCGAATATGTTGCCCATGGCCATCAGGTCATAATCCAGTCCGGAGCTGGTACAGGAATTGGCGCAGATGATGGAGCCTATCAGGCCGCCGGTGCCAAAGTAGTAAAGACTGCAGAAGAAGTATTTCAGCAGTCTGACATGATCGTAAAGGTTAAAGAGCCACAGCCATCCGAATGGAGTCAGCTTCGTGAAGGTCATCTTCTTTATACTTATCTTCACCTTGCTCCCGACCCCGAGCAAACCAAAGGTCTTCTTAGTTCCGGTGTGACGGCTATTGCTTATGAAACTGTGACAGACGAGCGTGGTGGTTTGCCGCTGCTTGCACCTATGTCAGAAGTTGCTGGCCGCCTTGCCATTCAGGCTGGCGCTACTGCTTTGCAGAAAGCAAATGGCGGTCGCGGTATACTTCTCGGCGGTGTTCCCGGCGTTCTGCCCGGCAAAGTTACCATCATTGGCGGAGGTGTTGTCGGCATCAATGCGGCGCAAATGGCTGCTGGACTTGGTGCAGACGTTACAATTCTGGATCGCTCGATTCCCCGCCTGCGTCAGCTCGACGATCTGTTCCGCGGGCGTATCCATACACGCTACTCCACCATCGAAGCCCTTGATGAAGAAGTGTTTTCTGCTGATATCGTCGTTGGCGCCGTTCTCATTCCGGGCGCTGCTGCGCCCAAACTGGTAACCCGCGAAATGCTTTCCGGCATGAAAAAAGGTGCTGTTATCGTTGACGTTGCCATTGATCAGGGCGGCTGCTTTGAAACCTCCCATGCCACTACACATTCCGAGCCAACTTACGAAGTGGATGGCGTCATCCATTATTGCGTCGCCAACATGCCGGGTGCAGTTCCCGTGACTTCTGCCCACGCGCTCAACAATGCGACCCTGCAATATGGACTGCAATTGGCTGATCGTGGCGTCAAGGCTTTGATCGACAACCCGCACCTGCGCAATGGTTTGAACGTGCATAAGGGCCGCATTACAAACAGTGCTGTTGCCGAGGCGCTCGGTCTTGAAATGTTCGAAGCAAAAGCCGTTCTAGCAGCTTGATTTTATTGATTATAATGAAAATCCCGGGTCAGTGACCCGGGATTTTTTCATGCCATTTCTATCCGGCACTGGAAGCAGTTATTTTTCGCCGAGCGCATATGAACATAGGCGACATCGTCCCTTTTCAATAATTCCGCAGCCCGGTCAGCGATCCCGCCAGTTTTGACTACCCCGCCGGTGCCGTAAACAATCCGGTCCTGACAAGAATAGCCGCGAAGGATGAAGTCACTGCTTTTATTGAACATTTCAGGCAGCTGATCTGTCTGCGCATATCGCTCGCATTCATCTGCATGCAGAAATATCGGCCCAGTTTCCGCATAGGGTTGCGGGGAAGGAAACGGCCGATGCGTAAGGATGAGATATTTGTCGCCGGCCCTCACATTATGCAAACAATGCCTGCAAGGCACTCCGTCCCCATCCGATAGGTGGGTTTCAGGCTTTTGGCCATTGGCGTCGGCACCACCGGCTTGATAGTGCCGCGCCATTGTTGTCGTCATTGCAATAAATCGAATTGTGATCATGACTGTCTCCTTTGATGCCAAAGAAAACACATTAGATTAGCGTCAAACCACCCGATTCATGCTCGCGGCAGAATATGCAATCAATCCCAGGTTTCGATTTCAGCCTCAGCAAAGCTCACTGGCCTGAACCCCATTTTTTGATACATTTGCAACGCTCGTGGACTATCAAGCGTATTTGTTTCGATAATCACCTTCTGCGGGCTGCTCATCCAAGCTGTGGAGATGGCTTCATTCAGGAAGAACTTCGCAAGTCCAAGCCCTTGAAACTCTGCTACAAGGCCAAAATAGAGAATTTCAGCGACACCCCGCTCCTGATCTAGTACCAGCTCGAAAAACCCCGCAGGGGAACCTTCAACATACAGAACATGGATCTCGACATTGTCTCGATGGATGATTGCAGAAAGCGCTTCGTCATCAAGCTTGCGGTGGACTGACCAATGGTGTGGCTTGCCCACTTGTTCATACAAAAATCGATAGAAGGGCAGCGAGATCTTCGTTGCCCGCATAATTGCCAGCTTGTAGCTGGCTGGCGTCGGGATCGCAGCGGTTGGGCGATCCGTCATTTCGAGATGGGTAACGCGTGTCTTGAGCGTAGGCATTGTTAAGCTTCGCCGGTGGCTACGGGAGTATCCTTGGCACCGCCCCATTCCGTCCATGACCCGTCATAAAGCACGTTATTCTCGTGCCCTAAAGATTCGAGCGCAAGCGTAATGACAGCAGCGGTAATACCTGAGCCGCAGGTGGTCACGATGGGGCGCGACAGATCAACACCCGCATCATCGAGCACTTGCTTTAACCCATTGATATCTTTTAAGTATCCATTATCGACCAGAACTGACGAGGGAACATTGCGTGCATTTGGCATATGGCCGGATCGCAATCCCGCCCGTGGCTCCGCCTGAACTCCGGTAAAGCGCGCAGCGGCCCGGGCATCGGCTATCTGCCTCGTGCCCTCCTGGACGATCTCGTGCATATCGTCGAAACTTGCGATCTTCGCGGCATCGAAATCTGCCACAAATGCCGACGGCGCTATCTTTGTCACCTCATCGGTAACTGGCCTGCCCGCCTTTTTCCAATTGTCAAAACCACCATCAAGAACGAATACTTTTTTTGCGCCCATGATGCGCAACATCCACCAGACCCTGGGTGACGTAAACACTCCAGGCCCATCATAGACCACGATGGTGTCATTATTGGTAATGCCCATGCTGCCAATAGCAGCAGCGAAGGTTTCAGGCTTTGGAAATGTATGCGGCAAGTTGGAGTCAGGATCAGCCATTTTATCATGATCGAAAAAGACAGCGCCCGGAATATGTCCCGCATCATACTCTGCCTTGGGATCACGATTCTGGAACGGAAGATACCAAGAACCGTCGATGATACTCAGGCCAGGTTGTCCCAACCTTTCCTGAAGCCAATCCGGTGACACTACAAAAGCGCTTTTGTCGCTCATCTCATTCTCCTTCGGGCAAAGCGCCAAAACGGATACGAAACCGCCGGTTTTCCTTACCCTTCTTTTCTATTTTTCCAATGTGGATTTGCCCGATTTCGCCGGTCGTTGCGACGTGAGTTCCACCACAAGGTTGGGAATCTATGGCAGCATTATTCACCGATACAAACGAGCCTGATACGTCCCGTTCCCGTGGGTGGACGGACATTTTTCGACTTGATCAGCCCGGGATTTCCAGCGAGTTCCTCGTCGGTGATCCAGCGAGTAAAAATGGGATGATTGGCATTGACCAATTCCATCAATTTTGCAGTCGCACTTTCCTTGGTAACACCTGCGTCAGGCAGGTCAAAATCAACCCGGCTGTCTTCTTCGCTGACGGCCGCGCCGGTGATCGGATACGGGCAAACAACGCTCAGCAGATGACATGCTGCATGCATGCGCATCAATTTGTAACGTCGCTCCCAATCAATGCGAAGCAACAGTTTTTCGCCAATATCCGGCACAGGCTGATCAGAGGCAGGAACATGGATGACTTCTTCTTTTGTCTCACCTGTCACAGTTGCGGCGATAACAATTGTAGAACCATCCGACCGAACGAAAACACCTGTATCGCCAGGTTGCCCACCGGATGTGGCATAAAAATTGGTTTGATCTGTGAGGATGCCACCCCGGTCGTTAACCGCTATTACCGTGGCGTTGGCCTCTTTCAGATAGGAATCATCGCGAAAAAGGATCGTCGTGTCATAAGCCATTATTCACTCGCAAAGGGTACAGAAATATCGATGTTTCTCTCCATCCACAGCGGTACCGGCAGGTCTTTCGAGCGCAGAAACTCAGGGTTGAAAAGTTTTGATTGATAACGATTGCCGTAGTCGCACAAGATAGTCACGATTGTATGTCCGGGACCGAGATCACGTGCCAAATGAATAGCACCGGCGATATTGATGCCGGATGATCCGCCGAGGCAAAGCCCCTCTTCCGTCACCAGATCAAACACAATTTCCAACGCTTCAGCATCCGGAATTTGATATGAAAAGTCTGGAGTAAAGCCTTCAAGATTGGCGGTTACACGGCCTTGCCCGATGCCTTCAGTAATCGAGCTTCCTTCCGATTTAAATTCTCCGGTCGTATAATAAGAAAACAGGGCTGCTCCGAGGGGGTCGGCAATAGCGACTTTCACCGCTTCGTTCTTGGCTTTCAGCCCCATGGCGACGCCGACCAAGGTGCCCCCCGACCCAACAGCGGAAACAAAACCATCTACTTTCCCGTCCGTATCACGCCATATTTCCTGTGCGGTGGTTTCCACATGTGCCTGACGATTTGCAACATTATCGAACTGGTTGGCCCATATTGCACCATTTGGTTCGGTTTTTGCGAGTTGTTCCGCAAGACGGCCAGAAACCTTCACGTAATTGTTGGGATTCTTGTACGGGACTGCGGGCACTTCCACCAGTTCTGCCCCGAGGAGCCGCAGCGCATCCTTCTTTTCCTGGCTCTGCGTCTCTGGGATGACAATAACGGTGCGGTAACCGAGTGCCTTGGCAACCATGGTCAAGCCGATCCCGGTATTGCCCGCGGTGCCCTCGACAATCACGCCGCCCGGACGCAACTGGCCATGTTTTTCCGCATCACGAATGATGTAGAGTGCAGCGCGATCCTTGACCGATTGACCGGGATTTAGAAATTCGGCTTTTCCGTAGATCTCGCAACCGGTGAGATCTGACGCCTTTTTGAGGCGGATTAACGGTGTGTTTCCAATTGCTTCGATCACGGATTTATACATTGCCTAGCCCTTCAATATACTGTCCTAAACCTATTTGTCCGGATCACACGGTTCAAGCGCATAATCTCACAATCTGCTGCCACGGGGATAAATCTTTGGGCATAAACAAAAAGGCCCCCGGCATTTAACGCCGAGGGCCTCTCAAAAAATTGAGGTTGCTCAATGTAAGCTCAAATTATGCAGCTTTGGAACCAAAGCCTTTTTTATTCCGGCGGAAAGGACGCTTCTGCGCGGGCGCACCGCCATCATTGCTCCAAATCTTCTCGCCGCGTGGTTCCCGAGGCTTGCCGCCAGCTGGTTGACCACGATGCGGCTTCTTGCTCTTTGCAGGCGCACCACTATTGCCACCTTCGCGGCGTGGCGGGCGTTGATCGCTGTTTGCCGCCCGGGCCGGCAAGCTGGAAAGATCAACCGGCGAATCTGCCATTGGCAAACGCATGCGGGTTACACGCTCCACAGCTTTGAACTTTGAACCTTCTTCAGCCGGATCGTAAAGCGTGATGGCATTGCCGGATGCGCCATTACGACCAGTGCGCCCAATGCGGTGAACATAGCTCTCCGGCTCATCTGGCAGGTCGAAATTGATCACGTGGCTGATACCGACAACATCGATACCGCGTGCTGCAATGTCAGTTGCAACGAGGATGCGGACGGACCCATCCTTAAAGCCATTCAAAGCGCGCTGACGGGCATTCTGAGACTTGTTACCGTGGATAGCTGCAACGTTGTAGCCGTCCTTTTCCAGAATACGGGTAACCGCGTCAGCACCGTGTTTCGTACGTGTAAATACGATAACGGAAGACAGCGTTTCGTCTTTGAGCATAGCCGACAAGACCTGCTTCTTCTGGCGGGTCGGGATCATATGAACAACCTGCTTGATCTCTGCTGCCGTGGTGCCTTGAGGCGCCACTTCAACACGCACAGGATTGCGCAAAAGGCTGGCTGCCAAGGTAGCAACTTCCTGCGGCATGGTCGCAGAAAACAGAGCTGTCTGGCGATCGCGGTGAGTACCTTTGGCGATTTTCTTGACATCATTGATGAAGCCCATGTCTAGCATGCGGTCAGCTTCATCGAGAACAAGCCAGCGGGTTTCGGACAAATCAATGCGGTTGTCGCGCACGAGGTCTGTCAAGCGACCTGGTGTGGCGATCAGAACATCGACACCGGCCTGCATTTTGTTGATCTGGGCAATGCGGGAAACGCCGCCAAGGACAAGAGCCGTTGAAATATGAGCGCCCTTCGCCAATGTACGGAAGGTTTCTTCGATCTGCACGGCAAGCTCACGAGTAGGAGCAAGCACCAAAGCGCGGGCGGTCTTGCCCTTGCGCTTATCACCGATAGTTATGATTTTTTGCAGGATAGGCAAAGCAAAAGCTGCCGTCTTGCCCGAACCGGTCTGGGCAATACCAAGAATATCCTGACCTGCAAGCTGTGCCGGAATAGCCTGTTGCTGGATTGGCTTGGGAGCAATCATTCCAGCTGCGTCCACTGCCTTAAGCAGAATCGCATTGAGGCCCATGGTGGCAAAGCCGTTTGTTTCAGTAGTTTCCAATTTAAACTCTCATCTTGGCCAAGCGCGATACATCGCGGGCCATATAACGCATCGCAGGGCGCAACCTGCATGCAACATTTTCGGATAAACGACGAGACGCGAAAGCCCCAAAGGGATCAAGCGACTTGCGCAGCCGTGCCCACCGCATCATGCGGATGGGGCTCAGACGCCACAAGTCCTGTTTCGGAAGACCGGATTGCCCGGCCCAAGCGTCTGACCGGCATATGGGCTCTTCCCGCACAAAAAGCAAATGATTTTATTGTGCGACGCAAAACACCGCCTTACTTGGCGAAGCGTTTTGCCCCGAAAACGCATGCAATAACGGCAATTGTAACGACAATCATCTGCCAGCCAACTGTCTCATGCAGTAATGTGGCCGCGATCATCAAACCGAAGAATGGCTGTAATAGCTGAAGCTGTCCGACTGCCGCTATGCCCCCTTGCGCCAAACCACGATACCAGAAAACGAAACCGATAAGCATTGAGAACAGCGAGACATAGATCAATCCGAACCAAGCCGGTTGACCGATCGCCATCCAATCTTGGGGTAATTGCAACAAGGTAAGAGGCAGCATCACAGGCAAAGATAAGACCAGTGCCCAACAAATCACCTGCCACCCACCCAGTTTGCGCGACAGGTGCGCTCCTTCGGCGTAGCCCAAGCCGCAAGCCACGATAGCGGCAAACATCAAAAGGTCGCCGGTCAATGAGGCATCCAGATTTTGTGTGAGAGCAAAACCTGCAACCAATGCACTACCCAAGCACGAGAATATCCAAAACATTGGACGCATGGATTCCCCGCCCCGCAGAACACCGAAAATAGCGGTCGATAGAGGCAGAAGGCCAATAAAAACAATCGAGTGTGCCGACGTAACATGCTGAAGCGCCAGTGCGGTCAATAGCGGAAAGCCGACCACGACACCCATGGCAGTTACGAATAAATGCCCAAGATCGGACCTTGAAGGCCATTTTTCTTTAAACGCGAGCAAAAGCACCAGACCAAGCAAGGCAGCAATGGTTGCCCGCGCTACCGTCAAAAAAATTGGATCAAAATCTGCCACTGCAACACGTGTGGCGGGCAGTGACGCGCTAAAAATGAGAACGCCTACAAAACCATTGATCCAACCGCTCGTTGTCTTATCCATTCAATTCACCTCATCCGTGCCTTGCTCTAGCGCGCTTAAGGATGGATTTTCCAGATACGGTACAGTACAATTTATGCAAACTGTAATGGATAAGTGAGCAGTACAGATGGTCAAACAAGGATATGTGGCGTGACGCGGGTTGAGCAAGTTATGCAGGCAATCCGGCAACGTATCGCAGCGCGATTGCTGCCTTCCGGCGCCAAACTTCCATCGATTCGCAGTTTCGCGGAAATCATGGCGACGTCAAAATCGACTGTCGTTGATGCATATGACAGGCTGGCAGCCGAGGGGCTCATTCAATCACGGCGTGGATCCGGGTTCTTCGTTGCAGGTCATCTTGCTCCTTTAACTCTTGCCGAAATCGGCCCAAAACTCGACCATGCAATCGATCCGCTTTGGGTCTCAAGAACCTCATTGGATGCCAATGATGGCATGCTAAAACCAGGCTGCGGTTGGTTGCCCGCTTCGTGGATGCCCGAAGATGGCATTCGGCGTGCATTGCGGGCGCTAGCCAGATCGAATAGCTCAACGCTGACCGATTACGCATCTCCCCTTGGTCTGCAACCGCTTCGGCAACTCCTGTCGAGACGGCTGGGCGAGCACGGTATCGAAGTTTCGACCAATCAGATCATGCTGACGGATTCGGGAACCCAAGCAATTGATCTGCTATGCCGATTTCTGATTGAGCCTGGAGATACAGTGATCGTCGACGATCCATGCTATTTTAACTTTCACGCCCTGCTCAAAGCACATCGAGCCAATGTCGTGAGCGTGCCATATACGCCAAATGGGCCTGACATCGAATTGTTTGCACAGGCATTGAAAAGCCATTGCCCCAGGCTTTACATCAGTAATTCCGCGCTTCAAAATCCAACAGGAGCAGCGTTATCTCCGCTAACGGCCCACCGGATACTAAAGCTTGCGGAATTGCATAATCTTTCAATTGTCGAAGACGATATTTTTGCCGATTTCGAGCATGAGCCTGCTCCGCGACTCGCCGCATTTGATGGACTGAATCAGGTTGTGCACATCGGCAGCTTCTCCAAATCAATCTCAGCATCGCTCCGTTGCGGCTTTATCGCCGCCAGACAAGACTGGATCAACGGATTGATAGATTTGCGGATCGCCACATCATTCGGTGGCAACCGCATGGGAGCAGAGCTCGTGCTTTTTATGCTGAAGGAAGGCGGATATCGCAAGCATATGGATGGTTTGCGTACCCAACTCGCCCGTAGCATGGGAGACACGATCACCCGGTTGAAAGCGCTTGATATAGTGCCCTGGAATGAGCCGCGCGGCGGCATGTTGCTATGGTGCAGATTGCCGGACGGTATCGACGCAGCCGAAATTGCAAAATATGGCCTTGAAAAAGGCGTGGTATTTGCCCCGGGCAATGTATTTAGCCAGTCGCAGACAGCCAATTCCTACATGCGCTTCAACGTCGCCCAATGCGGGAATTCCAGAATATTCGATGTTCTTTCCGAGGCGATAGCCGTTCAGGCAACTTCAGCTAACGCTTGAAGCTTCAACACTGTGTTCCAATTACGGGCTGTGGCGACCACGCCCAAAGTTCTTTCAATCTTGGGAAACAGACGAGCATTCGATATTCCCTGCGGCGTGTAGTAGTAAAGCACCCGGCCTCGTATCTGAAATTCGTCAGGACCCTCCGCCTTTGATTGCAATGCTTTTATTGCGACCTCATCCGGTTCGCGCTCCATAAGATATGCGTGAAGCTTGGTTGGCTCACAGACTGCGTTGGGAAACGGATTGTCAGCAATGAGTTTCGCCCATTCAGCTGTGCTGGCTATCAAAATGGCTTTTGAAAAATCAAATTCCTTCAAGACAATTGGAGTGATGCGCTTTAGGACTCTTTCCGATGTATCAGACGATTTCAGGACCACATTTCCAGTATTAATGTATGTCCTGACACCTTCAAACCCTTCCTCAGTCAAGGCTATCGCGAGTGGTTTCACCGGCAACAATGTCGCGCCACCCACGCCACGAAAGAGAATGATCCACGTCGTCATACGCCCTCCTAGATGATCATCCCGGCAATCGTTTCATTATCTGTGATGTCTTGATAAGCCCAGCCTGCCTCGTCGAACCGTTTGAACAATACGTCAAAATTCTTCCTGTTTTTGGTTTCGATGCCGATAAGCACAGAACCAAAGTTGCGCGCTGACTTCTTCAAATACTCAAAGCGAGCAACATCGTCTTCAGGACCGAGCAAATCCAGAAATGAGCGCAAAGCTCCCGGTCTTTGCGGGAACCGGAAAATGAAGTATTTTTTCAAGCCTTCATAGCGCTGTGATCGTTCTTTAAGCTCTGGCAGTCTTTCAAAATCGAAATTGCTGCCAGATATGACAAGCACGACCCGCTTACCTTTCAGATCGGCTTTTTTGAAATCCTTAAGTGCGTCAATGGCCAAGGCACCAGCTGGCTCAACTACGATGCCCTCGACGTTCAGCATCTCCAATATGGTTGAGCTGAGCCTGTTTTCCGGAATCAAAGTGACAGAGTTTGGACTGAAGCCTTTGAGAAGTTTGAAATTTTCACGCCCGATCTCGCCAACAGCAGCGCCATCAACAAAATTATCCACGGCTTCAAGTTTCACCCGCTTCCCGGCTTCCAAACTACGCTTTAGGCTCGGAGCACCTGCCGGTTCCACAAAACAAAATTGTGTTTCCCAGCCAAGATCAGAAAGATAACGCGTCACGCCCCCGGAAAGACCTCCGCCGCCGACGGGAAGAATCATCAAGTCGGGCTTGCGCTCATCGGGCAGTTGGGCTGCAATTTCATACGCAACAGTCGCCTGTCCCGTTATAATATCCATATGATCGAATGGGGGCACCATAACGGCACCCATTTCCGATTCGAATGTCCGCGCTGCTGCATAGCATTGATCGAAAATATCGCCGACAAGCCGGATTTCGATGAATTCGCCGCCGAAACTGCGCGTCTTGTCAATTTTCTGCTGCGGCGTCGTGACGGGCATGAAGACAACGCCCTTTTTGCCAAAATGCCGGCAAATAAAAGCAAACCCTTGAGCATGGTTACCCGCAGAGGCGCAAACGAACACCGCATCTGCGGATTTGTTTGTGTTCAGATAGTGCGAGATGAAATTGAACGCGCCTCTGATCTTATAGGAACGGACTGGCGATAAATCCTCGCGTTTCAACCAAATCTGCGCGCCATATTTCTGCGAAAGATAGTGATTGAGTTGAAGCGGCGTTTCCGGAAAAAGCACGCGCATCTTGGTGGTCGCTAAAGCGACAGCCTTGGCAAAAGCAGTCATAGAAACAAATCAACCTTTTCAAATGTTCGGACATCGATAATCCCGACATCGGAGATGCGCAATTCCGGAATGACGACGAGTGCTAGCAAGGAGTGCTGCATATAGGCGTTGTTGAGGCTGCATCCCATTGCCCGCATGGCATTCACCAGCTTGTCAGCTTTGGCCGCAACCACTTCAGCGCGCTGATCAGACATCAAACCCGCGATGGGCATTTCGACCAATGCCAACTCACGTCCCTTTGAAAACAGGACCACGCCACCGCCCACCTCACCGAGACGATTGGCGGCTCTTGCCATGTCTTCCTTATTCGTACCAACGACGATCATGTGATGACTGTCATGGGCGACTGTCGAAGCCATGGCGCAATCGAGCGTATAACCGAAGCCTGACACAAATCCGTTTACGACAGCGCCGGTTCCGCGATGGCGTTCCACGAGAGCTATCTGGCAAACATCGTTGCGGCGATCCATTTGCACGATGCCGTCAGAAACGGGCAAATCCGCTTCAAGCGCTTTTGTCGGAGCCTGATTTTCGATCACACCGATCACCCGCGCCGTCACATGTTTTCCGGGCTTGGGTGCGGCAATATCAAAATCTTTGGCTTTCAGCTTTTTACCCAGCTTAATCGTATTTTTGGCGAATGAGGGATAATCATAGGCTGGAATGTCGGCAATCAACTTGCCTTTTTCCGCCAGAAGCGTCCCGCGCGCATAAACGCGATCAATAACGAGGTTCGGAAGATCTGATACGATCAGAAAATCCGCCAGCCGCCCCGGTGTGATTGATCCGATCTCGCGCTCAAGCCGGAAATGCTGTGCAGTATTAAGCGTCGCCATCTGAATTGCGGTAACTGGCTTAAGTCCCTGTGCGATCGCATGTCTTACAACGCGATCCATATGCCCGTCATTGACCAACGTTCCGGAATGACTGTCATCGGTACAAAGGATGAAATTGCGGGAGTCGAGCCCCTGCTCGATTACCGCCTTGATCTGGCTTGCAACATCGTACCAGGCAGAGCCGAGGCGCAGCATCGCGCGCATACCCTGGCGCACGCGTGCCATCGCATCTTCCATTCGCGTGCCTTCATGATCGTCTTCGGGACCACCAGCCACATAACCATGGAAAGCGCGCCCCAACTCCGGTGAAGCAAAATGACCGCCAACGGTTTTGCCAGCTTTGACTGTGGCATCAATGCCGCCGCGCATCGTGGCATCATTATTGGCAACACCTGGAAAGTTCATAACCTCGCCCAGCCCAACAATATTGGGCCAAGTCATCGCCTCGGCCACATCCGATGGACTTATGGCTGCGCCTGCATTCTCCAAACCCGGAGCTGACGGCACACAACTAGGCATTTGCACATGCACGTTAATCGGCATGCCAAGTGCTTCATCATGCATCAGGCGTACGCCTTCCAATCCCAAAACATTGGCGATTTCATGCGGGTCTATAAACATTGATGTCGTGCCATGCGGAATAACGGCACGGGTGAATTCAGTAACGGTGACCATGCCGCTTTCAACGTGCATATGGGCATCACAAAGACCCGGCACCAAATAGCGCCCGGCTGCGTCAACGACTTTGGTTTTTGGCCCGATGCAGTGTTCCGCGCCATGACCGACAAATGCAAAACGCCCGGCAATAATGGCAATATCAATACCCGCTATTATTTCACCGGAATATACGCTTACCAGACGGCCATTTCGCACGACGAGGTCCGCAGCGTGGCGTCCCATGGCTACATCCACCAGCAATGGGGCTGATTGCGTCCAGCTCTCTGGCTTGTTGGCCCTATCCTGCTTTGACATCCAATTACCTCGTATCGTCTTTTACATCTCACTCATGCATATACGAAAACGGCTTTGAGCACTCTACCTCAAGAGATTTTCTCAAAAAATTATGCGAAGCCCATGAAATGCTTGACATACTGGCCGCGCTTGCCTCCGATAGAGCGCTAATGGAAATCATACAGATTCTGCCAAACCTCGGAGGAGCCCGGCAATATCTGTTTCGTAAAAAAGGCTAGCTCTATTTACAAGCCGTATTCTGGGAGGAGTGTTTAATGCGCAAGATACTAATTTCTCTGGCAGCCACCGCAACATTTGCCTTGGCATCCAGCACTGCTTTTTCTCAAGGTTACCCCGAGCGCAACATTACAATGGTTGTGCCATTTGCTGCGGGCGGCCCAACTGACACTGTTACCCGGTTGGTAGCAGAAACAATGTCAAAAGATCTCGGACAACAAATTCTGGTGGAGAATGTCGGTGGCGCCGGCGGCACTTTGGGTGCTTCTCAGGTAGCCAAGGCCGACCCCGATGGTTACACGTTGCTTTTGCATCACATTGGCATGGCAACCAGCGCAACGCTGTATCGTAAGCTTCCTTATGATACGTTGAATGCGTTTGAATATGTTGGCCTTGTGACCGACGTGCCAATGACCATCGTTGCGAAGAAAGATTTCGAAGCAACCGATCTGAAAGGTCTCGTAGAATATGTGAAGGCCAATGCGGACAAGATCAGTCTTGCCAATGCCGGTATCGGCGCTGCCTCGCATCTTTGTGGCATGTTGTTCATGAATGAAATCAAAGTTCCGCTTGTGACTGTTCCATACAAGGGTACAGGACCTGCGATGACCGATTTGCTCGGCGGTCAGGTTGATTTGATGTGTGATCAGACAACCAATACGACCAAGCAGATCAAAGGCGGCACCATCAAGGCCTATGCAGTGACGTCAGCGAAGCGTCTCGATGCCCTTCCAGATGTCCCAACTGTTGAGGAAGCTGGCCTTCCAGGTATGCAAGTAGGCATTTGGCACGGTATCTACGCTCCCAAAGGCACGCCGAGCGAAGTGACTGAGAAACTATCAGCGTCGCTGCAAAAGGCCCTGAAGGATCCGAACATTGTTGCCCGATTTGCCGAACTTGGCACAGTGCCCGTGACAGATGCAGAAGCTACCCCGGCAGGCTTGAAGTCAAAGCTCGAAAGCGAAGTAACACGCTGGAAGCCCATCATTGAAGCTGCCGGTCAATACGCAGATTAATTCAGCATTTACCGGGGCATTACGATGCCCCGGTCCTTTTGTTTAAGCAAAGCCGGAAAACGGCGACTGGGGGGATAAATGAAATCCTTGAGTTTCAGTACTCGCGACATTGTATGCGGTCTATTTTTCATTCTTGCGGGTTTGTTCTTTGCGATACAGGCTTATGGACTTGATCTCGGAACAGCATTTCGAATGGGCCCTGGCTATTTCCCTTTCGTGCTGGCTGGAATCCTAATCGTCCTGGGCGTAATCGTTATCATTCAGGGAACGCAGATCGAACATGAGCCGATGGGCCCAATCGCATGGCGCGGGATGCTGCTCATCCTGCCAGCTCCTATTTTTTTCGGCCTTACTATTCGCGGCCTGGGATTTGTTCCGTCGCTGTTTTTAACTGCTTTGATTGCAGCATTTGCAAGCAACAAAATGCGCCCTGGGATGGCGCTGCTTCTTGTCTGCGCTCTGACGATCTTCTCCGTCGTCGTCTTCAGTTACGCATTGGGACTGCCATTTCGCCGCTTTGGCCCTTGGCTCGGACAGTGAGGACACATCGTGGAACTCTTTAACAATCTTGTACTCGGGTTCACCACCGCGGGCGCCCCATGGAACCTCTTCTTTTGTTTCATCGGCGTTATCCTCGGCACACTTATCGGTGTATTGCCCGGCATCGGCGCAACAGCAACGATTGCGATGCTCTTGCCAATTACTTTTCAGCTGGAGCCAGTATCTTCGCTGATCATGTTGGCGGGCATCTATTACGGCGCCCAATATGGTGGTTCGACAACGGCTATTTTGATTAACATGCCGGGTGAATCGTCTTCCGCCGTCACAGCAATCGATGGCTATCAAATGGCCAGGAAAGGTCGAGCAGGTGCCGCATTGGCTATTGCCGCTATTGGCTCTTTCTTTGCTGGAACAGTTTCCACCATATTGGTTGCAGTCTTCGCCCCCCCGCTAACCGCAGTTGCGTTGAAGTTCGGTTCTGCCGAATATTTCTCCCTTATGATCGTCGGTCTTGTTTCATCCATTGCCCTCGCCCATGGTTCAGTGGTCAAGGCACTGGGAATGGTCGTTCTAGGACTACTATTGGGGCTTGTCGGCACCGATATTTATACGGGAACGCCTCGGTTCAATCTTGGGATCTTGGAGCTTTCAGACGGGTTGAACTTTGTGGCCGTTGCGGTTGGCGTCTTTGGTATTGCAGAAATTCTCCGCAATCTCGAAAATGAACATGACCGGGATGTCATGATTAAAAAGGTCACTAATCTTTGGCCAACCAAACAGGATTGGAAGGAGATGACGGCGCCGATTTTGCGTGGCACTGCTATCGGCTCTGCACTCGGCCATATTGCCTGGGGGCGGCGCAATTCTCGCATCTTTTGCCTCTTATACTGTCGAAAAGCGCATGTCGAAAACGCCTCAAGAGTTCGGCAAAGGCGCTGTGGCTGGCGTTGCGGGTCCAGAATCTGCAAATAATGCCGGCGCTCAAACATCATTCATACCAATGCTGACACTTGGCATTCCGGCCAACCCGGTCATGGCGCTGATGATCGGCGCTATGATCATTCAGGGCATTGTCCCCGGACCAAATGTGGCGACTGAACAGCCAGCTCTTTTTTGGGGCATCATCGCATCAATGTGGATCGGTAATCTTATGCTGATCCTGCTAAACCTGCCGCTGATTGGTCTTTGGGTTAAGCTTCTGACTATTCCCTATTATATGCTCTTCCCGGCGATCATCGCGTTCTGCTCCATCGGTGTTTACAGCGTTAATTCCAACGTCTTTGATCTCTACGCGGTCGCATTCTTCGGGCTGATTGGGTATGTTCTGGCCAAGCTCCGCTGTGAACCTGCACCCTTGCTGCTCGGCTTTGTATTGGGTCCGCTTCTGGAAGAACATCTGCGGCGTGCCATGATCATGTCACGCGGCGATGCCACGACATTTGTCACGCGGCCAATCAGTTTGACGCTATTGCTGCTTGCGGCAGCTGTACTTGTGGTAGTGCTCCTGCCCAGCATCCGCAAAAAACGCGATGAGGTGTTTGTCGAGGATTGATCAAGGCAGTTATGGTAACCGGTCCGAAATTCATTTCGGACCGGTATCAATGCGATAACTTGCTAAAACACCGTTGACGGAATCGATTGAACCGTTGAAAAGCATAGTCACGCGGACGTGGTGGAATTGGTATACACAACAGACTTAAAATCTGTCGGCCATTGGTCATGCGGGTTCAAGTCCCGCCGTCCGCACCAACATGAACCCGGCTTTCCGCCGGGTTTTTTGTTGTTTTGCAATGTATTTACGACCAGGCAAACACAATGAACAGTTTGTCTGGCGGGGCTTGCAGCGGTGCGTTTCGGGAACTACGTTCCTGTTCCCATCAGGAGTTTTTCAATGACTAATGACAATAACATCGTGACAGCAGCCATGCTCGCGATTGGTGATGAATTGCTCTCCGGGCGCACCAAAGACAAAAACATCGGCCATCTTGCCGATATTCTGACCGCCATTGGGATTGATCTCGAGGAAGTTCGCATAGTTCCGGACGAACAAGGCCGAATTGTTGAGGCATTGAACAGCCTGCGCCAGCGTTATGATTATGTTTTTACCTCTGGTGGTATCGGCCCGACGCATGACGACATCACCGCTGATGCTATCTCCGTAGCATTTGGTGTGCCATGCGAACATGACGCCAAGGCGATGAAAATCATGGGGGACAATTACGCTTCAAGGGGTATCGAGTTTACAGAAAGTCGTCAGCGCATGGCGAGGATGCCAAGAGGTGCAATCCATATAGACAATCCGGTTTCAACCGCTCCCGGGTTCAACCTGGAAAATGTGTACGTTATGGCCGGCGTACCTTCCATCTTTCAAGCTATGCTGGACAATGTTATTCCAACATTGAAAGTAGGCACGCAGCTACTTTCGCAATCAGTGAATTGTCCATTTGGTGAGGGTTCCATCGCGGTTGCATTGGGCAACATACAAGCTGAAAACCCAGACACAATCATAGGGTCATACCCTAAATATGAGAACGGTCGTTTTTCCACGGAGCTTGTTGTCCGTGCCCGGGACGCGGCGAAGCTGGCCTCTGCTGTATCTGCCGTTAAAGCCATGATCGCAAATCTGGAAGCAACGCAACTTCCACGCTAACGCACGGCTCGTTCTGGCTGTATACTGTAGTCAGCCATGTTTCGATGGCACAAAGACAATGGAGGCCAAAATGGCATTTCGCACCATCATCGCTTTTATTCGCAGTGAACGGGAAGCAAAACGGGTTATCGGCGCTGCCAGATTGATCGCCTCGTCGAGCGAGCGGACCCATATTATTGGCCTTTATACAATCCCCTCACCCATCGTTTATGCTGATCCCACAGGCTTTGCTGACACGACATTGTTTGAGGCACATGAGCAGCGGCATAAAGAAAATGCAGCGGCAATAACCGCAGCGTTCAACGCAGAAATGGCGAAAACAACGATTTCGCATGAATTTCGTATCGTGCGCTCGGAGAGCAGCAGTCCATCAGCGGGCGTTACTCAAAGCGCCCTGCGCGCAGATATAATAATTGCGGGTCAGCCTGACCCTAGTGACCCTGATAGCGTCAATGACGTCACTGACCCCTTAGTCATGGAAAGCGGGCGTCCTGTGCTTTTCGTGCCGTACAAGACACAACTGCCCGAAAAGATTGACCGTGTGGTCGTTGCATTCAACGGCAAGCGCGAAGCTTCTCGCGCCGCATTTGATTCCCTGCCATTGCTGATCAAAGCGGAAAGCGTTGACATTCTTTGGGTTGATCCAAGAAAGTCTACCGACCCGAATGTAGATATACCCGGCACGCCACTTTCTGATGCGCTTCGTCGTCATGGTGTGAACGTAAATCCGTCAACCATTGATTCCAATGGCGAACCGACCGACAAGATCCTTAGGCGCAGAATTGCAGATAATGGGGCAAATCTATTTGTTATGGGCGCTTACAGCCAGTCGCGCCTGAAGGAATGGGTGTTTGGTGGGGTAACCACGTCGATGATGAATGATATGCCGTGCTTGACGCTGATGTCGCGCTAAACTGTCATAAGTGCCAGGTTAATTGCACTAAACGTGGGTAACCAATGCAAGCTGCTTGCCATGAGCCAGCATTTCCCGCTATTGCGAGTTGCATTCCTTGCGGTTTCCCGCTTCCTCGCTTGATCTATGGAGTGCATCCAATGTCCCTGCCCGACAAAGCCTTTCCGGTATCCTGGGATCAATTCCATCGCGATGCCCGTGCATTGGCATGGCGTGTTGCTGGTATGCAGCGTGAATGGCGAGCTATGGTCGCAATCACCAGAGGCGGCCTCGTTCCAGCTGCAATTATTTGCCGCGAACTCGGCATACGCATGATCGAGACTGTCTGCATTGCCTCCTATCATGATTACGATGAGCAAGGAGAACTCAAAGTTCTCAAAGATGTGGATGCTCGCCTTCTGGAAAATGGCGGTGAGGGAATCCTTGTGATCGACGACCTGACCGATACTGGGAAAACGGCCGCTATTGTTCGCGCCATGATGCCAAAGGCACATTTTGCTACTGTTTATGCAAAACCCAAAGGTCGACCACTCATTGATACCTTTGTGACCGAAGTCTCTCAGGATACATGGATTTATTTTCCTTGGGACATGGGCCTGACATATCAGGAACCTATAACCAAAGGCCATAAAGGGTGATGGATCGGTAGATCACCGATCATCCTACCGATAAAAATAAGCAAAACGAAGGAACAAGAGGCTCCGCTCATAGTTGTGATCTTTTTGCACTGCTGTTCAAAAAAATGTCACAAGTCGCGTCTAAGCAAAGAAGTATAGCCGATGATCCGTTGCGATTTGCACGAATCGGTTCAATCTTGCTGATAACAAGAAAGAATGAGTGGAACCTTGAATATAGTCTACAAAGACGAATTGGTGACTGCGAAACGGACCGAGATGCCTGATGGCCGGGTTCGGCAGGTTGCTGCGCTTGTTTATAGATTAAAGAAAGACGTTCCCGAAGTTCTTCTGATCACCAGCCGTGGCACTGGCCGGTGGGTCTTGCCGAAAGGCTGGCCACAGGTCGGTAAAACTTTTGCATGCTCTGCGGAAGCGGAAGCATATGAAGAAGCAGGAGTCAGGGGCGACATCAGCCCATTCTCAGTGGGCACATATCGTTACGAAAAGGACGATATGTGTGATGGTGAGATTGGTGATTTCATTGTAGATGTTTTTCCGCTGGAATTTATCCGCCAGGAAAAGAAATGGCCTGAACGTGGTGAACGACGGCTCGAATGGGTCAGCCTTGAAGAATCTGCGTCACGCGTTGAAGAGCCCGAACTTAAAGCTCTTCTGATGAGCTTCGATCCCTACCGGATTCCTCGCTGACAACAGACCGCCCACTCTAAACTCCACAGTTTTTGTCGACGTGGAGTTGTACCGTTTTATCAATGCGGCTAATCAGTTCTCCCCGTTATCCACATATGTGACACACAAGATGTTGCGGTCATAAATTTGTCAGAAACTATTTCTTGACGCAAACCATCGAGTCACTTTTTATAGGAGACCGTTGCGTTAGTAGCGTGACCGGAGTGTCGATAACCGGTTTTTTTCCAGTTTGAGCAAAGTCTTAGACGCTGTTTTCTTACGAAAACACGTTCGGTGAATTTGTGCACTGCAGGCAAATGAGAGAGCATTCAAAATTTGAATTATTCTCTTGTTAATACTATATTTAGCGTTTGCAGGCAGAATTTCTACCAGATAGTGTGATGCGGAAATAAGGTAAGAATCGAACGACAGACGTTCAAGAGAACCATCCGGTTCGAAAATGTAGCGGCAGCGCACATTGAAGACGGATCGGGATGCAGAACTGGTTTCAAGCATTTGACCAGGGACAATGGGATTGCGCTCAGGGCAGGCTCAACGCTTCACATGGCGCCGGTTGAACACTATATATAGAGAGACAAGGACCAAACAGATGCGGATCGAACGGCGTTTTACAAAAGAGAACCAGTCTGCTTACGCGGATCTAGAGTTTCGCGTGGCGACAAGCGAAATCAAGAACCCGAACGGATCGGTTGTGTTCCGCCTCGAGAACATCGATGTTCCGGCCCAGTTCAGTCAAGTGGCAGCCGATATTCTGGCTCAAAAATATTTCCGCAAAGCCGGGGTGCCTGCCAAGCTCAAGAAGGTTGAAGAGAACTCCGTACCATCCTGGTTGTGGCGTTCTGTGGCTGATGAAGAGGCATTGGCCGCTCTGCCAGCCGATGAGCGTTATGGTTCTGAAATGGATGCGCGCCAGGTTTTCGATCGCCTGGCGGGTACTTGGACCTATTGGGGCTGGAAGGGTAAGTATTTCGATAGCGAAGCGGACGCCCTCGCCTTCCGCGATGAACTTGCCTATATGCTGGCAACACAACGCGTTGCGCCGAATTCGCCGCAATGGTTCAATACCGGCCTGCACTGGGCTTACGGTATTGATGGCCCGGGTCAGGGACATTATTACGTTGATCCCGAGACCGGCAAACTGACGAAATCAAAATCATCCTATGAACATCCGCAGCCTCATGCCTGCTTCATTCAGTCTGTTGCTGATGACCTTGTCAACGAAGGCGGCATCATGGATCTTTGGGTTCGTGAAGCCCGTCTCTTTAAATATGGTTCAGGCACAGGTTCAAACTTCTCTTACCTTCGCGGCGAAGGCGAGAAGCTTTCCGGTGGCGGTCGTTCCTCCGGCCTTATGTCGTTTCTGAAAATTGGCGACCGTGCTGCTGGTGCGATTAAATCAGGCGGCACAACGCGTCGCGCTGCCAAAATGGTCGTCGTAGACGTCGATCATCCCGATATTGAGGATTATATTGATTGGAAAGTGAAGGAAGAGCAAAAAGTTGCTGCTCTCGTCACAGGGTCCAAAATCGTCAAGCAGCATCTTACTGCAATCATGAAAGCTTGCGTCAACTGCGAAGCTGACAATGGGGATTGCTATGAGCCTTTGAAAAACCCCGCTTTAAAGCGTGAAATCAAGGCCGCGAAGAAGAACCAGGTTCCAGAAAATTACATTCAGCGCGTTATCCAGTTTGCCAAGCAGGGTTACACGGATATCGACTTCAAAACCTATGATACAGATTGGGATTCTGAAGCCTATCTGACTGTGGCTGGCCAGAACTCAAACAACTCCGTTTCTCTGAAGGACGAATTCCTGCGCGCCGTAGAAAATGATGGCGACTGGAATTTGACTGCTCGCAAGGACGGCAAGGTCATGAAGACCCTGAAGGCCCGTGACCTATGGGAAAAGATTGGCTATGCGGCTTGGGCCTCGGCTGATCCGGGTCTCCATTTCAACACAACAATGAATGACTGGCACACCTGCCCCGCCGCCGGTCCGATCCGCGCCTCCAATCCATGCTCGGAATATATGTTCCTTGACGATACGGCTTGTAACCTCGCTTCGATCAACCTGCTGACCTATCGCGGCAAGGATGGCAAGTTCGATATTACAGGCTACGAGCACACCGCGCGCCTCTGGACAATCGTACTAGAAATATCCGTCATGATGGCGCAGTTCCCTTCAAAGGAAATTGCTAAACTATCTTATGAATATCGCACGCTCGGTCTCGGCTATGCCAATATTGGCGGCTTGCTGATGACCTCTGGCATTCCTTATGACAGCGACGAAGGCCGCGCCATTGGCGGCGCCCTCACCGCCATCATGACGGGTGTCTCTTATGCTACCTCCGCCGAAATGGCGAAAGAACTCGGCGCTTTTGCCGGTTATGCGCCGAATTCAGCGAACATGTTGCGTGTCATCCGCAACCATCGCCGTGCAGCCCATGGCGAAAAGCAAGGTTATGAAGGTCTTGCTGTAAACCCTGTCGCATTGATTGCAGACGACTGCCCGGATCAAGACCTCATTACGCATGCAAAGTCAGCTTGGGATAAAGCACTCGAGCTCGGTGAGAAGCACGGTTTCCGTAATGCGCAAGCCACGGTCATCGCCCCAACTGGCACAATCGGCTTGGTCATGGATTGCGATACAACTGGTATTGAGCCAGATTTTGCACTCGTGAAGTTCAAGAAACTTGCTGGCGGCGGTTATTTCAAGATCATCAATCGCGCCGTTCCGGAAGCATTGCGCACTCTCGGTTATTCGGAGAGTCAGATTGCTGAGATCGAAGCATATGCTGTCGGGCACGGCAATCTCAATCAAGCTCCGGCGATCAATCCCGGCTCGCTGAAGGCCAAAGGCTTCACGGACGAGATCATCGCAACGCTCAATACCGCATTGAAATCTGCCTTTGATATCAAATTCGCCGTGAACAAATGGACCATTGGTGAAGATTTTGCCAAGAATGTTCTCGGCTTCACCGATGAGCAGCTCAACGACGTGTCCTTCGAGATTTTGCCAGCTCTTGGCTTCTCGAAGAAAGAAATTGAAGCCGCCAATGTGCACATTTGCGGTGCCATGACCTTGGAAGGCGCTCCATTCCTCAAGGAAGAGCATTATCCAGTATTTGATTGCGCCAATCCCTGCGGCAAGATCGGGAAACGCTATCTCTCGGTAGATAGCCACATTCGAATGATGGCCGCTGCGCAGCCTTTTATTTCTGGTGCGATCTCCAAGACCATCAACATGGCCAATGAAGCCACTGTCGAGGATTGCAAATCCGCTTACATGCTTTCGTGGAAACTGGCTCTCAAGGCAAACGCGCTTTACCGCGATGGTTCCAAGCTTTCTCAGCCACTCAACGCCTCCCTTCTCGCCGATGAGGACGAAGATGCGGATGATGCGATCGAAGCCTATGTTGAAGCCCCAGCTGCCGCTCGCGCAGTACAGATCACTGAAAAGATCGTAGAGCGTATTGTCGAGAAATATGTTCATGATCGTGAGAAATTGCCGAACCGCCGCAAGGGATATACTCAAAAGGCAGTTGTTGGTGGCCATAAGGTCTATCTGCGCACCGGCGAATTCGATGATGGGCGTTTGGGCGAAATCTTCATCGACATGCACAAGGAAGGCGCTGCCTTCCGGGCAATGATGAACAATTTTGCCATCGCGATCTCGCTTGGCCTGCAGTATGGCGTGCCGCTTGAAGAATATGTTGAGGCATTTACCTTCACGAAGTTTGAACCGGCTGGCATGGTTCAGGGCAATGATGCAATCAAAAATGCAACATCGATCCTTGATTATCTCTTCCGTGAATTGGCTGTCTCCTATCTTGATCGCCATGACCTTGCGCATGTTGATCAGTCTGACTTTTCAAACACCTCGCTTGGACGCGGCATTTCCGAAGGTAAAGCCGAACCAGTCTCCAAAGGCTTGACACGCGGCGCGTCCCTTACAGTTGTTTCGCCCGGCAAGGCTGATCCAAAGGGTTTTAGCAACGCAGGAGGGACAGGCGTGGTTAGCGCGCCAAAGGCAGCTGCGTCATCAAATGTCATGACCCTTGCCAGCCGCTCCGCAACGGCGCTTGCAACAAAACCTGTCATTGCTGCCACAACGCAGGAATCCACTGGCTTCAAACGGGATTACGAAGAGCAGTCTAAACCGGAGCAAAGCCCGTCAACTGCATTGTTTGAGGACACCGATGCGGAAGCAGCGGCCGAAGAAGCTAAGGCAGCAGCGAAGAAAGTTATTTCCGATCGCCGCATCAAATCGATGATGCAAGGTTATACCGGTGATAGCTGCTCCGAATGCTCCAATTTTACGATGGTGCGCAACGGAACATGCCTCAAGTGTGACACGTGCGGAAGCACAAGCGGCTGCAGCTAACTGTCGAAATATTTCCGAAGAAAATGGGTTTCCCAACTTGGGGAACCCAAAAATAGCGTTCTATAGCGGGAAGTTTCGGCGTCGTTACTCAACGGGAACTTTCTTTACAATGAAGTTTGCCCAGACCGTTCTCGATATTTCTTCTTTATCGGGGTTCTCAGTTTCGTAGTCATATTCTTCGAGAACAGTGAGAAAACCATTTAAGGGCCACAAGAGATCGTCTGGAGTGATGAAGCCCGTTTCGCACTCTTCGCAGTGCGCATAAATGTCACCGCTACTGAGATTACGCTGTAATATCAGCCAGCCTTGGCGGCAACCCGGACATTGCCCAACATGAAACAGTTCACCCATTGCACTTCTGTGCCATAAACCTTCATCTGGCTCAAGCTACTGCTCCGGGCTGGGTTCGACCCGCAACTCCTTGTTGGAATGGCAACGCTGGGCCGCTCTGGCGTTGCTCACTCCGACAAACTGAAAGAATCTGTGACCGCTATTGGGCGGCATTCGATGTTAACGTCGATGTACGCGGAGCTTTAATTGATGTCCCATCACTCTCAAGGTTTCCCCATAAGAACGTGGCTTGCGGTCAGCGCATTGCTGTTTATCTCTACACCATCGATTGCTTGGTCATTGCCAATATTCAGGTGGGATTCAAATGATAAGGGTTTTTGGATTGTCGCAACCAATCCAGAAAACCGATCATACAACTGTTCCACGACATATAAACTTTCATACAGTGGCCAGGAAAATACCCATACAACGAGTTTTTTTGTTTCGCCGAAATTCAGTGGGGTTTCGTTTGTGCAAACAGTAAATTTACCTCCAAATATCCCGTGGACCGTCGTTCAAATAGGTCAGCCTGATTGCTATTGAAGTTTCACCGGCATTAAACTCTTGCTCCTGAGCATCGGTTTTGGTCACGATAGACAGAGACTTTACCAGACGGCGCGCTTTCGCGCTTGAACAGCCGAGGGCGACCGAGAAAGAACCGGCTTGTTTTAGGAGGTGATCTCATGAGCCCTATACCAACCGGCCACGTCAGTGGCAATAATTTGATCCTCCTGCGCAGGTTTCTCGCAGATGAAACTGACGTTTGGTCGAGCTTAACCAAGCCCAAACAAACTGCTCTCTGGTTCGGTCGCTGGGAAGACAATGCGACGCCAGGGAAGATCATTCGCGTGCAAATGGCCCACGAGAAAGGTCAACCATGGGCCAACATGATTGTCGAAGAATGCAGTGCGCCGAACCGTCTGGTAGTCACAGGGATTGCAAGGGCCCGCCTTCGATGAGAGCGGGAAATCCAGCCCAACTTCGATGATCGCTATGTCGTGGGCAATCGAGACAACTGCGACGGTGAAAGATTCCGCTGCCGGTGTAGGCTAAACGCAAGATTGGGCCGTCTCCATCTGGAATATGAGGGCTATAAGTGACGCGTTCTCAATCGTTAAATGTAATTGTTTCGGGCAGGAATTGACCGAGTTTTTGTCTCATTACTTTTCGAATGAGACGTACTGCAGGCCCGGAAAAACCATCAAGACTTTGAATACAGCCAAATACTCTGTGATGACTGCGGACTTGCTGGGCAAAGCGGTAAATAAAAAGAAGAGCGTGTGGTGTCACGTAGGCGATATCAACGGGCTTGTGAATATAGGCGTTGCGAGCGGCGATTTCCAAATGGTTGATGAGCGCGACCGGAGAATATTGCTCTATATTCCGCGTACGAAACTTGATTTGTTTGTAAAGTATCTCTGGTTGGCTTTGATAATACGCTTGCTGGGTTGATTTGCGCATGGGATGCGGAAGGTGATCGACCAGCAAAAACTTTTTCGTGAAACCGGCAATGCGAGCGCCGAGTTCATGAGCGAGCCTGTATGTTGGCCGCTTATTCGGTTGAACAGCCTTCTGAACTCTCAAGGCATTGCGGAAAAAGGTTTTGAGACGCCAGCGCTGTGGTGGAGCCCACTTTCCAAAAATCACAGGCATCCCATTCCGAAAGAAAAAATCCGGCGTCAGACTTCTGTTCATGAAGAAATCGTCATTCAGATAGATGTAGTGCTCACTGAGTTCGGGGATGCGCCAAAACATTGCTTCTATCGTTCTGGCGTTGAACGTTGGCAACACTTCTTCAAAGCCTGCAAACAGTACCGTGTGATCAATAATCTGGATAAAGTCCTGTTCGCACAGGCCAGCCTTCGCAAATTCATCGATAAATTGTGGTTTCTGATTATCCGAGACTATCCAAATCCGCCGGATAAAGGGGGCAAATTTGAGAATTGACGCGATGCAATAATAGATTTCGCCATTGTTGGCATATCGCGTCGCCTTTCCGAGCATACGGCCGTCCAGATGTTCTTGCATCTTGGCGAAATGCTTTGGGTCAGATCCATCGACCCAAGCTATCACAGCATCGATTTGTGGATTAATTACAGAGTCCAATCGCTCAAAACTCTCCCCCATGAACTTAACTGGATAACGATTATTTAATCTCATACAATAATAATCAAGCGCAAGGATTAGGGTTCCAATGATTGATAATTATGTTTGGGAATCTACCTCGAGACGCTTCGTCAGAACTTCTTTTCCCCTTGGAATTCTCAACGAAACGGAAAACAAGCTGATCGTCTGCTATTGTGAGGCTGTGATGTGCTAAAAGTCTTCAAAGAGTTCAGCACATCATCCTCTTAACTACTCCAGGCGGCGCCTGAATAGCCACGCCGCCGCTGACAAAGTCACGCCAGCTATCAATGCGAGTGGGATTGTCTGGTGCAGTACTTCCAGAGACCCGATATCCTTCAGAAAAAGCCCTTTGATTATCACCAGAAAATATCGAAGTGGATTTATGATGGTAATCGGCTGCAGCCACTGGGGCATATTTTCGATCGGCGTTGCAAAGCCTGAAAGAAGAATAGCCGGGACGATAAAAAGGAATGCTCCGAGAATAGCTTGTTGCTGTGTTTTCGACAAAGCTGAGATGAACAATCCGATCCCGACGATCGCTGCAAGATAAATAATGCCACTGCCGTAGAGATAAATCAGCGATCCCCGAAACGGAATCTGGAACAAAAATATCGCGGCCAGCAAATAGACTGTCATGTGAAAAACGCCGATTAACATTGGAGGTATCAACTTGCCGATGACAATCTCATGCGTCCGCAATGGGGAAACAATCAGTTGATCGAATGTGCCGAGCTCCCGTTCTCTGGCTATTGATAGGGCAGTAACAATTAGACCAATCAGCATTGCAATACTTGCAATCAAGTTTGGCACCATGAACCATTGGAAATCCAAATTGGGATTAAACCAATTGCGCGGCATTACGTTTATCATCGCGCTCTGCGTTTTCATCCCCGATGGGGTTTCCAGGGAAAGTCTTCCGGCAATCTGGCTTAGATAGCCCGCTACTATCTGTGAAGCGTTGGACTTACGCCCGTCTAAAATGATCTGAACTATTGCCGGCAAACCCGCTTCAATGTCGCGGGAGAAGCTTGGACCGATCTCCAATGCAGCTATAACTGTCTGATTGCTGATTGCATCGTGAATACGCGATTGATCCTGCGTATGCGATACAGTGCGGAAGGTTGGCGAGCCTTCAATCCGCGTTATCAACTCTTCGCTCCAATGACCACTGTCACGGTTTAGAATCAGGACGTCTACATTCCGGACTTCAAGAGTAGCCGCATAGGAGAACACCAAGAGCTGGACGATAGGCGGCACAATCAAGATCATCCGACTCTTTGGATCGCGGAGCACCGCGAGAAGTTCCTTGATGATCAATGCTTTCAGCCGCGTCCACCACATATTAATCGATCCGTTTTCGTGTACTACGGGCGGCCAGAACAAAGAAGACGCTGCCGATAAACAGCATGATAGCCATTGCCTTCAAAAACATCGGCCATATGTCCCCGGCCAGAAAAAGTGTCTGCAAGCTTGGTATCAGGTAACGGGCGGGTACGACGAAAGTGATCCATTGTATGACCACCGGCATAGAATTAATTTCAAACAGGAAACCCGAAAGGAGAAATGCCGGAAGAAAGGCCGAGATCAAAGCAAGCTGCGATGCCAGGAATTGGTTTTTTTGTTGCGGCTGATATAAGCAATCCCTGACCAAGAGCTGGCACAAGAAATGCCGCTGAGAGCAGATACAATGCAAAGATTGATCCTCGGAAGGGCACGCCGAACAGGAATACCGCGATTATAACGCAAAGGCTCATCGACAATATTCCAAGCACGAAATAGGGCAGGATTTTTCCCATCAGCAGTTCCGCAGATGTCACCGGCGTTGCCATAATTGCTTCCATGGTTCCGCGTTCCCATTCCCGGGCGATGACCAATGACGTCAGCAGGGTTCCGACGAGCGTCATGACGATGGCGATTGATCCCGGAACAAGGAAAAAGCGGCTCGTCAGTTCCGGATTAAACCAGAAGCGCTGCTCTACGCTGATCGCTGAGGCGCTGCCATCTTTTTGAACTCCCATATCTGCCGACCGGATAGCCACCCACCCTGCAATGACGCCTTGCGCATAATTCTGAACGAAACCGGCGGTATTGGTATCAGATCCATCAACAATCACTTGAATCTGCGGGTTCATTCCTGCCGCGAAGTCGGAGGTAAAGCCGGCAGGAATAATGACGATTCCTCGAATTTCGCCGCTTACCAGTTTTGCATCAAACTCCCTTCGATCCCGACCTGTTTCAACATCGAAATAGCGCGATCCCCGGAAGCTGGCAGCAAGATCGCCTGCCAGTGGCGTCTGCTCTTCAATAACAAGGCCGATACGGGTTTGGCCCGTGTCGAGCGAAACGCCATATCCAAACAGAAATAATAGAACGACGGGTAAAACAAAGGCGATGAGAATACTACTTGGATCCCTCAAAAGCTGGAAGGTCTCTTTGCGGACAAGCGCAAAGAATCGCCGGACGCGTGCTGGTTCCGTCGTTTTACTTAGCGATACGGAGGTCATGCCGCTGCCTCCCGCTCGGAGGCCTCCACCAAGGCGATAAACGCATCCTCCATGGTGGGATCCGGCTGCGCCTTAGTCGCGACCCCCGCCTTGAGTTCATCGGGCGAACCCAGAGCAATCGAACGACCACGATAGATAAGAGAAATACGATCACAATACTCGGCTTCATCCATGAAATGTGTGGTGACAAGCACCGTCACGCCTTTCTCGACAAGGCCGTTAATGTGTGTCCAAAACTCACGTCGTGTTATGGGGTCTACGCCGGATGTCGGCTCATCTAGAAAAAGCGCTTCTGGTTCGTGCATAACGGCACAGGCGAGTGCAAGGCGTTGTTTTAGGCCAAGAGGCAAATCCTTTGCCGGCAGGTTATCGCGAGCGGCAAATGAAAATATCTCATTCATCAAGCTTACGCGCTCGCGTTTACGTGACCCGCTCAAACCATAGACGCCGGCGAAGAAATCCAGATTCTGTCCGACGCTCAAGTCACCATAAAGCGAAAATTTCTGCGCCATATACCCTAGACGATTGCGCGCCTCGGCACCATCCCGCCGCAAATCAAACCCGGCTACCCTGCCCTCACCCTGCGTAGGTTTTAGAAGCCCGCACAGCATCTTGAACGTGGTGGATTTTCCCGCACCATTTGGCCCAAGAAGCCCGAAAATCTGACCTCGTGGAATGTCAAATGTAATGTCCTTCGCTGCGGTGAAATCACCAAAATTCTTCGTCAATCCATGGGCCTCTATGACGGGCTTTCCATTCTGATCATCGAGCCGTGTGGCCGCTTCAGCAAGCTTGGAACGCCCCCCGGGGCCACCTCCAAGCATATCAACAAAAGCGTCTTCGAAACGCGGCTCTGTGGCACGTATCTTGGCTGTGTTTCCCGCGATTTTCGTCAACTCACTTCGTTTCGCTTCCGCGCTGGTAACAATGCGCACTGCGTCGCCTTGAATGACACCATCAACCACGCCTTGCTGTTCCAGGATTTTCGAGAGTGCCTGACGGCGACTGCCGGATATGCCAGTGAACTTGAAAACCCGATCTTTAACCCGATTTGTCAAATCCGCGGGCGGTCCGGAAAATAGCAGTTCGCCCTTATTGAGAAGCAACACCTTATCGCAGGCTTCAGCCTCATCAAGATAAGCAGTTGACCAGAGGACCCCTATGCCGTCCTTGGTCAGGTCCTTTACCATCTTCCACAGGTCGCGGCGGGAAATCGGATCGACGCCAACACCTGGTTCATCCAAGAGCAAGAGTCTGGGTTTTTTCAAGAGAGCGCAGGCAAGCCCAAGCTTCTGTTTCATTCCGCCCGAAAGCTGACCAGCGAGCCGCCCGGTAAATCGCTTTAGATCAGTGAACGTCAAAAGCTCATCAAATGCTGCCGGACGCTCGCCCAGCGGGAGACTACGCAAATCAGCATAGAGATTGAGATTTTCCTGAACCGTGAGGTCTTCATAAAGTCCGAAACGTTGAGGCATATAACCGATTAGAGCCTGAATGCTTGGTGCATGCAGTTTGGTGTCGAATCCCAGAACATTGATCGAGCCTCCGTCCGGCTGCATAAGTCCGGTAATCAGACGTATCAGCGTAGTTTTACCAGCACCGTCTGGACCAACCAGTCCTGTAATCCTGCCTCCGCTTATGATGCCGGACACATCTTTCAATGCTTGCGCAGCTTGACCAAAGCTCTTGCTGACATCTGCGAGACGAACAAATTCGGATCGGGCATCATCATCGGTGGATGGAATCCGGTCGGTCATAGCTCACGGCCTGGTTCCATCGGCACTCGAAGGGTGACAGGCATTCCCTGTCGCAAATCTTGGGTTGCCTCATCAACAATGATGCGTAACCGATAAACGAGATCTGTGCGTAGGTCCGGCGTCTCCACTGATTTGGGCGTGAACTCAGCCACTGGCGATATAAAGCCGATCTTCCCTTTGGCGGGTTTACCGGGTTTCGTATCCGAGTACACATCGACGACCATGCCAGGATGTATGCGGCCTAGATCAACCTCAGAAATATAACTGCGAACCCAGACGGGTTTCAGCAGCGACAATACAACCACAGGATCACCTGGCGCGACGATGGAACCTGCCTCACGAACGCGGGAAAGAATTATCCCATCATTAGGCGCATGCATTTGAGCATCATCCAGCGAAGTCACGGCGCTGGAAAGTTTCGCTTCTGCAGCTGCAAGATTGGCTTTCGCTGCTTCAATGTCCTCTTTACGTGTTCCTTCTTTAAGAAGCGCCAAAGCTGCCCGCGCCGAAGCAGTCCGTGCATTCGCTATCGATTTTGCTGCAATTGCCTCATCCAAACCGGACTGGGAAATGGTTCCATTCGGGCGGAGGCGGAGGGCACGCTCATAGGAGAGAGTTACATTTTCAAGATCGGCAAGCCGCTCATTCAGCGCGGCTTCTGCTTGCACTATCTCAGTTTGGCGTGGCCCTGCTATTGCCTTTTCAAGTGTCGCACGCAGCGCAGACACTTCAGCCTTTGCGGCATCAACAGACTGTTGATAGGGCGCTGCATCCAGGCTCGCGATAACTGCGCCAGCTGCAACGGTATCACCCTCGTCAAACATCAGTCTTTCCATGCGGCCATTGACCCTGAAACCAAGTGGCACCTGACGGATATCTACATTGCCGTAAAGCGTGAGTTGCGTCGCTTCCGATTCAACCCAGCCCATTTTGCGTGGAAGCTCAAACCACCACGCCAAGCCTGCGGCAACCACAACAACAAAGATCAACATAATGATCAGCCGCTTCATGATCGCACCTCGACGGGCTGTATGGCAGCAACAAGTTCCCCCGCTAAATCCTGTATAGTTTTAACTTCACTTGCACCAATACTGCTCCACTCGAGCTGCAGCATCGCAGAGGCGTGGGCTGTGCGGTACACTAGAACACTGCCGAAAAGAGAAATCATTCGTAAGCGGACATGTTCGGATAAAGGATCTTCGTCAAGCAAGACGCTAATGAGTTGGATGCCTGCCTCAAGCATAGGCTTCATGACTGCGGTATATACTCTGTTGAATGCCTCTGTCGGCTCCATCTGTTCTCGTATCAAAAACCGTGCCCACGGCTCGGATTCCTTGCTTACAAACAGAGTTGCCATCTTTTGGAGTATCTCTGTCAGGAAAGCTCTTGCTTCTTCGCGTGACAGACTTTGCCCGGCTGCCGCCAATTCTTGCAGTCGTCCTCTCACCTTGGTTCGCAAGCCTGAAACGTGGGAATTGATCTCTCCGCCAAGATATTCCGCAGTGGCTATATAGAGCCCTTCTTTGCTCCCGAAATAATATAGGATGGCCTGTAGATTCACACCTGCTGCATCCCGCAACATCCGCGTACTCGTGCCCTCGAAGCCATATCGGCCGAACAGGTCGAGCGCGACGACGATGAGCTTTTCGCGGGCAATTTCTCCGCGAGCGGACTGCCGTTTCGTCTGCTTGGCTATATTTTCCATATCCATAATCTACATCGCAGGAAATAATAAGTCAAACGAATGAATTTTTATGGTGCATGACAGTTGCGATAACTGACTAGGTTAAGCCGGAACTTTTACGATGGCGGCGATCTATCGCGCGGATGGTGCGGCCAAAAATACAAATGCTATTGTTGAACCCGATCAAGCGGTGTTATTTCGAGCGCCCGCTCTTCTTCAATGGAGATGTTATGACAATCTCAGGCATGCTGCAGCTTGCGGCGTCGACACTGGTTTTTCTACTTGCGGCTGTCGGAGCCAAACACTGGGCAATATCGCCCACATTCCCGAAGCTGGCTATAACGCTGATTTTATATACTATCGGCAATCTGATTATGCTTCGGCTGGTGCGTGAGTTTGGAATGGCCTCGGCCTTCACCCTTTCTGCATTGCTGCAACTGGTGGCCATCAACGCAATTGCAATAGTTTATTTCGGCGAGAAACTGCCAACAACTCAACTTGCCGGAATAATGCTGGCAATCATTGCCGTGGGACTAATTACGTTCGCCCCGTCGGAATAGCCAATCATGAACTGCCTCTGGGCGTAACCACAATTGCGAATGCATAGGCATGGCATCTGGAACAATGGGCGGGTTAACGGGTTTTTCGTCTTGGAAGGGAGACCATGGCCTAGCGTCCGAGGCGCGAAGACAATGGCTACACCACGCAGGTTTCGAATCGTGGGAATTAAACAAATGGACGAAGTCAGAGTGGCGGTGCAAGGCGCAGAAGGGAAAACATTCTGCCGGTGCAATTTCAGACCGACGCAATGCCACACCTTCTATTGTATCAGTCGACAGCAAAGCATGGCGATAAGTCCTGGCGCGGCGTGGGTCGATGCTTTACACCCAAACAATCAATGCCCGGGTTAAGCAAAGAGATGAATCCTATTCCGGACCACGGTGAAAATTCGTACAAAGGCTCGGGAAAATTGACCGAAAAGCGATCCGCTGTCGAGTTATGTTTCTGGAGCAACGATTGCCCTCACTGGCGGTAAGCCCATAATTTGATGGTGGCAGCTCATGACCAAGCACTGGCACGGGGAAGCCATTCTATTGCCATTATGCGGTTTTCCCGACCGGGATAACTGTCATGGAGAACATTTTCTTCTTTTGCTCAAGGAAAATTGAGCTTTTGCTCTGACCTATAATAAGGCATGCATTGTCGTGGAAGCGCAAGAGGCCAACGCCTATCAGTTGCAGAGCCAACTGATTTGAATAGAATCCCCGGCCATGAGTTAAAGAGGATCATAATCCATGTTTTATGCAATTCTGGCCTATCACGAAGAGGAAGTCGTCTCTTCCTGGACCAAAGAGGAAGACACGGCCCTTATGACCGAGCTCTTGGAGATTAATGAACGTCTCGTTCGTGAAAAAACTCTCGGGCCAGCCGCACGTCTTGGTCCCACAGGCCGTGCAGTAACGCTGCGCGGTAAGGACGCCGAAATAGTAATCGATGGTCCTTTTGCCGAAACCAAAGAGCAATTGCTTGGTCTATATGTTGTTGATTGCCCGTCACTTACTGCTGCAGTAGAAACCGCACGCGAGTTGCGCCGCGCCAATCCGACAGCCGTTTACGAAATCCGGGAGATATTGCTTTATCTTCCCGGAGCACCGTTAAGCGCCAGCGCGGAAAGCTAGGATAGCAGGATGAACTCTTCGATCTTCCATGGATTATCGGCCTTTCCCATTACTCCTTGTGATCCGTACGGCCGCGTAGATGAGGGGGATCTTTCAAAGATCATCAGCAACCTTGCAGATGCCCGCGTGGATTCTATCGGCCTTCTGGGAAGCACTGGCACATATATGTATCTTGACCCGGCGGAACGGCAACGCGCAGTCGAGATCGCTGTGAAAGCTGGCAACTCGACTGTGCCAATTGTCGTCGGAGTTGGTGCCATGCGTACCGACGAAGCAGAGCAATTTGCAAAGCATGCCGAGCAGGCCGGCGCTTCAGGACTGCTTCTTGCACCAGTTTCATATACGCCGCTGAACGATGAAGAAGTCTTCCAGCATTATACTGCAGTGGCTGGTGCTACCCGCCTTCCCCTTTGCATTTACAACAATCCGACCACAACACATTTTACGTTTGGCGTTCCACTCATTGAGCGGCTGTCAAAAATTGACAACATAGTTGCGCTTAAAAATCCGGCAGC
Source organism: Phyllobacterium ifriqiyense (assembly GCF_030817885.1). Lineage (NCBI taxonomy): Bacteria > Pseudomonadati > Pseudomonadota > Alphaproteobacteria > Hyphomicrobiales > Phyllobacteriaceae > Phyllobacterium > Phyllobacterium ifriqiyense. Next base: position 2,949,018 of record NZ_JAUSZT010000003.1, read on the forward strand.
ACCAGCTTCTGAAATGCCTTCCATAATCCAGCCGCTCAGCAATGCACTTCCCTCGGGGTTTGCCATTGGGTTTAGTGGCGATTGGAATGCGGCGAATGCCTTGATGGCTGGCGGACATGCTTGGTACAGTGTGGCTGGAGGTCTGTTGCCTGTTCCATGTCTTGCACTAACACGTGCCGCTCAGGCCGGAAAAGATGATGAAGTTCAACGGTTAGACCAACTTTTGCAACCATTGTGGGATTTATTTAAGGAGCTTTCCAGCATTCGTGTCATGTATGCTATCGCCAACATAATGGGACTAACACATTCCAATCCGCCACGCCCCATATTGCAGATCGAAAAGTCTGAGTACAACCGCATCGCGCAAGCTCTGGAAGGACTATCCTTTTAGGCACAGACCCTGAATCTCTTATGGTCCTCGTGATTCCAAGGCGACCGTTTTAATAATGGCATAAACCATCATTCCATCTGTGAGCTTTAGCCGGTCGCGCGAAAGCGAGGTAATTCGCGAAACCAGAGCCGTTCCCTCGCATTCAATATGCACATCCACTGTGCCATCTGAATTGGAAAGGATTATCGCAACCTCTCCTCGCAGGATGTTAAGAGCGCTCACGCCTTCCGGATAAACGGTGGAAAGCATGACATCCTTTGCAAGAATATACATGCGGACGGTCTTGCCGATCGAAATCTCAGGCCCGGGAACAAAGAAATGATTGGAATTGAACTCGATTGTCATCAGTCTGTGCTTTATATCGTACTGGATGACTTTCCCTTCGATCAGCGTTCCTCTGTCTTTCCGGTTTTGCATCGAGGAAACGGACGGTTGATTTAGCACATCAGCAACCGGCCCAGCCATCGTAACGCTGCCATTGTCCAGTACGACAACTTTATCGGCCAATCGCGCTACCTCCGTCACTGAATGGCTAACGTAGATGATCGGAATGTTCATCTGATCGCGCAGCGCTTCGAGATATGGCAATATTTCCAATTTCCGCGTCTCGTCCAATGCAGCAAGCGGCTCATCCATCAAGAGCAGACGAGGCGAAGAAAGTAACGCACGGCCAATTGCCACCCGCTGTTTTTCGCCGCCTGAAAGATTTATCGGCCGCCGGTCGAGCAAGAAATTTAGTCCCAGCAAATCAACGATGGAGGCGAAACTATCATCGTTCTTAGGCTTTGAAACGAACCATCGACCGTAGTTAAGATTTTGACGAACCGACAAATGGGGGAACAACCGGTTGTCTTGGAAAACAACACCAAAACGGCGTTTGTGCTTCGGAATAGATATGCCTCGGGTGGTATCGACAATAACATCGCCATCAAAAATCACACGCCCCTCATCAGGGTGAGCCAGCCCGGTTAACATGCGAATGATGGAGGTTTTACCCGATCCTGAAGGACCAAACAGCGCAGTTACGCCGCCTTCGGACGTAAATGCCGCATCCAACTGAAATGCACCGAGCTTCCATCGCGCCTCGAAAACCAACTTCATGGTGATGTGACTTTGCGAGCGAAGAGATAGGTCATGAATTCTGAAGCCATTAAAGCGGCCATAGAAATGATCACGGAGATAATAGTCAGTTTGAATGCGCCAGCATCTCCGCCCGGCACCTGCGTGAAGGTATAGATCGCCGCTGACAAAGTTTGCGTTTCACCTGGAATATTGGAAACAAAGGTGATCGTTGCTCCAAACTCTCCCATTGCTTTTGCAAATGAAAGTATCATGCCAGCAATAATGCCCGGCAAGATCAGAGGCAAAGTTACGGTCATAAAAACCCAGCCCGGGCTAGCGCCCAGTGTTGAGGCAGCATCCTCCAATCCCCTGTCTACTGCTTCAACCGAAAGGCGGATGCTACGAACCAATAAGGGAAAACCCATCACAGCGCAGGCCAAGGCGGCACCAGTCCATCGAAATGACAGAACAATCCCGAGATTCTCGGCAAGAAATGCCCCGATTGGTCCGCGCCTCCCAAAAAGGATCAGCAGGAGAAAGCCGGTGACAACAGGTGGTAAAATCAATGGCAGATGTACCAAGCCATTCAAAAGTGACTTTCCCCAAAAACGCCCTCTGGCCAACAACACGCCGACCGCTATGCCGAAAGGTAGACTGGCAATCGTAGCAACAGATGCAATACGCACACTGAGATGAACAGCCGTCCATTCTTCTGCGCTTAACGAGAACCAATTCAAATCGAAAGCTCGCTGTGTTTGTGGCGGTCCCTTGCCGGAAGTACGCGCCTATTTGAGTGTGGTAAAACCATGTTTTTCGAACAGCGGCACAGCTTTATCTGATTTTATATAGTCAAGCAGTGACACAGCATCAGTATTCTTACTGTCAGCCACCATCGCAATCGGGTAGACGATTGGCCTATGGCTATCGTCCGGAAAGGTACCGGCAATCGCCACTTCTTTGTCAGTTACAGCATCAGTTTTGTAGACGATCCCGTATGGTGCTTCGCCACGAGAAACGAGAAGCAACGCAGCACGAACATTCTCTGCACCAGCGATCTTACTTTCCACTGACGACCATATGCCTAACGTTTCCAGGGCAGCCTTGCCATATTTGCCTGCCGGTACCGAATCAATCGCGCCCATCGCCAAACGGCCGTCACCGAGAAGCCCTGCCAGATCCAAACCCTTTTTGATGTCTACCCGCTCAACATTGTCTTTTGATGTTACGAGAACGATACTATTGCCAAGAAGGCTCTTGCGTGTGGCTTCATTAATAAGCTTCTTTGCCGTAAGATAATCCATCCAATCCAAATCTGCGGAGATGAAAATATCTGCCGGAGCACCGGATTCGATTTGTTTGGCCAATGCTGAACTCGCAGCATAAGAAGTTGTCACTTCCTTGCCAGTTTCAGCCTTCCATGCTGACGTGATCTCATCAAGTGCATTCTTAAGACTTGCGGCTGCAAAAATCGTAACCTTCTCAACCGCTTGGGCTTGATTGATCTGAAAAGATATTGCCAATGAAATAGCTGCCAATATGGCTGTAAAATATTTCAACCAGTCACGCCATTGAACACTCATCAAACTCTCTGCTCCACCGTAATATTCTTATGAATATATCGGTGATCAACAGATAGCTAGCGTTATGTTCGAAGAAACATAACCAAAAGTACCCCACGGTTTAAAGCTGTGGGGCACAATAAACGGGACAGAAAGGCTGACAGTTAGCGCTGTTTGGCTTTGCGAGCGGCATAACGGCGGTCACGTTCCGCCTTACGTTCGGCTTCATCCAGAACAACTCTGGCGATGCGATTCTTTGCTTCGGCAGCAAGTGCTTCGGCTTCCGCCGCTGCAGCATCCGCAAGAGCTTGAGTCTCCGCGAGCTTGCGCTCTTCTTCAAGCTTGGCCAAACGATCACGATCAGCTTTTCTTGCTTCACGGGCGGCAACGATAGCTTCACGTTCAGCCCGCTTGGCAACCACCTCAGGGTCATCGGCCTTTGGTGCTGACTCAAATTTCTTCAGCAGAAGCTTTTTTGCTTCTATCGCCGCGGCGCGGCGTTCGTTCAATTCTTTAAGATTTTTCAATAGAAAGTAGTCCTGTCGTTGCAAGCAATCGGCTTTTCAATTGCCAGTAGATGGAAAAAGGCCGGACACATGCCCAGCCTTTCCTTTAATCCTACCACGGAAGTCGCTGGCAGCGAACACCGTGGCCATTATTATTATACAGCTGCGAGCTGATCAGCTGACATCTTGCCAGACTTCTTGTCGCGAACTAGCTCGTAGCTGATCTTTTGACCTTCAACGATATTACGCATGCCGGCGCGTTCAACTGCAGAGATGTGAACAAAAGCGTCGGTGCCGCCGTCATCCGGCTGAATGAAACCAAAACCTTTTGTTGAATCGAACCATTTAACTGTGCCTGTGGCCATGATGGACCTCCGTCTAGCAACAACAACTGGCACCCAACTAAAGGTGCCTCCTAATAATCGAGTTTTGAAGAAGGAGCTTGTCGAAGCGCTAGAAAGCGTAAAACAAAGTCAGACGATCCAAAATCCAATGCTTCTATTTACAGGCCCAACCCGCAGGGATCAACCCACGGCAGGATTTGTTTTTACGTGTAAAATTATGACCGGCTTATTTGCGAACAAACTCATGAAATTCGTCCGGTTGCCCTTCAATCTCTGTCGATACCACAAGGGCTAATTGGTTTTTGTCAAACAGATCAAACCATTCATCCCATTCCACAAGGCGGGGGCGTCCCAATTCGTCCGGACGGTCGGCGCCGCTATCGTCCTTGTCCGCGTACGCCTCTAGTCCGAATTTTATCATCAAAACCGGTTCGGTAATGCCGATAAGGGCAGCTGGGTCACGTATGGCAGGCACTCCTGAACGGGTACCGGCCCAATCGCGAATGGCTTGGTGGTCTGTAAGCAATGTGGTTTCAGTCATTTGTTTTCTCCTGTCCGAAACTTAACGTCGACATAACAATGAGGTTCCGTAGCTGATGCTGTTTCAGCTGGACGGAGTTATTGGAACACTCACCCTTTACAGGCATTATGATTTAACGCCGATGAGAGGATAAATTGATGAAAACCCTTGCTAAAATCGTGCTGGTCTTCGTTGTGCTTGCCGGACTTGGCGCTGCAGCCGTCTATGTCTATTCACAAGAATCAGCAACCATCGCGATTGAACAAGGCTATGGTCCCAACCCCACACTTCCTGCACCCAATCCCAAGCCCATACCAACTGTAAACGTTGCGAAAGCCAGCAAATGGCCGGAAGGCGTCACGCCAAAAGCCGCGCCAGGTTTGAAAGTCAATGCTTTTGCCAAAGACCTTGATCATCCACGCATGATTCATGTTCTGCCTAATGGCGATGTTCTCGTTGCCGAAAGCAATGCGCCCACGAAGGAAAATCAAGGTTTCAATATTCGAAACTGGCTGGAAGGCATGGTGATGGGTCAAGCTGGTGCAATGGTTAAAAGCGCAGACAGGATCACGCTGTTACGCGACGCCGACAATGACGGTGTTGCGGAGATACGCAAGACATTTCTGCAAGGTTTGCGTTCTCCCTTCGGTATGACACTTGCAGATGGGAAACTCTATATTGCGAACACCGACAGTATCGTCGCAGTGCCCTATCTGGATGGCGATACCGAATCTACAGCCCCACCGGAACAGATTGTTGATTTGCCCGCGGGCCCAATCAATCGCCATTGGACTAAAGATCTGATTGCGAGTGTCGATGGCAAGAAACTGTATGTAACAGTCGGATCCAACAGCAATATTGGTGAAAACGGCATGGATGCAGAGAAGAACCGGGCGGGCGTTCTCGAAATTGATCTAGCAACCGGCCAACAGCGTGTCTTTGCATCTGGACTGCGCAATCCCAACGGCATTTCCTGGAATCCTGACAGCGGCCAGCTTTGGGTCGCAGTCAATGAACGTGACGAAATCGGTAGCGATCTTGTCCCGGACTACATGACATCTGTCAAAGACGGTGGATTTTATGGCTGGCCCTACAGCTATTACGGTCAAAATGTTGACGTGAGAGTAAAGCTGCAAAACCCGGAATTGGTCGCGAAGGCTATCAAACCGGATTATGCGCTCGGCCCGCATACTGCTTCGCTCGGATTGACGTTCAATACGGGATCGCTCCTAGGGGCGGAATATCAAAATGGTGCATTTATCGGCCAACATGGATCGTGGAACCGCAAACCCAGAAGCGGCTACAAAGTGATTTATGTGCCGTTTGCCAATGGCAAACCCAATGGCCCGCCAAAGGATATTCTTACGGGATTCATAAACGGCAACGACGAAGCATTAGGTCGACCAGTTGGCGTAGCGATAGCCAGGAACGGTGCGCTCCTCGTCGCTGATGATGTGGGAAATACGATCTGGCGCGTCAGTCCTGAGTAGAAAGTGGAAACAACTCAGGCGATTTTTCCGTTTGTTTTGGGGCACCCGTTAGAGCTGCAATCCATCCCCTCACCTCGTTGGGGGAGTTGACCTTATATTGCGCATCACTTTGAAAAAGTGGCTGACCAACTCTGACGGAAAGACCGTTTGATCCGTTAACAAAACGGAACATGGCCTCATCCGTAAGATCATCACCAATAGCCAGCGGCTTTCTACCCTTAAAGGGAGCCATTGTCATAAAATCTGCTACTGCAGATCCTTTATCAGTACCCGACGGCAGCAGTTCCACAACCATTTTCCCGTTCTGGAGTTTCCATCCCTCGCCAAGTCTGGAATGAACCGTGGACATCGTGGCCTGCACCGCCCTTTCAGCCTCGGGAACCAAGCGATAGTGCATGGCGATAGCCAAGCCCTTGTCTTCAATAATGGTTTGCGGCCAACGCGCCGTCAGCTTTTCCAGCTCCTGGCGTGCTTGATCAAGCGCCAAGCGATTAATCAGCTTTCTACCGAGATTTCCTGACCCATCCCGAACTTCCGAGCCGTGCATCCCTGCAACAGGAAATTGAAAAGGGGCAAACATGGCGTCGACAGATTCAATCGAGCGCCCGGTTACCAGAGCCATGGCTCCATCCAGCTGCGTGAAAAGCGATATTAATTGTCCCGGCAATTCTTGCGGTATCTTTACGCCCGTGGGCGTGGAGGCAAGATCGATCAGTGTTCCGTCAACATCCAGAAACAAGGCCCAGTTATGGAGATCTTTTGGAAGTACTCCCGTTGAATCAGATTTCATCTATAAATTTCGCCGTGTTGGTGGAGCTAGGGTGGTGCTGTTTAAACTCCACGCGACACAAATGGTTCATTACTAATTCGAAAAAAATGGGAACCATCTGCGCCCGAGCGGATTGGGTTTATTCAACTCGAATGCAAGGGACTTAATCTATGGGACGGTTGGTTGTTGTTTCAAACCGAACGGCGAACCTCACTAAAAAATCACAGGCAGGGGGATTAACAGTCGGAATTGTCGATGCTTTGAAAAGCCAAGACGGCCTGTGGATGGGTTGGGATGGACGTATTTCGGAAGATATTTCAGCCCCAAAACAGGAAAAGTACGACAACGTAACAACGCTGACGACATCCCTTACCCCAGAAGAGCACGAGAAATATTATCTCGGATTTTCAAACAAGGTGCTTTGGCCAGCCTTTCACTATCGGCTGGATTTAATGGACTATCGCACCGAGTTTGCTGATTGCTACGCTTCAGTCAATGAGCGTTTTGCGGCCACGCTTGCCCCCCAGCTTAAGCAGGATGATGTGATCTGGGTTCATGATTATCACATGATCCCTATGGCAGCGAAACTGCGCCAGAAAGGTTGTGGCAATAAGATCGGCTTTTTCCTGCACATCCCCTTTCCTTCCATTGACGTATTTTCGGCCGTTCCAAGACATGAATGGCTGCGATCATGTCTACTCCAATATGATCTCATAGGGTTTCAAACGGTAAACGACGTTCAGAATTTTCATCGTTATCTTAAAGAACATTCCGACGCAGATATAATTTCGCCGGAATTAGTGCGGGTTGACGGTCGTACAATTCATATCGGGCATTTTCCAATCGGGATCGATGTGAAGCAATTTGCCCAGACATCCAGCAAACCGGATGACACGGTGGAACTCGAACGCATCCGCCGGAAAATGTTAAAACGGTTCCAGATCATATCTGCTGACCGTCTCGATTACTCCAAGGGCTTGCCACATCGCATAAAAGCATTTCGAAAGTTTCTTGACCTTTATCCTGAGTACCAGGGGCATGCTGAATACCTACAAATTGCGTCTCCTTCACGTGAAGACGTAACAGCTTACGGCGACATAAAATCAGAACTTGAACAACTCGCTGGCGCAGTCAACGGCAAGTTTGCCGATTTCAACTGGGCGCCGATCCAATATATCAACCGCAGCATTGCGCGCTCTAAACTTGCCCCACTGTTCAAATCAAGTTTGATAGGCTTGATTACGCCACTCCGCGATGGAATGAACCTTGTCGCGAAAGAATATGTCGCTGCGCAGGACGATGCAGATCCTGGGATTCTCATACTGTCCAAGTTTGCTGGAGCCGCCGAGGAGTTGAGCGAAGCTCTGATCGTAAATCCCTACGATATCAATGACGTGGCACAAGCTATTCAAAAAGCTGCGACTATGCCACTCGCCGAACGGCAATTGCGGCACCGCAAGCTTTTAAAACGCGTCACAGAGCATGATGCTCAATGGTGGCAGCGCGAATACCTTGATGCGCTTCTCGGCAAAACTGAACGACCTCAGCTCATACATCAGTTCACAAAACACTCGCCCATCCACCTGACAACTTAACTGAGCGTGATCAGGAGTAGTGAATCAGAATGCCAAAACGGAATGACGTACCGACATCAGCCTATCGCTTGCTTTTGAAGAATGGTGTTACTTTCAATCATTTGGCGTCGAGAGTGCCCTATCTGAAACGACTGGGGATAGACTGCGTCAGCGTTTCATCTGTTTTCGATACAAGCGATGCTGGAAACGGGCGTCGATCTTTTGACCCAACTACGCTGGATCGGAAATCGGGCGGCGAACAGGGCTTTGCAAGACTTATCCGCGCATTGGAAAACGCCGGTATCAGTCTTTTGATCGATATCAATCCTAATCAAATTCCTGCTTCTTACGAAAACCCGTGGTGGAGATCGCTGCTTGAGTGGGGTAAAGATGCCAAATACGCCAAGTATTTTGACGTCGACTGGAGCAGTCGACTAAGCCTGCCGGTGCTGGAGCGCCCGCTTGTTGAAGAACTCGATAATAGTGCGATCAGCTTGGTATTTGATACTGCGGCGAATATGCTGGGAATATCACACGCGCAAAATCTATATCCCTTGTCACCGCCATCTTATGCGACAGTCTTGCAAGGACTCGATAGCGAACTGGCCAACCAATTTCGTGAAGCAGCAGCCAAAGCTCAGCCATCCCATCCCGACCAGTTTCATGAAAACTTGCGGGTAATATACGGACGGAGCAGCGTTTCCAATCGTCTTGCTCTGGCTGATCACCTCAACAGGCTAACCGTTGACATCTCATCCTTAAAGAAAGTTCTGACAGAGCAGCATTGGATTTTAATGACCATCGCTGACGCCCGCAAACACTTAACTTACCGACACTCATACGACTCCCTTTATTCTGTGGGGGCAAATGTGGAGGACCCCGATGTTTTCAATGACTTTCATAAAACAGCATTGGAACTAATCAAGCTAAGTGCAGTAAGCGGATTTCGAGTGAATCAAATAGATGGTCTTGCAGATCCTGCTGGATATTTGAAACAATTGCGTCACGCCACCGGCAGCAATGCTTACATTGTCACCGACAAAATTTTTCTGAATGGAGAGGTGCAGTCAGAAGAGTGGGATGTGGATGGAACGGCCGGCTATGAGTTTATTGCCGTCGCATCAAATGTCCTGGTGAATCACGCACAGCTTCCAACTCTAGAACAAGCCCATGCGACAGTAGCGGGAGTTGAACGGTCTCGGGAGAACCATTACCGGGATGCGAAGCACGCCATTCTTCACAAGAAACTCGCGCCGGAATTGAACGCGTTGGCGCGTTTTCTTTTGCAGTTCTCGCCCGCGGACATTGATGAACTTGAAATAAGGCGCGCAATTTCCGAAACTATCACGGAACTACCAGTGTTTCGAACTTACCCGAGTGATCGACAGGATCACTACACAATGATTTTGCAAACCGCAGGGATAACAAGATCGACCCTGCCGCCAAAAATATATGACGAATTTGATACTCGCTACCAACAGCTATCGGCTGCAGTTATGGCTCAAGCGGTCGAAGAATCCTATCGTTATGACCGTGGCCCGATTTCGGTTGATGAAATTACGGTCTTCTCTGCCGATGCGAAACGACCGGTTGAGGCGTTTCACACACACATGGCCCAAAAGGCTGCAATGATGCCTTTGGGCATGAATGCCACCAGCTTTTCCTACGCTACTAAATTTGGTGAAGATGCCCGCATGCGTCTTTTGGCGCTCACAGAATCTCCGGCGAACTGGATACAATGCGTGTCGGACTGGCGAATACGCTTCGCTCAAAACGTCAAGATGATTGAGGGCGCCCTGGTTCCACATCCAGAAACAGAATGGCTGATTTATCAGACCATGGCTGCAATTTGGCCTCCCCAACTCCATCTCGATGATCAAAAGTCGCTCTTGGCTGTTCAAGATGAATTAACAGGCTTTGTAATCAGAGCTATCCGGGAAATGAGAAAGGACGCCTTTTGGACGGAGGTCAACCGCCCCTATGAAATGGCAGTTGCCGACTATATTGGCAGCGTCTTCCTCGATCGTACATTTCTGATGGAGTTCGCAGATAGAATGAGGCCGTATTGGGTTGCGGGAGCAGTCAACAGCCTTTCACAAACCGTCCTTAAAATGACAACGCCTGGCATGCCGGTCATACAAACTGGTTCTGAAACCTGGGATTTTTCGCTTTCTCAGACAGGTGCGCCTGACGATGCTGGCTTTGAAAAACTGAGTGCGCAACTAAACTATGCCGAGCAATCTCCGTTCACCAATTTATTGGCGGATTGGCATTCGGGCGCTTTGAAGCAACGTATTATCACAACTCACCTTCGACTAAGACAGCAATATCCGGAATTGTTTTTGCGGGGAGATTACATTCCTCTACAGATCAGCGGTATCTATTCAGACCACCTTTTGGCCTTCTTGCGCCGCAACGAATCCAGTTCATGTATTGTCGCGGTTCCCCGCTTGCCATTTGAGGCGGTCTCGAAATTTCAGGAGCCGTTCATGCCCATTCCCGCTTGGGGAGACACCACCATCCATGTGCCGGAAACGATATCATCGGCGGTGTTTCACAACGTCCTGACAGGTGAGACGATTTTGCCAGGCGACGCGCTGCTCGCTGCTGATGCGATGCGTGACTTTTCTACGGTAACGCTTATCGCCGATTAGGCCAACACGCCTATTTATTCCCTACAATAGATCGGGCCGATAAGTGGCAAACGGTGCTTGTTTTGCTGCGACGTTATTGGCACTGGGCGGTGCGGTTCATGCAGCGTATTAGGCTGTCTCGTCTTGGAAAAATCATGTCACGTTTTCTACCTGATACCTTCACCGTGCTGCTTGTCCTCACAGTGATCATTGCTTCTTTTGCTCCGGTCAGCGGAACGACCGCAGAATATTTCGGATACGCCACCAAGATTGCGATTGGTCTTTTATTTTTTCTCCACGGCGCGCGTCTTTCTCGCGATGTGGTCATTGCCGGCTTTCTTCATTGGAAGCTGCATTTGACCATTCTTGCGTCAACCTTTGTGCTGTTTCCTCTGCTTGGGTTGGGAATTGGCGCCTTGGTACCGGCTGTTCTTTCGCCGACCTTCTACGCAGGTGTCCTCTTCCTTTGCGTCCTGCCATCTACGGTTCAGTCGTCGATTGCGTTTACTTCAATTGCCGGCGGCAATGTACCGGCAGCAATTTGCGCGGCAACAGCATCAAATATCTTCGGCATGTTTTTAACACCGGTTCTCGCGGGCATACTATTATCAGCCCAAGGTCATGCAGACTTTTCGCTGGAAGCACTCCGGTCGATACTTCTTCAACTGCTGGCACCATTCATTCTGGGGCAGATACTTCAGCCGTGGATTGGTAACTTCCTTCGCAGCAAGAAAACAATTTTGATGCCGATTGATCGAGGATCAATCCTGATGGTCGTTTATCTTGCTTTCAGCGAATCTGTTACTGAAGGCCTGTGGCGGACGATCTCGATCAGTGATCTCGTCATGCTCATCGCCATAGATATCATTTTGCTGGCGATTGTGCTCACCGCCACGATGTTTGGCAGCCGGTGGGCCGGTTTCTCGCGAGAAGATGAAATCGCGATTACCTTTTGCGGCTCCAAGAAAAGTTTGGCGAGCGGCGTTCCCATCGCAACGATAGTTTTTGCAGGGCAGAGCATAGGCAGCATCATGCTGCCATTGATGCTATTCCACCAGATTCAATTGATGGCCTGCGCCGTCATCGCCCAACGCTACGCCAACAAACTGGTCAAAGCGTCTAACGCTATTTGAGTTGACGAGCTGCCACTGCCTCCATCAGCTTTGCGGCAAGAAGTTCGTATTTCTCATCATAGTGATGATCACCCGGAAGCTCGATTTTTTCCACGGCACTTAGCGACGGATCGGTACATGCCGTGTCGTCTTCCTCTGATCCATAGACGCAAAGCACCTTGGCAGTCGGTACTTTAGTGATTGCTGGCGCAACCTCATTGTCGCCGCCCAATCCCAGCCAAGCGCCAACAGAGACCTGAAAAGGAGTCGTCTTTTCCGTACCGATTAACCCGACAAGGCTGATACGGTCTTGAAGCTCTTTGGGAAGATAGGGCCACGCAAAAGGCACCGTATTGGCTCCGAAGGAATATCCCAGCAATAATACAGGTAATTTCCCGCTAGGATCAGCCTTGGCAACCATTCTTTGTATGTCTTTCGCAATGCCTTCCGGCTTGCGAAGCGACCAATAGTAACGCAGTGAATCGATGCCAACCACATGGGTGGACTCTTTTGAAATTATATCGCCAACCGATTTGTCGATATCTCGCCATCCGCCGTCACCGGAAAAGAATAGAGCCACATATTTTGCCGGGCCATTGGCGGAAGGAATATCGATCACTGGTAGTGCTTCCGCGGAAGCATCTTCTTTCGCTATATCCACGGCAGCATCCGCCGCCAACTCCAGCCGTTCTGCTATCGACGAGCCTATTTTTTCCTGCGCTAAAAAGAAGCCGGCGCTAGGCGGCCCTTTCGGCTCAGTGTCAGATTTCTCGCGTATTATTGTCGCCGGATTTGGTAGGTCTGCATCGTAAGAATAACTGAAGCCCTGCCCTGCAACTGCTTCATAATCTGCGCCTTCACAAGACGGCAGCTTCGTATTGAGGGCAGGCGATGGATCAACAATTACTGCGCCGGCAATTGTTGCCGCAGGCGTATCTGCAACCGACGCATAGGCCAATACACCACCCTCACCTATCCCAACAATCACGGGATGCATGTAAACATCAACAGCGATCATTCTCTGCGCCTCCTTGGCAATTCCCTCAAAGTCCGACACGAAATAGGTGCAATCGCCCGTATCCTCGTTGAGCACCTTGCGCCATTTTTCCAGATCAACCGTAAGAACAAGAAAACCTCGATCGAGAAGTAGCTGCGCCAACTTCGTATCACCAGCGGCAAGACCACCCCTCTGCGAAACAAGAATCGCCAGTGCCTTTGGTTTGCCCGAAGGTTGTAGAAGCGGCACGTCAGTAAGACGTTCCGATGAAACCAGCACAGGTCTGCCCGATGAGCGGAAACCCAGTTGTGGTGCAAAGTGCAATCCGGCAACCAAAACAATACTGACAGCCAGAAGAGCCGCGACGATCAATGTGTAGCGGTTGCGTAAAAACTTCATCGTTTGAAAACCTCGAAGGGGCTTCCGCTCACAAGATTGGTCGCATCAATAAGCGAGCGGGGTGTTGCAAGCCCCGGGGGGCAGATTAGGTAGTATGGAGTCCATTTTGGACCGAATTTATCCTTGAAAGCGCGAAGTCCATCAAATCGGTAAAACTCAGCTCCGCGCCGGTAAATGAATGAACCAATGCGATTCCAACGTGATGCGAGATGGCTATCGGAAAGTCCCGAAAGCGGCGCTGCACCGAGGTTAAACCAACGGTATCCCTCATTTTTGGCGGCAACCAGCAGGTTCGCAAACAACCCATCCATAACGACACTTGAAGCATCGGGTAAATGTCGCATGAGATCCACAGCGACTTCCCCTTGCCCTGCACCGCGCCAAAGGTTTGCGAAAGCAACAATTGCTCCTTCTTTTCGCAAGATTGCGATGTCAAAATGGGCAAGATAGGCATTTTCAAACGAACCCAGCGAGAATCTTTTCTCCGATCCGGACTTCATGGCCAGCCAGGCATCCGAAATCGCACGCAACTCCTGCATGACTTCACTAGTTCGCTCTCGTGGGAGTATTTCAAAAGTCACTCCCTCTTTCTCCAAACGCCGCGCCGCATAACGCAGCGGTTGGCGCTTCGATCCCTCAAGCGAAAATTCGGTGAGATCAACCCGTGCAACCTCACCGAGCTTTAACGCAGTTAATCCCATATCAAGAAATAGTGGCAAGCGCTCTGGTCCGACGCCGTAGAATACCGTTCTGGTTCCCGTCCGATCAGCCAGCCCGCGAAAAGCCCAAGCAAGATCAGAGACAGTTTTATCATCAGTACCAACTGGTTCACCCATGGAAACCAAGCTTCCGCCTGAACGGGCATACATGACAAAACCATGCCCGGCATCATCCATCAAAAAGCGCTTGTCACCGAGCAAAGCCAATGCATCTGATGCACGTGCCGATTGAGCAACCAATGCGGGCACTTCATCTGGTATCGGCTGGGCACGTAGCTTGATACGCCCTACCCCATTTATGATCGTGTTAATTGTTATGGCAGCAAGACAAGTTAAAACCAGAACCAGAGCGCGCAGAAACCGCGATGCCTGAGCATCCCATGCAAATTCCCACCAAAGCTCATTGGCATATTCAACATGGCGATAGGCAAAGAATCCCAACCAGATGATAGCAAAGGCTGTCGTTCCAACGCTGGCCAGCCATCCCCACGACAAGGCAAAACTCTCGCCAAGTGGCTTACGATAGAAGGATTCACGAAAGAGCAGCAGAATACCCGCCATCAATGTGAGCAGCAGCGCCTCTTCCCATGCAAGACCTTTGATCAAAGCGAATACAGCACCCGCGCTGAACAGTCCGAGCGCAACAAGCCAAGCGCGCCAAAGGCGACGCGCCAATCCTCTTGCCACGATCAGAAGAGCTAGCCCAACAAAGCTCGCACCCAAGTGCGACATTTCGAGAAAGGGCATCGGAACAATACCCGACAGCGCTTCTAGCCGATAATGCGTGCCGGGAATCACCGTCGAAATTAGAAGCACAATCCCGCCTAGAAAGGCTATTCCTGCCGACAACGGAGGGATGAGCGGCTCAAACATCCTCACGGCAGTCTGGGTTGATGCAGTGAGCACGTGCCGTTTCCGCAGGATTTCAGACAAGGCAAAGCCGACAACGGCAATCAAAAAGGGAAAGAGGGTGTAGATGGCGCGGTAAGCCACCAGTGCAGCAATTGCATCGGGATTTTGCCCAAGCCCGAGACCAGCGATGATGGTGGCCTCAAAAGCACCAATTCCACCCGGCGCATGGCTCACAATGCCGAGTGCTACGGCGACGACATAGACGAGAGCAAAGGCAGGAATACTGCTAACCGATCCGGCAGGAAGCAGGACGTAAAGCGTTGCCGCAGCAGCAGCGACGTCAACCAAACCGGAAATGATCTGCAGCAGCGCTCCCTGCGTCGAAGGGAGCTTGACTGACATTTTGCCCAACCGCAGAGTCCGCTCACGTCTAGAAAGCCAATACAGTAGCAACGCTACGCAAGCGAGTACCCCAGCCCCGATAATTTGGTCCACAATGGGTCCGAACGAAACAACCCATGGAATTCGCGAAGGATCAATAACAAGTGCAACAGCAATAAGAATGATGAATGCAAACCATATGGCCATCCAGGATGTACCAATGATCCGGCCGATATCGGCTGTATCTATCCCCTCGGCAGCATAGATTCTGTAGCGTAATGCGCCACCTGTGAGCAGAGAGAAACCAAGTGCATTGGAGATAGCGTAACCAGCACCTCCAGCCATCGCGGAAATTCGGTAAGGTATTCGTCCCGGAGCAATTGTCTCAACAGCAACGACATCATAAATGGCAACGGCTGCGAAGCTCAAAATAGTGAAGGCAAAAGCCAGAAAAACCAGATTTCTCGGTATTTCGCGTAGCGATTGGCGAACGTCATGAAGATAGATATCGCTCGATAAATGACTGAGGACGAGCAAGCTTATCCCGGCGACGGCGATACCGAGAAATGCAAACAGAGCAGACCGGGCTTTAACGCTCCAGGGGTTACTGGATTCCGTTCGTGCTTCTATTTTGCGGATTTGCTTTTCACTATCAACAATTGGCGTCATTGCAGGTACCGGCTTAAAAACGGTTTCTAAATACTGCCAAGTTCACCATGAAATTGGGGTAGCGTCACTAGCAATCCAATAATGGCGGGATTGCGCCAAAATTTAAAAAAACGATGCGCTGAAACGGATGGCGCTCAACATCTTCTAGGCGGGGCTCTGTTTTACGCCGCATCAAGTATGAGGCGCCGATAACTTCCAGGAGCCTTTACCCTACCAACGGCGGCTGAAGGCGGCGTCAATTTCATCGCCTCGGTTACCGCGCTCGCCACAGAATTGCTGTTTTGGAGCCAAAAGGAATAACGGAGGCCAGATTGGCGGATGCGCTCTGCTAGGTCAACTGCGGCGCGCCAGCGAGCTGCGACCGAACTATAACTGCCTTCTAAAAGAAGTGACGTTATCGACGTTGGCCGCAAATAGAACTCTGGAAAGTATCGCAGATCACGATGAGCATAATCGGTAACGACGGCCGTCAAAGGCCCTCGAATGGCGCAATAATTAAAACTGCCATCTGAATTGGAGGCACCACCATTTATCTCGAAAATCGGCCTGCCGGTTTCATCGCACATCACAACAAAATTATGGCTGGCTATCCCGGCAAAACGTGGGATGGGATATGAGCCAAACAGTATTTGGTAGTTCATCAAGCGCCAACTTTCGAGCCAATTCGGGTGTCGTCACTTATTAGATAAAGCATTTATTTTCAAAGACAACACACGAATTTTCAATCAAATCCCCCTGCGAATTTAGTTAGCCGGCAAATACTTCACTCCAGGTCGATTTTAAACGCTTTTCTACAACCCTTACTGGCATTTCGACCGAAAAAAATATTTCCAAACAGCCTGCTTGTTTGCAGCAAAAACAATCATCTTTGTTGGCAAAATTTAGATTGCATCAAACAACGCCCACTTCAATTTCCGAAACCCCGTCCACGCCACCGACCATTTTATCCCCGCGTTGTATTGCTCCAACGCCAGCCGGCGTTCCTGTGAAGATGAGATCTCCGGCTTTAAGGCTGAACAATGTCGAGAGATAAGCAACAGTTTCGGGCACTTTCCAAATCATCTGACTGAGATCACCACGTTGACGTTCAACCCCATTTACGTTGAGCCATATCGCGCCTTTTTCGGGGTGGCCGATTACTGAAGCTGGTACAATCGGTGAACATGGTGCAGATGATTCGAACGCTTTACCGACCTCCCACGGACGACCGAGTTTTTTCGCTTCTCCTTGCAAGTCACGACGCGTCATATCCAGCCCAACAGCATAGCCGAATACGTGATCAAGGGCTGCATCATTGGCAATGTCGATCCCATCCTTCCCGATAGCAATCACGAGTTCCATTTCGAAATGAACATCGCTCGTCGCCGGTGGATAAGGAAAATCCTGGCCCTGTCTTACGAGCGAGTCTGGATTCTTCTGAAAGAAAAATGGTGGTTCACGATTCGGATCATGACCCATTTCGATTGCATGGTCGGCATAATTGCGCCCAACGCAATATATTCGATGTACAGGGAAAAGTTTGTCCGTGCCGGAAATCTCCAGTCCTGGTTGTGGGACAGGTT
The DNA here is from genome assembly GCF_030817885.1 of Phyllobacterium ifriqiyense. NCBI lineage: Bacteria > Pseudomonadati > Pseudomonadota > Alphaproteobacteria > Hyphomicrobiales > Phyllobacteriaceae > Phyllobacterium > Phyllobacterium ifriqiyense. Next base: position 2,966,557 of record NZ_JAUSZT010000003.1, read on the forward strand.
CAAAAATATACTCATCGTGCATGATTGTTTTCACCGCTTATTGATCGCTGGACTCTTTCTGGACTAGATCATCCCTACTACATGCTATCAAGACCAGAAAACGTTCATCAAGCCAATGCCACACGTCGCAGCGGGGACTTGCGTCTTTCATGCATCTGAAATTTGATCCGGCGTATCCAGCAGAAGTTGCCCAAGCTGACGACGACATTCTGCTCGAACAGGTCCAGCACGCAAGCTTCGCCTATTTTTGGCACGGCGCACACCCGAAGAGCGGCTTGGCGCGGGACAGATCTGGCCGAACGGCTGATCCAGCCAATGACCTCGTAGCGATTGGCGGATCGGGTTTTGCATTTATGGCGATTCTGGTTGCTGTGGAGCGCGACTGGATTTCGCACCGGCAAGCCCGCGAGCGCGTTAATATCATGCTGTCTGCATTGGAACACACACAAAGATATCGAGGTGTTTTTCCCCATTTCATCAATGGCAACGATGGCTCTACCGTTCCCTTTTCAAGACTGGATGATGGAAGCGACCTTGTTGAGACTTCATTTCTCATTCAAGGGCTGGTTTGTGTAAGGCAATATTTCAACTCTGCCAGCGCCGAAGATCTGGCGATACGAGAGCGTATTAATCGCATCTGGAGAGATGTGCAGTGGAACAGCCACGTAAAACCAGGTCGTAACGTTTTATACTGGCATCATAGTCCGAAATATCGCTTCGCCCGGAATGTGCCAATTCAGGGATGGAACGAAGCACTGGTCACCTATGTTCTGGCAGCCTGCTCTGAAGAATACGGCATTCAATCCGATACTTATCATGATGGATTTGCACGCAACGGAGTATTTCTCAACGGACGTGACTACTATGGTGTAAAATTACCTCTAGGAGCCGATTATGGCGGCCCTCTATTCTTTGCACATTATTCATTTTGTGGATTGGATCCGCGAGGACTGTCCGATCAATATGCGGATTATTGGGAGCAAAATCAAAATCACAGTCGGATCAACTATCTGCATAGTGTCCATAACCCACATGATTATAAGGGTTATGGCGCCAATTGCTGGGGGCTGACATCGAGCCACGGACCAAAAGGGTATCTAGCCAGTTCACCGGCATCCGATTTCGGGGTGATCGCACCGACGGCTGCTTTAAGCAGCATGCCCTACACACCCAGAGAATCCATGCAGGCACTTCGCCATTTTCTCAGCTTGCCAAAGGGCAAGATGACAGGTCGGTTCGGGTTCGTTGACGCATTCTCGCCTGCTACTGAATGGTATGCACGGACTTATCTTGCAATCGATCAGGGGCCCATTATCGCCATGATAGAAAATCATCGGAGCGGCCTGCTTTGGAAGCTGTTCATGAGCGCTCCGGAGATAAAGCACGCATTGCTGAAACTTGGTTTTCAAAGCCCGCACATGGAAAATCCGGGGAACCAAATCACCGCTGAGCCATTGCGTCAGTTCATATAACCAACCAGTTTTCAATTAAGTTCAATTCAATCCAGGGGCCGGTAATGAAAGTTCACGCCGTTTTCAACCGCGATGGCGGCACATTCCGCACGATGGACATGGATCTGTTTACACAGACCGCAAAGGACATTTTCGAAAAGCACGGGCACAGTTTTCAAAGCGAAGTCGTTGCGGGGAAGGATGTTGTAAAAGCCTTGAAACGTGTGGCAACTGAGGCTGGTGCACATGTACTCATGGCTGGCGGCGGCGATGGCACAATTTCCGCGGCGGCCGACATCGCCTGGAAGGCAAAAGTGCCACTTGCAGTGCTGCCTGCCGGCACGATGAACCTGTTCGCACGGGCATTAAAAATTCCATTGGAGCTCAATGCCGCTCTCGAAAGTCTTGCGAGCGGGCAGATCGAAGCAGTGGATATCTCTACTGCCAACGATGAAAGCTTCGTGCACCAGATATCCATCGGTTTTCAACCGCAGATGATCAAATTTCGCAATACGCTCACATATCACTCCCGTTGGGGTAAGCGATTGGCGAGTTTTCGCGCTTTTCTCAAAGCGATGGCCAAACCACCACGCTTTTCCGTTAGAATGACCATCGACGGATTTCCCACCGAAAGAACGGTATCGGCGATTTCAGTATCCAATAATCCATACGGTCAGACCATGCTGCCCGTTCCAGATGACGTAAATAAGGGTGAGCTGGGAGTCTATATCGCGGGCAGCCTCACGTCTGGGACACTTATGAAGCTGACTTTGTCGGTTATTACGGGCTCGTGGCGCCGGAATGCAGATGTCGAGGAGGTATTGGCGAAAGAAGTACAACTTCACTTCCCGCACAAGAGAAGAAGCGCCAAGGCAACGATCGATGGAGAACTGATAGCGTTGCCCAAAGACGTGGAAATTAAGATACATGCACGCCAGCTGAAAGTGCTGGTCCCGCTAAGACCAGATCAGGAACAAGACAGGGCGACTGAAGGCGCCCCGCCTCTCTGAAATGATGCTGAGTTAGCTCTTCTTCTTTGACTTTTGCACAGGTGCTGCCTGGGCCGCAGTTTTCTTCGCAGCTGCGGCTTCTTCAGCAGCAACCTGATCTGCACTTTTCGGCATGGTATCGACTATCGAACGCACCTTGCCCTTATCGGTAACGGTACACATGGCATCGCGAATATCCGCCCTCAGGCGCACCTGATTTACGCCGCCGCCAATTGGTTCAGCATCCACAGCAGTTATATGATTTTCCGTTAGAAAATATTTCGACGCCGCAGCAGATATGCATGGATCAGCCAGCGCTGCATCAACAGGTGGCCGAACAGGGGCAAAGGTCGGCATGATTGTAGGCCGCATATTCGGTTCGCTCGTCGTGGAACACGCTGCCAAAGGGATAAGAATCGCCAATGGGGCAATCCGGCATAGGATGTTGTTGGGCAGGCGCATTGCTCTCTCCGCAAAAGTCGTCTCGAAGGGTGTTGTATAAGGCGGAAACTATTCGCTTTTTAACAATTGTCGAGTGGCACAACTGCCACAATGGGACTTTATTGCAACATTCATTCAGGAGGGAATGGATAGCATCCAATTCAACACCAGTCGCCAATCGGTCATGCGAATAGGTGTCCCGTGATTACCACTCTCAAATCTGTGAAATTTCACCGGATACGCGGACCCCTGCGCCCGAATTTTCCGATAGAATGCCTCTTGATTGCTGATCGAAAACACAGGATCACGACTCCCGTGGCCGAAAAATACGGGAAGTCGGCGTTTAAAAGCCGCAGAACTAAAAAACTCGTCGTCCCATAACGAACCGAGCAAGATCAAACCAGATATGTTTTTGGAAGCCGCAGTGTCGTTTGTCAAACGCCAACACAACTGCCCTCCCATCGAACCGCAGGCGACGATCAGCTTCGCTCTGGGTGATTGAGCTTTAAAATAGCTGATGAGACTTGAAATTTCGTTCGCGCCCTTTTCCCCGAAATCGCTAAAATCCGGAGAAAGATACAGCCCGTCATTCTCGTTCAGCAGGTTCTTGAGGCGATTGAAATTACCCCCAAAAGTGTAGTCGTTCATCCCTTGTTGACGGTTGCCGCCCTGACCATGGAGATAGATCACTATAAATGAGGCACCGCCGGTAGCTTTGCCAACCGTCATAACCTTCATCGCACCGGCATCTGTGGTAACCGTCAGATCCTTCTGCGTACGTTTGGGCTGCATTGACAGATAGGTCTGCTTGACACGCCGCTCCGGGATTTGGTCGCGCCCGTTAATATCGCGCATTTCATTGTAATTGATGACGACATAATCGCCGTTGTCACCTGTTTTCAAAATTTCCGGATAGGCAAATAAACTATCCTTATATGGAGCGATTTGAGCTGCTGACGCTGGGCCGCAAAAAAATATAATGATCAATGCCGCCAAAAAACCGAGCTTGTTCAATTTCCATCCTTGCCTAGATTGTCGCGAGCGCGAAACGCCTTGATTACACCCCCGATGATCGCAACTGCAATCTCCTGCGGGCCAACAGCACCGATATCCAGACCGATCGGGGCATTGATCAGGCTTGTATGATCGTCATTAAATCCCAGCGATTTCAATCGTTCAATGCGTTTTGCATGAGTGGTGCGGCTACCAAGGGCTCCGATATAAAAACACCCGGCTTTCAGGGCCATTTCCAATGCCGGATCATCAATCTTTGGATCATGTGATAAAACCGCCATGGCGCAATAGCTATCAAGAGGGCGTTCGAGCAGCACGTCATGCGGCCAGTCGGCATAGACCGCCACATCTGGAAAGCGCTCTGGTGTCGCGAATGCGGATCGGGGGTCGATGATCTCCATCTCGTAACCAGCGGCCTTTGCCATTGGAGCAAGTGCTTCGCTGATATGAACGGCACCTATGACAACGAGGCGCGGTGACGGCAGATAGACGTTCAGAAAAAAAGAGCTGCCGTCGATCTCGATAACGCCAGATTGCCCTGTCAAAAATGCTTTCCTGATGGCCTCGCCCAATTTACCAGCTACAGGGTCCGTTTCTTTTACTACCCGATCGCGCCCATCTGTGAGGTCAGTCAAGAGAATTGCGGCGCGACGTTCAAGCCGCTCTTTATTGAGTTTCTTCAGGCAAAAGGGATCCATAGTTAGCCCAGGCGCTCAACGTAAACTTTGATCCGTCCACCACACGACAGTCCCACTTTCCAAGCGGTTTCATCGGCAACTCCAAATTCAAGCATAGCCGGTTTACCGTGGCGGATCACATCGGCAGCTTCTGCGATCACGGCAGCTTCAACGCATCCTCCGGACACGGAACCTTCAAAATTCCCCGAGTTATCAATAACCAACTGACTTCCTGCCTGGCGCGGTGACGATCCCCATGTCTCTATGACCGTGGCTATTGCAACATCCCGGCCTTCCAGCATCCAGCGTTCGGCAATGATTAGCGGATCTGGCGGTTGTTGTAGAACCACGGCCTATTCTCCAACGCGATGATAGCCACGGTTGAGGTAGACTAGCGAGTTTTCATAATCGCCCATATTGATAGCGGTCACTTTGCCATAAATGACGTAGTGGGTGGCGACTTCATGGGTATCGATAATCCGACAATCGAAACTTGCAAGCGCATCTACCAATACGGGGGCGCCAGTTTGCGCCGTATGCCAGTTTCCAAGTGCGAATCTGTCAGCCTGTGAGAGATCACCCTTGCCTGAAAACGCTTCCGACAGCGCTTGCTGCCTATAAGACAGCGTATTCAAGGCGAAGACCTGATTTTCGATAAAGAGATGATTGAACTCATGCTTGCGGTTTAGGCAAACGAGCATGGTCGCAGGGTCGTCAGATACCGAACAGACAGCCGATATTGTTACGCCGCGACGCCCGGCTGGGCCATCAGTGGTCAGGATATGGACGGCTTCAGCAAAATGGCTCATCGCATTGCGAAACGCGAGGGGCTCTATCTTCTGGTCTTTGGCGATAAACACAGTACTTTTTCCATTTGTCCTCGCATCACTACCGCAAGATGTATCATTTATATAGGGTCGGATTGCACTAAGTGAAGGAAACAGTTACCGAAAACAGGCTATTGGTTACAGATACGAGGAAACGGCAATTTTTCGATGACTTTACTGATCCGCGCGACAACCTTCGCCCTTGGCTTGGTTTTCTGCACTACCGCGTATGCCGAAGACAAAATTGGTGTTGTCGCGCCAATCTCGGGCACGTTTTCGCGCTTGGGCAATCAGTTGGTGGACGGCGCTGCAATAGCAATCGCATCAGACAAAAGCGGGCAAGGGGCATCAATAGTAACCGCTGACGACACTTGTACGGCAACGGGCGGCGCTGAGGCTGCGAAACAACTGCTTCAATCGGATGTGCTGATTGTCGTGGGATTTCTATGTACAGAAGCGCTTGAGGCCGCTTTGCCCATTCTTGGTCAAAAAGGTATCGCAATCATCACGCCAGCTATACGTTCGCAAACGCTGACGGAGCTACGAACCGACCAACGTTATCCTGTTTTTAGGCTTGCTCCTTCAAACCGGAATGAAGTGAACGAAACCAGCGCCATACTTTCTGACCGTTGGCGTTCCACGCCCTTTGCCATAATTGATGACGGAACAATCTTCGGGCGTGAGCTAACCTCCGGTATTCGTGCGCGGCTTGAAGAGAAAGGCCTAAAGCCGGTATTTTCAGATACGTACAGGCCGGGCCTCGACAATCAGAATGCCCTCGTCGGACGCCTCAAACGCGCTGGTGCCACTCAGGTGTTCGTTGGTGGGGAACGTGATGATGTCGCAGCAATTGGTCGTAGCGCCGCGATATTGGATTACCCCTTGACGATTATCGGAAGTGAGGCGCTAAACGCCTTAGGCCATGAAAATGACCTTGCAGTGGGTACGCTCATGATCGCGCCCCGTGCACCGCAAACATTGGAGAGCGCTCGCGCCGCCAAGAACGCCATTGAGCTCGCAGGCAAGGTTCCAGAGGGCTATACGATCGCTGCCTATGCCGCCGGAGAAGTTGCTTTGGACGTGCTGCAAGCCGCAAAGTCCCAGGCGGGTTCAATTAACGAGCTGCTCCGCAAAACTACTTTTGAAACAGCGCTCGGACCTGTGCAGTTCGATGCTGCGGGCGAACGTATTGCCGACACTTATCGCTTGCAAAAATACGATGGAAAACAATTTGTTCCGGAGACCAATTAATGGCACTGCGGGCCGGAGCTCTCAATCTCATTACCGATGTTGGCGGCCTTAAGGTTGGCAATGCTTCAAGCGAACATGTGAAGTCCGGCTGCACCGTCATACTTTGCGACACACCGGCAACAGCAGCAGTCCAAATACTTGGCGGAGCGCCTGGCACGCGTGAAACGGATTTGCTGGAGCCGCATAATACGGTTGAAGCTATTAACGCACTTGTTTTGTCTGGCGGCTCGGCTTTCGGACTTGATGCCGCATCGGGTGTTCAAGCGGCGTTGCGCGAAATGGAAGTGGGTTTTGAAGTCGGCACTCAAAGGATACCCATTGTTCCTGGAGCAATCCTTTTCGATATGCTCAATGGCGGCGACAAGAATTGGGGCCGGTATCCACCTTATCGCGAAATGGGATATGACGCCGTGCATTCTGCTTCGAGGGACTTTGCTCTTGGCACGATGGGCGCCGGAACAGGAGCAACAGTTGCCGGGCTGAAAGGTGGTTTGGGCTCAGCATCGGCTGCACTGGACAACGGAACAACCATCGGTGCTCTTGTTGCCGTCAATGCGCTAGGCATGGTTACCGTCGGAAATACACGGCATTTCTGGGCTTCTCCATTTGAAATTGCCGAGGAATTCGGAGGCCTTGGCCTGCCCTATCCTCTCCCCGGCGAAGCCGCTGATATCCGTACGAAATTCAGTGATGCAGAACACAACGCCAACACAACAATCGGCGTCATTGCCACAGACCTCATACTTACCAAAGCTCAGGCCAAGCGTTTGGCTATAGCCGCTCATGATGGTTTTTCCCGCGCGATATGGCCATCCCATACACCGTTCGATGGCGATCTTATCTTCGCTCTTGCTACAGGAACAGCGGGCAGAGCGCCGGAAATCGGGGAGTTCATTGAACTTTGTGCAACCGCTGCCTCCACAATGGCGAGGGCTGTGGCACGCGGTGTCTATGCCGCCACCCCGGCCGATAATGATCCCCACCCTGTCTGGCGTTCTCTGAGCTAAGCTTGTGCGGTAAAGCTGCACATGATAGATCCGCGCCAACCATTTCCCTATCCGGAGACTACCATGAGCCGTCCGCTCGTTATCGCCCCGTCCATTCTGGCATCGGATTTTTCCAAGCTTGGCTCAGAGATAACCTCCGTGCTGAACGCTGGTGCAGACTGGATACATATTGATGTCATGGACGGACATTTCGTGCCCAATATCACCTTCGGCCCGGATGTTGTGAAAGCGATCCGGCCTCTGACCGATGCGGTGTTCGACACGCATTTGATGATCGCCCCATGCGACCCATATATTGAAGCCTTTGCCAAGGCGGGTTCAGATATCATTACGGTTCACGCGGAAGCAGGACCACATTTGCATCGTTCCTTACAAGCCATTCGCACCTTTGGGAAAAAAGCTGGCGTTGCGATCAACCCCGCTACGCCCGAATCCGCAATCGAATATGTTCTCGATAATGTTGATCTAATCCTGGTGATGACTGTCAATCCGGGCTTTGGCGGGCAGAAATTTATCGCTGAAATGCAGGATAAATTGAGGAAAATCAAAACGATGATAGGCGGCCGGCCTATCGATATCGAAGTCGATGGCGGTATTACGGCAGAAACAGCGCCATTGGCGGTCGCCGCCGGAGCCAATGCGCTTGTTGCAGGTTCAGCAGTTTATAAAGGCGGGACAGAAGCGCATTATAAAGCTAATATCGACCTGATACGGAGCTCGATTAAAAAGGGATCGTAATGCAATACCGCCAATTATCGAGATTGAGTCTGTTGGCCGTAATGGTTACGATGCCAAACCTGGCTCAGGCTGGCGATGCAGCAAAGCTTGATATTATTGGTTTTTCCAAAGATGGCGGCATTTTCGCCTTTGAAGAATATGGCATACAGGATGGCTCGGGCTTTCCATATACAAACCGGTTCTATATCGACACAGCCACTGACAAATTTCTTGCAAAAACGCCGGTACGTATAAGGCTGGACGACGAGAATTCGTCCGTCGAAAAGGCTCGCAGCAAGGCGGAACAGGACGGTCAAAATCTGACATCTTTGCCTGATACCGAGCTACGCAAAAACGCTGGTCATACGGTTGCATTCAATCCTGTAACAGAGCTTTTTTCCGATCCATTCAAGGTGATCGTCAACCCAAGACCGGTCTTTCCGGCACTCGATACCAGCCTGACAATTACACTTCAGGAGATCCCTGCCCCCGCCAGTGAAACATGCAATAAAATGGGTGAAATCAAAGGGTTCCGGCTTACGCTTGCTGAGGATAAGCCTGACGCCAAGCCCGAATTATTACATGAAGACCAAGCTATTCCCACCAGTCGCGGTTGCCCTCTCGGCTATAGTATCGGCGCCGTCCAGACCTTTTATCCAGACAATGGCAAGCCCGTTGTCGCTGTCATGATTTCGGTTCGCGACGTTGGTTTTGAGGGCCCTGACTACAGATGGCTGGCGGTGACGAAACAGCGATAATCCACACCAACCGATGCCAGCCGCAAACTGGCATTGAGTGATGCGCCCCGGTCTGATAGACCGCACAGAAATCCAAGACACACCCGCCGACAGGAAAACATATGATCCCGCGCTATTCGCGGCCCGAGATGGTCGCAATCTGGTCTCCCGAGACAAAATTCCGTATCTGGTTTGAAATCGAGGCACACGCCTGCGACGCACTTGCCGAGCTGGGCGTGATCCCGAAAGAAGCTGCAAAAACGATCTGGGAAAAAGGCGGCGCGGCGACATTCGACATTGATCGCATCGATGAAATCGAGCGCGAGACAAAGCACGATGTCATTGCTTTCCTTACACATTTGTCCGAAATCGTCGGACCGGATGCGCGTTTCGTGCACCAAGGAATGACCTCATCTGACGTTCTCGACACCTGCTTCAATGTGCAACTCATGCGTGCCAGCGATATCCTTCTGGATGACCTGGATCGGCTATTGGCAGCCTTGAAAGTTCGCGCTTTCGAGCACAAGGATACAGTCACGATCGGTCGCAGCCACGGCATTCACGCCGAACCGACAACCTTCGGCGTAAAGCTGGCTCAGGCTTATGCGGAATTCGAAAGATGCCGCAACAGACTGGTGGCTGCCCGTGGGGAGATTGCAACCTGCGCCATTTCCGGCGCTGTCGGAACTTTCGCCAATATCGACCCACGCGTCGAAGAACACGTGGCTAAAGCATTGGGAATGCAGGCAGAACCAGTTTCCACGCAGGTTATTCCGCGCGACCGTCACGCCATGTATTTTGCAACCTTGGGTGTAATTGCTTCTTCGGTTGAGCGTTTGTCGGTCGAAATACGCCATTTGCAACGCACGGAAGTATTGGAAGCGGAAGAGTATTTTTCACCCGGACAAAAAGGCTCTTCGGCCATGCCGCACAAGCGGAACCCGGTTCTAACCGAGAACATGACCGGCCTCGCCCGCATGGTTCGCGCCTTCGCACTTCCTGCAATGGAAAATGTGGCGCTTTGGCACGAACGCGATATTTCACACTCATCGGTTGAGCGCATGATCGGTCCGGATGCGACAATCACCCTGGATTTCGCCTTGGCCCGCATGGTTGGCGTGATCGAAAAGCTGCTGGTCTATCCAGATAACATGTTGAAAAACATGAATAAATTCCGTGGCCTGATTCATTCTCAGCGCGTATTGCTTGCGCTGACGCAGGCCGGCGTTTCGCGTGAAGACTCCTATCGCCTCGTCCAACGCAATGCGATGAAAGTGTGGGAACACGGCGCAGATTTCCTTGAAGAACTGCTGGCCGATGCTGATGTTCGAGCTTCTCTTCCGGAGGAAGTCATTCGCGAGAAGTTTGACCTCGGCTATCATACGAAACATGTCGATACGATTTTTAACCGGGTGTTTGGCTCAACCAACAACAACTAAATTGAAGCTTCCGATTGAAAAAATGCAGCAAAATTTGCCCATTCTTCAGCAAGATTTCAGAAATCTCGCGCAATATCCCGGAAGAATTTCAATTTGACTGGTGGAAAAAGGCCTTTTGGCTAGCAAAAACGGCATAAATACTGAAAATAACAAAAAAGAGGAATTGAACGATCGTTCAATTCCTCTTTTTCATTCAAGCCAAGAATTGGACAAGACGAGCGCTCAACCATCATGGCCTTCAATCCCAAAAGGACCGTTCAACTTCGCGGCGAGCTTCGCGTTTTGAAATGCCGATATCCCGAAGTTGATCATCAGTCAGTTCACTGAGATGAATGCGGGTTCTCCGCTTCATCATAGCCAAGCTGAACCAGTTGAGCGCTGCCGAAACCCGATGGAATAGGCTATGGCGCGGCTCAACGAACTCGTTTGTCTTGCAACAGGCATCAATTGTGTCAATTGTACTCATTTTTATCACCTTTCAAGTCGAAATTGACTCGAACATTGTTCGATACTCTAATGAATTGACTCCGTTTGAATCGCAATATATTCATTGTCACCATGACAAATTGGCTTCCGAACCTCGAAACTGACATTGAACCCCAACAACGCCGCGGCCCGCTCTATATGCGGCTGGCAAACCGGATTGAATCCGACATAGCGCAAGGGGTTCTTCCGCCCGGCACCAAGCTGCCGCCGCAACGCAATCTCGCCTTCGATATTGGCGTGACGATCGGCACGGTGGGCCGCGCTTATAATCTCATTCGCGAACGAGGATTGGTCACGGGAGAAGTCGGGCGTGGCACCTATGTCACCAGCCACAAGGATGTTCCACTGGTGGAGCGTTCAAATCAGTCCACACCCTTTGGCGGAACGCGCGGCGCAATTATTGAGCCGGGTAATATCCGCCTCGACTCGACCGCTGCCATTGATGTCGGCCAATCTGAGTCGATAGAACGGTTGCTGCAAAACATTGTGCGACAATACCCCCGCGAGGTAACCAGCTATTCCCGCACCCTGCCCCAAGGCTGGCTTGAGGCTGGAAGCAAATGGCTCTCAACCGCAGATTGGGCGCCAGAGCCCGCATCAATCGTGCCAACACTTGGTGCCCATTCGGCAATTCTTGCGATCATTGCAGCGGTCACTGCCCCCGGTGACAAAATCGCTTTTGAGGATCTGACCTATTGTTCTGCCGCGCGCAGCGTCAATCTCATGGGGCGACGCAGCATCATCATGCACACACAGGCCGGATATGCGACACCAGACGATTTTGAGCGGCTTTGTGCGCAACAACACCCGAAACTCGTCTTCCTCATGCCGTCACTGCATAATCCTACAGCGACAACCATGCCTGAGGACTATCGCCACGCATTTGCCGATATCGCACGCCGCTATAATGTCTGGATCATTGAAGATGATTTATATGGTTCGGTGATGAAGCGTGAACTTACAGCCATCGCGCGTCTGGCGCCCGAGCGCACATTTTACATCGGCGGCCTATCTAAATCGGTCGCAGCTGGCGTGCGCGGCGGCTGGGTGGCATGCCCGCCAAACCTGGCGACCCGCGTTTACACCGCCCATAAAATGCTTACCGGCGGAATGCCGTTCACTATGGCGGAACTTGGCGCACAATTGGTCAATTCAGGTGAAGCGGATATAATCCGCAACAAGGTTTGCGAAGAGATCCAAGCTCGTGAAGCAATTGCGCGCAGCATATTTGCGGGATTGGATTTCAACTCACAGCCGCTTGCAACATTCCTCTGGGTAAAACTTCCCGATCCCTGGCTTTCTGCGACATTCAAGAATGCCGCCCTCAATGAAGGCGTGCTGATTGATGACGAGGATGAATTCAAGCCCGGCCGTACGGAAAAGACCTTTCATCGCGTGCGGCTTGGGATAACAGTGCCTGCAACCCGTGAGGAACTGACCCAAGGGTTTTCAATCGTCCGCCGCCTGATGGACACGGATAATGCGAGTTATGACAGCTATTCGTGAAGCCGTGCGGGATACTCGCATGGCTTTCATTAAGGTCTTTAAAGGCGCGCTCAGTTGAGTTCTTGCGCTAGTCCGATGAGAAGTCCTTCAGGACCGCGTATGTAGCAGAGCCGGTATATCTCTTTATATTGCACGACTTCACCTACGAGCTGCGCGCCGCGTTTATAGAGCCGTTCAAGCGTCTCATCGATGTCATCCACGGTGAACATGGCGCGAAGGTAGCCCAAGGCGTTTACCGGAGCATTGCGGTGGTCCGCGACAACAGCGGGTGCGAGGAAGCGGGATAATTCGAGCCGGCTGTGCCCGTCAGGCGTACGCATCATGGCAATCTCGACGTGCTGATCGCCGAGCCCTGTCACACGCCCTGCCCATTCTCCTTCGATCGTGGCCCGACCTTCAAACTCAAGGCCAAGCTCAGTAAAGAATTCAATCGTCTCTTCGAGGTCCTCGACGACGATTCCTACATTGTCCATCCGTTTGAGCGCCATGGGCCCAAGCTACCCAATCTGCAAGGTGCCGTCCAGCCCAACAACGAACACGTCATTCAACAGTGCTCGCGGGCAAGCCTATAAGTATTCAAGGATTTTCAATCGCCCTCATCAGGCAAACTTGTCTGTCTCTCCGCGCTCAGAGGGATGCAAATTATCCAACAGCATGTCGAGAAAAGCGCGGACCGCGACAGGCAAAGTGCGATCCTCCATTGTCAGTATATGCAATACGCTGTCAGTCATGACCTCGTCATCAACTGGAACAGCGATAAAGTCCCCCATGTCCGTACGCCCGGGCGTACGGATTGCACTGGTAAAGTGTATGCAGTCGGCAGCGTCAGAAAAGCGTCGCAAGGCTGAAATGCAGTTGGTGGACATGACAGGCTCCACGACAAGCCCTTGCATGGCAAAAGCTGCATCGATCAGATGGCGCTGTGTTCGCCCCTTGTCCGGCAAGGCAACAGGATAGTTCAGCGTCTGTGTCATGGTCACGGATTCGAGGCTCGCAAGCGGGAGATGTTTTGGAATCAACGCGTGCATCGGACGGCGGACAACCTGCTCGATTTTTACGCCGCGAGGCGGCGCCAGATTAAAGGTCGTACCTATATCGGCTTCGCCGTCTTGAATGAGTTGCGCCACTTCCACCGAGTTTCCAACCCACAGATGAAAGGTTACGCCGGGAAAGCGCTTACGGAATTCGGCAATGGCTTCGGAAAGAATATCGACGGCAAAGCCTTCATAGCTGGCCAGACGCACAAATCCCCGATCCGGCACCTGCAATGCTTTGATCTCGGCGGTGACGCGTTCAGCATCAAGCATGGTTCGCCGTGCATGAGCAGACAAAACCTCGCCCGCCGCGCTCGGAACCATGCCGCGCGGCCGTCTCTCGAACAATTCGACACCCAATTCCCGCTCCAGCTTGGCAATTTGCCTGCTGATTGCAGAGCTTGCAACATTAAGCCGGTAGGATGCATCGGCAATTGAACCCGACTTTACGACCTCGAGAAAGTAACGAAGTGACGTGCTTTGCATGGCGTTCCTGCGTTGCCATTTTGGCAATGGTTTATACGAATTAAAGCGATTGTGGCATGTTTGTGACGCTGATATCAACGTCAAAAAGGTCAATCAGGCCGTGTGGAACATTAAATTGGGAGTCTCGATGAACGTGTTTTCTATCGAAGCCATCAAATATGCAACGGAAACCCGGCACTACATTCATACAAATCCTGAACTGAAATATGAGGAGCATGGCACTGCCGATCTGGTGGCAAGCCGACTTCGCAGGTTGGGTTATGATGTTGTTACAGGCCTTGCCGAGACGGGTGTTGTCGCCACTCTGGATACTGGTCGTCCCGGCCCAACAATCGCGTTCCGCGCGGATATGGACGCATTACCCATCATCGAGGAAACAGGACTACCCTACGCCTCGAAAATCCATGGGAAGATGCATGCCTGCGGCCATGACGGGCACACGGCCTCGCTGCTTCTGGCCGCCGAAGGACTGGCGGAATCAGCTGACCGGTTTACAGGCCAGCTAAAGCTCATTTTCCAGCCAGCTGAAGAAGGCGGGCTTGGGGCAGCCCGAATGATTGAAGCGGGTGCATTGACGGGCGTGGAAGCCATTTATGGCTATCATAACCGCCCGGGATATCCACTTGGCCGTGTCTTTGCCAAATCCGGCCCAACCATGGGCGGTAGTTCGCTCTATGAAATATCAATTTCCGGCAAAGGCGGACACGCGTCGCGACCCGATCTTGCTGTCGATCCGATCTTCGTGGGAACCGCAGTGGTACAGGGCCTGCAAAGCGTGATCTCACGTCGCCTCTCGCCGCTCGAATCCGGCGTGGTCACCGTCACACAATTTCACGGTGGAAACAGCCACAACATTATCCCCGTCAACGCCTCGCTGATCATCAACACACGCGACGGATCGCCCGCCGCCTATGCGGTGATCGACAAGGAACTGCGGCTGGTCGTAGCGCAGATCTGCGAAGCGCATAATGCGACAGCCAAGATTAGCCAGCAAATGCGTATCCCCGCTGTTGTGAACAATGCGGAGGAGACTGAATTTGTGATTGCAACCGCCATAGATACCGTAGGCGCTGATAAGGCTGGCAGGATCGATATGCTTCCAACCATGGGCGCGGAAGACTTTGCATTCTATCTGGAACGCATACGCGGCTGTTTCTTCTTCGTCGGCAATGGCGAGGACGGCGCCTATCTGCACCACCCGCTTTACGACTACCGCGATGAAATACTTCCCGTGGCGGCGGGAATGTTTACGGCCATAGCAGCCCGACGCCTTGCGCCGCGCTGATTTATTTCTTCCATTCTGATTGAAGGATATTCGCATGCAGCGATTTCTCAGCATTATTGAACGGGCCGGCAATCGCTTGCCCCATCCATTCATTCTCTTTCTCATTCTCTGCGTTGTTGTCGCCATAGTATCCTGGCTGATGGCTATGGGTGGTGCGAGCGGCATCAATCCCAAAACAGGCAAGGAGGTTTTCGTACAAAGCCTCATTTCCGGTGAAGGCCTCGTCTTCGCCCTCACCACCATCGCCAAGAACTATGTCATGTTCCCGCCGCTCGGCGTGATCCTCGTCATCATGCTGGCAATCGGCGTTGCCGACCGTGCCGGACTGATCGCCAGCCTGATGCAGATCAGTGTCATGAAAGCACCCCGGCAGTTGACGACATTCGTCATTTTCCTCGTCGGCATGTGCAGCCATGTCGCTTCCGATGCTGCCTATATCGTATTGATCCCGCTGTCAGCGATGATCTTTCAGGCTGTGGGGCGCAACCCGCTCGTCGGCGCTGTAACGGGCTATGTTGCAGTGGGTGCTGGCTACGATGCAAGCTTGCTGATTACGCCGGTTGACGTGATACTTTCAGGAATAACGACAAGCGCCGCTCATACGATCAATCCGCAGGCCTATGTCTCGCCGCTTGACAATTACTACTTCATCGCCTGTTCGGCCCTGCTGCTTTCGCTTGTGGGTACATTCGTCATTGAGCGGATTGTCGAGCCGCTGGCTGGCAAATATCACGGCGATGTGGTTCTCAATCTGGAACCTATTGGTGCAACTGAGATGCGCGGCCTGAAGCTGGCAGGCTGGGCAGCACTGGCTTTCGTTATTGTCGTGGTTGCCATTACCTTGCCTGCCGCCTCGCCTCTGCGCAATGAGACAGGGGGGTTGGTACCCTCGCCGCTGCTTGAAGCCATTGTCGCGCTGCTGGCCGTCTTCTTCCTGCTTGTCGGCTGGATATACGGCAAAGCCGTCGGCAAGATAAAGAATGCCCGTGATGCGGTTTCCCTGATGTCAGAAGCGTTGAAGGACCTTGCGCCGACATTGGTGCTGTTCTTCGCAATCTCGCAGTTTCTTGCGTGGTTCAAATGGACGAATCTTGGCGAATGGATCGCGATCAGCGGCTCGCACGTGCTTGATGCCAGCGGTTTTGCCGGTACGCCCCTTGTGCTTGCCTTCATCATGCTGGCGACCGTCATGAGCGTTTTCATCACCTCAGGCTCTGCTCAATGGTCGCTGATGGCACCAATATTCGTGCCGATGATGATGCTGGTGGGGCTGGAACCAGCGCTGGTGCAAGCGGCTTTCAGAATATCGGATTCCGCTACCAACGTAATTTCGCCCATGAGCCCGTATTTTGCGGTCTGCCTTGCCTTCCTGCAGCGCTACCAGAAAGATGCTGGCATCGGGACATTGGCCGCGATGACGCTGCCCATATCCATCGGATTCCTGGTTGCCTGGACAGCCTTCCTAGTTTTCTGGATTGAAGTCGGGCTTCCGCTGGCACCGGGCGTTGGTCTGTTCACGAAATAAACGAACCCGGAGAGCGGATCGCAATAAACGCTATTCGCTCTCCAGCATTTCCTTGACCGCTGTTGCCAGTTGCTTCAGCGAGAACGGTTTCGGAAGGAAGCCGAATTTCGCATCTTCCGGCAGGTTCTTGGCAAAGGCATCTTCCGCATAGCCGGAAACGAAGATGAACTTGATATCTCCGTAATCCTTGCGCAGTTCACGCAACAAGGTCGGACCATCCATCTCCGGCATGACAACGTCAGACACAACAATGTCGACCTTCCCATCCAGCTCTTTCATGACCTCCAGCGCCTCAACGCCGCTTGACGCTTCATGCACCGTGTAGCCACGGGATTGAAGCGCGCGCAGGCCGCCCATCCGCACGGCGTCTTCATCTTCAACCAGAAGCACGGTTGCAGTGCCGGAAAGGTCGGTTGCCTTTTCGGGCTTCTTTTCTTTCTTCGGCGCTTCGATCTGAATGACTTCGCCTTCGGCATTCAATATTTGCGGCTCGGCACCTTCCACGAAGCGTGGCAGCAGGATGCGGAATGTTGATCCCTTGCCAAGCTCGGATTCGGCATGGATGGAGCCGCCAGTCTGCTTGATGATGCCATAGACCATGGAAAGGCCAAGGCCTGTGCCCTTGCCCACTTCCTTGGTGGTGAAGAAAGGCTCGAAGATCTTGGCAATGGTTTCAGGCGTCATGCCTGTGCCGCTATCGACAACCTCGACCACCACATAATCGCCGGGCACGACATCGCGGTAATTAAGGCGGGCCGTTTCCACCTCACCCATATTGCGAGTGCGGATGATCAAATCGCCGCCTTCAGGCATGGCATCACGCGCATTAACGGTCAGATTAACCACGACCTGCTCAAACTGGCCAAGATCGGCCTTGACCTGCCAAAGATCGCGGCCATGCTCGATCTTGAGGTTGACCTGCGTGCCGGCAAGACGCGTCAAGAGCATCCGCACATCGGCAATGACGTCCGTGAGGTTGAGAACTTCGGGACGCAATGTCTGGCGGCGCGAGAACGCCAGTAGCTGACGAACCAGCGAGGCAGCGCGGTTTGCATTCTGCTTGATGTTCATAATGTCGGCAAAGGATGGGTCCGATGCGCGATGATTGGTCAAAAGCAGATCGGACGACATGATGATTGCCGTCAGTACATTGTTGAAATCATGCGCGATGCCGCCTGCAAGCTGACCGACAGCCTGCATCTTCTGGCTTTGCGCCATGGTGGCTTCAAGCGCCTTCTGCTCGGTGGTTTCAACCACGGAGACAATGGCAGCCTCTTCAGCTCCATCCTCTCCACCGGCATCGAAAACGGGGCTGATGTAGAACCGCAAATGCCGGTCCTCATTGCCCGGAATAACCGTATCGACTGGAGAAATTTCTGCTTTTCCGGCAAAGGCTGAGGCCAATGCACGATCAAACGCCTCGCGGTCACGTTCATGCACCACGGTTTCCAGCGGGATGCGCCGGTCAATATCATCCCGGTCGACCACGGGAGCAAAAAGGCCAAGGAAACGCGCATTGGTGCGCAATATCTTGCCGGTTGAATCGACAGCGGCAATAGCCATAGAGGCGGAATTGAAAAAGCGCGTGAACCTTACTTCCGCAGCACGCAGCGCCGCCGAAGTATCTTCGCCCTCGGCCCGATCAAGGACTATTGTGCGCGTCGGACCACGCTTGCCGTCGCGCTGTGCCTGAACCCGGTGGTAGAAGCGAACGGCAAGACTCTGGCCATTGGCCTTTTCCAGATCAAGATCGATAACGGTATTGCGGCTTGTTCCCGCTTCCGTCTTGACTGCATTTATCAGCGCCATTCCATTGCCGGCTACGATCTCGCGCACGGTCATGGAGCCGGGTGTGAAGCGTGTCAGATCAATGCCCAACCACTCGGCCAACGTCGCATTGATATAGATAATGCGGCCATCGGGATCGGCGGAAAAGAAACCGGCGGGCGCATGATCGAGGTGATCAATGGCCTCCTGAATATCCTGAAAATAGCGCTCCTGCTCGGCGCGCTCGGCGGAAATATCGGAAATCTGCCAGGCATAGACAGGGGCGGTCTGATCGGGAATGCCAGCAACGGCGCGCGCCTTGACGCGGTACCAAGTCGGCACCGGTTCACGCGATGGATCAAGCGGGCGTGACAGGCGAATCTCTTCCTGTCCGGAAATTCCATCACGCAAGCCATTGGCAAGGCGGTAAATCGGATCGGATGCAGCTGGCTCACCGGAAAGAATATGTTCGATCGGGCGCACATCATCCGAACTCGTTACGCCCGTCATCTCGGCATAGGCACGATTGGCATAAACAATACGCCCCTTCTGGTCGCAGACGACCGTACCTTCCGGGTAAGTATCGACAAAGGCGCGGGTCAGCTCATCACTCGTGCCGCGTGGCGTAAACTGAATGACATTAATGGCCGAGCCAAACAGGTAGAAAACGCCGGTCATGGCAAGCAAACCAAGCAGGCCAAGCAGGAATTGCTGGCCGAGCTGGTCGCGATAGATGAAATAGAGGACGGAAATCCCGACCAGCACGATACCCAGCAGGATCAGGCGCAAGCCTGCCCTGTTCGATTTCGTGTTGGCGATGATCGGTTCCGGATAAAGATCGCTATTCGTTTCTCGAGACATATGTCTACTATTCGCTTCTTGAGACATATGTCTCAGGCCCCTTTTTCATCGCCCAACCAGCATGCTGCCGTTTGGCCTGCTGCTTGTGTCATACTTCTCGAATCGGTTGGATCATATCTTTCACCGGCGTTAAACCCTATCCTTTATCGGATAAGCTTTATTCCACGCCTTATAGGGTAAAACTGTTTTAAAATCATCAGGGTTGCGACTGTGAAGTCCACTCTGTAGTGTCACGCGAAATTATGCTGCGAAGCCCGTGTCGGGGAACAAGTTTTCGGGCTTGGTGGAATATTATAGAGGAGAGTTTGTCATGAATGCATGGCTTGCCACTATCGTCGGCGATACTGCCGCCCCCATTGTGGGATTCATTCTTCTGTTTGCCCTGGTCATTGCGCTGCTCTTGCTTGTGTTTGCCGTGTTGCGGCGGGTAACAGGCGGCACATTCGTGGCGGGTGGGCGCAACCGGCAGGTTCGGCTCTCGGTGACCGATGCCGCTGCTGTCGACAACCGCCGGCGGCTTGTGCTCGTGCGGCGCGATGATGTCGAGCATCTGATCCTCATCGGTGGGCCCAGCGATATCGTCATCGAGCAGAACATCCGGCAATTTGCCAAACAGCCCTCGCGTATTGAACCTGCGGCAACCGCTTCCCCCGAGCCTGAGCCAAAAACAGAGCGCAAACCGGTTGAGCCGCCGCGCGCCGAGCCGGTTTCTCCGGCACCACAGGCAACCGCGCCAGTGACACGGCCGGCACCACCCTTGCAACAGGCGCCGCAAGTACCGCTGCGCACGCCAGCGCCACCGCCGACGCCGCCTCGCGATGTCAGGCCGCCTGAACCGCGCCAGCAGCCAGCGACGGCGCCTTTGCCTCCTATCCCGCCAATGGCACCCATTCCGCCCATTACAGCAACGCCTGAGCCTGCACGGCCACTGCCCTATATGCCTCCGACGGTCGCTGCGGCAGCAGCAATTGCAGCAGAAGCGGCTCCCACCATTACAGTGCCAGTGCGTGACGCCAGCAATGGCTGGGAACGCACCGCTTCGCCGTCTTTTGGCAGCGAAAGCAAGGCTGAGCCCGTGGTGGATGCACCGGAGCCGCCAATCGACGCGCCGGAACCCGTCAGGCAGTTTTCCGGCGAACAAAGAGCCAGCACAGCCGCGGCATTCCCGTTTGCCGCCCGCAATGAAGCGGTCTACCGCGAGCCTTCACTCGACAATATCGAGCCTGAGGAGACTTCCGAGCCGGAGATCACGCTAAGCGACGCTGATTTTTCGGACGCTTTCGATCCGGAATTGGCGAGCGAACTCAATATCGCCCCCGGTGAAGAGATCGACAGGGAAGAGCAACCGAAAAAGGCTGACGATATCGAGGATGAGATGGAACGCCTGCTCGGCGATCTGTCGCGGCCGGACCGTTAGAGGAGTACGGTCCGATTGCATAAGAGCATCTGCGTGGTTCGAACCACGCAGAAATAATCTACAAAAATAAAAAAAGCCCGGTTTCCCGGGCTTTTTTTAAAACTTGAGCTCAATCGTCGCGGTAGACTTTCTCGCGTCGCTCGTGACGTTCCTGAGCTTCGATGGACAATGTTGCGATTGGGCGTGCATCAAGCCGCTTGAGGCTGATGGGATCGCCTGTTTCTTCGCAGAAGCCATATGTTCCATCATCGATGCGCTGCAAGGCTGCATCAATCTTTGAAATCAGCTTGCGCTGACGATCACGAGCCCGAAGCTCGATGGAGCGGTCTGTTTCTGAAGAAGCACGATCAGCAATGTCCGGCAGATTTGCATTTTCCTGCTGTAGGATTTCGAGCGTTTCGCGGGCTTCCCGCAAAATGTCGTTCTTCCAGTCAATCAGTTTTTCACGAAAGTAGGATTTCTGCCGATCACTCATGAAGGGCTCGTCATCCGTGGGCTTATAGTCAAGATCGATAAGTTTATTCATCATTGAATCACCCTGCACCTTTTAGACGCGAGGAGGCCTATATAGGTCGTGTCCGATGAGCGCACAACTACAAAAAGACATAGCAAATCAATAAAGAAGCAGGGCGAAATCGCTTAAAATAGTGGCATTTAAGCCGGATAAATGGAATTTTCGCGACGTCAGAGCAGGGAAACAAGGCCAAAACTTGGCATTTCTCACCCTCAGAGCTCTACTTGCGGTTGCGCTTTGCCTCGCAAAATTGCACCTCGCACAGAATATTCGCAGGCAGGTTTTGCACACTTATTTGAGAAATGGTGCATTTGCCGCATGATCCAAAGCGGATATTTGCGTCAAAGAGTGAAGCATGGCACCTTTCCAGCCTGTTCCAGAACGGAGATAAGTAAATGAGTCTCGTCTACCTTCTCCGTCATGCCAAGGCGGTCTGGCCAACACCGAGTCAGAAGGATTTTGACCGTACGCTGGACAAGGATGGCACGGAAGCGGCCAAAATCCTCGGGCTGGAGATGAAGCGTGCACAACTGAAACCGGATGTCGTGCTGTGTTCAACTGCAATCCGCGCCCGCCAGACGCTGGAATATGTAGGGTTGGAGCCACCCTTTATATTACAGGAACTCGAAAAACTATATTCCGGCGGTCCAGACACCTATCTGATGGCCATTCGTATGGCCGGTCTGGAGCATGAGGGCAGCCAATCGGTCATGCTGGTGGGCCATAACCCCATGATGGAGGAAGTGGCCATGGCACTGTCTGGTCGTGGCGATCCCCCTACGCACCCGACATTTGTCTCCGGATTTCCCACAGCCGGTCTTGCGGTGATCGAGTTTGAGGAACCCTTGGCGGAAATTCGTCCCGGCAAAGGAACGCTGCGGGAGTTCTTTTCACCCTCGGAGCATTTGTGAGATTCGGATTGCACACACTTTGCGCGTGGTTCGCACAACAATCCTGCAAAACAACGTACCTTGAGTTTGACACAAGCAGCCCCCAAATGGGTCGCAGAAGAACGCCGCAATAGGATTGTCGATTGGGAACATTCACCACAGGACTGACGAGTTGGGCCGACGAGGCAAGAATTGCGCTGGATACGCTGACCGAGCGTACAACTTCCTTAGCCTCCCCCTCCGTCCGCATCGGCGTGACAGGGCTTTCCCGCGCAGGCAAAACAGTCTTCATCACGGCGCTCGTGCACAATCTGATCCATGGCGGGCGCTTGCCGCTGTTTGAAGCGCAGAAATCCGGCCGGATTGCCAAAGCCTATCTGGAGCAGCAACCGGATGATGCCGTTCCACGATTTCAATATGAAGACCACCTGAAAGCATTGATTGAGGACCGCATCTGGCCGGATTCAACCCGGGCGATCTCCGAATTGCGCCTGACAATCGAGTATGAATCCGCATCCGCATGGGGACGCATGTTTTCCGGCGGCAAGCTTTCTGTCGATATTGTCGATTACCCCGGCGAATGGCTGCTCGATCTGCCACTACTCGGCAAGAATTATAATGAGTTCTCGCAGGATTCATTCGAATTGGCGCAACTGGAAAGCAGGCGCGATCTGGCTGAAGATTGGCTCAAATCCGCAGCGTCAGCAAATGCATCTGCCGATGCCGATGAAATGACAGCGCAGAGACTGGCAAAAAGCTTTACCGCCTATCTGAAGGCGGGAAAGGCCGATGAAAGGGCACTCTCCACGCTGCCTCCGGGCCGTTTCCTGATGCCCGGCGATCTGGAAGGCTCACCCGCCCTGACATTCGCGCCCTTACCCGGATTGGGACAGGAAAAACACAAGTCCGGCTCGCTTGGCGCCATGATGGAAAGGCGCTACGAAGCCTATAAGACGCACGTGGTAAAGCCGTTCTTCCGCGAGCATATTGCGCGGCTGGACCGGCAAATCGTTCTGGTGGATGCCATGCAGGCGATGAATGCCGGTCCCTCCGCTGTTGCCGATCTTGAACGGGCATTGACGGAAATCCTTTCCTGTTTTCGTCCCGGCAGCACGAATTTTCTGACCGGGCTCGTACAGCGGCGCATCAGCCGCATTCTTGTTGCAGCAACAAAGGCAGATCATTTGCACCATGAGAGCCATGACCGGTTGCAGGCCATCGTACGCCGCCTTGTCGATCGCGCGATAAGCCGCGCTGATTTTACCAGCGCCAGCGTCGAGGTGTTGGCAATGGCCGCTGTGCGAACAACCCGCGAGGCAACTGTCACCCAAGGCAAAGACATATTGCCGGTCATCGTCGGGACACCGCTGAAAGGCGAGACAATAGACGGCGAGGAATTCGACGGAAAAACCGAAACAGCCATATTTCCCGGTGACTTACCGGAAAAACCGGATTCAATATTTGAAGGACCGGAATCAGTATCTGAAGATCCTTCTATCCGCTTTGTCCGTTTCCGCCCTCCCAAATTGGAGAAAACGGCAGAAGGCTTTACGCTTTCACTGCCGCACATAAGGCTGGATCGGGCCATACAATTCCTCATTGGAGATCGCCTCGCATGAGTGAAAAACGCAAGCCAGCTTCGTTTCGCATGGACCAGCCGGAGGAAGAAAAAGCCTCTGCAAAGGCTGTCGAGGCAGCACCAGCGGCACAGCGCAGGCCAACAGCGATCAAGGATATTGCTGTTGTAACGCCCGCCGCGGTCGATGTGTTTGACCTTGATTCTGAGGCTGCCAATGAGCTGGATGCCCTGACCCCGCCGCCAGCTCTGGCGAATAGAAAGGAGTTTTCATTCGCCACAGTCTTTACCGGCGCAATTGGGGTGCTTGCATCGCTGGCGCTGGGCCTTTGGGCCGACAATCTTATCCGCACGCTTTTTGAACATGCGCCATGGCTGGGCTGGGTGGCGCTTGGGGTCACGATACTCGGTGCCTTGGCGCTAATCGCTATTATTGTGCGCGAAACACTGGCCTTGCGCCGCCTCGCCTCAGTGCAGCATTTGCGTGACGAGGCAGCCAAGGCGGCGATGGAAAATGATCCGGTACAGGCAAAGGCTGCTGTGGCCAAGCTCGTCAGCATCGCCGAAACATTGCCCGCCACCGCCAAGGGCCGCGCGCTTCTGCACGACTTGCGTGATGATGTGATCGATGGGCGCGATTTGATACGCCTGACGGAAACCGAATTGCTGCGCCCGCTTGACCGGCAGGCGCGCGAAATGATCCTTGCCGCCTCAAAGCGCGTTTCGATTGTCACGGCTGTCAGCCCCCGCGCGCTTGTCGATATCGGCTATGTCATTTTCGAATCAGCGCGGCTTATCCGGCGGCTATCTGAACTCTATGGAGGCAGGCCGGGAACGCTTGGCTTCCTTAAGCTCACGCGCAATGTCATCGCCCACCTGGCCGTGACAGGAACAGTGGCAATGGGCGACAGCATCATTCAGCAACTGGTCGGACATGGTCTTGCCGCGCGACTTTCGGCGAGACTTGGCGAAGGTGTGATCAATGGCTTGATGACGGCTCGCATCGGCATTTCAGCGATGGATCTGGTGCGGCCCTTCCCATTCAACGCTGAAAAGCGACCGGGAATTGGTGATTTCATCGGCGATCTGGCAAGGATCGGCGGTGTTAAAAAGCCCTGACCGGGCAATAGAAGCATTTCATATCCCCAAGTTTTATGGCATTGGCAACCATCTGTTAACCATTCCAACCCATGATTGGTTCGAAGCAGCCATTCCAATGATTAGAGTTTGAGTCCGTGTCGATGAAAACAAGCGCAGCAGTTGCCGCCCTGTCCCTGTTCGCCTGCGCGCTATTGGCGCTGCCGGCGCAAGCTAAGGATAAAGACGCGGAATTCTTCGAGAATGTCCAAGGCCAGTGGGTTGGCCCCGGAGAAATCGTGGCGGGCAAATATAAGGGTACAAAATTTACCTGCACGCTGGAAGGCTCCACACCAGCCGCCGCAACAGGCATGACGCTGGATGGTAACTGCCGTGTCGGTATTTTCAATCAACCGATGAAGGCAACGATCGCCCGCAGCGGCAATAGCTACAAGGGCACCTTCCTAGACGGTTCGGCTGGCAAGGGTCTCGACATTACCGGCGGCAATGTCTCAGGCAATCGCGTTGTTCTTGCAATCAACCGCAGACAGCTCAGCGGTGCCATGCAGGCGAAATTCAACAATGATAACAGCATGAATGTAACGATTTCCGTTCATCTGGAAGACCAGTTGATTCCTGTCGTCGGCATGTCCTTGAAGCGCGTTGATACAACTGCCGTGGGCAGCGTCGCTAAGAACTGATTGTATATATGTCCTGCTTGGTTCGACAAGCTCACCATGTCGAACCACGCACCTTTCTGTTCTGCTATTGAACGGGCCACCAACCCGCATCATCGCGGGCTTTTGTCATTCCGGTACTATCTGCCAGCGCCGCCCAATGCAAAACGCTCATTCCCTCAATCTTCAGATCGGGGGCGATATCACCAAGCGGCACGAGCACGAATGCGCGTTCCGTCATGCGCGGATGCGGCAGGATAAGGCTTGAGCTTTCAAAGCGATCTATCCCCTCATAGGCCAGCACATCAATATCGATAATGCGCGGGCCCCAGCGCTCCAGCCGCTCGCGTTTCATTACCAGTTCAATATTGAGACAGACCGCCAGCAGGGATTCCGGTTCGAGCTCAGTCGCAAGCTCCGCGCAGGCATTGTAGAAAGAAGGCTGATCGCGCTTGCCCCATGGCGGCGTATTATAGACGGGCGACACGATGTTGACCGAGGTATCAGCCCGGCTATCCAGAGCGCGCAGAGCCTGTCCCATGGCCAAGATCGGATCGCCAAGATTGCCGCCAAGACCCAGCCAGGCTTTACGCAAGATAGTCATGGGCGCTTGCCGCGATTATCCAGCATTGCATCGGCGAGGTTGAGCGTGCTGCGGCTCATAGCGATATTATGCACACGGAAAATATCGGCTCCGGCAAGCCGTAAAATAGCCGAGGATGCAGCTGTCACCACGTCTCTTTCATTGGCTTCACCACCGGAAACAGCGCCGAGGAATCTCTTGCGCGACGTCCCCGCAAGGAATGGGTAGCCGAAGGCGGCAAGTTCTGAAAAGCGATCCATCAACGCAATATTCTCATCGGTATCCTTGGCGAAACCAAATCCGGGATCAAGCACGATCTGGCTATCCGATACGCCAGCAAGCCGTGCGATTTCCAGCGACCGATTGAGAAAGGCAAACTGATCGGCGATCACGTCCGGATCGCGTTCACGCTCGCGGCCTGTATGCATGATGACAAGCCCCGCGCCGGTGCGCGCAGCAAGATCAGCAATGGCGGGCTCCCGCTGTACCCCCCATACATCATTGACGATATGGGCTCCAGCCTCCACGGCAAGCCGCGCCGTTTCCTCGCGATATGTGTCAACCGAGATAATTATATCGTCCTGCTTCGCCAAAGCGTCGATGACCGGTAAAATTCGTGATTGCTCTACCGAAGGTTCAACCCGCGCCGCGCCTGGCCGTGTGGATTCGCCGCCCACATCAATGATCGATGCCCCATCTTCGATCATCTTGCGCGCGCCCTGCAAAGCTTGATCCAGCGAATAATGGACACCGGCATCAGAAAACGAATCGGGCGTCACATTGAGCACGCCCATAATCAATGCGCGTGGCCCCAAGGTCAAAGACCGGCCATGTGCCAGTTGCCATTCCCGATCCATTCCTACGCTCCCGTTGATTATTCGCTGTCTGGTTTTTTATCACATTGCGCGGAACGTCAATTCATCTGCAAGGTTTTTGACGATACTGTTTGAATGATGCACACTGGCCAAAGAAAAGGAAAAGCTGAATGCATATTTTGGCCAGATTAGCCGCCAGCTCGATTGCGGTCGCTATTGCCTCCAGTTTCGTTGCTCCCGCCAACGCGGCAACCGTCCTGCGAAAATACCAGTATTTCACATTGAATGCGGATAATGCAGCCGAACTCGACAAGGAGTTGAGCCGCAGGGGACCAGTATTGGCGAAGACCGGTACACGGCATCCCGGCATGACGCGGATGCGCTTTGACAGCAAGGTGAAGTTTGGCTCCAATGGCAAGAACTGTCAGGTCGTCCATGCGGATATCACCGTGCGCGCAACTGTTTACCTGCCCCGCTGGAAACAGCGCCGCAGCGCAAAGCGGGATCTCGCGCTTGTGTGGGACACGCTTTCGGCGGATATCAAGCGGCATGAGGAAAGCCATATCGTCATTGCGCGCACCGCAGCTGGCGATATGGAGCGTCAGGTCAAAGCCCTACCCTGGCGTAGCGATTGTATGAAGTTGAAAGCCGATATTGACGCGCTGACGGCAAAACTGCTCAAGAAACATGATGCAGATCAGGTGCGTTTCGACCGCATTGAAACAGTCAATTTCGAGACACGCTTCGAGCGCCTGTTGACTTACCGCATGGTGAAGGAACTGTCTAAGCCTTGAGAAGGTAGTGCGCCACCATCAATAAAGTACAAACATCTCCGTCATCCTCGGGCTTGAACCGGGGATTTATCAGTCAATTTTGTTGTGTAGCGCAACTCCGGGTCCTCGGGTCAAGCCCGAGGATGACGGAGAGTTTTGTGTTCAATAGTAAACTACCCCCTCAGTTCACCCCAAGTTTTTTCTGCAAACTGGTTGATGAGGTTGTGTATTGAAACACAACGCGCTCGCCGGGATTGACGATGCGCTTTGCCGCCTGGGTCATCAATGCAGCTTCGTGGAAGCCCGACAGGATCAGCTTGAGTTTGCCCGGATACCAGTTGATGTCGCCAATGGCGAAAATGCCGGGTTCTGATGTTTCAAAAGTCTCGACATTCACCGAAATAAGATTTTCATGCAGGTTCAGGCCCCAATCGGCAATCGGACCCAGTTTCATGGTCAGGCCGAAGAATGGCAGGAGGCGCGTCACAGGAATCTCGACCTCGCCTTCTGCCGCCTTGATGACAGCGTGGGTCAGTTCGCCATTATCGCCTTTGAGGCCAGACACTTGTCCCAGCTCAAAACGAACGCTGCCGCTTTCCACCAGTTCAAACATTTTCTTGACGCTGTCTGGCGCTGCGCGGAATTCTGCGCGCCGGTGCACCACGGTCAGGCTACGGGCAATCGGCTGCAAGTTGAGCGCCCAATCCAGCGCACTGTCACCGCCCCCCACAATAAGAACATCCTGATCGCGGAATTCTTCCATGCGGCGCACGGAATAAAACACGCTCTTGCCTTCATAGGCCTCGATACCGGGAACCGGCGGGCGCTTGGGCTGGAAAGATCCGCCACCGGCTGCAATAACGACCACCTTGGCTTCGAACACTTCAGCATCATCCGTCTCGACGCGGAATGTTCCATCTTCGAGACGTTCAAGTCCCGTCACCATGCGATTGAAATGGAATTGGGGTGAAAACGGCTTGATCTGCTCCATCAGCTTTTCAGTCAGCTCATTGCCGCTGATGATGGGCCATGCCGGAATATCGTAGATCGGCTTTTCCGGATAAAGCTCTGCACACTGGCCGCCGGGGCGATCAAGAATATCGATGAGATGGCATTTCAGATCGTAAAGGCCAAGTTCAAACACCGCAAACAAGCCGACGGGCCCTGCGCCAATGATGACAACATCGGTTTTGATAATCTCGCTCATCGCAAATTCCTCATGCCGGACGGTCTGCATGCCGTGCAGATAGAAAAAGGGTAATGGCTGGCGTGTTCAAGACACACGGGCTGCCATGCGCGTAACGATTGCTTGTCCCAAGGTCAAGACAATGCCGCCGCTCAAGCTATGAAAAGCCGTTCTGCGGTTTGATTCTAATGGGTCAATGAGAAAATATCAGCCTGTGAGCTGCAATTATCGTCCTATGAGTGGCAATTCTATTGTGCGTGGTTCGACAGGGCTCACCATGAGGAAGGTGAGTTGGCTGCAGGCAGGTCACCGTGCCCGGCGCCATCTATTGCAAATACACCAACATTCCTCATCCTGAGCTTGTCGAAGGGCGCACGACAGAACTGCAATATCAGGACTGACGTTCCGGAACGTGCACCACAAGGCCATCCAGTTGATCAGAAACGTGGATCTGGCAGGAAAGCCTTGAATTGGGACGCACATCATAGGCGAAATCGAGCATGTCTTCTTCCATGGCCTCGGGTTCGCCAGTCGCAGCCTTCCATTCTTCATCCACATAGACATGACAGGTGGCGCAAGCGCAGGCGCCGCCACATTCCGCATCAATACCCGGAACAGCAAAGCGAATGGCACTTTCCATAACGGTAGAGCCGTTTTCGGCGTCCGCCTCGATGCGTTCGCCACCATGAGTGACAAAGGTGATTTTCGCCATGAATTAAGGCCCCAGTGATCAAGTTACCGCTGACATAGGGCTTTAAAGGCGTAAGTCAATTGTACTCCCTGACGCAGCGCAAACTTCAGCGCGTTATTGCCGCTATGTAATCGCGCGCATCATCAATGGCAGGGCGAAGGTCCCTGACCAGTTTCGAATCGGCTGGAGCCTGCTCGACCGCCTCTGCCAGTTCGGCCACGCGAAATGCGCCAATTGCATTGGCCGAACCCTTGAGCGAGCGGGCAAGCCGGACGCGATCATCAGGATTTGCGTGGATAAGTCTGTCCACGATGCCGCAGGTCTGACGGGAAAACAGGTTGAGGATTTCGGTTTCGAGAGCGCGGTTGCCGAATGTTTCACGGGTAAGGTGAACAAGATCAATCGGGCGCTTGCGCGCTGGCTTCGATCGCTCGCCACCTGGCGAAGCAAATGCCATCGATGCCTGTTGGGCCATTGGATATTCTCCTGAACGCTTTTACATTTGAACTCACGAGCCTAAGCTGATGACGCTGATTCAAGGTTAAAACGGGGCGGAAATCGTGCTTAAATGGTGCCTTATGGTGAACGCCGGGTAAATTTTTGCCTACAATTGAAATTTTATGAGAGGCCCAAAAATTAACCTTGTGTTTAAACTTTTAAGCATTTCCTGAATCCATTGTTTCTTTCCAAACCATGTGCCAGTACATTAAAGTAGCGGCGTAAAGAGTATGGCGCGGTTGGCCCCACATGTGGCCACCGCCCAATATTGTGAGGAAAACATGGCCACAGCCCCGAAAAGCAAGGCTTTCAAAGCCGAAGACGAGCTCGGTGAAGCCCTTGAAAAGGCTCTAGAAATCGATTTCGACGAGTCAACGCTCGGGATGGATATGGATCTGTCTCCACTTGACGATGATCTCTTGTCCCTGAACGATCTCGAAGCCCAGATTTCACAGGCAGCGCAAGAGCTTGCCGCCGAGAAATTTGAGACACCTGCCGCGGCCGAACCTATGAAATTGCCCGAACCTGAGGTAACAACGCCACCTGTTGCCGCCATTCCATTGCCTGCGCCAAAGCCGCAGATCAAGGCTGCCAATCCCATTCCCGCAGCTCCACCCGCGCCACCAAAGGCTCCGGCTGTTCCATCGCAGCCCTCCTTCCGGCCAGCGAATGACGACCTGCTTCAAGCCGCCAAGACCACGTACTCCACCAGTTCCGTTGTGCAGCCAAAATCCTATAGTCTGATCACAGGGATCATCAGTGTTCTTTGGGCCGGCAGTGTCTTGGCACTTGGCAATGCTCTTTACGGTCCATCGCTCTGGTCGATCCGGTCCTTCTCTGATTTTGCCGCAGCGCCTTACGCAATTGGCCTAGCGGTAGCGATCATCGTTCCAATCATGCTTTTCTGGGCATTCGCGATCATGATCCGTCGTGGTCAGGAAATGCAGTATGCTGCGCGTTCCATGGCGGAAGCAGCAATGCGCCTGTCCGAACCGGAAATGCTCTCATCCGACCGCGTTGCTTCGCTGGGTCAGGCTGTGCGCCGCGAAGTTGCGGCCATGAGCGAAGGTGTCGAGCGCACGCTGGCGCGCGCCGTTGAACTGGAAACCTTGGTCCAGACCGAAGTGAACCAGCTTGAACGCGTCTACACCGACAATGAATACCGCATCCGTACCCTCGTTGACCGTCTCGGCGGTGAACGCGAATCGGTAATCGGCCACGCAGAACGCGTGCGCGCTTCTATTTCCAGTGCCCATGAGCAGTTGAAAGACGAGCTTTCACTGGCAGGCGATTCCTTGCGCGAACACCTTTCCAGCGCGTCCACCAATCTTAGCATGTCGATAAACCAGTCTGGTGAGTCGCTCATTGAACGACTGACACAGAGCGGACAGGTAATTTCCGAGCAGATCGTTTCCCGTTCGGACGACATATCAAACAAGATCAGCACTTCCGGCGAAGCCTTTGCAAATCTTCTGGAAATGCGCATTGCAGCTCTGTCCGAACAGACAGATTCTGTAACAATGAAACTGGCTGATACGCTCGACGGCCGCACCAACAGCATGTTGTCGCTGCTGGGCAATGCCACGCAGACGCTGGTTGGCGAATTCGACACACGTCTCGCCGGGCTCGATACAACAATCAACGAACGCGGACGCTCACTGCTTGCAGAGTTCGAAACACGCGCCCATTCGCTGGATGCCAGCACTGAGCGTCTCAATTCGGCCCTCGAAGCCCGTGCGCGCCAGATCAACGAACAGTTGATCGAACGCACTCGCGACATCGCCAAGACCTTTACCGATGGCCGCGCTTCGATTGACGGCATTGTCGATGAGACAAAAGCAAAGATCGGTAATGATCTGTCGACGCTTTCCGAGCAGGTAGGCAGCCTTCTTTCCACCAATGCGGCGGCTCTTTCCGACCGCCTTGTGGAAAGCCGTGAAGCGCTCGCTGCCAAACTTGCTGAAGAACGCGATGCCCTCGCCGCGACATTGATTCAGGAAACCGACCGCGCTGCCATCGTTATTCGCGATCAGGCAGGACAGATCGGCGATCACACCTCAAACCTTAAATCCATCCTGGAAAGCAGCACTGCAGCTATTGGTCAGATCATCGAAGGCCATGGCTCGACCCTCGAAGAGCGTACTGCTGGTCTGCGTGCATCGCTTGTGGATAATGACGCCCGCATCGGTGCCACGCTCGAACAACATGCCAAGGCAATTGAAAACCGTACTGCCGGCATTCATACGCTGCTTGAAGACAATGAAGCCCGTATTGGTGCAACACTCGAACAGCACGCTAAAGCAATTGAAGATCGCACAGCCGGCATGCACGCCGCCTTTGCGGACACTGATACACGCATTCGCGACACGCTGGACGAACATGCTCGCAACATCGATCTGCGTAGCGCCAATATTGAAACAGCAATACACGCCACCGACACACGCATTGGCCAGACACTTGATGCCCATGCCAAGATCATCGATGAGCGCACCATTGGAATGCGTGCGGCATTTGTTGAAACACATGCCAAGATTGCGCAGACGCTTGATCAGCACAATCGAAGCCTTGACGAGCGCAACCAGGAAATCCAGCTGGCTCTTTCCGGCAGCGATGCCAAACTTGGCGAAACGCTTGCTGCTCATACGCAGGCTATTGATGCACGCAACGCCGAAATTCAGGCCACGCTGCTTAATAGCGGCACACGTATCGACGGCACATTGAGCGGCTTTATCGACAGTGTGGATGACCGTACAGGTCGCATCGAGTCGGCTTTGACCAGCAGTGACGCGCGTATCAGCGATGTTCTGGCCTCGCATGCCAGCGCCATTGAAGAGCGTACAGCCGGTATCGGTCAGGCCCTGATCGAAAGCGACTCGCGCATCAGCAATATCCTTTCCTCGCATGCAAGTTCCATCGACGAGCGGACAGCGGGAATCGAGCAGGCGCTCAGCAATAGCGATCAGCGTATCGGCCAGACTTTGGCTTCGCACGCTTCTTCGCTGGATGAGCGTACAGCCGGTATTCAGGCAGCGCTTGAAAATACCCATGCCCGCATCGGCGAGACACTGGCACAGCATGCTAGCGATATTGAAGAGCGCACAGCAGGCATCCGTTCTGTGCTCGACAGCAGCAATATGCAGATCGGCGACACGCTGGCTTCCCATATCGGAACGCTGGACGAGCGCGCTGCCGCTATTCGCGCAGCCTTGGCCGAAAGCGATACCCGCGTCGGCGAAACGCTCAACGATCATGCGACCATTCTCGACCAGCGCATTGCAGCCATTCGCGCAGCGATGGAACAGGGCAATGCTGCTCTGGGTCAGACGCTGGACGACAAGGCAGGTGCTATTGGCGACCGTACGGTAGCCTTGCAGGCGGTCCTGCAAGACAGCGCAGACGTGCTTGCCAAGGCCTTCGAAAACCATGGCGGTACAATCGACGAACGCACCACAACCATGCAGAATGCACTGGCCATTGGTGTCGATAATGTTCGCAAATCGCTCGAACAGAGTGCTTCGGTTGTCGCCCGCACGCTGCGTGAGAAAATCACGGAAGCTGCTTCTACCCTTACCGGTGAAGCACAGAAGGCCGGCGAGGCTCTTGACGGCCATGGCGAGGCATTCAGCCAGCGCATGAATGAAAGCCTGGCGGAAACCGAAAAACGGCTTGGTCAGCGCGCAACGGAGGCCGCCGCCAATCTCGAGGCTTTGGAGGCCCGCTTCTCGGCAGCCACCAATACGACCGCATCGAAGCTTGCGGAAAGCACCCGCGAATTGAACGAGGTTCTCTCGGCCCGTTCGCAGGAAATCATCAGCATTCTCGACAATACGGCTCAGCCGCTGGTCGAGAGCCTTGCCGATAATGGCCGT
The DNA here is from genome assembly GCF_030817885.1 of Phyllobacterium ifriqiyense. Taxonomy (NCBI): domain Bacteria; kingdom Pseudomonadati; phylum Pseudomonadota; class Alphaproteobacteria; order Hyphomicrobiales; family Phyllobacteriaceae; genus Phyllobacterium; species Phyllobacterium ifriqiyense. The sequence goes on from NZ_JAUSZT010000003.1 coordinate 3,000,623, forward strand.
ACGCTCGCCTCGCAGCTGGTGGAAGCAACCACATCCGCAACTGAACGCCTGCGGGTTGAAAATGCGGCTCTGATCAATGCTATCGCCAGCCGCACCGCAGAGACAATCACTGCTGTTCAGGCGGCCAAGGCTGGTCTGACCGATGATGTGAGCAACCTTATCGACCGCCTCTCCTCTTCAAATGCGAAGCTTGGCGAACTCATCGATATGGCGACCAAGAACCTTGGCGACATTGACGGACGCCTGCTCGACACGACGACGGCCTTTGCGGAGAACGCCACGAAGGCTGCTGAATCCTTCGAGACCTCAACCCGTCTGATTGATGGCAATCTCGGCAAACTGTCACAATTGTCCAACAGCACGCTGACCGACATTGCTTCCATCGCTCAGCGGTTTGACGAGCACGGCAACATGCTCAACAAGGCATCGGAACTAATCAACGCATCGCAAACCAACCTCGCCTCGACTTTTGACGAGCGCCAGGAAGCTTTGCAGGCATTGGCATCAGGTCTCATCGCCAAGTCGGAAACAATCGAGAAGACAATGCGTTCGTTCGAATCGCTTGTTTCCTCGGCATTCGACCGCGCCGAAGGCCGTGCAAACCAGACAACCGAACAGATTCGCAATTCCATCTCCGAAGTTGTGGAGCAGGCATCGCAGAAGTTTGCCAACGCGACCGATGAAATCCGTCGTTCTTCCGCAGCGATCCGTACGGAACTTGAACAGACCCGTTCCGAATTGCAACGCGGTGTGATGGATATGCCTGAAGAAGCCAAGCAATCCACGGCACAGATGCGCAAGGCTGTTTCCGAACAGATCAACGCATTGAAGGAACTCTCGGAAATCGTTCAGAAATCCGGGCGTCTTACTGACGTTGGCGAAGCACGGGCACAGCGCGCAGCGCCAGCCCGCGCAACAGCCGCAGTGGCAGCACAGCCACAACGGACCGAAGCGGTCGCTCCGGCACCGCGTCCCGCGGCGGCACCGACAGCATCAGCACCGGCTGCGCCTGCAATGCGCGGCACACTCGACACACGTGGCAATGCTGAACCGGCTCGTCCTGCCGGTAATGGCTGGGTGTCCGATCTCCTGCGCCGTGCTTCGACCGATGAAGCCGAGGCAGCGCCAAAGGCACCGGCAGGCCGCTCACCCGGTCAGGTTGTCGAGTCGCTCAATTCGCTATCGATTGACATCACCCGCGCCATCGACCACGAGGCTTCCGTTGAACTCTGGCAGCGTTACCGGGCTGGTGAGCGCAATGTCTTCACCCGCCGTCTCTACACGCTGAAGGGGCAGCAGACCTTTGACGAGATCAAGCGCAAGTACTCGTCTGATAGCGAGTTCAAACGTGCTGTTGATCGTTACATGGATGACTTCGAGCGCCTGCTTGAGGATGTCACACGCAACGATCGCGACAACACAACGACCCAAGCCTATCTGACCTCCGACACAGGCAAGGTTTACACCATGCTTGCCCATGCGAGTAATCGCCTGCGTTAAGAGCCAATTGGTATGAAAACAAAAACGCGGTCTTCGGACCGCGTTTTTTGTTAATATGCGTGGTTGATTGCTGAGAGCAAAGTAGTCTCGCATTCCGGTAGCTGCGTGGTTCGACGAGGCTCACTAGAAGGTGGTTGATTGCAGATTATTTGCCAAACTTGCAGGATGTAACGCCCTGCAAATAGCAATCCTCCTCATGGTGAGCCTCGTCGAACCACGCACAAGTCAAATGCAGCTAATCTGGATGATACAACACTCAAGCCCCTTCCAGCTCTGACACCTTCCCGAACATATCCCTGTAGGCTGTGGGCGTGGTGGCCAATTGCTGGCGGAAGTGATGCCGCAGCGTAGCGGCAGTGCCAAAACCCGTGTGCAAGGCAATCGTCTCAATAGAAAGCGTAGAGTTTTCCAAAAGATCGCGTGCTTTACCCAACCGCTCGGATAATAGCCATTTGGCAGGCGTCGTGCCAGTTGCAGCTTCAAAGCGGCGCAGGAAGGTACGTGTACTCATACCCGCAGCTTTAGAGAGGCTGGCGATGGAAAAGTCCTTCTGAATATTGTTCCGCATCGTTTCCAGCAGCGGAGAAAGCCTCACTCCCTCATGGGCTATGGGGACTGCTTGTTCGACAAATTGAGCCTGACCGCCATCGCGGTGGGGAGCCACAACAAGGCGCCGCGCAACCTTATTGGCGGCCTCGGTACCAAAATCGCGGCGAATAAGGTGCAGGCAAAGGTCGATGCCCGCCGCACTGCCAGCTGAGGTCAGAATATTGCCCTCGTCCACATAAAGCACATTCGGCGCAAACTCTATGTCCGGATAACGCTCGGTCAACAGATCGGCGTAGCGCCAATGGGTCGTAGCGCGCCGCCCCGATAAAAGGCCGGCGGCGGCAAGCACAAAGACGCCCGAGCAGATTGAAAGAATGCGCGCGCCCTTGGCATGGGCCTTTTGCAGAGCCTGTACCAACGGCTCCGGGACAGAATGTTCAACGCCGCGCCAGCCCGGCATGATAATCGTTCCAGCATGCTCGAACAGGTCAAGGCCGCCATCGGCAAGCACGCGCACGCCGCCTGTGGCGCGTAGCTCGCCCATTTCAATGCTGGCGACAGCAAATTTATACCAGTCATCGCCCATTTCCGGCCTTGGTAGCCCGAACATCTCGACCACGACACCGAATTCGAAAGTGCAAAGACCGTCATAAGCAACAGCACCACAAGCGGATTATCAAGACGGGGCGGGTTTGAGGCGTTTGACATGATATTGACGATATATGGCATTCTTGCCAACTACCAGCAATTTATCACCTGTTCTACTTCTTGCTCATCCAACACGAGGAGAGACAGAATGAGCTACGTAACCGAGATTGCCCCGGCCCCAGCCGATCAGGTCATTGATCATTTTTCCAGGCGTCTATCGCTGGAAACCGACTGCGCCGACGTGGCACAGGCGCTGAAGGATAGACCCGACTTTACCCTTTTGCATGTTGTAGGAACAAGCGCTGCCTATGAGCGTCGCCATATTCCCACTGCAATCCACCTGAACCACCGAGATATTTCAGCCGAACGCATGGCTGAATGGCCTCTGGATACGATTTTTGTCGTCTATTGCGCCGGACCCCATTGCAATGGTGCAGACCAGGCTGCGCTTAAGCTGGCGCGCCTTGGGCGGCCTGTGAAAATCATGATCGGTGGAATAACCGGTTGGGCCGACGAAGAATTGCCGTTTGCAACTGGACCGGAAGCTGGCAGCTTTAAGCAAGCAGCTTGATCACTCATCTCATCGAGTTGCTGAAACTGGCACCAATTTACTGCGTGGTTCGACAAGCTCACCATGAGGAGGGTTCATGGGTTGCATGAACAAGATCACCGACATTAAAGGCTAGCTTTGCAGATCACTAATCTTCCTCATGGTGAGCCCCGTCGAACCACGCATTGAATGGAATGCAAAATAGCCGGTATTGAGCTTACGCTCTAAATAACCGAAAGCGTCCAGGTGACGATATCGCTGGTGGCAGTGTCGAAGGCGCTATCAAGCGCGGCAATATAGGATGCGTTGCCTGCGCCCCTTACGGGCGATGTCGAACGGAAGACCTTTGTCGCACGCACGGTGCCATTCTTGTCATTCAGTATCTTTACGGCAATCTCAACAACGGCCGTTTCACTGCCGGAAGCATCAATGTTGAAAGTGCGAATATTGCTGATCACCTGATAATCGATGGCAAGGCCATCGCCCGGGCGACCAACACCGCCAAGCCGTCCAGTGCTTTCAAATGCCTGTGCGAGGCGAGACTGCACAATATTTGGCAGACGATCCGCCCACTGCGCACCTTTCAAAAAGGAAATTGAATTGGGACCGGAACGAACAACGACATTTTCACCGTCGAGCGCTTTCAATGCGGACGGGGCAGCGATCAATATCTGACGCCCCTGCTTCCTTGACGAGGTGACTTCCGGCGATGGGCTGGAAAGATCAAATGTATCGAGCTTCTTGGAACTGGCACAGGCCGACAAGGACAAGGCGATAACCAACGCTGCAATTACTGTCTTCGATTTCACCACTTAACCAATCCCACGCGTAACAGTTCATTAACTTTCATGCGATGCGAATCCATCAAAGTCAACGGCGCGTCCGTCCGTCATATTCAGGAACATTGCCGCTACCGCCGAAAATCACCCGCTGCGGGTTTTTCTCAAGATCTGTAATAGCGCGCTCGATGCGTTGAACCGACTGCCGGCTCTCATTGACAAGAGACTGCACGTCACGCAATCCCTGCCCTGAAAAGCGGTTGAGATTGTCGGTGATTGGTCCAAGTCTCGCATTCAGATTGTCTGCTACGGAACGATAGGATTGCAGCGTCTGACGGGCTTCGCGTACAACGCTGCCATCCTCGTCGGAAAGCTGTTTGTCCAGTTTGGCCAATACGCCGTCCACACGCGTTGACGCATTATTCAGTTTTTCCATCATCTGCCGTGCTTCAGCCACGACAGCCTGAACATCTTCAGCACTGCGGCTAAACTTTTCGATGACATCGGAATTCTTTGCAAGCGCATCGGTAAACTGCTTGGTATTGTTGACCGTATCGACCAAAGGCCCCTTCACTTCCGTGATAAAGCTCTCAATCGATCCCACCGCGCCATCGACGCGTTCAAGGATGGTTTGGGCCTTTTGCAGAAGGTTGTTCACGACAGACGGATCGGCATCAATGCGGGCAATGGAGTCTTCCTTTGCCGCTTCCACAAGCAGCATCGGTTCATAAAGCTTTCCGCCTTTCAACTCGATAAAGGCCTGGCCGGTCAGACCAGCAAAGCCCAGCGTGGCTTGGGTGGAACGCGTAATAGGTGTTGTTGCATCGACTTCCGCCTGCGCAATCACAGCATCAGGATTATTGTCGTCAATTTTCAAGCGCCGGATTGTACCAACCTTGATACCGTTGAACAGCACCTGACTGCCGTCAGCCAAACCTGTTACCGAGCCGAGAATACGGATTTCCAAAGTTGCAGTCTCGGTTTTGTCACCATAACGCGCAATCCAGTAAACAAATCCGAAGGCCAGCATGCAGACAGCAAGCGTGAAAATACCGACCAGAACATAATTGGCTTTTGTTTCCATGAATTACTCTGCTCGACCCTGTTGTTCCGCTAGTGGTCTGATAAAATTCACTCCACTAGCCTGTTCTGCGGTGGTACATTTGGCGTTGGCGCAGCTTCACTACGCGGCGAACGCCGCCTGTTATCGCCATTGGATACAATTTGACGAGCACGCTTTCCACGGAAATATTCTTTCACCCACGGATCGTCAAACGCCAACATATCCTCAATGGTTCCTTCGATCAGAACCTTCTTATTGCCCAATACAGCGATTCGGTCACATACAGCGAACAGACTGTCGAGGTCATGGGTGACCATATAGACGGTAAGCCCCATCGTATCGCGCAGATCGGCAATCAATTCGTCGAAGTCAGCGGCACCAATAGGATCAAGACCTGATGTCGGCTCATCGAGGAAGACGATTTCGGGATCAAGCGACAAGGCGCGGGCCAAGGCCGCACGCTTGATCATCCCGCCTGAAAGCTCCGATGGAAACTTATCCGCGGTATCGGGCTTGAGTCCCACGAGTTCGATCTTGAGCCGGGCTAGCTCATCCATAAGCTTTTGAGGAATATCGAGATATTCACGCATCGGCACCTGAATGTTTTCAAGCACGGTCAAGGACGAAAACAGCGCCCCATGCTGGAAAAGCACCCCCATACGCATATCGACAGCGAGTTTGTCCTGCTCGCTCGCCTCGTCAATATCGTGACCGAAAATGCTGATCTTGCCCTTTTGCTTCTGGTTGAGGCCCAGAATCGTCCGCATGAGAACAGACTTACCCGTTCCTGACGCTCCGACGAAACCAAGGATTTCGCCGCGATAAACATCAAGATCAAGATTGTTGAGCACAGTCGAACGACCGAAGGAGACACTGACATCTTTCACAGAAAGGATGACGTCGTCAGCCTTTGTGTGCGTGCTCTGGTTACTTTCTTTCGGATTCATGCGCCTCGATCTACTTTAAGCAGGCTTCTGCCTGGGGCTTCAGTTTTAAAAATTGATGGACGCGTAGAAGATGGCGAAAATGCCATCGACCACAATGACGACGAAAATCGATTTGACCACAGATGCTGTAACCCGTTGTCCCAAAGATTCAGCGCTGCCACCGACCTTCATGCCTTCAACAGAAGCCATCACCCCGATGATCATGGCCATGAAAGGCGCCTTGATCAGACCGGCAAGGTAGCTGGAAAGATCGACTGCATCGCGCAAACGCTGGATAAAGGCATCCGGCGGAATTCCAGAATAGGCCCATGTGATGACCATGGCGCCGCCCAATGCCGCGAAATCCGCAATAATTGTCAGCAATGGCAGCGAGATCACCAATGCAACGAGACGCGGGAAAACCAGAACACCGACGGGATTGAGACCAATAACAGTCAGTGCATCGGTTTCTTCGCGCATTTTCATTGAGCCGATTTCGGCGGTGATCGCGCTACCCGAGCGGCCCGCAATCATGATTGCCGTCAAAAGCACACCGATTTCACGCAGCACCAAAATGCCAACAAGATCGACAACGAATATTTCGGCACCGAAGTAGCGCAACTGGAAAGCGCCCTGCTGCGCGATAATTGCACCAATAATGGTCGACATAAGCACAACCACCGGCACCGCGCCGATACCCATACTGTCTATTTGATGAATAATTGCCGCCGGGCGAATACTGCTTCTGCTACTGCCCTTCATCTGCGCGCCGCGAACGGTTGCGCCGAGAATGTGCATCGCCTTGATGAAATCATCGCCAAAGGCATAGACCATGCGACCAATCGATTCAAAGAATCGCGTTATCAAGGACGGGCGGTCAATATGAATAACTTCCGGAGGAGCAGCCGCAATATCGCCAACGGCCTCAAACAGAGCACCCCAGCTTTCGGACTGTCCTTCAATGGAAACTGTTTTGCCGGATTTTTCCAGCGCAGTGCGCAGGCGCTCTACCAGCCAGGTTCCCGCAGTATCCAGCAATTCCACGCCGGACAGATCAATAACGGCGCTAGAAAACCCGTTATCAACTTCGATATCGCGCATGGTTTCGTCCACGCGGCGAACATTGCGTGTGGTCCATGCCCCTGTAAGTGTAACTGTAGCGCGATCCCCGTCCTTGTTGAACTCAACATGCGGAGGCGCGGCAGTAGAAGCACTTGAATTGTTTGCTCTATCGGTCAACATCAACAACACACATATCGAGTCTCCCGACCGATGTCACTGGAACAATTAAGGCGCAGATTATGATAATTAGCTTGGATATAGCGGTAGAACGATGGCCCATTGCCGGAACGTTTACGATCTCCCGTGGTTCCAAGACTGAAGCAGCAATTGTCGTGTGCACGTTAAGTGACGGCGTGCACAGCGGGCGCGGTGAATGCGTGCCCTATGCGCGATATGGTGAGAGCATCGACTCGGTTTGTGCCGAGATTGAAGGTCTGCGCGATGCTTTGAGCAAGGGCGCGACACGCAACGATCTGCCGGGGCTCATTCATGCAGGCGCGGCACGCAACGCCGTAGATTGCGCCTTGTGGGATCTCGAAGCCAAGCGCCAAGGCACAAGCGTGACCTCTCTACTGGGCCTGCCAGAATTGCACGATTTGACCACCGCCGTGACTGTTTCGTTCGGTGATGCTGCAACAATGGCAAAGGCAGCGAGCGGCTTTGCCGACAGACCCTTGATCAAGGTCAAGGTTGGCGGCGAGAATGATGCAGAGCGGATAAGAGCCGTAGCACTGGCCGCGCCCTCAAGCCGCATTATCATTGACGCGAATGAAGGCTGGACCAATGCCAATATTCTGGAAAACATGCTTGCCTGCGCGCGGGCCGGTATTGCGCTGATCGAGCAGCCACTGCCCGCCGGAAATGATGCCATCCTCGCTGAAATTCCGCACCCTGTGCCCATTTGTGCTGACGAAAGCGCCCACGGCACGGATGATCTGCACAAATTGCTGGGGCGCTATGACAGCATCAATATCAAGCTGGACAAGACCGGCGGACTAACCGAAGCGCTGCGCATGCATAATCGCGCACGCGAACTTGGCTTTGGGATCATGGTCGGTTGCATGGTTGGCACATCCCTGGCCATGGCTCCGGCTGTTATCGTGGCTCAAGATGCCGATTTTGTCGATCTGGACGGTCCCTTGATCCTCAAGCAGGACCGGACGCCGGGACTAGAATTTAACGGAAGCCGGGTTTCGCCGCCCAAGCCGGAACTGTGGGGCTAGACCCAAATTTTCTAGGTCTCGCGCTGCTCAAGCCTCAGAGACACAACGGCGAGAGACAGACCGATAGCTGCGAGGGCAACCATGGCGTAAAAGCCGTAAATGCCGGTGGCCGAGTAGAGCGGCCCGGATGCCATCGTGGCAATGGCCAATGACGTGCCGATGAAAAAGGTTGAAAGCCCCTGCGCCGTGCCGCCGCGCTCTTCGGGAATGGTAAGGACGATCATTTTTTGCATACCGAGAAATGACAGGGCAAATGAGAAGCAGTGCAGGCACTGGACGACCAGAAAACCAGCAACGCCAAGTCCGGCGGGTTCGATCAATGGAAAGGCGGCCCAGCGGAACATTGCCACGGCAGACCCGATCATCAGCACCTTGGCGGGATGGAGATTGCCGAATATGCGGCGGAAACAGGTGAACATGATCACTTCCGCAACGACAGAGATCGACCAGAATGCCCCGATTACGGTTTCTTCTATGCCGATCGACTTCCAGTAAATCGCCGAGAAACTGTAGCCATAGGCGTGGCTCGCCTGTGTGATGCCTGTCGCGATGAGGAAGGTAACAAAAGCCGGACGGCGCAGCGCCCTGCCCGCATTTGCTATGTCGACATCGGAAAGTGGGGAAAGCCTGCGTGGTTTGCCGATTCTGGGTACGATAAAGCTCATGCCGCATGCCAGCACCAGCGCGCCGAGCAAAGCCCAAGGGATAATGTGCTCGCCCAAACGCTGGATGAAGATGCCCGCCACAAACGAAGTGAGCAGGAAAGAAATTGAGCCCCAAACCCGCATCTTGGCAAAATCGGCGCCGTAACGGCGAACGCCCGAAAGGGCAATCGTATCTGCAACTGGTACCTGTGAAGTCCATGGCGGCGAAAGCAGCAACGACACAGCGAGAATACCGACAAAGCCGAAGGGTACGAAGTAGAACGCCGCGACGGCTACCGCCAATATAGTGCACAAGGTCAGAATATGCGCCCGGTCGTTGGAGCGGTCTGCCAGCATCGAAACCAGAGGTGCCGCGATGACCCGGACGAAAAGGGGCATCGACAATACGATGGAAATTTCTGTCGGAGTCAGCGACCGATATTCAAGCCAGAGCGGAAAATAGGGCAGATGCAACCCGTTCGACATGAAAATAGCGAAATAGGTCAACGCAATCCGCAACTCAAAGCGAGACGGTTTCCCTTGGCTTAAATCCGCAACGGCGGCTGTCATTCGGTGGGACTTTCGGAAAAATACGAAGCTGTTCAGGCAGAATCACAACCATGCGTTGCCTTGAGCTTGGCCATTATCATGAAATTCAAAGAGTTCATAGAATTGGACAAGTTTTGCTGGTGCAACTCAACAGAATACAAATCTTTCGTCGCATTGCATTTCTAAGAGAATCGATGACAGTGCTTTAGGCACACCATTGGGGTCTCAATGCATGGCAGACGGCAATGAAATCATAGCGCCAATCAGTTCTGCAGAGACGTGGCAACGTGCTGGTTTTTGGCATCGGTTGATCGCAGCTGTGATTGATGGCTTTACTGTTGCATTACCATTACAAATTTTGGTCGTTATACTTTTTCTCGTCACAAATGGTCATGTGCAAGGTTCTGCTGGATTTACCACCACCCGCTGTGTAGCGGTTAGTGTAGTTCCTCCGCCCGGATTTAACTCTACGCGTGAATGCCGCACATCATTTTTAGGTTTTGATACAGCTCATACTTTGGTCTTGGACAGTGTTTCACAAGACGGCACCGTCAATACCAGTTCTTCCACAAAGTACACTCTCGGCCCCGATGGGCGCCCCAACGACGCTTTCATTATTGACGGATTTTATTGGGTTCTTTCGTTGACTTACTTGATTATACTGGAATATCGATTTGGACAAACCTTGGGAAAATACATCGTTAGCATTCGAACGATAGATGTTGATGTGCCCGAAAGAGTAGGCATCCCGTTGAAAAAAGCTGTTTTCCGCCAACTTGCGATGTTGGTCGTTATGATGCTGCCGCTGCTACCAGCTCTGCTATCCATGCTTTTCATCTCACTTACGATGACACCCATAATCGTGTCATTACTTCTGATGCTGGCTTGGTACCTCTGGATCATAATATCGATCGTTGAAAGACGGGACCCGATCTATGATCAATTGGCTGGAACAGCGGTTATAACCAACCAGATTTTAACCATAGAAACTACCGCGCCGAAATAGTCTGGCGGGATTTGACCGTATGACCGGGCACTTCGCGCGAGACGCCGATCCTTGTCAGGATACTTTCGAAAATATCGGCGCAGGCTTCCCAGCTGAATCCCTGCAACGTCGCTTCGGGGTCGACGCGGCCCATCGCAAGAGCAGCCAGAGCCGCCTCTCCCAAGTCCTCGGAGAGAACCCCAGCGCCGGTTGCGTTGATGACATCCTTAGATCCCGGCACAGGATAGGCTGCGACCGGCAGACCGGAGGCTATAGCCTCAAGTAGCACCAGCCCGAACGTGTCGGTCCGGCTTGGAAAGACGAAGACATCCGCCCCCGCATAGAAGCGTGCCAGCGCCTCACCTTCATGCTTGCCTGCAAAAACGGCCTTTGGATATTTGCGTTTCAGATTTTCGAGGTCGGGACCATTACCGACTATCAGCTTCGTGCCCGGCAAATCCAGCGACAGGAAAGCTTCGAGATTCTTCTCGATAGCGACCCGCCCTACACAGATGAAAACCGGTCGTTGCAAGTGCAGATCAACGTCTGGTTGCGGCCGGAACAATTCCCGGTCTACGCCCCGCGTCCACACCTTCAGGGTTTCAAATCCCCGCACAATCAGCTCATCATGAATTGACTGCGTTGGTACAAGGCAGGATTCAGCAGCATTGTGGAAGCGCCGCAGCCAGCCATAGGACCATGACAGCGGGACCGGCAAGCGCTTGCGCAGATATTCAGGAAAACGGGTATGAAAGCTTGTGGTAAAACGCCAGTTATTCTTGATGCACGTGCGGCGCGCCATCATGCCCAGCGGACCTTCCGTCGCGATATGGACATAGGCCGGTTGTATGGCCTCAATCCGTGCCTTGACCGCCGATGGCAGTGTCAACGCAAGCCGGATTTCCGGATAGGTCGGGCAAGGCACAGAATGATAGTCGGCCGGGGAGATGATCGTCACCTCAAAGCCCCGCGCCTCCATCTGCTCGCGTACTTTGGTCAGGGTTCGCACGACACCATTGACTTGCGGATGCCAGGCATCCGAAACGATGACGAGCCGTTTAATCTCGTCACGCTGCATTCGCCGCCTTTGGCCGCTTATCGGCAATCTGGATCACCGGCGCGAAGCCTGCATGCTCGCTGATGAGATGTGTCCAGGATAGAAGTTCCATCCTTCCGTCAAAATGTTCGACGATAGCCGTACAGCTTTCCACCCAGTCGCCCGTGTTGATATATTCGATACCGTCTATCTGTTCGATGGTCGCATGGTGAATGTGTCCACAGATAACACCATCGGCACCGATACGCCGCGCCTCGTCGGAAACAACTGTCTGGAACGAACCGATGAAATTGACCGCTTTCTTGACGCGGAATTTGGCCCATGCGGAGAAGGACCAATAGCGCAGACCAAGACGGCGGCGCACCTTGTTCATCACGGTATTGATAGCAAGCGCTGCATCATAGGCCCAGTCACCCAGATAGGCGATGTGGCGGGCATTGCGCACAACCACATCGAACTGGTCGCCATGAATCACCAGAAACTTACGGCCATCAGCCGTTTCGTGCATCAGGCGGTCGGTGACTTCAATGCCGCCGAAATGCGTGCCCTGGAAGTCACGCAGAAATTCATCGTGATTGCCGGCGACATAATGAATTGTCGCACCTTTGCGGCTTTTGCGCAGGAGCTTTTGCACAATATCATTATGTTCCTGAGGCCAGTGCCATGACCGGCGAAGACGCCAACCATCGACAATATCGCCGACGAGATAGATGGTTTCGGCATCATGGTGCTTCAAAAAGTCCAGCAAAAAGCTAGCCTTAGCGCCTTTTGAGCCAAGATGGATATCGGACAGAAACAGCGTGCGGAACTTTTTAGGCTCGGCCTCGACCATGATGCGGATCTCCGTATCGCGCTGACGCAAACGCGTCTTCTGCGCGACACAAACCCGATTCATGTCACAGTCTTATGACGGCAAGGAAAAATGCAGATTTGAACGATAAAGACTTGTATCAAATCTATGTTCATTTATGCCTCAAGATAGATATCAGACGACGACCCAGACCGATACTCCGGAAGGAAGCAATTCATGGCCCAGGACAATACGCCCGGCAATTCAGAACTTGACGAAAGCGCGCTGTTTTATCACCGCTTTCCCACGCCGGGTAAGCTGGAAATTCAGACGACAAAGCCGCTTGGCAACCAGCGTGATCTTGCCCTTGCCTATTCTCCCGGCGTTGCCGCGCCCTGCCTTGCCATTCACGCCAACCCGTCTACCGCTGCCGATTACACAAGTCGCGCCAATCTGGTTGCCGTTATTTCAAACGGCACTGCCGTGCTTGGCCTTGGCAATATCGGACCGCTGGCCTCCAAACCAGTGATGGAGGGCAAGGCCGTCCTGTTCAAGAAATTTGCGAATATCGACGTATTCGACATTGAGATTGACGCGCAGGAAATCAACAAGATTGTTGACGTTGTTGCTGCCTTGGAACCCACTTTCGGCGGCATAAACCTCGAAGATATCAAAGCACCGGAATGTTTCGAAGTTGAAGAGCAGCTTCGTGAGAAGATGAATATTCCGGTATTTCATGACGATCAGCACGGCACGGCGATCATTGTTGCCGCTGCGATCATCAACGGCATGGAGCTTGCCGGCAAAGATCTTTCCAAGGTCAAAATCGTGGCTTCCGGTGCCGGTGCCGCAGCACTTGCCTGCCTCAATCTTCTCGTCAAGCTTGGTGCGGACCGCAAGAATATCTGGGTCTGCGATCTGGATGGTGTGGTCTATGAGGGCCGTAACACGCTGATGGACCGCTGGAAGTCTGTCTATGTGCAAAAGACCGATGCGCGCGTTCTTGCCGACGTTATCGGTGGTGCTGATGTGTTTCTTGGTCTGTCGGCAGCGGGCGTGTTGAAACCTGAACTTCTCAAGCAGATGGCACCCAATCCGTTGATTATGGCGCTTGCCAATCCAAATCCGGAAATCATGCCCGAAGTGGCCCGCGCAGCACGTGCTGATGCCATGATCTGCACGGGCCGTTCGGACTTCCCAAATCAGGTCAACAACGTTCTTTGCTTCCCCTATATTTTCCGTGGCGCGCTCGACTGCGGCGCAAGTGCGATCAACGAAGAAATGAAAATGGCGGCAGTTCAGGCCATCGCCGCCCTTGCCCGTGAAGAGCCATCGGATGTTGCAGCCCGCGCCTATTCTGGCGAAACACCGACATTCGGCCCCAACTACCTGATTCCTTCGCCGTTCGATCCGCGTCTTATTCTGCGCATTGCGCCAGCGGTGGCAAAGGCAGCGATGGAAACTGGCGTTGCTGAACGTCCCATTGAAGATTTCGACGCTTATCTCGACCGGCTAAACCGCTTCGTGTTCCGCTCCGGCCTTATCATGAAGCCAATCTTCACTGCGGCAAAAACCGCCGAGAAGAAGCGCGTCATCTATGCGGATGGTGAGGATGAGCGCGTATTGCGCGCAGCTCAGGTGGTGCTGGAAGAAGGTATCGCCATTCCAACACTTATCGGTCGTCCCCAGGTCATCGAAACGCGCCTTCAACGCTACGGCTTGAAAATCAAGATTGGACAGGATTTCGATATTATCGATCCGGAAGACGATCCCCGCTATCGCGACTATGTTGATCTGCTCGTTAGCCTGACAGGGCGACGCGGCACGACACCGGAGGTTGCTCGCACAATGGTTCGCGCCAGCGGCACCGTTATTGCAGCGCTTGCCATCGTGCGTGGCGAAGCCGATGCCATGATCTGTGGTCTTGAAGGTCGCTTTGAGCGGCACTTGCGCAATGTCGAGCTCATTATCGGCAAGTCAGAAGGCATCCGTAATTTCTCCGCCCTCAGCCTGCTCATCTCACAGCGCGGCGTGCTCTTCCTTACCGACACCTATGTTAGTATCGATCCGACTGCGGAAGAGATCGCGGAAAAAACCGTCCTTGCTGCGAACGAAATCCGACGCTTTGGCATTGAGCCTAAAGCTGCCTTGCTCTCACATTCGAACTTTGGCTCACGCGATTCTGAAAGCGCAGCAAAAATGCGCAACGCTTCAGAAATCCTGCGCGTAAAGGCTCCGGAACTTGAGCAGGACGGCGAAATGCACGGCGATAGCGCGCTTTCACAAATTCTGCGGGAGCGCGTACTGCCCCATTCCCGCTTGACGGACGAGGCAAATCTCTTGGTTTTCCCCAATCTTGATGCAGCCAATATCACGCTAAATGTCGTCAAGTCGGTAACAGATGCCCTGCATGTCGGCCCGATCCTGCTGGGTGCTGCCAAGCCCGCGCATATTCTGACGCCTTCAGTGACATCGCGCGGTATTGTCAACATGACGGCGCTGGCAGTTGTGGAAGCTTCACAGCGGATTGAGTAAAACTTTCGTCTTATTGCTGCCGCATCAACATGGATGGTTTCGCCTAAACTCCAAGAAGAGACCATCCATGCTCCGGACATCTTTTATCATCGTTGCCGCATTTGGCGCTGTACTGGCTGCGACTGGTTTGTCCCATGCGCAAAGCGATACATGCGTGCGCATGCAAGAGCGTCTCGACAGGCTGAACAGTGATCCAACGCTGGATGATTACGAGTTCAATCTGCGCCGGGATCGTATCGAGGCGGCGCTGGATGCCAATAATTGCCCTGTAAACAATTATCAGTATCGCGATCTGCCGCGGCTGGATGAGGAAGAGCCGGGATCCTACGAGATTTATGGAGGCCGCGCACCGCAACCTGTAGGGCCTGGATCAATCCCGGTCCCCATCGAAGGCGGTCAATACCAGACTATGTGCGTTCGCACGTGTGACGGTTATTATTTTCCGCTGACCTATGAAACCGGAGCGGAGAATTTTGCGCGCGATCAGGCGCAATGCCAGGCACAATGCCCCCGGCGCGCAATTGTTCTTCAAGCCAACAGGCGAAGAGCGGCCGCAAGCCATGATTTCTCTGGGTGGCCAGGCTTACCGGGATATGCCGAATGCTTTTAAATTTCGCAAGGCTGGTGCTAATGCCACGCCGCAATGCACATGCCAGAAAACAGCCGGCAATTTTTCGACCATGGGCAATCCGCGTGAACTGGCGAAACAACCGCCAAAACCAGTTTCGCCGCCAGTCGCGCGTCCCGCACCACAAACTCCGCCGATTGCGCCAGCGCATCCGCAACAGCCAACAGTGACAAAGCAGGAGCCGCTTCCCGCTGCGACACCGCCCGCAAAACCGGCATTGACGGAACCTGCAAAGCCCAATGAACAACCGCCGGTTCAGACCAAGATTGAACCTTCGACCCTTCCAACAAAGCCAGTTGAAAAGCCATCATCCATCATTGAATTGGGCAAGCCCGCAGCGGCGCCCAACGAAGCGCCACTGCCCAAACCGTTGAGCGTGGACAAGCCAATCGATCCGAACCGCAAGGTCAGGGTCGTCGGGCCAACGTTCCTTCCCGACCAAGGAGGGGCAAAAGATCCGCAAGCTCAGGACCGGAAGATCGCCCCGTAAGCGCAATACGCAAAGGCATGAACAATCCTTTGCCTTTACGCCCGCTCTGTACCTTCACAGCATCGGTCCATGATTTCCAAGTCTCATGGTTCCAAGGCTCGGATGGCAGAACATCGAAAGCAGCGCGCACGAAGTCGCGATCCTCATCGGCCAGAGGCTCATCGCTCGCAGGGCCATTTTTGACAATTGCCCACCACTGCGCGGCATCGGATACGAAGGTAAGATTGCTGCGCACAGCCAGCCAGAACGCCTCTGCATCATCACCTTGAATGCCGAGAGCAGCAAGCCTGTCTTTGGCATCGCTAAAGGGCATGGCGTGGATCAGCGCTCGGTTGAGCGCGTCCAGATCAGCAGGGTCAAACTTCGAGGATGATTTCGACGTGGAAGCCGGATCGAATATCGCCGCCAACGCATTCATATCGGGCATGGCGACAACATTTTCCGAAGTGCCCGTGAGCACGGCAAGGCTTGCAACCGCCATGGGCTCATAGCCTGCGCGGCGCAGACTGCCTACCGACAATGCACCAGTACGCTTGGACAAGCCCTCGCCCGTAGCAGTCGTCAGCAGATTATGATGACCGAGCTGCGGGGACTTTGCACCCATCGCCTCAAAAATGGAAATCTGCACACCGCTATTGGTAACATGATCATCGCCCCGGATAATATGCGTGATGTTCATGTCGATATCGTCGACAACAGAGGTGAATGTATAAAGATAGGTACCATCTTCGCGGATCAGCACCGGATCGGACAGCGATGCCAGGTCGACAGTTTCCGGCCCGCGCACCAGATCGTCCCAATGCACTTCTGTACGTACCGGGGCGAAAGGGTCGTCCTTGAAATTCGGCAGAAGGAAACGCCAATGCGGGCGCTTTCCTTCCGCCTCCAGCTTGGCTTTGTCTTCGTCCGACAGCTTCAGCGCGTCGCGGCCATAGACTGGCGGCAGACGTCGCGCGAGCCGCAGCTTGCGTTTCAAATCAAGTTCTTCGGCAGTTTCATAGCAGGGATACAGAAGACCAGCGGCCTTCAATCTTTCGGCTGCTGCCGCGTATTCAGCAAACCGCTTCGACTGATATTCGACGCGAAAAGGTTTGATACCCAGCCATTCAACATCTTCGGCAATGGCTTCGACATATTCGGTCTTGGAGCGCTCGACGTCCGTATCGTCGAAACGCAGGACCATTTGTCCGCCATTTTTCAGCGCAAACAGCCAGTTGAACAAGGCAGTGCGTGTATTGCCAATATGGATATAGCCCGTAGGCGATGGTGCAAAACGTACGATTGGGGTCATGATCGGGGCATATCGGATGCGGCGATGAATGGCAATATGGGCCGCGTTTTCACGCGGCCCATATTGTTAGCTGTCCTGAAGCATGAGGCCCTTGGTCAGTTCCATCGCCTGCAATTCGAACAGACCGCGATAGATACCGCCCTTGAGCCCGATCAGCGCTTCATGGTTACCCTCTTCTGCGATGCGGCCATGGTCGAAAACCAGAAGCCGGTCGAGAGAGCGCACGGTCGACAGACGGTGAGCGATCACTAAAGTCGTCCGGCCAAGCATCAGCCGTTCCATTGCCTGCTGGATCAGCATTTCCGATTCTGAATCGAGACTGGAAGTAGCCTCGTCCAGAATAAGAACCGGTGCATCCGCGAGGAATGCACGGGCAATGGCAACACGCTGGCGCTCACCACCGGAAAGCTTCACACCGCGCTCGCCAACGAGCGTGCTGTAGCCTTTCGGCAGATTGGTGATGAACTCATGCGCACTTGCCTGTCGCGCAGCTTCCTCCACCTCGGCCTGCGTTGCTCCCGGCCTTGCATAGGCAATGTTTTCCGCCAGCGTCCGGTGAAACAGGATCGGCTCCTGCTGCACGATGGCAATTTGCTGGCGTAACGACGCCTGTCTGACATCGGCAATGTCCTGACCGTCAATGCGGATCTGACCGGACTGCACATCATGCAGACGCTGGATCAGCTTGACGAATGTGGATTTGCCCGAGCCCGAATGCCCGACCAGACCAACCCGCTCGCCTGCCCGGATCGTTACCGAAAACCGGTCATAGAGCGGCAGTCTGTGCGCGCCATAATGGAACGTCACATTGTCGAACTCGATCTTGCCATTGGTGATCTGTATCGGCTTTGCGCCGGGTCGATCATCAATGCCCAGTGGTTGACTCTGAATATCAACCAGCTCTTCCATGTCATTGACAGAACGCTGCAAATTGCGAATGTCCATGCCAACTTCGCGCAAATAGCCCTGCAAGATGAAGAACGAGGTGAGCACGAAGGTAATGTCACCCGCACTTGCATGGCCTTTGGACCATAGAAGCAAGGCGGAGCCAATCATTGAAGCTCTCAATACAAGAAGCATCGAGCCCTGTGTTGTGCCGTTGATCGTTCCGCGCCGCCAGGTACGCGCCGTACGGTCACGCCACTTCGCCACGACCTTGGCAAGACGTGCATCTTCGCGCGCCTCAGCACCAAAGCCTTTGACAACCATATTGCAGCTAACCGCATCGGCCAATGCACCGCCAAGCTTTGTGTCCCAACGATTGGCAAGACTTGCCATTGGAGCAACAAAGCCAAGTGACATCAGCACTGTAACGACAACGAACAGCAGTGAACCAAGACCGACAATGATGCCCATGACAGGCCAATACCAGGCCATAAGCACTGTCGAGCCGATAAGCATGATGATGGACGGAAACAGCGCCAACAACAGCGTATCGTTCAACAGATCAAGCGCCCACATGCCCCGCGTGACCTTGCGAACCGTAGAGCCGGCAAAGCTATTGGCATGCCAGTCGGTCGAGAAACGCTGGATACGGTAGAAGGCATTTGCAGCAATATCGGACATCATTTTCAATGTCAGCTTGACCACCGTCAAGAAAATGATGTGCCGCAAGACAATCGCCCCGAACGACAGGGCAATCAGCGTTGAAAAGGCTGCTATTGCAGCATTCCATGCCAGTTCGTCCTGCGGACTGCCTTTGACGATGGCGTCAACGAGCCGCCCCGAATAAAGCGGGGTCAACACATCGGCCAATGTCGACAGCAACACTGCGACAAGCGTTAGCGACAGGCGCAAAGGTTGTGCCTGCCAATGTTTCCAGGTGAATCCGAGAACGCTGCGGAAAGCTCCGCCCCGGATGGCGAGTCGAAAAAAAGCCATGACAATTGTCCGGTACATAAGCACCGGCCTCAATAGGAATTGTAGAAGAAAGATGCCGCGAGTAGGAAAGTGAATCAGTACGGCATTGTGGTCTGGCGACTTGACCGAATACGGACAAGGCCAATGTCGGCGATGAGTTCTTGACTTGTGAAGCCAATAGAAAAGCCAGAAGGCTTTTCGCCGTCACATATCAGAAACTGGCGCCGCCCCGTGGGGACATGATGAAAGCTGCCATTCTTAAACCTCCCGGTCGAAATTGCCGGAGATTGGCTTATAGATGAATCGCTTTGCGTCGCCAAGCGCCTATTTTTTGGGCAAATGGCTTTGATTGGCTGGTGCGGCCAGATTGCAACAGTTCGCTTACTGCCTGTCACGGAACCTGTTGGTGATCGGATAACGGCGGTCACGACCGAAATTTTTCTTCGTGACCTTCACACCCGGAGCCGACTGGCGACGCTTATATTCGGCAATGTAGAGCAGATGTTCGATACGCTCGACCGTGGCCCGCTCGTGCCCGCGCGCAACGATTTCATCCACCCCCATCTCGTTTTCGACCAGGCATTCGAGGATGTCATCGAGAACCGGGTAAGGCGGCAAAGAATCCTGGTCCGTCTGGTTTTCGCGCAGCTCCGCCGAGGGCGCCTTGCTGATGATATTGACGGGGATCACTTCTCCTGAGGGGCCAAGACCACCGGCAGGCACATTCTTGTTGCGCCATTCGGACATGGAATAGACCTGCATTTTGTACAGATCTTTAATGGGATTATAGCCGCCATTCATGTCGCCATAAAGCGTGGCATAACCGACGGACATTTCTGACTTGTTGCCGGTCGTCACAACCATGGAGCCAAACTTATTGGAAATAGCCATCAAGATTGTACCGCGGGCGCGGCTTTGCAGATTTTCTTCAGTAATTCCTTCCTTGGTACCTTCGAATGTCGGCCCCAACGCCCTGAGAAAACCTTCCACCGGCTCGAAGATCGGCACTATGTCATAGCGGCAACCGAGCAATCTTGCGCAATCCTCGGCGTCTTTCAGCGAATCCTTGGATGTGTAGGTGTAGGGCATCATAACAGCGCGAAGCCGCTCTTCACCCAGCGCATCAACGGCCAGAGCGGCGCAGATCGCTGAATCGATACCGCCGGAAAGTCCCAGCACCACGTCCTTGAAGCCATTCTTGTTGACGTAATCGCGCAGGCCGAGCATGCAGGCGCGGTAGTTTGCCTCCTCCCCCTCCGGGATACGTGACATCGGGCCTTCGCCACAGCTCCAGCCATCTTTGCCACGACGCCATGTGGTGACAATCAGCTGTTCCTCAAATTGCGACATTTGGAACGCGAGATTCTTGTCGGCATTGAAGGCAAATGAAGCGCCGTCAAAAATCAAATCATCCTGCCCGCCAAGCTGGTTCGCAAAAATCAGCGGCAGTCCGGTTTCAATGACCTGACGCAATGCCACCTGATGGCGCACATCGACCTTACCGCGATAGTAGGGAGAGCCATTCGGCACGCAAAGTATTTCCGCGCCGCTTTCGGCCAGCGTTTCGCAAACGCCCAGCTCGCCCCATATATCTTCACAAATCGGTATGCCGATGCGGATGCCCCTGAAATTGACGGGACCCGGCATCGGCCCCGGCTGGAACACACGCTTCTCATCGAATTCGCCATAGTTTGGCAGATCAACTTTGAAACGCTCGGCAATAACCTTGCCGCCATCCAGAACCATGACAGAATTGTGCAGACCTGTTTCGCGCCGCAGCGGCACACCAATAATGACACCTGGACCTCCATCACCGGTATCCTCGGCAAAATCCTGAACTGCCTTCTCGCAAGCCGCGATAAAGGCCTTTTTCAGCACCAGATCCTCTGGCGGGTAGCCGGAAATGAACAGTTCCGTAAACAGCACAAGATCAGCGCCCTGCCGCGCAGCATCGGCTCTGGCTTCGCGCGCTTTGGCAAGATTGCCCCTGATGTCACCCAGAACCGGATTGAGTTGGGCAATGGCGATACGGAGGATATCAGGATTTTTGCTCATTATGAACATATATCGTTTCGTTGATGGAAAAACAATGTTGCCATGAAGCGTATCACAGGAAAGATACGTGCCAGAGCAAATAGAGCCAGACGATGGCAACAAGGATAACCGAGATCAGCACCGCGAGCGAACCGCAATCTTTAGCGATCTGGATTTCCTTGTGAAAGTCGCGCGAAACTGCATCGCAAGCCGCCTCAATGCCCGTGTTTAAAACTTCCACCATAATCAGAAAGAGCAACGAGCCGGTTAGAAGCAGGAAAACGAGTACAGAGGGGGCTATAAAAGCGGCAATGGGAATGGACAGGAAAAACAGGACGAGTTCCTGTTGCACTGCCTTTTCGTGCGCGGCAAGATGCTTGAGTGCCCGCATAGAATTGATAAATGCCATAACAAGCCGGTGCATGCCCTGCCCCTGAATATTCTAGAGAATTTCAGTTAAACGGAATCGCGGAAATATTCCAGATCGCCGAATAACGTGACAAGCGCAATGTGGCGATTCGTCAACCCGCATCAATGCTTTGGCGGGCCACTACAACACCGCTGCTGCTTTTTTCGTACTGCGGCAGGCCATCGGCAATTTCGTAGTAATCGCCTTTGTCAGCAACGAAAATATGGACTTCACCCTCAAGACTTGTGGGACTATCGAAGGCTCCAGCCATAACTGAGATGTAGTCAAGCTCATTGTGCTTCCAGAACAGGACAGAGCCGCAATATTTGCAGAAGCCGCGCCGGGCAAACTCACTGGCGGCATACCAACTGATATTTTCTTTTCCGGATATATTAATGCAGTCATCCTGCACGTTCGTCGCTGCGTAATGATGGCCGGACTGTTTACGGCATTGCGAGCAATGGCAGTAGACTATGCCACGAAGAGGACCCCGCGTTTCAAAGTGCACTTTTCCGCAAAGGCACGAGCCTTTATGCAATTCCGTCATCAAATGGTCCTCCTTGCAGGACTGGAGAATAGCCGTGCGCAAGCCCGCCTGCTTTTACATTCACGCCTTGGCTGATCGTTTTGACGACAGCACCAGCAGGAGCGCACCAAGCAGAGCCGACAGCAAAGAGCCAAGCAGAACGCCGAGCTTCGTTTCATCCTGAAGCAAGGGCGAATTGGCATAAGCGAGCAACCCGATAAACAGGCTCATCGTAAAGCCAATGCCGCAAAGGGTAGAGACGCCATACATTTGCATCCAATTTGCGCCGGCGGGACGCTCAGCCAGCCGCATTTTGATGGCAAGCCATGCAAAGGAAAACACGCCAAGCTGTTTGCCTACAAACAGGCCGGCTGCAACACCAAGCGGCACCGGATCGGCCAGATTGGAGAGCGAGACGCCGCTGAACGAAACACCTGCGTTGGCAAATCCGAATATCGGCACAATTGCAAAAGCGACCCATGGCTGGATGGCATGCTCAAGCTTGAGAAGCGGCGAATCCGCCTCGCCCTTTTCCCCTTTCATGGGGATAGTCAAAGCAAGAAGCACACCTGCAATCGTCGCATGAATGCCGGATTTGAAAACCAGTATCCAGAGAATTACACCAAGCACGACATAGGCCCAGAGCCTGACCATGCCCATGAAATTTATCGCCATAAGGAGTGCAAAAACGACGGCGACACCGGAGAGGGCCGGTATGTTCAAGCCTTGCGAATAGAACAGCGCGATAATGATGACCGCACCCAGATCATCGATAATGGCAAGCGCCGTCAGAAATACTTTCAACGACATTGGAACGCGTGACCCGAGCAGCGAAAGCACGCCGAGCGAGAAAGCAATGTCTGTGGCCGATGGTATAGCCCAGCCCCGGATGGTATCGCCTTCATTGAAGGCAACGAAAATCAGAGCTGGAACGACCATCCCGCCAACGGCAGCAAAGCCGGGAAGTGCTCGCCGCGACCAGTTTGACAATTGTCCGCTGATCATCTCACGTTTGATCTCAAGGCCGACCAGCAGGAAAAACACTGCCATCAGCGCGTCATTTACCCAATGCAGGACGCTTAATCCGCCAACATACCAATGAAGCAAATCAAAATATGTCTGACTGAGCGGAGAATTGGCGATGATCAACGCCAGCGCAGCAACCACCATGAGAATGATGCCGCCAGCGGCCTCGCTTGCCATGAATGAACGGAAGGATGCTGACAGACGGACTCGGCGGGGCGTTTTCGTGTTCATACCGCTTTGATAGTATTCGAAGTAAGAAAACTCCACCCCAAAGTGGTTTGTAATGACATGATTGTGAGAATAGAGTTTTCTGCGTTTATAAGGACGTCACTGTCGCGGATAGAACCTCAAAATTCCGGCTAGTTCCGAACTTGCATCCTTTCCCCTGTCGGAAGGATGACTGGTGCCGTCATTTACAGGCATTTCTTCAAAATCAAAGGGGCTGATACCCTCAAGACATGCAGCATTAACGCCGTATTCCTGTGGATTTGAGCGGCGCTGATGATGCGTATAGATCCCGCATTTTGAACAGAAATAATGCTTGGCTGTATTCGTATTGAATTGATAAAGTGTCAGCGCGTCTTCGCCTTGCAATATTGTGATGTCACTAATATTGGCGCTCACGGCAACCGCACCACGCATCCGACAATAGGAGCAGGTGCATCTGCGAGCACTGTGCAAGCCATTCTTCAGTCGCACATGGAACCGAACAGTGCCGCAATGGCAGGCGCCATCGATTTCGTTGATATTCTTGTCCATGACACCTCCTGCGCTGTACCTTACCCCTAAAACAATAATGGCGGCCACGTAGGCCGCCATTAAATTTTAAGTTAGTTTGATCAGCCGTTTGCAGCCATTTTCTGTGGCTGGCTGTCACGTTCCTTCTTGAGAAGCTCGGCAACCAGAAAAGCAAGCTCCAAAGCCTGATCGGCATTAAGGCGCGGATCACAATGGGTGTGGTAGCGATCCTGCAAATCTTCCGCAGATATAGCGCGCGCACCACCCGTGCACTCCGTCACATTATTGCCTGTCATCTCAATGTGGATGCCGCCTGGATATGTTCCCTCGGCATGATGAACTGCAAAAAAGCCCTCAACCTCCTTAAGGATGCGGTCGAATGGACGTGTCTTGTAGCCATTGGCAGTGATGGTATTGCCATGCATCGGATCACAGGACCAGACAACATTGCGGCCTTCCTTTTGCACGGCACGGATCAGCTTTGGCAAATGATCTCCAACCTTGTCGTGACCGAAGCGGGCAATCAATGTCAGGCGACCAGCCTCGTTTGCAGGATTGAGCAGATCAATCAGACGCAAAAGATCGTCGGGCTCCAAGCTTGGTCCGCACTTGAGGCCAAGCGGGTTCTTGATGCCACGGCAGTATTCAATATGCGCGTGATCAGCCTGACGGGTACGATCACCGATCCAGATC
The DNA here is from genome assembly GCF_030817885.1 of Phyllobacterium ifriqiyense. Classification (NCBI taxonomy): domain Bacteria; kingdom Pseudomonadati; phylum Pseudomonadota; class Alphaproteobacteria; order Hyphomicrobiales; family Phyllobacteriaceae; genus Phyllobacterium; species Phyllobacterium ifriqiyense. The sequence continues at coordinate 3,025,178 of NZ_JAUSZT010000003.1, forward strand.
ATGTGACCGGACGTGCCATACCAGTCGCCCGAAGTAGAATCGACGCGGGTCAAAGCCTCTTCATAGCCAAGCAGCAGCGCTTCATGGCTGGTGTAGAAGTCCGTTTCACGCAGTTGCGCATTTGTTTCAGCAGTGATGCCAACAGCACGCATGAAATCGACCGTATCGGCGATGCGGCGTGCAAGCATGCCATAGCGCTCGCCTTGCGGACTGTCGGCCACGAAGCCAAGCATCCACTGGTTGACGTTCTCCAGATTGGCATAGCCGCCTTGCGCGAAGGCACGCAAAAGATTGAGCGTTGCCGCAGACTGACGGTATGCCATTTCCTGGCGTGCAGGATCCGGAATACGCGATTGCTCGGTGAACTCGGTGCCATTGATGATATCACCGCGATAGATTGGCAGTTCAATACCATTCTTGGTTTCCGTGTCCGAGGAACGCGGCTTGGCGAACTGGCCCGCAATACGGCCAACCTTGACGATGGGCTGTGAGGCACCGAAGGTCAGAACAACTGCCATTTGCAGGAACACGCGGAAAAAGTCGCGAATATTGTCGGCGCCGTGTTCGGCGAAGCTTTCGGCGCAATCACCACCCTGCAGCAGGAAGCTTTCACCACGCGAGACAGCGGCGAGCTGCTTCTTCAGCTTGCGTGCCTCACCTGCAAAAACCAGCGGTGGATATGTCCGAAGACGGGCCTCGACATCGCTCAGAGCCTGAGCGTCCGGATAAAAAGGCACCTGCTTGATCGGTTTGCCTCTCCAGGAAGTCGGTGTCCAGTTCTTGGTCATTATTGCACCTGTTACTTGCTTTCCACTTTGGTAGCGTTTGTTTGAATTTTTCCGGTCATGCCGGAAGGCGCTCATATAGTCCAATTACGCCTGTGATACCAGTCCCGTTAACAATTACCCCGCTCATCTCTTTTGGTCATTGTGAGAAGTGCCCATCTATATTACCTTAACGTAAAAGTAAGTGTGGGAGGCTGCGATGCAGGAGATTGCTTTTAAGGCTGAAGATGGGTTTCCCTTGCGCGGCACTGTGTTCAGCGGGCCGGGGCAAAAGCCAGCGGTTCTGATCTCTTCTGCTGCCGCGGTTCCTGACAGTTTTTATCGGCATTTTGCCAACAGATTGCTCGAGCTCGGCGCTTCTCACGTACTCACTTACGATTATCGCGGAGTAGCGAAATCACAAGTTCCCAAAGGCTGGAAGCCCCGCCTCCACATGAAGGATTGGGCAGTTCTGGACATGCCTGCGGCGCTGGACGAGCTTAAAAAAGCATCCGGTAACAAACCAATTGTCGGTATTGGCCATTCCTTTGGCGGGGTCGCGCTCGGCCTATGCAACCGTTCAGTTGATTTTGAGCGATATACCACCCTCGCCTCGCTGTCGGGTTACTATCGCAACACTGCCGAGCCCATTGCCGTCTTTGCCAGAATGAACCTCCTGGGCGTGCCGCTCACATATCCGCTTGGACGATTGCCCAAATGGAGCGGAATAGGCGAAGCCCTTCCCGGCAGCATTTTCCGTGACTGGGCGCGTTGGTGCCGCAATCGGAACTTCTTATTCGAAGACCCAAAAGTTCCTGAAGCACGGCATTTTTCAGCAGTGGAGATACCGGTTCTGGGCATTGGCATAAATGACGACCCTTGGGGAACGCCAAGGGCTGTTCGATTATTCCTCGAAAGGCTGGTGAATGCAGATGTTCACGAGCTTTGGTTATCACCGGAAAACCGCGCCGATCAGATCGGCCATCTTGGTTATTTCCGCAAAACCCGCGCTGAAACTCTCTGGCCAGACGTGATGGGCTGGTTGCTGAACGGGACGCTGCCCACAAACGCCATAAAACGCGTCGGCGCTCGTGCAGCATAAGACCAAGGTGGTGCTTTAAACGGAGACAATATTCCTTACTATCGTTCCATTATTTTGATTTCTCTTATTTATTGTACGTACAATATATGATAATCATTTGGGACGAACCGAAGCGTTTAAAAAACCTGTTGAAGCATGAGCTCGACTTTGCCGACCTGGACATAGAATTCCTTGCTGAAGCACAGGTTGTATCGGCAAATCATCACCGGCTAAAAGCGACGGGCCTATTCTATGGCCAGATCATCGCAGTTGTTTTTGTGGCTCTCGGTACCGAAGCGATATCGATAATATCAATGCGTCTGGCAAGTCGATTGGAGAGGAGAATATATGAACATTCCCAATAGGCGTGTGAGCCCCCTTAGCGACGAGGAAGAGGCAAAAATTCAGGCTGGCATTGCAAATGATCCAGATAATCCTGAGTGGACGGAGGAAGAACTGAAGAATGCGCGCCCATTTCGCGAAGTTTTCCCTGAATTGGCGAAAAAAATCGATGAGGAAATCGCCAAACGTGGCCGCCCGCTTTCTGCCACGACCAAACAGCCGGTAACGATACGTCTTGATCCTGACGTGATTGCCAAGTTCAAAGCGACCGGGAAGGGCTGGCAGTCCAGGATTAACGAAGTGCTCCGGCAAGCAAAAGTTTAATTTCCATCAAATTCAGTCGACGCGTTCGCCTTTAATAAGGCGATAGCTAGGCTTGTACATTGTAACAAGCTCCTCCGAAGCGGTCGGGTGAACCGCCATTGTCCGGTCAAAATCGTCTTTGGTGCAGCCCGCTTTGATCGGAATGCCCAAAAGCTGCGCCATTTCGCCAGCATCCGGCCCAAGGATATGGGCACCCACCACTTTGCGGCTCGCCGCATCGACAATGAGCTTGGTCAGCATCCTTTCTGTTGACCCGGAGAGCGTATTGCGCATCGGGCGGAACAAGGCCCTGTAGACTTCAACCTCGTCGAACTTCTTGGCGGCTTCCTCTTCCGAGAGACCCACCGTACCGATCTCGGGCTGCGAAAACACCGCCGTCGCGATATCATTGTGGTCAGGCTTGGTGGGATTATCCTTGAATGCCGTTTCAAGAAAACACATGGCTTCGTGAATGGCCACAGGGGTTAGCTGTACGCGATTTGTTACATCGCCAACCGCCCAGATATTTCCAACAGTCGTGCGTGAATAGTCGTCAACCTTAATGGCGCCAATCTCATCAACTTCGACGCCGACCTGCTCCAGACCGAGCATTTTTGTGTTCGGCACACGCCCAATTGCCAACATGACCTGATCTGCAACAAGTTCGTCATCTGACGATAAATGCACGTCGAGGCGACCGTCAGTATTACGCTTGACCTCTTTCAATATTTCGCCGCAGCGGATTTTTATGCCTTTGGCTTCCATCGCCTCGTGCAAAAGATGCCGCAGATCATGGTCGAACCGCGAAAGTATCTCCTTGCCACGATAGACAAGGGTGACGTCGACACCCAGGCCGTGGAAGATATTTGCAAACTCGACAGCTATATAACCCCCACCGGCGATTATAATGGCCTTCGGCAGCTGTTCCAGATGAAATGCCTCGTTGGAGCTTATGCAAAACTCGTAGCCCGGCAATGCGGCATGCGGGTTTGGGTGCCCACCAACAGCGATCAATATCTGATCAGCCGTAATGCGCTTACCGGTTTTGAGGATTTCAATTGTGTGAGCGTCGATCAGCACTGCTCGGCTGTCAAATATCTCGACATGCGAATTATCCAGCCCCTTGCGATACAGCCCTTCCAGCCGCGCAATCTCACGATCCTTGTTGGCAACCAGCGTGGCCCAGTCAAAGCTGACAGGTCCAACCGTCCAGCCATAACCAGCGGCTGCTTCAAAATGCTCTGGAAACTGCGAGGCATAAACAAACAGTTTTTTGGGAACGCAGCCGCGTATGACACAAGTTCCGCCCATGCGAAACTCTTCGGCAAGGCCGACCTTTTTGCCCATTGCGCCCGCAAGCCTGCCAGCGCGAACACCCCCGGACCCTCCCCCGATAACAAAAAGGTCGTAGTCATATGATGTCATGGGGGAGCACTCCGAATCTTTGCCTGAGCAACTATATGGGACTTATCCAAACGATTTAAAAGCACAAAGCCCGGCTTGAACCGGGCTTTGAAATCAAGTTACCGTAGAGTTAGCTCACGGCTTGGGGGCTTCCGGTGCTGCGGGAGCAGGCGATGTTGCCGCCGCTGCTGCAACAACCTTTTCGGCAACAGCCTGAGCCAGATCGCGGGCTATACCGCGCTGCCAGATGCCGGCGGCCTTCAGAACTTCACGCGTAACAATCGGGCCTTCCGAAAGGAGCTTTTTTCCAGCTGGAGAATTGTAAAAACCAGTGATGGCATTCAGGTCTTCTTCAGTGAAAGAAACAGCATATGCACGGGCTGCTTCGTTTTCGAGATCACCGCGACGCGAAGCCAAAACCAGAGCCTGTTCATCGACAGTGGTGCTGATGATCGATTCCAGGTTCGGGTCTTTCTGGATCAGCTCCGACTTCAGCTGCTGGGCAACCATTGGCAAAATTGTATCGAATTGATCGGTGGTCTTGATAGCCGTAACAGCGGCGCGTGCAGCAGCCAGATGTGATGGAGTGATCTCCTGCGCTTGTGCAGAATAAACACCGCCCAGCATGATTGCGATGGACAAGGGTGCAATCAAGCGGCGAAAGCCAGTTGCTCGGTTCATGAATTTATCGCTCCGTTTTTCGTTGTACGCGTCTCACCCGAAACATCTCCAAGCTTGCAGATGAAACAACCAATTCTAATATTACTGCGCGCCTAGACAGATGGGGCACGCTGCAATGTTTGAATACCGTCAGCACCGGCCAATATGGCTGTATGCGCCAGATTCAGAAACAATCCATGCTCCACAACGCCGGGAATGGCATGCAAAGCATTGGACAACGCTCTTGTATCCGGAATGCGGCCAAAAGATGCATCCAGGATCAAATGTCCACCGTCCGTTACAAATGGCTCTGTAACAAATGCATCGCCTCCCGTCACCCTTAATGTAAGGGCGCCCGACAGACCCAACCCCGCAGCCACCCGCTCGATCGCCAGCTTTGTCGCGGCCAGTCCGAAGCGATTGATTTCGATGGGCAACGGAAAAGCGCCGAGCACATCGACGAACTTTGAAGCATCGGCAATTACGATCATCCGGCTTGAAGCTGCGGCAACGATCTTTTCACGCAGCAGCGCCCCTCCGCCACCTTTGATAAGGTTGAGCTGTGCATCAATCTCGTCGGCACCATCAATGGTAAGGTCAAGCTGCGGCGTTTCTTCAAGCGTTAACAAGGGCACAGAAAGCTCGCGGCAAAGCGCTGCTGTCCGTTCCGAGGTGGGCACGCCAATGACAGATATTCCCTCCTCGACTTTCTTTGCCAAAAGGCGAACAAACTCTTCTGCCGTCGATCCCGTGCCAATACCAAGACGCATGCCATCCTCGACGTAGGTCAATGCCGCAGCGGCAGCTTCGATCTTCAGTGTTCTCGGATCCATGGGTGATGCGTCCTCTTGCAGCTTTGACATGCCATCTTTTTGCATTGACATTGGGCTCCCTAACACGTCAGTCAAAAGGGTCAAGACCAGTGGTGATCGAAAAGGGATGCGAATGTTTGAATCAGACCGCTGGCCTTTTGATTTTGGCCGGTTTGACACCCACAAAGCGATTGCAGGAATAAGATGTCTCAACCCATTATAGTATTCGACCTTGATGGAACGCTGGTAGATACAGCTCCTGATCTTCTCGACAGTCTCAATCATTGTCTGAATGCAGCAGGAATGCAAAAAGTCGACCCGGTGGCGCTGCGCCGCTATGTCGGCCAGGGCGGCCGCGTCATGATCGAGCGTGCTTTTGAGGCACAGCAAAAACTCTTGAGCCCGGAACAACTCGACTGGCTTCTCGGTCTTTTTATCGAGCATTATAGTGCAAATATGCCAGGACACTCCGCGCTTTATGAAGGCGTTGCACAGGCAATGGACGAGCTTGCCAATGCCGGTTACCTCCTTGCTATTTGCACGAATAAGTTTGAAGGTTTGGCCGTATCGCTGCTGGGCCACCTTGGAGAGACATCCCGTTTCGCCGCCATTACCGGTGGTGATACATTTGCCTTCAGAAAACCAGATCCACGGCATCTCATTGAGACAATCCGGCTGGCAGGCGGAGACGTCGACAGAGCCGTGATGGTGGGTGACAGTCATACGGACATCAACACAGCCAAAGCAGCCGGAATTCCGGTGATCGCAGTCGATTTCGGCTATTCCGATATGCCGGTTGCGACTTACGATCCCAGCCGCGTCATTTCACATTATCGCGAGTTGAGCGTCGAGATGGCCGGGAATTTGATTGCTGCCGTGAACGCATAGGCCAGAGGAAGGAACAAAGCATCGTGATGTGCGTTTCTGTTGTAGAATGATGCCGACAAAATTGGTTCGTCATTAGAACGAAGTGTTTGATACTTCGGGAAACTCTGGAGGAACGATGAAAAAGCTCACTTCAATTCTGACAGCAATGGCCATGTCTGTCGGTATGCTATCGGCGGGTGCCGTTCCGGCAATTTCCGCACCGCTTGCGCCTGTGGCTATCGAAACCAGCAATGCGAATGTGCAAACCGTGCGTGATCGCAGAACCATTTTTTACAACAAGCATCAACAATATATGAGCCGTGGCGATCGCTGGCGCGGCGACAGGCATTGGCGCGGCGATCGTGGCTGGCGAGGAGATCGCGGCTGGAGAGGCGACAGATATTGGCGCGGCCATCGCGGTTGGCGTCATCATCGTCCGGGATATCGTTATTATGACGGCGCATGGTTCCCGCTGGCCGCCTTTGGCACGGGCGTGATTGTTGGCAGCACTGTTAATCGCCCGGCATATCGTGGCGTCCGTTCGCATACTCAATGGTGCTATGACCGATATCGTTCATATCGTGCGTCAGACAACACATATCAGCCCAATTACGGTCCGCGCCGCCAGTGCAACTCACCCTATTAAGGTGGTGTGACTCGATTCTTTGGCCCGGCTATCACAGCCGGGCCCATTTCTAGTTAGCCGACATCAATGAAATGCCTTCATATTAGACGAAGGCTTTTTGCTCTTGCCCATAAGATATCATAGCTGCCTAGTTTTTAGCCCCTCTTATCCGTGGCGGATGTTAACGGAGGAATGTGCTTGCATTTTTCCCCGAACGCGCTTGAATGTCAGTTGTATAAAAGGGGATTTGAGTGAAGCCATTTGACGAGATGATCAAGACCGGCGACGAGGTCCGTCCGCCATATGACCAGCTGAAAAGCTGGCTCGATACGCAAAATCCAGGCCGACTGGCGCAAAAAGCACTCGACGCTGAGAATGTTTTTCGTAAAACCGGTATTACTTTCGCCGTCTATGGCGACGAAGAGGCTGCCGAGCGGCTTATTCCTTTCGACATTATCCCGCGCATTATAACAGGCAATGAATGGCGACGCCTTTCCCAAGGTATCGAACAGCGCGTGATGGCTCTTAATGCCTTTCTTGATGACATTTATCACCGTCAGGAAATCATCCGCGCCGGGCGCATACCCCGCGAATTGTTTACACATAATGATGCTTATCTGCCGGAAATGGTCGGATTCCGCCCGCCGGGCAATGTCTATACCCATATTATTGGCGTCGATATCGTCCGCACGGCCGAAAACCAGTTCTATGTGCTTGAAGACAACGCGCGAACCCCTTCCGGCGTGTCATACATGCTGGAAAATCGCGAAACAATGATGCAGCTCTTTCCGGAACTGTTTCAGCAGATCAAGGTTCGTCCGGTAGAGACCTATCCGAAAATGCTGCGGCAATCCCTTGCTGCTGTCGCGCCGCCCGGATGCAACGGCACACCGACAATCGCGGTTCTGACACCCGGCATCTATAATTCCGCCTATTTCGAACACGCGTTCCTGGCCGATCAAATGGGTGTGGAACTGGTCGAGGGCGGCGACCTGAAGGTCGAAAATGGCAAGGTCGTCATGCGCACGACCGAAGGCAACCGCGCCATCGACGTATTGTATCGCCGCGTGGATGATTCCTATCTCGACCCCCTCACCTTCCGCCGCGACTCGGCGCTTGGCGTTGCCGGTATCATGGATGTGTATCGGTCAGGCAACATCACCATAGCCAATGCGCCGGGAACCGGGATTGCTGACGACAAGGCGCTTTATTCCTACATGCCGGAAATCGTCGAATTCTACACCGGGCGAAAGGCAATACTGGAAAACGTCCCGACTCATCGTTGTTCCGAACCGGACACGCTGAAATATGTCCTCGAAAATCTCAGCGAACTTGTGGTCAAGGAAGTGCATGGTTCCGGCGGCTATGGAATGCTGGTCGGACCGGCTGCCTCCAAAAAAGAGTGCGAGGATTTTGCACTCAAATTGAAGGCCAACCCCAAAAATTACATCGCCCAGCCAACATTGGCGCTATCGACCACACCGATCATGACGGAAAAAGGTCTCGCGCCACGCCACGTGGATTTGCGGCCTTTCGTGCTCGTTTCGGACCGTATCCGCATCACACCCGGTGGGTTGACACGCGTGGCGTTGAAGGAAGGCTCGCTGGTGGTCAACTCAAGTCAGGGAGGCGGCACAAAGGACACATGGGTGTTGGACGATTAGGTTCAATCGACTGCCGATAATTGCGGAAATAAGGGTCACCCATAAGGCCCCCGATGAATAAAAGAGGGATTTTATTAGAAAATGCTACTTGGGCGCACCGCAAACGGTCTTTACTGGATGTTTCGCTATATAGAGCGGGCAGAAAACATGGCTCGGTTGATCGATGCCGGGTTGCGCATGGCGCTGACCAAAACATCCGATGCACCCGAAGAATGGTCATCCGTATTGATGAGCGCCGGTGTGAAGATCGGTTACGACAACAAGTACAAGGAATATAACGCCAGCCTCGTTTCGGATTTTCTCCTGCGTGATCCGAGCAATCCCTCAAGTGTCATGTCCTGCGTCGAAACAGCCCGCTCAAATGCGCGCATGGTGCGTACCGCTTTGACCCGCGAAGCCTGGGAAAGCGTCAATGAAACCTGGATGGTGTTGAAGTCCACCTTGGCCTCAGCAGTTCCCGAAACAGACTTGCCACGCGTTCTCGACCAGATCAAACGTGAAACAGCAATCATTCGCGGCGCTTTTCATGGCACGATGCTGCGCAACGAGATTTTCAATTTCGCTCGGATAGGCACCTTTATTGAGCGGGCCGACAATACAGCGCGAATTCTCGACGTAAAATATTATGTGCTTCTGCCATCGATTTCCTATGTCGGTACAACGCTGGACAATTTTCAGTGGGAGTCCATTTTGCGGTCGGTTTCCGCCCATCGCTCCTATCGCTGGGTCTATGATATCGAATATAGCCCTGTGAATATTGCTGATTATCTGATCCTTAATTCACGAATGCCCCGTTCGCTGAATTTCTGCTATTCCAATATCGTCGACAATCTTAAACATCTGGCGATTGATTATGGTGCCCGGCACGAATGCCACGATATGGCAGAGGGCATCATGACGCGCCTTGAGAACAATGATATCCGCACGATCTTCGACAATGGATTGCATGAATTCCTGAGCGATCTCATCTATCAAACAACTGGCTTGAGCAGTAAAATTGCCAAAGCCTACAATTTTGATTGAAACCCATGCTTCTGAACATCCAGCATAATTCCCACTACCGCTACGATGCGCCCGTTCACTATGCCATTCAGCGGTTGCGCCTTCATCCGCAAAGCTCTCCGGGTCAGAAAGTCATCGACTGGACAGTAACCGTGGACGGCGCAACCCAGGAAGCAAATTACCGCGACGGCTATGGCAACCGGACCATGTTGATCAGTGTTGACCGGGGAACCGAAGAACTCGTGATCCGCGCCGCAGGACATGTTGAAACAGAAGACAGGAGCGGCGTTCTCGGCAAGGTCTATAATTTCATGCCGACCTGGCTCTATGAGCGCGAAACCGAACTGACGGCGGCTGGTGAGGCGATCAAGGATCTGGCAGCGGGATTGCCGGCAAAATCGGACAGGCTGGAAATATTGCATGAGTTGATGGGAGCGTTGAACCGCAAGCTGGTTTATACGCCCAACTCAACCACCATCAACACAACCGCCGAAGAGGCGCTTCGACTTGGGACCGGTGTCTGCCAGGATCATACCCATGTATTTTTGTCAGCCGCCAGACTTTTGGGTATACCTGCCCGCTATGTCTCCGGCTATCTTATGATGAACAATACGATTGAACAGACCGCCAGCCATGCTTGGGCGGAAGCACATATAGATGGGCTGGGATGGGTAGGCTTCGACGCCGCTAACGACCTTTGTCCGAACGAGACCTATGTCCGCATTGCCTGCGGGCTAGATTATCGGGAAGCAGCGCCTGTTTCCGGAATACGCTTTGGACCATCAATTGAATCACTTGCCGTCGAGGTCAATGTAGAGCAGTAATCGCTTTATATTTCGAACTTGGGATTCGCTATGACTTATTGCGTCGGGCTCAAACTGGACCGTGGGCTTGTGTTTATGTCTGACACAAGAACCAATGCGGGCGTCGACAACATTTCGACATTCAAGAAAATGTACACTTGGGCCAAAACGGGCGACCGGGTAATTACCCTTTTATCGGCCGGCAATCTAGCAACCACGCAGGCCGTTATCAGCATTCTCAACGAGCGGACGAAAACGCCCTCTGAACGCTCGCCTTCAATTTACGAGATGCCTTCGATGTTTCAGACAGCAAGGCTGGTCGGAGACACGATTCGCGATGTGATCCACCAAGTGGATAGTGGCGGTCAGAGGGCCGATTCCTTCGGAGCTTCGATTATTCTTGGTGGTCAGATAAAGGGCGGCGACCCTCGGCTTTTCCTTATTTATCCTGAGGGAAACTTTATTGAATCGACGCAGGACACGCCATTCTTCCAAATTGGCGAACATAAATATGGTAAGCCGATCATCGTGCGATCCTATGATCCTGCGATGACTTTCGAGGAAGCGACAAAGCTATTGCTGGTTTCATTTGATTCTACGTTGAAATCGAATCTGTCGGTTGGACTGCCGCTCGATCTGCAATTTTACGAATCAGACAGTTTCCGTCTCGGGTTTGAGAAGCGTATCGAGCGCAATGATCCCTATTACGAGATCGTCTCGGAAGGCTGGTCGCAGGCTTTGAAACTTGCGTTCCAGAGCCTGCCGCCCTTTGAAATCAAATCGCGCGATTAAATTCGCTCAGAGATTTGCTGTTTGAATGGTGTCAGCCTGACGGACGGCCTGTGTCCTGAGAATAGCCTTTTGAAGATAGGCGTCGCGCTCATAGACGTCATCGTAATAATGAATTTGCCCAGTCGCCGCATCCGGCCAAGCTGTGAAGTAGGAGACGTAAACCGGAAGCTGTGATTTCACCTTCACATTACGCTCGTTTTTGCCGAAATACTGGTTCAACTCCTCCACAGGCATTTCAAGCACTGCAGCTGCCATATCGCGTGGACGCTCCAAACGGATGCAACCATGGCTCAAAGCGCGCATATCCTTCTTAAAATATGACTTTGCAGGCGTGTCATGCATGTAGATGTCATGGCTGTTGGGGAACAATATCTTCAACTCACCAAGAGCATTGTCCAGGCTTGGCTTCTGTCTGATGCCAACGCCGCCGCCGTTTGATGCAACCTGCCCCCAATTGACTGAACTTGATGGAACCACCCGGCCGGACTTGTCGTAGACTTCATAGCCGCTATTTTCGAGATAGGATGGATTGTTCAGGATTTTTGGCATCATCTCATTGAGAATGATGGAGCGTGGCACGCCCCAAGACGGGTTAAAAACCACCGTTTCAATCGTATCATTGAAGAAATAGGTCTGGTTCTTCGCAGACCCGACAACAACATTCATCGCCAATTTCTCAGCATTATCGTTGAAATATTGTGCGCGATATGCGGGCTGATTAATGAAGACATAGCGACTGCCAAAATCACGAGGCATCCAACGCAAACGCTCCATCGAATAGAGAATCCGGTCGCGCTTGGACGCGCTGCTCTCGCCCTGAAGCGTTTTTATCGTGGCATTTCCAATAACGCCATCCGCCTGTCGTCCCTGCGATTTTTGATAGTCCTTAACCGCCTCGACAAGACTTACATCATAGGTTTCAGCAGTTTCATTCGCCTGCAGAACCGCATCATGCTGAAGAAGATAATCCTTGGGTGCTTTTGCCCTGATGAGAGCAACCACATTCTTCAACTCGGCATTGCTTTCGCCAGGACGGATCAATGTGCCGGGCGCGATATGAATAGAAGGGCCAGCAGTGTCAGCAATGGCATGCAAATTCTGCTTAAGCTCGGTGTACCATTTGTTTTGCGGTTCAAATCCCGCTAAGACGGCGCTCGCATCGCCAGCCGACGCAAGCTGATCGATAACGGTGCGCGGCTTTACATTGTCCGTATTCAGATCGTGAAATCCGCTCAGGCGATTAGGATTGATGCGACCATCCCCCTGATCCATCGCATAACGAAGGGCGCGGGCGGACAGTGAAAGTTCGAACTCGGCAAGCTCCTTCAATCGAGCAGGAATATCGCTCCGCTCATAATCATCTCCGGGTACTTTTACGGCATAGTCCTGAGGATCAAGCCCGCTTTCCGCAGCCTTTGCGAACAATGCAATAACGGCTTTGGCTTTCGGCGAAACATCATAGGATACAGTCCATATCGGGTTCTTACCGGATGCATAATAAGCGACAATTGCATCAGCAATGTCCTTTTCCGCTTTCACATGCGCTTCGCGAAGATGATCGATCTTCAAACCGAACTGGTCCATCTCCATGGATGGCGCAACACCGGTACCGACATGTGCGGAAGCTGTCAGTTGCGGGTCAATCTTCGTCAAATCGATCTGAACGAGCGCATCCGCTTTGTAGTCATAATTCTTGGGCGCAGTGACCGTTACACGCTTGATTGGCGCGCGTGACGCGGGCGCAGAATTCTGGTCTACGTTGACCCTTGGTTCTGGCGGCATGACAGGCTGGGATTGAACCCGGCGACCGGGGAACAGAAGCTCCATCAGATTATTGGCTGCCGAAGCTTGCGGCACGGCACTCGCCGTTGCCGACAACATTGCGGCCAGAAAGAGTGCTCGTTTTTTTGAGAAAGAAGTCATGGTGCTCGCCCAGCTGGAACAGTCTCGCCCGCAGTCAAAAGCGGGCTATCAATTTGGTGTCGTTCCAGTTTCGGCGCATCTTGTTTAGAATGTTTTAACAATGCTCCGCCGCCGGCAGATAATTCTCAGGCGACGCATTTTCGGCACTCACCCCGACTCAAAGATTAACGCGATTCACATCGAATTTCATTTTGATTCACTACACGACGAGTTGATCATAGGCATTCTTTTCCCAAACATGCAATAATGTCACAGTACAAGCGGTCGAAACATCGAATTGGGGGATACGATGATTGGAGTTTATCGCGTATTTTTAGTATGTCTTGGCGTTTTTTGTCTAAGTTGCTTCGGCGCAACAGCAAAATCAATGGATAGTAACCTTGGGAAAAGAAAACACCCAAACAACGGATACCAAATTCAGTCGACAAAATTTAAATCTGATTTTTCGCCAATTGCACGAAAAAGTGTTGCTTTTCCTTCCAAATATTCAGCCGGAACCATAGTCATACGAACCAGCGAACGGCGACTTTATCATGTGACAGCAGAAGGCCGCGCATTGGCTTATGGAATAGGTGTCGGCAAGACCGGCTTCACCTGGAGTGGAAGCAACAAAATTTCGCGCAAGGCCGAATGGCCGGGCTGGACGCCGCCAGCGCGCATGCGCGCCCGCGAAGCGAAGAAGGGACGCATCCTTCCCGCTTATATGCCCGGAGGGCCGAACAATCCTCTCGGCGCAAGAGCCCTGTATATTGGTTCGACAATCTATCGCATTCACGGAACCAACCAGCCGTGGACGATTGGTCACGCCATGTCATCGGGCTGCATAAGAATGGCGAATGATGACGTGAAACATCTCTATGCCAATGTCGGTGTCGGCACGCGTGTCGTCGTTCTGCGGTAGTTTATGAGTGTTTCCGGCTGACCGGATCGCGGCTAAGGCCTTTTTGCGTTAACTCGTCGAGATATGCCTGCCAGCGTGTGTCCTTATTCCGGCCAAGATCGATCAGATAGTCCCAGCTGAACAGGCCGGTGTCATGCATGTCGTCAAACGTGATTCGCACTGCGTAATTGCCAATAGGCTCCATCTTGGCAATCTCGACATTGATCTTGTCGGGGACGGTCACGCGTTGCTCGGGAGAATGCCCCTGCACCTCCGCAGATGGCGATGCCACGCGCAGCAATTCAGCGCTTAAATCATAACGCTCGCCATTATCGAATGTAACGACCAGCGACTTTCGATCCTTGCTGACGCGTAGTTCCTTTGGCCAAGCATCGGTCATTGCTGATATCCCTGTTTTTATTTGGTGTAGGCGTTGTCGTTGATTGCTGCAAGCGCCAAGACGGCGCCTCTTAATTCCGCCGATCCTTATAAGCAAATGTGCGAAAACGTCTCAGCTATAAGGCATAGACGCCATTCGCAATAACTGGACAAGTCCTTGACGCCGCACTATCTCTGGGTGAGGAGGAAGCTCTTGAACCATTTGGCAACATTCGACCAGACGCCAACGCAGACAAGCATGATCGACCCTTTCGGGCGGACGATTAATTATCTGCGCGTGTCGGTAACGGATCGCTGTGATTTCCGCTGCACCTATTGCATGTCGGAACATATGACATTCCTACCGAAGAAAGAACTTCTGACGCTTGAAGAACTGGATCGTCTGTGCACTGCCTTTATCGAAAAAGGCGTGAAACGGCTAAGGCTCACGGGTGGTGAGCCATTGGTGCGCAAGAATATCATGCATCTTATCAGCGAGATCTCCCGACATTTGCGTTCAGGCGCTTTGGATGAACTGACGCTGACAACAAATGGCTCACAGCTCGCGCGGTTTGCGCATGAACTGGCGGACCTTGGGGTAAAACGCATCAATGTATCGCTGGATACGCTCGACGCTGCAAAGTTCAAGGCCATCACACGTTGGGGTGATCTTGGCCGAGTGATGGAAGGCATTGATGCTGCGCAGGACGCTGGAATCAAGGTCAAGCTGAATGCTGTCGCGCTCAAAGATTTCAACGATCTCGAAATTCCGCACATGATCCGCTGGGCACATGGACGCGGCATGGACTTGACACTTATCGAAACCATGCCAATGGGCGAAATTGATCTCGACCGAACGGACCAATATCTTCCCTTGTCGCTGCTCAGAACAAGGCTGCGGGAAGAATTCACGCTGAACGATATTCCTTACAAGACGGGTGGCCCTGCCCGTTATGTCGAAATTCCGGAAACGGGTGGTCGCGTCGGCTTCATCACGCCGATGACGCATAATTTCTGCGAAAGCTGCAATCGTGTTCGCCTGACTTGTACCGGGACACTTTATATGTGCCTCGGCCAGGAGGATGCAGCAGATTTGCGTGCTCCCTTGCGGGCATCAGAAGGCAACGAGCTCCTAAGCAACGCTATTGACGAAGCTATCGGCCGCAAACCGAAGGGCCATGACTTCATTATTGACCGCCGCCATAATCGCCCGGCAGTTTCCCGCCATATGAGCGTGACCGGCGGCTAAAATTCCAAAGATTCCGCATGCACAATATTGCTTTCGTTGATATATCAATGACAGCGATTCTGGAGGAGAATCGTCCTGCCCAGCGGAAGTAAAAAATCTTGGCGCTATCTCCCAATTTGCGCGGAAGTCTGCACATGGCTATCGGCATGGCGTGCTTCACTTTCAATGACGCGACAGTGAAATTTGTCGCCGAAGAAATGAACATGGGCCAGGTCATGCTGGTTCGCAGCACCATAGCGACAGTGTTAATCGTGGCTCTGGCCTGGTATCAGGGGATGCTGATCCCGATCCGGCAGGCGCTTCATAAGATGACGATATTGCGCGTTATTGGAGAAGTCGTTGGGACAATCACCTTCCTTATCGCACTCGTTCACATTCCGCTGGCGCTAACATCCGCCATTCTTCAATCATTACCGCTTCTGGTCACACTCGGTGCGGCCTTGTTTTTCGGAGAACCCGTGGGTTGGCGTCGATGGGTTGCCATCATCATAGGCCTTGCTGGCGTTCTGATAATTGTTCGTCCCGGCCAGGAAGGAATGAGCCCCTATGTTCTGCTGATTGTGGTTACGGTGATTTTTGCGTCGTTACGAGACCTTGCAACCCGCAGAGTTCCCAAAACCATACCCGTGCTGATGATATCCGCTTTGACATCGGTCGGCGTTGGCGTCGCCGGTGCCGCGATGATTGTACCGCTGGGTGGCTGGACACCCATGTCGACCACAAATACGTTTCTGTTGATTCTTGCTGCCTGTTGCGTGATGGCAGCGTATCATTTTCTCATTCTTGCAATGCGCGAAGGTGAAATTTCGTTCGTTGCGCCGTTTCGTTATACGAGCCTTCTATGGGCAATCCTTCTTGGCTTCCTGTTTTTCGGTGATTTGCCCGATATGCCAATGATAATCGGCTCGATCATAGTTATTGGCAGCGGTCTATATACGCTTTATCGTGAGCAGATGGTGAGCCGCGCAAAGCCAGCAGCCACTGCGGCAGCGTCTTCACCCGACGGAGTCTGATCTTGAAAACAGCGGGTATCATTCTGGCGGGCGGACAATCGCGCCGCATGAATGGGTCTGACAAGGCTCTTCTACCCTTCGGCACGGGCAGACTGATCGACCATATTCACCAGCGTCTGGCACGCCAGCTACCGGTTCTAGCTCTCAACACCAATAATGATCCTGCACATTTTCGCGATCTTGGCATTCCGATTATCCCGGATGAAATTGCCGGTTACGCCGGTCCCTTGGCCGGGATACTGGCGGGAATGGAATGGGCCTCAACCCAAAGCGATGGTTTTTCGCATATCTTGACGGTTGCGACCGATACGCCTTTCTTCCCGGATAATCTTTGTGAAAAACTGAGTCAGCAAATCGCCGATGCACCAGATAGGATAGTAATTGCATCGTCGGCCGAGCGGATTCACCCTGTTTTTGGCATATGGCCGATTTCATCACGTGGTGAACTCCGTGCATGGCTGGCTGATGACGAAAACCGCCGAGTGATGAGCTGGATCGCTGCGCACCCACACAAGAGCTTTGAGTTTCCGTTGACAACGACGCAAACAGACCAGCCCATCGACCCCTTCTTCAACATAAATACGCAGGAAGATATTCTCGAAGCGCAAAAGCGATGGACGCCCTCAACATGACGACTCGCCTGTTCGGCATAACTGGCTGGAAAAATTCTGGGAAAACCACGCTGACAGTCAAGCTGGTTACAGAACTGACGCGGCGGGGCTGGAAAGTGTCGACGATCAAGCATGCGCATCACGATTTCGACATCGATAAGGAAGGCACAGACTCTTATCGCCACCGCAAAGCCGGGGCTGGCGAAGTTGCGATTGTCTCCGGTCGCCGTTGGGCGGTGATGCACGAATTGACGAATGAGGCTGAGCCGTCGCTGGCCACCATCGTGGAGCGACTCTCACCCTGCGACCTCATATTGATTGAGGGATATAAACGCGAGGGACACAAGAAGATCGAGACACGGCGTCAGGAAGGCCGCTCCGGCGAGCCCCTGACGGCAGGCGATCCGACAATCGTCGCTGTTGCCAGTGACCACGCCTTAAATGATGAAACCGTGCCGGTTTTTGAACTTGATGACGTTAATGGGCTCGCCGATATGATCGAGCGTGAAACGGGACTTCGCGTTTGATGTGTTTGAATGTGTCTTTTCATCCCGTATGTGTGAAATAAAAATATAGAGGCCTCAAATATCGGGAATTTTTACGGTCGGATTCGTTAAACGGCACACGATTCCCGGTTGCTTTTCCTTGAAAACTAGTGGGAATATCGGTGTCAGGAGCAGTGACGTAAACTGCGACTTTGCTCGGAAGGCTGTCCAGAAAAAACAGGGGAACAGCCGGGCTTATAAAAGAGAGGTTCAAATAAATGCGTACAACCAAGCGTCTCGCAATCGCGATTTCTGCTGCAGCCCTCGCCTTAACCATGGGCGCATCCCATGCACAGGATGCGCTGAAGATCAAAATCGCTTCCGAGGGAGCTTACCCTCCTTTCAACAATCTGACCTCGGACGGCAAGCTTGAAGGTTTCGACATCGATATTGGCAAGGCACTGTGCGAAGAGATGAAGGCAGATTGCACTTTCGTCACGCAGGATTGGGATGGAATGATCCCAGCACTTCAGGCTGACAAATTCGATGCTGTTATCGCTTCCATGTCGATCACCCCGGAACGTCTGAAGCAGGTCGACTTCTCCAAGAAATACTACAACACGCCGCCAGCAATCGCTGTACCGAAAGATTCCGATATCAAGGATGTCTCACCGGAATCGCTGAAGGGCAAATCCCTTGGCGTTCAAGGTTCGACAAGCCACTCCAACTTTGCTGAAGCCAAATATAGCGGCTCTGACATCAAAATGTATCCGACTGCCGACGAGTATAAGCTCGACGTTTCAAACGGTCGTATCGACGCGGTTATGGATGACGTAGTTGTACTTAGCCAGTGGGTGGACAGTGATGCCGGTTCTTGCTGCAAGATCCTCGGTACAATTACCCCTGATATCGCGATTCACGGCCCAGGTGCTGGTGTGACTGTCAAAAAGGGCAATACTGCTCTGGCAGACAAGTTCAGCGAAGCGATTGCCGCGATCCGCAAGAACGGAAAGTACAAGGAAATCAACGATAAGTACTTCAAGTTCGACGTATATGGTGCAGAAAACTAAGATAAAAAGTTGATCTGACAGGCAGATGGCGGATAAAACTGCCATCTGCGAACTTACAAAAATGACGGGTTGGGGAATTGCCCGCGAGATATGAAAGTTGCCTATGGAAGGCTCAATAGCACTCTTGGGTTTTGGCGAAGGCGGATGGGGCCTGAGCATAGCCAGCGGAATTCTTGTCACTGTGACGCTGGCGCTTGCCACCCTGCCTTTGGGATTGGCGATCGGATTTTTCGTCGCCCTCGGTAAACAGTCAGAAGAACCTTCGGTCAAACTCGCCGCCAATATGTACACGACGATATTTCGTGGCTTGCCCGAGCTGTTGACGCTGTTTCTGGTCTATTATGGCGGACAGATCGGCGTTCAAAAAATCGGTCAATTGCTCGGTTATACCGGTGCCATAGAGATAAACTCCTTTATCGCGGGCATGTTCGCCTTGGGCACGGTCTTCTCATCCTATGCAAGCGAAGTTTTTCTCTCCGCATTTCGTGTTATTCCCAAAGGGCAATATGAAGGTGGCTATGCGATTGGTCTTTCCTATGGGCAAACCATGCGCAAGATTATCCTGCCGCAATTGATCCGTATCGCCCTGCCCGGTCTAGGTAATCTCTGGCTGATATTGCTGAAAGATACGGCGCTTGTGTCGGCCATCGGCCTTGCGGATATTTTGCGCCAGACTGCAGTGGCGGCACGTGTAACGAAGCAAGCCTTCCTGTTCTACGGAACCGCCTGTCTCATTTTCCTTATACTCGGCATCCTTTCATCATTCGTCATTAACGGTATTGATCGCTGGGCGGCCAAGAGCGGGGCAAAAAGATGACCGATAATGCAATCGCCCCCTCTGCAGCAGCAGTGCGCCGACCACCATCGCCGCCCAAGCCATGGACGAAAACACGCATTATCGGCCATGTGCTGGTAGGCCTTTGGACGGCTCTGATCGTCGGTTTGATATATTTTCTCTTCGTCGCCTGGGACAGAGAACTTATCGATAAATATGCTCCGACTTACCTGTCCGGGCTTTGGACCACAATAACCCTTGTCCTCGCATCAGTGATTATCGGTGCAGTGCTTTCTGTTCCGATTGCGCTTGGCCGGATGAGTAAAAATCGGGTCATATCCTCCATAGCCTATTTCTATGTCTACTTTTTCCGCGGAACGCCGCTGATCGCTCAGGTTTTCCTGATCTATTACGGCCTTGGATCGTTCAGCAAAGAACTTCAGGCGATCGGGCTTTGGGGGTTCTTTCGCGAAGCCTGGTACTGCGCATTGCTATCCTTTGCACTAAACACCGCCGCCTATCAGGCGGAAATCCTGCGCGGCGCTGTTCGCAGCGTTGCACCGGGGCAATGGGAAGGCGCAGCCTCCTTGGGTATTTCCAAGTTTGTGACATTCCGCAAAGTCATCTTGCCTCAGGCATTGATCGTAGCTTTGCGGCCCTACGGCAATGAATTGATCCTGATGATCAAAGGCTCGGCTATTGTGGCGCTGATTTCAGTCTATGATCTTATGGGCTATACCAAACTGGCCTATTCACGCACCTTTGACTTCCAGACCTATCTCTGGACTGCAATCATATATCTATTGCTGGTTGAAGCTTTGCGCCATTTATGGGACTGGATGGAACGCCGCATCACCCGCCATTTGACTCGCTAAAACCCGATCACAAAGAGAATCTCATGCTCAAAATCTGGGGTCGAACAAATTCGACCAACGTCAAAAAAGTCCTGTGGGCTGCCGAAGAAGCAGGCGCTCCCTATGAAAATATCGCTGCTGGCGGCGCATTTGGCATAGTCAGTGATCCGGAATATCGTGCCAAAAATCCGAATGGACTTGTGCCGACACTAGAGGATGGCGACCTGATCCTTTGGGAAAGCAATACGATTGTCCGTTATCTGGCCGCTCAATATGGCGTTTCGGAGCTTTTTATTGCCGATGCGGGACAACGCGCAAAAGCAGAACGCTGGATGGATTGGACAACATCCTCGCTTGCGCTTCCGTTCCGTGATCTGTTCTGGAATGTCGTACGCTTGGCGCCAGACAAGCAGGATCTTGCGGCCAAGGAAACCGGTTTTCAAAACTGTAGCAAATTATTTGCGATGGTCGATGATGCTCTGGCATCACAACCCTATCTGTCGGGCTCAAAGTTCGGCATCGGCGATATTCCGCTCGGCTGCTTCGCCTATGCCTGGTTTGAAATGCCGATTGATCGTCCAGAACTGCCACATCTGAAGAGTTGGTATGAGCGGCTGAAAACCCGCCCCGCCTATCAGAAATCGGTAATGACTCCCCTCACTTGAGGAGCGTCATTAAGGGTTCAAACGCCAGATCCCCTGCAAACCATCCTGATAAACGGCTTCATCCGTCGAAATCGTAATTGCTTCGATATTCGACCACTTCTCCGCAAAATCACGATAGTTGGACGAGAAAACATTGCCCGATTGACCAGTAGTCTGGATATAGGTGGACTGGTTGAGATCCGAAAGGTCGAATAATCCGCGATAACTCGACCCATGGGTCGCGCGGTAAGGATTGCTCTCATCGGTGAACGTCGATTTGCCCCGATCTAACGTATAAGCGCCACCTGAAGCAGGTACGGTAACATTGAATAATTTGTCGAGTGGACTGACCTGAGCAAAGGGGCGGTGGGCACTATAGGCATAATGCAATGCACCCCAGTTCCATTTTGCACGATCACTGCCAAGCCGCGTTTCAATATCCTTCAGCGCGTCGCCAAGTGAAAGCGCCAGCACGTCGCCGCAACTCTCTTTCTCGGGCGTGCGTCCATTGTCACACCAATCACGTCCCGGATTTTGTCCAAGCCAACGCATCATGGCATCGACGCGGCCCTGCCAATAGGACGGGAAAGCGTCGCCCAGATCGTCCTCAAGGATGCGTTTCGTCGCAAACCGCAGCCACGCATTGAACAGTAGCGGCTCGGTGCGCGCACGATCCTCGATGAAGTCCCATTCTTTCAATTGTTTTATCGCCGTCAGATCAACATCATCGCGGCCTTCAACAAGTTTGAGCATGGCAGGAGTCAGAACAGCATAGGCGCCTGCATAGACATCGCCCTGCACTATCCGGTTTGTTTCCAGCGTTTGTTGATTGGCGTTATAGATCAATGATTTGATCCGCTCCAAGCGCCATGGTTCATCCCAGTCAAAGGTCAGGAAGTGCGGATAGTTGGCATCAACCATCTTGGTATTGGCAGTGGCCAGAACATTATCCGCTGGATTATAGGCGCGCGGCAATTCCTCATAGGGAATATACCCTTTCCAGTCGTAAACGGCATCCCAACCGGGAGACGGCGCACGCCCCATAATCTGGTTAGCAGGGTCGCGGACAGGAATTCTGCCCGGCGCGATCATACCGATATTGCCGTCAACATCGGCGATGACCATCGACTGCATAGGCGTAACATAATCAGCCATGCCATTTTGGAAATCCGATACGCTTGCGAAATCCCAAAGCTTCAATCCGGCAGCGATTGTTTTATCGTCCCCCGCAAGCACAGTCCACGAAAGCGATGCAACCGTTCCCTCATCCAGATAGTGTTGAAGGCCGCGATATTCCGGCGGAAGAACTGGCCCGTGGCGTGTGCTACGGCGATCGAAACTGACGGTTTCACTGCCTTTAACGCGAATCTCCACCCTCTTCTTCTCAAATGGTCGAAAACCTTCGGGAGCCTGATACTGATCCGGATTGGCTGGATTGATCTTTTCGATGAAAATATCCTGAACGTCCGATCCTGTATTGGTGAAACCCCAGGCAACCTTGTCGTTACGGCCAAGCAGAACCAGCGGCGCGCCGGGAAGCGTGACACCAACAAGATTTTTCGCTGTTCCATCCGGCTGCTTCACCTGAAGATGCGCGAGATACCAGATCGCGGGTGCGGTCAAACCAAGATGCGGATCATTGGCCAGGATTGGCTTGCCAGTGGCAGTACGTGCTCCGCCAACCACCCAATTGTTGGATGCTCCGGTGGACATGATATCGCTCAGCGCAGCAAATTGTTTCTCCGCCTCAATCGCGCCCGTCTTGATCGTTCCTGTAGGCAGACCAAGCAATTGCTGCAAATTTGGCAATGGAGGCGGCGTATCCCCTTCGACAGGAGGCAAGAGATCCACAATTTCTTGCTCATTCATTCCGAGACGGGCAAATTTCAGTCGCAGCACCTCGTCATCAATATTGGCCGCAAGCGTAACCGACATCAGTTTCAGCGTTACAATGACATCTGCGGCTGTCCATTGTTCAGGGAAGTGCTGGAGGATGACGAATTCCGGCGAATATTTCGACCCGAAAGAAGGCCCTGAACTATCTATGAATGCATTGATACCGCGCACATAGGCGTCCACCTTCGCGCGATCGGCTGGTGCCAGTGAATCCGCCGAGCTTTGCGCGGCTTCATAAAGACCAAGTGTGCGAATGAAGACGTCCGTCGCAATGGTCTTATCCCCGAAAAGCTCTGACAGGCGGCCTCGCCCTGCCATGCGGGTGACGTCCATTTGCCATAGGCGCTCCTGCGCATGCACAAACCCGAGCGCGCTGAAAACGTCCTCAACCGAGGAGCCGGTGATATGGGGCACAGCATGTTTATCGCGGGTGATGGTGACGGGATCGGACAGTCCCGCAATGCTTGTTTCACCGGTTGCCGGTACTACCGAACCTGCGAGCCAGGCATAAGCGAAGATAAAAGCGAGAAGAGCGAGAGGTATAAGTGAAAAAACAATCCAAAGCAGGCCTTTGATGATGCGCCGCAATATTCTAACCTCCGCAAATCGACCTGATTGAAGGCCATAAGACAGAGGAAATTACTGAATGGCAAGTGTTGCATTTATTGGTCTGGGCGTCATGGGTTACCCGATGGCGGGGCATTTGAAGACGCGGGGTGGTCATGACGTGACAGTCTTCAATCGCTCTGGGGAAAAGGCCGCAAAGTGGGCGGAACAGTTTTCCGGATCACATGCCGACACGCCTCAAAAGGCGGCAGAGGGCAAGGATTTTGTCTTTTGCTGTGTCGGAAACGATGATGATCTGCGCTCGGTAACGACTGGCGAGAATGGCGCTTTTCACTCCATGAAAAAGGGCGCGATTTTTATTGATAACACCACGGCATCAGCGGAAGTTGCGCGCGAGCTCAGCGCAGAAGCGATAAAGCGCGGGTTCCATTTTCTGGATGCGCCCGTTTCGGGAGGACAGGCGGGTGCCGAAAACGGCGCGCTTACCGTCATGGTAGGCGGCGAAGCGGCAGCTTTTGAAAAAGCCAAGCCAGTCATCGAATCTTACGCGAAAATGGTCGGATTGATGGGCGATGCCGGTGCAGGCCAATTGACCAAGATGATCAACCAGATTTGCATTGCCGGTTTAGTTCAGGGACTGGCCGAGGGTATCCACTTTGGCAAGAAGGCAGGACTTGATATCGAAAAAGTCATCGAAGTCATTTCCAAGGGTGCCGCAGGCTCCTGGCAGATGGAAAACCGGCACAAGACCATGAATGCCGGTAAATATGATTTTGGCTTTGCCGTTGATTGGATGCGCAAAGACTTGGGCATCTGCCTTGCAGAGGCGGACCGCAACCAGGCGAAATTACCGGTTACGGCGCTTGTCGATCAATTTTACAAGGATGTTCAGGTGATGGGCGGAAATCGCTGGGACACGTCATCCCTGCTCGCGCGACTGGAAAAGTAAGCCAGCCGCGCTTGGGTTGGATCGGTTTTGGGTCCCGTATGGCCGGCAACCGCTCTAAATTCCTTCCCGGTTTTCGTTGAGGCCTTCGATCCTCATATAGTCCAGCGGCAATTCGGTGGTGTATTTGATCTGCTCCATGGCGAAGGCAGACGATACATCCCGAATGTCGATCTTGCTGATCAGGCGCTTATAGACGGCATCATAGGCCGCAATGTCCGGCACCACTACACGCAGCAGATAGTCGACATCGCCGCTCATGCGATAGAATTCGACCACCTCGGGAAACTCCTGCACCACTTCTGAAAAGCGCTTGAGCCATTCATTATTGTGCGCGCCCGTACGGATGGAAACGAATACCGTCACCCGCGTGTTCACCCGGACCGGATCAAGAATAGCGACCCGGCGCTGGATCACGCCATCTTCTTCAAGCTTCTGGATACGCCGCCAGCAAGGTGTCGTCGATAGTCCAACTTTCTTGGCAACATCCGCCACTGCCAGCGTGGCATCCTCCTGAAGAAGGCGAAGTATTTTTCTATCGAGTCTGTCCATGTTTGCTTACCCCTTGGAATGGGATACTTTATGAGCTGATTAACGGCCGTCGTACAAGAAAATTATTCCAATCTTTTTCAATTGTAAAAAAATTTCATCCGAAAACGGATCAAATTAGATTCTGAACCGTCTGCTGAAGCACGGGCAGAACATCTTGTGCGAACCAGGGATTCTTTTTCAACCAACCACTGTTGCGCCATGATGGATGAGGCAGAGGCAGGATTGCAGGAGTTGTGTGGTCGTTAAAATATTCGCGCCAATTGCGCACCGTATCGGTCATGCTGGATTTGCGGCGTGAACCGAGATGATAGGCCTGCGCATATTGTCCAATGGTGAGGATCAATTTCACTTGCGGCATGGCTGCAAAAAGC
Organism: Phyllobacterium ifriqiyense; assembly: GCF_030817885.1. Classification (NCBI taxonomy): domain Bacteria; kingdom Pseudomonadati; phylum Pseudomonadota; class Alphaproteobacteria; order Hyphomicrobiales; family Phyllobacteriaceae; genus Phyllobacterium; species Phyllobacterium ifriqiyense. Next base: position 3,050,511 of record NZ_JAUSZT010000003.1, read on the forward strand.
CGGTCGTGCCAGATTTGGCGGCATTCCCGCCGGGGAGGCAAATCCCCGCCCTGCGCATCGTAGCCGGGAAAGCAAAATCCCATCGGAACAATGGCAAATTTATGCGGGTCATAAAAAGTTTCAGCGTCAACGCCCAGCCACTGACGTAACCGCACGCCGGATGGGTCGTTGAATGGAACACCGGTATTATGAACACGAATACCGGGAGCCTGCCCGCAGATAATAATGCGCGCGACGGGCGACGGCACACAAACCGGGTTTGGTTCATGCGGCAAAGGCAAACCATATTGCGGATTGTCGCGGCAAATCCGGCAAGCCTTTATCGCCGCACTCAGATCATCCAAACCAATGGAACCCACCGCGAGCATCCAATATCAGGCCTTGGCGCTCGGACGGCTGGAAACCGCCTCATGCCAGCGTTTCAAGTTCTGGAACTCGTCAGGCATGGTTATCTTGGCGGGTTTCAGAAAGTCGACACTGACAAGCAATGTTATATCGGCAATTGAAAAATGTTCTCCGGCGATAAATGTATTGGTTGCCAATTGCTCATCCAGCAAAGCCATGAACTTCACGGCTTTGGGCCGGTTTGCCTCACCCCATTCCGGAACTTGCGGGACTTCCCATTCCGCCATGGCCGGGTGCGTGTGCCGGAAGGCCGCCGAGACTGGCCCAAAAAAATTCAGTTCAACGCGGCGATTCCACATTTCGACACGTGCCTTGCCGAGTGCTCCCTGACCAAAAAGGGCTGGTTCCGGATGCAGCTCTTCAAAATATCGGCAGATCGCAACGGATTCAGTAATGACCGTACCATTATCAAGTTCGAGAATTGGCAACCTTTGCAAAGGGTTGAGTGATTGTATTTCGCTCGATCGATGGCCCAAAGCACCCATGTCGACTGGCACAAGCGGTATAGTCAGTCCTTTTTCGGCCAGAAATATGCGCGTGCGTCTCGGGTTGGGCGCGCGACCTCCATCATATAATTTCACCAGATACCTCCCAATAATCCAACAACCCATGCGATGACAGTATCAATCGCTTCGGCGACGACGTTTCGCTCAGGTGGCGATGTTTCGGTAACACCATCATGCGTTCTGCGCCAATCCTGTGGTGTTTCAAATGCGTCGACCCATATGCCAACCCTGCGTCCACGGGCGAGCAATTCCGCATCGCGATAATCGCCATAGGCTATAGCCTGGCCCGTTTCGACCATAATACGGTTGACGTTAATTTGGCCAGCAAAACAGGTTGCCAGAAAGCGATCAAACTTGTCGCGCCCCTGTCCCTCACAACGCACGTCCGTCCTGGCAACGAGCTTTTGCAGAGCTTGCCGGGCGATCTGCCCGCAATTGCGTAGCGATGGCTGCCTGCCGCAGGTTTGATCAAGCTCCGGAGCGTCGATACCCTTCAGCCGAATATGCTGTTTCGAGATTATCAGCGTATCTCCGTCAATCACGTAGGCGTTACCGGAAAGGTCAATGGCCGGTGATCTTTGATCAATGCGCGCTATGAGCAACGCTACCAATCCGAAGAAAATAAGCGTCAAGCAGATATCGAAAAATTTGCGAATGGCCGAGCGTGGCGCCGTTCGGTTTACAGACCATCGTCGAGAGGTGCGAAACCGCCCTCTCACGGCCTGCCCGCTTGATAAAGTTGTTTCATACTTACCTTTATCGCCAAGAATAGATTCGCTTTCTTACCGCAATCTACGCCGCTTTAATCATTTATGAACGGGCTTGCGGTGCAATGCAGCCAATGGTCGGTTTCACCCGGAATGAGGCTTATGGCACTACTAGACGCGAGCCATGCAGACAAGAACATAGTTGACCGGCGCAAGCAGCCGCGCAACCGCGATATGTCTGTGGTTGTTCGCAGTGCCCGGGAACGCCTCATGCAGCGGCCAAAAACCGAGCATTTCGAGCGGGAATTGCTGTTCATGCACACGCGCGCGTTGATCATCAACGCCGCCACTATTCCCTTGCTTATCGCCATCGTCACCGTAACCAGCATTTTTGCCGGGTTCGGCCAGCAAATGATTATCTGGGCGTGCTTCAGCATTTGCCTTTACGCCCTGCTTGGCTTGCTTGCACGCCAGATCAATAGAACCAGCATTAGCGACGGTCACATTCACCAATGGCATCTTGTCTATCTGCTTGGTCACTTTGTGACGGGCATTGGCTGGACATATTTCATATTCCTCCAATGCGAAGTCTGCGGCATCAGCCAGTTTTCGATTATCAAAGCGGTGGTTCTCATTCTTGCAATGGCGATTACCGCCGTGTTTTCTTCCGCTCTGCGCCTAGCTGTACCGATTGCATTTACCCTCCCTATCCTCGCCTATATAAGCGCCGTATCGGATAGTCTTGGCGATCCTGCTCAGGCGACAATGGTTGTAATGCTGCTGGCGGGCCTGACGTTTTTCTATCTCGTTGCCACGCGCCTCAATTATTCAGTTGTTCTCACTTTGGCACTTCAGGCGGAAAAAGATGCACTGATCGCCGAACTTGAAACTGCCAATGCCATGTCTGACGAAGGAAGACGGCGCGCAGAGGAGGCAAATCTTGCAAAATCACGCTTCCTTGCCTCAATGAGTCACGAACTCCGCACGCCGCTCAATGCAATACTTGGCTTCTCGGAAGTCATGGTCAGGGAAGTATTGGGACCGATCGAAAACGCCACATACCGGGAATATGCCAGCGATATTCACGCTTCAGGTGAACACCTTCTCAATCTTATCAATGAGATTTTGGATTTAAGCCGCGTTGAAGCAGGTCGTCACACACTCAGTGAAGATGCGGTAATGCTGACAGAAATTGCCGATGAGTGCATTCGCATGATGTCTTTGAAAGCGCGTAACAAGGAAATTACGCTCATTGCACAATTCGAATCCGGCATGCTCCCCATGATGGGCGACGAACGCTCCTTGCGGCAAATACTGCTCAATCTCATGGCTAACGCAGTCAAGTTTACGCCGTCAAAAGGAAAGGTCTACGTGAAGATCGGCTGGACCGCCGGCGGCGGTCAATATCTTTCAGTTCGCGACACCGGGCCGGGCATACCCGCCGATGAAATTCCCATTGTCTTGTCCGCTTTTGGGCAGGGATCGATTGCCATAAAGACTGCCGAGCAGGGAACAGGCCTTGGACTACCCATCGTTCAAGCGTTGGTTCACGTCCACGATGGCGAGTTCCATCTCTTCTCCAAGCTTCGCGAGGGAACCGAAGCGCTCGCAACTTTTCCACGAAGCCGCATCGCCACATCTGCCGGGAAGAACAAGACTTCGTCACAGTCCCAAAAAGCTGCCTAGAAGACTCCACTTCAACTTATTGTTATTTGATAGTGGGTTAGCGGGCCTGCATTGCTTGCTGCATTGCAACAATTCGGGGACCCGAAATTAATGGCCGTCAATAACCGCCCACTTTTCATACCAGCTCTAGGCTCAATCTATTCAAATTTCGGCACGCTCGCCGAAACGCTGTTGCGTGTAACGGCTGGCGCTTTGCTCGTCGTTCACGGCTCAGGCAAGATCGCCGCTCCATTCGGCTCTGTCGAAATGGTCGAAAGCCTCGGCTTTTATCCCGGTGTCTTCTGGTCGCCGCTCTTGGCGATAACGGAATTTTTCGGCGGTATTCTGCTGGTTCTCGGCTTGTTTACCCGTCCGGCAGCTTTTGCAACGACCATCGTTTTGATCGTAACCGTCTATTTCCATTGGGTTACTGCCGGGCAAGGATTCTTTGGCGCGGAAAAATCCATTCTCTGGACATTCGTCCTGTTGTTTTTCCTCTTCCGTGGCGCCAACGCTCATTCGGTCGACGCCAAGATCGGCAAAGAGTTCTGATTGAAAGGCCCGTTTCGGCGGGCCTTTTCCATCAATTAATCGCGATTGCTGATGCCTGCCTGCTCAAATGTCGCCATGCCACTATGGCAAAGCGCTGCAGCCTTGACGATCCCTGCCGCAAGCGCAGCACCTGTGCCCTCACCCAATCTCATGCCCAGATCGAGAAGCGGCTTCTTCCCAAGCCGCTCAAGCACCTTGTGATGGCCAGGCTCGGCCGACACATGGCCGATCAGGCAATGATCAATCGCCTCGGGATTGGCGGTATGTAGAATTGCAGCCGCAGCGGTGGCTACATAGCCATCAATAATGACCGGTATTTTCTCAACGCGCGTCGCCAGGATCGCGCCCACCATGGCCGCCACTTCACGACCGCCAAGACGGCGCAACACCTCCAGCGGATCCTTGAGATGCGATCCATGCAAAGCGACCGCAGCACGTACGGCATCGGCTTTGCGCTTCATTCCCTCCCTGTCGGACCCGGTGCCCGGACCAACCCAATCTTCCGCCGCCCCGCCATAAAGCGCATGGAAAATCGCGGCAGCGATTGTAGTGTTGCCAATTCCCATTTCGCCAATGCAAAGCAGATCAGTACCGCCTGCAATCGATTCCATACCGAATGCCATGGTTGCGGCGCAGGTCTTTTCGTCCATCGCGGCATCTTCAGTGATATCGGCGGTTGGATATTCCAGCGCTAGATCAAAGATTTTCAAGCCGAGATCATTGGCAATGCAAATCTGGTTGATAGCAGCGCCGCCAGCAGCAAAATTTTCAACCATTTGGGCCGTTACAGACGATGGATATGGTGAAACGCCTTTTGCGGTAACACCGTGATTTCCGGCAAAAACAGCAACCAATGGCCGTGTCACCTGCGGCTGCGACCTTCCTGTCCATGCTGCAAGCCACTCAACAATTTCTTCTAGACGCCCCAGCGCGCCCGGCGGTTTGGTCAACATGGAGTCGCGTTTGCGAACGACTGCAACAGCCGCGTCATCCGGGCCAGGCAAAGTTTCGATAAGGGTGCGGAAGTCGTCAAATGGCAGGCCAGTGGTCATGATGTTCCTTGCGGTCAACTCTTCATGGCAAATCAGATTTACCCGTCCTATAAGCGCTGTATGGGAAAACGCAAAGGTCAACGTTCGGCGCAGAGTGTCGCGACCTGTCAACCAAGGTGTGCAACATGGACCTGATCACAGATATGATGCGCTCGCTGGCATTTCTTTCTCGCATAAGCGTCGCGTCAAGCTGGTTCGATAGATTTAGCGGGAAGCTGGCAGACAGTGTGCGCGGGTTTCCCTTGGCTGGAGTCGTTCTGTCTTTGCCTGCCGTAATAATCATTCTGATTTGCAATGCCTTTGACCTTCCAGAGAGTATTAGCGCAATCCTTGCTGTTACGGCGCTGATCGTGGCCACCGGCGCACTGCATGAAGACGGCTTGGCAGATGTGGCTGATGGCTTTTTTGGCGGCGCGACGGCGGAACGCCGCCTGGAGATCATGAAAGACTCCAGCAACGGTTCCTATGGCACATTGGCACTGATTCTGACGATCTTGCTGCGGATAGCGCTACTGGCAACCATCATTGATGAAGTCAGTCTGTTTCAAGTCGTTCTTATCGTGATCGGAACGGAAGCTGCCAGCCGCGGATTATTGGTAAAATTCTGGCAAATCCTGCCCTCGGCGCGAAATGGTGGCGTTGCTGACACAGCCGGAATACCCGATGCATCAGCAGCCAATTTCGCGCTCATTTCTGCCGCCATTATCGGGGTCATCACATTCGGTATTGCTGGCGGGCTTTTGGCGATTACCCTTGCTGCCGCTTTAACTACTCTGGTATTTTTCGGGTTCAGCAGACTGTGCCGGGATAAAATTGGCGGGCAAACCGGCGATACGCTGGGAGCCATACAGCAATTGACTGCAATTACGCTGCAGCTTGGGCTTGTCATTGCCCTCTAATCGCACCAGATTTGCTGTATGAGTATTGAGTCACCCTGCATTCTCGTATGCGCGATCGACATAAAGACCGGCTATTGTTTCGGCTGTGGACGTACGCGCGATGAAATCGCCGGATGGATCATGATGTCTGCGGATAATCGCCACTCCATCATGGCCACGCTCCCTGCCCGCCTCGCCACGCTGGAACGGCGCCCGCGCCGGGAAACCCGTCGCACTCGCATGGCGCGGGAAAAGCAGGAGCAATAGAATGCGTGTGTTTTGGATCGCCATCGCTCTTATCGGCATTGTCCTGTTGCTACTGGTAACAAACAATGATGCGGGTTCGACATTCGGCATTGCCAATGATTCATTCGCGCGCCTGGCCTATTTTGGCATATTGGGCGTTGTTGTCGGGTCTGCGCTATTGGGTTCGGGAATTCCGCTCAGCCATTCCTTGCGCAACCTCGCCGTATGGATCGTTATTATTCTCACCCTCGTGACCGGATACCAATATCGCTATGAATTGCAGGATGTTGGCCATCGTATTACCGCGGGCCTGATACCCGGCAGCCCGATTTCCATGCGGGATGGAGATGGACTGGTTTCTGTAACGCTGGCCAAGGCAGAAAACGGGCACTTCGAAGTGCGCGGACAGGTTAATGGCGAAACCGTACCCTTCATGATTGACACCGGCGCGTCGTCCATCGTGCTTTCGGCAGATGATGCACGCAGAGCGGGTATCGATCCGGATAAACTTAACTACAGCACGCCCGTTATGACGGCTAACGGCCTTGCAAATGCTGCAAACATCACAATCGACAGTATAAAAATTGGCGATATCGAGCGGCGGAATATGCGCGCCATGGTAACGCAAGATGGCCGTATGGACGGCAGCTTGCTTGGCATGAACTTTCTTAACACACTCAGTGGTTTTTCAGTTCGGGGGGACCGGCTGGTCCTGACTGATTAGGCCGCTTTTTCGATGGCAGCATTCTGAACAGCCGCATAGGCGCGGCGTATGACATTGCTGGTCGCACCTGTTTGATTGGCTTCTGTTGACAAGATTTGCCGCCAGCGCCGCGCACCGGCAGCGCCATGAAACAGCCCGACCATATGGCGCGCTATGTGAGACAATCGCCCGCCAGCCGCTATATGCCTATCCGCATAATGGCACATATAATCAATAATGGCATCGATCGACGCCGGGCCGTTCTCATTGCCGTAAATGGCAGTATCAACTTCAGCGAGCATCATCGGGTTATGATAGACAGCCCGGCCGAGCATCACGCCATCAACATGATTCAAATGCTGAAGGCCTTCGCTGATGGTCTGAATACCGCCGTTTATCCCAATGAATTGATTCACATATTGCTGCTTAAGCCGGTAGACGCGATCATAGTCCAATGGCGGAATATCGCGGTTTTCCTTTGGTGAAAGCCCCTTCAACCAAGCCTTGCGGGCATGAACCCACAGAGCATCGGCACCAGCGTCGAACACGGCTTTCGCCAAATTGTTCAACGCTATCTCTGTATCCTGATCATCGACACCAATGCGGCACTTAACGGTAACCGGGACATCGACCGCCCGCTTCATGGCAAGAACGGCCTGCGCAACGATCTCCGGCGTTTTCATAAGGCAAGCGCCAAATGTTCCCGATTGAACCCGGTCTGACGGGCAGCCTACGTTCAGGTTGATTTCCACATATCCCATTGCTTCGCCAATGCGAGCAGCTTCCGCCAGCTTGGCAGCGTCAGAGCCACCCAATTGCAACGCAACCGGCTGTTCCTCATTCGCAAAACCCAGTATCCGCTCCCGATCTCCGTGGATGGCAGCATCGGCAACGATCATCTCGGTATAAAGCAGAGAATAGCGCGTGAACTGGCGATGCAGAGTCCGGCAATGCCTGTCTGTCCAGTCGATCATCGGCGCTACCGCGAAGCGGTTGGCGCCATAAGCACTGCTAACTGGCATTTTTTTCGCTGTCTGGTTTCGGATATGTTGTTATGCATTCACATAATATCCTGAGGCACAAATGTCCACTCCAGCAGCTGTGTGGCTCAAACCTGTTCGGAGATTGCCGCTTTCACCGCCATCTTTCTCAGCAGCGCAACGAATTCGCCTCCGGCTTTTGCCACGTCCCCGGAATTGTCAATCATGATGGCGTCCAAAGGATCGCAAGGATTTGCACCAGCCCGCATCAAGCGACGTTGAATTTCGTCGGCACTTTCCCTGCCTCGCGCCGCGAGCCGCTTAGCCAACACCTCGTGCGAAGCCGTAATGTGGACTACGGCAAAATTTGCGTAGGTCGCACGAAGCTTCGGAACGATACCGCGCGAAACATTTGCTATTGCGACAGCTCCCAGCCGGATTTCATCATGGACGGATTTAGGCAAACCATAGCATAGGCCATGCGCTTCCCACTGATGCGAAAAAGCACCCGATTGCAACGCCTTCGAGAACTCCGCCTCACTCAACGTATCATGATCCTCCGCATCGACGGACGATGGGCGAGTTACCACGCGGCGTACAAAATGAAATCCCGGCTCATCTTTTAACACCATTCGAGCATAGTCGATAATGGTATCCTTACCGGCACCACTTGGACCGACGACCGCAACAAATACGCCATTTCGAACGTAGTCAGCTGCAGGGTCAAGCAAGCGCTCTATTGAAGCAGAAGCTGTCATCACACCACTCTTCGGCCTTCGCGCCATACTGTACGCACCACCGGGATGTGCTCATCGACGCGAACGCGAACAAGATCCGCGCGCTTGCCAATCTCGATGACACCACGATCTTCGAACCCTACGGCCTTGGCCGGATTTCTGGTCACAAGCTGGATAGCCTCGGGAAGCGTAATATTATCGACAGTCTCGCTCATGAAGAATGTCGATTGGATAAGGCTGAACGGAATGTAATCCGACGAGAGGATATCCAGATATCCATGCTCGGCAAGCTCTCGCGCCGAAACATTGCCCGAATGCGAACCGCCGCGAACAACATTCGGCGCGCCCATCAGCACTGAAAGACCCGCCTGTTTGGATGCAGCTGCGGCTTCAAGAGTCGTTGGAAACTCGGCAACCTGAATACCCTGCTCGACCGCCTCATCAACATGCGCGCCCGTCGCATCGTCATGACTGGCAAGAACGATACCATGGTCACGGCAAAAATCTGAAATAGCTTTGCGGTTGGGACCGGAATTCGTCGCCGATTGCGCCATCCGCTTTTCGCAGAATGCATTAAACTCAACATCGGATAATTTCAGCTTACGCTGGTAGTAGGTTGCGTAGGTCTCAAGATTGACAAACTGCCTCTGACCCGGTGCGTGATCCATGAGCGATGCGAGACGAACCCGGTTGTCATTTTCGAAAAATGCAAATCCATCCAGGCAGTCAGCCGCCGACACCTCGCAGCGCAGATGAAAATAGTGATCAGCGCGCAGGCGATCCTGCTGCACACTGTCTTCTATTGCATCCGCCAGCTTACGGATTTCCTGCGGCGTCATTTCGGCATCTTCATCCATACCGACGCGCAAGGCATCGAGCACGGTGGTGATACCCGATGTGGCAATCTGCGCATCATGGGCTAGGACGGAAGCAATAGGATTCCAGCGGACCTTGGGGCGCGGCATGTAATGGCCTTCAAGATGGTCCGTGTGCAGCTCAATCAGCCCAGGAATAAGATAGTCGCCTTCGAAATCTTCTCCGCCCGATGCGGAGGTGTTCGAAATATCGGCGATTTTACCGTCGCGGATAAGGACGGAACCGGGAATTACTTCATTTTCCAGAACGATTTTGGCGTTGTTCAATACAAGTTCGGCGGACATTTCAAGCGGTCTTTCTTATGTTCGTTCCTGCCAAGGGATGCAGGGAATGTACTTCGAATGGGGCACCGGGCTCCGCCTCGATAAACAATGCGATATTGTTGATCTCAACAGGCTCTTCGAGAACAGGCTCCAGAAATTCGCTCAGCATTTGAGCGATCTTTTCCCGCTCTTGCTCCGCAACGGGATTGGTAAGCGTCATGTGAAAACGGAAATCATCGAACACATAAGGATACCCCCACTGTTCAAGATTACGCCGCTCCGAAACACTCATTTTCTCAGGATTTCGCCTTGCGATTTCCGCCACGCTGGGCGGCGCGCGAAAACGATCAAATGCAACGACAATATCATTGGCCAACTGGTTTAGCTTCGCCACGGGTTCTTCAGGAACCAGAGCAAAGAAACCGTCAAGATTTGCAATCTTCAGCTTGGGAATCTCTACCGGTCGCATGGAGGACGCAAAATGCATCAATGCGGACAGGAGCTCCCGTTCCTCCACCCCTTCGGCCAGATGAAAGGGTGCCTTGAGCGTTGCATGGAACCCATAACGTCGGGCGGATTCCGTAAGCTTCGTTACTTCCTCATGCGCCAGGTTGCGAATTTGTGGCGGACGCACCGGCTGCCCGGTAAAGGCATTCCGGCCAAGCCAGTTAGCCGCCACTTTCAACAATGGATCGCTGGAAGGCGGTGTAAAATAAATCGCATAGCGCATTTTGATTCCTCCGGAGCAGTGTCGCGTTACGCTCCGATTATGACAAGCCTTTGAACGTCGCCAATTTCATTGTTGCTTTCCCATCAGGCGGGAGCGCAGTGCATTGGAAATGCTATCAAAGATAAAGATCACCGCGAGGATAAGCACGACCATATAGGCAACATTATGCCAATTGGTATTGGTGCGCATCGCCTCCCAAAGTTTCAGTCCGATACCACCTGCGCCAACCGCACCGATAATGGTGGCCGACCGTGTGTTTGACTCCCAGAAATAAAGCGCTTGGCTGGCGAAAACCGGCAGTACCTGCGGTAAGACGCCATACCGCTGAACATTTACGGGCGCCGCCCCAACAGATTTGACGCCTTCGCGCTGCTTGTCATCAATGTTTTCCAGCGTTTCGGAATAAACTTTTCCGAGCGTACCCGTATCGGTGAAAAAGATAGCGGAAATACCGGCAAGCGGTCCCGGACCAAAGGCGCGCGTAAAGAACAATGCCCAGATCAGCATATCGACCGAACGGAGAAAATCGAAAAACCGCTTTGTGATCTGATTTGCAAAGAAGTTCGGCATGATATTGCGTGCGGCTATGAAGGCCAACGGGAACGACACAAGCGTTGCAAGCAAGGTCCCGACAAATGCCATGACAATGGTCTGCAGGAGCTTGGTCCAGACATCGCCATGCTGCCAGGAGGAGTTGTACCAGATATTGTCGAATGCCAGTGCAGCATTGGACATTTCCGGCTTTATACGCTCGCCGCTGACAATCATGGATGCGACTTCGCCAAGGGATTTGTTCCAGAAGGGCGAAGCAGTATCGAAGACAAAATTTGCCCAGCCGAAGAAACGTCGGCTGACAACGACCCGCTCTGGAATAATATCGGCGGTTCCGGCAAAGCCGAAATTGACCGTGACCTGATCTTCCTTGAGCGATGCCCAATCAGGCAAAGCTCCCTGAGGTTTGGCACCATCGGGCTCAATGAGCACGAGGAGTTTCTCACTGCCGCGCGTAGCAATAACCTGTGTCGGGGTGATCTGAAGCGACTTACCCGTGCCGAATGTTATCGTGACATCATTGCCTTGCTTGATCGCCCAATCCGGCTTCGGATTGTCACCAAGCTCTGAAAACCGCGGATAGCTGATAGTTGTCCCCTCAGCGCCCATACGGACTGTTGTGCGGATCGCATAAGACACCCAGTCGCGAGCATAAATTTCAGCCCGCTGCCATTGGCCTGATGCAAGCACCGTGCCGATGGAAAAAAACCACCAACAATAGATAACATAAAGCACCACACCAGCCCCTATAATCAAGGGCATGAAGCGCTTCAAAATCGAAGGGTTGAATACATCGGGGTAGCGGGCTTCGAAGTCAGCAACATTCAGGGAGGTTATAGCGCTCATGACTGTTTGCCTCCGAAAGCGAAAGCCTGATTGCCAACAAGGCGTCGCCGGAGCCAGGCAGAAAATTGATCGACGGCGATAATCGTTGCCAAAAGCAGCAATATAATTGCCAGTGTCTTTGCTTGATGACCACGCCCGATGGAAAGGCGCAATTCTTCACCAATGCCCCCGCCACCAACCGCACCGATGATTGTGGAGGCACGCACATTGATTTCCAGACGCAACAAAGCATAGGACATGAAATTCGGCATGACTTGTGGGACAATTCCAAAGCCAACTCGCTCGAACCAATTGGCACCAGCTGCGCGCAGGCCTTCATCTGCCTTCATGTCAGCATTCTCGACAACTTCGAAGAATAGCTTGCCAAGCGCACCGATGGTGTGAATGCCGACGGCGAACATAGCGGGTATAGGCCCCAGCGAAAGAATCGCGGCGAAGAACCCAGCGATGACTATCTCGGGAAAGGCGCGCAGAATTTCCATATAGCGACGCGCGGCAAACCTTATCAGCTTGCTCTTCACAAGGTTTTTGGCCGCAAGAAAACAAAGAAGGAAACCGAAAAACGCTCCCACCAATGTCGAGATGATCGCGATATTGAGCGTCTCCAGCATTTTGTAGAAATATTCGGGAATGTAGAGCCCACTGAAAATGTAAACCCGGCCCTCCGGGTAGTCGAATTTCAAGCTTCCATCGAAATAGGGTGATGGCAGATCGAACAAGGCGCGCCAGACTTCCCACCCATCGCGCGGAATCAAATCCCCAGCGAAATCGAAGAAATGTGGCAGCCGGTCAAAGAACTTGCCCGCATTTGACTCGTTTGCAAACCAAAGCGAACCCGAAACAGCAATGAGCAAGCCAATGCCGATCAACCAGGAATATGCACGGCGACGGCTGGCAAGTTCTTGCCAATGACGCTCGATCTCTATTCCTTCAGGCGTTAGTTCTGTCGAATTGGCGCGGCTCATGGGCTTATCCTTCCAGAGCATAAAAAATCACGGCCAGATCAAGTGATCTGGCCGTGAAAGGGTGATTGAATTAACCGCCGATCTGCGCCTTACGAGCGTCAATGATGGGTTGGTAGAATTCAGTGTTTACTTCTGTGTAGCCTTTGAAATCGCCGCCCATCGTTGCTGCAAAGCAGGCTGGATCTGACTTTGGAAGTTCCATCATGAAGTTTTTAAACTTTGTCTTCATGTCGCTGTCTAGCGAAGTACGGACGACTATCGGGCCATTTGGAATCAATGGTGACTTCCACAATTCCACAAAATCCTTCATGTCGATAATGCCCTTATCGACCATCTTGCGCAAATTGCCGGAGGTATAGCCTTCATCGAACTTGCCAACACCCGAACCGAAAGTCGTACCAGCATCAAACTTGCCATCTTTGACAGCAAGCACAAGATTTTCGTGTCCGCCACCAAAGCCGGTTTCGCTGAAGTAATCCTTCACAGAGGTCTTGATGTCTTTTGGCAGAGCCGTAACTGGAACAAGATAACCGGAGGTTGAGTCTGGATCAGCAAAACCCAGCTTTTTACCCTTCATGTCGGCTAACGTCTTGATGCCGCTATCTTTGCGGGCAACCATGATCGAATAATAGCCGGTGGCGCCGTCTGTCTGGACTGTTGTCAGGATTGGTTCAACAGCCTTCGGGTTTGCGAGATAGATTTTTGCGAAACCAGATGCGCCAAGCTCTGCATAATCCAACGTACCGCCGAGCAAGCCCTGGATAACGCCATCATAGTCCGTAGCAGGAAATAGTTTGACGTTCTTTACGCCAAGTACCTTTGGCAGCTGGTCTACAATGCACTGATAATTGCGCAGGCGATCAGCTTCATTCTCACCGCCGATAATGCCAACGCGGAATGTTTCGAGGTTTTCTGCACGAGCCATCGAACCGGCAAGCATTGCGCCGATTGCGATCGCACCAAGAAGGGCTTTTTTGAGCAACATTGGTCTCTCCTGTCAAACGTCTGTTTGAGTTTGTGATCTGTTCATGGTTGCCCGTGACGTGGGCTAGACGATCTCTCAGCGAGCGGCCAGAATAGCCTCAAGCTCGGGAATGGGTTTTGGCGCGCCGCGCGAAATACTGGTCGATGTAATAGCTTCTGAAAATGCGTCCTTGAGGCCGTCAGCACCGTAAATCCGGCGAGCAGCCATTTCCGTCAGGTCGTCCGGCCCGCCGTCGAATACGATTTTGCCTCCTTGCATACCGATGATCCGCTGGCAAAAATGACGCGCCGTATCGAGCGTATGCAGATTGGTTATGACCGTAAGGCCCTCGCGCTCATTGATATCACGCAGTGATTCCATAACCACTTGCGCATTGCGCGGGTCCAGCGAGGCGATAGGCTCATCCGCCAGAATGACTTTGGGATTCTGCATCAAGGCGCGGGCGATAGCGACACGCTGCTGCTGGCCGCCGGAAAGCGTGCCGGCGCGCTGCAGGGCCGTCTTTGCAATATCCAACCGCTCAAGCGCGGCTATGGCCATGGCGCGTTCTTCACGCGAAAAAATGCCCAGAAGGCTTTTGATTGTCGAACGGTGATTGAGACGGCCAAGCAGGACATTGGTGAGAACATCAAGACGAGGCACAAGATTGAATTGCTGGAAAATCATTGCGCAATCGCGCTGCCAATTCCGCAGATTGCTGCCACGCAATTTCGCAACATCCGTGCCTTCAAAAATGATGGCACCTTCCGACGGATCGATCAGTCGGTTGATCATGCGCAGCAGCGTTGATTTACCCGCTCCCGACCGGCCAATAATGCCAACCATCTGACCCTGCGGAATTTCTACATTGACGTTGTCTATGGCGATATTATTGCCAAAGCGCCGCGTCACGTTTTCGATTTTCAGCATCAATTAACCTCTGTTGGCGTCAGCCTGTGGTAGAGGGTTTATGTGAACCTGCAATGGCAGTTTTGTCTCAGTTTCGTGACAACTTTGGGCTGTATCTAAACGTGATGTTTTTCCAGGAATTCCTGGATCTCCAATGTGCGGAAATCATCCAGCCCAGCACGTAATTTTGCGTGATCCCAATCCCACCAGGCCAACCTTTGCAGACGCTCCGCAGTATGGGGATCAAATCGGTCCCGGATTTTTTTGGCCGCAACACCGCCAACAATTGTGTAGGGCGCAACATCCTTCGAGACGACGGCTCCAGCACCGATAACCGCCCCGTCACCAACAGTCACTCCGGGCAGGATTGTTGATCCGTGACCGATCCACACATCGTGCCCAATGGTGACAAGATTTGACCGACGCCATTCAAAAAACTCGTCGTCGACTCCCGCATCATCCCAATATTCGGCGGAACGATAGGTGAAATGATGCAGTGTCGGACGCCATGTCGGGTGGTTGGTCGCGTTGATACGAACGCTGGCTGCAATATTGGCGAATTTGCCAATCTTCGCACACCAGACGGCGCCATCCTGCATAATGTAGGAATAGTCGCCGAGCGTAGCTTCGCTTATGCGGCAACGCTCGGAAACTTCCGTGTAACGGCCCAGCGTGGAATCCTGAACCGTTGCGGTTTCATGCACCAAAGGTATTTCAGACAGACGACTCATGCGGCCACTCCGATTTGAGCCGAAAACGCCGTGACATCGATAATCCTGTCAGCGACTGCTTCGCGCACATCGTCATCGTGGAAGATGCCAAGCATTGCAACGCCCACATTTTTCTTGTCGCGGATCATTGAAACCACAACATCGCGGTTTCTGGCATCGAGTGATGCGGTAGGCTCATCAAGCAACAAAATGGGATGATCCGTGATAAAGCCCCGAGCGATATTAACGCGCTGCTGCTCGCCACCCGAAAATGTCGCCGGCGGCAGTGACCACAACCGTTCCGGCAAATTAAGCCCCGCGAGAAGAGCGGCTGCCTTTTCGCGCGCTTCATCGCGATCAATGCCGCGTGCCACTAATGGCTCAGCTACAACATCAAGGGCAGAAACGCGCGGCACAGTGCGCAGAAACTGGCTTACATAGCCAATCAGATCGCGTCGAATGCCAAGCATTGTGCGCGCGTCTGCCGCCGCAACATCAACCAACCTGTCCCGGTAAGGCACGATGATTTGGCCGGTATCGGCAGCATAATTGCCATAGATCATCTTGAGAATCGAGCTTTTACCCGCACCGGAAGGACCACCCAGCACCGCGCATTCCCCTGCTTTAATGGAGAAGGAAACATTGGCCACGACCGGCAAGCAAATGCCGTCACGCAAATGCATGGTGAAGCTCTTGGCAACATCGGAAACAACGAGAGGTGTCGGCATGGTCAAACCTGTAGAATGGAGGAGACAAGAAGCTGCGTGTATGGCGCCTGCGGATCGTCCAGAACGCGGTCGGTAAGGCCCGTTTCCACGACGTGACCGTCCTTCATCACCATCATACGATGTGAGAGAAGACGAGCTACGGCCAGATCATGGGTCACGACAATCGCTGCCAGGCCAAGATCGCTGACAAGACCGCGGAGCAGATCAAGAAGCCTTGCCTGCACCGAAACGTCCAGCCCACCCGTCGGTTCATCCATGAAAACGAGACGCGGGTTGGTAACAAGATTGCGTGCAATCTGCAGGCGCTGGCGCATACCGCCGGAAAAGTCGCGCGGCTGATCGTCAATGCGGTCCCCTGCAATCTCAACGCGGCCCAGCCAATCGGTGGCTGTAGCGCGTATATTGCCATAATGCCGGTCACCAACGGCCATCAGCCGCTCGCCAACATTTGCGCCCGCAGACACGGTCATTCTCAAGCCATCAGCGGGATTCTGGTGAACAAAACCCCAGTCGGTACGCATCAGGAAGCGCCGTTCTGCCTCGCCCATGCGGTAGAGGTCACGGAAATGCCCGTCGCGCATGCGGTACTCGACCGTTCCAGCAGAAGGCGCAAGTCTCGTAGCCAGACAATTGAGCAACGTGGTTTTACCGGACCCGGATTCGCCAACGACGGCCAGCACTTCGCCAGGAAAAAGCTCAAACGAAACATTCTTGCAGCCGATACGGCTTCCGTAAAATTTCGATAATGCCCCAACCTTCAAGAGTGGTATATCGCTCATTCTGCTGCCTCCGCCTGTGGTGCCGATAATTCACCGCGATGCCCTGCGGCCTGCCGTTCTTCACAAAAATCCGTGTCGGAACAGACGAACATGCTGCCTCCTTTATCGTCGAGAATGACTTCATCGAGATAGCTGCCCTTGGCACCACAAAGAGCACATGGCTGCGAAAACTTCTGAATCTCGAAAGGATGATCTTCAAAATCGAGACTGACGACCTGTGTATAGGGAGGAATTGCATAAATCCGCTTCTCCCGCCCTGCACCGAAAAGCTGCAAGGCTGGCGAGTTATGCATCTTGGGATTGTCGAATTTGGGTGTCGGAGATGGGTCCATCACATAACGCCCCTCGACCTTCACCGGATAGGCATAGGTGGTCGCAATATGGCCGTGGCGAGCGATATCTTCGTAGAGCTTCACATGCATGAGCCCATATTCCTCCAGCGCATGCATTTTGCGCGTTTCGGTTTCACGCGGCTCAAGAAAACGCAGAGGTTCTGGAATTGGCACCTGATAAACCAGCGTCTGACCAGCGGCGAGCGCCGTTTCTGGAATGCGATGGCGCGTCTGGATAATTGTTGCTTCTGTGGTCTTCGTGGTCACTGGAACATTGGCAACCTTTTGAAAAAAGGCACGAATTGAAACCGCATTCGTTGTGTCATCAGCGCCTTGATCGATTACTTTCAGCGTGTCCTTCGGGCCGATGATCGCAGCCGTTACCTGTACGCCGCCAGTACCCCACCCATAGGGCATGGGCATTTCGCGGCTGGCAAACGGCACCTGATATCCAGGTATGGCAATGGCTTTGAGAATAGCCCGGCGGATCATCCGCTTGGTCTGCTCATCAAGATAAGCAAAATTGTAGGTGGCAAGCTCGGTCATTTTGTCATAGCCTCAAAGGAGTTGGTTTGCGCAAAACCACGGAGTTTTGATCCTTTGGTTTGAACTGCAAAACGTAGGGATGCATGACGGGAGATATTGAGTTTTATCTTTTTACTGGTGTTTTTGTTTTCATCGTAGCGCTTGCCGCAATCGAGCAGCGCAACAAGAACCGAAAAAAATTGAATAACGATAGCGGCGACACTGGTGTTTCCGGCAGCAGCGACAGCTGGGGCGACTCCGATGGCGGAGGTGATGGAGGCGGTGGCGACTGAGTTCATTCTGCAGCCTCACTGATTTCGTTCTTTTGGCTTTCATGTCCACTACGCATACGGCGCACGAGATCGAGTTCCGCTTGGAAATCCACATAATGCGGTAATTTCAGATGCTCGACGAAACCCGTCGACTGGACATTGTCGCTATGTGAAATGACGAATTCTTCATCCTGCGCCGCAGCGGTGATATCTTCACCAAGCTCCCGCGCCCTCAATGCGCGGTCGCAAAGAGCCATGGACATCGACTTGCGCTCGCTTTGGCCGAAAACAAGACCGTAGCCACGCGTGAATTGGGGCGGCTGCTTGGATGATCCTTTGAACTGATTGACCATCTGGCATTCGGTAAGACGAATGCGGCCAAGCGTTAGTGGAAAATCAAGTTCGGCGACTTCGAGTTCCACTTCAACCTCACCAATGCGAATTTCACCGGCAAAAGGATGGCTACGCGCGTAGCCGCGCTGGGTGGAATAGGCCAAGCCCAGCAGAAAACCCTCATCGCCGCGCGCCAGAGCCTGCAATCGCAAATCCCGCTCAAGCGGAAAGGTCAAAGGCTCGCGGGTCAAATCGCCCGTTTGAGCTCCCTCAGGCATATCACCATCAGCTTCGATCATGCCGTCATGGCCGAGAATATCGGTCACACGCGGCATATGTTCATGGGCCTCGATGCGTTGATCCGGCAGATCAACTGACCCATCTTCCGCAAGTTCAGGATCGAGCAAGCGGTGCGTATAATCGAAGGTCGGACCCAGCAATTGACCGCCTGGCAGATCCTTGAATGTTGCGGAAATGCGGCGTTCAATAGCCATCTGCGATGTCTCGACCGGCTTTGTATAGCCGAAACGCGGCAAGGTCGTCCGGTAAGCCCGAACGAGGAAAATCGCCTCAATCATATCGCCGCGAGCCTGTTTCACAGCGAGCGCAGCAAGCTCGGTATCGTAGAGCGAACCTTCAGCCATCACACGATCAACTGCGAGCGCCAGCTGTTCAACAATCTGATCGAGGCCGATAGCCGGAACGGAGCGATCACCACGGCGGCGGTCTGCCAGAAGCTTGTGCGCATTGCGAATGGCGGCTTCGCCGCCTTTAACAGCAACATACATGGCCTAAGCCTCCTTCTTCGAAATGCGGGTGGTTCGCGGCAAAGCGGCAAGCGCGCCATTGCCAGCAAAGATCAGGTCGATACCACGCGGAAAGACGCCACGATTTGCTGCCCATTGTTCAATAAACATTCTAGGAAGCTCATTCGGCGCAAAGACCGCATTATCCTTGATTCCAGGACCTTCGAGGGTCAATTCTTGCGAACCATCAAAACCGGTCACCTGCAAAATGATTGTGGTCGAACGATCCGGATATTCAGACGTGCCTTTGGCAAATGAATCAAAAGACGGCATGTTTTCGATGTCGCTGACCAAAGCAAAATCGGCCTGGGAAGGATCATTCGTGAGCTCAACGCCAGTATGGAACTTCAGCCAGCCGATAGCGTCCTGCGATGCTTTCACTGGCTTGTCACACCAGACGACCGCATCATGATCCAACAACGTGGCTGCAATCGAAGCTATCGCCGGCGATAAGGGCGATGGAGCAAGAGCCAGATCACCGACGGAAATGACACGGCCCGGATTGGCCATAGCGTCCATCAATGCCCGAAAAATCTCCTGCGAGTTTAAAACCGTGTCGGCGAACCCGCCTTCAAAAACCTGAGTTGCTGCGCGCATCAATCATCTCCTCGCACCATAGTGAAAAAATCGACCTTGGTTGCAGCGGTCTCAGCCCGCTTCAGTTCAAGCCCTTCATTCAAACGCTGCGCGATTGGAGCAAGCACGTTGTCTTCAACTGCTTGGCGATGGGCTGGCTCCTGCCAGATCGCATCAAAGACTGCAGCGAGCTTTACTTTCTCGCTTGAACGCCCGAGCGCGTAGGCATGACCGACCGCGCCATTATCGAGCCTTATGGTCGCTCGCGTCACGCTCGCCTCGCCCAGATTGAAAGCTGCGCCACCACCGCCGATGCGTCCACGCACCATGACCAGGCCGGTTTCAGGACCGCGCAGAGTTTCCACTGCTGGCTTGTTTTCCCAGCGCTCCCAGAACTGCCGCATTTCCTGCACGGTTGCTTGCGCCAGAAGCGCCATAGCCGCTTTGCGGCTGGAATCTGCAATCTCAGCTGTTACATCGGGTTCCTTACCCGTTTTCAAATTTGCATTGCGCATTGACACCTCACAGCAATTTGTCTATTTATATATACAACTAGACAATAAGCGTGGTTATAATACCCGTCAATGACAGGAGCATGACAAAGCATGCGTTCAAGCCATTTGATAACCAGGAATAGTGGCGTTGCTGTCTGGCGGCAGATTGCCGATCAGATCAGGGGCGATATTTCAGCGGGCAAAATGGCCAGTGGCGTGCGCATGCCGCCTGAGGTGGAGCTTGCAACCCGGTTTTCCGTCAATCGTCATACAATCCGCAGCGCAATAGCCGCATTAACGAAGGAAGGCGTGCTTCGAGCTGAACAAGGGCGCGGGACATTCGTCGCCAATGCCAAAAAGCTCACCTATCGAATTGGTGAACGCACGAGGTTTTCGGAAATTCTCTCAACACAGGTTCGCGAGACAAAGGGTGTGCTGCTTGGGTCGTCGCTGGAGGAGCCTACAGCGGAAGTTGCCTCTGCGCTTGGAATGCACTCCGGCATGGTCATCAGAATTGATACGATGCACACAGCAGATAACAATCCCATCTCTTGCGCCACATCCTGGTTCGATGCTGCGCGTGTGCCAAATATCATCGAGGATTATCGTGCGACCGGTTCGGTTACCGCAGCGTTTAAACGGGCAGGAATTGATGACTATCTGCGTCAGTCAACGATTATCGGAGCCCGGCATGCTGATGCTGAGGATCTGCGACACTTGAAGCTTTCGCCTGGCGCCATTGTTATCGTCGCAACAGCCGTCAATGTCGATATGGATGGACGGCCTGTTGAATACGCAACAACGCACTTTTCTGCCGACCGCATGGAAATTGCCATCGGCAGACAGTCATCTCTTTAGAGCAAACCTTGCTCCTGCTACCACATGGTTTTTGCGGCCCGCTCCGGCCATTCGCGGTCATAGGTATCACCATCAAAGCGCGCTTCGCTCAACGCGGCAAGGATTTGGCCCGGCGTCGGAAACTCCTTCGGAGAACGATGTTTTGATGGATTCCAAAGCTCCGAACGAATAAGCGCGCGGGCACATTGGAAATAGGCCTCTTCGACCTCAATGACGGTGACGGATCGTGGCGCCTTGCCGTCCACATTGAAACTCTCAAGCACTACCTGATCCGTTTCGATATAGGCACGGCCATTGACTCGAAAGGTCGTCGTCAAACCGGGAATGAGAAACAACAGAGCCACACGCGGGTCACGGACGATATTTCGCAGCGAATCAATACGGTTGTTGCCCCGCCGATCCGGCATCATTAGCGTTCTCTCGTCATGTACCCGGATAAACCCG
The DNA here is from genome assembly GCF_030817885.1 of Phyllobacterium ifriqiyense. NCBI lineage: Bacteria > Pseudomonadati > Pseudomonadota > Alphaproteobacteria > Hyphomicrobiales > Phyllobacteriaceae > Phyllobacterium > Phyllobacterium ifriqiyense. The sequence goes on from NZ_JAUSZT010000003.1 coordinate 3,071,904, forward strand.
GCTAGATCACCACGCGGAGAACAATCCAGCCCTTCCGGACCACTCGTGGCAAAAGCAACGAATGGCGATCCTTCGATCAGCAAGCGATAATCCGGCGTGATTCGATCTGCCACTTTGGCAGTCGAGGCTTCACTTACACCGCTATAAATGGCTTCAAGTTGTTCTATCGACGTAATCCGCGTCATCATTTCCTCCTGCATGCGCATTCGCCGACTAACATGCCATGGCGAAACGATTATGACAGCCATCACTTTGGAAATGACATACAGATCGCACTAGTATATCAGTCGCGCGACCAATATTCGGGAGAGATGACATGGGTGGTTTTGCGGCAATCGGCGAGTGTATGATTGAGCTGTCCGGTGCTAATGGCGACCAATGGCGCATGGGTTTCGCAGGCGATACGCTTAACACCACCTGGTATGTCCGGGCGCTTACCAAAACCGAGTATCCCGTAGATTACGTCACGGCTTTCGGCGATGATCCCTTCTCGATGAAGCAGCGCGCATTCCTGAATGAAAACGGTATTCAAACAGCCAATAGTCCGATTATCGCCGGTGCCCGCCCGGGACTTTATGCGATAAGTTTGACCGGGGCCGAGCGTTCGTTCACCTATTGGCGCAATGACGCGGCTGCGCGCCAGCTGGCAGATGACACGGAGGCGCTGGCACAAAGCCTCGCCGGACGTGAGATTGTTTATTTCTCCGGGATCACCATGGGTATTCTCAGTCCCAAAAACCGTGAAAATGTTTTGAACGCTGTCAAAAACGCACGCGAACAGGGATCTCTCATTGTCTTCGATGCCAATTACCGCCCTCGCCTGTGGGAAAATGCCGACACAGCCCAGCAGGTACTCAGCGATGCCTTTCGCGTCACCGACATTGCCTTACCCACATTTCCGGATGAGAACGCACTTTTTGGCGACGCAACACCTGATCACACGGCTGACCGGATAGCCGGTTTTGGCGTAGGCGAGATCGTCGTTAAAGATGGCACGGAGCCAGCGCTTGTAGTGGCTGATGGTCGCCGCACCAACGTGCCAGCAACCATTGCCAAGGCAGTTGATACGACCGGCGCTGGCGACAGCTTCAATGGCGGCTACATTGCCTCGCGCCTTGCCGGCTTTGACCCTGTCAAGGCTGCAGCCAGTGCCCATAGGGTTGCCGCTCGCGTGGTTGAATTTCACGGCGCGCTTGCTCCCATGAGCGAAGCGCGCGCGGCCTTTGGCTAAGATTTTTTAAAACTGTACTTTGTCATTTGGCTGTATGTTTCGTCTGGCCGCAGGATCGCCTGCGGGAAGTACGAAAAATGTGTTGAATCTGGCCAAATCTGCGCTTCGAAACACAATGCCGCATAATTTTCGTATGTTTTTCCGGTCAAACCAATGGCAGGCTTTCCGCCAAGCGTATTAGATGCATAAAGCTGCACACCCGGCTCGGTGGTGGACACGGTCATTTCCACGCCAGATTTAGCTCCTCTGGCCCAAGCGACCGGGCATAGCGGGCGCCGCTCGCTCGCCAGACAAAAATTATTATCATAGATAACCTGCTTGCCGTTTTCTTCACGCCGTACTGGTCTGAATTCACGAAAATCATGCGTGGTTCCTGCCACAGGCAAAACGCGCCCATCAGGCAGAAGATCAGCATCGGTAGGCAGATAGGCCTGCGCATCTATACGTACCTGATGATCGAGCGCGTCAGTTGCGCCACCATCATCCAGATTGAAGTAACTGTGATGCGCGAGATTGCATAGGGTTGGCTTGTCTGTGACTGCATCCATACGAATGGCCAGAGTACCCTTCGACTCAAGCATATAGGTGCAGGTAATGTTGAGATTACCCGGAAAACCCACCTCGCCATCGGGCAGATGAATTGTCAGCGTCACATAGTCCGGCCCAACGGCCACAACCTGCCACAAACGTTTTCCCGCCCCAAGCGTGCCGCCATGAATATTGTGCAAGCCGCGGAAATTCTTCTCCAGCTGATAGGTTTTGCCATCAATCGTCAATTCGCCGTCCCGAATGCGATTAATGGAACGGCCAATCGTGGCCCCGAGATAGGGCGAATAGGCGGGGTAATCGGCAAAGTTCTGATAGCCAAGCACCAGCGGACTTTCATGACCTTTCAGGCGCAGGTCCTGAATAACGGCACCCCAGGTCAGGACTTTCGCCGTCAGGCCACCGCCAACAATGGTAATGCAATGCACCGCTTCACCTGAATCAGTATGCCCAAAAACTTCCGTATCCATTTGACTTTAAAACCTTTTATAAGATTCATTGCGCAGGCAGCCTGATGCGCCGGAATGCATCAGGTGAATGATGTGAGCTAAACAGCCTAAAGACCAAGCCCACCAATGCAGACATATTTGGTATCGAGATAATCTTCGATGCCTTGATGCCCGCCTTCCTTGCCGAGACCTGATTCTTTAACGCCGCCAAAGGGAGCTTCGACGGTTGTGATCAGTCCCTCATTGACGCCGACCATGCCATATTTCAAACCTTCCGAAACACGGAACACACGCCCAAGATCCTGCGTGTAGAAATAGCTGGCAAGGCCGAACTGCGTGTTGTTGGCAAGATCAATTGCTTCCTGCTCCGTCTCAAACTTGTAGATAGGAGCAACGGGGCCAAAGATTTCCTCTGTCGTGAAAAGCATGTCCGGCTTTGCATCGCCAATGACGGTTGGCTCAAAGAAGCTGCCGCCTAGCGAATGGCGCTTGCCACCAGTGACAATCTTCCCGCCCTTCTGTTTTGCGTCAGCGATAAATTCCTCAACCTTTTCGACGGCCTTTTCATCAATGAGCGGACCTTGTTCGGTGCCTGCTTCAAGCCCATTGCCGATCTTGAGCTTTGCAGTCTTTGCTGCAAATTTTTCAACGAAACTATCGTAGATTCCAGCCTGAACCAGAAACCGATTTGTGCAAACGCAGGTTTGTCCGGAGTTGCGGAACTTTGCCATGATGGCGCCGTCGACGGCCCGGTCGACATCCGCATCATCAAACACGATGAATGGCGCATTTCCGCCGAGTTCCATCGATACTTTCTTGACAGTATCGGCCGCCTGTTTGATCAAAATCTTGCCGATTTCGGTAGAACCCGTGAAGGTTATCTTACGCACGACGGGATTGCTGGTAATTTCGCCGCCAATCTCGCTGGCCGAGCCTGTCAGAATATTGACGACGCCCTTCGGAATACCTGCCTGCTCGCATAATAGTCCCCATGCAAGACCTGAATAAGGTGTCTGCGTGGCTGGTTTTACAACGGCTGTACAACCAGAAGCCAAGGCCGGGCCAATCTTGCGTGCCAGCATGGAAGAGGGGAAATTCCAAGGCGTGATAGCGCCGATAACGCCAACTGGCTCTTTGGTAATCATGATCCGGCGATCAGCCCAAGGTGACGGTACGGTATCACCGTAAGTACGACGAGCCTCTTCAGCATACCAAAGGATATAAGCGGCAGACATGCCAACCTCGCCCTTGGATTCGGCGAGTGATTTACCTTGTTCCAGCGTCAGCAATTCGGCGAGCGCATCCTGATTGTCCAGGATTGCATCGTGCAATTTGCGCATCAGCTTTGAGCGCTCCAGCGCCGATGTCTTGCGCCAGGTTTTGAAGGCTTCCGCTGCCGCGTCAATGGCGCGCTTCGTTTCGGCCTTACCCGAATTGGGCACTGTGCCAATGACGAGCCCTGTCGCGGGATTGATGACATCGATTGTCTTGCCCGAATCTGCCGCGATCCACTCGCCATTGATAAGATTGGCCTGCTTCATGAACTGGCTGGATTTCTGCAACATCATATTCTCCCTGTGTTCGAAGGGTTATGCTCTTTAGGTGGATTCCGTGAAGGATAACCATATTGCGCTGGGCAATCGAGCCTTGGGTCAAGGTCCGTAAGCACCCTGCTCCTTTTTGGCAAAAGCTGCAACGGCGCAGCTAGCCAAATATATAGGTAACAACTGAAACCCAGAATGCCAGTGTCACCGCAGACAGAGCAGTCGCCATAACCATTGAGTTAGATGCCAAAGCCTGCCCTGTTCCAAAGCGTGTGGCAATGAGATAGGAATTCACGCCTGCAGGCAAAGCTGCTGCCACGACGGCAATTTTTGCGGTAAACGGGGCTAGCCCCAAGAACCACACAGCCCCTAAAACAACTGCAGGCATCAGCAATAATTTTATGACAGACATGACGAGCGCTGCGGCAATATTTCCCGACACGCCAAATTTCTTCAGCCCCATCCCCATCGCGAACAGCGCAACCGGCCCCGCAACACTCGCCAGAGTTTGTATGAGAGCATCCGCTGTCTGTGGCATCGTCAGACCAACAAGCCGCCAAATCCATCCGGCTAATATTCCAAGCACGAACGGATTTCGCAGCAAGCTCTTGAAGAACGAAAGCACGACCGCCGCCAGATGGGCTTCTCCGCTGAATACGCCATCCCGTCGCATCGCGATTTCATGCAAGCTGATTGATGCTGCCATCATGATCGGCATGTGAATGGCGACAATGAGAGAGAGTATCGCAAAGCCGTTTTGCCCGAATACGCCAAGCACAAGCGGCATTCCAAGGAAAACCAAATTGGAGAAAGATCCAGAAACCCCGGCAACGACACCAGCGCGATTATCTCGGCCAAACATATATTTGATAGCGAGGTCCGACGCGGCCCAGGCCACAACGACACCGCTGAAATAGGCGATCCACAGCGACCAGGGCGCTGCGCCATGAAAGTCGGCCGTCACCATGGTTCTGAACAATAATAGCGGCGCTGCAATCATGAACACGAAATCGGAAAGACCATCGCCGACCCGCTCATCAAGCAATTTGAAATGCGCCGCCGCATAGGCGATAGCGATGACGCCAAAAACAACGATGATTGTTTGGATAAGACTCATGATCCTTGGGATAAGCCCGGAAGTTTCGAGGAGCAAGCATGGAAAACGATCACTTTATTTTTGTGAGCAGAATTCCCATCTGCCTGATAAGGAGAATGAATGGCATATCGATCGAGTCTTTGGCTTTACTCCGGATTGGTTCTGACGTTTGGCATCGCCCTCGCATCCGTGCCCGCTCAGGCGACAGATGCCGCTTGGGCAAGAGTTCAGCGCGGAGGCTATACAATCCTCATTCAGGGCGGCGATGCTTCAGGCGCGCTCAGCCCATCATCTGATACTTCCGCGGATTGTGCCGCACGAACGCTCTCGGACCGGGGTCACCAGCTGGCGCAAAAGCTAGGCGCGCGATTTGCTGCCCGCGGTGTGCGAATCGATAAGGTTTTGACAAGCACCGTTTGTAATGCACGGGAGACAGCGCGCCTTTCCTTTGGTTCATCCCCTATGGAAATATTCGCCCCGCTTGATCCAATGGCTGGCGATGACACAGCAAGAGAAACGCAGCTTGAACAAATTCGAACCACGATCATTTCGTTCAAAGGCTCTGGGAATCTGGTATTGCTCACGGATCGTAACAATATAATAGCGCTAACAGGAGTGTCACCCCGGCCCAGCGAGGCTGTTGTTGCAGCTCCCGCAGAGGACGGAAAAACCATTCACGTTGCCGGAAGAATCATATTCGACTAATTACCACATGCTCTTGGGTCTTTCCCTCGCCTGCGAAAAAAGCTAGATACCGGCTCATCAGATCGCAGGGTCTTAGACGAGACACCTAAAACAAAAGGAAAATCAATTGTCCGATACATTCGACAAAGTCGCCGATATTATTGCTGAAACCAGCGAGATCGACCGCGACAGCATCACGCCGGAAAGCCATACAATCGACGATCTTGGCATCGACAGTCTGGATTTTCTCGATATCGTTTTCGCCATCGACAAGGCATTCGGCATCAAGATTCCGCTTGAACAGTGGACGCAGGAAGTCAATGACGGCAAGGTTCCGACCGAAGAATATTTCGTGTTGAAGAATCTTTGCGCCAAAATCGACGAACTGGTCGCCGCCAAGAAAGCCTGATCCGCAGACCAACGCGGGCGCTAAGACATATCCATTAACCGGATGCACCGTAACAACGGTGTTGCGAGACAATGCAGAACAACACCGTCGTTATCACAGGTATCGGACTCATTTCCTCTTTGGGCGAAGGGGCCGATGCTCATTGGCAAGCTTTCAACGATGGAGCCAAGCCGCGCATCGACGGTGAAAGATTCAAGCCATACACAGTGCATCCGCTCGGTGAAGTCGATTGGAACAGCCAGATTCCAAAACGCGGCGATCAGCGACAGATGGAAACCTGGCAACGCATCGGCACATATACTGCCGGTCTTGCTCTACAGGACGCTGGCATCAAGGACGATGAAGCTCTCTGCGCAACAATGGATATGGTTGTAGCGGCGGGCGGCGGCGAACGCGATGTGACTGTCGACACGCAAATTCTGGCTGAGGCACGTGTACGTAACGATCTTGGCACAATGCTGAACGAAAAACTGTCGACAGAATTGCGTCCGACGCTTTTCCTGGCACAGCTTTCCAACCTCCTTGCGGGCAATATTTCGATTGTTCACAAGGTGACAGGATCTTCACGCACATTCATGGGCGAAGAAGGTGCGGGTATTTCCGCAATAGACACAGCGGTTTCGCGCATTCGTTCCGGCCAAAGCACCCACGCCCTCGTGGGAGGCTCCTATAACGCTGAACATCCCGACATGCTGCTCGGTTTCGAGCTGAACCAGATGTTGAAAACCGATGGATGGTCGCCGGTTTGGCAAAGGGAAAATTCCGAGGGCGGTGGCATTGTCACAGGCTCCGGCGGTGCCTTTCTCGTTCTCGAAAGTGCAGACCATGCCAAGAAGCGCGGTGTTCGCGCTTACGCTGCCATTGACGCTATTTACAGCTCACAGATTCGCCGCAACCGCGAAAACCTTGGCGAAACGATTTCCAAGCTTCTGGGTGCCGCAAGTGCGGATAAGGCAGCTGATCTTATTGTTTCCGGTGCAACCGGGGCAAAGAAAGTCACGTCTGCAGAAAAAGCAGCGCTGGAGGCTTTCTCCAGTTCAACAGTTCGTGGACTTTCCAGTAAAACGGGCCATCTGCGCGAGGCACAATTCCCTCTCGCTGTTGCCATCGCCGCATTGAGCGTTTTTCATGGGACAGCCTTTCTCCCGCTTGATAGTGAAAACGAGGCAACTGGTCCGGCTAATATTTCCAGTGCACTCGCGACTTCCATCGGTGCGACGCGCAGTGAAGGCGTTGCCCGCCTGAGCAAGGTTTAAAGGATATTCCAATGTCCAAATATACTGATCATCTAGGTCGCCCCCTGGTTGCGATTACTGGTCTTGGTGTCGTCTCCTCGCTTGGACAAGGCAAGGAAGAAAACTGGACAGCTCTGACCTCGGGAACTTCCGGCATTCACACCATAACGCGTTTTGCACTCGACAATTTGCGCACGCAAATAGCCGGGACTGTGGATTTTCTTGAAGAGAGCAGTCAGGGAGCGTCAGCACTTTCGCAGAAACTGGCTTCCCTTGCCGCTGAAGAGGCCATAGCGCAAGCCGGTTTTCCAATCGATGATTTCGGCGGGCCTTTGTTTCTCGCAGCGCCACCCGTGGAACTCGAATGGCGCAACCGCTTCGCGCTTGATGCACTGGTAAAGTCCGAAGGCGAACCCGGTTACGATCTATTGCTGGCAGCGTGCCGAAAGGCACCGCAAAGCGCGATGTTCAACACGGCCGAATTTGGCTTTATAGCAGAATGCATCGCCGACAAGTTCGGAACGCGCGGACTGCCCATCACGCTGTCGACCGCATGTGCATCAGGCGCAACTGCAATCCAACTTGGTGTCGAGGCTATCCGGCGTGGCGAAAGCGACCGCGTCCTGTCAATCGGAACTGATGGCTCCGTGTCGGCAGAAGCGCTTATCCGCTTCTCGCTGCTATCGGCACTTTCAACCCACAACGAACCTGCCCATAAGGCCGCCAAGCCTTTCTCAAAGGACCGTGACGGTTTTGTCATGGCCGAAGGTTCCGGCGCGCTTGTTATGGAATCGCTGGAATCTGCTGTCGGCCGCGGCGCCAATATTCTCGGAATCATGCGTGGTTGCGGCGAAAAGGCAGATGATTTCCATCGCACACGCTCAAAGCCCGATGGCTCTCCGGCGATTGGTGCCGTGCGCGCAGCCTTGGACGATGCGGGGATCAAGGAAGATGCCATCGACTATGTCAATGCCCACGGCACTTCAACTCCGGAAAACGACAAGATGGAGTATTTGGCCCTCTCGACGGTTTTTGGTGACCGCATATCCTCGTTACCGGTTTCCTCCAACAAGTCGATGATCGGCCATACGCTGACTGCTGCGGGCGCTATCGAAGCCGTTTTTTCAGTTCTGACAATTCAGACCGGCACTATTCCGCCAACAATCAACTATGACAATCCCGACCCTGCAATCGTGCTCGACGTCGTTCCCAACGTGAAGCGTGAGGCAAAGGTTTCAGCGGTGCTTTCAAGCTCCTTCGGATTTGGCGGACAAAATACGTGTCTTGTCATGACGGCAGAACCGAACTAATCCGGAACCTGAATTAGAGCAATTTCAAAATGCGGGATCCGGTTTTCCCGTCCGGAATTGCGCAACCCACAAATGAGCGGCTACCTGCCTTTAGCGGCGCCACTCAAGGAAACGGATATGCGTGCACTACAGCTGATCGAAGATCGCAAACTTGAAATCGTCGACGTCGCTCCTCCGCCTCCCCCTGGCCCCGGCGAAGTCACTGTTAACATCAAAGCGGTTGCGCTCAATCACATTGATGTCTGGGGTTGGCGCGGCATGGCCTTTGCCAAGCGCAAAATGCCTTTGACAATTGGTGCGGAAGCATCCGGCATCGTGGATGCTATCGGCCCGGGCGTCAGCAATCTGCTTCCAGGACAACTGGTTTCGATCTATGGCGCACAAACCTGCGGTCTATGCCGCCCATGCCGCGAAGGTCGCGATAATCTTTGCGAGCATGTCTCCGGCGTGCACGGCTTCCATCTTGATGGCTTTGCTCAAGAGAAGGTGAATCTGAAGGCCCGGCTACTGGTCCCTGCACCTCCCGGTGTTGACGAGATTGGCGCCGCAGTTGCTCCGGTCACATTTGGGACCGTCGAGCATATGCTCTTCGACAACGCGAAGCTCGAGTCCGGCGAAACCATTCTGGTCCATGCAGGCGGATCCGGCATTGGTTCGGCTGCAATCCAGCTTGCCAAAAAGATGGGCTGTACTGTCATCACCACCGTAGGTTCTGACAACAAGATTGAAAAAGCCAAGGCGCTTGGCGCGGATCATGTCATAAATTACCGTGAGGACCGCTTTGAAGGCGTTGTCCGCAAACTGACCAAGAAGAAGGGCGTAGACGTTGTTTTCGAGCATGTCGGGGCCGATACCTGGGCGGGATCCATGCTATCGCTACGACGCGGTGGACGGCTCGTGACCTGCGGCTCGACATCCGGTGTCTCTACCAGCATGAATTTGATGATGTTGTTTCAGCAACAATTGAAGCTGCTCGGTTCATTCGGTTGCCGCATGGAAAACATGGCTGATGCCATGCAGAAGATGGCGCGAGGTCTGGTTCATCCTGTCATCGATACTGAAGTCGGCTTTGATGACATTGATACGGCCCTGAAGCGAATGGAAGGCCGGGATGTTTTTGGCAAGATCATTCTGCGCGTCAACTGATCCCTTATGAAACTTGATAGAAAGCTAGCTCTGTATCGGTGGAGCCAGAAGTTGAAATCGGTCAACTACTGGCTTTCCGCAAATATTATATTCGGCATACTTTGGCTTTTGCGTCAGTTGCCCGCCAAGGCTGCGATGGATTTCATCGATGCTTCTGCGCGCAAAATCGGCCCGTTGATGGGCCGCCACCGTGTTGCAATGACCAATCTGCGCAAAGCCTATCCGGACAGACCGGAAGAAGAACTACAGCAGATCGCGCGCGACATGTGGGGAAACATGGCGCGGTTGACGGCAGAATATGTCTTCCTTGATGCAATCTTCGATTACGATCCGCACAGCGACAAGCCGGGATTGATCGAGGTACAGGGCCGCGAAATCTTTGAGCGCATCCGCGATGAAAAAGACCGGCCTCATATTTTTTTCACCGGTCACACAGGTAATTTTGAATTGCTCCCGATCTGTGCCGCAACGTTTGAACTGAACGTGACCGCCTTGTTCCGTCCACCGAATAATCCCTATGTTGCAAGGAAAATTCTGGGCGCGCGCCGCACGAATATGGGCCACCTCGTTCCGTCAAAAGCGGGCGCAGCGTGGTCACTTGCCAGTGTTTTGAATGCCGATGGCAATGTGGGTATGCTGGTCGATCAAAAATTCCATCGCGGCATTCCAACGACTTTCTTTGATCGCCCCTGTAAAACCAATCCGCTATTGGCAAAACTTGCGCGTCAATATGAGTGTGATGTCTATCCCGCACGCTGCATTCGTCTCCCAGGGGGACGCTTCCGTCTGGAACTGGAAGAGAAGATGCAACTGCCGCGCGATGAAAAAGGCGCCGTTGACCTTGCCGCCACTGCACAGGCACTGAACGACAAGGTTGAAAGCTGGGTCCGTGAATATCCCGGCCAATGGATGTGGTTCCACAAACGCTGGAACAAATAGCGCCTTTAGTAGTAGTTGGTCACCGCGTGTTTTGCCTCGGCAAAAAACAACCAGCGTTCCACAAATATCCCTAATAAGTGGCTGACAGCAGCGACAGCGAGTATTAATTGCGCTGGCAGGCCGGTTCCCAACACCATGGCAGATAGTAAAGCCGCTATAGGCAATACCACGCCGCTCAACCATGAAATGATCCACAGCTTGGCAGCGTGTTTGCGGGCAACGCGAAAACCCATCTCACGAGTCAGATAATTATCGAGTGAATGTGGCCTCTCAAACAGGCGCACCTTACCGATAAAACCGAGCCCGGTTGCGCTTTCCGGTGTTGAACGTGGCACGAGTGTCGCGATGCGATTGCGCCATACCACCTTGGCGATGAGCGCTGTCAATAATAACAGCACGGCCAACAGCTCGAGTATAAGCATACCGGAAAAAGTGCTTGCCAGCAGAAAGCCGCCAGCCAGTGAAAACGATATAAAACAGAGGGGCGTAAGCCTTGTGTGCCAAGAGTCTACAGTCTTCAGCGACCCATAAATCATTGACGTGCAATAGACCGTCAATAGCGAACCGAGCACGCTGATCAAACCCAGAGTCGCATCATACCGATTGGCAAAAATTGCCAAACCGGCGCTTAACGTAAAGGGAACAAAGGTAGCGATTGCCATGACACCTTCACGCGACAACCAACTGGAACGCCATTGGCTCAGCGCCCGCCAAGCGCGTTGTGGATTTCCTAAATGGAAAAGCGACGCAATCAAGCCTGTTGCAATGAGAGTTAGCGAGGTCAGGTAGGCTAGCTTTGTTGCAACCATGGCAGGATCGAAAAAGCCAAGGCCGAGCACAATGGCTAGGCCATAGCCCAATCCCGATAAGGTCGTGAAAATGATCATCGAAAACGCTGGATGCATCAGATTCTATCCAACGTTTTGTCGAGCCATGCAAAGAAGCCACGCGCACCTTCGGTATTTTCCGCAAGCGGAATAATAGGTGCAACATCACTCAATGAACTACGAGGACGTGGCGGCAAATATTTATTCGTCGGCCTTGTATCCTGTTCCGGCATCAGATCAAAACCACCCCGCTCAGCAACCATCATGGAAACATCGGAATTCGGGTCACCAAGATCACCAAAGTGCCGAGCATTGACCGGACAGGTTCTGACGCAGGAAGGAACACGATCCTCCTGCTTCAATGTCTCATTATAGATACGGTCAACGCAGAGCGTGCATTTCTTCATCACGCCGGCAGCCAGATCCATTTCCCGGGCACCATAGGCGCATGACCAGGCGCAAAGCCCGCAGCCAATACACTTATCCTCGTCCACCAGCACTATACCGTCTTCTGCACGCTTGTATGAGGCTCCCGTTGGGCACACCGTTACGCAAGGTGCATCTTCGCAGTGCAGGCAGGACTTGGGAAAATGTACCACACGGGCTTCACCCGCTTCGCCGATGATCAGGCCACCTTCCGGAACAACTTCAAAGCTGTGAATGCGATTGAGAAATGTGCCAGATACATCTGCGCCATAGGCATGTTGGTCAGACAAGGCGCTGCCATAACCACCCGTGTTCCACTCCTTGCAACTGATGACACAGGCATGACAACCAACGCAAACATCAAGGTCGATAACCAGACCCAGTTTTTTTGAGGCAGGGCTGTGTGGCAGACTCGTCATTTCGCCCACTCCTGCCCATAACGCACTTCTTCCGGCGGCTCCTTTTGGCTTCCAGGACGCTTTATCGCCTTGAAATGCGGCTCGCTAAACCCTTCGCCAATTTCAGCTTTCTCAATTCGTACGCGCAGATCATACCATGCCGCCTGTCCGGTAATCGGATCGGAATTAGACCAGCGCATGCCATCGGATTTCGGTGGTAGCAACTCGTGAATAAGATGGTTCAGCAAGAATCCCTTGGTGGCCTCGGGCGAATTTGGCTCAAGCGCCCAGGCTCCGCCACGCTTGCCAATTGCGTTCCATGTCCACATGGTTTTGCCATTCACGGCATCAGTACGGGCAATTTCACATTTGATCCGGCCATGATGGGAGATAATCCAAGCCCAGTCTCCATCACTCAACCCGATCTCATCGCAGATGACACCTGGCACATATAGCGGGTTTTTCGTGTGGATCTGGCGCAACCAGGCATTTTGCGAACCCCATGAATGGTACATGGCCATCGGGCGCTGGGTAATCGCATGGTACGGAAATTCCGTCGTATCAACACCCTGTTCTTCAAACGGGCGGTACCAATCCGGCAGTGGGTCGAAACATTCCAGCAGGCGCTGCTTGTATTGCGATGGCGCAAAGGGTTTTCGAATGCCTTCTGCGGAAAGGCGGAACTTCTGCAACGTCTCCACATAGAGCTGAATCGTCACCGGCTGGGGAGTATCGAAGAACCCCATATCGATTGCGAATTGCTGATACGCGGCATTGTGATGTTTGAAATACAATGCCTCCTGCGGAATGTGTTTTGTCCAAAAGGCTCCATTATCAATATAATTTTGAATTTGATCCTGATTGGGAGCGCCCCTGCCCTCGCTATCGGCTTGAGCGCCGCGCCAACCTGACAATGGACCAATACCCGGCTTGCGCTGGTGATTGGCGATATAATCGGCATAATCCTTGTAGAGCGCCTCACCATCCTCGTTCACAAAGCCCGGCAGCTTCAACCGAGCACCAAGGTCTATCAATACCGATTGGAAACCGCGTACATCCCGGTCAGGCTTGATGACAGGCCAGCGAATTGCATCACATACGGCCCCCGGTTCAGAAATAGGTCTGTCCAGTAGTGAGATACAGTCATGCCGTTCGAGATAAGTCGTATCGGGCAAGACAAGATCGGCATAAGCAACCATTTCCGATGAATAGGCATCGGAGTAGATAATTTTCGGAATCTTATATTCGCCGGTTGCCTCGTCACGCTCCTCCAGCATCTTGATCGTGCCACGCGTATTCATTGACGAATTCCATGCCATATTCGCCATATAGAGGAACAGCACGTCAATCGGGTAAGGATCGCCTGCATGTGCATTGGCGATTACCATGTGCATCATGCCGTGGGCCGAAAGCGGTGCTTCCCATGAAAACGCCTTGTCTATCCGCTGCGGCTTGCCCTCAGCATCAACAAGCAGATCTTCCGGACCCAATGGATATCCGAGATGTGGGCCAGCCAGAGGTTTGCCCGGCGTCACATGTTCCGAACGACCATGAGGCCGGGGGTGCGCCGTAGCAGGTTTTGGATAGGGCGGCTTATAACGATAGCCGCCAGGACAATCGATGGAACCAATGATCGTCTGCAACACATGCAAGGCGCGGGCCGATTGAAAGCCATTGGAATGAGCAGAAATGCCACGCATGGCGTGGAAGCTGACAGGTCGCCCGATCATCACATTATGTTGCTCGCCCTTCATATCGACCCAAGGCTGCTCAACGATAATTTCTTCTTCGAAGGCTACGCGCGCAATCTCTGAAGCAAGCCCGCTAATTGTTGTCGCTGAAACCCCGGTTTCAGCTGCAACAGCTTCGGGAGCATATTTCGGATCGAGATATTTCTCCGCCATTAACCGCAGAACGCTGCGCACCTTGGGTCCATCTGCTGTCGTAAATTCAGCGTTAAGATCGGCAATATGGCCCGGCTCATCGAAACGCACGACAGCACCGGTCTTTTGGTCTCTTACCAGCGCTTTTCCAAGATCATCGCGTAAAAATAGCCCATGATCCTCATGGCCCTCATTGTCGATTACCAGCCAAGGCGCATTGGTATACCGGGCAAGATAGTCCAGATCGATCTTACCCGTCCGGAACAGCTCATGGATAATGCTCAGGACAAGCAGGCCGTCTGTGCCCGGCCGGATGCCAATCCAATTATCGGCGATAGCGGAATATCCGGTGCGAACCGGATTGACCGAAACAAAGCGCGCGCCCCGCTTCTTAAGTTTTGAAATGCCAATCTTGATGGGATTGGAATCGTGATCTTCCGCCACACCGAAGAGCACGAACAGCTTCGTTTTGTCCCAATCCGGCGCACCGAACTCCCAAAATGCCCCGCCGATTGTATAAATGCCAGCGGCTGCCATGTTGACTGAGCAGAACCCGCCATGGGCCGCATAATTAGGCGTCCCGAAATTTTGAGCCCAAAAGCTCGTCAATGCCTGGCTTTGATCCCGGCCCGTAAAAAAAGCGAGTTTCTGCGGTGCTGTATCGCGGATTGGTTGCAGCCAATCGACCGCCAGCTTAAGCGCTTCGTCCCAACTGATTTCCCTAAATTCACCCGATCCGCGCGGTCCCGTGCGGAGCAACGGCGCACGCAATCGCGCGGGCGAGTAATGCTGCATGATTCCCGCTGAGCCCTTGGCGCAAAGCACACCTTTGTTAATCGGGTGATCGCGATTGCCCTCGATGTAGCGAACTTTTCCATCCTTCAAATGGACATCAATGCCGCAGCGGCAGGCGCACATATAACAAGTCGTTTTGGCAATCTCGTCACCAACCGGCTCGGACAGGGCAAGGCGTGGTTCGGAATTCATGTCGTGTTGCCCCGATCATCATCAGCTTCACATGCTGTTTTATAAGAACAATTCCAATCTACCAAACACTCAAACGACATCTCACCAGGAAAGCGGCAATTTGCCATCGTTGCGAAACTTGCCTCTTGCCAAATCGGGATACCGCCTGATTTGATAGGCGAATGGACGAAAAGCTTTCCCGCGCGATTGATAAACGACGTGACGATCTGATCGCACTCACGCAAGAGTTGATACGCTTTCCGACGATTAATCCACCGGGCGAAGCCTACGCTCCCTGCGCAGAGTACATCGCACAACGATTGCAGAAGAGTGGTTTTGAAACGCAATTGATTCGCGCTGAAGGAACCCCTGGCGATACGGACCGATATCCACGGACAAATGTCCTTGCGCGCTTCGATGGTCGCACTCCCGGCCAGACCGTTCATTTCAATTCGCATATTGATGTCGTAGATACTGGCGAAGGCTGGACCGTCGACCCTTTTGGAGGTGTCGTCAAGGATGGCAAAATCTACGGTCGTGGCGCATGCGACATGAAAGGCGGTCTCGCCGCTTCAATTATAGCTGCAGAAGCTTTTCTCGAAGTCTACCCTGATTTTGCTGGCGCCATAGAGATTTCCGGCACAGTGGACGAGGAGTCCGGCGGCTTTGGCGGCGTAGCCTATCTTGCTAGCAAGGGGTTCTTTTCCAAACCTCGGGTTGATCACGTGATCATTCCCGAACCACTGAACAAGGATCGTATTTGCCTTGGTCATCGCGGCGTGTGGTGGGCGGAGATCGAAACCAAGGGCGAGATCGCGCATGGCTCGATGCCATTTCTTGGTGATTGCGCCGTCAGGCATATGGGTGCAGTTCTTGATGCATTTGAGAAAGAACTTTTTCCCGCCCTCAACCGGAAAGAGACCCGGATGCCGGTGGTACCCGAGGGTGCGCGGCGATCGACGATGAATATCAACTCGGTTCATGGCGGACAAACCGATGATTTTTCGGGTCTGCCCTCACCCAATGTTCCAGATTCATGCCGGCTTACAATCGATCGGCGCTTCCTGCTTGAGGAGGATATTGACGAGGTCAAGCGCGAGGTCACATCAATCCTGGACCGCCTTCAATGGGAACGGCCAAAGTTCCATTACAAAATTCGCGACATCATGGAAGTTCAGCCCTTGATGACCGAGCGCGACGCTCCTGTCGTAACGGCAGTAGCACAGGCGATTCGCTCTGTTTTCGGCAAAGAACCGGAATATGTGATTTCGCCCGGAACATATGATCAGAAACATATTGCACGCATCGGGCTTTTGCACGATTGCATCGCCTATGGTCCGGGCATTCTCGATCTTGCCCACCGGCCGGATGAATATGTCGGTATTGAAGATATGATCGAGTCAGCCAAAGTGATGGCACTTGGCCTGAAAGTGCTACTGTCCGGTTCGATTTAATGGGAGACGCTGAATGAATATCTGGAAAGCATTTTTGTTCGGCACGGCAGTCGCCCTGCTCCCGGCAACCGCTTCATTTGCAGCGAAGACGGATCTCGTGCTCGGCATTGTATTGGAGCCGCCGCATCTTGATCCGACAGCCGGCGCCGCAGCGGCGATCGATGAGATCGTATATGCCAATATATTTGAGGGTTTGACGCGTATTGGCCCGAAAGGTGATGTCCTGCCCGCTTTGGCCGAAAGCTGGACCAAATCAGAAGACGGCAAGGTCTATACGTTCAAGCTGCATAAGGGCGTTAAATTTCACGATGGCACGACATTTGATGCGGACGATGTGAAGTTCTCCCTCGACAGAGCTCGAGGCGACACGTCAACCAATGCCCAGAAGGGTCTCTTTGCTGCGATAGATACGGTCGAAAGCGTCGATCCGCTGACTGTCAAAGTGGCTTTGAAACAACCGAGCGGTGATTTTCTCTATAATATGGCTTGGGGCGATGCGGTTATTGTTGCGCCGGAAAGCGCCGATACCAATAAGGACAAGCCAATCGGCACCGGCCCTTTCAAATTGGAAAACTGGGCAAAGGGATCGCAGATCGTCATCACGAAAAATCCGGACTATTGGGGAACGCCAGCAACGCTCGAAAAAGCAACGTTTCGCATTATCCCCGATCCAGCGGCAGCAACAGCAGCTCTTTTGGCGGGTGATGTGCAGGCATTTCCGGTTTTCCCCAGCTATGAAACCATTGCTCAATTTCAGGCAGATCCGCGCTTCAAGGTCGTGATCGGCACGACCGAAGGCGAAACAGTGATGGGCATGAACAATAAGAAGCCGCCCTTCGACAACGTCAAAGTGCGTCAGGCAATTGCACATGCAATTGACCGCAAGACGGTTATCGATGGAACCATGTTTGGATTTGGAACTCCGATTGGTTCATTCTTTCCACCACATCATCCGGCCTATTTGGATTTGACGGCAGAAACGGCCTATGATGCCGAATTTGCCAAGAAGCTTTTGGCTGAAGCTGGTTATGCTGACGGCTTCAAGACAACGCTCAAATTGCCACCCCCGACGTATGCACGGCGTGGCGGCGAGATTATTGCCGCTCAGCTGCATGAGATTGGAATAGAAGCCGAAATTATCCCGGTAGAATGGGCGCAATGGCTCGACCAAGTCTTCAAGAATAAAAATTATGACATGACAATCGTTTCTCACACCGAGCCAAACGATCTCAACATTTTTGCGCGCGATGATTACTATTTCAATTATGACAGCGCTCCGTTTAAGGAATTGATCAAGCAGATAGATGCAACTTCCGATGGACCAAAGCGCATTGAGCTTTATCAGCAGGCGCAAAAGCTGCTCGCAGCCGACGAACCCGCAGCATTTTTGTTTCAATTGCCAAAAACCGGCATATGGGACGCAAAAATCGAGGGCCTTTGGGAGAACGGACCAATTCAGGCAAATGATTTGACCGCAGTAAAATGGGCCGATTAAAGATGACTCCTGGCTTTCAAAAAGGGATGGCATGCTGAGCTACGCGTCAAAACGCGTGGTTATTGGCATCCTTACGTTGCTGGCGGCATCAATCATTGTATTTGCCGTGTTGGAAGTTGTGCCGGGCGATCCGGCGCGACTAATGCTCGGTATGAATGCTACCGAAGACGCCGTTCGAGCCTTGCAAGATCAGATGGGATTTAACCGACCCCTGATTTTACGATATTTCAGTTGGCTGGGAAATTTGCTGACCGGAGATTTTGGCAAGTCTTACACCTATTCGGTTCCGGTAATTGATCTCATTAAAGAGCGGATTGCGGTTTCCTTACCTTTGGCGCTGATTTCGCTCGCTCTTTCGACAATAATAGCCATTCCGATTGGAATATTCGCAGCATCAAGGCGCGGCAGCACAGCAGACACGACTGCGATGGGAATTGCGCAAGTTGGCGTAGCAATCCCGAATTTCTGGTTTGCTCTGCTCCTCGTCTATATATTTGCAGTTGTGTTGCGTCTTTTGCCAGCTGGCGGGTTTGCTGGATGGGAAAACGGCTTTTGGCCGAGCATAAAGTCACTGATATTGCCATCGGTTGCCTTGGCCCTGCCTCAAGCTTCCATTCTTGCTCGGGTAACCCGATCTTCTTTGCTAGATGTTCTCGGCGAAGATTATATACGCACTGCCCGTGCCAAAGGGCTGTCACGGCGCAAAGTGCTTTATCATCATGCGTTGCGTAACGCGCTAATACCCGTCTTGACTATACTTGGCATGCAATTTTCATTTCTCCTCGCCGGTACAATCATCGTGGAGAATGTATTCTACCTGCCGGGTCTGGGGCGCTTGGTATTCCAAGCAATCACTCAACGCGACCTGATAGTGGTAGAGGGTGTCGTCATGATTCTCGTGGCTACTGTGATTGCAGTTAATGTCCTCGTTGATCTGTCCTACGCCATTGTCGACCCGCGTTTGTGGAGCCGCAAGTGAGCCGCAAATTCAAAAGTCTGATCGGCAACAGGTCATTTCTGATTGGAGCGATCATCACGCTTATCGTCGCATTTATGGCTGTTCTATCGTTCTTGTGGACGCCCTACAGCGTCTCAGCGCTTGATATAGTCGCGAAGTTAAAGCCGCCATCCATTTCGCACTGGCTGGGTACAGACCATTTCGGTCGAGATATCCTGTCTATGATCATGGTCGGCAGCCGCGCTTCGATTTTCGTCGCGTTTGTTTCGGTTGCGATTGGCGCTGGTATCGGTGTCCCATTGGGACTTTGGGCTGCTGCCCGCGGCGGCATTGTCGACGAGATGCTTATGCGATTCAACGACCTCATTTTTGCTTTCCCTGCCCTTCTGTCGGCCGTCATGATCACCGCCATTTTTGGCCCTGGAGCCGTTAACGCTATCATTGCCATCGGCATCTTCAACATTCCAGTGTTCGCGCGTGTCGCGCGAGGAGCGGCGCTAGCGCTTTGGATTCGGGAATTTGTTCTTGCCGCTCGGGCCATCGGCAAAGGTGAGGGCCGTATCACCCTCGATCACGTCTTGCCGAACTTGGCCAATATCTTGATTATACAAGGCACAATCCAGTTTTCCCTCGGCATTCTTGCTGAAGCAGGGCTGTCCTATGTCGGACTCGGCGCTCAACCGCCAATGCCAAGCTGGGGCCGAATGCTGTTTGAGGCACAAACCATGATCAGCCTCGCGCCGCACATGGCCCTTTTTCCAGGACTGGCCATCATGGTGACAGTGCTCGGGCTCAATTTGCTTGGCGACGGGCTTAGAGACTTTCTCGATCCCAAATTGCGCTATATGCGTTGATAGTGCGCTTGCTCTAGAAAAACAGGCCAACAATAAAAAGGGTAAGAACTGCTATCGCGAAGATCGCTGTTGTTCTGCTGAAAACATGTAAAGCATCCTCGATATTCTCCAACCCCGCGTCCCGCCGCCCAGCACTATTCAACATTGGTTCATTTGCGATGACGCCGCCATAAATGCGCGGGCCCGCCAGCGCTACGTCGATTGCCCCCGCCATTGCCGCTTCAGGCCAGCCAGCATTTGGCGATCTATGCAAGCGAGCGTCCCGCATCATGACATCGAAAGACTGTTTGGCGGCGCGGTAACCGTAAACGACCCAAGCTGCACAAGCGATCAACAAACCAGTTAAACGCGCCGGTACCCAATTGGCAGCATCGTCCAGCTTTGCGGCAAAGCGGCCAAAATCGCGATGACGATCATTCAAATGTCCGATCATGGAGTCAGCCGTGTTCAGCATTTTATAAGCGAATAGACCAGGCAGCCCGAGCAGTACAAACCAGAACGCCGGAGCAATAATGCCGTCCGAGGTGTTTTCCGCGAGACTTTCAATGGCAGCCCGACTGATCGCGGGCTCATCCAGAACGTCCGGATCGCGACCCACAATCATTGAAACAGCATGCCGTGCGCCAATCAGCCCTTCTTCGCGCAATGCTATTGCGACCCTCTCAACATGATCGCCAAGACTCTTCTGCGCCAAGAAAACAGCGACGATAATAGCTTCAATCAAACCACCAAAAGGCGGAATTGTCCGTAATGCCAGATGCACAAAGAAGCCAATGGCCGCGGAAAGCAATAAAAGTCCCAGCACAGCAAGAAAACCATCGCGCCGACGCCGCTGGTCGGAATTGCCCGGCACATTAAAGCGCTTGTCCACATAGGAAATAGCTCTGCCAAACATAACAACCGGATGCGGTATTTTTTTCCACAACCATTCGGGATCGCCAAAATAACGATCTGCCAGTAGGGCAAGAAACAGGATCAAGAGGTTGATTTCCATTATAGATTCTATCCTGTTGAATCAAAATATCAGTTCTGGATTGCACTCAGTGCCAAGGCAAGTCGCTTATGCAACCGGCTCGCTGCCAACTCATCGAGCGGGAGTCCGAACCGTAAGTGCTGCGGCGCATAATTAAATTTTCGGGTCAAGACACGCTGCTCGCATAATGTGTCGTGAAGCCGATGCGCCTCATCGAACTTGACTAGAGAAAACAGCATCGTTCCACCAATCTCGATTAGTTGAACTTTCGAAAGTACATCTGCGAGCAATTTGCGGCGAATTTTTAATCTCGAGGTGTACTCGCTCAAAAGCTTCGCATGAGAAAACGCATGGGCTGCTATGGCAAGCGCTGGCCCGGATACGGCCCATGGTCCAAGCCTCAGTTCCAATCGCTCAGCATATGCATGGGTGGTCAAAGCAAAACCGAGACGTAGTCCGCCAAGGCCGAAGAACTTGCCAAATGATTTGAGAATAATCAGCCCATCCATGCCTGCATATGCAGCGACGCTGCATTCTGGATGAGGGTCAGCAAAGGCTTCATCCACGATGAGATATCCACCTCTGCCATGCATTTCCTTGGCAAGATTAATCAAGATTTCCGCAGGCACAATCCGTCCGTCGGGATTGTTAGGATTGACCATCACCACAATCTTTGCAGATCGAGGAATTTCGCCAATTTGGGTCTGATGGGAAACATGCCATCCAGCCTGTTTGAATGAAAATTCGTGCTCTTGATATGTGGGGCCAATGATCGTAGCTTCACCAACTTGCATCAATTCCGGCAATATTTGTATCAGAGCTTGAGTGCCGGGCGCAGCGACAATACCAGCCTCAGCGCGGGTACCGTAGTAGCGCCGTGCTGCGGCAATTGCCGTGACTAACAGCTTCTGATCCGGCAATTTGTTCCAGATTTCCGGCCCAATCTCGGGCAATGGAAACAATTCCGGATTAATGCCAGTCGAAAGGTCAATCCAATCCGACGGCGCACCGCCAAACCGCGCTACAGCGCCATCAAGGGCGCCTCCATGTTCAATCTGCATCATCCAACCAAATCAATTACATGCATATAGGAACCACTGACCGAACCGACGCGCAAACCAGCATCGCCCAGATCATTGTCCAAAGCATCGCTAACATGAAACAAGCGGTGTGCCTTTCCTTCTCGCACAATGCTCGCGTAGTGAAATTCATGTCCGGTCAAGGGCGTGTGGAAAGGCGACCCTTCGACGGGCGTCAGTCGTCGATAGCCCAGATGCAGTTTGCGCTTTGCAAAGCTTGTTTCAACAGGCAATAAACCGAGCATTCTATGTGAAACTCCCGCAGCATCTTCGATGCTTTCGCCAAGCACCATATAGCCACCGCACTCACCATAGATTGGGATTGTTTTGGCCGCTGCCTGCTTCATCCCTTCGGCAAAGTGGCTGGCTGCAGCTAACTTACCCGCATAAAGCTCGGGATAGCCGCCAGGCAAATAAATCGCATCACTGTTCGCGGCAGGGACCTCATCGGCAAGCGGAGAAAAGAAGCTGATTTCAGCACCACGCCTGCGCCAACCATCCAGCAAATGAAAATAGGAGAACGCAAAAGCATTGTCCTGCGCCACCGCTATTCTCTGCCCCAGCGGAGGAACGCGCTTGACATTAGCCATTGATTCCAATGGGCCATATCGTCCCGCAATGTCGAGAATGCTTTGGATATCAATCCGTTCGGAGACCATCAAACCAGCATTTTCAAGGAAATTGTCGAGATCGCGGTGCTCGCCTGCTTGCACTAAGCCAAGATGTCTTTCCGGCAGCTGCAATTGTTCGCTTTTGGGTAATGATCCCAATATGGGAATCCCGACCGGCTGCAATGCAGAACGCAGCATCATTTCATGACGCGCACTGCCAACGCGGTTAAGAATAAGTCCTGCAATCATGACATC
Source organism: Phyllobacterium ifriqiyense (assembly GCF_030817885.1). NCBI lineage: Bacteria > Pseudomonadati > Pseudomonadota > Alphaproteobacteria > Hyphomicrobiales > Phyllobacteriaceae > Phyllobacterium > Phyllobacterium ifriqiyense. Next base: position 3,094,672 of record NZ_JAUSZT010000003.1, read on the forward strand.
TCGCCGGAAATCACGAAACCCACTGACAAGTGCGGCAATTGAATGCGATTGGCGGGCACAATCGACAACCAGAATAATGGGCAGGGATAAATGTTTGGCCAGCTCAGCGGCAGAGCCCTTGCCATCCAAAGCGCCGTCAAACAGCCCCATCATGCCCTCAACGATCAACGTCTTGTCGCCTTCTGCGTGCCTGGAGGCTAGCGCACTGATGAGGTCGGGCCGCATAGCCCAAGGATCAAGATTGACACAAGGCGCGCCAGCGGCAACCGCATGATAGGCAGGGTCAATATAATCCGGACCTGCTTTTGCGGGAGCAATATTAACGCCCAAATTGCGCAATGCCCGCAAAAGGCCAAGCGTAACCGTTGTCTTTCCGCTACCTGATGAGGGCGCGGCAATCAGGAAACCTTTCATCCGGCATCCTTCGCGCGCCGCGTACCGAGCGGGTCATTTGTCAGGACGCGACCTTCAAGCGCGCCTAGCCAGTCCAACGCACCACGCAGTCGAACGACCTGCCCAACGACCACTATGGCCGGAGGCTTGAGATCAGCAGCCTCCACATCAGACTCTGCTTTCTCCAGCGTTGTTTCAAGCACCTGCTGATGAGCGGTAGTGGCATTGCAGACGAATGCGACAGGTTCGTCAGAGGGGCGGCCCGCCTCCATCAAGCGCGAAGCTATAAGACCAATATGTTTCATCGCCATGTACATGACGATAACGGCAGAGCCCTGTGCAATGCTCTTCCAGTCCATCGAATCGGGAACAAGGCCAGTGGCATCGTGCCCTGTCAAAAAGGTAACGCTTTGATTGGTTTCTCGATGGGTAACGGGAATACCGGCATAGGCCAGTCCGCCAATGCCAGCAGTTATGCCGGGAACAATCCGGAACGGCACGTCATGTTCGACAAGGGTAAGTGCCTCCTCGCCGCCTCTGCCGAATACAAATGGATCGCCACCCTTCAGGCGGAGCACCCGCTTGCCCGCACGGGCGAGCTCAACGAGCCGAAGAGAGATATCCCGTTGCTGTGGTGAAGGTTTACCACCGCGCTTGCCAGCATATTCCAAAACAGCGGACGGGCCAGCAAATGAGAGACATTCTTCGTTCACCAGCGCGTCATAGACAATCACGTCGGCCTGCTCCAGAGCATTGACTGCATGCAACGTCAAAAGTCCTGGATCACCGGGTCCGGCTCCAACAAGCCAGACATGTCCAATCTCAAATTTCGGCAGCTTATTCCGCTTTGCGCGCATCATTTAACCTCGTTCATCTGCGCATAGCACAATTTTTCTGTCTGCAAGAATGCACCTGTCGGAAAAATCATGCAACGATTGCACAAGCTGGTCTATAAGGTTGGAATGAATAACGAGCCTGAGACCGCCTTGCGCAAACCACACGAACCCGGCGGGGCCCCCTTGCGCCGCGGCTGGACAACCGGGGCATGCGCAACTGCAGCAACCAAAGCAGCATTGCTCGCGCTGATCACGGGTGAATTTCCTGATCCGGTGGCAATCATTTTGCCTAAAGGCGAAGTTCCACACTTCCAGCTTGCCATAGAATCGATTGGTGAAGGCTACGCAATGGCTGGAATTGTAAAAGATGCGGGAGACGACCCTGATGTTACACATGGTGCAACCATAATCTCCACGGTGTTCCCGGCACCGCCGGGAAGCGGCATTCAGTTTGCCGCTGGCGAAGGTGTTGGCACAGTTACACTGCCCGGCCTTCCCATTCCTCCCGGGCAAGCCGCTATAAATCCGGTGCCCCGCGAGATGATGACAAAGATATGCGAAGAAATATGCGCAGAATATGATTTGCCAGCGGATCTGCTAATCGCAATATCGGTTCCGGACGGCGAAGAACTGGCCAAGCAGACATGGAACCCCCGCCTCGGAATTGTTGGCGGCATTTCCATCTTGGGGACAACCGGAATTGTTCACCCGTTTTCTTGCGCTGCCTGGATACATTCCATTCATCGTGGCATTGATGTTTCTCGTGCAGCAGGACTGAAACACGTTCTTGCCGCAACAGGATCCACGTCAGAGGACGCTGCTCAGGCAATATACAATCTGCCTGAGATTGCACTTCTCGATATGGGGGATTTTGCCGGAGGATTGCTCAAATATCTGCGTGTGCACCCAATTGACAGGCTCACAATTGCGGGCGGATTTGCGAAACTGACCAAGCTTGCGCAAGGCGCTCTCGATCTTCATTCAGGCCGCAGCCAGGTTGATATGACCTTTCTGGCAGACGAGGCGGAAAACCTCGGGCTAGCCCCAGCCGAGAGAAACCGGATTCTAAATGCGAATACGGCCCAGGAAGTGCTTGAAATAACTCAAGAGCTTGGGATTGACCTTGCACACGCAATTGCCATCAAGGCGAAACAGACCGCAATTGATACACTGAAGGGTGCCCCTGTCGACGTGGAGGTTATTGTGACTGACCGCAAAGGGACTGTACTCGCACGTGTCTGAAACAACAATTCTCATTCTGGGTGGCACGGCGGAAGCAGTTAAACTCGCATCCCGTTTGCAAGCACCGCATCTGCGCGTGATTTCATCACTAGCCGGCCGGACCCTCGCGCCTGCAAAAATTGCGGGCGAAATCCGCGTTGGCGGCTTTGGCGGACCTCAAGGGTTGGCAGACTATCTCAAGGCCGAAAACGTCAAGCTGTTAATTGACGCGACCCACCCTTTTGCCACGCAAATATCGGATAATGCTATTTTTGCCAGCACAACTGTAAATCCGATCGCATTTGTAAGACTGGAACGTCCTGCATGGCTTAAGAAACCTGGCGACAAGTGGATTGTGGTCGATACATTGGCGCAGGCGGCAGATGCTATTCCATCAAAGGCACGGGTGCTGCTGGCGCTTGGCAAACAACATATCGCAACATTCTCCAAGCGAAACAGCGTGCACTTCGTGGTTCGCATGATCGATCCGCCTGAAGCACCCCTTGATCTTGTCGACTTCGAGCTGGAATTGTCTAAACCGGGGACCGTTGAAAGCGAGGCCAGCCTTCTTATCGCCAAGCGGATCACCCACATCGTCTGCCGCAATTCGGGCGGCAAGGCCTCCTATGCCAAAATCACGGCGGCCCGCGATCTGGGTATTCCTGTCATCATGCTTGAACGACCGCGTCGCCCAGAAATCCGCACATTGCCCGACGTGGAGAGCGTTATCGGTTTTGTCAGGGAGACATTGAATTCACTTGGAACCTGAACGCAATGTGTGGCTGTGGCTCTTATGGTAAAGCGCTGAATCCCTGAAGCCGTCGGCGGATAATCCCCGCCCGACAAAGATCATCGCGGAGCGCATCAAACCAGAATCGGCAACCTTTTTGGCGATATCTGCAAGTGTTCCGTGAAGAAATTGTTCATCCGGCCAACCCACACGATAGGCGATAATGACGGGACAATCATCGCCATAAAGCGGGGAAAGCTCTTCCTCAATGCGTTTCAAATTACGGATCGACAAATGGATCACCATGGTGGCACCGGATTTGCCTAAAGTCGCAAGCTCCTCTCCTGCTGGCATGGCGGACGATTTCATCGAAGTCCGGGTGAGGATAATGGTTTGACACACCTCAGGAACGGTAAGTTCCTTTTTAAGCGCGGCAGCTGCTGCAGCAAAGGCAGGCACGCCCGGCGTTACGTCATACTCAATACCCAGCGCATCCAGCCGTCGCATTTGCTCGGCAACCGCTCCGTAAATCGATGGGTCGCCGGAATGGACACGCGCTACGTCCTTGCCCTCCGCATGCGCCAACTCAAACTCTGCAATAATTTCATCGAGATTGAGCGAAGACGTGTCGACCACGCGCGCGCCTTCCGGCACCTCCGCAACCATTTCCGGCGGGACGAGTGAGCCTGCATATAGACAAACAGGGCAAGATTGAATCAGCTTCAATCCCCGCACTGTGATAAGGTCCGGGGCACCGGGGCCCGCTCCAATAAAATGAACAATCATGATAATTCGCTATGGGATTGCGTTGTAAACTGCAAGTGCCGCGGTGGCGTGAGCTGATTTTGTCTTGCCAACTATTAGCTGCGCTTTGGATCCCGCACCCGCCAGCGCGGCAGCTTCAGCGACGCCGTGACAACCCACAAGCGCGAAAACCTGCGCAGACGGATTGAGCAAGCGCGGCGTTTCCACTTCCAACCTGGCGGCATCAAATGCGTATAAAGGAACTGCTAGGCGGGTGGCGACATAGACAATCGCTGGCTCGTTCATCCGCTGATCGATAGTGAATAGACCGGCTAGCCGCGAAATATCGCGTCCGGCGGTGGTTATAACGTGTTCTGCTAGAGCAAGCAGCTCGGCAGGATCACAACCGCGCTCACAGCCAAGCCCAAGAGTATAGGTTTCCATTAATGAGACTTATGCAGCTCTTCCGGAGTTACGCCCAACATTTCCGCAGTCTTGCGGATAAGATTGGCTTCTTTGGGATCAAGCTCATTATCCGCATTTGCGATCGTAAGAAGATGGCGCAGCAGTTGCACCTTGCGTTCAAAAGGAACATCCGCAAAGGCCAGCGCCGCTTGGCTGCTGGTGGTCTCATAACCAAAGTCCTTGAGGTATTCAGCAACTTCTCCGAATTCGTCGGGCGAAATACCAAAATCGGTCGATGCTATCCGCATGATCGCAGCATACTCAGCCTTTTCAGTTTTTCCATCCGCCAACGCCACATGCAAAAGCAGCAAAAGTTCGGCTGTGAGCACCGGATCATCCGCTACCTTCTGCACCGCGCTCTTTGTGCCCAGAAACGCTGTGATCCGATCAAAAATGCTCTCGCTCATTATACCCCCGAAATGATTTGACGTAATTGATTGCAGCGCAACCCAGCAAATTCAAGTGCGTAAACAACACAGCGGGCGCCTAATCGCATCAAGCCATATAACTGTCCCGCAAAACCGCTCGCCAAACGCGAAAATCCAACTATTGTCCGCCTCGTTCAAACGAGTCTCCCGCCATGTCCGCCTTTTTCGACAATGTTCATTTGATTTTGATCGCTGCCGCCTTTGCGGCAGGCTTCATAGACTCGATTGCGGGAGGAGGCGGATTGGTAACAGTACCTGCGCTATTGCTGGCCGGTATGTCACCAATAGAATCGCTCGGGACCAACAAGTTGCAATCGCTTTTTGGTTCGGCCTCCGCAACCGTGGCATACGCGCAAAAGGGCCATGTCGATTTGAAAAAGCAGCTGCCGTCAGCCTTGATGGCAGCGCTTGGAGCGGTTGGGGGTGCTCTGCTGGCCGGGTTCTTGCCCGGAGACGTGCTGCGCGCGTTTTTGCCATTGTTGCTAATAGCAATCGCGCTTTACTTTGCTGTCAAACCCAATATGGGCGATGTGGACAGGGCGCAACGCCTTACACCCTTTATTTTTGGCCTTTGCATCGTTCCCTTGATCGGCTTCTATGATGGGCTTTTCGGGCCCGGCACGGGCTCGTTCTTCATGCTTTCTTTTGTTTCCCTTGCAGGTTTTGGCCTGTTGAAAGCCACTGCTCACACGAAACTGCTGAACTTCTCGTCAAATCTTGGCGGATTCATAACATTTGCATTTCTTGGCGCAATCAACTGGAAAATCGGTTTATTAATGGGAGTGGCGCAGTTCATTGGTGCACGCATTGGCGCTGGCATGGCTATGAAAAATGGCGCGAAAATCATCAAGCCGCTTCTCATCATCGTATGTCTGGCCTTGGCAACCAAGCTTCTGCTTGACGGCGACAATCCAGTCCGTGTGTGGCTGTCGGACTTGTTCTAAAGTCCGACTTCAAGCGGCAACACCAGCCAGTCTTACATCATCAGAACTCGATACCCTTCTGTGCTTTGATGCCCGCACGGAAAGGATGTTTGATCATTTCCATTTCCGTCACAAGGTCGGCAAACTCGATTAGCTCATCCTTGGCATTACGACCTGTGATAATGACATGTTTCATGTGCGGCTTCTGTTTCAAGACGTCAATGATTTCATCGACGGGCAGATAATCATATCGAAGCGCGATATTCAGTTCGTCACAAAGCACCAACTCAGTTTCGTCATCCAATATCATCGCCTTTGCCTGCTCCCACGCATTGCGCGCCATCGCAATGTCACGTGCACGGTCCTGCGTTTCCCAGGTAAACCCCTCGCCCATGGCAGAAATCGTCACTTGCTCCGGAAACTTTTCGAGAACCCAGCGCTCACCCGTATCCCACGAGCCTTTCACGAACTGAATGACGCCGACTTTCATTCCGTGCCCCAATGCGCGGAAGACAACACCGAAACCGGCGGTGGACTTGCCTTTGCCTTTGCCCGTATTGACAATGACCAAGCCCTTCTCGTCCGTTTTCGTGGCCTGTATCTTGTCGCGAACGGCCTTTTTCTTACGCATCTTGTCTGCGTGCCGTTCGTTGATTTCCTCTTCGGTCAGGTTCTGTAATTTTTGTGATTTTTCAGCCATTTGGCGTGTCCTTCCGAATCATAATCTCAAGCAGCAAGCTTACTCAGTTCAAATCGTGCCGAATTGGAACGTGGCGACCAGAAACCACGATTCACGGCAGCTTCCAGTTTCTCGGCGATATCACGCAGCGCATGGGGGTTTTTCTCAGCAAGAAAAGCCCTCACATCGTCATCCACCAGAAATGCCTGATAGACTGCCTCAAAATGGTGATCGCCCACAGTCCCTGTCGTAGCGGCAAAAGCAAACAGGTAATCAACTGTGGCAGCCATTTCAAAAGCGCCCTTGTAGCCATGACGCATGACACCCGCAATCCATTTGGGGTTTGTCACGCGCCCACGCACAGTGCGTGCAATCTCTTCTTCCAGTGTACGGATGACTGGTTTTTCAGGGCGCGAATGATCATTGTGGTAGATCGTGGTCCGCTCGCCCGACACAAGCTCCACCGCAGCCGACATACCACCTTCAAACTGGTAATACTCGTCTGAATCAAGCAAATCATGTTCCCGATTGTCCTGATTTTGAACAACGGCATTTACCGTCCGCAATCGTTCTTCGAGAAGGCCACGCTCTGGCTTGCCCTCTTCGCCTGCACCATAGGCGTAGCCGCCCCAGACCAGCCACGCTTCGGCCAAATCATCGCGCTTCGCCCAATCATTCTCATCCATAAGCGCTTGCAGCCCCGCGCCATAAGCACCCGGCTTTGAGCCAAAAACACGGAATCCCGCGCGTTGTTTGGCAAGCTTTTCGTCGGCACCTTCGGCAATCAACCGCGCCTGTTCACTATGCATGCGCGCAGCAATAGGATTGTCCTGCTCGTCTTCGTCCAATGCTCCCACCGCACGAACGGCAGTATCAAATAATGCAATTTGATCAGGAAAAGCATCCCGGAAAAAGCCGGAAATACGCAAGGTTATATCCACGCGCGGACGCCCCAGCAAAGCAATCGGAATGATTTCATATCCAGTAACCCGGCGGGATGCCATGTCCCATACGGGTTTGACTCCAATCAGCGCCAGTGCCTGCGCAATATCATCTCCGCCAGTGCGCATATTCGACGTGCCCCAAGCGGTTAGACCAAATGATGTCGGCCATTCGCCATGATCTTGCGTATATCGGCGGATCAAAAGCTCGGCAGATTTTTGTCCCAGTTCCCATGCGGCGGGTGTCGGCACAGCGCGTGTATCAATGGAAAAAAAGTTGCGGCCTGTTGGCAAAACGTCCGGCCGTCCGCGTGTTGGTGCTCCCGAAGGTCCCGGTGCTACAAAACGTCCGTCAAGTGCCGTCAAAAGTGCATTAATTTCTGCATCGCCACATGCTGAAACAGCCGGATGCAGATTGTCGCGGATGCCTTCCAGCACCGCCGTAGTCGCAACCCAATCTTCAGGGCATTCAACTTCACCCGCCACCAGCTCGGCCGCGAGGATTTCAATGCGCTCGACCGTGTCCCCGGCGATACGCCAAGACGCATCGGAAAGAGTTCTCAGGCCTTGTGGACGCAAACCTTCCCATGGCGCGGCCATGTCACAATCAAGCGGGTCAAAGCCATCGAGTTTGAGATCCAAAGCAATCGCACGTTGCAGACTTTGATCAGATCCATGCCCCGAACCGCGGGGTACACGCGCCAAAGCCACAACCAAATCGGTTAACAGGCTGCCTTTGGGGGATTGCCCGAAAATATGCAATCCATCGCGAATCTGCATTTCCTTGAGATCACAGAGATAGGCATCAAGTTTTTGCAGAGCGAGATCATCTGGATCATGGTCATGAATGCCGGCATCCGTGTCGAGACCAATATCGCGCACGAGATCGAGAATTTGTCCCTTTAGACGCACAAGACGACGCGGATCAACGCCCGAGGCTTCGTAGTATTCGTCAACAAGCGCCTCGAGATCCTTTAACGGCCCATAGCTTTCAGCACGGGTCAGTGGCGGCGTCAGATGATCGATAATAACTGCCGATGAACGGCGTTTAGCCTGCGTACCCTCACCTGGGTCATTGACGATAAAAGGATAGATATGGGGAACAGGGCCTAAAACCGCCTCTGGATAGCATGCTTCGGATAGCGCGAGGGATTTGCCCGGCAGCCACTCCAGATTGCCATGCTTGCCGACATGTACAATGGCATGGGCACCATACACGCTCCGCAGATAGGCATAGAATGCGATATAACCATGCGGCGGCACAAGATCAGGCGAATGGTAAGTCTCTTTCGGGTCAATATTATAACCACGAGCTGGCTGAATGCCGACAAGAGTTTCGCCGTATCTCGCCAAAGGCAGCGCAAATAGGCTATCGCCTGCAATGAAATACGGGTCGGCTTCTGGTTTGCCCCAACGCTCGACTACTGCGGCCTGAATCAATTGAGGAAGAGTATCGAAGAAGTCCTTGTATTCTCGCAGAGAAATCGTTTCGCGCACCTCGCGCCCATCATTCGCGGAATTGGTTGGTCCCGCCATCAAATGATTAATCAGAGCATCGCCATCGGCAGGAATATCGGCGACCGGATAGCCATGCTCGCGCATTTTATCGAGTATATGCCGCGTTGCAGCTGGCGTATCCAAGCCGACGCCATTGCCAAGGCGACCATCGCGATTTGGATAGTTCGCCATGATCAATGCCGTCAAACGCTTGGCAGGTTTTGTGACGCGAAGACGAGCCCAGCCAGCAGCCAATGCTGCAACGAACTCAACCCGATCGGCCAAAGGCTCATGCGTAACAATATTTGCCTGAACCGCCTCATCATAATGGCGTGCGGATTTGAACGACACCGCGCGCGATAAAACCCGGCCATCTATCTCGGGCAGTGCAACATTCATCGCCAGATCGCGCGCTGAAAGGCCCTGATCAGAATTGCGCCATTGATCGACACTTGAGCCTGAGAAGATGACTTGCAGCACCATAGCATCGTCATGCTCAAGCACGGTGGGCTTACGCGACGCGCCGGGCACCGAAACCGCAAATCCGGTTGCATTCAGGACCACTGCTGGCGCGGCTTCATTAAAAATACCCGTCAGTGTTGCAACTGAGACGGGATCTTTCAGGCTGGAAACGAAAACCGGCAAGGCGTTAAGGCCCTTTGCCTTCAGCGCACTAACCAGTGCTTCCACGGGTTGCATTTGTCCGCTTTGCACCAGTGCCCTGTAAAAGCAGATAGCAACAATTGGAGCATCCGCCACCCAGTGTTTGCGCAATTCGGTTAGCGATGGAGCCGAGCTCCCCGGCCACCAAAGGCCCGCCTTTAACAATGGTGCAGCCTCTTGCGGCTTGTCTCCGCCATTGATCATTGCCGCGCAATAATCAAGAAAGCGATGCGCATTCTGCGCTCCACCTTCCAGCAAGTAATGCCAAAGAGCGTCGCGATCCTGACGCGTAACCGTCGAAAACCGGTCCAGACCCGGGTCGGGCTTGTCATCACCCGGCAGAACCGCCAAATGAACCTTATGATTTACAGCGCAGGCGTGGAGCGCTTCCAACCCGTAAGGCCAATAGCTTTCGCCGCCGATAATCCTGACAACGATAAGTTTGGAATATTGGGCTGTCCGCTCGATATAGGCATCGACGGACATGGGATGCGCAAGCGCCATCATATTTGCCAAGCGTAACGACAAGCCATTGCCAGCTTGCCGTTGGGCCATACCAAGGCTCGCAAGTTCTGTATCGGCAGCAGAAAGAAACAGCACATCTCCCGGTGTCTGGCCGAGATCAATTGCCTCGGTGCCTTCAGCAATCGTTCCTTTTTGAGCCAACAGAAGATGCATTCAATTTCCGATCAGGCTGCGGCAGCATTAACAGCTGATGTAATGGCTGCTGAATCAATATCGTGCAGGCCAATAACAACGAGCCTTGTCTGGCGTTCTTCGCCCGGATTCCAGCTACGATCAAAATAATGCTCGATGCGTGATCCGACGGCTTGAATGACCAGGCGCATAGGCTTGCCGGGTACATCAACGAAACCTTTGAGCCGCAGGACATCATGATCGACGATGACATGCTTCAACTTCTCAACAAATGATTTGGGCTCTGCAACCGGCCCAAGCCCAACGACAAAGCTTTCAAATTCATCGTGATCATGCTCTTCGCCTGCCTCATGTTCCATCTCGTGATGGGACTTACGGTTCGCAATATCCTCTTCGGTGCCAATACCAAGTCCAAGTAGGAGTTGATTGCTAAGCTTGCCAAAGCTAGCCGAAACCATGTTAAGTGAACGCGATGAGCGGCTCTGCACGTCACTCTTGACCCCGGCAAGTTGAGCTTCGTCAATAAGATCGGTCTTATTCAGAACAATAAGATCGGCGGCGCGAATTTGATCCTCGAACAGCTCTTCCAGCGGGCTGTCGTGATCAAGTGACTCGTCCTGCTCGCGCTGAGCATCAACCTTATCGTGATCATCTGCAAAACGGCCTTCCGACACGGCGGCAGCATCAATAACGGTAACAACGCCATCAACGGTTACCTGTGTCTTGATTTCCGGCCAGTTAAAAGCGGCAACCAGCGGCTGTGGAAGAGCAAGACCGGACGTTTCAATGACAATGTGATCAAAGCGATCAGGTCGATCCAGAAGCTTGGTCATGGTGGGAATGAAATCATCGGCCACGGTGCAGCAAATGCAGCCATTGTTAAGTTCGATCATATCTTCGTCGCGGCACGCTTCGATACCGCAGCCTTTGAGCAAATTCCCGTCAACGCCAAGATCACCAAATTCGTTGATGATCAGCGCGATGCGCTTGCCATTGGCATTTTCGAGCAGATTTCGGATCATGGTAGTCTTGCCCGAACCGAGAAAGCCAGTGATGACCGTTGCCGGAATCTTGTGACCCTGCATTTTGTTATCCCTTCATTTTGAGCGGCAGTCCTGCTGCCACGAAATAGACTTTTGCCGCAGCGGCAGCCACGGCTTGATGCAATCGGCCTGCGTGATCACGAAACTCACGCGCCATGCGGTTTTCCGGTACTATTCCTAGACCAACCTCATTGGAAACCAGAACAATGGCACCCGCGAGATGGCTCAGTGTGTTTATCAGACGTGTTATTTCGGCATCGATATCACGTTCGGCCATCATTAAATTGGTCAGCCACAGTGTAAGGCAATCGACCAGGATTGCCTTTTCGACACCAGCAAGACTTTCCAGTTTTCCGGCCAGATCAATTGGTTCTTCAACTGTAATCCATCGGGATCCGCGCCGCGCTCTATGATGCCCAATTCGCTCGGACATTTCATCATCCCACGCTCTGCCGGTGGCAAGATAAATAGCATCCCGCCCGGATGATTCGATCAGACCTTCGGCAAAGGACGATTTGCCGGAACGCGCGCCTCCAAGAATAAAGGTAATTTCGCGTTCCAGCGGTTGCATTACTGCTCAAGCTCCGATGAAGCATAATTCTGAATTGCCCAGCCCAGTGCAGTACCAAGTACAACCCAGAAGAAGAGATTGGTTGCCAGTGCTGAGACGGCAAACTCTGAGGCAAGTGTCGGAGGCACCGCTGATGTCAGATCTTCTGCTTCCGGTGCGCCATAAATATGGGGAGCGACAATCAATATAACACCAAGAAGCTTAGCCCAAATCTGCTCACGCAGTACGATCAGATAGACGCCGCCCGCCGTCAGAATGACAGTTATCAGCCACCAGGTCTGCCGCATGGCCAGATCGGCTGCAGGCATAGCAGGCAATTCAGGGGCAAGGCTGAACGCCGGTGCAAAATTGAAGATGAAAAATCCTGCAAGCCCCCAATAGATTCCGTTCTGAAGGGTAATGCGACGACCGAGGAAAAGCGCCGCAGCACCAGTGATCAACGCAAAGCCTGCTCCAGCCACCAGATTGATCAACAACGTATTACCGAGACGTCCAAATGGCAGTTCGGGACCCGCCTCTTCCGCATGTTCGTGCGGAGTAACCGCCGCAGGTGCAGATTCGCTCGCAGAGGCAGGCGTATCATGGGAATGACCTCCGCCACCCGCACTTTCATACTCTTCCGCATGCAATATGAGCGGTACATTTTTTACATACATGGCCGGTGTTAGAATTATTCCGGCAAACAGACCGGCTATGATTGTAGCCAGCAAATATTTGACCAACATGGAGTCCACTCCCCAATTCCAAAAGCGAGACGCCGGGCACCTGCAAAGGCCCCGGACCAAACAAACCATCATTATTTCAATGCTTAAGGGTCGATAGCTGAATCAGCATTTCAGCTTTCAAAGACTCAATGGCAAGGAAATCCATATGAATGGCGGGTGTCGTGTGCTGTGTCATGCAGCGTTTCAGAATGTGAAAGACCGACGCCATAAATAATGAACACGCCGAGAAGCAATGACACAACAGCCGTCGTCAGACGCGATGCGAGTGGGAGAGAAATCGTATTAGAAGTACGAACAGTAGCCATAACAACCTCCGTGCAGGGCCAGAAGGGAAAATCCCCCTCGGTTTTGGGCACTATTACCCTGTGATTGGCAGGTCTCCTGGCTCGCGGGTCGCAAGATAAATGCCGCCTTCCCGGTTTCCCAGTGACTGCCGTCCGCTTTCGCGTTCAGCATGGCATATACCCTAACCGCTCTACAGTCGCGGGGTCGGCTGCGGTGGGGTCGCCCTAATGGGTACGACCGTCGCATTCCCTTTTGATCCCTGGCCTTTGGCCAATGCGGGAACCAATCATCTGCTGAACGTTATTCACCAAGCGCTCTAAAAGTCAAACGAATCTGCGACACCTTGATCGCTGCCTACGCCGTCAGACACGTTTAAGCGCAAACAATGCCTCGATATCCAGAACTGACTCCAATTGCGCTGCAATGGAGTCGAGCGCCGCATCTACACCAGCGTGATAATCGAGAACGCCAGCAGATATTCCCATGGACTTTAAAAGTGCTGCCCGGAATGCGTCCGCGTTGAAAAGCCCGTGCATATAGGTACCGAATACTTTGCCGTCAGCGGATATTGCACCATCCGCTATGCCATCAATATTCACGGCTGGCCGGATGCAATCGGGGCCAGTCGTTCGACCAAGGTGAATCTCATAGCCCTTCAACGGTATGTCAAACTGCAATGAACGGGCTTGGACATTGCGCACGGTCTTCTCCGGCTCCATAACTGTATCGATATCGAGATAACCAAGACCTCTAATTTCCCTGATATTTCCTTCAATCCCTTGGGGATCAGATACTGTTTTACCCAGCATCTGGAAGCCGCCACAAATGCCGATAATATGACCACCTCTGCGTCTGTGCTGATCAAGATCGTGGTCCCAGCCATTTTCACGGAACCGTTGAAGGTCACCAATGGTGGATTTGGAGCCCGGAATAATGACCAAACCTGCATCTGCAGGGATTCGCTCGCCACTTTTGATCATGACGACCTCGACTTGCGGTTCAGCTATTAGCGGATCGAAATCATCAAAATTGGCAATGCGATCAAGCACTGGAACGGCAATTTTCAACGCCCGCCCATCACCTTTGACCAGCCGTTCCAATACAACCGAGTCTTCCGCCGGAAGACGGGAGGCATCTTTCAACCAAGGGACAACCCCGAAGGACGGCCAGCCCGTAAATTGTGTGATAGATTTCAAACCGTCATCGAAAAGCGAAATGTCGCCACGAAACTTGTTGATCAGATAACCGGAAATCATATCCCGATCTTCAGGCGAAAGAATTGCGTGCGTGCCGACAATCGACGCTATCACCCCGCCTCGATCAATATCGCCAACCAGAACCACAGGCACATTGGCTTTGACGGCAAAGCCCATATTGGCGATGTCCCCTGATCGCAGATTGATTTCTGCGGGCGATCCAGCTCCTTCAACGATGACTATGTCCGCATCGGCACGAACGATATCCCACGACTCCATAACCGCATTCAGCAATCCCGCCTTGTATTGCTGATAATCCTTGCCCTTCGCCTGTCCCCAAACTTTACCCTGGACAATGATTTGGCTGCCCGTTTCTGACTGAGGCTTCAGCAATACCGGATTCATGTGAACCGACGAGGGCACGCCACAAGCCAGCGCTTGCAACCATTGCGCCCGGCCAATCTCACCACCATCATCGCTAACAGCAGCATTGTTCGACATGTTTTGCGGCTTGAATGGAAAAACCCTCAAACCGCGATTGCGCGCCAGACGGCACAATCCCGCCACCAAAACGGATTTGCCAACGTCAGAGCCAGTTCCTTGCAACATGATTGCGTGTGTCATGGGCTTTGAGTAGCGGATATGTCTTTCTCTTCCTAGTCCCATGCAAGCCGTTGCGCGCTTACGCGCATCCGATAGAGTGACCGGTAGCAATATTCGGGAGGAACTATAATGGATGCAGTCGTTGATGCGGCGGCCGGTCAATTTGAACTCAATGATGATCAACTGGCAATTCAGGATATGGCACGCGCTTTTGCGGCTGATCGGGTAGCACCGAAGGCACTCGCTTGGGACCGCGACAAGCATTTTCCCGCCGATGTCATTCGCGAGACAGGTCCGCTGGGCATGGGTGGCATTTATGTGCGCGAGGATGTTGGCGGATCGGGTTTGAAACGGCTTGATGCCGTGCTGATATTTGAAGCTCTTTCAATGGCCTGCCCTGCCTTCTCAGCATTTATATCAATTCACAATATGTCGACATGGATGATCGACCTGTTCGGAACACAAGCTCAACGACAAGAATTTGTGCCCAAGTTGACGTCTATGGAGTGGCTGGGCAGCTATTGCCTGACGGAACCGAACTCCGGTTCCGATGCGGCGGCGTTGAAAACTACAGCTGTTCTGGATGGCGATCATTACGTTTTAAATGGTGCTAAACAATTCATATCCGGCGCAGGCGATAGCGATATTTATGTCACCATGGTGCGCACCGGCGAATCCGGACCAAAGGGCATTTCCGCACTGATCATTCCCAAGGATGCTCCGGGCCTGTCATTTGGCGCAAATGAATTCAAGATGGGTTGGAATGCCCAGT
Source organism: Phyllobacterium ifriqiyense (assembly GCF_030817885.1). Taxonomy (NCBI): domain Bacteria; kingdom Pseudomonadati; phylum Pseudomonadota; class Alphaproteobacteria; order Hyphomicrobiales; family Phyllobacteriaceae; genus Phyllobacterium; species Phyllobacterium ifriqiyense. Next base: position 3,110,044 of record NZ_JAUSZT010000003.1, read on the forward strand.
CCACCCGCACAGTTTTATTCGATAATTGCCGGGTTCCTGTAGCAAATCGGCTTGGTGCTGAGGGTGATGGATTTAAAATAGCCATGGGAGGGCTTGATGGTGGCCGTCTGAATATCGCGGCGTGCTCCTTGGGTGGAGCTCAATCGGCACTCGACAAAGCGGTTGCTTATGCTTCCGAGCGCAAAGCATTCGGTAAGGCCATCAATCAGTTTCAGGCATTGCAGTTCAAGCTTGCTGACATGGAGACGGATCTTTCAGCCGCGCGAATGCTGCTCTACACAGCTGCCTCAAAACTCGATGCGAAGGCCCATGACGCGTCCAAGTGGTCAGCCATGGCAAAGCGTTTTGTAACCGATAAAGGCTTTGATATCGCCAATGACGCGCTTCAAATCCATGGTGGCTACGGCTATTTGCATGATTACGGCGTTGAAAAAATCGTTCGTGACCTGCGCGTCCATCAGATATTGGAAGGCACCAATGAGATTATGCGGGTGATCATCGCGCGGCATATGATCAAAAACTAAAACAAGATATTCAGGGAGAGTGCTGCGATGACAATAATCGCCTTTATCGGCCTAGGACATATGGGCAACCCCATGGCCGCCAATCTGGTCAAAGCTGGACATACAGTTCTCGGTTTTGATCTTTTGCCAGACAATTTGGCTGTTGCCACGGCCAACGGCGTGACAGTAGCCTCAAGCGCAGAGTTCGCTGTTGCTGATGCAGATGTGGTCATCACCATGCTGCCAGCCGGGAAACACGTTCTCTCAGTCTACGAATCCGTGACAAAAGCAGCAAAACAGAATGCGCTGTTTATCGATTCATCGACGATTGACGTCGATTCTGCGCGCAAAGCACATGAGATCGCCCACAAGAATGGGCTGCTTTCCGTTGACGCGCCTGTTTCCGGCGGTATCGGCGGCGCGGCGGCTGGCACTTTGACTTTTATGGTTGGAGGTAGTGCCGAAGCATTTTCCAAAGCCGAGTCAGTCTTGAAACACATGGGCGCAAAAATTGTCCATTGCGGTGATGCCGGGAACGGTCAAGCGGCAAAAATCTGTAACAATATGATCCTCGGCATTTCCATGATCGGCGTTAGCGAGGCTTTCACATTGGCGGAAAAGCTGGGACTTTCCCATCAGGCACTTTTCGATGTCGCCTCCACCTCCTCCGGTCAATGCTGGTCGCTAACGACCTACTGTCCCGTTCCAGGGCCGGTTGCCACATCCCCCGCCAATAATGATTACAAACCGGGATTTGCCGCTGCGTTGATGCTAAAGGATTTGAAGCTTGCACAGGACGCTGCGAAAAGTGTAGGCGCTGCGACACCACTTGGCTCGCATGCTGAAGCCATCTATGCGGAATTTGGTGCCGCGGGAAATGAAGGCTCGGACTTTTCAGCCATCATCAATCATCTTCGCACAACTCAGCGCAAAGATTGACCTCACATATGCGGAAATTCGCAAAATTTAGGTTTAATTAAGTTCTCGATAACCTGGCGGTAAGGATGTCCGGTTAAAACTTTAGGGGTGAGTAGATCAAGACCCTGCTCACCGCTCCGGATCAGGTATTGCGTACCGGGGTTGGATCTCCTGCCGAATTTATCAATCGACAGATACCACATCTATTTTGGCAAAAACCGCGCTGCTTTGTAATGAGCAGAGCGGTTTTTTGTTATTCGCACCAAAGCCTAATTCGAATGACAAAAAGCCGTCACCCGGCGAGGCAACGGCTTCATGCAAGTCAATGACAATTAGCCTGCCGAACGTGTCCAGATGAATGACAGAGCTGACACAACGCCGCTCTTGGCATTGGTGCGCGGTGTATCGCGCTTTTCAGTTGCATTCCACGCTATGTGGACGCCGTTATTCCGATTGAAAATGTAAAGCATTTCTGCACCTCGAAGAGAAACTGTTGTTGCACTCCAAATGCGCTTATTGCTTAAAGTTTGATCACGGTAATTCGTCATACCTTGTCGCATTTACGTTAGTAGCCACGTCAAAAATGCATGGCACCCATGAAAGTTCGCGTTAACTGCGCTCCCCTGCGGGCGTTTTCAACAGAAAAACCTCCGGACGGCGCATGGCGCTAACAGGAAAGTCGAGAACTGCCCACAGTGTCTGCATTTAGCGCGCCATGTCGTTGCAGCTAAAAAACCGTAACGGGATGATATCGGCACGTACCGACATCAACTTTTGAAAGAAAATCACTGAAAGCGTTGATCTTTCATCTATTGGTTTGTTACGATGCCATTATGAGCATTGTTGTTTTGGCACCTCATTCATTTTTCCGGCGTCGTTTTATCGATAGGCCTTGTCGCGATACACCGCATTTATTCAATCAAAGCATTGCATTCTGTCGGGATAACGATGCCAAATGGCACATAAGCGAATGACTGGTAATGGCAGTACCGGGTAAATTCGCATTCGGGTGAACTGTCAAAAAAGAGTGGGAGACTAAGAACATGAAGAAGCTACTTGCTTCAACTATATTGGCAGCTGGATTATTCGGTTATGCCGGATCAGCTTCAGCAGCCGAAGATTGCGGTACGGTTACAATCGCAAACATGAACTGGCAGTCAGCCGAAGCCTTGGCCAACCTCGACAAGATAATCTTGACCGAAGGCTATGGCTGCGATGCAGAGCTTGTTGCAGGCGACACTGTGCCGACCTTTACCTCCATGATCGAAAAAGGGCAGCCTGATATCGCACCGGAAGGCTGGTTGAATGCTGTTCGCGAGCCGCTTGAAAAAGCTGTCAAAGAGAACAAGCTGGTCTATGCAGCGCCAGCCATCACTGAAGGCGGCACTGAAAGCTGGTGGGTACCCAAATATTTTGCTGATGCTCATCCGGATATCAAGACCATCGCCGACGCGATGAAGCATCCGGAATTGTTCCCCTCGCCTGAAGACCCTAAAAAGGGAGCCGTCTATAATTGCCCATCAGGCTGGGCATGCCAGATCACGACCGCTAACTTTTATAAGGCTTATGAGGGCGACAAGAATGGTTTCACACTTGTCGACACAGGCTCAGCAGCCGGTCTTGATGGCTCGATAGCGAAAGCTTACGAACGCAAAGAGCCTTGGCTTGGCTACTACTGGGGTCCGACAGCCATTCTCGGCAAATATCCGATGGTAAAGTTGGACAATGGCGTTCCATGGGATGAAAAGGAATGGAACCGCTGCAATTCCATCGCAGATTGCCCGGATCCAAAACCAAATGGTTGGCCGATTGCTGACATTTACACGATCGTCACCAAAAAATTCTCTGAACGTGCTGGACCAGCCTTTGAGTACCTGAAAAAGCGTCAGATTTCGACCGAAGAAACAAACAAGCTTCTCGCGTGGATGGTCGACAATCAAGCCACTGGCGAAGACGGTGCTAAATATTACCTGCAGAACAACGAGGCAACCTGGACGAAGTGGGTTTCCCCTGAAGCTGCCGAGAAAATCAAGGCTGCAGTTAAATAGTTGAATTGCGGCGGAGCAAGCTCCGCCGCAAGCAATCTTAATCAGGTTGGATGCCTCAGCATTCAGCCAGCAAGGTCGTATGAAAAAGCCATGCTTTTTTTGACTTTAGAAGGGGTACCAACGCATGGATTGGTTCTACTCATTCCCGAACATGAATGATGAGACGCTGCGTAATTTGAAAAAAACGATGGATGAGGGCTTTAAGGCTTTCACGCGCGAATATGGCGACATCATTGAATCATTCTTTGAGCCCCTGCAGTACTTTCTGATTCAAGCAGAACGTTTCATGACAGGCACGCCTTGGCCCATCATGGTACTGCTCATTGCAGGCATAGCCTGGCTTGCCAGCCGCAACTGGAAGATCGTGGCCGGAACAATCCTTACACTGCTTCTGATCGGCTATTTCGATATGTGGAGCGATGCGATGAAAACCATCGCAATGATCTTTGTTGGAACAGTCGTATCCATCGTCGTTGGCATCCCTATCGGCATTATCATGGCGCGATCCGACAGTTTCCAGAGGATCGTTAATCCAATACTTGACGTGATGCAGACAATGCCGAGCTTCGTATACCTGATACCGGTGGTCATGCTGCTCGGTATTGGCAAAGTTCCTGGACTTATCGCTGTGGTGATTTACGCCATCCCGCCAATGATCCGCCTGACTAATCTGGGTATCCGGCTTGTGGATAAGGACGTGTTGGAAGCTGCCGATGCATTCGGTTCATCGAGCTGGCAGCGCCTGAAAAACGTACAGATCCCCCTCGCCCTTCCAACCATCATGGCTGGCATTAATCAAACGATCATGATGGCGCTCGCCATGGTGGTCATTGCTTCAATGATTGGCGTGCAGGGACTTGGGCAACCGGTGCTGCGTTCTGTCAATGGACAGTTCTTCTCCCTTGGTCTTTTCAACGGCCTTGCCATTGTCGGCATTGCCATCATCTTCGACCGCGTTAGTCAGGCCTATGGCAAGCGTCTTCAAAAACATCAGGAGGTCGTCCATGGCTGATCAAACAATTCAAGGCGCGGGAATCAAGATCAAGAATCTTTACAAGATTTTTGGCTCGCGCGGATCTGCATATGTCGAGGCCGTAAAAAACGGCATGACCAAAACAGAGCTCAACGAGAAGCATCACCACGTGCTTGGCCTCCGCGATATCAATATCGATATGCCCGCGGGTGGAATTCAGGTCGTTATGGGTCTATCCGGCTCTGGCAAATCCACTCTCATTCGCCACATCAACCGCCTGATTGATCCAACTGCCGGTGAAGTTATCATCGATGGTACGGACGTCTGCCAGATGAACGAAAGCGATTTGCGCCAATTTCGCCGGCACAAGACTGCGATGGTTTTCCAGAAGTTCGCACTGTTGCCCCACCGCACAGTTCTTGACAACACCGTCTACGGCTTGGAAATCCAAGGCATTTCCCGCGATAAACAGGAAGAACAGGCGCGCCGTTGGATTGAACGGGTCGGCCTCAAAGGCTTTGAGGACAACTACCCGAACCAACTTTCCGGTGGTATGCAGCAACGTGTCGGGCTTGCACGTGCGCTGACAAACGATGCGCCAATCCTGCTTATGGACGAAGCATTTTCAGCACTTGATCCGCTGATCCGCATGGACATGCAGTCTGTCCTTCTGGATCTCCAAAAGGAGATCAAGAAGACCATCGTTTTCATCACGCATGATCTTGATGAAGCGCTTCGCCTGGGTGACCGTATTGCCATTTTGAGAGATGGCGAGGTTATTCAGCAAGGGACAGGACAGGACATCGTTCTTCAGCCTGCCGATGAATATATCTCCAGCTTCGTCAAGGAAGTTAATCGCGGACGCGTGATCATGGTGGACACCATTGCGACAACTACCGGCGGTCCCGCAGATGCGGGCCATGTCTCGGTTGCCAGCGGGACTACCCTGGAAGAAGCCGCCAAAACCATGACCGACGCAAACCAACAATACGCTACCGTGGTTGACGAAAATGGTAAGTCGCTGGGCGTTCTGAGCATGAATAGTCTTATTCAGGCAATGGTTACACCGATCAGTCATCTGACCGCCGCTGCTGCCGAATAATAGGCTTACAAAGGATCGCTCTGTTAAGCACAGCGCTCCTTATCAGCATCGAATGTCGTTTACTTTGCCCAAGGAGTCGCTCACGCCACGCATCCTTTTTTCACCTCTGGCGATAGTGATCCTATCGCCCTTCAAGGGTGTCATAGAGGGCATGCATTATGAGCGAACCTGCGATTGAAATCGAAAACACTGGTTCATCGCGAGATCATGGTAGACGCGGAGGCCGATCCCGCCCACGCAGCATTGAAAGCGGCGCTTTCGACCAGCCGCCCCCTCGTCAGCTTAAAATTCCCCTGACACCGACCAAAGTGGTCTCCGATGATGAGCTGGAATCGATACACAATGCTTCGCTGAGAGTCTTGCAAGAGATTGGCGTTGACGTTCTGCATGATGGCGCCCGGGACATCATGAAGCAGGCCGGTGCTGACGTGCGCCCCGGCACTGCACGCGTCCATTTCGACAGGGATATGATCCTTGAATATGTGGGACATGCGCCATCCGAATTCACACTTCACGCGCGCAATCCGGCGCATAATGTCCGTTTTGGCGGCAATAACCTTATTTTTGCACAAATGGGTTCAGCACCAAATTGTTCTGATACAGACAGTGGCAGGCGCTCGGGCAATCAAGCGGATTTCCGCAATTTCCTCAAACTGGCGCAGATGCATAATATCATCAATGCGACGGGTGGTTATCCGGTCGAACCCATTGATATCCATCCGTCTGTGCGACACCTGGAATGCATCCGCGATCTTGCGACGCTCACAGATAAACCATTCCATATTTATTCGCTCGGTAAGGAACGCAATGAAGACGGAATAGAGATTGCACGGATCGCCCGTGGCATCAGCCGTGAACAATTACAGGAGGAAGCCTCCTGCTACACGATTATCAATACCAACTCCCCGCTTAAACTGGATATCCCGATGATGGAAGGCATTATCCAGATGTCTGGTAACGGTCAGATCGTTATTGTAACACCGTTCACACTTGCCGGAGCAATGGCTCCGGTTACCATTGCCGGCGCATTGGTGCAGCAAAATGCAGAAGCATTAGCGGGAATTTCTTTCACTCAAATGGTCAAGAAGGGCGCTCCTGTCGGCTATGGAGGATTTACCTCCAATGTCGATATGAAATCCGGAGCTCCTGCCTTCGGTACACCTGAATACATGAAAGCGCAGATGGTCGGCGGCCAACTGGCCCGCCGCTACGGCATTCCTTATCGCACCTCCAATGTTTGCGCGGCCAATACGGTCGATGCACAGGCAGCCTATGAGTCGGTTTTTTCGCTTTGGGGAGCCATTCAAGGCGGCGCGAATTTCATGCTGCATTCAGCAGGCTGGCTCGAGGGCGGGTTGTGCTGCTCCTACGAAAAAATGATCCTGGATTTCGACCTCTTGCAAATGGTGGCGGAATTTCTGACCCCGCTTGATCTGTCTGACGATGCGCTTGGCGTCGAAGCTATGCGCGATGTTGGACCCGGTGGACATTTCTTTGGCACGGCGCACACGCAATCGCGCTACAAAACAGCCTTCTATGCTCCAATCATCTCTGATTGGCGCAATTACGAGAGTTGGCAGGAAGCTGGATCCCCCACAGCGATCGAGCGCGCAAACCGGGTCTGGAAAGAGCGGCTCGCAACCTATGTCAAACCTACGATCAACCCGGCTATCGAAGAAGAAATTGATGCTTTCGTAGCCAAACGAAAGTCTGAAGGCGGCGCTCCAACCGACTTCTAATTGGCTGACTCAGTTTCTCAACATCTTGAATCATATTTATACCCAAGAGGCTTAATTGCATGAAATCGCACGTTAAAGCAGTTGTCATCGGCGGCGGCGTTGTCGGATGTTCAGTCCTTTACCATCTTGCTCGTGCTGGCTGGACTGATGTCTTGCTGATCGAGCGCTCAGAGTTAACATCGGGTTCCTCATGGCATGCTGCCGGCGGCTTTCACACACTTAATGGCGATCCAAATGTAGCCAAGCTGCAGGCTTATACGGTCAGCCTTTACAAGGAAATTGAAGAGCTTTCCGGTCAATCATGCGGCTTGCATTTAACTGGCGGCGTCATGATGGCCGACAGCCCGGAACGCATGGACTTTTTGCGGCTAGCGCATGCACGAGGACGCTACCTTGGCATGGATACCGAACTGATCACACCGTCCGAAGCCAAAGCCATGTTCCCGTTAATGGACGAAAGCAACTTTGTCGGCGCCATGTGGGATCCGGTCGAGGGTCATCTTGATCCATCTGGAACAACACACGCCTATGCCAAGGCTGCACGCAAACTCGGAGCTGAAATATCGCTGCGTAATCGCGTCGTCGAATTAACGCAGGAGGTTGATGGCACATGGAACGTGATTACCGAGCAAGGAACGGTAAAAGCCGAACATGTCGTTAATTGCGGCGGTCTTTGGGCCCGTGAAGTGGGTCGTATGGTCGGACTGGAACTGCCCGTTCTCGCCATGGAACATATGTATCTCCTGACCGAAGATGTTCCGGAGGTCATGGAATTCAACCAGAGTACCGGTCGCGAGCTCATTGGCGTCATGGATTTCAAAGGTGAAATCTATACGCGGCAGGAACGCAATGGCATTCTGCTTGGCACCTATGAAAAGGCCGCGAAGCCATGGTCCCCGGTCAATACGCCTTGGGATTTTGGTCACGAGCTGCTTGCGCCGGATATTGATCGTATCGCCCCTTCCTTGGAAGTCGGGTTCAAGCATTTTCCAGGCATTGAAAAGGCTGGAATAAAACAAATTATCAATGGGCCGTTCACTTTTGCACCAGACGGCAATCCCCTGGTGGGGCCTGTCCCTGGACTGACCAATTATTGGACCGCATGTGCTGTCATGGCCGGTTTCAGTCAGGGCGGTGGCGTTGGTCTGGCACTCTCCAACTGGATGGTGCATGGCGAGCCCGGATTTGATGTTTGGGGTATGGATGTCGCTCGGTTCGGTGAATGGGCAACCTTGCGTTATACCAACGCCAAGGTTCGCGAGAATTATTCTCGCCGTTTTTCCATACGATTTCCCAACGAAGAGCTACCAGCCGCGCGGCCTCAACAAACCACACCGCTCTATGAAACGATGCTCTCGCAAAATGCCGTGATGGGTGATTCCTGGGGTCTGGAAACACCGCTCTGGTTTGCACCCAAAGGCACAGAAGCGAAGGACATCGTTTCCTACCACCGCTCCAACGATTTCGAGCATATTGGCAAAGAGGTGCGGGCAACGCGTGAGCGTGTAGGCGTTACCGAAATTGCCAACTTCGCTAAGTACGAGGTTACAGGCATCGGAGCGGAAGCCTTTCTTTCCCGGTTGATGACCAACACAATGCCGAAAAAGGGACGCCTTGTCCTGACACCGATGCTCAATCACGAAGGCAAGCTTATCGGCGACTTTACGATTGCAAAGGCAGATGACGAGCGCTTTGTTATATGGGGATCATCAGCGGCACAGCGTTATCACATGCGCTGGTTCCAAAAGCAGCAGCCAAAAGACGGTTCCGTTACTATTCATCGTTTTGATCAAACATTGGTCGGCTTGTCGATTGCAGGGCCGAAAGCACGCGATGTTCTCGCCAAACTTGTTGATGAAGATGTGTCCAATGCTGCGTTTCGCTTTATGGATTATCGGGAGATGGCCGTTGGGGGAGCGCCATGCAGGGTAAACCGCATTTCCTATACGGGCGATCTTGGCTACGAAATATGGATGGAACCAGCCTATCAAAGGCTGGTCTACAAGGCGATCAAGGATGCTGGCGCTGAATATGATATTGTCGATTTCGGTATGCGCGCCCTGCTCTCCATGCGGCTCGAAAAGAATTTCCCGACATGGTATCGCGAATTGCGGCCGATCTACGGTCCCTATGAGGGTTCAATGGATCGCTTCGTCAAGCTCTCCAAGAATGATTTCATTGGCAGGGAAATGGCAATGCGAGAAAAAGCAGACTTCGATGCTGGTACCAGCACGAAGTTACGCCGTGTCTCGCTTATCATTGATGTACCATCAAGTGATGATGCAGCAGATGTCATGGGCGATGAACCCATTTGGGCAAAAGTCGCCAAGGATTACGGTGTCGTTCAGGCCAGCCATGGCGTCGGTGCTCCGCGCTTCAATAAGGAAGGTGAAGTTGTCGCCAATGCTGGAGACATTGGTGCCGTGCAAGGCGAATGGCGTGTGGTTGGCTGGGTAACATCCGGCGGCTATGCTCACTATGTAGGGCATTCCATGGCACAGGGATATGTGCCTGCAGAACTTGCTGCAAATGAGGACCTGGGCTTGTTCGAAGTGGAAATCCTTGGACGCCGGAGAGCCGCCCGGATCAATATCGAACCACCATTCGACCCATCAGGTGAAAAGATGCGCGGGTAATTCCCGCGATGAAATGAAAGGCAGGCCTTTGCGCCTGCCTGTCCAGCCAACAACGACAAGAGCACTGGCCGCCTCGTCATAGCGCTGGGCCAACTCCCATGATTTGCAATCTATGGCAGCAACGTCCGCACGACCGGTTGCTACGGCCTTAATAGATTTCCGGTGCCCACCCGTTTCGGAATGACTAATGAAGAGACCTAGTGTCTCGCCCAAAGCCTCAAGGTCGCGCTTCAGAGAAAGATATCCAGACATGGAATCGGGGCTGTTAAATGCGAGACGTTTTTGCCTGATTGTATCCAAAGGCAGATCGGGCTTTCCGTCGGGGGGAGCAGCTATGGCAACACCCTCACCGCGCCTCATTACAATCGGACTGGAATAAAACGCTTCCTTGCCGCCTTCTGTGCCGGAGTAGTCGTCCTGTCCCACAAGCCGGACATGTGGTTGTAGCCCGAGCTCCATCGGTCCCCAACAGGTCTGCGCCAATAAAAGAGCGGGATGACGCCAAAGCGTGGGAAGATCGAGTTCATCTGGCGGCAACGTCGCCGGGTCTGGGGCGATAATATTGCCCGCAGCATCTCTAATGCCCCCCGGGACCGCAGGCAGGTCGGCGTTGCGTCTTGTCAGGTGATCCGGTGCATCAAAGCCTTCTGTGCGAAGAATGCCACGCAGGAGGGACCATTGCGCATCCACTTCTGCGCGTCGTTCCGGCCAATCATACATCGGCAAAGCCGCCACCAGAGTCATGGGCTATACTTAATCTTTCGGTGGCTCTGCGGGAATAGGCAAAGTTGAACCGCCCTGCATACTGATGCCATGACGCCGGGGACGAAAAGCCCGTGCTGTCGCAGGCTCACGTCTTAGCACGGGATGGACAACCTCTTGCTTCTTGCGGAATGCATAGGCGCGCAGAATTTCAAAATAGTTACGAAATACGTAGCCGCCATTCATCCGCTGCCATTCATCTCGTTGTTCATCATAGATTTGCGGCAGATCATACCAAGGTGCGGTGGGGCGCTTATGATGAACAAAATGCAGATTATTATTGAGAAAAAGCAGCGCCAATGGAGATTTCTCGACAATTATCGTCCGCCCATCAGGGCGCTCTGACCATTGATGTTCGCAATAGGTACGGATGGCGATGATTGATAATCCCCAATAAGCCGCGGTGAGCGTATAAATCCAGAGGGGAATATCAAACAAAGCCCAGACGACAACAAGCATGGGAATGAGACCAAGCAAGTGCAAAACCCATGCATTGCGTGTCTTACGTTCCCCGCCAGAGACGAGCTTGAACTCGCTTATAAGGAACCCGGCAACCATTAATGCAGGGCCAATTATAACCCGGCCGACAAGCGTATTGTTCCAGTTCAGCAAGATTTTCAAAGGCTTTGGCAGTTTTTTCCAATCACCTAGCGCGCGAAAATAGCTTTCCGGGTCATCATAAGGGTCGGTCAAGCGCTCATCAGCATGGTGTTTGAGATGCAGGTGCTTATAGCGCCTGAACGGGTAGAACATTCCAAGTGGTACGGAGACGAGCAGCTCGTTAATTGTCCCATTGCGTGTTGGATGACCGTGCAAGGCTTCATGTTGCAGTGACGAATGAAACGCGACTGCTAGGGCCATCAGCAAAAGCGCCAAAATCGGCATTGAGGGATAAAGATAAAGCCCTGCAAAAATCCAAAGCCCGTAACACAACACCATCAAACCAATAGTCGGCCATTCAATACGGTGCCGTTTGTGATTTGCGGATGAATGAGAGGTATGTCGTTCTGATTCCATGTTTTTCATGGTCTCACTGTCAGGAACTGTCAGCAATGATACAATTGTGACTAGGTGTTGATTTTGCGCACCAAATAATGCATTTGTTGTACATTATAAACAAATAGTGATGGCCAGATGGATAAGCGAGATCTTTCGCGCCTGTTTCAAACGCGGATAAAAAGCCTTCTCAATCGTAGCGGCGAGAATCAATCGGCATTCGCTCAATCGGTTGGAATAGACCGTTCTGCGCTGTCACAGCTCTTATCTGGCCAGTCAACGCGGCTCCCCAGGGTTGAAACCTTGCTCAATATTGCTGAGCGACATTCGGTTTCCCTGGATTGGCTGCTGGGCCTTAGTCAAGATGAAGGGATTACCGGCGAGCTACGCCCAAGCATGGAGATTGAGGAAGGGCCGGATAATTTCGAGCGCACTCTTCTGGTCCGCTGGCATGCTGAAGCAACCGGTAGCAAGATTCGCTATGTGCCAGCGCGTATTCCGGATTTGCTGCGTACCCCTGCCGTCATCGCCTATGAAACATCCATGGTTCATCGCGATCCGGCGGCGCAAATGATCGAAACGGCCTTTCGTCTCGATTATAACCGCCAACCCGGTACAGACATGGAAGTCTGCATGCCGTTCCAAACTTTGAATGATTTTGCGTCCGGCAACGGAATCTGGAGCGAATTGACCAAGGACGTTCGCGCTGAGCAACTTGGACATATGTCGTCGTTGCTGGAAGAACTTTACCCCTCCTTCCGTCTCTATCTGTTCGATGGGCGCGAGAAATTTTCCGTACCTTACACGGTTTTTGGACCTTACAGAGTCGCCCTGTTCGTTGGCGGTATGTACCTCGTCCTCAACACAACAGAATCTGTATTGACGATGCAGCGTCACTTTGACGGTCTGATACGCGTAGCGAAGGTCAACGCACACGAAGTCGCCGACTATGTTTCGTCCCTGATAATAAAATAGCCAGAGCGTCGGGCCTTGTCGCATATGGGAATTGACCACATATAAAGATTTCTTTATATCAGCATATCATACAATTAAAGGACAACTTCGATGAACCGTGCGAACCCGCTTGCCGAACTGATTGCTGAAAAGGGTGTGCTATTGGCTGACGGCGCTACCGGCACCAATCTTTTTGCTGCAGGTCTTGAAGCAGGTGAAGCACCGGAGCTTTGGAACGAAGCGCAACCTGAAAAAATAATCGCATTACACCAGGGCTTCGTGGATGCGGGTGCCGATATTATCTTGACCAACTCGTTTGGCGGCACGCGCCACCGCCTTAAACTGCACCATGCTCAAGATCGCGTTTTCGAGTTGAATAAGGCAGCGGCCGAATTGGCTCGAGGCGTTGCCGACAAGGCAAATCGGAAAGTTATTGTTGCAGGCTCAGTAGGCCCTACAGGTGAGTTGCTGGTTCCGCTTGGCGCTCTCACCGAAGAAGATGCGGTTGCTGCGTTCACAGAACAATTGGAAGGCTTGAAGGCTGGTGGCGTCGATGTTGCCTGGATCGAGACAATGTCTGCGCCCGGTGAAATTCGCGCAGCAGCGGAGGCAGCAGTCAAAGTCGGTCTTCCTTATGTCTATACGGGCTCCTTTGATACGGCCGGCAAGACTATGATGGGCCTGCCACCCAAGGAAATTCATGGCGTAGTAGACGGTTTGGCAGAACGTCCAGTCGCGGTTGGCGCCAATTGCGGCGTCGGTGCCTCGGATATATTGGCATCCCTGCTCGATATGAGCGAGGCCGATCCGTCAGCCACTATTGTAATCAAGGGAAATTGCGGCATTCCGGAATTTCGCGGCGCCGAGATTTATTATTCCGGCACACCTGAACTCATGTCCGACTATGCCCATATGGCAATTAACGGCGGTGCGAAAATCATCGGTGGGTGCTGCGGTACGTCATTCGAACATCTGGCAGCCATGCGCAAAGCGCTCGATAGCCATACACATGGACCACGGCCAACGGTGGAAGAAATTGTTGAAGTCATAGGGCCGATGCGCAACAAGCTCGCTGCCCATGCCGACAACACCCCCAAACGCGAGCGTCGTGGGCGGCGCGGTTAGAGCCTACGCAAACGCGGCCATGTGAAAGCGCTGCTGATCGGATACATATACGTGTTCCCGTCCAACGGGGCATGCCAGCCTCGCTTTGCATCCTCTATCCATGCATTCGAAACCCTCAGTCCAAAGGTGGTCCCGGCAGCGATCCACCGCAAAGCCGATCCCGTCAAAAGCTTGAACAGGACAGGCTGATAGACACGGTTTATTCAAACAGACATCACATGGATGAATGGTTGGAGACAGTTGCGAAGGCTCGAGAGCGCTATCAAACAGTAACGCACCTCTAAACGCCTGCCACAGTCCATATTGGGGATGAATCAGCAACCCGAGCGGAGAAGCGGAAAGCCCTTCAGCGCGCTTTGCCCACTCCTGGAATGGCTGATACGGCTGGTCGGAAGGGAAAACGGCAAAGGCCCCCACACGCGTGGCGACTTTGTTTAGTATTTCCTTTGACCAACTATCCAGCGGATCAGCCATATTTGACTGCAACTGCCGCCATTGACCGAAGTGCGGCCATATGGTCGAGCCGAAATGCCCGATCATTACCGCACTTTTGAAATCGGTATGTTCACCAAGGCTCGGCGCCGGTGTCTTGGCATCAAACATAAAACTACCGCGCGGAACAAGGCCAAAAGGCCTTAGTTCCGCAGCAATCCAATCCAACTTCATGTCAGCAGTCATTGCCAGACAACCTACCCCTTCACTGCCGAGGCCCAGACGTCTTTATGGATAAAATCGGCCACTTTAGCCCGGCCGTCTTCGGGCTTCTTTCAGGTGAATGCGTCGGGCATCGATGCCTTTTTCTTGGCAATAAACTCTTTGAGCGATTCATCGATTGCCGGATCAAGATACGGCGCCTCGTAAGTCTCCAGCCAACGGCGGGCAAGTTCGTTGGCGCGCTGGTCGGCACGCTTTTCTCCCTCAGCAAGCCATTGCTCATAGGAATTGTTGTCAGCAATGTTCGAACGATAAAAGGCTGTTTGGAAATTGGCCTGTGTATGGTCGCAGCCGAGATAGTGACTGCCGGGCCCAACCTGCCTGATGGCATCCATAGCTTGGCCGTTTTCGGAAAGATCGACGCCTTCGGCGATTTTCTGGGCCATGCCGAGCTGGTCAATATCCATCATAAACTTCTCGTAAGAGGATACTAATCCGCCTTCGAGCCAACCAGCGGCGTGCAGCACAAAGTTTGTACCCGCCAGCAGCGTCGAATTCAAAGTGTTTGCACTTTCATAGGCCGCCTGAGCATCGGAAACCTTTGATGCGCAAAGCGAACCACCCGTGCGGAACGGCAATCCGAGCCGGCGTGCAAGTTGCGCAGCGCCGTATGACACAAGCGATGGCTCAGGAGTGCCAAATGTCGGTGCTCCCGATTGCATGGAGATAGATGAAGCAAAAGTACCGAAAATGACCGGAGCGCCTGGACGAATCAACTGAGTAAACGACGCCCCCGCCAGAACCTCGGCCAGAACCTGCGTCAACGTCCCAGCCACGGTAACCGGGCTCATTGCGCCCGCAAGAATGAATGGCGTGACGATGCAGGCCTGATTGTTGCGTGCATATACTTTCAATGCGCCCAACATCGTCTCATCGAAAACCATCGGTGAATTTGCGTTGATAAGGCTGGTCAGCACTGTGTTCTGGTCAAGATAATCATCACCAAACACAAGTTTGCACATGGAAATTGTATCTTCAGCCCGCTCGGGTGCAGTGACAGATCCCATAAATGGTTTGTCGGAATATTTGATATGAGCATAGATCATATCAAGATGGCGCTTGTTTACAGGCACATCCACCGGCTCACAGACTGTACCGCCCGAGTGATGGATCGAGGGGGCCATATAGGCGAGCTTCACGAAATTCTGAAAGTCGGCAATGGTCGCATAGCGACGATTGCCGTCGAGGTCGCGAACGAAAGGCGGACCGTATACAGGGGCAAAAACTGTCGCTTTCCCACCAATCTGGACCGACCGCTCCGGATTGCGCGCATTTTGCGTATAAACTGAAGGCGCTGTTTTCAAAAGTGAGCGTGGCAAACCTTTTGGAAAATGGACCCGCTCGCCTTTGACATCAGCGCCAGCCTCTTTCCACAGTGCGAGGGCCTCTGCGTCATCGCGAAACTCAATACCGATCTCTTCCAGCACTGTGTCAGCATTGGCTTCGATAATCGCCAAGCCTTCCTCGTCCAGTACCTCATAGGTATTTATCTTGCGGGTAATATAAGTCAGTGATTTTCCAGGCCCGCCACCAGACCGTGCGGCACGGCGCGCGGCAGCTCCAGCCCCTGCGCCACGACCGCGGCGAACACCACCGCCTGTTTCCGCCTCAGCGGAAGCATCAACTGACGTATCCTCACTCATTTTCTTATCTCCTCAGCGCTTCGTGAGCGCAGGCTTTTCCTTCAACAGACCAAATCCTAACCGCATAGCCTGCAAGAGCGTTTCCGTGTGCGGCACCCGGTGGCGCATCGGAGACAACCAACAGTCGTTTTCGTCATTTACGAGGTC
Source organism: Phyllobacterium ifriqiyense (assembly GCF_030817885.1). Taxonomy (NCBI): domain Bacteria; kingdom Pseudomonadati; phylum Pseudomonadota; class Alphaproteobacteria; order Hyphomicrobiales; family Phyllobacteriaceae; genus Phyllobacterium; species Phyllobacterium ifriqiyense. Next base: position 3,126,304 of record NZ_JAUSZT010000003.1, read on the forward strand.
GCATTTAAGCAATGTGTTTTCAGCAACTTGCCCGATATGATAGAGAAACGCCAGAACCCTTGTTCACATCTGCATGAGGCGCGAAAGGAAGCATAGAAATGGCCGACGATGAAATCATTCTTTCGGAGCTTTCAGACGAAGAACTCGTCGAGCAAATGCACGATGATCTGTATGACGGCCTCAAGGAAGAGATCGAAGAAGGCACAAACATTCTGCTTGAACGCGGTTGGGTGCCCTATAGGGTCCTGACTGAAGCGCTGGTGGAGGGAATGCGTATCGTCGGCGAAGATTTCCGCGATGGTATCCTCTTCGTGCCGGAAGTTTTGCTGTCAGCCAATGCGATGAAAGCAGGCATGTTCATCCTCCGCCCTCTCCTTGCTGCAACCGGCGCGCCCAAGCAGGGCAAGCTGGTAATTGGCACTGTTAAGGGTGACATTCATGATATTGGCAAGAATCTCGTTGGCATGATGATGGAAGGCGCAGGGTTTGATGTGATTGACCTGGGCATCAATAATCCCGTTGAAAATTATCTGGCGGCCATTGAAGAGCACAAACCCGATATCCTTGGCATGTCGGCGCTTTTGACCACGACAATGCCGTATATGAAGGTCGTCATCGACACGATGAAGGAAAAAGGCATTCGGGACGACTATGTGATACTCGTCGGCGGTGCACCGCTTAATGAAGAGTTCGGCAAAGCAGTCGGCGCGGATGCCTATTGCCGTGATGCGGCCGTTGCCGTTGAAACTGCGAAATCATACATGAAGCGCAAACATAATCAGATGTCGGGCGCATAATTACGAAACGGCCGCATGATAATGCAGCCGCTCGTTCTCAGTAAAATGGGAGAAAGCGCCATATTGGCGCTTTAATTATTGAGCAGAATTCGCGACGCGGTGGCCTGCGTTCTGAGTTGCATTTACAGTATTTGCGGCATCGGCACCCACGCCCCGAATGGTATTTGCGCAGCCCGCTAGTGTAACTACAGCAAGAATAGCTGCAATCGGAGCAAAGTGTGATAGTTTCATGGAAATGTCTCCCGTTCTGATAAATTAAATCCAACGTTCGCATAACGCGATGGAGCAACATCGGTTCCATGAATGTTAGCCGAAACCACACAATTCAACCGGAGCCTGTACGGGTCATTGCTTGCGGAATGATTGCACGCGAAGTGCTTGCCATTCGCGAACAGTTTGGCCTCGATCATTTACAGTTGATATGCCTGCCGGCGGAGTATCACCACTACCCTGACAAAATAGCGCCATCTGTTGATCAAGCCATTCAAAAAGCCAAGGCCGACGGTATAACAAACATCTTCATCGGTTATGCTGACTGCGGAACGGGCGGTTTGCTGGATCGGGTATGCGAAAAGCACGGTGTGGAACGGATTGCTGGCCCTCACTGCTTTTCATTCTATGCGGGTAACGACCTCTTTGCCGCGCAATGGGATGATGACATGACATCATTTTTCATGACAGATTTTCTTGCCCGCCATTTTGACGCCTTCATGGTCAAACCCTTGGGATTGGATCGCCATCCGGAATTGCGGGACATCTATTTCGGCAACTACAAGAAGATGGTCTATATGGCACAAACAGACAATCCGGAACTGAGCGTAAAAGCTGAAAAAGCCGCAGAGTTCTTAGGATTGGCTTACGAGCGTCGGCTTACCGGCTATGGCGACCTGGTACCTGCACTGAAAGCGGCAGCCGGTCACTGAACGGCTTGCCTCCCCCAATGTCAGCGAGTTTAATTTCTCTTTGTTTTTTGATTCCAACAGGAATTTTCCATGCGATTTCCCATTTTGACAGTTCTTCTGATCTGCATCGCACATTCTGCTTTTGCGGATGGGACCATCAACAAAATCATCACGGCTTCAGACAAAGTTCGTCTCGCCTCGCATGAAACAACCAAAGCGCAGGCGTTGAGCGAAGCAAGAAAAGGCGGAGAACCGGCAGATATAGCCAAACTCAACGATATTCTTGCCGCGCCCACTCTCGGATTTGGTGAGAATTTTGACATGACCGGCAACTGGCAATGCCGCACAATAAAGCTTGGGAAAACCACGCCGCTGGTAATTTACAGCTGGTTCAAATGTCGTGTCACCGATGATGGATCCGGTTGGATGCTGGAAAAGATAAGCGGATCGCAGCGTACCAAAGGTCGCTTCTTCACTGATAGTGACACAAGGCTGATCTATTTGGGAAGTGGCTTTATTGCTGGTGAAAAGCCGAAAAAATATGGTTCTGGCGCTGATACTGACGAGGTAGGTTATGCCTACCGAATGTCAACGAACTCGTTCCGGATTGAGTTTCCCTCACCAGCGCTCGAGTCAATTTTGGATGTTCTGGAATTAAAACGTTAAGCCCTTTCGTCATTGCAATGTCACCAAGCTCACGCCATATGCGTCGAAAGCACAAGCAAGACGAGAACATGACTGCTACTCAAGCAAACCATAAACCAAGTCCTGAGGACCACATAGAAGAGATGCAAGCGGACAACGATCCGCGGCCTCTCTCTCAGGTTTTCAAGGATTTATCTCTTTCCGTTACCGCTCCTGTTTCATTCACCGAACTGGAGGACGCATTTACAGATCGCAGTTTTGCTGCGCTGTTGACGTTCTTTGCCATCTTGAACCTGCTGCCACTGCCCCCTGGCACTGGAATAGTCACAGGTATCCCCCTTGTGCTTGTGTCGGTTCAAATGGTCATGGGACGGGATTCCGTTTGGCTGCCCTCTTTTCTGCGCACAAAGTCAATTTCGCCTGAACGTTTCAGGCAGGTTTCCGACAAGATTGTGCCCAGGCTCCAATGGCTCGAGCGCTTTATAAAACCACGCAACTGGCCGTTTGGTCGGAAACAAGGCGACCGCTTGCTCGGTGCTTTTACTACTATTCTCGGCATGTCAGTCGTATTGCCGATGCCGCTTTCAAACTGGCTCCCAGCGCTCGCAACTGCAATTATCGGAATTGCCTTATGTGAACGCGATGGGCGACTATTGTTTGCAGGGCTTACAATAGGTGTTGTCTCAATTGCGATTGTCGCTGGTTTTGCCTTCGTCGCTGCCAGCGTTATTACCTATGCAGCGAGTTTTTGGCCCTTCTAAAATAAGTTGTCGCAAAAATAGCACCACGGTACGTCGCATTTGAGTGCCCGTGCGTCGTGAGATAGCTAGCTTAGCCCAATATTTTCCGGCACAAGGAACGTTGTCGGAGGACCTTTTGCATGGCTGATCTCATTGTCGTTTATTGGCGGGATATACCCGCCCAAGTGACCGTCAAAAAAGGCCGCCAGGCAGCAAAGCGTGAACTCCCCATTCGTTTTACTGAAGCTATCGACATGTGCGCGATGCGCATAGGTGCCAAAGATTCTGACGCTTATCTGGCCGAATGGCGTCGCGGCACGCCGGTGCCTGTCAGTGACGATCTTGAAACTGAGGCTGATACGGCCCTCGCCCGTATTGACAATGATTATGACCGGGAACGCCTTGTGGCGCTTGTAAAGGCAGGTGGACATGACAATTCATGAATTGAGAGCGAAGCCAATGACAAAAATCGCAGCATCAATCGAAGTCGCAGCGCGCCAGGCTATCGAATCCCAAGACCTTCCGGGCCTTTTCCCGGCCGGTACGCGTGTTTATATCACTGACATGGGCAGCGATAGCGTTGATACGCTCACAGCGGCTGCAAAGCGCGTTCATGATCTTGGATATAAGCCTGTTCCACATTTCGCTTCGCGTCGCCTTTCGACAAAAGCTGCCTTGGAAACCCGCATTCAACGCGCTGCGCAGGAAGCTGGCGTCACAGATGTCCTCGTCATTGGCGGCGGTCTTGAGCGTCAGGCCGGTGAATTTTCTTCCACAATGCAGGTTCTTGAAACCGGCTTTTTTGATAAATATGGCATTACGGAAATGGGTGTTGCCGGTCATCCGGAAGGAAGCCCTGAGTTTTCCGAAGCTGTTGCTTTGGAGGCGCTTCGCCTCAAGAAGAATTTCGGTGAACGCACCGGTGCTCGTATTCGGGTAGTCACCCAGTTTGGTTTTGATGCTGATCGCTTTATCCGTTATTCGGAATCGCTGCGCGAGCATGGCGTGGATTTGCCAGTCCATCTGGGCGTCGCAGGCCCCGCAAAAATCACAACGCTGATTAAATATGCTGCAATGTGTGGTGTAGGTAATTCAATCAGCTTCTTAAAGAAGAATGCGCTTTCGCTAACTGCGCTCGCGACAAGCCATTCTCCGGAGGGTGTAGTTGGCCCAATCGAGCAGCACGCGATTGCCAATCCGGCATCCGCGATCAAGCAGATACACGTGTTTCCGTTTGGTGGCCTGAAGAAATCATCCGAATGGCTGGTTGATCGTGGTTCATGGAACTTGAACGCTACACCCTACCTAGCAGTCAACTCAGCGGCCAATTAAGGATTTCTGCATGACCCGTACGATCGTTGCCTCGGCAACTAGAGAGATCATCATAGGTTTCGATCAGCCTTTTTGCGTAATCGGCGAGCGGATCAACCCTACCGGGCGCAAGAAGCTTGCCGCAGAGATGGTGGCTGGAAACTTCGATACTGTCATCAGGGATGCACTGGAACAGGTGGCCGCTGGCGCAACCATGTTGGATGTGAATGCCGGGGTAACAGCGGTGGATCCGAATGCTACGGAGCCTGATCTTCTGGTCAAGACACTTGAGATCGTACAGAATCTGGTTGACGTGCCGCTTTCCATAGACAGTTCGGTTACGGCAGCTATCGAAGCTGCGCTGCGTGTTGCCAAAGGTCGTCCATTGGTGAATTCAGTAACCGGTGAAGAGGAAAAACTAGAAGCCATTCTTCCGCTTATAAAGAAATATAATGTCCCGGTCGTAGCCATCTCGAACGACGAGACCGGCATTTCCATGGATCCGGACGTTCGCTTTGCGGTTGCCAAGAAGATCGTTCAACGTGCCGCTGATTTCGGCATTCCCGCCCACGACATTGTTGTCGATCCCCTGGTCATGCCCATCGGAGCCCTCGGCGATGCGGGACGTCAAGTATTTGCCCTGCTTCGCCGCCTGCGGGAAGAACTCAAGGTAAATACCACTTGCGGCCTGTCAAACATTTCGTTCGGTTTACCGCATCGTCATGGCATCAATGCCGGTTTCATTCCAATGGTCATCGGCGCTGGGATGACGTCGGCCATTATGAATCCATGCCGCCCACAGGAGATGGAAGCGGTGCACGCTGCCAATGTTCTCAACGGCACCGATGCCAATTGCACCTATTGGATCAAAAAATACCGTGACCACCAGCCAGCAGCGGCAGGTGCAACTGCGGGAATTTCTGTCCCTGCCGATTCATCCGGTGGTGGTCGTCGCCGTGGTGGACGAGATGCGCGACGCGGCGTCGCAAGCTAGCCGTTTGCGTCAGACGCTCGGCCCGGCATAGATAGGTGGAGGCTACACCCTGCCCTCCACCTAATGAGTTTTGGAGTACCGATCTTGAACGCACCCGTTAAAACACCTGAAAGCTCCGCCAGAGAAGCACTCGTGCTTTTCATGCCTTCAGGAAAGCGTGGTCGCTTTGCAGTTGGCACTCCTATCCTCGATGCAGCGCGTACTCTCGGCGTATATGTCGAAAGTGTTTGCGGCGGTCGCGGTATTTGCGGCCGTTGTCAGGTCGAAGTACAGGAGGGTCGCTTTGCCAAACATGGCATTACCTCCTCCAACGATCATATTTCGGAATTTGGCGCCAAAGAGCAACGATACGCGGAAAAGCGGGACCTCAAACAAGGCAGGCGCCTGTCCTGTTCGGCGACGATCCTTGGCGATCTTGTTGTCGACGTTCCGCAAGACGTTCAAGTCAATGCACAGGTCGTACGCAAAGAGGTCGATACACGCGTGATCGAGCGTAATCCCGCTATCCGCATGTGCTATGTCGAGGTTGAAGAGCCCGACATGCACAAACCGCTTGGCGATCTAGACCGACTGAAGGCTGCGCTCGAAAAGGAATGGGGCTTTCACAATATAGACGTCGACACCTATCTTCTCGCCGATGTTCAGAAGATACTTCGCAAGGGCGAATGGGGCGTCACTGCCGCTATCCACCATGATGAAGAGACATCCCGCCCAACCATGATCGGCTTGTGGCCTGGCCTCAAGAATGAAGCCTATGGCATTGCTTGTGATATAGGCTCCACGACGATTGCCATGCATCTGTCGTCGCTTCTTTCAGTTCGTACCATCGCGTCGGCGGGCACGTCCAATCCGCAAATCCGCTTCGGCGAAGACCTGATGAGCCGCGTCTCATATGTCATGATGAATCCGGACGGACGCGAAGGCATGACCACCGCCGTTCGTGGGGCGATAAATGAACTGATCGACAGGGTCTGCGCCGAAGGCGGAGTTGCCCGCGAAGATATTCTCGATGCAGTTTTCGTCGGCAATCCGATCATGCACCATCTTTTCCTCGGCATTGATCCGACAGAGCTAGGTGGAGCGCCATTTGCGCTGGCGGTTTCAGGCGCTGTGCATCTCAAGTCATCTGACATTGGCCTTCCGATGAATCCCGGAACCCGTGTTTACATGCTGCCATGTATCGCTGGGCACGTTGGCGCTGATGCTGCAGCCGCCACTCTGGCGGAAGGCCCGCATCGCCAAGAAGAGATGATGCTGCTGGTTGATGTTGGCACCAATGCCGAGATCGTTCTGGGAAATCGTCACCGCACAGTTGCGGCTTCATCGCCGACTGGTCCGGCCTTTGAAGGTGCAGAAATTTCTGGTGGTCAGCGTGCAGCACCCGGCGCCATTGAGAGGGTTCGCATAGATCCTGTAACTCTGGAGCCTCGCTTCCGGGTGATCGGCACAGAACAATGGTCCGACGAGCCGGGCTTTGATGACGCTGTGGCGGCAAGCGGTATTACCGGCATTTGCGGCTCGGCCATTATTGAAGTCGTTGCGGAGATGTATCTGTCTGGAATAATTTCCGAAGATGGCGTGATCGACGGTAACCTTGCTGCCAAATCACCACGCGTTATGGCAACTGGCCGCACGTTTTCCTACCTTTTGCATGAAGGTATGCCGACAATTACCATTACCCAGACAGATGTCCGAGCCATTCAGCTGGCAAAAGCGGCACTTTATGCCGGGGTCAAGTTGCTGATGGACAAGTTGGGCATTGATCACGTCGATCAAATACGGTTTGCCGGTGCCTTTGGCTCGTTTATCGATCCGAAATACGCCATGGTTCTCGGTCTGATCCCTGATTGCGATTTGGACAAGGTTCAAGCCGTGGGTAACGCGGCGGGTACCGGCGCACGCATGGCTCTGCTAAACCGTAACTATCGCCGCGAAATCGAGGACACTGTTACTCGCATCGAGAAAATTGAAACGGCTCTTGAACCGAAGTTCCAAGAACATTTCGTTTATGCAATGGCGATGCCTAATAAGGTCGATCCTTTCCCAAAACTGTCCAAAGCCGTTACCTTGCCTCCACGCAAAAATGTCAGCGAGGATGGCATTGCAGGTGACGCCACGCCGCGTCGCCGTTCACGTGAGGATCGCGCTGCCCGCCGATCACGTGATTAGCTTTGTTACTTTCGTAATTTCCGCTATCAAACAACCTCATATGAGTGATTCCGGAAATTACCACCTATGATAGCGTGTTTTGATATTGGTGGCTCAGCCATCAAGGGTGCGATAGCCTATTCGCCAGAAGATATTCGCCCTTTGTCCAAGGTTGCTACTCCCCTGCACGACTTCGATCTATTTGCCATGGCAATAGAAAAAATTGCAGCTGATGGCGGCGTGGCTCCGACAAGTCTGATATCTATATCAATCGCGGGAGTTGTCGACTCTGACACTGGCGTGATCACTTGTGCCAATATCCCATGTATAAATGGCCGCCGGTTGGTTGCGGACCTTAGTGAGAAACTGAAACGGCCAGTGCTTGTGGCGAACGATGCTGACTGTTTTGCATTGTCCGAAGCTGTCGTTGGTGCTGGACGCAATCATCGGGTTGTCTTCGGCATCATTCTGGGAACAGGAGTTGGCGGTGGCCTGGTTATAAACGGCAAAATTCACGAGGGGACTGGAGGTTTTGCAGGCGAATGGGGCCATGGTCCTGTTTCGGCGACACTTGCAGGCAACCCGCCCATTGCCATACCTCGTTATGCGTGCGGTTGCGGTCAGATTGGCTGCGTTGATGCAGTAGGAGCGGCTCGCGGCATGGAACGGCTCCATGCATATATTCACGGTGTTTCGCTTGCCAGCACAGAGATTATTGCAGCTTGGGATGCTGGTGACGAGGCAGCAGCTCGAACGATTGACGTTTATGTTGATATTGTAAGCGCACCATTGGCAATGACACTCAACATAGTCGGAGCCTCTATTGTACCAGTTGGCGGAGGACTCGCTAATTCCCGCTCCCTGATCGGCAAACTGGACGAAGCAGTTCGCCGCCGTATCTTAAGACGGACTGACAGGCCGCTGGTAATTCCGGCAGAACTTAAGATTGAACCCGGCTTGATCGGCGCTGGAGTTCTAGGATTGATGGAACTGCCTAAATGACTGTTTTACTTGAAGTTTGCGTGGATAGTCCTGAAGGGTTGGCAGCGGCAATAGAGGGTGGCGCTGACCGCGTGGAACTCTGTTCCGCACTCGAGCTCGGTGGCTTGACGCCAACTCCCGGCCTGATCGGTCAAGCTGCTGCCTCATCAATACCTATCTACGCGATGATCCGGCCCCGTCCAGGAAACTTCGTTTTCAACGAAACTGATGTCGATGCAATGCTTCGCGAAATCGATGTTATTCGTGCGAGCGGTCTTTCAGGTGTTGTTTTTGGCGCAAACCTGATCAGCGGCGAGTTGGATCACAAGACGCTTGGACGGCTAATCCGGCAATGCAGCGGACTGGGTGTTACGTTGCATCGTGCATTTGACCTCGTGCCAGACCTTGAAGATGCCATTAATATGGCAGTCGATCTCGGATTTGAAAGAATCCTCACCTCCGGACGCGCGCCAACTTCTCGCGAAGGTGTTGATGATCTGCAGCAAACGTTTGAGCTTGCTGACGGACGGATAAAAATCATGCCCGGATCGGGCGTCAACATCGACAATGCCGAGATGCTCCTTGATCGCATTCCCTTTGCAGAAATACATTCATCTTGCGCGGTTTCCCGGCCCATTGTCAGTGAATCGGCAAGGCGGCTTGGTTTTGAAACCGCCTCGCAAAAGCAGACTTGCCCGGATCTCGTTAGAGCTTTGAAAAACTATTGCCTCAGCAGGTAAGTTTGCCAGTACGTTCATACCCTTCGAAATAGACGCGAAGATGTTGAGCTACTGCTTTAATGTGGGCACCGGCATTCTTGGTGACGAGCATACCAAGCTTTGATTCACCAAGCTCGGGTAATCCGTGCTCTGGTCCAAGTTGAACCATATTGTCATCCAGAAGAAACTTCGAGAATGGTGCGACCGCTAAATCGGCAACGATGGCTGCGCGCTGGCCCATCGTATGTGCGCTCATATAAGCGACGCGATAATCGCGGCCCATGCTCTCCAATGCCTCAATGGCGTTGGCACGCCAGATGCAGCCCTCCTCCCACATCGACAACGGCAGTGGACTGCGTTCGTGGGCATTACCGCACTTGGCTCCGGCCCAGATAATCTTTTCAGTCATGAGAACTTCAATTTCATCATGCTTCGCCAATGTCTCATTGACATTGACCAAGGTCACGTCGAGACGCTGCTCATCAAGGCGCTTCCGTAGGTTGTTGCTCTGATCGATAACCACGTCGACTGTCACATCCGGGTGCGACTCAGCAAATCTCTTTAAGACAAACGGGAGCACTCTTTCTCCAACATCATCCGGTGCTCCAAGCCGCACAACACCAGAAACTGTCGGAGCAATAAATTTTGCAACTGTTTCGCGGTTCAGTGAGAGCATGCGCTTGGCATAACCCAGCAATATCTCGCCACTTGGTGTTAACTTTACTGATCGTGCGTCACGTTCCAACAGAACATGACCGAGCACCTCTTCCAGCTTCTTGATTTGCATCGAAACTGCGGAAGGGGTGCGGAAGACTGCATTGGCAGCGCTGGAAAAGCTGCCAGTTTCGGCAATCATTGCAAATGTGCGCAATACGTCCAGATCCAGGATCGGAATCGGGTGATGCATTGGTGCTGACATGTCACATCCTCACAGATCAATTTTTCTTAATTATACCATTCTCTAATTTCGTTTGATTGAACATCAATTAGCGCCGATAGTCAAGTGTATCGAAAGGTAAGCATGAAGCACCTTTCTTTTCAAAAAGGAGAACGAAGATGAGTATTTGTGACGAAGGCTATAATAAGGGCGAGATTGGATTTTCCGAGCGTATTGCAGCTTCCATTAACGAGCACGTACACGGCTTGGCGCGAGCTGTTTTGAATGCACGCGATTCCGTTATTCGCAACCGCAGATTTCACGCTACGGAAAGTGCACTTGATTCACTGCCCGAAGGTATTCGGCAAGATATTGGCTGGCCTGATCTGTACGAGCGTCAGGTGCAGGAATGCAATGAAATGAAACGCCGGCCAAATTAAATGCGAGGCCAATTCAAAAAAGGGAGCAGATAACGAACTATCTGCTCCCTTTAATATTAGTTACACCTGCGCTTTTGCGACACAGGGCCAAGCCCTTCCATTTAGAATAGTTCTATGGTTGTATCTGAAAAAAAGCTCTAAAGACCACGCCCGCCGCCGGAACATGCTGGTTCAGGTGCGACATGGCCTTAAAGCCAGATACGGGAACATAGGTCAACATGGATCAAGTCGGTCTCACCAAGCGCTCTTTCGTATTTTTTCTGGTTCCGAATTTCTCTATGATCGCATTTGCGACTGCGATTGAGCCTTTGCGTATTGCCAATCGCATGTTGGGATATGAGGCATATCGTTGGCGCCTCGCATCGGTGGATGCAAAGCCGGTAACAGCATCAAATGGCGTTGAATGCGCCGCCAATTCCTCGCTTGAAGATGAGCGGCGTTACTTGACCGGCGAAGACCGTCCATCAATGGTCTTTGTTTGCTCGGGCGTTCACGTTGAAAAGTTCCAGAACAAGTCCGTTTTTGCCTGGCTTCGCGAGGAATTCAACCGCGGCGTCGCGGTCGGTGGACTATGTACAGGTGCGCATATACTGGCTGCGGCTGGCCTGCTCTCAGGCAAGCGCTGTGCCATTCACTGGGAAAACCTGCCCGGCTTTGCGGAAGCCTTTCCTAAAGCTGATGTTTATGCCGATCTTTTTGAGGTCGATGGCAATATTTACACCTGTGCCGGGGGCACTGCTGCGCTCGACATGATGCTCAAACTTATTGGTGATGATTTTGGCGATAATATCGTCAACCGCGTTTGCGAGCAGGCTCTAACCGATCGAGTCCGCAGTCCGCATGACCGCCAACGTCTGCCTCTCCGTGCGCGGCTAGGTGTACAAAATTCAAAAGTGCTTACGATTATCGAGCTGATGGAAGCGCGACTTTCCGAGCCACTTTCATTGATAGAAATTGCCGATCATGTCGGCCTGTCTCGCCGCCAGATTGAACGCTTGTTCCGCCAGGAAATGGGGCGTTCCCCTGCTCGCTACTATCTGGAAATCCGGCTTGATCGTGCACGCCATCTGTTGATCCAATCGTCAATGCCCATTGTTGAAGTCGCGGTAGCTTGCGGATTTGTTTCTGCCTCACACTTTTCAAAATGCTATCGCGAACTATATGGGCGCTCGCCACAACAGGAGCGCGCTGATCGCAAGCAGCTTATGGCTGCCTAGTCAGGTTAGCGGGACTCCCAGTCCTGCATCCGCTTTTGCCATATTCGCTCTCCGGACAAACAGTCGTATTCCCGCTTGTTCTGTACAACCGAGATAGGAGGCATATCTGATGAGCGATAATCCACCTTGTGCACATCGAATGCACCTCCCGCTAATTCGAGGACAAGCTTGCGTCTTACCGCCTCAGGAAATTGATCCCACGAATTGACGGGAATCATGAATGCACCGGGCCCGCCAATGACACAGTTTGTGTAATAGACATCCAAATCCTCGACGGCCCAATCGGAGTAAAAATCGCCCCGGGTCATAAGGGGCAATCCATTTATCGTTACACCCTTTGCGGTCGCATCATTTCTGGCTTCAAGTACGGGGCGTCCATTATTGTTTGCACCATCTCCAGAAACATCGATGACACGGCGCAACCCTTTAAAACCGTTATCATCGAAAAGGGTGGCGCCAAAGTCGATGACGCCTGAGATAGACGTCCTGCTTTGTGTTGTTGGGATAGGCGCCGCAAGTAGGGATGCGAACTTTTCAGCAGATTCTGTACTGTCCACCACCATCCATGGAACGATGACCCGTTGCATTGTCGAGCCTGCCCATTCGACATAGGTAATCGCAACCTTGCCATGAACGCCCTCCTGAATGGCGCGAACCACGTCTCTTTGCCGAAAAGCCGCAACGTAACCATCTCTCTGAATTTTTTGCTCAAAACTTTGCATCGAGCGCGATGCGTCAACCGCAAGAACAAGCTCTACATCCACATCAATTTCGTTTGATTGTGAGCGCGCCAAGGAACTGGCCAAGAGCGCCGCCAGTATCAGAAAACCGCAAAGAGCTTTCTTTTGTGATGACATATGGAAAGTGTACCGCAAAATGAAATAACGCAAAGCGGGTTTGTACTTGTTCACGCGCAGTTGAATGAACACAAAAGAAAAATGGCGCCAAACGGCGCCACTTTTATTTTCCAACGAAGGTTATTAAGCCTTCAGTCGTTCATTTTCAGTGTCGAAAGGTGATTCCGGAATGACCGTGGCCTTGTGAGTCTTACCGAGAATCTTGATTTCGAGTTCTGTACCCAAAGCCGAATATTCCGGCTTTACCATTGCCAGCGCAAGACTTTTACCTAAGCGCCAGCCGTAAGTACCGTGAGTTGCACGTCCAACGAGTTCGCCTTTGGAGTAAATTGGTTCACTGCCCCTTGCGTCGACATCGGATACGCCAGGTACATGCACCTCCAAGGTAACGAAGTTCCATTTCAAGCCGTCTTCACGTGCCTTCACGACAGCGTCGCGACCAATAAAGTCACCCTTGTTCGGATGAACAAACCGGTCAAGTCCACTTTCAAAGGCATTATACTCAATGGATAGTTCGCGTGGGATCAGACGGTAGGACTTCTCAACGGCCATTGCAGTCATGGCGCGGATGCCAAATGGCTTGATGCCAAACTCTGCGCCGGCTTCAAGCAACATTTCGTATATGGCGCTCTGCTGTTCGATGGGGTGATGCAATTCCCATCCGAGCTCGCCGACGAAATTAACTCGGAGGGCATGAGCAGTCGCAGTGCCTACGCTTATTTCTTTACCGGACAGCCAAGGGAATGCTTCATTGGAAAGATCTGCACGTGTCAGCTTCTCAAGCACCTTGCGGCTGTTTGGTCCAGCAAGAACCAAAACCCCATAGGTCGACGTGATGGGACGTAGCGATACTGAGCCATCGGTCGGCAATAGCTTATAGAGATAATCATGATCGTGGTTCTCATATGCCCCGGCAGAGACCAAATAGAATTTGCCAGGCACCCACTCATAGACCGTGAACTCAGAGCGAACGCCACCCTGCTTCGTCAGAAGATGGCAAAGTGCGATGCGTCCCTGTTTTTTGGGGATGCGGTTCGCCAGAATTGAATCAAGCCATTGGCGTGCACCAGGACCCGACACTTCCATTTTAGCGAACGCCGACATATCGAGCAGGCCGACATTGCTGGTAACGTTCTTGATCTCGAGGCCAACATGTTCGAAGTAATTCGAACGGCGAAATGACCACAACTCCTTTACTTTGCCGTTTACCGGCTTGGGATGATTGTGATTCATCAGGACGTCCGGCTTGTCCAGCTTTGCGACGTCCAGTTCATATTCTATCGGTGCAAACCAGTTGGCGCGTTCCCAACCATAGACAGTCCCGAACACAGCACCCAATTCCTTCTGGCGCTCATATGTTGGCGAGCGCTTCAAGGGGCGCGCTGCACCGCGTTCTTCATCCGGATAATGAACCGAGAAGACTTCCGCATAGGCCTCTTCGTTCTTTTCTTTGAGGTAACCCTCAGTTGCGTAGGGTCCAAAGCGTCTTGGATCGACGCCCATCATGTCAATCGAGGGTTCGCCTTCCACAATCCATTCTGCCAACTGCCAGCCAGCGCCGCCAGCCGCAGTCACGCCAAAGGAATGACCTTCATTGAGCCAGAAATTTTTCAGGCGGGGCGCAGGTCCAATGATCGGCGAACCATCTGGCGTATAAGCAATAGCACCATTATAGACCTTCTTGATGCCAACTTCGCCAAAGGCGGGAACCCGCGCAATGGCTGTTTCAATGTAAGGCTCGAGCCTGTCCAAATCTTCCTGGAAAAGCTCGTATTCGCTGCCATCTGAAGGTCCATCGACATAGCAGACCGGAGCGCCGCGCTCATATGGCCCAAGCAAAAGCCCGCCATTTTCTTCGCGCATATACCAGGAACTATCGCTTTCGCGCAGAACGCCCATCTCCGGTAAGCCTTTTGCTTTGCGTTCAACGATAGCAGGATGAGGCTCTGTAACAATGTATTGGTGCTCGACCGGAATAACCGGCACGTCGAGCCCCACCATTTTGCCGGTCTTTCGAGCAAAATTACCGGTGGCGGACACAACGTGATCCGCGGTGATATCGCCTTTATCGGTCTTTACCAGCCATTTATCGGACGGCAACTGTTCGATGCCAAGCACAGTTGTATAACGATAGATCGTTGCACCGCGATCGCGTGCGCCTTTGGCAAGCGCCTGTGTCAGATCAGCCGGTTGAATATATCCATCTTCGGGATGCTGAATCGCACCTAAAATTCCGTCCATCTCCGCGAGAGGCCAAATTTCCTTTACCTGATCCGGTGTCAGTAGCTTCACCGGTACTCCGATCGTCTCAGCGACACCGGCATAATACATGTACTCGTCCCAGCGATCCTTGGTACGGGCAAGACGAATATTGCTGCAATTGGTAAAACCGACATTCATACCGGTTTCTTCCTGCAGCTCCTGATAGAATTTTACTGAGTACTTGTGGATTTGGCCTACTGAATAGCTCATGTTAAAAAGCGGAAGCAGGCCAGCCGCATGCCAAGTGGACCCGGAAGTCAGTTCTTTCCGTTCGATCAGGACAACGTCGCTCCAGCCTTTTTTGGCCAAGTGATAAAGTGTTGAAACACCCACCACACCTCCGCCGATAACGACAACACGCGCCTCAGTTTTCATTTCTAAACATCCTTTGGTATCGATCGAGGGGTTCGAACGGCATCTATGATTTTTTGCACTATGCCGTTCTGCGTGTCCATTGCTAAGGCCTGTTTGCGACATGCCCAAAACATGGCGCGACGCATAGTAAACACTGCCTGCCTTAACTAAAAAACTTGAAGATCAGCCATACAATTTAACGCAATATGGAGAACTGAAGGGTAGGGTCATAAGCTGTTAATCCCGGTGAAATGGTACAACGCTTTTTCGTTTGGACAAGATGAGCAAAGGCGAAGGGACCGTGATCCAATTTCAAGCCTTTGCGACAAAGCTGCCAGGCGAAACTGACGCGACCCTGATCATCAATTGTAAAAAGTGAACGAGCTGAAGCGAAAGCAAATGGTGGATTTGACAACGGGCAGGAAACAATCGGTTACGTGGTTTTTTTCGCCATTGAGTTTGCTGTTTCTAACTGCACTGGTTCTTTGCGTTCTACTGAGCTTACCGCTCATTATTCCCATCGGCCCGATGTACTGGGATACCTACATATATCTGGACGCAGCACAGCGGTTGAAGCTCGGACAAATTCCCGCCGTCGATTTTCAAGCCCCCGTCGGCGCTATGGAATATTATCAGTTTTATTGGTTGCAAACGCTTTTTCCCTCTGGGCAACCGACATTGCTGGCGCAATGGTCTGTCCTGATATCAGCAATGCCGCTGATGGCGGCAGTTATTGCCGTGGTAGATAAAGACAATCGCAAATTGGCGATGGCTATCCTAATACCTTTTCTGATTTTTGCGCTTTGTCCTATGAATACCCAAGCCTTTCATTCCTATCCAGGCGTGAGTGGGTTTGGCATCTACAATCGCCACACGTCTTTATTTCTCTACATCTTAACAAGCGCGCTTATATTTTTGCCGAGAGGTCGCACCTTAGCAATTATTGCGGCGCTGGCGATGCTTGCGCTTTTTTTCACGAAGATCACGGGATTTCTTGCGGGGGGAATGATTGGCCTTTTTGCCGTACTTACAGGCCGTTTCCTGCTACGCCATGTAATTCTGGCACTCGCGGTTTTCATGATTGTCTTAGCGGGACTTGAGCTCAATAACGGAATGGTCTCATCCTATATCGCAAACATCATTGCGCTGGTCAGTTTGAACGAAGGACTATTGATTTCACGTTTTCTGACGGTCTTTTCGAATAAACTCGACGTTATAATTGCTGCAGCCGGTCTGATCATCTTTTTGTTTTGGCTTGATTGGCGCGGCCATTCCCAAACAACAATGTCGCAGAAAAGCAGGTCTTTTCTCGACCGGGATTGGCTATGGGTCAGCGTCTTAATGGTTGCAGGGACATTCCTTGAGACGCAAAACACGGGCAGCCAGGAGTTTATCTTCCTTTGGCCGGTTTTGCTGGCGATAATTTACAAGTCGACGGCATTTGACGAAAAAAAACGGCTAATCATCTTTTGCCTTATCGCTTTCACTGCCATTCCCACGATAACGAAGGTCATCCACGGCACTTTGCGTTTTGTCGCCGTTGCCCCCAATTATATCCCTGCCCCAGTATCCGAATTAAAAACAATGGGACTGGTTTCGACGCGTGCAGATATAATGGACCGAGCTCTACTGCTGGAAGACCATTATACGCAAAACATGAAGTCCTATCAGCAGCTGGCTGATGAAGGGCAATTGCCCAGCTGGCGGTTCTATGCCGAGCTTGACTATCAGATGTACTGGCTTTTATCGGTCGACCATGTGGTGAAAGCCATCAAGCAATTTGAGACTACAAACAATATACGTCTCAATAGCTTGATGAACCTTGATTTCACTGATCCATTTCCCTGGATACTGAATCGAGATGCCACGCGGCATATTCAAATTGGTGCAGATCCATTCCGCACAGTCGGGACGCTCACGCCTTTGGCAGAAGCTTCTGTGCGCGCCACAGACGGTGTGCTGCGGCCGACTTGCCCGACAACAACAGCGCGGCGTCATCTACAAGACATCTACGCCAAAGCGCTGGACGATCGGACAATCATCAAACTCAACGAGTGTTGGGATCTCTTGCTCAGATCAGGAATGAGGTTACCAACCCAATAGAAAAAGCCGGACAAAGCCGGCTTCCCTAAAAGAATTATCGCGGCGGCTATTTCACTTGGGCTTTCACGAAATCCTTCACAATCCGCACAATCCCACGCGAAAGAACCTCATCCAGTGCGTTGATGAATTCATCGACATGTTCGCGCTCACAGATCAATGGAGGTTCCAGTCGGACAACATTGCGATTGTACTCGGTGAAGGCAACCAGCACGCCATGGTCGCGAAGTAAATGACTTCCGATAAAGCCAGGAAGCGAACCTTTAAGCTTATCATCGAGTACGGCCAATACCGGACGCAACACCATGGGAACGGTTTTGGAGAAGTCATGGAACTCCAGGCCAACCATAAGGCCCTTGCCGCGCACATCCTTGATCATAGCTGGATGCTTTGCTTTCAACTCTTCAAGCTTACTCAGGAGATAAGCGCCCGTCGCTGCTGAATTGGAGATCAGATTATCATCGTAGAGAATATTTATCGCTTCGATCGAAGTTACGCATGCTTCCCCGATACCTCCGAAAGTGGCCATGGCATGGATCATAGCGGTCTTCGGCGTGCCATAGGCTTTCATATAGACATCGCGCCGGGCGATCATCGCCCCGACCGCCGCCTTGCCTCCACCCAGCGACTTGGCCAATGCGGTGACATCCGGAACCACGCCGGCATGTTCAAAAGCATAGAATTTGCCGGATCGGCCAAAACCACACTGAACTTCGTCGGCAACCCAAAGTACGCCATATTGATCGCAAAGCGCCCGTAGTTTTTGCCAATATTCGTTCGGAGCCTGAATAATGCCGCCGCCGCCCTGAATCGTCTCCAGAACAATGACGCCAATCTCCGGATCCGACTTGAAAGCATTTTCTACGGCATTGATATCGCCGAAGGGCACGCGGATCGTATTGTCAACCAGCTTGAATTCGCCACGGTAAAGCGAACCGTCCGTAATAGACAGAACGCCCTTGGTCTTGCCGTGAAACGAGTTTTCGGCATAAACAATCTTGGGTTTCTTTGGGCCAGCCGCACGCTCGGCAACCTTGATGGCCGCTTCCATCGCTTCAGAGCCAGACGAGCCCAGAAATACCATATCCAGATCGCCGGGCGAACATGCTGCCAGATTATGAGCGAGCGCGCTGGCATATTGCGACATGAAGGCGATAGCAATTTCCTGCCGCTTCTCATCTTGAAATTTTTTGCGTGCTTCCACGATCTTCGGGTGGTTGTGACCGAATGCAAGCGATCCGAATCCTCCGAAAAAATCGAGGATCGCTCGCCCGTTCTGATCGTAATAATACATCCCCTCAGCCCGTTCGATCTTGATCTTGTGAAAGCCAAGCAACTTCATGAAGTGAAGTTGTCCCGGATTGAGATGCTTTGTGAAGATTTCTGTCATGCGTGGCAAAGTCATTGCCTTGGCATCATCGACTGACAACAGGTTCGGCCGGATAACCGACGTATCGGCTTTTGTCATTTCTTGAACGTTACTCATCGCCATTCCCCGTTAATGCGCTGCCATTGGCGCTTTGCCTTCTTTGACCAGCCGGTACTCTTTATAGGCCGCAATCAGCATGTCTTCGTCCCGATGCTTTGGAATCCAACCCAATTGTCTTTCCGCCTTCGAAACATCAAGCACGCACATTTCATCAGCGATCAGATATTGCTCGGGATCCATGATGGGCATGTTGATCATGTCGAAAAAATCCAGCGTGCGTTTCACCGCCCAAGCCGGTGTCGGCACAAGCAATGATTTAGAATCAGCGAACCTCACAAGATCGCCCAGAAGCTTGCGAACCGGTGGCGGGTTGAGTGAACCAAGATTATAAGCTTCGTTTGGAACACCTGCCTTCCAACCTGCATAGGCCGCATCCGCGCAATCAAACACGGAAATGAACTGATAAGGGTTTTTGCCAGAACCGATCATTGGGATAGGCAGATTGTAATCCACCAGCTTGAAGAGCTTTTCCAGGATACCAAGCCGCCCGGGACCGATAATCAAGCGGGGCCGAAACAAGGAGATGTTCATCCCACGCTTGCGCCACTCGGTCGCCAGTTCCTCTGTCTTCCACTTTGACAATCCGTATTCACCAAGTGGAGCAGCCGGATGTTCCTCGGTTTGTGGCCAAACATATGTATGGCCGTAAATCATATCCGTCGTGTAGTGCACCAGCTTGTTGGCGCCAGCCTTATCCAAAGCCTTGATGATATTTTCGGTCCCGTAATAGTTTACAGGGAAAAAGAAATCATGTCGCTTTGCCCTGACCTGTAACGGCGACAGCATTTTCGCTGACAGGTTGTACACCATGTCATCAGCTTTAATTCCGACGTTGGCAATTGCACTGGTGTCTGTGACATCGCATTGCACGAACTGGACGTCGCCGTAATGTGGCAGGCTGCTCTTAACGATATCGGCGACAAGCACCTCTTCGCCTTCTGCCGCAAGCTTTGGTGCGAGATGCCGCCCGACAAACCCGTCACCACCAAAAATAATATGTCTCATGCCTCGGTTCCACTTATGATGGTGTGTTTAGCGTTGACGATTTCTCAGCATCCAGTGCCGATCCGCTCTCGTGCCCGCCTTGTGCGATAAGGATTGTGCCCACCATAATGAATGCAATTCCCGCAAGCTTGTATGCTCCAAGCTCTTCCTTGAACAGCGCCCAGGCGATGACCGCCACGACGACGTAAGCAAGGCTTAGAAATGGATAAGCGTAGGAAAGATCAACCTTTGAAAGCACAAAGAGATGGGACGCCATGGAAATGACAAACATGAAAAGCCCGGCAAATACCCACGGATTGAATACAATCTGAAAGACGCGTTGGATAATCGTGTCGGCACTGAAGCTGATTGGTCCCAAGCTTATCATTCCATATTTTAGCAGGACCTGGGCAGCCGCGTTTGTCATCACCGTAAACAGAATGAACGGGATATACTTAGTCATTGAAATGTCCCCTTATGTCCCCCGATCGATAACAATCCTGTCTTGAGAACACACCAAGCACATTGTTAAAGTTTGATGCTTTCATCACATTGCTCCAGCCAAGGCAGTTCGTTGCCAAAAGTTCGAATTGATTTCTGGGTCCCGCTCCTGATCAAGTTCCTTCCAGCGCGGAAAGCCGGCTTTGAAAACCGCAGCGCTCATCCGTTGATCCTTATAAGGATTGACCCGCCCCCCACTGGCAATTGTCATCCGGTCAAGTTCAGCCAGCAAGCCAAGCGTGCGGCGACCGCGATTGGGGAAATCCACGGTGAGAGTGTAGCCCGCTTGAGGAAAGGAAAGGATTCCAGGAGATTGAATATCACCGAACCTTTTCAGCACCGTGAGAAAAGAGCTTTGCCCGGCATCGCGCGTGGCTTTTAGCATGTTTGGTATTACGGATGGTGCCGCGGCTTCAGGAATGACACTTTGATGTTGAAAGAGACCGGCTTTGCCGTACAGCCTGTTCCAATTTAAAACCTGATCAAGCGGATAAAAGAAGTTTTGATAGCCGCTCAAATGTGACTTCTGTTGGCGGCCCTTCAGATTATAATAAGCGGCGTTGAACAGCTTTAGGCTGGGGTAATTCAACGCGGAAATCGGGAGGTCGAATGGTACATTCAACCGGCCGGGTTTTGTACTCACCGCGAAATTGCCATTGTCAGCATGATTACCACTTATGAGGACGCCTCTCCCAGCATCAGCACCAGATGCCAGCTGATCAACCCAGGCTACAGAATATTCATTGTCCGCATCGGCCTGAACGGCAAGGCTGAAATATTCTCCCAAACTCCTAAAGGGACGGATACGCTCAAGGACATCCAGAGACCCGACCTTCATAAGCTGAACCGTCGCAGCAAGAATGACGCCGGTCAGACCCAGACCACCGATTGTGGCGTCGAAAAGCCGGGAATTCGTTTCGGGCGCGCATGTGATCGTGGAACCATCTGACCTGAGAAGCTCAAAGCGCTCAACATGACAGCCAAATGTTCCACGCCGGTGATGATTTTTGCCGTGGACGTCGTTGGCTATCGCACCGCCCAATGTTACAAAGCGCGTGCCCGGCGTAACCGGCAGGAAATAACCGTGCTTTGCTCCGATGGTTATGATGCTGGAAAGCGTTATTCCGGCTTGCGCCGTCAGACGACCAGTGTTGGCGTCAAACTCAATGAGTTGATCGCTGCCACGCATATCGATCAGCGTTCCTTGATCATTATGGCAGGAGTCGCCGTAAGACTTTCCATTGCCAAACGCCAGAAAACCGCCCGGGTCATAACGCTGGTTTTCAAAAAGCTCTCGAGCTTGCTCAAGCGGAATAGCCACACGTTGACGTCTGTCGATCAACCCAAAACTGTTATAATTTCCAGTCACGAGCGCATACCGCCATAAAGAAGGAGAGCAGCTCCAATAGCTATTACGACCTGGCTGCGCCAATCCGATATGATAAACACAACCGGGTCGTCATGCATTTCACCTCTATATGCCAATATCCAGATGCGAATGTTGAGGTAGAGTACGATTGGGCACAGCGGCCAGATCATCCATGGATAAGCGTAAAGACTTACGACGGCGTCACTGTCCACATACAGCGCCAGAACGAGGGCCGCAGCGAATGCCGAAGCGATTCCGCATTGAGCAATAACTTCACGATCAGCGCGCCGGTATCCCCTGCCCGCAATGCGATTATTTTCCTCAACGACAGAATTTTTTAGTTCCACATATCGCTTCACCAGTGCCAGCGACAAAAAGAAGAATGATGAAAATGCCAACAACCAGAACGAGCCTTCAGTCTGATTGGCCGCTGCACCCGCAAGAATACGCAAAGTATATAGCCCTGCGAGGGTAAAAACATCCACCAGCAACATTCGTTTTATTGAGATTGAATAGGCCGTGGTCGTGATCAGATAACCTGCTAGCACGGCACCAAAAGTCCAGTGCAGTTGCGATGCGAGCAGACCCGCTATCAGGAGAAGCGACGCAGCAACAACAAGGCCGAAACGAATAGAAAAAGCACCGCTGGCGAAAGCACGGTTCTTCTTGCGGGCATGCTGTCGGTCAAGCGGAAGATCGAACAAGTCATTGATAATGTAGATTGCCGAGGCTGCAGCGGAAAACGCAAAGAACGCAAAGATGGAATTTACGATTACCTGCCATTCCATCAACATATGGTCTAAAATGGCCGGAACAAATATCAGCGTGTTCTTCATCCATTGGTGGACCCGAAGCATCTTCAGGAATATTTTGAAGTTGGTTTTGGGTGCTTCGAAGAGCCGGGTAGAATGCGTTTGTTGCCATTTGCGTGCTGCCCGATCCGGGGCGACCACGATGACCTCGCTCGCTGCATCGAACACCGGCAGGTCAGCACGACTGTTTCCGGCATAAGCGAACTTCACATTATCGTAGGTTTCCAACAGAAACGCTGCTTTGTGTGCCGTCAGGTTGCGGTTTTCATCGGTCGCATAAACTGCATCGAATATCCCAAGATGCCCAGCGATACTGTCTGCGAAGCTGCGTGCCGAACCGGTGGCGAGCACCAGTCTGCGCCCTTGATCGCGTTCCTGCCTCAGATATTCAACAAACTCAGATCGATAAGGCAATGTTGAGGGATCAATAGTAACGCACTGCGATATCTGATGTTTTAGATTTGCTTTCCCTTTGAGTAACCAAACCGGCAAAAGAAAAATGTAGAGCATATTTTTCTTCAGTAACTGAAACACACTTTCCCAAAGAAGATCGGTCGCTATCAGCGTGCCATCAAGGTCTACGACCAAGTCCAAAACTTTGTTACTCGAAGGAGAATCTATCACGACAAATCCCTGGAGTCCTGCACGTGCGGGACATTTACATTATTCATTGGTGCAGTGCTTACCGTAAAAGATAAAATGAACAATGAACTTATCTAGCAGGGGCGAGTTCTTCGGGGAAAGTAATAGCGACAGTAAATCAACAATTAAAAAAACCGGCTGAAGGACTCAGCCGGCCTATAAAATAGTTATCTGATTTATAGAATCTACTTGATGGTGGCTTTGCCGCCTTTGATCTCGACGGTTTCACCGCCGGTCAATGCCTCACGGTCGCCATTGGAAAATGTAACAAAGCAACCATTGCTGCAAAAATCGACAGTCTCGCCAGCTCCCACCTGAAGCTCGGTCTTGCTCGAACCTTCCGTGACAACAATTGTCTGAGCAGATGAATCGCCATTTGTGATACTGGCGGCAAAAGCCGACCCGGCAGAGATGGCACTCATAAGAATAGCAATAGCAACCTTGTTCATATCCATTCCAGTGTTACCACCGTCCCTGTTACCAAGAGTCAAACTTACTCTTTCACAAACAGTTATAGCGGCAACAAACTGAACGGCAACTGAACACTCCGTTATTTTGCCTTCATTCTGCCAAGGTCTAAACAGGTTTGGGTTTCGGCTTCTTGCCCTCAGACGTGATCTCGGCCTTGATCCTGCTGGTCAATGCTTCAATCAGAACATCTGCCTCTTCCAAATTGAGCTTCACGTCCCGTGCCGGGTAGGGAATTTCTATCCCCTCCTCGGCAAAACGATCAATCATCGCGAACCGGATATCGTTCTGAACGGTGCCGGAGTTTGACAGATCGGCAAGATGAACGCGCAGTTCAAAATCCATCGTAGAAGATGTTAATGCCTTGAAGGCTACGAACGGTTCGGGGTTTTTGAGCACGAGAGGTTGTGCCCGTGCGATTTCCATCAACACATCATAAACGCGTTTAGGGTCCGACTTGTAGGAAACGCCAACCGAAATTTCGACACGGCCCAATTTGTTGCGATGGGTCCAGTTGCCGACATTGCCGTTAATAAACGAAGAGTTTGGGATAATTATTGACTGGCGCTGGAAGGTTTCCACCTCGGTTGCGCGCACGCTGATCTTCTTCACAATACCGCCAACGCCGGCCGTTTCGATCCAGTCTCCTACTTTGAACGGACGCTCGGCCAGAAGGATAAGACCGGAAACGAAGTTGGACACGATCGCCTGCATACCAAAACCGATACCCAGTGATAGACCACCAGCAACCAGAGCGAGACTTGATAGATTGATACCAGCGGCTGAAATACCAATTACACCTGCTATACCCAGGCCCAGATAACCAACTGCGGTGCGGATGGAATTGCGGACGCCGGAATCGAGCTTGCCACGCGCCATGACTTTTGTATCGAGCCATCCCTGAAACCAACGCGTGAAGGCATAGAACATTGCAAACAGCAAAATGCCTATGGCAATCGCCACAAGCGAGATGTTGACTGATCCGATCTGAAAGCCAGTGGCGACATTGAGGAACCAGGCCGTCATTTCGCTCCACTGGAAGCCCCACAACAGCAATATAACCGGTATGCCCAACAGAAGGACAAACACATAAATAACAATACTGGCTGCAAGCCCAAGCTGGTCCAGCGTTGTTTCATCCATACCAAAACGGGTTTGAATAGCCCTACCAAACACTGTGCTTGATAGAGCATTTTCGTCTGACACGGCCCGAGCGGTCAGAAAGCCGAGATACATTGTAACAACGACTGCACCATTTATAACGACTTGCTGCGAAACAAAACGCGCAAGCCCGATATAACCAAGCAGGGCAGCAACAACCGGCAATAATGCGATAATGTATAGAGAGTAGCTTATGGTCTTAGGCCATGGCTTGACCTTACCCGTTTCCTGATCTTCCAGCGGTTTTAGCAAGGCGATCGAAAAGATGAGAAGACCAACCAATATTGTGGCAAAGAGGCTTTTGGCCACTGTCAGTGACAAAGGCGATGTTGCGATCTGGTTAATTGTGTCCGCCAGATAATCCAAGCCCGTGATGGTGGCGGTTGCCGTAATGAGAACCATCAATATGCGACCGGGCCGAGGAGCAACCCGCACAAGCCGCCAATTGGGCGCGCCCGGACAGATAACCGCCTGGGCCAAGGCGTGAACAAAATAGACGATCCCGATAACGCTGAATAAAGTGTAGAAAAGAGAAGCAATATCTTCTCTGAGGACATTGAAATAGTCGAGAAAGAAATAGGTGGTGGCAAGGAAAACCACAACGGTTAGCGAGCGCATAAGGGTTGACCAGAATGCCACTGCCAACCGGCTAAGATATGAGGGAGCCTCAACCGTTGCATCGCGCAAATAAAGATGACCCAAGACTCGCTGCCCGCCAATCAACAGCACCAATGCTGTTACGGCAGCCATTGCTGCCGCCGCCAGCATGGATTGCCATTTGAATGCGATAACAAAGCGCCACCATGATGATATGCGCTGGTTCATCGTTTGCAGTTCGCGGCCGTAAGCTTCCGCCACTTCGCTCCCCAGCGAATAATTTATATCGACGCGTTGAGACAGTGTGTTCGCAAACAGCTCCCGCCTGGCATCGCTGATAGCATCAACCATTTTGTTAACGGCGATCAACTGATCCTCGGTTTCTCCAAGAACAGCATTGATTTCCGCTTTTTCAGTTGTCAGTCTTGTCCGCTCGTCAGTGACAATCTGCGCCTCGGCCGGTTGCCCTTGTGCGGGAGGCTGACCCAATTGTTCCAAACGCGAGTTGATTTCAGTCAATCGAGGACGAAATGATACGCCGATCTCGAGAAGCTTTTTTGCCGTCGCTTCCAAGTCAAGACGTAGATCGGCCAGTGCAGCATCTGCATCTGCTTTGTCCTTGAACTTCTGCTGATAACCGGAGATCTGCTTTTTTAGATCATCGATGAGGGGACGCTGTTCGGCAACAATGCCAGAACTAACAGCGGCGACTGGCTGCTCAGCAGTCTGGGCCCACGTCGAATGTGTTTGTAAGGCGACGGCTAGAAGCATTGCGAAGGCGAGAATAATTTGCCGAAATGAAGAAATCACAGGTTCAAATCCATGCAGGGGGAGTTTCATTGTCGACTTGCCCCCTCTTCTCGGCACAATCAAGGCGTGATCAAGAAAAACGGGGTCGGTTCCATGACAGTCATCGCCGCTATACTGACGATTGTACCCGGCTGACAATAGCATATTGTTAAAACCGCGGTTCGCGTCTTTGCAAAAGCCTACATATCCTGTCTTCTGTTTGTACGCGATTCACGCCACCATCATAATAATAACTCCAGCGATTCGCTTATCGGACAATGAAACAATGATTATCAAATGCCCCTATTGTGGTCCGCGCGACGTTATTGAGTTTACCTATCAGGGCGACGCGACCCGCAAGAGGCCTGATCCAAGTTCGACAGACCAGAACCTATGGAATGCTTATATTTACGATCGTTCCAATCCCGCAAAATCCCATTGCGAATTCTGGCTGCATACGGGCGGTTGCCGTCAGCATCTGGTCGTTACCCGCGATATGTCGACCCATTCGATTTCATCGGTTGGCTTTGCTCGCGACAGTAAACACGCGGGAGACCAGTGATGACAAGTTCGCGACTTCTAAATGGCGGGCAGATTGAGCGCGCTAAATCCGTTGGATTTACATTCGACGGCAGGGCCTATAGCGGCCATCCAGGTGACACACTCGCTTCGGCATTGCTTGCCAATGGCATCACGCTTTTTGGACGCTCTTTCAAATATCATCGTCCGCGCGGCTTACTTGCAGCAGGCAGTGATGAACCTAATGCGCTGGTCACAATCATTTCAGGCGATGTTCGCGAGCCGAATGTGCGAGCCACCGAGCTGGAAATTTTTGATGGCCTTGCCGTTCAAAGCCAGAACCGTTTTCCGTCGCTTGAACATGATCTGATGGCCGTCAACCAGCTGGCAGGCTCGCTTCTCTCAGCAGGTTTCTACTATAAAACCTTTATGGGCCCGGCGATTGGCCCGTTGAAAAGCACTCGCTTCTGGATGTTTTGCGAACGGTTTATCCGGCGCGCGGCGGGGCTTGGAAAAGCAGGCATCGCCGCTGATCCAGACCGCTACGAGCGAATGAATGCATTTTGCGATGTGCTTGTAGTAGGGAGCGGTCCCGCAGGCCTTATCGCCGCTGAAGCCGCAGCCGCAACCGGAGCACGGGTTATTATTGCCGAAGAGCGACCTGTCGCTGGTGGCTCTCTATTAGCTTCCGGCGAAATCATTGACGGACGTAATCCGGCAGTTTGGGCACGCGAAAAAGCCGAGGCCCTTGCAAATCTCCCGAACGTTCGCTTTCTGACCCGCACCTCTGTCTGGGGATATTATGACGGAAACGTTTTAACAGCTGTCCAGCGCGTTTCTGATCACAAGCCAAACCGAACCAAGGGACAACCGCGCCAACGTCATTGGGTAATTCGCGCGGGTAAAACCATTCTCGCAACAGGCGCGTTCGAACGTCCAATCGTTTTCCCCGGCAATGATTGTCCCGGAGTCATGCTGGCCGACGCTGTACGCCGCTTTGCTGTCGAGTATGGCGTGGCGGCGGGAAAGAACGTTGCCTTCTTCACCAATAATGACAGCGCTTATGATGCAGCGCGAACATTGTCACTGGCTGGCATTGCAGTAACCACTATTGTCGACGTCCGTCCCGACGTATCTGGCGCTTGCAGGGATATTGCCAATATTCTCGGTGCTGAATTGCTGCTCGGATCGGCCGTCACCGGCACCCATGCTGGAAAATCCTTAAGCGCTATAACTGTCCAGCATTTCAATATGACGACAGGACGGATATCTGGTGCTCCACGGGAGATAAAAACTGACTGTCTGGGTGTATCCGGTGGGTGGTCGCCGGTCATTCACCTTGCTAGCCAAGCCGGTGGAAAACCCGAGTGGGATGAGGATTTACAAGCTTTCCTCGCGCCAGAACCCAACCAGAACTGGGTCGTCACCGGGTCAGCTGCTGGCTACATGGATACAATCAGCGTTCTTTCAGATGCGGCCACCAAGGGCTCGGCCAGAAGCAGACTTGTTCTGCCGAGTGTGGAGGCACCCATGCTGGATAGTTCTCCTGCACCCGTCTTTGAGATCGAACCAGCCGGAAAATCGCAGAAAGCTTTTGTCGATTTTCAGCATGACGTAACCGCAAGTGATATTCGCCTCGCCTATCGCGAAGGTTTTCATTCGGTCGAGCATCTCAAACGCTATACCACTCTTGGCATGGCAACAGATCAGGGCAAGACTTCAAATGTGCCCGGCCTTGCCATCATGGCCGACATTCGCGGCATCTCAATTCCTGATGCTGGCACTACGAGATTTCGTGCGCCATTTACGCCTGTGTCCATGGGCGCCATCGCTGGAGAGCGTTATGGTGATCTGCGCCCTCATCGGCTGACTCCAATGCATGATTGGCACATCTCGAATGGCGCCAAGACCTACGAAGCCGGCCTTTGGCATCGTCCCATGATCTATGGTAGCCACGGCGAAACCATTGAGCAGGCATATACGCGCGAAGCCCGCGCCGTGCGTGAGGGCGTTGGCATTGTCGATGTATCTACATTGGGCAAGATCGATATTCAGGGGCCCGACGCGGCGGAATTTCTCGACCGTGTTTATACCAATATGTTCTCGACGCTTCCTGTCGGAAAGGCGCGCTACGGTCTCATGCTGCGTGAGGATGGTATCGTTTTTGATGACGGCACCACATGGCGTCTTGGCGAAACCCAATTTTTGATGACAACCACGACGGCCAATGCCGGCCCGGTCATGCAACATCTGGAATATTATCTCGACTGCGTATGGCCGGAACTACGTGTCCATCTCACATCCGTAACCGACGTTTGGGCTGGAGCCGCTATTTCAGGCCCCAAATCGCGTTCCGTGCTCGAAACATGCGTTACCGGAACCAAAGTGGACAATACGGCCTTGCCATTTATGGGTATTGTTCATGGTCGCATTGCCGATATTCCGGTGATGATCTGCCGTCTGTCGTTCTCTGGGGAACTGGCTTACGAAGTCTATTCTGGCGCTGGGCATGGAACGCGTATTTGGGAGGCGCTTATAGCTGCGGGTAAACAATTCGACATTGTCCCCTATGGATTGGAAGCACTTGGAACATTGCGTATCGAAAAGGGTCACGTGACGGGCGCGGAGATCGATGGGCGAACCACAGCACATGATCTTCATCTTGGCTGGATGCTCTCAAAGAAAAAAACCTATATTGGCTCGGCCATGATTAATCGACCCGGCCTGAAAGACGAGCATCGTTTATCACTTGTCGGTCTTATTTCGCTCGATAATCAATCAATCAACGGGGGTAGTCACATTGTGTCAGATAAGACACCCCGCGAACCCGCCGACAGCTTCGGTCACGTAACGGCTGCGTGTTATTCGCCGGCATTGGGCAAATACATCGCATTAGCACTGGTCAAACATGGAACATCGATGATCGGAAAACGAGCCTTCGCTACCGATCTCCTGCGCGACAAGCACGGCGCGGTCGAGATCGTGAGCCACCACATGTTCGACAAGGATGGGAGCCGGATGCATGGTTGATCTTCAATCACCGCTTGGGGTCACGTTTATCCCGGGAGATCATGGCAATGCTGCTGGCGGCGTTGGCATAACATTGCATGAGCGGACCAACATTTCTCTCATTCAGGTGACCGCCTGGAACAACACCATTCCAACGGTTTTAACGGCAATTGGCAGTGCGACCGGTGTTATCGTTCAAAATAAGCCCGGGCATGGCTGGGTTGCTGGCGAAAAATCTGTTTTTGGTTTTGCGCCAGGACGTTTCATGGTTACGGGAGCAACTCCAGATCTCGAGCAGCGCTTGCGCGCTGCCATTTCGACCGATCTTGGAACAATCGTTGCGTTAACGCATGGGCGTACGGTTATTCGTATAAGCGGATCGCGCGTGGAATGGGTGCTAGCCAAGCTGTTTGCACTGGATTTCTCCGAACATGCTTTTCCTGTCGGAACCGGCCGGGCAACATTACATCACGACATTCATACTCTGATCCAACGTATAGACGAAAATAGTTTTGATCTTTACGTTTTCCGCTCTTTTGCGCGTTCCTTCTGGTTAACCCTTGGGCACGCAGCCGAAGAGGTCGGCTATCGTGTGGAATAGTCTTATTTGAATGCAAAGACATCTTCGTCGGGGTGACCATCTCCGCTTATCAGCCCGCGGATGACCTGTGATGCAACCATGGAAAATGTGATGCCGTTACCGCCATATCCGAGAACTGCATAGCATCGATCCATTCCGGGAATTGCGCCAATAAAGGGCAATCCGGTAGTGCTTGAGCCAAAACTTCCTGTCCAAGCGTAATCGGCTTCGGCTATTGATTTGGGGAACATCTTTTTGAGTTTAGTCAATAGAGTATGAGTTTTGGATGAGAGCTTGGCATCACGTTTTCTCTCGTCTTCGAATTCCTCATCTTCACCCCCAACTATAATTCGTCCGTCCTGCGTCGTCCGCATGTAAAGATAGGGATCGGAAGCCTCCCAAATGAGGCAGCGTTCTGGCCATAGCCTTTCAGGTTGCGGCACAGTCGCAAGTGCCCATGTCGAAATAATACGGTGTCCTTTTTTTGGTATGTGCGCGGGTAGTTCATAGCCGGTCGCTGATACAAGATATTTGCAGCGGATTTTCCGACCTTCAACGGTTGTCGCCAGAACATCGCGCGATCTTGGCTCAACATTTGCCACTTCAACAGGAGCATAAATGTGAGCTCCCCTATCAATTGCCTTTTTCAAGTAGCCAAGGGCAAGCTTACGGGGGTTAGCCTCGATATTATCAAAGCTCATAAGTGCTGCCTCACGGTCTATTCCAAATCTTGTCTGAAGGTCAGCTTGGGAGAGGAATGTCGTCTCAATACCTGCTCGCTGGCGGGCAAGAAATTCCCGATGCAGCCCCTTCGCATCCAGCACATCACCAGCGATGTAAAGCGAATCCCTATTCTTCATTTCACACGAAATGCCCAAATTTCGAGTTCGCTCTCGCATCGCATCGACCGCCAGTTTCGAGCATCGCCATGCGCGTTCGGCGTTGTTTAGGCCGATGCGCTTTGCCAATTTATGCAACGGCATATCAATCTCGAATTGTAACAAGGCTGTGCTCGCCGGTGTCGAACCCATCACTGGTTTGCGACGATCGAAAATTGCCACACTATAGCCAGCCTCCGTAAGATTCTCGGCTATAAGTGCACCGCTTATCCCCGCACCGATAACGGCGATATCGATACTGATATCATCCATTAAAGCATCAAATTTCACGCCTGTTGCGGGTTTACCCAACCAGATTGGCTGGCCGGTTCTCAAACGCCGATGCTGTGTTGTCATGAAAATTCCCGAACGATGCAGTGCTCGTTCGAAACGTCCGACACCAAGCTTCGTTCCTAGGTCAACGTGCTTTTGGATGCTTTTCCTGTTACGTAGACTTCTGCAACACTTCTGTCGTCACCCATCGTTTGCAACAACATCAGCTCTTCGACCAACGTCTCGATCGTCTCCATCCGCACGCGCATGGCGGATGTGGCGCGTGCGTCAAGAACAACGCAATCAGCCTCCACACCAGGTTTGAATGATCCGATAACACCGTCCAAAGATAAAGCACGAGCGTTGCCAAGCGTCGCCTGATAGAAGGATCTGAGCGGATGATACCGCTGCCCTTGGATGTTTAGTATCTTATAGCCCTCATCCATTGTGCGTAGCATCGAATAGGATGTACCTCCTCCAACGTCCGTGGCGAGTGCATTCCGGACATTTGATTTTTTCAATCGGCCAAGATCGAAAAGCCCGCTACCAATAAAGAGATTTGAGGTTGGACAGAAGACTGCAACTGATTTGCTATTGGCGATGGCACCAATCTCGGCATCGGTCAGGTGAATGCAGTGACCAAGCAATGTCTTGGGACCAAGCAACCCGTAATGTTCGTAAACATTGGTATAATCACGGCTCCAGGGGAAGAGTTCTGCAACGAAAGCGATCTCAGCCATATTTTCGCACAGATGCGTCTGCACGTGCAGTTGAGGAAATTCACGCACCAGCGCGCCACTCATCTCGAGCTGTTCGGGTGTCGATGTCGGTGCGAACCGTGGCGTTATAACGTAAAGCTGACGACCCTTTCCATGCCACTCATTGATCAGAGCCTTGGTCTCGTCATAACCCGACTGCGGCGTATCCAGCAGACCTGATGGCGCATTGCGATCCATCATCACCTTGCCCGCGACCATACGCATATTGCGCTTATGCGCCTCAGTAAAGAAGGCTTGGACGGACGCTTTATGCACAGAACAATAGGCGGCGGCAGTCGTCGTCCCATGCCGGATTAGCTCATCAAAAAAAGCGGAGGCTATTCGTTCCGGATGTCCTTGATTTGCAAATTTTTGCTCCTCGACAAAGGTATATTTATCGAGCCATTCTAATAATGCCCCGGCATAGGATCCTATCACCTGCATCTGGGGATAATGAATATGGCAATCAATAAAACCTGGCACGATAAGATGCGGGTGATGGTCTACGACTTCGACATTTCGTCCCTCGCCTGCCCGCAAAGCTGAATAGTCGTCCAGTGCAACTATTTTGCCATTTCGTATCAGCAGACCACCGTCTTCTATATATGCGTACGTATCCGTGCTGGCTTCGCCTTCCAAAGGTTCGTCGTGGAAAGTCAGGACCCGTCCGCGGAGCAATATTTCAGTCATTTGCCGGTTTTCTCAATGTTCCATCACGATACCACGCAACGATTTGCGCACGTTCATCATCGGTTATCCGGGTCAGATTACCGGGAGGCATTGCATGACTCACCCCGGCCTGAATGTAAATCTCGTTGGCATGGGTCGCGATCAGTTCGGCTGTGTCGAGGCGGACGCCCTTTGGGGGCAGCGTAATACCTTCCCAAGACGGCTCTGCGGCATGGCACATTGAACAACGTCCCATGACAGTATCCCGCACGTGCTCGAAATTACGTGCTGCAAGAAATGGTTGAGCAGCGCGAGAAACCTTTTCCCCTCCAGTCAGCACTTTGGGCACAGTCGACAGCCAGATGACAATTATGAAAAGAATGGTTGTTGCAAGCCACGTCCAATGCGGATTGCCCTTTCCCGCATGTTTGGAATTGAAATAGTGCCTGATAAGAACACCCATGATGAAGATCAGCGCGGCAATAACCCAATTAAACTGCGTGGAATGCGCAAGGGGGTAGTGATTGGACAGCATCAGGAAAATGACTGGGAGCGTCAGATAATTATTGTGTGTTGATCGCTGTTTTGCTTGTTTCCCAAGCTTTGGATCAGGTGTCTTTCCAGCGATGAGATCAGCAACAACGATTTTCTGATTAGGGATAATCAACAGGAAAACATTGCCTGACATAATTGTCGCGGTGAAAGCGCCGAGATGCAGAAAAGCAGCCCGTCCGGTAAAGAGATGCGTGTAACCCCAAGCCATAAAAACGATCACCCCATAAAGAACGATCATCAGTGCGGTATCGTTGGAGGCAAGCGGAGAACGGCACAGCAGATCATAAATCAGCCAGCCGATAAAAAGCGAAACAAGGGATATTAAAATCGCGACGGGCGTCGACACATCCAAGACATTGGGATCTATCAAATAAAGATCGGCACCCGCATAATAAACGATGCAAAGCAATGTAAATCCGGAGAGCCAAGTGGCATAGGATTCCCATTTGAACCAGATCAGATGCTCAGGCATATTGGGCGGCGCGACCATGTACTTTTGAATGTGATAGAAGCCACCGCCATGGACCTGCCACTCTTCACCATTTACCCCTTGGGGCAGATTGACGTGGCGTCGCAGACCAAGATCAAGAGCAATGAAATAGAATGACGACCCTATCCACGCAATGGCTGTGATCACATGTAGCCAACGGGCAGCAAAACTGAGCCATTCCCAGAAAATCAGATAATCCATCGACACCCCACACGTCCCATACCGCGCTACAATGCGGTCGTTCGCGAGCCGATGCAACTGGTCCGGCTATCGGGAATCGTGGAAAATAATCCCTAACGTATTCCGCTGTCCCCAACGCAAACGGCTTACGCCGTGACGCATATTCACGCGGTAATATCCTCGCGAGCCTTTCACCGGTCGTTGACTGACCGGAAAGATCACCGCATCGCCCTGTTTAAGAGAAACGACTTCAGCACGCGATTGCATCCGTGGGCGCTGCTCGGTCAGAACGAACTCGCCTCCGCTGAAATCATCCCAAGGTTGTGACAATAGAATCGCAACCTGTAGCGGAAAAATGTGTTCACCATAAATATCCTGATGCATGCAATTATAGTCACCTTCGCGATATTGCAGAAGAAGTGGCGTGGGGCGGTCTTGCCCAGCCGCATGGCATCTTTCAACAAAGGCCTTGTGCTGATCGGGATAGCGAATGTCGATGCCCATCCATTCGTTCCAACGATTTGCGATTTTTGCCAACGGTGGATAAAGCGTGGAGCGCAGTTCCTGGATGACATCCGGTAGCGGGTAGTTGTAATATTTATACTCGCCACGCCCAAAGCCATGTCGCGCCATGACAATGCGCTTCCGGAACTGGTTATCATCTTTATATGCGATTGCGATCTGTCGAGTTTCTGCTTGAGACAGCAGACCGGGCAGCAGCGCGCAGCCGAAATCATCGAGTTCAGTTTCGGCCGCGACCCAGTTTATTTTGGAAGTATCCAATTTATGTAACACGTAAATCTCCTCAGTTCTTATCCGGGAGCAGCGTGCCGCATTGTGGATATTCTTCCACCCGTTTCCTGCTGAACGCCATATTTTGCTGGCATTTACACATTACACGACGATTTTAAGTGACTCGGGGAGTCAGACTTCATAAAGAAGAACGCAGCGAGGTGCTTCGCACCCCGCTTTGTTTTTACGGGATAAACCATGAATTTGTTTGGAAATAGGAAGACGGGAACACGCGGCACTGCTCCGCTCCTGATTTCTATTTTCTGGATTCTCTCCACTCTTAGCGCGACATTTGGTGCTGGCTGTGTGGTCGATCGCGATGCAAATATCTCATCAACGGATATTCGCACCCCCATAAAGAACACGACACGAATCGCTCGTGAAGTTGATAGCTCATCCGTGCCAGCCCAGCGACCATTGCGGGTCGTTGCTCTCGAAACGCTGCATCTGAAGATAAAAAGCGGATTGCACGCTGACGCCGGATCACAAGACGGACTTTTGCCCGGAGAATCGCAACTCGTTATAGTTCAAAAAGTTGTGGCAGAGCCAGAACAGCTTGGGTCCAGTCGAATACTGGATTATCATTCATTTTTCAGCGCTAGAGCGCCGCCGCTCACCGCTTGATATCTCCGTTTCTCATCAGGGAAATGATGAACCAAATTCCGGCAGCCGTCAGTCAAGGCAGCGTGCCCCGCTTTTCGTAATGGAACACAGATATGCGCACTTCTAGATGGGTTCTTTGGACCTATATTTTTATTATCCTTGCGGGCATTGTTCTTGCCTTCCCTAATATGTTCACCAAGGCACAGCTTGATGCGATGCCGAACTGGCTTCCTAAAAAACAGGTTGCGCTCGGTCTCGATCTTCGCGGCGGCTCCTATCTTGTCCTGGAAGTCGACGCTGCCGCGCTGAAAAAGGATCGCATTCGTTCCATCCTGGATGATGCCCGCGGTCGTTTGCGTACAGCAAAAATTCAACCACAATCTGTTCGGATCGCTGGCGACAGCGTTGTCGTTACAATCACCGATCCTGCACAGCGTGATGCCGCGACGACAGCACTTCGCGAGCTGACGACACAGGTTGCGCAGATCGGATTTGCAGCGCCGGTTAGCGACATTGATATCGCAACCAATGACAACCAGATCCGCCTCACGCTTACTGATGCGGGCATGAAGGATAAGCTCGACAATGCGCTGACCCAGAGCTTGGAGATCGTTCGTCGACGTGTTGACCAGGTCGGCGTTGCCGAACCATCCATCCAGCGCGTCGGTTCAGACCGTATCGTTGTCCAGCTTCCAGGGCTACAGGATCCAAGCCAATTGCGCGCGCGCTGCTCGGCAGCACTGCCAAAATGACGTTCCATATGGTTGCCGACCGCAACACAGGGGAAGCACCTCCCCCGGGCGTTTCCATTCTTCCTGACGCTAAAGAGCCGGGCGTGACTTATCCCGTCGAAGATCGCGTTGCACTTAGCGGTGAACGCCTCACGGACGCACGCGCCGCTTTTGATCAGCAGACCAACCAGCCGATCATATCCTTTCGGTTTGACAATATTGGCGCCCGTCAATTTGCCGAGATAACAAGCCAGAATGTCGGCCGCCCCTTCGCGATTGTACTTGACGGGAAAGTCCTGACAGCGCCTGTCATTCAGGTACCGATCACCGGCGGTTCAGGCCAAATAACCGGCAATTTCACCGTTCAGGACACTGTTACTACTGCCGCTCTTCTTCGCGCAGGCGCTCTGCCTGCACCTCTGACCGTCATTGAAGAACGAACTGTTGGTCCGGATCTTGGCGGCGACGTGATCAAAATGGGCCTTTTGACCGGTTTGATTGGCTTTGCGCTTGTCGTCGGCTTTATCTTCATTCTTTACAGTGGCTGGGGTCTGATCGCCAATTTTGCTCTTGCACTGAATGTTATTCTGACATTCGGAATTCTGAGCTTGATCGGCGCAACGCTTACACTCCCCGGTATCGCCGCTATCATTCTTGGTATCGGCTTTGCGGTCGACGCAAACATCCTTATCAACGAGCGTATCCGTGAGGAGGCGCGCAAAGGCATAGGCGCGATGGCCGCAGTGGATCGTGGCTTTAAGCTTGCCTATTCGACCATTATTGATGCCAATGCCACGCATCTTATCGCAACCTTCCTCCTGTTCCTTTTCGGCACCGGGCCTGTACGCGGTTTTGCAATTACAATGATCATTGGCGCGCTCGTGTCCATGTTCACAGCGGTTACGGTGGTTCGCATCATCACGATGGCTATCGTTCGCCGCCGCAAGATGAAGACAATTCACATCGAGCATCTGTTTAAGCTTGTGCCAGAAAACACCAATATCTCTTTCATGAATGCTCGATTCTTCGGCATTGGTGTTTCTATCTTTCTCTCCATCGCATCCATCATTCTGTTTATCCATCCCGGCCTCAATTATGGTATCGATTTCAAGGGTGGTATCCAGGTCGAAGTCACCACATCCAAACCAGCGGAACTCGCTTCGATGCGCGAAAAGCTGGAAGGATTGGGACTCGGTGAAGTCGCATTGCAGCAAGCTGGCGGCGATAGCCAGGTCCTGATCCGCGTGCAGCGTCAGGAAGGTGGCGAAGAGGCGCAGACTGCAGCTGTAACAAAGGTCAAAGCTGCTGTTGAAGAGCTTGATCCGGGTGTAAAGATTGAGCGTTCCGAAGTTGTTGGACCGAAAGTCAGTGGAGAACTGGCGCGTTCAGGTATTATCGCGGTTGTTCTCGCCAGCCTTGCAATGCTGCTTTACATTTGGTGGCGTTTTGAATGGCACTTTGCCTTGGGCGCCATTGCGACCCTGATCCTCGACACAACGAAAACAGTCGGCTTCTTTGCCCTGCTGGGTCTCGATTTCAACCTAACAGCCATCGCGGCATTGTTGACGATTATCGGTTATTCCGTGAACGATAAGGTGGTCGTCTATGATCGAATGCGCGAAAATTTGCGCATCCACAAAAAGATGCCTCTACGCCAGATCATCGATCTGTCGATCAACCAGACCTTGGCCCGTTGTATCTACACGTCCTTGACCGTCTTCCTCGCCATGCTGCCAATGGCAATCTGGGGCGGAAAAGCAGTAGAGAACTTCGCGCTCCCTATGTTGTTTGGCGTCGTTATCGCAACGAGTTCATCGCTGTTTATCGCGGCGCCAATCTTGCTCCTTCTCGGGACATGGTGGGAAAAGAACCACGCCCATCGCATCGGTTCTACTGACAAGGCAGTCACCCAAGGCTGAAAGCGCGCAATTTAATATTTGTCGCTAAATATTTGCGGCGCATGGAAAAAATCGTCTTTCCTGCGCTGCAAAACAACGAAAACGGTTTGCAAGCCGGACCCGGTAGGCAATACTGTTACAAACAACGATCAATCAATTGATACGAGTGTCTTCCATTAACAAACCTCAAGGGGGAGAAGCCGACATATGCCTCATGAAACGCCGCTGATTGCGACCATCGTCATAGGCCTTGTGCTAGCCTTTATTTTCGGTGCGATTGCCAACCGTCTGCGTATCCCTCCCCTTGTCGGTTACCTTGTTGCCGGTGTTCTCGCTGGTTCCCACACTCCCGGTTTTGTTGCCGATCAAGATTTGGCAGCCGAACTCGCCGAAATCGGCGTTATTCTTTTGATGTTCGGTGTCGGGCTGCACTTCTCTCTTAAAGATCTTCTTTCCGTGCGAGCGATCGCCATTCCCGGTGCCATTGTCCAAATTCTGGCCGCAACGCTTCTCGGACTGGGACTTGCCTGGATTCTCGGATGGAGCCTTCAAGCCGGATTTGTTTTTGGTCTGGCCCTATCTGTTGCCAGTACTGTTGTTCTCCTTCGCGCAATGCAAGAGCGCCGGCTCATTGAGACAGAACGCGGTCGCATTGCTGTCGGCTGGCTTATCGTTGAAGATCTCGCCATGGTGTTGGCGCTTGTTCTGCTGCCTGCAATTGCTGGTGCACTTAATGGCGGCGACACGCCCAGCGGGCCAATTCACGCCAATAGTGATCCCATAGCAGCCTATTTCAATCTCGGTATTGGCGGCGTGATCGCCCTGACACTCGGTAAAGTTGCGGCGTTCGTTGCCGTTATGCTGATTGTGGGCCGTCGCGTTATTCCATGGACCCTCCATGCCATTGCCCACACCGGCTCACGCGAACTTTTCCGGCTTGCAGTTTTAGCAATTGCGCTTGGCGTGGCTTTTGGCGCAGCAAAACTCTTTGGCGTATCGTTTGCACTGGGTGCGTTCTTCGCCGGCATGATCATGAGCGAGTCTGAATTGAGCCACCGGGCCGCTGAAGAATCGCTGCCGTTACGCGATGCTTTCGCGGTTTTGTTCTTTGTTTCGGTCGGTATGCTGTTCGATCCGATGACAATTATAAACGACCCCCTGCCGCTTCTTGCAACGCTGGCGATCATTGTCATAGGCAAATCGCTGGCTGCCTTCTTCATCGTGCTTGCATTTGGCTATCCAACCGGAACTGCGCTTATCATCTCTGCCAGTCTCGCCCAGATTGGCGAATTCTCCTTTATTCTGGCGGAACTCGGTGTCGGTCTGGGCATGCTTCCAGAGGAAGGGCGCGACCTCATTCTTGGCGGCGCCATTCTTTCAATTCTCGTGAATCCGTTGGTTTTTGCAGGGGTAACCTATGTAAAACCTTGGTTAGAAAAGCGAGCGCCCGCAGCTACAGAACCGGCGGCGGAGGCGGATACTCCGAAAGCAGACGAAACGGATGTAGAGGAAATTCGTCCCACATTGCTTACCGACCACGCTGTGCTGGTTGGTTATGGGCGAGTTGGCAGTCTGGTCGGAGATGCGCTGAAAGAGGTCGGAAAGCCATTCCTTGTTATAGAAGACGCCGACAAGACAGTTGCCAAATTGCGGGACGATAACATTGAAACAATCGTCGGGAATGCTGCAAATGGTGATATTCTCGCTGCTGCCAATCTAGCCGGTGCACGGCAGCTTATTCTCGCTATCCCGAATGCGTTCGAGGCAGGACAAATCGTAGTCAAAGCCCGCGCCGCCAATCCAGTTATCAGCATACTTGCCCGCGCTCATTCCGATGCGGAGGTTCAGCATTTGCAGGATCTGGGTGCTGACGCCGTGATCATGGGAGAACGCGAGATAGCGCGAGGAATTGTTTCGCATATACTGAGTTTGGATGAGCCAAAGCCAGAGGGACCACTGACCGAAACCTAAAACTAAAAGAATGATGATTACGAAGGCCGGGCAGGAAAGACAATGAAACTTAAAGATTACATTTGGCCGGTCGTAGGGTTGGCCGCAGTCGGCATATCTGCATGGCTTCTTTACAAGGAGTTGCGTAGTATTTCGCTGGATGATGTGGTCGACAGCCTTAAAGCTATATCGATGCATCGTTGGGTACTGGCTGCTCTAGCGTCGCTAGTGGCCTATGCCGCCCTTGCTGGTTACGACCGCATCGCGCTTTTGCACCTTCGCCGCAAGATTTCATGGGTGTTTATAGCCCTTTGTTCGTTCACGACCTACGCCCTATCCCATAATATAGGTGCTTCCGTGCTTTCGGGCGCGGTCGTCCGGTACCGCGCTTATTCCTCGCAAGGGATGAGCGGGCCGGAAATAGCGCTCCTGATTGCCTTTTGCTCATTCACTTTTCTAGTTGGCGTTATGAGTTTGAGCGCCATCGTGCTTCTGATTGAGCCGGAAATTCTACAGCGGTTCAATTCGGAATTACCGCTTTCACTAAGCTATATTCTCGGTCTTGGTTCGCTGTCACTTATCTTGCTTTACGCTTTCGGCAGCTGGCTGCACTTTAAGCCGCTACGCATTCGCCAGTTTACCCTTGAATATCCCCGGCTGACTGTTGTCGCGCAACAATTAATCGTAGGACCACTGGAGCTCATCGGCGCGGCTGCAATTATTTATTTCACATTGCCAGAAGCCGGAAATCCCGGATTTATGATTATCCTTGGCATATTTCTTGTATCCTTTTCTGCCGCACTGATCTCGCATGCACCGGGCGGATTAGGCGTGCTTGAACTCGTCTTTCTGACGGGCCTCCCGGACATGAATCAAGCCGACGTGCTTGCCGCTCTCATCATATTCCGTCTGTTCTACTTGTTGATTCCATTTGCTCTTTCGCTGGTGGTTGTGCTCGTCTTCGAACGTTCGCAATTGCTCCTGCGCTGGTATAAGAAAGAAGAATGAACATCGGACCATTTTCAGGTTGAGCGATTTCACGTAGGAAATATTTTCCAGATAAGCCACAAATTGGTGCGCAGTTTCTTCAAGAGCACAGCGCCCCACTCTATTTTGAAGGCAGACTTCAACGTGGAGTGCCACAATGACAACATTGATTATTCCGGGATACCGCGGCTCCGAAAATGGCCATTGGCAACGCCAGTGGTTGCTTGAGGATGAGACATCGCAGCTCCTTGAACAGGATGACTGGGACAATCCGGATCTATCCCAATGGCTTCATGTATTGGAGGCCGCTCTTGCCGAAACGCCCGGTGCCATTCTTGTGGCCCATAGTCTAGGATCTATTTTGGTGGCTCACCTTGCGAGCAGGCCTTCAGCTGCGCATGTAGCGGGCGCTGTGCTCGTGGCACCTGCAGACGCAGAGCGTATGGCCGCTTGGGATAAAAAGTTTGCAAGTTTCGCGCCCTTGCCGCGCCATAAACTGAGCTTCCCTTCTGTGGTCGTGGCAAGCCGTGACGATCCTTATATGTCTTTCAATAAAGCACAGGCACTAGCGAATATCTGGGGTTCCGGTTTCGTCGATATGGGTAATTCAGGGCACATTAATGTTGAAAGCGGTTTCGGCTCGTGGCCAGAAGGACATGTCCTGGCAGATTCAATGCGCAGGCCTCACCAGAGTTTTCGCGCACAACGCGCTGCCTAAGCCAATTGCTTGCGTTCAAGCAGATATTTGAGAACTAATGTCACGACAGCAATCAGCGCCAATGTAGATGAGGCTGCAAATGCACCAGTGACATTATAGTCATTGAATAGCAGCTCAATTTGCAAAGGCAGAGTGTTGGTTTGCCCCCGAATGGCGCCGGAAACAACTGAAACGGCACCAAACTCGCCCATCACGCGAGCATTGCATAGCACCGCACCGTAAAGAAGAGCCCAACGAATATTCGGCAATGTAACGTAAAAGAATGTTTGCAAGCCATTGGCGCCAAGGGTGATTGCTGCCTCCTCATCTTCGCTACCTTGAGCCTGCATCAGGGGAATAAGCTCGCGTGCAACGAATGGGCTTGTAACGAAAAGGCTGACCAAAAAGATGGCGGGAACCGTAAACATAATTTTTATGTCGTAGTTCTCCAACAACGGTCCAAGCAGGCCCTGACTCCCATATAGGAAGAGATAGGTCACACCCGCAACGATTGGCGAGACCGAAAAAGGTATCTCGATAAATGTAATCAACAACCCTCGTCCGGGAAATCTAAAGCGCGTAACCAACCATGCCACGCAAATCCCGAACACCATGTTGATCGGCACTACGACGATCGCGGTCAAGACAGTTAGCCAAATCGCGTGCAGAGTTGCGGGTTGGCTTATCTGAGTCAAATAAACCGTCATACCCTCCCGAAATGCGTAGGTGAAAATAACGAGCAGCGGTACGCCGATAAGCAATATAGACAGCAAAATCGCGGAAATTACCAAAAGCCGCTGGGACAATCGCACGGGCTTTTTGCCGTGTCGCGATGACGGCTTCAGGCTCCCGACGGGCGCAGCAAGATTAGTTACGTTCTGCATATTTCAGCTGCCAGGCCTGTATTGAGTTTGTTACGAAAAGCATGACGAACGCTATGACCAACATAACTGTCGCTATGGCTGCAGCTGCGGGATAGTCATATTCATCAAGCCGGATAAAGACGAGAAGAGACATTACTTCTGTTTCAAACGGCAAATTGCCCGAAATAAAGACGATGGCACCAAACTCTCCCAAGCTTCTTGCAAATGAAAGGCTGCAACCAGCGACAAATGCCGGAAAAATGGCGGGCCAGATAATGTTTGCGAATATCTGCCAGTTTGTGGCACCCAAAGAGCGGGCAGCCTCTTCTACATCTGTTGCCACATCTTCCAAAACGGGCTGAACCGTCCGGACAACGAAGGGAATGCTGGTAAACATCATCGCGAGCGCAATTCCCAAAGGTGCATATGCGATTTTGATACCCAGCGGCTCCAGATACCGTCCGAACCAGCCATTGGCGGAAAATACGGTGACCAATGCCAACCCAGCAACGGCCGTGGGCAAAGCGAAAGGCAAATCGACCACCGCATCAAGAAGTCGTTTTCCGGGAAACTCGTAACGCACCAATACCCACGCTAGGAGCATCCCAAAAAGCGCATTCAGCAAGGTGGCCAACAAAGCTGCACTGACTGTTATGCGATAGGTTGCGACGGCCCGTTCAGAAGAGATGATACTCCAGAAATCCGCCCAACCCAGATTGAAGGATTTGTACAGCATTGCCAGCAATGGCAGAGCCACAATCAACGTAAAATAAAATAACGTCACTCCAAGAGTGAGACCGAAACCGGGCAAAATTCCGCGCTGACTGGACTTGGAAAACAATGACATGCGAGGTTCTTAATTCATCCAGACTTTAACGCAAGTGATCTGTTGCAACGAAAAACGACGCGGATTGGCTGCCGCGCCGTCTGTATAGAGATTTACCTTTGATTCAGCGCTTGGTGAATACCTTATCAAGAATACCACCTTCAGCCAGATGATCTGTGGTGACCTTCTTCCAGCCTCCGAACACATCCTCGACAGTCAAAAGACGGGTTTCTGGAAACTGCGAGGCGTATTTGGCTTTGACTGCTTCATCATGCACACGGTTATAATTCTGCGCGAGGATGTCCTGGCCTTCCGAGGTGTAAAGGAATTTCAGATAGCTTTCAGCAATTGCACGTGATCCGCGCTTATCCGCAACTTTATCGACTACAGATACTGGAAACTCAGCTAACAAGCTTACCGGTGGAATGACCGCTTCGTACTTGTCTTCGCCAAGCTGCTTTCGAGTGCCCAGCACCTCTGCCTCGAACGTGATGAGCACGTCGCCAATCCCGCGTTCAGCGAAAGTTGTGGTGGCAGCGCGACCGCCAGTGTCAAACACCGGAACATTGGCAAGCAACTTTTTCGCGAATTCTTGAGCCTTTGCTTGATCCTTATTGTTTGCCTCAAGCGCATAGGCATAGGCGGCCAAGTAAGTATACCGACCATTACCGGATGTTTTCGGGTTGGGGAAAACAACCTTTACATCATCACGAACAAGATCATCCCAGTTCTTGATATTCTTTGGATTACCCGCCCGCACGAGAAAAGCAGGAAGGGAATAATATGGCGATGAATTGTTGGGAAGGCGTGATTGCCAATCGGCTGGGATCAAATTTCCCTTATCGTGCAACACTTGCACGTCGGTCACCTGATTGAACGTTACAACGTCAGCCTCAAGGCCTTCAAGAATGGAGCGCGCCTGCTTCGATGAGCCCGCATGCGACTGGTTTACCGTAATGTCCTTACCGACCTGTACCTTGTAAGCAGCGCTAAAAGCTTTGTTGATCTGCTCGTAAAGTTCACGGGAGATATCGTAAGAGACATTGAGAATTTCCGTAGGCTCTTCTGCTGCTTGTGCAGGAGTTAAAGCAA
This sequence comes from Phyllobacterium ifriqiyense, assembly GCF_030817885.1. Classification (NCBI taxonomy): domain Bacteria; kingdom Pseudomonadati; phylum Pseudomonadota; class Alphaproteobacteria; order Hyphomicrobiales; family Phyllobacteriaceae; genus Phyllobacterium; species Phyllobacterium ifriqiyense. The sequence goes on from NZ_JAUSZT010000003.1 coordinate 3,170,810, forward strand.
AGCCCAGCGCCAAAGCCGCAAAAGCAACCAATTTTTTCATGAAATTCTCCCAGTCGAAGGCGATAATCGCCCAATCTACTTTTCAAGCCACACCCAATCCGCCTGCTCTCCGGCTTCACGGACAATTATTCTAAGACTGTCGGTAAAAACGGGCGGAAGGAAGGGTTACCTTTCCAAGGAACCGCAAAGAATAGAAACAAAATACTATGAACTGGGAAAATCAGGGCAAACGACGGCGATGCTCCAGGCCGCCCGCATTAATTGATATACTTCGGGTCTCAGGCTGTCGGTTTACCAAAAACCACGATGCTGCCAGCACCACAGAAAATCTTCCTCGCCCGAGTTGCGTCGCTTCTTCACAGGAGCTTTATCATCTGCGCAATTCTCAGAATTGCGAGCATCGAATTTGATGTTATCAGTCGTGAATACCTCACGCCATAAACGCTCCGCTCGATTGAAGATGTTTGAGACTTCACTATACATTGCGACCTCCAAAAATAACTCGGCTGTAAAGTGGCTTACCATTGACGGGCAATAGAACGACAATGATGACGCCTTGAAATTGTTTGTCAATAATCACGACTGATTTAATCGTGTATCAAAATGGCTTCACAAAGGTATTTTCCAAAGCAAAAACCTTAATGAATTATTATTTTTCAGAGCATTACGTGCCATTATTGAGACATTCGGGCGCCGCAAAAAAACTCACATTTTTTACGTTTTTATACTAGGAAATGTTTATCGAAGGGCTATGACTGCACCCAGAAGGTTGTAGGCTAAGAAGAATGATATCGCAAAAAGCCAAATATGCTCTCCGCGCGCTTGTCGTCCTCGCACGCGCCGACTCTGAAAAAGCTTTATTCATTTCGGATATTGCAGAAGAGCAAAATATTCCAAAGAAATTTCTCGAACAGATTTTGCTAGACCTAAAGCGTGAAGGCATTGTCATGAGCCGAAGAGGCAAGATGGGTGGCTATCTTCTTCTGAAAGGTGCGGACGACATTACTTTCGGCGAAATTCTGCGCCTGATAGACGGTCCCATAGCGTCCCTTCCGTGTTTGAGTAAAATTGCCTACCGGCGCTGCGAGGACTGCAGCGATGAAGATACCTGTGAAATCCGCCATGTTTTCAACGAAGTTGCGAATGTAACACGCGGGGTACTCGACAAAACGACCATTGCCGATTGTCTGATCTATGGCGAAAAGGGGAAAATACCCGCCATTCTTGATATGTAAAAGGACGATGTGGTGGTCGCTGAAGATCAAGATACTCTTCGATTTTATTCAGAAGAAGCTGAGACCTATGCCAATCGCATTGAACATAGATCATACGAACGATTGGATTCCTTTCTTATTCGTCTTACTCGCAATTGCTCCATTCTAGAACTTGGTTGCGGCGGCGGCGATGACAGTGCCCGCATGCTCGCTCTAGGCTTTGACGTTACACCTACCGATGGCAGCCCAGAACTTGCCTATCAAGCTGAGAAACGTCTGGGCGTTCCTGCAAAAGTATTGAAGTTCGATCAAATCAAGGATCGCAGCAAATTTGATGCTGTGTGGGCCAACGCCTGTCTTTTACATGTTCCGCGACCAAACCTTGCCGCTATTCTTCAGCGTATCGAGCGAGCGCTTAAATCAGGCGGTTTGTTTTATGCCAGTTACAAGGCTGGAAAGCAGGAAGGGCGCGACAAGTTTGGGCGTTATTATAACTACCCCTCTCCTGAATGGCTTAGGCAGGCTTATGGCTCAAGCTGGTCTTTGGTCGAGATCAAGAATTATATGGGGAGTGGTTACGATAATGAGCCGACGGAATGGCTCGATGTTATTGCTACAAAGGCCAGGTAATCTGCCTATGTAAATACAGCCTTGCCTATTACAGGCGTTGACGGCACAGCCATATCGCGCGGCTCCAGCACGACCGCTTGATAAGCTTGATGGCCAGCCTCAACAGCTTTGGCAAAAGCCTGTGCCATTGCTGGCGGATTGCCTGCCTTGGCTACCGCTGTATTGAGAAGGACCGCATCAAATCCCAATTCCATCACAGCCGCTGCATGCGACGGCCGACCCAAGCCAGCATCGATAATAATCGGAACCTCAGGGAAATGCCCGCGTATCGAGCGCAATGCATGCAAATTGAGCGGTCCCATGGCTGAACCAATAGGCGCGCACCACGGCATGAGGACATCGCAGCCCGCTTCCAGCAACCGTTCAGCGATGACCAGGTCATCGGTTGTATAGGGAAACACCTTGAAGCCATCTTCGCTCAAAATCCTTGCGGCTTCTACCAAAGCGAAAACATCGGGTTGTAGAGTGTCGTGATTACCAATGACTTCAAGCTTGATCCAGTCTGTAGAAAAAACGTCACGCGCCATATGCGCAGTCAGCACAGCTTCTTTCACTGTGTGACACCCGGCTGTATTAGGCAACACACGCAATTTCAAGGAACGAAGCAAGGACCAAAATCCGTCGCTAGTTTTCGTGCCAGCCATTTCGCGGCGCAACGACACGGTTATGATCTCTGTTCCTGAAGCTTTAATCGCATCTATAAGAATTGCAGGAGATGGATACTGCGCCGTACCAAGCAAAAGGCGAGACGATATTTCGGCGCCATAAAGTTTTAACATTTCACCCACCCTGCTTCGGGGTCAAAATTTCGATGCGATCACCATTCTTTAGAGTGTGATTCTGCCGCTCGTTTGCTCGTACAAGCTCACTATTGACTGCTGTTGCGAGCCACTCACCCTCAAATTCAAGCTCTAACAACAGCGCTTCAAGAGTTTGCGCCGAGACATCATGCGCTTGTCCGTTCACGGTGAGTTTCATGGCGTATACTCCTTTCTTTCAGGATCATGTCGGCAGCCTGCTTTGCCATCGCTGGCGCAAGCAGAAAACCGTGTCGATAAAGTCCATTAATGCTGATGCAATTGCCCGTTTTAACCACGCGCGGCAGATTATTTGGGTAGGCTGGGCGAACGCCTGTTCCGGTTTCGATAATTTCGGCTTCACCAAATGCCGGGTGAACAGTGTAGGCAGCGTTCAACAATTCCATCATTGAGCGCGCCGTTACCGGTCCATTTGCATCGCTCTCAATCATCGTCGCGCCCACCATGAAAGTGTGGTCCGGTCGGGGCACAATATAAAGCGGGAACCGCGGGTGAATAAGCCGTATGGGTCGTGACAGTGATATGTCTTTGCTGCGCAAGATGAGCATTTCGCCACGCACGCCCCGCAAATCAATATCTGGAGACGCGATTCCAGTACAATCGATAACCCATTCAAAGCTGGAAATTTCAGCGGCGCTCGTCCCAGTTTCGCAGCGGGCGCCTAACCCAACGAGTTTTGCCTTTAATTCCGTTAGAACTTGACGTGGCGCCAGATGCGCCTCACTTTCAAAGAACAATCCCTTGCGGAAAGCCGCTGCGCCAAGATCGGGTTCCAAGAGCGAAATTGCTTCCTCACCAATGCGCACAAAGCCCGACGTCCGCGCGCCAAAGCGCTCCAGTTCTTTTACATCCCGCGGTGTGGCCACCACCAGCGTTCCCTTGCGACTCACGGATCCGGGAATTACAGACTCCCACCAATTGGCCGCGTTCATTCCAAGATCAATGACAGCCTGTTCAGCGCTTTCGCGCTCACACCAAGGTGCGAGCATGCCACCGGCATACCAGGAGGCTGCAGAATTTTCGCCGCCAAAGGGGTCTAGTATCGTCACTTCGGCTCCACGTGCTCGAAGCTCATAAGCAACTGTGAGGCCGGCAACGCCGGCCCCTTTCACCAGAATATTCACCTCATTCCCCGGCATTGAGCGGCATATAGAGCTCGCCGCCTGTGCGGAATTTCTCCGCCATCGCTGCCATGCCTTCTTTTTGAGCCTCCGCACGAATGTCGTGTGAAATGCGCATTGAGCAAAACTTCGGCCCGCACATTGAGCAAAAATGCGCAACCTTATGCGCTTCTTTCGGCAAGGTCTCATCGTGGTAGAGTCTCGCCGTCTCAGGATCAAGAGAGAGATTAAACTGGTCCTCCCAGCGAAACTCAAAGCGCGCACGGGATAGAGCATCATCTCGAAGCTTCGCCGCCGGATGCCCCTTGGCCAAATCCGCCGCATGTGCAGCAATCTTGTAGGTAATAACGCCGACCTTTACGTCGTCTCGATTGGGCAATCCCAGATGTTCTTTAGGCGTAACATAACAAAGCATCGCCGTGCCAAACCAGCCGATCATTGCAGCACCGATGCCAGAGGTAATATGATCGTAGCCGGGAGCAATGTCTGTCGTCAGCGGTCCAAGCGTGTAGAATGGTGCCTCTCCGCAAACAGCAAGCTGCTTGTCCATATTCTCTTTGATCTTGTGCATCGGCACATGACCGGGACCTTCGATCATAACCTGGCAATCTCTGGCCCAAGCGATCTGAGTCAGTTCACCCAATGTTTCAAGCTCAGCAAACTGCGCCGCGTCGTTTGCATCGGCTATTGAACCGGGACGCAATCCGTCACCGAGTGAAAAACTGACATCATAAGCACGGCAAATATCGCAGATTTCCTCGAAATGCTCATAAAGAAAGCTTTCCCGGTGATGATGCAGGCACCACTTTGCCATGATTGAACCGCCTCGCGAGACGATGCCCGTGACACGATTAACCGTCAGTGGAATATAATGCAGTCGGACACCGGCATGAATAGTAAAGTAGTCGACGCCCTGCTCTGCCTGTTCGATCAGCGTATCTCTGTAAACTTCCCAAGTCAGATCTTCAGCGATACCGCCAACCTTCTCCAGCGCCTGATATAGCGGGACAGTTCCGATGGGAACCGGCGAATTACGGATAATCCACTCGCGAATATTGTGGATGTTGCGCCCGGTCGACAAGTCCATCACCGTATCGCCACCCCAGCGGATAGCCCAAACCATCTTTTCGACTTCCTCCTCCATCGACGATGTGACGGCGGAATTACCGATATTGGCATTGATCTTCACGAGGAAATTCCGACCTATGATCATAGGCTCAAGCTCAGGATGATTGATATTGGCAGGTATGATGGCCCGCCCCCTGGCGATTTCCTCCCGTACGAATTCCGGTGTCACATGATCCGGTAACGATGCACCGAATGACTCGCCATCCCGAACCTGGTTCCGTGCGGCTTCCCGACCGAGATTCTCCCTTATGGCGACATATTCCATTTCAGGCGTAATAATTCCCGCACGGGCGTAAGCAAGCTGCGTTATCGCTTTTCCGTCGTAAGCGCGGCGTGGCTGATATTGAACAGGAAATTCTCTTGTAAGCCGCTCGCCCGTGGCGAAGCCATTGTCAGCTGACTGGATTATTCGCCCCTTATAGGAATAGCTATCGGCCTGTTGACCGATTTTCCATGCCTCACGAACACGTTCGATCCCTTTATTGATATCGATGCTTACAGTTGCGTCAGTGTAGGGACCGGATGAATCGTAAACCGCAAGGTTTGGCTCACCAGCGGTGGGATGAACCGCAATTTCGCGCAAGGGAACGCGAATATCAGCATGTATCTGCCCTGGTTTATAAATCTTGATTGAGGCGGGAAGCGGCCCGGTTGAAACTTTCGGGGCCTCGGTAATTTTTGTTACAGCAGTCATCGTCAGGTTCCTTTGCGTTATTGCAGGAAACCCAGTTCTGAGCCGGAAGGATGAAAGAAGCCTCGCGAATCCAATCATGGATTCAGTGCGAATGCACTATGCGCGATAACCTTTGCACCGTCCCTACGCCAGTGTGAACTGGATCAGGTTCAACGGGTCACTGCGCTTGGCTATGCCTGAAGCAGTATCTCAGCCCCTTGTCGGGACTCCCCTGGTGAATGGCCTAAAGTGAACCGCCTGACGTATTGCTGTCAAGCGCTTCATAAAATTACGAAGCGCGAAGCGGTTTCAGAGCACCTGCCCATTTTGCAAGTTCAGTCAAAACCGTGCTGGCGCTGGTAGTTATCAGTTCATTTGGCGTGAACACGCCATCATCGTTGATAAACTGCTGGTACGAAGGAATGGGAACGCTTTCTGCAAGCGAAACCATACGGAGTGCCGAGATCAACCCTTTGACCGATTCGGTAGCACGCAAACCACCGGAAACACCGCCATAACTTACAAAGCTTACAGGTTTGTAGTTCCACTCATTCCATAAATAGACCAAGGCATTGATGAGCGAAGGTGGCGCGTTGTAGTCATATTCAGGCATGACAAAGATGTAAGCGTCGGCCGGCTCAATCGCCTCACTCCACTTCTTTGTATGCAGATGTTCGTATTTCTTCATGCGGGGATGATTCGGTTCGTCGTAGACCGGCAACTTGAAATCAGCCAAATCGATAAGCACAGGGTCGAACTTGCCATCCTGCTTGGCGAATTCGTTGAACCACTTTGCTACAGCAGGACCACCACGCCCGGGCCGCGTGCTTGCGATTATAATATTGAGCTTGAGTGCCATAGGATCATATCTCCAAAACTGCGATAATCGATAAGTAAAGACATTGACCCATCGCACAAGAAGGCACTTTTTTGAAACTGCCCGGAATGTCTGCGCAGTCCCACAAAAACGAAACCCGCTATAGCGTTTTGGCCATGCGGGTTTGTCGTCACAATGAAGGGCGTTAAAGCCCGTCAGATATCAGCGATTATTATTATAGTCGTTACCTGCTGGCGCGCCAGGGCGTGCAACACGTTCTTTTTTCTTTGGTCCAGGCAACAAGCCTTCGCGTTGAGCCTGCTTGCGGGCGGCCTTGCGGGCGCGGCTAACGGCTTCTGCTTTTTCGCGAACACGACGTTCAGAAGGCTTTTCGAAAGCCTGACGGGCCTTCATTTCGCGAAATAGACCTTCGCGCTGCATCTTTTTCTTCAAGACCCGTAGGGCTTGTTCAACATTGTTATCACGGACGAGAACTTGCAATCGTTTTCCTTACCCATGCTTGCCTCGTCTTGCAGTACCAAAACTGGCCACAATCAGACAAGCGTTTGAAGAATTGCCACAACGGCAATCCGGAGAAGCGCGGACTTTATTCATTCCCGCGCCAAAAATCCAGTGCACCCAAGCAATTAAACTTGGATACGCAATCTTTAGATTGCAGCCGTGATGATGATTTCAACCTTATATTCCGGTGTTGCAAGCTTGGCTTCACCTGTCGCGCGTGCTGGAGCATTGGCCGGATCAACCCATGCATCCCATATTGCATTCATTTCGCCAAAGTCCTTCATGTCATCAAGCCAGATGATGGCCTGCAACAACTTCGACTTATCTGTACCTGCCTCTTTGAGCAAACGATCAACCGAGGCCAGGACGTCTTTAGTCTGTTCTGTTACGCTCTTGCCCGGACCACCTACCTGACCGGCCAGATAGACTGTATTACCATGGATCACGGCCTGGCTCATGCGAGGGCCTGCTTCAATACGACGAACGCTCATGAAAATCTCCTGTGGAAGGTTTCGGACAAGCCGAGGCTTGCTTGGTGCAAGAAAAAAGGGCCATACGGCCCTCGTTTCAGAAAAATGGTGGGCACAGTAGGGATCGAACCTACGACCCGCTGATTAAGAGTCAGCTGCTCTACCAACTGAGCTATGTGCCCGTCAGCCGCTTCCGCGACGACAGTGAGCGCTCTATAACGGGGCAAATCTTGCCTGTCCAGCCCTTCACCAAACTTTATCGCGCTGATCGGCAAGAAGATGAAATTTTCGCTCTCAGACAAACAACTTGCCCTCTGCCACCTTGATCGCCGCGCCGCCGATTCGTGCGCTTATGATTGCCTTATCCTTAATATCGAGTTCTAGCTCAAGTTTCGACAGCCGGCCCATCTCATAGCCTTGTTCAATAGAAAATCGCTGTACGCCATCAAGCGGTTCATCGAACAAGTGAATTGCACCGGCAAACGCAGCTGTCGCTGAGCCGGTTGCAGGGTCTTCATAAGTTCCTTCGTCACTGACAAACATACGCGAATGAAAATCGTTCTCATGCCCTACGGTTTCACGGCAGTAAGCATAAACCGGCAATTGCCTATGGCCAATTCGGGGTGCTATCCGCTGCATTGCAGCCTGATCGATCCGTATTCGAGCAGCTGATGCAAGACCACGTATCGGCACAAGTAAAAATGGTACACCGGCATCCCAAATGCTGGGAACATGGTTTTCAAAACCAATCTCGTCGCGCTCTAACCGCAGTGCCCGCGCTATGGCAACCTTGTCGTAGTTGTAGTCTACCCGTTGCGGCAATTTAGGGAGGTCAAATTCCGCAAAAGCCCCGTGTTTTCCCAGTCTTACGCCGCACCGAACAGGTCCAACCTGCTCTTCCAAAATAATAAGCGCATCTTGATCGTTTTCAACTTCACCAAAACGATTTTGCGCAAGTGACACAGCTGTCCCAACCGTAGGATGCCCGGCGAACGGCATCTCATAATCCGGCGTAAAAATGCGAACCCATGCTGTATGAGCGGCGTTTTTCGCCGGCAGCACGAAAACTGTTTCCGACAGGTTGAACTCACGGGCGATACGCTGCATCGCCTCATCATCAAGGCCCTGCGAATCGTGAACGATTGCCAATGGATTCCCTTTCAGGACCTCGGAAGTAAAGACATCATATATTTCATAACGGCGGAAGGTCATGGGCGTTGCCCCTTTTTCAATTTGATGAAAAATAGACCAACCCTAAAGGGGCGCAAGTCAAACCTTGTAACGGTTACATTTGGCTGAAATGCCAGTCGCCGAACGCGCGGAATGTAACAGGTGTTGTATCGGTCATATCAGCCGATGAAGCCACTGCAACAACATCGTCGAGCTCCGAAATGAGTTCTGCAGCGATATGGCGACGTATGCGCGTCAACAATTCTTGGGAACACAAATCAAAATAATAGCGACGAAACAATGCAATGCTGCGATCCGCGGTAACGAGATAAATATTGCTGTCAAAGCCCTGAGCATCCGCTAAATCAATAGCAGTCTCCTCCAAAACCTCACGCCTCATATTCCCTTCAATATCAATAATTTCGTTGCGCACATCACCTTCATCAAAGGAACCGGCCGGAAAATAGACACGCCCTGCCGCCGCCGTTGAACTGGCCATTCGACCGGCGATCAGCTTATTGTCGTTAGAGACGATCACGCCTACTGCATAAACGTGCCAAGGCTTCAGTGATGTCCGATTCTTCTTCCAGTGCATCATCGTTTTGAAACGCGTGCGTTTATAGACCGCTTCGAAGGCATCACCGTTGACGTGAGCCTGCTCAGCCATAAAGAAATCGCCATTGAAAAGAGTAGGATTGGCTCTAATTTCCTCTTCCCAATTTGCCCCAATTTCAGACTTGTTTTCTAATTCATAGGTTAGCGAGCCACTTTCTATCCGTATCGCGGCATGTTTGAGCTCAATCACCGTCTTCTCGGGAGAGGCTTTCATTGTTCAAACCATGTCAAACGTAACTACGACAGGACAATGATCGCTGGCCTTGGGGCGATCCCAGCCAATACGAGGAAAACGTTCAAACTTTTGATCAGGTGGGAATACTGCCCGGAATGGCTGTCCTTGTCTGATGATGTCGGGAACAGCTTGCATGTTATTCTGCGCCAAGGACGGTGACGCCAAGATATAATCAAGCTGGCACAAGTGCCGTTCATTGGGTCCTCGCGTGTGATAAAGCGTCCAGCGATCCATTTCGGGGCGTCTTTCTACCAGATTTTCACAAAAGCCACCCTCAAGCAGGATGTTAAGACTGCTCTCTATCTCTTTAACCGGCTCGAACATGTACCCAACCAGCGTGTCCCCCTTGATAAGAACACGCTCTCGATAATCATTGAAATCACCACAGATGACCCAACTCTTATCAGCTGATCCCCCACTGCTGGCAAATTTGTCTTCGATGATACGGCGCACGGCCTTTGCCTCCGCAACTCGGACGGGCATGGAAGCAGCCCGCCCATCCATGCCGTTGCGAGGCGTGCCCATGGATTTGAAATGACTGACAAAAAGCGTCAACGGCTTTCCACCGATGCGCACGTCGATCTCTAGGCAGTCACGCTTGAATATTCGCTGGTAGGATTCGATACCCAATAACGCCAGGTCAGAGCTATAAATACCAAAATCATTATATGTGAGATGGGCATGACTCGTCATCGCAACAAATTCGATCGGTAAACCGTCACGTGTCTGATCTCGCATCAGGACAGCAACGTCGATGCCACGGCTGTCATTTCCTTCGACCATATATTTGTGGCGATAGCCCTCACCCACCATCTTGAACAAATAGCCGAATTCGAAAGCATTCAGCGCGCCGATATTGTCCACCTCCTGGAGGCAAAGAATATCCGCGTGAGTTTCGGCGATCGCCAATGCGGTCAGCTGGCGTGTGTCATCGGCATAAGCAATAGCTCGAGCCTGTTCGAGTTGCCGGTATTGCGCCTCATCATCTATCTGAAAGAGCTGCAAGGCTCTGTCTTTGTTAAGATTATTTTTGAAACCGGAAAAGTCGAAGCGATTCATCAGATTTTCAACGTTGAAGGTAGCAATGCGAACTGACATGCAAATACTCTGGATTAAGATCAATGACGCTCTATGTGCTCATAGCCTACCCGCATTACCCCGTTGCTGCCAGTAGCGATTGGCATCACAAGCGCCTATATCAACCCTATGAATAACCGGAAGCTTGAAACAATGAAATTTCTTAAGATGGCGCTGGCTCTTCTGGTTTTAGAAATGGTCGGCCAGATGCCGACTGCTTTCGCGCGAGAAATCCAGACATATCGACCGGCTCCGCGAGGGCTTGATGTGGTGCCGCGATCCCCAACGATCCTGCGCAATAATAGTCCGTATCGGGATAGTCTGCGGGATTGTTCGACAGGAAACTGCTACAATGGACGAGCTAACCGACCGACCGGAAATAACGGTCCTACGCAGGCTGAGAAATGTCGCGCGGCCTATCAGTCCTATCGAGCTTTCGACAATACCTATAAGCCATATAACCGTCCGCGAGAACGATGCAATTTGTAATGTAAATTCAGTGGCTTCGCCGGATCTAAAGGCACAAAAAAGCCACCGGGTTTCGCCGGTGGCCTTTAAAATTGTGTTCTGATCTTCTTAGTTCTTTGCCTTATCGACCAGCTTGTTGCTACCGATCCAAGGCATCATGCCGCGCAGCTTCTCACCAACTTCTTCGATCTGGTGTTTGTCATTGTTGCGACGGATGGCCTTGAAGCGCGATGCGCCGGCCTTATACTCCTGCATCCAATCGGAAGTGAACTTGCCGGTCTGAATGTCGGTCAGAACGCGCTTCATCTCTGCTTTTGTCTCAGCCGTGATGATGCGTGGGCCGGATACATACTCACCCCACTCTGCAGTGTTCGAGATCGAATAATTCATGTTGGCGATACCGCCTTCATAGATCAAATCAACGATGAGCTTTACTTCGTGCAGGCACTCAAAATAGGCCATTTCAGGCGCATAGCCACCTTCAACCAATGTTTCGAAACCGGCGCGGATCAGCTCAACGAGACCGCCGCACAGAACAACCTGTTCACCGAACAGATCGGTTTCGCATTCTTCACGGAAATTGGTTTCGATAACGCCCGAACGACCGCCACCAACGCCACAAGCGTAGGATAGAGCAAGATCATGTGCGTTGCCGGATGCATCCTGATGAATAGCGATGAGGCATGGTACGCCACCGCCCTTCTGATACTCACCACGAACCGTGTGGCCGGGGCCCTTTGGCGCGATCATAACAACGTCAACAGTCTTCTTCGGCTCAATGAGACCGAAGTGAACGTTAAGACCATGAGCAAAAGCGATCGCAGCACCATCGCGGATGTTATCGGCGATATGGTCCTTGTAGATATCGGCCTGCAATTCATCAGGCGTTGCCATCATCATAAGGTCGGCCCATTTGGCTGCCTCGGCAACGCTGACGACCTGAAATCCGTCCGCTTCAGCCTTTTTCGCTGTTGCTGAACCGGGACGCAGAGCAATGCGCACATCCTTTGCACCGGAATCCTTCAGATTGAGCGCATGCGCACGCCCCTGCGAACCGTAGCCGATGATGGCGACCTTCTTCGACTTGATCAGATTGATGTCCGCATCACGATCATAATATACGCGCATTTTGTTATTCCTTCCTATGTTTCAATCAGTATTGTTTTCCAGTCGCTTGACCGGTTTTTCTCAAGGTTTGTATAGAACCAGAAATTGTTCAGTGGCCCGTTTTGCGTCACGCTCAATAGCTGCCTCGCCCAACTCGAAGCGATCTCCTAGCAGCAGACGAATTTGCAAATCGCGAACCACCAGACCAAAAAATGTACGGAATGCCTCATCGGTCTGTTCGAACTTAAGCAACCCCGCTTCCCGGCCAAGCAGCAGAACGGGCTCGAGCCTGCGAGCCATGGCAAATGGGCCATTCTCCAGAACGATACCGCCAAGATCGCGACCAAGTCCGTGCTTGTCTGTGCCGGCATGCGTGACAGCAACGCGGTTCAATGCAACTGAGATTTTACCCGACAAAACCCGCAGCCAATCTGCCGCGAAACGCTCCAAACCAGCTACCAGCGCATCGCGATCAAATGCATTGCGGCTGACGGGGACTCCCCTGACCTTGGAGGCTTGCCACTGGACCGTAGCCGTCAGCAAGCCATCGCGGTCGCCAAACCATTTGTATAAGCTTTCTTTCGAACAGCTTGCACGGCGCGCCACGCTTGTCATTGTGAGTTTGTCACCAGCTTCAACCAGAAGCGCGAGCGCAGCATCAAGGACGTCTTTCTGACGTTCCGTTAATGCCGTTTCGCTGATTTCCAGTTCTGCTTTCAACACATCCTCCAACCGTACCGTACCGTACGTTACGGCTTGGCTTTTAATACATGTCCCAGGGTTTGACAAGCGTTAGGCCGAAAATTCAGCTCCAGACTTTCTCACGCAATCCGATCGGTCCAAATGGATCTATCAGCGTGCCTGAAACCATTGCTGCCAATAATTGCGGCGCTGGCGGAATGCCAGAAATTATTGGTACCAAGCGGTCACGGATGAAGGGCAATATTCTGGAGTCTGATTGATAAAATGGCGTGAATGCGCGCGACAATGCTTGGAAACTCCGTATATGCCCACGTCGCGACGATGCATATAGCGACAATGCTGTTGCAAGGTCAGATGAAGAATGCAGCGCATGAGCGAGAGCCTTGGCATCCAGCAAAGCCATATTTGCACCCTGCCCCAATTGGGGACTCGTCGAATGTGCTGCATCGCCAATAACCGAAAGGTGACGCCCGATTGGGAAAGGGAGTGTATGATGGCCATAACGCGCCAATGCCATATCATCGAAGCTGCCGATCTGGTCGAGATAAACCGAACATTCCGGCCAAAGTGACAATATATTGTCTTTCCATTGCGTCATTCCGGCACTACGCAATTTTACGTTTTCGTCTGGCTTGGTACTCCAGAAGAAGGCAGCGCTCTTCTCGTCAGCAACGCTTGCTTTGCCTATCGGCAGCACGCCAATCATTATTCCTGCTTTGCGATAACGCTGTTGCAGCGAACGCTCATCAAAAGCATCCGGATGCCATTTGAGCGAGGCCCAATAAGCCCCATAAGCCAGCGGCTTCGGGTCCCGGCTCTTGTATGCAAATTTATTTATTTTCGATCTCGATCCGCTGGCATCAACAATCAGATCAAAGGCCCCGACGCGGCGGCCAGTATCCGTTATGAGCCAAGCGGAACCAGCTCCGACTTCCATTGAAACAACATCAATATTCGTCTCAATATCGATAGCTTCGCGTAGCACTGCATCGTAAAGCACACCAAACAAAGCCGCCCGGTGAACCGCAATGCCATAACGCCCACCCTTAAGCGCAGAGTATCTCACGTCAAGAACAGTGCGGCCAGAATGTGCATCCGCACCATAAAGTCTGTCGATGCGACTACCCAAACCCCGGATCATCTCAAACAACCCGAGATCGTCAAGAACCGTCAGTCCCGTGGGTTGAAGGATAAGACCTGAACCAACCGCAGAAGCCGATTCAAACCGTTCAAACAATGTAACATGATTGTCCGAACGCTTAAGGTAGAGCGCGGCGGCCAATCCAGCCGGTCCTGCGCCAACAATAGCGATCTGTAATTTTTTCATGCGGACCAGTTTGCTAATGCGGGCTAAATATTGACCTGCGTTCCAATCTCGACGACGCGTCCTGTTGGTATCTGAAAATATTCAGTCGCATCGCTGGCGCTTCTTGCCAGAGCAATGAAAAGACGGTCCTGCCAGCGTGGCATTTCAGAGCGCGCCGAAGCCTTCAAGGACCGCCGGGACAGGAAGAATGAAGTCGTCATAATATCGAACTTCCATCCTTGCTTACGACAAATCGCGAGCGTCCTGGGAATGTTTGGTCGCTCCATATAGCCGAACGTCAAGGTTACCCGCATGAACAGGTCGTTGATAGGTTCTATCCGCACCCGCTCACTCTTTTTCACCAAAGGCGATGGAGCGGTGATTACGGTCAGGATCACATTGTTCTGATGCAAAACCTTGTAGTGCTTAAGACTGTGCATGAGCGCTGTTGGCGTGCTTTTCGGATCGCCAGTCAGGAAAACCGCAGTGCCCGGGACCAGGGTAGGCGGATTTTCAGCCATTTTCTTTGAGATCAAAGCCAGCGGAACTTCGCCCTTGCGAGTTTTCTCGAAGAGCTTCCGGCTGCCGCGAACCCAGGTAAACATGATAAGAACAACCAGGAAAGCAACGACCAAAGACGCCCAGCCTCCATCTACGACCTTAATCAAATTGGCGCTTACAAAAACAAGGTCGATGATGAGGAAACACGCGGTCAGACTGGTTGCCAACCACAAACTCCATTTCCAGATGCGGGTCATGACAATGAAAAGCAGGATTGTCGTTACTAGCATATTTCCAGTAACGGCAATACCGTATGCGGATGCCAGATTTGAAGAGCGCTCGAAGCCCAAAACAAGCAGTATAACAACAATACCGAGAAGTGCGTTGACCTTTGGCAGGTAGACTTGGCCTGACTGCTTCTCTGACGTGTGCTCGATATTCAGGCGCGGCAGAAGGTTCAACTGCACAGCCTGACGGGACAATGAGTATGCGCCCGAAATAACGGCCTGGCTGGCGATAACAGTGGCCATAGTCGCCAACACAACCATCGGTAAGAGTGCCCAATGCGGGAACATCTCGAAGAATGGATTTTTTGCTTCATCCGGATAAGCGAGGATGAAGGCGCCCTGCCCAAAGTAATTGAGCAGCAAACACGGGAAAACAACCCACATCCACGCGGTAGCAATCGGCTTGCGTCCAAAGTGGCCAAGATCGGCATAAAGCGCTTCCGCACCCGTCACGGCAAGGAACACAGTTCCAATCGTGGGGAAAGCGGTACCCGGATTATCCATGATATATTCGAACGCATAGTATGGGTTAACAGCCGCAAAAATGCTGAGATCATCGGCAATGTGCAGCAGCCCGAAAAAACCGATCGCAAGAAACCAGATCAACGTAATCGGTCCAAATATCTTTGCTACGCTCGCTGTCCCAAACCTTTGGATGGAGAACAAGGTCAGGAGGATGACAATCGTTATCGGGACGATAAATGGTTTTAAGGTTGGCGTTACTATCTCAAGTCCCTCGACGGCCGAGAGGACAGAGATCGCAGGCGTTATCACGGCATCCCCGTAAAACAGGGAAGCGCCAATGATACCAAGCCCCAAGATAAGTTGCGGCCGTGATTTAAAGCTGGACCGGGCTAGGGCCATCAAGGATAGGATACCGCCTTCGCCGTCATTATCTGCGCGCAATACGAAGGTGACGTACTTGATGGTAACAATGACCGTCAATGCCCAAAAAATCATGGATACGACGCCGAGCACGTCAGTACGGCTCAAGCTGCCATCAAGGGAGGCAGCATGCAACGCTTCGCGAAAAGCATAGATCGGGCTGGTTCCGATATCGCCATAGACAACACCAAGCGCGCCCAGAACGAGAACTGGAAAGGCTTCCTTGTGATGCGGTTCTGGCTCGTAACTTACCGAACCGTTATCGCAATCATCGCCGACCGCTTGCTGGTCATTCATAAAAGTTTTCCCTCGCTCCTACAGCGTGGGCGGACGAGTTAGTCGTGTTGCACCGCAATATCAATCGCCATTTTAACATATCTCATCCTTTGCGTTATGCAAAAATGCATGACAGCAGATTAGCATGCTAAATCAAAGCATTATACCTTGAGCGCATTGAGAAATCTTTCCACAGAGCCCGCCATCCCATGTATTAAAGCATCCGCTGTGAGGCCGTGACCAATGGAAACTTCGGCAAGTTTTGGCACTTTCTTCACCAGCGCAGGTAAATTTGCTACCGTCAGATCATGTCCGGCATTCACCGCAATACCCGCTTTCGCTGCTGCAGATGCCGTAACGCCCAGCTTCTCAAGTTCAATTAGCGCGCCGTTTGGATCATCATACATTGAGCCATAAGGGCCAGTGTAAAGTTCAATTCGATCAGCGCCAAGTTCTTTTGCGGCCAGCGGCGTCTCCGGATCCGGATCAACAAAAAGGGAGACTCGCATGCCGCGGTTTTTCAAATCCCGAATAATAGGCGTCAGAAATTCTGCGTTGCGCTCCAAGTCCCAACCATGATCGGACGTCGATTGGGCTGGATCATCCGGCACCAGCGTCACCTGTTCTGGTTCATTCCTGGTAACCAGTTCGAGAAATTCACTGGTTGGATAACCCTCAATATTGAACTCTGCTTCAGGAAACTCATCATCAATGAGGGCACGAATTTCCGGAAGGTCGGCAAACCGGATATGCCGTTCATCGGGCCGGGGATGCACCGTTAATCCGGAAGCCCCCGCAGCCAATGCTATACGACCGATACCGATGACATTTGGCCAAGGCAGATCACGGCGGTTCCGCAACATAGCAATTGCGTTCAGATTAACAGACAAAGATGCGGTCATGAAAATATCCGGAGCAGTGTATTTGGGTTTTGTTGTACATGAGTTTGGAGACGCTAAACATGCTTATTTTACGACAGCAGCTCAGACCTCAAGCACCCGACTTAACGGCCTGAATTTTATCGGACAACAGTCAAGCGCTCGGCTGCACGGGTGATGGCCGTATAAAGCCAGCGATCCCGCGTGTCTCGAAATGCATAGCTCTCGTCAAACAGCACAACTTCGTTCCACTGTGAACCCTGTGCCTTATGAGTAGTCAACGCGTAGCCATAATCGAAATCATCGAAACGCTTCTTTGTTTGCCACGGTATCTCCACATCGGGATCGTCAAACTGCGCTTTCAGCAATTTTATTTTCGCGACACCCCGTCCAGGCTCTTCATCTTCCGGTGCTATCAGCAAGTTGATGCCAGGTTTTACTGTCTCGCGTGAAGAGGTCATCACCTTCCAAAGCGAACCATTGAGAAGCCCCTTGGCTGGATCGTTACGCAAGCAGACCAGCTTATCGCCTGCCTGCGGAAAGGCAGCCGAAAATCCCTTGAGCTCTCGCAAGCGCTGATTATATCGTTTGCGAGTCCGATTAGTTCCGACCAGAACCTGGTCAGCCCCCAACACCAATTCCTGCGTCACTTCAGATTTGGAGATCACCTTGGCGGCACCATAATCGCCAAATTCAAATTCGCGCCCCTCACGAACATCCAGCGCCAACCGCAAAATTGGATTGTCACGCGCTTGCCGGTGAATTTCACTCAATAGAAAGTCAGGCTCATGTTCGGTGAAAAAGCCACCGCCGGATATGGGCGGCAACTGTCCCGGATCACCCAAAACAAGAATTGGCGTTCCGAAACTCATCAGATCCCGTCCCAACTGCTCATCAACCATCGAGCATTCGTCGACAACAATCAATTTTGCCTTTGCTACGGGACTTTGCCTGTTAAGAGAAAAGGTTGGCGCAATGCTGGTTTTGCCTGTCGTTTCGTTTTCGACAGCCTCTTCACCGCGCGGCCTATAGATAAGCGAATGCAGCGTGCGCGCGTTCTTGGCGCCCTTGGAACGCAAAACCTGCGCAGCTTTGCCCGTAAACGCAGCAAATTGAACATCGCCTTCGATATGTTCCGCAAAATAACGCGCAAGTGTTGTTTTGCCGGTGCCGGCATAGCCAAACAGCCTGAAAATCGGACTCCGTCCGCCCTTCAGCCATTTTGAGACGGCCTGTAAGGCCTCATCCTGTTGTGGTGACAGTTGCATGATCCTGAGAGACAGGATTCGTAATCAAAGGGCAAGGAAAATGCTGATAAAGGCCATTAAACTATAGATTATCAGGATTCCCGGAGCGGATCTGTCCTTCGCCGGCAAGGCCAAATTGCTGGTCTAACATACGAAAACGGTCGCCCTTGACCTGCAACTTCCAGCAAATTTTCTTTTCCTCACCTTCATAAGTGAAACATAGGCTACCTTGGTCCAGCGCCCACTCCCCCGAATATGACATGCCCTTTGTTGCGAGCTCGTCGGGCTTGCAGCATTCGATCATCTTGCCGCGTGATGTGCCGTCAGCGCCAAGATATTCGCTGAAATTAAAGGGCGGCTGCGCTTTGACTTCGCCGGTAAGCGTTGCCCCTGTGACGATCTTACGGAGCTCTTCCTCATTAGGCGTAGGCCAAATATCTGCCTGTGCAAGGGCCTGCGTTACCACAAGTCCTCCAACAAGGGCAGCAAGAACAGAAATACGTCGCAATACTGTCAGCATAGTTTTCATACCCGATCAGGATCATTTTCCAGCCTGATAGGCTGCCCATGAGGCGTTGCCAAGGCAGCGCGTTGCCAGGCACGCGTCAGCAAATCTATATCCGCTTTTGGCGCAACCTTCTTTTCCGTTATGAGCGATTCCAACGCAGCAAGCCAGCATTGATAATAGTCGCTAGGGTCTTCCAGCTCGTCCGACTGTTTTAGTTGGGACGATAAAGCCTGTGCCCACTCGGCCCAGCTGAATAATCCACGCTCATGTAGCGCGACCACCATTGCAAATGCTTCTGCCTGCCAAGGTTGCGCAAAAACCGTTGTTTCTCCTCCAGGGGCGGCGGAATTACCGATCAGATCATGCAAGCTCAATATAATCCTCCCAAGCGTCAATACTGATGGTCAACAAAGGATCTGCGGCAACACCCCAAATTTCTGAAGCTTGAAACACGACGGTATAGACATATTGAGGGTTTTCCCCTTGGCCATGCGCGTTCGTGTCAGGAAACACGAAACCATCGCGAACAGCTTCGATGATACCGGTCTTGCCCCGCGCATAGCGTGGTAGGCGCGTATGAGTCTTAGGATTTAGATTACGGGTTCGCACTCGATCACCCGCTTGGAAACGAGGCTCGGACTTCATCTCCCTGTCGCATGGACCACCTTTAGCGAGCACGGAGGGTACGCTTTCTGCTAATAAGACACGTTTTGGAGTCGCGCCCTTTGTTAAAAACCGCGCCATTCTCAATTCGTCATCTGAAACGAACCCATGTCGCTCCAGGAGAACTTCCAAAGCCTTGATCCAAATTTCATAGTAGGATGACGAATAATAATCGGCTGGATGCAGGCATTCTCGAGCATGACGGCTTTCATCAATGTTCCAATGCCCCATGCCACCCGCAGCAAGCGTGATGCCTAACGCCCTTTTTTCCCATTCTGCATGAAACAATGGCTCGTTGACTTCAGGGGCAACGGGACCAAATCCCATCTGCCCGCCAAGATCGTGCGGCCCGTTCATGTATGCCCCGGCGTCAAAGGCAGTCCGGTCCCGATCATTGAATCCCGTGTAACGAGGGCGGCCAGCTGCTCATCATTCAGGTCATCGGAACCTTCAGGGCGCAGTGGCACCACCAAGTAGCGCAGCTCAGCGGTTGAATCCCACACCCGTATCTGGGTGGTTTGAGGCAGAACCAGATCAAATTCGGCGAGAACACCGCGAGGGTCGATCACGGCTTGTGATCGATAAGGTGGCGATTTGTACCAGACTGGAGGTAATCCAAGCACTGACCACGGATAACAAGAGCAAAGTGTGCAAACGACAAGATTATGTGTATCGGCCGTATTGAATACAGCCTGCATATGCTCGCCTTGCCGACCGGTGAATCCAAGTGAAGCGATAGCCGCCGTAGCGTCCCGCTGGAGCCAGTCTGAAAATTCAGGATCGCTCCACGCTTTTGCTACTACCTTGGCGCCATTTCTTGGGCCGATCTTGGTTTCATAAGTCTCGACTATGGCATCTATCGCCAAGGGATCGATCAAACCCTTTTCGGTCAGGATCGTTTCCAGCGCACGCACTCGCGCAGCCATGGGGTCAAGCTCATTATCATGGTGATGGTCGTCGTGATCATGTGGCATGGCAAAATCCTATGCACCTAAAGCCTTAGATGCAAGATCACTTCAACATAGGCCAAAGACTTGCCACCAAGAGAACGGCCATAATGATATTGAACCATTTGAGTCTTACTGGATCGGCAAGCCATCCGCGCATGATCTGGCCAAATGCGGCCCAGCTCGATACCGATGGTATATTGACGACAGCAAAGGCTATGCCGACTATCATCATCGTCGTGAAATAGGCATCCGGCGAGGTATAGGTCGCCATGGCTGTAACGGCCATCACCCACGCCTTGGGGTTGATCCATTGAAAGGCTGCCGCTTCCACAAACGTCATTGGCCGAGCCCTGCTATCAACATTGCTTATGGAGCGAGACATCGCAATTTTATAAGCAAGATAAAGAAGATAGGCTCCGCCTGCGAATTTCAGGACGGTATAAAGCACAGGCATGGCTTCAATTAGTGCGCCAAGCCCGCAGCCGACACCAATCAATAGGGTGAAGAAGCCAGAGCCAATGCCGAACATATGCGGAATGGATCGCCTGAAACCGAAATTAACGCCTGAGGTCAGCAGCATTAAATTGTTCGGTCCCGGCGTTATCGAGGTCACGAAAGCAAAAAGAAGTAGTGTCAGGAAAACATCGAGCGCCATTTAAGAACCAGTCAATGAAAATCCAACATTAGGATCTGGCCTGCCACCGCTCAATATCCAACTTGTCAGGGATACAATTTACCCCTGACAAAAAGAGAATTGATCCTCTGACAGATCACATTCCCAAAGGACCACGGTTCATTGCAGCAACACCGGTCCGGCAGATTTCAACAAGACCAAGCGGCTTCATGATCGCAATAAACTGATCGATTTTCGAACCTTTGCCGGTGATTTCAAAAATGAAGTGCTCGGTTGTGGCATCAGCAACTTTTGCATGAAAAGCATCTGCAAGACGTAATGCTTCATTTCGGTGCTCGCCAAGCCCAGCAACCTTGACCAGTGCCAGTTCGCGCTGGATTGGCCCTGCTTGGCCGAGTTCATCAGCACGGACAGAGAGGTCCACAACACGGTGCACCGGCACGATGCGCTCTAGCTGATGGCGTATCTGGTCAAGAATATGCGGCGTCCCTCGTGTCACAATGGTGATGCGTGACAGATGTTGCTCATGCTCCGTTTCGGAAACCGTCAGGCTTTCGATATTGTAGCCCCGTCCGGAAAAGAGACCGATGACGCGTGCGAGTACACCAGGTTCATTATCCACAAGGACGGACAAGACAGTCGTAACAGGTAGTTCAGTCTCCTTGGCGATGAAATATGCCGAGCCGGAGGCTAGATTTTGAGCGTTCATTCTATTTCTCCGGGTTCTTAAACGAGCTGTCTGCCCTTGGCATCAATAGCGTTTGCAACGGCTTCATCGGTGGCTTCGTCAGGCAGAAGCATCTCATTGTGGGCTTTGCCTGATGGTATCATCGGGAAGCAATTTGCCAGATTGGCAACGCGGCAATCGAAAAGCACAGGCTTTTTGACATCAATCATTTCCTGAATAGCGTCGTCGAGATCGCCAGGCTTTTCACAACGAATACCATGGCCACCATAAGCTTCCGCCAATTTGACAAAGTCCGGCAATGCTTCTGTGTAGGAATGCGACAAGCGATTGCCGTGCAGCAATTGCTGCCACTGACGAACCATACCCATATATTGGTTGTTCAAGATGAAGATCTTGATCGGCGCCTCATATTGAACTGCCGCGCTCATTTCCTGCATGGTCATCTGCACAGACGCATCGCCAGCAATATCGATAACCAACGAGTCAGGATGGGCGATCTGCACCCCCAGCGCTGCCGGCAAACCATATCCCATCGTGCCAAGCCCACCGGATGTCATCCAGCGGTTTGGCTTTTCAAAGCCGTAGAACTGCGCCGCCCACATCTGATGTTGTCCGACTTCCGTCGTAATGTAGGTGTCGCGATCCTTGGTCAGAGCATAGAGGCGTTCAAGCGCGTATTGCGGCATGATAACGTCCTTGTTGCGGGTATAAGACAAGGATTTCCGGCTACGCCACTTGTCAATCTGCAACCACCAATCGTCAATCGCCTTCGCGTCAGGTTTGGTTGAGGAAGCACGCAACAAGCGGATCATATCCTCAAGCACCGAGGCAACGTCACCTATCACTGGAATATCGACCCGAACGGCTTTGTTGATTGACGATGGATCGATGTCGATGTGAATTTTTTTCGAATTTGGTGAGAATCCGCTCAGGCGCCCTGTAATGCGGTCATCAAAACGTGCACCAATGTTCACCATGACATCACAGTCATGCATGGTCATATTGGCTTCATACGTGCCATGCATGCCGAGCATTCCCAGCCAATTCTTCCCCGAAGCCGGATAAGCACCAAGCCCCATCAATGTCGACGTAATGGGGAAATTCGTCAGCTGTACCAACTCGCGCAACAATTTGCTTGCTTCATCACCGGAGTTGATGACGCCACCACCCGAATAAATCACCGGGCGCTTTGCCGTCAGCATCAGCGCTACGGCCTGCTTTACGGCTTCGAGGTCTGCCTGGATGGTGGGACGATAACTGGTCCGCGGACTGGTTTCAGGAGGTGTATAAATGCCCGTAGCGAACTGAACGTCCTTGGGAACATCAACCAGAACTGGACCAGGACGTCCGGTACGAGCGATGTGAAACGCTTCGTGCAATATACGGGAGAGATCGTTTACGTCCTTCACCAGCCAGTTATGTTTGGTGCAAGGACGCGTAATTCCAACGGTATCACATTCTTGAAAAGCATCTGATCCGATCAAGCTGGTTGGAACCTGTCCGCTGATGCAAACAAGCGGAATTGAATCCATCAACGCATCTTGAAGTGGGGTAACGGCGTTGGTTGCACCTGGACCGGAAGTAACCAGCATGACACCGACTTTGCCGGTGGAACGAGCATATCCTTCAGCCGCATGACCAGCGCCCTGCTCATGGCGAACGAGAATGTGGTTGATCTTGTCCTGCTGAAAGAGTTCATCATAGATCGGAAGCACAGCACCACCGGGATATCCGAAAATATCGGTCACGCCCTGATCGATAAGAGCCTGCACGACCATTTCGGCGCCAGTCATCTCACGTCGTTGCGAAGTTTTACTGCTATCCTGTTTATCTGCTGTCATCGGTCTCTTCCCGTCTATTCTGCGGCGCAAAGCCTTTCAGAAGGTGCTTTCGTTTAACTGAGATGTAGAAAATAAAAAAGGCCCCCGAGGGAGCCTGTGTTTCGCGCATGGGAGCTTTCGCCGGGTGCTTACAACACCCTGCCCATACGCGGTCCCACGACAATAAGAACTGTTTTCATGGTCGCGGACGATAATTTAGTGATTTCAATCCGTCAACCGGCAAAGTGCAAATCAAGTCAGGTGATTGCGGTCACGGCGATTTAGCATTGGGTCGCTAAGGTATTTTCAATTCCTTGCATGCAAAATAGCCATCTGGCCTCTGTCATCCGACGGGCAATCTAATTGGGACAAACAGCCGATGAGCGCTGAAGCCATGCCTACCGGAGAACCGCGGCCATTTGTTCGCAACAGAGCTGATGGCCACATTATTGAATGCAATGGCCGGACAGCTGTCATTTATGCCCAAACAGGTCCGTCAATAGGTGCTTCCGACGATTACTGGACCGTCGGGCAACTTATCTCCATTCAAGTCGACAACGCCCGGATAGTCGGGCTGATATTCAAAGTTGATTTGCCTGAAACCCGATGGGTTTCAGGTTCGGATCAGGATGTGCATGTGCACGTCGAACTTGTCGGACAGGTCAACACGGATACGAATGACAAACTGACATTTTCGTCGGGCATCGCAAACTATCCTCATATGGGGGCGATAGCGCATCGTATTCGCGCGACTGATCTGGCCACGATTTATACCGCAAGTCTCAAGAATGCAGTTTCAATAGGACATCTATCGCAGAACGCATCAATCTCTGCCCTGATTTCCATCGAAAGTTTGATTACCCGCCACTTTGCCGTTCTTGGCAGCACAGGCGTCGGAAAATCGAGCGCAGTTTCGCTTCTTTTGCGCAAGATCATCAAGCAGCGCCCAGAACTTCGAATCCTGATCCTTGATCCACATAATGAATTTGCCAGCGCATTTCCCAAAAATGCAATCTCAATAGACCATAATACTTTTGATATGCCCTACTGGTTGTTCAAACTCGAAGAGTTTGCGGAGGCCGTATTCCGGGGACGCCCTGTCATCGCCGGTGAAGTAGATGCCTTGAGGGATTTGATCCCCATGGCCAAGGAACAATTTGCAAATTCAGAGCAACCCGTAGCTCCTTCACTCCTAAAAAGAGACCGGGATTACACATCAATGACGGCTGATACGCCGGCACCCTATCGAATAGCTGACCTAATCAAGTTGATTGATGAACGCATTGGCCAACTTGAAGGCAAGACCGATAGGCCAGTCATGAAGGCTCTGAAACAACGTCTTCAGGCATTGATCGCTGACCCCCGTTATCGGTTCATGTTTACCGCCCCAACGACAATGGACACTATGCGGCAGACCATCAGTCATATTTTCCGCATACCGGCAAATGATAAACCTATCTGCGTTTTTCAGCTGGCCGGATTGCCATCAGAAGTCGTGAACTCTGTTGCGTCCGTATTGTGCCGAATGGCCTTTGATCTGGCTGTTTCAAGCGATGGCACCCTGCAGACATTGGTCGTGTGCGAAGAGGCGCATCGCTACATTCCAGCAAACCCGGACGCCGGATTTTTGCCAACCCGGCAAGCGATCGCCCGTATAGCAAAGGAAGGCCGAAAATATGGGGTTTATCTAGGTGTGATCACGCAACGTCCGGGAGAACTCGATTCCACGATTCTATCGCAATGCAGTACTGTTTTCGCCATGCGGCTGGGAAACGAACGCGATCAGGAAATTATTCGTGGCTCAATCACTGGCGCTTCACAAAGTACAGTCGGCTTTCTGTCATCAATCGCAAATCGTGAGGCCATTGCCTTTGGTGAAGCAGTTCCCACGCCGATGCGTATGATATTCGAGACAATAGCCCCGGAAGACCTTCCTGCGGCAAATATGACGAAGAAGCAAGAATTGGCAAAACCAGACAGTCAGCACTTGAGTCTTGATAGCGTGCTAATGCGAATGCGCCAGCTCAATGCCGCTGACGGCATGGCGAAAGACGATACAGACTCGGCATTTCAAACATTTGAGTCCCCCTTGGCCGCACCCAAACCGCAGCCGGAAAAAATTCCATGGCGCAGTACGGAACCGGTCGTGCGGACGGAACAAAGCCAGCCCACTGTTGAAGGCTTTCGTGCAAGCGATCTGATCCGAACATTCCGCAACGATAAAACCTGATAAATCAGGGATATGGCACTCTTTCCCAATCGTCGCCAAGTTGATTGCGAAACCAGGTCATTTGCCGTTTTGCATATTGCCGCGTGGCAATTGTCGCAAGTTCCGCAGCTTGCTCGGCTCTTATTCTTCCGGCCAATACTTCTGCTATTTCCTTAACGCCAATGGCGCGCATGGCTGGCAGTTCTTGTGAAAGTCCAAGCGATAACAAGGACTTGACCTCCTCGATAGCCCCCTCTTCCATCATTGCTTCAAAACGCTTGGCAATACGCGAACCTAGCCACTGCCGATCCGGTTCAATAATGATCTTTCTGGCAGTTGCAGCATTAATCAACGCCCGGCCAGTTTCCTTCTGCCATTCAATGATGGAGCGGCCTGAAGTATCGAAAACTTCAAGCGCACGAACAATTCGCTGACTATCCGTCGGGCGAAGTGATGCGGCAGCCAAAGGGTCTTTCAGCACCAGCATTTCATGGAGTTTTTCCGCTCCCAGTTCACCATCCTGCTTGCGCCAAAAAGAGCGGACAGCCTCTGGGATAGCCGGCATCGTTGAAAGACCGCCGAGGAGTGCACGAAAGTAAAGCCCGGTACCGCCAGCAAAAATCAAAGTCTTTTCAAAGAGTTCCGGAGACTTCAAAAGTCCCTCGACATCGGAAAACCAGCGCCCTGTCGAATAGGCTAAGGAGGGCGAGACGTGTCCATAAAGATAATGAGGCACTCGCTCCAACTCAGCTTTGCCCGGACGCGCGGTCAGCTGTTCCAGCACATTGTAAACTTGCATGGAATCCGTATTGATGATTACGCCATTCAATTCTTCGGCTAAACGAAGCGCGAGCGCTGACTTGCCGCTGGCCGTTGGTCCGGCTATCAGGATTATCTGTCTGTTCAAATCACTGCCCAAATGGAAATCGCCCCATGCCTCTAATGGCTACGCTCATTGCAAATCCTGCCGCATCCAATCTTACACCATCATTGGGGATTAAAGCCTCGGCTGCAGTCAATGCAACAGGTCTTTATTGGCTGGCCGATGGAATTGCCTGTGACATCACCTTGAAAGACACCAGCGACCTTGACGAAGCCAGAGGCCTACTTGCTCGCGCGCTGGACGGTGAACCAATTGATATTGTTATTCAAAATCAGGATAGCAGGCGCAAAAAAATTCTGATTGCAGACATGGATTCAACCATGATTCAGCAGGAGTGTATTG
The DNA here is from genome assembly GCF_030817885.1 of Phyllobacterium ifriqiyense. Lineage (NCBI taxonomy): Bacteria > Pseudomonadati > Pseudomonadota > Alphaproteobacteria > Hyphomicrobiales > Phyllobacteriaceae > Phyllobacterium > Phyllobacterium ifriqiyense. Next base: position 3,197,654 of record NZ_JAUSZT010000003.1, read on the forward strand.
ATGAACTGGCCGAGGAAGCCGGGTTGCGCGATGAGGTAGCGGCAATCACCGCGCGAGCCATGAATGGCGAAATCGAGTTCGAACCGGCATTGCGGGAGCGCGTTGCCCTACTGGAGGGCCTGTCATATTCGGTCATCGATAAAGTGATCGCAAGCCGGATTACACTGATGCCGGGCGGACCGGAACTTGTCAGAACCATGAAGAAACACGGCGCCTACACCGCTCTCGTTTCCGGCGGCTTTACCGTATTCACACAACGTATCGCCGAGATGATCGGGTTTAACGAAAATAGCGCTAACATATTGATAGACAATGGAGAAACGCTAACAGGCAAAGTCCAGGAACCCATTCTTGGCCGCGCTGCGAAGGTGGCGGCATTAAGCAGCATTTGCGAGCGTTTTGGCTTTGCGCCGGAAGAAGCGATCGCAGTGGGCGATGGCGCTAATGATCTTGATATGTTGCAACTTGCAGGAACTGGTGTCGCTCTTCACGCTAAACCAGTAGTTGCCGAACAGGCCAAGATTCGAATCGACCACGGGGATTTGACCGCTCTGCTCTATATTCAAGGCTACCGAAAGTCCGACTTCCTTATCTAAGTGCACTCGCCTACCCGCAACTATTTTTCACGCTCTGGTAGAAAAATTTCAGCAAAAATCGAGCATTTTTCAGCAACTTTCAGGAATTATGCTTCAAAATGAACCTGTATCGGTAAAAACCTCGACCGATCAGGGCACTTTCGTTCGCAGATTGCGCTTCCCAGTGCTCAGTCCATTTGCAAAGTTACAAATCGCAACTCGCCCGTCTTGGATGCGAGCATGAGGAGCGCATTCTTGCGGCCCTCATCGCGCAGTTTTTCGATACGTGCTGCAACATCCTCCGGAGTCGAAACTGTCTCCTGTGCAATATCGACAATTACATCCCCCGCTTGTATCCGCTTATTGCCTGCAACCGAGTCATCCTGGACTTCTGTTACGAGCACGCCTTCGACTTCTTTGGAGATCCCGAATGACTTGCGGGTATCTTCGTCCAGCACGCCCAAGGTCATCCCCAAGACATCAACGCCCTGAATGGCGCCGTCTTCATCCTGATCAGAATCAACAGGTTTCTTGGGAGCTTGTTCACTGTCTTCCAGACGACCAAGCGTGACCTTCACTGTCTGCTCCTTGCCCTTACGAACAACGACGACATCCACTTCCTTGCCTACGGGGCTTTCAGCAACAACGCGCGGCAGATCTTTGACAGTTGCCACTTCTTTGCCATCGAAGCGAATAATCACATCACCTGCAAGGATGGAGCCGTTGGCGACAGGACCGCCATCAATGATACCGGCAACCAATGCACCCTTGCTGGTGGTCATCCCCAGACTTTCCGCAATATCGTCCGTCACGGGTTGAATACGCACACCCAGCCAGCCGCGACGAGTTTCACCAAATTCCCGCAATTGGGCAATCACGCCGGACGCCAATTCGGCAGGAATGGCAAAGCCGATACCAATTGAGCCACCGGTAGGCGAGATAATCGCGGTATTGATACCGATGACCTGTCCATACATATCAAACAGCGGCCCGCCGGAATTACCGCGATTGATCGCTGCATCGGTCTGGATAAAATTGTCATAGGGGCCAGAATTAATATCGCGGTTGCGTGCAGAAACAATTCCGACTGTCACAGTGCCACCGAAACCAAAGGGATTACCGATTGCCATAACCCAATCGCCAATGCGCGTTTTCGAAGAATCGCCAAATTTCACAGCAACAAGCTTGTGCTTCTTCGGATCAACCTTGAGAACGGCAAGGTCCGTCTTGGTATCTTTACCGACCAATTCGGCTTTCAGTTTCGAGCCATCACTAAAGTTGACCTCGATTTCGTCTGCATCAGCGATCACATGATTATTGGTTACGATAATGCCCTCTTGGGCATCAACGACGAAACCTGAACCCAATGACTGCACCTGTCGGGATGGATTGTTTTGCCCCGGTTGTTGCTTACCGAAATAGTCATTGAAGAATTCCTGAAAGGGTGAGCCCTCGGGAACTTTCGGCATCGGGATCGGACCAGAATCCCCGTCCTGTCCCTTAACGGTCTGCGATGTGGAAATATTCACCACAGCGCCCAGGAGACCCTCGGCAAGATCGGCCACAGAAGCCGGGCCCTGCGCTCTTGGCTGCGCACTATTGGGAACAGTTGGCGCCTGCGTCTGCGCATTTGCCACCGTGACGAGTGCCGGTGGAAATCCGGTGGCTGCCAAGGCAGTCAATGCAATTGCGGCTGTAGCAGAACGGAGTGCTTTGCGGGCAGTGCTAGAAACCATGACAACAGGCCTTTTCAATAAGGTCGGAATATTTCAGGCCAGCAGAACCACCACTATGGTCGAAAGTATGGCCGGACAGAGCAAATTTTATTTATATAGAGCCAATTCTGTTTCACGGATAACGAGACAATCCACGCGGAAGGCAGCGAGGTCGATGTGGTTCCATCGAACGAACTGCCTGACCCGCAGAATGACTCTCTATAAACAAAACCTGCCCTAGCTATTTCAGCGTTTATTTGGTTGGAGTTCAACTCAAGATTTGCTGATTGAGATCGACAGCAATATCCAGCTCTAACCGCGGACCAGCCAAACAACGGCCACGCCAATTGCAATCGATGCAACGCCAGCTACACGCAGGAAACCATCGGGTTGCTCGCTGACATCGCGAGCAACCCGTTTGGCTACGATTGGAAAACACCCGTAGAGCAATCCTTCAAAAACAAGGAACAGTCCGACGGCATCCAAAAAATCAGTCATCAGCCGATCCTGCCCCTATTGAGGGGCAGGTGTTGTTGCAGCAGGCGCAGGCGGTGTGGAACCGCTAACTGGCGGCAATGCTCCACCAGCATCCTGGAAGTAACGGAAAAACTCGGAGTTAGGTGAAAGTACCATCGTCGTTCCGGTGTTTTCCAGTGCAGTGCCATAGGCCGACATTGACCTATAGAAAGCAAAGAAATCGGGATCTTTCGAGAATACATCCGCGAAGATACGGCTGCGTTCGCCTTCACCCTGACCGCGGATAATTTCCGATTCCTTGCGGGCTTCGGCAACGATCTCAACCACCTGACGATCGGCAATCGCCTTAATCCGCTGTGCAGCTTCACGGCCACGCGCACGCAGACGTTCAGCTTCAGCAAGACGCTCGGCGCTCATACGGGCAAAGGTCTGCTGGGATACTTCCTGAGTTAGATCCGTACGGCGAATACGTACATCGGTGATCTGCAATCCAAGCGATTCAGAGTCAGGACGCAATTGTTCACGCACCTCAAGCATCATGCCTGCACGTTCATCCGACAAAGCAGCTTCAAAGCCGCGCAAGCCGTAAACGCCACGCAGGGCTGCATCAAGACGCGTGCGTAGGCGGGCTTCCGCCAGAGTCACGTCGCCCGAAACGGTCTGACGGAATTTACGAGGATCGGTGATGCGATAGACGAGGAAGGCATCGACTTCGTAGAACTTGCCGCCCGAAACCTGAACACGGATATTATCGAGTTCAAAGCTGAGAGCACGATTTTCGATCATCTGAACATTATCTGCTTCAAGAAAGCCGAAAGGCATTTTGAAATAGATACCGGGCTCCGATTCCACATCGACAATTTCACCGAAGCGCAGGACGATGGCCTGCTGACCGGCGCGTACAACAAAGATTGACGCATAAACAAGAAGCGCAGCGAAGAGGATTACACCGACATAAATCGGGAGACGATTCTGGTTCATCACTGTGCTCCTCCGGTCGCGGGTTTCGCCTGTTTGCTCAGTTCCGGCAATGGTAGATAGGGAACAACGCCCTGCCCGTTCTGATCAACAATGACCTTGGTAGAGTCTTTCAGCACACGCTCCATGGTTTCAAGGAAAAGACGCTTACGGGTAACTTCCGGCGCCTTGACATATTCATCGTAGACTGAGGTAAAGCGCTGGGCCTCACCCGCTGCTTCCTGAACGATACGGTTTTTATAAGCCGCAGCATCTTCACGAATCTGCGCGCCCTCACCGCGAGCCTGACCAAGCTTCTGGTTGGAGTATTGATTGGATTCCTCAACGAAACGATCTTCGTCCTGTTCAGCACGCTGAACTTCGTCGAAGGCGTCTGCAACTTCGCGCGGTGGAGCTGCATCTTCAATTGAAAGAGCATTGATAGCAATGCCAGCGCCATATTCATCAAGCGTTTTCTGGATAATGTTGCGCACGTCGTTGGCAATGCCTGCGCGATTATCACGGAAAATATCCTGAGCTGGACTGCGGCCAACGATCTCGCGCATAGCGCTTTCAGAAACCTGCTGTACCAGATTTTCCGGATTTTCGACCTTGAACAGATAGGAAACCGGATCGGAAACACGATAAAGCACCGAGAACTGAACATCGACGATGTTCTGGTCACCCGAAAGCATCAGGCCTTCCTTGGCGCCGCGTGTACCTTGTCCGCCAATATTCTTCTGCTTTTCAACAATCTCCACCTTTTCGTAGGATTCGATTGGCCAGAAGTGGAAATGCAAGCCAGGCTCGGAAATATCGGTCTTCGGTTTACCAAAACGCAGTTCGACTGCACGTTCGTCTGGCTGAACAGTATAAACAGACTGGAACACCCAGAAAGCCACAAGGGCAAGTCCGATCAGGCCCCAGATAGCTGGACTACCGCCGGTGCCACCGGGGATTGCTTGCCGCAGACGGTCTTGACCGCGGCGGAAAATGTCTTCGAGGTCCGGAGGAGTCTTGCCTCCACCGCCACCTTGCGGTTTTTGACCCCAAGGGCCACCACCACCGCCATTATTATTACCGCCACCGCCCCAAGGGCCGCCGCCACCGTTCTGATTACTCCAGGGCATTCCTACCTCTTAATTTGAACGAAAATCACCACCCTGTGGCTACCCCTCGCAAGTCCAATACCCCGTTTATAGGGATGGCGAGGTTGGCTTTCAACGCACACCGATACTTTTCTGAGCCTTTTGCTGAAAAACCAAACAATTATCGTCAGTTATCACGATATTTTCATAATATAGGCACCGATATTTAAATTAATGGGCTGGAGTGACATCGTTCCCGAATATATCCAACTGCTCCTGCTTAACAGGATTTTCGTCATCCAGCTTTTCCATCATAGCCGCATAACGCTCCCATATTTTTTCGAGAGTATCATCCCGCCCCATAAATTCCTCTTTAGTCCTAAATCTGTGAAGAGATTTTCGTCTCACAAGACAAGTTGTGCGAAATGCGAACTCGTCATCATCACTTTTAGGAAAGTCTTCTTCTGAATAATATCGCCATTCTCGTCTATCGAATTCAAAATCAAACTTCGCATCACCATTGATATTTCCGCAGAATACCTCAGTGAGGTAAACTACGTTTATAAACTTATGAAATAGCTTATATATTTCTTCTCCACCGATGAGAAAGAACTCCTTTCTCTCTAAAAGAATGGAATAGTAATCGGCCAGCAGAAGAGCGGTCTCAGGATTGTGAGCCCATTTTACTGAAGCAGTGTCCTCGACCGGCGTCCTAGAAAGCACTATGTTAATGCGGTTAGGAAGTGGTCGACCGATCGACTCATAGGTCTTCCTGCCCATAATTATTGCATTGCCTTCGGTAAGCTGCTTGAACCGACGGAGGTCTGTTTTTAAACGCCATGGAAGCTCGTTTTCAATGCCTATGATGTGATCTGGATGGCTTCGGGCAACTACTGAAGTTGCAGAGGGCATCCTAACAGTTCTTGATTTTTTCACACTATTTCCATTGTCCTACCTGCTGCATGCGATTTCGTCAGCAAACCAATACTGGTCTGCTATTTCGCAGAAAATGAAACGCAGAACAAGAATGTAAAAACAACATCGTGGTTAAGAAAGTTGCGCCCGATCTAATCAGACTTATTCCTCTTCAGAAGCAGTATTTCCAAATCGCGCTCGGGCCAGAAATCTTCAGCAGTCATCTCAAAGGTTGTGGGACCGGTTTTTCTGACATTCTGCCCACAAAAGCTGATCAGATTCTCCGTGTCGCCCTTATCGATCGTAAGTTTGAACTTCTTGATGGGGCCTGCCCAATTACCACCTGTGGTAAGGATATATGATATCCAATTTTCATAGAGCACGGTTCGCTCGGGCCCAGCCTTCTTGACGATTTTTGCAACGCTTTGATTGAAGCTCTTGTCACGGCAATACTTCTGCGCGTGGTCAAAATTGGGGCCATGGGTACTGTTATCATCGGGATCAAAATTCAGGCTTACTGTTCCGCCGACACTGGGCTTGTAGCGATGGGATACACGCACATCCTTTCCTGCCGGAAAATGGCCCACCCACCAATAGGTCGACTTGAGCAACCAGCCCGGTGCAAATTCAGAATCATCACTATTTTGGAGAATACCGCGTTTCAGCCAATCCTGTTTTGTGGGGGCATCCAACTTGTCAATCGCCGCTTGGACCGAAGCATTTTGCGGTGACACTGGAATTGCACTCGAAATGAGGGCGTCAGTAACATCAAGACCGCCGGCCAAGCCACGCTGTTGCAGCTCGGGCTTGATCGGCTTGCCATCAATGGCGACTGTAAAGTCCAGAAAATTGTCCGAGCCCATATCCGGAATGGCAATATCGGATTCGTAACGGGGTTCGAGATCAGGCATGGGGAAAGCAATAATGTTCTCCACATCGCCATCCGAATTGTTTCTGAACACATAATCGACGCGTATCTCGTTTTCCGAAATGAACAGGTCTTCCTGTTCCATGGAAATGATTGAATTGCGCGTGTAGATCAGACCGCCAGTTCCTACCGATGCGGTTGTATCATTAGCCAGACCTGGCGATGAAACCAGAAGCAGCAATGTCTGAAGAGCGACGAGAGACAATCTGACAGTCATTTTCACTCTCCGCGAAGATGGTCCAGAGCATTTTCAACTAAAACGATGTCATGAATCGCTCTAGACGGCGATGGGCGCCTTAATGGCCGGCTCAGCGACGTAATCAACGAGACGGAAATCATCATATTTAAAAGCAAAGAGATCAGTCACATCAGGATTGATCTGCATAATAGGCAATGGACCCGGCTTGCGCGCAAGTTGTAATCGCGCCTGCTCGAAATGGTTTGCATAAAGATGCGCATCGCCAAGCGTGTGAACAAAATCACCCGGTTTCAAACCTGTCACCTGAGCAATCATCATCGTCAACAGCGCATAAGAGGCGATGTTGAACGGAACGCCCAGAAAAATATCGGCGGATCGTTGGTAAAGCTGGCAGGACAGTTTGCCATCAGACACATAAAACTGGAACAGGCAGTGGCATGGCGGCAGCGCCATCTCGTCTACAAGCGCGGGATTCCATGCCGAAACGATCAGACGCCGTGAATTGGGGTTGTTCCGTATGGCACTCAGTAGCCCGGCCATCTGGTCAATATGCCCGCCATCCGGTGTCGGCCATGAGCGCCATTGATAGCCATAGACGGGGCCGAGATCGCCGTTTTCGTCAGCCCATTCGTCCCAAATCGTTACGCCATTATCACGCAGATAGGCAATGTTGGTGTCGCCTTTCAGGAACCACAACAACTCGTGGATAATCGACTTGAGATGCAGTTTCTTCGTGGTGAGAACGGGAAATCCTGCGGCCAGATCAAATCGCATTTGATAGCCGAAAACCGAACGCGTGCCCGTGCCCGTGCGATCACCACGGTCGGCACCGTTGTCAAGGACGTGCTGTAGAAGATCAAGATAAGTGCGCATCGTTTCTCTTTAGCAGATTCGACTGACTAAATAGTAAAACTTGTACGTGATCCACAGCACTGCAAACAGAAAAGCCCTGCGGATTCCCACAAGGCTTTCTCTTTTGAGGCGGAAAGATCAGATGCTACCCAACGCTCCAAGAGCCTTAGCGGTCAGATAGTAAAATGTAACGCGGCTCTTGGTGCGGTCGTCCTTCATTGTTGCGCATACGGACTCGATTGCGGCATCGGCTTTGGCCACATCTGTCAAGCCAAGCTTCTTTTCCACCCAATTGGTGCGAACGCGCGCCAATTCTTCAGGATCAGAACAGGATACCAGTGATGAATCCCGGTTGCGTAGAGCAATGCCGAGATGTTTGACGATCTTTGCAACGACAGCTTCATCAGCCGCAGCATCGTAATGACGGACATCGGTTAGATAGTCACTCATGTAAAAATCTCCTGATTGCTAGGCCCAATGCGCTGCATTGCAACCTCCCCTGACAATGAAGACATGGCGCGTTGCGGAAAACAGGCTGGCCAATGTCCACGCTAGACAAAAGGAACATTCCTCAGCAATACCCCCAAGTCAATCACTCTTTGGCTCGGCCGATGTCAGGCTTTATCGCGAAACCGCTTTCGAAATCGTCCGCCAAAGGATAGTACAGCGGCATCAAATGACAGGAAGGCACCGCCATGGATACTGTGGAAATTACGACGCGCAGCGATTTTGCCATGTGGGCGATTGAGCGCGCGCAGGAGATAGTGCGATCCGAAGGGTCCGCTCTTGCCCTCGCCGCGCGCGATATGGATGAGGCCGGGTTGAAAGAGTCCGGAGCAGCGCTGGGCAAGGCCATTGCCGATGCTATGCTGGAAGTCTTTGACGGCCTTGTCCCTGAGTAAGCGTGCAGAGCTATCAGGCCGCCGATCTGCCCATTTCCAATTCACGCGTGCGACCAATGCGTGTCATCAACTCTTCGAACATTGCATCGCGCTTCAGCTGGACTGCATAGTGGCGGTGCAATTCGGAAACCAGCCTGCCTTTACGGCCCAATTGTTCATCGGCATAGCCAACCATCAATGAGTTCGGCCAGGCCTGAGGCCGGATTGTTCGCAGTCTCTCGAAAAGCCGATCTTCAGCCTCATCCGGACTGGCTTGCGCCATAAGCGTCAGCATAGCGGCAGTCGAGCGTGAAACGCCCATATGGCAATGCACAAGCAGGTGGCCCTCAACGCGATCTTCTGCCGATTGAAGAAGGCGAGAGCCGAAGTTGAGTATTTCCGTCACATGATGTTGCTGAGGTAGAACACGATCTGGCGCAGGGTCGATAATGTCGTGAAATTGCAGGATTGTGCGGTCATGGACACCATAGGACTGAAACGCTTCCAGCTCTGGCCAGTCGGGATCAACGATTGAAAGCACATGGCTGACGCCGCGCTCCCTTTGGCCGGGAAGTTCATCGATACCGCATATTGTAAGCGTGGATATTTTCAACGTCTGCATGATCTGACCGCTTTCTGGTGACTGTTGGCTCTGCTTATAAGGGAACCGAGCAGTCGCCGCTACACTTGCATCAACCGGAAAATCAATGATTTGCGCGTTGATTTAATTATGCGGCACACCTATATACGTTCCGCTGGCTTCGGCCAGCTATGGTGATAAACGGACGATGAAATAAGCCCATTGGACCCGGGGGCGGTACCCGGCGCCTCCACCACAATGCAGCAGAACAACGCTGCCTTGTGGCGGGGGCGAAATAGGATCGACAAGGGTGTAAAGATCGAACTTTTGCCCGGCATTGTACCACCGTTATCGGGCTAACTCAGTAGTTGCAAACGACAACTATGCGGAAGCACGTATCGCTGCTTAATGCAGTGCTATAGCTTCAAATCAAGTCCTAGGGGTTCGCACTTCTAGGCGGGGTTCGGAGGTACCTGGCAACAGAAACCTCCACTTCCTCTCCTTCAAAATCTTTAAAACACTCCTTCGCATTTCTGCGTTGTGACCTCCTGCTGCCTTTGCGCTTGCAAAGTCCTGCTTGACGATCGCGTTTGTCAGGCGTATATAACCATTAAGTTAAATAACCGAATGGTTCTACAGCAATGCAAACTGACCGCCTCGACAATATTTTTTCTGCGCTGGCCGACCCTACCCGCCGTGCGATTCTTGCGCGGCTTTCACTCGGAACAACTTCGGTAACGGAACTGGCAGAACCTTTCGAAATGTCAGGCCCCGCTATTTCAAAACATCTGAAGGTTTTGGAACGCGCAGGCCTGGTCATTCGTGGCCGGGAAGCGCAGTGGCGGCCATGCAGCCTCAATGCTGCACCGCTAAAGGAAGTCGAGACCTGGATCGAACATTATAAACGCTTCTGGGAAAACAGCTTCGACCGGTTGGAAGAATATCTGGAAGAGCTACAGGTGGAGGACAAGAAAAATGATTCAGAACAATAGTGCCGAAATAGCAAACACTGTTGCCGGGCGCGTCCTGACTATCAATCGGGTTTTCAATGCCCCACGTTCCGTAGTTTTCAAGGCGTTCACCGACCCAAAACGAATGCTGCAATGGCTTGGGCCCCGGGACTATCCCGCAAGTTTCGTGGAAGCGGATGTTCGCCCCGGTGGCAAATGGCGGGCATGCCTGGACTCGGCGGCAAATGGCGAGGAACTTTGGCACGGCGGAATCTATCATGAGGTCGTACCAGACGAACGGCTCGTCTTCACATTTGCATGGGATCAGGAAGACGGAAAAGCAGGCAGGGAAACGCTTGTCAAAATCGATTTCGAAGACTTGGCCGGCAAGACCAAAATGCAGTTTCAACAGTCCGAGTTCGACACAGTGGAAAATTGTGAAGGCCACCGGCAGGGTTGGAACAGCGCCTTCGACAGGCTGGAAGAACTGCTCGCCTGAAATCAGCAGCGACGAAGCAACAGCAACAGGAGATGATCATGCAACACCAGATCGTATCACGAGAACAATGGCTCGAAGCGCGCACTGCACTGCTCGAAAAAGAAAAAGCCTTTACCAAAGCGCAAGAGCGCATGAGTGCGGAAAAACGCGCGCTGCCTTGGGTAAAAATCGAAAAGGATTATGTCTTTGA